>LN483072.1 GCA_900016675.1 Arthrobacter saudimassiliensis | reverse complement strand
AGTGGCGTGATCTAGACCCGAAGCGGAGTGATCTACCCATGGCCAGGTTGAAGCGACGGTAAGACGTCGTGGAGGACCGAACCCACTTCAGTTGAAAATGGAGGGGATGAGCTGTGGGTAGGGGTGAAAGGCCAATCAAACTCCGTGATAGCTGGTTCTCCCCGAAATGCATTTAGGTGCAGCGTTGCGTGTTTCTTGCCGGAGGTAGAGCTACTGGATGGCCGATGGGCCCTACAAGGTTACTGACGTCAGCCAAACTCCGAATGCCGGTAAGTGAGAGCGCAGCAGTGAGACTGTGGGGGATAAGCTTCATAGTCGAGAGGGAAACAGCCCAGACCACCAACTAAGGCCCCTAAGCGTGTGCTAAGTGGGAAAGGATGTGGAGTTGCTCAGACAACCAGGAGGTTGGCTTAGAAGCAGCCATCCTTGAAAGAGTGCGTAATAGCTCACTGGTCAAGTGATTCCGCGCCGACAATGTAGCGGGGCTCAAGTACACCGCCGAAGTTGTGGCATTCACACTAGACCCCAGCCTTCGTGGTTCAGGGGTGTGGATGGGTAGGGGAGCGTCGTGTGGGCAGTGAAGCTGCGGTGTAAACCAGTGGTGGAGCCTACACGAGTGAGAATGCAGGCATGAGTAGCGAAAGACGGGTGAGAAACCCGTCCGCCGAATGATCAAGGGTTCCAGGGTCAAGCTAATCTGCCCTGGGTAAGTCGGGACCTAAGGCGAGGCCGACAGGCGTAGTCGATGGACAACGGGTTGATATTCCCGTACCGGCGAAGAACCGCCCATACCAAGCGGGGGATACTAACCGCCCGAAGCCTGCCCGAGCACCCTTGTGGTGTGAGGGTTTTGGCCTAGCGCGGGACCTGATCCCGGGAGGTAAGCGTATTAACAGGTGTGACGCAGGAAGGTAGCCGGGCCGGGCGATGGTTGCCCCGGTCCAAGGATGTAGGGACCGTGATAGGCAAATCCGTCACGGAGCTCTTGGATGAGCACTCCTGAGATCTGATGGGACCCCCGTACGGGGGGATCCGGTGATCCTATGCTGCCTAGAAAAGCATCGGCGCGAGGTTCCAGCTGCCCGTACCCCAAACCGACACAGGTGATCAGGTAGAGAATACCAAGGCGATCGAGAGAATTATGGTTAAGGAACTCGGCAAAATGCCCCCGTAACTTCGGGAGAAGGGGGGCCTGCACTGTGAAGCACCATTGCGTGTGGAGCGGCAGCGGGCCGCAGAGACCAGGGGGAAGCGACTGTTTACTAAAAACACAGGTCCGTGCGAAGTCGCAAGACGATGTATACGGACTGACTCCTGCCCGGTGCTGGAAGGTTAAGAGGACCGGTCAGCCGCAAGGCGAAGCCGGGAATTTAAGCCCCAGTAAACGGCGGTGGTAACTATAACCATCCTAAGGTAGCGAAATTCCTTGTCGGGTAAGTTCCGACCTGCACGAATGGAGTAACGACTTCCCCGCTGTCTCAACCATAAACTCGGCGAAATTGCAGTACGAGTAAAGATGCTCGTTACGCGCAGCAGGACGGAAAGACCCCGAGACCTTTACTATAGTTTGGTATTGGTGTTCGGTGTGGCTTGTGTAGGATAGGTGGGAGACTGTGAAGCCCGGACGCCAGTTCGGGTGGAGTCATCGTTGAAATACCACTCTGGTCATACTGGATATCTAACTTCGGCCCGTAATCCGGGTCAGGGACAGTGCCTGATGGGTAGTTTAACTGGGGCGGTTGCCTCCTAAAGAGTAACGGAGGCGCCCAAAGGTTCCCTCAGCCTGGTTGGCAATCAGGTGGCGAGTGTAAGTGCACAAGGGAGCTTGACTGTGAGAGAGACATCTCAAGCAGGGACGAAAGTCGGGACTAGTGATCCGGCGGTACATTGTGGAATGGCCGTCGCTCAACGGATAAAAGGTACCTCGGGGATAACAGGCTGATCTTGCCCAAGAGTCCATATCGACGGCATGGTTTGGCACCTCGATGTCGGCTCGTCGCATCCTGGGGCTGGAGTAGGTCCCAAGGGTTGGGCTGTTCGCCCATTAAAGCGGTACGCGAGCTGGGTTTAGAACGTCGTGAGACAGTTCGGTCCCTATCCGCTGCGCGCGCAGGAAATTTGAGAAGGGCTGTCCTTAGTACGAGAGGACCGGGACGGACGAACCTCTGGTGTGTCAGTTGTACTGCCAAGTGCACCGCTGATTAGCTACGTTCGGATGGGATAACCGCTGAAAGCATCTAAGCGGGAAGCCTGCTTCAAGATGAGATTTCCATACACCTAGCGTGTGAGAGGCCCCCAGCCAGACCACTGGGTTGATAGGCCGGATGTGGAAGCGGGGACTAAAGACCCGTGAAGCTGACCGGTACTAATAGGCCGACAACTTACACCACACACGAAAAAAACAGCACGAATGCTACGCGTCCACTATGTGGTTCCCAACCAACAACCCACACCACCACCAGGTGACAGGGCCAGGGAACACCACACAATTGAATACACGGTTGAACACGTGTAACCACAAGGTTTCACCACCACAGGTCCCGCAAGGGGGGTTGTTGGTTGGTGGCAAGGGTTACGGCGGTCACAGCGTGGGGGAAACGCCCGGTCCCATTCCGAACCCGGAAGCTAAGACCCACAGCGCCGATGGTACTGCACCCGGGAGGGTGTGGGAGAGTAGGTCACCGCCGGACAACCATTAACAGGGAGGGCCCCGCAACGACGCGGGGCCCTCACCCCTTTAACCCACGTACCCCTCACAAGCCCGCCCGTCGTTCTTTTCCGGGCGGCCCGCGGCCGAAAACAGCCGCCCCCTGTGGTGCATACGGGCGGCACTCGGTAGCGTGACGGCTCGTGCCGGCGGCAGCAGCTGCGGCATGCGCTGACATCACTCTCACCGCTGAAGAAGGTCCGCCCATGAGGTCGCATCACGGCCGGTCACACCCGGGCGCCACCGGACCATACCGCCGGCGCAGGCACGCAGCCTGATGGACGCTCCTGGTCACCGCAGCGATGGTCCTGCTGCCCTTCGCCGCCCCGGCACAGGCGCGGGTGGGAGATATCGTGGGTGTCGTTTCGCCCATTTTCGGTCCCAACACCGACATGCAGATGAACGGCACGGGTGCGGGGCAGAACGTGCTCGGCGCCGTGCCGCCCGCTGCGACGCCCCAGGACCCCACCGCGCCGTACCCGGCTTCACCGCCGGCCGGCTACACTGCGGAGAATGGCTTTGCCGGAATCATCACCACCGCCAGCATCGATGACCCCACCCTCACGGGAGAGATGTACTGCATCAACATCCGGGTACTGACCGAGCCGGGCATCGGCTACGAGAACGGGACCTGGGCTGAGTCGAATGTGTCGAACGTCGGCTATGTCGCGTACATCCTGAACAACTACTACCCTGCCAACCCGGCAGCACCTGCGGGCCTGACCGCTAATCAGCAGGCGGCGGCCGTGCAGGCGGCGATCTGGTACTTCTCCGACGGGTGTGTCCTCAACGCCGACCAGACAGCCATCCGACCTGCCGTGGAAGCGATCATTGCGGACGCCCAGGCCAACGGGCCCGTTGTCGAACCGCCGGCACCGAACGTCACCGTCACACCGCCGTCGGCAGCCGCGCCCGTGGGATCTCCCGCCGGCCCGTTCACCGTTGCCGCCGAAAACGCGGCCGTCGTCACCGTCTCTGTTCCCGAAGGCTTCACCATGTACAGCGACGCCGCCGGAACGGTGGAGATCGCCAACGAGTCGGAGGTTGCCTCCGGAACCCAGATCTGGATCCGCAGTGCCGCTGTCATTCCGGACTCGGGGGTGTTGTCGGCCCGTGCCGCCGTGACGGTCCAGCGGGGCGAGGTGTACCTGTATGACGGAAACAATCCGGCCATTACCGATGCCCAGCGGCTGATCCTGGCCCAGACGGCGGTCCTGGAAGCCACGGCCCAGGCCACCGCTGAGTTCTTCCCGGTGGGAGACCTGTCGGTGACCAAATCGTTCCTCGGAGAGGCGGCGGGGCAGCAGGGAGCCGGGCAGCTGCTGATTGACTGCGGCGAGGGATACACCTTCAACGCCGACGTACCGGCCGGCGCGGTTGAACCCGCCACGTTCGTGTTCACGGACATCCCGGTGGGCACCACCTGTGTGGTGACCGAGCCCATCACGGGTGCCACCACGGCCGTGGACGTCACGACGGATACTCCCCAGGAGGCCGTCCTGACCGCGGAGGGCGCCGCCGTTGCCGTGACCAACACGGTCAGCTACCGGCCGGGGAGCCTGAACGTGACCAAGGTGATCACCGGAACCGGAGCCGGGCTGCAGGGCGAGATTTCGGTCAACGTGGTCTGCGCCGACGTGCTGAACGAGACCATCCTCCTGCCGGCCGGCACCGCGGCCGGAGAATACGTGCAGGCGTTCGCGGACCTGCCCGCCGGAACCGAATGTACCGTCACGGAAACCGCGACGGGCGCCGTCCAGGGCGTGCAGGTGAAAGGCGGCGATCCCGTGACGGTGGCGATCCAGCCGGGGGCCGCCATCGACGCGGTGCTCACCAATGAGGTCAGCCGGGAACCCGCTCCCGCCCCGGCGCCGGAGCGGCCGTCCCTGCCCGAAACCGGAGCCGGCGGAACGCTTCCCCTGCTCGGTGCAGGCGCAGCCGCGCCAGCAGCCGGGGCCCTGCTGCTGATACCAGGCCTCATCCGCAGCCGGCGGACACAGGGATAGGAAGCCGTTCTTTTCCGGGGCCGCCATGCACCGGGTTTCCACCGTTCCTCTCGCCGGCTTGAGCACGAATACGTCCTGAAGCGGTCATTTTCGGCTCGCCACCGTAGCGCTTCACCGGCGGCTGCCATACCGTCGGGCCATCGCGCCTCTGCAGGCGCATGTTCCTCACCAACTGACACCAGGCACACAGGAAGGTGCTTATGAGCTGGGTTCGTTTCCTGCCGGAGGACCGGCAATCAGCCCGCAACCGACACCGCAGGAGCCGATCGGCGGTGGGGAGCCTGCTGGCGGCCCTGGCCTTGGTCCTGTTCCCATTGGGTGCGCCCGCGCAGGCAAGGATCAATGTTCCTCCGGCTAACGTTCTGCCGGTGATAGGCCCGAATACTGATCTGATTATTTCCGGTACAGGTTCCGGCCAGACGTTAGCGGGTCTCCAGCCGCCCACTCCGATTACCCAGGATCCGGCCGCACCCTATCCTGAGACGGACCCGGCGGGGTATGAAGCACTGTCGACTTTCGCAGGAACCATCATCACCGAAAGCGTCTCCGATGAAGGCCTGACCGGGGAGATGTACTGCATTAACCTGCGGGTCTCCACCGAAAACGGTGTCGGCTACGAGAACGGAACATGGGAGGAATCGAACGTACCCAACATTGGATACGTCACCTACATCCTCAACTCCTACTACCCAACGACCGGAGAACCCGCCGCACTGGGCCCCGACCAGCGCGCCGCGGCCGTGCAGGCCGCGATTTGGTACTTCACTGACGGGTTGGTGGTCAGCAGCACGCAGCCGGACATCCGTGCCGCAGCGGCGGCGATTGTCGCTGATACCCAGGCAAACGGACCGCTCGTCGAGCCTCCGGCCCCGAACGTCACGGTCACCCCTCCTGCAGCTGCCGCACCAGCCGGCTCGCCGGCCGGGCCCTTCGTGGTGACAGCTGAGGGGGCGGCTGAAATAACGGTGTCCGTGCCCGCCGGCTTTACCCTGTACACCGACCCGGCTGGCACTGCAGAGCTTCCCTCCGGGAGCGCCGTACCGTCCGGTACATCCCTTTGGATACGCAGCGATACCGCCGTCGCCACCACCACGGTACTGACCGCCCGGGCCGTGGTGCCCGTCCAGCGGGGCCAGGTCTACCTCTACGACGGCAACAATCCGGCCTTCACTGACGCCCAGCGCCTGATCCTTGCCCAAAATGCCGAACTCGATGCCACCGCGGCGGGCGCGGTCGAGTTCTACGCACCCGGCGAACTGGAGGTCAATAAGGCCTTCACCGGAAACGCGCTGGGCGAGCAGGGGGCCAGCCAGCTCGTGGTGGATTGCGGACCCGGCTTCGTCTTCACCGCCGACGTCCCCGCCGGTGCCTCAGAGGTCCAGGAATTCACCTTCAGCGGCATCCGGGCCGGCAGCACGTGCGTCATTACGGAACCGGTGACGGGGGCTACAGCGGCCGTGGAGGTTCTGTCCGATGCTCCGCAGGAGGTTGTCGTTCCCGAAGAAGGCGCCCAGGTCCTGGTCACCAACACGGTCAGCTACCGGCCGGGGAGCCTGAACGTGACCAAGGTGATCACCGGAACCGGAGCCGGGCTGCAGGGCGAGATCTCGGTCAACGTGGTCTGCGCCGACGTGCTGAACGAGACCATCCTCCTGCCGGCCGGCACCGCGGCCGGAGAATACGTGCAGGCGTTCGCGGACCTGCCCGCCGGAACCGAATGTACCGTCACGGAAACCGCGACGGGCGCCGTCCAGGGCGTGCAGGTGACCGGCGGCGATCCCGTGACGGTGGCGATCCAGCCGGGGGCCACCATCGACGCGGTGCTCACCAATGAGGTCAGCCGGGAACCCGCTCCCGCCCCGGCGCCGGAGCGGCCGTCCCTGCCCGAAACCGGAGCCGGCGGAACGCTTCCCCTGCTCGGTGCGGGCGCAGCCGCGGCCGCAGCCGGGGCCCTGCTGCTGATGCCGGGACTCATCCGCCGCCGGCGGACACAGCTGCACGATCAGGCTTAGCAGCCGGCGGGGAGCGCAGGAGCGGGGCCGCAGCACGCGGCCCCGCTCCTGTGTTGTCCTAGCCCCGCAGCCCTGCAGGCGGCTCCGGGACCGGGACCGGCGCTTCGGCAGCGGGCGAGGCGCCGGCAAACCCGGCGTCCCCTTCAGCCAGCTGGAGCAGTCCGGCAATGCCCAGCAGAAGCAGCAGGAGCATCACCAGGGGGAAGGTCCCCAGACGTGTGAGCCTGCCGAAGAGGTGGTTGCCCGGAACACGGTGCATCAGCGACCGCTGCCGGCCGGGCCATTTGATGGGGTCGAACTGCAAGCTTCTCCTCCTGCCTGCTGTGGATCCGGTTGCCCCCGACTCCAGTATCCCGCCGGGCCCGCGGGCCCCCGGCCCTCCCGGACGTGAGATGGCGGACGCTGAGGGGTGAGATCCGCCGCGGAGTGCGGAGCTACGCTGGAGGAATGGATTCGCTTTTCTCCCATGCTCCGGAGCCGGAACCCGACGACGTCGGACGGCCCGACGTCGAACTGACCCGCGTTGTTCCCCGTGAAACCGGGGAGGCCGCGACAGGGTTCCTCGAATACATCCACCTGTGGTGGCCCCCGGAGCTGGCCCGTTTCGGAGCCGGCACGTACCTCGAGCTCGAGGACGGGAACCTGGTGGAGACCGGTCCGGACGGAGACGAGCTGGTCTGGGCGGCCGTGACCGCGGTCGGGCCCGACGGCGAGGTGGAGCTGGAATGGCAGTTCGGCCAGGCCCCCGGCCGGCCGGGGCACGTCAGCATCCGGTTCGAAGCCGGCGGCCCCCGCCCGGACACCGCCGACACCGGCGGCACCACGGTGCGGCTCCGACACACGGACATCCATGCCGGCGACGACGGAGAGGTGCCGGACTTCCGCGCGTTCTGGGACGAGGCGCTGACACACTACGCCCGGTTCATGGGCGCTCGCTAACCTGATGGCATGACTGACGTGTTGAACGGGCTGCGCGACGTAGCGGGCCTCGAAGTGTCCACCGAACCGGATGTGCTGGCCGCCTATGGCCGCGACCAGGGACCAGTGCTTGAGTTCATCGAGCCGCTGGCCGTCGTCCTGCCCACCACTGTGGATCAGGTGCAGGACGTCATGCGCTGGGCCAGCAGCACCGGCACCGCCGTAGTGCCCCGCGGCGCCGGCACCGGAGTGTCCGGCGGGGCGCACGCCACCCGCAACTGCATTGTGCTGAGCCTGGAACGGATGAACCGGATCCTGGATATCCGGGTGGAGGACGAGCTGGCCGTCGTCGAGCCCGGCGTCATCAACGCCGACCTCAACGCCGCCGTCGCCCCGCACGGGCTGATGTACGCCCCCGATCCGGCCAGCTACCGGATCTCCACCATCGGCGGCAATGTCGCCACCAACGCCGGCGGGCTCCGCTGCGCCAAGTACGGGGTCACCCGCGACTCCGTCCTCGCCCTGGACGTGGTCCTGGCCGACGGCACCCTCATCCACACCGGCCACGGCACCTTCAAGGGCGTCGCCGGGTACGACCTCACCGGGCTGTTCACCGGCTCGGAGGGAACCCTCGGCATCGTCGTCGGGATCACCGTACGGCTGCGCTACCTGCCCCGCGAGGTCTGCACCGTTGCGGCGTTCTTCCCGGATTTCCAGACCGCCGCCGCCGGCGTGCTGGCAGTGGGCGCCGCCCGGGTGCAGCCGGCCATCATGGAACTGCTCGACAGCGAGACCATGATCTCGCTGGACAGCACCCAGGGGTCGGACCTGCGGGCCCGCGGCGGAGCCCTGCTGCTCATCCAGACCGACGGTTTCGCCGCCGAGACCGAGGCCGCCATGGTCCGCAGCGTCCTCACGGACCTGGGCGGGACGGTGAGCACCGAGGACACCGAGGAAGCCGTCCGGCTGGTGGAGCTGCGCCGGCACAGCCGCGGCGACGAGGTCGACGACGAGTTCCGGGTCGGCGAGGACGTCGCCGTGCCGCGCTCCAAGCTGGTGCACTACATCGCCGAACTTGAGCAGATGGCCAAGACCCACCGGGTGAAGCTGAAGGTCGTGGCCCACGCCGGCGACGGCAACCTGCACCCGACGTTCTGGATCAACACGAACGAGGCGCCGGAGGGCCTGGACCGGCTCAACGCGGCCCTCGACGAGTCGGTCAACGTGGCGCTGGCCATGGGAGGCACCATTACCGGAGAACACGGCGTCGGCCAGTACAAGCTGCGCTGGCTGCCGCTGGAACAGGGCGCCCAGGTGCTGGAGTACCAGCGCCGGATCAAGGAACTGTTCGACCCGGCAGGGATCCTGAACCCCGGGAAGGCCATCGCCTAGCGGAGCCCGTGCAGGCACTGCTGCGCGACGGCGGCTGCTCCTGATTCCAGGAGCAGCCGCCGTTCCTCCGGGAAGGCTATGCGGCGTCCCGGACCGGAAGCCGGATCCACGCGGCGTGGTCCGGTTCCAGCTTGCCGTGTGCGCCCGCTCCGGGGACGCTGGCCGCCACAAGCTCTCCTGCGGGAAGCTCCACCGGTTCGGCTCCCATGTTCATGACGGCCAGGACGCCGTTGTTCACGAAGGCGACCACGTCGGCGGGGGCCTGTACCCACCAGGCCAGCGAGCCGTGGCCGAGATCCAGCCTGCGCCGCAGGCCCAGGGCGTGCTTGTAGAAGTTCAGCGTCGAATCGGGGTCCTGTTCCTGCACATCACGTGAGAGCCTGCCCCACTCCGGGGGCTGCGGCAGCCAGCTGATTCCCGCCTCGGAGAACCCGTACGACGGCGCATCCTTCCGCCAGGGCAGCGGTACCCGGGAACCGTCCCGGCCGACGCGTTCTCCGCCGGTCCGGTGGAACGTCGGGTCCTGGCGGAACTCGTGCGGAATCATGGTGTGGTCCGGCAGTCCCAGTTCCTCGCCCTGGTACAGGTAGACCCCGCCCGGCAGGCCCAGCATGAGCAGCGTCGCGGCCCGGGCACGGACCAGCCCCAGCTCATGGTCCGGCTGCTGGTCCAGGGGACCAATGCCGTCACCGCTGCGCAGGTCGTGGGCCTGCAGCCCGAAGCGGGAGACGTGCCGGACGACGTCGTGGTTGGACAGCACCCAGGTGGTCGGCGCGCCCACGGAGTCAAAGGCGGTCAGCGAGGACTCGATGATGCCGCGCAGCTTGGAGGCATCCCAGGGATGGTGCAGGTAGGCGAAGTTGAACGTCTGGTGCATCTCGTCCGGACGGACCCACTGCGCCAGACGCTCCACGGGGTCGATCGTGGCCTCGGCGCAGAGCACCCTGTCCCCATCGTAGGAATCGAGGATCTGCCGCCAGGAGCGGAAGATGTCGTGGATGCCGTCCTGGCCGAACATCGGTGCCTCGTGGCCGGGGAAGCCTTCGCTGGAGGAGCCGTCGGCGCGTCCGCCCCAATCCGGCAGCCCGGACTTCTTGATCAGCGCGTGCGCGACGTCCACCCGGAACCCGCCGACACCGCGGTCCAGCCAGAAGCGCAGGATCCGCTCGAACTCGTCGTGCACGGCGGGGTTGTCCCAGTTGAAGTCCGGCTGCGAGGAGTCGAACAGGTGCAGGTACCACTGCCCCGGCGTGCCGTCCGGTTCGGTGATGCGGGTCCAGGCCGGTCCGCCGAAGTGCGATTCCCAGTTGTTCGGGGGCAGCTCGCCGTGCTCGCCCCGGCCGTCGCGGAAGATGAACATGTCCCGGGCGGGGGAGCCGGCCGGGGCGGCCAGGGCTGCCTGGAACAGGATGTGCTGGTCGGAGCAGTGGTTGGGCACCAGGTCGACAATGATCCGGATGCCGTGCCGGGAGGCTTCGGCAACCAGGGCATCGAAGTCTTCGAGGGTGCCGAAGATCGGGTCGACGGAGCAGTAGTCCTCGACGTCGTATCCGGCGTCCTTCTGCGGGGACTTGTAGAAGGGCGAAAGCCAGACGGCGTCAATGTGCAGCTCGGCCAGCCGCGGCAGCTCCGCGGCGATGCCCTGAAGATCGCCCACGCCGTCGCCGCGCAGGTCACGGAAGGACCGGGGGTAGACCTGGTAAATGACCGACGAGCGCCACCACTGGTGCCCGGGCTGACGGAGATGGACGGGTTTCACGCGAAGGCCGGTCTGCGGATCAACGGTTGCTTCGAGCGGTTTCTCCATGCTGCCAATCACCCTTTGGATTGTGTTGCGTTACTGGGACAGACTGCTTATCCACTATTTAACGCCAGCTTCCCTCCCATCCGTGCCCGGGTTGCGGCGTGAAGGTGGCCACAGCCCGGGAAGGCCGGAACGGTAGACTCTCCTCGTCAGCGATCCGCAGCACAGTCCAGGGGGAACAACGTGACCGATGTCCATGGCCGAAGCGAGCAGCAGCCCGAACCGTCCCAGCCTTCGCCGCCGCAGTACGGGCAGCCGCCGCAGTACGGGCAGCCGCAGCAGTACCAGCAGCCGCAGTACGGGCAGCAGCAGTACGGGATGCCGGGCCAGGGCGTGCCGGCGGGCTACGGATACCCGCCCGAGAATCCGGGCAAGACGTTTGGAATCATCGGCCTGGTCCTGGCCTTCTTCCCGGTCCTGAGCATCGGCGGCCTGGTCCTGAGCATCATGGGCCTGCGCCGCTCCAGGCGGGCCAACATGGGCAATGTTCCCGCCGTGGTGGGCATTGTCCTCTCCGCATTGAACATCCTGTTCACGGTGCTGACGACTATCATCCTGGTGGTCGGCATGACCGCGCTCATCACCACCTGCCAGGAGCTCGGCCCGGGCACGCATTACGTGGACGGCGTCGAATACACCTGCGGCAGCGTCTAAGCCGGACCGGCGGCGGGATGCGTCCTCAGCCGTTCCCGCCGCCGCCCAGGATTTTCATGGTCTTGGTATCCGCCGTCAGCAGGATCGCCGCCTCGTCGCGGCGGTGCCGCAGGATGTTGTCCATGTAGGACTGCACCGCCTCGGCCATCGGCACGTTGCGGTTCTGCTCCTCGGACATGTACCAGCGGTGCTCGAGCACCTCATGGACCACCTCGGCCGGTTCCAGCTTGCTGCCCAGCTCCTGCGGCATGGCCCGCACGATCGGCTGGAACACCTGGGTGACCCACAGATGCGCGCTGAGCTCCTCATCGAGCTCGGGATGGTTGTCGGCCCGGTAGGAGTCCATATCGTTGAGCAGCCGGCGGGCCTGGTTCTCCTGCGCATCGAGCCCGGTCAGCCGCAGCAGCCGGCGCTGGTGGTGGCCGGCGTCGACCACCTTGGGCTGCAGCTGCACCTGGGTGCCGTCGGCGGTGGTGCGGATGGCCAGCTCATCGACGTCGAACCCGAGGTCGTTGAGCCGCCGGATGCGGGCGTCCACGCGCCACCGCTCGCCCGGGGCAAAGGTCTCCTGTTCGGTCAGCTCACGCCAGAGGTTGCGGTAGCTGTCCATGATCCGCTCGCTGGTGGCCAGCGGGTCGACGCTCTCCTCGATCAGGTTGCCTTCGGCAAGGTCCATCAGTTCGCCGGCGATGTTCACCCGGGCGATCTCAAGGTCGTACTCGCGCTGGCCGCCGGAAAGCTCCGGATAGAGCTCGCCGGTCTCCGCGTCCACCAGGTAGGCCGCGAAGGCGCCCGCGTCGCGGCGGAACAGGGTGTTGGACAGCGATACGTCGCCCCAGTAGAAGCCGGCCAGGTGCAGGCGCACCAGAAGCAGGGCCTGGGCATCGATGAGCCGGGTCAGGGTGTTCTGCCGCAGGGTCTGGGAGAACACCGCCCGGTAGGGGAGGGAGAACCGCAGGTGCCGGGTCACCAGGACCGGGTCCAGCGGTTCGCCCTGTTCGTCGGTGCGTCCGGTGATGACGGCGACGGGTGCCACGCAGGGTACGTTGAGCCGGCGCAGCTTGCGCAGCATGTGGTACTCGTGCCGGGCGATGTGCTCGCCGGTCTCCTTGATGGCGATCAGCGAATCGCCCAGCCGGGCGAAACGCACCACATGGCGGGAAATGCCGCGCGGCAGGGCCGCCAGGCGGTCGGTGGGCCATTCCTCCAGGGGCACCTGCCAGGGCAGGTCCAGCAGGGCCGGATCCATGGAGGCGCTGGTGACGTCCAGCGAACCCAGGCTTCGTGCGCCGGACCCCTCGTGGGGGCGGGGCAGCTTCCCCGCCTGCTCCCAGTCGGTGGGTTCGTTGCGCCAGTTGGCGCGCGCGGTGTCGGTCATGGCGGTCCCTGCTTGCACGAATCGTTGGACGCTGCGGATTAAAGGCTGAACGGCGACCCCCTGACCCAAATCTTAGAACAGGTCAGGAAGCCGCCGCACGGGATTCAGCCGGTGGAAGACAGGTCAGGCCTCGTCTGCCAGCCGCTCTCCGCTGGAGGAGTCGAAGAGGTGCACGTGTCCCTGCTGGGGTCGCACGTAGATGGTCTCGCCCTTCATCGGCGGGCGGCGGCCGTCCACGCGGGCCACGATCTGGTGCTCGGTGCCGTCGAGATCGGTGTGCCCGTAGACGTAGGCGTCGGCGCCGAGTTCCTCGACCACGTCCACCTCGACCTTGAGCCCGGCGCCTTCGCCCACGGTCTCCAGGTCCTCGGGACGGACGCCGAGGGTGACGGTCCGGCCGGCGCTGCCGAGCACGCTGCTGGCGACCGGGTAGACG
The DNA here is from genome assembly GCA_900016675.1 of Arthrobacter saudimassiliensis. Classification (GTDB taxonomy): domain Bacteria; phylum Actinomycetota; class Actinomycetes; order Actinomycetales; family Micrococcaceae; genus Arthrobacter_B; species Arthrobacter_B saudimassiliensis. Next base: position 690,744 of record LN483072.1, on the reverse strand, counting down.
GTGCCGCCGAAGGCGACGCCGCCGTCGACGACGGGGAGCTCCAGGAGGTTCATGGCGGGGGAGCCGATGAAGCCTGCCACGAAGACGTTGTTCGGATGGTCGTAGAGCCGGCGCGGGGTGTCCACCTGCTGGAGGACGCCGTCCTTGAGCACGGCCACCCGGTCGCCCATGGTCATGGCCTCGGTCTGGTCGTGGGTGACGTAGACGGTGGTGACGCCCAGCCTGCGGGTCAGCGAGGCGATCTGGGTGCGGGTCTGCACGCGCAGCTTGGCATCCAGGTTGGAGAGCGGCTCGTCCATGAGGAACACCTGCGGGTTCCGGACGATGGCCCGGCCCATGGCGACACGCTGGCGCTGGCCGCCGGAGAGGGCCTTGGGCTTGCGGTCGAGGTAGTCCTCCAGGTCCAGCAGCTTCGCTGCTTCCTGGACCCGCTTCATCCGCTCTTCCTTGGACACGCCCGCGATCTTGAGCGCGAAGCCCATGTTGTCCGCCACCGACATGTGCGGGTAGAGCGCGTAGTTCTGGAAGACCATGGCGATGTCACGGTCCTTCGGCGGCACGTCGGTCACGTCCCGGTCGCCGATGAGGATGCTGCCGGAGTTGACGTCCTCGAGGCCTGCGAGCATCCGCAGGGAGGTGGACTTGCCACAGCCGGAGGGGCCGACGAGGACCAGGAACTCGCCGTCGGCGATCTGCAGGTCCAGTCCGTCGACGGCCGGGCGGTCAGTGCCCGGGTACAGGCGCGTGGCCTTGTCGAAAGTTACCGTTGCCATGGTGGTGTTTCCCTTCACGGGCAGGTACGTGCCCGACGATCCGTTGTGAATGGGTTGCGTATTCAATTGGGTGTCCCGGGGCGCGGGACAGGGTCAGTATGGCACGGGTTTCCGCTTTGTGAAAGGAAAAGTTTCAGTCCACGGCGGCACGGCGCAGGCGCAGCAGTTCGGCCAGCACGCCGCTCATCTCCTCGGGCGAGGCCACCCGAAACGCCGCCGCGGTGACGCCCGGACCCACCTTGATGCCGACATCCTGCGGCTGAAGCACCGCGAAGGCCCGCTCATCGGTGACGTCGTCTCCGCCGAACAGGACCGCCGTCGCGCCCGTGAGTTCCCGCAGCGCCTGCACCCCTTCGCCCTTGCTGGTGCGGATGACCGAGGCCTCCAGCACGGCCTTGCCGTCGGTCACGTGCACGCCGTCCAGCTCGCCGAGCCGCTCGCGGGCCTGCGCGGTGGCCGCGGATGCGACGTCATCGCTGACGCTGCGGGTGTGCAGCACGACGCCGGCCGGCTTGTGCTCGATCCGGCAGCCGGGACACCCGTCCACGACTTCCTGGACCGCCGTCCGGGCGTGGGCCAGCAGGTCGGCCTGCTCCGGGGTCAGCTGCAGCGGTTCCGCGTTGGGGCCGGTCCAGGTCTCGGCGCCGTGGCTGCCGATCAGCAGGGTCTCCGGTTCGGGGGACGCCACCCGGCGCAGGCTGTCCAGCGCCCGGCCGGAGATCAGCGCCGTGGCGGTGCGGGGCAGCGCGGCGAGCTGCTGCACGGCGGCCGCGGATTCGGGCAGCGGCCGGGCGTCGTCGGCGTGTTCGACCAGCGGGGAGAGGGTGCCGTCAAAGTCCAGGGCGACCAGCAGCGTGTCGGTGCGCGCCAGTTCGGCCAGCGCGGCCTGCAGGGCCGGGGCGGGGGTGCTCATGCGTCCTCCGTGTTGCGCAGGGCGGTGAGGAAGTCCTGGGACCAGCGTTCGACGTCGTTCTGCAGCACCTGGCGGCGCATCAGGCGCATCCGGCGCTGGGCCTCCCGGTCCGGCATCTGCATGGCGGTCACGATGGCGTCCTTGAGCCCGTCGATGTCATGCGGGTTCACCAGCACCGCCTGGCGCAGCTGGTCCGCGGCGCCGGCGAACTCGCTGAGCACCAGCACGCCGGAGTTGTTGGTCCGGGCGGCCACATATTCCTTGGCCACCAGGTTCATGCCGTCGCGCAGGGCGGTGACGAGCATGACGTCGGCGGCCAGGTAGAGGGCCACCATTTCCTCCACCGGGTAGCTGTGGTGCAGGTAGCGGATCGCGGTGTTGGAGATGGTGTCGAAGGTGCCGCTGATCCGGCCCACGGTGCCCTCGACCTCCTCGCGCAGCAGCCGGTACTGTTCCACGCGCTCGCGGCTGGGGCTGGCGACCTGGATCAGCGAGGCGCCCTCCACGGTGATCCGCCCGTCCTCCAGGAGCTCCCCGTAGGCCTTGAGCCGGTGGCTGATGCCCTTGGTGTAGTCGAGGCGGTCCACGCCCAGCAGCACGACGTCGGGATCGCCCAGCTCCTGGCGGATCTGCTTGGAGCGGGCGACGACGTCCTCGCGCTGGGCGAGCTCGGTGATCTGGTTGGCGTCGATGGAGATGGGGAACGCCTCGGCGCGGGAGATGTGGGAGGTGCCGTCCTCGGCGGTGACATGCACCTGCTGCGCGCGGATGGTGTGGCCGGCGAAGCGGCGCACGCAGCGCAGGAAGTTGCTGGCGTCACCGGAGCGCTGGAAGCCGATGAGGTCGGCGCCGAGGAGCCCGGCAATGATGTTCCGGCGCCAGGGCAGCTGGGCGAAGATCTCCATGGGCGGGAAGGGGATGTGGTTGAAGAAGCCGATCTTCAGGTCCGGGCGCTGCTTCCGCAGCAGCTGCGGGACCAGCTGGAGCTGGTAGTCCTGCACCCACACGGTGGCGCCCTCGGCGGCGATCTCCGCCGCGGCCTGCGCGAAGCGCTCGTTGACGGCGCGGTAGGCGTCCCACCAGGTCCGGTGGAACTCCGGCGGGGCAACCACGTCGTGGTACAGCGGCCACAGCGTGGCGTTGGAGAAGCCTTCGTAGTACAGCTCCACCTCGTCGGCGGACAGCGGCACCGGGCGCAGGTGGATGTTGTCGTGGTCGAACTCGTCGAGGGTCTCGTCGGGGGCGCCGTGCCAGCCCACCCACGCGCCGTCGGCCTTCGCCATCACCGGGGCGAGGGCGGTCACCAGCCCGCCGGGGGAGCGGCGCCACGATTCGCCGTCCGGACCGCTGACGCGGTCCACCGGCAGCCGGTTGGACACCACGATGAAGTCGAAATCGCCGTACCCGTCCGTTTGAATGTCCTTGCCCGGATCAACGGCCGCAGCGTCCACGATCAGCACTCCTCTGTTTCTGGGGGTCTCACCGCCACTCTATCGAAGAGGGAACCGGCGCGCGGGGTACGCGCGTTAGGCCTAAGGAAGAACCCCCAGCCGCGATAGCTAGACTGTAGGCAGTTTTGCCACCATGCCCGGTGGAAGGTTATCGCTGAGAGACGTGAGGACACATGAGCAATCCCAGGCCGACCAAGGCTGAGCGGACCGCGGAGGCACGGGAGAAGGCCCGCGCCCTGCGCGAGGAACAGCAGCGCAAGGAGAAGCGGAACAAGCTGCTGGTGCGCTGGGGCGTCGTGGTAGCGGTCGTCGCGGTCATTGCCCTGATCTTCGCCGTGGTGTTCAGCAACATGAACCGCTCCATTCCGGCCGCCGGCCCGGTTCCCGCCAACGGCAACCTGGACGGCGGCGTGACGCTGACCTCCACCACCTCCCTGGCACCGACCGACGGCGGCGAGGTGGACACCGAGAACCTGCCCGAGGGCACCGGAGAGGGCCAGCCGCCGCGCGGCGTCGAGCCGGGCGCCGAGGGCGAGCCGGTGCCGATCGTGGTCTACGCGGACGTGAACTGCGTGCACTGCGCCACCTTCGAAGATGCCTACGGCGACCAGATCGCGCAGTGGCTCGACGCCGGGGAGATCACCTACGAGTACCGCCTGGTCTCGTTCCTGGACCGGAACTCGCCCACGAACTACTCCTCGCGCGGCGCCAACGCGGCCGCCTGCGTGGCGGACACCGCCCCCGAGTCCTACTGGGACTTCACTGCGGCGATCTTCGCGCAGCACGCGCAGGGCGAGGTCGACAACCAGGGCCTGGCCGACATGGCGGCCTCCGTGGGCGCCGAAGGCGCCGAGAGCTGCATCAAGGACGACGGCTTCCGCACGTACGTGAAGTACACCACGGAGCTGGCCCAGGCCGACGGTGTGCAGGGCACCCCGACTGTCTACGTCAACGGGACCGAAGCGAACCTGGACGCCTTCACCGAGACCGTCCAGGCTGCCATCGACGGCAACGGCGGCGCCGACTCCGAGTAGCAAACTGCAGGGCCCGACGGCGGGGTCCCGGTTTCCCCCGGGCCCCCGCCGTCGGCTACCCTTGAGGGGCTGGCCTTGAGCCAGCCCAGCCGGGCCTGGTCCCGGCACCGCCTCCTTAGCTCAGTTGGCCAGAGCACCTGTCTTGTAAACAGGGGGTCGCCGGTTCGAATCCGGCAGGGGGCTCCGATAAAGGCCCTTGTCAGAGCGTTTCGCCGCTTCGGCAGGGGTCTTTTTCAGGCCCTCAGAATGGTTTTGTGAGTGCAACGTGTGAACCGGAGGATGAACGCCGGAAACTCGAGCCATTCGGTGCCGAGCTCCGCACCCTGCGGAAGGCAGCAGGCCTGGCTCAGAAGCGCCTCGGAGGCGTTGCCGGTAATCAAGGGGATCACCTGGGCAGACCCGAGCGGGCCCAGCGTAGACCCACTGTGGGCGCTATCAAGGCGCTGGCAGGGGTGTTGGCCCCGGACGGCGAACGGGACGCCCTGGAGCAGTGCCCAGCAGGTCTCGCGGGCAGTTCCCTCCGCGAAGGACCGAGCGAAAGAGGCAACGTCGAGAGAACCGGCAGCGCCGCCTCGCGGTACGAGAACTGCAGTCCGCGCGCAGCGAAATCGTCCGGGCCACTAGGCGCAAGGAGGAACGCGGGGAACTGGTCTCCGGAGCCGCATGCTGACGGACCAGACGCCCAAACACTCGAACGTCACAAGGCCACAGCCGTCCCGGATCCCGAACCTATCAGGGATACGCGCCGCTCGACATGCGGGCTCGCAGTGGTTGGCACTCAAGGTAGCCGCGGCGACTTCGAGGACGGCGTCAGGGCCAAGCACGTCGGCGAACGGCTGCACGCGGCTCAGGACTTCGCGCAGCCGTACATCAACGGCCAGGGCGACCTATGCCAGGGTGCCTACGGCCACTCCGCCAGCGTGGCTGCCATCCTCGGGCATTGACCTGAGCACCCGGCGAGGATCCGGGCGGCATTTCACCACCGCTAGCCCAAGGCGCTGCGGGCCCAGACGGGTTGGTGTCGACCGTACGGCTGGCCAAACACTCTTGGTTTCGCCGGGTCGATGTGTAACACTTCATAACAGCCAGCTGGCTATGGACCCGCTCGGGTGACTGGCGGTGTTGACATCGCACTCCTTGAGTGGATCGGCCCCGAGGGGTCCATAGCTAGCTGGCTCTGTTGTATCTGCAGGACCCGCAGGGGAACCATTCATTTGCAGTCACCAAGGTGCTGTCAGGCACAGACATCAGCCCCAACGGAACAGCACAGACTTCACTGTTCCGAATCTGATGCCAAACGGTCCGCAGATACTGCCCTTCGACGTTTCCGTATTCGTCCGGCCACGTCGCCGCCTTGATGAAGCCGGCATAGAGATCTGCGGCCTGCGATTCCGCGTAGGTGTGTGCGGCAACCCACTTGAGGCCTTGTTCGATCTGCGCAGGGACTCTCCGGTCTGTAAACAGGGCCCTTTCGAAATATGGCTTGGTTGTTGCCTGATGGTCGAACCCCATGACCTGACCAAAACGTGTCCATACCTTGGCGGGCTCGCTGTCCCAGTGATTGGCGGCCCACAGGATGCCCTTGTACGTCTTGCCGGCGATGTAGTTGTAGAAAGTCCCTCGATCCCGCACGAAGGTTCCGCGGGTCACATCGGACTTACGGCAGTAGACGTAGATCACTTTCACACCAATGAGTGCAGCCAGTTGTTGTGCGACGTACTTCCGCTTTTCGTGCGTGCGTACATGCCGCTTCCACGAGAGCGGTGTCCCCTCCGGAATGCTGAACTCCCTGCGGAGCCTCTGCACGGCAGCCTGGACTTGGGCGGCACCGACGTCGTCAACCAGCAATGCGGCCATGCCAAACACCGGACTGGACTCGGCCGATCCTCCCGGGTCGCCGGTCTCGTCAACGTAGGCATAGAGGTTGGTCACACGGAGACTTTAGTGCAGGCATTACCTCGGTCGGCGCCGCGTCCCAAAAACGATCGTCCGGCGAGACAACGCCGGGCAACGGAGTGCAATGGTTCCCACCTTAGAACACGAGGCGCAACGAGTCTTACAATGCCGTCCCATAACCCGTAGTCTCGCAACCCACAAGCGCAATGGGATTTTGGGACATGGGGGAATGGGACGTGGTAACGATCGGGTACGCACGAGTCAGCACCACAGAGCAGAACCTCGACCTGCAGGTCAGCGCACTCGAAGCAGCCGGCGCTGCGCGCATCTTCAGCGACAAAGGGGTCATCGGATCCAAGACTGAACGCCTCCAACTCGCCGCAGTCCTCGACCACCTCCGGGAAGGCGACACGCTCACCGTTTGGAAGCTCGACCGGCTCGGCTGCAACACCCGCCACGTCCTGGAAGTCATCGAAGAGCTCGAAGCCCGCGGCGTCGGCTTCCGCTCGCTCACCGAGGTGATCGACACCACCGGCCCCATGGGAAAGGCCATGCTGACCATCATGGCCGCCTTCGCCCAGCTCGAGCGGGACACCATCATCGAGCGCACCCGGGCCGGCCTCGCCGCCGCCGCTGAAAACAACCGCAGAGGCGGCCGCCCCCGGAAGGTGGACGACGTCACCGCCGAGAAAGTTCAGGAGCTGAAGGCCAAGGGCATCAACGCGACGGACATTGGCAAGATGCTCGGCATCTCCCGCGCCACGGTCTACCGCTACTTGACCGCCTAGGCCAGTCGGCCCGACGCTCCAGATGAACCGCCGGCTGCTGATGGCGGTGTGTGGCACACTGGTCCCGGTCTCGTAAGCTGCGAATGTGGGGGAAGCATGAGGAAGTCTGTCGCCTTAGCCGTCGCGGTGCTGGCGCTCGCGGGATGCGGTGCCCCGGAGAAAGACGCCGAATACCAGTCCCTCAACGACTTCGCAGCCGCTTACGAGGACGCACTAAGCCAGGATGGGGTGGTGGAGTGCCGTCGCGTCGATACCGACCTCTCTGATGCAGGCTGGGGCCAGACCCAATGCGGACAGCGCACGGTCCTGATGTTGTTCACCTCCGACGAGAAGCGAGACGAGATCTTCGCCAAGAATCCTTTGGAAGTTGGGGAACGCTGGATTCAGGGCCCAAATTGGGCCCTCGTAGCCCCTCAATACGAGGCCGAGGCGGCGCGCGAGGCCCTCGGAGGATCCTTCCGGGACTAAAAGCACCGGAACCGGGGCGAGGGCGGTTCCCACGCCCTTTTCTTCACTACGGAACTCGGGGCCCGCAACACCAGGGTGTCGGATGTGGGGACACCCTGGTCTCAGCGGACACATTCGAGCGCCTCAATGTAGGTCTGCACCGTGCCCGCACGGTACCGGACGTGACTGGTCCGGTTCGCGCCGAGCTTCGCGTACTCGGGCCCGATGCCGAGCGATCGCCAGTTGGCCAGGGTTTTCACCGACACCTCGAGCAGATGAGCGACCTTGGCGAGGGTTAGGAGTCTCTCCATGCTTCTTCCATTCACTCAGTCAGTTTTGGCTACGGTACCGGTGAAGGGCTGGCCTTTCACCACCGGTACCTCGCCGTCCCACTTGCCTTCGACCTTGGCACGCCATGGCCAGTGTCTCTGCGTTCGAGATTCTCGCTCACGGTTCCTTCCAAGGGGTGGGCCTCGAAAAGCCGCCCCAGGGCCGGGCATGGTTTCGGTTCAGGGTTCGATTAGGATTCGATGTGATCGACCGCACAGGGCGGTCACAATAGCTGAGGGGGAAGCATGGCCGTAATCATCCATCTTGTCGAGGGCGCAGACGATGACCCGGTCATCACGTTGGAGGAGGACAAGTTCTCATACTTCATCACTGAAGCCGGGGTCTTACAGCTCATCCGCCTGGAGGAGAACGGCGAGCTCACTGTTGAGAAGGAGTACAGCTCGGCGGCCTGGCTCCACGTTAAGGGAACGCGTTACATGGATGACACGAGCAACCTTGATGGTGAGAAGGGCAGCTTCGGCCGCTCGGACGGATTCGCCCACCTCTGACGTGCGGGGAGGCTCGTCCGGTAGCTGAGATTCTTCCGGTCGTTGTCTTCGCGGCAGGCAGTGAACTCTTGCTGTTTGGCGCGAAGTTTCGCCCGGGCGAGCTTCCCGGCCTGCGGGTCTAACTGCTCAGCGATCGCCGCCTCACGCTTCAACTCCGGCACACGCCGCTCAAAGGCCCGCTGCTTCTACCGCAGCTGGTCGCCCTCGGGGTCTGCGGTATCCTTCGCCGGTTTGGTAGAGGCCTTTCCTGCGGGCCCCGGCCAGCGAGTCGATGACGCGGGGACCGTCGGAGAGACGCTTACCCTACGTCGGCGCCACTGATCGACAGCACCTTCCCTTCGAAGGGCCGGCAGATATTGCACTCCTCCGGGGCGTCCGACACGACAACGGTGTCCACGCCGAGCTCCTGGACCCGGTCGGTATGGCCCTGCAGCATCGCCTCCGCCGTCGAGGTACGCACTGCCATCTCCGCGCAGGACGTCATCGCCCAGTTCCGGCCTGGCGCGTCCACGAACCCGGTGATCTTGTGCTACGCGAGGCGGGTGAGGACCAGCCGGGACGCTTCCCGCCGGCTCAAAAGCGGAGTCATGCACCTCTCGGCACCATAAGGACCCTCTCCAACCCTAGTCACTCTCCTTGTAAACAGGGGGTCGCCGGTTCGAATCCGGCAGGGGGCTCCACCAAACCCCTCCTGATCAACGCATGGTCAGGAGGGGTTTTCGTATTCGCTCTTCCTCCGCACACCTGATCCGGCAGCGGGCCGGCACCGGCGACATTCAAGCGAGGGCTGTCCAATCCCAGTAACGTAGCCACTCCACGGTGCCTCTGTCCCAAGGGTGCCGAGCCCGGGCTGCACGCCTGCGCGCCGAGATGAAGGAGACCGCCACGCATCGCCTACGCCGCCCGGGCCCGTCGTCGGTATGGGTGCTCACCGGGATCGTGATCCTGGCCCTGAGCCTGCGGACCCCGATTGTCGCGCCCACCGCAGTCATCAGCGACATCCAGGCGGACACCGGGCTGTCCGCGCCGGGCGCCGGCCTGCTCACCGGGATCCCGGTGCTCCTCTTCGCCCTGGCCACCCCGCTGGCCTCACGGGTCATCCGCGGCTTCGGCGCGGAGGCCGCCGTCGTCCTGTGCCTGGCCGGCGTGCTGGCCGGAACGGCCCTGCGGTCGGCGGGGCCCACCGCCCTCGTCCTGGCCGGGACGGTGTTGATCGGAACGGCCATTACCGTGGGCAACATCGTGGTGCCGGTGATCATCCGCCGCGATGTGCCGTTCCGGCAGATCTCCGCGGCCACAGGTGCCTACACGGCGGCCATGAACGTGGGTTCCATGGCCGCACTGCTCGGCACCCCGCTGCTGGCCGGGCTTGTCGGCTGGCGCTGGGCCGTCGCGTCCTCCGCGGTGGCGACCGCCGCAGGACTCGCCTACTGGCTGATCCTGGGCAGGCCTTCCCGGCGGTCCGCCGCGGCCGCCGGATCCCGCGAACCGGCGCACCCGGAGAAGGCCTCGGCGGCGTCGGCGGCCTCCGATCCCCGGTCCACCTCCGACGGGCCCGGCGCGGCAGCTGCAGCGGCCGGCGCGGCGGGTGCCCGCAACCTGCGGATCACCGTGCTGCTGACCCTCACCTTCTGCGGACAGTCCGCCTCCTATTACGCCACCACCACCTGGCTGCCCCTCCTGCTGGCCGAGGAGCGCGGGCTGGGGGCGGGTGCGGCCAGCGCCGCGGCGTCCCTGTTCCAGGTCGCGGCCATCGCCGGCGCCTTTGGGGTGCCGCTGCTGGCGAGGCGGACGAGGATCCAGGTGCCGATGGCGGTGGTCGCCGCCTGCTGGATCGCCCTGCCCGTCGGGCTGCTCGCCGCACCCGGAGCGTACCTGCTGTGGTCGTTGATCGGCGGCATCGCGCAGGGCGGCGGCTTTACCGCGATCTTCTCCATCGTCCCGGCCGTTGCCCGCAGCGACGCGGACGCGGCGTCCGCCTCAGCACGCATCCAGGGCGGAGGCTACCTCGCCGCCACCGCAGCCCCGCCCCTGGCCGGATGGCTGCACACCGCCACCGGCGGCTGGACCGGCCCGCTGCTCCTCGTCCTGGCCGCCACCCTGGTGTTCACCGTCTGCGGCCTGCTGGCCGCGTGGCTTGCCGAACGGCGGACCTGACGCGCCCGGCGCGGGCCGCCGTCGTCAGCGGGCAGGGGCTGTGGAGGAGCGGACGAGCAACTGGGTGGCCAGCTCCACCCGGGCGGAATCCGGCCGCTGGCCGTCCATCTCGCGCAGCAGCGCACGCACAGCCGTGCAGCCCATGTCCCGCAGCGGTTGGGCCACGGTGGTGAGCTGCGGCGAGGTCTGTTCGCTGATATACGTGCCGTCAAAGCCGACGACGCTCAGGTCGTCGGGAACCGGAATGCCGCGGGCGTGGGCTTCTGCGAGTACTCCCAAGGCGATGCTGTCCGAGGCTGCGAAGATGGCCTGCGGCGGAGTGTCGAGTGCGAGGAGCCGGTCCAGGCTGCGTCGGCCGGTCTCCGGGTCGAAACCCCCCGCCAGAATGTAGTCCTCCCTGACGGGGATGCCGCGTTCGAGCAGGGCCGCGACGTAGCCGTGCTCACGGTCCTGGCTGCATTCGGCGCTCTGCGGCCCGCCGATGAACGCAACCCGGGTGTGGCCCAGGCCGAGCAGGTGCTCCGTCGCGGCCTTGCCTCCTGCCCAGTTCGTGGCGCCCACGCTCGTGACTCCGCGGCCGGGCGGATTGATGGGGTCAATGACCACCACGGCAATTCCGCGTCCCTTCATCTCACGGATTTCCGCGGGCGACCAGCGGGAGGTCACCAGGAGCAGTCCCCGTCGGCCCGATGCCTGCATTTTCCCGGCCCGCTCGGCCACCGACGCGCGGGCGCCGCCGGTCATCGACAGGATGATCTCTGCACCCTGCGTCTGCGCGCATTCCAGGATGCCCTCCATCACTTCGGCGTAGTAGGCGGTGGTGACGCTGTCGACGGCGACGTCGATCAGCACCGGAAGTGCCGGCGCCGTACTCGCCTGGCGCTGTCCCGGCGGCCGGTACCCGGATTGGCGCAGCGCTTCCCGCACTTTCCGTCGAGTGCCCGGAGCGACGTCCTCGCGGTCGTTGATGACCTTCGACACCGTGGAGATCGATACCCCGGCGAGGGTGGCGACGGAAGCCAGTGTCGCCTTTGAACCAGCCTCTGTTTTCGACAAAGTTTCGAAATCCTCTCTTGCGGACGCTCCCTTGCCTTGCGGATAAGTGGAGGGCCATAACTCAGTAGGGCTGCTAACCCCGTCCATAACGGCTAAATCTCAACCGTTGACCGCGGGATGCGATGCAGGTAACTTTACGCTCGCTAGCTTGTTTTATCGAAAAGTTTTCGACTTCTCTTCCGCAGTGTGGCGGTCAGTGACCGCGTGCCCCGCGGAGCTGACCGTCCACCTCAGCCGACCTGCGGGTCGGAGCTGACATGACCTACGGAAGATTCTGATGAACATGCGAACAACCAAGACCCTAACCGCTTCGGCCGCCGCTCTCGCCCTGGGTCTGACCCTCGCGGCCTGCGGCTCCAGCGGGCCGTCCGATCCCGCCGCCGACTCCGATTCGCCGAGCATGTGGGCGCTCACCGGCAGCAGCGAAGACATCTTCCGCTCATCGGTGGAGACGTGGAACGAGGAGAACCCGGACAACCTCATCAACCAGGAGTTCTTCGCCAACGACGCCTACAAGACCAAGGTGCGCACCGCGATCGGCGCAGGCGAAGGCCCCACCTTCATCTACGGATGGGGCGGCGGCGTCCTTGAGTCCTATGTGGACGCCGGCCACGTGGCCGACCTGGACGAGTTCCTCGCGGAGAACCCGGAGGTGAAGGAGCGCTACATCCCCTCCGTCTTCGAGAACGGCGTCATTGACGGCAAAACCTACGCCCTGCCGAACAACAACATGCAGCCGGTGGTCCTCTACTACAACAAGGAGATCTTCGACGAGATCGGTGTCGAGCCGCCCGCGACCTGGGATGAGCTGATGGCCCTGGTCCCCAAGTTCAATGATGCCGGCATCGCGCCCCTGTCCCTGGCCGGGCAGTCCAAGTGGCCGAACCTGATGTGGCTGTCGTACCTGGTGGACCGGATCGGCGGCCCGGAGGTGTTCAAGGCGATCCTCGACGGTGAGGAAGGTGCCTGGTCGCACCCTGCCGTGATCGAAGCGCTCACAAAGATCCAGGAGCTGGTCGACGCCGGCGGCTTCGTCAACGGGTTCTCCTCCATCGCAGCCGACGCGGGCGCGGACAGTGCCCTCCTCTACACGGACAAGGCCGCCATGATGCTGCACGGCGGCTGGGCCTACCAGAACCTGAAGAATGATGCGCCGGAGTTCGTGGAGTCGGAGAGCGTCGGCTTCGTTCCGTTCCCCGCCGTCGAGGGCGGCGCCGGCGATCCCGCCAACGTCGTCGGCAACCCGGCGAACATGTGGTCCATCTCCTCGAAGGCGTCGGACGCTCAGATGGAATCAGCGCTGAAGTACCTCAAGGAAGGACTGTTCAGCGACGAATACACCCAGGCCATGATCGATTCGGGCGCGGTCCCTGCCGTGAACGGGATCGAAGATCAGCTTGCCGCCTCCGATGACAAGGACTTCGTCGAGTTCATTTACGGACTGGCGCAGGACGCCCCGAGCTTCCAGCTTTCCTGGGACCAGGCCCTGAGCCCGGCCCAGGGCGACGCCATGCTGGCGAACCTCGACCAGATCTTCATCGGCGCGATCACGCCCGAGCAGTTCGCTGAGAACATGAACGCAACGCTCGGCAAATGAGCACGCTGCTGAGGCCGAAGCCCGCAATGGCCGTGCGGGGCGCCAGGGCCGCCGGGCCGTCGGCGTGGATGGTTGTCCCGGCGTTGGTGTTTTTCCTGGCCTTCGCCGTGTTGCCCCTGCTCGGGGTGGTGTTCCTGAGCTTCACCAACTGGAACGGGCTGGGGGCAATCACCTGGGCCGGGCTGGAGAGCTGGCGGACCGCCCTGACCGATTCGGTGACCTTCAACGCGCTCGTCGTCACGCTGAAGATCATGTTCTTTTCGATCGTGGTGCAGCTTCCGGTCAGCCTGCTGCTGGGCGTATTTACTGCCGGGCGGCAGCGGTACCGGGCCGTGCTGGCCGTGCTGTACTTCGTTCCGCTGCTGCTCTCGTCGGCCGCCGTGGCGATTGCGTTCAAGGCACTGCTTGATCCCAACTTCGGCATGGGCCCCGGACTGGGGCTGCCGCTCCTGGCGCAGAACTGGCTGGGCAACTCCGACCTGGTGCTCTTCGTGGTGGTCTTTGTCATTGCCTGGCAGTTCGTTCCCCTGCACACACTGATCTACCAGGGCGGGGTGCGGCAGATCCCCGCTTCGTTCTACGAGGCCGCCCAGATCGACGGGGCGGGGCGGTTCCAGCAATTCCTGCACATCACCCTGCCCCAGCTGAAGTACACGATCATCACCTCCTCCACCCTGATGGTCCTGGGCTCGCTGGCGTACTTCGACCTGATCTTCGTCCTCACCGCCGGCGGCCCGGGGTACGAGACCAGGCTGCTGCCGCTGCACATGTACCTCACGGGATTCCGCGCCAATGACATGGGCGCGGCCAGCGCCCTCGGGGTAATCCTCGTGGTGTTCGGCCTGGGCCTGGCCCTCATCCTGCAGCGGCTTGGCGGACGCAGCCGCAGCGCAAGCCAGCTGGAAGGAGCATAGCCATGGCACTGGCTACGGAAACCCCGCAGGCCTCCGAAACGGCGGGCGAGCGGCCCCGCGGGCGGCAGGGCGGCAGAACCAGCCCCAACGTCCTGGGCGGGCTCGGCGGCTGGGTCTGGCTGGCCCTGATCATCCTGCCCGTCTACTACGTCGTCATCACGAGCCTGAAGAACCAGTCCGGTTTCTTCGGCAGCAATCCGCTGGCCCCTCCGACGGAGCCGACGCTGCAGAACTACAGGACGGTCCTTGAGGCCGACTTCGTCCGGTACTTCATGAACAGCGTCATCGTGACCGCGGGCAGCGTCATTCCAGCGGTGGCGGTGTCATTCATGGCGGCCTATGCGGTGGTCCGGGGGAGCGGAAGGGTGATCGGCGCCGCCCACACGCTGTTCCTGATGGGTTTGGCCATTCCCCTCCAGGCGACGATCATTCCGATCTACTTCATGATCACCAAGGCACAGATGTACGACACACTGCTGGCGCTGATCCTGCCGTCGATCGCGTTCGCCATTCCCATCTCGGTGCTGATCCTCTCGAACTTCCTCCGGGACGTGCCCCGGGAGCTTTTTGAGTCGATGCGGCTGGACGGATGTTCTGAGTTCACGATGATGTGGCGCCTGGCCCTGCCGCTGGTGCGGCCGGCGGTGGTCACCATCGCGATCTACAACGCGCTGCAGGTCTGGAACGGTTTCCTCTTTCCGCTCATCCTCACGCAAAGCCCCGACAAACGGGTCCTGCCGCTCTCGCTCTGGACCTTCCAGGACGAGTTCACCGTGAACATCCCGGCGGTGCTGGCCGCCGTCGTGCTCTCCACGCTCCCGCTCGTGGTCCTGTACGTGCTTGCCCGTCGGCAGCTCGTCAGCGGGCTGACCGCCGGTTTCAACAAGTAGATGGAAGGGATTCGGAGCCAGATGACTTCCCCACAGCAGGCCCCCCTCAGGGTGGGCATGGTCGGCTACGCCTTCATGGGCGCCATGCACTCCCATGCCTGGCGCACCGCGCCCCGTTTTTTCGACCTGCCGATGCGGCCCGAACTCGCCGTGCTCGCCGGGCGGGACCAGGCCGCGGTCAAGACCGCCGCCGACACCATGGGCTGGCGTGAGACGGAGACGGACTGGCGTGCCCTGGTGGAGCGCGACGATGTCGACCTGATCGACATCTGCACCCCCGGAGACACGCACGCGGACATCGCCGTCGCGGCGCTGGAGGCAGGCAAGCACGTCCTGTGCGAAAAGCCCCTGGCCAATTCCGTGCAGGAGGCCGAGCGTATGGCGGAGGCGGCCCGGGCGGCCGCGGACAGGGGCGTGGTTGCCATGTGCGGCTTCTCCTACCGGCGGACCCCCGCCCTCACCCTCGCCCGCCACCTCGTCGAGCAGGGGAAGATCGGTTCCGTGCGGCACGTGCGCGCGCAGTACCTCCAGGACTGGCTCTCGGACGAATCGGCGCCGATGACCTGGCGGCTGGAGCGGACCAAGGCAGGCTCAGGCGCGCTGGGAGACATCGGCGCCCACAGCATCGATGCGGCCCAGTACGTGACCGGACTGGACATCTCCGGGGTCTCGGCGCTGTTGAACACCTTCGTTTCCGAGCGGCCGCTCGGCGGAACGCGGATCGGACTCGGCGGAACCGGCTCCGACGACGGCAGGACGGGCCAGGTTACCGTGGACGACGCCGCAATCTTCAGCGCCCGGTTCGACGGCGGAGCAATCGGCGTCTTCGAAGCCACCCGGTTCGCGCTCGGCCGGAAGAACTCGATGCGCCTGGAGATCAACGGCACCCGCGGATCCCTCGCCTTCGACTTCGAGCACATGAACTCGCTGGAGTTCTACGACGGCACCGCCGAGGCGCAGACCGCCGGCTTCAGCACCATCAACGTCACTGAACCGGTCCACCCCTACACCGGCAACTGGTGGCCCTCCGGGCACGGCCTGGGCTATGAGCACGGCTTCATCCACCAGGCGGTGGACCTGGTCCGGGCCATCGCGGAGGGCACCACGCCCTCGCCGTCGTTCGAGGAGGCCCTGCGGGTCCAGCGGGTGCTGGACGCCGTCGAACGCTCCGCCGCCGCCGAATCGGGGTGGCGGCATGTCTGAAGCGGCATCCGGAGCGGAGAAAACGGCGCGGCCCGTCACGCTGTTCACGGGCCAGTGGGCCGACCTGCCGTTCGAGGAGGTCGCCCGGCTTGCTGGCGACTGGGGCTTCGACGGGTTGGAGATTGCCTGCTGGGGCGACCACCTGGACCCGGTGCGGGCGGCGCGGGACGACGACTACGTCCGGGATCGGCTGAACATCCTGGAGAAGAACAACCTGTCCGTCCACGCGGTGGCCAACCACCTCACCGGCCAGGCCGTCTGCGACGATCCGATCGATGAACGCCACCAGGACATCCTCGCCCCCGAGGTCTGGGGGGACGGCGACGCCGAAGGGGTGCGCCGGCGGGCGGCCGAGGTCCTGAAGGACACGGCACGTGCAGCGGCACGCCTTGGCGCGCCCCTGGTCACCGGCTTCACAGGCTCATCCATCTGGAAGTACGTGGCGATGTTCCCGCCGGCCTCCGAGAAGATGATCGACCGGGGGTATGCCGATTTCGCCGAACGCTGGCATCCGATCATGGACGTGTTCGACGCCGAGGGCGTCCGTTTCGCGCTCGAGGTGCACCCCTCGGAAATCGCCTACGACTACTGGACCGCCCGGCGGACCCTGGAGGTGATGGCGGACCGCCCCGGCTTCGGCCTGAACTTCGACCCGTCGCACTTCATCTGGCAGGACCTTGACCCGGTGATGTTCCTGCAGGACTTCGCCCCGCACATCTTCCACGTGCACGTGAAGGAATCCGTCCGGCAGCTCAACGGACGCAACGGCCGGCTCGGCTCGCACCTGCCGTGGGGCGATCCGCGGCGGGGATGGGATTTCGTCACCGCAGGCCACGGCGACGTGCCCTGGAATGCCATCTTCCGCATGCTCAACTCGATCGGTTACCGGGGCCCGACCAGCATCGAATGGGAGGACGCCGGCATGGACAGGCTGACCGGAGCGCCACAGGCGCTCGCCCTGGTGCGGCAGCTGGCTGCCATCGCGCCGTCGGGCGCCAGCTTCGATGCCGCCTTCTCCGCATCCAGCCCCGGCTCAACATCAACCCCCGGAAAAGAGACGAAATGACCACCAAGCAGGCTCTCGTCGTGCGCGGCGGGTGGGACGGACACCAGCCCGTCGAGGCCACCGATCGCTTCATACCGTTCCTGCGGGACCACGGCTACGCCGTGCGGATCGAGGAATCTCCCAAGGTCTACGCGGATGCGGACTACATGCCCTCCGTGGACCTGATTCTGCAGTGCAACACCATGAACACCATAGAAAAGGACGAATTCGCCGGGCTGCGGACCGCCATCGAGGCCGGAACCGGCATGGCGGGCTGGCACGGCGGGATCGCCGACTCCTACCGGAACGAGTCCGACTACCTCCACCTGATCGGCGGACAGTTCGCCTGCCATCCCGGCAAGCATCCGGACCAGCGGACCGGCGAGCAGGCCGACAACTACGTGCCGTACCGGGTGAACATGCTGCCGGCCGCAGCGGAGCACCCCATCACCCGGGGAATCGAGGACTTCGACCTGGTGACCGAACAGTACTGGGTGCTGGCCGATGACTACATCGACGTCCTGGCCACCACCACGCAGGCGGTCCGCGAGTGGGATCCCTGGCACCGGCCGGTCACCTCGCCGGCCATCTGGACCCGGCAGTGGGGCAAGGGACGGATCTTCGTCTCGACTCCCGGCCACCGCGTCGAAATCCTGGACGATCCGAACGTGCGCACGATCATCGAAAGGGGCCTGCTGTGGGCGAGCCGCTGAACATAGGCATCATCGGCTGCGGAGCGATCGTGGCGCAGTACCTGCAGACCCTGCCCTCGCTGCCGGCAGTGCGGCTGCATGCGGTGGCCGACCTGGACTTCAGCCGCGCGCAGGCCGTGGCCGCCGGACAGGACGGCGTGAAGGCGCTGTCGGTCGACGAGCTCCTGGCCGACCCGGCCGTGGATACCGTCCTGAACCTCACCATTCCGGCCGCCCATGCGGAGGTGGCGCTCCGGGCCATCGCGGCGGGCAAGCACATCTACGGCGAGAAACCCCTGGCGGCGACGACGGCGGAGGCCAGGACGGTGCTCGAGCGCGCGGCAGCGGCCGGCGTGAGGGTGGGCTGTGCTCCCGACACGGTCCTTGGCACCGGCATCCAGACCGCCCGGCACGCCATCGACGCCGGCGTGATCGGCCGGCCGATCGCCGCCACAGCCACCATGGTCACCCCCGGCCACGAGCGGTGGCATCCCAATCCGGACTTCTACTATGTTCCCGGCGGCGGCCCGCTGCTGGACATGGGCCCCTACTACGTCACGGCGCTGGTCACCCTGCTGGGCCCCGTGACCTCGGTGATCGGAGCCGCGAGCCACCTGCGGACGCAGCGGATCATCGGCGCCGGGCCGCGGGCCGGAGAAGCCATTCCGGTCGCGGTCGACACACACGTCACGGGCGTCCTCGTGCACGAGTCCGGTGCCCTGTCCACCCTGGTGATGAGCTTCGACGCCGTGCAGACCCGGGCCGCCAACATCGAAGTCCACGGCGAGCGGGCCAGCATGAGCGTCCCCGATCCGAACTGGTTTGACGGCGAGGTGTCGGTCAGCCGGCTGGACGACCGGGACAGGGGGTGGGAGGTGCTGCCCGACAGTGCGGGCTACATCGGTGCCGGGCGCGGCTACGGGCTGGCGGACATGGCCATGACGGCTCCCGGCGAGCAGCACCGCGCCAACGGCGAGCTCGCCTTCCACGTGCTTGACGTGATGGAGTCGCTGCTGGTTTCGGCGCAGTCCGGCGCTTCGGTGCCGGTCGGCAGCACGGCTGCACGCCCTGCCGGCGTGCCGCTGACCTCGCTGGCCGAGGAACCCGCCGGCGCCCGCCCCGCAAACTGAACGAGGCCAGGACCGCAGCGGCCGCCGGGAATGTCCCGGCGGCCGCTGCGGTGTTGGTGGCTTCCCTGCCCTACCTGCCCTGCTCCGAGAGGGACTTGTGGTGGGCAATGAGCCGCTTCTCCTGGGGCAGGACAAACAGCAGCAGCACCACGGTCAGGACCACCGACAGGGTGAGCAGGCCGTAGGTGGTGCCCCAGCCGAAGTGGTGCACCACCCAGCCGACGCCGGTGGAGGCCAGCGTGGCCCCGAAGACGTAGCCGAACAGGCCGGTGAACCCGGCCGCCGTGCCCGCCACATGCCGGGCGGACATGTCCAGGGCCTGCAGGCCGATCAGCATGACCGGCCCGTAGATGAACGCGCCGATGAAGAACAGCAGCACCATCAGAACCCAGTACGGGGTGCCCACCGGAGCCAGCCAGTAGGCCACCAGGAAGACCCCGGTGCCGACCATGAAGGCGATGCCGGTCCAGCTGCGGTTGCCCCGGAAGACCTTGTCGGAGATCCAGCCGCAGGCCAGGGTGCCGAAGATGCCCGCCAGCTCAAACAGCGAGAAGCCGGCGATGCCCTGCGCCAGGGACATGCCGTGGTGCTCCGACAGGTAGGTCGGGGACCAGCTGAGCACGCCGTAGCGCAGCGAGTAGATGAACACGTTCGCCAGGGCCAGGAAGACCATCACCCGGTTGAACAGCACGTGCTTGGCGATGATCCGCCAGTAGGAGAGCTGCTCGAACTCGCCCAGGTCCGCCTCCACCTTGGGCGGGTCGTTGCGGTGCTCCTCGATCGGCGGCAGGCCGACGGCTTCGGGCCGGTCGCGGATCATCAGGAACGCGACGGCGGCCACCACCAGGGCGCCGACGGCGGGAACCCAGAAGGCGGACTGCCAGGAGTCGCCCGTGATCGCCAGGCCGAGGGCGGCCAGCGCGCCGACACCCATGCCGCCCACGTTGTGGGCGGTGTTCCAGATGGCGGTCTTCCAGCCACGCTCATTGGTGGAGAACCAGTGCACCAGCACCCGGCCGGAGGGCGGCCAGCCCATGCCCTGCACCCAGCCGTTGATGAACATCACGGTGGCGAACATGACCACGGTGGCCGACACGGCGGGAATGAAGGCGACGGCGAGGTTCGCCACTGCGGACAGGGCCAGGCCGATGGGCAGGAAATACCGGGCGTTGGACCGGTCGGAAATGGTGGCGGAGAAGAACTTGGAGAAGCCGTAGGCGATGAGCACGGCGTTGCTGATCAGGCCGATGCCGACCGTGGTCAGCTGCCCGCTGTCGAGCAGCAGCGGCGCGACCAGGGAAATGTTGTTCCGGATCAGGTAGAACCCGGCGTAGCCGATGAAGATGCCCAGGAAGACCTGGAACCGGAGGCGGGGATAGCGGCGGCGGACCTCACCTTCCGGCAGCCGGGGAGCTGCGGGCGGGGCGGAAAGCCAGGAACGTTTTCCCGCGGTGGCGGGATTCGACGGCGGCAGGGCGGGATTGGTGTCCTGCGTCGAAGGAGTGGTCAAAAGATCACAGCTCCTTGGGGTTGAGACTGGAAGGTTGAAAGGCCCTCCTCCGCCGAGGCGGAGGAGGGCCCGGGTAATCCTAGCCCCGGTGCGCCGGCTTCCCGCACTCCGGGAGCCGTGACGGTCCTCACCGGCAGGCCGGGCACAGGAAACACGCCGGGCACAGAAAAGGCAGGGCCGCCGGTTTCCCGGCGGCCCTGCCTCATGCTCATACGCGCTGGCTGCTTGTGCCTAGCGGGCGGAGGGCGCCACCAGCTCGGTCACGCTCGGCACCGCGCTGCGCGCGGCGGCTGCGGCGGCCTCGTCCTGGAGCGCGGCGGCGGCGTCCTGCGCCTCGCTGCGGGTGCGGTAGGCCTGCACCTCGGCGTCACGGCGCGGCTGGTCCCAGCCCAGTGCCTCGGCGGCCAGGTCGGCGATCTCCTCGACGGCGTCCAGGCCGTGGTTCGGGGCTTCCCAGACCAGGCGGGTGCGGACGTCGAACAGGTCCTGCAGGTGCAGGGCGCCCTCGTGGGTGCAGCCATGCACGATCTCCGCGCGCAGGTACGCCGGGGCGCCCTGCAGCGGGGCGGCCAGCTCCGGCCGCTCGTCAACCAGCTCGAGGATCTCGCTGACGGCCGAGCCGTAGCGGTCCAGCATGCGCATCACCTGCTGCTCGGTCCAGCCGTACCTGGCGCCGAGCGCGGCGGCCTGGCGGGTCAGCGGAAGGTAGCCGTCGGCACCCAGCAGCGGGGTCTTGGCGGTGACGGAGGGCAGGTCCTTGGCGCGTGCGCCGAGGGCCAGGTCCACGGCGTCCTCGGCCATGACCCGGTAGGTGGTCAGCTTGCCGCCGGCGATGGCGATCAGGCCGGGCACCACCTCGGTGACGGTGTGCTCGCGGGAGATCTTGGTGGACTGCTCGTCGCCCTTGGTGCCCGGCTGCAGCAGCGGGCGCAGGCCGGCGAAGGTGCCGATCACGTCGTCGCGGGTCAGCGGCTTCTCCAGCACCACGTTGGCGTGCTCGATCACGTAGTCGATGTCCGCGCTGGTGGCCACCGGCGTCGACAGTTCCTGGTGGTAGGGGGTGTCGGTGGTGCCGATGATCCAGTAGCGCTCCCACGGGATCACGAACAGGACGGACTTCTCGGTCTGCAGGATCAGGCCGGTCTCGCCGGAGATCCGCTCCCGCGGCACGACGATGTGGATGCCCTTGGACGCCAGCACCTTCAGGCCGCCGTCGGCCTTGGCCAGGTCCTGGGTGGCTTCGGTCCAGACGCCGGTGGCGGTGATCACGGACTTGGCGCGGACCAGGCGCTCCTCGCCGGTCTCCAGGTCGCGGACGACGGCGCCGATGACGCGGCCGGTCTCGTCCTTGGGGAACTCGACGGCGCGGGTGCGGCTGGCGGCCAGGGCGCCCAGGCGCGCAGCGGTGCGGACGATGGTGAGCACCAGGCGGGCGTCGTCGACCTTGCCGTCCCAGTACTTGATGGCGCCGACCATGGTGTCCGGCTTGATGTCCGGGAAGGCTTCCTTGACGCCCTTCAGGCCGAGGTGGCGCTGGATGGGCATGGTGGCGTTCTTGGCGCCGACGTGGGCCATGGTGTCGTAGAGGCCGATGCCGGCGGCGACGTAGGGGCGCTCCCAGCCGCGGTGGGTGATCGGGTAGAGGAAGGGCACCGGCTTGACCAGGTGCGGGGCCAGGGAGTCGAGCAGCAGCTCCCGCTCGCGCAGCGCCTCGGCGACCAGCTTGAAGTCCAGCTGCTGCAGGTAGCGCAGCCCGCCGTGGACCAGCTTGGAGGACCACTGCGAGGTGCCGCCGGCCCAGTCCTGAGCCTCGACGATGCCGGTGCGCAGGCCGCGGGACACCGCGTCCAGGGCGATGCCGGCGCCGGTAACGCCGCCGCCGACGACGAGGACGTCGAGTTCGGGGCCGTCGGCCATTTCGTTCAGGGCCGCGGTGCGGGTGGCCGCGGTAAGCATGCTGGAGGCCATGGTGAAACCTTTCAGAGGGGATGGGACGACTTCGTCCCGGCAGTGCTGTTCGAAGGACTCTAGATCCCGGCTGGGAGTACGATCAAAGCAATTGAACGAACGTGCACCATTGGGAAGGCGGCCATGCACGAAGACGCCCAGCTGTACCGCGCCGCGGAGCTCTACTACATGCAGGGAGCCACCATGGAGGCCGTCGCGGAACGGTTCGCGGTCTCCCGCTCCACCGTGTCCCGCATGCTCCAGGCAGCCCGGGACCGGGGCATCGTGCGCATCACCCTGGCCGCGCCGGTGGACACCGGCAACGAACTGGTACGGGCGTTGAAGAAGGCGTTCGGCGTCACCACCTACCTCGCCGCCGTCTCGCCGACGGCGACGCCGGCGCAGCGGCTGGAGGCCGCCGCCCGGCACGCCGCGGTGCTGATCGGGGACTGGTTCGGAGACGGCATGACCATGGGCGTGGCCTGGGGCACGACGACGTCGGCCGTCGCCGCCCATGTGCAGCCCAAGCCCACCCGGGACGCGATGGTGGTGCAGATGAACGGAGCGGTCAGTGCACGGGATCCGGAGACCGGCCGGGCGCCGGGGCTGCTGCCGCAGATGGCGGCGTCCTTCGACGCCGCGCTCATCGAGTTCCCCACCCCGGCGTTCTTCGACGACGAGCGGACCCGGGAGCTGATGTGGCGCGAATCCACGGTGCGACGGGTCCTCGCCGTCCGCGCCGAGGCGGACCTGGCGGTGTTCAGCGTGGGCGCCTTTGAGGGCCCCTCTCCGTCAGAGGTCTACAGCGGCGGCTACCTGACCGAGGACGCGTTCCGCGAGTTCGCCGCGCACCGCGTGGTGGGCGACGTGTGCACCGTGTTCCTCCGGGAGGACGGCACGTACGCGGACATCGGCCTGAACCGGCGCGCCTCCGGCCCCACGCCGCAGGAGCTGCGCCGGATTCCCCGGCGGCTGTGCGTGGTGGCCGGAGACCACAAGGTGCCCGGGCTCATCGCCGCGCTGCGGGCCGGGGTGATCACCGACCTCGCGATCGACGACGGCACCGCCCGGACCCTGATGCGCCGGCTCTCCCGGTTGATGCCCGGGGCGTTCTAGGCACCGTTCAGGCACCGCCGATGGGACCGGCGGCGCCTGAACGGGATGGGGTGTCCTAGTGGTTGGCCAGGCCGGCGGTCTCGCCGCCGTCGACCACGAACTCCGCGCCGGTGGAGAAGCTCGAATCGTCCCCGGCCAGGAACACCACCATGTTGGACACTTCCTGCGCCTCGCCCATGCGGTGGAGCGCGACGTGGTTCATCGGGTTGTCCATGCC
Source organism: Arthrobacter saudimassiliensis (assembly GCA_900016675.1). Taxonomy (GTDB): domain Bacteria; phylum Actinomycetota; class Actinomycetes; order Actinomycetales; family Micrococcaceae; genus Arthrobacter_B; species Arthrobacter_B saudimassiliensis. The sequence continues at coordinate 667,129 of LN483072.1, read as the reverse complement.
CTCGGTCATCGGAGTCTTGATGACGCCCGGGTGGATGGAGTTGACCCGGATCCCGTACTTGCCCAGGTCCAGGGCGACGGACTTGGTCAGGCCACGCACCCCGTACTTGGTGGCGGTGTAGCCGGGCAGCTCCACGAAGCCCTGCAGGCCCGCGGTGGAGGAAATGTTGATGATCGAGCCGGCCTTCGACTCCTTCAGGGCGGGAATGGCGGCCTTGATGCCCAGGAACACGCCGGTCAGGTTGATGTTCACGATGGCGTTCCACTGATCGAGGGTGAAGTCCTCGATGTGCCCGAAGTTGGCGATGCCGGCGTTGTTCACCAGCACGTCCAGGCCGCCGAACTCCTCGACGGCGGTGCGCACCGCCGCTTCCCAGTCCTCAGGGCGGGTCACGTCCAGGTGCACGTACCGGGCGCTGTCGCCGAGGGCCTCGGCGGTCTTCCTGCCGTCCTCGTCCAGAATGTCGCCGATGACGACGCGTGCGCCCTCCGCCACGAGGGCCCTGGCATGCGAGGCACCCATGCCCCGGGCGCCGCCGCTGACCAGGGCCACCTTGTTCTCCACACGTCCCATGCTGTCTCCTTCTGTTGAACGGTTGCTTTTCTTCTTCAACACCCGTTCCACCGGAAGATTCCGCCGGCACGGCAGATGTGACCGGGAGAACGGACCCGCGTGGCCGGAAGCACGAAAATGGTCCCTCCGACGGAGGTGCGCGCGGGGCGCCGGCGGTACGTTGGGCTGAGAAGCATCTGCTGCGCCGTCCGGTGCACCAACCCGAAAGGCCCCCGACATGCGCCGCCTGTTCGCCGTCGCCCTCCTGACCGTGCTGGCCCTGCTGGGGGGAGCTCCGGCTGCGCTCGCCGAGACGCCCACCGACATCGTGGTGGAGGACACCGCAGGCGTACTGGACCGGAACACACTGCTGCCCGCCCTGGAGGACATCGACTTCTACGAGCCGACCAAGGTGGCCGTGTACACCCGCAACGGCAGCGCCTCCGACAACTTCAACGAGGAAGTGCTGGCCTACGCCCGGGCCGAGCATCCGGACTGGCTCAGCCCCGACGGCCAGAAATGGGCGGACGGACTCTACCTTTTCGCCTTTGACCCGGTGGGCCGGCAGGTGGGCACCTACATGGGTGAGGACCGCAAGGTCAGCCTCGAGCAGCGCGAGGACATCCAGGAATCCACCTACGACCTGCTGCGGGACGCGCAGTGGACCGACGCCGCGATTGCCGGCGTCGAACGCGGCGCGGAACTGATCAACCGGCCCTGGTACCGGAACCCGGCGCTCTACATCGCCGGAGGCGGCGTCCTGGCCGCGGGCGGCATCTCCGCCGGCGCCGTCGTGCTGGTGCGGAACAACCGGCAGAAGAAGAACCGGGAGAAGCTGGGCGAGGCCGAAGCCGCGTACGCCAGCGTCACCGCGGACCTGGACGCCACCGAACTGAACACCCACACCATCCCGGCGGACTCGCCCTACGGCGCCAAGGTCCTGGACCGGTACCGCGGATTCCGTGAGCAGTACGCCGAGGCCACGGAGCTCGGCAACCAGGCCAGGGCGTTCTCCGACAAGGAGCTGAAGACCACCCGGGCCACGAAGGTGATCGACCGCTACGCCGAGACGGCCGGCGAGCTCGACGCCGTGGACGACGTCATTGCGGACACCAACACCCTGCTGAACCGGGCGCCGGGATGGGAGGCCGCGTGGGAGCGGCAGGCCCTCCCGCTGCGCGAGGACCTGGCGGAACTCGACGAGGTGTTTGGGCAGGGACTGGCCTCCGGCCCGACGGCGGATGCGCTGCGCCGGTTCCGCAGCCGCACCCAGGACCGTCCGGGGGAGTGGGCACAGGCCCTCGCCGAGGGTCGGATGAGCCCGGAGCAGGCGCTGGACGAACTGCGCCGCGCCCGGGAGGAACTCTCGGCGCTGCTGCAGGAGCACAGCGAGGCCGCGATGGAGGCCTACTCGAAGAACAAGACCGAGCTCGAGTCCATGCGCAGCGAAATGGAAAAGGCCCGCAGAAGCGGCGCCCGGTACCGGCGCGGCTACGGCATCCTCGACGCCGCCTACCCGGCCACCTGGTACTTCACCGCCCCCATGTACATCCAGAGCTACAGCGCCGGGGTGAGCAGCGTGGAGTCCGCGCGCTCCGCGGCCAGCTCCGGCTCCAGCACCGGATACGGTTCCAGCGGCGGCAGCTTCTCCGGCTCCGGCAGCTCCTCGCGCTTCTGACGCCCCCGCTGCCGCTCGGCACCCGGTGCGGCGACGCGTCCGGCCGGCGTGAAAAACTGGGAGCATGCTTCCCGCCGACACCGTCCAGCCCATCGTCCTGCTCGTCGACAAGGCGGAGCCGGCCTTCCATGAGGATGCCGTGGCGGCCGCCGCGCTCGCCTCCGTCCGGGCCTACGCGGCCCGGGAGGACGACGCCGCGTGGGCCGGCTGGGTGGACGGGCGCTTCACCAAGACCGTCCGCCGCGCCGGGCCGAAGGCCTTCGCCAAACTGGCCGCCGGTGCCCCCGGCGGGATCACCGCCGTCGGGCGGGCCCGCGCCGCCGCCTTCGAGCCGGTGACCTACGAGCAGATGCCTCGGGCACTGCGTGCCCTGCAGGTTTCCGGAACCGAGCTGCCGCGCACCGACGACGGGCCCGCCGCCGGCCCGGATGTCTCCGGACCCGTACCCGTGATCGTCCTGAACGCCGGCCTGAAGATGTCCACCGGCAAGGCCTCCGCGCAGGCCGCGCACGCGCTGCTCGCCTGGTATCTCCAGGCTGCGGACCAGGCCGCCGCCGCCGACGTCGGGGATTACACCGTTCCGGCGCTGCCCGCGGTCCCGGCCTCGGTGCTCGTGCGTGAGCTGGCGGGAGAGGACTTCGCCGCTCTCGCCGACAGGCCCGGCAGCGGCCCGCTGATCGTCGACGCCGGGCTGACCGAGATCGATCCCGGAACCGCCACCGCCTTCGTGCTCCCCGGAACACCGGTAGCTGCCTGACCTGCCGCGGGGCGCACCGCGCCGTGTCCGACATGCCGCGTTCGGACAGTCTTCACCCGCGATTCACCTTTCGGCCAACGCCGCTTTCCCTGGCTTGGGAAGGCTCGACGGTGAGGCTCCCGCGAGGGGAAGCCTCCCCGGTCACTCCGGGGCACCGCACCCGAAAGGCATACCTTGGTCTCCACCCGTTCCCGCCGGCCGGTACCTCCGGCCGGCACTGCCGCCAGGCGCCGTCCCGGCGCCGCCGCCGGCGCCCTGCTCCTTGGCGGGCTGCTGGCCGCCACCGCCGCCGTTCCCGCGCACGGGGCCGTGCCGATGCGCTACGACATCCGGCCCGGCTCCGACGTGCTGATCAGCGAGATCGCCAACGGCGGCGCCGGCACCACCACGCAGGCCAACCGCGACTCAACGAAGAACTTCATCGAAATCACCAACTACGGTGCCGCCCCGATGGACATCTCCGGCTGGAAGATCTACCGATGCGGGCAGACCGGCGGCGGCTACGGGCCGCAGGCAGTGGTGCCCTCCGGCACCGTCCTGGCCCCCGGCGACCAGTTCACCGCCGCCCGGGCCGGCTCCGGCTACGCCGCCGACGCGTCCTACGACACCAGCCTGCACGAGTTCGGCTTCGGCGCCTTCCTCGAGGACGGCAGCGGGCAGCGGGTGGACGCCGTCGGCTTCTACCACGCCGACGTCGCCACGGACTGCGCGGACGCCAACGGGAACTGGCTGCAGCGCGGACTGCAGCACCGGCTGGACGAATCCCACCAGCGGGTGGCCAACACCGGGAACCTGGAACAGGACTGGGTGGTCGCCGCCCGGACGGTGGACGCCCCGAATGCGACCGCCGGAACGGTGCGGGAAGTGGACAACGGGCTGCGGATCACCGAATTCGCCAACGGCGGCTCGGCCGGCACGGCGGAACAGTATGTTGAGATCACCAACCAGGGCGCCGAGCCGGTGGACATGGGCGGCTACCAGCTCTTCCGCTGCGGGGAGAACGGCACCCAGTACGTGCAGATCGGTTCCGTGGCCGCCGGATCGGTGGTGGCACCGGGCGACAGCTGGGTCTTCGCCCACGAGGCGTCCGCGCTCGCCGGGGAGGCCGACGCCACCTACGCCACCGGCCTGCACTTCCGTGACTTCGGGCTCATGCTCCTGACCGCGGACGAGCAGATCGTGGACCGGGCGGGTGCCTACGACAACCGCAACAGCGCCTGCACCGACGGCGCCCCGGTGGACCCGAAGCTGAACCCCTTCAACGACGAGGCCTACCAGCGGGTGGCCGACACCGGCAGCAACGACGCCGACTTCGCCGTCACCACCACCCGCACGCCCGGCAGCCACGATCCGGCCGCCGCGCCGACCACCGCCGCGCCCTCGCCGCACACCGGCCTGAAGATCAGCGAGATCACCGCCGCCGGCCCCGCCGGAAGCGCCGACGAATTCGTGGAGCTGGCCAACTACGGCACCGAACCCATCAACCTTTCGGGATTCTCCGCCTTCCGCTGCTACGGCAGCGGGCAGGCCGGCGTCGGGCCCAACGCTCAGGTTCCGGACCTGGGCAACGTCGTCCTCGCCCCGGGCCAGACCTACCTGATGGTTGCCGCCGGCGCCCCGGCGGCCCTGCTGAACTCGGCCCAGGCCGTCTACGCCGAGGGCCTGAACGAGACCGAGGGGTACGGCATGTACATCACCGACGCCACCGGCGCCCTGGTGGACGCGGTGGCCGTGTACGACGTGAACGTCGACCGCGACACCCCCTGCCGGCTGGGGGAGGAGGTGCGGAACTACACCCGCTTCGACGAGGGCGAGTCGGTGACCCGCGCGCAGCACACCGGGGACAATGAACTCGACTTCCAGATGGCGCCCCGCACCCCCGGCGTCCTGGCGGACACCCCCTACGTGGATCCCACCGTTCCGCTGCCGGGCGAAACGGACCCGGTGGCCGTGGACACGGACGCGGTGCCCGGCACCCCGGCGCTGGAGGTGGACGCGGGCACCGGAGACGGCGCCGCCCTGGGCATCACCGTGGCCGACGCCGACGACGCCGCCCTGGAGCTGGGCACCCGGACCGCGCCCCTGCGCCCGGACGAGGACGTGGTGGTCCGCGCCGGCGTCAGCCCCAACCCCCGTCCGGCCGCGCTCTCCGTCGACGGCGAGCAGGAGGTGACCGGATTTGCGCGGCAGGAGCCGGACACCCGCGGCGGGGACGGCGGCTACCCGTTCCAGCGCTTCGAGATCCCGGTGCCCGACGCCGCGGACCTGCCCGAGTTCACCTGGACGGGAACCGGCGAGGCACGCAACGAGGTGCAGCTGCTCGCCTGGACGGGAGCCGAATGGCGGCAGCTCGCCGCCGCCGTCCCGTCCGCCGACGGCGACCTGACGCTCTCCGCCGCCCTGCCGCCGGAGGCGGTGACGGACGGCGTCGGGCATGTGATGGTGATCGACGGGCCGCGCACCGCCGGCGGGCTGCTCGATGAGGTGGGCGTCGCCGACCAGGCCTTCGCCAACCCCGGCAGCTACGACTTCGCGCTCAACCACATGACCGACACCCAGTTCTACTCCGAAGGCTTCCGGGACGTCTTCCGGCAGATGGCCACCTGGGTGATCGCCAATGAGGATGCCCGCAAGATCGCCTACAACTCGCTCACCGGCGACATCGTCGAGAACTGGATGAACGGCAACCACTCCGCGGAACGCGCCGACCGCGAATACGCCGCCGCGCGGAGCATCGTGGGCCTGCTCAACGAGGCCGGCGTCCCCAACGGGGTGCTGCCCGGCAACCACGACAACATGTGGGGCTACAACAACGACAAGTACAACGAGTACTTCCCCGTGAAGATGTTCTCGGAGCAGCCCTGGTACGGGGAGGCCTGGGCCGCCGGGGACAACTCCGCGCACACCGATTTCTTCACGGCGCAGGGCGTGGAGTTCATGGTGATCAACCTGCCCTACCGGCCCTCCCTGGAGCAGATGGAGTGGGCCTCGGCGCAGGCGCAGGCGCATCCGGGGCACAACGTCATCCTGGCCACCCACTCCTACCTGCACACCAGCGGGGTCCGGGACAACGTGGAGCTGCGCTACGGCGGCACCGGCGACGCGATGTGGAACACCGTGGTGGCCCCGAACGACAACGTCTTCCTGGTCTTCGGCGGGCACTACCACGGCGTGGTCACCAGCTATGCCGACCCGGTGACCGGCGGGCAGGTGGACGCCACGGAAATCGCCGGCGACGGCGCCTACGCCATCAGCAACGTCGGAGCGAGCGGGCGTACGGTGGTGGAGATGCTGGCCGACTACCAGGGCTACCGCTCCACGCAGGCCGCCGACCCCGCCGTTACCCGGGCGGACCTGCTGGACCGGGATACCGGCTTCCAGCGCCTGCTCCAGTTCGACCTCGACGCCGGGCTGATGGCCGTCAACACGTATTCCCCCAACCTGGACTCGTTTGAGGCCTGGAAGTACGACGAGCCGGAGTTCCGCGGCGCGGCCGCCCGCTACGACGCCGGAGACGACGAGTTCGTCGCGAAGGTCTCGCTGCGCCGGGACACCACGCTCGCCGCCTCCGGGTGGACGGTGACCGGCCCGTCCACGGAAGCCGACGCCGCGTCCGTTCCGGCCGGGGCCGAACACCGGGTCACCCTGCCGCGTACCGACGTCGGGCAGCTGGTCACGGTGCGGGCCGCCGACGCCGCGGGCAACACCTCCGCGGCGGTCACCGTGCTCCCCGCCTCAGGCGCTTCCCCCGGAGACCCGGGCAGCCCGACCCCGGGCGGGCCGGCGGACCCGCAGCCGTCGCCGGAGCCGTCCGACACCGCCGGCGGGGGCACGGGGGATGGCGGCGGCCCCGCTGCGCCCGACGGCGGGGGCGAACCGTCCGATGAGGCAGCGGCCGACGTCGCGGATCTGTCGGTCCAGGGCCGCCTGGCCCATACCGGCGTCGGCGCCGGCGTCCTGACCGCCGCTGCGGCGGCCCTGGCACTGCTGGCCGCCGGATCGCTGATCCTGATCCGTCGCCGTCGGGCGGCGAACCGGCTTCCGTGAGGCGGGCAGGTCCTGCTCGGCCGGCTACAGGCGGAGCAGGGCCTGCACCGGAAGATGGTCGCTGGGCCAGCGTCCGTTGTGCCGGAACGGGTTGATTCCGGTGGACCGGGCGGGAATGCCGTCCGTGCCCAGGATCCAGTCGATGCGCCGGCCGCCGACTGCGGGCATCCCGTATCCCGGCGAGGTGCCGTACGCCGGAGTCAGCCGGTTTCCGGCCGACCGCCAGGTGTCCCGGAACGTTTCGGAGCCGACGAGGATGGAATACACCGAGGACGCCGCGGCGGAGGCGTTGAAATCGCCCATCAGGATCATGGGCGTTCCGGCAAACCAGGTCCTGGCCTCGGCCATCAACCGGGCGCTGCGGACCCGCGCGTTCTCCGACTCATGGTCGAGGTGGGTGTTGGCGGCAACGAACTCCCGGCCGGTGGCGCGGTCGGCGAACCTGCCCCAGGTGACCACACGCGGAATCCGGTTGCCCCAGGTCCTGGAGCCGATGACGCCGATGGCGTCGGAGAGCCAGAACTGGTTCCACGACACCAGGCGCAGCCGCGCGCCGTCGTAAAAGATGCTGCAGTGCTCTCCCTGCCAGCCGCCTTCCCGGCCGTAGCCGACCATCCGATATGTGGCGGGCAGGGCGTCCGTGACGGCGGCCAGCTGGTGGAACTCCGCTTCCTGCACGCCCAGCACCGTGGGCTGCTCCAGGCGGAGCAATGCCTGGAGGGCGGGGATGCGCTCGGGCCAGTAGTCGGGCTGCCCCGGGCGGGCCTCGGAGCTTTCCATCCGGATGTTGAAGGTCATCGCGTGCACGTCCGGAGCAGCCACCGGGCCGATCAGCTGCCCCGGCGGCCGCTGCCGGCCGGCGGCGTGGGCGGGAGAGACGGTGCTGAACGTCGCCGCCAGCGTGGCGGCGCCCAAGGCTCCCAGGACTGTCCTGCGGCCTGCCGTTCCCTCGAGGTCCTGCTGGGTTGAGTTGTCCACGGCTGCTCCTCTTTCGCTCTCCGGGCCACCCCTGCGCATGGGATGCTGTCCCCCGGCGCCAGCCGCCGACAGGGCACGTGCCCGGCGCAGGTAGATTTCCCGTATAAGACGCCGGAAGGAAACCGGAACGCACGGACCCCGGCTGACGGCGAAGCGGAGGCATACTGGAACCGGACGGAACACGCCGTCCGGCCCCCATAGCTCAGCTGGTCAGAGCAACCGACTTTTAATCGGTGGGTCGCAGGTTCGAACCCTGCTGGGGGCACCTGGCCGGCAGGCCGCGGCTGCGGCGCTCCCGGTGCGGCCCTACGGCCTGCCGCACAGCCCCGGCACCGGCTTTATGAGGCGGCGCTCACACCGGGGTAGGGTGGGGAGGTTCCACCTCGTGAAAGGCCAGCATGAACGACCGCATTCTCCACCCCGGACTCCGTAACCTGCTGATGTCGGCCGATCAGGCCGCATCGCTGATCAAGCCCGGAATGACGGTGGCGATGAGCGGGTTCACCGGCGCCGGGTACCCGAAGGCGGTGCCGCAGGCGCTCGCCGCGCAGATGGAGGCGGCCCACACCCGCGGCGAGGAGTTCCGCATCAAGGTCCTGACCGGGGCGTCCACCGCACCGGAACTGGACGGCGTGCTGGCCAAGGCCGGAGGCATGGAGCTGCGGCTGCCCTATCAGTCCGACCCCGAAATGCGCCGGCGGATCAACGACGGCGAACTTGAGTACCTCGACATCCATCTGGGCCACGTCGCCCAGCACACCTGGTTCGGGTTCTACGGGCACATCGACCTGGCCGTCGTCGAGGTCGTGGGCATCAACGAGGACGGCAGCCTGATCCCGTCCTCCTCCGTCGGCAACAACAAGACCTGGCTGGAGCAGGCCGATAAGGTGATCCTCGAGGTCAACCTGCAGCAGTCCGAGGCCATGGACGGCATGCACGACGTCTACTACGGCACCGCCCTGCCGCCGCACCGCAAGCCGATCATGCTGACCGAGCCCGATGACCGGATCGGCGAGCCGTACCTGCGCCTGGACCCCGAAAAGGTCGCCGCCGTCGTCATCACCGACGCCCCCGACCGGCTGACGCCGTTCGCCGACCCGGACGAGGCCTCCAAGCAGATCGCGGCCAACCTGGTGGACTTCTTCGGCCACGAGATCAAGGCCGGCAGGCTGGGGGAGTCCCTGCTGCCGCTGCAGTCCGGGGTGGGGAACATCGCCAACGCCGTGCTGGCGGGGCTGGCCGACAGCGGCTACCGGGGCCTGACGGCCTTCACCGAGGTCATCCAGGACGGCATGCTGTACCTGATCCGCGACGGGGTGCTGGACAAGGCCTCCGCCACCGCCCTCTCGCTCAGCCCGGCCGGCATCGAGGAGTTCAACCGGAACATCGCCTTCTACCGGGAGCGGATCATCCTGCGCCCGCAGGAGATCTCCAACCATCCCGAGCTGATCCGCCGCCTGGGCTGCATCGCCATGAACGGGATGATCGAGGCCGACCTGTACGGCAACGTCAACTCCACCCATGTGGCGGGCACGGCGATGATGAACGGCATCGGCGGCTCCGGCGACTTCGCCCGGAACGGATTCCTGTCCACCTTCATGTCACCCAGCACGGCCAAGGGCGGAAAGATCTCCGCCATCGTGCCCATGGTCTCGCACGTGGACCACACCGAGCACGACACGATGGTCGTCATCACTGAACGGGGGCTGGCGGACCTGCGCGGCCTCTCGCCCAAGCAGCGGGCCCGCACGGTCATCGACAAGTGCGCCCACCCGGACTTCCAGCCCCTGCTGCAGGACTACTTTGACCGGGCCTGCCGGGAGAGTTTCGGCAAGCACACCCCGCACCTGCTGAACGAGGCGCTGTCCTTCCACCAGCGGTTCGTGGAGACCGGCGACAGCCGTCCGCAGGCCGCCGCACTGTAGGCAGCGCCCGCGGACGGGCTACCCCCGTCCGCGCAGCCGTTCCATGTCCCGGCGGTCCTTCTTGGTGGGCCTGCCGGTGCCGCGGTCACGCACCGGAATGCCCAGCAGGTCCGCAGCCGGCCGCGCAGGAGTACGGTCGATGAAGCAGTGCGAGGCCGGCTCCGCGCCGACCCGCTTGCTGATCAGCTGGCGCACCTCGAGGATCCGCTCGTGACCGGGGAGCCGGATCCGCACCGTGTCACCGGGCTGCACCGGCTGGGCCGCCTTGGCCGGGTTGCCGTTGAGCCGGATATGCCCGGCACGGCAGGCCGCCGTGGCCGCGGAACGGGTCTTGTAGGCCCGAACGGCCCAGAGCCAGGCATCGATGCGGACTGTCTTGGCGGTGGGGGCTGGAATGCTCATGGTGGCTCCCGAGTCTAGTGCCTGCCGGGACGGACGGGCTATCGGCCGAGGATGTACAGGCCCAGCAGCAGCGCCGCGGTGGTGAGCAGCAGCCGCAGCAGGAAGAACAGCTGCGGAAAGCGCCGGGCCAGGCGCAGCCACAGGCCGGCGCGGCCGGCCGGCCAGGAACGGGCTTCGCAGCGGAGCACGGTCAGGGTGAAGATGATGGCGCCTCCGACCCCGCACACCGTGGTGAGGACACCGACGAGGTCGGCGTTGCCGTTCATGCCGCCGGCCAGCAGCACTCCGACGGCCAGGCCCAGGGAACTGCCCCGGCCGATGAAATCGAGATACCGCGCCATGCCGGGGAGGAAGACGGACCGGAACCGGGCGGGCACTTCCCGGCGGAGCATCCCCAGGACGGCCTGCCGGCTCAGCCGGGAGGTGGCGGCAAGCTCCCGGACGCTTCCCGCCGTGGACACCGGACCGGCCAGCGGTGCCAGCACCCGGGCGGCGAGCTGCTGCTGGTCCACCGCCAGATGGGGGCGGGCCAGCAGTTGGAGCAACGCCGCCTGCGACGCCGCCCGCTCCTGCTCCGAGGGACGGGAGCCGAGGGCGTTGCGCACCCGCCGGGCGAAGCCGGCAGCCGCGGAACGGTCCGCCGGAGCGGCCGGTACCCTGAACGGTCCTGCCGCCCAGGCCCCCGCACCGCGGGACCCCGCCGGGACCGGCGCCGCCGCGGGCTCCAGTTCCCGCAGCCGGGCGTCCGCCAGCTCCAGGTAGGCATCCTGCACGGCGGGCACCCCGGCGTACTCCCAGCAGGCCCGCCCCAGGATCCAGATGCCGAACCCCGCCGTCACCAGTGCGAAGGTCTGCAGTACCAGCCAAAAGTCGAGCGACGCCACCGGAAGATCGTTCCTTTCCACCCCGCCGGCGCAGCGCCGGGCAACGGGAGGAAGTCTTTCACACCCCGCCCCGTGTTACGGCGCTGCCTCCCCGTCCGCCTGCAGCAGCCTGCCGGCAAACTCGCGGGCCGCCAGCTGCCCGTCATCGAGCGTCTGGCCGGGCAGATGCCCGTGCTCGGCGATCAGCCGGCGCAGCTCGGCCGGGCTCAGCGCGTCCGGCCGGGCCAGATGGGCCACGGCATGGCAGTTCGGGCACAGCGGAACGAGGCCGGAGACCGGATCCGGCGCGCCCTCGCCCGGATCGAGCCGGTGCACCTGGATATAGCCGCCGGCCAGCGGCCCGTAGGTGGCCTCGAAGGAAAACCCGCACGCGGCGCAGCCGGTGCCGTGGTAGCCGAGGCAGAGCCGCCGCAGCTCGGGATCATGTTCCCAGCGGTCCACGGCCGCGTGTCGCAGCGCGGCCGGCGGGCGGCTGCCGGGGACGGCGAGGAGCGGATCCGGCAGCAGCCGGAACGGCAGGTGGGCCTGCCACAGGCGCCTCAGGACCGCGACGTCGGCGGCCTGGACCGCGGCACCCGAGGGCGGGGGCTGCTGCCAGCCCGTTTCCCGGAGCACCTGCTCCAGGGGCAGCTGGTCCCCGGCCGGGAGCAGGGCGTCGGCGGTGACCGTGACAAACCACTGCCCGGTCTCATCCACCGCCGGCATCGCCATGGTCGCGCCGTGGCCGATGATGCCGGGACGGGTGCCGCGGATCAGGAACCACGCCTCGGTTCCCGGCGCCAGGTTGCGCCGCCGCCCCACCGGCCAGTACCCCAGCGCCCGTCCGCGGACGGCAGCGGCCTCGGCCGCCGTCCGATGCCCGCCGGCCCACCTGTCGTGCAGTTCGGGATCCCAGGCGAGCAGGACGGCGTCGGGACGTGCGGGGCTCACCGGGGCTGGTAGGTCAGGCAGTCCGCCTTTTCCGCTCCGGGGCCCACCCGGACGCCTTGGGCGTCGCACATCAGGTGGTCGTTGAACCGGCACTCGGAGCGCTGGCAGGCACCCACATGGGCGAGGACCTTGGGCAGCCCGCCGCTCTGGGAGGTGTCGATGAAGGTCGCGCAGCTTGCGTGGTCCCTGGCGCCGCTGACCGTAATGGCGTACGCCGTGCAGTCATCGTGGTGGTTGAAGGAACAGTCGTGCACCGCGCAGGTGCTGACATTGGCGAGATGGTCGGTCATGAGTCCTCCCGGATCCGCAGTGGTGGAGCCGGGTCTGGTCCCCGGTTCCAAGGTCCCCTTCGGCCAAGCTATCACCGGCGGCACGCATTAAATAGGTCGAATTTGCGGTGCGTATTCGCCGGCCCCCGCATCCGCCCGCTTTGGCCCGGCGGTCCGGGCCGGGCTAGAACTGGAACATGGCAACAAAGGCACAGCTGCGGCGGACGATCCTCGAGCGGGCCGGGCGCGAGGCCCTGGTGCTCGACGACGGCCAGCTCCACCTGCTTGACCGGATGCTCGACGCCCTCGCCCCGGGCGGCAGGGGCCTGTACGTCTGGGGCCCGCCGGGCCGGGGCAAGAGCTGGCTGGCGGCAGCCGTCATCGAAGCGGCGGCCGAAGCAGGCGCAGGCCCGGCGGCACGGCGCGTCCACTTCCACGCCTTTTTCCGGGACCTGCACGCGAAGGTGTTTGCCGCCCGGACCGCAGCCGGCCGGACCGCGGAGCGGTCGGCGTTCGCCCAGGCCCTTGACGAGCTGCTCGGGGAGGTCCGGGTGCTGTGCTTCGATGAGTTCCACGTCGGCGATCCCGCGGACGGCATGTTCGTGACCCGGCTGTTGGAGCAGCTGCGGGCCCGGCGGATCACCCTGCTTGCCACCTCCAACTATCCGCCGCAGGACCTGCTCCCGGATCCGCTGTTCCACCACCTGATGGAGCCGGCGATCCGGGCACTGACCGCAGATCTGGAGGTCGTGGCGCTCGACGCCGGCACGGACTACCGCACCCTGCCGACCGTGCGCAGGACGGGCTTCGCCGCCGGCTGGCACCTGCCCGAGCCGGACGCCGGCGCGCTGGAGGCGGCCGGCCTGGCGCGGCCCTCCGCTGCGGAACACGCCACGCTGCGCCCCGGCACCCGGGCACTCGAAGCGCAGCGCGCCGGGGACCAGCTGTGGTTTCGCTTCGAGGACCTCTGCCTGGCCCCGTCAGCGCCCTCGGACTACCTGCTGCTGGCCGGGCAGTACCGGCACTGGGTGCTCGACGACGTTCCGTCGGCACGCACCGACAACCCCGACGGGTGGAAGCGCTTCGGGAACCTGGTCGATGTGCTCTACGACGCCGGCTGCCGGCTGGACCTGCTGGGGCTGCCCGATCTGGGCGACGACGCGCCGGGCGCCGGGCATCCCACGGACCTGGCCCGGATCCGCAGCCGGCTGGGGGCGCTGCGGCAGCCTGCCGAGGCCATGCGGGCCTGAAGGCAGCGGCGGCGGGCTAGCCGTCCGCCCCGTCGTCGAGCTCCTCGACGCGCTGCCGGGCGCGGTCCACCGCCCGGCCGGCCGCACGGGCCGCCCGCCGCGCCGTGTCCCGCCGCCGTTCCAGGGTGCCGGCGCGGCGGTCCAGGCCGGCGAGCTCCTGCTCCAGCCGGCGCAGCTGTTCCCTCAGGTCCTCCAGGTCATCGGACACGGCGTCACGCTCCGCGCCCAGCGCGTCGACATCGGCCTGCAGCGACGAGAATTCCTCCTCCGCGCGGCCGGCCTGCTGCTCCGCGTCCGCCAGCTCGGCCTTCGCCGCGCGCAGGGCACGGGCCTGCTCGGCCCGCCGGCGCTTTTCCTCGGCGCTTCGGGCGCTCGCTTTCTCCTGCCGCGACGGTCGCTTGGCCGGGGCGGTGCGGGAGCGCTTTCCGGCCGGAGCGCCGGCGGCCTGCACCAGGCCAGGCACGGCCACGGCGCCGTCGACCTCCACGCTGCCCCAGCCGCTGGCCGTCAGGGGCCGGACCAGCTGGCCGGACGCCACCACTGCGGCTGCGTCGGCGTCCGTCATCGCCGCCCACAGCGTCTGCTCCGCCTCCCCGGCCACGGTGTTGCTGACCTGCTGGCCCAGTTCGGCGGCCAGCTGCTGCGCATCCCGGGCCATGGCCCGCAGCAGCCGCTGGCGCTCGGTGCTCAGCCGGCGCATCTCGCGCGGATCCAGGTCCTCCTGCGCCTCGCGCAGCGCGGCGCCCAGTTCAAGCACCGAATCGAGCTCCTCCCGCCGGTGCCGGGTCAGCATATTGACCAGCCAGGCGGCGGCGGAGGGTTTGGACAGCGCCTTGATGCGCTGCGCCAGGTCCTTCTCCCCGTTCCGGCCCGCCGCGGCCGCCCGTGCGTTGCGCGCCGCGGTGAAGTCGCCCGGAAGCAGGGCGTAGAGTTCGGCCACCGCTTCGGCCAGGGGTCCCTCCGCGGCGGCATCGGCGGCCTCGCTCACAGGTACTCCGCGAACCGCCCCGCGGCAACCAGCAGGTTCAGGCCCAGCAGGATGGCCGGCAGGGTGACCATGTTCCTTTCGCGGCGGCGCACATGCACCCTGATGGCGAGCGCCATCAGCACGGCCAGGGCCAGGGCCGCCACCGGGGTGAGCACCTCATACCGGTCCACCGCCACCGGAAGGATCAGCCCGACGGCGCCCAGCAGCTCCGCTCCGCCGATCACCTTGACCGTGGCGGGAGTGAAATCCGCCGGCCAGCGCAGACTGCGGGTCAGCCGCCGATAGGGCTGGACCAGTTTCATGAGGCCGAGCCCGGCGAACAGGATGGCCAGCACCAGCTGCAGCAGCCACAGCACAAGGACGGTCATCGGCACCTTTCAGACGGTTCGGCGGGAACGGATCACCGCTAAGCATCGCCCCGTCGACGGCGCCGGGGCAAGGAGCTTCCACCCTACCGCCCGAACGGCCGGCGGCCCGCCCATCGGTCCCGGTCACAGCCCGACGACGGCGTGCGGCACGTAGCCTTCCCCGAGCCGGCGCAGCTGGTCGTCGTCCAGCACCAGGTCCAGGGCCCCGAGGTCCTCCGTCAGCTGGGCCACGGAGGTCACGCCGATCAGCGGGGCGGTGACCAGGGGGTTGGCCAGCACCCAGGCCAGGGCCACCTGGGCGCGGGAGGCGCCGAGTTCGGCGGCGACCTCGGCGACGGCCGCACAGATCCGCCGATCCGCGGCCCCGGCCTGCCGGTACAGCATCTCGGCGCGCTCGTCCCGGCGCCGCCGCGGCGTCTCGGCGTCCGGATCCCGGGCCAGCCGGCCGCAGGCCAGGGTGCAGTAGGGCAGGGCGCCGACGCCGGCGTCGGCCAGGAGCGGGAACATTTCCCGTTCCTCTTCGCGGTAGATGAGGTTGTAGTGGTCCTGCATGGTGACGAAGGGAGCCCACCCGTACTGGCGCTGCAGGCACAGGGCCTTGCCGAACTGCCAGGCGTGCATGCTTGAGGCGCCCAGGTAGAGGACCAGCCCGTCCCGGACCAGCGAATCGAGGGCCTCCAGGGTTTCCTCCAGCGGCGTGGTGTCGTCCCAGCGGTGGACCTGGTACAGGTCGATGTAGTCGGTGCCCAGACGCTTCAGGCTTTGTTCCACCTGCCAGCGGATGTGCTTGCGGGACAGGCCCCACCCGTTGGGACCGGGGGCCATCTGGCCGTGCACCTTGGTCGCGACCACTACCTCCTCACGCCGGGCATGGCGGTTCAGCACGGTGCCCAGGATGCGTTCGCTGTCGCCCGCGGAATAGACGTTGGCGGTGTCGAAGAAGTTGATGCCCGCCTCAAGCGCTGCGCGGATGACGGCGGAGGCGGCATCCTCCCGCAGCGTCCAGGAATGGCTGCCCCGGTCCGGGTCCCCAAAGCTGAGGCAGCCAAGGCCCAGAGCGGAGACGGCGGCGCCGGAGGCACCGAGCTTCACGTACTGCATGGGGCTCACGGCGTTCCTTCCCCGGCAGTGCCGGCATCGACGGCGCGGACGGGCCGATGCTACCGGCACCGGCCGCCGGGCGAACAGGGCGGGGCCGCAGTTCAGCGGCTGGCCGGCGGACCTGCCGTCGGGTCCTGCCGTGGCCGCGATCCGCCGCCCTATACTGAGCCATGGTTTCCGCTTCCCGCGCCGCCGCAGGCCCCCCTTCGGAGAACCACGCCGCTTCCGCCGTCCAGGTTCTCACCGCGCGCTCCGCTGCCCTGCCGGCTGCCGACGGGCCGCAGCAGCTCGGCGACCTGCTGCTCGACTACCTGCGCCGGCAGTACCGGGAGCTGCTCAGCCAGGACCCCCGGGTGCGGGCCGGGGAGGACGACGCCGTGCATAAGATGCGCGTTGCCACCCGGCGGATGCGGTCGGCGCTGGCCGGCTACGGGTCCGTCCTCGCCGAGCAGCCCGCGCTGCGGCTGCGCGGGGAACTGCGCTGGATAGCCGGTGCCCTGGGGCAGGTGCGGGATCCGCAGGTGATGCACGGCCGGTTCCGGGCGCTGCTCTCGGCCCAGGCACCCGAGCTGGTGGTGGGCGGCACCGCCCGGCGGATCGATGAGGAGCTGCTGGCCGAGCAGGCGGCGGCCAGGGCACAGCTGCTGGAGCTGCTTGCCGGGCAGCGGTACGGGCAGCTGCTGCAGGACCTGGAGAACCTGCTCCGCGGGCCGCAGCGGCAGGCTGCGGCCGCCGGCCCTGCCGGCCGGGGCGGCCGCGACGTCGTGCGCCGGCAGCGCCGCCGGCTGAAGCGCCATGTGAAGGCGGCCCTGGCGGCGGCACCGGCCCGAGACGGGACCGGCAGCGGGCCGGCCCACGGAGACGGCGAGGAGGCACTTCACACGGCCCGCAAGGCCGCCAAACGGCTGCGCTATTCGGCGGAGGTGTGGGCCGGCGTCGACCCCGGGCCGGCGGGCAAGGTGGCTGCCGCCGCCGAACGGCTGCAGAAGATCCTGGGCGAGCACCAGGACGCGGTGGTCGCGGCAGGATACCTGCGCACCTTCGGCGCGTCCGGGGCCCGCAGCGGCGTCAACGCCTTCACCTTCGGCCGGCTGCACGCGATCGAGCAGCAGCGGGCCGCCGCGGCCAGGCGGGAGTTCGAGGCGGCCTGGGCCGATTTTCCGAAGGTGCGCTGAGCCGCCTTCCGCCCTCCGGAGGGAGCATCGGAGATGGAGTCACCCTGGGCGCCGCTGCGGCGGCGGATGTTCCTGGTCCTCTGGCTCGCGCAGCTGGGCTCGAACATCGGAACCTGGATGCAGACCGTGGGCGCGCAGTGGTTCCTGGTCGAATCCGGAGCCAATCCCGCCCTGATCTCCCTGGTGCAGACGGCGAACCTGTTTCCTGCGCTGCTGCTCGGCCTGGTGGCCGGCGTCCTGGCGGACGCGTTCGACCGCCGGCTGCTGGTCCTCGGCGCCAACCTGTTCGCCGCGGCGGCGGCCGGGATCCTGACCGTGCTGACCGCCCTCGGGCGGATGGCGCCGGACAGCCTGCTGCTCTACACGTTCCTCATCGGCTGCGGGATGGCGATCAGCTCACCGGCGTGGCAGGCCATCATCCCCTCGCTGGTGCCGCGGCGCGAGATCCAGGCCGCTTCGGCGCTGGGCAGCGCGGCGATGAACGCGGCCCGTGCGGTGGGGCCGGCGGTCGCCGGCGTCCTGGTCTCCCTGGCCGGCCCCGCCTTCGTCTTCGGGCTCAACACGCTCTCGTTCGTCGGCACCGCCGCCGCCATTTATGCCTGGCGGTCCCCGCCCCTGGAGGAGGAACGCGAGCGGCTCGGTGAAGCGTTCGCGGCAGGGCTGCGGTACATCCGGGCAGCTCCCCGCATCCGGCGGATCCTGCTGCGGGTGGTCCTGTTCATGGTGCCGGCCAGCTCGCTCTATGCCCTGCTGCCGGTGGCGGTGGACGGCCACCTTCGGCTCGGGTCCACCGGCTACGGGCTGCTGCTGGGCTGCCTGGGGGCCGGCGCGGTGGCGGGGGTGGTGCTGCTGCCACGGATCCGGAAGCTGCCGGACAGCCTGGTCCTGGGAGCGGCGGCCGGCGTGTTCGGCGCCGCCGCGTGGGGAGCCGGGCACCTGCCCCCGGTGCCCCTGGGGCTGCTGCTGCTCGTCGGAGGCCTGGCCTGGATCAGCACCTTCTCCACCCTTAACGCCGCGATGCAGCTGACCCTTCCGGAGTGGGTGCGGGCCCGCGGGCTGGCCGTCTATCTCATGGTCAACAGCGGCAGCCAGGGCCTGGCGGCCCTGTTCTGGGGCTCAGCGGCCACGCGGTACGGGTATTCGGCCGTGCTGACCTTCACCGCCGTCCTCCTGCTCCTGGCCGGTGCGAGCGTCCTGGTGCTGCCGCTGCTGCCCGGCACCGGGCGGCTGGACCGCTCGGTGCCGGAGCCGGAGCTCGACCTGGACCTCGACGAAGACGCTGCTCCCCGGCCGGACGCCGGCCCGGTGACCCTGCTGGTGGCCTATGAGGTGGCGGAGGGGGAGCTGGAGGCCTTCACCGAAGCCATGCAGGAGGTTCGCCTGGTCCGCCTCCGGACCGGAGCGACCGGATGGGAGCTGGTGCGCTCGGTGACGGACGCGGAACAGTTCCGGGAGATTTACGAGGTGCCCACGTGGCGCCAGTACCTGCGCCAGGAGCACCAGCGGATCACCGGCGAGGACCGGGCACTGATCCAGCAGGCGGAGCAGCACCTGACGGAACCGCCGCGGGTCCGGTGGTTCCTCCCGGCGAACCCGGGCTAGGCCGTACCGCTGCGCCATGCCCGCCGGCTGCTCCCACCACCGACAGCGCGAGCAGGCAGGTGGCCCGGACCTCTCCGTCCTCCAGGTCCACCCCCAGGAGTTCCCTGAGGCGGCGCAGCCGGTAGGCGAGGGTGTTGCGGTGAATGAACAGCTCACCGCAGGTCCGTCCCGTGTTGCCGCTGTTCCTGAGATAGGAGCGCAGCGTCTGCAGCAGGGCCGCGTTGGACGGCAGGAGCACGTCCCCCAGCAGCCGGCGGGCCAGGGATTCCAGTCCTGCCGCCGGCAGGCCCTGGACAATGGCCTGCAGGTCGGCCTGCCCGGCGCAGTGCACTCCGGGGCCGGCCTGGGAGCGGCGCAGCAGGAGCAGGCTGAGTGGAAGGTCCTCCAGGCTCTCGCCGGCGGCGACGCAGATGGAGAATTCGGGGACGTCCCGGGCGCAGCCGGCCAGCAGCTCCGCCAGGGCCCGCGGCTGCCGGTGCTGCGCATGCTGCAGCACCATGGTCGTGCCCCCTTCCTCCTCCATGAAGCGGACCGGGCGGCCGGGGGCGTCCAGGGCCGCGCGGATACGCCAGGCCACTGATCGGAGCTTGGCCCAGGCCGTCCCCTCCGGCGCCGAGACCTGGACGCACTGCCACGGTGCGTCGACGTCGAACCCCAGTCCTGCCGCCCGCGCCCGCACCTCGCCGCGGTTCTGCGGCGACGCCTCGAGCAGCAGCTCGAACCAACGGAGGGCGTCGGAGGAGTGCAGAGCCGACCGCGAGCTGAGGGTATAGCTCAGCTGCATCGCCAGGACCCCGGCCACCGGCCCCAGCAGGGGCTGCAGCAGCATGGACGTATCGACGCCTTCGATCCGCAGCTGGAAGCGCTCCGTCTCGGTGCTCGGCATCCGCAGCGCCGTCCGGCCCCTTCGTCCGCCGCGCTCGCCGGCGGCCACCAGCTCGTAGCCGGCGCTGTCGGTGATGCTCGCCCTGCCGCCCACGGTCCCGGCCACTTCAGCCAGTACGTCGGCCAGGGACGCGCCGCCGCTGGCCATCCGGGCGCAGGTATCCGCGAGCTCCCAGCCCGAGCGCAGCTCATTGAACCGCTCCGCACCGAGGCGTTCCTCAACCCGCCGCATGACCACCACAAACGGAACGTCGGCGCACAGTTCCAGCAGCGGCAGGTCATGTTCGGCGCACGCCTTCACCAGGCCCTCCGGCAGCTGCCGGTGCGCGGCGCCCAGCCCGAAGACCAGCGCAGCGATCGGGACCGCGGCCAGCCGCTCGACGTAGGCCGCCCAGGTACGGTAGTCGCGGATGTTCAACCCCATGCCCTGCGTCAGGACCAGGGCGTTGACGCTCAGGAAGGGCGTGGGATCCATGTGCTCGGTCGGGGCGCACCAGGTGATGGACCGGCCCAGGCGCGGGGATCCCATTCCGGCCCTCAGGGTCATGCCCAGCTCGGGGTCGGAGGCGAGCTCTTCGACACGCATCGCGCCCTCGGTCCTCCTAGCAGTCCGCATAGCTTTTTGTGCAGAGTGCACCACACTATTGGACAGCTTCTGCAGGCTGCACAATATTGCGGCCCCGACGGGAGCCATATGGTGTCACCATGCTGAGTCCGGAGACACAACCCATGCCCGCGCCGAAAGTCCTCATCAACTCCGATATGGGGGAGGGGCTCGGCCTGCACGCGTTCGGCAACGACGAGGCCCTCATGGAGATCATCGACGTCGCCAACCTCGCCTGCGGCTTCCATGCAGGCGACCCGGCGGTCATGGACTACACCGTGGGCCTCGCCGCCGACCACGGCGTGGCGGTGGGGGCGCATCCCGGCCTGCCCGACATCACCGGCTTCGGCCGCCGCCGCATGGTGCTGCAGCCCGCCGAGGTGGAATCGATGATGATCTACCAGACGGCGGCGCTGACCGGTTTCCTCGACAAGCACGGGCTGAGCCTGAACCACATCAAGCCGCACGGCGCGCTGTTCGGCATGCTCGCCGCCGACGGGGAGCTCATGGAAGCGGCCGCCGGAGTGGCGAAGCAGTTCGGCGTTCCCTTCTACGGCCTCGCCGGCACCGCCCATGAAGCCGTCTGCCGCCGGCTTGGCGTGCCCTTCGTGGGTGAACTCTACGTCGACCTGAACTACGGCGCGGCCGGCGAGCTGCTGATCCAGCGCCGGCCGGAACCGGCGGACCCGCAGCAGGCCTACGCCCGGGTCTCCGCGGCGCTCCGCGGTGAGCCCGTGCCGGCGGTCGACGGCACGCCGCTGGACATCGATTTCCAGAGCGTCTGCGTCCATTCGGACGCTCCCACGGCAGTTGCCGTGGCCGCCGCGGTCCGACGCGCCGTCGACGAAGCCGCTCCCCGCTCCTGATCCCGCTCCATCGAAGAAAGGCACCACCCCCATGGCAGAAATCCAGTCCCCGATTCCCGGAGTCTTCTACCGCCGGCCCGGCCCCGACAAGCCGCCCTTCATCAACGAGGGCGACGCCGTCGAGGCCGGCCAGGTGATCGGCATCGTGGAGATCATGAAGCAGTTCACCGAGATTCAGGCCGAGGTCGGCGGAACGGTCGAATCCTTCGGCGTCGAGGACGGAGCCATGGTCAATCCCGGAGACGTCCTGGTAACGGTCGTCGAGGGGCCCGTCGAATGATCAGCCGGCTCCTCGTCGCCAACCGTGGAGAAATCGCCGTCCGGATCATCCGAACCGCGGCGGACATGAACATCTCCACCGTCGCGGTGGTGAGCGAGGCCGACACGGACTCGCTCTGGGCCCGGGCCGCCGACGCCGTGGTCGTCCTTGGCCCGCCGCCCGCCGGCGCGAGCTACCTCAACCAGGACGCGATCCTCGACGCCGCCACGTCCTCCGGGGCGGATGCGGTCCATCCCGGCTACGGCTTTCTCTCCGAGAATGCGGACTTCGCCCGCCGGGTCCTTGCGGCCGGCCTGACCTGGGTGGGGCCCTCGCCCGAGGCGATCGAGCTGATGGGCAACAAGGCGCGGGCACGGGAAGCGGCCGAAGCCGCCGGCGTGCCCGTCATCGCCGGGACCAGCGGCCCGCTGCGTCCGGACGAGGACGCGGTCGCCGCGGCCCGCAGCATCGGCTACCCCCTGGTCGTGAAGGCTTCCGCCGGCGGCGGTGGCCGCGGCATCAGGCTCGTCACGGATGAAGCGGACCTGCTCACCACCATCGAGACCGCCCGCGGCGAAGCGGCGGCCATCTTCGGCGACCCCGCTGTCTACCTCGAGCAGTTCATTGAGGCAGCCCGCCACATCGAAGTACAGGTCCTGGGAGACGGCCGGGACTACGTGCACCTGGGCGACCGGGACTGCTCCATGCAGCGCCGGTCCCAGAAAGTGCTGGAAGAGGCACCGGCGCCCAACCTTCCCGACCACGTGCGGGAGACCATCCGCACCAGCTCGGTCCGGCTCGCCGCCAGCTGCGGCTACCTGGGCGCCGGCACCGTCGAGTTCCTCTACGACCCGGTGCGACAGGAGGCGGCGTTCATCGAGATGAACACCCGGCTTCAGGTCGAACACCCCATCACCGAGGAGATCACCGGAATCGACCTGGTGCGTGAGCAGCTGGTGATTGCCTCCGGCGGCGGCATCTCCTTCCGCCAGGACGAGCTGGAGTTCAGCGGCCATGCCATCGAATGCAGGATCAACGCCGAGGACCCCGCACGGAACTTCATGCCCAGCCCCGGCACCGTGGCCGGCCTGCAGTGGCCGGAAGGCGACGGCGTGCGGATCGACTCCGGCTTCGGCGAGGGGTCGGTCATCCCGCCGTTCTACGACTCGCTGATCGCCAAGGTCATTGTCCACGGACAGGACCGTGAGGACGCCGTCTCCGCCATGTCCAAGGCGCTGGGCGAGGCGGTGGTGGAGGGCGTGAGCACCACCATCCCGCTGCACCTCAGGCTGCTCGAAGCGCCGGAGTTCGCCGCCGCCGGGCACCACACCAAGTACATCGAGAGCACGCCGGCCATCCTGGAGGGACTGTGAGCAGCACATCCACCGCATCCACGTCGCGGTACACCTGGGGGGCCGACGAAACCCTCTTCGTGGAGATCGCCGAAGCCATGAGCCTGGAGGCGAACTTCAAGGCGATGGCCCTGGCGCGGGCGCTCGCCGATGACGCTCCTGCGGGCATCGTCGACATCTGCCCGGCCAACGCGTCCCTGCTGATCCGCTTCGATCCGGACATCCTGCACCCCGCCGACCTAGAACGGGCGGTTCGGGACCTGGAGGCGTCCCTGGCCAGCGGGCCGACCCCGGTGCTCGAAACCCGCATCGTGGAAATCCCGGTCTGGTACGACGACCCGTTCACGTCCGAGGTCCAGCAACGCTTCCGCGAGGGGTTCCACCAGGACCCGTCCGGCACGGACCTGGAGTACGCGGCCGCAGTCAACGGGCTGGCCGGCCCGGACGAGTTCATCCGCCGGCACCACGCGGAGCCGTGGATCGTGTCCATGGTCGGGTTCGTGGCCGGACTGCCGTTCATGTTCCAGCTGGTCGAACGGGACGAGCAGCTCGAAGTGCCGAAATACCTCAGCCCCAGGACGGACACGCCGCCGCTGACCGTGGGCCACGGCGGCTGTTTCGGCTGCATCTACTCGGTCCGCGGCGCCGGCGGGTATCAGATGTTCGGCGTCGCGGCGGCGCCCATCTTCGACCCCGCGCAGTCCCTGGCGGACTTTGAGGAGTTCATGGTGTTCTTCCGCCCCGGCGACATCGTGAAGTTCAAGCCGGTCGACGAAGCGGAATACCGGTCGATCCAGGCGCAGGTCGCCGACGGGACCTTCCGCTACCGGCAGGCCCCGGTCACCTTCGAGCTGGACCGGGCGCTGGCCGACCCCCGCAGCTACAACCGCACGATCATGGAGAAGCTCAATGGGATTTGAGATCAAGGTCCCCGGCCTGTCGACGACGGTCCAGGACCGCGGGCGGACGGGCTACTTCAACGTGGGCATTCCCCAGGGCGGGTGCCTGGACCAGTACTCCGCAGACCTGGCAAACGCCTTGGTGGGCAACGACCCCGAGGCCGCGGTGCTCGAGTGCACCTACACCGGGCCGGTGCTCGTGACCGATGCCCCCGCCGTCGTCGCCGTCACCGGGGCCCCTGCCCCCGTGAAGATCAACGGAGAGCCGGCCGAGCAGTGGACCCGGCTGCAGCTGCAGCCCGGCGACGAGCTGTCCTTCGGCATGATCACCGGCGGCACGAGGTACTACATCGCCGTACGCGGCGGGATTGACACCCCGCCGGTGCTGGGGAGCCGGTCCACCTACGTCCTCGGCGGCATCGGGGGCCACCAGGGCCGCAAGCTCGAAGCCGGCGACCTCCTGCCCGTGGGGGAGCCGGACCGGGACCTTCCCGCGGCTGGGAAGCTCGCCGAGCAGTACCGGCCCGTCTTCAGCAAGGACCAGGAGGTGCGGGTGGTCCCGGGGCTCTACGACCACCGGCTGACCGCCGAAGGGCGGGAGCAGCTGTTCTCCGCGGAGTGGACGCTGACGCCGGTCGCCGACCGGATGGGGCTGCGGTACTCCGGGCCGGGAGTGCAGTGGATGGAACGCGAGCAGCCGTTCGGAGCCGGGTCGGACCCCTCCAACATCGTGGACGCGGGCTACGCGGTCGGCTCCATCCAGATTCCCGGCGGCACGCAGCCGATCATCCTGCACCGCGACGCGGTCTCCGGCGGCGGGTACGCGATGGTGGCCACCGTCATCAGCGCGGACATGGACCTGGTGGCACGGGCGGCCCCTGGGACCACGACCCGGTTCCGGGAGGTCACCCAGGAGCAGGCCCTTGCCGCCCGGCGTGAGCGCCGGGAGATGCTGGAGGCCGCCGCGGCCTCCCTCGCCGGGCCCTAGGCCCGGCCGGGCAGCACCGAAACGGCCCCGCCGAACCCGCTTGGATCGGGTTCGGCGGGGCCGTTCGGCTCAGGCGACGCCCTCGCCGTCGTCCGCCAGTTCGCGGCGCACCCGCGGGGCCACCACGGAGCCGTACAGCTCAATGCAGCTCATCAGCTGCTCGTGGGGCAGCGTGCCCAGGCTGTACTTGAGGTCGAACCGGGACAGGCGCAGGGTGCGCGCGGTGCGGACGATCTTGTCCGCCACCGTTTCGGGCGAACCGATGAACAGCGCGCCGTCGGGCCCGGCTTCCGCCTCATAGGCGGCCCGGGTCAGCGGCGGCCAGCCGCGCTCGCGGCCGATCCGCCCCTGCATCTCGGCGTAGTGCGGCCAGGCCTCCTCCAGCGCCCGCTCGTCCGTGTCGGCAATGTAGCCGGGGGAGTGCGCCCCCACCGGCAGCGCGGGCTGGTTGAACTGGTCCAGGGCCCGTTCGTAGAGATCCACATAGGGGGCGAACCGGGCGGGCTGTCCGCCGATGATCGCCAGCATCAGGGGCAGCCCGTAGTGCGCGGCGCGCACCACCGACTGCGGGGTGCCGCCGACGGCGATCCAGGTGGGCAGCTGTCCGGACGCGGTGGGCGGAAAGACCCGGGCTCCGCGCAGCCCCGGCCGCAGCCGCCCTTCCCAAGTGACCGGCTCCTCCCGGCGCAGCCGCAGGAACAGATCCAGCTTTTCCTCGAACAGGGCCTCGTAGTCGGCCAGGTCGTAGCCGAACAGGGGGAACGACTCGGTGAAGGACCCGCGGCCCAGGATCACTTCGGCGCGCCCGCCGGACAGGGCGTCCAGGGTCGCGAAGCGCTGGTAGACGCGCACCGGATCATCCGAGCTCAGCACGGTCACCGCGGAGCCGAGCCGCAGCCGTGTGGTTTTGGCCGCAACGGCGGCCAGCACGACGTCGGGCGCGGACACGGCGTAGTCCTCGCGGTGGTGTTCGCCCAGCCCGAAGAAATCGAGCCCGAGGGTGTCGGCGAGGACAGCCTCCTCCACGACGTTGCGGATCACCTCCGGCTGCTCCAGGGGGCTCCCGTCGGGCCCTTCCGTCACATCTCCGAACGTGTCCAGTCCCAGTTCCAGCCGAGCCATGGTTCCAGCCTCCAATTTGTATGCGTATGCATATTCTATGCATGTCGGGCGGCCGGGCGTGGCGAGCCCGCCGGCGGCCGGGGGATAGACTTGAATCCGATCCGCGGCAGCCCCGGACGGAGCGCGGACGGCAGGGGGCCGACGTCGTCATCCGCCTTTTCCGGGGCAGCACCGACAAGCGACTGATTGAGGTATCTTGCGAGACTTTACGGCACGCCTGGCCACCGCCGAAGAGATTGCCAACTGGGACAAACTGGTGCTCTCCAACCCCGGAGGCGGCAACGTCCTGCAGTCGGCGTCCTACGCCGAGGTAAAGTCCCACCACGGCTGGAACCCCGTGCATGTGGTGTTTGAAGGCGCCGGCTACACCAGCTGGAACCTCGTCATCGAGAAGAAGGTGCCCGGCCTGGGCAGCCTCTGGTACATGATCAAGGGCCCCTCCGTCGCCGAACCGGGCGACGTGCCGCTGATGGCGCAGGCGCTGGCCCGCTACGTGCGCGAAAACCGCCGCGGCGTCTTCGGGATCAAGGTGGAGCCCGACGTCGTCGCCTCCGAGGAGATCCGCGCACGGTACGCCGCGGCAGGGCTGGTGAAGACCTTCAACCTGCAGCCCAACGACTCCACCGCCCTGCTGGACACCAGCGTGGACGAGGAGCAGCTGCTGAAGAACCTCTCCTCGCGGGGCCGCAACGCGGTGCGCCGGGCCATCCGGGAAGGCGCCGACGTGCGCCGTGTGGAACCCACCGAAGAGAACATGCGCATCATGTACCGGCTGATGAGCCACATCGAGGACCGCTCCGCCGCGCGGCTGCGCTCCTTCGAGTACTACCAGCGGTTCTGGAGCAACTTCGTCGAGGCCGGCCAGGGCCGGTTCTACTTCGCCTTCGAGGACGGCGAGCCCTCCGTCGGTGCCTTTGTCATTGCGTACGGCTCCAAGGGCACCTACAAGGACGGCGGCTCCAAGCCCAAGCGCCGGCAGTACGGTGACTCGCACCTGGTGCAGTGGACCGCCATCACGGAGCTGAAGCGGGACTTCGGCATCAGCGAATACGACTTCTGCGGCACCCCGCCCAGCGACAAGCTCAAGGACAAGGACCACCCGCACCACGGGCTGGGCCTGTTCAAGACCAGCTTCTCCAAGACGGTCACCGACTTCGTAGGGTGTTACGACCTGGTGGTGGACCCGGTGCGGTACCGGCTCTGGAACGTCATCGGGGAGCGGGTTGCGCGCCAGATCTACTGGCGCCGCCACCACCAGCCGTTCTACTAGGAACAAGGGCCCGGGCGGTCCGCAGCACAGGCGTGCAGGGCACGCAAGGCACAGCTTGCCCGCAAG
The DNA here is from genome assembly GCA_900016675.1 of Arthrobacter saudimassiliensis. GTDB lineage: Bacteria > Actinomycetota > Actinomycetes > Actinomycetales > Micrococcaceae > Arthrobacter_B > Arthrobacter_B saudimassiliensis. Next base: position 639,912 of record LN483072.1, on the reverse strand, counting down.
GGCGGGAGGGGTGAGTTATTGGACAGGACACCCGATGCGGAGGAGCGCAGCTCCGCATCGAACACGGCACCGGCAGCCGGCCCCATTCCGGTGATTCAGGCCCCGGCGCGGCCCAGGCAGCAGCCCAAGCCGCCGGGACGCCCTCCCGCAGGGGCGACGGCTGCCGCCGTCACCGGAGAGCTGAAGAGCACCAGGCCCAAGCCCCCGCCGCCGACTGACACGGTGACCGGCACCGCGGTGCCCGCCGGAGAGCTCGCCACGGCCGCGGTGCGCGCTGCGACGCGGGCGATCCGCACGGTCCGCAGCCGCCGGCCGCCGGCAGCGGCGGCCCCGGGCAGGTCGACCACCACCACGAAGCCGCCGGGTACGGCCAAGCCGGGCCCGCCCCGGACCACGGGCGCGCCGGCCGGCAAGCCCGAGCGGCACGTTCCCTCCGCCAGCCGGCCCGACCGCTCCACGGCCGCGGCCCGTCGGATGCTGCGGCGCCTGGTGCAGGGGGAGGCGCCGCCCACCCAGGCCATGTCCCTGGTGGAGCGCCTGGCCGGCAGCCCCTATGCGAATCCCGTCCGCACGGCCGGGGCCGATGCCAGCGCCCGCAAGACCCTGGACTTCGCCCTCGGCCTGGCGGAAACCATGTTTCGGTACGGCGCAGGGGCCCTGGAGGTCGAAACGGCAATCATCGCCGTCACCGCTGCCTTCGACCTGGACAGCATCGAGGTGGACATCACCAACCAGTCGGTGCTGCTCAATTACTCGCCCAAGGATCAGACGCCGATCACGGTGATGCGGGTGGTCCGGTCCTGGACCAACAACTACGCGGGCCTGGCCCTGGTGCATCAGCTGGTGACCGACATCGCCGACGGCGGAGTGAGCCGGGCCGAGGCCGCGGTGCGGCTGGACGAGATCAACCAGCGGCCCAAGCCGTTCCCCCGATGGGCCGTGACGGGGAGCACGGGTGTCTTCGCCGCCTCCATCGTGGCGTTCATCGGGGGCAGCCCGCTGGAATCCCTGATCGGGTTCGGCAGCACCATCCTGGTCAGCCTGCTGCAGCGGCTGTTCGGACGCTGGCGCATCCCCGACTTCTTCACCACCGCGGCGAGCGGGTTCCTGGTCACGGTGCTGGCGCTGGCGATCTGGGCGCTGGGCGAAGCCGGCGCCTGGCAGGCTCAGGTCTCACCCGGGCTGGTCGTTGCCGGCGGCATCCTGCTGCTGCTGCCCACCGGGCGACTGGTCTCGGCCGTGCAGGACGCCATCAACGGGTTCCCCGTGACGGCCTCGGGGCGCTTCCTCTCCGCGTTCCTGTCCTTCGCCGCGATCGTGGCGGGCATCGCCGTCGGCCTGGTGCTGGGAGCGCAGATGGGGCTGCCCCCGCTGGCGGTCACCACGGTCAGCGGATCGCAGTACGGGTTCGTCGTCACCCTGGCCCTGCTGGCGGTCGCACTCGGGACCATCAGCATCACCGAGCAGTCACCGATGCGCCTGATTCTGCCCACCGTGGGCGTCGGCCTGGCCGGTTACCTGGCCCAGCTGCTGGCGGAGGCCGCCGGCGTCGGCCCGCGGCTGACACCGGCGGTGGCCGCCGTCGCCATCGGCGTGCTGGCCCGGGTGGTGGCGCTGCGGATGGGAGCTCCGCAGCTGATCGTTGCGGTGCCGGCGATCCTCTTCCTGTTCCCGGGGCTGAGCATCTTCCGCTCCATGTACGGGCTGACGATCGGCATCGACGACATCTCCGGCGGCGTCGTCGGACTGTTCAACGCCCTGACGGTCATCCTCGCGATCGCCGGCGGCGTGGTCCTCGGAGACAACATGGCCCGCCCGCTGACCCGCTCCTTCACCGGGGTCGAGCGGAGGAACCGGCGCCGCTGACCCGCTGCGACCAACAAGAAAGAGGCGTCCGTTCCCCACGGGGAACGGACGCCTCTTTCGTCGGGGAGTTTCATCGGGGAGTCAGAGAATTTTGCCGACCGGAGTCCGCTTTTCCGCCTGGAAGGCGTCTTCGGTCCGTCCGGCGGCCCAGTAGCCGGACAGCGAGACCCGGGACCGTTCCAGGCCCCGGTGGCTGAAGAAAACATCACGCAGCGCCTTCATGGCCTCCCGCTCGCCGTGGGCAAACACCTGCACCGTGCCCTCACGCCACGGAGCCGCGGCGACGGACCGGGCGAGCAGGCCCGGAGCCGGGTCCTCGTCGCGGTAGAGCCAGTGCAGCTGCACGCCTTCCGGGGCGCGCAGGACCTGCCGGTCCGCCGGGCCCTGCACCTCCAAAAAGGCCTGCCCGACGGCGGCGGCCGGCAGCGCCTCCAGGGCGGCGGCGGTGGCCGGCAGCGCCGACTCGTCCGCGGCGAAGAAGTACCAGTCCGCCTCGGGATCGATGGTGAACGCGCCTCCCGGGCCGGAGAAGCTCAGGGTGTCGCCGGGCCGGGCGGAGTCGGCCCAGGGCCCGGCAATGCCCTCGTCGCCATGCACGACGAAATCGATGGCCAGTTCCGCGGCCTCGGTATCCACCCAGCGGATGGTGTAGGTGCGGGACACCGGCCACTGTTCACGCGGTGAATCCGCGCGCATCTGCTCCAGGTCCGCGCCCTCCGGAACCGGCCGGCCGTCCGGCCCGAACCAGATCTTGCAGTAGGAGTCCGTGCAGTCCTTGGGCTGGAACCGGAAGAAGTTCGGTCCGCCGGCCACGATCCGCACCATGTGCGGGGTCAGCTGCTCGCGCCGCAGCACTTCCAGGAACACCAGGGGACGGGCAGGCCGCCGGGCAGCGCCCGGGGGCGGGGAAAGAGGCTCAGCGGGCACGCGGTGGATCTCCTAGCATCGCGGGGGATTTGCCTCTACCGTACCGCTTCGAGGCGCCAGTCCACCGGTGTTGCGCCCTGGGCCTTGAGCAGCATGTTGGTCCGGCTGAAGGGCCGGGATCCGAAGAAACCCTTGGAGGCCGACAGCGGGCTGGGGTGTACGGATTCGATCCGCGGAGCCCCGTGCAGCAGCGGGACCACGGACTGCGCGTCCCGGCCCCAGAGGATCGCCACCAGCGGGGCGTGGCTGCCGTCGGCCAGCTTTCGGGAGGCCACGGCCTCGACTGCGAGGGAAGTGATCTCCTCCCATCCGCGGCCGCGGTGGGACCCGGCGTTGCCCGCTTCCACGGTGAGGACCCGGTTCATCAGCAGCACGCCTTGGTCGGCCCAGGCGGAGAGGTCGCCGTGGGCGGGCGGGTCGATGTCCAGGTCCGCCTTCAGCTCACGGTAGATGTTGCCGAGGCTTCGCGGCAGCGGCCGGACGGCGGCGTCCACGGAGAAGGACAGGCCGACGGCGTGCCCGGGCGTGGGGTACGGGTCCTGGCCCAGCAGCAGCACCTTCACCCCGGACAGCGGACGGGTGAAGGCCCGCAGGATGTTCCCGGGGGCGGGCAGGATACCGGCTCCGGCGTCGCGCTCCGCGGCGAGTTCAGCCAGCAGGGAACGGATCTTTCCGGCCACCGGGGCCAGGGCTTCGGCCCAGTCCGGGGCCAGGCCGGCCATCGGGTCGGCGTCCCCGGCGGTCTCCACCGCGGCGAGGGGGAACGCCGTCGGCGCGGCCTCCCGGCCGTTCGGGGTCCAGGCTCCCCGCGGCGGCCGGGCGGGAGCCGACCCGCCGCCCGACGCCGCCTGGCTCGGCCGGCCGTTGCCGCCCGAGCCGGAGGGAACGGGGAGGTCGAACAGTGCGGGCTGGTTGGTGGTGCTCACCCCACCAGTCTTGGTCAAACCGGCGGGAAAAGACAGTTTGCGGCCTCCCGTGCCGACCCGCCCGGACCGCTGCCGGAGTCGGCAGGGGCGCTCATGCCTCGTGGGTATCCTCGCTGCCGCCCTGCCGGACCCCTCCGCTGCCGCCTACTTCCTCCGGCAGCTCCGGGACGGGGACCAGCACGGTGTCCCGCAGTTTCCAGTCCAGCTCCATGCACCCGGCGCGCGCGGCGTTCAGCCGCCCCACGGTGAGCTCGCCGTCCACCGGCACCACGAAGGCCTCCACGTGGAAGACGTGGCCCTGGTCCCGCATACGGGTGCCGGCCGCGGCGACCCAGGGCAGGCCGAGCAGGTAGCGGTTGACCTCGCCGGCCAGCGGATGCGGGCTGTGGTCGTCAAAGGTGGTGGCCCGGGTGTCCATCAGATCGGTGATGGCCGCCCGCATGTTCCGCAGTCCGTCCCGCAGGATGCCCGCGGCGATGAACAGGGCCGCGGCGGAGTCCGTCCACCAGAAGCCCAGGCCGATGCCCGCCACGCCCACGATGGTGCCGGCCGAGGTCATCCAGTCGGCACGGTTCATGTCGGCGTCGGCGTACAGGACCTTGTTGTGCAGCCGTTTGGCCAGCTTCATCTTGGCCCGGCCCAGGAACACCGGCGGAATCCCCGTCACCACCATGACCGCGATCATCAGCCATCCCAGCCACAGCGTGGTGCCGAACAGCTCGATCGAGCCGATGGGCGGGCGTTCCCCGGTGAGCAGGCTGGTGACGGAGTCGTAGATCAGGAAGCCACCCATGGCGACCAGCGCCACCGCCGCCACCAGGTGCGCGACGCCGATGGACCGGTGGTAGCCGTACGGATAGCGTTCGTTGGGCGCCCGCGCGACAATCCGGACCGCGAGCAGGAACGCCAGGGGCGGGATGATCGAGAGCAGGTCCTCGATGCCCGCGGCCCGCATGGCCTGCGAGCTGCCCATCACCAGGAAGACCAGGGTGACGGTGACGGCGAGCACCCCGATGGTCAGCCACTCCAGGCGCACCGCCCGGCGCAGGACGGCGGCTTCCTCCTCCGGCAGTTCGGTGCGCCCGAAGCGTGCAGTCACTTGCCCTCCCCGTGGTCGGCGAGAAACGCTTCGAGCTCCATCAGGAAGGCGTTTTCTCCGAGTGCGGCTGCCATGACCATCTTCCGCTCCTTGCCGTCGGCGCCCGTCGAGGTGCCGTACGGGGCGCTCAGCGCCGCCTTGTCCGTCCACGGGCTTTGCTCGCTCAGGCCGCCGATGACCAGGTCCAGCTGCCCCTCCTTCAACTGGTCCATCAGCGCCTCTTCACCGGCCGCATGCCAGGCGACCTCGGCCCCCAGCTGCTCGGCGAAACGGAGGACGAGGTCCACCTCGGACCCGGTGGGCTCGTCGCCGGCAATGGAGGTGAAGGGGGGATTGTGCGAAATGCCGACCCGCAGCTCCCCGCCCCGGACCCTGTCGAGAGTTTCGTCCGGGTCCCGGGGCATGCACGCGGTGAGCATCAGCACGCCGAGCAGGGCCATCGTGATCAGCCTCAACGCAGCCGTGGAGGCGGCAGGGCCGTGGTTCTTTCCCATATTGGAACCATAGCCCCGGCCGCCGTCGCGTGGGCCCGGCCCGGGCCACGGCGGAATGACAAGCCTGTGATTTCCGGACTAGCATTGAACCGGGCGCCGGAACAGCGGCGTCGTCCGACAGTGAAGGGAGAGCGCGTGGCACAGCCGGCCGAGGCCTTTTCGTTGGAGGACGCGGTCGATCCCGAGAGCCCGCTCACTGCGCAGGAGCAGCAGATGCTCGCCGTCGAACGTGCCTGGTGGAAATACGCGGGCGCAAAGGAACAGGCAATCCGCGAGCTTTTCGGCCTCTCCGCCACCCGCTATTACCAGATCCTCAACGCGCTCATCGATACGGAAGAGGCTCTGGCGCACGACCCGATGCTGGTCAAGAGATTGCGTAGACTGCGTACGACCCGCCAGCGCGCCCGCAGTGCGCGCCGCCTGGGCACCGACGCCTGAATCCGCTCCTGAAGACAGGACTGAAAGACCCGATGAGCAAGTACCCGCGGGATGAATTCGATAAGGTTCCCGAGTCCTCCGCCCGGCAGGGCGTGCACCGTGAGCGGCTGATTCCGGCACGCTCCAATGGGCTGGGCCTGCTCATTACCGTGGGTGTGCTGGCCCTGATCGTGGGCCTTGCCGCCTATTTCGTCCTGCCGCGGCTCGGCATCGGAGCCAGCGCGCCTGCGCCGGCCGAGTCGCCCACCGCGGCCGCAGCGGAGGAATCCCCGACGGCCGACGCGGGTGCGACGCCGGAAGGCACCGAGGCACCGGAGACCGGGGACACCGGGTCCCCCGCAGCGGACCCTGAGCCCACCGGGGAGCCGGCCCCTGAGCCGAGCGAAGAACCGGCCCCGCAGCCGGACCGCACGCAGCCGGTGGTGGTGCTGAACGGAACCACCGTGGGCGGGCTCGGCGCCAGCATCTCCGGCCGCATCGGGCAGGACGGCTGGACCACCGCCCAGGTCGGGAACTGGCAGGGCCAGCCGCTCCAGGGGTCCGCGGTGTTCTACACCTCCGAGGAACAGCGGATCAACGCCGAGGCGCTGGGGACCCTGCTGGGCATTCCCGCGGTCCAGTCGCCGGGCTTTGATTACGTCACCGTCGCGGCCGGTCCGGGTTTCCGGTAACCGGCGGGAGGGGAAACCCTTTCGTTAAATCTCCATAACATTCCAATTCCTCCGTGTGCAGCCTCCGCGGCGCTGGCTAGAGTGTTGCCAGCCGCGGGGCCAGCTGAATTACGTCGCGTTTTCGCCCGTCTTTCCGCAGTAACTTCGGCCATTCTTTACCGCGGCCAGCAGGGCCGCGGCGCGGGGAACAAGAAATTGGAGAAACACATGGCGCAGGGGATCGTCAAATGGTTCAACGGGGAGAAAGGGTACGGGTTCATCACGGTCGATGAGGCCCAGACCGATGTCTTTGTCCACTGGTCAGCCATCCAGGCAACGGGGTACCGCACCCTCGAGGAAGGCCAGCGGGTGGAGTTCCAGATCGGACAGGGACAGAAGGGCCCCCAGGCGGAGGACGTCAGGGCCCTTTCCTAGGTTGGACGACGGCGCCCGCTGCAGTGGTGACACCGTCGGGCGGCGTTTCTGAAGAGGCGGCACTAGGGGGCGCCGGGGAAACCCGGCGTCCCCTCCGGCTGTCCGGGGCACCTTTTCCGGATCGCTTGCACTCAAGTGGCGGGAGTGCTAATTATTGACTTAGCACTCTTACCGGACGACTGCTAAGTCGGTGGTGTTGAGTGAACCCGCAGGCCACCGGGGTGATGGCAGGGACCGTACGTACCTAGATCGTGCGGGCCGGGCCAGCCGTCGCGGGCGCCCCAGGTCGGAATGCAGCATCTACGCTCCAAGCATGAGAGTTCCGGAAGGACGATAGCCGTTATGGCCAAGATCATTGCATTTGATGAAGAGGCACGCCGGGGCCTCGAGCGAGGCCTGAACACCCTCGCCGACGCCGTCAAGGTCACCCTCGGCCCGCGTGGCCGCAACGTGGTCCTCGAGAAGAAGTGGGGCGCTCCCACGATCACCAACGACGGCGTGTCCATCGCCAAGGAGATCGAACTCGACGATCCGTACGAGAAGATCGGCGCCGAGCTGGTCAAGGAAGTTGCCAAGAAGACCGACGACGTTGCCGGTGACGGCACGACCACGGCAACCGTCCTGGCCCAGGCCCTGGTGAAGGAAGGCCTGCGCAACGTGGCCGCCGGTGCCGACCCGCTGAGCCTGAAGCGCGGCATCGAGAAGGCCGTCGAGGCCGTGACCGCCCAGCTGCTCGACTCCGCCAAGGAGATCGAGACCAAGGAGCAGATCGCCGCAACCGCCTCCATCTCCGCCGGCGACAAGCAGATCGGCGACCTCATCGCCGAGGCCCTGGACAAGGTCGGCAAGGAAGGCGTCATCACCGTCGAGGAGTCCAACACCTTCGGCCTCGAGCTTGAGCTCACCGAGGGCATGCGCTTCGACAAGGGCTACATCTCCGGTTACTTCGTGACCGACGCCGAGCGCCAGGAAGCGGTCCTGGAGGATCCGTACATCCTGATCGTGAACTCCAAGATCTCCAACGTGAAGGATCTGGTGGCCGTCCTCGAGAAGGTCATGCAGTCCAACAAGCCGCTGCTGATCATCGCCGAGGACGTTGAGGGCGAAGCCCTGGCCACCCTCGTGGTCAACAAGATCCGCGGCACCTTCAAGTCCGTCGCCGTCAAGGCTCCGGGCTTCGGTGACCGCCGCAAGGCCCAGCTGGCCGACATCGCCATCCTCACCGGCGGCCAGGTCATCGCCGAGGAAGTCGGCCTGAAGCTGGAGAACGCCACCCTCGACCTGCTGGGCCGTGCCCGCAAGGTCGTCGTCACCAAGGACGAGACCACCATCGTCGAAGGTGCCGGCGACGCCGAGGAGATCGCGGGCCGCGTCAACCAGATCCGCGCCGAGATCGAGAACTCCGATTCCGACTACGACCGCGAGAAGCTGCAGGAGCGCCTGGCCAAGCTGGCCGGCGGCGTCGCCGTCATCAAGGCCGGCGCAGCCACCGAGGTTGAGCTCAAGGAGCGCAAGCACCGCATCGAGGACGCCGTGCGCAACGCCAAGGCTGCCGTCGAGGAAGGCATCGTCGCCGGCGGCGGCGTCGCCCTCATCCAGGCCGGCCAGAAGGCCTTCGCCAACCTGGCCCTGGAAGGCGACGAGGCCACCGGTGCCAACATCGTCAAGGTCGCCATCGACGCGCCGCTGAAGCAGATCGCGCTGAACTCCGGCATGGAGCCCGGCGTGGTCGTCGACAAGGTCCGCGGGCTGGAAGAGGGCTTCGGCCTGAACGCCGCCACCGGCGAGTACGAGGACCTGCTGGCCGCCGGCGTCAACGACCCGGTCAAGGTCACCCGCTCCGCGCTGCAGAACGCTGCGTCGATCGCCGGCCTGTTCCTGACCACCGAGGCCGTTGTCGCCGACAAGCCGGAGAAGGCCGCCGCGGCCGTTCCGGGCGGCGACGACATGGGCGGCATGGGCGGCATGGGCGGCTTCTAGTCCCCGCCGCGGACATGCTCCGCTGACGCGTCACTGAAAAGGCGCGGCACCCGTCAGGGTGCCGCGCCTTTTCGCGTTCCGTTGGTGCCGTCGGGACGTTCCGATCGGTGCCGTCAGTACCGGAACAGGGCGGTGTTCGCCGCCTCCGTCTCGGCATACTGCTCCGAGGCGAACCGCAGGGCCTGGTTGATGCTGGCCAGGGACTCCTCGACCTGTGCCTGCGTGGCCCGCCATTCGGCCACCACGGACTGGAAGTTTGCCGATGCCTGGCCCTGCCAGCTGTCGGCCAGGGCCTGAAGCCCGGACTGCATGCCGTTGATCTCCGCCTGCAGCCGGTCGATGGTGCCCTGCACCTCCGCACTGCGGGCGATCAGGACGTCGCTGTCGACCTGGATAAGTGCCATCTTGTTCCTCCTCGTGAGCCGTGCCCGGATGGAGCAACGGTAAGCACGGGAAGGAGGGCGACCCGGCGGTCAGCGGCCAGCTGTGGACGCGGAAACCGGCACTGGTGCCTGTGGAGGACCGCCGCCGGGGAGAAGCCCGGTCAGCGGCGCGGGCCCCGGCCGAAGGCGCCGCCGCGGCCGCCACGGCGCTGTGCGCCGCCGGCCTCCGGATCGCCGCCGTCGCCGTCCCTGCCGTCTCCGCCGTCGTCCCCCTCGTCGTCGTCGCCGGCGGGCGCGGGCTCGGCAGGGTGGTACGGCAGGCGGATGGACATGGTGGCGCCACCGCCTTCGGTTTCGCTGAGGCGGACGGTGCCGTCCTGCTGGGCCACGAGGGCGGCCACGATGGCCAGGCCCAGGCCCGTGCCGCCGGTCTCACGCTGGCGGGAGGAATCCGCCCGGTAGAACCGTTCGAAGACCCGGGCCGCGTCCTCCTCCGAGATGCCCGGCCCGTGGTCCCTCACCTCCAGCACGGCATCCATCCGGTCGTGGATGACCGGAGCGACGCCGACGGCGATTTCGATGGGCGAGCCGTCGGGGGTGTAGCGCAGGGCGTTGGTCATGAGGTTGGCGACGACCTGGCGCAGCCGCGCCTCGTCGCCCAGGGTGGGCGCGCTGCGCGGGCCGTTGCCGTCCAGGCCGATGACCCTGATCTCCCGGTTCGGAGCGCTGGCACGGGCGTCAAAGGCGGCGTCGGTGCCCAGGATCATCAGGTCCACGGGAGCCATCTCCAGCGGCCGCTGCTCGTCGATGCGGGCCAGCGTGAGCAGGTCCTCCACCAGCTGGCCCATCCGCTTGGCCTCGCTCTCGATCCGGCCCATCGCAGCGGCCACGTCCTCGGGCTTCTGCAGGGCGCCGTGCCGGTAGAGCTCGGAGAAGCCGCGGATGGTCACCAGCGGGGTGCGCAGCTCGTGGGAGGCGTCCTGCACGAAGCGGCGCATCCGTTCCTCGGACTGGGTGCGGGCGGCGAAGGCCCGCTCGATGTGCGCCAGCATGGCGTTGAGGGAGCGCGACAGCCGCCCGATCTCGGTGGCCGGGTTGCCGACGTCGACCCGGCGGGAGAGATCGCCGGCGGCAATCGCCGCCGCGGTCTTTTCCACCTGCCGCAGCGGCCGGAACTGGCGGGTCACCGCCCAGTAGGCGACGCCGGTGGCGCCGAGCGTGCCCAGCAGGCCGACGGAGAAGACCAGGGAGGCGGCCTCGTCCACGGTTTCAGCGACGCCGTCCAGGCGGACCGCGACGGCGATCGAGCCGGGCAGGTTTTCGACGGCGTAGACCCGCACCCGCCAGCCCTTGCTGTTCAGGGCGGTGCCGCGGACGTCGAATCCCTCCTGGTTGGTGGCCAGGGCCTCGTCGCGCGTGTAGTTCGGGATGACGGGCGCGTCCATTCCGGCGGCGCTGTGGGTGGCGGGGCCGTAGCTGCCGTCTTCGTTCAGGTACTGGCCGTAGTACTGGAACAACGTCGGCTCGGTGGCCTCAGCGTCGGAGAGCAGGTACCGCAGCACCGCCTGGGCGTTGTCGCCGATGTCGCTGTCCAGGCGGGTCACCAGGATCTGGCGCAGGACGGTGATGGTCGCCACCCCGGTGATCGTGACGGTGACGACCATCAGGACCACCATGATGGCGACCAGCTGTGACCGCAGCGACGCGGACTTCCAGCGTCGCAGCAAGGCCTATCGCTTCTCCGCGGTGCGCAGCAGGTAGCCGACGCCGCGTTTGGTCTGGATCAGGGCGGGGGAGTCGGGATTGCGGTCGATCTTGCGCCGCAGGTAGGAGATGTAGGACTCCACGATCGAGGCGTCGCCGTTGAAGTCGTACTCCCAGACGTGGTCGAGGATCTGCGCCTTGGACAGCACCCGGTTGGGGTTCAGCATCAGGTAGCGCAGCAGCTTGAACTCGGTGGGCGACAGGTCGATGGCGACGCCGCCGCGGCGGACCTCGTGCGCGTCGTCGTCCAGTTCCAGGTCGTCGACGCGGATGACGGCGTCGTCGTCCTCGAGCGGCTGGGTGCGGCGCAGGACGGCGCGGATCCGGGCCACGACCTCGTCCAGGCTGAAGGGCTTGGTGACGTAGTCGTCGCCGCCCACGGTGAGTCCGGTGACCTTGTCCTCGGTGTCGTCCCGGGCGGTCAGGAACACCACCGGGAAGTGGCGGCCGGCGGCGCGCAGCCGCCGGGTGAGCGTGAAGCCGTCCATGTCCGGGAGCATGACGTCCAGGACCGCGAGGTCGGGCGCCTGCTTCTCGACGGCGGCGAGGGCCTCACGGCCGTTGCCGGCGGCCACCACCTCAAAGCCGGCGAACCGCAGGGACGTGGACAGCAGCTCCCGGATGTTCGGCTCGTCGTCGACGACCAGGAGGCGTGCTTCGGGACCGGAAGACTTATTCACCCGCCCAGTTTCTTATATTTAGCTGGATGTTGTCTGTAAGGGATCGGCAAGTCCGCTGGAGAACTCCGGGGAGGATTTGTCCGGGTGCCCCGCCTCAGGCGGGTTCGCCGACGTCGGCGGCGTCCAGGATGTTGTAGGCGTAGCCCTGCTCGGCGAGGAAGCGCTGCCGCTTGGCCGCGAAGTCCTGGTCCAGGGTGTCGCGGGCGACGACGGTGTAGAAGTGCGCGGTGCGCCCGTCGCCCTTGGGGCGCATCAGCCGGCCCAGGCGCTGCGCCTCCTCCTGGCGGGAGCCGAAGGATCCGGAGACCTGCACGGCGACGGAGGCTTCGGGCAGGTCGATGGAGAAGTTCGCCACCTTGGACACGACCAGGGCGCGCAGGGTGCCGGCCCGGAACTCGTCGAAGAGCCGCTGGCGCTGCTTGACGGGGGTCTCGCCCTTGATCACGGGGGCGTCCAGCAGCTCGGCGATCTCGTCGAGCTGGTCCAGGTACTGCCCGATCACCAGCACCTGCTCATCAGGATGCCGGGCGGCGAGGCGGCGCACGACCTCGTTCTTCACCTCGGACGTGGAGCACAGCCGGTACTTGTCGGCGTCGTCGGCCATGGCGTAGGCGACGCGCTCATCGCGGGGCAGGTCCACCCGGACCTCCACGCACTCCGCCGGAGCGATGTACCCCTGCGCCTCGATGTCCTTCCACGGCGCGTCGTAGCGCTTCGGGCCGATCAGCGAGAACACCTCGCCCTCCCGCCCGTCCTCGCGGACCAGGGTGGCCGTCAGGCCCAGCCGGCGGCGGGCCTGCAGGTCCGCGGTCATCCGGAAGATCGGGGCGGGCAGCAGGTGCACCTCGTCGTAGATGATCAGGCCCCAGTCGTTGGCGTCCAACAGCTCCATGTGCGGATACAGACCGCCGCGCTTGAGCGTGAGCACCTGGTAGGTGGCGATCGTGACCGGACGGATCTCCTTGACCGCGCCGGAGTACTCGCCGATCTCATCCTCGGTCAGCGAGGTGCGCTTGAGCAGCTCGTCCTTCCACTGCCGGGCGGAGACGGTGTTGGTCACCAGGATCAGGGTGGTGGTGGAGCTGGTCGCCATCGCGGCGGCGCCCACCAGGGTCTTGCCCGCACCGCAGGGCAGGACGACGACGCCGGAGCCGCCGGCCCAAAAGTTCTCCGCCGCCAGCTGCTGGTACGGGCGCAGCGACCAGCCCGATTCGTCCAGCAGGATCGGATGCGGGGTGCCGTCGACGTAGCCGGCCCGGTCCTCGGCCGGCCAGCCGAGCTTGAGCAGCAGCTGCTTGAGCTGGCCGCGCGAGGCGGCGTGCACCACCACGGTCTCGCCGTCGATCCGCGGGCCGAGCAGCGGCTGGATCTTCTTCGCGTGCAGGACCTCCTCGAGCACCGGGTAGTCCTCGGTGCGCAGCACCAGCCCGTGCTGGGGGTCCTTTTCCAGGCGCAGGCGTCCGTACCGGGACATCGTGTCCTCGATGTCGATCAGCAGCGAGTGCGGCACCGGGAAACGGGAATAGGTCAGCAGCGTGTTCAGGACCTGCTCGGCGTCGACGCCGGCGGCCCGGGCGTTCCACAGGCCCAGCGGGGTGATCCGATAGCTGTGCATGTGCTCCGGCGCGCGCTCCAGTTCGGCGAAGGCGGCGATGGCGTGCCGTGCCTCGGTCGAGCGCGGATGGTCGACCTCCAGCAGGATCGTCTTGTCGCTCTGGACAATCAGGGGTCCGTCAACCATGCGTCGGGGTGTCCTCCACTAGTTCCACATCCAGGATCCGGTGGACCGACACGACGCGCTCGACGTCGCGCTCCGGGTCGAAGACGCGGATCCGGCCTTCGCTTACGGAGAGGGGAACGAATTCCTGGCGCTGCTGATTCCCCTCGCCGTCGACCAGGCTGATCCGCACGTTGTGCCGGGTGCGGATGGCCGAGCGCAGCGTCTCCAGCCCGACCAGCGGCTCGGGGTGGGAGCTGCGGGCCGGGGCGCCGCCGGCGCCGCGCAGTGCGGCCAGCTGGTTGGCGAGGTCGTCATCGGTCAGTTCCCAGGGGTTCGGCCGCGGCGCCGGCTCCGGCGGCAGGTCCGGATCGGGCCGCCGGTGCGAGCCGGTCGGAGGCCGGGGCATGCCGTCGAGGGCAGGGCTGTAGCCCAGGTCCCGCAGGGCGTGCAGCAGCTCCTGCGGCGGCACCTTCGCGGCGAGGGCCGAGGGTCCCAGCCGGGTCAGGCCGAGGGCCTCCGCCCGGGGATCCGCGAGCAGCGCCTGGACGGCGTCGTCGTCATCGCCGCGCAGATAGGACAGGGCCGGGCCGATCCGCAGCCGTCCGTAGCGGGAGGCCGTGTCCTCCACCAGGTAGCGCAGCGGCTGGGGGACCTCGGTGGCGGAGTGCCGGCCGAGGAATTCCAGGATGCCCTCGGCGTCCCAACCCGAGTCCAGCCCGCGGCGGACGGACTCGGCGGAGAAACGGTAGATGGCCGCCGGGCCCTGTCCCTCGGGGGCGGCGATGCGGGCGAGCTGGCGCGCCACCCGCGGTTCGAGGTAGCCGGGGGCGACGGCGGTGAGGTCGGCCTGCAGCAGGAAGGACGTCACCGGATCCGGCAGGGCCTCACGGAGCAGCGAGGTGGCACGGGCGTAGTCTTCGGCCGCGACGGCCAGGCCCAGGTCCGTGACGGCGCCGGAACCCAGCAGCCCCAGCTGGGCCGCCTCCCGCAGCATTCCGGGCACCAGGCGCGCGAAGCGGCGCTGCAGCCGGGGCTGGTGCCAGGTCAGGGCGGAGATGAGTTCCTCGGCGTCGTAGGCGGTCAGCATCGCGTCGCCGTCCTCCGCCGGCCCCTCGGCGTCCGGACCGGCGTCGGGCTTCGCGGCCGCCAGCCGGGCCAGCAGTTCAAGGATGCGCCTGCGCACCACCGGCGCGTCGGGGCGGGCGACCTCGCCGGCCAGGGCGCTGATGGCGGTTCCGCCGGGCAGCGGCGAGCCCACCAGGGACGGGGCGCGGTCCGCGTTCAGCCAGGCCTGGACCAGCAGCCGCCACTGGTGCTCACGGTCGAGGGTCGGCCAGGCGGTCTCCGGCGCGTCCCACCGGGAGGTGGTGACGTCGAGGGAGAGCAGCCCGGCCAGGGCGGCGAGCTCCAGCAGCCAGGCGGTCGCGGCGGCGTCGGTGTGCAGGGCCTCGCCGACGCGGCGCACCTCGCGCACCCCCACTCCGCCGGAGCGCAGCGTGCTGATCGGGGTCTGCCTGGCCACGGCCAGCAGTTCGGTGACCAGGCGCAGGGTCTCCGCGATGGCCCCGTACGCGGCGTTGTCCCGGAGGGCACGGGCCACCGGACGGCCCGTGGGCTCGGGTTCGCGCAGCTGCAGTTCCGAGATGACCACGTGCCCGCGGCTGGCCTGCCCCACCGGGCGGGGCAGCTCCACGTGCAGCTGGTCCAGCGGCACCAGCAGCCCCCGGGCGACCAGCCACTCGACCGGAGCCGGCGCCGGGTTGTCGAACACGGCCCGGCTCAGCGAGGAGCGGCGCCCGATGGTGCCGACGGGAGAGTACTTGAACCGGCGCAGCAGCTCGGCGGTCTGCGGCGGAGCCTGCGCCATCAGCGCCTCCCAGCCCTGCGGGTCGGAAACGAGGTGGTGCAGCGCGTGCGCTGCGGTCGAGGGAGTATCGGCCTTCTCGATGGGCAGGCCCGCCTCGCGCAGGCCGGCGACGATGCCCACCAGCCGCTGCCGGAAATCGGGCAGCTGGGCGGCAAGCGTCGAATAGGGCCGGCCCAGGCCCGCCGGATACGCGCCCAGCGCTTCGCCCAGCACCGAGACCGGAAGGTAGAAACGGCGGTTCGCGTCGGCTTTCGGAGCGCCGGGATGCGGCGCCGCCCGGCGCAGCAGGGCCAGGGCATGGAGGCGGACCAGGATGGCGTCGAGCGCCTTGATCGTGGAGCCGGCGACCATCGTCTTGAGCCACGCGGCGGTGGTGCTGAGCTGGGATTCCTCGTTAGTGGTCAGGTCCACGGCCTCGAGGACCTGCAGCTCCGGGGCGCTGAGTTTTTCCAGTGCCCGCTGCACGCTGATCCGGGTGGAGGCGCGGGCCGCCAGCGCATCGAAATGCGGCACGGGCGGCAGCACAAGGTCCGGCCTGGCGGCAAGCAGTTCGCGCAGCTGCTGGTCACTGCGAGACGCGAGGTCTTCGGCCAAGGCACGAATCGCTGACATCAGCTTTACGTTACCCGAGACCGGATCAAAACAGAGGTCTTAGCTGCGCCGCCGACGGCGGATGCCGTCAATTACCAGCACGCCCATCAGGATGAAGGCGGCGGGCAGGGCGTAGATGGCGCCGGCGGCGAAACCGGGCCACACCTCGGTCCCGTTGAGGGCGCCCAGGAGGATCGCGGCAAGGCTCACCAGCCCCGCCACGGCCAGCAGCCCGGCGAGGGCCGCGAAGAGCCGCTGCAGCGGGGCCCGCCGGGAACGGCCCGGCGCTTCGCCGGACGGGGGGAGGGCGCTGTTGCTCATGGGATTCAACGCTAGCAGCGCAGCGGCGCGGCCGCCCAACCGCCGAGGTAGGGGATGGGCCCGCGCCCGGGATATTCTAAAGGGAACAGACTTCCCCGTAGGATTCGCTGACACCGGCCGCCGCTTCGGCGCCGGGGCGCGCTGCGGGCTGACACGACGACGGCGGGCCGCGCCCGCCGCTTTCCAACTGCTGAGAACGAGGTAATCGAAGTGCCCATCGGTAAGGTCAAATGGTTTGACGCTGGTAAGGGTTTTGGATTCCTGGCTACGGATGAGGGCCAGGAGGTCTTTCTTCATGCCTCCGCCCTGCCCGCGGGCGTTACCGAGGTAAAGCCGGGGACACGTATGGAGTTCGGCGTCGCCGAAGGCAAGCGCGGGCCGCAGGCGCTGTCCGCCCGCATCCTGGAGGCGCCGCCGTCGGTGGCCAAGGCGACGCGCAAGAAGGCCGAGGACATGGCGGTGATCACCGAGGACCTGATCAAGCTGCTCGACGGCATCTCCAACGGTCTGCGCCGCGGCCGGTACCCGGAGCGCCGGCATGCCGCCAAGGTGGCCGCCGTGCTGCGCGCCGTCGCGGACGACCTCGACGTATAGGACGGGCGCGGTTCGATGACGACTTCCACTGCTCCGGCCGGCGGGGAACCGCGCGCCGCCGACCCGGCTGATCAGCCCGCCGCCCCCGCTCCCCGAAAGCGGGCGCCGCGCAAGCCCACCAAACCCGACGCCGTCCTGGCCGCCGCCGTCGAAACGGCGCGGCAGGGGCTGCTGGAGATTACCGGTGAAGAGGAAATCGGCGCCCACGTGGGCGTGACGATCGAGGCGGACCGCCTGCTGACCCACCGCTTCGAAGCGAACCGCCGCGGATACGCGGGCTGGCAGTGGTACGCCACGCTGGCGCGCGTGCCCCGCGGCAAGGTCGCCACCGTGTGTGAGGTCGGCCTGCTGCCGTCCGGGAAGGCGCTGCTGGCCCCGGAGTGGGTGCCCTGGTCCGAACGGGTGCGCCCGGAGGACATCGCGGCGGACAAGGAACAGGCCGAGGCCGAGGAAGCGGCGGCCGACGCCGGGACCGACAGCGCCGAGGGCGAGGCCAACAGCGCCGAGGGCGAGACCGGCAGCGCCGACGCCGGGCCCGCGGCTGAGGCCGGCACCACAACCCGCCGCGCACAGGCCCCCGCGGGCCCCGATGCACAGGGCGGGGAACAGGAGGACGAGTAACCCGTGACGGCACTGGATGCGGTATTAACGGAGGCGGAGCAATGATGTTCCGGTCCCTGAAGATCTTCAACTACCGCATCTGGTTCCTCGGGGCGCTGGTCTCCAACATCGGCACCTGGATGCAGCGCACCGCCCAGGACTGGCTGGTGTACGACATCCTCACGGACCAGAACGCGGCGGCCATGGGCATCGTCATGGCGCTGCAGCTGGGACCGCAGCTGGTGCTCGCCCCCTGGGCAGGCCTGCTGGCAGACAGCCGTGACCGCCGCCGGGTGCTGCTGGCCACACAGCTGTCGATGGCCCTGCTCGGCGTCGGTCTCGGCGCCCTGGTCGTCACCGGCGCCGCGGAACTCTGGCACGTCTACGCGTTCGCACTGGCCCTGGGCGTCGTTTCAGCGGTGGACGCCCCGGCACGGCAGAGCTTCGTCTCCGAGGTGGTGTCGGAGAAGGACCTGCCGAACGCCGTCGCGCTGAACAGCGCCTCCTTCAACGGAGCCCGGCTGATCGGACCGGCGGTGGCCGGGCTGCTTACGGTGGCGGTCGGTCCGGGCTGGGTGTTCATGATCAATGCCCTGACCTTCGGCGCCATGGTCCTCGCGCTGGTGAACATGCGCTCCTCGGAGCTGCGGGTGCTGCCCAAGGCTCCGCCCGGCAAGGGCAGGATCCGTGCAGGCCTGCGCTACGTCCGCTACCGCCCGGACCTGATCATGGTGATGCTGGCGATCTTCATCGTGGGAACGTTCGGGTTGAACTTCGCCGTATATATAGCAGCCATGGCCCGCACCGAGTTCGGGCAGGACGCCGGGATCTTCGGGCTGCTGAACTCCATCATGGCCGTCGGCTCGGTCACCGGAGCGCTGCTCTCCGCCCGGCGGGACCGGCCGCGGCTGCGCTTCGTCTTCGGTGCGGCCGGCCTGTTCGGGGCGGCCTGCGCGCTGGCCGGGCTGGCCCCCACCCTGGAGCTGTTCGCGCTGGCCCTGGTGCCGGTGGGGCTGTTCGCCCTGACGCTCATGACCAGCGCCAACGCCTACGTCCAGACCACCACCGCGCCGGTCATGCGCGGGCGGGTCATGGCCCTGTACTTCGCCATCTTCATGGGCGGCACGCCGATCGGCGCACCGATCGTGGGGCTGGTCTCCGACAGCTTCGGGCCCCGCTGGGGCCTCGGGGTGGCTGCTCTGTCCGGGCTGGCGGCGGCACTGATCGGGGCGGTCTGGGCCTGGCGGGCCGAACGGCTGCGGCTGTCCTACGACCGCTCGTCCCGGCGCCGGCTGCGCCTGGTCCGCGCCCCGGAAAAGCAGCAGGGCCCGGACGCCTGACGGCATCCGGGCCCGGGGCGGGCCGGCGGCCCTACGAGTTTTCGACCACGAAGTCGATGCAGCGCAGCAGCGCGCTCACGTCCTCCGGGTCGATCGCCACGAAGGTGGCGATGCGCAGCTGGTTGCGGCCCAGCTTGCGGTACGGCTCCACGTCGACGATGCCGTTGGCGCGCAGGGTCTTCGCGACGGCGGCGGCATCGATCGACTCGTCGAAGTCGATGGTCGCAATCACGTTCGAGCGGTCCTCGGGCCGGCCCACGAACGGGGTGGCGACGTCGGAGGCCTCCGCCCAGCGGTAGATCCGGCCGGCCGAATCCGCGGTCCGTGCGGCCGCGAAGTCCAGGCCGCCGCTGTTGTTGAGCCACTGCACCTGGGCGTCCAGGGTCACCAGCGTGGACAGCGAGGGGGTGTTGTAGGTCTGGTTCAGGCGGGAATTGTCGATCGCCGTCTGCAGGTTCAGGAAGTCCGGGATCCAGCGGTCGGAGGCATTGATCCGCGCCGCGCGTTCCAGCGCCGCCGGAGAGAACAGTCCCAGCCACAGTCCGCCGTCGGAGGCAAAGTTCTTCTGCGGGGCAAAGTAGTAGACGTCGGACTCGGACACGTCCACGTCCAGGCCGCCCGCCGCGGACGTGGCGTCGATGAGGACGAGCGCGCCGTCGTCGGCTCCGCCGACCCGCTTCACCGGAGCGGCCACGCCGGTGGAGGTCTCGTTCTGCGGCCAGGCGTAGACGTCCACCCCGGCCTCGGCCTGCGGCTCGGGACGGGTGCCCGGCTCGGCCTTGAGGATCGAAGACGCGGCGAGGAACGGCGCCTTGTTGGTGGCGGCGGCGAACTTGGAGCCGAACTCGCCGAAGGACAGGTGCTGCGCCTTCTCCTGCACCAGCCCGAAGGAGGCAATGTCCCAGAAGGCGGTGGAACCGCCGACGCCGAGGACCACTTCATAGCCCTCGGGGGCGCGGAAGAAGGTGGACAGGCCTTCCCGGATGCTGCCTACGAGGCTGCGCACCGGGGCCTGCCGGTGCGAGGTGCCCAGCAGCCGGGCGCCGGCGTCCGACAGGGCCTGTACCTGCTCGGGCCGGACCTTGGAGGGGCCGGCGCCGAACCGCCCGTCCCGGGGCAGGAGTTCGGCGGGAATGGTCAGTGCGGGGTTTTCGCCCATGGTCTCTACGCTCCAGCGGATTCGTCAGTGCATTTCGCCCTTTCATTCTGCCCCACGCGGCGGGCACGGCCCATTTGTGAATCGGGTCGCAGGGGGCCGCGGGAACGGTCGCGTCCGCCCGGGGCTTTTCCGGGCAGGAGCGGGAAAAACCGGGGGCGAACCGGCAGCCGGGTGATTGTCCGGGCTTGGTCGCGATGGGCTAACCTTGGGGCATACCAGGGACCTGCGGCGGCCGATGCTGCCCGAATCCCACTTCTTCCGCACGATTTCAAGGAGCGGCCGGCCATGACGGATCTCATCGACACGACAGAGATGTACCTGCGGACCATCCTGGAGCTGGAAGAGGAGAACATCGTCGCCCTGCGTGCCCGGATCGCCGAACGGCTGCGCCACTCCGGACCCACCGTGTCACAGACCATTGCCCGCATGGAGCGGGACGGGCTGGTGGTGGTCTCGGGCACCCGGCAGCTCGAACTCACCGAGCTGGGCAGGGCCCGCGCCGTGGGCGTGATGCGCAAGCACCGCCTGGCGGAACGCCTGCTCTCGGACGTGATCGGGCTGGACTGGGCCTACGTCCATGACGAAGCCTGCCGGTGGGAGCACGTGATGAGCGAGCGTGTCGAGCGGCGGCTCTACGACCTGCTGGGCCATCCGACGGCCTCGCCCTACGGCAACCCCATCCCCGGCCTCGAGGAGCTTGGCGGCGTACCCGCGCCCGGTGCGGCTGCCGGCACCGTCTCCCTGGCCACCGCCGTCGCCGGCTCGGGGGAGGGGCAGAAATACCAGCTCGTGCGGCTCGCCGAGCCCATCCAGGTCGACCCCGAGCTGCTGGGCCAGCTGGACGAGGCCGGCCTGCATCCCGGCGCGGAGCTGACCGCGGAAACGGTCGGCGGCTACATCTCCGTCCGCGTCCCCGGAATCGAGGGTGCGCTGGAACTGCCGCCCGAAGTCGCCTCCCACGTCTTCGTCGCACAGCGCTGATTCCGCAGCGCCGATAACGGAATGGTAAATTTCGGCGCTGTTCCCCTATAGTGTTTGACGACGCTGAACCACCATCGTCATCCGGCCCAAATGCCTAACCCTGCCGTTGGGCCGGAGCACCATACCGTTCGCAGGCGGGGGCGGAGGACCCAATTCTTTGGCAGCAGCCGCTGCCTCGGGGTGAAGCCTCCACAGCAAGCAGCATGGCAACAGCCGTGCTGCCGGCCGGAGGCCGAGTGTTTCTCCACTCGAATCCGACAGCTAACTTCGCAGGCTTGAGAGAGGGAACCACTTGTCGAAGCATGCTGCTTCGGGCAGGCGCCGTGCGTCTGCCCCGGCAACACCTGCGCGCCCGCGCTCCCAGAGCGGACGCCGGCGGGCCGAAACCAAGCACCACTCCGTGGGGGACACGGCCCAGAAGGTCGCCATTACCGCAGCGACCTCCGGCCTCATCCTGAGCGTCGCCATTCCTACCACGGCAGCGGCCGAGCCGGAACCGCAGGTGCAGGCGGCCGCCGTCCAGGAAACCGTCACGGCTGATCCCGCCGCCCAGGTCGACTTCGAGCGCGCCGGCCTCAGCAGCCGGTACGACCCCGAGGCCCGCCTGCAGGAGGTCACGGTCGCCGCCGCGGCGTCCTCCGTCACGCCCGCCGCCGCCAAGGGGACGCTGGCCAAGCCGCTCAACGCCGAAATGGTGTCCACGTCCGGGTTCGGCTACAGGGTGTCCCCGATTACCGGCATGAGCGGAGAGCTCCACCGGGGCCAGGACTTTGCCGCGGCCTGCGGCACCGATGTCACGGCCGCTGCGGCCGGAACCGTCACCTTCGCCGGCTGGCACCCGTACGGGGGCGGCCAGCGCGTCGTCATCGACCACGGCAACGGCGTCGAGACCACCTACAACCACCTCTCCGCGATCCACGTGGCCGTAGGGGACACGATGGACCGCGGCGCGCTCCTCGGAGCCAGCGGATCCACCGGTGCCTCCACGGGCTGCCACCTGCATTTCGAGGTAATGGTTAACGGCGACGTCGTCGACCCCCTGGGCTGGTTGTAACCGCAGACATACCGTTCTGTGACCGGAACGTGACATTCCTGAAAGCTTCCTGTAGGGTCGTCACCGTGCCCGGCACCCCAACGGCCAGGCACCCTCGAGCAGATCGCCTAGCTCTGCCACTGTTCGAGGTCCGTTCGCACAATCGCATGGCAGGGGCGGGGGAACCAATTTTCGGGCACCGTTTGGTGCCCTTGGGGTTAAGTTGAGCGGCTTCGCGCCGCCCAGCCGGGTGACTCCCATCCGAACCCGACAGCTCACCTCGTAGGCGTAGGGAGAGGCACAGCTTTGTCATCACGCACCCATGGCCGCCGTCGGGCGGCCAGCACTTCCACGAGCCCGTTTGCAACCGTTGGCCGCCAGGCTGCCGTCGTAGCCGCCGCGTCCGGCCTCGTGCTGGCCGCCGGCATCCCGGCCCAGGCCGCCCCGAGCACCGAGCGCCAGGCACTTGAGGCCCTGCCCCTGAACATCGTCACCGGCGGCGGCGCCCTGTCCGTTCCGGCCGACGCTCCGTTCCAGCTGGCCGGCCTTGAGCAGGTTGTTTCCGAATCCGGCGCCGTCGAGCGCGCCGCCGCCGAGCAGGCAGCGGCAGAGCAGGCCGCCGCCGAGCAGGCTGCCGCCGTCGCCGCCGAGCGCACCGCCGTCCAGCAGGCCGCTGCACCGGCCCCGGCAGCTCCCGCCCAGGCCGCACCGGCCCCGGCCGTCGAGGTTGCCGTCCAGGCCGCCCCGGCCGCCAGCGCCGTCGCCGACATCCTGGTCGGCTCCGCCTACTCCCAGATCGGCGTCGCACAGGACTGCACCGCCATGGTGGAGAAGGCCCTGCGCGCCGCCGGCAAGTCCGTGGGCGACCTCGCCCCGGCCCAGTTCTACGCGTACGGCTCCGTGGTCGGTTCGCCGATGCCCGGCGACCTCGTGATCACCCCGGGCCACGTTGCCATCTACGTCGGCAACGGCCAGGTCATCAGCGGCGGCTTCAACGGCTTCAACACGGCCCTGCACAACCTTTCCGACCTGCCGGGCGCCAGCTTCGTCCGCGTCAGCTAGACACCAGTTGTCGTAACCACCCAAGGAAGAATCAGCATGACTACGACACCTGAGCGCGCCCGCCACCGGGCCGCAGTCGAGCGCAACACCTTCTCCGCCCTGGCGGATGCAGTGTCCTCCAACGCCGGTACCGTCGGCCGCCAGGCCGCAGTCATCGCCGCTGCGTCAGGCCTGGTCCTGGCCTCCGGCGCCGCAGCCACCGCCTCCGGGGCTCCGGTCGAGGCGCAGCGCGAGGTCCACACCAGCAAGCTGGACATCGCCAACGCACCCCTGCTGGTGGCCGACGACGTGCCCGTCTCGTTCGAGCGCCCCGCGGTCGCCGGTGTGGTCGAAGCCGCTCCGGCGGTCGAGCCCGTCGCCGCCGAGGAGCAGGCTGCAGCCCCGGCTGCGGCTGCCCCGGCTGCCTCCGCTCCGGCGGCGGCCAACGTCTCCCTGCAGTCCCAGCAGGTCGCACCGTCGCCTGCTCCGGCACCGGCACCGGCTCCCGCCGGCGGCACCGCCGCCATCATCGCCAGTGCAGCCCTTGCACAGCTCGGCGTGATGCAGGACTGCACCGCGCTGGCCACCAACGCGCTGGCCGCCGCAGGCATCAACTACCACGGCTGGCCGGCCGGTTACCTCTCCCTCGGCCGGACCGTGAGCGCGGCGGAGGCTGTCCCCGGCGACCTGATCTACTACGCCGACGGCGGCATGGGCCTGGCCCACATCGCGGTCTACATCGGCGGAGGCAAGGCCGTGCACGGCGGCTTCAACGGCAACACCACGGTGATTGCCGATGCCGAGCTCGGCTCCGGCGGCGTGTACATCCGCGTCGGCGGCTAGACCCGCCACACAGAACCAGACACGAAAGGGACCCGTCCGCGGGTCCCTTTTGTGTTGTACGGGTCTGGCCTCCCGGGCTCAGATCGGCGCTCCGGCGCCGGCGGCTGCACGCTCCCGCAGGCGGACCGGGCGCAGCGGCGGCGGGCCGGCGCGGAACGGATAAATGGTCAAGACCGGAGGCTGGGCTTACCCTTGCATTGTCGATCCGTTGTACCGTTCTGCGTGGCGGCCGCTGGAGAACCGCTGCGAGGAATGCAGGCGAAGAGGACTGTGCATGCGCACTCTCGTTCTGAATGCAGGGTACGAGCCGTTGGCCGTGGTGACCTTCCGGCGCGCCCTGGTGCTGGTGCTCGCCGGCAAGGCCAGTGTGGTGGCCGAAAGCGGGGAACCGGTGGTGGGCCCCAACGAGGTGTTCGCCCGCCCCTCGGTGATCCTGCTGAACCGGTATGTGAGGGTGCCGTACCGGGAAGGTACGGTCGCCACGCGGCGCGGCGTGCTGCGCCGTGACGACCACCGGTGCGCCTACTGCGGCAAGGCGGCCGCGACCGTGGACCACGTCGTGCCCAAGTCCAGGGGCGGCGGAGACAGTTGGGAGAACCTCGTGGCGTGCTGCCTGCGCTGCAACAACGCCAAGGGGGACAAGACGCTCAAGCAGCTCGGCTGGGAACTGCGGTTCCGCCCGCAGCCGCCGCGCGGCGCCCGCTGGCAGATCCGGGAGCTGGAACGTCCGGCGCCGCAGTGGCACGCCTTCCTGGGCAGCGACACCGCAGCATGAGCGGTACCGATCTGCCGGCCGACGGAACCCCGCAGCCGGCGCCGCCGACGTTCGGGGTGCCTGCCCATGATGCGCTCATCCTGAGCGGCGGCCGGTCCTCCCGCCTCGGCGGCGAACCCAAGGCGCTGCTGCGGGCCGGGGGCACAACCCTGCTGGCGCGGACCGTGGAGGCGGCAGCCGGGGCGGGGCAGCTGGCCGTGGTGGGCCCGGAGGAATACCTGCGCGCCTCCGGCCTTGCCCCCGGACAGTGCCTGTCGGTGCGGGAGGACCCGCCGTACAGCGGACCCGCCGCCGCCATCGGCGCCGGACTCGACGCCCTCGACCGGGCCGGTGCCGGCGCGCCGTGGCTGCTGGTATTGGCCTGCGACATGCCCGGGATCGCCGCCGCCGTCGACGCCCTGCTGAAGGCCGCGGGCAGTCCCGGCACGCCTCCCGGAACGTCGTTGCTGGCCTGCGCGGAGGGCCGCGCCCAGCCGCTGGCGGGCCTGCACGACGCCGCCGCGCTGCGGGCCGCCGTCCGGGAACAGCGCGAAGCCGGAGGATTGGAGAACCTCTCCGTGTTCAAACTCCTTGCTAGGGTGCAGAGGAGGGAAGTACCCGTTCCGGCAGGCAGCACCTCCGATGTTGATACATGGGAGGACGCCCGGCGGGCCGGCGCCGTCGCCGGCCCCGGACCGTCGAACGCCGGGGCACCGGAACCGCAGCAGAGGAGCACATATGGCAAGCCAGGAGGAGCAGCTTGAGGCCTGGAGCGCCAGGCTGCTGAGAGCACTCGAGCTGGAGGGCACGCCGGTGGACGTGGGCGCGGTGCTGAAGCTGGCCGCCGACGCCGCGCACTCGGTGGTCCGGCCCGCCGCCCCGCTGACCACCTTCATCGCCGGCTACGCGGCAGGAGTGGCGGTGGGCAGCGCGCAGGCCCCCGACGCCGTCGCCATGCGCGCCGCCATGCGGGCGGCAGGTTCCGAATGCCGTGCCCTTGCCGGTGAGGAGGACCGCAATGACTGATCCCCTGGCACCTGCAACTCCCCGCCCCTCCGTGCACGCGGACTGGCACGGGGCCCGCCGCACAGCCTACGCCGCCGCTCCCGGGCTGCCCGTGGAGACGGTGCCGCTGGCCGAGGCGCTGGGCCGGATGCTCGCGGAGGACGCCCGGGCGCTCCAGCCCGTGCCGCATTACGCCTCCGCCGCCATGGACGGCTGGGCCGTCGCCGGAAGCGCCCCTTGGCGGCTCAAGGAACCTGAGCCCGAGCCCGAGCGCTGGCAGATCCACCGGGAATCCGGCCGCCGCCCGCTGCAGCCGGGCGAAGCGGTCGCCATCCTCACCGGCGGCGCCGTGCCGGAGGGCGCGGACAGCGTGCTGCGCAGCGAGAGCGGGCTCCTGGACGACGCCGGGATCCTGGGCCTGTCTCCGGCCGCCCGCCCCGACGAGCCGCGGCGCGGCGAGCACATCCGCCCGGCCGGGGAGGAGGCCTCGGCCGGCGAGGTCGTGATTCCGGGCGGCACCACCCTCAACCCGGCCCACATTGCGCTGGCGGCGGTCTGCGGACACGACACGCTCCCGGTGCTGCGCGCCCCGCGCGTCTCGCTGCTGCTCACCGGAGACGAGGTCATCGAGGCAGGACTGCCCGACACCGGCCAGGTCCGCGACACCTTCGGCCCCCAGCTGCCCCAGCTGATCGGCATGCTGGGCGGGCACGTCGACGTCGTGCGCCGGCTCCCTGACCGCTTCGAGGACGTGGTCGCGGCGCTGACCACCGAAGCGACGGACGAGAGCGGCATCGCGATGAGCTTCGGCGATGTCCTGGTCACCACCGGCGGCACCGGACGCTCCGATGCCGACCACCTTCGCCTTGCGCTGGAGGAGGTGAACGCCGAACTGCTGATTGACGGGATCGCCATGCGTCCCGGCCACCCCACCATGCTGGCCAGGCTCGAGGACGGCCGCCTGCTGGTGGCGCTGCCGGGCAATCCGCTGGCCGCGATGATGGCCGTGTTCACCGTGCTGCAGCCCCTGCTCGAAGGGCTCAGCGGCGCGCGGCCGGCCCGCCCGCACCATGTGCTCGCGGCGTCGGCCGTCGAGCCGCTGCCCGGCCGGACCAGGCTGGTGCCCTGCACCATCCGTGAGGGCAGGGCCCACACCTCGCCGTATTTCCGTTCCGGCATGCTGCGGGGCCTGGCCGAGGCCGATGCGGTCATGGTCATCCCGGCGGAGGGATGCCAGCCGGACGAGCCGCTGCTGGCGCTTCCGCTGCCGTGGAAGGTGCGCGAGGCGCCGACGCCCGGCAGCGGCCGCTGAGCCGGCGATCCACCACCCAGTCAGGAGGAACCATGCCCCGACTTACCCAGCGCCGGAAGGTGACCCGCTTCCGCCTCGACGGCGGCACCGGCAGGCGCGAGGACGTGCTGGCCGGAGAGGAGCCGCTGGAGGTCCGCGTCGGCGGCCGGTCATTCAGCGTGACCATGCGCACGCCCGGGGACGACTTCGACCTGGTGGCCGGGTTCCTGGTCTCCGAGGGCGTGGTCGCCGCTCCGGGCGAGATCGTCAGCCTGCGCTACTGCGCCGGCACCGATGATGAGGGCCGGCAGACCTTCAACGTCGTGGACGTGCAGCTGCGCCCCGACGTCGCGCCCCCGGACACCTCCCTGGAACGCCACGTCTACACCTCCAGTTCCTGCGGGATCTGCGGCACGGCCTCGATCGACGCCGTCCGCAAGCAGGCCCGGTTCAACCTGGCCGAGGACGACGAGGCGTTCCCGCTGCCCGTGCTGGCCTCGCTGCCCGACCGGCTGCGCCGCGAGCAGAAGCTCTTCGACCGCACCGGCGGGGTGCACGCCGCGGGCCTGTTCAACCGTGAGGGGGAGCTGCTGTGCCTGCGGGAGGACGTCGGGCGGCACAACGCGGTCGACAAGGTGGTGGGCTGGGCGCTGCGCGCCGGCATGCTGCCGCTGCGCGGCATGGTGCTGCAGGTGTCCGGCAGGGCGTCCTTCGAACTGGTCCAGAAGGCGCAGATGGCCGGCATTCCGGTGCTCGCGGCGGTGAGCGCGCCTTCCTCGCTGTCGGCCGAACTGGCGCATGAAGCAGGAATGACGCTGATCGGCTTCAGCCGCGGCACCTCGCTGAACTGCTACACCGGAGAGCAGCGAGTGCTCGCCTGAGCCCGACGGCGCGGGCTCAGGCCCGGGCCGGCAGCTGGACCGTGAACGTCGTTCCGCGGCCGACCTCGGAGCTCACCTGCAGTTCGCCGCCGTGCTGATGCACGATGTCCTGCACGATCGCCAGGCCCAGACCGGTGCCGGGAATGGCTGCGGAGGTGGCGTTGGACGCCCGGAAAAACCGCTGGAAGAGCTTCGGCAGGTCATCCGCCGGGATTCCGATGCCGGTGTCGGTGACGCTGACCCGGACCATCGGCCCGGAGAGCTCGGAGGGCGCCGTCCCCGCGCTGACCCGGACGGAACCCCCGGCGGGGGTGAACTTCACCGCATTGGACAGCAGGTTGGTGAACACCTGTTCGAGCTGGTCGCAGTCGCCGTCCACCAGCAGGGGGTGCACGGCGCAGTCGACGTGCACCGTGACGCCGCCGGCGTCGGCGGTCGGAGCAAGCGAATCGCCCACTTCCGACAACAGCCTGGCCAGGTCGATCTCCTCGACGGCCAGGGCGGACTCGCGGGCATCGCTGCGTGAGAGCGTCAGCAGGTCGGAGATCAGCTGGTTCAGCCGGTTGGCGTTCCGGCCCACAATGGCCAGCATCTGCTGCACGTCGGCGGGCAGCTCGGTGCCCGAGCCATCCAGGATGAGGTCAAGGTAGCCGGTGATCGAGGTCAGCGGGGTGCGCAGCTCGTGGTTCACGGTGGCGACAAAGGTGGTCTTGGCCTGGTCCAGTTCGCGCAGCCGCGCCATCACTTTGCGCTGTGCGGTGATGAGGTGTCCCTGGACCAGGCCGTGCGCCAGGTTCCCGCACACATGGTGCATCAGGGACAGTTCGGTGCTGGTGAAGGTGCGGGGCCCGGCGGAGGCCGCCAGCCAGAGCATTCCGAACGACGCTTCGCCGTGGCCCAACGGCAGGAAGACCGAGGCCCGTACCCCTGCCGCCAGCGCCGCCTCCTGCAGCGGTTCGGGCTCTTCGGCGGGGCGCAGGTGATCCTCCACGCTTGCCACCCGTCCGTCGGCCCAGAGCCGCCGGGCGAAATCCTCGACGGCCGTGCCGCTGAGCAGGGGGGCGGTGCCGGCGGCGTGCTCACGGCTGAAGGCCAGGCTCAGCTGGGGAACCCGTTCGTCCGGGAACGTCAGCAGCACCGCGTGATCCGCCTCGAATGCGTGCACCAGCCCCTGCACCACGACCTCCGCCATGGCGTCGGGATCGTTGGTGGCGCGCACCGCCGCGGAGATGCGCCGGGCGCGTTCACGCAGCGTCCCGGCGGAGGCACGGCGGCGGCGGGCGAACAGGGTCTCGGCCTGGATCAGCGCCGCCCGGTAGCCGAGGTCTTCGCCGACCCGGTCGGCCAGGACGAAATCGGTGATGCCGCGCCGGACCATGTCATCCACCGGCGGCAGGGCCCCGGTGGTCACCAGCAGCAGCGGCAGCGGCGAATCGCTCCCGGCTGCGCGCAGCCGGGCAGCCTGCGCCGGTGCGAGCGACGCGACGGTCTGTTCACAGACGACGGCCAAGGCGGCCGGCTCCCGGCCGCACTCCGCCTCGCCGCAACCGGGGAACGGCACGGGCCGCAGCCCGCCGGCGGCCAGGGCGGCATCGACCTCGGAGCGCAGAAGGGGATCCACGACGGCAACCAGCGCCGGCAGTCCCGCGGCTTCCCCGCCGGGGTTCCTGCCATCGATCCTGAGAGCCGTGGACATGGCGGCCTTTCTCCAGTGATGCGCCACACACGATGGCCGGCGATAGGAAGTGTACCAGCGGCTTCCCCCGCCGCCGCGCGGAGCACGCGCGTGCCGGGCATAAGCTGAAACGGAGTACTTAACGCCCGAGGAGGCATACCCATGAGCATGGAAGGCGCGGCCTGGAACTCGCTTTACCGCATCTCCCGGGCCGGCGACGGGGACCGCAGGATTTCCCGCGCCACTCTGCGCCGGATCATCGATTTCGCCGGGCCCTACCGGCGGCGGCTGGCGGGATTCGTCCTGCTCTCCGTGCTCGGCGCGGTCCTGGCCGTCGCGACGCCGGTACTGGCCGGCGACGTCGTCAATGCCATTGTCGCCGAAAGCCCGGCCGGGACGGTGGTCCGGCTGGCGCTGCTGATCGCCGTTGTGGCGGTGGCCGACGCCGGGGTCACGCTGGCCACCCGCTGGTTCTCCGCGCGGATCGGCGAAGGCGTGATCCTGGACCTGCGGACCCGGGTCTACGACCACGTGCAGCGGATGCCGGTGGCCTTCTTCACCCGCACGCGGACCGGCGCCCTGGTCAGCCGGCTCAACAACGACGTGATCGGCGCGCAGCAGGCCTTCAGCGGCACCCTCTCCGGCGTCGTCGGGAACCTGGTGTCCCTGGTGCTGACGCTGATCGTCATGCTCGGCACCTCCTGGCAGGTCACGCTGCTGGCCATGGCCCTGCTCCCGGTGTTCCTGCTGCCGGCCCGGCGCATGGGCGGCCGGCTGGCCGCGCTGCGCCGGGAGGCGGCGAACCACAACGCATCGATGGGCACGCAGATGACCGAGCGGTTCTCGGCCCCCGGCGCCACCCTGGTGAAGCTGTTCGGCCGCCCGGAGCAGGAATCCGCCGAGTTCACGGTCCGCGCCGCCCGGGTGCGCGACATCGGCGTGAAGACCGCCATGATGCAGACCGTGTTCGTCACCGCGCTGACCCTGGTCTCCGCCCTGGCCCTGGCCCTGGTGTACGGGCTGGGCGGCTGGTTCGCCCTTACCGGGCGGCTGAACACGGGCGACGTCGTGACCCTGGCGCTGCTGCTGACCCGCCTCTACGCCCCGCTCACCGCCCTGGCCAATGCCCGCGTGGAAGTGATGAGCGCCGTGGTCAGCTTCGAGCGGGTCTTCGAAATCCTGGACCTCAAGCCGCTGATCCAGGAGAAGCCGGAGCCGGCGCCGCTGCCCGAGGGGCCGCTGAGCGTGGAGTTCGACGACGTGCGGTTCGCCTACCCGACCGCCGACAAGGTCTCGCTGGCCTCGCTGGAGGACGTTGCCGTGCTCGACTCGCGCGGCGGCGAGCAGGTGCTGCACGGCATCTCCTTCCGGGTGGAGCCGGGCCAGACCGTGGCCCTGGTCGGCTCCTCCGGTGCGGGCAAGTCCACCATCGCCGGGCTGCTGGCGCGGCTCTACGACGTCGACGCCGGGGCGGTCCGCTACGGCGGCACGGACGTGCGGGACCTGTCCTTCGCCGACATCCGCCGCGCGCTGGGCATGGTCACCCAGGACGGGCACCTGTTCCACGAGAGCATCGCCGCCAACCTGCGCCTGGCCCGGCCGGAGGCAACGGACGGGGAGCTGTGGGACGCGCTGCGCCGCGCCCGGCTCGAAGACCTGGTCCGTTCGCTGCCGGACGGGCTCGACACGATGGTGGGGGAGCGGGGCTACCGCCTGTCCGGCGGGGAACGGCAGCGGATGACGATTGCCCGGCTGCTGCTGGCCCGCCCGCGCATCGTGCTGCTCGACGAGGCGACGGCGTCCCTGGATTCCACGTCGGAGGCGGCCGTCCAGGCCGCGCTCACGGAAGCGCTGGCAGGGCGTACGGCCGTCGTCATCGCGCACCGGCTGTCGACCATCCGCTCGGCGGACCGCATCCTGGTCATCGAGGGCGGGCGCATTGCCGAGCAGGGCACGCACGCGGATCTGCTCGCCCGCGGCGGGCGGTACGCCGAGCTGTACCGGACCCAGTTCAGCGAGGGCGACGCGGTAAACGGCGGCAGCGATGCCGGCGGGGCGCGGGAACCGGCTGCGGTCCCGCAGCCCGGACAGTAAAAGTGCCCCCGGCCGGAATCGAACCGACGACCTGCCCTTTAGGAGAGGGCCGCTCTATCCTACTGAGCTACGGAGGCGGGCCGGTGGAGCCGGCGCGGTAATCAGCTTACCCGTTTTCGTTCCGGCCCGTGCCATCGGAGCCCCGCGCGCCGCTCGGCGGACCGGCCGGCCGTTCGCCGCCTGACGGCGGCTGCGCGGCGTCGTCGGCGCCGTCGCGCAGCGACTGCAGATGCCGGTCGTAGCTGGCACGCATCCGCACCAGGAAATCCAGGATCACGCCCAGCTCCTGCTCCGTGTAGCGGTCCATGACGCCGTCCGCGAGCGAACCGAGGGGGCCGAAGAAGGCTCCGGCGAGATCCCGGGCCACCGGCTCGAAGTGCAGCGTGACCTTGCGCCGGTCAGTGTGTCCCTTGAGCCGGTGGATGTGCCCGATCCGCTCCAGCCGGTCGATCACTGCAGTGGTGGCGCCGGACGACGTGCCCAGGGCGGCGCTGAGCCGGCCCGCGGTGAGCGGCTCGCCGGTCGTCTCGGCCTCCATGATCATCACGAGCGCGCGCATATCGGTCGCGTTGAGCCCGTTGCGGTGCGCAAAGACGTCCGCCACCCGCTGCCCGTCCAGGCTCAGGCCCCTGATGGCGGTGATGATGTTCCACCTCAGCCGCTGCTGGTCCTCCACCGCACTCCGTCCGTCTTCCATCGCCCTCAAATATACATAGCTATGCATCCACTCGGCATTGAAGTATCTCTACTTTTGAGATACTTTCTACCAGAGATATCTTCCCATATCAGGAGAAGCCCATGTTTGCAGGAATAGTCCGGTCCGCGAAGACCGCGGCGGCGACGCTGATCACGGGAGCCGTCGTCATCGGCGGAGCCTTCGCGATCCCGGCCCAGGACACCGGGGAGGTCGCGGTCGGCGGCCTCAGCGACAAGTACCAGTCCGCTGAGGTGGAGCAGCTCCTCGAGGACTTTCCCGATGCGCAGGACGCCACCGCGCTGATCGTGGTCTCACGGGCCGACGGCGGCGAGCTGGCGCAGGAGGACCTGGCCACCGTCGGGGACATCACGACGGCGGCCGCCGAGTTCGGCGTCGAAGCCCCTCCCGCGCAGGTACCCCCGATCGTGTCCGAGAACAACCTCGTGGCGCTGGTTCCGGTAACCCTGCAGGCGACCACCGACAACGGCGACGCGGTCGAGGAGGAAGTCGCCGAGCTGCGCGAGGTCATTTCCGAGGCCTCGGGCGAGGAGCTGACCGCGGAACTGACCGGCGGGGCCGCGTTCTCCGCCGATCTTGCCGGCGTCTTCGCGGGAGCCAACTTCACGCTGCTGCTGTTCACCGCCATCATCGTGGCGGTGCTGCTGATCGTGACCTACCGCTCCCCGTGGCTGTGGCTGGTGCCCCTGGCCATCGTGGCAACCATCGAGCAGCTCGCGCTGCACGTGGTGGAGGTGCTGGAGCCCCTGACCGGCATCGGGGTGGACCCCTCCGCCGTCGGCATCACCAGCGTGCTGGTCTTCGGCGCCGCCACGAACTACGCGCTGCTGCTGATTGCCCGCTACCGCGAGGAGCTGCGCCGCAACGACTCGGTCTATGAGGCGATGGGCATCGCGCTCACGCGGACCCGGGAGGCCATCATCGCCTCCGGCGGCACCGTGGTGCTGGCGCTGCTGACCCTGCTCTTCACCGACACCCTCAGCTACCGGGGCCTCGGCTTCTCCGCCGCCACGGGCGTGGTGCTGGCCATGGCCGGCGCGCTGTTCCTGCTGCCGGCCGCCATGGTCCTGTTCGGACGGCGCCTGTTCTGGCCGTTCGTGCCCAAGGTCGGCGACCCGTCGCGGGAAGGCAAGTTCTGGGGCCGGCTCGGCGAGGCCACTTTCAAGCGGCCGAAGATCATCGCCGGTTCGGCGCTCGTCGTCCTGATTGCCATGGGAGCGGCCCTGTTCAACGTCCAGATCGGACTCAGCGAGAACGAACAGTTCACCGAAAAGCCCCAGGCCGTCACCGCGGCGGAAACCCTGGCGGAAGGCTTCCCCGCCGGTTCCACCACCCCGCTGACGGTCCTCGTGGACTCCGGCTCGGTGGACACCGCCGTCGGCGACCTGCAGTCCGTGGACGGGGTCGACTCCGTCAGCCCCGGCTCGGAGCACGACGGCCGGACCCAGCTGAGCGTCATCACCGGCTACGAAGCCGGCACCGACGAGGCCAACGCCCAGATCAAGGAAATGCGCGAGGTCCTGGCCGACGGCGAATACGGCGGCCTGGTGGGCGGCGAGGCCGCCGAACGCGTGGATCAGCTGGCGGCCAACCAGCACGACATGACCCTGGTCGTGAGCGCGGTCGTGATCCTGATCTTCCTGGTCCTGGTCGCCCTGCTGCGGGCGCTGGTGGCGCCGGTGCTGCTGGTGGTGACCGTGCTGCTGACCAACTTCTCGGCCGCCGGCCTGAGCTGGCTGCTGTTCAAGTACGTGCTGGACTTCCCGGCCATGGACACGCTGACGCTGCTGTACGCCTTCCTGTTCCTGTCGGCGCTGGGCGTGGACTACAACATCTTCCTGGTCACCCGGGCCAAGGAGAACGCCCGCACCATGGGCACGCCGAAGGGCATGCTCGCG
This sequence comes from Arthrobacter saudimassiliensis, assembly GCA_900016675.1. GTDB lineage: Bacteria > Actinomycetota > Actinomycetes > Actinomycetales > Micrococcaceae > Arthrobacter_B > Arthrobacter_B saudimassiliensis. The sequence continues at coordinate 605,867 of LN483072.1, read as the reverse complement.
GCGCTGCGCTCCACCGGCGGCGTGATCACCAGCGCCGGCATCCTGCTGGCGGCGGTGTTCGTGGTCCTGGGCGTGCTGCCGCTGGTCACCCTCACCCAGGTCGGCATCCTGGTCGCCATCGGCGTCCTGCTGGACACGCTGGTGGTGCGCACGGTGATCGTCCCGGCGCTAACCTTCCTGCTGGGCGAGAAGTTCTGGTGGCCGTCCAACCCGGCGGGAAAACACGGCCGCCACAGCAGCGAGCAGGCTGAGCCCGAGCAGGATCCAGCGGGCGAGCGTGAGACCGCCGGCCAGGGCGGCATCGCCCGCGGTTAGCTCGGCGGCGCCCAGCGCCGCATCGATGGCGACGTTCTCCCAGAGATCGACGATCACGAAGAGCAGCGGAGCGGACCAGAGCACCCAGCGGAGCGTTCGGCGCTGGGTGTTCTGGCCGATCAGCAGCAGCCAGGTGAAGCCGAAGATCAGCGGGAAGAGCAGTCCGGCCGTCTTATGCAGGTAGCTCAGCTGGCCCAGGGCATCGGCGTCCATGGCACTGCGCAGGGACTCAAGGTAGGCCAGGTCGTAGCCGCCGATCAGCGAGTCGGGCATGGCCAGCCCGCCGGAGAGCTGGGTCATCTGGTTCAGCGTCAGCAGGTGGTAGTACCAGAACAGGAACAGGACGGTCACCACCCCCGCGATGATGATCAGGTTCGCGTTCGACCGGGCCTGCTGCGGACTGCGCTGGACGGTGGGATTGGCGGGCGGGACGGCCTTGCCGGGAACGGCCCGGTCTCCGTGCTTGGCTGCCCGCTGGGCCGGAGTCTTGGACATGGTTCCAGTATGGCTGAACGCCGGAAGGACGGTTCGCTAGGCTGGGCGCATGAGCCTGACCCCGAGCCGCGAAGACTTCGACCTTGCCGCCGACCTGGTCCGTGAAGCCGGGCAGCTTGCCCTGCGCATGCGCGGCGGCGGACTGGACGTGCAGCAGAAAACCTCCGTGTCCGACGTCGTCACCGCCGCGGACCACGCCGCGGAAAAACTCATAGTCGAACGGCTGCGCGCGCTGCGCCCCGAGGACGGCATCGTGGGCGAGGAGGGCGCCAGCGTGCGCGGCAGCTCCGGCCGGTCCTGGGTGATCGACCCGGTGGACGGCACCTACAACTTCTCGTCCGGCTCCACCTACTGGTGCTCCGCGCTCGCCCTGCGCAGCGACGACACCGCCCCGCTCGACGGCGACCCCGGGGCCCTGCTCGGCGCCGTCTACCAGCCGCAGGAGGACCGGCTCTACCTCGGCGGCGTCGGCCGGCCGGCCACCCTCAACGGCGGCGCCCTGGTGATGGACGACGCTCCCCTGGACCGGATATCGGCCGGCAGCTACCTCCACCCCACGTGGCTGCCGCGGCCCGAGGTGGCGGAGCCGTGGGCCCGCGCCGCCTCCCGGACCGCGACCATCCGGATGCTGGGCTCGGGCTCCTGCGACCTGGGGTCGGTGGCCTCCGGCCGGCTCGGCGCCTGGTTCCAGCACAGCTGCCCCGAATGGGACTGGCTGCCGGGAAAGGCGATCGTGCTCGCCGCCGGGGGAGCCACCGACGTCGTCGAGGTCAACGGCTTCCGCTGGCACATCGCCGGCGGCCGGGCCGCGGTCCGTGAGATCCGCAGCGCCCTGGTGGGCTGAACCGCACCGGGCCGCATCCGCCCAGCAAAGCGTCAGGGGCAGCGCCTAGACTTAAGCCCACCATGGACTTTCTCTTCGATCCCTACTTCGCCGCGCCCGCCAAAGACGATCCCGAGACCAAGGATGCCCGGCGGGGCAAGGGCGGCCCGGCGGGAGGGAACCCCGCTGACGGCGGGCCCTCCGCCGCCCGTGCAGGTTCCGCAGGGCACCGCGTCGACGAAGCCCGTGCCGCGGAGCTGCTCGAGGGACTGAACCCCCAGCAGGAGGAGGCGGTGAAGCACGCCGGCTCGCCGCTGCTGATCGTCGCCGGCGCCGGCTCGGGCAAGACCCGCGTCCTGACGCACCGGATCGCGCACCTGCTCGCCACCGGGCGGGCCCGGCCCGGGCAGGTCCTGGCCATCACCTTCACCAACAAGGCCGCCGCCGAAATGCGCGAACGGATCGAGGCCCTGATCGGCCCGGCCGCGCAGAGCATGTGGATCTCCACCTTCCACTCCTCCTGCGTGCGGATCCTGCGCCGCGAGGCCAAGGCCGTGGGCATGAACTCCAATTTCTCCATCTACGACTCGGCGGATACGCTGCGGCTGATCACCCTGGTGGCCCGCGGGCTGGACCTGGATCCGAAGAGGTTCACGCCCAAGGCCATCGCGAACAGGATCTCCACGCTCAAGAACGAACTGATCGACGACGAGTCCTTCGCCGCCACGGCCAACCTGTCCGACCCGTTCGAAACGGCCGTGGCCGAGGTCTACCGCGGCTACACCGAGCGCATGCGGCAGGCCAACGCCTATGACTTCGACGACCTGATCGCCCAGACCGTGTTCATGTTCCGGGCCTTCCCCGGCGTGGCCGAGTACTACCGCCGGCGCTTCCGGCACGTGCTGGTGGACGAATACCAGGACACCAACCACGCCCAGTACGCCCTCGTCCGCGAACTGGTGGGCGCCGGGACCCCCGCCGACGAGGCGGCAGGGCACGACGGCGAGGCGATCCCGCCGGCCGAACTGACCGTCGTCGGCGACTCCGACCAGTCCATCTACGCCTTCCGCGGCGCCGACGTGCGCAACATCAACGACTTCGAGAAGGACTACCCGCAGGCCCGGACGATCCTGCTCGAGCAGAACTACCGCTCCACGCAGACCATCCTCAACGCCGCGAACGCCGTGATCTCCCGCAATCCGAACCGGCCGGAGAAAAAACTCTGGACCGCCGAGGGCGCCGGGCACCGGATCATCGGCTACGTCGGCGAGAACGAGCACGAAGAGGCCCGCTTCATCGCCGAGGAGATCGACCGGCTGCAGGACGAGGACAACCTGCGCCCGGGCGACGTCGCGATCTTCTACCGCACCAACGCCCAGTCCCGCTCCCTGGAGGACGTCCTGGTCCGGGTCGGGCTGCCGTACAAGGTGGTCGGCGGGACCCGGTTCTACGAGCGCAAGGAAATCAAGGACGCGCTGGCCTACCTGCGCGTGCTGGTCAACCAGGACGACGTCGTGAACCTGCGCCGGATCCTCAACGAACCCAAGCGCGGCATCGGCGACCGGGCCGAGTACGCCGTCGCCGCGCTGGCCGAACGCGAACGCATCTCCTTCATGGCCGCCCTGCGCCGCGCCGACGAGGCCCCCGGCCTGGCCACCCGCTCGCTCAACAGCGTCAACGGTTTCGTCAAGCTGATCGACGACCTCGCCGAGGTGGCGTCGGGCTCGGGCGCGTCCGCCGCGCTGGAGGCCGTGCTGGAACAGACCGGCTACCTGGCGCAGCTGCGTTCCAGCGGTGATCCGCAGGACGAGTCCCGGGTGGAGAACCTGGCCGAGCTGGTCGCCGTCGTGCGCGAATACGAACGGGAAAACCCCGAAGGCACCCTGGAGCAGTTCCTGGAACAGGTCTCGCTGGTCGCCGACGCCGACCAGGTGCCCGACGCCCCCGCCGACTCCGCCGAGGAGGTCGCCGCCGCCGTGGAGGAATCCAGGCGGCAGGGCGTGGTCACCCTCATGACCCTGCACACCGCCAAGGGCCTGGAATTCCCCGTCGTCTTCCTCACCGGCATGGAACAGGGCATCTTCCCGCACCAGCGCTCCGCCACCGACCCCGCCGAGCTGGCGGAGGAACGGCGGCTCGCGTACGTCGGGCTCACCCGCGCGCGGCAGCGGCTCTACCTGACCCGCTCCGAGGTGCGCAGCATGTGGGGCCAGAGCCAGTACAACCCCGCCAGCCAGTTCGTCGGAGAAATCCCGGCCGACCTGATCGAGTGGAAGCGTGAAGGCATGGACCGCCCGGCCTGGGGCGGGGGCGGGTCCATCTCCTCAACGGGCAGCCGCTACGGCGGGTCCTGGTGGGGTGCCGGATCCAGCGCCGCGACCGGTGATCCGGTGCCGCCGGTGGCCAAGGCCAAGGCCATCGGCCGGGTGCAGCCGCAGAAGGAGGTCATCTCCGTGGTGGTGGGGGACAAGGTCAACCACAACAGCTTCGGGCGCGGTGTGGTCCTCTCCGTGGAGGGCAGCGGCGACAAGACGGTGGCAAAGGTGAAGTTCGACGCCGGCGAGAAGCGGCTGCTGCTGCGCTACGCTCCGCTGACCAAGGAATCCTGAGCAGGGCCGCGCCCATATCGCAAACCCCGCATTTTCTACAAACCATAGAACTGTGCCCTTGATCACTAAACGGGTACTCTGGGGACCGTGCCGGAGCGCGGGCGGTAAAGTTCCCAAGGGGCAGGCCCGCGGTCACGCACCTGCTTCTCGATCGCGAGATCGACGTAAACCTACTTCGACGTAGAAGGACACTAGCCCGTGGACCTGTTTGAATATCAGGCGCGCGATCTGTTTGAGGCGCACGGAGTACCCGTGCTGGCCGGCATCGTGGCGCACACTCCTGAAGAAGCGAAAGCCGCAGCGGAGAAGATCGGCGGCGTCGTTGTCGTCAAGGCCCAAGTCAAGGTGGGCGGCCGCGGCAAGGCCGGCGGCGTGAAGGTCGCCAAGACCGCGGACGAGGCGTTCGAACACGCGTCCAACATCCTCGGCATGGACATCAAGGGCCACACGGTCAAGAAGGTGATGATCGCGCAGGGCGCAGACATCGCCGAGGAGTACTACTTCTCCGTCCTGCTGGACCGCGCCAACCGCAACTACCTGGCCATGTGCTCGGTCGAAGGCGGCATGGAGATCGAGCAGCTGGCCGTGGAGCGTCCCGACGCCCTCGCCAAGGTTGCCGTGGATCCGGCCGTCGGCATCGACGCGGCCAAGGCCGACGAGATCGTCGCCGCCGCCGGCTTCCCCGAGGAGCTGCGCGGCAAGGTCGCCGAGACCATCATCAAGCTGTGGGATGTCTTCACCAAGGAAGACGCCACCCTGGTCGAGGTTAACCCGCTGGTCAAGACCGGTGCCGGCGACATCGTCGCCCTTGACGGCAAGGTCTCCCTCGACGAGAACGCCGCCTTCCGCCAGCCGGGCCACGAGGCCCTGGAGGACAAGGACGCCGCCGATCCGCTCGAGGCCAAGGCCAAGGCGAACGACCTGAACTACGTCAAGCTCGACGGCGAGGTCGGCATCATCGGCAACGGCGCGGGCCTGGTCATGTCCACCCTCGACGTGGTCGCCTACGCCGGCGAGAAGCACGGCAACGTGAAGCCGGCCAACTTCCTGGACATCGGCGGCGGCGCCTCCGCCACCGTCATGGCCGCCGGCCTGGACGTCATCCTCAACGATGAGCAGGTCAAGAGCGTCTTCGTGAACGTCTTCGGCGGCATCACCGCCTGCGACGCCGTCGCGAACGGCATCGTCAAGGCCCTGGAGATCCTGGGCGACGAGGCCAACAAGCCGCTGGTCGTCCGCCTGGACGGCAACAACGTCGAAGAGGGCCGCCGCATCCTCAACGAGGCCAACCACCCGCTGGTCACCCTCGCCACCTCCATGGACGAAGGCGCCGACAAGGCAGCCGAGCTGGCCAACGCCGCCCGCTGACCCGAGCCTGCCTGAAGCAGAAAAGAGAATAGAACCATGTCTATCTACTTGAACAAGGACTCCAAGGTCATCGTTCAGGGCATCACCGGCGGCGAAGGCACCAAGCACACCGCCCTGATGCTCAAGGCCGGCACCAACATCGTGGGCGGCGTGAACGCCCGCAAGGCCGGCACCACCGTCACCCACGGTGACGTGGAGCTGCCCGTCTTCGGCACCGTCGCCGAGGCCATCGAGAAGACCGGCGCCGACGTCTCCATCGTCTTCGTGCCGCCGGCCTTCACCAAGGACGCCGTGATGGAGGCGATCGACGCCGAAATCGGCTTGGTCGTCGTCATCACCGAAGGCATCCCGGTGCAGGACACCGCCGAGTTCTGGGCCCACGCCCAGTCCAAGGTCGACGCCGACGGCAAGCAGATCACCCGCATCATCGGCCCGAACTGCCCCGGCATCATCACCCCGGGCGAGGCGCTGGTCGGCATCACCCCGGCCAACATCACCGGCAAGGGCCCGATCGGCCTGGTCTCCAAGTCCGGCACCCTGACCTACCAGATGATGTACGAGCTGCGTGACCTCGGCTTCTCCACCGCCATCGGCATCGGCGGCGACCCGGTCATCGGCACCACGCACATCGACGCCCTGGCTGCGTTCGAAGCCGACCCCGAGACCAAGGCCATCGTGATGATCGGCGAAATCGGCGGTGACGCCGAGGAACGTGCCGCCGAGTTCATCAAGGCCAACGTCACCAAGCCGGTCGTCGGCTACGTGGCCGGCTTCACCGCCCCGGAAGGCAAGACCATGGGCCACGCCGGCGCCATCGTCTCCGGCTCCGCGGGCACCGCCCAGGCCAAGAAGGAAGCCCTCGAGGCCGCAGGCGTCAAGGTCGGCAAGACGCCGTCCGAGACCGCCACCCTGCTGCGCGAGGTGTACGCCGCCCTCTAAGGCAGCCGCATCAGCTGGAAGGACCCCCGCACGGCATCCGTGCGGGGGTCCTTTCGCGTCCGCCCCGCTGCGGCTGCACCGCGCGGGGCAGCGGCAGGGGGGCTAGTGTCCGAACTCGTCCGAGTCCGTGAGCGGGGCGGCCGGATCGGCCAGCGCGTCGACGGCCGCGACCTCGTCGGCGTCCAGCTCGAAGTCGAAGACGTCCAGGTTTCGGCGCATCCGCTCCGGGTTGCCCGACTTCGGGATGGTGACGAAACCGTTCGCCACGTGCCAGCGCAGCACCACCTGGGCGGGAGTCTTGCCGTATTTGTCCGCCAGGGCCGTGAGCACGGGCTCGGCGAGCAGGTCCCCGCCGCGGCCGATCGGACTCCAGGACTCGGTGACGATGCCGCTGCCCGCATCGGCTTCGCGGACGTCGTGACGGGGGCGGTAGGGGTCCAGGTGCACCTGGTTGACGTCGGGCACCAGGTCTTCGGCCAGCAGCCGCTGCAGATGGGCGGGCTTGAAGTTGGAGACGCCGGCGGCCCGGATCAGCCCCTCATCCAGCAGCTCGCGCATCCCGACGAAGGCCTCGACGAAGCGATCCTGGTCGGGGTTGGGCCAGTGGATGAGCAGCAGGTCCACGTATTCGGTGCCCAGGCGCTCCACGCTGTGCCGCAGGGCCTCCCGCACGCCGTCGCGGCTGTGCCATTTCCGGTTGAACTTGGTGGTGACGAACACTTCGGACCGGGCGATTCCGCTGCGCCGGATGCCTTCGCCGACGCCGCGCTCGTTGCCGTAATTCTCGGCGGTGTCGAAGTGCCGGTAGCCGATGCCGATGGCCGCCTCAACGGCGGCGGCGGCCTCGGCGTCGTCCATCGGCCAGGTGCCCAGGCCGATCTGCGGGATCTCCGCGGAGCTGCGCAGCTGAAGCGTGGGGGCGGGCTGTACCATCCGGTGCCTTTCCGGGCCGGGCGTTCACTGCGACGCCGGCCCGACGGCGGCGGGCGGGGCTCAGGTGCCCGGCCCGCCGCCGTCGTGGTTGTGTGCGGTCGGGTTATGGAACTACAGGGTAGTCCGCGACGGTGGGCAGCGTGATGGCGGCGGTGAAGCTGGTGTGCGCCGTGACGGTGGGCGGGGCGTAGACCGTCGACGCCGGGGTCAGCTGCAGCGCGAGGCGGGTTCCCGGGGAAACCGTGTGCGAGATTTCCTCCAGCGGGATGGTGACCGTGCGCTCCACCCCGTCCAGGATCAGCGGCACCGGAGTGACCTGGTTGCCGGCCACCAGGGACGCCCGGGACCGGTCGATGATCTGGGCGTAGACGTGCGTTTCGGCGGTCCGTCCGGTTCCGCGGTAGGTCAGGGTCAGCTGCGGCGCGCCGAACACCGAGGTGGTGACCGCGGGCGCGCCGATCGGCACGTTCACCGCGGACGGCGCCCAGGCGGCGGCGACGATGCCGCCGCTGACGGCGGCCGGACTGAGCAGCAGCGAGCCCTTTCCGGTGCCGGACAGCGCGCCGGCGGGCTGCGGGTAGGCGTCGGCGGCGCGGGTCACTCCGAGCTGGTCGATGAACTCGAACCCGGGCCCGGTGTCGACGGCGCGGCCGTCGAGGTGTTTGCCGAACCAGTCCAGCGTGGCCTGGGTGATGCGCTCCGGGCCGGCGGTGGCCGAGCACACGCCGTGCCCGCCGCAGAACTGCAGCATCTTCACTTCGGTTCCCGCGCCGCGGATCAGGTCATAGTTGCGGGTGGCCTCGTCCTGGGGGAACAGCGTGTCCACGGTGCCCTGGATGATCAGGGTCGGGGCGCTGATCGAGGTGAACATGGCGTCGGAGGTGAGCCCGGCGAAGTAGTCCACGGAGGTCTGGCTCAGCTTGTACGGGTAGTTCGTACCTTCCCGGCAGGCCTGGCGCACGGGAGCGGCCAGGGCGCCGTGGTTGCCGACCAGGGAACCGAGCTGGCCCGACACGGTGCCCTGCAGGCAGAGCAGCGAACCCCAGCCCTTCTTGAAGGCGCCGTCCTGGTACAGGCTGGTGGTCAGGTCGTTCCAGGCGATGGTGGGGGCGATGGCATCCACCCGGCTGTCCCGGGCGGCGAGCACGAACTGGATGCCGCCGCCGTAGGAGGCTCCCGCCATGCCGAGCACGGGATCTCCCGGGGCGTCCAGGGCGGCTTCGGGTTGCCCGGCGATGAAGTCGACGAGCATCTGCGCGTCCCGGCCCTCGAACTCGGGGTGGTTCACATACGCTTCGCCGCCGCTGTAGCCGAAACCGCGCGGATCCCACGTCAGCACGTTGTAGCCGGCTTCGCGGAGCGGGCCGAGGCCGATCGAACCGACCAGGGTGCTGGTGGCCGAGTCCGGGTTCCGTCCGCCCGGCGAGCCGAATCCGGGGCCGACCATGATCGTCGGTGCCTTCTCTCCCGCCGCCAGGCCCGTCGCAGGGAAGAAGTTGGTGTGGATGGGAGTGCCGTCAAAGGACGTCAGCACGACGTCGGTACGGGCCGCCGGCGGGGGTGCCGCCTCGGCGGCGGGGGGAGTCGCTTCGGTGACCGCGGCGGCGCCCGGCGCCGCTGCCAGGGAGGATCCCAGCAGCAGCGCCGCGGCAAGCGCGGAGCCCAGGGCTTTGTTCATGGCTGACCTCGTTGTCATAGACCGGATGCTTGGTTACCGTTCGGTAACTTCGCAGGGAGCCTATGAGCTCGGAACAGCCCTCAACAAGCCCCGGGCCGGGCTTTCAGCGCAAACGGCCGGCTATTTGTCCCGGGGTTCTGGCCCCCGCGCCCCAGGGCGGGTATCCTCCGGCGTTCCGGCAGCGGGACCGGCGTCAGGAGCGGCGTCGTCGGCCTCATTGGATGCAGGGGCGGTATCGGGCGGCGAGGTGACCAGGTTGAACGGTTCACCCTTGTGCTCCTCGACGCCGCTGCGGATGGTCCGCTCGACCACGGACAGCGCGAGTTCGCGCCGCAGCGCCCGCGGGTCCCGGGACAGGTCCTTGTACAGCGCCACGCACAGCAGCAGCATCACGATGGCGAAGGGCAGGGCCGCGACAATCGTGATGTTCTGCAGCCCGTCCAGGGCCTCCGACGGCTGGTCACCGCCGGCGAGCAGCATCACCGCCGCCACCGCGCCGGTCAGCAGGCCCCAGAAGACCACGACGCCGCGGGAGGGCTTCTCGCTGCCGTTGGAGCTGAGGGTGGCCATCACCAGCGACGCGGAGTCCGCGCCGGTCACGAAGAAGATGGCAACGAGGACCATCGCGAGGACCGATACCGCCGCGGCGAGGATGTTCGGCAGCGGCAGCGCATCCAGCAGAGTGAACAGCGCGCCGTCGAACGAGATGCTGAGCTCGCCGTCGGCCATGGTGGCCAGGCCCTCGGCGCCCGAGGCCTCCGCCGAGCGCTGCAGGCCGATGGCGCCGCCGCCGAAGATGGAGAACCAGACGAGGCTGACGGCCGTGGGAACCAGCAGCACGCCGGTGACGAACTGGCGGATGGTGCGGCCGCGGCTGATCCGGGCGATGAACAGGCCCACGAACGGGGTCCAGGACAGCCACCAGGCCCAGTAGAAGATGGTCCAGGAGGAAAGCCACTCGCGCAGGGCGTCACCGCCGGTCGCCTCGGTCCGTGCCGCCATGTCCGCCATCTCGGCGGCGTAGCTGCCCAGCGCGGAGGGCATGACGTTGAGGATGAACAGCGTGGGGCCGGCGACGAAGACCACCAGGGCGAGGACGACGGCCAGGACCATGTTGATGTTGGACAGCCACTGGATGCCGCGGGAGATCCCGGACAGGGCGGAGGCCACGAAGCAGGCGGTCAGGGCGGCGATGATCGCCACCAGGATGGGGGTTCCGACGTCGCCGAACCAGCCGGTCGACTGGATGCCGCTGCCGATCTGCAGCGCGCCCAGGCCCAGGGAGGCGGCGGTGCCGAAGAGGGTGGCGAAGATGCCGAAGATGTTCAGCACCTTGCCCACCGGCCCCTCGACCGTCCGCTTGCCGAACAGCGAGGTGAAGAGCGAGGAGATGAGCTGGCTGCGGCCCAGCCGGAAGCTGCCGTAGGCCATCGCGATGCCGATGACCCCGTACATGGCCCAGGGGTGCAGGCCCCAGTGGAACATGGAGGTCGCCAGCGCCGTCTCGATCGCCTCGGCGGACTGGCCTTCGACGGTGCCCGGCGGCGGGGACAGGTAGTAGTAGAGAGGCTCGGCCACGCCGTAGAACATCAGGCCGATACCCATGCCGGCGGCGAACATCATGGAAATCCAGGACCAGGTCCGGAATTCCGGCGCCTCACCGTCCCGGCCCAGCGGGATGCGGCCGAAACGGCCCAGGGCCAGCCACAGGACGTAGAGCACGAAGAAGGAGGCCAGGAGCACGAACAGCCAGCCGGTGTTTTCCATGACCCAGTTCAGGGCGGCGGTGGAGGCCGTGCCGAGCCCGGAGCTGTCCAGGAAGCCCCACAGGATGAAGGCCAGGGTCAGGACGCCGGCCACCGCGAAGATGGTCCGGTCGAGCCTGGCCGGGATCGGTTCGTCCTGCTGCGCCGCCACTTCGGCCTCGCTCTCGAGCAGCTGGCCCAGGATTTCCTGGTCCCGCTCATGCCCGACGGGAGTGTCCGCAGCGGGATCGTGCGGCGCCGACTCCGCTGCGGCGGGGTCGCTGCCCGGCGTCGGACTGGCGAGGGAGGGGTCGTTGATGGTCCCCAAGGTGGGTGCCTCCGTTCACGTGGACAAGGGCTGCCTGCAGCGTGCTGTTCGAGCAGACGGAGGATCCCTCGGGCCCGGCACCGGTGGGACCAGCCCTGCCGGGCGGCAGTGGGAGGGCTGGGGACTGGCAGTGATCCTTCGTGCAGGCGGCCCTTTCTCCGGTTGACATGGAATCGCTTCAAGACTTCAACGCGCTCATGGACAAGTCAAATCCCGGAGGCGGCTGCGAGACCGGTCACAGCGGGGCCGATCTGGCCTCATTCCCGCGGATCTGCCTCCTCGGCGGCACCTGTCCGGGTCGCTCCGCGCGCCCGCGCCCGGTGCCGGAACCGATATGGTGGAAAGCCCGGCCGGGTGCCATCGATGCTGCCCGGATTTCGGGAAGCCCGCACGGCGGCCGCCGACCAGGCGCCGGGCCGTGCCCAAAGGAGATGAAGATGCTGAAGAAGAACGCCTGGCGGAAGGCAGCTGCCGCCGCCATGCTGCTGCCGCTGCTGGCCGTGGCCGGCTGCTCCGGCAGCGGCGGCCGGGCCGCCGCTGAAGCCGAGGCCGCCGGCGGCGGCCAGGTCGCCAACACCCCTGAAATCACTGTCGCGCTGATCACCCACGCGGGCCCGGGAGACACCTTCTGGGACATCGTGCGCAAGGGCGCCGAGGAAGCCGCAGCCAAGGACAACGTCGACCTGCTGTATAGCTCCGACCCCGACGGCGGCCGCCAGGCCCAGCTGGTGGAACAGGCCATCGACCAGCGGGTCGACGGCATCGTGGTGACCCTGGCCAAGCCGGAGGCGCTGTCGTCCGCCGTCCGGAAGGCCGCCGACGCCGGCATCCCGGTGGTGAGCATCAACGCGGGCGAAGATGTCTCGGCGGAGCTCGGGGCCTTCACCCACTTCGGAGCCAACGACCGGCTGGCCGGTGAGGCCGTGGGACAGCGGCTCGTGGAGGAGGGCCTCGACCGGCCCATCTGCGTGATCCATGAACAGGGCAACGTGGGCCACGAGGCCCGCTGCGCCGGCGTGAAGCAGGTGATTCCGGGCACCGAGAACCTGTACGTCCAGGGCACCGACATGACCCAGGTCGCCTCCACGGTCACCGCCAAGCTGCAGACCTCCGGCGACATCGACGCCGTGATCGGCCTGGGCGCACCGTTCACCCTGACCATCGCCTCCGCGGTGCGGGAGACCGGACACACGGCGAAGGTCGCCTCGTTCGACCTGAACCCGGAACTGGCCCAGGGCATCGCCGACGGGTCGGTGCTGTTCACCGTGGACCAGCAGCCCTGGCTGCAGGGCTACGGAGCCGTCGAGGCGATCTGGCAGTACACCCGCGGCGGCTTCCAGGTCGGCGGCGGGCAGCCCGTGCTGACCGGGCCGGCCATCATCGACGGTTCCAACGCCGGCGAGGTCCTGGACCACGCCCGCGACGGCATCCGCTGACCCGCGGGCAAAAGGAGAACCCATGTCGCATGCAACAATGACCCGTCCGCCCGCGGCGCCCGGCGGCGCGGGGCCGGCCCGCCGGAAGAGCCTTCCGGTCCGCCTCCTCGGCCGCCCCGAATTCGGCGCCCTGGTGGGCGCCGTCGCCATGTTCGCGTTCTTCGCCGTCGTCGCCCCGACCTTCCTGCAGCCGGGGTCCTTCGCCACCGTGCTGTACGGTTCCTCGACCATCGGCATCATGGCCGTGGCCGTGTCGCTGCTGATCATCGGCGGCGAATTCGATCTCTCGGCCGGCGTCGCCGTGATCAGCTCCGCCCTGACCGCATCCCTGTTCAGCTGGTACTTCTCGCTGAACCTGTGGGTGGGGGTCGGCCTGGCCCTGGCCGTTTCGCTGGGCATCGGCTTCCTGAACGGCTGGCTGCTGATCCGCACCAAGCTGCCCTCCTTCGTGGTCACGCTGGCGACGTTCCTGATGCTCACCGGCCTGAACCTGGGCCTGACCCGCGCGGTCGGCGGCAGCGTCTCGTCGCCGAGGATCTCCGACATGGACGGTTTCGCCTCGGCGAAGGCCGTCTTCGCCTCGGCGGTGACCATCGCCGGCGTGGAAGTGAAGATCACGGTGTTCATGTGGATCGCGCTGGTGGCGGTGGCCTCCTGGATCCTGCTCCGCACCCGGGCCGGGAACTGGATCTTTGCCGCCGGCGGCGACGGGAACGCGGCCCGCGCCGTCGGCGTCCCGGTCGCCAGGACCAAGATCGCGCTGTTCATGGCGGTCGGCTTCTGCGGCTGGCTGCTGGGCATGCACAACCTCTTCGCGTTCGAGACGGTGCAGTCCGGCGAGGGCATCGGCAACGAGTTCCTGTACATCATCGCCGCGGTGATCGGCGGCTGCCTGCTGACCGGCGGCTACGGCTCGGCGATCGGCGGGGCGATCGGCGCGTTCATCTTCGGAATGGCCAACAAGGGCATCGTGTACGCCGAGTGGAACCCGGACTGGTTCAAGTTCTTCCTCGGCCTGATGCTGCTGCTGGCCACGATCGTCAACCTTGTCGTGAAACGGCGTGCGGAGGAAAGCAAATGAGCGCCACCCCTGAAAGCGCAGCCCTGCCGGACGGCCACCCCTCGGCCGCTGCCGGCGGCGACACCGGGCTGCTGAGCCTGCGCGGCGTCGGCAAGCGCTACGGCAACATCCATGCCCTCGGCGGGGTGGACCTGGACGTGGAGGCCGGGCGGGTCACCTGCGTGCTGGGCGACAACGGCGCCGGCAAGTCCACGCTGATCAAGATCATGTCCGGCCTGCACCGCCACGACGAAGGCACGCTGCTGGTGGGCGGCGAGGAGACGGTCTTCACCTCGCCGCGCAAGGCGCTCGACGCCGGGATCGCCACCGTGTACCAGGACCTGGCCGTGGTGCCGCTGATGCCGGTCTGGCGGAACTTCTTCCTCGGCTCCGAGCTCACCGTGGGCGCCGGGCCCTTCAAGCGGCTCGACGTGCGGCGGATGAAGGAGATCACCCGCACCGAACTGGCCGGCATGGGCATCGACCTGCGGGATCCGGAGCAGCCGATCGGCCAGCTGTCCGGCGGCGAGCGGCAGTCCGTCGCCATCGCCAGGGCGGTGTACTTCGGGGCGAAGGTGCTGATCCTCGACGAGCCCACCGCGGCGCTGGGCGTCAAGCAGTCAGGCGTGGTGCTGCGCTACATCCTCCAGGCCCGGGACCGCGGGCTGGGCGTGGTGTTCATTACCCACAACCCGCACCACGCCTATCCGGTGGGGGACCGGTTCCTGCTGCTCAAGCGCGGCCGGTCGATCGGCTACCACACCAAGGACGGCATCAGCCTGGACGACCTGACCACGCAGATGGCCGGCGGAGCGGAGCTGGAGGAGCTGGCCCACGAGCTTGAGCAGCTTGGCGGCCACGGCCAGGAGGCAGCGGACATCCGCCAGGCGGCGGCAGCCGGCTGAGGCCCGGCGGGCCGCCGTCGGGCCCGCCGCTAGCCGACGGCGACGCCGAAGACCAGGCCCAGCACGTAGGTCACGCCGGCGGCGCCGAAGCCGATGGCCAGCTGGCGCAGCCCCCGCAGCAGCGGGGAGGTGCCGGAGAGCAGGCCGACGACGCCGCCGGTGAACAGCAGCGCCAGCCCGACCAGGACCAGGGAGACGACGACGGCGGTCATGCCGGTCAGCCCGAACAGGTACGGCAGCACCGGCACGATCGCTCCGGAGGCGAAGAAGCAGAAGCTGGACACCGCCGCGCCCAGCCCGGTGCCGACCTCTTCGTACTCGTCGGCGGCGTCCCCGGCCTCGGGGTTCAGCGACAGGCTCGGATCGCAGTCGCAGCTGAACAGGCCCATGCGTTCGGCGGCGCGGTGCTCCGCGGCTTCCTTGCTCATGCCCCGGGCGCGGTAGATGAGCACCAGCTCGTTGGCGTCGATGTCCAGGGACTTGGCCGCGGAGAGGGTGATCTGCGTGGGCTTCGAGGCGTCCAGCAGCTCCCGCTGGGAGCGGACCGAGACATACTCCCCGGCCCCCATCGACAGCGCCCCGGAGAGCAGCCCGGAGAGCCCGCTGATCAGGATGAAGGTGCTGGAGACTCCGGTGGCGCCGATGCCCATGATCAGCGCCAGGTTGGAGACCAGGCCGTCATTGGCGCCGAACACCGCGGCCCGGAAGTTGCCGGAGAGCCGGGTGCGCCCGCGGGTGGCCAGGCCGCGGATGACTTCTTCATGGATCTGTTCGTCAGCGGCCATGGCGGGGGTGGCGGAGGGATCCCGGCTGTACGGGGAGCGGCCCTCCGCCCGCTGGGCGAGGGCCAGGACGAAGACGGACCCGAACCGGCGGGCCAGGAACCCGAGCAGCCGGTTGCGCCAGGACGGGCGCAGCCGCTGGTCGGCGTGGCCTCCGAGCAGCTTCAGCCAATGCTCCTCATGCCGGCCTTCCGCATCGGCCAGCCGCAGCAGGATGTCCCGCTCCTCGCCCTGCCGCCGGTCGGCGAGGTAGCGGTAGGTTGCGGCTTCGGCCCGCTCGTCGGCCAGGTACTGCCGCCAGCGGCGGATGTCCTGGGCAGAGGGCTCGGGGGAGGGCTCTTCGCCGGGCGTCGGGGTGTCGGCGGTGGGATTCACTGTGCTCCTGTCAGGGCCGGAGCAGGCAACACGGGGGCTCCGGCCGGCGTACGACTGCTGGCCGAAGGTCTCGCTCGCCCGCCGTGCGGGTGGACTGCCGGGCCGATCAGGCCAGTATGTCGACAGGCCGCGACACCGCGGCAGGGCCGGCGGTCTCGGAGCTACTCCCCTTCAGCGCTCCAGTGTAGCCGAGACCGCCCGCCCGCGGGGGAAGGCCGGGCCGTCGGCGGTGCCCCTGCGCAAACCCACAGGAGCGCCCGCTAAAGTCGAACCGTGAGCAGGAAGAACAGCACCCCGCACCCGGAGCCAATCCGCCCCTGGACCCGGCACTACGCCGACGGCGTTCCCGCCGCGCCGCAGCTGCCCGACGTTTCGCTCGTGGACCTGCTGGAGCAGTCCGTGCGCCGATACGGCAGGCATCCGGCCCTGGTCTTCTTTGACCGCAGCACCACCTACGGAGAACTCGGCGACCAGATCCGCGCCGCCGCGGCCGGGCTGCGCCGGCTGGGCGTCAAGGCCGGAGACCGGGTCGCCCTGGTGATGCCGAACTGCCCGCAGCATGTGGTGGCGTTCTACGCCGTGCTGCGGCTGGGGGCCGTGGTGGTGGAACACAACCCCCTCTACACCGACCGGGAACTGCGCCACCAGTTCGAAGACCACGACGCCGTCGTCGCCATCGCCTGGGACAAGGTGGTGGACCGCCTGCAGGGCCTGCCCGAGGACCTGGCCCTGCGCAGCATCGTCTCCGTGAACCTGGTGGAGGCCATGCCGCGGGGCACCCGGCTGAAGCTGAAGCTGCCCGTCCCGGCCGCCCGCAAGGCGCGCGCGGCGCTGACCGTCAAGGACAAGGTCCGGCAGGAGCCCCGCCCGGTGACCTCCTGGCGGCAGCTGCTCAAGGGCCGCCCGCTGCCGCAGCGGCACCGCCGGCCCGTGCCCGGGGACCTCGCGGTCATCCAGTACACCAGCGGGACCACCGGCCACCCCAAGGGGGCCATGCTCACGCACGCGAACCTGGCGGCGAACGCCGCGCAGGGCCGGGCATGGGTGCCCGGGCTGCGCGACGGCGGCGAGACGTTCTACGGCGTGCTGCCCATGTTCCACGCGTACGGGCTGACGCTGTCCCTGACCACGGCCATGGCGGTCGGGGCCCGGCTGGTGCTGTTCCCGCGCTTCGACGTCGACCTGGTCCTGGACGCCGCCGCGACGACCCCGCCCACGTTCCTGCCCGCCGTGCCGCCCATCTACGACCGGCTGGTCGAGGGGGCACAGAAGCGGGGCATATCGCTGAGCGGCGTGCGCTTCGCGATCTCCGGCGCCATGAACCTGCCCGTGGAGACGGTCCGCCGCTGGGAGGAAGCCACCGGAGGCCTGCTGATCGAAGGCTACGGGCTCACCGAAACCTCGCCGATCGCGCTCGGCAACCCGATGGGCCCCACCCGCCGCCCCGGAACGGTCGGCGTGCCCTTCCCGCTGACCGACATCCGCGTCGTGGATCCCGAGAACCCGGACCGGGACCGGGAGCCGGGGCAGGAGGGGGAGCTGCTGATCCGCGGGCCGCAGGTCTTCCAGGGGTACTGGAACCGTCCGGAGGACACCAGGGCGGCGCTGCTCGACGGCGGCTGGTTCCGTACCGGAGACATCGTGAGCGTCGATGAGGACGGCTTCGTGACGGTCCGGGACCGGATCAAGGAGCTGATCATCACCGGCGGCTTCAACGTCTCCCCGTCCGAGGTGGAGGAGGCGCTCAAGCGGCATCCTTCGGTGGCCGAGGCCGCCGTCGTCGGGATGACCCGGGTGGGCGGCGGAGAAGAGGTGGTGGCCGCGGTGGTTCCCTCCGGCGAGGTCATCGACGCCGAAGAGCTGCGGACCTTCGTCCGCCGCGAACTGGCGGCCTACAAGGTACCCCGTAGGATCGTTCAGATACAGGACCTTCCGCGGTCGCTGATCGGCAAGGTGCTGCGCCGGCACGTCAAGGACCGGCTGCAGGACCCGCCGCAGGACCAGGACTGACAGGAGAACCCTCCCATGGCCACCCAGCTCCACGAGCCCGCCTCCGGCGCCCCGAAACCGGGCGGCCGCACCTGGAACGACGGGCTGGGCCGGGCCGGCCTCCGCTCCGCCCAGCTCCTGCTGGTGCTGCTGCTGGTCACCGTGACGGTCTACGCGCTGACGAGGGTGACCCTGGTGGTCATTCCGGTGCTGCTGGCGCTGATCCTGGCCGCCGCCATCGCGCCGTTCGTGAACTGGCTGCGCCGGCACGGCTGGCCTGGGGCGCTCGCCACGATCACCTCGTTCGTCCTGCTGCTGGTGATCTTCGGCGGACTGGTCACCGGCATCGTCTTCGCCATCCGCAACGAGTGGAGCTCGCTGGTCGAACAGGCGGTCGCCGGATTCGACGAGCTCTACGCGCTGGTCCAGTCCGGGCCGCTGGAAATCAACACCGACATGCTGGAGGACGCCCGCGACGCCGCCGTCGACTTCGCCACCTCCAGCACCGCCGGCGCCGGAGCCCTGGCGGGCATTTCCGCCGCGACCAACTTCATCACCGGCTTCCTGCTGATGGCCGTGGTGCTGTTCTTCTTCCTGAAGGACGGCGACATGATCTGGCGGTTCATCCTGCGCTGGTTCCCCGAGGACCGCAAGGAAAAGGCCCGGCTGGCCGGTGCGCGGACCATGGAGGTCCTCGGCAGCTACGTCCGCGGCACCGCGATCGTGGCACTGGTGGACGCCGTGTGCATCGGCGCCGCCCTGTTCTTCCTGGGCGTGCCGCTGGCCCTGCCGCTGGCCGTGATCGTGTTCGTGGGCGCCTTCATTCCGCTGGTCGGCGCGACGGCGGCCGGCGTGCTCGCCGCGCTGATCGCCCTGGTGGCCAACGGGCCGGTGGTGGCGCTGATCGTGGTCGCGGTGATCATCGGCGTGAACCAGCTCGAGGGAAACCTGCTGCAGCCGGTCGTGATGGGCCGCTCCCTGAGCATCCACGCGCTGGTCATCCTGCTGGCCCTGACGGCCGGCACCATCCTGGCCGGCATCATCGGTGCGATCCTGGCCGTGCCGCTGGCCGCCGTCGCCTGGGCCGTGATCAAGGTCTGGATCGGCGAGGACCAGGGGGATCCGGCCGAAGTGGCCGAGCTGCCCGAGGAACCCGAAGACGCCGCCCAGGACGCGGCAGGCACGAAAAAGCCGGCCGGATCCGTGGATCCGGCCGGCGGAAACCGCTCCTGACGCCGGTGCCGGGCGGGCGGGGGTGAGCCGTCCGGGAGCCGGCGCCGGGAGCGGCGCCTTGGGGGCCTAGCCCCGTGTGGTCGCCGGGCGGGCGTCCGGGGCTTCGCCCGGGGCTCCGCCGGCGGCGTCGGTGTCCTCCACGCCGCGGCCGGCCAGCCGCTCCTCCCAGCCGCGCATGACGGTCTCGTCGGTGCGCGGGCTGAGCAGGGAAAGCACCACGTAGACGACGGCGGAGGCGACGAGGCCGAAGTAGATCGGCTCGTTGGCGTAGATGCCGTCGTACTGCTGCTCCGCGGTGACCTCGAGGTAGATCATGGTGGCGAGGGTGACCACGGTGCCCACCGCCATGGAGGCGGAGGCGCCCTGGCCGGTGCCGCGCTTCCAGAACAGGCCGCCCAGGATGGCAACCAGCAGGCCGCCGACCAGGATGTCGTAGGCGATGGTCAGCGCCGCGACCACGTCCTGGACCAGGATGGCCAGCAGGATGGCAAACAGGCCCAGTCCGAGCACCCAGGCCCGGTTCCGGGCGACGTCGTGCTCGGGGTTGCCGGCGGAGGTTTCCGCGCTGCGGCCGAACCAGCTGCGGACGAACGGCACGACGTCGGCGCGCGCCACGGTGGCCGCGGCGATCAGCGAGCCGGAGGCGGTGGACATCATCGCGGCGACGGCGGCGGCGAGCACCAGGCCGCCGATACCCACCGGCAGCAGGTTCATCGCAACGTCGGCGTAGACGTCGTCCTTGGACTCGACGCCGGGCAGGACGACCGAGGCGGCCATGCCGATCAGGGCGCCGGCCACGCCGTACAGGATGCAGTAGATGCCGGCGGCGGTGCCGCCCCAGCGGGCGATCAGCGGGGTGCGGGCGGTGAAGACGCGCTGCCAGATGTCCTGGCCGATCAGCAGGCCCAGCGTGTAGACCACGAAGTAGGTGATGATGCTCTGCGCGCCGATGCCGGTGATGCTGAAGAACTCGGCGTCGACCCGCTCGCGGATCCCGGCCAGCCCGCCGGCGTCGGCGAAGGTGAAGGGCAGCATCAGCGCGAACACGCCGATGGTCTTGATGATGAACTGGGCCATGTCCGCCAGGGTGATGGACCACATGCCGCCGATCGTGGAGTAGATCAGCACGACGGCGCCGCCCACGGCGATCGCCAGCCAGCGCTCCCAGCCGAAGAGCACGACGAAGATGGTGGCGTAGGCGCCGGTGGAGGTGGCGCACAGCATCAGGGTGTAGGCCAGCATGACGATGGAGGAGACCTGCGTGGACTGGCGTCCGTAGCGCAGGCCGAGCATCTGCGAGACCGTGTAGATCTTCAGCTTCTGCAGCGTGGAGGCGAACAGCAGGCTCAGCAGCAGCACGCCGGCGCCGATGGCGACGACCAGCCACATGCCGGAAATGCCGTACTGGTAGCCCAGGCCCACGCCGCCGACGGTGGACGCGCCGCCGAGCACGACGGCGGCCATGGTGCCGGTGTAGAAGAAGGGACCCAGGCGGCGGCCGGCCACCAGGTAGTCGCTTTCGTTCCGGGTGCGGGCCTTGCCCCACCAGCCGAAGGCGAGCATGCCCACGAGATAGGCCACCACGATGGCGGCGTTCAGATATTCCATAGAGTTCCTGCCGGTAAGGGGACACAAATTGCCCCTTGGAAAACAGATGTTTACCGATACGCTAGTTCTCCGGATGGAATCCGGTCAACGTTTCCGCCCAATGTGTCCGTACTGCAACACAGGGGTGCGGGGCCCGAAGCCGGTTCGCCACAGCGGGCTGGATATGCTCTAGGTCAGTCTCGCTGCCGCACCGTCTCCGGTGCGGCTCCTCGAAAGGATCCGTCGCACCATGAAGGCACTGCCCGTTGAACCGAAGGACGAAACGGTTGCGATCGGACCGCGGATCCGGGCAGCGCGGCAGGCCAGGCATCTGACCATCGAGCAGGTCGCCGACGCCACGGGGCTGACCAAGGGATTCCTCAGCCGGGTGGAACGGGACCTGACCTCGCCGTCGGTCGCCTCGCTCCTGACGCTGTGCCAGGTGTTGTCGATTTCCATCGGAGATCTGTTTAACGCACCGGATACCCAGCTTATCCGGTGGGACGAGGCGCCGCGGATCAGCCTGGGCGGGCACGGGATCAATGAACGGCTGGTCAGTGCCCGCACGGAGCGGCGGGTGCAGGTGGTCCGTTCGGTGATCACGCCCGGCGGCGCCGGCGAAACCGACCTCTACAGCGTGGACTGCGACGTCGAGGTCCTCCATGTGGTTGCCGGGCGCCTGGTGCTCATCTTCGGCGGCACCACCATGGACCTGGGGGAGGGGGACACCGTCACCTTCCCGGGCCGGGAGCCGCACTCATGGTCCAACCCCACCGACGAGGAAACCGTGGTCATCTGGACTTTGGTCAGCCCGGGTGTCCGCTGAGGACCGCGGGGCGGACCGGGCGGTGCGTCAGCCCGCAGCGGCAGCTGCCGCGGAGTCCGCAGCGGCGGTGAGCCGGCGCAGGTACGCGACGGCGCCGTCCAGCTCGGTGCCGGTCGAACGGTAGCCGATGTGCCCGTCGGGGCGGATGACCAGCAGCGCCGGCCGCCGCGGGCGGACCCCGAGCCGGCGCAGCGCATCGCCGCCGGTGTCCTGGACGACGCCGGGCGCCGCCGCCGCGATGGGGCTGCCCGGAACCAGCCGGTGGACGGAGAGCAGGCCGGTGAGCCGGGGCAGGTCGGCGGCCAGCCGGGCCGCGGCGTCGTCCTCCCAGCCCTGGCCGGTGAGCAGGATATGGAAGCCGGGTGCGGCCGTCACGTCGTGCAGTCGGCGGCGGGCACCGTCCTGGAGCACCTCGGCGTCGGGCAGCCGGTCACCCGGGCGCGGTGCGCCGGGGAACGGGAAGCCGTTGCTGTCGGTCATGTCGCTGCCGCGGTAGCCGATGCCCAGCTGCGAGACGCGGCGGTACACGGCCGAGCGCAGCGGGGTGATGCCGGTGGCCTTCGGAGCCAGCAGCGGCAGCAGCTTGGTGCGCGGCAGCTTCATCAGTGCGTTGCGGCTGGTGGCGAGGCGGAAGATGCGGTCGGTGAAGCCCAGGATGTCCTTGGCCACCGGCCGGCGTTCGGCGTCGTAGCTGTCGATGAGGTCGTCGCTGGCCAGGCCGCGGGCGCCGAGGGCGAGCTTCCAGCCCAGGTTCAGGGCGTCCTGGATGCCGGTGTTCATGCCCTGGGCCGCGACCGGAGAGTGCACGTGGGCGGCGTCGCCGGCCAGGAAGACCGAGCCGTTCTGGAAGTACTCGGCGATCTGGTGCGAGAGCCGGAAGGTGCTGATCCACTGCGGGTCGCGGACGGTCACCTCGCCGTCGCTGAACCGGTCCACGATCCGCTGCAGGGACGCGGTGTCCAGTGCGGAGTCGTCACCGGGTTCGCGGATGCTGATCATCCGCCAGCCGGCCGGGCGGCCGAGCGGGAAGAGGAACAGGAAACCGTCTTCGGCCGGGTAGGCGTGCACGGTGTCCGGCTGTACGCCGTCGACCTCCAGGTCGGCCACGACGAAGGTGTCCGGGTAGCGGCCGCCGCGGAAATCCATGCCGGCCTTGGCCCGGACGGTGCTGTTGAGGCCGTCGGCACCCACCACGTAGCGGGCCCGGATCCGCTCGATGCCACGGTCCATGCGCTGGATCCGCGCCTCCATGCCGGCGAAGGGGTCCTCGGGGTCCAGCCGCTGCAGGTCCATCAGTTCGACGCCGCGCTCCACCCGCACGCCGCGGCTGCCGAGGTGGCGGATGAGGGCCTGTTCGGTTTCGGACTGCGGCAGGAACAGCAGGTGGCCGTACTGCGTGTCCTCCAGTCCGGTGTCGAACAGGTCGACGTCGAGGTTCTCCTCGGGCAGGTGCAGCTGGAGCCGGCGGGCGGGGGTTCCGGCCGCAGCCAGCTCGGCGCTCAGGCCGAAGGGGCGCAGTGCCTCCAGGGTGCGCGGCTGGATGGCCAGGGCGCGGGACTCCTCGACGGGGCGCAGCCGGCGGTCGAGGATCCGGAAGCTGGTGCCGTAGGCTGCCAGCTGGGCGGCCAGGGCCAGTCCGGTGGGACCTGCGCCCACAATGAGCACGTCGACGTCGTAGGAACCTGCGGCAGTGGAAACCTGGTGGGCCATGGCCCCAGCCTAGTCTTGACGCAGACCACACTTCCACTTTAGCCTTCGACTAAACATTTGATTCCCATTAGAA
Organism: Arthrobacter saudimassiliensis; assembly: GCA_900016675.1. Classification (GTDB taxonomy): domain Bacteria; phylum Actinomycetota; class Actinomycetes; order Actinomycetales; family Micrococcaceae; genus Arthrobacter_B; species Arthrobacter_B saudimassiliensis. The sequence goes on along the minus strand of LN483072.1, from coordinate 582,658 downwards.
AACCTGAGTTCCCCTGCCCGAGCGGGGGAGCAGGCACCACAGGGCGGAGAGGCCACCGGCCGCCGCCCGGATTGCGGAGAGAAAAAGCAATGCAGAACCCGCCGCGGATCAGCGAAAACGGCAACATCGGACCCATCGACGCAGCGCAGGTGCCGCGCTACGCGGGAGCGGCCACCTACGCCCGCCTGCCCCGCCTGGACCAGGTGGAGCGCGCCGACGTGTCCATCGTCGGCGTGCCGTTCGACACCGGTGTCTCCTACCGCCCCGGCGCCCGCTTCGGCGCCAACCACATCCGTGAGTCCTCGCGCCTGCTGCGCCCCTACAACCCCGCGATGGACACCTCGCCGTTCGCGAACCTGCAGGTGGCCGACGCCGGCGACATGGCGGTGAACCCGTTCAACATCAACGAGGCGATCGAGACCATCCAGCAGAACGCCCTGGACCTGACCGAGAACGGCTCCAAGCTGCTGACCCTGGGCGGCGACCACACCATCGCCCTGCCGCTGCTGCGCGCCGCCGCCGAGCGGGCCGGGCAGCCCGTGGCCATGCTGCACTTCGACGCCCACCTGGACACCTGGGACACCTACTTCGGCGCCGAGTACACCCACGGCACCCCCTTCCGCCGCGCCGTTGAGGAGGGCATCCTCGACACCGAGGCCATCTCCCACGTCGGCACCCGCGGCCCGCTGTACGGCAAGAAGGACCTGGAGGAGGACCGCCGCTTCGGCTTCGGCATCGTCACCTCCTCCGATGTCTTCCGCCAAGGCGTGGACGAGGTCGTTGCCAAGCTGCGCGACCGCATCGGCAACCGCCCGCTCTACATCTCCGTGGACATCGACGTGCTCGATCCGGCGCACGCGCCCGGCACCGGCACCCCCGAGGCCGGCGGCATGACCAGCCGCGAGCTGCTGGAGATCCTGCGCGGGCTGCGTGGCATGAACCTGGTGGGCGCCGACCTGGTGGAGGTCTCCCCGGCCTACGACCACGCGGAGCTGACCGGCGTCGCCGCCTCCCACGTGGCTTACGACCTGATCACCCTGATGGGCCTGTCCGAGTGAGCACCCCGGCGCCCGGCGCACCCGTCCGCAACGGCGGCGACCTCGTCGTCGAGACCCTCTCCGCGCTGGGCGCCACCACGGTGTTCGGCATTCCCGGGCAGCACGCCCTGGGACTGTTCGATGCCCTTTCCCGTTCCCCCCTGGAGTTCGTCTCCTCCCGGGTGGAGAACAACTCCGCGTTCGCCGCCGACGGGTTCTCCCGCGCCACCGGCAAGGTGGGCGTGCTGTTCCTGTCCACCGGCCCCGGTGCCCTGACCGCCCTGGCCGGCCTGCAGGAGGCCTACGCCACCGGCGTGCCGATGGTGGTGGTGGCCAGCCAGATCCCGATCGAGGGCCTGGGCGCCCGACGCCGGGGCATGCTGCACCAGCTCGATGACCAGAAGGCCTCGGCCGCGAACGTCACGAAGAGCCAGCGGCTGATCCAGCACGCCTCCGGCATCCCCTCGGCCATCCAGGACGCCTGGACCGAGGCGATCTCCTCGCCCGCCGGCCCGGTGTGGATCGAGATCCCGCAGAACGTGCTGCTGAACCCGGTGATGGTGCCCGCCGTCGAGGACGCCCTCGCCGAACCGTTCGACAACCCGCCGCGCATCGAACTGGTCCGCGAGGCGGTGCGCTGGCTGGGCGAGGCCCGGCGGCCGGCCATCATCGCCGGCGGCGCCACCCGCCGCGGCGGCGCCGAGGCGCAGCTGCGCTCGATTGCCGAGAAGCTGCATGCGCCGGTGGTGTGCTCGCCCGGCGGCAAGGGCGCGTTCCCGTGGGAACATCCGCTCTCGCTGCAGTCCTGGGTCGAGGACCGCCACGTCACCGAGGTGCTCGAAGACGCCGACGTGCTGATCGTCGTCGGCTCCTCCCTCGGCGAGGTGACGAGCAACTACTTCACCATGGAGCCGCGCGGGCGCATCATCCAGATCGACGCCGAACCCCGGGTGCTGGAGTCCAACCGCCCCGGGCTCGGCATCCGGGCCGATGCCGGCCAGGCGCTGACCGCCCTGGACGAGGCGCTGGAGGCGGCGCCGGCCGGCAGGGAACCGGACTGGCACGGCCGCACCGCCGAGCAGGTCGTGGCCGACACGCTGGCCAAGGTCCGGACGCGGCTGGACAGCCAGGACCTGGGCCTGGAGCGGCGGTTCATGGACGACATCCGCGCCGCCGTGCCGGATAGCATGCAGACCTTCTGGGACATGACCATCGCCGCCTACTGGGCCTGGAGCTGCTGGGATGCCCGCACGGGCGCCTTCCACTCCGCCCAGGGCGCCGGCGGGCTCGGCTACGGCTTCCCGGGCGCCCTCGGCGCCGCCGTCGGCCTCGGCGAGCGGGTGCTCGCGGTCTCCGGTGACGGCTCGGCCATGTACTCCATCGCCGAGCTGGCCACCGCGCGCCAGCACGACCTGCCGGTCACCTGGCTGATCGTGGACGACGGCGGGTACGGCATCCTGCGCGAGTACATGACCGATGCCTTCGGCAAGGCCACGGCCACCGAGCTGGCGCGCCCCGACTTCGTCCGGCTTGCGGAGTCGTTCGGGGTGCCGGCCCGCCGCACCGGGCCCGAGGGCGTGCGCGCCGCGCTGGAGGAATCGTTCGCGGCGGAGGGGCCCAACGTCGTCGTCGTCGAGACGCTGCTGCGGCTCTTCGCCCCCACCCACCTCACGTAACGTCCAGCTTCCTCCGATAAAGTTTCCCCAGGCAACCAGTCACATCTGGGGAACGACGCCGCCGGCCGGCGGTGCGTTTCCCGCCATGCGGAGGAGGCACCGCCGTGGAGTTCCTGATCCTGCTCGTCTTCCTGCTGTTCGGGACCGTCCTGGTGGTGGGAATCGGCGAACGGATCCGGCTGCCCTATCCGGTGCTCATGCTGGTGTTTTCCGCGCTGGTGGCGTTCCTGCCGATCATTCCGGAGATCCACATCGATCCGGAACTCATCCTGCCGCTGTTCCTGCCGCCGCTGCTGTACGCGGCCGCGCAGCGCAGCTCCTGGTCGGTGTTCCGGCTGCGCTGGCGCTCCCTGGTGCTGCTGGCCGTCGCGCTGGTGGCGGTGACGGTCGCCGTCGTCGCCGGCGTCACGCTGCTGATGGTCCCGGCCATTGCGCTGCCGGCCGCGATCGCGCTGGGCGCCATCGTCGCCCCGCCCGACCCGGTCGCGGTGGAGGCCGTGGCCGGCAAGGTGAAGATGCCGCGCCGGTTGATCAGCGTGCTGCAGACCGAGGGCCTGTTCAACGACGCGATCGCCATCGTGATCTTCCAGGCCGCGGTCACCGCCTCCCTCAGCGGCGGCGACGTCGGCTGGGACGTGGTGCCGCGGTTCCTGGTCGGGGCGGCCGGGGCCGTCCTGCTGGGCCTGGCGATGGGCTGGCTGGTCGGGGCGCTGAACCGGTTCGTGCCGAACCTCGTTGCCCGGTCCGCGGTGACCCTGGTGGCGCCGTACGCGGTGTACCTGCTGGCCGAGGAGCTGCACTTTTCCGGCGTGGTCGCCGTCGTCGTCACCGCGCTGGAACTGGGCCGGCGGGCACGGCCGCAGGACTCGGAGGAACGGCTGACGCGCACCGCGTTCTGGGAAGTGGTGGAACTGCTGACCACCGGTGCCGCCTTCGGCCTGGTGGGCATCGAGATGCGCTACGTCATCGAGGACGAGGGTCGCGACATCCTCGGCTTCATTCCCGGCATCATCGCGATCTGCGCCGCCGTGGTGCTGGTGCGCTTCCTCTGGATGTACGGGATCTACAGGTTCGGCGGGGTGGAAAAGCGCAACCAGGCGCCCGGCTCCCTCAAGGAAGTGCTGGTCCTCAGCTGGTGCGGCATGCGCGGGCTGGCCACGCTGGCGCTGGCCCTGGCGCTGCCCTCGGTCACCGACGCCGGGGAACCGCTGGGAGGACGCAACTTCATCATCGCCGCGGCCTGCTCGGTGCTGCTGGTGACCCTGGTGCTGCCCGGACTCACCCTGGGGCGGCTGATGCGGGCGCTGAACCTGCCCGATGACCACCGCGCGGCGGCGGCCAAGGAACGCGACCTGGCACGGCGGGCCGAGAAAGTGGCCCTGGAAACCATGAAGCGCTCGACGGCGGCGCAGCAACTCCCGCCGGAGCGCCGCGCCGCGCTGGCCCGCCGGATGTCCTCGCTGCACACCATCCTGGAACGCGACTTCGAATCCGACCCGGAGAAGATGCTGGCGCTGAAGGCCACCCTCGAGGTGATGGACCAGGTGCAGCGGGAGGCCCTGGCCGCCGCCCGGCGCGAGGTGCTGGCCGCCCGCCGCCAGCCCGGCGTCGATCCGGAGGCGGTGGACCGGGTGCTGCGCCGCCTGGACCTGCGCACCGTCACCCTGGACCGCGGCGGCCACTAGCGCCGCACCCTCGACGCCATGCCGTCCTGGGGCGTGCGGGGCCGCAAGTGTCGGCGGGTCCTTCAACTGCCGCCCGCGCCGGACGTACCGTGGAGCCGTACCGTGCAACGGCCGGCGGCCCGCCGGCCGGGAAGACCGGAGGCTGCCATGAGTACCGTCCTGCGGGTGGAACACCCGGCCGAAGACATGTACGTGCTGCGCAACACCAGCGACCGCGAACTGCACAACGTGGTCGTGGACGGTTCCCAGGTGGGAGTCCAAACGAAGAACCTGCCCGCGGGAATGGACCTGGCACCCGGGGAGGGGGTGGAGTTCCACATGTACAAGCACGGCGGCACGGAGCCGCCCGGCCACCTCTACGTCCGCTGGGACGAAGCCGACAAGTGGGACCGGATCGCCGTCGGCCCCGCGGCCTGAACCCCTCACCGAGCCCGCGACCTCCAACGCTTCCCCTATATGCGCCCGGCGGGCGCGGCCGGCGCCGGGCGACGCGCGCACCGGCCGGGCAGCACGGCCAGGGGCACCGGGTGGTCCAGACTGGAGCGCATGAGCAGCGCACCCACAGGAACCGGGGCCGGCCCCGACGTCGATGTCGTGATCATCGGCGCGGGCCTTTCGGGAATCGGCGCCGCCTGCCGGCTGCAGGCCCGGTGCCCGGGCCTGTCCTGGGTCATCCTCGAACAGCGCCCGGCGACGGGCGGGACGTGGGACCTGTTCCGCTATCCCGGCGTCCGGTCCGACTCGGACATGTATACCCTCGGCTATGCGTTCAAGCCCTGGCGGCAGGGCCGGTCCCTGGCAGACGGGGCAGCGATCCTCGACTACATCCGGGACACCGCGGCGCAGTTCGGCGTCGACCGCCGGATCCGCTGCCGCAGCCGCGTCACCGCTGCGGACTTTTCCACCCAAGACGCCTGCTGGCACCTGACGGTGGAGGAGACGGACGACGGCGGCCGCACGGCGCTGCGCACGCTCACCTGCCGCTTCCTGTACAGCTGCACCGGCTACTACGACTACCGGAAGCCCTATGATCCCGGCCTTCCCGGGGTGGAGCGATTCGCCGGCACGCTGGTGCACCCCCAGTTCTGGCCGGAAGACCTGGACTACGCCGGCCGGCGCGTGGTGGTCATCGGCTCCGGAGCCACTGCGGTGACCCTGGCGCCGGAAATGGCCCGGACGGCGTCGGTCACCATGCTGCAGCGCAGCCCGACCTGGATCGGCTCGGTGCCCGGGGTGGATGCGCGGGCCCGGGCCCTGCAGCGGCTGCTGCCGGCCCGGGCGGCCCACCGGGCCATCCGTGCCCGGAACATCGTCTTCAGCACCGCCTTTTACCAGTTCTGCCAGCGCCTGCCGCAGCTCGCGCGCCGGGTGCTCACCGCCCGGAACCGGCGTGCCCTGGCCAGCGCGGAACTGGTCCGCGACCACTTCAGCCCGCGCTATGACCCGTGGGACCAGCGCTTCTGCGCAGTTCCCGACGGCGACCTGTTCCGTGCCGTCCGGACCGGACGCGTCCGGATGGTCACGGACACCATCGCCGGCTTCGAGGCCGACGGCGTGCGGCTGGCCTCGGGAGAGGTGCTGGGCGCCGACATCGTGGTGACGGCCACGGGGCTGCAGCTGCAGGCCTTCGGCGGCATCCGCCCCTCCGTGGACGGGGAAACGGTGGACCTGTCCCGGCAGTTCGTCTGGCAGGGCGCCATGGTCAGCGGCCTGCCGAACTTCGCCGTGTGCATCGGCTACACCAACGCCTCATGGACCCTGCGCGCGGACCTGAGCCACCGGCTGGTCTGCCGGGTCCTGAACTGGATGCGCCGCCGCGGCTTTGACGCGGCGGTGCCGGCACCGGAACCGGGGCTGCGGCCCAGGCCCCTGCTGGACCTCGCCGCGGGATATGTCCAGCGCTCCGTGGACGCCTTCCCCCGCCAGGGCCACCGTGGACCCTGGCGGGTGCGGCAGAACTATCTCCTGGACGCGCCGGCCGCCCGCTGGCCGAACCTGGACCGGGACCTGCAGGCCGTCGGGCCCGCGGGAAGGAGCGCGGCATGAGCGTGGCGGACGCCCGGTGGATCCAGGTGGAGGGCACGCCGCTGCGGGTGCGGGTCTCCGGGCCTGCGTCCGGCCCGCCGGTCCTGCTGCTGCACGGGGTGGGACGCAGCCTCGAAGACTGGCAGGACGCCCACGACCTGCTGGCAGCCGACCACCGGGTCATCAGCAGCGACCACCCCGGGTTCGGGCTGAGCCCGAAGGGCACGGTCCGTCCCAGCCTGGCCTGGTATGCCGCCGCTGCGGCGACGGTGCTGGACGCCGTGGGGGAGGACCGGCCCGTCCACGTCATGGGCAACTCCCTGGGCGGCGCGGTGGCCATGCAGTTCGCCGCCCGGTACCCCCGACGGGTGGCCAGCCTGGTGCTGGTCAACAGCGCCGGATTCGGGCGGGTGGCCAAGCTGTCCCTGGCCCCCGTCGTGCTGGGCCTGGCCACCCGGCTGCCGCGTGTCGGGCCGCGCTTCCGGCAGCGCGCGCGGGAAGCGGGAGCGCAGGCCAACCGGCGCCTGTTCTTCGACCCCGCGCACGCCACCGAGGCCCGGCTGCGGCACGCGGCGCAGGTGGGACGCCAGCCGGATCATCTCGCCACGTTCGCCACCGTGACCCTCGGCCTGGGCCTGCCCTACGCCGGCGTCTACCGGCGCTGGCGCACCGAGCTGCTGGAGGCCGTCGCCGGGCTGGGCCTGCCCACCCTGGTGGTGTGGGGCGACGCGGACCGCATCCTGCCGAACAGCCAGCTGGACGCCGCGCTCGCCGCCCTGCCCAATGCGCAGAGCCACGTCTTCGCCGATACCGGGCACATGCCGCAGATTGAACGGGCGGCCGAGTTCGCCGACCTGGCCCGCCGGTTCATCCGGCAGTCCGGGCAGGACGGTGCAGGCCGGGGGCCGGCGGCGGAACCGGGCAGCGGCGGGACCGGGGCGGGCTAGAACAGCACCACCTGGCGCAGCTCGGCGGCGTCGGCCAGCCGGTCCATGCCGAGGTTGACGTCCTCCAGCCGCAGCTGCGCGGAGATCAGCTTCTCCACCGGCAGCCGCCCTTCCCGCCAGCGCCGCACATACTCCGGAATGTCGCGGGCCGGCACCGCCGAACCGAGGTAGCTGCCGATGATGGTCCGCGCCTGTGCGGTGATCAGCAGCGGAGAAATGCTGACCCGTGCCTCCGGCGAGGGCAGCCCGGCCGTGACCGTGCGTCCGCCGGGAGCGGTGGCGGCAAACGCGGTTTCGAAGGCACGGGCATTGCCGGCGGCCTCCACGGCATGGCTGGCCGTGACGCCCAGGTCGGCCACCTGCTGCGGGGTGTAGACCTCATGCGCGCCCAGGTTCCGGGCGTGCTCCAGCTTGGTTTCGGACATGTCCACGCCGATGACCCGCACCTCCGGCAGGGACGCCGCGACCATGACCGCCGCCATGCCCACGCCGCCCAGGCCCACCACCATGAGCGATTCGCCCGGGGCGGGGCGGGCGGCGTTCAGGCCCACGCCGCCGCCGGTGAGGACCGCGCACCCGAGGACGGCGGCCACCGGCGCCGGCACGTCGTCGTCCACCGGCACCACCGAATTGCGGTGCACCACGGCGTGGTCGGCGAACCCGGAGACGCCCAGGTGGTGATGGACCGGACCGCCGTCCCGGTGCAGCCGCCGTCCGCCGCCCAGCAGTTCGCCGCGCTCGTTGCTGGCGCTGCCGGCGCTGCAGGGCACCAGTCCGTCCGTGGCGCAGCCCGCGCACTGCCCGCAGCGGGGCAGGAAGGTCATCACCACACGCTGTCCGGGCACCAGGTCGGCAACGCCGCTGCCCACCGCTTCGACGCGGCCGGCGGCTTCGTGGCCCAGCAGCATGGGAACCGGGCGGCGGCGGTTGCCGTCCACCACGGACAGGTCCGAATGGCACAGTCCGGCGGCCTCCATGCGGACCAGCACCTCGTGTTCACCGGGCGGATCCAGCTGAAGGCCGACAACCTTCAGCGGCCGCGACTGCGCGTACGGCCGGGCGGCTCCGATCTGTTCCAGCACGGCTCCGGTGATCTGCATGGGCGGGCCTTTCCGTCGAGGGGTGCAGCCAGTGTGCCACGGGCGGGCGGCCCGGCGGGCATACAGCCGGCATGCCCGCGGCGCCGGGGGAGCGGCTGCCGTGCCATGCACCCGGCGGCCCTTCAGCGGCAAGCGGCCGGAGGGAACTGTACCGTGGCCCACAGTTGGTTGCCTGAAGCAAACAATCTGCGTATAGTTGCCTGACGCAAGCAAATTATCCTTCCCGCATCCCCTGAAAGGCGGACGTGTCAGTACGACAGGAAACCGCTGAAGACCTCATCCACCAGATTTCGGTGCTGCAGCGCCAGCTGCGCTGCGTCACCCAGCAGAGCGTCATCAGCACCGGCCCCGGCGCGGCGCTGCAGGGCGTCATGCGCATCATCAGCGAAAGCGGTGAACTGCGGGCAACTGACCTCGCCCACCAGCTGGGCATCGGCCCGGCGGGCCTCAGCCGCCACATCGCCGAATTGGAGGAGCTGGGCTGGGTCCAGCGCCGGCCCGATCCGCAGGACGGCCGCGCCTACCTGATCAGCCTCTCCGCGGAGGGCCGGGCCACCCTGGCCGATGCCCTGCACCGCCGTGCCCTGCTCCTGCAGGACATGCTCAAGGAATGGACCGAAGACCAGGCCAGCGACACCGCAGGCTGCCTGGCCCGCCTGTCAGCGACCCTGCAGGCATCCACCCGGTCGACCCGCCCGGGCACCACATCCCCGAACCCCACATCACCTGCCCCGGAGGCCAACGCCCAGTGACCACGCCCAAGACTCCAGCCGCTCCGGCCCACCACGACCCGGAGAAGATGACGCACCGCCAGATCCTGCAGGTGCTGACCGGGCTTCTGGCCGCCCTGTTCACCGCCATGCTGAGCTCCACCATCGTGGCCACGGCGCTGCCGACCATCATCGGCGACCTCAAAGGCACCCAGACCGACTATGCCTGGGTCGTCACCGCCGCCCTGCTCGCCAACGCGGTCAGCACGCCGATCTGGGGCAAGCTCGCCGACCTGTTCAACAAGAAGGTGCTCGAACAGCTGGGCATCGTCATCTTCGTGGCCGGTTCGGTCCTGGCCGGCTTCGCCAATGACATGACCGTCATGCTGGTGGCCCGCGTCATCCAGGGCCTGGGCATGGGCGGCCTGACCGCCCTGGGCATGGCGATCATCGGCTCGATCATTCCGCCGCGGGAACGCGGCCGCTACTCCGGCTACATGGGCGCCGTCATGGCGGTGGCCACCGCCGGCGGGCCGCTGCTGGGCGGCTTCATCGTCGACAGCCCGCTGGGCTGGCGCTGGACGTTCTTCAGCTGCGTTCCGCTGGCCGTGATCGCGATGATCCTGCTCCAGTTCACGCTCCGGATCAAGCACGAGAAGAAGCCGGCGAGCATCGACTGGCTCGGCAGCATCCTGCTCAGCGGCGGCGTCTCGCTGCTGCTGATCTGGGTCTCCTTCGCGGACCAGGACGGCTACTACGGCTGGGTTTCCTGGGAGTCCGCGGCCATGGTCGGCGGCAGCATCGTGCTGCTGGCCCTGCTGGTGCTGGTCGAATCCAAGGTCAAGGCTCCGATCATTCCGCTGAACATCATCCGGCAGCGCACCACCGCCCTGGTGATCATCGCCTCCGTGGCCGTGGGCATCGCCATGTTCGCCTCCACCACCTACCTGGGCCAGTACTTCCAGGTGGCCCGCGGCTACAGCCCGACGGCGGCCGGCCTGCTCATGCTGCCGCTGATCGCCGGCAACCTGCTCGGTTCGGTCGGCTCCGGCCAGCTGATCACCCGGTACGGCAAGTGGAAGATCTACCTGATCATCGGCGCCGCGCTCGTGGTGCTGGGCACCGGCCTCTCGGGCATGATCAACCACGAGACGGACATGGTCCTGGTCGGAGTGTTCCTGTTCGTCCTGGGCCTCGGCATGGGCCTGCTGATGCAGAACCTGGTGCTGGCCGTGCAGAACACGGTCTCCATCTCCGACATCGGCGCGGCCAGCGCCTCGGTGGCGTTCTTCCGCACCGTCGGCGGCGCCGTCGGCGTCTCGGTGCTCGGCGCCGTGCTCTCCCGCCAGGTCACCTCCCGGGTCACCACCCGGTTCGAGGAACTGGGCCTGCCCACCGGCCAGGGCGCGGAGGCCGCCACCCTGGACATCGGGTCCCTGCCCGGCCCGATCGCCGAGATCTTCCGCGCCGCGTACGGTGACGGCATCGCCGTCGTCTTCCGGATCGCCGCGCTGGTGGCCGTGATCGCGCTGGTCTCCGTCCTGTTCATCCGGGAGCAGAAGCTGCGCCTGACCCTGGACCTGAAGCCCTCCGCCCCGGTGGATCCGGAAGTGACCGGCGGCAGCGAACTGGTCCGCACGGCCGCCGACCCGGCCGCCCAGCCCGCGGGGGTGCCCGCCGGTGCGGCGCAGCCCGACGCCGGCACGGCTCCGAGCGGCCACGCCCGCCACGCCGCGCGGGAGGCGGGGACCGCCGACGACGGCGCCGCCTCCGAACCGTCGGAGGCCGGGCGGCGCTAAGGCCACCGCATCCAACAGGCAGCAACGGCGGCCGGTTCACGGGAACCGGCCGCCGTTCGCGTTTCCGGCCGCCGCACGGCCGGTCCGGGGCGTTACTGCATGGTGAAGCGGCGGGCCACGGCGTCGGCGGCCGGCCCGGAACGCAGCAGCGCCCCCATCGCCCGGTTGCGGGCCGCCATCACCGCCGGCGGCAGCGGCCGGCCCAGGGCCATGTTCAGCCGGGCCTGGGCGTCCGCCACCACGGCGTCGCGCCGCCGGCGTCGCTGGAACCGCAGCAGGGAGGCCCCCACGTCGTCCCCGCGCAGGGATCGGACGATCAACGGCACGGCCGCGGCGGCGTCCATCCAGCCCAGGGTCATCCCCTGGCCGCCGATCGGGCTCACCTCATGGGCCGCGTCCCCCAGGAACAGGACGCGCCCGTGCACCATGCGCCGGACCCGCCCCGTGCGTACGGTGAACGCGCTGAGCATGGTGTTGGAGTCCGGATCGATCTTCACACCGGTGCGCCGGCGGATCTCCCGGACCAGGTCCGCGGCGTCGTCCAGGGGCCGCAGCGCGCCGGTGTGCGCGACCCAGCGGCGGGTGCCGCCCGGAAGCGGAAACGACTCCACGATGCCGTCGGGCTCCAGGTAGAGCACGCCCAGCGGGCCGTCGCCGGTGTCGTCGGCGAAGTCGCCCATGAGGTAGGAATCCAGGACCCGCTCGCCCGTCCGCGGCACTGCCAGCAGCCCGCGCACGCCGGACCGGGCGCCGTCGGCCGCCACCAGCAGCCGCGCGGTCACCGACGCGTCCGACGCCGGGCCGGCCACGTCCAGGGTGACCGAGCCGGGGCCCTGGCGGACGCCGGTGACGGCCGCGCCACGGACCAGCGCCGAGGCGTCCAGCGCGGCGAGCCGCTCCTCCAGCACCTGCTCGGTCCGGACCTGCGGCAGGGTCAGGACAAAGGGGTACTTCGGGTCGGCGGAGTCGAAGCGCACCTCGGCCACCAGGGAGCCGCCGAAGCGGGCCTGCCCGCGGCGGATCCGCATGCCCTCGCCGGAAAGCCGGTCCGCGACGCCGGCCGCGGCCAGCGCCCGCAGCCCGGGCGGATGGATGCCGATGGCCCGCGAGTGCGCGCTGCGCCCGGTGCGCTGCTCAAACACCCGCACCCGCAGCCCCCGGCGCAGCAGCAGGATGGCGGTGTACAGCCCGACCGGCCCGCCGCCGACCACGGCCACGTCCAGGTCCGGCTCCGCAGGAGAGGAGCCCCTCACTGCTGCCGCCCGCCGTCGGGACGGAACATCAGCAGGTTCTGCCACGGCCGGTGCTGCACCGTCACCCACCCGTCCGGCGCGGCCGCGGCCAGCTCGGTGCGGGTGAAGCTGCGCCGGATCGAGGTCAGGCCGTCCTCGCGGATGAACGATCCGGGGAAAAAGGGCAGCGTGCCCACCGAGAACAGGGCGTAGCCCCACGGGTTCCGTTCGATGTCGCTGTGCAGGCACAGCCGCCGGGTCAGCTGCTCCGAATCGGCCAGCAGCCCCTTGAACGAGGTTTCGTCCAGGTGGTGCAGCATGTGGTTGCTGACCACCAGGTCGTATTCCCGGCCCTCGGCCACCAGGTCGGAGCTGTACGCCTGACGGAACTCAAGCCCGGGCCGCGGCCGTGCGGACGCGAAGGCGTGGGCGCGCGGGTCCGGGTCCAGGGCCGTGATCCGCAGGTCGATGCCGTCGCGGCGCGCCCACCGGGCCAGCGCACGCGGCAGGTCGGCGCCTCCGGAGCCGATGTCGAGCAGCGTGTGCGGGCCCGGGCCGGAGAGCAGCGGCCGCAGGTAGCGGACGTAGTTGCGGCGCCAGCCGGACACCACCGCGTTGATCAGCCAGAACTGCGCGTAGGTCCGCTCCAGCCGGCGCGGGTCACAGTCCGGGCGGTCCATCTGCTCCACCGCGTCGGCGGCCCGGACGCCCAGGTCCGGAACCAGGGCCCGGCGCAGGCGCGCCGCCGGGCTTCCGGTGCCGGCAGCGCTCATGCTCCTGCCGGAACGACGGCGGGCGCGCCGTCGGACGCGTCCGCTGCGGCCGGAACCGGCACGGCGGCGGCGTCGGCGGCCCGGGCCGGCGCACCCACCGGCCCGCCCACCCGGGTGAACAGGCCGGTCTCCACGGTCAGGCCGGGGCCGAAGGCCATCGAGCAGATCCGCTCGTTGCCGCCGGCGAAGGGCTGCTCCAGGATGTGCTTGAGCACGAACAGCACGGTGGCGCTGCTCATGTTCCCGTAGTTGCGCAGCGTTTCCCGGGCGGGCAGCAGCTGCTCCTCGGACAGGCCCAGCTTGGACTCGACCTTGTCGAGGATGCTCCGCCCGCCGGGGTGGATCGCCCAGTGCTCGATCTCGTGGTACGGCACGCCGTCCAGCGTCGGATCGGAGGCGAGCAGCGGCTCCAGCGCCCCGACGATGTGGTCGTCGATGATGTGCGGCACATAGGTGCCCAGGACCATTTCGAAACCCTCGTCGCCGATGTTCCAGGCCATCGACTCCTCACCGACCGGGGTCAGCACGGTTTCGAAGTGGTCGAGCTGGATGGCCGGGGTATCGGCGGGCAGCTCCCGTCCGGTGACCACCGCGGCGGCGGCGCCGTCGGCGAAGAGGGAGGAGCCCATGATCGTGTCCGGGTCGTTGGAGGTGCGCACGTGCAGCGAGCACAGCTCCGCGCTGACGACGAGGACGACGGCATTCGGGTCCTCCTGGCAGAAGGACTTGGCGGCGCGCAGGGCCGGGAACGCGGCGTAGCAGCCCATGAAGCCAAGATGGTAGCGGCGCACCGACGGGTTCAGGCCCAGTGCCCGGACCACCTTGTAGTCGGGGCCGGGGTTGAAGAAACCGGTGCAGGAGACGGTGACGACGTGGGTGACGTCCTCGGCGGAGATGTCGGAGCAGGCGGAGAGGGCCTTCTGCGCGGCCTCGATGAACAGCTTGGTGGCTTCCACCGCGAAGATGTCATTGCGGGTCTTGGTGCTAGGGCTCATCAGCTGCCCGGTGGCGGAGTCGAAGAACGCCGGGTTCTCGGCGCGGTGTCCCAGCGAAAGCTCGGAGACCGCGGTCCGGCGGGTATCGATGGCGGCGGAGTCGAAACAGGTGCGGACCAACCGCTGGCCCAGGCGGGTGAGCCCGGGCTGGGAGGCGAACACGTCACGTGCCTCTGACTGGACGAGGATGGTCGGCGGGAGAGCAGTTTCGAGGGATCTCAGGGTAACCGTCATAGTCCATTGTTAGGGGAGAGTGTCGCCGGGCACAATCCGAGGGGCGCCGGGGGGCGGGGCCGCAGCGCCGCCCGGCAGCGGGCGGCGGACACGCCCGCCGAAAGGATTGAGCGGCGGGCCCGGCGGGGCCATACTCGTACCACCCTGCCTCCGGCAGGGCCGGCCGGCCTGTCGCCGCTGCGCACCGGGCCCGGGCCGGAACCGTGTCAATGAGGACACCAAGGAGTGCGAATGGCTTCCGTATCCCGCCCGGCCCCCGACGCCGAGCCCTCGCCCAGGAACCTTCGACAGGTGGTGGCGGCCTCCATGGCCGGCACCGTGGTCGAATGGTACGAATTCTTCCTTTACGCCTCGGCCGCCACCCTGGTGTTCGGCAAGCTGTTCTTCCCCAACGCCGGGACCGACCTCGACAGCATCATCGCCGCGTTCGTCACCTACGCCGTCGGCTTCCTGGCCCGGCCCATCGGCGGCATCGTCTTCGGGCACTTCGGGGACAAGCTCGGTCGGAAGCAGCTGCTGCAGCTGAGCATCATCCTGGTCGGCGCCTCGACCTTCCTGATGGGCTGCCTGCCCGGCTTCGACTCGATCGGCTACTGGGCGCCGGCCCTGCTGGTGACGCTGCGCTTCATCCAGGGCTTCGCCGTCGGCGGCGAATGGGGCGGCGCGGTGCTGCTGGTCGCCGAGCACAGCCCGGCCCGCTCACGCGGCTTCTGGGCCAGCTGGCCGCAGTCCGCGGTGCCGATGGGCAACCTGCTGGCCACCGGCGTGCTGTTCCTGCTCTCCTCCACCCTCAGCGACGAGGCGTTCCTCAGCTGGGGCTGGCGGGTGGCGTTCTGGCTCTCGGCCGTGATCGTGATCATCGGCTACTACATCCGCACCAAGGTCTCCGACGCGCCGATCTTCAAGGCGGCGCAGGCGGAGGTCGAGCAGGAGGCCAAGGGCTACGGCGTGGTGGAGGTCTTCCGCCGCTACCCGCGCGGCGTCTTCACCGCCATGGGCCTGCGCTTCGCAGAGAACATCCTCTACTACCTGGTGGTCACGTTCTCCATCACCTACCTCAGCACCGTGGTGAAGACGGACACCTCACGGATCCTGCTGCTGCTCCTGGTGGCGCACTTCATCCACTTCTGCACCGTGCCGCTGGTGGGCCGGCTTTCCGACTCCCTGGGCCGCCGCCCGGTCTACCTGGCCGGTGCCGTGCTGGGCGCCACCTGGGGGTTCTTCGCCTTCCCGATGATGGACACCGGCCGGGACCTGATGATCCTGGCCGCGGTGACGATCGGCCTGATGTTCCATGCGCTGATGTACGCCGGACAGCCGGCCATCATGGCGGAGATGTTCCCCACCCGGATGCGCTACAGTGGCGTCTCGCTGGGGTACCAGGTCACCTCCATCGTCGCCGGCTCGCTGGCACCGATCATCGCCACGAGCCTGCTCAGCCGTTACGGCTCCTCCGTGCCGGTGGCCGTCTACCTGCTGATCGCCTGCATCATCACCGTGGTGGCGGTGCTGGCCCTGCGGGAAACCCGGGGCCTGTCCCTGCACGACGTCGACGCCGCCGACGCGCAGGGCACCGCGGACCTGATGAGCGCCAAGGCGGCCAAGGACGCGGAAAGCGAGGCGGCCGCCGCGACCGGCCGGGGACGGCGCCGCACCGGGTCCGGGCGCTAGCCGCACCGGGCACGGGAGGCCTTGCCCGCCGAGGGGCGGGAATGCAAGGCTGTCAGCACTTCACAACGCGAAGCAAAGGAGCTTGGCATGGCCGCAGTGGGCTGGATCGGATTGGGCAACATGGGCGGGCCGATGGCCGCCAACCTGGTGAAGGCAGGGCACACGGTGCGCGGATACGACGTCGTTCCGGCCGCCGTGGAGGCCGCGGCGGCGGCCGGCGTCGAGCCGGCAGGATCCGTCGCCGAGGCGGTGGCCGGCGCGGACGTGGTCTTCACGATGCTGCCGAAGGGCGAACACTCGCGGGCGGTGTACCTGGGGGAGGACGGCATCTTCGCCGCGGCCTCCACGGACACTCTGATCGTGGAGTCCTCCACGATCGACATCGAAACGGCTCAGCTGCTGCACGACACCGCCGCCGGGGCCGGGTTCCGGTTCGTGGATGCCCCGGTCTCCGGCGGCATCAGCGGGGCTGCGGCGGCCACCCTCACGTTCATGGTCGGCGGCGAGCCGGGCGCCGTACAGGAGGCCGCCGGCTACATCGAACCGATGGCAGGCAACGTCATTGCCACCGGGGGCCCGACCACCGGAGAAGCGGCGAAGATCTGCAACAACCTGATGCTGTTCATCAACATGGCCGGCACCGCCGAGGGCGCGGTGCTGGCGGACCGGCTGGGCCTGGACCGGAAGGTCTTCTGGGACATCGCCTCCGTGTCCTCGGGGGACAGCTGGGCCCTGCGCACCTGGTACCCGCTGCCCGACGTCGTCCCGACCGCGGCCGCGAACAACGACTTCGCGCCCACCTTCACGGCGGAGCTGGCGAACAAGGACATCACGCTCGCGCTGCAGGCCGCGGAGGGCACCGGCACGCCCCTGCGGGTCGGCGCCCAGGTGCAGGAGCTGCTGCAGCAGCTGCTCGACGCCGGGCAGGGCGGCCGGGACTGCACCATGATCGTGCAGCTGGTGGACGGGCGGCTGGAGGTCACCGACCAGGCTTGAGCAGTTCCTTTTCCAGCACCAGCTCCAGGGACAGGGTCTTGTAGCCCTCGGACTCGAAGAGCACGGTGACGGTCTCCTCCTCGTAGCTCATGACCATCCCGGGCCCCCACTCCGGGTGGGTCACCGTGGACTGCACGGGGAAGGGCTGCGGGCCCTCGGATTCCTGCGGGCCCAGCTCTTCGCCCTGCTCCTCGGCGCGCTCGCAGTTGTCGCAGTAGCCGCACATGTCCTCGGCGTCCTCGCCGAAGTAGTTCAGCAGGAACCGGCGCCGGCACTCCGTGGTCTCGGCGTACTGGCGCATCATTTCCAGCCGGGAGGAGTCGATGTTCTCCCGCTGCTCGGAGAACTCGACGGCGGCCTGCACCGCTGCGTCCACTCCGCCGCGCCGGGACACATAGCAGTAGCCGTCTTCACCGGCCTCCACCGAGCCGGACTGCTCCAGCAGGGAGAGCTGGCCGGACAGCCGCCGCGCGCCGACGTCCAGCTCCTCCCGCAGCTGCGCCGCGGGCACCGGGTTGTGCCGGCCCTTCAAGGCGTTCAGCACCTGCAGCAGGCCGTCCTCGTCGGGAGCCTTGGCGGCGAAGAAGCGGCGCAGCCCCAGGTCCTCGGGCCGGTAGTGCAGGAAGACCTCGCAGGCCTGGCCGTCGCGGCCGCCCCGGCCGATTTCCTGGTAGTAGCTGTCCACCGAATCGGGCACGTCCGCGTGCACCACGAAACGCACATTGGGCTTGTCGATGCCCATGCCGAAGGCGGTGGTGGCCACCACCACGTCCAGCTCATCGCCCAGGAACTGCTCGTGGATGCGTTCGCGGTCATCCTTCCGGCGCCCGGAATGGTACGCGTCGGCGCGCACCCCCGCCTCCTGCAGCCGCTCGGCGTACTCTTCGCTCTCCCGGCGCGTTGCCACGTAGAGCAGGCCCGGACCCGGCAGCGCCGACACCTGCTCGAGGATCGCCCGGCGCTTGTCCTCATCCTCGACGTAGCGGCCGGCGCCCAGGTGCAGGTTGGGGCGGTCAAAGCCCTGCGCCACCTGCAGCGGCTCGCGCATGCACAGCTGCTCGATGATCTCCGCCCGAACAGGCGGAGCCGCGGTTGCGGTCAGCGCGACGACGGGCCGGCCGAGCGACTCGACCAGGGGGCCAAGCTGCAGGTAGTCCGGACGGAAATCGTGGCCCCAGGCGGAGACGCAGTGCGCCTCGTCGATGACCAGCAGGGACACGTCGAGTCCGCGCAGGCGCTCGGCGATTTCCTCCCGGGTGACCTGCTCCGGAGCCAGGAACAGGAACTTCGCCCGCCGCGCGTCGTCGTCCTCCGCCGCAGCGGCCCAGGCCTCGTCCCAGGCTCCCTGGGACTCGGTGGAGTTCAGCACGTAGGCGCGCACCGCGCCGGCCGCTTCGTTGATGGCGTCCGCCTGGTCCCGCTGCAGGGCGATGAGCGGAGAAATCACGACGGCGGTGCCCGGCATCGCCATGCCCGGAACCTGGTAGACGGCGGACTTGCCGGCACCGGTGGGCATGACGCAGAGCACGTCCCGGCCGGCGGCGGCGGCTTCCATGGCTTCGAGCTGTCCGGGCCGGAAGTCTTCCCAGCCGAAGACCTCGGCGGCGGTGCGCTGCAGGTCGCTGCGGGACGTGGTCATGATCTTTCCTCCTGGCCTGGAAGTGCGGCGCCGGCGGCGCCGCGGTTCATCAGCCTACTGAGTTCCCTCGACCGGTGCCGCATTCGGTGGCCTGCGCCACGTCGGCAGAGGAAGCATGGGCGGCGACGGGCGCGGAGGCGGGCCGTCAGGCTGCCCGCGGCCGGGCGGCGACGGCGCGTTCCCGGGGCCGGGCCGCCCGGTACCACTGCCGGCAGAAGATGATGATGACCGCCAGCTCCAGCACCGCCCCGCCGTAGTACATCACCAGGGCGCCGGCCTCGGCCTGCTCCGCCGGGACACCGGCCGGCGGGTCCGCGTAGATGACCTTGGCCAGGATGTTGTGTGCCGCCACCGAAAGCACCAGCACCGCGGCGCGCAGCGGGAAGGACGCCCGGTGCGCCAGCGGATCCCGGCTGATCAGTGCGGCGGTCCAGAGATAGCCGGCGGCCACCAGGTGCGCGGTGACCAGCCAGTGCACCGGCATGGAGTCCTGCATCGCCTGCAGCAGCGGGGTACGGAACATCAGCCACATGCCGCCGACGTTCAGCACCGCAGCCGTCACCGGATGGGCGAGGAACCGCAGCGGAACGCTGCGCAGCAGCCGGCTGAGCCGGCGGGCGGGAAACACCGCCAGCGTGCGCAGCGCCAGGGTAAAGGGGCGGGAGAGCACCAGCAGCAGCGGGGCGGCCATTCCGGCCATCAGGTGCGCAACGCTCAGGACGGCGAAGGAGTCGTGGATGGCGTTGGCCATCGGCTGCAGCACTGTGGCCAGGGCGGTCAGCACGCCGGCTGTGAAGAACGCGGTGCGGTACCAGGGCCAGCGTCCCGAGCGGGCGGAGAAGGCGGCCCTGCCGTAGGCGACCACCGCCACGACGGCCGGAATGAGGAACAGGGACTCCGCGGTCCCGCCGCCGTGGTTATGCATCGGTCCGGTGGCTCACACGGAGGGCCGGCACGGCGCTGCGGGTGCGGTAGAGCAGCGCGGCGCCGGCCAGGATCAGCAGCACGGCCGCGCCGTTCCACGCGGCGTCGTAGGGCAGCAGGTCCACGTCGTAGCGGATCTGGTGCAGGTTCAGGAGCTTGTGCTGCACGATGCCGTCGTAGAGCTGGAACGCCCCGGCGCCCAGCAGCACGGCCCCGGCCCAGCGGGCGCCGATCAGCTCCTGCCGCCGGCGCAGGTCGGCGAACAGGAACAGCGCGGCCACGGTGGCGAACCAGCTGAAGGCGTGGAACAGGCCGTCGGAGACCAGGTCGGCGGCCAGCGTCGCCCGGTCATAGAAGTGGTGCCAGTGCAGCAGCTGGTGGAACACGACCTCATCAACGAAGCCGGCAATCCCGATGCCGAGCAGGAGTCCGGACAGGAGGTTGCGGCGGCGGGCGGTTGGGGCAGTCTCGGTCTCGGAGGCCATTAATCGAACATAACACTGCTGATGATTGCCGGACACGGCCGGTGGGCCGGCTGGCCCCCGGCGGCCCCAGCGGGCGAGGATGGGACCATGTGGATCGGTGCCCTGGAATTCGACCTGCTGCTCGGCGACGTGCATTCGCTCAAGGCCAAGCGCTCCGTGGTACGCCCGATCCTGGCGGAGCTGAAGCGGAAGTTCGACCTCTCGGCGGCCGAGGTGGGCAGCCAGGACCTGCACCGGCGGGCGGCGATCGGCGTCGGGCTGGTGGGCGCCGACCGCGCCCACGTATCGGAGGTGCTCGACGCCGCCGAACGCCTGGTGGCTGCCCGGCCGGAGGTGCAGCTGCTGGCCGTACGCCGCCAAATGCTCACGGCGGAGGACTGAGATGGGGGCCAGGCATTTGCGCCGCCCGGCCGGCCATGGGGAACAATTGGGCGGGTGAGCCTAACCGCACCCGAGACCGCTGACCAAACCGCCGAAGAATCCGTGCTCGCCCGGATCGCCGCTGAACTGGGCGTCGCCGTACGCCAGGTGCGTGCCGCCGTCGAGCTGCTGGACTCCGGAGCCACCGTGCCGTTCATCGCCCGGTACCGGAAGGAGGCCACCGGGGCGCTCGACGACGCGCAGCTGCGCGAGCTCGAGGAGCGCCTGCGCTACCTGCGTGAGCTCCAGGACCGCCGCCGTGCCGTGCTCGAGGCGATCGAAGGCCAGGGCAAGCTGACCGAGGAGCTGCGCGCGGCTGTCCTCGCCGCCGAAACCAAGGCCCGGCTGGAGGACATCTACCTGCCCTACAAGAGCAAGCGGCGCACCAAGGCGCAGGCCGCACGGGAGGCCGGGCTCGAGCCGCTCGCCGAGGCGCTGCTGTCCAACCCCGGGCTCGACCCCGAGGCGGAGGCCGCCCGCTACGTTTCCGACGTCGTTCCGGACGCCGGGGAGGCGCTCGCCGGTGCGCGCGCCATCCTGGTCGAACGGGCCACGCAGGACGCCGATCTGCTCACCGAGCAGCGTGAACGGCTGTGGAAGCAGGGCCGGCTGCGCTCCCGCGTCCGCCCGGGCAAGGACGCCGAAGGGCAGAAGTTCGCCGACTACTTCGATTTCGCCCAGTCACCCTCCGGCATGCCCTCGCACCGGGTGCTGGCCCTGCTGCGCGGAGAGAAGGAGGGGGTGCTGGAGCTGACCCTGGCCGAAGCGGATCCGGCCGACGCCGAGGCCCTGGCTGCCGCGCGGACCCGGTTCGAGGCCGCGGTGGCCGCCCGGCTCGGCGTGCGTGCCGGGGGCCGCCCCGCAGACGCATGGCTGGCACAGACCGTGCAGCAGGCCTGGCGGCGGATCCTCGCCAAGCTGTCCGTGGACCTGCGGGTCCGCCTGTACACCGAGGCGGAGGAGGAAGCGGTGCGGGTCTTCGCCGCCAACCTGCGGGACGTGCTGCTGGCCGCCCCGGCCGGCAACCGCGCCACGCTGGGCCTGGACCCCGGGCTGCGCACCGGCGTGAAGGTCGCCGTGGTGGACGGCACCGGCAAGGTCGTGGCCACGGACACCGTCTATCCGCATGCCCCCGCCCGCCGCTGGGACGAGGCACTGGGCAGGCTGGCCGACCTGGCCCGGCGGCACGCCGTCGAGCTGATCGCCATCGGCAACGGCACCGCCTCACGCGAAACGGACCGGCTCGCCGCGGAACTGCTGCGGCTGCTGCCCGGGACCAGGCTCCAGAAACTGGTGGTCTCCGAAGCGGGAGCCAGCGTCTACTCAGCCTCCGCCCTGGCCAGCGCCGAACTGCCGGAGCTGGACGTATCGCTGCGCGGTGCGGTGTCCATCGCCCGCAGGCTGCAGGATCCGCTGGCCGAACTGGTCAAGATCGATCCGAAGTCCATTGGCGTGGGCCAGTACCAGCACGACGTCACGCAGTCCAAGTTGGAACGGTCCCTGGACGCCGTGGTCGAGGACTGCGTGAACGCCGTCGGGGTGGACCTGAACACCGCCTCACCCGCCCTGCTGGCCCGGGTGGCCGGCGTCGGGCCGCTGCTGAGCGAGAACATCGTCGCCTACCGCAACGAGGTCGGCCCGTTCACCCGCCGCCGGGACCTGCTCAAGGTGCCGCGGCTGGGCGCGAAGGCCTTTGAGCAGTGTGCCGGCTTCCTGCGGGTCAGCGGCGGGCCGGAGCCCCTGGACGGTTCCAGCGTGCACCCCGAGTCCTATGGCCTGGCCCGCCGTATCCTGGCCGCCGCGGGCGCCGAAATGGGCCCGTCCGGCGCCGAGTTGGCCGGGCTGGACCCGGCGGAGTTCGTCGACGACACCTTCGGGCTGCCCACCGTGCTGGATGTGATGGCCGAACTGCGCAAGCCGGGCCGGGACCCGCGCCCGGCGTTCAAGACCGCCGAATTCTCCGACGGCATCGAAAAGATCTCCGACCTGCAGCCGGGAATGGTGCTCGACGGCGTGGTCACCAACGTGGCCGCGTTCGGTGCCTTCGTGGACGTGGGCGTGCACCAGGACGGCCTGGTGCACATTTCCGCCATGTCGCACAGCTTCGTCTCGGATCCGCGGGACGTGGTCAAGTCCGGCCAGGTGGTCAAGGTCAAGGTCCTGGAGGCCGATCCGGAGCGCAAGCGCATCTCCCTGACCCTGCGGCTGGACGATGACGCCCCGGGCGGCGGCGGGCGTGGCGGACGCGAAGGGCAGCAGGTTGGCGGCCGCCGGCCCGGCCCGGGCGGAGCCGCCGGCAACGGGAACGGCAGGAGCCGGGACGGCAAGACCACGGACCGCGGTGCCACGGCGGGCGCCGGCAGGGAAGGCCGGAAGCCTGCCGGCCAGGGCGGGCAGCCGGCCCGGCAGGGAGGAAAAGCGCCGCGCACGCCGGGCGGTGCAGGACGGCCGGAGCCGCAGGGCGCCATGGCCGAGGCGCTGCGCCGGGCGGGGCTGGCCTAGGGGCAGCAGGCCCGGCAGCCGGGCCGGAGGCCCGGGGCAGGATCAGCGCCCGGGCTCCTCATCGGCCGCGTCCGGATCCAGCAGCGCTTCCTCGGGGGCGCCGGGATCGGCCGCGCCGTCGCGCGCGTCGTCGCCTATGTAGGCTGCGGGAACGGTGCCGCCGGCATGGGTGCCCTGTTCCTCGCGGATGTTGCCGGCGTGGCGGTCGGTACCCGGCCCGTCGCCCGGCCGGGCCGCCTCCGGATCGTCGCGCTCTCCGACAAGCCGCGGTTCGCCGGTGGCCTCGGGGACCCGGATGCTCGGGCCCAGCGGATCGGCGGCGTCGCTCTTCGGGCCGGTGGATTCATTGCTCACGAAAGAAGTCCTTCCTGGAGGGTGCTTCGACCCTAGCAGCGCTGCGTGCCGCCGGCGGAAGCCCCGGACGTCATATGTCCGCGGCCCCCGGAGCGGCGTCAGCCCCGGTCCAGCAACCGGCCGAGCAGGCTCGCATCCAGTCTCTCCAGCAGCTCGCGCGGATCGCCGTAGACCTCCTCCGCGCCGGCCTCACGCAGCTCCGCCTCGCTGGTGCCGCCGCAGGTCAGGCCGATGGTCGGGATGCCCAACTCCGCGGAAGCATGCACGTCCCAGACGGAGTCGCCCACGAAGACGGTGTCCTCGGCGGCCAGATCCGCTGCCTCCAGGGCCGCCTGCAGGATGTCGGGGGAGGGCTTGGACTCCTCGGCATCACCGGAACTCGTGGCGGCGGTGATGGCGGCATCGGCGTCGATCACTTCGCGCAGCACCTTCAGCTCCGGCTTGGATGCCGACGAGGCGAGCACGACGACCAGCTCACGGTCCGCGCACTCGCGGACCAGCTCGCGGGCGCCGTCGAAGCTGCGCAGCGACGGCCACCAGGTGGAGAACACCGCGCCGTGCGTGGCGTCGAGCTCCTCGTCCTGGCCGGCGTCGCGGTCCTCGCCGAGCAGGTGCGCCACCAGCTTGTCCCCGCCCATGCCGATCGCCCGGTGGATTGCGGACATGGGCACGTCATGGTCGTACCGGCGGAAAGCCTGCCACCAGGCCACCGCATGGAGGTAATTCGAATCGACCAGCGTTCCGTCCACGTCGAAGAGGACGCCCCGCCTGCCTGAGCCCGCCGTTGCCATGCCTACCTGCCTTCGCTGCCGCCGTCGTGGTTCCTGGTTTCCGAGTCTAGTGCCCGCCCGGCCGGACCGGCCGGTCCGAGGAACGCCTGCAGCTGCGCTTCGAGGAAGGACCGTTCCTTCAGCTCACACTCCCACACGGTGAAGGATTCCCAGCCCAGGGCCGCCAGCGCCTGGACCGCGGCCTCATCCCGGGCCACGGTGCGGGCCCGCTTCTCGGCCCAGAACGTGGCGTTGGTGCCCGGCACCGCCCGTCCGGCCCGGCAGGTGTGCGAGTGCCAGAAGCACCCGTTGACGAAGATGACCTTCCGCCGGCCGGCGAAAACCAGGTCCGGCCGGCCGGGCAGCTTGCCCCCGCGCGCGGCGCCGTGCAGCCGGAACCGGTAGCCGGCGGCGTGCAGCAGCCGGCGCACCAGCAACTCGGGCTTGGTGTCCCGGCCCCGGATCCGCGCCATGTTGCGGCTGCGCTGCTCCGGCGAGACGGTGTCCATGGTTCCAGCCTAGAGTGGCTTCGCGCGGCGCCGTGAAGCCCGCGGCTCTGGTGCATGCCGGGCTGCCCTGCTTTGGTAGAAGGTGATCTGCGAAAGGACAGGGCGGATGGCGCACATTCGGATACTGGGAACCGGCGCGACGATCGCCTCCACGGCCGGCGACGACGGCGCCGCGGTAGCCGCCGGAGCCGCGCCCGGCACCCGGGAGGACCCGGAGACGGGGCTGGCGGGCCGGCACACGGTGTCCACCCGGCAGGTCGGCACCGCCGGACGGATGCCGCGCCTGGCCGACCTGCGCCGGGTGGTGCTGGCCGCCGTCGCCGCCCTGGAGGAGCCCCGGGTCGACGGCGCGGTGGTCACCTATCCGTCGGCCGGGATCGCCGAGGCGGCGTTCCTGCTCGACCTGGTGCTGGCCTCGCCCAAGCCGGTGGTGTTCACCGGGGCGCGGCGGGCACCGGGCAGGCCCGGGGCGGACGGGCTGCGGAACCTTGCCGAGGCGGTGGAGGCCGCAGCGGCCGAGGAGCTGCACGGCGCCGGGGTCCTGATCGCGATGGGCGGCACCGTCCGGACGGCGCGCGGCGCCTTCATGGGCCCGCCGGTCCAGGGCGGGACCGAGGTCGGGCGTTTTCTGGGCGACCGCCTCCACGTGACCGCCCGGCCGGTGCGGTCCGCTCCGCTGCCGGTGCCCTCCGACGACTTTGACCGGGCCCGGGTCGACATCGTCGACTGCCCGCTGGGTGCCGATACCTCGCTGCTGCGGCAGGCGACGGGGGCGGCGGACGCCGTGGTGCTCACGGGATCGCAGCTGGCGGAACCGTCCGAGGACCTGGTGGCCGCCGTCCAGGACGCCGTGACCGCCGGATGCCCGGTGATGCTCAGCAGCTGGTGTTCCTCGTTGGTACTCCCCGGGTACGGGGAGCTCGTGGCGCCGGAACTCGTGGCCGCCGGCGGCATGCCCTCCGGCGAGCTGGGGGCGGCCCAGGTGCGGATGCTGGCCGCGCTGCTGACGTCGGCGCCGGCCGCACATGAGGAGATCCGCCGGGCCCTCACCACAGGAGGAGCCTGAACACCAGTAGGGAAGGGTGTTTCCTACGTATTTTTGCGATTACGGGTTCGCGGCTCCCTAAGTGAGCTTATGATTGACCCTACGTTGGTACCCCTTACAAGGAGGTAAGAAGAATGTCGGGCTACTTCAAGCTGGTGGACGCCCATGACGGCGCCTACCGGATCAAGCTGATTTCCGGCGAGGGTGCCCTGATGGCCGTATCGGCGATGTTCCCCACCAAGCAGGCTGCCGTTGCCGGCATCGAGGCCCTCCGGGAGATTGCCGGGACCGGCCCGGTCGTCGATCAAAG
The DNA here is from genome assembly GCA_900016675.1 of Arthrobacter saudimassiliensis. Lineage (GTDB taxonomy): Bacteria > Actinomycetota > Actinomycetes > Actinomycetales > Micrococcaceae > Arthrobacter_B > Arthrobacter_B saudimassiliensis. The sequence goes on along the minus strand of LN483072.1, from coordinate 556,820 downwards.
CAGCGACGTCGACGTCCTCGCCGAAGCACGGGGCAAGGGTCCGGCCAAGGCCTCCTAGGAGAGCTGCCGGCCTACCGCAGAGGGAGCCTGCCTCTCCGCCCGCTGGGCGGAGAGGCAGGCTCCCTTCGCGTGTCCGGGCCCCTGGCTGCCCGTCCGGGCGGCCAGGTCAGGTCTGGTCTTCGCCGCCCTCAGCCGGCTCCTCGGGGTGCTCCCGCTCCTGGGTGGCACCCGCTTCCGTTTCGCCCTCGGCGGGTTCCTCGGGCCTGGTGCGGATCTTGTCGTCCGGGTCCGGATTGGATGTTCCGGTCTCACTCATGGGTCTCTCCAGTCGTTGGTGGTTCCTCCTGGCGCAGGCCCGCGATCGGCGCGCCCGTACCTGCCAGTCTAGGAACCGGCGGCGGCGGAGGACAGGGGCGGGGGCGCTGCCGGTCGGCCTGGGCCGCGGAGGCAGCCCTAGGCAGCGGGAGCCGTCCTTGGGTAGCGTGTGCCGCGTGCAACCTACAGACGCAGATGTCATCGTGGTCGGCGCGGGCCTGGCCGGCCTGGTCGCCACCGCCGAGCTGGTCGACGCCGGCCGCCGGGTCCTCCTCGTGGAGCAGGAGGGCGGGCAAGCGCTGGGCGGGCAGGCATGGTGGTCCTTCGGCGGGCTCTTCCTGGTCGATTCTCCGGAGCAGCGGCGGCTGCGGGTGAAGGACTCCGTGGAGCTGGCCTGGCAGGACTGGCTGGGCACCGCCGGATTCGATCGCCCCGAGGACTACTGGCCGCGCCGCTGGGCCGAGGCGTACGTGAACTTCGCCGCGGGGGAGAAGCGGGCCTGGCTGCAGCAGATGGGCCACCGGTTCTTCCCCGTCGTCGGCTGGGCCGAGCGCGGCGGCTACGGCGCCACCGGCCCCGGCAACTCGGTGCCGCGGTTCCACATCACCTGGGGCACCGGGCCGGGCGTCACCGCCCCCTTCGAGGCGAAGCTGCGCGAGGGCATTGAGCGGGGCCTGGTGCGCACCGCCTTCCGGCACCGGATGGAGGCGGTGACCACCGCCGGCGGCGCGGTCACCGGGGTCGCCGGCAGCATCCTGGAGCCGACGACGGCGCCGCGCGGCACCGCTTCGCCCCGCACCGCCGTCGGGCAGTTCGAGTTCTCCGCACCGGCGGTGGTGGTGACCACCGGCGGGATCGGCGGCAACCATGAGCTGGTGCGCGCCGCCTGGCCCGACCGGCTGGGTGCTCCGCCGCACCGGATGCTCAGCGGCGTTCCCGAACACGTGGACGGGCGGGGCATCGCAGCGGTCGGCGAAGCCGGCGGCCGGGTGATCAACCCGGACCGCATGTGGCACTACGTCGAGGGCATCCGCAACTGGAACCCGGTCTGGGCCAATCACGGTATCCGGATCCTGCCCGGCCCCTCATCGCTCTGGCTCGACGCCGCCGGGAACCGGCTGCCCGTCCCGCTCTTTCCCGGCTTCGACACCCTCGGCACCCTCGCCCATCTGCGCGCCTCCGGCCACGACTACAGCTGGTTCGTGCTGAACAAGGCGATCATCCGGAAGGAGTTCGCGCTCTCCGGCTCCGAGCAGAACCCCGACCTGACCGGAAAATCGGTGCGCGGCGTGCTCAAGCGGGCCACCGCCGGAGTGCCGGGACCGGTGCAGGCCTTCCTGGACCATGGGGAGGACTTCATCTCCGCCGAGAACCTCGAGGACCTGGTGGCCGGGATGAACGCTTTGGCCAAAGAGGACACCGGCGGAGAGGCTCCAGTGCTGTCCGCCGAAGCGCTCCGGCGGGAGGTCGAGGCCCGGGACCGCGAGGTGGGCAACCGGTTCAGCAAAGACGCCCAGGTCACCGCCATCCACGGTGCGCGCAGCTACTTGGGCGACAAGCTGATCCGCACCGCCCCGCCGCACCGCATCCTGGATCCCAAGGCCGGGCCGTTGATCGCCGTCCGGCTCTCGGTGCTGACCCGCAAGAGCCTCGGCGGGCTGGAAACCGACCTCGACTCCCGTGTCCTCGGAGCAGACGGAGAGCCGGTCCCCGGCCTGTTCGCCGCCGGCGAGGCGGCGGGATTCGGCGGCGGGGGCATGCATGGCTACCGGTCCCTCGAAGGGACATTCCTGGGCGGCTGCCTGTTCAGCGGCCGCTCGGCAGGACGGGCTGCGGCAGGATAGCGGACCCCTCCCATGCGGCCCGCCGGCCGGGGCGGCGAGCGTCAGGCCAGGTGCGCGGCCCGGCGGTACGGTCAGCCGGGCCGGCAGGACCGCCGGCTGGATCCGACAATTAAAGAAGCGGGGCCGGATGCCGCTGTGGCATCCGGCCCCGCTTTGTGCCGGCTCAGGCGGCGAACTTCTTGGCCTGGCGGTAAGCCTTGCTGGCCGTGAAGAACTCATTGGAGGGCTTCAGGAACAGCATGACGGCGGCAGCCACGAAGGTGGCGATGGCCAGCAGCCCGGTCAGGCCGGCGAGCGGTCCGGCCACGAAGAGGCCGAGCAGGCCGGTGAGCGACAGGGCGGCGAAAACCGTGAGGACGATCCGCGCCCAGTTCTGCCCCTGGCGGGCCAGGGCGGCCAGGGCAATCCGGATGGCGGTGCCGAAGATGAAGCCGCCGGCCGCAGCACCGGTAACCACGGCCCCGCCGGACATTTCGGTGACGTAGTTCAGGGTCAGGAAATAGTTGAGGATGTTCAGCACCGACGAGGCGATGACCAGCCAGAACGCCAGCTCCACCGTGCGCGGCCGCACCGGCTCCGCGGCGGGGGCCTGAGGCATGCCGGCGTAGGGATTCCCTGCGTAGTTGTAGTTGCTTCCCGGGGCGCCCGGGTAGCCGCCTGCCCCCGGAACACCGGGGTTGTTTCCGGCGCCGGGGCCGGGGTGGTTGGTGTTGGACTGCATCGGTTCGCTCATGCTGGTTCCCCCTCTGTTCGGCATGCTTGGTGTACGAGTGCGGGTGCCCCGCAAGGGACACCCGCAGTCAGCGTAGCCGGATTTTCGGAGATTGGCAGCTACCTTAGTAACCGCCGAATTTCCGCGCCTGCCGGTAGGCCTTCTTCTGGTTGAAGTAGTCGTTCGAGGGCTTCAGGAACAGCAGGACCACCGCCGCGACCGTCGCCAGGATCGAGAGCAGGGTCAGGATGCCCACCATGGGGCCTGCGGCGAAGATCCCGATCAGCCCAAAGAGGGAGAACGCCGCGAAGACGGTCACCACGATGCGCGCCCAGTTGTATCCGGCGCGCACCAGGAAGGCCAGGGTCACGCTCACCGCGAGGCTGAAGAGGCTGCCCAGGACGGCTCCGACGGTGGCCCCGGCGATCGTGGCGGAAAGGTAGTTCGGGTCCACGCTCAGGCCGGCGTCGCGCGCCGTCTGCTCCACCAGGTCCAGGTACTCGGGCGAGTTGAAGTAGGAAATGGTGAACGGCAGCGCGATCAGCCCCAGCACCGCCGTGGCGATCAGCAGCCAGAACGCCAGGTTGACTTCCTTCGGCCGCGCCGGTTCCTGCGCGGGGGCCATCTGCCCGTAGGGGTTGCCCGGGTAGGCGTAACCGCCCTGGGGCTGGCCCGGCTGGCTGCCCGGGTAGGCGTAACCGCCCTGGGGCTGGCCCGGATAGGCGCCCGGCTGCTGGCCGGGCTGGCCGGGCTGGCCTGCTCCGGGGTTGCTGCCGGTGCCGCCCTGCCCTGCGTTGTAGTCCGGCTGGCCTGGTTCAGTCATGTTCGGTGACCCCCTGGGTTAGGCGTCCGATGCCCGCACCGGACGCTGTGGTGCCGCCCTCCGTGGAGGCGGGCGGATGCTCTGCTGCCAGCCTAGCCGGGGCGGGCGCGCGGGGGATCCCCTTTACGACGGATGCCGCGCGCCGCGGCTTCTCCGTCGCAGGGAGGGGATTACCGTCCGGAACGGCGGACGTCGTCCGCCAGATCCCCCAGAGGAGGATAGGAGGACTGCGCCCCGTGCCCGGTGGCTGCGAGGGCCCCGGCGCGGGCCGCGACCGCCGCGGCAGCGTGCAGGTCGGCGCCTGCCGCGAGGCAGGCACCCAGCGCTGCGGTGAAGGCGTCGCCGCAGCCGGTGGTGTCCACGGCGGTCACCGGAACGGGAGGGACGGAACGCACGCGGGAGCCGGCGTCGGCGTCCGCGTCCAGCACCACGGCGCCGTCCGCGCCGAGGGTGACGACGGCGCGGCGCACTCCCAGCCGGGTCAGCACCTCCAGCGTGCCGGGCCAGTCGGCGTCGGGCAGGCCGGTCACCTGTGCCGCCTCGTGGCGGTTCACCAGCAGCACGCCGGTGTCCGCCAGCAGCTCCGCCGGCACATCGCGGTAGGGCGAAAGGTTCAGGAGCACCGGAACCCCGGCGGCGCGGGCCTGCCGGGCCGCGGCCTGCACGGTGGGCAGCGGCACCTCCAGGCTCAGGCAGAGCACGGCCGCCGCCTCGAACAGGTCCGCCGGCAGGTCCGAGGGCGCCAGGGTGCCGTTGGCGCCGGGGGAGACGATGATCGTGTTCTCCCCGGCGGCGTCGACCACGATCATCGCGGTTCCGGTGGCCGTGCCGCTGCGGCGCAGCACGCGGGAGGCGTCCACGCCGGCGGTCGTGGCGGCCTGGACCAGCAGCTCGCCGTGCGGGTCGGCGCCCACCGCTCCGAAGAGGACGACGTCGGCGCCCAGGACGGCGGCGGCCGCTGCCTGGTTGGCGCTCTTGCCGCCGGGCACGATGACCAGTTCGGAGCCCGCCAGGGTCTCGCCGGGCTGCGGAAAACGTTCGGTGCGGACGGTGAGGTCGGCGTTCAGGGAGCCGACGACGACGACGCGGGAGGCTGCGCTGCTCACGGTTCCACCTCTCCGATGCGCTCCAGCGCATCCACGATCAGGTTCCAGAACCGCTCATGGTCCAGGTCCACGGCGACCGAGGTGGTGCAGTCCGTGGGAGCGGGGGCACGGAAGTCGGCAACCGTCATGCCCAGGGTGCGGGTGCCGGTGAGCTCCACGTCCAGCGGAGCCCGGCGGGTGGTCATCACGGCCCGGTCGATCACGTAGGCCACGGCGCAGGGATCATGGACCGGCGGGTGGTCGAAGCCCTGCGCGTCCTGGTAGGCCTTCTCGAAGAAGGCCAGCAGCTCGCCCACGAAGCGGGCCGGACCGGTGCCGACGGCGGCGATGCGCTCCACGACGTCGGGCGTGGCCAGCGCCTGGTGGGTCAGGTCCAGGCCGACCATGGTCAGCGGCCAGGACTCGTTGAAGACGATATGCGCGGCTTCGGGATCGATGATGATGTTGAACTCGGCCACCGCGGACCAGTTGCCCGTGTGGTAGCCGCCGCCCATCAGCACGACTTCCTTCACCCGTTCCGCGATGCGCGGTTCCTTCCGCACGGCCAGGGCGATGTTGGTCAGCCCGCCGGTGGGCACCAGGGTGACGGTGCCCGGCTCGTGCGACATCACGGTGTCGATGATCAGGTCGACGGCGTGCCGGGGGTCCAGGTCGATGGCCGGTTCGGGCAGCACCGGGCCGTCGAGGCCCGAGTCGCCGTGGATGCCGGGCGCGGTTTCGATGGTCCGGACCAGGGGCCGGGCGCAGCCGGCGGCAAAGGGTACGCCGGTGATGCCGGCGACGCGGGCCACCGAGAGGGCGTTGCGGGTGACCTTGTCCAGGGTCTGGTTGCCGACGACGGTGGTGACGGCCAGCAGCTCGATCTCCGGGTTCCCGTGGGCCAGCAGCAGGGCGATGGCGTCGTCGTGGCCGGGGTCGCAGTCGAGGATGATTTTGGAGGGCATTACCTGGGTGCTCGTGTCTTTCCCTCGGGCAGCAGCTCGAGTTTATGGTGCAGGTTCAGCCGGACGGCCGGCCATTCCGAGGCGATGATGGAGAAGACCACGGTGTCCCGCAGGCTTCCGTCGGCGCCGAGTTGGTGGTTGCGCAGCACGCCGTCCTGTTTGGCGCCCAGCCGGGCGATGGCGGCGCGGGACTGCCGGTTGTGCCAGTGGGTGCGGAACTCGACCGCAATGCAGTCCAGCTCCTCGAAGGCCCGGGTGAGCAGCAGCAGTTTCGCTTCGGTGTTGATCGGAGTGCGCTGCGCTGAGGCGGCGAGCCAGGTGGAGCCGATCTCCAGCCTCCGGTTCGCGGCGTCAATGTTCATGTAGGTGGTCATCCCGCAGGCGGCGCCGGTGTCCTGCCGGCGGATCGTCCACGGCGCCATGGTGCCGGCCGCCTGCAGGGCCAGGCGACGGTCGATTTCGGCGGGGACGTTTTCCGGTTCCGGGACGTGCGTGTACCAGGCCCGCCACAGTTCGCCGTCGCGGACCGCCTTCGCCAGGGGCGCCGCGTCGGCGCGGGCCAGCGGCTCCAGGGCGACGGTGCGGCCGGCCAGGGGCACGGGCGTGGCAAAGGCCGACGGCGGGGGAGTCATGGCTCCATCATAGGTAGCCGCCGGCGGAAGCCGGGCACCGGGGCGATGCGTCCGCGGTCCCGGCGGCCTGCCCGCCGCCCCCGTCCTGCGGCTGCCGGGAATACCCGGGCCGGGCGGCCCGTTGGAAGAAACATGCAAACGCATGAAAGTAAAGGTAGGCGGGAGAGCGGGATGACCGGTACGGGAACGGCACGGATCGCGGTGGTGACGGCGGGGCTGGGCACGCCGTCGTCGTCCAGGATGCTCGCGGACCTGCTCTCGGCGGAGGCCGCCCGGCAGCTCACCGACACCGGGACAGCTGGTGGGCGGGCACTGGAGGTGGAGACCTTCGAGCTGCGCGACTTCGCGGTGGACATCGCGAACGCGATGGTCTCGGGCTTCGCGCCGCCCCGGCTGGAGGAGGCGATCCAGTCCGTCGTCCGTGCGGACGCGCTGATCGCCGTGACCCCGGTCTTTACCGCGTCCATGAGCGGGCTCTTCAAATCCTTCTTCGACGTCCTCGACAACACGGCGCTCCAGGGCAAGCCGGTGCTCATCGGAGCCACCGGCGGAAGCGCCCGGCACTCCATGGTGCTCGACTTCGCGCTGCGGCCGATGTTCGGCTACCTGCGCGCACGGCTGATGCCGACGGCGGTCTTCGCCGCCCCGGAGGACTGGGCCGGCGGATCCGGGGCCGATGGCAGCACCGCCCTGGACGACCGGGTACGAAGGGCGGCAGGAGAGCTCGCAGCAGAGCTTTCCGCGGCCCGGGGCGGGCAGCCCGCGGCCGGGCAGTCCGAGGCCGGGCAGGAGGGGCCGAAGGCCGAGGCCGCGGATCAGGGCGGGGAAGCGGGGCCGCGTCCCGCCGTCAGCCTCAACCCCGGCACCGACCCCTGGCAGTCGCTGCCGTTCGAGCAGCTGCTGGCCCGAACCCGACGCTGAGCCGGACCGGCACGCCGGCTAGATGCCGACCGCGGCAAAAACCTCACGAATGACGGGCAGCGGGGTGCGGTTGCCCAGCAAAACCGCCAACAGCAGCCTGCTCCTGTGGCCGCCCAGGAAACCCGAATCGATCAGCCCGCCCCCGAGCAGGTCCTGCTCGCTGCCGGGAAAGCCGTATGTCCGGCGGAAGACCGGACCGGCGGACGCACGGGACGCCAGGACCACCGGAAGCTGAGCCGCGGCCAGGTCCTTGGCAGCCTGCGCCCACGCTGTGGATACATGGCCGGCTCCGAAGCCCTGCACGACGACCCCGGCGAATCCCAGGTCCGGCAGCGCACGAAGGATCCGCCCGTCGTCGCCCAGGCTGAAGGGCAGCAGGGCAACCGGAGGGTGCGCCGTCGGCAGACCGAGCCGGGGAGGCGGAGCCGCCGGGCGGGCCGCCAACCGGACGCTGCCCTCGCTGACCAGGCCCAGCGGCCCGAACCCGGGGGAGGTGAAGGCCGCCACGCTGGCGCTGTGCGCCTTGGCCACGTGTGCAGCGCCATGGAGTTCGCCGGCAAAGCAGACCAGCACGCCAAGCCCGCGCACCGAGGCTGATGCCGCCGCAGCGATGGCATCAGCGACATTGCCCGGCCCATCGGCAGACGGTGCCGAGGCCGCCCTCATGGCACCGGTGACGATCAGTGGCACCTCCGCGTCCCAGGTCAGGTGCAGGGCCCAGGCCACGTCCTCCAGCGCATCCGTTCCGGTGGACAGCACAATGCCGTCGACGCCGTCCCGCACGAGCGAGGCGCAGAACCGGGCGACGTCGGCGACGCGGTCCAGGGTCAGTTCCACCGAAGGCAGCAGGTCCAGGCTGTGCGCCTCGATGCTGACGTCTTCGGCGATCGGCACGGCAGCCAGCTGGCCGGCGGCTCCCAGACTGGGAACGGCTCCTTCGCCGGTGGCGGAAGTGCTGGAGATGGTGCCGCCGAGGGAGCAGTAAGCGATCCTGGTCACTTGGCCCCGCCTTGGCTTGCATCTGCCGCCGTGGAGGCGTCCAGATCGAACCGTCCGGTGCCGGCGAGCTGATCCAGGATCCCGCACAGCAGGGCGATTTTTCCCGGCAGGGCGCCGAGGTCGACGTACTCGTCCGCAGTGCAGATTCCGCCGCCGTCGGCGCCGAGCCCGTCCACGGTGGGTATTCCCATGGCGGCGGTGAAGTTGCCGTCGGAGCCGCCGCGGGTGGTGACGAACCGGACCGGCAGCCCGATGCTTGTTCCGGCTCGCCGCACCGCGTCCTGCAGCGGAGCCAGGGCCAGGTCAGCAGGGTAGGCCGGGCGGGTTATTCCACCCCTGACGCGGGCTTCGACGCCGGGCACGGCCGGGCGGGAGGAGACCTTGGCGACGTGCTCAAGGAGCCGGGCCGCGTCCGGGCCGGTGGCGGCACGAAGATCGATGTTGAGCTCCGCGTGGGCCGGGACCACCTGGCGTGCTGTTCCCGCGTGCAGTTCTCCCACATTCAGAATCCGGCCACCGGGCCGGTCGCTCGCAGCCTCCAGGGCGATGGCCATGTGCGCTGCGGCTATGAGGGCGCTGGCACCCGGGTCGTCCGAGGAAGCATGGGAGTTGCGTCCGGTCACGCTGATGCGCAGGGCGCCGACGGCGCCGCGCCGTCCGACAAGTGAGCCGTCCGCCCGCCCGGGTTCCATGACCAGGGCGAAATCGGCCCCGGCGGCGTGTTCCTCCACGATCCGCCGGCCGTGGGTACTGCCCAGCTCCTCGTCACCGGTGGCGATGACCGTGAGCCTGCGGGGACCGTCCCAGCCGTCCCGGAAGAGGTGTTCCAAGGCGGCCAGCGCGACGACCCAGCCGCCCTTCATGTCCAGCACGCCCGGGCCCATGGCGCGTCCGTCCTCGATCCGGAAGACAGGCGCAGGGTAGGTACGTCCCGGCCAGACCGTGTCGAGGTGCAGCAGGAGAACGACGTGGCCGGAACCGCTTCCGGCGCGGTCTCCGACGACATGGTTGCCGCCGTCGGGGTTTTCGATGATGGTCGGAGCGAAGCCCAGGGCTCGAAGCTCGGCGGCGAAGACCTCAGCCGCCGAATCGACCTTTGCCTTGTCATCGGAGCCGCTTTCGGTGCGCACGTACCGTTCCAGCCGAGCGGCCAGTTCGGCTTCGTGCAGCGCCCAGGAACGGCGGACGTCGGACAGGTGCACAGTTATCTCCTTCGGTGCCGGCCGCAGCCGGGGGCATGGGTTGTCAGGCCCGGCGGGAAGGGCGGTGGGGACTGAACTCCGCAGCGATTGAGGGGACCGCCTCCCGGAGCAGGGCGGCTACGGCCTCAGCCCTGGTGGTCAGCCGGGATCCGCGCACGGTGGCCATGACCACCGGGATGTCGGCAAACGTGCCTTCGAGCTCCAACGCCACGACCCGGCCGCCGTCGTAGGTGAGGTCATGAACGGGGCGCTGGTTCAGGACCGAGTATCCGAGCCCTGCCGCGACCATCGAGCGGACCGTCTCGAAGTTTGGGCTGCTGAACGCGATCCGGGGGCTGATTCCGCTGTTCTCGGCGATGTCCAGGAAGTACCGGCCGGGAAAAGGGATGTCGAGCAGGATCATGCGGTCCTCCGCGAGTTCCTGCAGGGTGATGCGGCGTCGGGGCGTCCGCCGGGCCAGGCGGTGGCGCTCGCCGACGATGACGTAGGGAGGGGACACGGCCAGCTGCTCAGTGGCGATCATTCCCGGAACTTCGCTCTCGTAGGTGAGCGCGACTTCGGCTTCGCCGGTCAGCAGGGACTCGAAGACTTCGGCCTTTTCTCCCTCGACAACCCGAATGGACAGCAGCGGATACTGTTCGCCCACCCGTTCCAGGATCCGGGGCAGGTAGAAAGGGCTGAGGGTGTGGTAGCAGGCGAGCTTGACCTCGCCTTCCACACTCTCGCCGAGTCCGCCGGCCAGGGAGAGGATGTCGTTGGCCCGGGCAAGCAGGTCCCGTGCCTGCAGCACGAACTCCCTGCCCGCCGGGGTCAGCGTGAGTCCGCGGGCATGGTGCCGGATGAACAGCTGGACCTTCACATGGCGTTCGAGCTGGGCGATTGCGTTCGAGACGGCGGACTGGGAGGCATGCATGGCACGCGCCGTCGCCGTCATGCTTCCGGTTTCCGCTGCAATCGAGAAGTAGCGCAGCTGTGTCAGCGTGAACCCCGGGTCATCCTGGGTGCCCCGCAGCGGTGCTCCTGCGTCCTCCGAGCCGATCATCCGAACACGTCCCCCTATACCTGGTTCTCGGACTCCAACTGGCTGCTGACCAGCGCATATGCCTCCCGGGGATCATATGCCCTGTCCCGGTAGGCCGCTGCCTGGGGCAACCAGCGGGCGGTCAGGTCCGCCAGCTGCTCCAACGGGTGCCCGTGCCAGTCCACACGGACATCGACGAGCGGCCAGGAGTCGCCGGCCAGGACCATGACCCCGGCCGAACGCAGCTCACGGACCTCGCCGCCGGCGGCTTCACCTGCCTGCAGGGCATGGACCAGGCGAAGGGCCAGCGGGGCGGTCGGGTCCTGCCGATAGCCGGCGGAGACCGCTTCAAGGACCTGCCCATGGGCGAGCATGTTCCCGGCGACGACGTGGTCGCCGGCGTCAAGCACCGCATGTTTGCCCAGCACCAGCGGGCCGCTGTAGCCCGCATGGGCTCCGGCGAAGGACATGGCGGTCAGCTGGCGGTACTCAAAGTGGGACTCCTCGGCCTGCAGGCCGGCGAGGGCCGCCTTCGGATCCTGGCCGCGGCCGAGGCGGGCCAGCAGGCTTTCGCCCAGCCGCGGATCGGTAATGCTCTGGGAACAGGAAATGCCGACCGCGGGATCCCAACGCAGGCAGCGGGCTGCGACGGAAAAACTGGAGGAGGTGACCGCCGCTCCAACGGACGCGCCGTTGGAGCAGCGGGCAACAATGGAAATGGTCATTTCCGGCTAGGCCCCTGCACCGGACAGGGCCAGGTCCTTGGCGTATCGCTCAGGCAGGATGTTGTCCGACAGCCCGGCGGCTTCCTTGACGACGTCGAGCGAGTGGTTCCAGTCGAAGGAACGGTAGAGCGCGTCCGAGTTGGCGAAGGGCGGAGACTGGGCGAAGAGCTGGAAGGTGACGCGGTGTCCGGCGTAATCGCTGTTCAGCAGGTCGCGGGCGTAGGCGAGCAGGCGGCGGCGGTCTTCCGCAACCCAGTTCTCGTTCACGCTGTAGAACTTGTTCAGCCAGGGACCGGTTTCCGGGTGCTGGAAGGACGCGTAGTCCGGGGTCAGGACCATCTGGCCGCCGCAGAGCTCACGGGCGAGGTGCATCATTTCCGGCAGCTGGCTGGAGGCCAGGATCCGGCCCGAGTACAGCAGCGACTGGTTGGGCATGTACAGGCCGCCCGGGCTGGTCTCACCGAGCTTCACCGCGGCCGTCAGGTGGGCGTGGATTCCCTCGCGGTAGCAGGCAAGCCGGGCAAGTTTCTCCTGCACGGCCGGAACCTTGTCGAGTCCGGTCTGCTTCACGTTCCACAGGGCGGTGCCGATCAGCATGTCGGCCAGGCGGATGACGCGGAGGACGAAGGGGTAGGCGCTGTAGCGGTGCAGGGTCTGGCGGATGTAGGTGGCAGCCTTGGTGTGCTGGTAGAAGAACACGTCTTCCCAGGGGATCTCGACGTCGTCGAAAACCACCAGCGTGTCGACCTCGTCCACCCGGTTGGACAGCGGGTAGTCCTCGGGCTTCTGGCGGCCGGCAAAGCCCGAGCGGCAGATGAATTTGAGCCCCGGCGTATTCATGTCCAGGGAGAAGCCGAGGGCGTACTCGGAGAGCTCCGAGTTGCCCCAGTTGGCGATGGTGGGCTTCACGAAAGCCCGGTTGGCGTAGGCGGCAGCCGTCTCGTACTTCGCGCCGCGGACAATGATGCCGCGCGGGGTTTCGGCCACGGCGTGCAGAAGCATGTCCGGATCCTGCTCATGCGGCGGGCGCGAGCGGTCCCCCTTGGGGTCCGTATTGGCCGACACCTGGAACAGGTCGGCGGTCACCGCGTCGTCAAGGTGGCGGCTGATGTTGTCCGCGTAGGCGGGGTTGACCTCGTTGAGGACGTCGCGGCCGTCGTACAGGGACCACATCTCACCGATGGTGGCGTCACCAACCCGGGTGACGACGCCCTTGACATCGTCCAGGACGGCTTCGACCGCCCGGCGCTTGTCCAGCCAGTCCTGCTCCGAGTAGGGGCGCTTGTGGGCGATCGAGTTCGTCTCCCCGTCTGCCTCATAGGTCATGATGCTGCGGGTCTTATCCTCATGCGCCATGTCATAGATGCGGGCACGGACGTCGATCGCGGGCTTGAAAACCGGGTGGTTGAGTATGTCCTCCACCTTTTCGCCGTCAATCCAGATATCTCGACCGGTATTGATGGAGTAGCGGTATTCGTCACCTGTGCGGATCATGGGGTTTCTCTCTTTCTCGGTAAAAACTGTCGTGCTGCCGGTCGGTTGAAGCGGGGATAGGTTTCAGGCCGCGGGGGTGTGGGAACCGAACGAGCGGGCGTGGTAGGTCATGGGCGCGGCATCGGCGGCCCCGGGGAGGCTCTGGACCGGAGAGGCCACGAAGACGTGGTGGGTGCCGTAGCGGTGATGGCCGATCAGCCGGCATTCGAAAACGGCGGCGCTCGCGTCCAGGAGCGGCTGGGCGAGGGCTCCGGTCCGCCAGGCATGGCGGGAGAAGTCGTAGGGAGCGGATCCGTCGGGAGCCTGGCCGGCGAAGGTCTGCGCGGCGTCTGCCTGGTCGGTGGCCAGCACGTTCACGGCGAGGGTGCCGTTGGCGATCACGGCCTGCGCCAGGGGGCTCTTGTCGTGTACGCACACCAGCAGGCAGGGCGGATCCGCGGAGACGGAGGCCATGGCGCTGACCGTCTGGGCGAACCGGCCGGCCGGACCGTCGGTCGAGACGATGGTGACTCCGGTCGCGGCCATTCCCATGGAGCGGACAAAGGAGGTGCGGGCGAGGGTTTCGTCTACCTCTGCGGTCGGGGCCGCAGCGGGAGGGAAAGTTGGTGCAAGGCTCATGATTTCATCCTCACGATCATTCTTGCAAAAATAAAGCGGATTCAAGATAAAAGAGTCATCGAAAAAAGTGTTGCAATTGGGTATGCAGCGGGACCGATCGTTTCCCGGGCCTGCCTGGTCCCTGCCGCCGGCGGCAGGGACCAGGCGAGAGCGCTGTTACAGCGCCTGGAGCAGGAACCGCCGGGTGACGTCCTCCGCCGGATCGGTGAAGATCTGCTCCGGCGGTCCTTCCTCCAGGATGCGGCCTTCGTGGAACACGGCCACGGTGTCGGCAACGTGGCGGGCAAAGCCCAGCTCGTGTGTCACCACCATCATGGTCATGCCATCGGCTGCCAGGGACTCCATCACGGCCAGTACCTCCCGGACGAGCTCAGGGTCAAGGGCCGACGTGGGTTCGTCGAACAGCAGCACCTGCGGCGACATCACCAACGCCCTGGCGATGGCGACGCGCTGTTGCTGCCCGCCCGAGAGCTCGGAGGGGAACGCGAAGCGGCGCTCCGTCAGCCCGACCCGCTCCAGCATGGCCTCGGCGATCTCCCGGGCCTCGGAGCGGGCCGTCCCCTTGACCCGGCGCAGGGCCAGCATCACGTTGTCGATGGTGTTGAGGTGCGGGAACAAATTGAAGGACTGGAACACCATGCCCATGGGCCGGCGCTGCAGGGCGAGACGGCTCTCCGGCAGGGGCCGGCCCCGGCCGTCAACGCCCATCCGCTCCCCGTTCAGGAGGATCTCTCCTCCGTCAGCGTGCTCGAGCAGGGCGGCCAGGCGCAGCAGGGTGGACTTGCCCGAGCCGGAGGGGCCCAGGACCGCCTTGACCTCACCGTGCCGGAGGGAGAAGTCGACGCCTTTCAGGACCTCGGTGCCGGCGTAGGCCTTGCGCAGCCCGCGCACTTCGCAGACGGCGGTTCCGGTGCGGGATAAAAGTGTTTGGCTCATGCTGACACGCTCGCTTTTGTTTTCTTCGGCTGGGCAGCGGATCGGGACGAGGTCCACTTGTAGCGACGTTCCACGTAGTGCTGTGCCAGCATCAGCAGGCTCACGATGACCAGGTAATAGACCGCAGCCGCGGTGTAGAACTCGGCGTAACGGAAGGTCCGCGTTACCTCGTCCTGAGCTGCGGTCATCAGTTCCTCCATGGCAATGACGCTCGTGAGGCTGGTGATCTGAACCTGCAGGATGATGCGGTTGCCCAGTGGGGGAAGGATGGTGCGGATGACCTGCGGCATGATGATCCAGCGGTAGGTGCCCACAGGTGCGAACCCGAGGGCCCGCCCCGCAAGCCGCTGCCCCTCGTTGACCGAGCTCAGGCCGGACCGGAACACCTCGGACATCAAGGCCGTCTCATGCACCGTCAGGGCCAGCAGCGCCGCCAGGAAGGGCGTGTACCAGGACTCGCGGAGTGCCGGAACCATCTGGGGCAGTGCATTCCAGGCCAGGATCAGCAGCAGCAGGACCGGGAGGGCCCTGAAGACCCAGGCGTAGCCGAGGGCGAAGAGGCTCAGGGGCCGGAAGGAACTGCGCCGCAGCATTGCAACGCCCAGTCCCAGCACCGAGCCCAGGAACTGTGCAAGGAAGGCAAGCCCGATGGCGAGGGCGGCGCCGGACAGGTACGCCTGCGAGGTCAGGGCCTCCAGGAACAGGGAGACATCGAATTGCACGACGAGCCCCTACTTGCCGTCGGAGATGGACTCGGGGCTCAGGTTGAACTCTTCCAGGATGCCCGCGAGGGTGCCGTCGGTGCGCAGCTCATCCATGGCGGCGGTGAGTGCATCCTCCAATTCGCCGTTTTTGTAAAGGAAGCCGGTTACCGATCCGGTGGGGAAGAATGTCGGCTCGAAATCGAGGCCGGCGCGTTCTTCGCTGAAGAAGTTGCTGGCGAAGATTTCAGTCTCGCCGGCTGCATCCGCTTTTCCGTTCATCACCGCATTGATGGCGGTCACGGGGTCGTCGTAGCTCTGGACCGTGATGGGTTCCTCCCCGGCAGCCTCGAGATCCGCCGATACCGCCTCGACGGTGCTGGCCTGGACCGACCCGCGTTGGACAGCGACAGTCTTGCCGGCGAGGTCCTCGGGCTCCGCGTAGCTGTTTCCCTCGGGGAAGATCAGCGCCACGTTCGCTGCGAGATAGGGCAGTCCCTTCATGGTTGCCAGCCGCTCGGGGGTGAGGAAGAACGCTCCCATGGCCAGGTCACAGCGGTCGGACTGGATAGCCGGGATCACGCCGGCGAAAGCCATGCGGGTAAAGCTGGCTTCAAGGCCGAGGCGCTCGGCCAGCGCCTCGGTCAGGGACGGCTCCACGCCGGTGAACTCGCCGTCCTGCATGGAATACATGGGCGCGTAGTTCGAGTCGGAGCTGCAGACGGTCAGTTTCCCAGCCTCCGTCAGGCCGGGCAGCGAGCCCTCGGTGGTGGCTTCCGCGCTGCTGCAGGACACCAGCGCGAAGGCCAGTGCGGAAGCGCCCAGCGCGGCTGAAAGACGGCGTCGGTTCATTGATTCTCCTTGGTGCGCGTCCGGCTTCTGCACGGATGCAGAAGCCGGACCTGTGGGGGGCGAATCAAGTATGGTTTGGGGCTCAAGACCAGTGCAATCGCTCTTGTCTTATAGCAGTCATCGAAAAAACTGATGCCAATGGCCCGCCCCCAGGAAATCCGCGTTTTTTGCCTGGCGCGGATAAAAAGCGGAAGTACGCGTGAAACACAGATTTAACCTGGTGACGCCGATGCCCCGGTCCGCAGGCCTGCTGCAGCCGGGTCGCTTCGGTGCGGTGCGGCCTACCCCGCCAGGGCCTGGAGCCGCACCAGCTTGTCCGGGTTCCGCAGGGTGTACACGCCCTGCACCAGCCCGCCGGCCACGCTGAGCTGGAAGACGGTGGTCACCGAGCCGTCGGCCTCGCGGAAGGCGACCGCCGGCAGCCCGTTCAGTTCCAGGAAGAACGGCTCCACCCCCGCGCCGTACTTTTCGGCCAGCCCGAGCATCAGGCGGGCCACCTTCTCCGGTCCGGTGACCGGGCGCAACGCGGCGGTGGCCTTGCCGCCGCCGTCGGAAATCAGCACCACGTCGGGCGCGAGCACGTCCAGCAGTCCCTGGACCTGGCCGTTCGAGGCGGCGGCGAGAAACCGTGCCACCGTTGCCCGGTGCTCCGCCGGGTCCGGCGGGTTACGCGGCACCCGGGCCTGAACCCGTGCCCGTGCCCGGTGCACCAGCTGGCGTGCCGCGGGCTCACGGGCGTCCAACGCCCCGGCAATTTCCGCGTAGCCGAAGCCGAACACCTCGCGCAGGAGGAAGGCCGCGCGCTCCGGCCCGGTGAGGGTCTGGAGGACGACCAGCAGGGCCGTCGAGACCTCGGCCGCGGTCAGCGCCGCAGCTTCAGGATCGGCTGCCGGCCCCCCTGCCGCGCCGGAGCCGGCAGCGGCCGGACCCAGCCTTGGTGCCCCGGCACCGGTCAGCAGCGGCTCCGGCAGCCACTCGCCCGGATAGTCCTCCCGCCGCCGCTCAGCGGTGCGGACGGCGTTCAACGCCTGCCGGGCCGCGATCCGGGCGAGGTAGGCGCGCGGATTGGCGACGTCGCCCGGCACCGCCCGCCAGCGCAGATAGGTCTCCTGGACGATGTCCTCCGCGTCCGCCACCGAGCCGGTGATGTCGTACGCCACCGCAAACAGCAGCCGCCGGTGGGCAACGAAATCCTCGTCGCGGTCCGGGCCGCTCAGGGACGGCTTTCCACCGGTGTCCGCCGCAGCGCCCTCGGTCCCTTCGGCCATGAGTACGCTCCGCTTCTCTTCGCTTCGCTGCGGATCCACCGCAGGGTCATTCGGCAGATTATTTCCTTCAGGACCGCAGCCGTCCGACCGTGCAGGTGCAGGCTCCGCGGCGTGTCGTCCGTGCCGACGAACTGCACGAGTCCGTCGGCACGGCCCAGGCTGATGCACTGGGCCTGGAAACCGCTGTCGTGCCGGCGCAGGGGCAGTCCTTCAAGGGCGCGGAGAATGTTCCCGGCGGCCTCCGCTCCCATCGGCATCGCCGCCGCGCAGCTCATCCGCAGATAGGCATATCCGGGATCCTCGATCACCGCGGCGTCACCGGCGCCGAACACGCGGTCCTGCCCGGCAGCGCGAAGCGACGCGTCCACGCGCAGGCGGCCGGCGCCGTCCACCGGCAGTGCGCTGCGGGCAGCCAGGTCCGGAACGCTGAACCCGGTGCACCACAGGACCAGGTCCGCGCCGAGCTGCCCGCGCGGATCCGCCGCGGCGGACACCGGAACCTCGGGATGGACCTGCACTCCGGCCCGGCGCAGGCTGCGCAGCAGGCCGGCCCGGGAGGGCTCCGGCAGCGACGGGCCGGGGAGGGCGGAGCACCAGAGATGGACCCGGAGCCGGGGATGGGCCCGTGCCGTCTCGGCCGCGGTCTCCAGGGCGGTCAGCCCGCCGCCCACGATGGCGACCGCCGCCCCGGCGGGCAGCGAGCGCAGGGACGTGCGCGCCGCCGCGGCGTCCGCGACGTCGGCCACCGCCAGCGCGCCTGCCGGTGCAGCCGGACCGGTGCTGCCGACCGCGTAGAGCAGATAGTCGTAGGGCAGCGTTTCGCCGTCGGCCAGGCCGACCGTGCGCCGCCCGGCGTCAATGGCGACCGCGGTGCCCGGCACCTGCCGGACAGCCGGATGCAGCAGCCGGTCGAAGGGCACGGCCACGCCGGCGCGGGTGCCCGCTGCGTACTCATGCAGCCGGATCCGTTCCACGAACTGCCCGCGCGGATTCACCAGGCGGACCGCCAGGCCGGGCCTCGCGGCGGCGGCCAGCCGGTTCGCCGCCATCACGCCCGCGTAGCCGCCGCCGAGGATGAGGACTCTGGTCTGGACGCTCATGGTCTTGGCTCCTGTCATTCGGGGCCGGCCCGCTGCCGGTCTGCCCATAGGACACCGGCCGGCTCCGATATGTGACAGCTGCCCTGCGACCAGGATTGATGCCGACCGGTGTCGTCGTCGGCCCGGACGGTGCCCGGGGGGGTCACCCGTCGATCGGGGCGACCGCCAGCAGCGGGTCAGTGGGAGTCACCGACCCGCCCTCGGGCTCGAGGGTCAGTGCCACCGCGTCGGCGGCCGACACGTTCCCGCGCAGCCAGACTCCGCGTTCCCCGCCATCCTTGAACCGCGCGTCGGGGACCGGCGTTCCGCCCTCCACCAGCCAGAGCTGATACTCGCTGCCGGGCTCCGGCGCCGGCAGGTCCGGGCCGACGAACAAGCCTTCGTCCAGGCGCTCGGAGAACAGGAGGGTTGCGGCGGCGCCTTCGACATCGACACTGCGGGCCGCGATGTCGGGGGCGGCGAGCAACGCGCTGAGCCGCTCCTGTTCCGCGGCGGCGAGCTGCTCCTGTTCGTGTTCGGCGGTCCTGACCCCGAGAGCCCACCCCGCCAGGGCGATGCCTGGCACCAGCACGACGGCGCCGGCGGCAGCCAGCAGCCGGCGGGACCGCCGGTGCCGCCGCTCGGCCGGCCCGCCGGGCACCGGCGTTGACGGCAGCGGCGAAAGCCCCCGGGGCGCCTGCTGTCCGGGCTGAGGCTGCGTGTTCCGGACCGCGGCCAGGACCGAATCCCGCAGCTCCGGGGGTGGTGCCAGGGCGGTTCCGGCCGCCAGTCCGGCGGCGGCCTCCGAGAAGCCGGCGACCTCGTCACGGCAGGTCCGGCAGCCGGCGAGGTGCTGTTCGAAGGCGGTGCGTTCCTCCGGACTGAGGGCATCCACGGCATACAGGGCGGCCAGGTCGTGGAGGTTCCCGAAATTGACGCCGCTGCTGTCCGGCTGGATCATGGCTGGCCTCCCAGCGCGGAACGCAGGCGGGTGAGGCCGTCGCGGATCCGGGCCTTTGCCGTGCCCAGGGGAACGTCAAGGCGCCGGGCCACTTCCTGGTGCGTGAAGCCCTGGTAGTAGGCCAGGGCCACCGCCTCGCGCTGCAGGGGCGTAAGGTGCCCCAGCCCCGCCCGGACCTCGTGGGTGTCCATTGTCTGCTCCACTTCCTGCCAGGTCTGGTCCGTGGGCGTTTCAGCCCGGCGCTGCTCATACGTCTGCTCCCGCTCCCGTTCCCGGGCCGTCTGGCGGATGCGGTCCACTGCCCGCCGATGGGCCAGGGTGCAAAGCCAGGCCGGCACTGAACCACGGGAGGCATCGAAGCGGGCGGACTGCTGCCAGGCCATCAGGTAGGTCTCCTGGACCACCTCCGCAGCGAGTTCGGGGGAACGCGTCACCCGCACCGCCAGGCCGTACACGGTGGCGGAAGTGGCGTCGTAGAGGGCAGCGAAGGCTGCCTCGTCGCCCTGCCCGGAGCGGCGGACCAGGTCCTCGAGGCCATCGCGCGCTCCCGGCTCGTGCGTTGCGACGGCGGGCACCGGCACATCGTGATCGGCTGCGGGAACGGCGGGCTCCGTGCGGCCGGGACGCTCCGGCGGCCGGCCAAGGCTCCTGCCGGGGCCCGCTTCCGCATCAGTCATCGGCGTCCACTGCAGTCCCTTCCATCGTGACGCCCCGATGGGAGGACACGGAGCGCTTCGGTCTGAACCCTGCCACAGCAGCGCTTCGGCCGCCAGCCGTGAGCGAATATCGCCGCCGCAGCCCGACCGGGGAAAGAATCCTGTCCGCGGACCCATCCGGAACGGGGACGGCTCCGAATAGCCCATGTCACCTGAACGCCGTGCACCCGCTGTGCGGCCCGACACGCTGGAGGAACCGAAATGAACACGAAGATGCGACTGCTGGCCGTCCCGACGCTCGCGCTGGGTGCCCTGGCACTGTCCGCCACACCGGCGCTGGCCCATGGGGACGACTCCTGGTCGGGCCAGGCCGCCCTGAACACCCTGAACAACTCGGGCACCAGCGGCCAGGCCATGGTCGAGGTCCACGGCACCGAGGCGACGGTGACGGTCGATGTGTCCGGCGCGGCCGAGACCTTCATGGACGGGCCCTTCCCGCACGCCCAGCACATCCATATCAACGCCCAGGGCACATGCCCGGGTCCCGACGCCGACACCGACGGCGACGGCGTCGTGAACACCACCGAGGGCCATCCCTTCTACGGCATGATCGGCACGTCGCTGACCACGGAGGGTGACACTAGCCCCGACTCCGCCCTGGCTGTGGAGCGGTTCCCGGGCGGCTCCGCATACTCCTATGAGCGCACCTTCCAGCTTGATGCAGAAACGGCCGCCTCGCTGGAGGACGGCAGCGCGGTGATCGTGGTGCATGGCGTCGACCCCGCCCTGATGCCGGCGGCAGCTGCCGAGAAGATGTCCGACCTGGACCCGACGCTGCCTGCCGCCGCGACTCTGCCGGCAGCCTGCGGCACGGTGGCGGTTTCGCAGATGGGGGCCATGCCTGACGGCGGCGCCGACACCGGTGTGGAGACCGGTGCTGATCAGGGCATGGGTGCCGGCCTGTCCGCAGCCGGTGTCGGGGTCGGCGGACTGGCCGTGGCAGCAGCGGCCCTGGTGGCCCGACGCCGCGCCCGCGCCTGAGCACGGGGCTGCCGGTGATGGGAAGAGCGTCATCATGACCGTATCCCGGGACGGCCGCCGCGCAGGGCTGATGCCCTGGGCGGCGGCCGCGCTGGTTCTCCTGGCCGGGTGCGCCGCGCCGAATACCGAAGCGGGACCGCCGCAGGTCCCTTCGTCCGCCCCCGCTGGGGGCTCGTCGTCCGCTCCCGCAGTACCGCGCCCTCCGGGGTCGACTCCTGCGGGCACGGAGGGCGCGGGGGCAGGCGGATCGAATCTTCCATCGGTGCTCCCGGCATCGGCCCCCGTCTCCCTGCGGATTCCCGCCACCGGGACCGAATCGGATCTGCTCCAGCTGGGGCTGCGCGGGGACGGAACCCTGGAGGTGCCGCCCGAGGGCCCCGGCTCCCCGGCAGGCTGGTACACCGATTCACCTGCTCCCGGAGCACGCGGACCTGCCGTCCTGCTGGGCCACGTCAACGCCACGGGAGGGGGCCCCGGCGTCTTCGCCGACCTGCGCCGCCTGGCTCCCGGGGACCGGATCGAGATCACCCGCGAGGACGGAACCACCGCCGTCTTCCAGATGGACCGGGGCGAACAATACGGAAAGGACAGCTTCCCCACGCTGGAGGTCTACGGCAACACGGAGGGCTCCGAACTCCGGCTGATCACCTGCGACGGCTACGATCCGGCCACCGGGACGTTTGAGGACAACTACGTCGTCTTCGCCTCGCTCGCCGACTGACCGTCCGCCGCCCGGCGGCCCCGGCCGCCCGCTGCCGGGCCAGCCAAGGGGATGCCGGCCGATACAGGATTGTGACTGCCGCCCCGCCGGCAGGCCGGTAGGCTCTGGCACGAAGACGGCCGGCAGGGGGAGCGATGGCACACGGGCAGGACCAGGACATCCGGGATCGGCACGACGGCACGGCCAGCACCCGGGCGACGGCGGACCCCGCCGCCCGCACGGTGGTCGCCGCGACGTTCATCGCCGCGCTCTGCTACTTCCTGTTCACCGGGCGGGGCAGCGGCGGCGGCTGCGCCGGGGGCTACACAGCCGAGGGCGGGTTCACCGACTCCCAGGGCAATCCCACCACCGCCGTGCCGCAGTGCGTGCACATTGAGTATGGTCCGGAGCCGGCCGTCATGCTTGTCCTGCTGGCCGTCATGGCGGCAGCACTGTTCTGGATCCGGCACCGGCGTGCAAACGGCCGCCCGACCGGACCCGCCGCCAAGACGGCAGTGGCGGTGCTGGCGGTTCTCCTCGCCCTGCCCGTCGCCGCACAGGTGGGCTACCAGCCGATCGGCGCGATCCGGGAGTGGAGGGAGACCGGTGTCCTGCCGCCGCCGCCGGCCTTCGCCGGGGTCACGGTGACCTACTCGGAGATGCCGCCGCCGCCCGCCCAGCCCTGAGGACTGCGCCCGGGCGCCGGGCGAAGTACCGCCCCCGGCGGCGGCGCTTCGTGCCCGGTCAGAGGGTGGGCTCGGCCCCGAGCGTCTCTGCCAGCGCCTCGGTCGGTTCCGGCCGGCGCTCCACCAGGGCGTATACCCGGGCCGGGGAACCGGTGCCGCCGACAATGGGCAGCGGCGCGACGATGAGCATCGCTCCCGTGGGCGGCAGCTGGGCCAGGTTCTGGAGCAGGGTCAGGCCGTACTTGTTGTTACCCATCAGGTAGTAGTGCGCCGGGAAGGGAGGATCGAACGTGCCGGCGTTGCCGGCGTCAATCCCCACCGTTTCGACACCGAGCCCGGTGATCGGTCGTTCCTCGCCGAGCCAGCGGGCGCACTCGGCGGAGATGCCGGGGGTGTGGGAGCCGGTGTCGTCGATGTTCAGGAACGCGGCCTCATCGTCGGCGAACTTGTCCCAACCGGTGCGCAGCAGCAGCCAGGCGCCGTCCGGCAGCGGCCCGTGCTCGGCCTCCCACGCCTGGATGTCCGCCACCTCCACCGTGAAGTCCGGATCCAGTGCGGCCTGCCCGCTGAAATCGAGGACGACGGCGGGCCCGATCAGCCGCCGCGGCGGCACCTGGGAGACGTCGTCGCCGTCCCGGCCGGAAATCCAATGCGCCGGGGCATCCAGGTGGGTGCCGATGTGCTCACCCGTGTGGATGTTGTTGTGCCGCCAGAACGGGCCGGGCTCGTTGAAGGCCGCAACCTCCTCCAGGCGGAAGTCGATGAGGTTCACAAAGGGATCGGGCAGCTTCAGCGACGGCGTGCCGCTGCTCAGCGGAGCGGTCAGGTCCAGCACCTCCAGGGCGCCGGAGGACAACGCCTCCAGGAACGAGCCGATCAGCTGCGGTTCGGTGCCGTTCAGGCTCATGGGATCTCCTCGTGCGTGCCGGTGGGTGTGCAGGAAGAATACCCGCCGCCCGGCCGGACGCCCCGCAGCGGCGTCATATAGCCGTTCCCTCCCGGCGGCGGGAACGGCCTAGAGTCTTGAGGAGGAAGCGCTGGACGGCAGCGGCATCAACGACGGCGGAACGGAGCAGGAGTGGCGGAGCAGGGGACCGGGCAAGCCGTGGCCGATGTCATCGGACGGACGCTGGCGGAGCTGGGAATCGGACATGTGTTCGGCGTAGTGGGCAGCGGCAATTTCCATCTGACCAATGCCCTGATCCGCCACGGGGTGCCGTTCACCGCCGCCCGGCACGAAGGCGGCGCCGCCACCATGGCCGACGCCTACGCCCGGATGTCCGGCCGCCCCGCCGTCGTCACCACGCACCAGGGCTGCGGCCTGACCAACGCGGCGACCGGCATCGGCGAGGCCGCCAAGTCCCGCACGCCGCTGATCGTGCTGACCGCCGACACGGCCGGCGCCGCCGTCCGCTCCAACTTCCGCATCGACCAGGACGCGCTCGCCCGCAGCCTCGGGGCCGTCCCCGAACGCATCCACAGCCCGGCCGGCGCCGTCGCCGATACGGTCCGGGCCTGGCGCACCGCCGTCAACGAGCGTCGCACCGTGGTGCTGAGCGTGCCGCTGGATGTCCAGGCCGCGCCTGCCCCGGCCGGCTCCGGGCCCGCCCCGGTGCCGACGCCGCCGCCCGCACCCCGGGTGCGCCCGGAACCGGACGCCGTCGCCGCCCTGGCCGCCGCGCTGCGCCGGGCCCGGCGCCCCGTGTTCGTGGCCGGGCGCGGCGCCCGCGGGGCCGGGCCCGAGATCGCCGCGCTCGCCGAGAAGGCCGGCGCCCTGCTGGCCACCAGCGCCGTCGCCAACGGCCTGTTCGAAGGCAGCGACTGGAACCTGGGCATTTCGGGCGGCTTCTCCTCACCGCTGACCGCGGAGCTCATTGCCGGCGCGGACCTGATCGTCGGGTGGGGCTGCACCCTGAACATGTGGACCATGCGGCACGGGGCGCTGATCGGCCCGGAGGCAACCGTGGTGCAGGTGGACGTGGAGGAACCGGCCCTGGGCGCCAACCGGCCCATCGACCTGGGCGTCCTGGGCGACTCCGCGCTGACCGCCGCCGACGTGCTGGCCGCCCTGCCGCAGCGCCCCGCGGTCAACTACCGCACCCTCGAGACAGGCCGGCGGATCGCCGCCGAGGCCCGCTGGCAGCAGGTACCGGTGCAGGACATTTCCACCGCGGACCGCATCGATCCCCGGCTGCTGACCATCGAGCTGGACCGGCTGCTGCCCGGGCAGCGCATCGTCTCCATCGACTCCGGCAACTTCATGGGCTATCCCTCCACCCATCTGCGGGTGCCGGACGAGTTCGGCTTCTGCTTCACCCAGGCGTTCCAATCCGTCGGGCTCGGCCTGGCGACGGCGATCGGCGCCGCAGCGGCCCGCCCCGACCGGCTGCCGGTGCTCGGCACCGGCGACGGCGGGTTCCTCATGGGCATCTCCGAACTGGAGACCGCGGTGCGGCTGCGCCTGCCGCTGGTGGTCATCATCTACAACGACGCCGCCTACGGGGCCGAGGTGCACCACTTCGGCGCCGCCGGCAGCGACCCGGGGGACACGGTACCCATGGACACCGTACCCATGGACACCGTGACCTTCCCGGACACGGACCTGGCCGCCGTCGCCCGCGGCTACGGCGCCGACGGCGTCACGGTGCGGTCGGTGGCCGACCTCGCCCCGGTGCAGGACTGGCTGGACGGGCCCCGCACCGCGCCGCTGGTCATCGACGCGAAGATCGCCTCCGACGGCGGCGCGTGGTGGCTGGCCGAGGCCTTCAAGGGGCACTGACCCCGCGCTCGCCGGGCCGCCCCGGGGACACTGACTGCAGCGCCCCCGGGGACCGGCCGGTTCAGTCGAGTTCTTCGAAGAGGGTCAGCTGCAGGCCCTCGGGGCCGTCCAGCCGGGAGTTCAGCGACCGCCACGGTGTCTCGCGCGGCGAAGCGACCAGCTGCGCTCCGCCGTCGACCGCCGCCCGGGTGGCCGCCGCGGCGTCCTCCACCTCAAAGGCCACCCGCAGCTTGCGGCTGGGAAGGCCGCCGGCCTCAACCTCGTCGATCATGCGGACCTGGGCGGCGTTGGCGATCTCCAGGGTCGCCCGGCCGGCGTCCAAAATGGTGACCTCGGCGCCGCCGCCGCCCTGATAGGCGGCCTGCTCGGGCATGCCCAGCGTGTCGCGGTAAAAGGCCAGCGCGGCGTCGTAGTCCTCGGCGGCCACCACCAGGCGCAGCTGGCGGACCGGCGGGGCGGGCGGCGTCGGGGCATTGTCTGGGGAAGTATCCATGCCGACGCAACCGCGCCCCGCGGCGGGGTATTCCTGTGCGGCCCGGTGTTACGAGCGCACCCGGTCCAGGAACATTCCGGCCCGACGGCGCAGGGCCGCGAGGCGCTCGGCGGCGGCCTGCTCCGGGTCGGTGATCAGGGCGTTGGCCGGCTGCTCCGCGACGGCGTTCCGGGAGCAGCCGAAGTCGGCGTGGATCAAGGTGCCCACGGAGTCGCCGTTGCGTCCCCGGGATCCGGCGCGGCGGGCCACGTACATGAGGACGTCGTCCTCGGAGTGGATGTCCTCGCACAGGGCGCAGACGACGCGCCGTTTCCGGCCGGCGGACGTGTCCGGGGCCCGCAGCAGGACGCCGGCCGGTGCCCCCGACGCGGGGTCCTCCACGATGAGGTAGGCGCGCAGCGGCAGCTTGGGATCGCGCCAGCCGAACACCGGCGTCGTGCTGAGGTCCGGCGCGGTGAACCCGGCGGGAAAGGTGATCGCCGCGCTCTCGGAGCGGGAGGCGTTGATGAAGCAGCGGCGCAGGGCCGTTTCGGACAGGGGGGAAAACGTGGTCATGGAAAAAGTCCTTGCAGGGTCGATGCGTCGGAGCAGCCCGGCTTACCGGCAGCCGCAGAAGGCAGCGCGCGGGAAAGGGGATTGACCGACGGCCGAAAAGATTCGGCGGCGGGGCAGCCGGAAGGAGCCGGCCGAAAGAAGGAAAAGGCGGAAGGCTACGCCGGCGATGCAGTGCAGGCCGTGCGGCCCACCTGCCCTTCCGCGCGCACCCGGCGCATGCAACTCATCGACACAGTGCACGAGCTTAGACCCGTCTCCGGCGCCGGCGCCACCCGCGCCGGACGTCCGGCCCGCTAGGCGGTCGCGCCGGGAGGCTCCGGGGCCTCGTCGGTGTCGGTCCAGCCCAGGTTGCGGGCCATCCGCTGCAGCAGGTCGATCAGGGTGCGGTACTCGTCGTCGCTGATGCCGACGGCGAGGCCGCTGCGGATCCGTTCCACGGCTTCCCGCAGGTTCTCCAGGGCCCGCCGGCCCAGGCCGGTCAGCACATACCGTTCCTCGCTGCGTTCCAGCCAGCCGCTTTCACGCAGTTCATCGATCAGTTCGACGGACGTGCCCACCTCGGCGGCCGGAAAGAAGGGGCGCAGCCCGTCCACCAGCTGCTTCTCCGTGGCGGGGCCCCGTTCGAGCATGTTCATCATCTGCCACTGCCGACGGGTGACGCCGTGTTCCTCGAAGCTTGCGCCGAACTGGTCATCGACCAGCTGGTCCACAAGTTTGAGCCAGTACCCGATGGGACGTTCGTCAGCCATGCCCCCACTGTACAAACGGGAACCGGCCGTGGGAACCGTCACCGGCCGGAGGGGCCGGGCGGGACCGACAGGGCCGGGAGGCTAGTCGAAGCGGGCCTGCATGCCGCAGCGGGGGCAGGGGCCGGAGCGGGCCAGTTCCATGCAGACCACGCAGACGGGCAGGCTCCCGTTGTCGTCGCGCAGCGGACGGGGCGGCATCTGCTTGCCGCAGTAGGGCACCGGACGACGGGCGCGGCGCATGGCCTGGCGCTTGCAGGGAGTGCAGAAGATATGCACCAGCTCGTCCTCGTCCCGGGGAGGAGCCTCAACGGGACGGGTCAGCGTCGCTTCCATCGTGCTCATGATCTTCCACGCTAGCCCCCGCCCCGTGGCCGGATCCGCCGCCCGGACGGCGAAGCAGCAGGTCAGGCGGGGTGTGCCCGGCACCTCCGGTTAGGCGATTCACGGCCTCCTGTAGCCCGGGCAACACGGTTGCGGGGACAGCAGGCCCTACTCCAGCAGGACCCGGATGTCCTCGGCGGTGAGGGCGGAGCTGAAGGCGGCGCCGTCGTCGTCCATCACCGAGCTGAACAGCTGGGCCTTCTGCTCCTTCAGCGCCATGACCTTTTCCTCGATGGTGCCAGCGGCGACCAGCCGGTAGACCATGACGTTCTTGTGCTGGCCAATCCGGTGCGTGCGGTCCACCGCCTGGTTCTCGGCGGCGGGGTTCCACCACGGATCGAGCAGGAAGACATAGTCCGCCTCGGTGAGGTTCAGCCCGAACCCGCCGGCCTTGAGGCTGATCAGGAACACCGGGGCGGCGCCGTCCTTGAAGCGGCCGATGACTTCGCCGCGGTCCCGGGTGCTGCCGTCGAGGTAGGCGTACTCGATGCCGCGGGCCTCCAGCCGGTCCGCGGCCTTCTTCAGGAAGGAGGTGAACTGGCTGAACACCAGGGTCCGGTGGCCCTCGGCGGTGATGTCCTCGAGCTGCTCGAAGAGGACATCGAGCTTGGCGGAGCCGACGTCGGCGTATTCCTCGGCGTCGATCAGGGCCGGATCCAGGCTGAGCATGCGCAGCAGGGTCAGGGAGCGGAAGACGATCATGCGGTTGCGGTCCAGGTCCTGCATCAGGCCCATCAGCTTCTGCCGTTCCCGCTGCAGGTGCGCCTCGTAGATGCGCCGGTGCTTGGGGCCGAGTTCGATCTCCAGCACCTGCTCCTGCTTCTCGGGCAGGTCGGCGGCCACGGCCTCCTTGGTGCGGCGCATCAGCAGCGGCCGGATCCGACGGCGCAGCTGCGCCAGCCGCTCCGTATCCCCACCCTGCTCGATCCGCCGCTGGTACTCCTCGGCGAAGCGGCGGGCAGAGGGGAACAGGCCGGGGGCGGTGATCGCGAACAGGCCCCACAGCTCCATCAGGTTGTTCTCCATGGGCGTGCCGGTGATCGCCAGCTTGAACGGTGCCGGCAGGTCGCGGGCGCACTGGTGGGCGCGGGTGGTGCGGTTCTTGACGAACTGCGCCTCGTCGAGGATGAGGCCCTCCCACGGCTGGTCCCGATAGGAGGCGAAGTCGAGGCGGAACACGGCGTAGGAGGTGACGACGACGTCGGCGCCGGCGATCACTTCGGCCAGCGGCTTCTTCGACTTGGCGGAGGTGTCGGGCACCGCCTGCACGGTCAGCCCGGGCACGAACCGGGCCGCCTCGGCCACCCAGTTCGGGACCACGGAAGTGGGCGCGACGACCAGGAACGGCGGCCGGCCGGGGGCCTGCTGCCGGGCGTGGGCGATCAGCGCCAGGGTCTGCAGCGTCTTGCCCAGGCCCATGTCGTCGCCCAGGATGCCGCCGAGTCCGTGTTCCCAGAGGAAGGTGAGCCAGTTGAACCCCTCCTGCTGGTACGGGCGCAGCTCGGCCTTCAGCCCGGCGGGCAGCGGGACGGGCTCGACGGCGGCGCCGTCGCGTCCGGCGAGGTCCAGCAGGCCGCCCACGGCGGCCCGCCAGGCCTCGGCTTCCTCGGTTTCCTCAGCGAGTTCTTCGAATTCGGACCACAGCCCGGCCTGGTAGCGGCTGATGCCCAGCTCGCCGGTGTCCCACTCGTCGAGGGTCTGGGATTCGGCGACCAGGGCATGCAGCCGCTCGAACTCCGGCCGGTCCAGGGACAGGTAGCTGCGGTCCGGCAGGATGATCTTCGACCTGCCCTGGGCGATGGCCTTGAAGATGTCGGGAAAGGGCACCAGCCGCCCGTCGATCCGGACCATGATGTGCAGGTCGAACCAGTCCCGGCGCTCGCTTTCCACCGTGGTGACCTTCAGGGTGGCCAGGCCGGTGAGCTCCCGGTAGTCGGGGCGCTCGCCGTGCACCTCCACGAGGACGTCCTCCAGCTTTTCCAGCCGGGGCAGCAGGTGTTCGGTGAACTCGGCGGCGTCGACCCCGCGCAGGGTCCGCGGCCGGGGCGCTTCGCCGAGGACCGGGCGCACCGCCTCGAGCACGTCGGCCTCGGCCGCGGTGTCCCGGTACGCGCCGTCGTCGACGGCGGGACCGGAGGAGGCCAGGAGCGGCAGCCGCTCGGCCTGCCCGCCCTGGCGGTACTCCCAGGACCAGTCCAGGGCCAGCACGTCCTCGGGCTGGAAGTGCGCGGCCAGCACCAGCCGCGGCGGCAGGATTTCGGGGAAGGCCACGGACCCGTCGCGGCTTTGCACGGGCAGCACCTGGCGCAGCCGCGGATAGAACTTCTCCAGGAAGACCGGGGCGTCCGACGCCGGCACGCGCAGCGCCGCGGAACCGTGCAGCAGGGCCCGGTCCTGGTCGGTCAGCAGCCGGTCCAGCGGAGCCAGCCGCACCACGTCTTCGGGATAGTGCACGTAGACGCCGTGGCTGCCGATGGTGCCGGTCCGCTCCGGCGGATACTGCTCGCCGTCCAGCTCCAGGACCGGGTCCAGGCGCAGGGGCGCCGGCGCTCCGCCGCCGCCGTCGTCGGCGCGCACGTCCAGGGACAGCGTGGCGCCGTCGGCCAGGAGCACCTGGACGTCCTTGCGGGTGCCGACGAACTCGATGCCCAGCCGCCGGGCCTCCCGCAGCAGCTCCCACAGCAGCGGGTTGGCGAAGTCGTCGAGGTAGAGCCAGGAATCGTTCTGGCCGAAGTAGGTCACCCCGGTGGCCCGGTGCAGGGCCGGGAACTGCGAGAACCAGCGGTGCTGGTCGGGATCCAGTTTCAGGCCGTGGGTCTGGTAGGCGATGTTCGACCAGGCCAAATTGTTCTTCACCCAGTTGCCGCGCTTGTTGCGCACCACCGGCCGCACGCCCAGGCGCAGCGGCGAGGTGCCCAGCGGCTTCGGGGCGCCCCAGATGGACGGTGAGGGCTGGGAACGGACCTCGAACTGCAGGGCCAGCGGGACGGCGGGCTCCGCACCGGCGGGCGGGCGGCCGTCGAGCAGCCCCTGCAGTGACGCCTGCCATTCCGGCACCTGCGCCTCGGACGCCGCGGGCCGGTGCCGGGACAGCACATGGGATGAGTTGCTTTGCATGGCTACGGCGGCCACGTGCTTGCAGTCGAAGCCCACGGGGCAGCTGCAGTGGTTGTCCTGCAGCCGGTAGTCGCCCTGGCGTTTGCGTTCGAGCTGGAGCAGTGTCCGGTACGGCACGGAGGCCCCGCCCTGGACCCGGGCGCGCAGCACCCCGGCGGCGGCGTCCCAGTCCAGGCCTTCGACGGCGCCGGAGCGCGCGTACGCCTGCCCGCGCTGAAACGCCGCTCCGCCGACCACCCGGATGATGTCCTGAACATCGACAAGCGGCGGGGAGTGGACCATGCGCCCATCGTCTCACGCAGCACCGACGTTCCGGCCTGCCGCGGAGGGCGGGACGGCGGCCACGCCCGGCCGCGCACCCGTTTCGCTTTCCGGCGTGGACCTCGCTAGCATCGACGTAACGCAGGTCACAATGGGGTGGCCTGCGTTTCTCATCGGCCGTATCTCACCGGCACTGGTCGCGCAGGGCGCAGGCCTCGCGCACAAAGGCGTACACGGCCGCGGTGAATTCGGGGGCGGGCTCGAGCCGGACCGTGCCGCTGCGCCCGCCGACTTCCAGCTGCACCGGAATCCGGGTGCCCAGTTTGTCCTCCGCCAGCGCATGCGCATCGCAGCGCGCCGGCAGCACTCCCAGTTCGAACACCTCCGGCCGGTCCGCGGGGATCGGCACCCCGTCCGGCCACGGGCGGGCCGGGTCTTCGCGGAGCAGCGTCGTTTCCTCCACCTGCCGCAGGGTCAGTCCGGAGTCCGCGGCGCCGGACGGTCCGGCATCGGGCGGAGCTCCGGGCACCGGCGCGCCGGCCGGCGGCATCGAGCGCACGCGGACGACGGCGCTCCGGCGGTCGGGGGCGACCTCCAGCAGCGGATCCGGGGAAAGCACCGCCACCGCGTCCGCGGCCAGGCGCAGGCAGGCCGCGTCCTGCAGCTCGGCGAGGTCACCGAACACGTCATCGGCGCGGACGTTCCGTCCGGTGCCGTCGGCCAGGATCAGCTCGACGTCGGCCGGCTCCCCGCCATCGCCGTCGGGCCGAGCTGGATCCGGTTCATCAGCGGTCCGGCCGCAGTTCGGAGCGTCCAGCCGGATCGGCAGGCTGAGCGATCCGTCGGCCGGCAGCCGGCTGCCCTCGGGCCGCGGCGACGTCCAGGCGGCAGGTGCGGCCAGGCGCACGGAACGCAGCACGGCCGAACGGAGCACCAGCGCCTCACCGGTGCGGTTCCGCACGGTCATCTGGATTTTCAGCTCACCGGCATCAAGGCGGCTGGCCGCCAGCGTGGCGGTGAGCGGGGGCGCTTCCCCCTGCGTCTCCCGTTGCGGACCGACCGAAACAGGGCCGGTGCCCGCGGCGTCGTCGTCGGGCACCGGGCCGGCGGCTGCGCCGGATGCCAGTCCGGCAGCGGCGGTGACCCCCACCCACGCCGCTACGGCGAAGATGACGGCGGCGAAGGCCCGGGCCACCACTCGATCATCCAGGCGGGCCGCGAGGCCGGTGGCTGCCAGGGAGCTGAGGACGGCCGTGCCGGCGAACAGCGCCGTCAGCCGCCAGTCCAGGGCCAGGCCCGGAACGTGGGCGGCGAAACCGGACGCCGAGTTCATCACGATGACGGCCAGCGAGGTGCCTACCGCGCGCCGGGCAGGCAGGTGCAGGATCAGGGTGAGGGCGGGAATGATGAGGAAGCCGCCGCCGACGCCGAGCAGTCC
Source organism: Arthrobacter saudimassiliensis (assembly GCA_900016675.1). Taxonomy (GTDB): domain Bacteria; phylum Actinomycetota; class Actinomycetes; order Actinomycetales; family Micrococcaceae; genus Arthrobacter_B; species Arthrobacter_B saudimassiliensis. Next base: position 524,811 of record LN483072.1, on the reverse strand, counting down.
GGTCAGGAAGCCCACCGCCAGGCCCACGGCAAGGCCCAGGACGGTGCGTCGGGAGCCGGACACCGGCGGAGCGGCGTCTCCGGCGGGTGCCAGGGCCATCCGCAGCCCGGCGAGCACCATGACCGCGGCGAACATAAGCATCAGGACGTCCGGGTCCAGCCGCCTCCCGAGCCACGCTCCGGCCCAGGAGGCGGGAAACCCGGCCAGGCCGACGATCAGCGCCAGCGGCCAGTCGACGGCGGTGCGGGCGCGGGGAAGCACCGCGGCCAGGGCGGAGAGGCCCACCACGATCAGCGACGTGGGCACCGCCTGATGCGGCGGCAGCCCGACCAGGTGGACCAGCGCCGGGACGGCAATGATCGCGCCGCCGGCGCCCACCAGCCCGACGACGGCGCCCACCACCAGGCCCACGGCGACCGCGAGCAGCAGCATGCCCATAAAGCCACGTTTCCATAGGAAGGCGGCGCGTCGACAGGGCAGCAGCCGCGGGCGGGTGTGCTGCTGCGCAGGCCGCGGAACAGCCGTTGGAGGTCACGGGTTTCCGGTGGCGGGCAGCGCGACGGCGCTCACAGCTCCCTGTGCTATCTTGGACGCGATAAATCTGATTTATTGTTGCCGCGGCCACACCAAATCAGATGTAATGGAGCGTCTGAGGGAGTATCGCCATGCCGTCGACCCGTGAACAGCTGCCGCCCCTGATCGTCATGGGCGTGCAGGGCTGCGGGAAATCCACAGCCGGCCGGGCCATTGCCCTCCGGCTGGGGCTGCCCTTCATTGACGGCGATGATCTGCACAGCGTCGAAAACAAGCAGAAGATGGCCTCCGGCCAGCCCTTGGACGACGCGGACCGGCATCCCTGGCTGACCACCATCGGCCGGACGCTCGCGGACCGGCTGGCGGAAAACCAGCCGACCGTCATCGCCTGCTCGGCGCTGAAGCGCCGATACCGCGACCTCATCCGCGACCTGGCTCCCGACGTCCGCTTTGTCCACCTGCAGGGCGACCAGGCGCTGATCGCGGACCGCCTGTCGCAGCGGAACCACGAGTACATGCCCGCGGCCCTGCTGGACTCGCAGTTTGAAACCCTGGAGCCCTTGGCGCAGGATGAGGCCGGTATCCGGCTGGACATCACGCTTTCCCCCGAAGAGATCGCCGAGGCCGTCGCCTCGGCCCTCGCACCGGCCGGGCGCTGACGCGCGGCCGCATCACCCCCACCCTGATAGGACGAAGATGACCGATCTCGAGTTGAACTGGACGCTGAGCACGTCCGGGCTTCTGCTCATCGCCGTGGCGGCCATTGCGCTGCTGCTGGTGCTGATCATGAAGTTCCGCGTGCACGCCTTCTTGGCGCTGATCCTCGTGTCCCTGCTGACCGCCGTCGCCACCGGCATTCCGGCTGCGGACCTGGTGCCCACCCTGCAAAGCGGCTTCGGCAGCACCCTGGCCAGCGTGGCCCTGCTGGTCGGCCTGGGCGCGATGCTCGGCCGCATGCTGGAGATTTCCGGCGGCGCCCAGGTGCTGACCGACGCGCTGATCCGCCGGTTCGGCGAGAAGCGCGCCCCGCTGGCCCTGTCCGTGGCCTCGCTGCTGTTCGGTTTCCCGATCTTCTTCGACGCCGGGCTCGTCGTCATGCTGCCGATTATCTTCGCCGTCGCCCGGCGGATGGGCGGCTCCCTGCTGACCTACGCCTTCCCGGCCGCCGCCGCGTTCTCCGCCATGCACATCTTTGTGCCCCCGCACCCCGGACCGGTGGCCGCCACCGGCCTGCTGGGCGCCGACGTCGGGCTGGTCCTGATCTTCGGCCTCATCGTGGCGATCCCCACCTGGTACCTGACCGGCTTCCTGTTCGGCAAGTTCCTGGGCCGCCGGTTCGACATTCCCGTCCCGTCGATCCTGGACGCCCCCAAGGGCTCGGAACTGGACGAGTTCCGCTCCAGCCCGAAGCTCGGCACCATCCTCACCCTGCTGCTGCTGCCGCTGCTGCTGATCTTCCTCAACACCGGGCTGAACATGGCCGACACCGCAGGCCTGGTCTCGAAGGACGACACCTGGGTCCAGATCCTGCGCACCCTCGGTGAGACCCCGGTGGCGCTGCTGATCACCGTGCTGCTGGGCATGTTCCTGCTCGGTTCCCGCAAGGGCAAGCCGCGCAGCCTCACCGAAATGGTCGTGGACAGCGCCCTGGGTCCGGTCTGCACCATCATCCTGATCACCGGCGCCGGCGGCATGTTCGGCGGCGTCCTGCGGGCCAGCGGCATCGGCACCGCCATCGCCGAATCCCTCGACGCCATCGGGCTGCCGGTGATCGTGGCCGGCTTCGTGATCGCCGCCGTCGTCCGCGTGGCCCAGGGCTCCGCCACCGTGGCGCTGACCACCGCGGCCGCCCTGGTGCAGCCGGTGGTGCTGGACAACCCCGCGTACAACTCCGTGGAGACCGTGGCTATTGTCCTGGCACTGGCTGCCGGTTCCGTGTTCGCCAGCCACGTCAACGACTCCGGCTTCTGGCTGGTCAGCAGGTTCTTCGGCATGGACACCAAGACCACCCTGAAGACCTGGACCGTCGGCCAGGCGCTGCTCGGCGTCGTCGGCTTCGTCTTCGCGCTGGCCATCTTCCTGGTCGCCACGAACTTCTAGCCCCTCAATACACGGGAGGCGGGACCGGCTGATGCCGGTCCCGCCTCCCGGTGTTAAGGGACGGTTTGCGCCATGACCGCGATGGCAGGAGGAGTGGCCGCCTCGGGGTGAGCCCGAAGGGCAGGGACGCGGGGCAGCCTCCGGGGCTTCAGGCGCCGGCGGCGGGCTCCGTGAACAGCCGGGGTTCATCCGCCCAGACGCTTTCCACCTCCGCCACGGTGCGGCGCATGATCCGGTCCATCGCTTCCCGCGCGGTGTCCGGATCGTGGCCCTGGATGGCGTAGGCGACGTCCACGTGCAGCTGCAGCGCCTCCTCATGGGGGCGGTCGGGCATCAGCCCGTAGTCGGTGCGCCCGCGCAGCACCTCGGCGATCATCGATTCCATCCGGGTGAACATCTCGTTGCCGGAGGCGGCCAGCACCAGCGCGTGGTAGCGGATGTCCAGGTCGAGGAACCGCTGCAGGTCCCCGGCCCGGCCGACGGCGCGCATCTGCGCGGCGACGGCCATCAGCTCCGCGGCGAGGTCCTCCGGGCAGTACCGGGCCGCCAGCTCGGCGGCGGCGGGCTCGACGGCGGAGCGCAGCTCGGTGAGCGAGCGCAGCTGGGCGCCCTTGCCGTCCGCTGCCAGCCGCCAGCGGATGATGGACGGATCGAAGACGTTCCAGCCGGCGGCCGGAAGCACCCGGATGCCGACGCGCTTGACGGTCTCCACCAGGCCCAGCGACTGCAGCACCCGGACCGCCTCCCGCGCCACGGAGCGCGAGACCTGCAGCTCGGCCTCCAGCTGCTCGGAGAGCATGGTGTGTCCCGGCGGCAGCTCGCCGGAGACCACCCGCCGGCCCAGGTTCTCCACCACGAGGCTGTGCAGGCGTGAGCTCATGCGGCGGCTGGGGTAGGAGTCATCCGCTCATTGTATGTAACCGGCGCCGCAGGCCCCGCGGCACCGGCGTGTGTGCTGCGTCCCGCGTCGGCGCCGCCTCCTATGGCTGCGGCTTCACCACGGGGAAGGCGCCGAGGTCGTGGCCTTCCTCATCCTCGAACAGGCTCGACGCCGGCCCCAGCAGCAGCGGATCCGGGGCGTGGGCCACCTGCGGGTCCTTGTTGGGATAAGCCACGCTGTGCAGGACGAAGCGCATCGCTTCAAGCCGGGCGCGTTTCTTGTCATTGGACTTCACCACGGTCCACGGTGCATCACCGGTGTCCGTGTAGAAGAACATCGCTTCCTTGGCCTCGGTGTAGGCGTCCCACTTGTCCAGGCTGGCCAAGTCGGTGGGGGAGAGCTTCCACTGCTTCACGGGATCGGTCTCGCGGGCGGCGAAGCGGGCCAGCTGCTCCGCCCGGCTCACTGAAAACCAAAGCTTGAACAGGATCACGCCGGAGTTGACGAGCATGCGCTCCAGCTCGGGCACTTCCCGCATGAACTCCAGGTACTCCGCGGGGGTGCAGTAGCCCATGACGCGTTCGACGCCGGCCCGGTTGTACCAGGACCGATCCATCATCACGATCTCCCCGCCGCTGGGCAGCTGAGAGATGTAGCGCTGGAAATACCACTGCGAGCTTTCCTGGGGCGTGGGTTTCTCCAGCGCCACGATCCGGGCACCGCGGGGGTTCAGATGCTCCTCGAAACGTTTGATGGCTCCGCCTTTTCCGGCGGCGTCCCGGCCCTCGAAGATGATGAGCATCTTCTGCCCTGTCTCCTTGACCCACAGCTGCATCTTCAGCAGTTCGATCTGCAGGGCCCGTTTCTGCCGTTCGTAGGAGCGCCGTCCGAGCTTGGAGTCGTACGGATAGTGCTGCCGCCACGCCTCCTCGCGCTGCCTGCTGTCCAGCTTGCTCGTCTTGGCGGTGAGCTCCTGCATCTCATCGAGCTCGCCGGCGTAATCCACGGCGAGCCCCTGGGAGAGCTGCCCATCGCCGGTCTTGGCCCCCTTTCCGCCGCGGCTGCCGTTCCTGGACCGGGGCGTCGGAGCCTTGCCGTCGCTGCCTGCGGCCTCCGCTTCGGTGCTGGTCTTGGCCATGTCGCCTCCTTGGCGTGGCGGGTGCATCCGTAGCACCGAATGTACGTGCCCGGCCGGGGCCGGGAAAGGCCCGACGGACGACACTCTCCCGAGGACCGCACCTGTCCGCAAAGCGGTGGTTTGTACTGCGCCCGCTTCCTAGCGTTGGTGGACGGCGTCCTCGGTGCAGGGGGCTCCGGTGGGGCGCAGGCACCGGCACCGACGTCGGGGCTGGATGACGCAGGGACAACGCAGGGGAAGGGCACAGGCATGGGACTGATGGAAATGCAGTTGGCGGAGCAGGTCGTTCGCGAGCGGGCCGATGAGGCGGAACGGTACTGGGCGCGGCGTCGCCTGCTGGAGGCCCGCCTGGCCGCGTCGGGGCCCCACGGAGAGGGCTTTCCGGTGCGCCGGCAGCTGGCGCTGCTGCTGGGACACCTGCTCCGTTTCCGGGTCCGCCGCATGGAGGCGGGCCCCGCCGAGGAGAGGGCCGAAGGCCGATTTGCGCGGGTGCCGGAGGGCGTGTAATGTTTTGGAAGTCGCCGCGGCCGGGACGCTGGAAAAGCGCCCGAGCATGGCGGCCAACCCCACCAAATTTCTTCGGTTCCAACGCTGCGCGCTGAGTGCGCCGGCCGGAAGAGCCGGGATTTCTGCTGGGTTCGGATGGGCGGTTTGACCGTAATTCGTAAGGTTCCTGAGGAATCCGCCGAATTGCAAAAACCGGCCGGATGAAATAAGCTGAAGAAACACCACGGCGGTGCGAACCCGGAAGCTAAGACCCACAGCGCCGATGGTACTGCACCCGGGAGGGTGTGGGAGAGTAGGTCACCGCCGGACAACCATTACAAGGAAGAGGGCCCCGCAACGACGCGGGGCCCTCACCCATTTAACAACCCGGATCCCCGACCGGCCCGGAACGCCCGTCAGCCCGGTCACCCACCTGTCCAGATCATCCGCCGGCGCCGCCCGTGGACCCGGTGCCGCCGGTCCCGGACGGAACATCCGTGGGGGACACGGTGCCCGTAGGAGAAGCGGTGTCGGTGGGGGAGGCGCCGCCGGTTCCGGGCCCGCCCGTCGTCGCGCCGCCGTTGCCGGGCGTGGGATTGTTCGGCTCCGTCGTGGCGTTGGGCGTGGAGCTTGGCAGGATCTCGTCGGATTCCTGGTCGTTGCCGGCGTTGGCGATCAGCGCAATGACAACCACCGCGGCCACGATGACCAGGAGGACCAGCGGAACCCAGAACCGCGTGCTGCGGTACCAGGGCGGCCGTTCCTGGCGCGCCCGGTCCTGTGCGTCCCGGTTCCAGTCGCCGGGGCTGGGCAGGTTGTTGGACATGTTCGGCTCCTCAGGGGTGGAGGCCAGCAGTCCTTCCCAGTATGGAGGGGCCGCGGGCGGGGAGGGGAGCCCCGTGCCCTTACCGGGCGTCGTCGGCGGTCAGGTCGTCGAGTGTGAGCGCGGCGGTGATCAGCGCCAGGTGGGACAGCCCCTGCGGGAAGTTGCCGAGGAAAGCGTGGTCGGATTCGGTGATCATCTCGGTGAACAGCCCGACGTCGTTGGCCAGGGCTACGGCCTGGTCCATCAGCTCGGCGGCTTCCTCCAGCCGGCCCACGTGCGCCAGCGCCGAGACCATCCAGAAGGTACAGGCCACGAACGCGCCTTCCTCCTTCTCCGCCCCGCTGAACCGGTACAGCAGCGCTCCCCGCCCGAGCTCCGCGCGCAGCGCGTCCAGGGTAGCGGACATCCGTTCGCCCCGGTCGAACCCGCTGATGGCGTGCAGCAGGATGGACGCGTCGAGCTTGTCGCTGTCCGGATACCAGACGTACGCCTGCCGCTCCTCGGACCAGCAGTTCTGCTCCACCCAGTTCCGGATGCGGTCCCGTTCGGCGGCCCACCGTTCGGCGCGGCCGGGGATCTGCCCGGTCTCGGCCAGATGCACCGCGCAGTCAAGGGCGTGCCAGCAGCCCAGCTTCGAGGTGGTGAAGTGCTGCTCCTCGTGCAGCTCCCACATGCCCGCGTCCGGCCGCTGCCAGACGTCGCAGGCCAGGTCGGCGAGGTCGGCCAGCATTCGCCCGGTTTCGATGTCCAGCTCGTGCCCGGCGTCGACGTACAGCCGCACGATGTTGAACAGGTCGCCGTAGACGCCCATCTGCAGCTGCCCCGCGGCGTCGTTGCCGCACACCACCGGGCCGATGTTCCGCCAGCCGGGAGCGTCCTGCCGCTCGGCCAGCGGCGCCGAACTGCCGTCCAGGGCGGTGAAGATGTGCAGGTCGGTACCCTGCGCCCGTGCCCGGCGCAGCATCCCGGCCACGGCGGCGTGGACCTCCTCCCGCAGGCCGAACCGGGTCAGGGCATTGAGCATGTAGGCCGTGTCCCGGATCCAGGCGTACCGGTAGTCCCAGTTCTTCCCGCCGTCCAGGCTCTCCGGAAGCGACGTGGTTGCCGCCGCCGCGATCGCCCCCGAGGGGCTGTGGATGAGCAGTTTCAGGGCCAGGGCGCTGCGTTCGACGTCGTCCGCCCAGCGCCCGTCATAGCGGAACTCGTCGAGCCAGGCCTGCCAGTTGCGGATGGTGCGGTCGATGCCGGCGTCGATCATGTCCGGGCCGGGCAGGGGGAGCGGTTCGCCGTGCGTGGAAACCAGGGCCACCAGGTGCCGGCTGCCTGGGTTCGTGGTGAACCCGCCGCAGACGCCGCGGTCATCGACCTGGCTGGACATCTTTCCCATCATCTGCACGCCGAAGTGGTTCTGCTGGACATGCAGCACATGGCCGTTGGGGGTTTCCTCCACCCAGGGCGAGGCGGTGCGGAAGCGGCTGCCCGGGCGGACCTCCCAGGCCATTTCCACGCTGCCGTCGATGCCTTCGACCCGACGGGCCAGTTCACCCCACGGCAGCCGGCCGGCGATCCCGGTATTCAGCGCGTCGGTGACGCGGACAGAGCCGCTGTCCGTGATGAAGGTGGTCTCCAGGACGTTGGTGCCGGGCACGTAGCGCCGGCGCACCCGGAACTCCGCGACCGGGCGGAGGGAGAAGAACCCGCCGCGGCCGGCGTCCAGCAGGCGGGCGAACGAGGGCACCGAATCCAGGTCCGGCGTCGGATACCAGTCCACGGAGCCGTCCGCCGCGACCAGGGCGACGGTGCGCCCGTCGCCCAGCGCGGCGTAGCTGCGCAGATCAACGTATCCGTCGGTACGGTCCGGCTGCGGGGCGGCCTCGGCGCTCATGGTCTCCGTTCAACGATCGGCAGCAGATGCAGATGCATCCATAGTAAGCATGCTGTCGAACGTCTGGTCCCCGGTGCGGTGGAAGCGGATCAGCGGCGGCCGGCCGCCGGCGGCTCGAAGATCCAGGCCTCCCGCGGCAGCCGGGCCGGGTCGAAGGCCGCCAGGGCCTGCGGCAGCCCGTCGGCGGGCAGGCCGAGGGAACCCAGGATCCGGCCCACCACCTCGGGGACCGCCCAGCCGGCGTCCGCCAGCGCGGCGAGCGTCACCGCGCCGTCGCGCTTGGCCAGCCGCCGCCCCTCACGGTTGAGCACCAGCGGCACGTGGGCGTACTCCACCGGCGGATAGCCCAGCAGCTCCGCCAGATACGCCTGACGCGGGGTGGACGGCAGCAGGTCCTCGCCGCGGACCACCTGGTCCACCCCCTGCAGCGCGTCGTCCACGACGACGGCCAGGTTGTAGGCGGGCACTCCGTCGTTGCGCAGCAGCACCAGGTCGTCGACGACGCCGGTGTAGCCCCCGTGCAGGGCGTCCCGGACGGTGCGGGAATCGACGCCGGCCCGCAGCCGCAGCGCCGCCGGGCGCTCGCGCCGTCGTCGGGCCCGCTGCTCCTCGGTCAGGTTCCGGCAGGTGCCCGGGTAGGCGCCCTCGGGGGCGTGCGGGGCGCGCGGCGCTTCGGCGATCTCGCGGCGGGTGCAGAAACACTCGTAGACCAGGCCGGCGTCCTGCAGCCGGTGCACCGCGTCCCGGTACACGTCGCCGCGCTCGGACTGGCGCACGGCCTGCGCGTCCCAGGTGAGCCCGACGGCGGCCAGGTCCCGCAGCTGCGCCTCTTCGGCTCCGGCGCGGGCCCGGTCCAGGTCCTCGACGCGGACCAGGAAGCTCCGGCCGCTGCTCCGGGCAAACAGCCAGGCGAGGATGGCGGTGCGCAGGTTGCCGATGTGCAGCTCGCCGGAAGGGCTGGGGGCGAAGCGGCCGGCACCTTGGCGGGGGGAGGGGGTCTCGGCTGGCACGCCTTCCAGCTTACAAGCGCCGTTCGGACTCCTCCGGCAGTCCGAAGGTGGCCAGCATCTGCGCCAGCAGCCGGCCGCCGCTGGAGCCCCATTCGCCGTCGCCCAGGTTCCCGGCCAGGCTCAGCAGCTTGGCCCGCAGCGACTTTTCGTCCTCGGTGAGGGCCTCGTAGTAGCCGTCGGCGAGCAGATAGGAATGGCTGTCCGTGGCATGTGCGAGCAGCATGTCCAGGAAGATCTCCAGGGTGCGTGCGGCTTCCGGCACGTCCCGCTCCTCGCTGCGGCTCATCGGCACCAGCTCGAGCCGGTTCTCCCAGGCACGGCGGTCCAAGGGGTCCACGAACAGGGTGAGGGCGGTGGCCAGTTCAGGGTGGGACTGTTCATCCCGGGGCAGCGCCTGCTGGACGGCATGGACGATCTCATGGAAATGGTCATCGGCCAGCCCGAATCCCACGAAGAGCAGGTGCTGGGTGATGAAGGTGGCCTTCACCAGGGCCGAGAGCGCGTCCCGGCGTGAGTTGTAGCCGAGGTAATCGTCCCGGGTGAGCACAATGGACTCCGGCCGGGTCACCGAGCCGTGCAGCTTCAGCAGCCAGCGCGCGCTGCGGCTGGTCGCCTCCTCGGGAATGACCGTGCGCGGCAGCCCGGCGTCGTCCGCTGCCATCTCGAAGAGCGAGTCGTAGTTCAGCGTGATGGACTGGGTGGTCGGCAGGGTGGCGAGCAGGGCCGGCGCCAGCCCGTACCGGGGCAGGTCCAGCTCGCGGGCGATGGCGGTGTTGAAGTCCTCGAGCCCGCTGTCTTCGAAGATGCGGCGCAGGATGCTGGCCTGGTCCAGCGGGTTCTTCAACGCGAGCCGGTCCCGGGCCTCCGGCTCCAGCCCCGCCCGCACGGCCAGGCGGCGCAGCAGCTGTTTCCAGCTGGGCCCGCCGGCGCTGATGCTCACCCCGCCGCCCATGAAGGGCACCAGCTGCCCGGCGTGCGCGATGTCCGCGAGCTCGACGGCCCTGCGCTGCAGGTCCTCCTCCAGCTCGTCCCACCATCCCGCGGTGCGGCGCCGGATGGCCTCCGCCATGGCGAAATCCTTCTCGTCCTTGAGCACCAGGACCACATCCACGCCGTGCTCGGCCGCCGACTCCCGGGCCTGCTCCAGCAGCTGGCGCATCGCGTCGCCCCGCACCGCGCCGGCACCGCCGCCGCCGGTACCGAACAGCGGCATGGCCAGCAGCGGATTGGGCCGGGCGGCGGCCAGGCGCGGGGCATCGGCGGAGCCGTGCCGGCCGGCGTCCGACGCCGCGGCCCTGCTGTCCCGCTCTTTCCTGCGGATGCGCGCGTGGCGGGCTCCGGCGGCGATGAAGCTGCGCAGCGCCGGACGAAAGTCCTCGACCTGTTCGGTGGCCTGGAAGGGGCCGGCCGTGGGGATGGGCATCGGCTCCTCGACCGGCCAGCCGGTGAGCGGATTGACCAGCACCCGGCCGTCGTCGAACTCCGGGCAGTGGTGTGCCGGGAGGGCGGTGTCCAGGCCCGGCACGTCCCGCAGCCAGTGCGGCCGCACCTTGGAATGCCGGTCGCTGGGCAGCAGCCACGCGTCGCAGGCAATGTTGGTGACGTCGCCCATCGTGACGAATACGTGCGATCCGGCCATGGACCCATTATGGCCGGTAGGGTTCATAGACAGCAGCCGGAACACCAGGGGGAGACAGTGGACAGGGAGCAGGAACCGCAGGAGCCGCAGGAGCCGAAGGAGCCGCACGACGGCCCGTCCGGAGCCGACGGCGGAGCAGCCGACGGACCTCCGGTGACGCCCTGGGGGCATGCGCCGGGGAATCCATACGTCCAGGGCGGCGCCGCTTCGCCCGGCACGCCGTATGGACAGGGCGCCTCCGGGCCGGCAGGCTACAGCGGGTCCGCCGACGCGGGCTCTCCGGGGTACCCGGGTGCCACGGGGCCGGCGGGTTATCCCGGAGCCGCCGACGCGGGCTATCCGGGGTACCCGGGTGCCGCGGGGCCGGCGGGTTATCCGGGAGCCCCCGACACGGGTTATCCGGGGTACCCCGGGGCGCCGGCGGCTCCGGGCTACCCCGGCTACCCGGGCTACGGTCCCGCAGGTTATGCCGGCATGCCCGGACCGGTTCCGGAGCCGGGCAAGGGGCTCGGCATCGGCGCGCTCGTCACGGGCGGCCTGGCCCTGCTGACCTGCTGGATTCCCTTCGTGAACGTGGTGGCCGTCCTCCTGGGACTCGTCGCCGTCGGACTGGGCATTGCAGCCACGGTGAAAGGCAGCCGGGCCGGCACCAGCGGCAAACCCATGGGCATTACCGCCATCGTGCTGGGAGCCGTCGCCGCTGTCGTCGCGGTGCTGATCAACATCGCCCTGTCGGCCGCCTTCTACAGCTCGGTCGAGGAGGCTCCGGGGCCGGTGGCGGACGAGCCGTACCCGCTGACCGAAACCGAGGGGTACGACGACTATTCGTACGACCTGGCCCGGTCCACCGTCGAAGAGATCCTGGCCGCGCCGTCGTCCGCACCCGGCGAGAGCGCGACGGTGGGGACCTACACGGTCAGGCTTGCCGACGTGAACCTGGACGCCACCGAGGACGTCCTGGACCGCTTCCCCGACACCGAGGAACCGCGGGACGCCTACGCGCTGTTCACCTTCACCGGCACCTACAACGGCACTGGGCCCGGCCTGCCCTGGCTGGACCTGCAGGCTGAGTTCGTGGGAGCCGACGGGCGAAGCTACAGCCCGCTCAGCTGCCCGATGCAGCTCGATCCCGGCCGCTTTGATCAGCCTCGCCCGGAGGCAGGCGCCGAAATCACACGCGAGGTCTGCATCGCGCTGCCGCCGGAGGCCCTCGGACCGGATGCCAGGATCAGGCTGCAGATGGTCCTCGCCGAGTCGGACAACGAGGCCGTCTACTGGCGCCTGCCCTGATCCGATTTGCTCCCCGGTGCCCGGAAACCGCCCTCGGGGAGGGCGTTCCGGCCGCCGGCGGCGGTATCCTCGTGGCCGGGGCCGGGAAGTCCCTCCGGCCGAAACGGCGAGGCGACGGAGGACGCAGCATGACTGCATCCAGCGGACACAACGCGGCACGGGGCAGGCAGCCGTCCGAGGGCTTCGGCTGGTCCACCTATCTGGTGGGGATCATCATGATCCTGCTGGTCGTCGCGCAGGGGGTCGCCACGGGATTTCCCGGCCTGCTGGGCTCGGCAGGGCTGATCGCCCTGGGCACCGGCCTGTACTCCCTGCTCACCGGCCGCGAATCCTGGCTCCATCTGCACAGCCGCGTGGCGGCCGGGGTCTGGCTGGTGGCCGGGCTCGCCGCCAGCGTGGCGGCGACCATCCTGCACTGGAACCTCGGGGCGGACTGACCAGGGCAGATGCAGCCGGGCAGGCATATCCGGGCCAGCAGCGCGGCCGGCGATCCCGGACGTAGCACGGCTACCCGAAATCGGAGCGGCGGAGCCGCTGGGCTAAGCTGAATGTCGGCTAAATCACGCCGAGCTGAAGCAACTCTCCGCATGAGCGGACCGATGCAAGGATCCACCCCCCATGAATTCACGACGACGTTGGGTTGTCATTCTCTGCTGGCTGACCGTGGTCTTTGAGGGCTTCGATATTGTGGCGTTCGGTGCCGCGATTCCCACCCTGCTGGACACCGGCTACGCGGGCATGACGTCCGCCGGAGCCACCTACATCTCCACGATTTCGCTGGTCGGCGTCGGCCTGGGCGCCGCCCTGATCGGCCCGATCTCCGACCGCTTCGGCCGCAGGGTGCCGCTGATCGTCTGCGTGATCGTGTTCTCCGTCTTCACCCTGCTGCTGCCCCTGGTGCCCAACGTCGCGATGATGGGCGTGCTGCGCCTGCTGGCCGGGCTCGGGATGGGCGCCTGCATGCCGGTGGCGATCACCGCGATGCAGGAAGCCGCGCCGGCCAACGCCAAGGCCAACTCCAGCACCATCACCATGACCGGCTACCACGTAGGCGCCGTCCTCGCCTCGCTGCTGGCGATCGCCCTGGGCGGGAACTGGCAGTGGCTGTTCTACGGCGGCGGCCTCCTCGGCCTGCTGGCGGCCGCAGTGATGTGGGCCAAGCTGCCCGAAACCGGAGAAGCCGCCCGCTCCGTCGCCGGCGGCCGCCCCGAACGCGTGCCCGTGTCGACGCTGCTGCGCGGCAGCTACCTGCGCGTCACCCTGGGCCTCTGGGTCGCCGCCTTCATGGGCCTGCTGCTGGTCTACGGGCTGAACACCTGGCTGCCCCAGATCATGCGCGGCGCCGGGTACAACGTGGCCGACGCCCTGACCCTGCTGCTGATCATGAACCTGGGCGCCGTCATCGGCCTGCTCGTGGGCGGACGCATCGCGGACGCCCGCGGACCCAAGGGCACCACCATGGTCTGGTTCGGCTGTGCCGCGGTCCTCCTGGCACTCCTGAGCATCCGGCTGGAGAACGCCCTGGTCCTCAACGCCGTGGTGCTGGTGACCGGCGTGTTCGTCTTCTGCGCGCAGGTGCTGCTCTACGGCTTCGTCGGCTACCTCTACCCGAGCCGCCTGGTGGGCACGGGCATGGGCTTCGTCGCCGGTGTCGGCCGGCTGGGCGCCATTGTCGGCCCCTGGGCCACGGGATCCCTGGTCACGGCCGGAATCGCGTATCCGTTCGGCTTCTACCTGTTCGCCGCCGCCGCCGTCCTCGGCGTCGTGGCCGTCGCCGTGATTCCCCGGCCCTCGCGGGCATCGGCGGAGTCCACGGCCGAATCCGCGGAGGCCGTTCCGCCGGGCAGGCCCGCCGCAGGCTGACCGGGAAACCAGGAACACCGTGATCCATCCGAACGGGAACCTGCCCGTGCCCGGCCATCCCGGCTCTCCCGGCCCCAACCCCGGATATCCCGGCCGGCCCGGCTCTCCGGGCCCGGCCGGGGCGCCCGGGCGGCCGGGCGGCGCTGCCCGCGGCTTCGGCCTGGCGGCCCTGATCGTCGGGCTGGTCGCCCTGCTGCTGTGCTGGGTTCCGCTGGTCAACCTCCTCCTTGTTCCAGTCGGAACGGCCGGCGTCGGGCTGGCCGTCACCGCACTGGTCCTGGGCCGCCGGAGCCGCAGCGGACGAGGCCTGGCGGTCGCCGGGCTGGTGCTGTCGGTGGCCGGGACCGTGGGAGCGGGCCTGGCCCACGCGTTCTACTCCAGCCTGCTCGACAATGCGGCGCAGTCAGTGGAGCAGGCCCACGAAGAGTTCGTCGAGGAATACAACGAGCTGCGCGACGGCAGCACCGACAAGGTGTTCGACCTGGGCGATGCCCTGCGGGTGGGCGGTTACCGGGCGGTGGTCACCGCCGCCGATGCCGGCACCGCCGAGCTCCAGGCATCGGAAGCGGGTGCGGAGCGCAGCGTTTCGGTGCTGTTGACCGTGCAAAATGTCGGCGACGCCGACGCCGAGCCCGGCCAGGACCTGGTCCTGGGGCTGCGGGGCGCCGACGGCGCCCGGTATCCGGCCGTGCCGTGTCCGGACGACGGCGGGCACTCCCTCGAGGGGGCCGGGCGCCTCGCACCCGAGCAGTCGGCGGACGTGCGGATGTGCGTGCAGGCTCCGGCCGACGCGTTCAACCTCGGCCGGCTCGGTGCGGACGAGATCGCCGTCTACCTGGCACCGGCAGGCAGCGAAGAGGAGCACGCCGTGTACTGGGCGCTCGAGGAACGGCCTCCCCGCCCCGCTTCCTGACATCTCCGGCCGGCGCAGCGGCCCGGGCGTCAGCCGGCCGGCCGGGGAAGGAGCGGATGCTCCGCCCGGGCACGGATCTGCTGCACCACCCAGCTGTTGCCGTCCGGATCCTGGAAGTTGAACATGGTGCCGCCGTCGCGGTCGTCGAGGACCATGATCTCCCCGGCGTCCACCCCGTTGGCGACGAGCTGCTCCCGGGCCTGCTCTGCGTCGGAAACCACCAGCTGCAGCCCGTGCAGGGAACCCGGCGGCATCTGCTCCGCGCCGGGCAGCGTGCCCACCACGATCGAACAGCCGGATCCCGGCGGGGTGAGCTGGGCGAAGTTCACCGGACCCGCGTCGGTGTGGTGGTCCAGGGCAAAGCCCAGCTGCCCGCCGTAGAAGGCGATCGCCCGGTCCACGTCGCTGACCGGAACGGCCACGACCTCCAGCGTCCAATCCATGGTCTTCCCTTCCTGGCGCATCCGGGCCTCCCGGGTGCCGGCGGTTAGCCCGGCCCCGGCGGGCCGGAACGGCCAGGTCCGGCCAGCAGGAACTCCAGCCGGTCATAGCCCTGCCGCATGCCCTCTTCCATCCCGGCGGCGACCCATTGGTCCCGCGATTCTACGGACGGATACACCGAGTGTCCCGACAACAGGCTCCGGCCGCCGGGCAGGGACGCGAAATAGGTGTGTTCCAGGGACGGCTCGTCGGTGTCGTACCCCTCGAACTCGAACGAGTAGAGCAGGAACTCGTTCTCCCGAATCGTGTGGAAGACGCCCCGGAAGGCGAACTCGAC
Organism: Arthrobacter saudimassiliensis; assembly: GCA_900016675.1. Taxonomy (GTDB): domain Bacteria; phylum Actinomycetota; class Actinomycetes; order Actinomycetales; family Micrococcaceae; genus Arthrobacter_B; species Arthrobacter_B saudimassiliensis. The sequence goes on along the minus strand of LN483072.1, from coordinate 509,469 downwards.
GCCGTCGTCGCCCGCCTGCACCAGACGGAAGGAGCCGCCCTCGCCGGCGTCGAAACCGTCCAGCCGGCTCGTCAGCCGGTGCGGCCCGATCCACTGCACATACAGGTCCGGATCCACGTGCGCCCGGAAGACGGCGGAAACGGGAGCCTCGAACTCACGCCGGAAGTCGGCAAACGGTTCGCCGGGAGGCAGGCTCAGCTGCAGCGGGTTCTTCACAGCCGGCCCCAGGCGGCGGGCTCGTCCCAGCCGTCGACCCGGTCGGCCAGGCCCCAGGCGCCCGGGGAGTCGCTGGCGAGCAGGTCCTCGAGCCGGTCGAGTCCGCTGCCCACCAGGGCGGCCAGCGCGGTGTCCGCGGCCTGGTCCCGCAGCTGCTGCGTGGAATAGACGGAATGCCCGGTCAGCAGGGTGCCGCCGTCGGGCAGCGGGGCGAAGCGCAGGAAGGTGATGGTCGCGGCGCCGGGATCTCCGGAATCAACGGTCGGGATGATCAGCTCCTGCGGGTGCACGGTGTGGAAGACCCCGGTGAAGGTGCTGGCCGTTCCGTCCGCCGCCCGCTGGCAGTAGCTGAAGCTGCCGCCGGTGCTGAAGTCGTAGCGGCTGATTTCCGTCCTGGTTCCGGACGCGCCCAGCCACTGGGCCACGAGCTCGGGATCTGCGTGGGCGGCATAGACATCGGCGGGCGGGAACCCGAATTCCCGCTGCCAGCCGATGAACGGCAGATGGGAGGGAACCGTCAGCTGCAGCGGTTGGGCCATGAGGGCCTCCTTTGCTCGCACAGGAGCCGCCGTGACGGCCGGAACCGGCCGGCCGGCCCCAACAGGGGAACGCCTTCCCGGTGTTACCCGGGAAGGTGTTCCGAGGTCCGGTCAAGGAACGTTGTTCCGGCCTTATGGACCTGCGGTCCCCGCCTATCAGGAACCCTGGTCCCCCTCTGGGGGAGGACCCGGCTGCGACCACCTGCAGATGAGCGCAGCCACTTTCATTGATAGCACCGATCAGGCCGATGCAACCCCCGGGCCGGAAACTTTTCCTGCCTCCCGGCCCGACCCGCTCCACGGCCCCCGCCCGGCCTGCCGGTTCTGCAGCGTCCTGTCCGGGTTCTCTCTGCGTCCTGGCTGGGTCCGATCCGTGCCGTAACGACGCCGGAGGCATGGTAGACACGAAGCATGGCAATCACAGCATTCAAATCCAGCCCCGTCAGCACCAGCGGCAACCTGCCCGCCGTGGGGGAGGCGGCCCCCGCCTTCGACCTCGTCGGCACCGACCTGGCGCCGGTCCGCTCGACCGACTTCCCCGGACAGCGCATCGTGCTGAACATCTTCCCCAGCGTGGACACCGGCGTCTGCGCCCAGAGCGTGCGCCGCTTCAACGAACTCGCGGCGGACCTGCCCGACACCGCGGTCGTCTGCGTGTCCAAGGACCTGCCGTTCGCCCTGGCCCGCTTCTGCGGTGCCGAGGGCCTGGCCAACGTGACCGCGGCCTCCGCGTTCCGCTCCGGCTTCGGCGAGGACTTCGGGCTGACCCAGCAGGACGGGCCGCTCGGCGGCCTGCTCGCCCGCGCCGTCGTCGTGCTCGACGCCGAGGGCACCGTCACCTACACGCAGCTGGTTCCCGAAATCACCACCGAACCCGACTACGACGCCGTGCTGGCGGCCCTGGCCTAAGGAACGGCCCCCGGCGCGCCGTCCGGTCTGGCCCGGCCCGGACGCGGGCGGTACCGTGGACGGCGATGCCGCCTGGCCGCTGCGCGTCCCGCAGCCGGCCGGCGGCGCCGCCTGGGAGGGCCGGTCCATGACGGAAAAGACGGACTTCAAGAAAAGCCTGGACGCGTACCGGGCCAAACGGAACGAGTTCCGGCTGGTCGACGTGCCGGAGCTGCAGTACCTGATGGTCGACGGGCACGGCGATCCCAATTCCTCGCCGGCCTTCCAGGACGCGATCCAGGCGCTGTATCCGCTGGCCTACAAGCTGAAGTTCGCCAGCAAGCGCGACCTCGGCCGGGACTACACGGTCATGCCCCTGGAGGGCCTGTGGTGGGCCGCGGACATGGAGAGCTTCACCACGGCCCGGGACAAGTCGCAGTGGAACTGGACGCTGATGATCATGGTGCCGGAGTGGATCGACGCCGCGATGCTCGGCCGTGCCCGGGACCAGGCCGCAGCCGGTGCCGCGGCCGACGACGCCGTCGCGCGGCTGGACGGGGTGCGGCTGGAAACGCTCGCCGAGGGCCGCTGCGTGCAGACCCTGCACGTGGGCTCCTTCGACGACGAGGCCGGCCTCCTGGCCGCCCTGCACGGCGGATACCTGCCCGAGCACGGCCTGACCCCGCGCGGCCGGCATCACGAGATCTACCTCAGCGACTTCCGCCGGACGGCGCCGGAGAAGCTGCGTACCATCCTGCGCCAGCCGGTCACCGACGCGGACTAGTCCAGGGGCCCGCCCAGGACATGTTCGACGGCGGCCAGCAGCCGGCCGCTGCGCACCAGCTCCACGGCTGCGGCGATCTCCGGCGAGAGATACCGGTCCGGCCCGGGCCCGTCCACCACCTCCCGCAGCGTGCGCCGCGCGGCGGCCAGCGGCGGTGACGACACCCCCTCCAACACAGCCCCGCCGCCGGCCGCTCCGGCGTCGCGCAGGTCCAGCGCCCGCACCGCGGTGAGGATCTCAATGGCCAGCACCTGCTCCAGGCCGGCGACGGCGCGGCGCAGCTTCAGCCCCGCCGCCCAGCCCATGGACACGTGGTCCTCCTGCATGGCCGAGGACGGAATTGAATCCACCGAGGCGGGCACGGCCAGCCGCTTGAGCTCGGAAACGATGCCGGCCTGCGTGTACTGGGCGATCATATGCCCGGAGTCCACCCCGGGATCGGCGGCCAGGAACGGCGGCAGCCCGTGGCTGCGGTTGCGGTCCAGGAACCGGTCGGTGCGCCGCTCGGAAATCGACGCCAGGTCCGCGGCCGCGATGGCCAGGAAATCCAGCACGTAGCCCACCGGCGCGCCGTGGAAGTTGCCGTTGGACTCCACCCGCCCGTCCGCCGTGACCACCGGATTGTCGATGGCGCTGGCCAGCTCGATCGCCGCCACCGTTTCGGCGTGCGCCAGCGTGGCCCGCACCGCGCCGTGCACCTGCGGGGCGCAGCGAAGCGAATACGCATCCTGCACCCTCGTGAACGCGTGCTCGCCCCGCGCGGCCCGGCTGCGGATCCGCGCGGAACCGGCCAGCAGCCGGCGCAGGTTCGCGGCGGAGGCCAGCTGCCCCGGATGCGGGCGCAGCGCGTGCAGGTCCTCGGCGAAGACGTCGTCGGTGCCCAGCAGCCCCTCGACCGACAGGGCCGCGGCCAGGTCGGCGGTGGCGGCGAGCCGGCGGAGGTCCGCAGCGGCCAGCACCAGCATGCCCAGCATCCCGTCGGTGCCGTTGACCAGGGCCAGGCCCTCCTTTTCCCGCAGCACCAGCGGCTCGATGCCGGCGTCGGCCAGCGCCTTGCCCGCCGGGCGCAGCTCGCCGTCGGCCGTGCGCACGTCACCCTCGCCCATCGCCGCCAGGGCACAGTGGCTCAGCGGCGCCAGATCCCCGGAACAGCCCAGCGAACCGTATTCGCGCACCACCGGGGTGAGCCCGGCGTTCAGCAGCGCGGCGTAGGCGTGCGCCACGGCGGGGCGGACCCCGGTGCGCCCGGTGGCCATGGTGTGCAGCCGGTTGAGCATCAGCGCCCGCACCACCTCCCGGTCCACCTCGCCGCCGGAGGACGCGGCGTGGGACCGGATCAGCGAGCGCTGCAGCGCCTCGCGCTGCGGCACCGGGATCTGCCGGGTGGCCAGGGCACCGAACCCGGTGGAGACGCCGTAGTGCGGCCGCTCATCGTCGATCAGCGCCTCGATCACGGCACGGGAGGCCTCCATCGCGGCCAGCGACGCCGGGGCCAGGACCACCGGACGGTCGTGGCGGGCCACGGCGACGACGTCGTCAGGTGCCAGCGGATGCGGGCCGACCTGGACCGGATCCGTGGTGCGGGCGGGGGATACGTGCACGGCGCTGTCCACGAAGCTCCTCTCGGCCGGCGGGAGCAGTGACGCCCCTCTTGCCAGCAGTTGAAACGCGAGTTTCAATAAGTGAAACGCTGAAATCGTCGAGTTGCAAGGGGATCCCGTGCCGGAAACCGCCACCCGCACCGTCGAACGGGCCCTGGACGTGCTGGGGGCGGTCTGCGCCGCCGGGTCGACCAGCCTGGCCGACGCCGCCCGCGCCGCCGGCCTGTCCGCCTCCACCGCGCTGCGGCTGCTGCGCACCCTGGAGGGCAGCGGCTTCGTCCGCCGTGACGGCGACGGCGGCTGGCGGCCCGGCCTGCGCCTGGTCCAGCTGGGTGCCCAGGCGCTCGGGCACGAGGAGCTGGTGCCGCTGGCCGCTCCGGCGCTGTCCCGGCTGGTCGCCGAGACCGGCGAGTCCGCCTATCTCGCGGTGCCCGGGCCCGTGGCCGGAGAGGCGGTGTACCTCGCCGTGCATGAGGGCACGCGCTCGGTGCGGCACACCTCCTGGGTGGGCCGCAGCCTTCCGCTGGCCGGCACGGCCGCGGGTGCCGCGCTGGGCGGGCAGCTGGGTGAAGGCGGCTACGCCGTCGCGGACAGCGCGGTGGAGGAGGACGTCACCGCCGTCGCCGCCCCGGTCACCGCCGGCAGCGGCAGCCACGCCCGCATCGTCGCCGCCCTGTCCGTCGTCGCCCCGTCCTACCGCACCGATGCGGCCCGCACCGCCGAGCTGGGCCGCCTGGTCGCCGACGCGGCGGCCGGCGTGCTCGCCGTGCCGCCGCCGCAGAACGCCCCGGCGGCCGACGCCCGGCCCGCCGGGCCACCCGTTCCGGCCCGGTAAGCCGGGCCCTGCCGTGCATCCCGCCATCCGTCAAAGGAGACACCGATGAGCACCACCACGCACGATCCGTCCCGCCGCATCCGCGCCCCGCACGGCAGCGGGCTGACCGCCCGCAGCTGGCAGACCGAGGCGCCGCTGCGGATGCTGATGAACAACCTGGACCCCGAGGTCGCCGAACGGCCCGAGGACCTGGTGGTCTACGGCGGCACCGGCCGGGCCGCCCGCTCCTGGGAGGCCTACGACGCGATCGTCGCGGCGCTGCAGGACCTGGACCCGGAGGAGACCCTGCTGGTGCAGTCCGGCAAGCCGGTGGCGGTGTTCCGAACCAATGCCTGGGCTCCGCGGGTGCTGATCGCCAACTCCAACCTGGTGGGGGACTGGGCCAGCTGGCCCGAGTTCCGGCGGCTGGAGGCCGAGGGGTTGACCATGTACGGGCAGATGACCGCCGGGTCCTGGATCTACATCGGCACCCAGGGCATCCTGCAGGGCACCTACGAAACCTTCGCCGCCGTCGCCCGCAAGCTCGCCGGACGGCTGGCAGAGGCCGCCGCCCCGGCGGCGGGTGAGGCGACCCTGGCCGGCACCCTGACCCTGACCGGCGGCTGCGGCGGCATGGGCGGGGCCCAGCCGCTGGCGGTGACGCTCAACGGCGGCACCGTGCTGGTGGTCGACGTCGCCGAGGACCGGCTGCGCCGCCGCGTCGCCTCCCGCTACCTCGACGAGGTGGAGACGGACCTGGACGCCGCGCTGGCCAAGCTGCAGGCCGCCCGGGACACCCGCCGCCCGCTCTCCGTGGGCTACGTCGGCAACGCCGCCGTCGTCTTCCCCGAGCTGCTGCGCCGGCACCGGGCCGGGCAGGTCCGGATCGACATCGTCACCGACCAGACCAGCGCCCACGATCCGCTGTCCTACCTGCCGCCCGAATACACCGTGGAGCAGTGGCAGGCGCAGGCAACCGCCGACCCGGAGGGATTCACCAAGGCGGCGCAGGCCGCGATGGCCGCGCAGGTCGAGGCCATGGTCGGCTTCCAGGACGCGGGGGCGGAGGTCTTCGACTACGGCAACTCCATCCGGGACGAGGCGCGCAAGGGCGGCTTCGCCCGGGCGTTCGAGTTTCCCGGCTTCGTGCCCGCCTACATCCGCCCGCTGTTCTGCGAAGGGCTCGGCCCGTTCCGCTGGGTGGCGCTGTCGGGGGACCCGCAGGACATCGCCGTCACCGACGCGGCGCTGAAGGACCTGTTCCCGGAGAACACGCACCTGCACCGCTGGCTGGACGCCGCCGCCGAGCACGTGGAGTTCCAGGGCCTGCCGGCGCGGATCTGCTGGCTCGGCTACGGGGAACGGCACCGGGCCGGGCAGCTGTTCAACCGGCTGGTCGCCGAGGGGAAGGTCTCCGCGCCGATCGTGATCGGCCGCGACCACCTGGACTCCGGATCCGTGGCCTCCCCGTACCGGGAGACCGAGGCGATGCGTGACGGCTCCGACGCCATCGCGGACTGGCCGCTGCTCAACGCGCTGCTGGCCGCCAGCTCCGGCGCCACCTGGGTCTCCATCCACCACGGCGGCGGCGTCGGCATCGGCCGGTCCATCCACGCCGGGCAGGTGGGCGTGGCCGACGGCACCGACCTGGCCGCCGCCAAGCTCACCGCCCTGCTCACCAACGACCCCGGGCTCGGCGTCGCCCGGCACGCCGACGCCGGCTACCCGCGCGCCCGGCAGGTCGCCGCCGAGCGCGGGGTACGGATCCCCATGTCCGGGGCGGGCCGGCCGTGAGCGGGGTGGCCGGGCTGCTGGCGGCCATTGCCGACGTCGGCCGCGATCCGCGCCGCGGCGGAGTCACCCGGCCGGTGTTCTCACCGGCGGAGCGGACCCTGCGGGAGTGGTTCACTGCCGAGGCCGCCGCCCGCGGCCTGTCCGTGGAACCGGACGGCAACGGCGGGCTCTGGGCCTGGTGGGACCTGCCGCCGCGCGCCGGGCGGACGACGGCACAGGCCCGCCGGGGCGCGCTGGTCACCGGCTCGCACCTGGACTCGGTGCCCGGCGGCGGCCGGTTCGACGGGCCCCTCGGCGTGGCCTCCGCCCTGGCCGCGGTCTCCGACCTGCAGGCCCGGGAAGCCGCCGGGCAACTGACCCGGAACCGGGCCCTGGCCATCCTGGTGCCCGCGGAAGAGGAAGGGTCCCGGTTCGGCGTCGCCTGCCTGGGCTCCCGGCTGATGACCGGAGACCTGGACCCGGCCCGCGCCCTCGCCCTGACCGACGCCGATGGCACCACGTTCGCCGAGGCCCTGCACGCCGCCGGCCTGGATCCGGCCCGCGCCGGCCGCGACCCCGCCGCCCTGGACAGCATCGGCGACTTCGTGGAACTGCACGTGGAACAGGGGCGGAACCTGGCCCCGCTCGCCGAGGACGCTGCGCCCGGGCCCGCCGTCGCCGTCGGCAGCTCCATCCTCGGGCACGGCCGGTGGCGGCTGAGCCTGCACGGGCAGGGCAACCACGCCGGCACCACGTTGATGGAGGACCGCGCGGATCCGATGGTCGCCGCCGCGCAGGTGGTGCTGGCGGTGCGGAAGGCCGCCGGCCAGGTGCCCGACGCCCGCGCCACCGTGGGCCGGCTGGAACCGGTGCCCGGCGGCACCAACGTAATCGCCTCCCGGGTGGACCTGTGGCTGGACGTGCGGCACCCCGAGGACCACGTGACGGCGGAGCTGGTGCAGCGCATCCACGGCCAGGCGCAGAAGACCGCCGCGTTCGAAGGCTGCACCGCGTCCCTGACCGAGGAATCCAGCACCGGCACCGTGCAGTTCGACCCGGTCCTTGCCGGCATGCTCACCGAGTCGCTGCGCCGCACCGTTCCGGACGCGCCGCTGCTGGCCACCGGGGCGGGGCACGACGCCGGGGTGCTGGCCCGGCACAAACCGGCAGGGATGCTGTTTGTCCGCAACCCCACCGGCATCAGCCACGCTCCCGAGGAGCATGTGGAGGACGACGACGCCGACACCGGCGCCGCCGCGCTCGCCGACGCCTTGGCGGACCTGCTGTGACCGCGCTGTCCGCCGGGGCCGGCCCGGACGCAGGCCGCGACCCGGAGACCGGCCGCGGCCAGGACGCCGGCCGCGGCCCGGACATGGAGACGTCCGGCGCCCGGGCGGTGGAGCTGCCCGGACCGGTCAACGCGCATTCCCATGCCTTCCACCGGCTGCTGCGCGGGCGCACCCACGCCCGCGGCCCGGCGTCGGGCCCGGACTCCTTCTGGACCTGGCGCACGCAGATGTACCGGTACGCGGACCGGCTGGATCCGGCCGCCTACCGGGACCTGGCCACGGCCGTATACGCCGAACTGGCCGCCGCCGGATACACCGCGGTGGGGGAGTTCCACTACCTGCACCACACCCCGGGAGCACGGGAGCACGCCATGGCCCTGGCGCTCGCCGACGCCGCCCTCGACGTCGGCATCCGGCTCACCCTGCTCGATGCCTGCTACCTGCAGGGCGGGCTCGATTCCGGCGGCAGGGTGCTGCCGCTGTCCCCGGAGCAGGCCCGGTTCGCCGACGCCGACGCCGCGGCCTGGGCCCGCCGGCACCGGAGCCTGCGCGCGGCGCTGGCGGAGCGCGCGGCCGCCTCCGGGCGCGGCCGGCGCGGCCTGCTGCGCCTCGGCGCCGCCGTGCATTCGGTCCGTGCCGTTCCCGCCGCGGCGCTGCCGACGATCGCCGCCGCCCTGGACCCGGGCGAGCCGCTGCACGCCCACGTCTCCGAGCAGCCGGCCGAGAACGCGGCCTGCGAGGCCGCCTACGGATGCACTCCCACCGAGCTGTTCGCCCGCGCCGGTCTGCTCGGACCGCACTTCACCGCCGTCCACGCCACCCACCTCACGCCCGGGGACATTGCGCTGCTCGGCGGGGCGCGGGCGAACGTCGCGCTCTGTCCGACCACCGAGGCGGACCTCGGCGACGGGATCGGCCCGGCCCGTGCCCTGGCCGACGCCGGTGCGGTGCTGGGCCTGGGCAGCGACCAGCACGCCGTCGTCGACCCGTTCCTGGAGATGCGCGCGCTGGAACACGGTGAACGGCTGGCCAGCGGTCAGCGGGCCCGGTTCACGCCGGAGCAGCTGACCGCGGCGGCGGCGGACGGCGGGCGGCGGGCACTCGGCCTGCCTCAAACCGCTGCGGCGGACCGGATCCTGGTGGATGCCGGCTCCGTGCGGACGGCCGGTTCGGCGCCCGGGCAGCTGCCGATGAGCGCGACGGCGGCGGACGTGCTCGAGGTGCAGGTCGCCGGCGACGTCATCGCCCGGAACGGACGGCACGTCCGGCTCGGGGACCCGGCGCAGCTGTACCGGGAGTTCTTCGCTCGGTGGCCGCAGTTCCGGGCGGCGGCGCCGTGAGCGCGGCCGCCGGCGCCGGAGCTTCCGCAGGCGCACGACCGGACCCTGTCGTCGACCCCGGTGCCCCCGCCCCGGGCCCGGGATGTCACGGCACCGGCACCGCGCATCTGCTGACCAACATCGGCGAGCTGCGCACCGTGGACGCCGAGGACCGGGTGCTCACCGGCGCGGCCCTGGTGATCGAGGACGGGCGGATCGCCTGGCTGGGTCCGGCCTCCCGCGCACCGGCCGCCGACGCGGCGACCGACCTGGCCGGCCGGGCCGTGCTTCCGGGCTGGGTGGACTCGCACACGCACCTGGTCTTCGCCGGAGACCGGTCCGCGGAGTTCGAAGCCCGGATGGCCGGGCAGGACTACGCCGCCGGCGGGATCGGCACCACCGTCGCCGCCACCCGCGCCGCGACGGATGCCGACCTGGCCGGGCTGGTGCGCCGGCGGGTGGCGGAGGCGCGGGCCGGCGGCACCACCACCCTGGAGACGAAGACCGGATATGGGCTGGATGTCGCCTCCGAGGCCCGGCACGCCCGCATCGCGGCGGGCGAGGCCGACGCCGTGACCTTCCTCGGCGGCCACCTGGTGCCCGAGGGCGCCGACATCGACGGCTACACGGCGCTGGTCACCGGGCCGATGCTCGACGCGGTGCGCCCGTACGTGCAGTGGGCGGACGTGTTCTGCGAACGCGGGGCGTTCGACCGGGAGCATGCGGCCGCGATCCTGGCCGCGGCGGCCGAGGCCGGGCTGGGCCTGCGCGTGCACGGCAACCAGCTCGGCCCGGGCCCCGGCGTCCGGCTGGCGGCGGAGTGCGGTGCGGCGTCCGTGGACCATGTCAACCATCTCGACGCCGCCGACGTCGCCGCCCTGGCCGGCACCTGGGCGGAGTGGGACGCCGCGGCGTCAGCCGGAACACCGGGTACGGTGGCGACCTGCCTGCCCGCCTGCGACCTGTCCACGCGGCAGCCGCTGGCCCCGGCGCGCCGGCTGCTGGATGCGGGGGTGCCGGTGGCGCTGGCCTCGAACCTGAATCCGGGCACCAGCTTCACCTCGTCGATGGGGTTCTGCGTGGCCACCGCGGTGCTGCAGATGCGGCTGACGGTTGCGGAGGCGGTCCGCGCCGCCACCTGGGCCGGCGCGCTCGCGCTGCGGCTGCAGGACGAGACCGGTTCCGTGGAGGTCGGCAAGCGTGCGGATCTGCAGGTGCTGGACGCGCCGTCGGCGGTCCACCTGGCGTACCGGCCCGGGATGCCGCTGACCTGGCGGGTGTTCAAGGACGGGGCGCCGGCCTGACGCCGCACGGCGTCACATTTCACGCCATTCGTCATCCGTCCCCTCTGCCACTTAGGCTGTCCTTGGTTAGGTACTCCTAAGCTGGCGCCGGCACCGGTGCGGGGGCGGGGGCCGCCGCTTCCGCCCCCCTTTCGAGAAGGACGTTTCCCTTGCGCGCATCACGTCTTGCTGCCCTCTCCACGGCAGTCCTGCTCTCCGCCGGCCTCGCCGCCTGCTCCCCGTCCTCCGCCGACGGCAACGGTGCCGCGGCTTCCGACGGCGCGTGGGAGTCGGTCACCATCGAGCACGCCCTGGGCACCACCGTCATCGAGGACAAGCCCGAACGCGTCGCCACCGTGAACTGGGCCAACCATGAGGTGCCGCTGGCCTTGGGCGTCGTGCCCGTGGGCATGGCCGCCGCGAACTTCGGCGACGACGACGGCGACGGCGTGCTGCCCTGGGTCGAGGAGGCCCTGACCGAGCTGGACGCCGACACCCCCGTACTGTTCGACGAGAACGACGGGATCGACTTTGAAGCCGTCGCCGACACCCAGCCGGACGTCATCCTGGCCGCCTACTCCGGGCTGACCCAGGAGGACTACGACACGCTCAGCGACATCGCGCCCGTGGTCGCCTACCCGGAAACCGCCTGGGGCACCTCCTGGCGCGAAATGGTGGAACTGAACAGCCGGGCGCTGGGCCTGGAGCAGGAGGGCCGCGACCTGATCGCGGACCTGGAACAGCAGATGGCGGACACGGCCGCCGACTTCCCGGCCATTGAGGGCCGCAGCGCCATGTTCCTCACCCACGTGGATCCCACCGACCTCAGCCAGGTCAGCTTCTACACCACCCATGATCCGCGCACCCTGTTCTTCGAAGACCTCGGCATGTCCGTGGCGGGCAGCATCGCCGACGCCTCCGCGGAGACCGAGAAGTTCGCGCTGACCCGCTCCGCCGAGCAGGCCGACGCGTTCGCCGACGTCGACATCATCGTCACCTACGGCGGCGAGGACCTGCTGGCCACCCTGGAGGCCGATCCGCTGCTCTCGCAGATCCCCGCCGTCGCCAACGGCGCCGTCGTGTCCCTGCCCGGTGACCAGCCGCTGGGTACCGCCGCCAACCCGACCCCGCTGGCGATCAGCTGGGTGCTCGAGGACTACGTCTCGCTGCTCGCCGACGCCGCCGACAAGGCCAAGTGAGCACTTCCACCCCGCCCGCCGCCGCGGCCGCCGCATCGCTGCGGCGGCCGCGGCGGCTTCGCGTGCTCTGGCTGGCCGCCGTCCTGGTCCTGCTGGCCGGGCTGATGCTGGCCTCCATCACCGTGGGCGCGCGCGACGTCGGCTGGTCGGACATCGCCGCCGCCCTGGGTGGCTCGGCCGAGGGCTTTGACCAGGCCGCGGTGGCCAAGCGCATTCCGCGCACCGTGCTCGCCGTGACCGCGGGGGCGGCGCTGGGCCTGGCCGGGGCCGTGATGCAGGGCGTCACCCGCAACCCGCTGGCCGATCCGGGGATCCTCGGCGTGAACATGGGCGCGTCTTTGGCGGTGGTGTGCGGCATGGCCTGGTTCGGCCTGGCCACCGTCACCGGCTACATCTGGACCGCCATCGCCGGCGCCGCGGCGGCCGCCGTGTTCGTCTACGCCGTCGGGTCGCTGGGCCGCGGCGGCGCCACCCCGCTGAAGCTGGCCCTGGCCGGGGCGGCGACCTCCGCCGCGCTGGCCTCCTTCGTCAGCGCCGTGGTGCTGCCCCGCAACGACCTGGCCGGCGGCGCCCGGTCCTGGCAGATCGGCGGCGTGGGCGGCGGAACCTTCGACAGCATCGGCCAGGTGGCCCCGTTCATCCTGGCCGGGTTCCTGCTCTGCTTCCTCTCCGCCCGCGGCCTGAACTCGCTGGCCCTGGGCGATGACCTCGCCGCCGGGCTGGGGGAGAAGGTGGCCCGGACCCGCGCGCTGGCGGCCGCCGGCGCCGTCGTGCTGTGCGGGGCCTGCACCGCCGTCACCGGGCCCATTGCCTTCGTCGGGCTGGTGGTGCCGCACGCCTGCCGGCTGCTGGTCGGCGTGGACCACCGCTGGCTGCTGCCCTTCTCCGCCGTCGCCGGCGCCGCCCTGGTAACCGCCGCCGACGTGCTCGGCCGCGTCGTCGCCCGGCCGGCGGAGATCGACGTCGGGATCCTCACCGCGCTGGTCGGCGCTCCGGTGTTCATCTGGATCGTCCGTCGGCAGAAGGTGCGTGCGCTGTGACCGTTCCTCCTCCTGCCGGCGTTCCCGTGCCCGCCGCGCCCGGCGCCGCCGAGCCCGAAGCCGCGGAGTCCGCCACCCTGCAGGCCGTGGTCCGGGCCCGGCGCCGCCGCCGGATGCGCAGCCGGGCCGTGCTCGGGGTGCTCACCGCCCTGGTGCTGGCCGTCTTCGCGCTCAGCCTGATGGCCGGGCACACCTTCTACCGGCCCGCGGACGTTCTTGGCGTCATTCTGGGTCAGGACGTGCCCGGCGCCTCCTTCACCGTGGGGCGGCTGCGGCTGCCGCGCGCGGTGCTGGCGGTGCTCACCGGCGCGTGCTTCGGCCTGGCCGGCGTCGCCTTCCAGACCATGCTGCGCAACCCCCTGGCCAGCCCGGACATCATCGGGATCAGCGCCGGCGCCAGCGCCGCGGCCGCGTTCGCGATCATCGGCCTGTCCCTGGGCGGCGCAGCCGTGTCCGTCTTCGCCATCACCGCCGGGCTGGCGGTGGCGCTGGCCATCTACGCGCTGTCCTGGAAATCCGGGGTGGCCGGCACCCGGCTGATCCTGATCGGCATCGGCGTCGCCGCGATGCTGGACTCCTTCACCGCGTACATGCTCTCGCAGGCACCGGACTGGGAAATGCAGGAAGCCATGCGCTGGCTCACCGGCAGCCTCAACGGCGCCGCCTGGGCGCAGGTGGTGCCGGTGCTGGCGGCGCTGGCCGTGTTCGGGCCGGCGCTGCTGTCCCAGACCCGCAACCTGGCCGCCACCCGGCTCGGTGATGACACCGCCGCGGCGCTCGGGGTGCGGGTGGACCGGACCCGGCTGGTGGTGATCGTGGCGGCCGTCGCGCTGATCTCCTTCGCCACCGCCGCCGCCGGGCCGATTGCGTTCGTCGCGTTCCTGGCCGGGCCGATCGCCGCCCGGCTGGTCGGCCCCGGACCGTCGCTGCTGGTGCCCGCCGCCCTGGTCGGGGCGCTGCTGGTGCTGGCGGCGGACTTCCTGGGCCAGTACGCGTTCGGTACCCGCTACCCGGTGGGCATCATCACCGGGGTGCTCGGCGCGCCCTACCTCGTCTACCTCATCGTCCGCGTCAACCGGGCAGGAGCCTCACTGTGACCGACTCGCATTCCCTGATCGTCGAAGGCCTCACCCTGGGCTACGGCGACCGCACGGTCATCGACTCGCTGGACCTGGCGGTGCCGGCCGGCCGGGTTACCGCCATCATCGGCGCCAACGCCTGCGGCAAGTCGACCCTGCTGCGGGCGATGTCCCGGCTGCTGGCCCCGCGGCACGGGCATGTGCTGCTGGACGGCAAGGCCGTGCACCGGCTGCCGGCCAAGCAGCTGGCCCGCACCCTGGGGCTGCTGCCGCAGTCCCCGATCGCCCCGGAGGGCATCACGGTGGCGGACCTGGTGGGCCGCGGACGGCACCCGCACCAGGGCTTCCTGGCCCGCTGGACCGCGGAGGACGACGCCGCCGTCGCCGCCGCACTGGACGCCACCGGGACCGCCGCGCTCGCGGACCGGGCGGTGGACGAACTCTCCGGCGGGCAGCGGCAGCGGGTATGGATCGCCATGGCCCTGGCCCAGCAGACGGACCTGCTGCTGTTGGACGAGCCGACCACCTTCCTCGACGTCAGCCACCAGATCGAGGTGCTGGACCTGCTGACCGACCTGAACCAATCCCGGGGCACCACGATCGTGATGGTGCTGCATGACCTGAACCTGGCGGCCCGGTACGCTGACCATCTGGTGGCCCTGGCCGCCGGCCGGCTGCACGCGGCCGGTTCCCCGGAGGAGGTGCTCACGCAGGAGACGGTGCGGGCCGTGTTCGGACTGGAGAACCAGGTCATCACCGACCCGTCCTCCGGCAAGCCGCTGATGCTGCCGCTGGGCCGGCACCACGTGCTGGCCTGACCCGCCCGGGCAGCCGGGCCGGGGACTACAAGAAAGGCATTGAATGATCGAGATCATGAGTTCGAGCGAACTGGAGCGGGCGAAGGTCACCGGCGCCCTGGTGGCGGACATCCTGCAGGAGATGAAGCGCCGGGCCCGGGTCGGCACCAACCTGCTGGAGATCGATCAGTGGACCCGCAGCATGATCGAGGAGGCCGGCGCGCAGTCCTGCTACGTCAACTATGAGCCCTCGTTCGGCCGCGGCCCGTTCGGCCACTACATCTGCACCGCCGTCAACGACGCCGTGCTGCACGGCCTGCCGCACGACTACGCCCTGGCCGACGGCGACCTGCTCACCCTCGACCTGGCCGTCATCAAGGACGGCGTGGCCGCCGACGCCGCCATCAGCTTCATCGTGGGGGAGGCCAGGCCCGCGCAGAGCGTGGCGATGATCCGCGCCACCGAGCGCGCCCTGGCCGCCGGCATCGCCGCCGCCCGCCCCGGGGCGAAGATCGGCGACATCTCGCACGCCATCGGCGCCGTGCTCAGCGAGGCCGGGTTCCCGGTCAACACCGAGTTCGGCGGCCACGGCATCGGCTCCACCATGCACCAGGACCCGCACATCCCGAACACCGGCCGGCCCGGCCGCGGCTACAAGCTGGTCCCCGGGCTCATGCTGGCCCTCGAACCCTGGATCATGGCGGACACCGCGGAACTGGCCATGGACCCCGACGGGTGGACGCTGCGCAGCGCCACCGGCTGCCGCACCGCGCACACCGAACACACCATCGCGATCACCGAGGACGGCGCCGAAATCCTCACCCTGCCCACCGGACGCTGACCCGCCCCGGCTTGTAGGGTGTGGAGGACGTGCCGCGTCCGCGGCGCGCGGCCCGTTCCCGCAGCGTCGGGGACCGGCCGGACCGATCTGTGAGGACAAGGGGGGCCATGGCGGCGGACACGGGACCGGTGAAACCGGCGCAGCGGCTGGGCTGGGCCGGCGGCCTCGCCGTCGGCATCGGTGCGCTGTTCTACCTGCTGAGCGCGCTGCCCGCCTGGACCCTGGTGCGGCTGGCGCTGGAGGTCGACGGCGGATGGTCCGGAGCCGCGCTCTGGCTCGGCCCGGGCTGGCTCGCCGGGCTGGCGCTCGGCGGCACCTGCCTGATTGCCGGCGCGCGGATGGGCGCACCGCGTACCGGGGCGCTGCTGTTCCTGCTGACCTTCCTGCTCTGGGTGGCGCCCATCGTGGCGGTGCTGGTGGCCGGCAGCGCCTGACGCGATCCGTGCCGGCTGCCCGCCGTCTGGAGGAAACCGGCAGTGACGGGCCCGTTGACGCGCGGCGGCATGGGTGGCACCCTCTGCTGTGAAACGGGCAGGAGGTAGCAATGAAGCGCACTGAAGGGTATGCCCTGAGCGAGCCGGCCCGGGACGTGCTGTTCGTGGAGGGGCCGGCGTCGAACTGGGTTATCCTGCGCCGCGGCCGGGAATTCACGCTGGTGGACGGCGGATATCCGGGGGACCGGACCCTGGTCCTGGCCTCGATCCGCGAAGCCGGACTGGACCCGGGAGCTGCCGCCGCGGTGCTGGTCACCCACGCCCACGTGGACCATACGGGGGCGGCCGCCTTCTTCGCCGCTGCCTACGGCACTCCCGTGCTGGCCAGCCGAGGCGAACTGGCCCTGCTCCGCGGCCAGGAAAAAGCGCAGGTGCCCGCGCTGCAGGTGCTGGCCCATTCCTGGCGGCCGCGGGTGCTGGCCTGGAGCGTGCAGGTGCTCGGCGCGGGCGGACTCGCCAAGGTGGGGATCCCGGACGCGTCGGCCTGGACGGATGAGCAGCTCGCCGAGCTGCCCGGCAGCCCCGTCGCCGTACCCACCCCGGGACATACGCCCGGGCACACCGCCTTCTACCTGCCGGCGGCGCACGCCGTGGTCACCGGCGACGCGCTGGTGACCGGCCACCGGACCAGCACCCGCACCGGGCCGCAGCTGCTGCACGGCATGTTCCACCACGACGGCGCGGGGACGGCGGGCGCCCTGCTCACCCTGGCCCGGCTCGACGCGTCGCTGCTGCTGCCCGGGCACGGGCCGGCGCTGCGGGTCGGCATCCGGGACGCGGTCGACGTCGTCCGCGGCGCCGCCAGGCGCAGCCGGCCCCGCGCCGTCGTCCTGCCCGGACGCCGGCAGCCGGGATGGGCGGGCGAGCCCGGCTACGGGCGGATGCCGCATCCAAGCCGGGCCGTTCGGGACTGAGCGTCGCCGAGATGTGGGACCACACGGATCTTGACGAAGCGGAACTGCTGAACGGCACCTATCGGCTGCGGCGGGCAACACACGCTGACCTGACACCGATCGTGCGGATGTTCGCCGCCGATCCGCTCAGTGCCGACCGGGGTGCCGAGACCGGGACGGCGGCCTCCCTGGAGCCCTATCGGAAGGCATACGAGGCTATCGCCGCTGACCCGGCCCATCTGCTGCTGGTGGCGGTCGACGGCGAGAATGACATTGCCGGGACCATGCAGCTGACGTTGCTTCCCTGCCTGGCGGCCGGTGGTGCGACCCGGCTGCAGATCGAGGCGGTCCACGTCCGCAGCGACCTGCAGTCGAAGGGGCTGGGAGCTGCCATGCTGGCCTGGGCGATGGCGGCCGGACGCCGCGAAGGGGCGGGACTGGCACAGCTGCAGTCGAACAGCCGCCGGGCTGCCGCGCATCGCTTCTATCAGCGGCTGGGATTTCACCCGAGCCACGTTGGATTCAAATACCGGTACTGACCCCTGATGCCGCCGCGGCCTGGACGGAGAACCCGGCTCCGGGCGGCGGTCGGCTTCCCGGGCCGGAACCGCCGCCGTACACTTTCCGCGACAGGCAGCACCGGAACCCAGTGAACGGACCGGGCCATGGACGAGAAAACCCCTGCACAGCGCAAACCGCGCCGGGAGCCGGACACCAAACGGGCGGCCATCCTCGGGGCCATGTTCCTCATGGCCACCAGCGCCATCGGGCCCGGCTTCATCACCCAGACCACCGTGTTCACCGTGCAGCTGGGGGCCGCGTTTGCGTTCGCGATACTGGTCTCGATCCTGGTGGACATCGCGGTGCAGCTGAACGTCTGGCGGGTCATCGGCGTCTCAGGGCTGCGCGCCCAGGTGCTGGCCAACAAGGTGCTGCCCGGCGCCGGCTGGGTGCTGGCCGCGCTGGTGTTCGTCGGCGGGCTGGTCTTCAACGTCGGGAACGTGGCCGGCACCGGGCTGGGCCTGAACGCCATGCTCGGCCTGGACACCTGGATCGGCGCCGCCGTCTCCGCGGTCCTGGCGATCCTGATCTTCCTCTCCAAGCGCGCCGGCCTGGCCCTGGACCGGATCGTGGTGATCCTGGGCGCGGTGATGATCCTGCTCATGCTCTACGTGGCGATCATCGCCGGCCCGCCGGTGGGACAGGCGCTGAAGAACACCGTGCTGCCGGACCAGGTGGACTTCCTGGCGATCACCACCCTGATCGGCGGCACCGTGGGCGGCTACATCACCTACGCCGGTGCGCACCGGATGGTCGACGCCGGCAACTCGGGCATCGGCAACATCCGCCCGATCACCCGGGCCGCACTGCTCGGGGTGATCGTCACCGGGGTGATGCGGGCCCTGCTGTTCCTGGCGATCCTCGGCGTGGTGGCCGGGGGAGCGGTGCTGACCAGCGGCAACCTCGCCGCCGAAGCGTTCGGCGTCGCCGCGGGGGAGATCGGCATCCGGATGTTCGGCGTCATCTTCTGGGCCGCGGCGCTCACCTCGGTGATCGGCGCCTCGTACACCTCGGTCTCCTTTGTCACCTCGCCGGCCACCAGCGCCCGGGTCCGGAACCTGCTGACCGTGGCGTTCATCGCCGTCTGCGCCGCCGCCTACCTGCTCGCCGGGCAGCCCCCGCAGACCCTGCTGGTGTTCGCCGGGGCGTTCAACGGGCTGATCCTGCCGCTGGGCTTCGCGATCCTGCTCTGGGTGGCGTGGCGGCGCCGGGACCTGCTGGCCGGCTACCGGTATCCGAAGTGGCTGTTGGCCGCCGGGGCGCTGGCGTGGCTGCTGACGCTGTACCTGGGCTGGAACTCCCTCGCCGGGCTCAGTGCGTTGTGGCAGTGACGCATGTAAAAAGCGTGTAAAGAATCGACGGATTGTTCAACAAAACTGGCGGTGGATTGTTCAACAACCCTTAGACTGCTGGAAGCCCCTGTGGCGCCCCCCACATCTCCCAGCGATCGGAATCACCGCATGGACAGCACGCCGACGAAAGTGAAGGTCCGGCCCAACGCCAAGCGCACGGCCCTGCTCGGAGCCATGTTCCTCATGGCCACCAGCGCCATCGGGCCCGGCTTCATCACCCAGACCACGGTCTTCACCGTCCAGCTCGGCGCGGCCTTCGCCTTCGCCATCCTGGTCTCGATCCTGGTGGACATCGCCGTCCAGATGAACGTCTGGCGCATCATCGGCGTCTCCGGACTGCGCGCCCAGACTCTCGGCAACAAGGTGCTGCCCGGCGCCGGCTGGGTGCTCGCCGGGCTGGTCTTCCTCGGCGGACTGGTGTTCAACATCGGCAACATCGCCGGCACCGGCCTGGGCATGAACGCCATGCTGGGCATGGACACCAAGATCGGCGGGGCGATCTCCGCCGCCGTCGCCATCTTCATCTTCCTGTCCAAGAAGGCCGGGCTGGCCCTGGACCGGATCGTCGTGGCGCTCGGCGCCGTCATGATCCTGCTGATGATCTACGTGGCGGTCTCCGCGGCCCCGCCCGTCGGCGAGGCGCTGACGAACACCGTGCTGCCCGAGCAGGTGGACTTCCTGACCATCACCACCCTGATCGGCGGCACCGTCGGCGGCTACATCACCTACGCCGGCGCGCACCGGCTGCTGGACTCCGGCACCACCGGCCCCGGCCACGTCAAGGACATCACCAAGGTCTCGCTGCTGGGGATCATCGTCACCGGCGTGATGCGCATGCTGCTGTTCCTGGCCATCCTGGGCGTGGTCGCCGGCGGCGTCACCCTGGCCGGCGACAACCTCGCCGCGGACGCCTTCCGGCACGCCGCCGGCGAGATCGGGCTGCGGATGTTCGGCATCGTGTTCTGGGCCGCGGCCCTGACCTCAGTGATCGGCGCGGCCTACACCTCGGTCTCCTTCATCACGACGCCGGCCACCAAGGACCGCACCCGCAGCCTGATCACGGTGGCGTTCATCGCCTTCTGCACCGTGGTGTACCTGCTGCTGGGCCAGGCCCCGCAGACCCTGCTGGTCTTCGCCGGCGCGTTCAACGGGCTGATCCTGCCGCTGGGCTTCGGCATCCTGCTCTGGGCCGCCTGGCGCCGCCGCGACCTGCTGCAGGGCTACGAGTACCCCAAGTGGCTGCTGATCATCGGCGTGCTGTCCTGGGCGCTGACCCTGTTCCTCGGCTGGAACTCGCTCTCCGGCCTCGCCGCGCTCTGGCAGTAACCGACGGGCGCCGCCGGCGCACATTGGAAGGATCGAAGGATGACCAACTCCACCGCTTTGACCGCCCTCGACCGGGCGGCAATGTCCCCGGCCGAGGCCCGGGCCCTGTTCCGGGACGGGCTGGTGACGCCGACGGCGGGCTGGTCCGCCGGATACGCGCAGGCCAACCTGATCATCGTGCCCAAGGCACAGGCGTTCGACGTCCTGCTCTTCGCCCAGCGGAACCCCAAGCCCTGCCCCATCCTGGGCGTGCTCGACGCCGGCGAGACCAGCGGCCCGCTGCTGGCCGGCGGTGACATCCGCACCGACGTGCCCCGCTACACGGTGTACGAAAACGGGGAGAAGGTCGCCGATCCGACCGACATCACCGAGTACTGGCGCGATGACCTGGTGACCTTCATTGTCGGCTGCAGCTTCACCTTCGAGGCGGCGCTGCAGGAGGGCGGGGTCCGGATCGCGCACATCGACCAGGGCACCAACGTGCCGATGTACCGCACCTCGGTGCGCTGCGAACCGGCCGGGGAGATGGCCGGGCCGCTGGTGGTGTCCATGCGCCCGGTGCCCGCCTCCCAGGTGGCCGACGCCGTGCGCATCACCTCCCGCTATCCGGCCGTGCACGGCGCGCCGGTGCACGTCGGCAACCCGTCCGAGATCGGTATCGCGGACCTGGCCCGGCCGGACTTCGGCGACCCGGTGGAGATTGCCGAGGGCCATGTGCCGGTGTTCTGGGCCTGCGGGGTGACCCCGCAGGCGGCGGTGATGGAATCCAAGCCCTCCCTGGCCATCGGCCACGCACCGGGCCACATGCTCATCACCGACGCCCGGGACAGCTCCTACCTGGTGCCGTAGCAGCCGCCCGCCCGCCCGGCGTGCCGCCGCCTGGCGTGCCGCCGCGCGGCGGCGTGGCCGGGCGGGCCGGGGCGGCCCTGCTTCGGCCTACTTCCCGACGAACTCCAGCAGCGCCTTGTTGACCTCATCGGCGTGCGTCCAGAGCAGGCCGTGCGGGGCGCCGTCGACCTCCACGTACTGCGCCTCCGGCAACATCTGCCGGAACCGCCGGGCGGTGGCATCGATGGGCAGGATGTTGTCGGCCGTTCCATGCAGGATCAGCGACGGCCTGCCGCTGGCGCGGACCGCCTCGACGTCGGCGCGGAAGTCCTCGATCCACGCAGGCACGACGGCGTAGGCCGCCACGGGCGCGCTGGTGCTGGCCGTGTTCCAGCTCGCCGTGACCGCCTCCTGGCTGATCCGGGAGCCGAGGGTCTCATCGAGGTTGTAGAAGTCGGAGAAGAAGCTGGTGAACCAGGCATAGCGGTCCGCCCGGGCCTGCGCGGCGATGCCGTCGAAGACCTCCTGCGGCACGCCCTCGGGGTTGTCGTCGCGGGCCACCAGGAACGGCTCCAGCGAGGCGAGGAAGGCGAGCTTGGCCACCCGGTCCGCCCCGTAGCGGGAAACGTAGCGGGCCAGCTCCCCGGTGCCCATGGAGAACCCGACGAGGATGACGTCGTGCAGGTCCAGGGTCTCCAGCACGGTGTTCAGGTCCGCGGCGAAGGTGTCGTAGTCGTAGCCGGCGCCGACCTTGCTGGAGGAGCCGAAGCCGCGGCGGTCGTAGGTGATGACGCGGTAGCCGGCGTCGAGCAGTTCGCGGGCCTGGCGCTCCCAGCTGTCGCCGTTGAGCGGGTAGCCGTGGATCAGGACCACCGGCTGACCGCTGCCGTGGTCCTCGTAGTAGAGGTGGATCGGGGTGCTGTTCTCGGTGCCGACGTTTATGAAGCCCATGGTCCCTGTCCTTTTCCCTAGCTGCGAGAACGGTCGTTCTCGCTGATGTTCAGACACTAGAGAACGCTCGTTCTCGTGTCAAGTACAATGGGGGCATGACTACGGACGAGGCACGCGAGCAAATCCTGGCGGCAGCGGAGGAGCTGTACTACGTCAAGGGCTTCGCGGCGGTGGGCATGGATGAGCTGCGCACCGCGGCCGGGGTGTCGC
Source organism: Arthrobacter saudimassiliensis (assembly GCA_900016675.1). Classification (GTDB taxonomy): domain Bacteria; phylum Actinomycetota; class Actinomycetes; order Actinomycetales; family Micrococcaceae; genus Arthrobacter_B; species Arthrobacter_B saudimassiliensis. The sequence continues at coordinate 487,392 of LN483072.1, read as the reverse complement.
TGCGCCGGCTGTACGGACTGTTTCCGTCGAAGGAAGACATCGTCGTGGCCGTGCTCCAGCGCCGGCACGAGGAGTGGGAGGCCGCGGTGGCCGCGCGCGTGGTGGCCGCCGGAGCGAATCCGCGGGAGCAGCTGCTGGCGGTCTACGACTATTTGGCGGAATGGTTCTGCACCGGAACCTTCCGCGGCTGCGCCTTCATCAACGCGTTCGGCGAACTCGGCGGCACCAACCCCGGGGTGGCACGGCAGGTGCGCGAGCACAAGGAGTCGTTCCAGCGGTACATGGCCGGCATGGTCCGAGCCCTCGGCGGATCCGAGATGCTGGCCGCGCAGCTGTCCATCCTGGCCGAGGGGGCCCAGAGCACGGCCGCGATCTCCGCTGATCCCGAAGCGGCGCATCAGGCGCGGGCCGCCGCCGAGGTGCTGATCGACGCGGAGATCGGGGCGCGGAAGGCCGCCTGAGCGTTAGCGCTCCGCCGCCAGATGCCCCAGCAGCTCCGCTTCCGCGGCGTCAAGGTAGCCGCGCAGCACATCGGCGGCCTTCTTCCGCTTTCCGGCGCGCAGCAGCTCCACCAGCTTGGCGTTCTGCTCCACGTAGTGGGTGTGGAAGTCCGGTTCGCTGCTCATGGCGTGGAAGACCAGCCGCATTTCGGCCAGCACCAGGGACATCATCTGCTGCAGCCGGCCGCTGCCGGACATCGCGACGACGGCCTCATGGAAGGCCTGGTTGGCGGCGGCCATCTCCGCCACCGCCCCGCGGGATTTCGCGTCCCGGGCGTCGGCGATCACGGCGTCCAGCCGGTCCAGGTCCAGCTCCGGGCCCCACAGCACCGCCGCGGGCTCCAGCAGGCGGCGCACCTGGTAGATCCGCCGCACCGCGTCGGCGCCGGGGGAGGCCACGAACACGCCGCGGTTCGGATACCGGGTCACCATGGCCTCGCCGGCGAGCACGGTGAATGCCTCCCGGAGCGTGTTGCGGGAGACCTGCAGGGACGCGGCCAGCTGCTGTTCGGACAGCTTGGTGCCGGGCAGCAGCTCCCCGGCGGCGATCCGGCTGCGCAGCACCTCGGCCACCCACACCGTGGTGTTGGCGTGTGCGTCCCGCTGCGCGGCGTCGTCCCCCAGGTTCACGAGCATCCATCCAATCTAGCGGCCCGGAGCGGACCGGCGGCGCACCGCCGGCCCGTGTGACGGCACCCGGTCAGCCGATCTCCCCGAGGGCTTCGCCGCGGCCGACGGCGGCACCGGGCTCCAGGCCGCTGCGGACAAAGGTCCCGGCCCGGTGGGCGCGGACGGTGGTCTCCATCTTCATCGCCTCCAGCACCGCCACCGGATCTCCCTCGGCCAGCTGCGCGCCGTCGTCGGCCACCCACTTGACCAGATTCCCGGCCATCGGGGACGCCAGCACGGCGTCGTCCGCGGTGCCGGCTGCGGTGCCGGCTGCAGCGTCGGCGGTGGCGGCAGCGCCGGCATCGCCGCCGGAGCGCAGCGCGTTCAGCAGGGCGGCGGGGAGCCCGACGGCGACGGCGCGGCCGTCGATGTCCACGGTGATGGTTTCGCGGGCGGCGCCGGTCGCGGCGGCGGCAATGTGCGGGGAGGCGGCCAGCGGCTCGGCGAACTCGGATTCGATCCAGGTGGTGTACACGCCCAGCTCGCCGTCGCGGGTGAACGCCTCGGAGCGGACCACGGCCTGGTGGAACGGCACCACCGTGGGCACGCCGCGGATTACCAGCTCGTCCAGGGCGGCCCGGGCCCGGCGCAGCGCCTGCGGGCGGTCTTCGCCCCAGACGATCAGCTTGGCCATCAGCGAGTCGTATTCGCTGGGCACCACGGAGCCGGAGCGCACCCCGGTGTCCATCCGGATGCCGGGGCCGGTGGGCGGCTCGAACGCCTCCACCGGGCCGGGGCCGGGCAGGAACCCGCGGGCCGGATCCTCGGCGTTGAGCCGGAACTCGAAGGCATGCCCGTGCGGCTCGGGATCTTCGGTAAAGGACAGCGGCAGCCCGTCGGCGATGCGGAACTGTTCGCGGACCAGGTCCACCCCGGCGGTCTCCTCAGTGACCGGGTGCTCCACCTGCAGCCGGGTGTTGACCTCCAGGAAGGAGATCAGCCCGTCCGGGGAGACCAGGTACTCGACCGTGCCGGCGCCGGTGTAGCCGGCCTCGCGGCAGATGGCCTTGGCGGATTCGTGGATGGTGGCGCGCTGCTCGTCGGTCAGGAACGGGGCCGGCGCCTCCTCCACGAGCTTCTGGTTGCGGCGCTGCAGTGAGCAGTCGCGGGTGCCGACGACGACGACGTTGCCGTGTGTGTCGGCCAGAACCTGGGCCTCCACATGCCGGGGCCGATCGAGGAAGCGTTCGGCGAAGCACTCGCCGCGGCCGAACGCGGCCACCGCCTCGCGGACTGCGGACTCAAAGGCGTCCTCCACGTCCTCCAGCCGTCTGGCGATCTTCATGCCGCGCCCGCCGCCGCCGAAGGCCGCCTTGATCGCCACCGGCAGCCCGTGCTCTTCGGCGAACGCGCGGACCTGCTCGGCGCTTTCGGCCGGGCCCTCGGTGCCGGGCACCAGCGGCGCCCCGGCCCGGACGGCGATCTCGCGGGCGGTGACCTTGTTGCCCAGGTCGCGGATGGCCTGCGGGGACGGGCCGATCCAGGTCAGCCCGGCGTCGAGCACCGCCTGCGCGAAGTCCGCGTTTTCGGACAGGAACCCGTACCCGGGGTGCACCGCGTCCGCGCCGGCCCGCCGGGCGGCGTCGATCAGCTTTTCGATGTTCAGGTAGGTGTCCGCACCCGCGGAACCGCCGAGCGGATACGCCTCATCCGCGATCCGTACGTGCAGGGCGTCGGCGTCGGGGTCCGAGTACACGGCGGCGGAGGCGATGCCGGCGTCGGCGCAGGCGCGGGCCACTCGGACCGCAATCTCGCCGCGGTTGGCAATCAGGACCTTGCTCATGGGGGTGCTCATGCGGTTCCTTCCGGAAACAGTCCGGCCGCCTGCTCCGCCGTGAACGGAGCGAGCGTGTCGGGGTCGACAAATACGAAGCGGAGGGCGTGCCCGGGCGGCAGCTGCGCCGCGACCGGCAGGTCCTCGGGCACGACGACGGCGATCACCGGATAGCCGCCGGTCACCGGATGGTCGGCCAGGAACAGCACCGGCAGGCCCGACGGCGGGACCTGCAGCGAACCGGCCACCACGCCTTCGCTGGGCAGTTCGCCCTCGCGGCGGCGGGCCAGCGGGGCGGCATCCGGGTCCTCCGGGTCCAGCGCGAGGCGGACCCCGATCCGGTTCGATTCGCTGGTGGTGAGCCAGGTCTGCGCGGCCAGCGCCGCGGCGGCGTCGGCGCCGAACCAGTCTTGCCGGGGCCCGGCGGTGATCCGCAGCAGGGCCGGCGTCGTGCCCTCGCCCAGGCTGCCGGGGCTGCCGGCGGCAGCCAGCACGGGCGGCTCGGCGTCGCCGACGTGCAGGCCCGCCGGTGCCGGGCCGACCGGCAGCCGGGTGCCGGCGGCCAGCGGCGCGGGGCCGATGCCGCTCATGGAATCGGTGCTGCGGCTGCCCAGCACCGCGTCCACGGCCAGCCCGCCGCGGACGGCAAGGTAGGCGCGCACGCCGCGGAACGGGGTGCCCAGGGTCAGTGTCTCCCCGTCGAGCAGGGCGAACGGGGCGGCGTGCGGAGCCGGCCGGTCCCGGTCCCCGGCGGGGGAGACGACGGCGGCGGGCAGCTCGGCGCCGGTCAGGGCCAGCACCGTGTCCCCGTGGGCGGTCAGTTCCAGGCCGCCGAAGAGGTTCTCGACGACGGCGGCGTCGGCCGGGTTGCCGACCAGCCGGTTGGCCTGCCGGGCCGCGCGCGGGTCGGCGGCGCCGGCGGCGGAGACGCCGAGGTCGGCGTAGCCGGGCCGGCCGAGGTCCTGGATGAGGGACTGCAGGCCGGGCGCGGTGACCTGAAGCCAGCCGCCGGTGAAGTCGCCGGGGGCGGCAGCTGCGGCGTCGGCGCCATGGGGCGCGGGGGCGGCGTCGGGCGCTTCAGTCGGTTCCTCGCTCGAGGCGGGTGCCGCGCCGGCGGGGGCCGACATCGTGAGCTGCTCGCGGACGGCGGTGAACTGCACCTTGTCGCCGGGGCGGACCAGGGCGGGGTGTTCCCGGTTCAGGTCCCACATGGCGGCGTTGGTGCGGCCGATCAGCTGCCAGCCGCCGGGGGATTCGCGCGGATAGACCGCGGAGTAATCCCCGGCCAGGGCCACGGCGCCGGGCGGCACGGCGGTGCGGGGGCTGGAGCGGCGGGGCACGTTCAGCGCCGGATCGCCGCCGGTGAGGTAGGTGAAGCCGGGGGCGAAGCCGCCGAAGCCGCCGGTCCAGGCGGTGCCGGTGTGGGCGCGAACCACCGCGTCCTCGGAGAGGCCGGTGAGCCGGGCGACCTCGGCCAGGTCCGCGCCGTCGTACACGGTCTCGATGGTGACGGTGCGGGCCTCGCCGGCGTCGCCGTGGGTGAAGTCCAGGGTCCGGAGCAGGGGTGCCGCGGCGACGGCGTCGCGGCGGCTGCCGAAGCGCACCAGCACGGTGTTGGCTGCGGCCAGTGCGTCGACCTGGCCGGGCAGCGGATGCGCCTTGAGCTGGGTGTGGAGGGCGACGACGTCGGCCAGCGAGCCGAGCTCGACCAGCAGCGCGCGGGTGCCGGCGGGCCGGATGCCGCCGATGGCCCCGGCGGGGATCTCGCTTCCGGTGCCGGTCACACGAAGCTCTGGATGCTGACGCCGGCGTTCTCGAGGCCGGCGCGGACGGCGCGGGCCATGGCGACGGCGCCGGGGGTGTCGCCGTGCACGCAGATGGACTCGGCCTGCATCGGGATCTCGGTGCCGTCGATGGCGATGATGGTGCCCTCGGTGGCCAGCCGGATCATGTTCTCGGTGACCTTGTCGGCGTCGTGGATGACGGCGTCGGCCTCGCGGCGGGAGACCAGGGTGCCGTCCGGGTTGTAGTTGCGGTCCGCGAACGCCTCGGCCACGCCCCGCAGGCCGGCGTCGGCGGCCTTGTCCAGGGCGACGGCGCCGGGCAGCAGCAGCACCGGCAGCTCCTTGTTGAAGGCGCGGATGGCGTCCACCACGGCCTGCGCGTGGTGCTCGTGGTGCACGATCGTGTTGTACAGCGCCCCGTGCGGCTTGACGTACTCGATGTCCGCGCCGGCACGCTGGGCCAGGGCCTGCAGGGCGCCGAGCTGGTAGAGGATGTCGTCGGCCAGTTCGGTGGGGGAGCAGTCCAGGAAGCGCCGGCCGAAGCCGGCCAGGTCCCGGTAGCCCACGTGCGCGCCGATGGTGACGCCGGCGGCGACGGCGTCGCGGCAGGTCTGGGCGATGGTGGAGGGGTCGCCGGCGTGGAAGCCGCAGGCCACATTGGCGGAGGAGACGGACTCGAAGACGGCGGCGTCGTCGCCCATCTCCCAGCTGCCGAACGATTCGCCGACGTCGCTGTTCAGGTCAATGATCGGCATGGCGGGTCCTTCGTGCCTCGGGGAACAGGGTTCTCCAAGTGTGCGGGATCACGGCGGATTGTTCAACAATCTGACGCTTTCTTGCCTAGCCGTCCTGATCCAGGAGGGCGGCCAAGCCGTCCAGGATGATGCCCAGCCCGACGTCGAACTCGGCGCCGAAGCTGTAGCCCGGCTGCATGGCGCGGTCCATCGCCATCTCGGCGAGATAGGGCAGCTCCTCCGGTGAGAAGGACCGGGCCATCGCCTCGACCACCTCCGGATCGGCGTCCGGGGTGCCGACGGGCAGGCCGGCCTCCTGCAGGGCGAAGCCGTAGATGTAGCTGTCCAGCAGGGCGTAGGCGTGCCCGGCGGCGGCGAGGGAGAACCCGGCCCGGCGCAGCACGCCCAGGGTGGCATTGTGGTGGCGCAGGTTGGCGGTGCCTGGCGTCGTGCGGGTCTCCATCAGGCCGACCGCCCAGGGGTGGCGGGCCAGCGCCTCACGCATGGCCCGGGCCCGGTGCTCCATGGCGGCGCGCCAGCCGCCGGGCTCCTCTTCGGGCACAGGGACCTCGGCGAATACGAGGTCCACCAGGCCGTCCAGGATGTCCTCCTTGTTGGCGACGTGGTGATAGAGCGACATCGGCTGCACCGCCAGCGCCTGGGCGAGTGAACGCATGGTCAGCGAGCCGAGCCCGCCGGCGTCGGCCAGGCGGGCGGCATGCTGCAGCACCCGTTCGCGGGTCAGCGGCGCGCGGGGTCCTCGGGCGGCGGGTGTGGAAGTCATTGGCGGCAAGTCTAGCGCTGCCGTACTTTGTAAGGTAGTTTTCCCCTTACTTAGTAAGGGCGGCGCTGGTTACGGCGCGTTTCCTCCCTTGCACCTCCGCGAAAGGACGCTGCCATGGCCCGCACCTCCGGTACCTCCCACTCCGCCGACGACGTCACGCCCGATGCCAACCCGGCCGCCACCGCCGGGAAACCGCCCGGCGGAGACCTACCGGCGACCGCTCCAGCCGTGCTGCAGCGCGGCTACGGCGGCCCCGAGGTCCTGGAGGTGGCCGAGTACCCGGTGCCCCGGCCCGGCGAGGGAGAGGTGCTGGTGCAGGTCCGCGCGGCCGGCCTGGCCCGCGGCGCCTGGCACATGATGACCGGCACCCCCTATCTGCTGCGGGCCGGCGTCGGACTGCGCCGGCCGGGGCAGCCGGTCATGGGCCATAACCTCGCCGGCACCGTCGTCGCCGTCGGCGCCGGAGCCTCCCGGTTCCGGCCCGGGGACGAGGTCTACGGCATCGGGCGGGGTTCCTTCGCCTCCTTCGCCTGTGCTCGTGAGGACAAGCTGGCCGCCAGGCCGGCCGGGCTGGATTTCGAGCACGCGGCGGTGGTTCCGGTGTCGGGACTGACAGCGCTGCAGGCTCTCGACGCCGCGGGAACGGCCGCGGGAATGCAGGTGCTGGTGCTGGGCGCAGCCGGCGGGGTCGGCAGCTTCGCCGTGCAGATGGCCCGGGCCGCCGGCGCCGAGGTCACCGGGGCGTGCAGTCCCGCCAAGGCCGGGTTCGTGCGCTCCCTCGAAGCCGCCGCGACCCTGGACTATGCCCGCGAGGATTTCGCCGCGGGCGGGCCGCGGTATGACGCGATCATCGATATCGCCGGCAGCCCGTCTCCGGCGCGGCTGCGCCGGGCCCTGGCGCCCGGCGGCACGGCCGTGATGGTCGGCGGCGAGGAAGGCGGCAGGCTCACCGGCGGGTTTTTCGAGCGGCAGGTAGCCGGCGCGGTCCTGTCCCTGTTTGGCGGACGACGGCTGGCCGGACTGATGTGCCGGGAAAACGCCGCGGACCTGGAGCGCGTCACCGCCCTCATCGAGTCCGGCGACGTCGTTCCGCAACTCGACGCCCGGTATCCGCTGGCCGACGTCGCCGCGGCCATCCGACGGCTGGAGTCCGGCCAGGTGCGGGGCAGCATCGTGCTGCATCCCTGACGGCCCGGCCTGCGGGCCGGCGGCAGGACTCCGTGTCATCGGGGTTCCGGCTCAGGCGCGGACGCCGCGGTGCCGGCGGCTCCCGCCCTAGGCCGGCGGCCGGTTCAGCCCGGCGGAACCGCACCAAGCGTCGAGGCCCGCGGGACCAGAACAGGCGGAAGCCGGGCCGAGGCGACGTCCCGGCCGGCAATGCGTTCCAGCAGCAGGCCGAAGGCCAGCCGGCCCATCCGGTCCCGGTCCGAGCGCACGGAGGTCAGGCCCACCGGGAGGTCCGCGGCCAGCTCGACGTCGTTGTAGCCGACCAGCGCGACGTCGGAGCCCACGGTCCGCCCGGCGTCGCGGAGCGCCCCGATCACGCCCACGGCGGTGAGGTCGTCCACCGCAAAGACCGCCGACGGCGCCGGATCCAGGGCGGCGAGCCGGTTGCCGGCGGCGTGCCCGGCGGCCACCCCGAAGCCTGTGGCGGCCACGGCGTCGTCGGGCACCGGGTGCCCCGCCTCGGCGAAGGCCTGCCGGAAGCCGGCGGTGCGGTCGTGTCCGGTGCTGGCGAGCGGATCACCGGCGGCGACGGCCACCCGGCGATGGCCCAGTTCCAGCAGATGTTCGGCGGCGAGCCGGCCGCCCTCGACGTCGTCCGTGCCGACGCTCAGGTGCCCGGGCAGGGTGCGCATGGCCAGGACGTAGGGGACGCCGAGCGCCGCGAGATGATCGGCGAGCGTGTCGTCGGAGCGGGCGTCGGCCAGGATGACGCCGTCGATCCGCCGGGCCAGCAGTGCCTCTAGCCGGTCCCGTCGAACCTGCGGATCGTCGAGCCCGTTGGCGACCACGGTGTTGTAGCCGGCCTCCGCCGCGGCGGCGTCGGCCCCGGCGTACATGGTCGCGAGCGCCAGGTCGGTGAGCCGGTGCACCAGCACCCCGACCAGCCGGGAACTGCCGGTGCGCAGCGCCGCCGCCGAGGCGTCGCGGCGGTAGCCCAGAGTCCGCGCCGCCTCACGCACCCGTGCCACGGTGGCAGCGCTGATCCGCACCGGCTGCTCGGCGAGGGAGCGGGAGGCTGTGGACGGATGCACGCCCGCCAGCCGGGCGACGTCGTCGAGGCTGGGGCCGCGGGCGGGCCGGCCGCGTGAAGGATTGATGTGCGGAGCCTTCCGTTGGCGGTGGACGGCCGGCGGAGCGCCGGAACGGACGCCAGTGTAAGCGCTGCGGGTCCGGAAAACCGGCCGGTTAATCCCAATGATCAAAAGAATTTACATTCGGCAGCACGCGCCCGGAAATATTCGGCGAATTCCGGAAAAACTCTGGACGCATGGGCGGGGGCGTGTGAGTCTGTCAGCACGCCCGGTCCTCATGCTCGCCGCTTCGGCCGGGATCTTTTTGAACCGCTTGTGCAATCGATTGCATTTCGTGCCGACCGAAGGAGCCGCATGCAGGAAACGGCGCTCACCGGGCTCGACGCCTGGCTGGATACGGCCCTCGCTGAGCTCTCCGGCTTCCGCAGCGAGGACCGCCCCGGCTGGACCCGGGAGGTGTTCAGCGAGCCCTACCGCGCCTCCCGGGCCTGGACCGCGGCCCGGATGCGCGGCGCCGGCCTTCAGGTGCACCAGGACGCCGCCGGCAACCTGGTCGGACGGCTTCCCGGCACCAACCCCGCGGCGCCGCCGCTGGTCACCGGCTCCCACACCGACACGGTGGACGGCGGCGGCCGGTACGACGGCGTCGTCGGCGTCCTGGGCGCGCTGGCCGCAGTCCAGGTGCTGGCCGAACGCGGCATCCGGCTGCAGCGGGACCTGCTGGTCGTGGACTTCCTCGGCGAGGAATCCAACCCCTTCGGGCTCAGCTGCCTGGGCAGCCGGGCGCTGGCGGGCGAGCTCACCGCGGCCGACCTGGCCCGCACCGACTACCGGGGCCGCACCCTGGCCGCCGCCTACGAGGACTTCGGCCTCGATCCCGCGGCCCTGCTGGCCGCCGCGCCCTGGACCGGAACGCGCCGGCCGCACGCCTACGTCGAACTGCACATCGAACAGGGCCCGGTCCTGGAGGAACGTGGGACGCCGATCGGGATCGTCACTGCGATCACCGGCATCGAACGCCTGGTGGCCAGCTTTACCGGCTCACCGGACCACGCCGGCACCCGGCCCATGGACGACCGGCGGGACGCGATGGTCGCCGCCGCGGAGGCCGTGCTCGCGGTCCGGGCCGAGGGCTGCGGCGCACCGGAGCACGGCGTCGCCACCGTGACCCGCCTGGAGAACGCCTCGCCGGCGCCGAATGTGGTGCCGTCGCTGGTGCGGCTCTACGGTGAAGTGCGCAGCGTGGATGAGACCTGGCTGGCCGGCACCCGCGCCCGCCTGGCCGGTGAAATTGCCGCCCGCGCCGCCGGCTTCGTCGTCGAAGCGGACCTGCGCTGGTCCACCGACAACCAGGTGGTCCGCGCCGCGGCCGGCGTGCAGGACCTCGCCGCCCAGGCCGCCGACGTCGCCGGCATCGAGTGGGCGCCGATCCCCAGCGGCGCCACCCACGACGCCGTGCACATGGCCCGGCTCGCCCCGATGGGCATGATCTTCGTGCCCTCCGCCGGCGGCCGGAGCCACTGCCCCGAGGAGTTCACCCCCACCGCCCGGATCACCACCGGCGTCAACGTCCTGGCCGAGACCCTGCTGCGCCTGGACACCCACGAGTTTGCCCAGTGACTTCCTGAATCCCCTCAGCCACAAGGAGCACCCCCATGAGCCCTGTTCCAGTCCGTGACGGCAGTTCCACCGACATCCTCGCCATTGCGAACATCCCCATCCTCTGGGTCTTCGCCCTGGCCGTGTTCGCCGTCGTCATCATCCAGAGCCTGATCTACATGAAGGCGGCCGCCAAGGCCGGCCCGGCGGCGGAGATCTCCAAGTCCGAGCTGCGCGCCTCGTTCCGGGCCGGCGCCGTGGCGGCCACCGGGCCGTCGCTGGCCGTGGTGCTGGTCAGCATCGCGCTGCTGTCCCTGTTCGGCACCCCCGCGGTGCTGACCCGGATCGGGCTGGTCGGCTCCGCCGCCACCGAAACGGCGTCGGCCTCCATCGCCGCCGGCACCATGGGCGCCGAACTCGGCGGGGCGGACTACACCCAGACCGTGTACGCCGTGGCATTCACCGCGATGAGCCTCTCCGGCGCCATGTGGATGATCTGCTGCCTGATCTTCACCCCGCTGCTCAAGCGCGGCGACACCAAGCTGCGCGAGGTCAACCCCGGCCTGATGGCGATCATCCCCACCGCCGCGCTGCTCGGCGCGTTCGCCAGCCTCGGCGTCGCCGAACTGCCCAAGTCCGGCGTGCACGTGCTGACCGTCGCCGCGTCCGCCGCCGTGATGGGCATCTGCCTGTTCCTGGCCAAGCGGCTGCAGGCGCCGTGGCTGCGTGAATGGGGCCTGGGCATCTCCATCGTCCTTGGCCTCGCCATCGCCTACCTCGCCCACACCGCCGGCGCCTAACCCCCCCACTTTTCGAAGGAGAACGGCTTATGTCCACCACCGCCGCGGGCGCACAGGCATCCGCACTCGCCGAATTCGACCGGACCACCTCCCGCTGGGGCCAGCTGACCATGATTGCGGCCCTGCTGCTCTCCCTGGCCGGGCCCGCCTACCTTGTCTTCTTTGCCGACCTCGGCGTCACCGGAGGGATGGTGCTCACCGCGGCGCTGGCCGTCGGCGCCTCGTTCTTCGTGCTCTGGTTCGTCGAACCGATCACCTACTACCCGGTGCTCGGCCCGGCCACCATGTACCAGGCGTTCATGATCGGCAACCTGGCCAACAAGCTGCTGCCCGCCGCGATGGTCGCCCAGGCCACCATCGGCGCGAAGTCCGGCACCAAGAAGGCCGACTTCTCCGCCCTGATGGCCATCTGCGGCGCCGCCATGGTGCACGTGCTGTCCATGCTGATCTTTGTCGGCCTGCTCGGCACCTGGCTGCTCAGCCTGATTCCGCTGGAGGTGATGGAGGTGACCCGGATCTACATCTTCCCGGCCATCATCGGCGCCGTCGTCGTCCAGCTGGTCGTCTCCGCCAAGCAGCCGCGCATCACCCTGGTCGCCGTCGCCGTGGCCCTGCTGGTGGTCTTCGTCCTGGTTCCGCTGGTGCCGGCCCTGGCCAAGCTGGCCACCGGCATCACCGTGATCGTCACCGCCGTCCTGGCCTGGTTCGTCCGCGACCGCAACGCCGCCGCCGGCAAGGCCGAGCTGGTCAACTGACCCGACGCCGGCCGCGACGGCGCGGCCGGCATCCCACCCGACCTCCGGGCACCGCCCGCCACCGAAAGGCTGATTTGAATGAGCACCACCGCCCTGCACACCACCGCCCTGCTGGACTCCCTGGGCTACTCCGACGCCGACCGGCAGAAGCTGCACGAAACCTACCGGTACCTGCACGCCCATCCCGAGCTGTCCATGCAGGAGACCGAGACGGCCGCGTTCCTGCAGGCCCGCCTCGAGGAGCTGGGACTGGAGGCGTTCGGCTGCGGCGGCACCGGCGTCGTCGGCGTCCTGCGCAACGGTGACGGACCGGTGGTCGGTTACCGGGCCGACACCGACGGGCTGCCGATCGGGGAGAACACCGGCCTGGAGTACGCCAGCACCGCCACCGGCACTCTGGAGGACGGCACCGCGGTGCCGGTCATGCACGGCTGCGGGCACGACACGCACATGTCCGTGGCCCTGGCCGCGGCGGAACTGCTGGCGCGCAACACCGACGCGTGGGCCGGCACCGTGGTGTTCCTCTTCCAGCCCGGTGAGGAGACCGCCGCCGGCGCGAAGGCCATGGTGGCGGACGGGCTGTGGGACCGGGCGCCGAAGCCCGAGGTGATCTACGGCCAGCACGTCTGGCCCGGCGTCGCCGGCGGCATCGAAATCAGCAGCGGCACCGCCATGGCCATGGCCGACTCCTGGCGGGTGACCGTTCTGGGCCGGCAGGCGCACGGCTCCCAGCCGGAGAAGTCCATCGATCCGATCGTGCTCGGCGCGCACATGATCGTGCGGATCCAGACCATCCTCGGCCGCGAGGTCCCGGCCCGTGAGGCCGCGGTCATCACGGTGGGCACCTTCCACGGCGGGCTGAAGGAGAACATCATTCCCGGCAGCGCCGAGTTCACGCTCAACGTGCGCAGCTTCGAACCGGCGGTCCGCGAGCAGGTGCTCGGCGCGCTGCGGCGCATCATCGCCGCGGAAGCCGCCGCCTCCGGCGCTCCGGAGCCGGTGATCGAGGAGATCTCCAGCTTCCCGCGCTGCTACAACGAGCCCGCCGCCGCGGCCGAGGTGCTGACCGCGTTGCGCGGCGCGCTCGGCGAGGAGGCCGTGCGCGAGGTGCCGCCGGTGATGGGCAGCGAGGACTTCGGCCTGCTGGCCGAGGCCATCGGCGTGCCGTCGGTGTACTGGATGTTCGGCTCCACCGCGGCGGAGCGTCTGGAGGCCGGCGAGGCCGTGGCCGGCAACCACTCACCCGAGTTCGCTCCGGAGCCGGAGCCCACCCTCGGCACCGGGCTCACCGCCGCCCTGGCCGCGATCCTGGGCCGCACCGGCACCGGACAGCAGGGCTGAGCCGTGGCAGTCTCCCCGTCCACCGCCGCGATCCAGGCGATGTCCGCCGTCGAGCTGACCGCCGCCATCCGCACCCGTGAGCTCTCCGCCCGGGAAGCGCTCGAGGCGCACCTGGAGCAGATCGACGCGGTCAACCCCGCCATCAACGCCGTGGTCACCCTGGATCCCGAGGGCGCCCGCACCCTGGCCAAGGCCGCCGATGAGCGGACCGCGGCGTCGGACGGGGAGGACCTGCCGCCCCTGCACGGGCTGCCCATGACGCACAAGGACACGCACAACACCCAGGGGATGCGCACCACCCAGGGTTCGGCGCTGCTGCGGGACTTCGTGCCCGACGCCGATGACCTGGTGATTGCCCGGCTGAAGGCTGCCGGGGTGGTGACCACGGGCAAGTCCAACGTGCCGGAGTTCGCCGCCGGCTCGCACACCTTCAACGAGCTTTTTGGCACCACCACCAACCCGTTTGCGCCGGACCGCAGCGCCGGCGGCAGCAGCGGGGGAGCGGCGGCCGCGCTCGCCGCCCGCATCCAATCCGTCAGCGACGGCTCCGACATGGGCGGCTCGCTGCGGATCCCGGCCTCGTTCTGCAACGTGGTCGGCTTCCGGCCCTCGACGGGCACCGTGTCGACCTGGCCGGCGTCGGATGCGCACAGCTGGCTGGCGACCAGCGGCCCGATGGCCCGCGACGTCGCCGACGTCGCCCTGATGCTGACCGCCATCGCCGGGCCGGACCGCCGTCGGCCGCGGGGACCGTCGCTGGCACCGGAGGTTTTCGCCGGGTCCCTGGAGCGGGACCTGCGTGGGCTGCGGGTCGCGTGGACCCCGGACTTCGGGCTGGGCATCCCGGTCGAACCCGAGGTGCTGTCAGTCCTCGAAGCGCAGCTGGCGGTCTTCGAGGACCTCGGCGCGCACGTGGAGCGGGCCTGCCCGGACCTGTCCGAGGCGGACCGGGTGTTCCGCACCGTCCGGGCGCTGGATTTCGTCGGTTCGCTGGGAGCGCTGGTGGCCGAGCACGGCGAGGCGATCAAGCCCGAGGTGCGCTGGAACGTGGAGCAGGGCCTGGCCCTCACCGGACAGGACGTGGCGGACACCGCCGCCGCGCGGACCCGGCTGCACCTGGCGGTGCAGGAGTTCTTCGGCCGCTACGACGTGCTGCTCGCGCCGACCGCGCAGGTGCTGCCGTTCGAGGCCTCCCGGCGCTGGCCGGAGCGGATCAACTCCACGGCGCTGGAGACCTATCTGGACTGGATGCGCTCGGCCTGCGTCATCTCCGCCACCGGGCTGCCGGCCCTCTCGATGCCGGCCGGCTTCAGCTCCGCCGGGCTGCCGGTGGGCCTGCAGATGGTGATGAACCACGGTGAGGACTTCGAGCTGCTGCAGGTGGCGCATGCCTTCGAGCAGGCCACCGGATACGCCCGTCAGGCGCCGCCGGCTCCCTGAGGGCCTGCCCTTCGGCGCCCGGCGGGGCGCCTTCGCTGCCGGTTCGGGACAGCGCTGCCGGTACGCAGCGGCAGCCCGTTCCCGAACCGGCAGCGGGGCCAGAACCCGACGGCGCCAGGGGTCCGACGGCGCCGGGCGGCTCAGGTGCCTCTGCCCTGCAGGGCGTCGGGCTGCAGTTGGGCGAGGAGCTCCTCCATCCGGTCGAAGCCCTCGGCGACGCCGGACTCCATGCCGGAGGCGGCCATCCCGTCCCGGGCCTCCATGGAGGGATAGACGGAGTGCGCGCTGATCCGGGTGCGGCCGCCAGGCAGCTCCTCCAGGGTCATGAACTCGATGCTCACCACGTCGGGGTAGCCGGAGAACTCGAAGGTCTGCACCGCGAATTCGTTCTCGCGCACGGTGTGAAACATGCCGGAGAAGACGTAGGGAACGCCGTCGGGCCCGGTGTGGATGTAGCGGTAGGTGCCGCCGCTGCGGAAGTCGTAGTGGTCCATTTCCATCTTCATGCCGCGCGGGCCGAGCCACTGGACCAGCAGGTCCGGATCGGCGTAGGCGCGAAAGACCTGGGCCACCGGGTAGTCGACCTCCCGGCTGAAATCGATGAAGGGAAGCCCCTCGGGGACGGTGAGCTGCAGTGCGTTGGTCATGATGGATCCTTTGCCTGCGGGCCGCCTGCCGCGGCCTGATTGGAGAGCACGGCGTCGAGGCCGCGGAACTGCTCCTCGCGGACCAGCCGGTACTGGCCGATCCAGGCGGTGAGCGCCTCCAGCCGTGCGGGATTCAGGTGCACCGGCCGGCGCTGCGCGTCCCGCGTGCGGGTGACGAGCTGTGCCTGCTCCAGCACCTGGATGTGCTTCGAGACGGCCTGCTTGGACATCGCGAAGGGTTCCGCCAGCTCGTTGACCGTGGCCGGGCCACGGGAGAGCCGGGCGATGATGCTGCGGCGGACGGGGTCGGCCAGGGCGAGGAACGCCCTGTCCAGCAGCTCGTCCGATTCCATGCCTCGCCGCCTTGCTTCCGTGCCGGCCTTGGTCAACATATTTGTTGTTCAACCGATTGGTTGATTACAACCTAGGCCCGCCCTGAGCCTCGGTCAAGGGGTCCATCCGAACTGCAGAGACCCATGCCGCCCGCCCGGAGCGACGCTCGGCTGGTCGGCGGCGTGCTCGTCGAGTAGTAGGTTCTCGCAGAACGGAGCCCGGGATCTCGTGTCCCGGGCTCCGTTCTCTGGAGGATCGCCGATTCGGAAAAGACAGTGCTGTCCAACTCAAGCCGCTGGGCAGCCCGCTCAGCGCTTTCTTAGCGGCCGAGGTGCCACGAATAGCTGGCTTCGTCCCAGTTCACCGTGGCAGAAAAGACATAACCGGACTCCGTGCCGGTCGCGTCATCCTTTTCGTTAACGGCGATGCACTCGAACGTGCCTGTCCGGGCGGTCAGGTCATCAACGGACCCGCCGCCAAGCGGTGTGCATTCGGTTCGCTGAATGGGCCCGTCGAGTCGCCCTTCCGTAACACGCCCTTCGGCGTCTTCCTGAACGGATTCCTCAAGGCCGGCCACGATAAGCGCCCGGACAGCGCGTTCGGCGTCGTCCCTCGCCGCAGCTTCTTCTTCCGCCTGTGCCCGCTCCTTGGCTGCGGCGTCCGCGGCGGCCTGAGCTTTTCTGTCCGCTTCCTCCTCGGCAGCAACAGCCTGTGCATGCTGGACGGCCGCGATCGAGCCAGCTGTGGCCCCGGCGAGCAAGAGCACGGCCAAGGTTATCAGGACAGTTTTTTTGCTCAGTTTGATCCGTTTCCGTGACTTGTCGTAGGACGCCCCGCAATTAGGACAGAAGCCTCCCGCTACGGTCGCCTGCACGCTGCATCTAGGGCAGACCCTGGGCCATGTCACGCCTGCCTCCGCATTATCGAACGGGTCTTCGGCCGGTGCCGGGGTGACTCCGGGCCAGGCCGGCACGAAAGCACTGACTTCACCGGTTCCGGGAGGGGTGCTAGGGGCAGGCGGTTGACTGGCGTCTTCAGGTCCGTTGGCGCGGGCCATGGCATATCTCCTTGGATCTACAGATGATTAAACGGGAGAAGTCACCTGGATCCGCGGCAAAGCCGATGGTTGGACATACGCTAAAACCCACATTGAGGTTCCCCCAGACCTATTGGGAAGCGCCCAACAGCCGAACCAGTATATCGTCGCTACGTTTCCCCATCCGCATGCATCGCAGGCCGTTCCTCCGGACGGGAAACAGCAGACAGGTCGGTTAAAGCGCGATATCGGATGGGTCATCACAAGCAGCAACGAAGAATGTCGGAGGCACTTCGTATGCTCGGCGGTAAAGGGACAACCGCGTCCCGGCGGCCGTAGAGGCCGATGACATCCCAGGGGGGAACCATGGAATATCAAACCTATGCTCGGGCGCCCATGCCGCCGGCACCTGCCCGCCGGCCCGGCAAGGGCCTGGCCATCACCGCACTCATCCTGGGCATCGTGGCCCTGGTGCTGTGCTGGGTGCCGGTGCTCAACAACGTCTTTCTGTTTGTCGGCATCGCAGGGCTCGGATTCGCAATTGCGGCCCTCGTTGTGGCGTCCAAGCACAAGGCGCCGAAGGGCATGGCCGTGGCCGGCCTGATCCTGAGCGTGCTGTCCATCATCGGTGTGTTCGCCTCCCAGGCGTTGTACGTCGCCGCAATCGACTCCGTCGTCGCCGAGATCGAGGACGGCGCCGACGGCGTCGTGGAGGCTCCGGCCGAGGAGGAGCAGGCAGCCGCCGGCGAGCTGCTGCCGCTGGGTTCGTCTGCCGAGATCGGTGAATACACCGTGACCGTGACGAACGTGAACCTTGATGCCGCCGAGCAGATGCTCGCCGCCAACCCCTACAACGCTGCTCCCGCCGGACAGTACGTGCTGGTGGACCTGGCCGTGGTTTACAACGGCTCGGAAGAGGGCGACCCCTGGATTGACCTCACCACCGAGCTGGCCGGTGCCGATTCACGGATCTACTCGACCACCACGTGCAACGCAGTCACCGAACGGCCTGCTTTTGAGGTGCCAACGCTGACGACGTCCGGAACCGGAGAATACTCACTTTGCTTCGACGTTCCCGCGGAGGCTGTCACGGAGGCGGCCGTCCAGGTTGAAGAGACGCTCTCCGTCACGGACACTGCGGCGGCCTGGGCCACCAAGTAGCCACTGCGGCAAAGAGGCGGAACCGGACAGGCAGGACCGGGGGCAGTCGCCCCCGGTCCTGCCTGTCTCCGTAGTGCCGCACCTAGCGTCGGCTGGGAGCGGAGCCGGAGGCCTCCGCTTGGCGAGATTGCGATTCGGTAACTACAAAAAACCCTCTTGTGAGACACGCCACTTCGGGGATAAGTTGTGTCGGCCCACATATTGCCGGCGGTGGGGTCGCCGGCAGGGCGTTACAGCGTTGTATCCGTACGATCCAGCCGACCGGGAAACAAGGGCGTATCCCGAGCTGTTCCATGCCGCTTCGCCGCGCCGGCCGGGTCCTTTTCGAAGGTTTCAGCATGACCAGATTGAAGAATGTTTCGGCTCTCTTCCTGGGCCTCGGCCTCGCCGCGGGACTGGCAGCCTGTGCGCCGGCCGGAACCACCTCAAGTGACGGCGAGGGTGGCGTCGAATGCAACGTCGGCATCTCCATGCCCACCCGCAGCCTGGAGCGCTGGATCAATGACGGCGAGGGCCTGAAGGAAAAGCTCGAAGCCCGCGACTGCACGGTCGACCTGCAGTACGCCGATGACAAGACGGACCAGCAGATCAGCCAGATCCAGAACCAGGTGGCCGGCGGGGCGCAGATCCTCGTGGTCGCCGCGATCGACGGCGAGACCCTCGGGCCCGTCCTGGAGGACGCCAAGGAGCAGGGCCGCACCATCATTGCCTACGACCGGCTGATCAACGGCACCGAGGCCGTGGACTACTACGCCACCTTCGACAACTACCTCGTGGGCCAGCTGCAGGGCCAGTTCATCGAGGAGCAGCTCGGCCTGGCCGACGGCGAGGGCCCCTACAACCTCGAGCCGTTCGCCGGCAGCCCGGACGACAACAACGCGGCCTTCTTCTTCGGCGGCGCCTGGGACGTGCTGCAGCCGTACGTCGAAAGCGGCCAGCTGGTGGTTCCCTCCGGCAAGGCTCCGGCCACCAGCGAGGACTGGGCCTCCATCGGCATCCTCGGCTGGGGGTCGGCGGACGCCCAGGCGGAAATGGACAACCGCCTGCAGTCCTTCTACACCGGCGGTGAGAAGGTCGACGTCGTGCTCTCCCCGAACGATTCCCTCGCCCTGGGCATCGAGGCCTCGCTGGAGGCCGCCGGCTACCAGCCCGGCACCGACTGGCCGCTGATCACCGGCCAGGACGGCGACGTCGCCAACATCAAGGCCATGCTCGGTGACCGCCAGTCGATGACGGTCTGGAAGGACACCCGCGAGCTGGGTGCCCAGGTGGACACCATGATCAGCCAGATCGTGGCGGGCGAGGAGGTGGGCGTCAACGACACCGAGACGTACGACAACGAGGTGAAGGTGGTTCCGACCTACATCCTCGAGCCGCAGGTGGTCACCAAGGACCAGGTGGAGCCGGTCCTGGTGGAATCCGGATTCGTCGACGCCTCCGACGTCGGCCTCTGATCCCGGACAGGCAGCGGGCGCGGCCGCCGGAACCGGCGCCGCGCCCGCCGTCGCCCCCCTTTACTGAAGCGAGAACCACATGAATGACGTCATCCTGCACATGGACGGCATCGTGAAGGAGTTCCACGGGGTCAAGGCGCTCGACGGCGTCTCGGTCTCCGTGGAACGCGGCGAGGTGCACGCGATCTGCGGCGAGAACGGCGCCGGGAAGTCCACCCTGATGAAGGTGCTCAGCGGCGTCTATCCGCACGGCAGCTTCACCGGCACCATCACCCTCGACGGCGCCCCGGTCAGCTACGGCTCGATCAACGACAGCGAACGCGACGGGATCGTGATCATCCACCAGGAACTGGCGCTGAGCCCGTACCTGTCCATCGCGGAGAACATCTTCCTCGGCAACGAGGTCTCCCGCGGCGGGGTGATCGACTGGAACAGGACCAACCTGGAGGCGGCGAAGCTGCTCAGGCGGGTGGGCCTGGACGAGAACCCCGCCACCAAGATCCTCGAGCTCGGCGTCGGCAAGCAGCAGCTGGTGGAGATCGCCAAGGCGCTCTCCAAGGAAGTGAAGCTGCTGATCCTCGACGAGCCCACCGCGGCCCTGAATGACGACGACTCCGCGCACCTGCTCGGGCTGATCGACCAGTTGCGCGAGGTCGGCATCACCTCCATCGTGATCTCCCACAAGCTGAAGGAAATCCGCGCCATCGCCGACACCGTCACGGTGATCCGCGACGGGCGGACCATCGAATCCTTCCCGGTGGCGGACACCGACGAGATCGAGACCCGGATCATCCGCGCCATGGTCGGCCGGCCCCTGGACAGCCAGTTCCCGCCCCGGGAACCGCACATCGGGGCGGAGAAGCTGCGGGTCGAGGACTGGACGGTGCACCATCCGATCGACACCGAGCGGGTGGTGGTGGACCGCGCGTCGTTCACCGTCCGCGCCGGCGAGATCGTCGGCTTCGCCGGGCTGATGGGCGCCGGGCGCACCGAGCTGGCGATGAGCATCTTCGGCCGCTCCTGGGGCACCGGCATTTCCGGGAAGGTCTACAAGGACGGGGCGGAGATCTCCACCCGGTCCGTGGACGAGGCGATCCGCAACGGGGTGGCCTATGTCAGCGAGGACCGCAAACGGTACGGGCTGAACCTGATCGGCAGCATCACCGTGAATATCTCCGCGGCGGCGCTGGGCAAGCTCGCCCGGCTGGGCGTCATCGACCGGAACCGCGAGTACGCCGTCGCCGATGAGTACCGGCGGCGGATGAACATCCGCACCCCCAGTGTCACGTCGGTGGTGGGCAACCTTTCCGGCGGCAACCAGCAGAAGGTGGTGCTCAGCAAATGGATCTACTCCGGCCCGGACGTGCTGATCCTCGATGAGCCCACCCGCGGGATCGACGTCGGCGCCAAATACGAAATCTACGGAATCATCAACGAAATGGCCGAGCAGGGCAAAGCCGTGATCGTCATTTCCAGCGAGCTGCCCGAACTCATCGGGCTGTGCGACCGCATCTACACCATCGCCGAAGGCCGGCTCACCGCCGAGGTGGACCGGGCCGACGCCACGCAGGAGGAACTGATGCGCCACATGACCGCTGCCCGCACTGAAGGAGCACAGGCACCGTGACCACCACCACCCCAGAACAGGCGAAGGCGCCGCTGCCGCCGCAGCCGGGAGGCAGCTCCCGACGGCGGCTGCGGATCGACGTGCGCCAGTACGGCATCCTCGCGGCGCTGGTCGTCATCGTGCTGCTCTTCCAGATCCTCACCGGCGGACGCCTGCTGTATCCGGGCAACGTCAGCAACCTCATCCAGCAGAACGCGTACGTGCTGATCCTGGCGATCGGCATGGTCATGGTCATCATCGCCGGGCACATCGACCTGTCCGTCGGCTCCATCGTGGCCACGGTGGGGGCGATAGCGGCGCTGTCCATGAACGAATGGGGGCTGCCCTGGTGGGTGGCCGTCGTCCTGTCCCTGGCCGTGGGCGCCGCGATCGGCGCCTGGCAGGGCTTCTGGGTGGCGTTCGTGGGGATACCCGCGTTCATCGTCACCCTGGCCGGCATGCTGATCTTCCGCGGCGTCGCGCTGGTGCTGCTGACCGGCGGCACCATCTCCGGGCTGCCCCGGCCCTTCAACGCCATCGGCTCCGGCACGCTGCCCTCCACCGGCACCCCGGACCTGATCACGCTGGGTATCGGCGCGCTGGCCTCCGTCGCTTTGGTCGCCCAGGGGCTGCGGACCCGCGCGAACCTGCGCCGGCTGGACCTGCCGCGGGAGCGCACGGCGTCGTTCGTGTTCAAGCACGCCGTGGCCGTGGCCGCGATCATGTACCTCTGCTACCTGCTGGCCTACAACCGGGGCACCCCGATCATCCTGATTATCCTGGCGGTCCTGGTGCTCACCTACTCGTTCCTGCTGAACCGGACCGTGTTCGGCCGGCACATCTACGCCATGGGCGGCAACCTGAACGCGGCGATGATGTCCGGGGTGAAGACCCGCTGGGTGAACTTCTTCGTCTTCGTGAACATGGGCTTCCTCTCCGGGCTGGCCGCGGTGGTCAGCACCGCCCGGGCCGGGGGAGCGGTCGCCTCGGCCGGCGGCGGATTCGAGCTGGACGCGATCGCCGCGGTGTTCATCGGCGGCGCGTCGGTGCAGGGCGGCGTCGGCACCGTCATCGGGGCGGTGATCGGCGGCCTGGTGATGGGCGTGCTGAACCAGGGCCTGTCCATCCTGTCCGTGGATGCGGCGTGGCAGCAGATCATCAAGGGCCTGGTGCTGCTCGCCGCGGTCGCGTTCGGGTTCAGCCGGCGGCGCACGGCGCGCTAAATCACTCGGTCATAAAAACTGTTTGTGCCGGTTAACGGCGGAAGGGGAAGGAGCTGATGCTCCTTCCCCTTCCACTTAGCGGGTATCAGCCGTTATGGCTGTTTTCCCCGCCGCGAGCCTTGGCCTCAGTGGGCTGCGCTTCCGCGCCCTTGCGGCCGGCCTCACTGGCGTCGGCAGAGTTTCCGCTGCCGAAGCTGCCGGTGCTGGCCTGACCGCCCTTCGAAGCCTGCTCTTCAGTGTCGTTGCGGTTTCCGAACTGTCCGGGATTGTTCTGGTCAGCCATAACTCCTCCTTCGGTTTCGTCTTCGTTCTGACAACTGCAAGATCCAAACTAGGACACCGTGACCGCGGAATGCAAAATGTACTAAGCATCCTTAGTGTTCTATGATTCGGCCATTTCAAGCGGTGGCCGGCAGCCCGATTTTGGCTCAGCAGGGACGCCAGGTCTTGCCGCCGGGGGCGTAGCAGCGGGGCCCGGTGTATCCCGGGTAGGGGTTGCTGTCCTGGGCCGGGGGCGGGGGAGCGTATTGCTGTTGCTGCTGGGCCTGCCGGTTGGCCTCGGCCTGTGCCGCGGCGTGCGCGGCGGCATGAGCGGCGGCGGCAGCTTCAGCCTCCGCGGCAGCCACGCGAGCGGCCTCGGCCTGCTCGGCGGCAATCCGGTCCGCCTCGGCCTGCGCGGCCTTCCGCTCCTCTTCCGCCTTGGCCTCCGCCGCGACGCGCGCGGCTTCGTCCTCCGCGGCCTTCCGCTCGGCCTGCAGCGCGGTGAGGCTGTCGTGCCGGGCATGGACTCCGTCCCGTGCGGCGGCAGCCCTGGTCATGAGGGCCATGTGCTCCGCTTCGGACAGCGCCGTCCAGATCATGCCCTTCCCGGCCCTGGCGCCCTTTTCGACCGCGTCGTATGCCTCGTCGACCACCTTGACGAGCGCCAGGGCCGCCGCTGCGGCGGTAGCAGCGGAGGCCGCCGTCGTTCCCGTTTCCTCCGCTGCGGCCTGTACCGCAGCCTCTTCGAGGGCAGCCACCATGGCGGGCACCGTGCACTCCGTCTCGGCGCCGAAGAACCCGGCTCCGTTGGCCTCCGCGTCCGCATAGGCGGCGTCCACGGCCGGGCGGAACTTGCGGTTCTCGCCGTACGTCACAGGAACGCCGAGGCCCCGACGGGCAATCTCGGCGTTGATCAGCCGGTTCTCGCCGTCGTACACGGCGGCCAAGGTGCGGCCGTAGCGGTCCTCGCGCTCGACGTCGAACTCCAGCTTCACCTTGCTGCCGGGCGGTAGTGCCTGCTTCAGGAAGGCGGTGGCCTCCGGCCCCAGGCACTCGACGGGCTTGTCCGGATCCTTGGTCTCCGGGGTATCCACATTCAGCAGGCGGACGGTCAGTTCCTGGTCGTCGAAGTCCACAACCAGCGTGTCGCCGTCGATGACGCGGATGACTTCGCCCTTGTCGGCATTGGCAGCAGTGGCGAAGACGACGGTGGAGGCGGTAACGGCGACGGCGGCTGCCGCCGAGAGCAGCACCTTCCGGGTGATCATCGACCGGCTCCTGTGACGGACGGCCCTGGCTGCTGAGCTGCGCTGAACTGCTGCCCGTGATCGGGTGCAGGGGAGGGCGCCGCTCCAAAGATGTGGTGCATGTGTTTCCCAACTATCGAATGGTCCGGAAATACCATCGGCCGGGCGAGGGCAGGCGGTAGGGGAACGCGGGGAGGGGTGGTTCGCTCGATGGTGCGGGACGGGCGGGCGGGGAGACCGCGTATCCAGGCCGGCGGAGTCAGGTTTCGGAAAGCGCTATTGGACGGGCAAGCAACCTTTTACGGTTGTCGCATCGGTTGCGCGTCTGCCCGGGGTGAATCCGGTGCACCGGCGAAGGGGCTGCTGACAGCTCCGGAGCGGCGGACGTGAACGGCAAAGTTCAGGGCTGGCCCGGGTGCACGGTGCAGCCGAGGATCCAGCTGAGGTCTCCAATGGCACATCATCCCCTTTTCCCGTTTTCCGATGCAGCTTCCCGAATCCGTCGCGCAGAGGGGCCGTTCGCTGCAGCGCGAGGGTCCGCGCCCAAGCCCCGCCTTCGGGTGACCCGGGCCGCAGGCACACTCGCAGTGCTGGGCCTCGCTGCCAGCGGCTGCACCGTGGGCCCGCTCGCGGAAAACACGCCGGAGCCCGGCGATCCTCCCACAACCGCGTCCCCGGAGCCCAGCACCGAAACCCCGAGTGAACAGCCCACGCCCACCCGGTCCACTCCTCCAGAGACACCGCTGGCCGGGGAGCCCTGCACATCCGAAGCCCAGTCCCGGGATCAGGGAGGGATCGAGTACGTCTGTACCCGTGATGACTCGGGCCAGCTGATCTGGATGGATCGGGAGTCCTCCGAGCGGCTGACCGAAGCCCGGCGGGTGGCGCAGGAGCGGGCCGAGGCGGAGGCGCGAGCCGAAGCCGAACGGAAGGCAGCCGAAGAAGCACGGCTTGCCGAGGAACAGCGGCTGGCTGAGGAACGGGCCGCAGCGGAGGAAGCCCAGCGTCTGGCGGAGGAGCAGGCCGCCGCCGAAGAGGCCCAGCGCCTGGCAGAGCAGCAGCGCTTGGCCGAAGAGCAGCGGATAGCGGAAGAGCAGCGGATCGCCGAGGAGCGGCGCCGGCTCCAGGAGCAGGTCCAGCCGCCGCCCAATGTGTACTACGAGAACTGCGCCGCCGTCCGGGCTGCCGGCGCCGACCCGATCTATCCTGGCTCGCCCGGGTGGGAGCCGAAGTTCGATCGTGACGGTGATGGGGTCGGATGCGAGCCCTGACACCTAGGCGGACCGGACTCCACGCCCGAAGGTCAGGCCCGACAGTGGGAGCGAGATGCTCCTGATGTCACAGCCGGAGGCTCCAGACAGCCCTTGCCGCCCGGAGCCTCTACAGGCTGCGACGTCCGGCCCGTGAGCCCGGGTCCCGCTACCGCGAGGAGAACGCGGCGTCGAACGCCGCCGCCGGCGGATCCATCGCCAGCGAGCGGACAAACGCCAGTGCCTCGGGCGCCCCGACCAGCCGGTCCATGCCGGCGTCCTCCCACTCCACCGAGATCGGCCCGTCGTAGCCGATGGTGTTGAGCATCCGGAACGCGTCCTCCCACGGCACGTCCCCGTGCCCGGTGGAGACGAAGTCCCAGCCGCGCCGCGGGTCCGCCCACGGCAGGTGCGAGCCGAGCCGGCCGTTGCGCCCGTTGGACATCCGCTTCTTCGTGTCCTTGCAGTCCACGTGGTAGATCCGGTCCTTGAAGTCCCACAGGAAACTCACCGGATCCAGGTCCTGCCAGACGAAGTGGCTCGGATCCCAGTTCAGCCCGAACGCCGGCCGGCGCCCGATCGCCTCCAGCGCCCGGACCGTGGTCCAGTAGTCGTAGGCGATCTCCGACGGATGCACCTCGTGCGCGAACCGGACGCCGACCTCGTCGAACACGTCCAGGATCGGATTCCAGCGGTCGGCGAAGTCCTGATAGCCGGCCTCGACGGCGTCCGCGCCCACCGGCGGGAACATGGCCACGTACTTCCAGATGGAGGAGCCGGTGAACCCGACCACCGTCTTCACGCCGAGTGCGGCGGCCATCCGGGCGGTGTGCTTCATCTCCTCCGCGGCGCGCTGCCGCACCCCTTCCGGGTCGCCGTCGCCCCAGACCACGTCCGGGAGGATGTCCCGGTGCCGCTGGTCGATCGGGTCGTCGCAGACCGCCTGGCCCTTCAGGTGGTTGGAGATGGCGTACACCTTCAGGTTGTACTTCTCCAGGATGTCGCGGCGGCCCTGGACGTACGCGTCGTCCTCCCACTGCCACGGATCCAGGTGGTCGCCCCAGCAGGCGATCTCCAAGCCGTCGTAGCCCCAGCCGGAGGCCAGCCGGGCGACCTCCTCGAACGGCAGGTCGGCCCACTGGCCGGTGAACAGGGTGACTGGACGGGTCATGGCTGGCTCCTTCAGACGATCGGATGAACAGGTGGTGCTGACGTGCGCGACGGCGGCCGCCGACGCCGGCCGCCGACGCCGGTGCCCGGGTTCCGGCTCCGGCTACTTCACCGGGGTCCAGATGCTGGAGTCGGCTGAGCTGCGGGACACCGCGTCCAGCACCTGCTGGACCTGCAGGCCGTCGGCGAACGACGGCGCGGGCTGCCCGCCGTCGGCCACCGCCTCCACGAAGTCCTTGGCCTGGTGCACGAAGCCGTGCTCGTAGCCCAGCGAGTGCCCGGCCGGCCACCAGGCGGACAGATAGGGGTGTTCCGGTTCGGTGACCATGATCCGGGTGAAGCCCTGCTGCCCGGCCGGGGCGGTGTAGTCGTAGAAGTCCAGGAAGTTCAGGTCCTCCAGGTCGAAGCTGAGAGCCCCGCGGCTGCCGGAGACCTCCAGCCGCAGCCCGTTCTTCCGCCCGGTGGCCATCCGGGTGGCTTCGAAGGAGCCGAGCACCCCGTCGTCGAACCTTCCGGTGAACAGGGCGACGTCGTCCACCGTCACCGGAGCGCGCCCGGCCCCCGCACCGCCGGCACCCAGGCCGACGGCTCCGGCGGCGGCGTCGGGTACCGGCCGCTCGGCGACCAGGGTCTCCAGGGTGCCGCTGACCTCGGTCAGCTGCCGGCCGGTGACGTACTGGGCCAGGTCGATGATGTGCGCGCCGAGGTCCCCGAGCACCCCGGAGCCGGCCTGCTCCTGCTGCAGCCGCCAGGTCAGCGGCGCGTCGGCGTCCACCAGCCAGTCCTGCAGGTACACCGCCCGTACCTGCCGGACGGTGCCGACGGCGCCCGCGGCCACCAGGTTCCGTGCGTGGGTGGTGGCGGGCAGCCGCCGGTAGGTGAAGCCGACCATCGCCCGTACCCCGCGCGCCTTGGCCCGGGCGGCGGCGTCGGCCATCGCGCGGGCCTCCTCCACGGTGTTGGCCAGCGGCTTTTCGCAGAGTACGTGCTTGCCGGCGTCCAGCGCCGCGACCGCGATTTCGGCGTGCGAGGCTCCCGGCGTGACGATGTCGACCACGTCGATGTCCTCCCGCGTGACCGCCTCCCGCCAGTCCGTGGTGGGCTCCGTCCAGCCCCACTTTCGTGCGGCGGCGGCGGTGCGGTCCGCGTCCCGGCCGGCCAGCAGCGTCATCTCGGGGCGCAGCGGCAGGTCGAAGAACCGCGGCGCCACCCGCCACGCCTGGGAATGGGCGGCGCCCATGAACCCGTGCCCCACCATGGCCACCCGCAGCGGCTTCTCGGCTTCCATCGTGTTTCCCTTCGGTTGAAATCGGGGGAGCAGGTGCCCGACGCCGGCGGGCCGCCCGGGCGGGCGGCGCGCCGACGTCGGGCGCCGGTCAGGACTCGAACGCGGTGGGCAGGTACTGGTCCACGTTCTCGCTGGTGACCACCGGGGCGTTGAGCACCACCCGGTTGGGCACCTCGATCTCCACCAGGTCGCTCATCGCCTTGTCCTGGGCGATCAGCCGGGCCAGCCGGATGCCGTCGGCGGCCTGGGTGTGCGGGTAGATGATCGTGGCCTTCATGACCGAGTCCCCGGCCTCGATCTCGCGCATCGCGTTGGCCGAGCCGGCGCCGCCGACCATGATGAACTCGTCCCGGCCGGCGGCGTCGATCGCGGCGAGCACGCCGATGCCCTGGTCGTCGTCGTGGTTCCACAGCGCGTCGATCTCCGGGGCGGCGGAGAGCAGCTGCGACGCCGCGGCCTCCCCGCCCTGGACGGTGAAGTCGGCGGCCACCCGGTTGCTGACCTCCAGGCCGCAGTCCGCCAGGGCGTCCTCGAAGCCCTGGCTGCGGTCCTGGGTGAGCGGCAGCGAGTCGATGCCGGCGATTTCGGCGACCACGGCGTCGGAGTTGTCGCCGACCTGTTCGCAGATGTAGGTGCCGGCGCTGACGCCCATCCCGTAGTTGTCGCCGAGCACCGTGGTGCGGGCGGCGAACGGGGAGGAGAACTCGCGGTCCACGTTGATCACCGGAATGCCGGCGTCCATGGCGCGGGTTGCGACCTCGGTGAGCGCGGCGCCGTCGGTGGGCAGCAGGACGATCGCGTCGACGTCGTCGTTGATGAACTGCTCCACCTGGCTGATCTGCAGGTTCGCGTCGTTGGTGCCTTCGGCGACGCGCAGGTCGATGTCAGGGTACTTCTCCGCCTCGGCCAGGGCGGCGGAGTTGATGGCGCCGAGCCAGCCGTGGTCGGCGGCCGGGCCGGAGAAGCCGATGACGACGGTGTCGCCCTCGGCCTGGTTGCCTTCGACTGAGTTGTTGGTCGGTTCCGTGCTGGTGTCCTCGCCGCTGGAACATCCGGTGAGGACCAGTCCGCCGACGGCGAGAAACGCCGCGGTGGTGACCAGCTGCCTCCGGCCCGACATGCGTGCTGCGTGCATGGCTTTCTCCTCTGTTGATGGGGCGCTGCGGTGCCCGCTGAGGCCCGCAGGAACCTGGGTTCCGCCCCGCACCTCATCGTGACAGGCGTCACAGTAACAGAAGTCTGGCGATAAAGCGCCAACATACTACTGACAATCGACATAAGTGTGTATGCTCCGTCGCATGACCGCATCCCACGAGGCCCCGGCGGCCGCCGCAGCCCGGCCGGAACCGCTGCTGGAAGTCCGGAACCTGACCAAGAGCTTCGCCGGGGTGCCCGCCCTGCGCGGGGTGGACCTGCAGGTGCTGCCCGGGGAGGTGCACTGCGTGCTCGGGCAGAACGGGGCCGGCAAGTCCACGCTGATCAAGGCCCTCTCCGGGGTGCACCAGCCCGACGGCGGCGAGATCCGCTGGCAGGGCGAGCCGGTGCAGCTGCCGCGCCCGACGGCGGCGCTGGAGCTGGGCATCGCCACCATGTACCAGGAGCTGGACGTGGTGGACGGGCTGACCGTGGCGGAGAACATCTTCCTCGGCCATGAGGACGCCCGGGCGGGGGTGCTGCGGGTGCGCGACACCCGCCGTCGGGCCCGGGAGCTGCTGGCCCGGCTGGGCCACACGGACCTGTCCCCGGCCACGGAGGTCGGCTCGCTGTCCGCGGCCGGCAAGCAGATCGTGTCCATGGCCCGGGCGCTGTCCCGCAACGCGAAGCTGATCATCATGGACGAGCCGAGCGCCATCCTGGACACCGGGGAGGTGGAGAACCTGTTCCGGGTGATCCGCGAGCTCACCGCCCAGGGCATCGCGATCGTGTACATCTCGCACCGGCTGGAGGAGATCCGGCAGATCGGCAGCCGCATCTCGGTGATCAAGGACGGCTACAGCACCGCCTCCTCGCTGCCGGTCGCGGCCACCACCCGGGCGGACCTGGTCCGGCTGATGACCGGCCGCGACGCGGTCAACGTGTTTCCGCCCCGCGCGCCGGTGGACGCGGACGCGGAGCCGGCGCTGGAGGTCGAGGGCCTGGCGCTGGCCGGGGTCTTCCGGGACGTGAGCTTCTCGGTGCGGCCGGGGGAGATCTTCGGGCTGGCCGGGCTGGTGGGCTCCGGGCGCTCGGAGATCCTGGAGACCATCTACGGGGCGCGCCGCTCCACCGCCGGCACGGTGAAGGTGCTCGGCAAGACACTGCGCCCGGGCTCGGTGCCCGCGGCGATCGACGTCGGGCTGGGCCTGTCCCCGGAGGAACGCAAGAGCCAGGGCCTGCTGCTGGAGGAGCCGATCTACCGCAACG
Organism: Arthrobacter saudimassiliensis; assembly: GCA_900016675.1. Lineage (GTDB taxonomy): Bacteria > Actinomycetota > Actinomycetes > Actinomycetales > Micrococcaceae > Arthrobacter_B > Arthrobacter_B saudimassiliensis. The sequence continues at coordinate 457,875 of LN483072.1, read as the reverse complement.
CCACGCTGTCCACCTTCGAACGCTTCGCCCGCCGCGGCCTGCTCAACGAACGCCGCGAAAAGGAGGCCACCCGGACCCAGGCGGCGGCCGTGCAGCTGCATCCCGCGGATCCGGAGCGGCCCGCCCGCACCCTCTCCGGCGGCAATCAGCAGAAGGTGCTGCTGGCCCGCTGGCTGATCCACGGCACCCGGGTGCTGCTGCTCGATGAGCCGACCCGCGGCGTCGACGTCGGCGCCAAGACCGAGATCTACGGACTGATCCGGGCGCTGGCCGCCAACGGCGTGGCCGTGGTGGTGGTCTCCAGCGAACTGGAGGAGGTGCTCGGGCTGGCGGACCGGGTGCTGGTGCTCGACGCCGGCCGGGTGCTCGCCACCGGCAACGCAACCGACATGGATGAGCACACCGTGCTTGACCTGGTGCTGAAAGGAAACGCGCAGTGAGTGAGTCCAAGACGACGGCGGTCCAGCCGCCCCCGGCCGGCGGCGACGCGGCCGTGCCCGCCCGCCCGAACCCGCTGCGCAGCGTGCTCAGCGGCTCCGCCGGGCGCAACCTCGGGCTGGTGATCGCCCTGCTGGTGCTGTGCGTGGTGGGCGCGGTGACCAGCGGGGACCGGTTCCTGAACGTGGAGAACGCGCTGACCATCCTGCGCTACGCCTCGATCATCGGGGTGATCTGCGTGGGCATGACCTTCGTGATCACCGCCGGCGGGATCGACCTGTCCGTCGGTTCGGTGATGGGCCTGACCACCGTGGTCGCGTCGCTGACCGCCGTGCAGCGGACCGCCGGGGAGACCAGCTGGCTGCTGATGGTGGCGGTGGCGCTCGCCGTCGGGATCTTCGCCGGGCTGATCAACGGGGTGATCATCGCCTACGGCAACGTGGTGGCGTTCATCGCCACCCTGGCCATGCTGGTGGCCGCCCGCGGCGCCGCGGAGCTGATCTCCGGACGGCGCACGCAGATCGTCATCGAGCGGGACTTTTTGTCGGTGATGCGCTCGAACTTCCTGGGCGTGCCGCTGCTGATCTGGATCTTCGCGCTGGTGGCCGCGGCCGGCTGGTTCCTGCTCAACCGCACCACCTTCGGCCGGCGGACGGTGGCGATCGGCGGGAACCTGGAGGCGGCCCGGCTGGCCGGCATCAAGGTCAAGCGGCACATCGTCTGGCTGTACATCCTCTCCGGCATCACCGTCGGGATCGCCGGGGTGATGATGATGGGCCGCACCACCGCCGGCACCTCCACCCACGGGCTGCTGTTCGAGCTGGACGCGATCGCCGCCGTCGTCGTCGGCGGCACCCTGCTGATCGGCGGGCGCGGCACCATCGTGGGTACCGTGCTGGGCGTGCTGCTGTTCAGCATCCTCACCAACGTGTTCACGCAGAACAACCTGGACACCTCGGTGCAGCAGGTGGCCAAGGGCGCGATCATCGTGGTCGCGGTGCTGCTGCAGCAGCGGTTCGCGGTGCGCGGCACCGGCCGGCGCAAGGGCGCGCTGTGAGGCGCCGGGGCGGCGTCGGGATGGGGGCGGATATGCGTGGCGGGGCGGCGTCCGGGGGCCGGGCCGGGATCGCGGCCGGAGCGGGCCAATCGGCCGCTGACCTGCGAAGTAACGCCGATTCCTGTGCTTCAATTGCCCAGTGGTCGAGATAAGGAAGACGGCGCCTGCCTCCGCCGGCGCCAGCGAACTGTTCCAGCTGCTGCGGGACGGGCAGCCGCGTACCCGCAGTGAACTGGCGGACCTGATGGGGGTGGCGCGGTCCACGATCGCGCTGCGCCTGGACGCGCTGATGGGCCTGGGCCTGGTGGCGCCGGTGGAGGACGCCGTGTCCACCGGCGGCCGCCCGTCGTCGCGGTTCGCGATGAGCACCGGGGCACAGGTGGTGCTCGGGGTGGACATCGGCGCCTCGCATCTGCGGGTGGGCCTGACCGACCTGGGCGGCGGCTGCCTGGCCGACGCGCTGCGGGACCTGCCGGTGAGCAACGGCCCGGAGGCGGTGCTGGACACCGTGGCCGAGCTCGCGGCCGAGCTGCTGGAGCAGGCGGGCCGCTCGACGCGGGACCTGCTGGCGGTCGGCGTCGGGGTGCCGGGGCCGGTGGAGCACAGCACGGGCCGGCCGATCAATCCGCCGATCATGCCCGGCTGGCACGGCTTCGACGTGCCCGGGTACCTGGGGGAGAAGCTGGGTGCGCCGGTGCTGGTGGACAACGACGTGAACGTGATGTCGGTGGGGGAGCGCGAGGCGGCGTGGCCGGACGTGGAAAACCTGATCTTCGTGAAGGTGGCTACCGGCATCGGCGCCGGGATCATCTGCAACGGGGAGCTGCTGCGCGGCGCGGACGGGGTGGCCGGGGACATCGGGCACATCCGGGTGCCGCGCGGGGAGGACAAGCTCTGCAGGTGCGGGAACTACGGCTGCCTGGAGGCGCTGGCCTCCGGCGTCGCGGTGGCGGCGAAGCTCCGGGAGGCGGGCCTGGACGCCCGGGATGGCCGGGACGTAGTAGCGCTGGTGAACAGCGGGGACCAGCAGGCCGTGCACGCGGTGCGGCAGGCCGGCCGCGACGTCGGCGAGGTGCTCTCCGCCTGCCTGAGCATGATGAATCCGGCGGTGATCGTGATCGGTGGGTCGATGGCGCTGACCGGTGAGCACTTCATCGCCGGCGTGCGGGAGGTGGTGTACTCGCGGACCATGCCGCTGGCCACCCAGCACCTGCGGATCGTGCAGTCCGCGTCCGGGCTGGACGCCGGGATGCTGGGGGCGTCGATGCTGGCGATCCACCATGCGCTGTCGGTGGAGAGTGTGGACCGGATGCTGGCCGCGGGGGCTGGGGTTTAGAGGCAACCGCCGGGTCAAACTGTTTGCGAATGGTTGGCCCGGGCGCAAGGAAATGTTTACCGCTGATTCACCTCGGCTGCATTAACTCGGAGGGCCCCCACCGAGCACTAACCCGAGGTTCCCTTGAATACCACGTCGACTTCCAGCTTGCCGTCCTCTGCACACGTTCCACCTTCCGTCAGCGGATTGTTCAATTTCCGTGATGCGGCAGTTGAAACCGGAACTCCGGGACTGCGCAGGGGAGTTCTTTTCCGCTCCGGGGCCCTGAACGAGCTGAAAGCTGCCGATCTCGCGGAACTCGCCGCGGCCCGGATCGCCACGGTGGTTGACCTGCGCGAACCGGTGGAGCGTGCGGCTGCTCCCGACGTTGTTCCGGCCGGCACCCGGGTGGTGAACCTGCCTCTCTACCGGGGAGAGATCCCGGTCTCCGAACCCATCGAGGCCGTCTACCGGCACCTGCTGCAGAACTGCGCGCAGGCAGTGACCAACGCCGTCGGCGAGACGATCCGGAGCCTTAACGGCGGGGTCCTGGTGCACTGCGCTGCCGGCAAAGACCGCACCGGGCTGGTTATCGCGCTGACGCTCGCCGCTGCCGGCGCCTCCCGCCGCGCCATTGTGGAGGACTACTCCCGAACGGAAGCAGCCCTCCCCGCGTCCTTCCGCCAGGCTGTGCTCCGGCGTCTGGACGCCCGCATCGCCGATCCGGTGGAAAAGGCCGCTGCCGTGCGGCTGCATCTCTCCAGCCCGCCCGCGGTCCTGGACCATGTCCTGACGGTTCTGGCGGAGGAATCCTTCGGCGGCGAGACGGGGGCCGCCGCCTACCTGCGGAAGCACGGGTTGGGCCAGGACCTGCTGGACCACGCCCGGACCTCCCTGCGTGGATCCGGGGCTCCCGCTGCATGAACGCACGCGGGTACACCCTGATCCACCTCACGGACACCCATCTGCGCCCGCCCGGTGAACTGCTCTTCGGGTCCCTGGACACCTGGGTACGCACAGCGCAGGCTCTGGAGGCCGCAGCCCGCTACCGGCCCGACGCCGTCGTGGTCACCGGTGACATCGCCGATTCCGGCACGGACATCTACGCGGACGCCGCCCGGCTCTTCGCCCGGGCAGCCCGGACGCTGGCCTGTCCGGTCATCGTGCTGCCCGGCAACCATGACGTCCCCGGCGCTCCGGCATGGGAGGCGAAAGCCTTCACGGGATCGCGGACCGCCACCGGCCCCGGCCCCGGCAACGACGTGCACATCGTCGGCGGGCTGCGCGTGATCACGCTGGATTCGGACGACCCCGGACGCCCCGCGGGCCGGCTCACCGAAGGGCAGCTGGATTGGCTCCGTTCCGTCCTCCGACGGCCCGCCCCGGACGGCACGCTGCTGGCCCTGCACCATCCTCCCGTCAGTTCGCTGCTCCCGCAGCTGGCCGGGCGGGGCCTCGCCCGGCCAGCGGAACTCGCAGGGGTGGTGGCCGGCACGGACGTCCGGGCCATCCTGTGCGGGCACTACCACCACGTGCTCTCGGGACGACTGGGCGGGGTGCCGGTCTGGGCCGGCCCGGCGGTGTCCTACGCCCAGAATCTCTTCGCCGCGCCGGAGACCGTCCAGGGCCTGGACCGCAGCTGGTTCTCGGTGATCCGGCTGGAGGTAGACGGCTTCAGCGCCGTCCCCGTGCCGCTACAGACCTCCGGGGCCCCGGTGTTCACGAAGCCCGTTGTGCACGGCGGGAACCTCGCCGCCACGGCCACCCTCCCTTCCACCCATCCCCTTCCGGTTCCCGAACGGGTGCCGGACCAAGTCCACCGGCCGCAGCCGTTGCTGCCGGTTTCCCAAGGAGAATCCATTGCTGCACCGCTATAAGTACCCCGCCCTCGCCCTTGCCGCCGTGGCTCTGCTGACCGCCTGCGGCGGGGGTGCCGACGGCGCCGACAGCGCTTCGGACGCCTCACCTTCCGGCACCTCCGCAGGAGCCGGCGGCAGCCTCACGGTGTACACCTCCGAGCCGCAGGCCAAGATCGACGAGCTGGTCGCCGCCTACAACGAAGTTAACCCGGACGTCAGCGTGGAAGTGTTCCGCGCCGGCACGGGGGAGCTGAAGACCCGGATCGCCACCGAGAAGGAGACCGGAGGCATCCAGGCCGACGTGATCCTCGCTGCCGATGTCCCCACCTTCGAGGCGTACGCCGCTGAGGGGGACCTGCAGGTCCTGGACATCGACAACACCGGTGAACTGAACCCTTATGTTGTCGACGCCGAGGGCTACTACGTGGGCACCCGCATCATTCCCACGGTCATCGCCTACAACACCACGCTGGTGGACAGCGCCCCCGAGTCCTGGGCCGATCTGGTCGACGAGCAGTACAAGGGCATGATCGCCATGCCGAACCCTGACGTGTCCGGTGCGGCTGCCTTCAATACCGCCGTCTGGCTCGAAACCCCGGCCCTGGGCGAGACCTGGCTGACGGACCTGGTCAACAATGACCCGACCGTGCTGGAAAGCAACGGCCCGGTGGGCCAGGCCGTCGCGGCAGGAACCTCGGGCATCGGCATCGTGGTGGACTACGTGGCCCGCGAACTGGCGGATAAGGGCTCGCCCGTCAGCCTTGCCTACCCCACCGACGGGGTGCCGTACGTCTCCCAGCCCGCCGGCGTCTTCACCGATGCGAAGAACCCGGAGGCCGCCCATGAGTTCGTGGAGTTTCTGGTCTCGAAGGAGGGCCAGGAACTGGCGGTGGCGCAGTCCTACCTTCCGGTGCGCGACGACGCCGGTGTCCCCGCGGGTGCCCCTGCCCTCGCCGGTCTGGAACTGCTGAATCCCGACCTCGCTGCCATCGCCGAAAAGCAGGCCAGTTCCGTCGCGAAGTTCAATGAGCTTCTCAAGTAACGCCGTGTCCCTGCCGGCGGCGCGCTTCGGCGCCGCCGGCAGGGGGCCCCGGGGCGACGGACTGCATTGGCTTCGGCTGGCGGTCTGGGCGGTGCTGGCCCTGCTGGTGCTCCTCCCGCTCGGCGTCATTGCGTTCCGTGGTGCCCAGCCGTCCAACGCCGGGGTGCTCACGGACCCCGACGTCCTGGCTGCAGCGTGGAATTCGCTGTCGTCCGCGGCGGGATCAGCGGTGCTGGCCACCGCCTTCGGTGCACTGCTGGCCGTGGTTCTCGACCGCACCGATCTGCCGGGGCGGACCGTGCTGCGCTGGATCTTCCTGCTGCCGTTCCTCATCCCGCCGTTCATCGGCGCGATGTCCTGGATGGCGCTGCTCGCTCCGGACGGGACCGTGAACCGGACCCTGATGGCGCTGACCGGCTCCGCGGACCCGGTGCTCGACATTTTCGGCGGCACAGGAGTGGTCTTCCTGCTCGCCGTTCACTCCTATCCGCTGGCCTACCTGGTGATCAGCGCAGCGCTGCGCCGGGTCCCGGGCAGCCTGGAGGAAGCCGCCCGGATCAGCGGAGCGGGCGGCCTGCGCACCTTCTGCCAGGTGACCCTGCCCCTGGTGCGTCCCGCCGTGGTGGCGGCGTTCGTGCTCACGCTGGTGGCCAACCTCTCCGACTTCGGGATTCCCGCCCTCATCGGACTGCCGGAGCGGTACACCACGCTGACCACGCTGGTGTACCGCTACCTCGCCTCCGGCACCGTGACCAATCCGCTGCCGGCCGTGGCCGCGATCGGCGTCGTGCTGCTTGTCCTGGGTCTGGCCGCCGTGCTGCTGCAGCGTCGGCTGCCCGGCGGCAGCGAACTCGCAGGCTCCGGAGCGCCTTCGCTGCCGCTGCAGCTGGGCGCCGCCCGCTGGGGTGTGGCCGCGCTGCTGTGGTGGACCGCCGCCGTCGTCTGTGTCCTGCCGCTGCTGGCACTGACCGAGCAGGCGCTGCTGCCCGCCCCCGGTGTTCCGCTGACCTGGGAGAACCTGACACTGGAGAACATCACCCGCGCCGTGACCAGCGGCGGAGCGCTCACCGGGATCGCCAACTCGGTGATGCTCGCGCTCGGCGCAGCGGCAGCCTGTGGTGTCCTGGGGCTGTGTGTCGGTGCGCTCCTGACCCGTACCCGGCATCGTTCCAACGCCGCCCTGGACGTCACTGCGATGCTGCCGCAGGCCCTGCCCGGGCTCGTCCTGGCCGTCGCCTGGCTGCTGGTCGCCCCCACGTTGGGGATCTTCAACACGCCCTGGGTGATCCTCGGTGCGTACGTGATGGCGTTCCTGGCCCTGGCGGTCCAATCGGTGCGTGCACCGCTGGAATCCGTGCCGGTGTCCCTGGACGAGGCGGCACGGATCTCCGGCGCCGGCCCGCTGCGGACCCTGCGGGACGTGGCGCTGCGGCTGAGCGTGCCCGCGGCGGTGAGCGGCGCCGTCGTCGTCGCGCTGACCGCGGTGCGCGAACTGACCATCTCGATCCTCCTGGTCGCGCCTGGATCCCAGACCCTGGGTGTGGTCATCTTCAACCTCCAGCAGGCCGGAGACTACAACTCGGCGTCCGCCCTGGCGCTGCTGATCACGATTGTCGGCGTCGCGGGCCTCTCCGCGACCGCCGCCGTGGGTGCCCGTCGCACCGCGCGTACCCGCCTCCAGAAGGGAAAGTAATGTCTTCAATCAGCCTGCAAGGCCTGCGCCACGTCTATGCCAACGGCCACGTCGGCCTGTCGGATGTTGACCTTGACGTGCACGACGGCGAGTTCCTGGCCCTGTTGGGCCCCTCGGGGTCCGGGAAGACCACCCTGCTGCGCAGCATTGCCGGATTCGTTCAACCCGAGGCCGGCACCCTTCGCTTCGGCGGCAAGCCGGTCTCGGGACCGGGGGTCTGGATTCCGCCCGAGAAGCGGAACCTGGGCATGGTCTTCCAGGACCACGCGATCTGGCCGCACTGGTCCGTGGCCCGGAACGTCGGATATCCGCTGCGGCTTGCGGGCGTGGCCCGCAGAGAAGCGGAGGTCCGGGTGCGCAGTGTGCTGGGACTGGTCGGCCTGGACGGTCTGGGGGACCGCGCGCCGGCGGCCCTCTCCGGAGGCCAGCGCCAGCGTGTGGCCCTGGCCCGGGCGATTGCCGGCGCTCCGCAGGCCCTTCTGCTGGATGAAGCACTGTCCTCGCTCGATGAGCCGCTGCGGGCGAGGCTGCGTTTGGACCTCAAAGCTCTGACCAGCGAGCAGGGGCTGACCTCGGTGCACGTCACGCACGACCGGGCGGAGGCGCTGGCCCTGGCCGACAGGGTGGCGGTCCTGCGTGCGGGGCGAATTGAACAAGTCGGCACGCCACAGGATCTGGTGCGCCACCCGGCGTCGGCGTTTGTGGCGTCCTTCGTCAACGATGCCGTGCTGCTGGAGGGCACCTGGGCAGAGGGGTGCTTTGAGATTGCGGAAGGACTGAGCATCCCCGGGGCACGGCTCGAAGCCGGGCCCTGCCTGGGACCCGACGGGCTGGGGCAGACCGCGCTCGCCGTGACCGCCGCGGTGTCTCCGCTGGACCTGGTGCTGCACCCGCACATCGGTGACGGCGGCTCAGGCCGCACTCGGGCCGGTGTGGTGACCTCCTCGCTCTACGGGCCGCATGGGTTTGGCGTCTCAGCGGACTGGGAGGGCCGGACCCTGCGGGCGCACGTCACCGGATGGGCGCCCCGGCCGGGGGACCGGGTGGTGCCGGAGGTGCTCCGGGCCCGCGTCTTCGCGTCACAGACCGCAGGCACGGCTGCTTCCCACCCCGAGCTGGTGCCGGCATGATCGGGCACGGGAGGCCGCCCGAACGGCTGGTCCTGGTCCGGCACGGCGAAACGGACTGGAACCAGGAGCGGCGGTTGCAGGGCCGCACCGACAACCCGCTCAATGACGTGGGCCGTGCCCAGGCACGTGCGGCAGGGCGGCTGTTGGCGGCTGATTCGTGGGACATGGTGGTCTCGTCGCCGCTGCAGCGCGCCGTGCAGACAGCCCAGATCATCGCGGACACGGCCGGACTCAGGACCGGAGGCACCGTCCCGGGGTTGGTGGAGCGGGATTATGGAACGGCGGAAGGCCTGCACCTGAACGGCCTGACGGAACCGCAGCTGACGGCCGCGCTTGGCATCGGTGAGCCGGAGGACGCCGTGGCGCAGCGCGGGCTCGCCGCGCTGCGCACTGTGGCCGGGCAGTATCCCGGCCAGCGGATCATCGCCGTGGCTCACGGCACGCTGATCAGGCTCACCCTCTCGGAACTGACCGGCCGGCCGTATCCGCGGGTGCTGAACGGCGAGGCGGTGGAGGTTCCGCTGGCCGCCCTGATCGACGGGGCGCGCGTGTAGGGATGCGTATGTTACCGGAGGGCGGCACGGCAGGCCCTCGGCGGCGGGCACGGCCATGGAGGAGCCCTGGGGATCGTCGGCAACCACGGGCGCCTGGAGGCGCTGGCCTCCGAGCCGGCGCTCGCCGCGAAGCTGCGTGAGGCGGGCCTGAGGATGCTCGCCCGGCTGTGGCCGGCGCAAGGTGGTTGATGTGTCCGGGCGGCAGGTGCGGCATCCAGGGGGCCGGTACGCCCAATCTTGGGGCAAGACTTGGCAGCCGCCCAAGCTCTTCTGCCATTGCTGGTGTCTTCGCGGCCACATCGACAGAGTCGCCGGCTGTGTCGCGGAGGATCACCTTGGATGCCAGTGGATGTTCGGAATCGATGGCAGGGCTCATTCCGGCGCGTAGCCGGCGTTTCCAGCCACCTTCGGGAAGGAAGAGGATTAGGCTCACACAATGCCGTGGCTGTCTGAGGTTTTTTGGATGTTCATCGCTTCCTTCGTAGGCGCTTTTGTCGCCTTCCTGTCTGAACGTTTTCAACGAAGCCGTGAAGCGACGCTCGTTGAGGTGCAGGCACTGAACAACCTGATAACGGACCTGCATCTTCGGCGATCCCTTAGACCTCTCGACCCCGTGGCGGTGCCTTTCGAATCCACTGACGCGAAAAACGTTACTGCGGCCGTATTCGAGATACGGACACAGCTGCGGGACACACGGCTGAAGCTCCGGCCGCGGTCGGAGCGCCACTTCAGGGAGCTGGTAGAAATGTCTGCAGCCTGCAATGAGTATCTGAGGAAGTCCGCACGTGACCCGTCTGAATATCAGTTCCATTTAGACGACCTCAGAGAGATCTTTCGTACTGCTGTTGCCCAGTTGGCGGAGACTAAGAGGGTCCTTTACAGAGAGCCTGGGGGTGGAACCGCTGCTTCCGTCGACCGCCGCACTGGGAGGACTGGGGCAGGACAGACCCCGGAGAACTGAGCGGTGAAGCTCTGCGCCCCCGTGCTGGTCAGCCGAACCTGATGGAAGGGAGCGAGAGGCAGCGGGTAAGTGGTGAGCTTGGACCGCATGCTGGCTGGGGCCTAGTCAGATTCCTGCTTCGAGGTGGAGCCGTGCTCCAATTCTCCCGGTGATTCCGGCTTAACGAGGGCTGAGCGTTTGGCCTGAACCTTGCTGGCTTTACGCAGAAGGTTCTCCTCGCGGCGACTGTTAAGGATTTTTGGTACGGCGACCACATTGGAGCGAGCTTCAGAAACAAGGTCACTGACCGACTTTCGCCAGGTCTCCCGCTCCACCTCGCCTCCGGCGACGACCTCGAGGCCGGTCACCTCTGCAAACGCAGCGATCATGCCTAGCGCCTGCTCGGCGCTCTGAAGGAGCTGGCGGGCTTTCAGCGGGCTGCGCACGCGGTTGGCGTCGCTCACGTCAGCGGCTGCGGAAAGCGCATCTGCGAGGCCCTGCACGCTCTCTGTCACAGCCTGGCGTCGCTTCTGCAGCGCTTTACGATTTTCCTCGGCGTGGCCGGCCACTGCTTCCGGGCTGTGTTGCCGCAGATGCGCCAGTTCCAGCAGGTCGAGACGTTGCTGGTCGACGTGAATTGCCGCGAGAATAACCAGCCACCGTTGCATTTCGTTGGTGGATGCTCGCTGCACGGCATCAACGCGATCGGCAAATGAGCGCGCAGAGACCGCAGCGCGCAGGGCGTCCACCTGGCCGCGGGCCTTGGCTTCGGACCGCGCCAAGGCGGAGGAGTGCCCGGCAATCTGGGCCCACACCGTCTCACTGACGACGCCGGTCGCATCGTAAATGGCGCATGCCCTGGTCAGAACCGACGTTAGCCCCTGGATATCGCCGAGGGCTTCGATGCGGTTGTCCTCCAACAGCACGTCGAGTTTGACGTCCATGGTTTCGACCAGCGACTGGAGGTCTGCTATGGCGCTGCGCAGTGCCATTGTGGCGGCCAAAGTGGCCGCGTTGGACATCATCAGCGGATTGGCGCCGCTGAATGAATCGAACTTCAGAAACTGATCGATCCGGCCTTTGTCGCCGCGCACGACGCCGGCAATCAGTCCGTCCTTTGGCACGTTGAAGCCTGCGAGTTCCTGAAGTCTGGCGTAGCTCTCGTTGGTCACGCGCAGCCACTGCGGGTCGGAGGCCGTGGCGACCGCAGCAACCCCGGACAGCCCGGCCAGCAGGTCCTTCGCGGATTGCTCTGCTGTGTCGAGTGCCTCTGCGGGCAGCTCGAGACGGCTCAGCAACGACGACACAGCTTGGTCATCTCCAGCAATAAGTGCGCCGTGTTCAGAAAGGACGATTTCGATATCGCCAGTTGCAGGATTCACGCCCTCATTGTGGCATGAGGCGCTGACATGACGACTGTTGGTGGAGAGCAGTTATCGAATCGTGTCACCTTTCGAATGCGTCGGCTCTCAAACACGGCTGACGCCGAGACCGGTGAAGAGGAAGTCCTCGGCGACGACGGGAATGCCGTATTTTCTTGCTTTGCCGGCCTTGCCTGACAAAGTGTCGGGGTCTGCTGCCACTACAACATCGGTCTTCTTGGTCACGTTGTCGGCCACGACGTAGCCGAGGTCCCGCAACGCCGATGCAAATTGGTCGCGGGGCCTTGTCATGGCTCCGGTCAGCACGACTATCGAGCCTGGAGCGACGGACAGAGGAGCTTTGGCGGTTGGCGAGGGAGTGTCCGTCTCTTTCTGGCCTTTGGCGAGTTCATCGTCCAGGACCTTGCCCGGAAGGCCTAAGGCGTCGGCAGCGAGACGAAGGTCCTTTTCTTCATCAGGGGTGATGACGCCATCAGCCCACGCGGCGGTGACCAGCTGCTCGAGGTAGTACCTGTGCAGGTCGTTGCAACGCTGCCTGCCAATCCCCAGCACCTGAGCTAAAGCGACCAACTCCTGCTGCTCGGTATAGGACAGGTGACGATCTAGCATTGCCCGCTCCAGGAGCATCAGGTACTCCTCGTCCTCGGCGGGGCCACTGAACTCCGTCATATGCGCTGTGATCCGCTGGAGAAAGTGCACGGGCTCAGCGGTGAAGCCTCGCTGTACTGTCCGAACGAGGGGTCCGTGTTCAAGGGGAGGCCATGCCAGCTGGCTCACGGCGCTCAGATGCTTTTCCCAGTCCGGCCGGTTTGGGTCCATGTCGATGTAGCGGGACAACAGACCAGCTGCGGCTTCGGCATCATCCCCTGCACAGTGCGCGGAGCCTGTAGGAACACTGAGAAACTCGCAGCAGTGGGCAAGCGACCGGGCATTGCCGAAAACGTAGTCGTGTGAAAGCCGCATCGTGCAGAGCCCCTGCAGGAACATGGGCGGAAGGGTCAACCCAGCACGGGTGAACTCGTGTTCCAGGAACGCTGCATCGAAGGAAAGGTTGTGCGCGACCAGGACGTTGCCGCGAAGCCGTGAAGAAATCGCGGGGGCCAGCTCGGCGAAGGTCGGCGCTTCCAAGACCTGGGCAGCCCTGATTCCATGAATACTTTGAGGTCCAAGATCCCTCTGCGGATTGACCAGGCTCTCCCACCGATCGAGGACCCGACCAGTTGCATCCAAAGTCACGATCCCAACTTCGACCACGCGGTGGTGGTAGCGCGGGTTGAGTCCGGTTGTTTCCAAATCAATTACTGCAAATCCCGGTTCGTACAAGGCGAACTCCTGTTGTCTGGGCGCTAGTACGCGCCAGGGTCGTTGTCGGACAGTTAGAGCTCCCCATGGCTTAGGACGTGTCCGCTGAAGTCACCTTCGCAATTGGGCAGGTGGAGCTCGCACAGACCGGCGAGCGTCAGCACGTAGTGCCTGAGGCAATAGACTTCCGCCGCAGCGCCACCAACCACGTTGGAGGTCACAAAGTGGGTGGGTTTGTCCACGCAAACAGACTCATCCCAGACGCATCTTCCGGCTCCGAAACCCGCGTCGAGTCCGGTGTCGGATATCGTGTCATCCCTCGTGAGGATCATGGTCGCTGCTCCTCGATCAACCGCTTTAGGGACTCCAATCCGGCCTGAATCTCTTCCGGTGTCAGCGGGTGGTCTTCATCAAGCCACTGGCTCCATCGGTTGCGGAAAGCTGCCTCCCGGTGCAATTCATCGTTGCGGGTGGGGTAATCACGAGCCGTGATAAGCGCGGTCGCCCCATCGTTGTCCGTGGTCACGGAAAGGATGCTGTCCGCTGCCGGAAAGACGATGCATGTGGGTGAGTGCAGGCCCTGCTCGACGCCAATGATGAACCAGGAGTTTGGGCCAGACGGAGCGTCATCCGGCAGCAGGTCGTTCTGGAGAGATTCGAAGTTCAGGCAGTTGGTGGCTGTGTAGGCCTGCAGCTCCCGTCCGTCCATCACCGTTTGTAGCCGCGGATAATGGGGGCACTGTCCCGTGGTCGGTTCCCGCCAGTTCTCCAAACCCTTCCATGGGTGGAAAATCCGTGGGGCGTAGCTGACCCTGGGGTCCTTGCCCTCGGAGCGGTTGAAGACATTCTTCTGATACATGGGCATCCGGTCCAGATCTAGGACCAGATGGATGTCGTCGAGAGTGCGTACGAGGAGCGGAACATTGTGGTTGCCCAGCGAGGCCCGCAGCCACGCCTGAAGCTCCGTGGAAGTCCTGAAATGAGAAGTGGCGACCTCATGCTCCTCGTAGCGGACGATGTTGTTGGAAATGCGGTACAGCTCAGCCTCGGGTTCGTCGACCTCCCACAGTTTTGGAACTGTCGCCCCAGCCGTTTCCGCGGAATCCGTCAAAATCCACTGGGCCCAGTCTGCAGCCGGCGCGTGCATCCCCTCCTCCAGCCCGGTGATCGGGTTCGTGAAGCGCTGTGGAGTACCGTCTACGGTGCAGGTGGCTTCCAGAGTTGTGGGATCGCTATCGAGCGGATACCGGATTTCGTACCGGTGTTTCCGGCTCGTGGCACGAGCAAGGACGATCTCAGCGGGCTTCGACGGGACCGCGAGATCAAGGTCTGCTGCGCTCAGGGCCGGCCCTTGGGGTGCTGGCACTGGCAGGGACGTATGCGTGTGCTGCTGCTTCCAGTTCTGGAGTTGCTCGAGGCACGTCTTGGCACGGAGCTCCCAAGAGTCGGCGGGGGTTGAAGCGGGGCCTGCCAGGATCTGCAGTTCGGGTCGTTTCAGGGCATCCTCCGGCCGCCCCCACAGATAGGCGTGTCGAAAATCCTCTAAACCTTGCCGATCGCCGGTGTAGCGAGCATCTGTAACCAACCCCATTTCATCGATGAGGTACAACCGCCAGTGCTCACCCTGCCGATAGCTCAGCACAATGTGGGTGGCGAAGTACCAGGCCAGGAAGGAGAAAGTCGGACAGGTATGTCCGTTGACCACAACCTGGGCGCTCTTCCGCGACTCCACGAAGTCCGCTACCTTCTCATGGGTCCAGCCTGCGCCATACACCGGCCGGTTGAAGACATCGGAGTCGAAGGACTTCCCAACGATGGCTGCCACATCGCCCTCTGCATCTGCTTCCCCCGAAAACGTCGGAAGACTGTGTTGGTCCCGTGCGAAAGCAGCCGGCCATGGGCTGACCGGAACCCGGAGTCGATGACCAGACTCGGGAGTATTCATGGCATTGATCAGTGCCGGCTCCTTGTCGAACCAGCCGTTGGACGGGAAACACGCTTCGAAGGCTGTTCTAGCCACGATTCGCGTCCGGTTCAGACCAGCGCGGATCGGCTGTGAGGGCGATAAAGTCCTCCTGAACCATGCCGGCCTTCCTGTAGCGGGCCCAAGGCGAGGGGTCGTCTGCCACAAGGGCTGACCGGTGCCCGTTGCTGTTGATGATGTCGTCTTCATCTCTAGCCAGCACCGCGAAGCTCAGGCCTCGGTGTGCCGCAAGGAACAGTTCGGTCCACTCGTCCTGAGAACAACCCTTCAGGATCGCGTGCATGAGCTCGTCCCGGAGAATGGAGAGCGGAATGGTGTGCTCCAGCACAAGCATTCCGGACGTGGAAACCGAAGCATCGGCCTTGGCCGCGAAGTAAAGATCGCGTGCCCGGGGCGACCAGGGGTAGACAAAGGGCTTGTTGTGCTTGTGCATCTGTCGCGGTTTCACCCCGCGCCCGGGCATCCGCGGGTCCTGCCACAGATCCACGATCGTCAGCCGAAGGAGGTGGTTAACCCTTCCAGCCCCGTCCGCTTCCGGTGTTCCCCTTTTGGCCCCTCGCCCACGTTCAAAGGACGGCGCCAGCGCCGAGAAGATCTTGTACAGAGCCTCCAAGTCCGCGCGGTCTCTTTCAGGACCGAGTGAATCCAGCTGGTCGTTGATGCGAGTGACGGTAGCGAGTGTTGCGACATCCATTATTGATCCCCCAGGTTCAACTGTTTTGTGAGAGCACCACCCCGGCGGTACGGCGGCAGGCTGTTTCGAGCTTTGATGTTCCTCGGCTCGGTCTCCGCAAGAACGCGGAAAGTTTATGACCTCAAGCTCGCGCCGGCTCTGAACTTGGCACGAGCCTCCTTAAGGACGGCGTATGACGGGTGTGTGCTGTTTCCGCTCAAATTCAATGGTGGGCACAACTGTTGAATGAGCTGATCTTCGACTTCCCCGGGCGCTCGATGCTGAGTCCAGGAGACTGATAGCGAAGCACTGATGAATGCGGTTAGGTCTGCTTCGAAACGAGGATCCAGTGCGGGCCGTCCCGAGACAATGCACGCTGTCCAGCCATGGGCGGGCGCCAACAACGAAGCCAGTGAGAGGCGAAGCGTGGAGCGGCGGCTGCTGTTGGTGAGATGGGTACTCAAACGGGCAAAGAGGCTGCTGTTCGTCCGGCTGGCTATCCCGATGTAGAGCAGCTCAGCGTCAGAATGTGCTGGGTGGGGGAGACCTGCCAGCCCGGGCACGGTGCCGGGCCTCATCCACCAGGCGTAAATGCCGTGGGTATGCGGCGGAGAGTATTTGGTCAGTACCTGTGGAGCAGGCACCAACGGCGCTTCCAGCAGTTTCCCGGCCGTCGTGGATTCAGATCTATCGGAGTCGGCGCTGTGCGAGGTTTCAGCCACGGGTCCTCCTCAGAATCTCGGCACCGCCCGCTCGGCAGAAGATCAGGACCAGTTGGCTGACCTCTTGTCCCGTTATTCGGCCGATCATCTTTGCGTAAGTGCCAAGTTGGCGCCAGTACGCGGCGATCTGCTTTTCGGTCACACTGATATCGGTCTTGAAGTCGGCGACCACCAGTGACCCGTCATCTTCCCGGTACATCAGGTCGATGATGCCTTCGACCGTATGGCCGGGCTCCGAGACCAGTACCGGCAGCTCCAGCCAATGCTCACGTTCAGCGGCACGACGTACCGGTTCAGTCTCCAAAGCTGCACGGGCCGATGCCTCCAGGTCTTTCGCATTGCGCAGCCCGGCCGCGGTGGCAACGTCAGCGGCCATGCCGGAGAGCGACGTCGACAGTTCCAGGTCCGTGAGCTCCAGCAGACGGTGCAGAGCGGTACCAAACACCGTTCCGTGTTCTTCCGGGATATCGCCGAAACCGGGCAGCCTTTCCTCGGCCCCGTCCGGCGCATAAAAGCCTGCCGCCACCCCATATTCGGTTGTTACCTCCGGGACCTCCCCTTTGGCCAAAGCTGTGACCGAGGTCCGGGACAGGCGTGCCGAGGCGGCCGTCCATTGGGTACGCGAACCCTGCCAGTCGTTCCACTCCGGCACAGGGGCGGCCGTCGTCCGTGCTTTGGGCAAGGGCAGTAAATCCGCCGGCAGTTCGAGATCGGGCGCGCACCTTTTGTCCGTGTTCACTTGAGCCAGGAGGCCGCTGAGACTGCGATCCGAACCGCTGTAGTGCGATACCACCAGGTGGCTCTCGGCTCTGGTGCAGGCGACATAGAGCAACCGGCGTCGCTCAGCTTCGGTGAGTACCTTCTCGACGGCGGCCGCCTCTTCGTACCCGTGCGTTTCGATGCCTTTGAGGAACCGGACGAAGAGATTGCCTGCCTCGTCCCAAAGCGCCGGCTCGGAGGTATGCTGCGGTGCGGATCCGGCACCGGCAAGGATGACCACGGGGAATTCCAGGCCCTTGGAGGCGTGGATCGTCATGATCCGTACCGCGTGCAGATCCGTCTCGGGCACTATGGATTCCTTGATCCGGCCGTTTTCCTCCTGCTGGGCGGCAGCCCACGCCAGGTAGTCCCGCAGCCCCCCGTGGGTGGCTTCTGTCCAGGCGCGTGCCTGATCAATAACGAACCGGACCCTCCGCCAGGTATCGCGGTAACGCGGGCTGTCGGTTGCGGCTTCGAGCACCCGCCGGTCCTCTGCGATCCGTTCGATCAGTTCGGCGGGGGAGATCAGCGGCAGCTCCCGGTGCAGACTGACCAGGTAATCCAGGGCTTTGCAGACCGGGGAATCTCTCAGCCCTTCTGGCGTCGGCGCGTAGAGGTTCCAGCTTCCGCCGGCCTGCTTCCACCGGAACAAGTCATCATCTCCGCAGGCGAAGAGGGCTGACCGTAGGGTCAGCACCAACGCGGCTTGATCCGCGGTGTTGGCCAGGGTCCGCAGTGCCAGCAGCAGATCGGTGACCTCCTGCGTGGTATAGACCAGCGACGAGGCCTCGGCCCGGTATTCGATGCCGGCGGAATCGAGGGCATCTTCCAAGTAGGGCAATGCAGTGCGGGTAGGCAGGAGGATGCAGATGTCCTGCAACCGGAGCGGCCGGAGGGCAAAGCCGTGTTTGTTCCCGGTCTGGTGCCGCCAGGCAGGGCTGCCGCCGGTGCCGGTGGCCACCCGGATTGCAGCGGCGACGTCGGCTGCTTCCTGCTGGCTGCGACGCGCGGCACTCACTTTCCCGTTCTCATCCGGGGTAACCGGGTTACGGCCGATTACGGAGACTGCGGGCCCATTGGCCGTGTCCCATGCAGGGCGGTTGGGGTCGGGCGCCAGAGCGGCGTACGTCGGCTGGACCGTCCCGTTTGGCTGGATCAGGTCCGCGAAAACCTGATTGATCCAGTCAAGGACGGGCCGTCCGGAACGGAAATTGGTCTGCAGGGTGGCTATCAGGGAGCCCGGATCTTTGTCTGCACGGGCACGGGCTGCGAGGAAGGTGGCGATGTCGGCGCGACGGAAGCGGTAGATGGACTGCTTTGGGTCGCCGACCATGAACAGTCGCCCGGGCGCCACCGGTAGGTTCTCCCAGCCGTCGACGCCGCAGCTGGTGTCCGCGGCCAGCCGGACCGCAATCTCTGCCTGGACAGGATCGGTGTCCTGAAACTCGTCGAGCATCAGGTGGGTGTAGCGCCGATGCAGGGGAAGGCGGGCCGGGGCGTCGGCCTCCGTCTCGCCCACCAGCAGGTCGCGGGCATGAACCAGCAGGTCGTGGTACTCCAGCTCCCCGCTGCGCTGGCGTACTTTCGCCGCGGCAAGTAGGACGTCGGCCATGACCGCGCTGACCGTGGTGACGGCAGGGGAAACCTGGCCGGCAATCAGCGCATCCCGGTGCTGCACCAGCCCCACGAACTGTTGCTGCACGCTCTCGACATCGCCGCCCCAGTTCTTCTTGGAGCCTTTCCTGAGATAACCGGTGGCGGGCAGCGAGTTCAATACGTCGATGATGAGGCCGAGATCGCTGGACCCCGCGACGTTCTGCAAGCGGCTCCGCCACTCTTCAACTACGGTGAACCGGCCCATGAGTTTGTCCGTCGGGTCGGAGCAATCGGCTTTCCGTTCCAGGACCAGTTCGGCGGCGCGCAGCAGCGGCGCGACGTCGAGTACCGGAACGGTCTGCCGCTGGGGCGGGTGGGCGCGCAGGCGGTCCCAGTTGCTGTCCAGGGCCGCGGCGACCTTTCGCAGCTGGTCCAAAGTGACGCCGACGGCGAGCAGCACACGCAGGGCGGCGTCGGCCTTGGGATCAGTGAACAGCGCCTGTTGTGCGTCTTCCCACCGGCGCTCGAAGGCGATCCGGGACCGGAGCTCGTCCACTACGGTGATCAACGGCGGGACGCCCGCTTCGATGGGGTATTCGCTGATCAGCCGGGCGGCGAAGGAATGAATGGTGCCAATCGGCGCGGCATCCAGCCGGTCCAGCGCCGTGTTCCGTCGTTCGGTTCCGGCGCTGTCCACTGCGGTCTCGCCCAGCGCAATGCGCAGCCGGTCCCTGAGCTCCCCGGCCGCCTTTTCAGTGAAGGTGATGGCGCCGATCGCGCCGATGTCCACTCCACTGTCCACGAGGGCGGCAATGCGGCGGACCAAGGCGTGGGTTTTGCCGCTGCCTGCTCCGGCTTCGACGAACACCGTGGAGGTCAGCTTGGTGGCAATCTTCTCCCGGTCTTCTTCGTCCAGCGGGGGTTGCTGGGCGCTGGTGGATGAGGTCATGCTCATGGCCGGGTTCATTCTTCCTCCTGGAAGAAGCGGGAGTAGTCGCTGAGGGCCGGGTCGTCCTTGAGCCGGTCCCAGGTGTGCCGCACTCCGGCGACACCCATCAGGGTTGTGTGGTTGGTGTACCGGTCCGATTCCGGTCGCGGTGGGAAGATCCCTGCCTGCATGGCCGCCACGACCACGGCGGCGTCGTCGCGCAGCCGGGTCTCGACGTCGGGCGCCACGTCATAGCCCACGCGTCCATACTTTCCGTCGGCGGTGATGAACCGGTACTCGGCTCGCACCTCCGCCCCCGGGTCGGTGGCGAAACGGCGGGCGAACAGGCCGTAGACCGGCAGCTGGAATCGGGTTCCCCCGGCGGTGGGGTCCTCGCGCGTCAGTTTCTTGTATTTGTCGGCCTTGCCGGTCTTGTAATCAATGACGAGCACCCGGCCGCTTGAATGCCTGTCCACCCTGTCGACTTTGCCTCGGAAGCGCACGGTGCTCCCATTGGGCAGGTCCAGATCGACCGGCGGTTCGCTGGAGTCGGCACCGAACTCAGTTTCCACCGAGAGGTGCTGCCAGCCGTCGTCGCGCGCCTGCTGGTCCACGTCGTGGACTTTCAGCAGGTCAGCCTGGATCCGGGACCTGTCCCGGTCCCAGGTGTGTGTCAGCCACGCCGGATTGGCGGTGGCTGCGAATGCGGTTTCGGCGATTTCCTGCAGCCGCTCGGAAGAGACGGTCTTCGTGCCGTCAGTCAGCCCACGGACGTAGTCTTCAAGCACTTGGTGCATAAGGTTACCGCGCTGCAGATTGCTGATTTGGACTTCGAGCGTCACGTCTTCGAACAGGTCGGCCCTGAGAACGCGACGCAGGAAATAGGCCAGCGGACTGATGACCCAGTCCTCCAGATGCGTGGGTGAGATGGCCCGCTGAGGGTCGATAACGGTGCCGGGGACGCCGGTGAGGTTGCCGTTGAACCGGGTAAAGGCTCCGTGTAGTCGGTCAGACCGGACTTCCGAGACGGCGTCCAGGACGGCGTCACCCGGGAGGGACCCGGTATCCAGCAGCCGGCGGATCCGCCACTCCTGGCCGGTGGGAATCATCCCGGTAGGAGCACCCTGCAACAGGCCGTGTGCGAAGGAGCGTAACGGGGTTTCTTTTGCCCCTGTCAGCCAGCGGGAGGGCTGCAGGGTTCCGCCGGCGCGAAGATTGCCCCGGGGATACAGAACGATGCGTTTAGTCCCGGTGGCAAGGAGTTGGTGGAAGCGTTCACGCTGCACGGAAGATCGCGCGTGGACACTGGGGAGCGGTACGGCCAGCAGGTGGCTCACGCTGTCGGGCAGGAGCGGGTTCTCCCGGAGACGGGCCGGGGCAAGTCCGTCAGCGGCACCGGTGACAAAGACGACGTCGAGGTCTCGGCCGACGCCGTCGTCGTAGGAACCGAGGACCACTCCGGTGCCGCTGGTGCCGGTGCGCTGGTGGCGGGACCGGATGCCTTCGGCGAGGGCATCGCGGACGGTCCGGGCAGTTGGTGGCGGAGCGACTCCATGCAGCAGTTCAAGCGCGCGGATCACTTCATTTACCATGTTGCGGGCGCTGGCGAGCTCGGGTCTTTCCGTTGCCGAACGCGGCCCGAGGAACTCCTCGACGAAAGCGGCGACACTATCGGCTGCCTCTTTCCATGTCGAGGAGGCATAGACTTCCGCGAGTCGTTCGCCCAGCACGGTTGTGAATCCGGTGAACCGGACGTAGTCCTGCTGTCGCTTCAGTCCGGTTTCCGTAGGCTCGAGGTCTCCGTCAGTCTCTTCCACATCGTCCGGGGGAGAGGCATGAAGCCGCTCGCAGACGGCACTGCTGGGCAGATCTTCCTCCGACCAATGCAGGACGCCTTGCGCCATGATGTCGAGGATGACCCGGATGTCCGGGTTCGCGGGCTCCAGATTGAGCAGGCTGAGCAGTCCCCGGGCCAGGCCGGTGTCAGCAAGACCATGGGCTGACGGGCCGACGAAGGCGATCCCGGCTTCATTGAAGCGTTGGGCCAGCAGGGCCCGGTACGGTTCAGCAGCGGAGTAGAAGACACCGATGCGGTGACCGGGAACGCCTGCGGCCAGTTCTGCGATGACAAGTCGGACGACGGCGCGCGCTTCGTCATCCGCGTCGGATGCGCTGAGGACTTCATCGGGCAGAGAGGAGGACACTGCATCGATATAGATAGTGCCTGCGTACTGATCCAGTGCCGAGCGGAAAGCGGAAACCGAAGGGTCCTGTTCCTCCCCAAGCTGGAAGCAGATCACTGGACCCACTCGGCTGAGAAGCCGTTTGGCCTGAAGAGCAGCGGCGGCAGCGGAATAGAGGTCGTGGTCTGTGTACCAGCCTTTTTCCAGGATTCGGGAGGCGCGACGGTGGACGCGGATGACTTCGCCCACCAGCGGCGACAGCGCAGTCACGTCTTCGGGACAGGCCGCGTCCAGTGCAGCCGAAGTGTTGGCGATAGCGCGGGCGGTTGCCGGCTGGTCTGCGACCTCTGCAAACAGTCCGGGAGCATCGGTGAGTACAGCTCTGACCGCACCTTCCCGGACCATCGCCGGAAGCGGAGCGCGGCCTGACAGATGGCTGCTCAACGCCGCCAGTTCTTCGGCCAAATCGCGCAGGGTGGTTGTTCGAACGGCTGCGCTGCCTCTGCCCTCATTGAGGACCCGGCCCAGATAGTGGGCCAGGTCCCGGGCCGACGCGCGACTGGGCGCGATAATCGTCACGGGCTGGAGCGTACGATCACCCTGGGCATCGGCTACGGCATCCGCAAGCGCCCTCAAAGCGGACTGCATGTCCGAAAGTTTCAGCGAACGTGCCGCCGTACCTTCCACAAACTCAATACTCAATTAACTCCCCCTTGTTATCAAGCGACTTCAACCTAGCACCAGGCGCAGACAATGTCGCCAATGACGCTCGGGGGAGTTGCCGCGTTTGCTGCTCTCAGATTTCGCTTTGGCAACGGTTGACCACAAGGGGCAGATCAGCGGTTCGGGGCGGCTATATTTAGCTGGCTGACTGTGCCCAAGGGCGTTTGGTCAATCTATTTCTAGACAGTATGCGTATGACCATGGGGGAAACAGTGGAGAGCGTAGTAAACATATTCGAAATCCTGGCGGCAGTTGCCACGATTGGCGCGCTGTTGTATTTGGCAAAGCAGACGAAGGCTTCCACTGCTTCGATGCAGCACAGCCAGGAGCTCACAAACATAGAAATGCAGCGCGAGGAACGTGCGCTCCAGGAAGCGGCGCAGGTCCACGCCTCCCAGATAGCCTGTTGGCCGGTGATCCGCCATTCCGACGCCGGTAAAGCGTGGGGAGTCGAGATCCGTAATAGCTCGAATACTTCCGTATACGACCTCCAAATCACCCGGGACGCCGGCGTGGCAGCCAGCAAGGCGAAGATTCCCAAGCTGGAGAACCGGGCGGCGGTATTGGCGCCCGGCCGGTATTTTGCCGGAGGAGGGCAGTACCTTGAGGTGCTCTCGGATGAGCACGTCACCCATCCCATTGTCGGGAATGGCGACTATGCCGCATCGCTTACGTTTACAGACGCCAACGGCCAGCGCTGGGTGCGTGACAAGCTTGGCTCTTTGCAGCAAGCGACAGTCGTGCCGCAGGGGTAGGGGCGGCCAAGGATGCTGGTGCCTCGAGAGGCACCAGCATCCTTGCCTTTTCACACCTCTTCGCCCAAAATCGGCATCCAAAGCCGCGCCTTGGACAGCGCGAGCTCAAGCTCCCGCCCGCCGCCTTCAGCAATGAGCTCCGTGTCTCCCACGACGACCAACAGGCACCGGGCGCGAGACAACCCGACGTAGAGCTGCTCCGCGGCGCGCGCCATGTCCTTGAAGCCGTTGACGCACAGGATCACCACGGAGCGCTCCAGGCCCTTGAAGCCGAGGACGTGTCCGTAGAACTCGGCTCCGTCGTCGTGGAATTCCTGCCAGTACTGGGGGATGCTGTCCGTTTCAAAGGCTTCCTGATGGATTGGGTGGCGCTTGTTCGTGGTGAGTAGGGCGATCTGGTTGGGCGCCCAGCCCTCGCCGATGAGCGCGTCGACGCAGTCGCTCGCGAGATCCAAAGCGTCTTCGGTGGCGCAGTCGACCAGCCGAACGGGCTCCCCGTCGCCGCCTCGCGGAGTCAGATGCTCTCCGGCGAACCCCTTGAACGTCAGCGCGATCCGCTTGGTGTTGCGCAAATTTTCGTCAATGTGCAGGGTGACCAGTCCAGCCGTCGGGTCCATGGCCGAGCCGGCGCTGCCGGCGTCCCACCGGCCGTACACGTTCTGCCGCTCATCCGTGAAGGCGTAGACCTCGCCGTCGTCGGGCTTCTTGAGGCAGGTCATCAGGGCTTCCCACCACAGCGGCGCGAAGTCCTGCGCCTCATCGACGACGACGGCGTCCAGCTTCTCCTCGACTGCCAGGGAAGCGGCCAGGTCCTTGAGCTGCTGCGGCATGTCCCGGTCGAAGTAGGCCTGGCCCAGGCCGTCGGGAACGCCCAGTAGCTTGGCGTATTCGTGGAACTCGCCGACGAACACCGGGCCGGCGTGCCGCCAGCCGGCCGTCTGCCGGCGCAGGTGCTCGGCCAGGCCCTTGTTGTAGCAGAACAGGCCCACCCGTTTGCCCTCCTTGGCGAGCCGCCGGGCCTTTTCGACGGCAAGCCAGGTCTTCCCGCTGCCGGCGCCACCGACAAACCGGGCCCGTGGAATGGACCGGGTGGAATCCAACAGCACCTTCTGCCGTTCGGTGAGCTGCTGCTGCAGGTCCTCGAGCTCGGCCGCGCCGAGAGACGGTGTTGCCTCTGTGTCCAGGTCGCCGGAAAGATGCGGCAGAATGCGTTGCAGGAACGACGGCGCCAGCGGGCTGCCGCTGTGGCCCTCGTCTTCGATGGCCGCCCGAATGAGCTCCCGGCTATTCGCGAGGTCGGAGCGGTCGAGGATCAGGCTGCGCGGCGTTCCAGCCATTTCCCAGTCCTGCGGAACATCCGTGTAGGGCAGAGCGGCGATGTGGGCGAACCTGCTGACGAGCTGGGTGCCAAGCCGGGGCAGAAGCCACTTTTTGAAGGCATGCGCCGCGCTTTGGCACTGTGCAGTAGGGCTCTGGATTTTGCGCTTTCCTGAACGGTCCGACTGGTACCACTGGCCGTTGGTAACCGAGACCTGGCCGCCCTTGACCTCGATGGCGGCCAGGCCGACGCCGGGGCACAAGATGAGGAGGTCGATCTCGTACTCTCGACCGACATTCCGGAGCTGAACCGAGTGGACCAGCACGACGTCATCGGGCAGCTGAGCGCGCAGGGCATCCCAGACGGCTTTCTCGGCCTGATGGCCGTCCGGGAACTCGGGCTCTTCTGGAATGCAGTGCATGGTTCCCCCATATCCGGCGGTCTGAGACCTTACGTGAGCAGGTTACCGCTGAGTAGGAGGACGACAGTGGTCACTTGCGGTCTCATGGCCGTCACGGGGAAACTTCGGGACTCCGGCAGCACGAAATCAGAACCCACGTGTGTCTCACGCCATACCTGTCTTTTCGGACAGTGTCCGTAGTCACGGATAGCCTGAGCGCAGGCATTAGGCTCTCACGGCAGAGAGCACGAGGATGGGGGAGAGCCATGACCATCGAGTCAATGGACGCAAAGATGAGCAAGTCGGAAGAACTTGCCGTCGAACAGGCATATTTCGATACAGCGGCGGAAGCGCGTCAGGCCACAGTCAGCTCCAGGACCGCAGCCAATTGGTCTGCTGGCACCGCCGCCGAACGCCGTGCATTTCAGCGCGTCTTTGACGCCGCAGAGCCGAGCTTCCCCGACGCGAACGTCGCTTTTGGGCGGATGGATCTTGAAGACGGTGAGGTTTACTACATCGGGCGGCAGAGGGTGCATGACGAAGAAAAGCAGCTCCTCGTTCTGAACTGGCAAGCTCCGGCTGCTGCCGCATACAACCAAGCAACAGCCCGAGACCCTCAGGGCTTGCTGCGCAAGAGGGCCTTCACCGCCGAAAACAACCGAATTCTGGATTTTCAGGACACGGTTTTCAAGGAACTCGCCGAAGCGGTCGCTGAGCTTGAGCAGTGGGAGTCGCCCGACGATGCCTTGCTTGATGCCATGGCTCTCAAGCGAAGCGGACAAATGACAGACATCGTGCGCACAATTCAGGCTGCGCAGGACAAAGTCGTCCGCATGGATAAGGACCGTCTTCTCATTGTTCAGGGCGGGCCGGGAACCGGAAAGACAGCGGTTGCTCTTCATCGTGTCTCCTGGATCCTGTTCAACTATCAGGAGCAGGTCAAGCCTCAGGACGTCCTGGTTGTTGGCCCCAATCCCACCTTCACTAGATATATTAAGCGTGTTCTCCCTGATCTGGGAGATAACGACGTCGTGCAGAAAGCATTACCCGAACTGTTGGCGCACGGCGTGAAAGTTTCTGGAACCGAACCAGACGAAGTCGCGGCGGTGAAGGGATCGGCTGTCATGGCCGATTTGATCGTGGTTGGCTTGAACGACCGCATCCGTGAGCCGAAGGCGCCGGTACGAATTCAGCTCAGGGGAAGCGGTCGACTCGTAGATATTCCCGTGGCAGCCATAGCCGAATTGATTCGGCACTTCCGCAGCGAACCGTATTTGGAGGGAAGGATGAGGCTGCGGGCGGCGCTCGTGGAACTTGCGAACGCGGAACTGCGGGTGCCGGGCAAGTCGGCCTCTGCTGATCTGCTGGATCCAAAGAGCCTTGAATCGGTCCTGAGCGGAATGTGGCCGCAGCTCTCACCGCCGCAGTACATTCGCGAACTCCTGGGGTCCAGAGACAGAATTATCCGAGCAGCGGCAGGAACTGATCTTCGGGCGTCGGAAGTCAGTCTCCTACATAGGCCCATGGCGGGAAGTATCTCTGCGGAACCGTGGACGTTGGCTGATCTCGCGCTGATTGACGAGGCGGCAGAGGCCATGCATGGCGAGCAGGAGCTGTTCCATCACATCGTTGTCGACGAAGCACAGGACCTTTCCGAGATGCAGCTGATGGCTATCAGACGACGTTCGAGGAAAGGATCCATGACCATAGTGGGCGACATCGCCCAGTCCACCGGCCCTACAGCAATGGATTCGTGGAGCAGGGTGAAAGACTTTCTCCGTTCGAGCCTGCCGGCGGACGTCGTTGAACTGGAACATGGGTACCGGGTACCGCGGGAAGTTTTCGCTCTGGCGGAACCTGTTCTGAAGGTTGCCGCACCGTCCGTAGCACCGCCTAAAGTGATCCGTTCTGCCGGGGATGGGCCGCAATTCACGGCTGAGGACCCTGAAAACCTGCCAGCAGAGCTCGCGAAGATAGTTCTGCACCACAGCGGCCGGGGTAGATTTGTCGGAGTGATCGCCGTAGAGGAAAAGTGGGATGAGATCCGAGCGGCATTCCGACACGAGGATATTCAGTGGAGCGAGTCCTCTTCCGGCGGGCTGAGCAACGCTATTAATCTGGTCAGCCCGGAAGCGTCTAAAGGCCTGGAATTCGACGCGGTCATTGTTGTCGACCCGCAGAGCATTCTGGATCGCCCGCACGGTGAACGGCTGCTATATATTGCGCTGACAAGGACCACCACCAGACTGGACATTGTCTACCCAACGGGCACCTTACCTGGGCTCTTGGGTGGAACCGCCAGCCCCGACTATGTCGAAGGCGAACCTGGACAGCTGACGCTCATGGACGTGGGCGCACCAGTGCAGCACACCTTGCCTCTGCCGGCTCCCCTTCTGCGGGTTCCAGTAGCGGAGCCCGCACAACCATTGGGCCCTGCTCTCGCGCCGGTGTCGGCAGCACCGATGCCGCAGTCTGGCGCTACAGATGCGCCAACTGAAGCGGTCGAGGCTCTCGGCCCGATCGAGCAGCGGATGGTTGTTGCCACGGCGCAGATTTTCGCGGAGGAAATGACCAGATCAGTGCAACCAAACCTTCGCCAGGCAGTGCTGCGGGAGCTTGGTCGAATTATCTCCGCAGGGTGAGGCGGCGCATTGTCCGACCGCGGGCAACGGTTCTCAGTCCTCCCGCTGTGGGTTGTCGGTGTTCGCCACGTCAGTGTCGGGCCCAGTTTCAATCTCATGGTCGAGCTTAGGGCGCAGCGCTGAGATATTGACCTGAGTGTCGGCCGACCACATGTGGGAAGACGGTAGGAGGAAGCTACCCCTGACGGTTAGCGAAGGGAATCTTGCCGTACGTATCTCGGAAGGCCAAGATGAGTGACTCTTCCAGTCGCCTCTCCGTCCCGCTGGGCACGGGCTTCCATGCCACCAATAGCTCTCTCGCATCGGCCAGCTGCCAGATAAATTCGCCTCCGCTATGCCCGTGCGAGCGGCCCTGGCCAGCGACCGCGTATTCATTTATCCGGCTGTACAGCCCGCCACCGTTCTTGCGTTGGCTTGCCTTTCCGATGTAGAGGACAGGAGCATCGGCAACCCAATTTTCTTTCAGAATTTGAACCGGGACGTTGGCCTTCCGCGCTTTGTGCGTGCCTCCATAACCCTTGACAAGAAAGGTGGGGGTCGAGCTGCCCGTGCGCAGCACTATATAGACGCCGGGAGATTCAGGGATACCACCATCATTCTGGGAGTACTGCCGTCGGATGTCTTGGAAAGACAAAAAGCCTCTGAATCCGAACTCAATAAGTTCCGGAACGGTGAAGCGCTTGAGTTTAGCCATGTTCCCAATCTGACGAGTTGTCGTTAGGCCGGTTACCAACAGGCAAGAGAGGCGTGCCAGTCGGACCAATGCCGGGTTGGATAACCATATCGGAGGTCGTATTTCCTCGATAGGTGCGCGGTTCGGCCGAGTTCTCCGCCTCCAAGGCCTAAAGGGCTTTGACTACCTGGCGCGCGACCTGTGTCAAAGGCGTAGACCGCCACTAGTGGCCATTACCCTGGAACGGTGAACAAACCTGGGGGAGACGGCGGCCTGGTCCACGGCCTGTACGAAACACTGCACACCCGGCAACTCCAGGACCAGCTGGACCTGCATCCGACGCTGCAGGCAGTGTTTGAATCAGTCTCCGACGACGAATCTCCGGCTCTCCTGGCGGAACACGTCGCGGCCCGAGTGCGTGAGGTTTTGGCAGGAACAAAGCCCGAGGACCGCGTTTCTCTCACCAACAACATCCTGCAACAGCTCTCGTCAGACACCGTCCAGCCCGGGCCACACCAGCTCCTGTCCGCCTTCCCCGCAGACACGCTCAAACGGCGTCAGCTGCGCCGCCCGACGACCCCGCTGCGCAAATCAGCGCTGCTCACCAACGGCAAGGACGACCCCAACCTCGCAGCCGAGCTCCGCGCCGAAATGGGATCGGCAGACCGGGTCGACCTGCTCTGCGCCTTCATTCGCTGGACCGGCCTCCGCCTCCTCGAGCCTGCCCTTGAGGACCTGCGGGACCGCGGCATCCCCATCCGGGTCATCACCAGCACCTACATGGGCGCCACGGAACGGCGCGCCATCGACGAGCTGGTCGTGAAGTACGGCGCCGAGGTGCGGATCAACTACGAAACCCACGCCACCCGGCTCCATGCCAAAGCTTGGCTCTTCCGGCGGAACACCGGGTTCGACACCGCCTATGTCGGCAGCTCCAACCTCAGCGCGCCGGCCATGCTCGACGGATTGGAATGGAACGTTCGGCTTTCCTCGGTCGGCACGCCTGAGCTGCTGCAGAAATTCGAAATCACCTTCGACAGCTACTGGCAGCAGCCCGCGTTTCAGACTTACGACCCGGCCCGGGACGGTGACAAACTTGACGCCGCCCTGGCTCGCAACGGCGGCAGCATCACGTCTCTTCCGGCGGCAGTTACCGGGCTGGAAATCCAGCCCTACGTCCACCAGCAGGAAATGCTGGAGGAATTGGACGCAGCCCGGGAAGTCCAGGGCCATCACCGCAATCTCCTCGTTGCTGCCACGGGAACCGGGAAAACGGTGATCGCCGCGCTGGATTACAAGCGCCTGTGCGAAGCAGCTGGACGGCCGCTTTCCCTGCTCTTCGTGGCCCACAGGAAAGAGATCCTGGAGCAGTCGCTGCGCACCTACCGCGACGTAATGCAGAGCGGCTCCTTTGGCGAGTTATTCGTCGGTGACAACAAGCCGGCGCAATGGAAGCAGGTGTTCGCCAGCGTCCAGTCCCTGGCCGCCCTCGGCGTCGGACAGCTCGACGCCGACGCGTTCGACGTCGTCGTTATTGACGAGTTCCATCACGCCCAGGCGCCAACGTATCGGCGGCTGATCGACCACCTGCGTCCTCAGGAACTGCTGGGACTGACCGCCACCCCGGAGCGAGGCGACGGCGTCAACGTCGCGGAGCAGTTCTTTGACGGCCGCGTCGCCAGTGAACTCCGTTTGTGGGACGCGCTGGACGCCGATCTCCTTGTGCCCTTCCACTACTTCGGCGTAGCCGACGACGTCGATCTCTCGCAGGTTGAATGGAAGCGCGGCAATTACGACGTCGGCCAACTCAGCAACCTGTACACAGGCAACGACGCACGGGCGGCGAAAGTGATCACTGAACTGCGGGACAAGGTGTCCTCCACGCAGCAGATGCGCGCCCTGGGGTTCTGCGTTTCGGTTCAGCACGCGGAATACATGGCGAAGGTCTTCAACAGGGCCGGAATTCCCTCTGTTGCCGTTTCGGGGGACACCCCGGGCAATGAGCGGGCCGATGCGCTCAGGCGACTCCGGAACCGGGAACTGAACTGCATCTTCGCGGTCGACCTCTTCAACGAAGGACTGGACCTGCCCGAAGTTGACACGATCATGCTGCTCCGCCCGACGCAGAGTTCAACCGTCTTCCTGCAACAGCTTGGCCGTGGGCTGCGCCGGGCGAAGGACAAATCAGTGCTGACCGTGCTGGACTATATCGGCCAGCAGCATCGCGAGTTCCGTTTCGAGACCAAGCTCCGGGCACTAACGGGGCTGGGCCGGAAACCGCTCGCTAAGGCCGTGGAAGATGAATTCCCGCATCTGCCGTCGGGTTCGCAGATTGTGCTGGATCGGGTGGCGCAGAAGATCATTCTCGACAATATCCGCGCCCAGCTTCGCTTCAACAAGCGTCAGCTAATTGCGGACGTCAAGTCCCACGGTGAACTGAGGCTGGAGGGCTTCCTGCAGGCATCGGGACTGAGCTCGGAAGACATATACCGGAAGACCGGTGACTCATGGACGGCACTGCTCCGTGGCGCCGGCCTTGTGGATCTGGCCTATGGGCCGGAGACCGTCGTCGCCGGAAAACCGACTGTGTCCGTGGCGGAGGAGGCACTCCTGCTTCGCCGCATGACGACCTTCCTGTGCGTGGACGATCCCGAACGGGCTGAAACGTATGCCCGGCTGGTGTCCGATGAGACTCTTCGTTATGACCAGTTGGGGGACCGGGAACAGACGCTGGCTCGAATGCTCTTTTTCGCTCTCTGGCCGGAAGGTGGCGGTTTTGAGGATTACGACGCCGGACTGGACTTTGTGCGCGCACTGCCTCCGGTCGTTTCCGAAATCCAGCAGCTTATGGAATTGGGTATCCAGCGGTCCCGCTACTCGCCGAAGGGCCTGGGCCGGGAACTTCAGTATGTGCCGCTGTACTCGCACGCCACCTACCGGCGGGAGGAAGTTCTGGCGGCTCTGGGCTATCTCTCCCTGGAGGGGCGCCGGGCGCGGCACCGTGAAGGTGTTGCCTGGTGCGAGGATACAAAGACGGATGCCTTCTTCGTCACGCTCGAGAAGGATGCCAAGGACAGGGCGGCGTCAATTATGTATAAGGACTACGCGATGAGCCCTGAGGTATTCCACTGGGAATCCCAGAACGCCACGTTCCCCGAAAGCCCTACCGGTAAGCGGTATCTCGACCATAAGAAGGCAGGTAGCCAGGTTCTGCTGTTCACCCGTCCTCGTGAGAATGACGATTCGGGGCTGACGATGCCATACACCTGTCTGGGACAGATGGACTACATGTCGCACACGGGATCGAAGCCCATCGCCATCACCTGGAAGCTGCACCGGCCGATGCCTGGCGACGTCTACGTGGACGCTAGTGCTGTTGCTTTGTGATGTGCTTCTCGAGGTTATGCGGCAACGTCCATACCTTGTGCTAATCCGTTCCGGCCCTGCTCAATCTTGATTCGATGATGAAAGAAGTTCCAGCATGCTGACTTATAGAACCTTGTTCACAATGCACCCCCGCCAACCGGGCGCAGTCGTTGAGGAGATAACCCAGCATTTCTTCAGGTGGCTGGACGAAAAGGGGCTCGAGAGCGGGGCGGTAAAGCCCAATCAAGAAACGGTTGTCTCAGAAAACGCGACCGTGAAATGGCTCGTTCCAGATACTGGTGATCTTGCAGGCACCCAGCGCCTGATCCTCACTGAGAAGAGCCCTCAGGGCGACTGGACGTCCACGCTAACGGTCCGCGATCCGGTGGACGGGGCACCCTGGTTCTGGATGGACGTGGACGGCACCAAATGGGCAGGCGCACCCAGGATCGTGCGGGCACTTATAGATGAGTACAGCTGTTTTGACCGCGGCGTAAAACTCACCCAAAAGCCTGTCGTGGTACAGGCACAGCAGGTGGATGATCTCATACGGGTATTGACTAGACATGGTCGGCGCACTCTCTCTTTCATCGCCGGAAGCAGCCCAGAACTTCCGCTCAAGTCATGGCAGGAATTTGTAGGAAGAATCCTGCGCCAGACAGTGGGGCAAGCCTCCGGGTACGTCCTTGATCCGTCTGCTACTGACCTGTTTAATTCCAAGGTGGGTCCAGCCTTTGCAGTGCGGCCGGGGATGCTGAGAACTTTTCTTCCGGAACTTGACGTTGATGATCAACAAGATGCTGCACGTCACCGCTTTGTGACTGCCAGTTCGATCGCCGGGCAGGATTCTCGGCGGCTAGGAAAGACGCTTAGCTACAAGGCTCGTGAAGTCGCTCAGGAAACACTGTTGGACGAGAACGTGCGCCTAATTGATCGGCGGTTGGATGACTTCGCCGTTCGCTTGCCCCTGCCGATCAGGCAAGCGGGCGTAAAACCTGTGCAGAGAACCGAGACAGCCGGAGCCGATAAAGCGCCGACGAACAACACTCCCGTTGTACCCGGCGAAGTCAGCGGCTCGCCGGGCGAACCAATGGATCGGGTGCCGGATTCCCACGGTGAAGCCAGCCAGGCTCACTTGGCGGAGGAAGCAGAAATCTACTTGAGCCTCCGGTCACTCGTGGAGGAATACAGTGGTAGGCCCGCTTCGGTGGACTCGGTCAATACTCTTACGGATCTGCTCGAGGCCGGGCGCGGAGCTTCTGCTCTGAGCACGCGCCTTTTATCGATTGTGGATCAAAAGTCGGCTGCCCTCGATGAAGCAGCGGTGGAGCAGGCGAGGCTGCGTCATTTGATCGAGGACCTGGAATTGGACTCAGGCGAGACATGGGAGCTACTGGAAGCGCAGTATGAGCGAACCCAGGCGGCTCAAGAAGCCGAGCTCAGGCTGCGTGCCCTTCTAGCGAGTGCAGGTGCTGATACTGACTGGGCCAGTCTAGACGTCCCGGAATCACCCGCTTTCCCTGCCCCATCCAACTTCAACAGCTTGGTCGAACTAGTCACTGATCTCCCGTATCTGGTCTTCACGGGTAATAAGGACGTGACGGCAGCCTTAGACGACCACGATGCAGTGGGTCGATGGTGCGCCATGACCTGGAGCATACTTCTTGCGCTCAACGATTACGCACGGATGAAGGCTGAGGGGATAGATAGTCCTGGGGTGCACAGCTACCTCGAGTCAGCGCCCGCTGGCGGACGAACGTATCCGCCGGGCCGGCATGCGCGGGATGAGAGTGAGTCAGTCAAGAACAACCCCACGTTTCGCAAGCCCCGGGTGCTTCCCGTTCCGCTTGACGTGGATTCTTCAGGCGAGGCTTTCATGGGGGCACATTTCCGCATCGCTAAGCATGGGCTGATATCCCCACGCTTGCATTACCTCGATGCAACTGGAGCGACAGGTCACATTATCGTCGGGTATATCGGGCCCCACCTGCCCAATACCCAAACGAATTAACAAGACCGCTACTCCGCACGGCCCAATGCAGGCCGCCGGCTGCAGGCCCTAGACAGAATCACAGATGATCATCAACAGGCAGAGTTGAGCTCGTGGCACGTCGGTTCACGGTGCCTTAGAGCAAGGGTCCTGTCTGCTGGGCCCAGCAGACAGGACCGGCCGCTCAGCTATCAAGAGAGCACTATCAATGCTGCTCGAAAGTCGAGTCGTTGAACTTCAGTACACGGGCGTTCTCGGAGATAGTACGGCGCTCAGCCTCATCGAATCCTTCCGATTTGGAAGCTTGGATGTCAATCGTGATCTGCAGCTTTGCACCCGTGCCCGCTAGGCGCTCGATAACCTCCCGCGTCACGTTTCCGATGTCTCGGGCGTACCGCTCGGGATCGATCTTCACCGTACCGAAGTATCGCCCAAGCACCGCTTCGAACTCGCGCTCTGCCGATGATGCCCGGCCGGTATCCGAAGACGTGACGTCAGAATTCGTGTCTGAAGCGGAATCTGTAACGCTACTGCTAGTAATATTACCGTCCGTCGCTGGAGTGGACGTAGATGTACCGGCTGGAATGGCAGCTTCGCGGGCGGCTTCCTGGTCAGCTTGAATCTGAGCGTGCGCCTTGCCAGCTTCGATGAGCAGAGTGCTATCGGTGACTTGGATCGACGTACCCTGCTCAGGCGGCACCAATAGCTCACGGTATCGACCAGTCTCGGGGTCCTTGCTTGTTGCGATCGCGAAGCGCTCACCCTCAACCAGCACAGTATGGAGCGATTTTTGAATCGCGGTGTCGAGGACGTCACGGTTTACAAGGCGCGGCAAGTAGACATACCGCGTGAAATAACCCCACAGCTCGCCTACTGTAATCTCGCCTTTGTCCGCCCAGAACGGCGCCAGCTCTTGCTGGAGTGTCGCTCCGAGAATCTGCGCACCCAGGTCAGTAACGAGCTGGTCTTCACGTCCGAGTTTTGCGGCGACCCGTTCCGCGAGAGAGTCGCCCGAGCTGTCCGGCACTCTGTCCGCGATCAGCTCGAACTGCCTGGTCGGGTCAAACTGCTCGGGATAGAGCGCCCACACAAAGGTTGCACGGATCCGATCGGTCACCGTCTGATTGAGGCGTCCGACCCAGTCATCGGTTTGCTTGCGCTGCTGAACGGAAAGGTTGAGCGAGTCGGACGTGGCTTGCACTCGTCTCCACCCAAGGTAGCTACGCGTCGCGGCTTCCAGGCTCTCTAGTTCGCTCTTGTCCGCGATAAGGAAGACGAGTGTGTTGCGGTGAATTCGTTGACTTGAGCCCTTCGATTCAATCGTCTCGCGCACCCAAACGTGCGGAGCAGCGTCAGGTCCGTCCTGTTTGCGCCGAGAGTGCCGCGGGTGCACGATTACAAGACGAGTGTTCTCCAGGTCCGGCACATCAGCGCTGGACTCAGGAGCAATATGAACTCGGTCGAAGACGCCACGTGACCGCTCCTCACTGCGGAGGCGCTGGGTGATCTCGTTCCAGACCGTCTCGACGTCTTCACGAAGTCGCTCTGCGTAGTCACTAGCGGTCTTCGTGACCGAAGGTTGGGTGTCGAACCAGTAATGTCCCTGTTCCTCATAGAAGTACGTCGATCGCTGACCGAGCAGATCCACCGCACTGCCGAAGTTGCCGAGGGTATCTCCTGGCGTCACCGTCCCTAACCACACGTATTGCTTGTCCAGGCCCTTGCGGCTGGACTTACTACGCGGCGCCGCGCCCATGAAAATAGCCCGAGCGATGCGCTGGGTGACGTGGCGAGCTTGAAGGTTGGGGCGACTCTTATCAATCTCCGCCGCAGTTGATCCGGGTCCATCGATGTCCGAGTCAATAATCGGCTTCCATTGGTCTTCCAAATACTGGGTCAAATCAGTGTTGACTGTACTAGCGTCCAGCGGCACATACCCTGGCATGATCAGCGGCGCGGCATCGTCCGATATCCAAAGCTCATGGACAATGGAAGACACGAGCTTCAACACGCCACGGGTGCGCTGGAAACGCTCCAGCGTTGACCAGTCCTCATAGAGACGGTCAAGCAGCTCAGGATGCAGAGGGTACGACGCTCGTATTCTGTTTTCGTATTCTTCGCCAGGGGTGGTCGCGTCACGCGGGAACAACTCGCGATTGTTTCGATACATCGTGACGAAGCTCCTCGCGGTTGCCGCAATCGCCGTCAGGCCTTCGGCATTCGGCGCCTGGAACAGGCGACGGCGAACAATTTCGAAAGCTTCGTCCTTACTGGACGGTCGCCACTGGTCGGCAACTCGGCGGATCACATTCTGTAAACGTTCAAGCGCAGCCTGGCCGTTTGCGCCACCGATCTCGATATCGTTGCCGTGACTACCAGTGCCGTTGTCGGAAGCGGGGATTGAGACTACGAGCATGACACCCGGGGCAGCCTTTACAACCTCGGTCAGTGACTGAGCAAACGTGAACTGTGTCTCAAATGAGCCTGCGGGCAAGTCCTTGTCGACAAGCTGGCGTGCGTAGGCCACCCATTCGTCGATCAATATCAGCGCGGGACCGTACTTCTGGAAGAGCTTGAGTAACGCGTCTCCCGGGTTGGTCCCAGCCTTGTCATCAGCGGCTATCAGATCGTAAGCCTCTCGCCCACCAAGCTGCCAGGCCATTTCACCCCAAAGGGTATAAACCTCGGTACCGTCACCCTTGATACTCGGTGAACCAGCCTTGAGATAGGTGCCAACGAGCGCAACACGATTAACCTTCAGCGCTGAGAGGTCAGGGCCACCGTTAGCAGCAACGAGCTCCTGTATCTCTTGGGGCATATGCTTTGCATCGGAGCCACCGAACAAATGGTAGAGAGCGAGCATGGCGTGAGTCTTGCCGCCACCGAAGTTTGTCTGAAGGTTTACGACCGGACTGGCATTGTCGTCACCGTTGAGTCGGAGGAGGGCACGCGCGAGCAAATCGCGGAGACCCTCAGTTAAATACGTACGGTTGAAGAATTCAATTGGGTCGTTGTACTCCGAGCCCAACGCCTGCCCACTGTGAACTAGGTGGAGGTCAGCAGCGAACTCGGAGGCAGTGAATTCACCGCGCGCGACATCATCGTGGGGGCGGATTACCTCGCGCCAAGGACGCAGCCCGGAGTCGGGGGCATTCGAGACGACGAATCGCTTAGCTTGCTTGCGCGTCTGGTCTTCAAACACCGTTCGTTGAAGGTCGATGCGGAGGTTTCGAATGTCCTTCGCAGAGTCAACGGCCCCCACCGCGGTGAGAAGTCGCTCCATGGTGTCGAGGGCACGTGCAGTATCGTCGGAGCTTAGCTGACCCGCCTGCCCGTGCATAACGGCATTGCGGACCTCCTTTAATTCAGACCCATACCCCTGCTGGGCTCGAGACAGGACGTCCTTGAAGTAGTAACCCTTCTCAGTGATCGCCCGCAGCTGCACCTGGACGTCGTTCTTGGCAAGGATCTGCGGTGCCCGGCCGCTCTTGGCCGCCTCCTCCAACGACCACTGGGTAGGCCACTCGGGCGTGCCAAGCGCCTGCGTCATCACCTCATCGACGATGTCTTCAAGCCCCTCGGCGAGGAGTCCAAAGGCCTTAAAGAGTCGTTCCTGGTTGTTGATCGCCACTGATCAGTCCTCCATATCGTCGAAGTCGAATGACTGCTGGGACCCTATATGCGGCGTTGCCGCCGCAAACTCACGGGCCCGCTCATTGAGGTCACTCCAGGCGCTTACGAGGCCGTTGAAGAGGAGCGCGTCCTTCGTGTCCTTCTTCTTCTCCGCCTCGTGGAAGAGGAGGAAGCCCAGCTCCTTGACCGCGTCGAGGTTGACGCGGGTCTGCACTGTCGGGAGTAGCTCTGCAACATTGTCGGCGCCGTCCTTCGCCATCACTGCAGCGAGACGAATAGTCGCCTCCCACACACTCATACGATCGTCAGTGGCAGTTTCCCAAGCTCCTTCGAGTTGCGGCGGCGCGATCAAGCGAGCCTTACCTCCCTTTGCTTCAAAGATGCCACCTCGTTCGAGTGCGCCGATAGAGGTGTCCGAAGATCGTGCGAGTTGGTCTGCGATCCCAGAATTGTCCTGCTCCCACCCGTACTGCCGATACCACTTGATCGCGAACCGCGTATCTGAATCGAAGTCGGACTCCTGGTCGTTGAGGACCTCGTCAAGCGTCGCGTTCACGAGAACAAGTGCGTCCTTCACCGACATGTCTGAGCCATCTGCTTCACGGACACGGGAGAAACGGGAGAAGACTGCAATTCCCGGACCAATGGCTGCCTGTGCGAGGTCCACCGGAGCAATTGAGCCTTGTAGCAAGGTGCGTAGAGCTTCTGCTAGTTCGGATCTAAGTGCAGCGACGAAAGCACGGCGCGTGGTAGACGGTGCGGTTTCTGGACGAGGACGGCAAGCAAGGACGATGGAAGACGCAAGGGCATTAGTACCACTCGCAAGCATGCGGTTAGAGAGCTCACTACGGATAGGCCACGTAGCGGTGACTTCCCAACCCGCATTGATGAGACCACTGAGAATCGTGTGCCAACCAGTGGACGCGGCACCCGCATCGCGCGTGTCTTGCTGTTTGTATGCGTAATACACCGTCATGGGGACGGTGAGACTTGCGCTCTCCCTGAACTTGGCAAAAACGGAGTTGAAGCCATCGACGAAGAACTTTTCAGCACCGGCTTTGCCCTCGTGCCGGTATGGATTGGCGACGAGTTCTTCAGCCTTCGGGGTAAGCATGGTGCCGACGGTCTTGCTTTGGACTTCACGGAGTGTTCGCCGAATCCAAACATAGAAATAGTCCGAAAGGTCGGCGTACCCGATCATGTCGTAGTACGGAGGGTCAGTGGATATGACAACTCCGGGGAAAGGAGCATCTTCAGCATTTTTCTGCTCAGCGACCCCTGGTGTGTTCGAAGGAAGCCGCTCCAATGCCTTCGCAACAAATTCAAAAGTCTCTAGCAGGGATCCACTGGACTTAACGAAAGGATTTCCTTCCGCGTAGCCCCAGGTCATGGGAATCGCTTGTCGAGCAAAAACCCCTCGAATCTGTTCCTTGCTTGTGCTGTTATCCCAGGTGGATACAGCCGAGTGTCTATCAGTAGTTCGGCTAATGCTGAGAGCGAGATAAGTTGCTACGGCATCTGCGTAAGCCTCGGCTCCGGTGCCGCCGTCTTCCAAACGCTTGCCCGAGGGGAGGCCAGCAGCAAATGCATCTTCCAAGGCGTTCTTACGGGCCTCGGACACCAAATCACCCAGCGTCGTGAGAGCTACGAGTTGCCGGTTGGTAAAGAGGTCAGAGAACTTCTTCAGTCCGTAGTTTGGGGTATTGAAGTTGCGAGGATTCTCGGGGATGTCACCTTGGGGAATATCCAAAGGTCGCTCCACAGCTGCTGCTTCAATGTGTTCGTCCGTCGGCGTGACGTAGAGACGTCCCCGCTTGCCTTCGCCAACCACGGCGATGAGATGCGCACCGATGCGCCCCGCCCGGCCCTCTTCTCGTATGTAGTTGAAGTCCATCGGGGTGCCGTCGGCGATCGACACGGCACCCTTCCTGGTTACCGTCCCGTCCGCATCACCTTTCGGGCCCTCTGCATCGTGCCTGACCTCGTAGCGGACCTCACCATTGACGACAGACGCCTGGACCCACGCCTCCTTGCCTTTCTTCTTGCCCAACCACCAAGAGTTGACGAGGGGTACTTCGATGGGGTTTGCAGGGTTGGGACTCTTCACCGTCCGCGCCCACAGCCAAGCGATCACCGTGTGCTCGGTACCGCCAGGCGCTGTGACCTTGGGGTACAGACGCCCGATCCTGGCTTGGGCCTCGTCCCGAATCCATTCTCCATAGCGGCGGACATCCTCGGCTAGACCTTCCGACCGGTTCCATCCCATTCGAGATCCGGCGGCACCTGGGAACACAGGAGGGCAGCCTGCGAACTTAGGTGGGATCTCGATAAGGGCCTTGTTAATGAGGACCGACAGTGGATTCAGGTCGCTCGCATGTGCTTTGAGACCCAGACGCTGAGCCTCAAGCGGAATGGAACCACCGCCCGCGAAGGGATCAAGTACCACGGGCAGTTCACCATTATTCGACTTTCGGATCTCTGCACGCGCCTGCTCTAGGAGATTCTCGTCGCTGCTGTTCTCCCACTGGATGAGTCTTTCCAATAAGTTGTGCAGGCGGACGCGCTCAGCGTCTTGCTCCTCGATCGTGGGGAACTGTTCGGGCCGGGCGGAGGGGTCATCAACCAGCTGTGCAAAGAGGATTCCTCGGGCAGTTGCAAGAGGTTTACGAGACCACCAAAGGTGCAGAGTCGAAGGGTGGCCTTGTCGGACGGACTTTTCCCGAGCCGAATGCTCATTGATCGCTTCGAGCGGAAGTGAGGTCTCGATGAGCTTCTTCTTATACGTGCTGGTCATATGACGTCTTTCGTTATTTCTGGGCAAATCCGGTGTCGGCTGGCTCATCGCGGCGCTCCGCCGCGGTGCCAGTAGTCGTGCCAGTCTTCGTTGTATGAACGCGTGGTGGCGGACGGCTCCATATGGCCGAAGGCATCCAGCACGTACTTCAATTGGTCATGCTCTGACCCTTCAGTGGATACACTGACCAGTGCGAGGCGGTGTCGGTCTTCCTGTGTTTGTGCGAACGTGACTTCGTTCGTGGTGATGGTGAATGTATCGGAGCCGTCGATTCTGCCCTTCACTTCGATGTAAAATAGCCGACCATCAGAGTCGGTCGACCGGATATCGTAGCCGGGATTGTTGCGCGCCATTTCCTCAGGGGCACGTCCGAGGGAGCGCTCAGCGGCTAGGGTGGCTTCAACGGCGCGGCGTTCGACGACCTCGGTATCGCGAGCGAAAGCGTGCCGCCCGTCGCCGGGGACGAGCATGATGCTGGGCACCACGAGTGCCATGCCACGAATCTGCGATGGCGCAGCGACCACATTCCTCGCTTCGTCAAGTTCGCGAAGTCGCTGATCCAAGCGATCGTCAAGCCGACGTGCCCGGGTGTATGCGGTCTCGGCACGGAGCCGCCCGACTGTGCCTCCACGTTCGAGCGCATCGAGACGATTGTGTTCGCGGTCCCAATGGTTGATCTCCGCTAATAGGCGCTCTCGGATCTGGGTACGAGTTCGCGCAATCTCGATGTCGAGCCTGGCCTTCAGCTCATCTATGCGAGGTTGAAGTCCATGACGGAATACCTGGGCGCGGACGCCCTTTTCGTGGTTCTCTCGAGCCCATTGACTAGCGGCAATCTCCTCGATTGCTTCTGCTTCATCCGGCTGGGGCCGATCATATTCTAGGTACGGCGGCGTGGGCGACACAGTGACGGTTCCATCCTGTGCGTACAACGGATAATCGAAGTGGTGGGAGATAGTCGCGGGCTCGATGGCGGTATTGTGGATCCGCTGCTCCACGGTGTACATCAGTGTTGGTTCGGGCGACTGCTTGTTGCGCCGATCTACTAGGATGGTGCCGCGCTTGAGCACTGGTCCGAGATCCTCTACTGTCGCTTCGATGACCGATTGAAGGAGCGGATGCCCCGGTGCAATCAGCGCCGCTTCAATCTGAGCCTTTGGATGCTTCTTAGAAAGTTCGAACGTGACTCGCTCGTACTGCTCAGCGACCGGTGCCCAGCTGTTCAGCCGACGCGCGGATGCAATCACTCGGTTGGGGACGCGCGTGATCTCGTAGCGGCCTTTTTCCCTGCGTCTGATCCGACCACCGAGCCGTTCGAACGCAGGAATAAAGAACGCGGCGATGTAACCGGGCTGGAGGCGGCGCTCGCGGGCCATCTCCATGCGGTGGCGGACATCTTCGAGGTCGAGCGCACCAAACACCTCCGGATGAAGCGCTCGTTCCTGAACCATGTCGTCGAGCCCGTGCGAGACCCCGGCATCGATGATGTCGTCGAGCTTGGCCTTGACCCCGGGCTGGTCACCGTACCGGATCGCATCGATGAGCAGGTCACGCAGTGGGCGTTCGTGGAACGCGTCGGCGTCGCCGAGGACATTGAAAAGGTTGCCGTTGTAGGCGACCGACATCTGCTCGATCTTAGCAAGAAGCCGGATGAAAACGTCACCTTCGCGGGTGTCTTTGGCGACCATGTTCCATAGGTGACAAACCTCGCGCTGGCCTATGCGGTGGATTCGCCCGAAACGTTGCTCTATACGGTTTGGGTTCCACGGCAGATCGTAGTTCACCATAAGGTGGGCACGTTGAAGATTCAGGCCTTCTCCAGCGGCATCGGTCGCGAGCAGAACGACTGTATCCGGGTCGTGGGTGAACCGTTCCCGAATCACTTTGCGGTCCTCTCGGCGCGTACCACCATGAATAGTGACCACCGAGTCAGCGCGGCCCAGTAAACCCGAGATCCTCTCCTGGAGGTAATCGAGCGTGTCACGGTGCTCGGTAAAGATGATTATTTTTCGGGTCTCGCCGCTTTCCGCGTGGGTGAGAATTTGCGTGTCGAGGATGGTGCGCAGCTCGGCCCACTTCTTGTCCTCATTCGTTAGGCGGACAAGGCGGGCGCTGCGGATCAAGTCTTCAAGGATTGAGATTTCCGCGCTCAGCTCGGGGATGGTCCGGGCTGCGGTAGCGAGATCAACGACGGTATCTATCTGCTCTTCGAAGACCGCCCGCTCTTCTTCGGTGATCTCATCGTCCAACTGATCGAGATCGTCCATCGACAGTGACAGAGGTAGCGACGGCAAAGCCTGCTCCGGAAGACGCCCTGCACCATCCGTGGCACGCCGCATTTCGCGGAGCTTACTTTCGAGTCGCTGCTGGCGGCGCTCCAAGGAGCGCAGGATCGCCTCAGGGCTGGAAGCAAGCCGACGCTGGAGTACGGTGAGCGCGAAGCCAACATTGTTACCGCGCTTCTTGTCACCCTCCGCTGCAATGCGATCCGCGCGGCCCATCTCGGTGCGAACGTACTCTGTGACTTGTTCGTAGAGGTCGCGTTCGGCAGGGCTCAGGTCATACTCCACCGTATAGGCCCGTCGCTCGGGGAAAAGGGGCTTGCCCTCGAAGGTGAGCAGATTTTCCTTTACCATGCGGCGCATTAATCCGTTGGTATCAGTGCGGTGGACGCCTTGGCGGAACTGCCCCTCGAAACGGTCGCGGTCCAACAGTGACATGAAGAGCTGGAAGTCTTCCTCCTTACCCGCATGGGGAGTTGCCGTCATCAGAAGGAAGTTGTGGGCCGTTTCCGAGAGTAGCCTACCAAGGCGGAAGCGTTTGGTTTCATCAACCTCACCCGCCCATGATGAATAGTGAGCCGACATGCGGTGAGCTTCGTCGACCACGGCGACATCCCAGGTGACGTCCGAGAGCTGTTCCATAAGGTCTTCGCTTCGGGAAACCTGGTCCATGCGCACTATCAGGTACGGATGCTGGGAAAAGACGTTACTGCCCTCCGCATCGTCCACCATCTGGCGGCTGAAAACTTCGAAGCGGAGGTCGAACTTCTGCGAGAGTTCCTCACGCCATTGCTCGACTAGTCCACCGGGGGCAACAATGATTGCGCGATCGCAGTCTGAGCGGAGGATCAGCTCTTTAAGATAAAGTCCCGCCATGATTGTCTTGCCCGCGCCAGGATCGTCGGCGAGGAGGAACCTCAGTGGGATGCGTGGGAGCAACTCCTCGTACACGGCACGGATCTGATGCGGCAGGGG
The DNA here is from genome assembly GCA_900016675.1 of Arthrobacter saudimassiliensis. Lineage (GTDB taxonomy): Bacteria > Actinomycetota > Actinomycetes > Actinomycetales > Micrococcaceae > Arthrobacter_B > Arthrobacter_B saudimassiliensis. Next base: position 414,767 of record LN483072.1, on the reverse strand, counting down.
ATCTACTTCTGAACTGTTGACCGCCGCCATCGGATCATAGAGCGCGGCGTGCTTGATGCGCAGCGCCTCGGCAGCGAGGCGAAAGTCATCGGGGTCACCGTCAAACAGCGGCGCAGATTCAAGATCACCCTCGATTTCAAACTTGGCGGCATCGGCGTCGGTGATTGCCCGAGCGCCGCTGCGCCCTGCGTCATCGCGGTAAAAGACTTCGAAAATTTCAGCATCGATCGGATCGATGGCTATAAGAGTGACCGTCTGTCCAGGCACAAGACCTCGAAGACGCTGGCCAGAGCGCAGCGCCGCAAGAGAAGAGGTTGCATCTGACATGAGCGTCTCCTTCCGGGTTTGGGCAAAAGCTCAAAATACCAGTAGCTGGTGAGATTAACAGGAAGGCTACCGGCAGCTCGAAGACCACGTGTTCTTGCCTCATAGAGCACAGCAGCACAGTAGTCCACAGGTTCGCGCACAATTTCAGGGGTCGGTCCGGATTGAAAGGGTCAGCAGCTTCTGGGACCCACGCGATGGTCGGGTCGTGGTGAGGGCGGCTGGCAGCCGACATCCATTGCAGAACGACATCGCCACACCCACTGCAAAGGTACCGATCCTCGCTATCCGCTTCGCTGAAAGGCGACTGGTTCATGGGTAGGGCGTATGTTTCCTGGACGAAAACGTTAGCCCGGCTAGAGCTTGTCGATCCATGTGTCTTCGTCCCTGTTGTCCCACGAGGATCCTGTACTTCCAGCTTTTGCCACTTGCTGGCGTTCGCTGATGCGCCTAAGGACCCGGCGAAAGTCGCGGCCTTGAAGCTCACGGATGCTGGATACTCGACGCGCTGTGCAGGACACGATCAGCTCTTGGCTTTCTCTCATGGAACTGATGCCGGCGATTTGGAAGGCCTCGCGGATCGCCTGGACTTGCTGGTCCGTGACCAAAGGCTCTTCGAAGGACGGCGTCTGGTGAGGCTCATGTCCCAAGTCAAAGAGTCCGAGTTCGTTCTGTTGCATGGGAGAGCTTGCTCCTTAGGAGGCTTGTAGTGCTACTACAGGATACCGGCCCGGGAACGAGTGGGAGTGCCTCTATGGTTTTGGTCAGGCCGCTGAGGGCAGCTGTCTGGGACTTGGGCCTTTGTAGAGGGTTCCCGTCGCAGAGCATAGCGAAGAGGACATCCGAGGAATCGGGGCGACGGCAATGATTGCTGGGTTGTGGTGTTGCTTTCGGCTCGTTTGTGGTCGTAGTACGCCCCGGAGGGTGGGTGATGCAGGACGGCGAAGGCCGGCGGGCATGCTCCTGATGAGCACTGCCCTGACGGCTGGCTGTACTCCGGTGGCAGCGGAAGAGCCCGAGCTTCTATCGCTGTCGTACGTCTTGTCAGCAGCACGGGGCTCGTCGTCTGCTGTGTGTGAACTCGCACGATCCACTCGCATCTCCAAAGAACTAACCTCGCAGATTGTGCACTGCGACTGTGGGACGCAGTGGGAGTCCTTCACTGCCGTAGTCGCCGATGGAGTCGACGGATTTCAGGAGACTGTGGAAAGTCATCTCGGTTCAAAAACTGCTTGGGGTGAGAATTGTGCCGTAACCTGCATTCCGGGCAGTATGACGACTGTTCTTTTCATTCTGCAGCGGGCTAGCGATTCAGAGCCGACTCCCGGTGAAGAATTCGCCCTAGAAATTGCGTCGGAGTTGGATGGGTTGGTGGATGCCCATTAGCCCAGAGCAAGAGTCGTTCTACAAACTGCGCTGAGCACGGGTGATCGATTCTTGCCGAGCGTCCGGACCAATTCGTGGTATCCGCCGACGGTGGACACCTCCCGGCTGCCCTGGAGCTAGGCTACAAAAATGAGATGAGGCCGGGCAAAGTCGTCCGCGATTACCTCCGGGCAAAGTATCTCGATTACCCGAAGTACCAGCTGGGTGCTGGACGAGGAACAAGCGAACGATGTCCGAGCGAACGTTCCTCGAAAGAGATGACGAGGGAGCTGGCGTCAGGCGATCGCCGAGCAACGCTCCAGTGGGAGCCCTCAGGCTGCCTTCGCGGGGTTCGAACTTCATCTCGGCCCGGACCGGACGGCCCTCGAACTGGCCCGATAGGATGCCCAAGTGGCGGAATATGCAGACGTAAGCACCTTCATGCAGTGGGCAGCGGATCTTTCCTCCGAGATCGCTTGGAAGGAGGAGGAACGCCCGTACAAGATCGCCTTCGCTAACAAGCTGGCTGGCATCCGGCAGGAACTGGCGGACGGTGAGCCAGGCTGGTTCGATGGGCTCCTCGCAATCTCTGCTGAAGCAAACCTCCTTAACTGGCGGTTCCTCGGCAACCTGCGGACCACCGCCGCCGGACACCGCGACGAGCTGCAGGCCGCCGTCGCGCAGCTATGGAAAAAAGATCCGTCTCCCGCCGGCCTCACGCCGTTCGTCGAGGAGTTCCGGGCCCTCGACGCCGAGTTTGCCCCGGGCAACGTGCTGGCTTTCGGGTCGGTGCTGCTGATGGCAGTGGATCCTGCGGCATTCCCGCCGTTCCGGGCGGAGTCTGCCACCCGGTTCCTGAAACTGCTCGGGGCCTCCGAAGTGCCATCGAACCGCGCTCAGGCCACGGAACGGTATGAAGCCTTCCTCGCTGGCCTCGACGCCCTGCTGGAAACAGCACCCGGCTCCGGCATAGGCCTGGCCGACAGGCTGGACGCTCAAGGCCTTGTCTGGCTCGTCACCAACTACTCGCCGCCCGACGCCTGGAGCCCGGCCCGCAAACGAGAGTTCCTGGCCTGGCGCAACCAGGAGACCGTTCCGGCCGACGAAGCCGATCTTCGCCAAGGCCCCTATCCGGTGCTGGAGCGGGCCGCCGCGGCCATTTTGACTCCTGGCATCGCTGGCCTTGCCTCGCCTTTTGACCCCGCCGTTGTCTCCTGGTCCGAAGCGAACGCTAGGGAACTCTACCGGCGGGTCCATGAGAATTACGACGCCGGCTCAGGCACCTTCATGGGGAAACTGGAGAAACAGCTTGCCGGGGCGGACCGTGGCGTCGTGCTCCTCACCGCAGAGCTCCTCGCCCTGCAGTGCTTGCCGCTTGTCAATCTGAAGCCCGACACCAAAATGGCCCGCGTCTCGACTGTGCTGTCCTGGCTGGAAGAGGTGCCGGACATCCCCGAGGTCCTGAAGGCCGGACTCCTCGGGACCGGGGCGTTCCACGGAGGCACCGGATTCAACCAGCAGCAATGGCGCCACCTGTGCTGGCTGGCCGAGCTGGTAGCCAGCCTGCGAAGCAGCGAGGACACCGCCGCCCGCGCTGCCGCAAGCCCGCAGGGCTTCCATGACGTCGCCGAAGCAATCCCCGGCAACCTCCCCTCCATTCGGTACTCCTTGGAATACCTGAGCTGGCCCGGGTTCTTTGAACCGATCGTTAGCTGGGGACACCGGAAGAAAATCCGCAACGCCTTTGCCCACGAAATCGAAGGCGCCTCAGGCGACGACGAATACTCCACCGCCAAGGACCTGTACCTGATCCGCAAGGCCCAGGAAGCAAGGACGGGGACGCGTGTTGAGTGGTATGAGGAGCCGTACGTCAGCCAGTGGCGTCCAGCTGCCGAGCGGGCACCTCGTGCGTGGCTGGTCCGCCAGTCGCAGTCCGGAATATCCCTGGCCGGGCAATGGATTGAGGACGGCGTCGTCACCCTGGAAGCCCGGCACCTGGACAGCGTGGACCCCGACGCCGGGCTGGCCGAGCTGCAGGCGGCCGTTGACGCCGGTTACAGCCACCTGGATTATTCGGAACGTCGACTGCGGGCGCGCTCCTACCACCTCTTCCTGGCCCAGATGAGGCCGGACGATCTGATCGTGACTGTAGTGGGCGGACGCCTGAGGCCGGGCGTCATCACCGGCGACCCTGCCTACGAGCGCGACGGAGACACCGCCGTCCTAACTCGCGACGTCGTGTGGCAGGATACGGAGGTTCCTACGGAGGGCCTTTCCGCACCCTTTCCGCGGCTTCTTGAAGAACAAGGAACAGTAATAGACATGACCGAGGCACTGCCCCTGATACGCCCCTGGGTGGAGGACGTGGAGCCGGGTGCCCCGGAGCCCTCCGCGGTTCCCGCATTCTTCGCCGGCGGCGTTCCCGAGCTCCGGGAAGCCAGCGACGAGCTGGCCGCGAAGCTTTTTGTGGGCCGGGATGAACTCCAGGAAATCATCGGCCTGCTGCAGTCCCGGAACCAGGTTGTCTTCTACGGCCCGCCAGGAACAGGCAAGACGTTCCTGGCCGGCAGGCTCGCCCGCTATCTCGCAGGTGAGGAACACCCGAATCATGTGACCACCGTGCAGTTCCACCCGTCCTACGCGTATGAGGACTTTTTCGAGGGGTATCGCCCGGTGAAGGGCTCCGACGGTCAGGTCGGTTTCGCCCTGGTCGACGGCCCGCTGAGGCGAATCGCCGGAGCAGCCGCCGCCGAGCGTGATAAGCCTTTCTTCCTGATCATCGACGAGATGAACCGCGGCAACCTGGCGAAGGTTTTCGGCGAGCTCTATTTCCTGCTCGAGTACCGGGACCAGAGCATCGATCTGCAGTACAACTCAGACGAAAAGTTCGTGCTGCCGCCCAACCTGTTCATCATCGGCACCATGAATACCGCGGACCGGTCTATTGCCACGGTAGACGCGGCCATCCGGCGTCGATTTGCCTTTGTGGAACTGCACCCGCAGGACGGAATGACCAAAGGCATGCTGGACCGGTTCCTGGCGGCCAAGGGCAGGGACCTAAAGCCGGCGAGGCTGCTCGACGCACTTAACCAGGTCATCGACGTCGAAAAGCGGGACCTGATGATCGGCCCGTCCTACTTCATGAGGGCGGAGTCCGAGACACGCGCCGGCCTTGAACGGATCTGGAAGTATGAGCTGCTGCCGCTGCTGGAAGAGCACTATTATGGCGCGCTGAGCCGTGAGGACCTCCACGCCAGGTTCGGGCTGGAAGCGATCGAACGCCGGATCAACGGGACCCCTACGGCCGACTGGTGAGGCACATCGATCTGGGGGAGCTGGAAAAGGACCACCGTCCCGAAGCGCTTTCCGACGCCCAGGCTGCAGCGCTGGCCCGGACCGGCCTGGTCCTGGTCCAGCCACGCGGCAACGGCGAGTGGCAGTTGACCCCGTCCGGCCTGGTCGGCGCCGCGGAAGCCGGTGACGTTTTGCTCCAGGTCCATCCCAAGGACAAGATCGGTGTCAGCCAACTGCTGTTCCTGCTGGGCTATGCCCGGGATCCCGGATTCCGTCCGGACGACAATGCCGGGGAGCGGGCCTCGGACCTGTGGTCGGCCCTGGCGGAGTCCTTCGCCAGGCAATGTGAGGTGGCCCTGTCCCGGGGTGTGCTGCACGGATACCTCAGTGTCGATGACGCGCTGCGGACCGTGCGGGGGCGCATACGGATGGCAGACCAGATATCCCGCCGCCCCGGTATGCTGCTGCCGCTGGAGGTCACCTACGACGACCACACAGCCGACATCGCCGAGAACCGCCTCCTGAGGACCGCCCTGCGGCGGCTTCTTGGCCTCAACCGCGTGTCCTCTGCGGCCCGGAAGCGGCTGGCGCACCTGGACCGTCGGCTCGACGGTGTCACGCTCCTTCAGGGCGGTGCGCCGCTGCCCCGTTGGCAGGAGACCCGGCACAACCAGCGGTATATCCCGGCGCTGCGGCTGGCCGAAATCATCCTTCGCAACTCGGCAGCGGAAACCGGCGTCGGGGGCATCCGCGTCGCGTCCTTCAGGGTCAACATGGCCAAGATATTTGAAGACTTCGTCGAAGTGGCCCTGAGCGAAGCTGTCGCGGATCTGGGGGCGCCCGGCGGCATCGAACGGCAGTTCCCGGCCAAGCTGGACCAAGCGGACCCAGCAGGTAATCATCGCATTCGGATGAACATCGATGCCGTCTACCGGACAGGCAAGGACGTTTCACCGGTGGTGTTCGACGCCAAGTACAAGGTGGCCTCGAACAACAACAATTACGCGAACGCGGACCACTACCAAATGCTCGCGTACTGCACCGCGCTCAAGGCTTCCACCGCCTGGCTGGTATTCGCCGGCGCCGGTCAGCACCGGTCGTTGCGGATCGTGAATACCGAAGTAACCGTCAACGAGTATCCTCTGGACCTCTCCCAACACCCCGACGTGGTATTGGACCGCGTGCGGCAGTTGGCTGGGTTGGCAGTTGGGCCTCTTCACGCAATACCTCGGCTCGGATTTGCTTAGACATTGGGCCTTGCATGGCTCAATAAGCTGGGCCCATGCCCCGCACCAACCTCACCATCTACGCCGGCTCCCGTCCCGTCGTCGGCTTCGACGCTCTCCAGAATCTGGCCGACGTTCGCCTCGTCACCGAACCCGGGGACCTCCCCGCCGCCCTGGACGGCGCCGAAATCCTCTACCTCTGGGACTACTTCGCCGACGGACTCCGCACCGCCTGGCCCGCCGCCGACGCCCTGCGCTGGATCCACGTCCCGGCCGCCGGTGTCGACAAGCTGCTCTTCCCGGAACTGGCCGCCTCCGACGTCACCGTCACCAACGCCCGCGGCATCTTCGACCAGGCCATGGCCGAATACGCCCTCACCGGCATCCTGCACTTCACCAAGAACATCCCGCAGGCCCTGCGCAACCAGCAGGACCGGCGCTGGGAGTACTTCCGCACCGGAAACCTCGCCGGCACCCGCGCCCTGATCGCCGGCACCGGCAGCATCGGCCGCACCACCGCCCGGATGCTGCGCGCCGTCGGCATCACCGCCGACGGGCTCGGCCGCACCGCCCGCCCCGGCTACGCCGACTTCGGCGCCGTCCATGCCAGCACCGACTTCGCCGCCGTCGCCGGGAACTACGACTACATCGTCCTCGCCGCCCCGCTCACCGACGCCACCCGCGGGATGCTCAGCGCCGATGTGCTCGCCGCGATGCGCCCGACGGCGGTGCTGGTGAACATGGGCCGCGGCCAGCTCGTGGACCAGGCCGCCCTCACCGACGCCCTGCAGAACCAGGCCATCGCCGGCGCCGTCCTGGACGTCACGCACCCGGAGCCGCTGCCGGCGTCAAACCCGCTCTGGACCCTGGAGAACGTGCTGATCACCCCGCACCTGTCCGGCGACTCGCAGACCCACCTGCCCGCGATGGCCGCCCAGTTCGAGGACAACCTGCGCCGCTACCTCGCCGGACAGCCGCTGGTCAACGTGGTGGACAAGCGGCTCGGCTTCGTACCCTCGAGTGGCCAGCCTGCGTGATTTAAGCAACCTCTTTCGGTTTAGCTCGGAGCGAAACCGAGGAGTAAATTACGAAATGTGAACACCAAGACCTTTCCCCGGCTGATGGCCGCCGGCCGCATCGGCCCGATGGAAACCCCCAACCGCATCGTCCTGCCGGCCATGGACATGAACGTCTCCGAACACGGAGAGATCGAACAGACCGAGATCGACCACTACGTCGCCCGCGCCAAGGGCGGCGCCGGCCTGATCATCACCGGCGCCTGCGCCATCGCCTTCCCCTACGGCGCCGCGTCCATGAAGGAGCCGGGCCTGTCCGATGACAAGTACATCCCCGGCCTGAAGGCCCTCGCCGACGCCGTGCACGCCGCCGGCAGCCGGCTCTGCATCCAGTCCACCCACCACGGCAAGGTGGCCCGCGTCGACGTCGCCAACGACCGCCCCGTGCTCGCCCCCAACCAGCCGGACTACAGCTACGACATGTCCGCCCTGGCCGACAGCACCCGCGAGGAACTCGGCAAGATGGGCGCCGCCACCGCCGGCAAGCAGACCACCTACAAGGACATGACGGCCGAGGACATCACCTGGCTGGTGAACACCTGGGCCGACGCCGCCGAACGCATCGCCAAGGCCGGCGCCGACGCCATCGAAATCCACGCCGCGCACGGCTACATCCTCGGCGTGTTCCTGAACCAGCGGGACAACCAGCGCACCGATGCCTACGGCGGCTCGCTGGCCAACCGGGCCCGGCTGGCCTGCGAGGTCATCCGCGCCGTCAAGGACCGGGTCGGGGACCGGCTGGCGATCCTGGTCCGCGTTGCGGGGCAGGAGTACGGGCAGGACGGCGGGCTCACCCTCGAGGAGGCCATCGAAGCCTCCAAGCTGTTCGAGCAGGCCGGCGCGGACGCCATCCACGTCACCGGCTGGGGCCGGAACCCGTTCGACAACTTCACCGACGGGCCGCTGCCGAACAAGGTCGGCGCCTACCTGGACAACGCCGCCGCCATCAAGCGAGCCGTGAATGTCCCGGTGATCGCCGTCGGGCGCATGCTCCCGGAGATCTCCGAGAAGGCGCTGGCCGCCGGGCAGATCGACTTCGCCGCCATGGGCCGGCAGCTGCTGGCCGACCCGGAGCTGCCGAACAAGCTGCGCGAAGGCCGGTTCGCCGAAGTCCGGCCCTGCATCAACTGCTACCTGTGCGTGGCGGAAAACTTCTTCGACGACACCCCCTTCTGCGCCGTGAACCCGGCACTCGGCAACGAGGCGCTGCTGCCGCTGAAGCCGGCGTCGGCCGCCAAGCACGTGGTCGTCGTCGGCGCCGGCCCGGCCGGGCTGGAATCGGCGCGGGTGCTCACCGAACGCGGGCACCGGGTCACCGTGCTGGACAAGTCCGACCGGCTCGGCGGCACCATGTGGTTCTCCACCATGACCACCCCGGATAACGAGCGGCTGCTGCGCTGGTTCAAGGCCGAAATCAAGCGGCTGCGGATCGCGGTGAAGCTGAACACCCCGGCCACCGTGGAGACCATCCGCGCCCTGAACCCGGACCACGTCATCGTGGCCACCGGCGCGGTGCGGCCCAAGCCGGACTTCCCGGGCGGGGACCTGCCCATCGTGCAGACCGGCGACACGCTGCGCGCGATGATGCTCGGCACCGCCACCGCCGGGGAGGCCGGCGCCGTGCTCAGCACCCTGGGCAGGCTCGGCCGGCTCTCCGGGGTCACCAAGAGCCCGGAGTTCGTCCGCCAGTTCACCAAGTTCTGGCTGCCGATGGGCAAGGACGTGGTGGTGATCGGCGGCTCCCTGGTCGGTTTGGAGCTCGCCGAGTTCCTCGCCGAACGCGGCCGCCGGGTCACCCTGCTGCACGAAAAGCAGCAGCTGGGCCTGCCGCTGGCCATGCCGCGCCGCTGGACCGCGGTCAAGGACGCCACCAGCCACGGCGTGGACATCCACCGCAACGCGACGATCACCCGCATCACCGAGAAGTCCGTGGAATGGACGGTGGGGGAGCAGTCCTTCACCGCCCCGGCCGCGATGGTGGTCTACGCGGACGGCACGACGTCGGCCGCCCCGCTCTCGGACGAGCTGCGGGAGGCGGGCATCAGCTGCGACGTCGTCGGCGACGCCGGCGCGGTGAACTACATCCACGGCGCCATTCATTCCTCGTGGAAGGTGACGACGGCGCTCTAGCTGCCGACGCACAGGTCCGGGCCGTCCGCCGCTGGCGGGCGGCCCGGACTCTTTGTGTGAGCCCACGGCCCGCCAGCTTCCGCCGCCGACGGAATTTCTCCGGCCCACATGAGCGCATCGGTGTACCCTCTATCCTGCAGCCCAGAAATGGGAGTGCTTGCCGGGGGATTGGGGGATCCTGGATATGGACTTTGACGATGGTGCGGCCGATCAGCTCATCGCTGCCTGCGATAAGGCAGCCGGCGCGCTGCGTGGACAGCGCGGGCCTCGGGCATCGGTCACGGGGGAGGCACTCGCCGAGTTCCGGGGGCCGTTTGCCGACCTCTTCCGGCGGAACGTGTCAGCGCAGTCCGCTGCACGGACCACGCTGATCAACGCCCTGGAGGATGTCGCCCAGCAGGTCCGGTTCGCGAAGAGCCAGGCCGAACAGGCCCGCCAGGACCTCAAGGAACAGCAGGCGAGGAACCTGTGGAAGATGCTCGAGGAGGGCATCGTGGCGGCCGGCGCCGACTACCTGCGGGACCTGATTCCCGGGTTGTCGACGCCCGGGGAGCTATCCGAGTCGGAGGTGCGCCGCCCGGAAGTGTCCGTCCCGCCGCTGGTCCTCGAACCTCACAACTGGGCGGCCGGCGGTGCAGCGGAGACCAGTTCCGCCGTGCCGGACGCCCTGACGAAGGCAGCCTCCTCCATCTCCGACCAGGCGGACGCGGCTGATCCGGTATGCCAGGACGTCGTCCGTGCGCTGGCCCGGTTTCAGGAGGCATGTACCTGGGCCGTCACCGACGTGGGGAGCTTCGCTCCGGCGGCCTCCCAGTACAACCAGGATGACCGTGACGATGCAGGAAAGCTCTCGCAGATCGGACAGGCCTTCAGCGCCGCGGGGCAGGGGGACCTGACCCGGGCGGTGGAACTGTCGTCGACAGCGCTGGCCCTGGCGGTTTCCCCCGGCCAGGTGCGCGGGGAAGCCCTCCTGAAGTTCTTGGAAACCGCCACGCCGGTGGACCTGGCAGTGGCGTCGACGAACCCCGGACTGCTCACGCACCTGGCAGCCATCTCTCCGGAACGGATCGCCGAGTGGTGGGCCGGGCTGCAGGCCTCCGGGGGCGCTGCCAACGGCTTCACCGCCCAGCAGCTGGTGCTGCTGGAATCGGCGCCGAAGGTCTTCGGGTCCCTCGACGGGGTGCCCGCAACGGCCCGCGTGCATGCCAACAGCCTCGCCGCGATCGAGGACATCGCGGCCGCCGAGGCGGAGCTCGCCAAGCTTCGGGAGATCGGGTCCGACGACTCCGAGGCCCGGCGGGCGATGCTGGAGAAGGAAATCGACTACCTCAAGAGAGTCGAGGCCGGGCAGGTGCAGCTGTACCTGTACAACCGCGACGAGTCGCGGATCATCGAAATGATCGGCGTCCCGGGCCCGGACACGCAGCGCACGGTCACGTACGTGCCCGGCACGTTCACCAGCCCGAAGAGTTTCTATGACGACAGCGTGCAGACGTTCTCCGACTACCTGGTGCGTACGGTTCCCGGCACGGTGGCCTTCGTGTACAAGGATGGGCTGTTTCCGGGGGAGAACCAGAAGGAAGGCGGGGAGGACCTCCGACGCCTCCTGGAAGCCAACGACCCGCAGCTCGGCTACGATGCCGGCAGGCAGCTGGCAGGCTTCCATGAAGGGATGCGCACCGACCCGGTGCTTCAGGGCACGGAGCAAATCGGCATCGGGCACAGCTGGGGGTATCAGAACCTCACCAGCTCCGAAATCCACGGTGTCGACTATGACAAATCCATCTCCCTGTCCGGGGCGGGCATGCATGAAGAATGGGAGCCGGATAAGGACACGCGGTACTCGAACTTCGTCTACGAGAGCGACGCCCTGCTCTGGGCACAGAAAACGGGGCAGGTCTGGGACGGCAAGGTGCCCAGCGACCACGAGTCGTTTACCAACCACGAATACACCGTGCCCAACGAAGGAAGCTTTTGGCCCGACAGCACCCCGCTCGAAGACCATTCTCTTCCCACCACCGACAGTGCGGATAATAAGCAACTGCTGGAAGACGTCGTTCGAGAGGTCCTGAAATGATTCGAGCACGAAGTGCCGCCGCAGGTTTGGTCCTGCTGCTCGGCCTCGCTGGATGCGCAACGGACTCGTCACAGGCGCCGACACAAACGACCACTAAGGAGGGGGAACCGTCCATGATGACGGAGTTGACCTGGCAGGAAGCCAAGGCGCGCACACAGGCCATGGAGCTGGAAATCGCTGAATCAATTCCTCAGGACCAGGTAGCCGACGTCGCCCAGATGCCGACCGGCATGCTGATCGACTGCGGCGGGTCCACGGTTAATTGGAACGGGGTCACCACTGTCACTTTGACAGCTGGAACGGAGCCCGACCCGGTGGTCCGGGCCCTCGAGGAGAAGTACCGGGAGAGCCGGTTCGAACTCAAGGTGCGTGACCCCGCCCCGGCAGGACACTTCGAAGTCCAGCTGCGCTCGCCGGACGCCGCCGAAAACTACATCATCGGTGCCGGGGTTGAGCCCCAGACAATCCGAATTGCGTCCGGTTCGGAGTGCTTCCCCTGGCCGGAGGACGAATCCATTCGGGGCGAATTCTAGAAGCCTTGGTCTTTGAGGTGGCGGAATGAATCGCAGGCGAGCGGCTGCCACTGGCCTGGTCCTTGTGTTCGGCCTCGTCGGCTGCGCCGAGGATTCGTCCGAGGCAGCCGGAGGCGACGTGCTGACGTGGCAGGAAGCGAAGGCCCGTGCGCAGGCCATGGAATTGGAAATTGCCGAATCGCTACCGCAGGATAAGCTGGCCAGTGTCGATCAGGCATTGACTGGTCTGCTGATCAGGTGCAGCGACACTTCTGTCAACTGGCATGGCGCGACCACCGTTACCTTAACTGAGGGAACTGATCCGGAGCCTCTTGTCCGAGACCTGGAGGCGAAATACGAAAACAGCCGCTTCGACATTAAAGTGCGTGACCCTGCCCCGGCGGGACACTACGAAGTTCAGCTGCGATCTCCTGACGATGCGGAGATGTACATCATCAAGCGAGGGGCCGAGGAACCCTATACCATTCGTATTGCCTCTGGTTCTGCGTGCTTTCCGTGGCCTGAGGGCGAATATATGGGCGGAAAGTTCTAGAATCTCAGGTCTTTGAGAGGCAACGAGATGACTCGAGTACGATCTGCAGTGCCCCTGGTGCTGCTGCTGGGCCTTACCGGCTGCGCCGAGGATCCGTCCGAGGCAGCCGCAGTCGACGGGCTGCCCTGGCAGGAAGCGAAGGCCCGTACACAGGCCATGGAACTGGAAATCGCTGATTCGCTTCCGCAGGACCAAGTGGCCGAGATCGAGCAAATGCCGGACGGCGTTCTGATTGAGTGCGGTGGCTCTTCGGTCAACTGGCATGGGGCGACCACTGTGGCTTTGAGTGAAGGGACGGATCCGGAGCCTCTCGTTCGGGCGTTGGAGGCGAAGTATCAGGACAGCCGATTCGAGATTAAGGTACGGGATCCCGCGCCGGCGGGACACTACGAAGTCCAGCTGCGCTCTCCTGAGACCGCCGAAATCTACATCGTCGGCGAAGGGTTTGATCCCTACACGGTTCGTATAGCATCCGGTTCTGAGTGCTTCCCCTGGCCTGAGGGCGAATATATGGGCGGAAAGTTCTAGAATCTCAGGTCTTTGAGAGGCAACGAGATGACTCGAGTACGATCCGCTGCAGTGCCCCTGGTGCTGCTGCTGGGCCTTACCGGCTGCGCCGAGGATTCGTCCGAGGCAGCCGCAGTCGACGGGCTGCCCTGGCAGGAAGCGAAGGCCCGTGCGCAGGCCGTGGAGCTGGAGATTGCCAATTCCTTCCCCAAAGATAAAGTGGCCGCCATCGATCAGGGGTCAACCGGTGTTCTCATGGGCTGCGGTCCTGAATCCGTGAACTGGAAAGGGGCAACCACGGTCACTCTGAATGAGGGGGTTGAGCCGGAGCCTCTGGTGAGGGAGCTAGAAACGAAGTACCAAGGAAGCAGGTTCGACATCGAAACACGAACAGCTCCGGCTGGACATTATGAAGTCGGGTTGGTCTCTCCGAACAGCGCCGAAATCTATCTGGTCGCGGAAGGACTGGAACCCCATACGATTCGAGTTGCGTCCGGCTCTGACTGCTTCCACTGGCCCGAGGGCGAGTACATGGGCGGAAAGTTCTAGAATCCTGTGCCATCGAGAGGCGGCGGGGTGATTCGGTGGCGAGCAGCTGTCGCTTGCGTGAGTCTGTGTCTCAGCCTTGTGGGTTGCGCTGACAACTCGTCTGAGGCGGCCGGAAGCGTCGAGCTGACCTGGCAGGAAGCAAAGGCCCGCACGCAGGCTATGGAGCTGGAAATCGTTGAATCGCTTCCACCGGACCAAGTGGTCGAGGTTGCCCAGATGCCGACCGGCATGCTGATCAGGTGCGATGATTCCAGGGTCAATTGGAACGGGGCAACCACTGTCACGTTGCCTGCTGGAACCGAGCCCGATCCGCTGGTGCGTGCGCTCGAGGAGAAATACCGGGACAGCCGGTTCGATATCGAGGTGCGTGATCCCGCGCCGGCAGGCCACTACGATATCCAGCTACGCTCGCCGGACGGCGGCGAAAGCTATCTCATCGGTGAGGGGTTCGATCCGAATACGATCCGGATCGCCTCTGGTTCTGAGTGCTTCCCCTGGCCGGAGGGCGAGTATATCGGCGGCGAGTTCTAGAAGCCTTGGTCTTCGAGGTGGCGGAATGAATCGGAGGCGAGCGGCTGTCACTGGCCTGGTGCTCGTGTTGGGTCTCGTCGGCTGCGCCAAGGAATCGTCCAAGGCAGCCGGAGACGGCGACGAGCTGACGTGGCAGGAAGCAAAAGCCCGAACGCAGGCCATGGAACTGGAAATCGCCGAATCGCTCCCGCAGGATAAGCTGGCCAATGTCGATCAGGAATTGACGGGTTTGCTGATCAGATGCAGTGACTCTTCTGTCAACTGGCATGGCGCGACCACCGTTACCTTGATTGAGGGGACTGATCCGGAGCCTCTTGTCCGCGAGCTGGAGGAGAAGTATCAGGACAGCCGATTCGCCATTAAGGTGCGTGATCCTGCTCCGGCGGGACACTACGAAGTCCAGCTGCGCTCTCCTGACGATGCGGAGATGTACATCATCAAGCGAGGGGCCGAGGAGCCCTATACCATTCGTATTGCCTCTGGTTCTGCGTGCTTTCCTTGGCTTGAGGGCGAGTACATGGGAGGAAAGTTCTAGGGTCCGTTGCCATCGGGAGGCGGTGGGATGGGGGTGAATGGATGACTCAAGCCCGAGGAGTTGCAGCAGGTTTGGTGTTGCTGTTGGGTCTTGTTGGGTGTGCCAGTGCTGAGCCTGAGGCGTCCGCAGCGGACGAGTTGACGTGGCAGGAAGCAAAGGCCCGAACACAGGCCATGGAACTGGAAGTCGCTGATTCGATTCCCCGAGACGAAGTGGCCGACGTCGCCCAGATGCCGACCGGCATGCTGATCGACTGCGGCGGTTCCACGGTTAATTGGAACGGTGTAACCACTGTCACTTTGACAGCGGGAGCGGAGCCCGACCCGGTGGTCCGGGCCCTCGAGGAGAAGTACCGGGACAACCGGTTCGATCTCAAGGTGCGTGACCCCGCCCCGGCCGGACACTTCGAAGTCCAGCTGCTCTCGCCGGACGTCGCCGAAAATTACATCATCGGTGCCGGGGTTGAGCCCCAGACAATCCGCATTGCGTCCGGTTCGGAGTGCTTCCCCTGGCCGGAGGACGAATCCATTCGGGGCGAGTTCTAGAAGCCGCTGGCAGACATGGGACCGGCGAACCGCACCCAAGCCCTCTACCGTGACGACGGGAGCTGCCCGAAGCGGATGCGCCGAGGGCCAAGCCCACGCCGCGGTCCCCGTAAAATCATCTGATGCCTCAACCCCTGCAGCTCGCCGCATCCCGCCCTTCCGCCGTGTCCCTCCGCCTGGCACGCGTCGTCACCGAAATCTCCGCACCGACTGTGCTCGTAGGGATCCTGCTGCTGCTGCAGCCCCTGCTCACCCCGGGGGTGACGTGGCTGCAGGGTGTGATGGCGGCGGTCTTCACCGTGGGGCTGCCCTTTGCCGGAATTCTCTGGCTGAAGCAGCGCGGTTCGGTGACGGACCACCACGTGGGTGTGCGGACCCAGCGGGCTCCCATCTTGGCCGCATCCGCAGTGTCGATGGGCATCGGCGCGCTGGTCCTCATCCTGCTGGACGCCCCGGCCGCCATGTTCGGCGAGATCGGCGGCGTCTTCATCGGCATGATGCTGTGTCTGGCCGCGAACCTGGTCTGGAAGCTGTCGGTTCATTCCGCCGTCGCCGCCTACGTCGGTTTGGCCCTGCTGGCCCCGATCCCGGCGGTCGGTGCAGGACTCGCCCTGCTGCTGGCCAGCGCCACGGGCTGGTCGCGGGTCAAGATCGGCGACCACACACCCACCCAGGTCCTGGCCGGCCACATCGCCGGATGCCTGGCCTTTGCCACGGCCCTGCTGCTTCCCTAGAGCACGTTCCACCCCCCCCGCACCCGCCAGCTCCCGTACTGCCTCCAGCCGGTGGAGGCGGCAGCGGAGCGTCCCATACCCCTCCGAAGCTGGCAACAGGTAGCAGGCATAGGACCAGTAGCTGCCCGCAAAAAATGCGTAGGAACTACTTGGGCGCCGGCCTCCACGCCCGACCTATGGTGATGCCGGTGCTCGTTGCTGAGTAGCGGCGACGCACTTTCCCGTAGGGCCTACCTCCCGGGCAAAGACAAGCTGCGACCCCCAGCCAGGGGCACTCCCAGCCATCTTTACGTCTCACATCTAGGGCTCCGGCCGCCAGCCACATTCATGCGCGGCGGAGCCCCGGGGGGAACCATGACATCGATCCGGTCTCTTTTCCACGACTCCTTCACCCGGCGGCGGACCCTGCTGATCCTCGCCGCACTCGTCCTCACGGCCCTGGTGCCCCTGGCAGGCGCCACTACCCTGCTGCCCGCCGGATGGTCTCTGGCCCTGCTCGCCGCCGGCGCGCTGCTGGCCATGATCGCCCTGCTCCGGAACGTCCGCCCGGGCGCCGGCAGCCGGGGCGCGCGGGCCGAAGACGCCTCCCGGCCCGGCGCCGGGCTGCTGCTCTACCTATCGCCCGTGATCCTGCTGAACCTGGTCTATCCGCTGGTCAGCCCCGCGATGGCCGCCGTGCAGGTCGGGGGAGTGCAGCTGACCCACGTGGTGCTCGCCTCCTCCATCACCGTGCCGTGGCTGGCGCAGGCGGCCTGCCTGCCGGCCTACCGCGCCATCGGCGACCTGATGGCCGAGCGGCACATGGCTGCCATTGTCCGCCGGTTCTGCAGCACCTGGCCGGCGATGTTCGTCTTCGCCCTGCCGCTGGTTGTGGTCTTCGCGGTCCCGCTGTGGCTGGCCACCGGCTGGTCCCTGACCGCCCTGGGCACCTACGCCGCGCTGGTCGCCCTGCACCTGCTGTTCGTCCAGGCCCTCATCATGGCGAACGTCGCCAACCGGCGCGGCCTCTGGGCCGCCGCCTGGGCCGCCTACGCCGCCGCCCTGTTCCTGGGCCCCACCCTCTGGTGGCTGCCGCCGCTGCTCGGCGCGCTCACCCAGATCGCCGCCATGGGCCGCGGCCTGGCCGCCGTCCGGCTCCGCGGACTGGACCCGCGTCACTTCAGCGCGGACCTGCTGCGCGGCCTGCTGCTGGGCGCCGTGCTCTGGGCCGACAAGTTCGTCCTCTTCCTGGTCACCGACGGCGACTTCCAGGTGGTGGTGGTCTTCCTCGCCATGCTGCCGGCCGTCCTGGCCTACAACTACTACTTTGTGAACCTGGCCCCGCAGGTGGACCGCGCCGTCGCCTCCCTGCACCAGGCCATCGCCCAGGAGCCGCTGACCCTGCTGGCCCAACGCTCCAGGACGCTCAGCCGCACCGCGGACCGCGCGATCCTCACCACCGGAGCGGCCGGCATGCTGCTCACCCTCGCCGTCTGCCTACTGATGGAAGGCCTGCAGCCGGCCCAGGTGCTGCTGGCCGCCGCCGTGGGCGTGGCCTCCTGGGCCTTCATGGTCCTGACCCTGCTCAGCTACGAACTGGATTACATCGGCGAGAAGCTCCTGCCGCAGATCCTCGGCGGGGTCCACCTGATGCTCTGCGCGGCGGCGTTCCTGCTCATCGGCGCCGGCACCGCCGCAGCGGCGCTGGCCTACGCGGCGCTCGCCGCCGCGGACCTGGCCCTGGTCGCCGCCGCCTGGGTGCTCTACAAGCGGCACTGGACCCAGCCGGAATACACCCTGTTCTGGCGCCACGCCACGTCCTGGTAGCCCGCTTCCCGGAACCCGCCGACGTCGGCCGCACCGGCGCCGTCGGCCCCCCGCCATCCCGCTGACCTCCTCCGCAGAAGGACACCGCCATGTACGGAACCAAAAAGACCAAGGCCCGCCGGTCCGCCCTCAGCCAGGACCGCGCCGTCGTGCCCGCCGCCGTGCAGGCCGCGCAGGCCGACTACCCCGACGTGGACGTCGCCATTGTCATGGAGTCCACCTACCCCTACCTCAAGGGCGGCGTGTCGGCAGTGGTGCACGACATCGTCACCCACAACCCGGACCTGAGCTACGGCATCATCCACATCGCCTGGGACTCGGACGCGCCCAGCGAGGACCTGTACGGAATGCCGGAGAACGTGCTGTGGGTGCGCACCGTCTACCTGTCCCTACAGGAACACCGGCACGACTTCATGGCCGCCACCGCCAAGGACCTGGGGCTGGGCCCGGCCGAACGCACCGCACTGGCGCACCGGCTGTTCGACGCGCTCTACGCACTGTCCGAGGACCGCGACGTGGACCCGCTCTGGCAGCTGATCGACGAGGGGTTCAATGCCCGCACCCGCCGCTACCCGCTCTGGGCGCTGCTGGGCACCCGCGAGTTCATGCAGGCACTGGGGGAGCGGATGCCGCAGCTGAACCTGTCCCTGGCCGACTCGTTCTGGACACTGCGCAACTTCTTCTCCCTCGCCTACGCCGTACTGGGCGAAACCATGCCCCGGGCCCGCGTCTACCACGCGCACACCACCGGCTACGCCTCGCTGCTCGGCGCCGCCGCCGCCCGCGACCACGGCACCTCGTTCCTGCTCACCGAACACAACCTGTACGTCCGCGACACGGTGAATACCCTGCTGGAGCGCAACATGGCGCTGTCCATCACCTCCGAGGACTACCGCACCTTCGACGACGTCACCGCCGAGCAGCGGGCCTGGATGGCCTGGTGGATCGAAATGGGCCACTTCTGCTACCCGAGCGCGGCGCTGATCACCTACCTCTACCCGTCGGCGATCACCGAGGCCGCCCGGCTGGGCACCGACATCGACAAGTCCGTGGTGGTGCCCAACGGCATGGTCATCGCCGAGTTCGAGGAGAAGTACCGGGCCCGGCTCGCCGCCCGGACCCGGCTGGCCAAGCAGGGCGACAACCACACCTGGCACCTCGCGTACATCGCCCGGGTGGTGCCGATCAAGGGCCTGCTGGACCTGCTCTCCAGCCTCGACCTGCTGCGCCGGCACGGCTTCCCCAACGTGCACCTGGACGTGCTCGGCCCCACCGAGCACGTGCCGGACTACTACGAGGCGTGCCTGGCGAAGATCGAGAGCCTGGGCCTGCAGGACCACGTGACCGTGCACGGCACCGTCCACGTCCGGGAGCGGCTGGACGAGTTCGACCTGCTGGTGCTGCCCAGCTACAACGAGGGCCAGCCGATCGTGGTGCTCGAGGCGATGGCCGCCGGCATCCCGACCGTGGGCACCGACGTCGGCGGCATGCGCCAGCTGGTCGGCGATCCGCTGCCGACGGCGGACGGGCGGACCGTGGGCCCCTGCGGCGAGCTGGTGGCCGCCGGCGACGTGCAGCAGATGGCCGAGCGGATCCGCGCCGTCATCGGCGACCTGGACCGCTACGCCGAGTACGCCGACAACGCGCGCACCCGGGTGGAGGAGTTCTTCCAGATGCACGAAATCATGTCCTCCTACAACGAGATCTACCGCACCGTCGGCGACATCTCCGAGCTGCGCAACCTCTCCACCACCGAACTGGACTACCTGCTGCCGGAGGTGCAGTGACCGGCGTCGGCGCCTGGATCCGCTACGGCGGGCCGCTGCAACCGGGCGAGCTCGACTTCGCGGCCGCGCACTACCGGGCGGCGATCCTGCAGCCCTGGGAGACCGACGCCGCCCGCGAGCTGAAGCGGCTGCGCCCGGACATGACGGTCCTCTGCTACAAGTGCCTGTCCTCCACCCGCAGCTACGAACCGGGCCCGGTCTACAGTTCAGGGGTCTCGTTTGCGGAGGCGGAGGCGGACGACGGCGGGTGGTTCGCCACCCGCCTGGACGGCACCCGGATCGAGTGGGAGCGGTATCCGGGGCACTGGCAGATGCGGGTCTGGGATCCGGGATACCGGCGGCGCTGGGTGGAGAACGTGACCGCGGAGCTGCGCGGCTCGCCCTTCGACGGGGTGATGGCGGACAACGACGTGTTCGACGACTACTACGGCCTGCGCCTGCCCATCACCGGTGCCGCCGACATGGCAGGGATCCGCAGCGCCGTGGGCGAGCTGGTGCACGCCGCCGGGGCCGCGCTGAACGCCGTCGGGAAGCTCCTGGTCCCGAACATCGCCGAATCCCGCCGCGAACCCGGCCGGTGGAACGCGCACGCCGCGTACGGCGGCGGGTTCGAGGAGGTCTGGCTCGGCTACAGCCCGGTGCACCTGTTCGACCCCGTCACCGCGGAGGCGCAGCTGCCGCAGGCCGCCGGGCCGGGGCTGTCCATCCTGCGGGTGCCGACCGACGGCGACGACCGGCACCCGAACGTCACCTACGGGCTGTCCGCGTTCTGGATCTTCGGCGGCGGCCGGGGAGCCTACTCGGCGACCGCGCACGACGACTACAGCCGCCTCCAGCACGCCCCCGAACTGGACTGGCAGCTGGGTGGCCCACGCGCCGCCCCGCAGGGCCGCGGCCACACCTGGTGGCGGGAGTTCGACGCCGGCTTCGCGGCCGTGAACTTCAACCGGGACGGCCGGCGCCGGCGGAAGGTGCGTGTCCCGGCGGGCATGGTCGACGCCGCGGGCCGGCCGGCACCGTCGTCGGTGGTGCTGCCGGCGCAGCGGGGTGTGATCTTCCGCCGGGCGGGCTGAGCGGCCGAGCAGGCACGTCATAACTCGGAACAGCGAAGGCCTTTTCCTACGCTGATCCGATGAGCATGCCGCCGCCCGCGAATCCGCCGTCGCCCCACCAGCCCGCCTGGCACACAGCCGGCCAGCCTGCCCAGCCGCCCGCGCCGGCGGCCCCGACGGAGCCGGGCCGGGCCGCAAGAGCGGGCCTGCGCCTGATGATCACCGCCGCCGCCGGGTCCCTGCTGGCCTCCGCCGTCGCCGGCACCATCGTCAGCACCTGGGACCTGTCCAGCAACCCGGGGAATCCCAACCCGCTCACCGGCCTCGCCTACGGGCTGCTGGGCAGCCAGCTGCTCTGGGGCGCCCTGGGGATCACGGCGTTCATCCTGGGCATCGTCGCGGTGCAGCGCCCGGCCGGCCACCGTCCCGGCCTCAGCGCGATCGTCGGCGCCGTCGTCGCCCCGCTGCTGTCGCTGCTGCTCTTCTTCACGGTCGCGTTCATCATCGGCTGGACCCGGTAGCCGCCGGCTGCCGCGCCGCCCCGCATTCTCCTGCCTTCGGGGGAGCGGGGCAGCACGGTACCGCCTAGACCTTTTGCCGGCGCCGGTTCCGCGCGGCCTTGTTGATGCTGCTCTTGCCGCCGCGCACGGCCGGCGGGGACGGCGCCGGTACGGCCGCCACCGGCACGGGCGGCGGAATCAGGGCCGTTTCCGTGACGGCAGGCGCCGCCACGGTCACCGGAGCGGCGGGCACGACGACGGCGGGAGCCGCCGCCGTCGGCTGCTTCACCTTTCCCTCGGCTCCGGTGTGGGCCGCGGTCGCCGCGGACACCGGGGTCTGCGGCAGCCAGCGGGCGGCGTCGTCGGCTGTGGCGCGGTCCTCCCGGCGCCGCCGCCCGATCAAACCGCGGCGGGCGGGGCCGGGGGCAACCGGCGCACGGTGCCGCGGCTGCCCCGGGACCTTCCCCTGCCCGGGGCGGGTATGGCTGGTCATCTCCCCGGTCCGGGCAACCTTGCCGGCGCCGGACGCTGCCGCAACGGGTTCCATCCGGGTGCTGCCCGGGTCCGCCGCACTGTCGGCCCGGCCAGTGCGGCCGGTGCCGGCGTCGGCCGCAGCGCGCCGTCGGGCGAGCTGTTCCGCGACCCGGGCCGCGGACGCCTCGCGTTCGGCGGCGCGGGCATCGCCGCGCTGGCCCGGCGCCAGGTACTCCAGGTCCTCGCGCAGGCTGCACAGTCGGCGCAGCCCGGCGTGCAGCTCCAGGCGCAGCCCCGGCAGCCGGGCCGCGTAGCTGCCCGGTGCGGCGGACACCTCCTGCAGGTACCGGGCGCAGGCGGCCTCCATGTCCACCAGCACGGCCGCGACCTTCACCGATCCGGGCCGCAGCTCGGCCAGCGCCTCGCGCACCTGGCCGCGGACGTCGGCGACCGCGGAGCGGCAGCGCACCGGATCGTGCACCGGGTCCACCGTGCCGGGCCCGTCGGCCGCCAGCGCCCGTTTCAGGTGCAGCTGGGTGACCAGCTCGCGCAGGGCGCTGAGTTCCCGCCGCCGCTGCCACAGCAGGCACCCGGCCCAGCCCGCGGCCGTGCCGCCGACGGCCAGCACCACCGCCAGCAGGGCGGGCAGAATCCACTCCAACCAGTCCAAATTCATCCCAGCACCCTTCCCAGCACGCACTGTCGGACTCAGGGGCCGGCGCCGGCGCCCGATCCAAGGAGGCAACCGGCCGGCGCGCCGGCGCCGGACGGGCGGCACACTACGAGTCCCGACGCGTCCGCGCCAGCGCAACTACTTGGAAAACCGGGGGCGAACCGCAAACCGCGGCCCGCCGCTGCGTAGCGCCGGATTCGGCGCCCGGGGCCGCGTCTGCAAGGATAAAGGCAAGGCTACTGATGAATTGGAGGATGCCATGCAGAACGAAATCCAGGAGCACCCGGCCGAAACCGCTGCAGACCACACCCCCGAGGACGCACCCGCGCAGGCCGCACCGGCCGCCCGCCCGGAGAGCATCCGCAGCAGCCAGGACGGCCCGCTGATGAACATTCCCGCCGCCGACGTGGTCGACGCCGGCGCCTCCGCCGCCCCGGCCGCCAAGGTCGACCCGGCCGAAGTTGCGATCCTCGCCCAGGCCGAGGACCCCGGCGTCTCCTCCCGCCGGCTGCGCGAGCTGGCCATGGAGCATCCGCACGCCCGCCCGGCCATCGCCGCCAACCCGGCCGCCAGCGCCGACCTGCTCACCTGGCTGCGCGGCCTCGGCGACCCCGCGGTCGACGCCGCGCTGGCCCGCCGCAGCACCGCCGGCTGACAGCTTTCGCAGCGGGGAGCTGCCGGAAAACAGCAGCCAGCGGGGGGCCGGGAGGACAGACGGACATCCGCCCGGCCCCTCCCCGCCTCTGTATTACTAAGACCTTCAACGTCTCAATACAGCAGATATGAGTATTTCCCCCACATAGTTCCTCCGCCTAGGGTGAGATTCACGGCACATTCGCGCCGGATCAACGAAAGGCGGAGATGGAAACACGGCACCTGCGGTATTTCGTCGCCGTGGCGGAGGAAAAGCACTTCGGCCGCGCGGCCGAGCGCCTGCACATGGCGCAACCTCCGCTCTCCCAGCAGATCAAGCAGCTCGAGGAACAGCTGAAGACCCAGCTGCTGGTCCGCACCACCCGCAAGGTGGAACTCACACCCGCCGGCGAGCTGCTCCTGGACCGTGCCCGCGGCATCCTCGCCGACCTCGACCAGGTGGCCCAGGACGTGCAGCTGGTCGGGCAGGGCGCCAGCGGCGTGGTCCGGATCGGGGTGGCCGGATCCACCATGTACCGGCTGATGCCCCGGATCGTCGAAGCGGCCCGGACCCGGATGCCCGGGCTGCGGCTGAACGTCCACGGCGAAATGCTCACCCCGCAGATGGAACGGGCGCTGGAGGAGAACCGCATCGATGTGGCCCTGCTGCGCCCGCCGGTGCGCTCGGAGGCACTGGACCTGCTGCGCCTGGGCCAGGACGAGCTGGTCCTTGCCCTGCCCGAGCAGCACCCGCTCGCGATCCGTGATGAACTGCGGCTGGCCGATCTCGCCGGCCAGCCCTTCATCTCCTATCCCGCCGAATCCGCGGTCAGCGGCATTTTCCTCGACGCCGCCAGATCCGCCGGTTTCCGTCCCGACATCGTCCAGGAGGCCCGCGAAACCTCCACACTGCTCTCCTTCGTGGCAGCCGGAATGGGCATCGCACTGGTGCCCACCCCGCGCAGCACCTTCGGGCTGCAGGGCATCGTCTTCCGCGCCCTGACAGACGCCCCCGAAGTCGACCTCGCCCTGGCCTCCCGCAAAGGCGATGCCCGCCCGCTGATCGCGAACTTCCTCTCCCTTTTCGACGCCCAGACCCTGACCCCGTCAGAAGGAACCACCCCGTGAAAATCGAGCGGATCGAAGCGATCCCCTATGCCATCCCGTACACCCACCCGCTGAAGTTCGCCAGCGGCGAGGTCGCCACCGCGGACCACGTCCTGATCCGTGTGTACACCGACGACGGCGTGGTCGGCATCGCCGACGCCCCGCCCCGCCCGTACACCTACGGCGAGACGCAGGCGTCCATCACCGCCGTCATCGACCAGGTCTTCGCCCCGCAGCTGCTCGGTCTGGACATCATGGACCGGGAGCGGATCCACGCCGTGCTGCGCAGGACCATCAACAACCAGGTGGCCAAAGGCGCGCTGGATATCGCCGTCTGGGACGCCATCGGCCAGGCCGTCGGCGAGCCGGTGCACCGGCTGCTCGGCGGCTGGACGGACCGGATGCGGGTCAGCCACATGCTCGGCTTCCGGCCTGCAGCGGAACTGCTGGAAGAAGCCCTGCGCTTCGGCGAGCTGTACGGAATCACCACCTTCAAGCTCAAGGTGGGCCGCCGCCCGCTCGCCCTGGATATCGAGGCCTGTCGGGTCCTGCGTGACGGGCTCGGCGACGACGTCGAGATCTACCTGGACGCCAACCGCGGCTGGACCGCCAACGAGGCGCTGGAGGTGCTGCGTCGCACCGAGGGCCTCGGCCTGACGCTGCTTGAAGAACCCTGCGACGCCAAGGAAGTGCTCAGCCGGCGCCGGCTGGTGGAGAAATCGCCCATCCCGGTGGTCGGCGACGAGTCCGTGCCCACGGCCGGCGACGTATCCCGGGAGCTGCTCTCCGGCGGCTGCAACGCCATCTGCATCAAGACCGCCCGCTCCGGCTTCACCGAGGCCACCGAAATCCTCGGGCTGTGCACCGGGCTCGGCGTCGACGTGACCATGGGCAACCAGATCGACGCCCAGATCGGTTCCCTCGCCACCGTCACCTTCGGCGCTGCCCACGAGGCCACCAGCCGGCGCGCGGGGGAACTGTCCAACTTCCTCGACATGTCCGACGATCTGCTCGCCGACCCCCTGCGCATCGTGGACGGCACCATCGCCGTCCGCGACGTACCCGGCGTCGGTGCCGCCGTTGACGAGGACAAGCTCGCCGCCTACCGCCTGGACTGACCCCGACTCACCGCGCCGGCGGCCGGCCCCGACCCGCCCGCCAGCTGACCCTTCAAAGGAGAAGACCATGCTGTTCCTGACCCGCATGGATGTCACGTTCCCGCCGCATCTGTCTCCGGAGGAGGTGCGCAGCCTGCAGGAGCAGGAGCAGAAGTACTCCCGCAGCCTCCAGGAGGACGGCCGCCTCGCCTCCATCTGGCGGGTGGTCGGCGAATACGCCAACTACTCGGTATTCGACGTCGCCTCCAACGACGAACTGCACGGACTGCTCAGCGGCTTCCCCATGTACCCGTACATGCGGATCCGGGTTACCCCGCTGGCCCGGCACCCCAACGCCATCCGCTGAGCCGGCAGCGTCGAGCCCGGTTTTCCGCGGCCGACGTCGGGCTTTCCTCCGGAGAGCCGCCCACCACACCACCGGGGAAGCACTAGGACGCCCAGGCTCTCAATGAGCGGCAAACGTGTATTTCTCCCCACTGAATCAGCCGCATAGATTTGCCACCAGAACAGAAACTGTGACGTCCGGCACTGCCGCCCGGCGCCGCACCCGCGGACCGCTCCGGCGTCCTCGGGCCATCACGACAGGAGCTGACATGACCCCCGAACCCATCACCGAGACTGAAGCCGCCTCCGCCGCGGCGTCCGGCAACGCCGCCACCGACCGGTTCCGGCAGTCCGGCAAGCTCGCCCACGTCGAAGCCGCGCAGGAGCGGGTGAGCATGCTTGCCGGCCGGCTGATCAAGGCGGCCAATGACATCGTGCTCGAGGAGAAGGTGAGCTATGACGAGTACAACGCGCTGAAGGCGTGGCTGATCAAGGTCGGCGAGGACGGCGAATGGCCGCTGTTCCTTGATGTCTGGCTCGAGCACTCCGTCGAGGACGTCGCCACCAGCCACCGCAAGGGCAACAAGGGCTCCATCGAAGGCCCGTACTACGTTCCCGACGCCCCGGAGCAGAAGTGCCCGGCGACCATCGAAATGCGCCCCGACGAGGCGGGCACTCCGCTGCTGTTCCAAGGGCAGGTCCGGGACACCGACGGTGCGCCGCTGGCCGGCGCGAAGATCGAACTGTGGCACGCGGACGAGGAGGGTTTCTACTCGCAGTTCGCCCCCGGCATCCCGGAGTGGAACCTGCGCGGCAGCTTCATCGCCGATGAGCAGGGCAGGTTCGAGATCCACACCATCCAGCCGGCGCCCTACCAGATCCCCACCGACGGGGCCTGCGGCCAGCTCATCGCCGCCGCGGGGTGGCACGCATGGCGCCCGGCCCACCTGCACCTGAAGGTCTCCGCCCCCGGGCACGAGCTGCTCACCGCCCAGCTGTACTTCCCCGGCGATCCGCACAACGAGGACGACATCGCCACCGCCACCAAGCCGGAGCTGATGCTGGACATCCAGCCGGCCGCGGCGGGCGACGGGGTGCAGACCACCTACGACTTCGTCCTGGATCCCGTGGACTAGGGGAGCGCACCGCTCCGGCCCCCGGCGGGCCTGAGCAGCCCGGCGGCGGGGACGTCCAGGGGACGGAGCCGGCGGCCGGGGGACAACGCAGGGCACCGGCCCGATCGGCAGGCGGTCGGTGCGTATCAAGGGGGGCGCAGGCAGTGATGCCTGCGCCCCCTGCTGCATTGGCAACGGAGCCGCGGCGACAGCGAAACGTGCGCCCGGCCGGATTGCCGGGGCGGCCTGGCCGGGGCCGCCCCGGACGGGAGAAGAGCGCGTTCTTGGAGCAGTACAACACGTGGCCGCAGCAGATGACGGCCGCCGGTCCGCAGCCCTTTGCGGGCCGCCGATGTGAACTTGAATCCCTGCGCGGACTCCTGGCGGCCGCCGTACAGGGCCGGCCGGGCGTCGCAGTGGTCCGCGGTCCGGCCGGATCGGGCAAGACCCGGCTGGTGCAGCAGCTGCTCGCCGGTTTGCGCGGCCGCCCCGACGCCGCGGGTCCGGACAACCCGACGCCCGATGCCCGGCAGCCCGATCTCCGGCAGCCCGATGCGCAGCAGGACACGCCCCTCATCCTGCGGGCCACCGGGTCGGCCTGGGAACAGGATCTCGACGGCGGCGTGCTGGAGCAGCTGCTCGCCGGCCTGCCTGCATCGGAGGAGGCCTTCTCCGGTGCAGGAGGAGAGCGCCTGCTCGCGGCGGGGACGGCTCCGGCGGGACCGGCACTGCTGGTGGTGGACAACCTGCAGTGGGTGGATGAAGCCTCCCTGCGGGCGCTGCTTTTCGCCCACCGCCGGCTGCGGAACCAGCGGCTGCTGATCATCCTGCTGCTGCGCGACGAGGACGCATACCTGCTGCCGGAGCCGTTCCGCGCGCTTCTGGAGGACCCTGCGGTATCGCTGCTGCCCTTGGGCCCGCTCAGCGCCGCCGACATCCTTGACCTCGCGGCCGCCGGACCGTCCACCAGCCCGGCAGCGGGCCTCACCGACGCCGCCGCGCACCGGCTGGCCGCATACTGCGGCGGCAATCCCCGGCACGTTCTGCAGCTGCTCCGGGAGCATCCGCCGCAGCTGTGGAAGCAGTGGCAGCGGGACCTTCCCGCCCCACGCGAACTGGTGCACGACGCCGGGCAGCGGCTGCGGGACCTTCCGGCCTCCGCGCGCAGGCTGGTGGAGGCGGCAGCTGTCCTGGGCACGACGTCGGCCCTGGCGGAGGCGGCGGCGCTCGCCGACGTCGCGGACCCGCTGCCGGAACTCACATCGGCAGCGGAACAGGGACTGCTCACCGCAGCCGGGGAGGGCGGCCGGTTCACCCTGTCCTTCGGCTCGGAGGTGCGCCGCAACGCGGTCTATCACTCGCTCTGCCTGGCCCGCCGCACCGCACTGCACCTTGACGCCGCGCGACTGCTCACCGACCGCGGCGCCTCGCTGCGCCATCGCGCCGCCGCGGCTCTTCTGCCCGATGCCCGGCTGGCCGCTGAACTGCAGGCCTACGCCGCGGACCGGGCCCGGGACGGAGCCTGGTCCACTGCGGCCGACGCCCTGGTGACCGCCAGCCGGCTGCTGCCCGGCGGCCGGCAGCACGAGGACCTGCTGCTGCGCGCCGTCGACGCCATCGTGGCCGCCGGGGAACTGCCCCGGGCCCTGGCCTACGCGGACGAGATTGCCCAGTACAGGCCGAGCCCGCTGCGCGATGCCGTCGCCGGCTACCAGGCGATCCTGCAGGGCCGGGAAAGCGAAGCGGACCAGCAGCTGACCCAGGCGTGGAACCTGGCGGATCCTGACGCCGACCCCGGCACCGCGGCCCTCATCGCCCAGCGCCGGGTGCTGGACTCGCTGGCGCGCTGGAACGGCTCCGCGCTGCTCCAGTGGGCGGAACGGGCCGGTGCACTGGCAGAACCGGACAGCCCGGCCGCCGTGGAGTCGGCTGCCATCCGGGGCCTGGGGCTGGCGGCGGCGGGACGGATCAGCGAGGCCGAGGCGTCCTACGCCATGCTGGCCGACCGTCCCGGCGGCGGTGCGCAGGCCCAGCGGGTCCGGATGGGCCGCGGCTGGCTGCAGCTGGCGCTGGACCGTCCTGAGACGGCCCGGGAGGACCTGGCCTCGGCGGTGTCCACGGACTTCAGCGCCGGTTCCTTCCGCATCTCACTGTGGGCCAGAGCCTGGCTGGCCCGGTCCGAGTTCGCGCTGGGGGACTGGGCGGCGGCACTGCGGACGGTCGACAGCGCCGTGGTGCTGCAGCGCAGCACCGGCATGGAACTGGTCCGGCCGCTGCTGCACTGGACGGCGGTGCAGATCCACGCGCTGCGCGGAGACGAGGAAGCGGCCGCGAAGCACCTGCACCTCGGCCGGGCCGGGGCAGGGGACTATCCGATCATGCTGCTGCCCTATCGGATCGCGCAGGCACAGGCCGCCGAAGCGCGCACCGACTTTGAGGCGGTGCTGCGCGCCCTGGAACCGGTGGTCGGTTCGGACCGCTGCCACGGACTCGACGAACCCGGGTTCTGGCCCTGGCACGACCTCTACGCCAAGGCACTGGTCATGACCGATCAGCTGGCGGAGGCGGAGGCCTTCCTCACGGGCCCGGCCCGGATGACTGCCGCCCGCGGCCACCGCTCCGCAACCGCCCGGCTGGCCTCTGCCCGGGGCCGGCTGCTGGGCAGCCGCGGCGAGCTGGACGCCGCCAAGGATGCCTTCGGTGCCGCGCTTACGGCCCTGCACGGGGTGAACCTGCCCTACGAACGGGCCCGGGTGGACTTCGCCTACGGGCAGACCCTGCGCCGTGCCGGCAAGCGCCGTGAATCGGTGGCGCCGTTGCGGCGGGCCCGGGAGGCGTTCAGCGCGCTCGGCGCCGGGCTGCTCACCGACCGTTGCGACCGGGAACTGCTGGCCGCCGGCATCGGAGCACCCCGCCGGGAGGCCGCAGACTGGTCCGCGCTCACCGCACAGGAGAGCGCCGTCGTCCGCCTGGTCGCAGCCGGGGCGAGCAACAAGCAGGCCGCACAGGAGCTGTTCGTCAGCGTGAAGACCGTGCAGTACCACCTCACCCGGGTCTACGCGAAGCTTGGGCTGACCTCCCGCACGGAGCTGGCCGCCCGGTTTCGGGCGGCCGGCTCGGGCACGGCGGCGGACGCCGTTCAGGCGGGGGCTGGGCTCTCCGTCTCCTGAACCGGGGCGGCGCCGCCGGCCACGGAGCCCGCACCCGTACCGGTGCCCGCTCCCGGCCCGGAGCCGGCGTCGCTCCCGCGCCGCCGGGGAACGAACATGGTCACCAGCGCGCCCACCACGGCCACGCCGGCGAAGACGTAGAACGCCGTCTCGTTTTCCACTCCGGCAGCAATGAGGAACCCGCCGATCAGCGGACCGAAGATCCCGCCCAGCCGGCCGAACCCGGCGCACCAGGCGACACCCGCGCCGCGGGCGTTGGCGCTGTAGTAGTTGGAGACCAGCCCGTAGATCAGCACCTGGGTACCGATGGTGCCGACGCCGGCCACGGCGACCAGCACCAGCAGCACCGCGAACGGCAGCTGCAGGGTCAGCGCGACCATGGCCACCGCGGCCAGGAAGAAGGTGGAGGACACCACCCGGCCCGGGCCCAGCCGGTCCGCGGAGACCGAAGCGATCAGCCCGCCGGCGATCGCCCCGGCATTGAGTACCAGCAGGAACGTCAGCGAGAACTCCGGCCCGTAGCCGAACTGCCCCATGATCACCGGCAGCCAGGTGTTCAGCCCGTAGGTGAGCAGCAGCCCCGAGAAGCTCATCAGCCCGAGCAGCAGCGTCGGCAGGGCGTACCGCCTCGTGGCCAGGGCAGCGAACCCGACCCGGCGGGCGGCGGCGTCGTCGGCGGATTCCTTCCGCACGGTACCGGCGGGTGCCGCCGGGGCGGCCGCGGGCAACACCAGGACGACGCCGGTGCGCGCGGCCAGCGCCTGGGCCTCGGCGAGCCGGCCGCGGGCGGCCAGCCACTGCGGAGACTCAGGCAGCCGGAGCAGGGCCATCGGCAGCAGGACCAGCAGCGGCAGGGCGCCGATGAGGAACAGTCCGCGCCAGCCGAGCGGTTCCAGCAGCACGAGCGCCAGCAGCGAAGCCAGCACGCCGCCGGCCGGGATGCCGGAGTAGACGATGGCGTTGTAGAAGTTGCGTTTGCCGGCCGGAGCGAACTCGGCCACGACGGCGCCCGCCGTCGCCACCAGCGCGCCCACGCCGATGCCGGTCAGGAACCGGAACACTCCGAAGACCAGGGCCGAGGAGGCCAGCGCGGTCAGGGCCATGCCGAGGGAGAACCAGACAATGCCGGTGATCATCACCCGCCGCCGGCCCAGGTAGTCCCCGACGGCGCCGGTGGTCAGCGCCCCGACGAGGACGCCGACCAGGGCGTAGCTGCCCAGGGCGCCGGCCTGCGCCGCGTCCAAGGGGCCGAGATGTGACGGATCGGCGAGCAGGGTGGAGACGACGGTGCCGTAGACCACCAGGTCATAGCCGTCGAAAAGCAGGGCGAGGGCGGCGATGGTGACCACCCAGCGGACGGTGGAACGCTGCTGCACCGTTGCAGCGGGCGTGGATGAGGACATGAGGAACTCCATGATCAGCGAGGACCGCGGGGGTTGGCCGCGGGTGGGACAGCGGAGCAACAGAGCGGGTGGAGCGGTGGAGCAGATGGATTAGCCGGGGCAGGCGCCCGGGCCGGCGCCGCCGGCAGCGCCGGCGGCGTGGCGGTCAGCCCAGGTCGCCGCCGGCCACGGGCAGCACGCTGCCGGTGATGTAGGAGGCTTCGTCGGAGGCCAGGAAGGTGATCGCTGCTGCCTGCTCGGCCAGGGTGCCGTACCGCTTGAGCAGCGAGGAGTCCACGGTCTGGTCCACGATCTGCCGGTACCAGGCGCGCTCGCGTTCATCCTGCGGGGCGGGCCCGCGCCGGACCTTCCGTTCCGGGGCTTCGGTGCCGCCGGGAGCGGTGGCCACCACCCGGATGCCGTGCGGGGCGGCCTCCAGCGCCAGGGCGCTGGTGATGGCCTTGACCCCGCCCTTGGCGGCGGCGTACGGGACCCGGTTGACGCCGCGCGTGGCCACGGAGGACACGTTCACGATGGTTCCGGCGCCCTGCCTGATCATCACCGGCAGCGCGGCCCGGCAGGACCACAGGGTGGGGAAGAGGGACCGGTTGATTTCCCGGGTGACTTCCTCCGGAGTGTAGTGCTCGTACGGCTTGGCCCAGATGGTGCCGCCCACGTTGTTGATCAGCACGTCCACCCGGCCGAAACGGGCCAGGGCGGAGGCCACAAAGGCCTCCGCTCCGGCGTAGGTCTCGAGGTCGGCGGTGACGGCCAGCGCCTCCCCGCCGGCGTCCCGGACGGACGCGGCGGTCTCATGCACCAGGTCCGCCCGGTCCACCAGGACCACCTGGCCGGACTCGGCGGCCACCCGCCGGGCCACCGCCTCGCCGATGCCCTGGGCCGAGCCGGTGACCACCACCACCCGGCCGGCGAACCGGCCCGCAAAGAACGCGGGCCGGTCCGTCGGAGCGGCGCCGGGCACGGCGGCGCCTTCAGCGGGAGCTGTGCTCATGCCGCCGCTCCGGCGTGCACGTTGTGCTCCTGGACCTCGCCGACGGCGAAGCGTTCGTAGTAGAAGTTCGCCGGGGTGATGCCGGCGTCGGCCCAGTAACGGCGGACGGCGTCGACCATGGGCGGCGGACCGCACAGGTAGACGTCCACGTCGCCGTCGTTGAGGTGTGCGGGCAGCAGGTGCTGGGTGACGTAGCCCTTCTTCGGTGCGGCCGACTGCGGGTCCGCCACGATCGTGTCGAAGGTGAACCCGGGAATCAGCTCGGCATAGCGCTCCAGCGCCTCCACCTCCACCAGGTCGGTGTCGAAGGTGACGCCGTAGGCCATGTGGATGGGGAAGGCCGGCTGCACGCCGGAGGAGGCCAGCTTTTCCAGCATGGCCAGCTGCGGCGCGACGCCGGTGCCGCCGGCGAGCATCAGCACCGGGCGGCGGACCTCGCGCAGGAAGAAGCTGCCCACCGGCCCTTCCAGGACCAGCTGGTCCCCGACGGCGGCGCGTTCCTTGAGGTAGGTGGTCATCACGCCGTCGGGGGCGGTGCGGATCAGGAACCGCAGCTCCCGCTCCTCCGGGCCGGAGCTGAAGGAGTAGCTGCGCTCGATGCCGGTGCCGGGCACCAGCACGTTCATATACTGGCCGGGCAGGAAGTTCAGCTTGTCCCGGTTCTCGACGGAGAGCGTGAGCCCGGCCGTGTTGTCGGCGTACCAGTGCAGCCGCTCGATGCGGGCGGTGAACTTCTGGATGCCGGTCTTGGCCATCTCCGCGGTGCCGGAGATCCGCAGCACCAGGTCCGACTCGGGGGACATCTGGCAGGGCAGGCAGTACCCGGCGTCGGCCTCGTCATCGGTCAGCGCCTCGTCGATGTAGTCACCGCCGTCGTAGGTGCCGGATTCGCAGAACGCCTTGCAGGTGCCGCAGGCGCCGTCGCGGCAGTCCAGCGGGATGTTGATGCGGGCCTTGTACGCGGCGTCGGCCACCGTCTCATGGGGCAGGACGTCGATAAACCGGGTAAGCCCGTCTTCGAAGCTGAGTGCAACTTTGTGCGTCATGGGTGGCCCTTCCTAGATGTGGTAGACGTCCACGACGTGGTGGATGTAGTCGTTCTTGAGCACAACCTTCTTCTTGAGGATCACCGGCTGCGTGCCGGAGAGGTCGATCGTGTAGAAGGAGGTGCCGAAGTAGGTGTCGGTGGTCTCGTACCGGTAGTAGAGCGTGAACCAGTTGAACCGCACGTCCACCTGGTCACCGCGGTGCTCGACGATTTCGACGTTGGTGATGTTGTGCCCGGTGCGCGGTTCGGGCAGGCTCGTGGCGCTGGAGCGGTCGGTGCGGATCCGGAACACCCGGTCTTCGATGCCGCCGCGGTTGGAGTAGTAAATGAGCGAGATTTCCCGCTGCGGGTCTTCGGTCAGCTCGCCGTTGTCGTCCCACGCGGGCATCCAGAACTCGGCGTCCGGGTGGTAGCAGTCCACCCAGCGCTCGAATTCGCGGTCGTCGAGGAAGGCCGCCTCGCGGTGGAGGAACTGGCGGATCTTCTCGAGCTCGACGGCGAGCTCGGCGTCGGTCAGCGGCGGGCGCTGCACTGCGGTGGTGGTCATTGGGGGATGGTCCTTCCGTGAATCAGGCGGTCAGTGGCCGCAGGGGGAGCCCGCACCGGAGGTGGCAGCTGTCGCGTTTCCGCCGGCGGCGCGGGCGGCGGCCTCGCGTTCCTCGGCCGCGACGGCGGCGCGCATGGTTTCGGCCCAGTAGGAGTGCTGCACCGGGTACAGGCCTTCGTCCTCGGTCTTGGCGCCGCTGGAGATGGGGTTCAGCCCGATCTTCAGGGCCGTCTCGTCCGGTCCCTTGATCTGGTGGGTGGCTCCCCGCGACATGTCGTTCCAGGGGGCGGTCCTGGCCAGATAGGTCTTCTGGCAGGAGCGGAATTCCTCCAGGTCATCCGGCGTGGCCATGCCCGTGGCGTTGAAGAAGTCCTCGTACTGGCGGATCCGGTTGGCCCTCGCTTCGGCCGACTCGCCCTTTGGGGCGATGCAGTAGATGGTCACCTCGGTCTTATCCACGGAGATGGGGCGGAAGTGCCGGATCTGCGAGGAGAACTGGTCCATCAGGTAGACATTGGGATAGACGCACAGGTTGCGGGAGGCGCCGACCATGAACCGGGCCCGCTCCTGGCCGAACTGCGCGGACCATTCCTCGAGCTTGTCGTAGTTGGGCCGGTCCTGCGGATTGCCCCACCACATCCACAGCAGCAGGTGTCCGTGCTCGAAGGAGTAGTAGCCGCCGCCCTGCTTGCCCCAGCTGCCGGCGTCCATGGCCTTGGTTTCGTTGGCGGATTCGCCGACCGTGCGGCGGGCCGTGGTGGCCGCGTAGTTCCAGTGGGTGGCGGAGACGTGGTAGCCGTCGGCGCCGTTCTCGGCCTGCACCTTCCAGTTGCCGTCATAGGTGTAGGTGGAGGAGCCACGCAGCACCTCCAGGCCCTCGGGGGACTGGTCCACGATCATGTCGATGATCTTGGCGGATTCCCCCAGATGCTCCTCGAGCGGCTTGACGTCGGCCTTCAGCGAGCCGAAAAGGAAGCCGCGGTAGCTCTCGAAGCGGGCCACCTTGGTCAGGTCATGCGAGCCGTCCTTGTTGAACTGCTCCGGGTAGCCGGCGTCGCGGGAGTCCTTGACCTTGAGCAGCTTGCCCTTGTTGTTGAACGTCCAGCCATGGAACGGGCAGGTGAAGTTGGTACGGTTGTCCGTCTTGCGGCGGCAGAGCATGGCGCCGCGGTGGCTGCAGGCGTTGACCAGGCAGTTCAGCTCCCCGTCCTTGGACCGGGAGATGACCACCGGAGTGCGTCCGATGTACGTGGTGAAGTAGTCGCCCACGTTGGGGATTTGCGACTCGTGGGCGAGGTAGACCCAGTTGCCCTCGAAGATGTGCTTCATTTCCAGCTCGAAGATCTCCTCGTCGGTGAAGATCTCCCGCTTGGTGCGGTGGATGCCGTGGTCCGCATCCTCAACCACGGCATCCCGCAGCTGGTGTTCGATCTGGTCCAGGGTCTCGGTCATGCTGTGCTCCTCGTGGTGCTGTGGGGCGGGGTGGGGCGGCTGTGCCCCGGCCGGGGCGTGCCCGGCGTAGAACGTTCCCTCCACTCTGCCGGGGTGTGTCTGCGGTCACACCAGCCAAATGCCTAGGCTCCACCTAGGTACCCGGTGAGAGGCAGCGCGTCTCAATGGGCTGGAAATCGGTATTTGTGCACATCAATTCCTGCTGCCTACGGTGGGCAGGTTCCCGGTCCCCATCAGAAGGACGGCGTCGTTGCAGCCTCCGCAGAACCTTGCCGATCCCTCGCCGACACGGCGCCGGATCCGGTTCGCCGACGTCTCCCTCTCAGCCGTAACCGCCGGGCTCGTGGCGGTCGCGGTCTCCTACGCGGGGCCGCTGCTGGTGGTCCTGGGGGCGGCCGACGCCGCCGGGCTGAGCGGTGAGCAGACCACCTCCTGGGTCTGGGCGATCTCCGTGGGCAGCGGAACAGTGTGCCTGGTCCTGAGCCTGCTCACCCGCATGCCGGTGGTGGTGGCCTGGTCCGTGCCGGGGGCCGCCCTGCTGATCACCGCGCTGGGCGACTACTCCTACGCCGAGGCGGTCGGCGCCTACATCGGCGCCGGAGTGCTGGGGATGGTCCTGGGCGCCACCGGCTGGTTCGGGAAGCTGATGGCGCTCATTCCCCGTCCCATCCTGTCCGCCGTCCTGGCCGGGGTTCTCCTGCCGTTCGTGCTCGAGGCCGCCGGCGCCGTCGTTGCGGCCCCGCTCGTGGCCGGAGCCCTGGTGGCAACATATCTGGTGGCGAGGCGCGCGGCCCCGAAGTATGCGGTGCTGCTGGCCCTGCTGGCAGGCGTCGCGATCGCCGCGGTGACCGGGCAGATGACCCCCATACCGCTGGTGCTGGATCTCTCCCCGGTGCACTGGACGACACCGGTGTTCACCGTCCAGGCCTTCCTGGGCATCGCGGTGCCGCTGCTGGTGGTGACCATGGCCGGGCAGAATGGCCCCGGGCTGGCGATGATGCAGTCCAGCGGCTACCGGCCGAACGACCGGCTGCTGCTCGGTGCGTCGTCGGCGGCGTCGGTGGTGTTCGCGCCGTTCGGGGCGCATGCGATCAACCTCGCCGCGATCACCGCCGGCATCTGCTCCGGCCGGGAAGCCCATGAGGACCCGGCACGCCGCTATGTCGCCGGCGTCTCCTGCGGTGCTTTCTTCCTGCTGTTCGGCGCCATGGGTGGCCCGATCGTGGCCCTGCTGGGCGCGGTGCCGGGAGAACTGATCACTGCGGCGGCCGGCGTTGCCCTGCTCGGAGCGCTGCAGGGGGCGGTCAGCGGAACGCTGGCACCGAACGGCGGCGGCCACGGCGCAGGCGGGCAAGCCGCCCCGGAGGCGGCCCTGATCACGCTGGCCGTCACCGCGTCGGGCATCGCCCCCTTCGGCATCGTTGCGCCGGTCTGGGGCACGGCGGCCGGGCTGTTTGCCTACCTGCTGCTGCGCCGCAGGTAGGCGGGAGGGGCCGCTATCCTGTCCGTGTGTCCGTTCCGCCACCATCCGGCGCCTCCGCCGATGCCGACGTCGTTCCCGCGCCCGCCTTTCCAATAGACGCCGCGGCGACGGCCGTCATCACGGTCCTGGGCACCACCGACCTGCACGGGCACGTCGAGAACTGGAACTACTACCAGGACGCCGAGTACCGGGACGAGGCGGGCAACGCCGTCGGCCTGGCCCGGCTGGCCACGCTGATCCGCCGGATCCGGGCCGAGCGCGGGCGCGGCGCCACGTTGCTCATCGACGCCGGCGACACCATCCAGGGCACCCCGCTGACCGACTACTTCGCCTCGGTCGAGCCGATCACCGCCGGCGGCGGGCTGCATCCGCTGGCCGCCGCCATGAACGCCGTCGGGTACGACGCCGCGGCGCTGGGCAACCACGAATTCAACTACGGCCTGGACCTGCTGCGGGCCTTCGAAGCGCAGCTGGACTTCCCGCTGCTCGGCGCCAACGCCGTGGACGAGGCCACCGGCGAGCCGGCCTTCCCGCCGTACCTGCTCACCACCCTGCACCCGGCCGGGGCACCGCCGGTGCGGGTGGGCATCCTGGGCCTGACCAATCCGGGCGTCGCGGTCTGGGACCGGGCGCACGTGGCCGGTCGGCTGCGCTTCCCGGGCCTGGTCGAGCAGGCCCGACGGTACGTGCCCGAGCTGCGCGCCGCCGGGGCCGACCTGGTGCTGGTCAGCGCCCACTCCGGGCTCGACGGCGCCTCCTCCTACGGCGACGGCGCGCCGCCGGAGAACGCGGCGGCGGAGCTGGCCGCCGAAGTGCCGGGCATCGACGCGGTGCTGGTGGGCCACGCGCACCGGGAAGTCGAGGAACACATCGTCATCAACCGGCACACCGGGCGGCCGGTGGTGCTCACCGAACCGCTGTGCTTCGGCATGCGGCTGTCGGTGCTGACCTTCGACCTGGTGCACGAGGCGGTCAGCCGGGCCGGTGAGGGGACCGGCCCCGATGGCCCGGAGCCCGACGTCGGACGCGCGGGCCGCTGGCGGGTCCGCTCGGCGTCGGCCCGGCTGCTGAACGCCAACACGGCGGACCCGGATCCGGAGGTCAGCGCGCTCATCCACGAGCCGCACCAGCGGGTCCGCGACTACGTCAACACACCCGTGGGCACCGCCGTCGCGCCCCTGTCCGCTGCCGAGGCGCGGCTGAAGCCCACCCCGGTCATGGAACTGGTGCACCGGGTGCAGACCGGCGCGCTGTCCCGCGCGCTCGCCGGCACGGCCGACGCCGGGCTGCCGGTGCTCTCGGCCGCCTCGCCGTTCAGCCGGCGGGCCGTGCTGCCGGCCGGGCAGGTGACCATCCGCGACCTCGCCGGCCTGTACCTGTTTCCCAACACGCTTTCCGGCGTGGAACTGAGCGGGGCGCAGCTGCGGGACTACCTCGAGCATGCCGCCCGCTACTTCCTCCGGCCGGGTGTCGGGGCCGTGTCGGACGGTGCGGCCGCGGACCCGGTGCCCGACCCGGCGGCGCTGGACCCGGCGGCGCCGACCAACGCCGAGGGCATCGCGGACTACAACTTCGACGCGATCTCCGGGCTGGAGTACGACATCGACCTTGCCCGCCCGGTTGGGGAGCGGATCCGGAACCTCACCCACCAGGGGCACCCGGTGCGGGACGGGCAGCGGTTCGCGCTCGCCGTCAACAACTACCGGCAGTCCGGCTCCGGAAACTATCCCCACGTCGCCGGCGCCCGGCTGCTGGCGCAGACGCCGCTGGAGATCCGGCAGCTGCTGATCGAGCACGTCCGGGCTCAGGGCCGGCTGGACCCGGCCGACTATCCGGCGTCGAACTGGCGGCTGGTGTACGACGGCGTGCCGCTGGTTCCCTGACGGACCTCCTGCGGCGGGGGCCGAGCGGCTCCCGGCGGGAATGTCGGAGGCGCGCATTACAGTCCGGGCATGGGGAAAATCTACGCCGTGTCGGAGGCCATCAGCCGTTACTTTTCCAGGCCCTCAAAGTCACTCGCGATGTCGCGCTATCTCGCGTGGGCGTGTGCCTTCAACGTGCTGGTGGGAATGGGCACCCTGCCTCTAGCCATCACGATCGGAGATCCACTGCTTGGCACGGCAATTGCAGCGGTGCTGATGATTAATACCGCCGTGTTCCGGATCGCAGCCCGGCGGTACGCCACAGCCAAAGTTGAAGCCGATTTCGCCAGGGAAGCGGATCTGATCTTCGCCCGGCTGAAGCTCGACTTCAACCGGGAGTAAGGGCAGGCGCCGGCAGGCCGGCTTTCGGCTACCGCCTTCCAACCGGCCGGATTCGGGGGCATACTCGTGGCGCATCAGCATCGGTCCGTTCACCGCCTAAGGAGACTGCTATGCCCACCGCCATGAACCCCTACCTCAGCTTCCGGGACAACGCCGCCGAGGCGATGGCGTTCTACCAGAGCGTCTTCGGCGGAACCCTGGAGAGCAGCACGTTCGCGGACATGAACGCCAGCGAGGATCCGTCCGAGGGGGACAAGATCATGCACTCGGCGCTGACCACCGACGAGGGGTTCGTGCTGATGGCCTCGGACACGCCGAATGGGATGGACCTCGATACCGGCAACAAGGTCACCATTTCGCTCAGCGGCAACAACGGCGACGCCCTGCGCTCCTACTGGGACAAACTGCTCGACGGCGGCCAGATGACCCTGCCGCTGGAACAGGCGCCCTGGGGCGATGTCTTCGGGATGGTCACGGACCGGTTCGGCACCAACTGGATGATCAGCATCGAGTCCGACGGGTCCACCGGAAGCTGACCGAGCCAGCGCCGATAGCCCGCCGGCACGCGGCTACGAGGACTGCTGCGCCGCCCACTCCGCGACCCGGCGGGCGCTTTCCTCCTCGGAAAGGTCCTCGACCCGGGTCATCACCGACCAGCGCACGCCGAACGGGTCCCGGATGCTGGCGTACCGGTCGCCGGAGACGAAGGTGTCCAGCGGTTCACGGATGGTCGCGCCCGCTGCCTCCGCCCTGGCCACGACGTCGTCCGCGCTGCTGCAGTACAGTCCCAGCGAGTAGCAGTCCGCGTCGCCCTCCGGCGGGCTGACGAGCCCGAAGTCCGGGTTCGGTTCGCCGAGCTGCAGATGCCCCTGCCCGAAGTCCAGGTCCGCGTGCACGACGACGCCGCCCATCTCGGTCACGTCGATCACCCGCGCACCGAACACGGTCCGGTAGAAGTCGATGGCCTGCCGGGCATCGGGAACCGCGATGAACGGTGTCAGACTGGTGGCCCCGTGGGGAATCCCGTTGGTGGTGTGCCTGCCGGTGGCACCCTGGGTGCCGGTTTCATGTGTAGTCATGACAGCAGGCTAGGAGGGCCGGACGGGCGGCGGCTAGGAAAAAAGCGACCGGCCTGCCCGACGTCGGCACGGCGCCCAGCCCGCCGCCAATTGCGGGCGGGGTCGGTGGGCCGGAAAAACGAAGAGGAGCGACGGTGGACCAGGAATGGCGCGGACTGCTGTACCCGACCCGGCTGCCCTCCTTCCACCGGCTGCCCGCGCCCCCGGCGCTCGCGGACCGGGTCCGCTGGTTCTGGATTCCCGAGTGGAGCCTGGGCCCGGGGCGGGCCTCCCGCCAGGAGGTGCTGCCGTTTCCGGCGCTGAACCTGGTGGTGGAACCCGGCGGGGTGAGCCTGTCCGGCCCGGCA
The DNA here is from genome assembly GCA_900016675.1 of Arthrobacter saudimassiliensis. Classification (GTDB taxonomy): domain Bacteria; phylum Actinomycetota; class Actinomycetes; order Actinomycetales; family Micrococcaceae; genus Arthrobacter_B; species Arthrobacter_B saudimassiliensis. The sequence goes on along the minus strand of LN483072.1, from coordinate 374,436 downwards.
ACCCGGCGCTCCCACCGCGATCTCACGGGAACCGGGTGGGCGGTCGGGCTGCTGCTGCGTCCGGCCGCCGTGCCGCACCTCACCGACGATCCGCAGGCGCTGCGGGACCGGGAGGTGCCCTACCCGGCACCGGAGCTGCACGCCGCGGTCAGCGCCGCCATGGCGGACAGCGCAGCAGCCGGCGCGGACGACGGCGCCGGGCGGCGGGAGCGGGCCGCTGCCGCGGCGGCTGCCTGGCTGACCGCATCGGTGTCGCCGCCGGACGCGGACGGAGCCCTGGCGAACCGGCTGGAGGAACTGATCCAGTTCACGGCCGCGGTGACCCGGGTGGACCAGGCCGCGCAGCTGCTGGGCATCTCGGTGCGGACCGCGCAGCGGCTGGCCCGCCGCCACGTGGGGCTGCCGCCGCTGGCGATGATCCGCCGGTACCGGCTGCAGGAGGCGGCCGAACGGCTGCGCACCGATCCCGGGGTGACGATCGCCGACGTCGCCGCCGACCTTGGGTACGTGGACCACGCCCACCTGACCGCCGACTTCCGCCAGGTCCTGGGCTTCACGCCCAGCGGCTACCGGCGCAGCGCCCGGGGCTGAGGCCACCGGTGGCCGGAGAAGCATAGTCGGGTTTCTCCGCCCTGCACATCGTCGCGCCGGCCCCGGAGGCCGGTCCCGGCGACTTCGCCGCCACCCGTTGACCCGGCCGGTCACCGGGAAGAGACTGGCCCCACTGCTGGGCTGACGAAGGAGTGGGCGTGAAGGCTGTCCGGGTGCACCGCTACGGTGAGGATCCGCAGATCGACGAGGTTCCGGAGCCGGTGGTCGCCGGGCCGTGGGACGTGCTGATACAGGTGGGCGCCGCCGGGCTCTGCCGCACCGATCTGCACGTGGTCGAGGGACAGTGGGAGCAGATCCAGCACCCGCAGCTGCCCTACATCCTGGGCCACGAAAACGCCGGCTGGGTGGTCGACGTCGGTCCGGCGGTCACCAACGTCGCCCCCGGGGACACGGTGATCATGCACCCGGTGGTCACCTGCGGGGTGTGCGACCCGTGCCGCACCGGCAATGACTCGCACTGCCAGGACTCCGCCTTCCCCGGCCTGAATGCCGACGGCGGGATGGCCGAGTACCTGCGCACCAACGCCCGCGCCGTCGTCAAGCTGGAGGACGGCACTGATCCGGTGGACATCGCCGCGCTCGCCGACGCCGGCGTCACCGCCTACCACGCGGTCCGCAAGGCCGCACCGCTGCTGGGACCGGGCACGCACGCCGTCGTCATCGGCGCCGGCGGGCTCGGGCACATCGGCGTCCAGGCGCTGCGCGCGCTGACCAACGCCGACATCACCGTCCTCGACTTCAGCGACGAGGCACTGGCCCTCGCCGCGGCGCTCGGCGCGGACACCGTGCTCAACCCGCGCGAGTTCGACGGCCAGGACAGCGCCGTGGTCAACGCCGTGCTGGGCGCCACCGACGGCGGAGCGCACGTGGTGTTCGACTTTGTCGGCGAGCACGGCACCGAGCAGACCGGCCCGGCGATGCTGCGCAACGGCGGCAGCTACTACGCCATCGGCTACGGCGGGACCCTGAGCATCCCCACCATCGACCTGATCTCCCGGGAGATCAGCATCGTCGGCAACCTGGTCGGCACCTACCAGGACCTGGCCGAACTGATGACCCTCACCGCCGAGGGACAGATCAGCCTCACCACCGTGCCCTACCCGCTCGACGACGCGGTGCAGGCCATGCACGACCTCACTGCCGGCACCATCACCGGCCGCGCCGTCCTGACCCCGAACAGCGTGACCTGGCCCCGCCGCTGACCCGGCCGCCGACCCGCCCACACCGTCCCGGCCGCCCGCACCACACGGGCCAGGTGCGCACCTGACCAGCCGTTCCCGAACGCCCCGCCCGCCGTCGCGCGGGGCCCGTCCCGCAGGAGGAAGAACACCGTGACCTATCCAGCGAAATATCCCACCCTGAACCAGACCACGCTCACGCCGGAGGCGCGCCGGATCCTGGAACGGATCGTCCGCGTCGCGTTTCCGCATCCGAACTTCCCGGACAGCGCCTATGAGCGGCTGGCGGACCGGATCGTCACCGAGGCCGAAGGGTCCACCTGGTTCCGGGTGGTGCTCACCCAGGGCCTGATCGCCCTCGGCGCCGAGTCGGAGGAACCGTTCCTGGACCTGCCCGAGGAGCGCGCCCTGGCCGTGCTGCGCCGCGTCGCGGACTTGGAGTTCTTCGGGTTCATCCGCCGCACCGCCGTCCTGAACCTCTACGACGACCCCGAGGTGTGGCAGGTGCTCGGCTACGAGGGCGAGTCCTTCTCCAAGGGCGGCTACCTGCACCGCGGCTTCAACGACCTCGCCTGGCTGCCCAGCCCGCGGGTGGAGGAGTACGACGGTGAGCCGGTGCCCGACGTCGGGCCCCTGCCGTACGCCGTCGACACCCCGGGCAGCCGCCCGCTGCGGGTGCGGGAGAACGCCCCGCAGCGCGACGACGCCGCCGGATCCAAGGCCGCCGCGGCCGCCGGACCGGCACCGGAATCCGGCACCACCGCCGAGGCCGGCGGCCTGCGCGGCGGCGGTGACGCCGTCGGCGGGCCTTCAACACCGACCGCATCCACTGAAGGAGGCAGCAAATGAGCAGCGAGGCCACCAGCAACGGCAGCGGCGGCGGACAGGGCGGCACCCGCCCGGCGGGCTCCGCGGATTTCGGCCATGACGACGACTCGGTGGTCGTCGTCATCGGGTCCGGCGCCGGAGGCGGCACCCTGGCCCACGAACTGACCGGCAAGGGCGTGAAGGTGGTGCTGCTCGAGGCCGGGCCGTACCTGACCAACGAGGACTACGTGAACAACGAGTGGGAGGCGTTCAACCAGATGGCCTGGCTGGACCCGCGCACCACCTCGGGGTCCTGGCGGATCGCCCGCGACTTCCCGAACCTGCCGGCCTGGATCGTCAAGGCCGTGGGCGGCACCACCACGCACTGGTCCGGGGCGACGCCGCGGTTCAAGGAGCACGAGTTCCGCACCCGCAGCACGTACGGGCGGATCGACGGGGCGAACCTGCTGGACTGGCCGCTGTCCCTGGCCGATCTGGAGCCGTACTACGACCGGGCCGAGCGGAAGATGGGCGTCACGCACCGGCACGGCCGGCCGCCGCTGCCGGCCAACAACAACTACAAGGTCTTCGCCAACGGTGCCGAAAAGGTCGGCTACCGGCACTACGCCACCGGCCCCTACGGCACCAACGCCGAACCCTTCGACGGGCGGCCGGCCTCCATCCAGGACGGCTTCAACTTCCAGGGCGACAAGAACAAATCCAAGTGGTCGATCCTGGTCTCCGAGCTGCCCAAGTCCCTGGCCACAGGCAACCTGGACCTGCGCCCGGGGTGCCACGCCGTGCAGATCACCCACGCCCCGGACGGGCTGGTGGACGGGGTGGTCTACGCCGACGCCGAGGGAAACCTGCACCGGCAGGCCGCGCGCGCCGTCGCCGTCGCCGCCAACGCGATCGAAACCCCGCGGCTGCTGCTGCTCTCCGCGTCCCCGCTGTTCCCGGACGGGCTGGCGAACTCCTCCGGGCAGGTGGGCCGGAACTACATGCGCCACACCACCGGCAGCGTGTACGCCCAGTTCGAGCAGCCGGTGCGGATGTACCGCGGCGAGACCATGGCCGGGCTGATCGCCGACGAGTCCCGGCACGATCCGGACCGCGGCTTCGCCGGCGGCTACTACATGGAGACCATCTCGCTGGGCCCGGCGTTCCTGGCCAGCTTCGTGGACCCCGGCGCCTGGGGGCCGGGCTTCGCCTCGATCCTGGACGGATACGAGCGGACCGCCGGGATGTGGATCGTGGGCGAGGACATGCCGCAGGAGGGCAACCGGATCACCCTGAACACGACGGTCACCGACCCGCTGGGCCTGCCGGTGCCCAACGTGCACTTCGACGACCACCCGAACGACGTCGCCATGCGCAACCACGGCTACGGGCAGGGCGAGCTGATCTACGAGGCCGTGGGTGCGGTGTCGGCGGTGCGCACGCCGCCGTATCCGTCCACCCACAACATGGGCACCGCCCGGATGAGTGAACGCCCCGAGGACGGGGTGGTCAACGCCTTCGGGCAGGCGCACGACGTGCCCAACCTGTTCATTTCCGACGGCTCGCTGTTCACCACCGGAGCGGCGGCGAACCCGACGCTGACCATCGTGGCCCTGGCGATCCGGCAGGCCGAATACCTGGTGGAGCAGATGGGGGCGGGGGAGATCTGAGGTCAGCCGCCGACAGCGGCCAGGAACGTCCGGGCCATCAGGTCCCGGTCCAGGGAGAACGCGACGTCGATCACCGGCACCGTGCCGGCCAGCCCGTGCTCTTCCTCCTCGCCGGCGAACGCGCGGCGGTCAACGATGGTCTGCCCGCGGCCGGGGCCGAAGAGCTGGACCTGCACCGGAAACGGCCGGACCGTCACGGTGGCGGGCTTGGCCAGCAGGCAGGCCGCGCCGGCGTCGCCGATGGTCACCGCCTGCAGCCGGTCCGTGTCCGCCGACAGCCCGGCGTCGACGGCCCGGGCCCGTGCCGCCCGGGTCAGCAGCGCCCCGGCCAGCGCGGTGCCGGCGTCGTCCGCCGCCGCGAGGGCACGGAAGTCCGCCGGCTCGACGGTGGCCTGCAGGAACACGTCCAGCCCGTACATGGTCACCGGCACGTCGGCGGCGAGGACGATGGCCAGCGCCTCCGGATCCTGCCAGGCGTTGAACTCGGCGACGGCGCTGGCATTGCCGAGCCCGGCGGAACCGCCCATGAACACGATCCGCGCCAGCTTCCGTGCGGTGGCGGGATAGGTGCGCAGGAACAGGGCGAGGTTGGTCAGCGGGCCCAGCCCCAGCAGGGTCACCGGTTCGGGAGAGTCCTCGACCGTCCGGCGGATCAGCTCCACGGCGGCCAGCGGCGACGGGGCGGTGCCGCTGCGGGGCAGCTGCAGCCCGCCCATGCCGCCCACGCCGTGGAAGCCGTGCGCGTGCCGCGGCTCGTTCAGCAGCGGCCGCTCCGCGCCCCGGGCCACCGGGACGTCGCCGGCGCCGGCCAGGGCGAGCACGTCCAGGGTGTTGCGCAGCACCTGGTCGACGTCGGTGTTCCCGGCCGTGCAGGTCACCGCACGCAGGTCGAGGCCCGGGTGGCAGGCCAGGAACAGCAGGGCGAGCGCGTCGTCGGTGCCGGTGTCGACGTCGGCGATCACCGGCGTCGGACGCGCCGGGGCAGCGGGGGAAGAGGAAGAGGCGGACACGGGCAGCTCCTGGGGGACGGGACAACGCCTTTGAGCATACGGCGCAGCCGGGCCCGGGCAGGGGTTTCCGCCGGGGCCCGGCGGGAATATCCGGGCGATGGGCGGGGCTAGAATTAACTGCCCATGGAATGCTCCTATTACGACGCCGGCCGGTGCCGCTCCTGCACCCTGATGGGTACCCCCTACCCGGCGCAGCTTGGGGGCAAGCAGGCGCACTGCACCAAACTCCTCGCCGACTATTCCGACCTTGAATGGCTGCCGCCGCTGGCCAGCCCCGAATCCGGGTTCCGGAACAAGGCGAAGATGGTGGTCTCTGGAACCCTGCGCCGGCCCAACATCGGCATCCTGGACGCCGACGGGCACGGCATCGACCTGCGCCGCTGCGGCATCTGCTCACCCGGGCTGACCGCCGCGTTCCCGATCCTGTCGCATTTCATCCGGATTGCCAGGCTGGTGCCCTACGACGTCGCCGCCCGCACCGGCGAGCTGAAGTACCTGCTGCTGACCGAATCCCCGGACGGGGAGCTGATGGTCCGGTTCGTGCTGCGCAGCGACAAGCTGCTGCCCAACGTCCGCGAGCACCTGCCCGGGCTGCGCGAGCGGCTGCCGCAGCTCGCCGTCGCCAGCGTCAACCTGCACCCCGAGCACAAGGCCGTCACCGAGGGTGAGACCGAAATCCTGCTCACCGAGCAGGCCACCCTGCGGATGGGCATCAACGGGCTGGACCTGTTCCTGCGCCCGCAGGGCTTCTTCCAGACCAACACCGAGGTCGCCGCCGCCCTTTACCGGCAGGGCCGGGAGTGGGTGGACGAGGTCGCCCCGGCCAGCGTGTGGGACCTGTACTGCGGGGTGGGCGGGTTCGCGCTCAGCGTCGCCGACGGCGTCCGCGACGTGACCGGCATCGAGATCAGCGCCGAGGCGATCACCGCCGCCGAAACCAGCCGGGACCGGGCCGGGCTCTCCCGGGTGCGGTTCGCCGCCGGCGACGCGACGGCGTTCGCGCTGGACTCCGGGCAGGCGCCGGAGCTGGTGATCGTGAACCCGCCGCGCCGCGGCATCGGCGCCGAGCTGGCCGGCTGGCTGGAGAACTCCGACGTGCGGCACGTGGTCTACTCCAGCTGCAACGCCGTCTCGCTGGCCAAGGACCTGGCCCGGATGCCGTCCCTGGCCCCGGTCCGGGCCCGGGTGATGGACATGTTCCCGCAGTCCACCCACTACGAGGCGATGGTGCTGCTCGAGCGGCGGTAGCCGCCGTCGGAGCGGAAGCCTTGTGCCGCGCGAGTACCGCTGGCGACACTGGAAGCACGACGCCGACATCCGCTTCCCCAGGACGGTCACCATGGAACTCGTTCCCGGCAACTCCCTGATCTGCGCCACCCCCGAGGAGGGGCGCCAGCTGGCCGTGCAGCTGGCCCTGAAGACCTCGCTGGCCGTCCAGCCGGACCACAACGTGCAGGAGATGATCCGCTCCGCCTACTCCAACGAGCCGGATGCCCTGATCGCCTCGGCGCACGTGGTCGCCATCGAGTTCGCGACGATTGCGGCGGCGAACAACTACTGGCGCTAGCTGCGTCGCCCGCACCGGACGCGCCCGGGTCCGCCTTCCCGCGTCAGCGGACGGCGTCGTACGAGGTGATGACCGGAGGATGCTCGCCCGCGTCGAACCACGGGGTCGCGTCGCTGAGGTCCGCGCCCTGCATATCAGCCAGGATGTCCGACGCGGGTCGGGAGATCCGATAGACCGCCAGGTAGCGCGGCGGCTGGCCGTCCGCCTGGGTGCGGAACCGTTCCACGGCTTCAATGCCGGGGACGCGTTCCCGGATTTCGGCCAGGTGGGTGTTGTCGTACCAGGCGTTGAACTCCGCCTCGTCGACGCCGGCCTGCGGCGTGGTGGTCACCAGCATGACGCCGGAATAGGTGTGGTCCATGGAGACTCCTTCGCATCATCGGGAGGGCAAATCCGGGTCAGCCTAACCGAAGGCTTTGCACTGCGTGGTGCCCAGTCCCACCGTTGGAGACCGGCATGCAGTAGGCTCCCGCGCATGGGGAATCCGCTGACTAATGACGCCGACCACCATCTTTATGCCCGGCCGCAGCCCGGGCAGGACCGGGACTGGGTGGAGGTGGTTGACGATGGCGGCGGGACCGTCCGGAGCCAGGGCTCTGCACCTGGATTTGGCAGACAGCACGACGGACAGATGGATGACGGGGGATTCGGCACCCTTGCCGGAGATTCGCCGGAGGGTGCCGTGGTAGACGGCGGAGAGGTCGGCGACGGGGCGGCGGTGACGGAACGGCGCCGGAGGTTCCGCTTCAACCCCTATCTGGCCGCGGGCTGGGCGGTGATGGCGTTGGTCCTGGCGCCGGGCCTCCTCTGGGTCACCGGAATCCTGCGTCAGCCCCAGTTGATGACGATGGTCGAACCCGGCACCGGCCGTTCAGTGGAGAGCCCGTCAGCGGTCATCGCCATGCAGCTGTTCCAAGCGGGCCCTTTCATACTTCTCTTCGGCCTGCTCGGGGCGGCAATGCTGCTGGCCTGCCACGGCCTGATCCACGCCCTCAACGCAGGGCGCCCGGCTCCGGCGGCAGCCGGAACCGGGCGCGGGAGCCGGCGGCCCTAGGCGTAGAACCGGTTCAGGAACGTCGCCACCACGGCGGGCCGCTCCTCGCCCTCAATCTCGATGACGGCGTCGGCCACCAGGTGCACGCCGTTGCCCTTGACCTCCTGCACATCGGTGATGGTCACGGTCATCCGCACCCGTGCGCCCACCTTCACCGGGTTCGTGAAGCGCACCTTGTCCAGGCCGTAGTTGACCTTGGTCTTCACGCCGGTGACGTCCAGCAGCTCGGTCCACATCGGAATCAGCAGCGACAGGGTGAGGAAGCCGTGCGCGATCGGCGCGCCGAACGGTCCGTCCTTCGCTTTCTCCGGGTCGGTGTGGATCCACTGGTGGTCATCGGTCGCGTCGGCGAACGTGTTGATCTGGTCCTGGGTGATCTCGCGGTACTGCGAGTAGCCGAGGTTCCGGCCCACCAGGCTTTGCACCTCTTCGAAGGGGACGACGACGGCGGGCTGGGTCTGGATCTCGGTCATGGGAGTCCTTTCGGAGTTGTTCGGAAAAGCGGTTCAGGCGAAGGCGCTGAGGCCGGTGAGGGAGCGGCCGACCACAAGCGCGTTGATCTCATGGGTGCCTTCGTAGGAGTAGACGGCCTCGGCATCGGCGTGGAAGCGCGCGACGTCGGCGGCCAGGGTGATGCCGTTGCCGCCGGCCACTTCGCGGGCCAGGGCGACGGTCTCGCGCATCCGCCGGCTGTTGCCCATCTTGGCCAGCGCCGAGTCCTGGTCCCGGTAGATGCCCTGCTGCTGGCGCCCGGCGAGGGCGGCGGCCATGGCCAGGGAGGCGGTGACGTTGTCCAGCATCCGCGCCAGCTTCTCCTGCACCAGCTGGAAGCCGCCCAGCGGTTTGCCGAACTGCTCCCGGCCGCGCACGTACCTCAGCGCGGCCTCGTAGGCGCCGGCCTGCAGCCCGGCGGCGATCCAGGCGACGTCGGAGCGCATCTGCCGCAGCATGGCGGCCACGTCCCGGAAGGACTGCACGTTCCCCAGCCGCCATTCCTCGGGCACCCGGACGCCGTCGAGCCGAATGTCGGCGTTCTGCATCATCCGCAGCGAGGTCTTGCCGTGGATCTTCGCCAGGCTCACGCCGGGGGCGCGGCGGTCCACCAGGAAGCCCTTGACCTGCCCGTCGGCCTCGTCGCGGGCGAAGACCGCGAGCCGGTCAGCGCTGTGCGCGCCGCCGATCCAGCGCTTGGCGCCGTCGAGGATCCACTCGTCGCCGTCGCGGCGGGCCCGGGTGGCCAGCCCGCCGGCGATGTCCGAGCCGTGGTCGGGTTCGGTCAGGCAGAACACGCCGGTCATCTCGAACCGGGTGATGGCCGGGTCCCACGCGGCGAACTGATCGGCGGTGCCGCCCACCCGGCAGGCGGTGCGGAACAGGCCCGCCTGTGCGGTGTAGAACGTCGCCACGCTGGCGTCGGTGCGGGCCAGCTCGAAGATCCGGAACCCGTGGTAGAGCGCGCTCGGTTCGGCGCCGGCGTCGGCGACCTCCTTGGGCTCCATCAGGCCCAGCGCCTGCAGCGACGGCGCGATCGAATACGGGAACTCGCCCTTCTCCCAGTACTCGGCCAGCAGCGGATAGACCTCGGTGTCGAGCACCGCCCGAAGCCGGCGCAGCGGCGCCCGCTCGGCCTCGGTGAGCCCGAACTCGATGCCGTAGGGGTCGCAGTCCGGATACAGCCGGTCGGACTCCGCCTCGGCGTCCGAGCCCGCCGTGCCGGCCGCGGCCCGGGCCGCCGGGGCGGGACTCATGCCCGCACCCCGGCGGCGGCCCTGCTGGCCTGCCCGGCCGGTACGCCGGACTCCAGGCCGAGCAGCCGCACCGCGTTGGCCTTGAGGATCTTGGGCCGCACCTCGTCCTTGAAGCTCTGCTGCTCGAAGGCGCCCAGCCATTTCTGCGGGGTGATCAGCGGATAGTCGGTGCCGAAGAGCACCTTGTCCTGCAGCATCGCATTGGAGGCCTTCACCAGGGACTCCGGGAAGTACTTCGGCGACCAGCCGGAGAGGTCGATCCAGACGTTCGCCTTGTGCGTGGCGATCGAGTTGGCCTCCTCCTGCCAGGGCACCGAGGGGTGGGCCATGATGACCTGCAGATGCGGGAAGTCGGCGGCCACGGCGTCGAGCAGCAGCGGGTTCGAGTACGCCAGCTTGATGCCGTATCCGCCGGGCAGCCCGGCCCCCATGCCGTTCTGCCCGGTGTGGAACAGGGCGGGCACCTCCAGCTCCTGGATCGCCTCGTACAGCGGATAGAACCGCTGGTCCGAGGGGTCGAAGCCCTGCAGCGAGGGGTGGAACTTGAAGCCCTTGACCCCGTACTCGCGGACCAGCAGCTTTGCGCGTTCGACGGCGGCCGCTCCCTGCAGCGGGTCCACCGACCCGAACGGAATCAGCACGTCGTTGTTCCGGGCGGCGCCCTCGGCGATCTCCTCGATGGAGTTCGGCGGGTGGCCCAGGGCGGTGGTCGCGTCGACGGTGAACACGACGGCGGCCATGTTCCATTCCCGGTAGCGCTCGGCGATGGTGTCCAGCGAGGGGGAGCGGTCCTCCGCCTTGAAGTACTTGGCGCTGGCCTCGGTCAGCGCCGGCGGCAGCGAGGCGTGCCCGTGGTCGGAGCACTCAATGTGCACGTGCATATCGATCGCGTCCAGCGACGCGAGGTCCAGCCCGTATTCGTACATGCCGGTGCTCCTACTTGTCGGCAGGCTGCAGCTCGGCGGGCAGCGGCGGGAAGGTTTCCCCGACCGGGGCCAGGTGGCCTTCGGCCAGCTGCGGGAACCGCTCGGCCAGGGCTTCGAAGCTCCAGCCGCCGTCGGCGTACTCGGTGACCGTCGGCGTCGGGTGGCTGAACAGCTGCAGGCGGTCGCCGCCGGCGCCGATGGCCTGGCCGGTGATGCCGGCGGCGGCGTCGGAGGCGAGGTAGGCGATCAGGCCGGCGACGTCGTCGGCGGTGCCGAAGCCGAGGTCATGACGGAAGAAGGAGGGCATCGCCTCGCCCCGGTCCTGCGCGTCGATGGCGGCGGCGAAGTAGGGCACGGTGCGGGTCATGGCGGTCGCGGCGACCGGGATGACGGCGTTGGCGGTGACGCCGGACTTCTTCATTTCCAGCGCCCAGGTGCGCACCATGCCCACGATGCCGGCCTTGGCCGCCGCGTAGTTGGTCTGCCCGAAGTTGCCGTACTGGCCGGTGGGAGAGCCGATGGCGATGATCCGCCCGGCGACGCCGTTCTCCTTGAAATGGCGGTAGGCTTCCCGCACGCAGGTGAACGTGCCGCGCAGGTGCACCTGGATGACCAAGTCAAAGTCTTCGTCGGTCATCTTCAGCAGGGACTTGTCCCGCAGCACGCCGGCGTTGGTCACCAGGATGTCCAGGCCGCCGAAGGCTGCGACGGCGCCGTCCACGAGGGCGCGGGCGGCCTCGGTGCTGCCGACGGCGGCGACGACGGCGGTGGCCTGCCCGCCGGCGGCGGTGATGGACTCCACGGCGGCGCGGGCGGCGTCCTCGCTGACGTCGTTGATCACCACGGCGGCGCCCTGCCGTGCGAGCTCCTGTGCGTACGCCAGGCCCAGGCCCTGGCCGGACCCGGTGACGACGGCGACCTTGCCGGCGAGGGGGGCCGTGTTCTGCTCTGCCATGGAAACTCCTTTGGTTACGTGGCCGGCTGCGGAGCGCTTGTCCGCTGCTCTGCAGCCATTCGACCGCTAATCGTTGAAAAAGTCAATCATTGAGGTTTGCATTTAGATGCGCCGGTGGTGTTTCGTAGAGTTAAGCTCTCTTCCGACCAAAGGACAGTCATGACTCCCCGCCCCGCCTCCGCCGCGGCGGACGCCGTTGAGAGCGCCGTCAGGTTTGCCGACACCGACCTCGCCTCCGAGCCGTTCTTCCTGATGGCCCGCGCATCGTCGCTCGGCTCCTCGGCGGCCAACCGCCGGCTCGCCGAGCTGGACCTGAAGGTCCGTTCCTACTCGGTCCTCTCCCTCGCCTGCAGCGGACAGGCCCCCACCCAGCGGGAGCTGAGCCAGTTCCTGGCCCTGGACCCCAGCCAGATCGTCGCGATCGTGGATGAGCTCGAGGCCCGGGGCGCCGTCGACCGGCAGCCGGATCCGCGGGACAGGCGGTCCAAGATCATCGTTCCCACCGCCGCCGGCCGCCGGCTGTACGAGCGCGCCCGCGGCGTGGTGCAGGATGCGACCGCCGAGTCCCTGGCCGCCCTCGACGCCGGCCAGCGCCGGGAGCTGCACCGGCTGCTGAGCAAAGTGGCGCTCTGACCTCCAGCCGCACTCCACCGGACGAAGCCGTCCTTCCCGCGCACTGCACGGGAAGGACGGCTTCGGTGTTCTGCCGCGGTCAGTGCTCGTGGGTCTCGAGGTCGTAGTCCTTGGACTCGCGGGTCAGCAGGATGAACAGCGTGCTCAGCGCCGCCAGCGCTGCAAGGTAGCCGGCCACCGGCGTCACCGAGCGGTCCGCGCCGGCGTAGAGCGTGGCCAGGATGGTCGGCGTGAAGCCCGCGCCGAGCAGGGTGGCGAACTGGTAGCCCAGGGAGGCGCCGGTGTAGCGGGCGCTGGTGCCGAACTGCTCGGAAATGAAGGCGGCCAGCGGCCCGTACATCGCGGCGTGGAAGGCCAGGCCCACGGTGAAGGCCAGGAAGATCAGCAGCAGGTTGTTGGAGCCGAGCCAGCCGAACATGGGGAAGATGACGGCGATGAAGCCGACCAGGCCGACGACCATCACCGGCCGCCGCCCGTACCGGTCGGAGACCCGGCCCATCAGCACCACGAACACCACGCTGATCACCGAGGCGAGGGCGAAGGCGTAGAGCACCACGGGGCGGGCCGCCCCGTTTTCCACCGCATAGCTGACCGAGAAGGTGGACAGGAAGACCTGGAGCGCGAACCCGGAGGCGCCGGCGAGCATGGTGAAGATCAGCGCCTTGGGCCGGCGCAGCACCTCCAGGATGGGGACCTTCGGCTTGGTCGGCTCTGCGGCCTCCTTGGCCACGGCGGCCTCGAAGATCGGGCTTTCGGCGATCCTGGCCCGGACCACCAGGCCGACCACCAGCAGCGCCACCGAGAGCAGGAACGGCACGCGCCAGCCCCAGGAGAGGAACTGGTCCTCCGGCAGGGTGGAGAAGATGCCGAGCACGACGGTGCCCAGCGCGGCACCCGAGGGGGCGCCGGCGTTGGCGAAGGACGCCGCGAAGCCGCGCCTGCCCTTCTCCGAGTGCTCCAGCGCCATCAGCGCCGCGCCGCCCCATTCGCCGCCGACGGCGATGCCCTGGCAGACGCGCAGCAGCACCAGGATGACCGCGCCCCAGCTGCCGATGAGGGCCGAGCCGGGGATCAGGCCGATCAGCGTGGAGGCGATGCCCATGATCAGCATCGAGAGGATGAGCATCTTCTTCCGGCCCAGCCGGTCGCCGAAGTGGCCGAAGATCGCCCCGCCGAGCGGGCGGGCGAGGTAGCCGGCCGCGAAGGTTCCGTAGGCGGCGATGGTGCCGGCCAGCGGATCCAGGTCCTGGAAGAACACCTGCGGAAAGACCAGGGCCGAGGCCGAGGCGTAGAGCAGGAAGTCGTAGAACTCGATGGTCGAGCCGAGGTAGCTGGAGAGGATGACCTTGCGGGCCTCGCTCTGCCGCTGCTTTCCGCTCAGGCCGGGGAGGGTCGTGCTTGCTGTGGGCATGGCTGTTCCTAGGGTGCGGGGGAGAGGGAGGGGCGAAAGCGGACGGGACCGGGTCAGGAGCCGGAGCGGAGCACGTGTTTCTGGATCTTGCCGGTGGTGGTCCGGGGCAGCTGCTCCACCACGAGGACCTCGCGGGGAAGCTTGTAGCCGGCCAGCCGGCTGCGCAGCTGCTCGCGCAGCCCGGCGCCGTCGGCGGCCTCCGCGGCGTCGGCCAGCACCACGTAGGCGCGGCCGGACTCGCCCCAGCGTTCATCGGGCACGCCGACGACGGCGGCCTCGACGACGCCGGGCAGGTTCAGCAGGGCGTTCTCCACTTCGGCGGGGTAGACGTTCTCGCCGCCGGAGATGTACATGTCCTTGATCCGGTCCTTGATCCAGATGTAGCCGTCCTCGTCGACGACGGCGACGTCGCCGGAGTGGTACCAGCCGCCGGCCAGGGCGGCGGCGCTGGCCTCGGGGTTGTTCCAGTACCCGCTCATGACGTTGGGGCCGCGGACCACCACCTCGCCGGGCGTGCCCTCCGGAACGGGGGAGCAGCCGGCGTCGAGCAGCCGGTACTCGGTGAAGAAGTGCGGGCGGCCGGCGCTGCCGGCCTTCACCGTGCCGTCCCGGGGCTCGAGCATGCAGACGCCGGGGGCGGTTTCGGTCATGCCGAAGCCCTGCATGATCGCCACGTCCTTCTGCTGCCAGGTGCGGATGGTCCGTTCCGGCAGCGGGGAGCCGCCGACCATGAAGCCGCGGACCGAGGACAGGTCGGCGCCGGCGAAGTCCGGATGCCCGGACAGGGCGTCCAGCATGGCCGGCACCAGGAAGGCGCTGGTCACCCGGGATGCCGCCATCTCGGCCAGGACCGCCTCGGCCTTGAAGCCGCGGTGGATGATGATCGTTCCCCCGAGGGTAAAGGTCGGCAGGGTCATCATGTTCAGGCCGGCGATGTGGAACAGCGGAGCCGCGGCCAGGTGCACCTCGTCCTGGCGCAGGTCCACGCCGATCAGGGCGTTCATGTACTGGTAGAACAGGCTGCGGTGGCTGAGCATGGCGCCCTTGGGCCGGCCCGTGGTGCCGGAGGTGTACATGATCAGGGCCAGGTCGTCCTCGTGCACCTCGGCCTCCACGGCTTCGGTTCCGCCGCCCGCCAGGAACTGCTCATAGTCGCTGCCGGGGCCGCCGCCGTCGACGCTGAGCCACGTGCCGACCGGCAGCTGCCGGGCCAGGTCCTCGGCGTTGGCCGCCTGCTCGGCACCGTAGGCGACGACGGCGGGCGTGCAGTCGCCCAGGATGTAGGCCACCTCGTCGCGGGCCAGGCGGGGGTTGACCAGCACGCAGGCGGCGCCGATCAGCCCGGCGGCGAAGAAGGTCTCCAGAAGGGCAGGATGGTTGAAGCCGACGTACGCCACCCGGTCGCCGCGGCGGACCCCGGCGTTGCTCAGGGCATTGGCCAGGCTTCTCACGCGGGCATCGACCTCGGCGTAGCTGAACCGCCGGTCCTCGAAGACGATCGCCGTGCTGTCCGGGCGCACCCGGGCCCGGCGGGCCGGCCAGGAACCGATTCCTAGGTTCACCGCTGCTCCTTTGCGTGGTGTGGATCACAAGAGTTTTCATCGAACCCTTAACCGTTGAAAAAGTCAACTATTGATACTTTTTACGTTTTCCCCGGTGCAGGCCTCCGCGTCCCCTCCGCGAGCCTCCGCTTCGGCGGATAGGCTCGAACCAGGCTCAAACGGAAGGCGGAGGCAATGGAGAACGGCAGGCAGGTCGCGGTGCTCGGCGGCGGCGTCATCGGACTCTCGACCGCGGTGCAGCTGCTGCGCGGCGGCGCCGAGGTGCTGCTCGTGACGGAGGCGGAGATCGGCAGCGGCGCCTCCGGACGCTCGCTGTCCTGGCTGAACGCCGGCGGCGGCTACGGCGAGGACTACTACCGGCTGCGGATGGCCGGCATCGACCGCTACCGCACCCTGCTCGCCCGCAGCCCCGGCATCGACTGGCTCGCCTTCGACGGCGGCCTGTACTGGGATGACGACCCCTTCGCCGTCGTCGACCGGCACAACGCGCAGAGCCGGGCCGGCTACGACGCCCGGCTGCTGGACCGCGACGACGTGCCCGCGTACGTGCCCGGCGTGGACCCGGGCGTGCTGCCGCACCGGGCGCTGGTCAATCCGGGCGAGGGCTGGGTGTCCCTGCCCCACCTGGTCCGGCACCTGGCTGAGGAGTTCACGCTGCGCGGCGGCACCCTGATCGAACATGCCGGGCTCTGCACACTCGTCGCGGCCGACGGCGGCGGGCCGGTGCGCGGGCTGCGCACCGCCGGCGGCGAGGAGTACGCGGCCGACGCCGTCGTCGTCGCCTGCGGGGCGGGCACGCCGGCGGTGCTCGCCGGTGCGGGCGTGGAGCTGCCGGATTCCTCCGACCTGGCCATGCTGGTGATCAGCGAGCCGGTGGACCACGGGCTGCGTGCGGTGCTGAACACCCCGCGGATCTCGCTGCGCCCGCATCCCGGCGGTCGGCTGGCGATGGACCACACCTGGTACCTGGACCGGGTGCAGCGGCTGGACGACGGCACCTGGAGCGTGGACCTGGAGGTGCTGGCCGAGCTGGCCGCGGAGGCCTCCCGGGTGCTGGCGGGCCATCCCGAGGTGGTGCCGCAGAGCTGGCAGCCCGGGCTGAAGCCGGTGCCGGGGGACGGAGAGCCGGTGCTCGGCGAACTCGCCGCGCTGCCCGGCTGCTGGGCCGCCTTCACGCACTCCGGCGCCACGCTGGGGCTGATCGCCGGCGAGCTGCTGGCCGATGAAATCCTCACCGGCCGTCGGCATCCGCTGCTGGAGCCGTTCCGGGCCGAGCGTTTCGCCTACGGCGAGGAGTCCTAGGCGCCCCGCGCCGGCACGGCGTCGGCGGCTGGACCCGACCGTCCGGCGTCGGCGTCGGCTTCGGCGCCGGACTGCGCTGTGGCCGGCGGCAGCGCCGCGTCGGCGAGCACCGGCTCGAAGGCCAGCTCCGCGGCACCCACCAGCAGCAGCTCCGCGCCCAGCTGGGCCGGCCGGATGTCCACCTGCCGGCCCAGCCCGCCGATCGGGCCGCCGGCGACGGCGTCCCGCAGCCGCTGCGGCTCCAGGCCGTACAAAGCGGCCAGGAACCCGCCGAGCACCACCAGCTGCGGGTTGAAGATGTTGACCAGGTCGGTCAGCGCGGAGCCGAGCAGGTCCAGCTGCCGGGCAGCCTCCGCCTGCAGGGCGGGGGAGGGGCCGGCGGCGATCGCCCGCTGCAGCTCGTCCAGGTCCGCCCGCGCCAGGCCCAGTGCGGCGAGCAGCCCGGCCAGGCTCACCTCCGTCTCGAGGCAGCCGCTGCGCCCGCAGTGGCAGGGCAGCCCGGGCACGCTCACCCGGGTGTGCCCGAACTCCCCGGCGTACCCGGCGCCGCCGTGCAGCGGAACCCCGCCCACCACGGCCCCGCCGCCGATGCCGCTGGCGCTGCCGTTGAGGTAGACGACGTCGGCCGCGCCCACGGCCGCCCCGTAGCGGGACTCGGCCAGGGAGCCCAGGTTCGCGTCATTGGCCGCGCGCACGGGCAGCTGCAGCGCCTCGGCCAGCCGGGCGGCGAACGGTTCGTCCTCCCAGCCCAGATGCGGGGCCAGCAGCACGTGCCCGTCCTCGGCGCGGACCAGTCCGGGCACCGCGGCGCCCACGCCCACGACGGCGTGGAGCCCGGCCAGCTCCCGGCGCAGGCCGGCGACGACGTCGGCCGCCAGCGCGGCTGCCGCCTCGGGGGACGGCGCGCCGTCGGTTTCCCGGCGCACCCGGTGCCGCACGCCGCCGCCCAGGCCGACGACGCCGACCGTCACCGCGTCCACGTCCGGGTGCACCGCCAGCGCGGCCACCTTGTCATTGGGGTGCACGATCGGGCTCGGCCGACCCACCCGGCCGCCGTCGGGAGCGGTCTCACGGGCCAGGCCCCGCTGCACCAGATCGGCGGCGAGGGCGCCCACCGTGGAGCGGTTGAAACCGGTCAGCCGGGTCAGCTGTGCCCGGGACAGCGGTCCCTGCCGGTGCAGCAGGGACAGCACCCGCGCCAGGTTCGCCCGGCGCACCTCCGTGCCGGTTGTCGCCTCGCCCATTCCGTCCTCCATGACTGTGGTGCCGCCGTCGTGCCTCTTCGCCAAGATATCAACGCCCAGGGGGTGCCGCGGCCGTTTCCCGCTGTCATGACCCGGCCCGGCCGGGGCGGGTGCCGCGCCGTCGTGCGGCGGTTGACAGCACCACCCTGCCACCATATGTTGTCGGGTACAACTAATCCTGTGACCTGGAGCATATCGTGACGACGACGCCAACACCCGCAGATCGCTTTACCTTCGGACTCTGGACCGTGGGCTGGACCGGCAACGACCCCTTCGGTGTCGCCTCCCGCGCCGAACTGGACCCGGTCGAAGCCGTGCACAAGCTCGCCGAGCTGGGCGCCTACGGCATCACCTTCCATGACAACGACCTCATTCCCTTCGACGCCACCGCCCAGGAGCGGGACCTGATCCTCAAGCGGTTCCGCTCCGCGCTGAGCGAGGCCGGCCTGGCGGTTCCCATGGTGACCACCAACCTGTTCAGCCACCCGGTGTTCAAGGACGGCGGCTTCACCTCCAACGACCGCTCCATCCGCCGCTTCGCGCTGCGCAAGGTCCTCGCGAACGTCGATCTCGCCGCGGAGATGGACGCCGAAACCTTCGTGATGTGGGGCGGGCGCGAAGGCGCCGAGTACGACGGTTCCAAGGACTTCGCCGCCGCATTCGACCGGATGAAGGAAGCCGTGGACACGGTCGCCGCCTACATCAAGGACAAGGGCTACGGCCTGCGGATCGCCCTGGAACCCAAGCCCAACGAACCGCGCGGCGACATCTTCCTGCCCACCGTGGGCCACGGCCTGGCGTTCATCTCCCAGCTCGAGCACGGCGACATCGTCGGCCTGAACCCCGAGACCGGGCACGAGCAGATGGCCGGGCTGAACTTCACGCACGGCATCGCCCAGGCGCTGTGGGCCGGCAAGCTCTTCCACATCGACCTCAACGGCCAGAAGTCCATCAAGTACGACCAGGACCTGGTGTTCGGCCACGGCGACCTGTCCAGCGCCTTCTTCACCGTCGACCTGCTGGAGAACGGCTTCCCGAACGGCGGCCCGCGCTACGAAGGCCCCCGCCACTTCGACTACAAGCCCTCCCGCACCGACGGCTACGACGGCGTCTGGGCCTCGGCCGAGGCCAACATGCGCATGTACCTGCTGCTCAAGGAGCGCGCGCAGGCCTTCCGCGCCGACCCCGAGGTGCAGGAGGCGCTGGCGCACTCCGGCGTCGGGGAGCTCGGCCGGCCCACCCTGGCCGACGGCGAGACCACGGCGGACCTGCTCGCCGACGCCTCCGCGTTCGAGGACTTCGACGCCGACGCCGCCGCGCAGCGGGACTTCGGCTTCGTGCGCCTGAACCAGCTGGCCCTCGAGCACCTGATGGGCGCCCGCTGACCGGCTTTGTCCGACGCCGCCGCGGCCGTCGCAGTATGACGGCCGCGGCGGCCCCACCCGCGGGCTGGCCGGTAGCCTGTTCAGCAACGCCGCGCAGCATTTCCTCGAAAGGCCACTGATGTCCCTCGTCGCCGGGGTGGACAGCTCCACCCAGTCCTGCAAGATCGTCATCCGCGACGCCGACACCGGGGCCCTGGTCCGCTCCGGCGCCGCACCGCACCCGCCCGGCACCGAGGTGGACCCCGAAGCCTGGTGGCAGGCCCTGCTGGCCGCGGCCGAAGCCGCCGGCGGGCTGGCCGACGTCGCCGCGATCGCCGCCGGCGGCCAGCAGCACGGCATGGTCTGCCTGGACGCCGACGGCGCCGTGGTGCGCCCCGCGCTGCTCTGGAACGACATCCGCTCCGCCGACGCCGGCCGGCAGCTGGTCGGGGAGGCCGGGCCCGACGGCGCCCGGCACTGGGCGCAGGAGACCGGCAGCGTGCCGGTGGCCTCCTTCACCGTGACCAAGCTGCGCTGGCTGCGCGAGCACGAGCCGGAGAACGCCGCCCGCACCGCCGCGGTGTGCCTGCCGCACGACTGGCTGAGCTGGCGGCTGGCCGGATACGGGCCGGGCAGCGGCGCCGAGGGCCTGGCCGCGCTGTGCACCGACCGGTCCGATGCCTCCGGCACCGGCTACTGGTCCCCGGCCCGCGGCGAGTACCTGCCCGAGCTGCTCGAACAGTCCCTGGGCCACGTGCCGCAGCTGCCCCGCGTGCTCGGGCCCCTGGAGGCCGGGCTCCGGACCCCGGACGGGGCGCTGATCGGCCCCGGCGCGGGAGACAACGCCGGCGCCGGACTCGGCGTCGGCGCGGGCGTGGGCGACGTCGTCGTCTCCATCGGCACCTCCGGCACCGTCTTCGCGGTCGCCGCCGACCCCACCGCCGACGCCACCGGCCTGGTCGCCGGGTTCGCCGACGCCACCGGCCACTACCTGCCGCTGGCCTGCACGCTCAACGCCTCCCGGGTGCTGGACGCGACCGCCGCGCTGCTCGCGGTGGACCTGCCCGGGCTCACCGAACTCGCGCTGTCCGCGGCTCCGGGCGCCGGCGGCCTGACCCTGGTGCCCTACTTCGAAGGCGAACGCACACCGAACCTGCCCGACGCCACCGGATCGCTGCACGGGCTCACCCTGACCAGCTACACACCCGCCAACCTCGCCCGCGCCGCCTTCGAGGGCATCGCCTGCTCGCTGGCCGACGGCTTCGCCGCCCTCGCGGATCTGGGCATCGAAGCCCGGCGGGTGCTGATGGTCGGCGGCGCGGCCCGGTCCGCCGCCATGCAGCAGGCACTCTCGGCCGTGCTCGGGCTGCCCGTCACGGTGCCCGAGCCGGGAGAGTACGTGGCCGACGGCGCCGCCCGCCAGGCCGCCGCCGTCCTCGCCGGCGGCTGGCCGGACTGGAAGGCCCGCGCCGCCGACACCGTCACCGCCGAGCCCGCCCCCGGCCTGCTGGCCCGCTACCGGGCCGCCGCCCGCCGCGAACACGGCCTCGGCTGATGGCCGCCCACGGCAGCGCCACCGCACCCGGAGATACCGCCTCACCCGCTCCGGTTCTCGACGCGCCCTCCGGCCGCCCCGACGTCGGCCCTGCCGTCCCGGCCGGCGGCCGCTCCTCGAACGGCACCCCGGTGGAGCTGTCCGCCGGCCGCTACCGGGCGCTGCTCTCACCGGTGGGAGCGGCCCTGCTGGGCCTGTGGTTCGACGACCGGCCGCTGACCCTGCCCGCGGATCCGGCCGTGATCCCGGACGGCTACTCCGGCAAGGTCCTGATGCCCTGGCCCAACCGGATCGCCGGGGCCCGGTACCGCTTCGCCGGGCAGGAGTACCAGCTGCCGGTCAATGAACCGGAAACCGGCAGCGCCCTGCACGGACTGGTGCTCTGGCAGGAATGGGCCCAGGACCCGGCGCCCGCGACTCCCGCGCCGTCCCTCGACGTCGGCACCGGCACCGACAGTGCCGCCGGGACCGAGAGCGCCGCCGGAACCGCCGTCGTCTTCCGGCTCCGCTTTGCCGGGGAACCGGGCTACCCCTTTCCGCTGGACCTGGAGGTCGGCTACCGCCTGCACCCGGAGACCGGCCTGGCCGTCGAGATGCGGGCCGTCAACGCCGGCACCGGCCCGGCGCCCTACGGGGTCTCCATCCACCCCTACCTCACCGCCGGCGGCGCCGACCTGGACCGCTGCCGGCTCACGCTGCCGGCCGCCCAGGTGCTCGACGGCGGAGGGCTGCGGCCGGTGGACGGGCCGCGGTTCGACTACCGCGAGTCCGGGCCGGCCGCCCGCCCGCTGGACGGCACCCGGCTGGACCACGCCTTCACCGGGCTGCCCGCAGCCGTCTGGCAGGTGCGGCTGCAGGATCCCCAGGAGGATTTCGGGGTGCTGCTGGAGGCCGACGGCGCAGACGGGGCCCGCTGGGTGCAGGTGTACACCGGGGAGCGGCTGGGCCGGGCCGGGCTCGCCGTGGAGCCGATGAGCTGCCCCGCGGACGCCTTCAACTCCGGCACCGACCTGGCCGTCCTGGCGCCGGGGGAGGAGCACCGCTTCCACTGCCGGATCGCCGCCGCCTGACCCGTCGGCCGCCGGATCCGGGGAGGTGTTTGACCGGCGTCGCGTGACCGTGTGAGAGTATCTGATACATCATCAGCATGCTGATGATCCGCCGATACCTGATCACCACAGCGATGAGGAGAGCCAGTGCGAGCGATGGTTTACCGCGGCCCCTACAAGGTGCGCGTCGAAAACAAGGACATGCCGACGATCGAACACCCCAACGACGCCATCGTGCGGGTGACGAAGGCGGCAATCTGCGGCTCGGACCTGCATCTCTACCACGGGCTGATGCCGGACACCCGGGTCGGGCACACCTTCGGGCACGAGTTCATCGGGGTGGTGGAGCAGGTCGGCCCCTCGGTGCAGAACCTCAAGCCCGGCGACCGGGTGATGGTTCCGGCCAACATCTACTGCGGCTCCTGCTTCTACTGCGCCCGGGGCCTGTACTCGAACTGCCACAACGTCAACCCCAATGCCACCGCCGTCGGCGCCCTGTACGGCTACTCGCACACCACCGGCGGGTACGACGGCGGCCAGGCCGAATACGTGCGCGTGCCGTTCGCCGACGTCGGACCCTCCATCATTCCGGACTGGCTGGACGAGGAGGACGCGCTGATGATGACCGACGCGCTGGCCACCGGCTACTTCGGCGCCCAGCTCGGCGACATCACCGAAGGGGACACCGTGGTGGTCTTCGGCGCCGGGCCGGTGGGCCTGTACGCGGCCAAGTCTGCGTGGCTGATGGGCGCCGGCCGGGTGATCGTCATCGACCACCTGGACTTCCGGCTGGAGAAGGCCCGCAGCTTCGCCCACGCCGAGACCTACAACTTCACCGAGTACGACGACATCGTGGTCCACATGAAGAAGATCACCGACCACCTGGGCGCCGACGTCGCGATCGACGCGGTGGGCGCGGAGGCGGACGGCAACCTCATCCAGCACGTCACCAGCGCGAAGTTCAAGCTGCAGGGCGGCTCGCCGGTGGCCCTGAACTGGGCGATCGACTCGGTGCGCAAGGGCGCCACCATCTCCGTCATGGGCGCCTACGGGCCGATCTTCAGCGCGGTCAAGTTCGGCGACGCGATGAACAAGGGGCTGACGCTGAACATGAACCAGGCACCGATGAAGCGGCAGTGGCCGCGCCTGTTTGAACACATCCGCAACGGTTACCTGAAGCCGAGCGAGATCATCACGCACCGGATCCCGCTGGAGCACATCGCCGAGGGCTACCACATGTTCTCGTCGAAGCTGGACAACTGCATCAAGCCGATCATCGACCCCGCCGCTTCCTGAGCGCCGAATCCGAGAGGAGCGAAGACCATGGCCTACACCCCGCAGAAACCGGCGCTGACCCCCACCGCGGAGGAGCTCCGCGCCCGCATCCCGGGCTGGGGAGCCGACCTGGATCCGAAGGACCGCCCGCAGGTGCCCCGGCTGCAGTTTGATCCGACCCTGAGCGGTGCGCACTGGGAGTTTCCGGAGCGGCAGGAGGAGAAGTACCCGCGGGAACGCTCGATCGAGCACAAGTTCCTGACCCCGGTGTTCGGCACCTCCTGCCCGCCCAAGGGTCTCTCCGGCGCCATCCGCCGGTACGCCTACGCCCGGCACAGCGAGGCCAAGGCCGCGCACTGGCTGCTGCTGATCGCCGCGGACCGGGTGGACGCGGTGGAGAGCCACCTGGCCTCCTTCGCCACGCTGCATCCGGACAACCCCATCACCGAGACCGGCGTGCTCAGCGAATTCAAGCGCGGCGGGCTCGCCTCCCGGATCGGGCGGAAGCGGGCCGATGTGAACCACCAGTGGATCGATCCGATCCTGGTCGGCGGTCCGTGGGTCTTGGCCGGGAGCGCGGCCTTTGCTCTGACGCGGCGGATTGTGCGGCGGCGCCGGCGCTGAGCCGGCGCTGCCGGGTGGGGCAGCCTGCGCTTCAGCGGGCAGCGTCCCGGGCCGTCCGCCGCAGCCGGACGCGCCAGGCCAGGACCGCCCACAGGGCGGCCAACGCGCCGGCAATGCCGGCCATCAGGAACAGCATGGCCGGGCCGCCGCCTCCGGTCCGGGGATCGGTTCCGAGGGTCAGGGCGACGACGGCCAGCAGCGAGGCCGCGGCGAGCAGCGCCGCCGCCAGGGCATCCGCCCAGACCAGCGCCCGCCGGGAGATGAGGCCGTCCCGGGCCGCCAGCCGGACCAGGCGCCACAGGCACAGCAGCGCGGCCTGAGCTGCTGCGATGGCGAGCACCATGAGGACCGTGATGGGCATCCGCAGGTCCGCCACCTCGGGGTAGTTCGCCGCGGCGTCCCGGCCCATCACGGGCAGCAGCGCCTGGAGGAGCAGGGTTCCCGCGAGCAGTGCCGCCAGCAGCGACTGCATTTCGGTGCTGGTGCGGTGTTTCATCGTCGGCCTTCCATCGATTATCGATAAGGAAACATCGTGTTTCGATAATGACCGAGATTCCGCTCCGCCACAAGAGCCGGACCGCCGGCCACCGGGACAGGAGCCCGGCGCCGCTCCGGCATCGCGCGGGCGGGCTCGGGTAGGTTGGGCGCATGCCTGTTCTGCTGCATCTTGACTCCTCCGCCGACCTGCTCACCTCCCGCTCCCGCGCCGTCACCGCGACCTTCGCGGAGGCTTGGCGCAGGCTGGGTCCGGACCATGAGGTGGTCCACCGCGACCTGCACCGCGAGCCGCTGCCGCACCTCAGCGACGCCGCCCTGCACTTCCCGCCCCGGCTGCGTCCGGCCGGCGCGGCGCCGTCGGGGGAGCAGGAGGCGCTGCAGGAGAAGCTGGTGGCCGAGCTCCTGGCGGCCGACGTGCTGCTGATCGGGGTGCCGCTCTACAACTATTCGATGCCGTCCACGCTCAAGGCCTGGATCGACTACATCCACATCCCTGCGGTCACCGCTCCCTTTGACGATCCGGCTGCCCAGCAGCCGCTGGCGGGAAGGCCGGCGGTGCTGGTCTCCACCCGCGGGGGAGCGTACGACGCCGGCAGCGCCACCGAATTCGACGGCCACGCGGTGCCGGCGCTGAAGCTGATCCTCGCCGATGCCCTCGGCATGCGGCTGGAGACCATCGTGGCCACCCGCACCCTGAGCGAGCGGCTGGGCGCTCCGGCCGAGGACGTGGCACGCCAGCACGCGGAGCTGACCGCCGCTCATGAAGCCGCAGCGGCCGCCGCCCGGCGCCTGGGCTGAGCCGATGCGGAACCTGGAGACCGAACGGCTGCTCCTGCGGCCGTATACCCCCGACGACACCGATTTCGTCTACGACCTCTACTCGCGCATGGACGTCCAGCGCTACCTGGGCGTGCAGCCGAAGGTGATGCAGGACCGGGCTGAAGCAACCGCGCGCATCCAGGCGTGGGCCGCGCTCGACGACGGCACCTGCGGCATCTGGGCCGTTCAGGACAAGAGCTCCGGACAGCCGGTGGGGAGCCTGCTGCTGAAGTCCATTCCGGCGTCGGGCCCGGACCTGCCGCCGTCAGGCGACATCGAAATCGGGTGGCACTTCCATCCGGACAGCTGGGGGCGGGGCTACGCCTCCGAAGCCGCCGCCGCTGTGCTGGCGCATGCCCTGCGGCAGGGCCTGCCCCGCGTGGTGGCAGTGATCAATCCGGCGAACTCCGCGTCGCGGCGGGTGTGCGAGAAGATCGGCCTGCACCCGCACGGACTGACCGACCGCTACTACAACACGGTCTGCGAACTGTTCAGCACGGAGCCGGCCGGGCTGGCCCCAGCCTGAGCCGGCCTTTGACGGGACGGACGCCGGCGGGGGCCCGGCAGCGGAAGCGGGCGCTAGGATTCCGGTGTGACCGCAATCTTATGGACTGACCGTGGTTGACGACGAGGGCCAGGGGCAACGGCGCCCGCCCACGACCCAGGCCTACGTCCTGGATCAGCTGCGCCGCGCAATCAGTGCCGGAGAATTCCAGCCGGGGCAGCCCCTCCGTCAGGATGCACTGGCTAAGCGGTTCGGGGTCAGCCGCGTGCCGGTCCGGGAGGCGTTCAAGGTCCTGGAAAGTGAGGGCCAGGTGGTCTACGAGCCCCACAGGGGGCACAAGGTCGCCACACTTTCCATTGACGATCTGCTGGAGGTGTACCGGCTGCGGCAGCTGCTGGAAGCGGAGGCTGCGCGCGTGGCGATGCAGGCTGCGCCGCAGCCCGAGGTGCTTGCCGCGCTCAAGTCCGTCGCTTCGGAGGTGGAAGCCGCCAGCGCCGCAGGAGACCTGCTGGCCATGACGGCGGCCAACCGCCGCTTCCACTTCATCCTGGTCGAAGCCGCTGCCATGCCCCGGCTGGAACGGATGGTGCAGGTCCTCTGGGATGCCACCGAGGCCTACCGGTACGTCTACTACGGGGGAGAAGGCAACCGGACACGAGTCGAGGCCGAGCACCGGATGATCATCGATGCCTTTGAGGATCGAGACGTCGAACTCCTGATCCGCCTCCTGGACGAGCATCGGGAGCACGCGGTCGAGGCGCTGGGTGCCTTTCTCCGGGCCACCTGAGCCGAGCGGGACACCCCGCCCGCCGGGCAGGCGGAGGGCAGACCGGGCCTCGGTTGGAAGGCACCAAGTGGTCCCGGCAAGAAAAATGTGAGATAGGTTACATTCTCGCCGGACTTTGGATACATTCGCCAAATGGATCTGGTTTCCAGCAGCGTCGCTGGTCGTTCTTTCCCGGCCCCGGCCAACGGCCCCGCAGCCGACTGGCTGGGACTTTCCGGGCGTAAAGTGCTCGTCGCCGGTGCCGGCGGCATCGGTTCCGCGGTCGCTCTCGCCTTCGCCGAGGCCGGCGCCGCTGTTGTCACGGCGGACCGGGATCCCGCACGCCTGGCCCGGCTTGGCGCCGAACTCAAAACCCTGGAAGCCGACCTCGCCACCGCCGAGGGGTGCGAGGACCTGGTCGCGGCGGCCGCCGGCACCCTGGGCGGACTGGATATCCTCATTCATGCCGTCGGCATCAACCACCGCGTGCCGCTGCTGGACACCGCCGACGAGGACTGGGACGCCATTCTGGCCGTCAACCTCACCAGTGCCTTCCGGCTGGGCCGTGCGGCCGGGCGGCTCATGGTCGCCGCCGGATACGGCCGCCAGGTGTACTTCTCCTCGGTGTCCGGACTGCTCGCCCACCCGGACCACGGCCCGTATGCCGCCAGCAAGGGCGGGCTGAACCAGCTCCTGCGGGTGATGGCACGGGAATGGGCGGCCTCCGGAGTCACTGCCAACGCCGTGGCACCGGGTTACACGGACACCGACCTGACCTCCGCGCACCTCAACCGCCCCGGCGTGCGGGACCACTACACCGCCCAGGTTCCGGCAGGACGCCTGGGCTCCGTCGCGGACCTCACCGGGCCGGCCCTGTTCCTCGCGTCGGACCGGGCGGCCTTCATCACCGGCCAGGTCCTCTACACGGACGGCGGGCGGACCCTTGTCTGAGACTCCCACCCCGGCAGCGCCTTCCCAGGGCCGCTTTCCGCTGCTGGTTCCCGCGGAACTGGCCCCGGAGCAAGCCTCCCTCTACGGCGCGATCGCCGGCCCGCCGCGGGCCGACGGGCCGTTCCGGCTCACCTATGACGACGGCGCCCTCACCGGCCCGTTCAACGTCCTGCTCTTCGCCCCGGCCATCGGACAGGCCGTGCAGGAGCTCGGCGCGGTGCTGCGCTTCCGCGGCAGCCTGCCCGGGCGGCTGCGCGAGCTGGTGATCTGCACCCTGGCCGCGGAGCTGGAGTCGGACTACGAGTGGTACGCCCACAGCCGGGTCGCCCTCACCGCCGGCGTCTCCGCAACGGAACTGGAGGAGCTGGGCAGCGGACGGCTGCCCGCCACCCTGGACTCCGCCGAGCACGCAGCCCTCGACCTGGTCCGCGCGCTGCTGGACTCCGCGACCGTCAGCGAGCGGGTCCACGCGGCGGCCGCCGAGCATTTCGATCACGCCGGAATCACCGAGCTCACAGTTTTGACCGGGTACTACCGCCTGCTCGCCGGGCTGCTCGCCGTGGGAGCCGTGCCGGCGCCCAGCGAACCCGGTCATGGCACCACCCACACGCGCCCATGAAAAACGACTATCAGGGAGACACCATGAGTTCGACTGAACGCAGCTGGATCCGCCTGGGAGCGGCAGCGCTGCTGGCTCCGGCCCTGCTGCTCTCCGCCTGCGGCAGCCCGGACACCTCCGGCGGCGACGCCGGTGCCGGCGGCGACGGCGGCACCCTCTCCATCGCCACCGGCGGCACCGGCGGGGTCTACTACCCCCTTGGCGGCGGCTTCGCGACCGCCATCCGGGAGAACATCGAAGGCTATGACGCCACCGTCCAGGAAACCAACGCCTCGGTGGACAACGTCCTGCTGATCACCAACGGCTCCGCGCAGATTGCCTTCTCGGTGGGCGACGTCGTCTCCGACGCCGTGGAGGGCATCGGCGAATTCGAAGGCAAACCGCAGGAAATCTGCTCGCTCGGCAACATCTACAACAACTTCCTCCAGGCCGTCACGGTGGACGGGACCGGAATCACCTCAGCCGAGGAACTGGCGGGCAAGGTCGTCTCCGTGGGCGCCCCCGGATCCGCCACCGAGGTCGGTGCCCTGCGGATCCTCGAAGCCGCCGGCGTCGACCCGGAGTCCGTGGAGCGCCGCCAGCTCGGCGTCGCGGAAACAGTCGCCGCGCTGCGGGACGGCACCATCGACGTCGGCTTCTGGTCCGGCGGCCTGCCGACCGGGGCGCTGATCGACCTGGCCAGCGACGGCGACATGGTGCTGCTGCCCATCGGCCAGTACGCCGAATCCATGGCGGACAAGTACGGGGACTACTACCTCAACGAAGAGATCCCGGCCGGCACCTACGAGGGACAAACCGAGGCAGTGGAAGCCATCGCCTCGCCCAACCTGCTGATCGCCAGCCCGAACATGGACGAGCAGCTGCAGGAGGACATCTCCCGCGCATTGTTCGACAACGTCGAGCAGCTGACGCAGGTCCATCCCGCCGCCAAGGAAATGGACCCGGCCACCGCGGGCGACGTCAGCTACGTGGACACCTGCCCCGGGTCCCAGACCTACTTCGACTCGGCGGGAAGCTAGCACATGCGCCGGCCGGCCGCCGTCGTCGTGCTCCTGGGGATCCTTGCCGCGGCAGGCCTTGCCGCCGCCGCGGCACAGGAACCCCGGGACCCGTCCTGGACGCTGAGCATCAGCAACGACGACGGCGAGCTGGCCGACCTGCCCGTGGACTCCGGCTCCTTCGCGGTCAGCTACCGCAACTCGATCTTCGGCACCCTTGCCGAGGAACGGTATGAGGTCCGGCCGGACGGCAGCTGGGAGCTGGTGCAGCTCGCAGCGGATCAGCTGGCCGTGCTGGAGGAGTACTACGCGGTCCCGGGCGCGCCCGCCGCAGCCCCGGAGCAGGACAGGCGGGCCTGGACCGCCGCTCCGGATCCGGCCCGCCCCGCCGTCTTCACCCATCTTTCCATCGCCGCCACCGACCGGGGGCAGCGGACCGTGCACGTCGAGGGGCGGCCCCCGCTGCCCCTATGGACGCTGGTTGACGACGAGGCGCCCTTCGTCGCGCTGGAACTTAAGGAGAACTCATGACCAAGCGACCCCGCGGCGCGTCGGCCGTCAGGGCCAAGGCCGAGGAAGCCCGCACCACCCCCGACCCGCTGCTGCGCTCGGAACGCCTCGGCAGGGACGGGGAGGACGACGTCGTCGATCCGCTCAAGCGTGAAAGCATCGTCGATGAAGAGGCGCTGATCGCCGAGTTCGAGGCGGAAAAGCCCGCCCGCCAGCTCAGCGGCATTCCCGCCGTGATCATCAAGGCCCTCGGCGTGGCCCTGTCCCTGTTCGCCCTCTACTGGGTGTTCCGGCCCATGCCCACGCAGTTCTACCTGCCGATGTTCCTGGGCCTGGGCCTGGCCATGACCTTCCTCGTCTACCGCGGCTGGGGCCGCTCCGCGAAGGCCAAAGAGCAGGGGCGCACGGACAACCCGTACATCGCGGACTGGCTGCTCGCCGCCGTTGCGCTGGTGCCCTTCGTCTACATCGCCATGGACTGGGACGGCTTCTTCCGCCGGGCGATCACGCCCACCTACCTGGACCTGATCATGGGCATCATCGCCATCCTGGTCACCCTGGAGGCATCCCGCCGCACGGTGGGCATCCTGGTGCCGATCGTGGTGCTCGTATTCTTCGTCTACGCCTCGTTCGGCACCCTGGTGCCGGCCCCGTTCAACACCTCCGACTTCAGCTGGATCCGCCTGGTGGGGCACAACGTGATGGGCACCCAGGGCCTGTTCGGGGTTCCCACCGAGGTCGCGGCCTCCTACATCATCCTCTTCACCATCTACGGGGCGGTGCTGGCCGGGTCCGGCGCCACGAAGTTCTTCATCGACCTGTCCTTCTCCGCCTTCGGCCAGTCCAAGTCCGGCCCGGGACGCACCGTCACCCTCGCCGGATTCCTGCTCGGCACCGTCTCCGGCTCCGGCGTCGCCACCACCGTCACCCTCGGCGGCATCTCCTGGCCGCTGCTGCGCAAGGCCGGCTACCCGAAGGAACACGGCGGTGCGATCCTCGCCGCAGCCGGCATCGGTGCGATCATGTCCCCGCCCACGCTCGGCGCGGCGGCCTTCATCATCGCGGCGCTGCTGGGCGTGTCCTACCTGCAGGTGCTCATTTGGGCCACCATTCCCACCCTGCTCTATTACTTCGGCATCATCCTTGCCATCGAAATGGACGCCCGGCGGTTCAAGACCAAGGCGGTGGACTTCGACGTCAAACCGGTCGGGAAGCTGCTGCTGCGCTTCGGCTACCATTTCAGCTCCCTCGCGGCGATCGTCGTCTTCATGGTGATGGGCATGACTCCGTTCCGTGCGGTGGTCTACGCCACGGTGCTGGCCTTTGTGCTCAGCTTCCTCGACAAGCAGTCCTGGATGACACCGCGGCGGATCTGGGATGCCCTGGCCACCGGCGCCACCGGTGCCCTCTCGGTGATCCCCGTGATGGCTGCCGCGGGACTGATCGTGGGCGTCATGACCCTCACCGGGCTGGGCCTGAAACTGGCCAACATCATCGTGGACTTCGCCGGCGGCTCCCTGCTGCTCACGGCCGTGTACTCGGCGATTGCGGTGACGCTGCTCGGACTGGCGGTGCCGGTGACCGCCAGCTTCATCATCTCCTGGGTCATCATCGGCCCGGCGCTGCAGGATGTGGGCGTACCGGCGTTCGCCGCCGCAATGTTCATCTTCTACTACTCGGTGCTCAGCGAAGTGTCCCCGCCGACGGCGCTGTCCCCGTTTGCCGCCTCGGCCATCACCGGCGGCAAACCGATCAAGACCATGTGGCTGACCTGGCGGTACACGCTCTCCGCCTTCCTCGTGCCGTTCATCTTCGTGATGTCCGCTTCCGGTGTCGGGCTGCTCATGCAGGGCGGCGTCGGCACCATCGCCCTGGCCCTGGCCGTCTCGCTGGTGGCCGTTGCCGCGCTGGCCGTAGCCACCGGTGGCTGGATGTTCGGCCTGGCCCGCTGGCCGGAGCGGGTCCTGCTGGGCATCGGCTCCCTGCCCCTGCTGGTCATGGAACCGCTGTACATCGGCATCGGGCTCGGCATCATCGCCGTCGGCATCGCGGTGCACCTGATCAGCCTGAGAATCCGGCCTGCTGATGATCCCGGCGAGAGGCCCGGTACCGGCCCTGCCGCCGGTCCCGGCAAACGGGCCGTGGTCCGCCGCGGCAGCTCCGCGGCACCTGTTGCACCGCGCGCAGCCGAAACGGAGGCACCATGACCGCCGGCCGTCCCGGAAGCCCGGGGCCCACCGACCCGTCGACCCAGGACAGGACATCCATGACCAACCAGACGACCGCACCGCCGTCCCCGCCGACGCCGCTGCGCCCCGGCCTGTGGGGTGTGCTGGCGACCCCCTTCCTGGGCGCCGGCTGCGCAGTCGACACCGGCTCGCTGCGCCGGGAGGTGGCCCTGTATACGGAACTCGGCGCCACCGGCCTTGTGGTCCTCGGCGTCTTCGGCGAAGGCGCGGCGCTCAGCACTGCGGAACAGGGACTGACCGTCCGCACCGTGGCGGCCGAGGCCGGCGACGTGCCGCTGGTCGTCGGACTCTCCGCGCGCAGCACCGCCCCGGCACTGGACCAGGCCGCCACTGCCTGCCGGGCGGCCGGGCCCCACCTCGCTTCGCTGATGGTCCAGGCCAACAGTGCGGTGCCCGAGGTCCTGGCGGCACACCTGACGGCCATCCATGAGGCGACCGGTGCGGGCATCGTGCTGCAGGATTACCCGGTCGCCTCCGGGGTGAACATCAGCGCCGACCGGATCCTCGCCGTCGTCGGGCAGTGTCCGTTCATCACCGCGGTGAAGTCCGAGGCGCCGCCCACGGCCATGGCGGTGGCCCGGCTCACGCGGGGCACCGAGGTCCCGGTGTTCGGCGGCCTCGGAGGAGTGGGGCTGCTTGATGAACTGGCCGCCGGTGCCGCCGGCGCCATGACCGGGTTCTCCCATCCGGAAGGGCTGCTCGC
Source organism: Arthrobacter saudimassiliensis (assembly GCA_900016675.1). Taxonomy (GTDB): domain Bacteria; phylum Actinomycetota; class Actinomycetes; order Actinomycetales; family Micrococcaceae; genus Arthrobacter_B; species Arthrobacter_B saudimassiliensis. Next base: position 342,272 of record LN483072.1, on the reverse strand, counting down.
AGCGCTGGAGGCGTTCGCCGAAGGCGGGTTCGCCCAGGCCCGGACGGCATTCGCCCACTGGCTTCCGCTGGCCAATTTCGAGGCGCAGCCGGGCGTGGGCCTGGCCCTGCGCAAGGAGGTGCTGCGCCGCCGCGGCATCCTCACCGACGCCCGGGTTCGGCCGCCGGCACCGCCACTGCCCCCGGAACTGGCGGAACTGATCGATGCGCAGCTGGACGCCGTCCGGACGGAGGTGGCGTGATGGAACTGGGCCTGGCGGGAAAGAATGCCCTGGTACCGGGGGCAAGCGCGGGGATGGGTTTGGCCATCGCGCAGGCGCTGGGGACGGAAGGAGCCAACGTCGTCCTTGCCGCCCGGCGCGGGGACGTCGTGAAGCAGGCAGCGGCGAAGCTGCCCGCCGCCGTCGGGATTGGCCTCGACCTGACCGGCGACACCGCCCCGGAGGACCTGGTCCGGCAGGCGGAAGACGCCTTCGGGCCGGTCGACGTGCTGGTCCTGAACAGCGGCGGCCCGCCCCCGGGCACCGCCGCCGGCATGGACCCGGCGCAGGCCGCGGCGGCCCTGAACCAGCTGCTGCTGCAGCACCTGCGGCTCGTCTCCCTGGTGCTGCCCGGCATGCGCGAGCGCGGCTGGGGGCGGATCATCGCCGTCGGCTCCTCCGGCATCGTGCAGCCGCTGCCGAACCTGGCGCTGTCCAACATGGCCCGCGCCGGGCTGGCCGGCTACCTGAAGACCCTCGCCGCCGAGGTCGCCGCCGACGGCGTCACCGTCAACCTGGTGCTGCCCGGCCGGATCGACACCGAGCGGGTGAAGTCCCTCGACGAGGCCGCTGCCAAATCCTCGGGCCGCTCAGCGCAGGAGGTCCGGGCGGCATCGGAGGCGGCCATCCCCGCCGGGCGCTACGGCCGGCCGGAGGAGTTCGCCGCGGTGGTCGCTTTCCTCGCCGGTACCGGGGCCTCCTATGTGACCGGGCAGCAGATCCGCTGCGACGGAGGGATGGTCCGCTCCTACTAGAAGCCGGGACCGGGACACCCCTGCCCCTCCGTCGTTCACTGCCCGCCCGTTGAAAGGACCTGCCTTGACCAACCGCATCCTGCAGCTATGCTCCATCCACGAGCCCGCCTCACGGCCCGGGAACCCGGTGGAAAGCGCCGCCGTCGTCCACCCCCGGCGTGGAGCCGCCCGGGTCCGGGACCTGCTGCCCGGATTCACGGGCGACCTGCTCGACGTCCTCGCCGGGGACCTGCTCGAGGACCTGGAGGCCGCCGCGGACAAAGCCGACGACGACGTCTTCACCGACCCGGCGGACCTCACCTACGGTGCCCCCTACCGCCACCCCCGCATGCTGTGGGGCATCGGCCTGAACTACGTGGAACACGCCTCCGACCTGTCCGAAGCGGTTCCGGACGAACCGGCCTCCTTCATCAAGGGCGACCACACCGTCATCGGCCCCGGAGAACCGATACCCATTCCCGCCCAGAGCAGCCGCACCACGGCGGAGGCGGAAATCGCCGTGGTGATCGGACGGTACTGCCGCAACGTGGAACCGGAACAGGCCTTGGACTACGTGGCCGGGCTGGTGCCCGTCCTGGACCAGACCGCCGAGGACATCCTGGAGCGCAACCCGCGGTTCCTGACCCGGTCCAAGAACTTTCCCGGCTTCTTCTCCTTCGGCCCGCGGATTGTTCCCCTGGAAACCGCCGTGGGGGAGGGCACGCTGCCGGAGCTGGAGGTCTCGACGGTGGTCAACGGCGAGGTCCTGCGCACCAACTCGGTGTCGCACATGCGCTACAGCCCCGAGTTCCTGATCAGCTTCCACAGCAGGGTCATGCCCCTGTATCCCGGTGACATCATCTCCACCGGCACCCCGGGAGCCATCCACATCCGCCCCGGGGACACCGCCGAATGCCGGATCGCCGGGTTCCCGTCCCTGTCCAATCCCGTGGTTGACGGAGCCGCCGGCTGAGCGGCCCGCCCGGCCCCGCCCCGAAGCGCGGAGCCTGAAGCCCGCAGCCGCAGCCCGTACAGCACCACGCAAGGAGCCGCCCGTGACCACCGACCCGCACGCCGCACCTGCCGGGACGCCCCCGCCGGGCCCGCTCCAGGGCCTGAGGATCGCCGACTTTTCCCGGGTGCTCGCCGGCCCGTACGCCTCAATGATGCTCGCCGACCTCGGCGCCGACGTCATCAAGATCGAAAGCCCCGCCGGAGACGATACCCGGTCCTGGACACCGCCCGTCGACCGGCACGGCATCGGCACCTACTTCTCCAGCGTCAACCGCAACAAGCGGTCGGTGGTCTGCGACCTGCGCACCGGGGACGGACTCGCCGCCGCGCGGGAACTCGCCCTGGGAGCCGACGTCGTCATCGAGAACTTCCGCCCGGGCGTCATGGCCCGCTACGGCCTGGACGCCGCCACCCTGCGGGCCCGGCGCCCGGACCTGGTGTACTGCTCGATCACCGGCTTCGGCAGCGGGGGAGGCGCCCACCTGCCCGGCTATGACCTCCTGATCCAGGCCGTCGGCGGGCTGATGAGCGTCACCGGTGCCAGCGACGCGGAGCCCAGCAAGGTGGGCGTGGCCCTGGTGGACGTGATCACGGGGCAGAACGCCGTCGTCGGAATCATGGCGGCGCTGCGCTCCCGGGAGAGCAGCGGAGAAGGCCAGCTCGTGGAGGTGAATCTGCTGTCCTCGCTGCTGTCCGCGCTGGTCAGCCAGGCGGCAAGCACGCTGGCCACGGGGCAGGCCCCGCAGCGCATGGGCAACGCCCACCCCAGCATCGCCCCCTACGAGACCCTGGCGGCGGCGGACGGACCGCTGGCCGTCGCCGTGGGCACCGACCGGCAGTTCGCCGCCCTGGCCCGGACCCTCGGGGTACCGGAGCTCGCCACGGACGCCAGGTTCGGTTCGAACCCCGCCCGGGTGGCGCACCGGGACGAGCTCAAGGAGCTGCTGGAGGATCGGCTTGGGCGCAGGACCGCGGCTCAGTGGGCTGCGGCCCTGAACCGGGAAGGCGTACCGGCCGGGAAAGTCAACAGCATCGCGGAGGCCCTGGCACTGGCCGAAGAGCTGGGCCTGGACCCCATCGTGGACACCGGCCAGGGCCCCGGCCGGCGCAGCAGCCGGCAGGTCGCCAACCCGATCCGGATGTCCCGCACCCCCGTCCGGTACCGCCTGCCCCCGCCACAGCTCGGCGAACACAGCGGAGCACGCTTCGACTCCTCGGCAGCACCCGCCGCCATGACCCGAAAGTGAGAACCATGACAACCACCACGGAAACCGGCGGCAGCCTCGACCTGCTGGGCATCGACTCCCTCCTCAGCGCGGAGGAGCTCCAACTGCGTTCCCGTGTCCGCGGTTTCGTGGACAGCGAGATCCGCCCCAACATCGCCGGCTGGTACGACACCGCGGTGTTCCCCCTCGAGATCGTGCCGAAGATGGCGGAGCTGGGGCTGCTGGGCATGCATATCAAAGGCTACGGCTGCCCCGGCCGCAGCGCGGTGGAGTACGGGCTGGCCGCCATGGAACTGGAGGCCGGCGATTCGGGCCTGCGCACCTTTGTCTCCGTGCAGGGCTCGCTTGCCATGAGCGCCATCGCCAAGCACGGCTCCGAGGAGCAGAAGAACGAGTGGCTGCCCCGGATGGCGGCCGGGGAGGCGATCGGCTGTTTCGGCCTGACCGAGCCCACCGCTGGCTCGGACCCGGGCAACATGCTCACCTTCGCCCGCCGCGACGGCGCGGATTGGGTGATCAGCGGCGCCAAACGCTGGATCGGACTGGCCTCGGTCGCGCAGGTGGCGGTGATCTGGGCAATGACCGACGACGGCGTCCGCGGCTTCCTGGTACCCACCGGAACCCCCGGATTCAAGGCCACCGCAATCACGCAGAAACTCTCCATGCGGGCCTCCATCCAATGCGACATCGAGCTCACCGATGTGCGGGTCCCGGACACGGCTATGCTGCCCGGCGCCAAGGGCCTGCGGGGGCCGTTCGAATGCCTGAACGAGGCCCGCTACGGAATCATCTGGGGTGCCATGGGAGCGGCACGCGACAGTTACGAAACCGTCCTGGCCTATGCCGGGGAACGGCTGCAGTTCGACAAGCCGCTGGCCGGGTATCAGCTCACCCAGGAGAAGCTGGTGAACATGGCGCTGGAGATCGCCAAGGGCACGCTGCTGGCACTGCAGATCGGGCGGCTGAAGGATGCCGGGCAGCTGCAGAAGCACCAGATTTCAGCGGGAAAGCTGAATAACTGCCGGGAGGCGATCGCCATCTGCCGGGAGGCACGCACCATCCTGGGCGGCAACGGCATCACGCTCGACTATTCGCCGCTGCGCCACGCCGCCAACCTCGAATCGGTGCGCACCTATGAGGGCACGGATGAGGTGCATACCCTGATCCTGGGCCAGCACCTCACCGGCATCCAGGCCTTCCGATGACCTCCGGCCCGGCCCGCGCAGGCCAGCGGATCATCATCGCCGGCGCCGGCGTCGTCGGTCTCGCCACCGCCTGGGAGCTCATCCGCCGCGGTCACGAGGTGACGGTGCTGGAGAAGGAAGCCGGCGTCGCCGCGCACCAGACCGGGAACAACTCCGGAGTCATCCACTCCGGGCTCTACTACACCCCGGGCAGCATGAAGGCCCGGTTGGCTGTGGCCGGCGCCGAGTCGATGAAGCGGTTCGCGGCGGAGCACGGCGTCGCGGTGCACACGACCGGCAAGCTGGTGGTGGCCACGTCCGAGGCGCAGCTGGGCCGGCTGCACGAGCTGCACCGGCGGGGCACCCTCAACGGGGTGCCCTGCCGGCTGGTCTCTCCGGAGGAAGCGCGGGAGTATGAACCGCATGTCAGCTGCGTGGCGGCGCTGCGGGTGGAGAGCACCGGCATCGTGGACTACAAGGGTGTGTGCGCCGTCCTGGCCCGGATGATCGGCGAGGCCGGCGGCGACATCCGGTTCGGCACCGCGGTAACCGGAATCCGCGCCGAAGCAGCACACACGGTGGTCGAGACCGACAACGGGCAGTGGCGCGGGGACGGGTTCGTGAACTGCGGCGGGCTGCACAGCGACCGCATCGCCCGGCTCGCCGGCATCCGCCCGGGCGTGCGGATCATTCCCTTCCGCGGGGAATACTATGAACTGGCGCCGGAGCAGGAGCACCTGGTGAAGGGGCTCATCTATCCCGTTCCGGACCCCGCCTTTCCCTTCCTGGGCGTCCACCTCACCCGGATGACCGGCGGCGGCGTGCACGCAGGCCCCAACGCGCTCTTCGCCTTCGCCCGGGAGGGCTACACCTGGCTGACGGTCAACCCCCGCGACGTGCTGGACAGTGCCACCTGGCCGGGGCTGTGGAAGCTGGGGGCGAAGTTCTGGAAGGTCGGCATCTCGGAAACGGCGCGGTCGCTGAGCCGGCGCCGGTTCCTGGCCGGGCTGAGGCAGCTGGTCCCGGAGCTGCCGGACGAATCCCTGGTGCCCACGCATGCCGGGGTGCGTGCCCAGGCCATGCACCGGGACGGCACCCTGGTGGATGACTTCCTGTTCGAGCGGGCCCCCCGCCAGATGCACGTGCTCAACGCGCCGTCACCGGCGGCGACGGCGGCACTGGAGATCGGCCGGATCATCGCCGACGAAGCGCTGGTGACTGTGCGCTGACCGGCTCGCAGGCCCGCCGGGCCGGCCGGCGCGTCCGGGACGTGCCTGGCTCAGGCAATGCCGGGGCCGGCCAGCCGCCGGCGCAGGAACGCCACGGCGGCGGTCTCGTCTTCGATGCCGCCGCCCTCGTGGCCGTTGAAGGGCCACACCATCAGCTCCTTGGGCCCGGCGTAGTTGTTGTAGGCGGCGTACACGGTGGACGGCGGCGTCGTCTCATCCATCAGCCCCACGGAGAACAGCGCCGGAACCTGGGCCCGGGGCACCAGGTTCACCATGTCGAAGTACCGCAGGGTGTCCATCACCCGCTCCGTCCCGCCGCGGTGCACCGCCAGGTAATCGCGCAGTTCCCGGTACGGGTAGGCATCGGTCACCTGCACGGCGCGCGGAAAGTCGGAAAGGAACGGCACGTACGCGACGACGGCGGCCAGGTCCGGTGCCAGTGCGGCCGCGGCCAGGGTCAGGGCCCCGCCCTGGCTGCCGCCCACGGCGGCCGTCCGGGCGCCGTCCACCAGGTCCAGGGACTGCAGCGCCTCCACGGCGCGCACCGCGTCCGTGAACAGCCGCCGGTAGTAGTAGGTGTCCGGGTCGGAAATGCCGCGCGTCATCACGCCGGGCACCTGCGGGCCGCCGCTGCCGGCCGCGTCCGGAGTGTCGCCGCGGCTCCACCCCGCGCCCTGCCCGCGGGTGTCCATCTGCAGGTGCGCGAATCCGGCGGAGGCCCAGAGCAGGTTCTCGTGAGCGTCCCCGCGTCCGCCGCCGTAGCCGACGAACTGCACGACGCCGGGCAGCGGTCCGGCCGCCCCGGCCGGGGCGCGCAGCCAGGCGCGGATCGGCTCCCCGCCGAATCCGTTGAAGGTCACATCCCACACCTGCAGAGTCGCCAGCTCCGTTTCCACCGGCTTCAGCCGGACCGCGAGCGGATGCCGGCGCGCCTCGGCCAGGGTCTGCTCCCAGAAGGCGTCAAAGTCCTCCGGTTGGGTCTGCGAACCGCGGTAGTGCACCAGCTGGTCGGCGGGCAGGTCTGAATACACTCGGTTCTCCTCGGGTGGTCGGGGACATGCGGTCGGTCGGTACGGCGGACCCGCGCGGCGGCGCGGCCTGATCCGCCGGTTTCCGTTGGTTGTGGAGTCTACTGCCGGTTCGGCCGGGCCCGCAGTGCGGGGCAGGCCCGGAAGCGCGGTGGGCGCTGCCCCCGGACGGGGAGGCAGCGCCCACGCTCACGGAGCGGCGACGGTCAGCCGGCGTCGGTGACCCCGACAGCAGTGACCTCGATGCCGCAGTGCAGCCGGCGCGTGTGGTCCACGGTGCGGACCGGGCCGGTCAGGGTGATCCCGACGGCGCCGCGGATCTCGGTGCTGGAGGCACCGAACCGCAGCTGAAGGGCGCCGGGCTCCACGATTCGCCGGCCGTCCCGGCCGGTGAAGGCCGCCAGGTCAGCCGGGACGGTGAACCGGACCCGGGCGGAGGCGCCGGCGTTCAGCGGCACCCGGGCGAAGCCGATGAGCCGCTGGACCGGGCGCACCACGGAGGCCACCGGATCGTGTAGGTACAGCTGGACCACCTCGACGCCGTCCCGCCCGCCGGTATTGGTGACCGTCAGGGCGACCGTCGCCTCACCGTCGGTGGGGACTTGGGCCGGGCCGTCGAGTGCCGCGCCGGTCCAGTCGAAGGACGTGTACCCGAGCCCGTGACCGAAGCCGAACGCCGGCGTCGGGTCGATGCTGGAGACGTCGCTGCGCCCGGCCAGCGGAGCGGCGAGGTAGCTGGCCGGCTGTGCGCCGGTCCCGGCCGGCACGCTCACCGGCAGCCGCCCCGACGGGTTGACGGCGCCGCTGAGCACGCGGGCCAGCGCCGGGCCGCCGTCCTCGCCGGGGAAGAAGGCCTGCACGATGGCGGCCGCCTCGCCGACGGCGCGGCCCAGGGCGTAGGGGCGTCCGGTGAGCAGGGCGGCCACCACCGGGGTGCCCGTGTCCAGGAGGGCGTCGAGCAGCTGCTGCTGCACGCCCGGCAGGGCGAGGGATTCGACGTCGCACCCCTCGCCGCTGGTCCCGCGCCCGAACAGTCCGGCCCGGTCGCCGAGGGCGGCGATGACGACGTCGGCGTCCCGGGCGGCGGCCACGGCGCCGGCGAAGCCGTCGGTGCCGGGGGTGTCGATGCCGCAGCCGGGCAGGGACACCACCTCGCTGTCCGGGAACGCGTCCCGCAGCGCCTGCGCGACGGTGGGCAGGTCGATGCCGGCGGCGATGTCGGGATGCTGGGAGCCGACGTGGGCGGGGAAGGAGTAGCAGCCGAGGAAGGCCATCGGGTTGTCCGCGTTGGGCCCGATCACGGCGATCCGGCGCGGTGCGGCCAGCGGCAGGATGCCGTCATTGCTCAGCAGCACGATCGACTGCTCGGCGATGCGCCCGGCCAGTTCCCGGTTGGCCGGCGGATCCAGGTCCACCCGGCCGCGCAGCGCGCCGACGGCAGACGCGGCGTCAGCATTCTCCGCACCGGCAGCCGCGCCGGCGGCGTCCGCCCCGGCGTCCGCGGCCAGGTCCTCGGCGGTGACCGTCCCGGCGAGGGCATCCGGTACCGGCGACCATCCGTCGTCGAGCAGGCCCAGGCCGATCTTCTGCACCAGCACCCGGCGCAGCGCCCGGTCCACCAGGGCCTCGTCGACGCGGCCGGCCTCGATCTCGCCGATCAGCTGGTCCCCGTAGGCGTCGACGGTGGGCAGTTCGACGTCGACCCCGGCCGTCAGGGCGGCGCCCGCGGCCTCGCCGAGGCTGGAGGCCACGCCGTGGAGGTTCTGCAGGAAGTTGACCCCGAAGTAGTCCGCCACCACGGTGCCGGTAAAGCCCCAGGTCTCCCGCAGCAGCCCGGTGAGCAGGGCCTCGTCCGCCGCGGAGGGCACGCCGTCGATGTCGGTGTACGCGTGCATCACCGACCGGACGCCGGTTTCCCGCACGGCCATCTCAAACGGCGGCAGGACGACGTCGGCCAGCTCCCGCGGGCCGATCGAGACCGGGGCCAGGTTGCGGCCGGCGCGGGATGCGGAGTAGCCGGCGAAGTGTTTGAGCGTGGCCACGATGCCGGCCGATTCCAGGCCGGACACGTAGGCGGAGGCGATCCGGCCCACCAGGTAGGGGTCCTCGCCGATGGTTTCCTCGACCCGGCCCCAGCGCGCGTCGCGGACGACGTCCAGCACCGGAGCGAGGCCCTGGTGGACGCCGACGGCGCGCATGTCGGCGCCGATCCGGCCGGCCATTTCCTGGATCAGCTCCGGATTGAAGGTGGCGCCCCAGGCCAGCGGCACCGGGTAGGCGGTGGCCTGCCAGGCCGCGAAACCGGCCAGGCATTCCTCGTGCGCCAGGGCCGGGATGCCGAAGCGGTTGGCGGCGGCGATCCGGGCCTGGGAGCGGGCCAGGGACAGCGCCCCGACGGCGGGGTCCACGGGGGAGGTGCCGAAGGGACGGGTGAGCTGGCCCAGCCCGTGCGGCAGGACGTCGTCCAGGTCCGGGGCGCCGGCCATGTTGTCGTGCTGGTGCGGGGCGACGTCGCCGCCTTCGGCGGAGGCGCCCACCCAGATGCCGAACAGCTGGGAGGTCTTTTCCCGCAGCGTCATGGCGCTGATCAGCGCGTCGGCGCGGGCTTCGGGGGACAGGGATTCGTCGCGCCAGGCGGCGCGCTCGAGGGTGGTGTCTGACATGCGGCTACTTTCCGCCAGCGCCCATGAGGCCCTGGACGAGTGCGCGGCGGGCGAAGAGGTACACCAGCAGCACCGGGACCATGGAGACGGTCACGGCGGCGAGGATACCCGGAACGTTGACGCCGTACTGGGTTTGGAAGTTGAACAGGCCCTGGGTGACCACCCGGTTGGACTCGGACTGGGTCAGGATCAGCGGCAGCAGGAACCCGTTCCAGCCCTGCAGGGCGGAGAACACCGCGATGGTGGACAGCCCGCCCTTGGACAGCGGCAGCACCAGGCGCAGGAAGGTCCGCCACACGCTGGCACCGTCGATCGCCATCGCCTCGTAGAGCTCCGGGGTGATGTCCCGCATGGTGCCGGTGAGGATCAGCGTGCAGATCGGCAGGGCGAACGCGGCGGTGGGCAGGATGACGCCCAGCAGGGTGTCGTACAGGCCCACGGAGTTGATCAGGTAGAACATCGGCACGATCACGGCCTGCACCGGAATCGCCAGGCCGAGCAGGAAGAACCGGAAGATCAGCGTGGTGGTCCGGGACTGGGAGCGCACGATCGCGTACGCCAGCGGCGGCACCACCAGCAGCACGATGCCGACCACGCCCGCGGTCACGATGAAGGTGTTCAGGAAGTACCGGCCGAAGCCCTCATTGAACACCCCGACGTAGTTCTCGAAGGTCAGCTCCGTCGGCACCGAGATCGGCCCGTTCTCGCTGAACGAGGTGCGGGTCTGCAGGCTGGCCGTGATCATCACGTACAGCGGCACGGCGACGATGGCCAGCCAGAGCGTGACGGCGATCCCGGCGCCGTAGTTGGGGCGGGTACGCATCAGACTCCCTCCATGGTGCTGCGCATCTTGTCGTAGCCGGAGACCTTGACCATCACCAGGGAGATGGCCGTGGCCACCACCACCAGCACCAGCGCGACGGCGGAGGCGTAGCCGAAGTCGAAGCGGCGGAAGGCCTGCTCGAACATGTAGAAGGCCGTGATGGTCGTGTCCGTGCCGGGGCCGCCGTTGGTCAGGATCAGGACGGTCTCGAACGTGGTGAGGCCGCCGACGACCATCAGGATCACCGAGGTGATGATGGTGTTGCGCAGCTGGGGCAGCGTGATGCTGAAGAACTGCCGGATCCGGCCGGCGCCGTCGATCGCCGCGGCCTGGTAGAGCACCGGCGGCACCGACTTCGCGGCGCCCTGGTACAGCAGGGTGTGGAACGGGGTGAACTGCCAGATGCCCACGAAGATGATCACGCCGATCGCGGTGGCCTGGTTGCCGAACAGGTTGCCGTCGCCGAAGAGCCAGCGCATCTGTCCGGGAATGCCGAAGTTCGGGTCCAGCAGCGCCCGCCACAGCACCGAGATCGCGGCGGAGGAGAGCAGCAGCGGAACAAAGAAGATGGCGCTGAGCACGGCGCGGTTGCGCTGCGGGCCGGCGGCCCAGACGCCGAGCAGGATGCTCATGGGGGTCTGGGTCACCACGCCGAGGACGATGAACAGCAGGCTCAGCCACAGGCTCTTCTGCATGGTCGAGTCGTCGGCGAGGTCCTGCCAGTTCTCCGCGCCCACGAAGCTGGGCTGGCCCAGGCCGCCCCAGGTGGTGAAGGACAGCACCGCGACGGCGATCAGCGGCACCACGGCGAAAAACAGGAAGAAGACGGTGGCCGGCAGGGTCCAGAGCAGGCCGGGCCGGGTACGGGCCGAGCCGCCCGGCCGCACCGGGCGGCCCCGCGAGGGGTCGTCCGGCGCGGCCGGCGGCCGGGGTGGGAGCAGGGTGGTCATGGAACAGGTGCTTCCCGGGTCAGTTCTTCAGGGACTGCATGGCTTCGATGAACCCGTCCTCGTCGATGCGTCCGGCGAAGAAGTCGGAGACGGCGGCGTGGATGGTCGGAGTGGCGGCCGGCGGGTAGGCCTGGTCCCAGGAGAGCTGGAAGTTCGGCGCATCCTGCACCAGCTCGAACTGGTAGCGGGCGTAGTCCGGGTTGGCGGCCTGGTCCAGGAACTGCTCGGTGTTCGTGGTGGTGGGCAGGTTGCCGATGGCCATCTGCTCCTGCACGAACTCATCGGAGTACATCAGCTTCAGGAAGTCCCGGACCGTGTCGGGGTAGCGGGTGTTCTTGAGCACCGAGTAGTAGTTGTTGGTGTTGCCGGCGATGTTCGCCGGGTCGCCCTTGCCGCCCTCGATCTCGGGGAAGTTGCTGTAGCCCAGGTTCGTCTCGGCGAATTCAGGGGCGTAGTCCTGGATGGTGGCGTACATCCACGAGCCCATCAGCTCGAAGCCGGAGTCTCCGGCGGCGAGCAGGTTGTGTGAGCCGCCGTCGGTGAACTTCACCGACTGGAAGTTGGTGCCGAAGGCGCCGGCATCCACCAGTTCGCGGAGCATGCCCAGGGCCTCGCGGGATTCCTCGGAGTCCCACACCTCGGTGTCGCCCTCCATCGCGGCCTGGAACAGCTCCGGGCCGGCGACGCGGTCGTAGACGTACTGGAACCACATCTGGGTGGGCCATTCGTCGCCGCCGCCCAGGGAGATGGGGGTCTTGCCGGCGGCCTTGAGCTTCTCGACGGCGTCGAGCAGTTCGTCCCAGGTCTGCGGCTCCTCGATGCCGAGCTCTGCGAGGACTTCCTTGTTGTTGAACAGCATCACCGGCTGGGTGCCGCGCATGGGGATGCCGTAGGGGGTGTCGTCGACGACGGCGACGTCGAACACCGAGGGCAGGAAGTTGTCCCGCAGCCCCGGGTCCTCTTCGATGAAGTCGTCCAGCGGCATCAGCAGGTCCGCCTCGACGAACGGCTTGATGCTGCCGCCGCCCCAGTTGAAGAAGATGTCGGGCGCGGCATCGGTGTCGATGACGGTCTGCAGCTTCTGCTGGTATTCGGCGCCGGGGATGGTGTCCAGCACCACCTTGACGTCGGAGGTCTCGTTGAACTGCTCGACCATCGCGTTCTCGACGTCGTTGCTCGCGTCCCCGTAGACCAGGACATGGATCTCGTTTTCCGGGCGGCTGCTCGAGTCCGTCCCGTCACCGCTGCCGCAGGCGGCAAGGGTGAGGCCAAGGGCCAGCGCACTGGCCCCTGCAATCAACGGCCGGCGCCGGCTGGTGTTGTTCTTCATTGAACACCTCTCGAAAGTTTCGATATTCTTGGCGAAAGTTCCTTGGTGCGCTCCAGCATAGGGGCGGGTAATGTGACGCGCAATACTTTTGTTGCAGCAGCCAACTTTCGAAAAACCGGAGGCCTCATGACCAGCCAGTCCACGGCCGGGCGGGTAACCCTTGCCGACCTCGCCGCCGAGGCGCGCGTGTCGCTGTCCACGGTTTCGAAAGTCCTGAACGGCCGCTCCGACGTCTCCAGCAGCACCCGGGCCCGGGTGGAGGCGCTGCTCGATGAGCACGGCTACCGGCCGCGTTCCGCCGCCCGCTCGCGCTCCACCCTGCTGGAACTGGTCTTCCATGAGCTGGAGAGCGCCTGGGCGCTGGAGATCGTGCGCGGCGTGGAGAACGTGGCGCGGGAGAACGGGCTGTCGGTGGTGCTCACCGAGAGCGGCACCCGGCACGCCCCCGGCCCCGAGTGGGTGGACGGGGTGATCGCGCGCCGCCCCGCCGGCGTCGTGCTGGTCTTTTCGGACCTGGCGCAGGAAAGCCGGCGGCAGCTGGAGGCACGGTCCATTCCGTTCGCGATCATCGATCCGGCCGGCGACCCGGCCCCGGACGTGCCGTCGGTGGGCTCGGCCAACTGGTCCGGCGGGATGATGGCCACCCGGCACCTCATCGAACTGGGTCACCGCCGGATCGCCGCGCTGACCGGGCCCGAGGACATGATGTGCTCGCTGGCCCGGATCGACGGCTACCGGTCGGCAATGAACACCGCGGGGCTGCCGATCGACCCGGACCTGATCCGCTACGGGGACTTCCACGTCGACGGCGGGCGGCGGCTCGCGCTGGAGCTGCTGGCCCTGCCTGACCGGCCGACGGCGATCTTCGCCGGCAGCGACCTGCAGGCGCTGGGCGTGCTCGACGCCGCCCGGCAGCTGGGCATCAGCGTGCCGGAGCAGCTGTCGATCGTGGGCTACGACGACCTGCCCATGGCGCGGTGGTCCTCACCGGCGCTGACCACCGTGCACCAGCCGCTGATCGAAATGGCCGAGGAGGCCGCCCGGATGGTGATGCAGCTGCGCGACGGGGAGTACCCGAACAACCTGCGCCTGGACCTGGCCACGTCCCTGGTGGTGCGGGACAGCACCGCGCCGCCTGCCGGCTGAGCGGGGCCTCAGTTCCCCGCGGCGGCCGGCGGGCGGCGCAGGCTGCGCCGGGTCCCCGGACCACGCCGGGAGTAGGCGGAGGCGCCGAACGCCAGGATGAGCACCATCAGGGTGGCGCAGCCGATGACCACCACGGACAGGTCCAGGGCGGAGGAGCCCAGCAGCCCGACCAGCGGGCTGATCAGGCCGGCCAGGCCCACCTGCAGGCAGCCGATCAGGGCGGCCGCGGTGCCGGCCATGTGGCCGTAGTCGTTCAGGGCCAGGGCGCTGGCGTTGGCCATGATGAAGCCCTGCATGCCCAGCACCAGCCAAAGCACCGCGATCAGGCCGACGACGCCGCCGAGGTCCAGTGAGATGACCAGCGGCAGCAGCAGCGCCAGCACCAGCATCGCGGGAGCGGCCGTGCGCAGGATGCGCAGCGGCGCCGCCCGCTGCACCAGGGCGGCGTTGACCTGCGCGGTGACCACCATGGCCACGCCGTTGAAGGCGAAGATCCCGGCGAACTGGGCCGGGCTGAACCCGTACTGCTCCTGGAACACGAACGGGGAGCCGACCACGTAGCTCATGATCACGCCCATGCCCAGGCCCGGCAGCACGGCCAGGGACAGGAAGCGCCGGTCCCGCAGCAGCACCCGGTACCCGCGGGGGCGGGCGGCGGCCGCGTCCTCGCCCGCCGCGGCGGCACGTGCGGCTTCGGCCGTCTCCGCCGCGGCGGCGGCCCGGGCACGGCGGTGCGGCGGCAGGGTCTCGGGCATCCAGCGCCAGACGATGACCACCAGCACGACGCCGATCAGGGCCAGGGCGAGGAACACGGCACGCCACTGCCACACGGCGATCACCGCCTGTCCCAGGGTGGGCGCCAGCAGCGGCGCGAGGCCGATGATGAGCATCAGGCGGGAAAGCATCCGGGCCGCGTCGGAGCCCTGGAACCGGTCCCGGATGACGGCGATCGCCACCACGCCGGCCGCGGCGTTGAAGAATCCCTGGAGTACCCGCAGCCCGATCAGCGTCTCGATGTTCGGCACCACCGAGCACAGCAGCGAGACCAGCACGTGCAGGCTGATGCCCAGCAGCAGCGGCAGCCGCCGGCCCACGCGGTCGGAGAACGGGCCGATTACCAGCTGCCCGACGGCGGCGCCGAGCAGGGTGCCGGACAGAGTGAACTGCGCGGCGGCGGCGGTCGTCTCCAGATCCTCGGCCACCGCCGGCAGGGCCGGAAGATACATGTCCGTGGTGACTGCCGGCAGTGCGGCCAGGGCACCGAGCATCAGCACGTATTTCAGGCCGCGGCGGCGGGCGGCAGCGGTGTCGGAAACGGAACGGGGGCGGGATTCGGCCGACGCGGCCGCAGTGGTCTTCCTAGGGCGCATAAGGACTACAGCCTAGTGGGCATGGGCAGGCGGGGGAATGGACGTCCATTTTACGGCAGCTGCATGACGCCGCCCGGGGTCCGCACGGACGCCGGCGCGCACCCTTGTCGGCACCTGAACCGGCCCCCACACTGAGGGGAGGGCTACGGGGGGAGGCGCCGGTTTCCGCGAGAGAGGCGTAGGAGATGAAGACCAGGTTCCTGAACTACCCCGACTGGCAGGCCACCGCCGATACGCTGCACATGTTCCTGCAGATGGCGGGCAAGGTGAAGCTCGAGCGCAGCCCCCAGCGGCCCGAGTGGGCGCACGTCCGCCTGTTCCTGACGATCGACGGGATCGGCACCGGGATCATTCCGGCGCATGAGTCGAACTTCGAAATCTATTTCAACCTGCGCCGGCACCACGTCGTCGTGCAGAACAGCCGCGGCCTGCGGGAGAAGATCCCGCTGGGGCCGGGCCTGAGCGTCAAGCGCTTCTACGAGCAGCTGATGGTGGCGCTGGACGACATCAACGCCCCCACCCCGATCAACGTCCGGCCGCAGGAGTTCCACGATCCGGTCGACTTCGACCAGGACGACCGGCACGCCTCCTATGACCGGGACGCGGTGACCCTGTTCCTGGAAAACCTGCATTTCGCATACCGCAGCATCGCCGCGTTCATGGCGCCGTGGCGGGGCAAGGTGGAGATGCCCGCCTACTGGTTCGGCACCATGGACCTCACCGGCACGCTGTTCAGCGGCCAGGCGGCGCCCTATCCCGGCCGCGGCGAGATTGCCGCCGGATCCTTCGACGAGAAGGCCTGCGAGTTCGGATTCTGGCCCGGCGATCCGAAGTCTCCACGGCCGTCCTTCTTCGTGCTGCCCTATCCGTTCGTCAGCGACATCGGAAGCTACGAGGCCATGCTGAAGCCCGACGCCGCCCGGTTCCTGGCTCAGGAATGCGAGTACGTGCTTCCCCTTGAGGATGCCCTGGCCACGGCGGACCCGCAGCGGACGGTGGTGGACTTCTGCTCCAGCGCCTTCGCCATCCTGCAGCGCCAGGATCCCTGGCCGGACCTGGACTGGGCCACTGAGGCCCTGACCTACCGCCGCTGACGCGCTGCCGCCGAGGTGCAGGCCGGACCCTGCCCGTTCCGGGCAGGGTCCGGTGGTTTGCCCCTGCCTGTGAGCGGGGCTACAGTCGAAGGCAGTGACACGGGGTGCCGCAAGGCTGAGATGAGACCCGTCGAACCTGATCTAGTTAGAACTAGCGAAGGGATGTCGCGGATGAGCATTCGCCTGACTCCAGACCTGACCATTGACCTCCTCGCACAGCTGCGCGCCGGCACGCCGCTGGTGCAGTCGCTGACGAACGTGGTGGTCACCAACTTCACCGCCAACGCGCTGCTCGCGCTCGGCGCGGCTCCGGCGATGACCGACATTCCCGGGGAAGCCGGACCGTTTGCCCGGATCGCCTCCGGGGTGCTGATCAACCTCGGCACGCCCACCGCGGAGCAGCGCGAGGCGATGGCGGAGGCCGCCGTCGTCGTCGCCGACGCCGGCACCCCCTGGGTGCTGGACCCGGTGGCCGTCGGCTCGCTGCCCGTCCGCACCCGGCTGGCCGCCGAACTGCTGGAACGCCGCCCGGCCGTGATCCGCGGCAACGCCTCCGAGATCATTGCCCTGGCCGGCCAGGGTGCCGGCGGCCGCGGCGTCGACGCCACCGACAACCCCGAGGATGCGCTGCCGGCGGCGCAGCTGCTGGCCGGCAAGTACGGTTCCGTGGTCGCCGTGTCCGGGTCGGTGGACCTGGTCACCGACGGGCAGGACGTGCTCCGGATCGGCAACGGCCACCCCTGGCTGACCCGGATCACCGGCGGTGGCTGCGCCCTGGGCGCCGTCACCGCCGCCTTCCTGGGCGCCGCGCCCGACGTCGACCGGCTGGCCGCCGCTGCCGCCGGCACCGCCGTCTACACCGTCGCGGCGGAAATCGCCGCCGAGCAGGCGGCAGGGCCCGGCAGCTTCGCCGTCGCGTTCCTCGACGCGCTCGCCGCCGTCGACGCCGCCGACCTCACCTCCCGGCTGGTGATCTCGTGAGCGCCCAGGACCTGGCCCGTGACCCGCTGACCGGCGCCGACCCCCGCGCCCGGGCCCGCAGCACCGGCATCTACCTGGTCACCGACACCGCCCAGTGCGGGCCCCGCGGCCTGGTGGACACGGTGCGCGCCGCCGTCGCCGGCGGCATCCGCACCGTCCAGGTGCGGGAAAAGGACGCCTCTGCCGCCGAGTTTTATGCCAGGGTGCTGGCCGTTGCCGAGGCGGTGGGAGACCGCGCCCTGGTGCTGGTCGATGACCGGGTGGACCTCTACCTTGCCGCCCGGGCCGCGGGCGCGGCCGTGCACGGCGTGCATGTGGGCCAATCCGACCTGCCCGTGGCGGCGGTGCGGCAGCTGGTCGGCCCCGACGCCGTCGTCGGGCTGACCGCCAACACGCCCGAGCACCTGGCCGCGCTCGCCGCCCTGCCGGCCGGAACCGTGGACCATCTGGGCGCCGGCGTCATCCGGCCCACCGCCACCAAGAAGGACCACCCCGAACCGCTGGGCATCGACGGCTTCGCCCGGTTCGCGGCCGCGGCCCCGGTGCCCTGCGTCGCGATCGGCGGGGTCACGGCCGCCGACGTCGCGCCGCTGCGCGCCGCCGGAGCGAGCGGCGTCGCGGTCGTCTCCGCGGTCTGCGCCGCCGCCGATCCACGGCAGGCCGCCGCCGACCTGGTCCGGGAGTGGAACCGATGAGCGGGTCCACCGGCCGGGCCGCCGGGGCGCCGGCGGACACCGCCGCCGGAACCCGCTCCGTGCCTCGGGTGCTCAGCATCGCCGGCACCGACCCGACCGGGGGAGCGGGCATCCAGGCGGACCTGAAGTCCATCGCGGCCAACGGCGGCTACGGCATGGCCGTGGTGACCGCCCTGGTGGCGCAGAACACCCACGGCGTTCGCGCCATCCACACCCCGCCGGTGTCCTTCCTGGCCGAGCAGCTGGACGCCGTCTCCGACGATGTGCAGATCGACGCGGTGAAGATCGGAATGCTGGGCCGCGCCGACGTCGCCGCCGCCGTCACGGCCTGGCTGGACCGGGTGCGCCCGCCCGCCGTCGTGCTGGATCCGGTGATGGTGGCCACCAGCGGCGACCGGCTGCTCGACGCCGCCGCGGAGGACGCGGTGCGCGACCTGCTGCACCGGGCGGACCTGGTGACGCCGAACCTGCCGGAGCTGGCCGCCCTGCTCGGCACCGGAGAAGCCGGCAGCTGGACCGAAGCGCTGGAACAGGCCCAAGCCCTCGCCGCCCGGCACCGGGTCCTCGTCCTGGCCAAGGGCGGGCACCTGGCCGCGGATGCCGGCAGCCCGGACGCGCTGGTGTCCGCCGCCGGGCCGGTCACGGAAGTCCGGACGCCGCGGGTGCAGACGGCGAACACGCATGGCACCGGCTGCTCGCTGTCCTCCGCCCTGGCCACCCTGTACCCTCGGCTCGGCAGCTGGGAGGCGGCCCTGCGGGCCGCCAAGGACTGGCTGCAGGAAGCGCTGCAGCACGCCGATGAGCTGCATGTCGGCTCCGGGCACGGACCCATCCACCACTTCCACGGCGTCTGGGAGCGCGGCCTGGCCGGGCCCCTGCGCGCCGCCGCATCCGAAGGGACCTCACGATGAGCCCGCACATGGCCGATCAGGACCTGACCGCCCCCACGCAGCCCGGCTCCGCAGCCGCGTCCTCCACTTCCGACGAGTCCTTGGACGGACCCCGGCCCGCGGCAGCCGGGCCGCTCACGGAGGAGCTGTGGCGCCGCACGGCGGCGACGCGGCAGCGCGTCTACGCGCTGGAGTTCCTCGGCGGGCTGGCCGACGGCAGCCTGCCCGCCGCGGCGTTCGACACCTATCTCGCCCAGGACGCGCTGTATCTCGGGGGGTACGCCGACGCCCTGGCTCGGTGTGCCGACCTGGCCGACGACGAGCAGGCCCGGACCTTCTGGGCCGTCCAGGCACAGGCCTGCATCGAAGAGGAACAGCACCTGCACCGCAGCCGGCTGGCCGCGGCCCCCGTATCGCCGTCGCCGGTCACCCGCGGCTACCTCGCCCACCTGGGGAGCGACTACGCGGCGGCCCCGCGCGCCCAGCGCTATCTGCGCACGGTCGCCGCGGTGCTGCCCTGCTTCTGGCTGTACGCCGACGTCGGTGCGCGGCTGCTGCCGCGCACCGATTCCGCCGGCCCCTACCGGGACTGGGTGCAGACCTACAGCGCGACGGGGTTCAGCGAGGCCACGGCCCGCGCCGTCGCGCTGCTGGAGCAGGCACTGGCCGCGGCCGACGGCGCCCCGGAGCGGGACGCGGCAGCGGCAGCCTTCGCCACGTCGATGGAATGGGAACTGGCGTTCTTTGCCCAGGGACTGCGCGAGGACGTGCCGGCTCCGGTCGGCGGCATCGGCGAGCCAACAGGGTAGGCTCACAGGCATCTGTCCGGGCACCGATCGGGGGAACGATGCCGAACCGCACCTCAACCATGCTGCTCGCGCCTGCGCTGGCGGCCGCCCTGCTGCTCGCCGGCTGCACCGGCGCCGCGGAGGAAAGCCGGGCGGCCTCCGCCTCCGGACCGCCGTCCTTCCACACCGGCGCACACCCGTGGATCAACGTGTTCGACGGCGAAGGCCAGCCGGCGGAGCAGCTGCAGCGGGTTCCGGTGGAAAACGCCGCATACCGATACAGCGGCCACACCGAGGCGGTGGACGGCTGGCTGTTCTCCTACACCGACAGCGGCGTGGCCGTGACCGACTACCGCACCGGCGCCGTCCCCGCGTCGCTTCCGGAGCCTGACTACGAAGGCCGGTCGCTGAGCAAGGGCAGCACCCGGCTGAGCCGGGAGACCGCGCCGGTGATCGCCGACGGCTACCTCTACTTCGCCGACGAACGGATCGCCGGCACCGTCGGCGACGACGTCCGCGAAATCGGGCGCTACGACCTGGCCACCGGCCGGGCGGAGGCGCTCGCCGCGGTAGGGGAGTTTCCCGTTCTCGCCGTCGACGCCGGCGTGCTGTATTACCTGGCCGGCGGCGCCCTGACCGCCCTGGACCCCGGTGCCCTGGACGCCGGTGCCGGGGACGACACCGCCCCCGGCACCGCGGCGGCTGACGAAAGCACCGTGGACACCGGGGCGGCGGTGCAGCAGTGGCGGGCGGACAGCGGAGCCGCCGTCGGAGACCGGACCTCCGTTGCCGTGTCCGGCGGCGTGCTGGCGGTGTCCGACGGTGGCGTCATCGAGCTCTTCGACCGTGCCGACGGAAACCGCCTGGTGGTCCGCCGCAGCGGCACCGAATTCGGGGCGCTGACCGCCGATGCGGCGGGCTTCCTGGTCACCGAACGCCGGCCCGGCGGCGCGGACGGCAGGGATGATGTCCTTGACGTGCTGCGGCTGGACGCCCGGGGAGAGAAAGAGGTGCTCGGCACCGTGCCCGCGCCGCAGGCGGCCTACGCCGGCCTCCCGGATGCGGTGGAGATCATGGCCGAGGGTCCCACCGTCCTGGTCCGTTCCGGCGGAGCCGTGCATGCCCTGGACGCCGGCGGCGCAGGAGCCCGGTGGACGGCGGGCCTTTCCGGTGACACTGCAGCGGATGAGAGCGCACCGCCGTTCGCGGCCGCGGAGCTGCGCGCCGTCCTGGCCGGCGGCACGGCCTACGTCTTCGCCTCGTCCCATGACCCCGCCGTCCACGGCCGCGATGACGGCACCCCCTGGAGCCGCCACCGGCTGCTGGCCGTCGACGCCGCCACCGGTCAGGTGCGGGCCAGGACCGATTTCGAGGGCGACAGCGCACCCTTGGGTCCGCTCGTGGACGGCGACAGCCTGCTGTTCGTCCGTGGCAGCGGGGCCCCCGCCGAAGTGCTGCTCCTGCCCCGGGGGAGCTGATCCTGCGCCCGGGGATTAGGGGCCCCCGCCGCGATGCTGACATAATGTTGGCAACGTCCATGTGGAAGGTAAGCGCATCGCCATGACCCCCCGGAAACTGTTCACCACCCTCGCCTTCGCCGAGGCCGTGACGTGGACCCTGCTGATCGCGGCCCTGGTGACCAAGTACGGCTTCGGCAACGAGTCGTTCACGCCGATCGCCGGCGGCCTGCACGGCTTCGTCTTCCTCTCCTACGCCGCGGTCACCGTGTTCGTCTGGGCCAACCAGAAGTGGCCGGCCCGCACCGGCGTGCCGGGCGTGCTGCTCGCCGTCGTGCCCTGGGCCACCATCCCCTTCGAGAAGTCGGTGGACCGGCGCGGCATGCTCGAGGGCGGTTGGCGGATGGCGCCCGGCGGCGAGGAGCCGGCCACCTTCCCGGACAGGGTCGCCGCGCTGGTGCTCCGGCGCCCCGTGGCCGCCGCGCTGGTGGCGCTGGTCGGCGTCGCGGTGGTGTTCTCGGTGCTGCTCTACCTCGGCCCGCCCATTCCGAAGGGCTGAGCCCCGCCACGCACGCAAAGGAGGCCGCTTCCCCCACGGGGAAGCGGCCTCCTTTGCACTGTGCAGCCCGGTCAGGGGTGCCGGACGCCGGTGCCGGCCAGCACCGCCCGGTAGCCCTCCCGATACGTGGGATAGGTGAAGGTGAAGCCGGAGCCGCGCAGCCGGGCGTTGCTGAGCCGCCGGTTGCCGCCCCGGGGGGAGGCTCCGGCGTCGGGATCCGCCGCCGGGGCGGGCAGTCCCAGCTCGGCGGCCAGGAAGGCCAGCACCTCGGCCTGCTCCACCGGCTCGTCGTCCACGCCCAGGTACAGCGACGCCGGATCGGCCAGCCCGGCCAGGTGCACCAGCGCGGCGGCGGCGTCGTCGCGGTGGATGCGGTTGGTCAGCTGCCCGGGGCGGACGACGGCGGCACCGGAGCGCACCTGGTCGATCAGCCGGGTGCGGCCCGGCCCGTAGATTCCGGCCAGCCGCAGCACCACCGCGTCCGGGCGGCGCGCCAGCAGCAGCTGCTCGGCCTCGCGCAGCACCGCCCCGGTGGCCGACGCCGGGTCCGTGGGCGTGAGCTCGTCCACCCGGCCGCCGTCGGCGTCGCCATACACCGCGGTGGAGGAGACCAGCAGGATCCGGCGCGGGTGCACCCCGTCCCGTTCCAGCGCGTCCAGCACATGCGCGGTGCCGTCCCGATAGGTGGCCCGGTAGGCGGCCTCGCTGCGTTCCCGGGCGGCGGGGGTAATGACCACGACGTCGGTGTCCGCGGGCACCGGCGGCAGGCCGGCGTCGGCGAGGTCGGCCGCGGCGCCCTCGATCGGGGCGGGCAGCTTCTCCGGGCTGCGCCGCCATCCGGACACGGCGAAGCCGGCCGCGGCGAACCGCAGGCCGGCCTCGGTGCCCAGATCGCCGCAGCCGGCAATCAGGACGCGGCTCATCAGAGCTCGTCGTCGCCGTCGAGCGCGGACAGCACGGCGGCGGCGGTGGCCACGGAGGACTGCGGATTCTGGCCGGTGATCAGGTTGCCGTCGCGGACCACGAAGCTGCTCCAGGCCGGGCCGGCGTCCACCACCGCGCCCTTTTCAGCCAGGGCGTCGGCGACCATCCAGGGGGTGTTCTCCCCGGTGCCGCCGGCCAGCTCCTCCTCGTTCGTGAACACCGTGAGCCGGCGGCCGGCGAAGGCGAACGAGCCATCCCCGGTCACGGCGCTGAGCAGGGCGGCCGGGCCGTGGCAGTACGGGGCGATGATCAGCCCGGCGTCGTTCGCGGCGACCAGGATCCGGCCCATCTCCGGATCGAAGGCCAGGTCGGTCATCGGGCCGTGGCCGCCGGGGATGACGACGGCGACGTAGCCGGCGGGGTCGACGTCGGCCAGGGCCAGCGGGTGCTCCAGCTCCGGGGCCAGGGTGTCCAGGTAGCGGCGCAGCTCGGCGGCGCGGTCCTCGCCGCCGGCCTGGGACGGGTCAAGGCTGACCTGGTCCACGGTGGGGCGCCTGCCGCCCGGGGTGGCGAAGGTGACGGTGTGGCCGGCCTCCATCAGGGTGCGGTGGCCCTCCACGAGCTCCTCCGCCCAGAAGCCGGTGGGATGCTCGGAGCCGTCCTTCATGGTGAGGGAATCGGCGGCGGATACGACCATCAGGATGTTCGACATGGGGGTCCTCCTTGAGTGGGGGGTGGGGGTGGATCTGCCGGTGTTACTTCGCGGCGGCGCGGCCGGCGGCGTCGAGCTCCTCGAAGGTGGCGTCGTCGAGCTGCAGCGACGCGGCGGCCATGTTCTCCTCCAGGTGCTGCACCGAGCCGGTGCCGGGAATCGGCATCATCACGGGGGAGCGGCGCAGCAGCCAGGCCAGCGCGACCTGGGAGGTGGTGGCACCCAGCCGGCGGGCGGCGTCGTCCACCGGTCCGCCCGGCTGCGCCAGCTCGCCGGCGGAGATCGGCGCCCAGGGAATGAAGCCGATGCCGTTGGCCTCGGCGTACTCGAGCACGTCTTCGGAAGAGCGGTCGGTGAGGTTGTAGCGGTTCTGCACGGTGGACACGGTGAAATACTTTTCCGCGGCCTGCAGCTGCTCCACGGTGACCTGGGACAGGCCCAGGGCCTTCACCTTGCCCTCCTGCTGCAGGTCCCGCAGGACGGCGAACTGCTCTTCGGCGTCGACCTTGGGATCGATCCGGTGCAGCTGCAGCAGGTCCAGCGCGTCGACCTTGAGCTTGCGCAGGCTCAGCTCGGTCTGCTGGCGCAGGTACTCCGGCCGGCCGACCGGCACCCACACGTCCGGACCGGTGCGCACGAAGCCCACCTTGGTGGCGATCCGCAGCCCCTCCGGGTAGGGGTAGAGGGCCTCGGCGATGATCTCCTCGCTGATGTTCGGCCCGTAGGAGTCGGCGGTGTCGATAAAGTCGACGCCCAGTTCGACGGCGCGGCGCACCACCTCGACGGCGGTGCCGCGGCTCTCGGGCTCGCCCCACACGCCGTCGCCCACGATGCGCATGGCACCGTAGCCCAGCCGGTGCACGGGTCCGAGGTCCAAAAGGTCGATGACGGGGGACAGGTTCGGTTCTACGGTCTGCTCGCTCATGTAGTCGGCAACACAGCGCCGCGCGGGGTTTATTCCTCAGCACCCTGATAAGCGGTGGCGAGTGGTGCCGAGCGAGGGAGGGATGCGGGCCCGGCCGGATCGGTCCGGGGGTGCGGGTGGTCCGCCGTGCGGAGCCCAACTCGGCAAAGCTCGGCAATGCGGACCGCTTCCGTCCGCGAAGTCCTGTTGGCAGGCGCCGGGACGGCCTAGTCTCCCTGCATCGGCCGGGAAACCCGGCCGGCGACGCGAAGGGACAGACGGTGGACTGGAAAATCGAACTCGTGCCCGTGCCGGTGACGGATGTGGACGCCTCGAAGGACTTCTACGTAAACCGCGTCGGCTTCAACGCCGACCACGACCATCAGGTCACCCCCGACCTGCGCTTCGTGCAGCTGACCCCGCCCGGGTCCGCCTGCTCGGTGGTGATCGGCACCGGCACCACGGACATGGTTCCGGGCAGCCAGCGGATCCAGATCGTAGTGCCCGATGCCGACGCCGCGCGCCGGCACCTGGTGGACAACGGCGTCGACGCCAGCGAGGTGACGCCGCTGGACTGGGGCCGGTTCGTGTACTTCAGCGACCCGGACGGCAACGAATGGTCGCTGCAGCAGATGCCACCGGAGTTCATCCCGAACTGAGCGGCCCTAGGCGTCGACGGGCGGGACGGAGCGGTCCGGATCCGGGGAGACGCCGGCCGGGACGGCGGACAGGTCAGTGACCTGTTGCCGCCGGCTGGCGTCCCGGCGCTGCCGGGTCAGCAGCAGCCGGGGGCCGGCCCCTTCCGTGGCCAGGGAGTCCCGGGAGTTGTACAGGCTGCAGCGGGTCAGGGAGAGGCAGCCGCAGCCGATGCACCCGTCCAGGTCGTCGCGGAGCCGTTCCATCTGCTCGATCCGCTCATCCAGCACCTGCCGCCACCCGGCGGACAGCTGCGCCCATTCCTCACGACTCGGGGCGCGGTCCGGCGGCAGGGTCGCCAGTGCGGCGCGGATGTCGCGCAGCGGGATGCCCAGCTGCTGGGAGATGCGGATAAAGGCCACCCGGCGCAGCATGTGCCGCGGGTAGCGGCGCTGGTTGCCGGCGGTGCGGCGGCTGCTGATCAGGCCCTCACGCTCGTAGTAATGCAGCGCGGACACGGCTGCCCCGCTGCGTTCGGACAGCTGTCCGGGGGTCAGTTCCCGGTCCTGTTCGGGGTTGGGCGTCATGGTATTCCTCCTGCTTGACCTCAACGGTACTTGAGGTTGTTCGCTGGACACTGGCGCCGCGAGCCGTGGCGCACAATGGATCCGTGATCGACGAAGGAGCCCGAGTGCCCGAGCCCGGCAGCAGCCCCCATCCCGCCCCGCCGACGTCGGCGCCGGGCGAAGCCGCCCGCCCGGACGCCGTCGACGCCTCATCTTCCATACCGGCCGGCGGCGCGCCGTCGTCGGCCCGGGTCTGGTCCCGTACCTACCGCACGACGACGGCGGGCCTGTTCGCGCTCGCGTTCCTCTTCGCCTTCGAGGCGCTCGCGGTGGCGACGGTGATGCCGGTCGTGGCCCGGGACCTGGACGGGCTGAGCCTGTACGCGCTGGCGTTCGGCGCCCCCATGGCACTGTCGGTGGTCTCGATCGGACTGGGCGGCGGCTGGAGCGACGCCCGCGGACCGGGCCCGGCGCTGCGGCTGGGCGTCCTGCTGTTCTCCCTGGGGCTGGCGGCGGCCGCGCTGGCCCCGAGCATGGGGCTGCTGCTGGTGGGCCGCGGACTGCAGGGCTTCGGCTCCGGGCTGGCCTCGGTGGCGATGTACGTGGTGGTGGCCCGCGCCTATCCGGAGGCCATGCGGCCGCAGGCGTTCACGGTGCTGACCAGCGGGTGGGTGCTGCCGGGCGTCATCGGACCGGTCATTGCGGGCGCGATCAACGACGTGCTGGGCTGGCGGTGGGTGTTCGGGATCGCCCCGGTGCTCGCCGTCGTCTCCTATCTGGCGCTGGAGCCGGTGCTGCGCGCCACCGCCTCCGACGGCCGGTGGCGGGGGCGGCCCGGCCCGGTGCTGTGGTCGGTGACCGCGGCAGCGGGGGTGCTGGGGCTGGGCAGTCTGGGCGAGCAGGGCCTGGACGGCCGGAGCTGGCCGGTGCTGCTCGGGGCGGTGTCGCTGGCGGCGGTGCTGCTGGGCGGCCCGCGCCTGCTGCCGAAGGGCACCTGGACCCTGCGACGCGGCCTGCCGGCGGTCATCGCCTCCCGGGGCCTGGTGGGTGCGGCGTTCGTGGGCGTGGAGGCCTATCTGCCGCTGGCCCTGGTGGAGCAGCGCGGGTTCGAGCCGGTGCAGGCGGGTGCGCTGCTGAGCGTCTCCGCGCTGACCTGGTTCGGCGGTTCCTGGCTGGCGGCCAACCTGCGCTTCCTGGCCTCGAAGGTCATGCGGGTGCGTCTCGGGGTGCTGCTGATGGCCGCAGGCATGGTCCCGGCCCTGGCCGCCGTGCACCCGCAGGTGAGCGTCGCCGTCGTCATTGCCGGCTGGGCGGTGGCCGGCCTGGGCATCGGCATGGGCTTCTCCACCCTGTCGGTGCTGCTGCTGGACTGGTCCCGGCGGGGCGAGGAGGGCGCCAACAGCTCGTCGCTGCAGATCAACGACAACCTGGTCCAGTCGCTGTGGCTGGCGCTCGGCGGCATCGGCTTCGCGGCGCTGCTGCCCGCCTCCCCGGAGCAGGCGTTCACCGCGGTGTTCGCCGGGGCCGTGGCGCTGGCCGTGCTGGCGCTGGCCGTCACCGCCCGGCTGCGGCCGGTGCGGAGGGGCGGCGACCGGAGCTGATCAGCCGCGGGGACAGGCGGGTCTCTGCGCCGTCCGCGAGCACCGCCGCGAATCCGTTGTACAGCAGATGCTGCTTTGCCCGGCGGGTGGGAACCCGTTGTACAGCAGATGCTGCTTGGCGGTGGGTAAAGGGACGTTATCTGTACAACGGATGCTTTGGGTGGGGCGGCTTGGCGCCCGCACCGGTTCGTCTCCCGGTGGGTTGGTGCTGCTTCGCGGCTGCCTTTCACGCGTGAACCCACCGATAGAAGTGGTGAGGCAGGGGACTTAGCGACGTCAACCCGCCGATAGTTGCGCTCAGGCACGGCTGCGCCAGGATTGGGTCGTCTGTCGGTGGGTTGGCGCTGCTTCGCGGGGCCCTTTCCCACATCAACCCGCCGATAGTTGCGCTCCGGCACGGCTGCGCGACCCCAACCCACCGAGAGTCCGGGCGGAGGCAGGCTACGCCCGCACCGGGTCGTCTGTCGGCGGGTTGGTGCGGCTTCACGGGGGTCTTGCACGCATCAGCCCGCCGATAGTCGGGCTGCCGCCGGGGCTAAGGGACCTCAACCCGCCGATAGTCCGGCTACCCGGCGTCGAGCGTCTCCCCGGTGCGCGGCAGCCAGGGCTGCTTACCGCCGGGGCCCTCGAAAGCGAGCGGCAGCCCGCGGGCCCGGCTCCAGTCCATTGAGTCGGTGACCTGCACATGCACATGCGGCTCGGTGCTGTTGCCAGAGTTGCCGCATTCCCCGAGCCGGGCACCCGGCACGACGGCGTCCCCGACGCCGACGCCGATGGATCCCCGCCGCAGATGAGCGAGCAGCACGTAGACTGTGCGAACGCCGGCCATAGAGCCCGGCCGCACAGGCACAGCCAGCACCACAAAGTTGCCCGCGACCGCCCCGACGCCCTGCCGCACCCGGCCGGCCTGGGTCAGGGCATAGCCGAGCAG
The DNA here is from genome assembly GCA_900016675.1 of Arthrobacter saudimassiliensis. Classification (GTDB taxonomy): domain Bacteria; phylum Actinomycetota; class Actinomycetes; order Actinomycetales; family Micrococcaceae; genus Arthrobacter_B; species Arthrobacter_B saudimassiliensis. Next base: position 314,578 of record LN483072.1, on the reverse strand, counting down.
GGAGACGGGGGAGCGGCGGGCCTCATGGTCCGGTTCGCCGTCGTGCACCGCGGCGACGACGCCCGACGCCGGCGCCAGGATCGGCGCCCCGAAGCCGGTGAACTGGTCGGGCCGCTCGACGCCGACGACGGCGCGCCACGAGGACGGGGCAGACCGGCCCTGCGCGTCCACGGCCACGAAGTCGATGGCGTACGTGGTGCCGAACAGGTCCGTGCCATGGCTGGGCACCCGGTTCGCCGGACTGTTCTGCACCGTCCAGCGGCCCCGGAACGGCAGCCGAAGCGTCACCGGCTGCACGGCCCCGCCCGCCCCGCCCGCCGCGCCCGCCGCGTCCCCGTGGCCCACACACCGGTCACCGCCCACGCCGGCGCGCCGCCGCCCTACCGCGTCGCCTCGGCCAGATACTCCAGGATGTGCCGGTAGGTGTGGCCGGTGGCCTTGGACATGCCGATCTCGCAGGTCCGGTTCACCGACGCGTAGCCGCCGAACTCGCGGGTGTTGATCTCCGCCGCCTGCCGGTCGGTTGCCGAGGCGGTGAGCTCGGGATGCAGCAGCCCGCGGTCGCCGGCGAAGGCACAGCAGCCCCAGCTCGGCGGCACGTACACCTCGTCGCTGACCGCCGCGGCGATCTCCGACAGGGCGTCGTTGGCGCCCAGCTGGGTGGAGGAGCAGGTCGGGTGCAGCGCCAGCGAGGTCAGCTTCCGCGAAACGGCCAGCCGCGGCAGCACCCGGTCCCGAACGAACTCGGTCGAGTCAACGAACCGCAGCGCCGCGTACTTCTCGCTCTGGGCGGCCGCCCGCTTCATCGTGTCCAGGCCCTCGGTGCATGACGCCGCGTCGCACACCACCGGCAGCGCCCCGCCGCCGGAGGCCTCCCACAGCCCGGCCAACACGCGGTCGGTCATCGTCCCGTAGCCCTGCGAGAAGCCCTTGGACTTCCAGGGCGTGCCGCAGCACAGGCTGCCGATGCCCTCGGGCACCCTGACGCCGACGCCGGCCCGCCCGCACAGTTCCAGGAACGCCGCTGAGGCGCCCTCGCCGTCGGCCGCCGGGCCGAACATGGTGCCGATGCAGGCGGGGAAGAACACGACCTCGGCGTCCGGGTCCTCGCGCGGGGTGCGGGCGGATCCGCCGCCGGGCAGCACGCCGGTGTATTCCGGAATGTTCTCGTCGCCGAGCACGGCGCGGGCGACGGCGGTGGCCGCCTTGGGCAGCGGCGCCGGGAACACCTTGGCCGCGGACAGGGCCAGGCCGCCGAGCCGGGTGGCTCCGCCCCAGCCCTTGGCCGCGGCCTTCCAGCCCAGCTGCGCCGCCGGGTTGGCATCCTCGCGGCGGAGCCGGCGGGTCAGGTCGCCGGTGTTGATCAGCACCGGGCAGGCGGTGACGCACATGCCGTCGACGGCGCAGGTCTGGGTGCCGTCGTAGTCGTAGTCCTCGCGCAGCCGGCGGGCCAGGGCGTCGTCGCCGCGCTGCTCGGCGGCGGCGATTTCACGCCGCAGCACGATCCGCTGGCGCGGGGTGGTGGTGATGTCCTTGCTGGGGCAGACCGGCTCGCAGTACCCGCACTCGACGCAGCGGTCCACCTCCTCCTCGACCGTGGGCGCGACCTTGAGGTCGCGGATGTAGGCCGTGGCGTCGTCGTTCAGCAGCACGCCGGGGTTGAGCAGGTTCGGCGGATCGACCAGCGCCTTCAGCTCGCACATCACCTCGTAGAGCTCGTCGCCGTACTGGCGGCGCACGAACGGGGCCATGATCCGGCCGGTGCCGTGCTCGGCCTTGAGCGAGCCGCCCTCGGCGAGGACCAGGTCCACCATGTCGTCGGTGAAGGCCTGGTAGCGCTCCAGCTCCACCGGGTCGTCGAAGCGTTCGTTGAGCATGAAGTGGACGTTGCCGTCCTTGGCGTGCCCGAAGATCACCGAGTCCCGGTAGCGGTGCCTGCTGAACAGCTCGGTCAGCTCGGCGCAGGTCCGGGCCAGGGCGGGCACCGGCACCACGATGTCCTCAAGCAGGGCGTTGGTGCCGGTGGGCCGGGCGCCGGCGACCGTCGTGTACAGGCCCTTGCGCATATGCCAGAGCCGGGCGCGGGCCTTCGCGTCGCCGGTCATTTCGAACGGCGCGGCCAGGTCCAGCGACGCCAGCAGCGGATCGGTGCCGGCGCGCAGCTCGGCGAGCTGTTCGACGTCGGCCGCCTGGTGTTCGATCAGCAGCGCCGCATGCCGGTCCACCTCCAGCGCCTTCAGCTGCTCCGGGGCGTCGACGGCGGCCCGCGCCACCCGCAGCGAGGTGGCGTCCAGCAGCTCGACGGCGGCCAGGCCCTGGGCGACCAGGTCCGGCAGCGCGGTGGCCGCGGCGTCGAGGTCCTCGAACAGCAGCAGACCGGTGGCCGCCTGGGGCAGCGCCGGCACGGTCCGGAACACCGCTTCGGCCACGAAGCCGAGGGTGCCTTCGGAGCCGATCATCAGGTGGGCGAGGATCTGGACCGGATCCTCGTAGTCCAGGAAGGAGTTCAGCCCATAGCCCATGGTGTTCTTCATGGAGAACAGCCGGGTGATGGTGCGCACCGACTCCGGGTTGGCGACGATCCGGCCGCGCAGGCGCAGCAGCCCGTCGAACAGCTCCGGCTCCAGGGTGCGCAGCCGCTCGGCGGCGTCGGGGGCGGCGGAGTCGATGACGGTCCCCGAAGGCAGCACCATCACCAGGGATTCCACGGTCTGATAGGTGTTGAACTCGGTGCCGCAGGACATGCCCGAGGAGTTGTTGGCGACCACCCCGCCGATCGTGCAGGCGATCTCGCTGGCCGGGTCGGGGCCGAGCTTGCGCCCGTGCGGGGTGAGCCGGGCGTTGACCGCCCGCACGGTGACGCCGGGCTCCACGCGCACCCGGGCGCCGTCGTCGAGCACCTGGATGCCGCGGAAGTGGCGGCGGGTGTCGATCAGCAGCGCGTCGGTGATGCCCTGCCCGGAGAGGCTGGTGCCGCCGGAACGGAAGGTGGCGGGGATGCCCTGGGCGCGGCTGCGGCGCAGCAGCCCGGCCACCTCCTCGGCCGAGCCGGGGGTGGCCACCGCCTGCGGAACCAGCAGGTAGTGCGAGGCGTCGTGGGCCATCTTGCGCCGGTCGATTTCCCGGGTGCTGATGTTCGGGCCCAGCTCGGTGAAGGCACCGGCGAACGGGTGGACGGGGTTATCTGCAGTGACGCTCATATCGATCCTGATCCGTCGTGGGGAAGCGGCGATGCTCCAAGGACCAATCTAGGCCCTTGGAGCATCAGCGGAACACCTGTGTGCTACGGGAGCATCCAGCCCAGCACGGGGGTGGACTGCAGGTAGACCAGCGTGCAGAGCACCAGCAGCAGGCCCACGCTCCAGCCGACCACCTTCTTCAGCAGCACCGACTCCTGGCCGTCCAGCTTCACCGCGGTGACGGCGATGGCCAGGTTCTGCGGGCTGATCAGCTTGCCGACGACGCCGCCGGTGGTGTTGGCCGCGACCAGCAGGTTCGGGTCGATCCCGGCTTCGAGGCCGGCGGTCTGCTGCAGGCGGGCGAACAGGGCGTTGGCGGAGGTGTCGGAGCCGGTCACCGCGGTGCCCACCCAGCCCAGCACGGGGGAGAGGAAGGCGAAGAACGCTCCGGTGCCGGCCAGCCAGGTGCCGATGGCCACGGTCTGTCCGGAGAAGTTCATGACGTAGGCCAGGGACAGCACGGACAGGATGGTCAGGCCGGCCCAGCGCATGTTCCAGGTGGTGCGGCCGATCTCCTTCACGGCGTCGGCGACGCGCAGCGCGTACCGGCCGCCGTCGGTGAACTTCGCGTACACCACGGCCACGATCAGGCCGGTGATGAGCAGCAGGGTGCCGGGGGAGGAGAGCCAGGTGAAGGTGTAGATGGTGGAGGAGACCGGGTTGCCGGAGTCGTCCAGCAGCCGCTCATGCAGCCACGGCCAGGCGATCTTGACGTCGGTGGAGGCCAGGAAGGCGGGCACGTCCACACCCCACCGCCACAGCTTGCCGATGCCGAACACCACGATGACCAGGAAGTACGGGAACAGGGCCAGCCAGGTGCGGGAGGCGGTCAGCTCGTCGCCGGTTCCGGCCGTCCCGGAAGCGGAGGCGCCGACGCCGGGCACCCCGGTGCGGGAACCGGTGCCGGCGGTGACGGACCCGGCCACGGCGGGCAGGCCCATCCGCTCGCGGGCGGACTCCAGGCCGCGCGGCTGCCAGAAGCGCAGGAACACGACGGCGGCGCCGAGGCCGGCCAGGGCGGCGACGATGTCGGTCAGCTCGTAGGAGAAGAAGGTGGAGCAGAGCACCTGGGCCACGGCGAACGCGCCGCCGGTGACGACGGCCACCGGCCAGGTGTCGCGCATGCCGCGGCGCCCGTCCAGGATGAAGACCAGCAGCAGCGGCACGAAGACGGCCAGCACCGGCGCCTGGCGGCCGACGACGGTGCCCAGGTGGACGGCGTCGAGGCCGGTCAGGTTGGCGGCGGTGGTGATCGGAATGGCCATGGCGCCGAAGGCGACCGGGGCGGTGTTGGCCACGAGCACGGCGGCGGCGGCCTTCAGCGGGCGGATGCCCAGGGCCACCAGCATGGTGGCGGTGATGGCCACCGGGGCGCCGAAGCCGGCCAGGGCCTCGAGCAGGCCGCCGAAGCAGAACGCGACCAGGATGGCCTGCACGCGCACGTCGCCGCCGCCGATCCGGTCGAAGACGCGGCGCAGGTCCTCGAACCGGCCGCTGAGCACGGTGATCTGGTACAGCCAGACGGCCATGATCACGATCCAGAGCACGGGGAACGCGCCGAACACCGCGCCCTGACTGGCCGAGAGAAGGGCCAGCCCGGCGGGCATCCGGTAGGCCAGCACGGCCACCACGATGGCCGCGAGCAGGGCGGCCGCCCCGGCCACGTGGGCCTTGACCTTGAGGAAGGCCAGCAGCACAAAGAAGACCAGCAGCGGCAGCAGTGCGACCAGGGCGGACCAGGCCACGCTGTTCAGCACCGGGTCGGTGGCGGGGACGAAGGTATCCACGGGGTTCCTCAAGGGCTCGGAGAAGCGGACGGCAGCCTGGCCCATGGTCAGGCCATATTGGTCAGGCCACAGAATGCTAGCCCACTTTTCCGAACACTGGTGACCGCCGTCACCGGTCGTGGTGCCCTTGGCTACACTGCTGCCACGTGTTCTACTATGGTCAGACCATACGTGCCGGGTGTCCGGCTGGGAGGCTTGTTATGAGAATCGCGCTGTTCGCCACCTGCATCGTCGATGCGATGTACCCGAGCACCGCCCGTGCCACCGCCGCCGTGCTGGAGCGGCTGGGCCACGAGGTCGTGTTCCCCGCCGGACAGGCCTGCTGCGGGCAGATGCACATGAACTCCGGGTACTTCCCGGAGGCCCTGCCGGTGGTCCGCAACCACGTCGAGGCGTTCGACACCGGAGACTACGACGTCGCCGTCGCCCCGTCCGGATCCTGCGTCGCCTCCGTGAAGCACCAGCACCCGATGCTGGCGCGGGCCTGCGGCGACGCCGGCCTGGAGAAGCGCGCCGAGGAGGTCGGCGCCCGCACCTACGAGTTCGCCCAGCTCCTCACCGACGTGCTCGGCGTGACCGACGCCGCCGAGCAGCTCGGCTCCTGGTTCCCGCACAAGGTCACCTACCACCCCAGCTGCCACGGCATGCGCCTGCTGCGGCTGGGGGACCGGCAGCTGGACCTGCTGCAGACGGTGGGCGGCATCGAGGTCGCCCCGCTGCCGTCCGCCGACCAGTGCTGCGGCTTCGGCGGCACCTTCTCGATCAAGAACTCCCAGGTCTCCACCGCGATGCTGGAGGACAAGGCCGCCAACATCGTCTCCACCGGCGCGGAGCTGTGCACCGGCGGCGACGCGTCCTGCCTGATGCACATCGGCGGCGGCCTCTCCCGCGAAGGCACCGGCGTCACCACCCTGCACCTGGCCGAGATCCTGGCCAGCACCCGGGACAACCCTGTCGACATCACGGGCGAGGCCCGCCTGGCCGGACGGAGCGGACGATGAGCACCTACCTGGGCATGCCCGAAGTGCGGGCGTACGGACACGGCAACCTGCACGCCGCGAAGCCGTTCCCCGACGCCGCCGAGCACGAGCTGGGCAACGCGCAGCTGCGCGCCAACCTCGGCCACGCCACCTCGACCATCCGCAACAAGCGCGCCCGCGTGGTCGCCGAGCTGCCGGACTGGGAGGAGCTGCGCAGCGCCGGCAGTGCGGTCAAGGAGGCCGTGATGGCCCGCCTGCCCGAGCTGCTGGAGGAGTTCGAAAAGAACTTCACCGCCCGCGGCGGCATCATCCACTGGGCCCGCGACGCCGCCGAGGCGAACGCCATCGTCACCGACCTGATCCGGGAACAGGGCGCCGACGAGGTCGTCAAGATCAAGTCGATGGCCACCCAGGAGATCGGGCTCAACGAACACCTCGAGGCCGAGGGCATCGCCGCCTTCGAAACCGACCTCGCGGAACTGATTGTCCAGCTGGACCACGACAAGCCCAGCCACATCCTGGTGCCGGCGATCCACAAGAACCGCACCCAGGTGCGGGACATCTTCCTGCGCGAAATGCCCGAGGTGGACCCGGCGCTCACCGACAACCCGGCCCGGCTGGCCGAGGCCGCCCGGCTGCACCTGCGCCGCAAGTTCCTCTCCGCCAAGGTGGCCGTCTCCGGCGCCAACTTCGCCGTGGCCGACGCCGGCACCCTGGGCGTGGTGGAATCCGAGGGCAACGGCCGGATGTGCCTGACCCTGCCGGAAACCCTGATCACCGTCATGGGCGTGGAGAAGCTGGTGCCTACCTGGGCCGACCTCGAGGTCTTCCTGCAGCTGCTGCCGCGGTCCTCCACCGGCGAGCGGATGAACCCCTACACCTCCATGTGGACCGGCGTCACCGAAGGCGACGGGCCGAAGAACGTGCACCTGGTGCTGCTGGACAACGGGCGCTCCGCCGCCCTGGCGGACACCATGGGCCGCTCCGCGCTGCACTGCATCCGCTGCAGCGCCTGCATGAACGTCTGCCCGGTCTACGAGCGGACCGGCGGCCACGCCTACGGGTCAACGTATCCCGGGCCGATCGGCGCGATCCTGTCGCCGCTGATGACCGGCATCCAGGCCGAGGAGAACAACTCGCTGCCGTACGCCTCCTCGCTCTGCGGCGCCTGCTACGACGCCTGCCCGGTGAAGATCAACATCCCCGAGATCCTTGTGCACCTGCGCAAGGAGGACGTGGACAGCAAGCGCGGGAAGCAGAAGCTGCCCTCGCAGATGGACGTGCTGATGAAGGGCGCCTCCTGGGCCATGTCCAAGGGCTCCCGGCTGGGCCTTGCCGAGAAGGCACTGCCGCTGGGCCGGGTTGCCGCGGGCCCGGACAAGGTGATCAAGCACCTGCCCGGCATCGCCGCGGGCTGGACCTCCAGCCGCGACCTGCCCGCGCCGCCGGCGCAGAGCTTCCGCGACTGGTGGAAAAAGCATCACGACGACGGCGGCGCACCGGCCGAGGGGCAGGGCACCGAAGGCGGCGGCACGGAAGGGGAGCAGCGGTGAGCGCACGAGAAGAGATCCTGGGCCGGCTGCGCAGTGCGCTGGCCGACCAGCCGCCGGTACCCGAGGTGCCGCGGAACTACCGGCACGAGGCCGGCCTGTCCACCGAGCAGCTGATCGACCTGCTGGTGGACCGGCTGGTCGACTACAAGGCCGGCGTCGCCGTCGTGACCGAAGACGAGCTGCCGGGGCGGATCGCCACCCTGCTGGCCGAGGCGGAGAGCTACGTGGTTCCCGACGGCCTGGACCCGGACTGGCTGGAGGAGGCCGAGGCGATCGACGCCCAGGCAGGAACCCGCTCCCGGCGCCGGACCGACGCCGCCGGCAGCCCGCTCAGCGTGGCCGAACTGGACGCCGTCGACGCCGTGGTCACCGGCAGCGCGGTCTCCGTCGCCGAGACCGGCACCATCATCCTGGACGGCAGCCCCAACCAGGGCCGCCGCGCCATCACCCTCGTGCCGGACCATCACATCTGCGTGGTCCGGGTAGAGGACATTGCCGGGATCGTGCCCGAGGCGCTGCGCCGGCTGGACGGCACCCGTCCGCTGACCATGATCAGCGGGCCGAGCGCCACCAGCGACATCGAGCTCGAACGCGTCGAGGGCGTGCACGGCCCGCGGACCCTGGACGTGCTGATCGTCCGCTGACCCCGGCCCGGGCCGGAGCCGGCCGGGCTCAGATCGCCATCGCGGCTCGGACGGTTTCGGCCGCCGACGCCGTGCCGCCGGCACCGCGGGAGGCCACCCGGCCGGAGGCCAGGACGGAGTACTCGTGGGCGGCCTGCAGGGCGAAGCCGATGTGCTGTTCCACCAGCAGCACCTGCATGCCCGGCCGGGCGGCCAGGGCCATGATGGTCCGTTCAATTTCGGCCACCACGTTGGGCTGGATGCCCTCGGTGGGTTCGTCCAGGATCAGCAGCCGCGGCTGCGTGATCAGGGCCCGGGCAATGGCCAGCTGCTGCCGCTGCCCGCCGGAGAGCAGCCCGGCCCGGCGGCCCAGCAGCGGCCGCAGCGCCGGGAACATCTCCAGCGCCTCCTCCACGAGGGCGGCGCCGTTGCGCCGTCCGTCCGCCGCGACCCGCAGGTTCTCCAGCGTGGTCAGCGGCCCGAACGCCTGCTGGCCCTGCGGCACGTAGGCGATGCCGCGCGCCGTGCGCTGGTGCGGTCGCAGCCGGGTGATGTCCTCGCCGTCGAGCCGAATGCTGCCGGCCGTGGGCTTCAGGAGGCCGACGACGGCGCGCAGCAGCGTGCTCTTGCCGGCGCCGTTGTGGCCCAGCACCGCCGCCACCGCATCCTCGGGCACGGTCAGGTCCACCCCGTGCAGCACCTCGGTGCGTCCGTACCCGACCCGCAGGTCCTTCACTTCCAGCATCAGTGCCCTCCTCCGTCAGCGGCTGTTCCCAGGTAGACCTCCTGCACGCGCGGGTCCGCCTGGACCTCGGCCACGCTGCCTTCGCTGAGCACCCGGCCCGCGGCCAGCACGGTCACGGAGGTCGCGTACTCGCGGACGAAGTCCATGTCATGCTCCACCACCAGGGTGATCCGGCTGCCGCCGATGCGGCGCAGCAGCGCGCCGGTCTGTTCGCGTTCGTCCTGGCTCATCCCGGCGATCGGCTCGTCCAGCAGCAGCAGGTCCGCGTTCTGCACCAGCAGCATGCCGATCTCCAGCCACTGCTTCTGCCCGTGGGCCAGCTCCCCGGCCTGCCGGCCGGCCACGTGTTCCAGTCCGATGATCTCCAGCGCCTCCTCGACCGCGGGTTCGACGCCGCGGCGGCGGCGCAGCAGCTGCAGCGGGCTGCGCCCGGCGCCGGCGGCGATGTCCAGGTTCTGCAGCACGGAGAGGTTCTCGAACACGCTGGCGGTCTGGAAGGTGCGCCCGACGCCGAGCCGCGCCACCTTGTGCACCTTGCGGCCCAGCAGTTCGGTGCCGGTGTGGTTCACCGACCCGGTGGCCTTCACCAGGCCGGTGATGGCGTCGATGACGGTGGTCTTGCCGGCGCCGTTGGGTCCGATGAGGAACCGCAGGTCGCCCTGGGTGACGTCCAGGTTCACGCCGTCCACGGCGGTGAACCCGTCGAAGGTCACCCGCAGGTCCCGGATCTCCAGGTACTGCGGACGGCCGGCGCGCAGGCCGCCCGGGGCGGGCTCGGCGTCGGGCAGCAGCGGGGCCGGCGGGGCGGCGGGAACGGGAGGGATGCGCGGGTTCATGCCGGCTGCTCCTTGGTGGTCGGGGCGGCGGTGCTCGGGACGGCGGTGCGCGCGGGCCGCGGGGCGGGGTCGGGAGCCGTGCCGGTGCGCCGCTTCAGGCGTCCGGCCAGCCCGCCGAGCTTCAGCGAGGCCAGGCCGCCGGGCAGGAAGCCGATGACCATGATGAACAGCAGGCCCTGGAAGTAGACCCAGAAGGAGGGGAAGGTGGAGGCCAGCCCGGACTGGGCAAACGCCACGCCGAGGGCCCCGAGCACCGGGCCGAGCACCGTGGCCCGGCCGCCGATCGCCACGCCGATGAGGAACGCGATGGAGGGGGCCACGCCGACGTCGGCGGGGGAGATGATGCCCACGATCGGCACGAACAGCGCCCCGGCGATGCCGGCGAGCACCGCGGCGAGGACGTACACGGCGGTCTTGAGGGCGGCCGGATCGTAGCCCAGGAACCGGACCCGCTCCTCCTGGTCCCTTACGGCGGTGAGCAGTTCCCCGAACCGGCTGTTGATCAGCTGCCGGGCCAGGGCGACGGCGCCGAGCAGCGCGGCGGCGGCGATCAGGTACAGCATGGTCTTGTTGGCCGGGTCCTGCAGGTCGAAGCCGAAGAAGGACCGGAAGCCGCTGAGCCCGTTGGAGCCGCCGGTGGTGGCCTGCTGCCCGACCAGGAACACCGCGAACGCGGCGGCCAGGGCCTGGCTGAGGATCGCGAAGTAGGCGCCCTTGACCCGGCGCCGGAACACGGCCAGGCCCAGCAGCAGCGCCACCGTGCCGGGCAGCAGGACGACGGCGGCAAGGGTCACCACCGGGCTGCGGAACGGCTCCCACCAGGCGGGCACGGTGCCGTTGCCGTAGAGCATCATGAAGTCCGGCACGCCGGTGCCGCCGAACAGCGAGGCGTCGGCGAGCAGCATATGCATCGCCATCACGTAGGCGCCCAGCCCGAAGAACACGCCCTGGCCCAGCGTCAGCATGCCGCCGCGGCCCCAGGCCAGGCCGATGCCGACGGCCACGATGGCCAGGCAGATGAACTTGCCGAACAGGCCCAGGTTGTAGGGGGAGAGGACGGCCGGGGCGAGCCCGAACAGCAGGACGGCGGCCAGCGCGAACCCGCCCAGGGTGCGGGGCCGGCCCGGGCGCAGTGCGCCGGTGAAGGGGTTGCTCATGCCAGGCTCCTCGTCTTGACGGTGAACAGGCCCTGCGGACGGACCTGGAGGAAGACGACGACGGCCACCAGCACCAGCACCTTGGCCAGGCTGGCCGTCGTCGAGTATTCAAAGACGGACTGCAGCACGCCCAGGACGAAGGCGGCGATCGCCGCGCCCTTGATCTGCCCGATGCCGCCGGCGACCACCACCAGGAAGGCGTCGACGATGTAGTTGGTGCCCAGGTACGGGCTGGTCGAACCGATCAGGGTGACCGCGACGCCGGCCACCCCGGCCAGCCCGGAGCCGATGAAGAAGGTCAGCCGGTCGGTGCGGCGGGTGGAGATGCCGGTGGTCTCGGCCAGGTCCCGGTTCACCACGGTCGCCCGGATCCGCCGGCCGAGCGGGGTGGCCTTCAGCAGCGCGGCCAGGGCGGCCAGCGCGGTGAGGGACAGCAGCAGGATGAACAGCCGGGGCAGCGGAATCGGTGCGCCCAGCAGCTCCACGTTGCCCTGCAGCCAGCCCGGGATCCGCACGTCCACACTGGGTGCGCCGAAGATGTCCCGGGCCAGCTGCTGGAGCACCAGCGAGACGCCGAAGGTGACCAGCAGGGTGTCCAGCGGCCGGTGGTACATGCGCCGCAGCAGCGCCCACTCGAGCACCAGGCCCAGCAGGCCGCCGATGAGGAAGGCCAGCGGAATGGAGACCAGCAGCGAGGCGCCGACGTCGGCCACGATCTTCTGGACCACGAAGGCCGTGTACGCCCCGGCCATGATGAACTCGCCGTGCGCCATGTTGATGATGCCCATCTGCCCGAACGTCAGGGCCAGGCCCAGCGCCGCCAGCAGCAGGATTGAGCCCAGGCTGAGCCCGGCAAATATTTGTCCGATCAGCAGTTCCATTCCGCTGTGCCTTTCACCCGTGGGAAACCGATGGTTCGCTGGTCCGGGCTAACCGCCCAGGCCCTCGGCCCAGTCGTAGCTCTCCAGGAAGGGATCCGGCTCCACCGCCTCCGGCGCCTCCCAGACGGTCTCGATCAGCCCGTCGGAGGTGATCCGGCCGATGCGCGGGGTCTTGGTGATGTGGTTGTTCTCCCCGTTCACCGTCACGGTGCCTTCGGGGGCGTCGAAGCTGACGCCGTCGGCGGCCTCCTGGACCGCGGCGACGTCGAACGAGCCGGCCTTCTCGACCATGGCCTTCCACAGGTGCAGCGAGGTGTAGGCCGCCTCCATCGGGTCGCTGGTGACCCGGTCCGCGCCGAAGCGCTCCTTGAACGCGGCCACGAACTCCTGGTTGGCCGGGGTGTCGACGGTCTGGTAGTAGTCCCAGGCGGTGAGCTGGCCTTCGACGTTCTCGACGCCGATGCCGGGCACCTCCTCCTCGGCGATGGAGACCGAGACCACCGGCATGGTCTCGGCGGTCAGGCCGACGCTGTTGTACTGGCGGAAGAACGCCACGTTGGAGTCGCCGTTGAGGGTGTTGAACACGGCGTCGGCCCCGGAATCACGGACCTTGTTCACGATGGTGGAGAATTCGGTGGAGCCCAGGGGCGTGTACTCCTCGCCGACCACCTCCATGCCGTGCGCCTCGGCGTAGGCGTGGATGATCTTGTTCGCGGTGCGCGGGAAGACGTAGTCGCTGCCGACCAGGAAGATCGTCTTGGTGCCCTGCTCGGCCAGGTAGTCCAGGGCGGGGATGATCTGCTGGTTGGTGGTGGCGCCGGTGTAGAAGATGTTGTCGGAGGACTCCAGGCCCTCGTACTGCACCGGGTAGAACAGCAGGGCGTCATTGGATTCGAAGACCGGCAGCATCGCCTTGCGCGAGGACGAGGTCCAGCCGCCGAACACGGCCGCCACGCAGTCCTGCTGGATGAGCTTGCCGGCCCGCTCCGCGAAGACGGTCGGTTCGCTGGCGCCGTCCTCGGTCACCACCTCGAGCTGCTTGCCGAGGACACCGCCGTCGGCGTTGATCTGCTCGGCGGCGAGGGTCAGCGAATCGTGGACCGTGGTCTCGCTGATCGCCATGGTGCCGGAGAGCGAGTTCAGGAAACCGATCTTCACGCTCTCGCCCGAGGTGTCGACGCAGGAGCCGCCGGTGCTGGGCGCGTTGGCCGAGGTTTCACTGATCTGTGAGCCGCAGGCGGTCATCGAGGCCACCATGGCGGCGGCGGCCAGCGGCATGACGCCGCGGCGGAAGCTGTTTCGGATCACGGGTTCATCCCCCTGTAAGTGCGCTGGCGGCCGCACCGGGCGGCCGCTGCCGGCTGCTTTTCTCCGGCTGCAGCCAACCTATTCGGGCCGTGTTTCGCGGACAGGCCGGTTGTGTAACCGCCGCATTTCCTTACCTCGGAGGTGGTTTCGTCCTTGTCAGAGGCATGTTGCGGGCAGATGTCGCAGGTGTTCCGGGGTGTGCGGCGGAGCAGCGGAGGGCCGGCTGGCCGCCCCGTCTGTCGGCGGGTTGGGGTTGTTTCGGGAGGGTCTGAGGGGCCTCAACCCGCCGGGAGTTGGAAGGCAGGACGGCGGGTGGCCCGTCTGTCGGCGGGTTGGAGTTGTTTCGGGAGGGTCAAAGGGGCCTCAACCCGCCGGGAGGTGGAACGCCCGACGCCCAGCCCGCATCCTTTGTACAGCTGATGCCGCTTAGGGGACGTCAAAACAGCGTTATCTGCACAATGGTTGGGGCCGGCACGGGCAAAGCGACGTTATCTGTACACCGGTGAGCGGTCAGGGCGGCCTGCCGCATCCGTCGGCAGGCCGTCCCGCGGCTCAGGGGCGCAGCGCCGCCTTGATCAGCTGGGTGCCGTCGGTGCGGCCATAGGTGGAATCGTGCAGCGCGGCCAGGGCGTCGGTGAGCGGATAGGGGGTCACCAGGCGGGCACCGATATCGGGGATCCCGGCCAGGAACGCCAGCGCGTTGACGTAGTCGGCCTTGGAAGAGGCGTAGCTGGGGCGCACGGTGACATCCGGGCGGACCGTGATGGTGGCCGGACGGCGGCTGGAGTCCGAGTACATGGCCACCGGGATCATCCGTCCGCCGGGGCGCAGCGCCCGCATGCCCAGCTCCAGGTGCCGGCCGGTGCCGGTCGCCTCGATCCAGACGTCCACGCTGCCCGGGGCCGGGGCGGCGTCGACAGCGAGCCCCAGGTCGGCGGCCAGCGCGCGCCGGGCGTCGTACTTGGGCTCGGGGCGCACCACCAGCGTCACTTCCGCGCCGAAGCTCTGCGCCTGCAGGGCGGCCAGCAGTCCGATGGCTCGGGTGGCGGACACGGCCACCCGCTCGCCGGCCCGGACCCGGCCGGTCACGGCCACGGCCCGCCAGGCCACCGAGGCGGGTTCAGTGAGGACGGCGGTCTCGTCCGGAACGTGGTCCGGAACGGCCACCAGGTTCCGCGCGGGCACCGTGCACCGCGCGGCGGCGGCGCCGTGGCGGTTCAAGCCGAGGATCACCTGCTGCGGGCAGCCCTGTCCGTAGTCGGTGCGGCAGGCTTCGCACGAGCCGCAGCCGATGCCGCTGACCGGGACCACGCGGGTGCCGGGGGTGAAGTCCTCGGGCACCAGCAGCCCGGCCTCGGCGACCACGCCCACCGCCTCGTGGCCCAGCACGGTACCGGGCCGCACCCAGGCGAACTCCGGATCGCCCACGTACACCACGATGTCCGAGCCGCAGAGCCCGCACAGCGTCACGTCCAGCTCCACGTCCTCGGGGCCGAGGAAGGCCGGGACGGCACGGCCCAGGGCCGCCCCGCCGTCGCCTCCGGCCCGTATGAGGGCCGGCACCGTCTCATCCAGGACCGCAGCCGGTCCCGCCGGGAACTGGGTCACCCGCGGCCGTCCGCGGCGGAAGGACCGGCGGCGTCGTCGGCCGGGGCGCCCAGGGCGCCCCGCTGCCGGGCACCCGCGGCGAACGCGGCGTACTGCTCCGGATCCGAAGCCACGCCGGCCACGGTCCAGGCCAGGGCGGCCGCGGCCTCGAACATCAGCTCGTAGGCGCCGGGGCTGTCGGCCAGCTCGGCGAACTCCCGGGAATGGATGGGCGCCTGCACGCCCGGAATGCTCAGCCAGGGATGCAGGCTGGGAATGACCTGCGAGATGTTGCCCATGTCGGTGGAGCCGCCGGCCGGGCCCGGCGCGGGCCGGACGTCGCGGCCGAAGGCATCCATCGCCTCGGTCCAGTGCCCGGCAAGCACCTCGTCCTGCCGCAGCGGCTGATACAGCGGCTCGACGGATTCGAACTCCAGCGCGGTTCCCGTGGCCAGCGCGCCGGCGCGGAAGCAGTTGCGCACCCGCTCCAGCAGCGCCTCGTACTCGGGCAGGGTGAACGCGCGGCACTCGAACTCCACCACCGCGCGGTCGGGAATGATGTTGGTGGCCCGCCCGGCCTCGCTGACGTAGGCGGAGACCCGGTGGTCGGCGGGCAGCTGCTGGCGGAGCAGGCCCACGGCCACCTGCGCGACGACGGCGGCGTCGGCCGCGTTCACGCCCCGGTGCGGTGCGGCGGCGGCATGGGCGGGGGAGCCGGAGTACACCGCCCGGTACCGGCCCACGGCCTGCGCGGTGGTGCCGGCGGGGTTGCAGCTGAACCCGTCCTGCACGGGGTGGACCATCAGGGCCAGGCCGACGCCGTCGAACGCGCCGCGCTCCAGCATGAGGATCTTCCCGCCGCCGTGTTCCTCCGCGGGGGTGCCGATCGCCTTCAGGGTGATGCCGAGGTCATCGACGTACGGCAGCAGGGCCAGGGCCGCGGCTGTCGAGGCACCGGCAATCAGGTTGTGGCCGCAGGCGTGGCCGATCTCGGGCAGGGCGTCGTATTCGACGCAGAGCGCGACCACCAGGTCGCCGCTGCCGGCCGTCGCGGTGAACGCGGTGGGCAGGCCGGCGGTGCCGCGCTCGACGTCGAACCCCGCCTCCGCGAGCAGGGCGGCGACGGCGGACGCGGCGCGGGTTTCATCGAAGGACAGCTCCGGGTCCGCGTGCAGGCCGTGGCTGAGTCCCTGCACCCGCGGCCGCCACTTGTCCAGGTTCAGGGCCAGGTCCCGGCGGAGCCCGGCGCTGCTGTCGATGATGTCGCGGAGGTGCATGGAGATCCTTTGGCCGGGGCTGCTGCTGCAATTTTCCCCGCCGCACGTGCGGGCAGGCAAATTACGGGCGTGGGACGCAACACTGCCCGGCATGTGGCGAAAATCATATACGATCAGCAGGGCGGCCGGGTCATGGGCCGTGCACCGCAACGAAGGGGAGAGACGCCGCGTGCTGAACCAGGAAACGATTGAAGCCATAGCCGACGAGCTGGTCGAGGCCGGCCGGACACGGACCCCGGTGCCGCGGCTGACGGCCCGCTGGCCGGAGATGACGGTGGAGGATTCCTACGCCGTGCAGAGCCTGTGGAGCAGGCGGCTGCAGGAGTCCGGCCGGAAGCTGGTGGGCCGCAAGATCGGCCTCACCTCCAAGGCGATGCAGGCCGCCACCGGGATCACCGAACCGGATTACGGGGTGATCTTCGACGACATGGTGCTGGAGAACGGCTGCACCGTGGAGTGGGACCGGTACACCCATCCGCGCATCGAGGTGGAGCTGGCGTTCGTGCTCGGCAAGGAGCTGCGCGGCCCCGACTGCAGCATCTTCGATGTCCTGGACGCCACCGAGTACGTGGTGCCGGCGCTGGAGATCCTGGACTCGCGGATCGAGATGGAGGGCCGGACCATCGTGGACACCATTTCCGACAACGCGGCCATGGGCGCCATGGTGATCGGCGGCACCCCGGTGAAGCCCGCGGACGTCGACCTGCGGTGGATCTCGGCGCTGCTGTACAAGAACCAGACCATCGAGGAGACCGGCGTCGCCGCCGGCGTCCTGAACCACCCCGGCGCCGGCGTCTACTGGCTGGCGAACAAGCTGTCCGCCCACGGCGCCGTGCTCGGCGCCGGGGAGATCATCCTCGCCGGGTCCTTCACCCGTCCGATGTGGGTGCACAAGGGCGACACCGTGCACGCCGACTACGGCCAGCTGGGGTCGGTGACATGCCGCTTCGTGTAACTCCCCTGGACACCCCGTTCAAGGCCCGGCTGGGGGCCGGGCAGCGCGCCCAGGTGGGCATGTGGGCCTGCTCCGGCAGCCCGCTCGTCGCGGAGATCTGCGCCGGCTCCGGGCTGGACTGGCTGCTGATCGACGCCGAGCACAGCCCCAACGGCCTGGAATCGCTCACCGCGCAGCTGCAGGCCGTGCACGGTTACCCGATCGCCCCGGTGGTCCGCCCGCCGGCCAATGACACCGTGCTGATCAAGCAGTTCCTGGACCTGGGTGCGCAGACCCTGCTGGTGCCCATGGTGGACACCGCCGAGCAGGCCCGCGCCGCCGTCGCCGCCGTCCGCTATCCGCCGCACGGGGTGCGCGGCGTCGGCAGCGCCCTCGCCCGCGCCGCCCGCTGGAACAGGATCCCCGAGTACCTGCAGCGCGCCGACGAAACCATCACGCTGCTGGTGCAGATCGAGACGGCGCTCGCCGTCGAGAACGTTGCCGAGATCGCCGGCACCGAGGGAGTGCACGGCATCTTCCTCGGGCCCTCCGACCTGGCCGCCTCCATGGGGCACCTCGGCCAGCAGGAGCACCCCGAGGTGGTGGCCGCCGTCGAGCACTGCATTGCCGTGGCCAACGAGCTGGGCGTGCCGGTGGGCGTGAACGCGTTCGCCGAGGCCACGGCCCGCCGGTACCTGGCGGCCGGCGTGGACTTCATCCTGGTGGGGGCCGACGTCGCGCTGCTGGCGCGTGGCTCCGAGGCGCTGGCGGCGAAGTACCTTCCGGAGGAGGGGACGGGACAGGTGGCCGCGAGCTACTGATCCGCAGACCTGGATGCTGCCCGGATCAGCCGGGCAGCATCCAGGACAGCACCGGCGTGGACTGCAGGTAGACCAGCACGCACAGCGCCAGCAGCAGCACCACGGACCAGCCCAGGACCCGCCGGAACAGCACGTTCTCCTGCCCGCTCATGTTCACGGCCGCCGCGGCGATGGCCAGGTTCTGCGGGCTGATCAGCTTGCCCATCACCCCGCCGCCGGTATTGGCGGCCACCAGCAGCGTGGGATCGATGCCCGCGGTGGTGCCGGCCGTCTGCTGGAGCTTGGCGAACAGCGCGTTCGCCGACGTGTCCGAGCCGGTGACGGCGGTGCCGATCCAGCCGAGAACCGGGGACAGGAACGCGAAGAAGGCCCCGGTGCCGGCCAGCCAGGTGCCGATCGCGATGGTCTGTCCGGAGAAGTTCATGACGTACGCCAGGGCCAGCACGGCCAGGATGGTCAGCCCGGCGGAGACCATGCGCCGGGCGGTGCGGCCGATCTCGGCCAGGGCGTTTCCCATCCGCAGCGGATACCGGCCGTGGTCGGTGAACCGGGAGTACACCAGGGCGGTGATGAGGCCGGTGATGAGTAGCAGCGTGCCCGGGGTGGCCAGCCACTCGAAGTTGTAGATGGTCGAGGACTGCCGCTGCCCGTCCGCCCCGAGCAGCGCGTCATGCAGCCAGGGCCACGGGATGCGGATGGTGCTGCGGGCCAGCAGCTCCGGAACATCGATGCCCCAGGTCCACAGGTTCGCGACGCCGAAGATGACGATCACCAGGACGTAGGGGAACAGGGCCATCCAGGCCCGGGCCGGGGTCAGCCGGTCCCCGCCGCCGGCCGCCGCCGTCGGGCCCTCGCCTCCGGCCGCCGCCGTCGCGCCCCTGCCGCCGGCGGTCGGCGGCAGGCCGGCGGCCGCTTCGCCCTCGGTGCCGGCGGAGGCATCGGCCGCGTGTCCGGGCACTCCGGGACGGTCGGGGTCCTCGCCGGCGGGAGACCAGCCGGCGGCCCGGGCCCGGGCCAGCTCGGCGCCCATCCGCTCGGCCGCTTCGGGTGCGCCGTCCGCGCGCCAGAAGCGCAGGAACGCGACCGCCGCCGCGAGGGCCACCAGCGAGGCGACGATGTCGGTCAGCTCGTAGGAGAAGTAGTTCGAGCACAGGAACTGCATCACGGCGAACACGACGCCGGTCACCGTGGCCACCGGCCAGCACTGGCGCAGCCCCCGCCGCCCGTCGAGGACGAACAGCAGGATCAGCGGAATGAACACCGCCAGCAGCGGCGTCTGCCGGCCCACCACCGCGCCGATCTCGTCCCCGGTGTAGTTGGTGAGGTTGGCGGCGGTGGTGATCGGAATCGCCAGCGCGCCGAAGGCCACCGGGGCGGTGTTGGCGATCAGCACCGCGGTGGCCGCCCGCACCGGGGCGATGCCCAGGGCCAGCAGCATGGTCACGGTGATCGCCACCGGGGCGCCGAAGCCGGCCAGGGCCTCCAGCAGGCCGCCGAAGCAGAACGCCACCAGGATTCCCTGCACCCGCAGGTCTCCGCGGCCGATCCGGTCGAACACCCGGCGCAGGTCCTCGAACCGGCCGCTGAGGACGGTGACCTGGTACAGCCAGACCGCCATGATGATGATCCAGACCACCGGGAACAGGCCGAAGGCCGCGCCCTGGGTGGCCGAGAGCAGGGCAAGGCCCACCGGCATTCCGAAACCGGCGACGGCGATGACCAGGGCGGCCAGCAGCGCCCAGCCGCCGGCGACATACGCCCTGGTCCTGGCCACGGCCAGCAGCAGGAAGAACACCAGCAGCGGCACCAGGGCCAGCAGCGCGGAGAGCACCAGGCTGCCGAGGACCGGGTTGGTGGTGGACGTGAAGGTTTCCATCGTGACCTCCGGGCCGGCTGTGCCGGCCGCCGTGGCGGCGGGCCCGCGGACACCGTGCCGGTGCCGGCGGCGGATGCGCGCTCCCCGGACCGGGGAAGGCGCGTGGAATCCAGCCTAGAACGGGTTCCCGGCGCTGGCACGCATCGGTGCGGCTTTGCCCCGGCCGGCAGGCGGATCAGCGCCGCCGGTTACCAGTCGGCGGCCAGGTAGACGTCGGTGCGTCCGTGATGCTCGACGTCGAGCTCCGGGCGGCGCTCCAGGCCGGCGGACAGCGCGGTGCGCTGGGAGGCCTGGTTCTCCGGCGTGGTGTAGGCGACCACGGGCAGGCCGGGCAGGTGCTCCCGGGCCAGCCGGACGGCGGCCGATGCCGCCTCGGTGGCGAGGCCGCGGCCCTGGACGTCCGGGTGGAAGCGGTAGTACAGGTTCAGTGCGGGCCGGCCCCGGACCACCCGGTGCGAGACGCCGGCAAAGCCGATCAGCCCGGCGGGCTCCGCGGGAAGGGCCGCCACCCAGACACCGAACCCGAAGCTGTGCCAGTGCTGGCTGATGACGTGGAAGGTGCGGGCGGCCTGGGCGGTGGTCACCGGGCCGGGGGAGGGATCGTGCACATTGGTCCGCGGGTCGAGGTGCAGCCGGACGGCGGCCGACTCATCGGCGGGCTCCGGGCGGCGCAGCAGCACCCGGCCGGTGCGGACCGGCGTCCAGTGGGCGGCATCCTGCATCGGCATGGGCCCACCCTAGGGCACCGGGCGGCGGAGGGGCAGGGCGCTCAGGTGGTGGTGGCGCCGTCGGCGGGGGCCAGGGAGCGGTCATGGCGGTGGCGCAGGTAGCCGATCACCGCGACCGCGATGGAGATGACGGCCGAGACCGCCAGCCCGAGCCACAGCGCCACGTTCAGGGCCGCCGCGCCGGCCAGGGCGCCGAGCAGGATGAGCGCGATCGCCAGGATCCGCCGCGCCCGGTACCTGCCGTCGCCGCCCGCCAGCCGGGAGTCCGCGGCGAGTCCGGTGATCGTGGAGGTGACCACCACGGTGGTGATTTCGGCGACCTTCAGCCGCTTCGCGGTGGCCGCCTGCACGCCCATGACCGCGGCGAGGGCCGACGTCGTGATGCTGCCGAGCACCTCGTCGCCCTGCACATCCGCAACGGCGACGAACACGGCCAGCGCGGAAATGGTCGCCGCGACCACCATCAGTGCGAGGGAGGTGCGCCAGGACCAGCCCTCCGGTCCGCGGCGGAGCATCCGTCCGGCGGCCGCCGCGCCCAGCATGAAGAAGACCAGCGCCAGCACCGGGCGCAGGATCGGCAGGTTCTCCGCCCCGGCCAGGCCCATGCCCAGCAGCACCACGTTTCCGGTCATGTTGCCGGTGAAGACCCGGTCCAGGCCGAGGTAGCCGACGGCGTCGACCACGCCGGTGGAAAAGGTGAGGGCCAACATGAGCCACAGGTGGACTCGTTCGGTGGGCACGGCGGCCAGGCGCTTCACGGCAGCTCCTCCAAGGGGCAGGGCAGGCGGGACGGACGACATAAAACCTTCGCTGAATGTATACGAAATCACAGGAAACGTTTAGGTTGTATGCAAAACCGGCCCGGCTCCGCGTCGGCCGCGCCCGCCGCTCCCGCCGTCGAAAAGGACAAGCCGTGCCCTACACCGCACCCGATCCCTTCACCACCCGGCCCACCCTCGAAGGCTCGTTCGGCATGAGCGCCTCCACGCATTGGCTGGCCACCGCCTCCGCCCAGGCCGTGCTGGAACGCGGCGGCAACGCGTTCGACGCCGCCGTCGCCGGCGCGTTCGTGCTGCACGTCGTCGAACCGCACCTGAACGGACCCGGCGGGGACATGACCGGCCTGTTCGCCACCGCCGAGGACCGGGGCCGGCCCGTGGTGCTGATGGGCCAGGGTCCCGCCCCTGCTGCCGCCACCCGGGAGCACTACCTCGCCGAGGGCCTGGAACTGGTGCCCGGCTCCGGTGCGCTCGCCGCCGCGGTGCCCGCGGCCGTGGACGCCTGGCTGCTGCTGCTGCGCGACCACGGCACCTGGGAGCTGGCGGACGTGCTCGACTTCGCCATCCACTACGCCCGCGCAGGGCATCCCCTGATGCCGCAGGCCGCCCGGACCATCGCCGCGGTTGCCGATCTGTTCACCGAACACTGGCCCACCTCCGCCGCCCAGTGGATGCCGGAGGGCCGGGTGCCGCGGCCCGGTGAGCTGGTCACCAACCCCGCCTACGCCTCCGTGCTGGAGCGGCTTATCAAGGCCGGGGCCGGCGCGGCGGGCCGCGGGGAGCGGATCGACGCCGCCCGGGCCGAATGGCGTGAGGGCTTCGTGGCCCGCGCCGCCGTCGAATTCATCCGGGACCCGCACATGCACTCCTCCGGCACGCTGCACGCCGGGGTGATGACGCTCGAGGACTTCGCCGGCTTCGAAGCCGGCTACGAACCGGCCGTGACCTATGAGTTCCGCGGCCACACCATCGCCAAGACCGGCGCCTGGGGCCAGGGGCCGGCGCTGCTGCAGACCCTGGCCATCCTGGCCGGATACGACGACGAGCTGCTCGATCCGTCCACCGTGGAGGGCGCGCACCTGGTCCTCGAGGCGCAGAAGCTGGCCATCGCCGACCGCGAGGCCTGGTACGGGGACGCCGACGTGCCGCTGGATGTGCTGCTCGGCGAGGAGTACGCCGCCACCCGCAGGGCGCTGATCGCGGAGGAGGCCTCGCATGAGTTCCGCCCCGGGCAGCTGCCCGGCCGCACCCCGTTCATGCCGCCGCTGCGCACCGAATACATGCCGCCCGCCGTCGCCTCCGCCGGCGGCACCGGCCCGGCCGGCGTCGGCGAACCCACCGTCTCGCCCACCGGGGAAACCAGGGGCGACACCTGCCACATCGACGTCGTGGACCGCTGGGGCAACATGGTCTCGGCCACCCCCTCCGGGGGCTGGCTGCAGTCCTCCCCGACGATCCCCGAGCTGGGCTTCTGCCTCGGCTCCCGGCTGCAGATGACCTGGCTGGAGGAGGGCGGCGCGTCCACCCTGGCCCCGGGCCGGCGGCCGCGCACCACGCTCACCCCCACGCTGGTGCTGAAGGACGGCCGGGCCGTGGCGGCGCTCGGCTCGCCCGGCGGCGACCAGCAGGACCAGTGGCAGCTGCTCTACCTGCTGCGCCGGATCGTGGGCGGCTACACGCCGCAGCAGGCAATCGACGCCCCGGCGCTGCACACCATCTCCATTCCCGGCTCCTTCTGGCCGCGCACCTGGACCCCCGGCGGCGCCGTCGTCGAGGACCGGCTGGGCGAGGACGTGATTGCCGGGCTCGAAGCCCGCGGCCACCGCATCACCCGCGCCGGGGACTGGGCGCTGGGCCGGCTGTCCACGGTGGAAAAGGATCCGGCGGACGGGCGGCTGCGCGCCGCGGCCAACCCCCGGGGTGCCCAGGGCTATGCCGCCGGACGCTGAACCCGCGGCCGGCGCCGGCGGGAACCGCCCGCCGGTGGAGGACGAGATCCGGCGGGACATCATCTTCGGCGCCCTGCCCGCCGGCACGCGGATCACCGAGGCCTCCCTGGCACGGCGATACGGCCGGTCGCGGGTCCCCGTGCGTGAAGCCCTGCGCGCCCTGGAGGCGGAAGGGTTCGTCGAGTCGAAGAAGTACGCCGGCTCCACCGTGGCGCGGATCCCCACCGACGAGGCCGAAGACCTCTTCGCGGTGCGGGAGGTGGTGGAAGCGGCGACGGCACGCCGGGCGGCCCGGGCCCACGCCGCGCAGCTGGCCGCCGGCGCCCCCGACCAGGCCTGGTGGCAGGCACGCCGCGAGGTGGCCGCGATCCTGGACGCCGGCGACGCCGCCGTCGCCGCCGGGCGGCTGGAGCTGCTGCCGGAACTGAACGTGCGCTTCCACCTGGGCGTCGCCGCGCTGGCCGGCAGCCGGTCCCTGACCGCGCTGCTGCGCCAGCTGGCGGGCAAGATCGAGTGGCTGTACGCAGCCGACGTCGACAACCGCGGCAAGGACTCCTGGGCCGAACATCGGCGCATCATGGCGGCGGTGGACGCCGGCGACGCAAAGGGGGCCGGGGAGCTGATGCAGGGGCACGTCCACCGGTCCGGCACCGGGTACCTCAGCCGCTTCGCGGACTGAGCACGAACCCGGCGAGGGAACCGCTCCGGCCCGCGGCCGGCCGCGGGCCGGAGCCGCCGGCGGTCGTTCCCATTCGACGAGCCGCCGCCTATAGTTCCAGGGAAGGGGGGACCTTCCTACCGTGAGCGAGGCTCGTCATGGCCAATATCACCACCGTTCCCGTCACCAAACTCGGCATTGTCGGCGCCGGCAGCGTAGGGACGTCCCTGGCCTACGCGGCCATCATCCGGGAAGCCGCCCGCGAGATCGCGCTGTATGACATTGATGCGACCCGGGCGGAGGCCGAGGGCCTGGACCTGGCCCACGGGACGCAGTTCACCGGAGCCAGCACGGTCACCGGCGGCGGGGACATCGAGGCCCTGGCCGGAGCGGACATCATCGTCATCACGGCCGGCGCCCGGCAGCAGCCCGGCCAGAGCCGGCTGGACCTGGCCGGGGCCAACATCCGCATCCTCGAAAAGCTGATGCCGCAGCTGATGGAACAGGCACCCGACGCCGTCTACGTCCTGGTCACCAACCCGTGCGACGTGCTGACCATCGCCGCGCAGAAGATCAGCGGCCTCCCGCGGAACCGGATCTTCTGCTCCGGCACGGTGCTGGACACTTCGCGCCTGCGCTGGCTGCTGGCGAAGGAAGCCCACGTGCTGATGACCAGCGTGCACGCCACCATCATCGGCGAGCACGGAGACTCGGAGTTCCCGGTCTGGTCCAACGCCACGATCGGTCCGGTTCCCCTGCAGGACTGGCGGGTCAGCGGACGGCAGGTCTTCACCGATGAGTTCCTGGCCGCGGCCACCGACGACGTCGTCAACGCCGCCTACCGGGTCATCGAAGGGAAGGGCGCCACCAACTACGCGATCGGGCTGGCCGCGGTGCGCATCGTGGAGGCGGTGCTGCAGGCGGAAAACGCGGTGCTCCCGGTCTCCGCGGACCTCTCCGGCACCTACGGGATCAGCGGCGTCGCGCTGTCGCTGCCGACCGTCGTCGGCTCCGGCGGGGTGTACACGATGCTCGAGATGCCCATGAGCGAGAAGGAACATGGACAGCTGATGGCCTCAGCGGAGCAGCTGCAGGGCGAACTGGCCAAACTGGGCATCAGCAGCTGAGCGTCGGCGCACCCGGGCCGGAAGGGACGGAATCAGGCGGGCCCGGCGGAGGCGCGCAGCGTGGACATGGCCGCTTCCAGACCGCGGGAGGTCTGCGCGGCCACGTCCTGGAGCTGCTGCTCGGCGGCCCGCCCGAACAGGGTCTGCGGCGACATGGCCTCCACGACGGTGACGGGATCGTTGCGTTCCTGCCGGACCACCACGTTGCACGGCAGGATGGTGCCGGCGGCCGGGTCCAGGGCCAGTGCCTCGCCCATCAACGAGGTGTCGCAGGCCCCCAGGATGCGGTAGTCGCCCAGCCCGGCTGGAGCGTCCGTCCCGAGCTGCGCGGCCAGATCGGAGTCGCTGAGGATCCCGAAACCGTGGGCGGCGAGGGATTCCTTGGTCAGCCGCACGGCTTCGTTGAACGGCATGCGCATGGCGACGGTGTACATGTTTTCCACGACGGCCTCCCGGTCAGGGCCGCACGGCGGGCTGCCGGGCGGCTTCCTTTCAGGGTAGGCACCGCCGTCGCGCCGGCGGAAGGCACCGGGCCGCCGCGGGGGTCAGCGTGCGGGAGCCTGCTCCGGGGCCGCACCGTCGCGGCGCGCCAGGCGGCCGGCCTCGTCGAAGTCAGCGTCCAGGCCCGCCGGGGCCTTGGTCAGCAGGGACACGACGACGGCGAGCAGCAGGTTCACGGCGAAGCCGGGGATGATCTCGTACAGGGTGGCGGTAAGCCCGGAGCTGCCCCACACGAACGCGGTGACCGCCCCGGCCGCCATCCCGGTGAGCGCGCCCGCGACGGTCAGCCGCCGCCAGAACAGGCAGAGCAGGATGGTCGGGCCAAAGGCGGCGCCGAACCCGGCCCACGCGAAGCCGACCAGGTCCAGGATCGAGTTGCTGCGGTCCAGGGCCAGCAGCACCGACACCACCGAGACGACCAGCACGGCGCCGCGGCCGAGCATCACCATGGCGCGCTGCGAGGCCTCGCGCTTCACCACGATCCGGTACAGGTCCTCCACCAGGGCGGAGGAGGTGACGATCAGCTGCGAGGAGATCGTGCTCATGATCGCCGCGAGCACGGCGGCGAGCACGAACCCGGCTGCCAGGGGGTGGAACAGCACCTGCGCCATGGTCAGGAACACGGCTTCGGGGTCGTCCAGGGTGAGGTTGTTCTGCTGGAAGTACGCGGCGCCGACCAGCGCGGTGAGCACGGCGCCGACGACGCTGAGCAGCATCCAGCCCACGCCGATGCGGCGGCCGGCGACGGCGTCGGCGGGGGAGCGCAGGGCCATGAACCGGACGATGATGTGCGGCTGGCCGAAGTATCCCAACCCCCAGGCCAGGGCGGAGATCACGGCCAGGGCCGTGGTGCCGGTGACCGGGTTCAGCATGGCCGGGTCGATCTCCCGCAGCGATTCGGTCATCCCCGACGGCCCGCCGACCAGGAACAGGCCCGTCACGGGCACGGCGATCAGCGCCAGCAGCATCATCAGGCCCTGCACGACGTCGGTGTAGCTGGCGCCCAGGAATCCGCCGAAGAGCGTGTAGGCGATGGTCACGCCGCCGACGATGAGCATGCCGGTGGTGTAGCTGGAGCCGAAGGAGGACTCGAAGAACACGCCGCCGGCGACCATGCCGGAGGAGACGTAGAAGGTGAAGAAGACCAGGATGATCACCCCGGAGACCACGCGCAGCAGCCGGGTGCGGTCCTGCAGCCGGTTCTCGAAGAAGGACGGCACGGTGATCGAGTTGTTGGCCACGAGGGTGTAGGTGCGCAGCCGCGGCGCCACGAACTTCCAGTTCAGCCACGCGCCGACGGTCAGGCCGACGGCGATCCAGGCCTCGGTGAGCCCGGAGAGGTAGATCGCTCCGGGCAGGCCCATGAGCAGCCATCCGGACATGTCCGACGCCCCGGCGCTGAGGGCGGCGACCCCGGGCTTCAGCCCGCGTCCGGCGAGCATGTAGTCGTCCAGGTTCGAGGTCCGCCGGTACGCCCACCAGCCGATGCCGAGCATTGCGGCGAGGTAGAGGATCAGGGCAATCAGTTTGTACGTTTCGTCAGTCATGCAGCCGTTCCGGTCAGTCGCGTATCACTCAGGTGTCGGTCCCAGCGGCCCGCTTCCGCGGCCTGCCGCGGTGGCGCAGGCCACAAGCGCCCACCAGTATGCCAAGGCCGCAACGGCACGGCTAATTTGCTATTCGCAGCCCGTTCCGTCTCCGTCGCCGTCCAGGCCGGCCCGGTAGCCGGGATTGCCCTGGCGGATCGGCGCCGCCCCGGCGGCGCGGACCGCGGCGCAGTTCGCGTAATACGTTTCCGTTCCGGGCCCGACGGCGGGGCCGGGCACCACGGCCTCGGGCGCCGGGGCCGCGGGCGCGGCGTCGGCAGCGGCGGCGCCGGCGGCAGCCCCGCCGGCGGGGATCTCCTGGCCCGGACAGCCGGCGAGGATCCCGGCAATGGCGTCGTGTTCGGCCTGGGTCACCCACAGGGAGTACGCGGCCTTCACGGCCACCTGCCGGGCGACATACGCGCAGCGGTAGCCGCGGTTGGGCGGCAGCCAGGTGGCGGCGTCGCCGTCGCCCTTGGCCGCGTTGGTGGGCCCGTCCACGGCCAGCAGGTTCAGCGGGTCGTTGGCCAGCGCGCGGCGCTGCCCGGCGCTGAGCTGCTGGGCGCCTTTCTGCCACGCATCGCTGAGCGCCACCACATGGTCGATCTGCACGGCGGTGCTGGTGTCCTGGCCGCGCACGAAGGAGATGGTGCTTCCGGTATAGGGGTCGGCCAGGGTGCCGGAGGCGACCTTGCAGCCGCCGGCGTTGGCGAAGACGACGTCGGTGAGCTGGGCCCTGAGGATGTCGTTGCGGGTGTCGCAGCCGTTGCGGTCCACGTCCTCCCAGGCCTGCCCGAACTGCTCCCGGTCATAGCCGGTCTTCGGGGCGCGGCCCTTGACCGGCAGGGTGGCCAGCACATCGATCGCGGCGGGCCCGGCGCCGGTGCCATCCGCCGGGGGCGCTGCCCCGGCGTCGGTGCCCGCCTGCGGTTCCGTGGGCTGGGCGGGGACGCCGGCGGAGGAGGATGCCGCCTGGGACCCGGCGGCGGTGGCCGGAGCATCCGCCTCGCAGCCGGCGGCGGACAGGACCAGGAGCGGGGCCGCGAGCAGCACGCCGAGGCGGCGGAGGGCGGAGGACGAGGACGGGGCGGCGGGGGAGTGCATGGGCAGAACTTCAATTCCGGAAGACGAAAAGACCACCGTTATCCTATGGCAGGCCCGGCTCCCGGCTCCTGCCGCCGGTAGGAAGCCCGGCCGGGCCTCTTACCGGCGGCGGAACACGGTGTCCTGCCAGTCCTTGTGCGCGGCCGGGTCCCGGCTCATCATGACGTGCTTGACGTTGGTGTACTCCTCGAAGGAATACGCGGACATGTCCTTGCCGAAGCCGGAGGCCTTGTACCCGCCGTGCGGCATCTCCGACACGATCGGAATGTGGTCGTTGATCCACACGCAGCCGGCCTCGATCTCCGCCGCCGCCCGCAGCGAGCGGTCCAGGCTCCGGGTCCAGGCGGAGGCCGCCAGCCCGTAGGCGGTGTCGTTGGCCAGGGCCAGGCCCTCGTCGTCGCTGCCGAACGGCAGCGCGGTGAGCACCGGGCCGAACACTTCCTGCTGCACGATCTCCGCGTCCTGCGGCACGCCCGTGACCAGGGTGGGGCGGTAGAACGCCCCGCCGGCCAGGCTGCCGCCGGGTGCCTCGCCGCCGGCGAGGACCTTCGCGCCGGCCGTGCGGGCCCGGTCCACGAAACCGGCCACCTTGTCGCGGTGCGCGTGGCTGATCAGCGAGCCCAGGTCGGTGTCGGGATCCGCGGGGTCGCCCACCCGCACCGCGTCCATCAGCTCCGCGACCCGGGCGGTGAACGCGTCGAACAGCGGGGCCTGGATGTAGGCGCGGGTCGCGGCGGTGCAGTCCTGCCCGCCGTTGATGATGGCCCCGGCCACCGCGCCGTGCGCGGCGGCCTCGACGTCGGCGTCGTCGAACACCAGGAACGGCGCCTTGCCGCCCAGCTCCAGGTGGACGCGCTTGGCGGTCCGCGCGGCCAGGGCCATGACCCGGCGGCCGACGCCGGTGGACCCGGTGAAGGAGGTCATCACGACGTCGGGGTGGGTCACCAGGGCCTCGCCGGCCTCGGGCCCGGTGCCGGTGACGATGTTGATGACGCCGTCCGGAATCCCGGCGGCCGCCGCGGCCTCGGCGAAGAGCAGCGACGTGCCCGGGGTCAGCTCGCTGGGCTTGAGCACGATGGTGTTGCCGGCGGCGACGGCGGGCAGGATCTTCCAGCCGGCCATCTGCAGCGGGTAGTTCCAGGGCGCGATCGAGCCGATGACGCCGATCGCCTCGCGCCGGATCATCGAGGTGCCGCCGGCGCCGTACTCGCCCGCCGCGAGGCCCTGCAGCTGGCGGGCCGCGCCGGCGAAGAACGCGGCGTTGTCCACGGTGCCGGGCACATCGAACTCGGCGGACATGCGGATGGACTTGCCGGTCTGGGCGGTCTCCACGCCGGCCAGCAAAGCCGCCCTGGCGTCCAGCTCGGCGGCCAGCCGGTGCAGGGCTTCGGCGCGCTCGCCGGGGGTGCGCCGGGACCAGCCGGCGAAGGCCCGGGCGGCGGCGGCCACGGCGTCGTCGACGTCCCGGGCATCTCCGTAGCGCAGGGTCTCGGCCGGCTCCCCGGTCGCGGGATCGATGCGCCGCGCTTCGGCGCCGCGGCCGGTCCGGTAGCGGCCGTCGATGAACAGGTGGCCTTCACTGAACTGGTGCATGGAGTGCTCCGTGTGGGGTAGTGGCGGACAACGGCAGGATCGGGCAGAAGGGAAGCGGACGGACGGACGGACGCGGGCGGCGCCGCCGCCGTCAGGAGTCGAAGCCCATGCCGACGGCGTCGAGCACCTTCAGCAGGGGACCGCGGCGGCCCTGCCGGCGGTCGGCACGGATCATGGCGGCGGTGGTGAGCCTGACCCCGGCCCAGGCCAGCGGCTCGGGCGGAAAGGGAATCGGCTTGCGGCGCACCATCTCAAGCCGGGTCCGCTCGGTGGATTCTCCGGAGAGCAGGTCCAGCATCACGTTGGCTCCGAACCGGGTCGCGCCCACGCCCAGGCCGGTGTATCCGGCCGAATAGGCGACCTTTCCGCCGCAGGCGGTGCTGAAGAAGGAGAAAAAGCGGCTGCAGGTGTCGATGGCTCCGCCCCAGGCGTGGCTGAAACGCACGTCGCCGAGCTGGGGGAACGTGGCCGCGAAGTGCGCGGACAGGCGTTCGAAGGTCTCGCGCCGCTGGTCGTGTCCGGGCTTCAGCGAGCGGCCGTAGTGGTAGACCGCGTCGTAGCCGCCGAACAGGATGCGGGTCCGCCCGTCCCGGTCGGTGGTGGGCCGGTAGTAGTGGAACCGGTTGTTGAGGTCGCTGATGCCCTGGCGGTTCCGCCAGCCGAGGTCGGCCAGCTGCCCGTCCGTGAGCGGTTCGGTCATCAGCGCGTAGTCGTAGACCGGAACGGTGTACAGCCGGGTCCGCTTCAGCAGCGAGGGGAAGGCGTTGGTCGCCAGCGCCACACGGGCGGCGGTGACGGTGCCGCCGTCGACGGCCAGGCGCACCCGGTCCCCGTCCTCCGCGAGGGCGCGGACCGGAGTGTGCTCATGGATTTCGACGCCGGCGGCCAGGCAGGCGCGCTGCAGTCCCCAGGCCAACCGCGCCGGATGCAGCAGGGCCGCGTGCCGGCGGTCCCACAATCCGGCCAGGTAGAGCGGGGAATCGAGTTCGCTGCGCACCGCGTCCCGGTCCAGGAAGACGACGTCGGGGTCCCCGCCAGCCGCGCGGGCCTCGTCTTCCAGCCACTGCACCTGGTGCGGTTCGGTGGCCACCGAGATGGTGCCGGTGCGCTCGAAGCCGCAGTCGATGCCGTAGCGGGCCACCGTCTTGGCGATTTCGTCCAGGTTTTCCAGGCCCATCCGGTTCAGGAGCTCGGCTTCGCCGGGCAGGTGCTTCAGCCCGTTGGCGTCTCCGTGGGTCAGCGACGCCTCGCAGAACCCGCCGTTGCGCCCGGACGCCGCCCAGGCCACGCGCCGGCCCTCGAGCAGAATGACCCGCCGGCCGGGGTCCCGTTCCTTGGCCATCAGCGCGGTCCACAGCCCGGCGTAACCGCCGCCGACGACGGCGAGGTCCGCCGCGGCGTCGCCGGCGAGGGCGGGCAGCGGGTCCGGCCGGTCGGGGTCGTCCAGCCAGTACGGCTCGGCGGAGGCTCCCTCGAGCGAGCGGGCGGTGCGCTGCGGGGACAGGCCGCGTTCGGCGAGGTCGTAGGAGGTGAGCATGCCCTATCCGCCCGTGGTGTAGGTATCGGCGATGGCCATCACCTCATCGAGGATGCCCAGGCCGGTGCGGGCCTGGTCATCGGTGAGGTTCAGCGGCGGGGCCACATGGATGCGGTTGAAGTTGGCGAACGGCAGCAGCCCGCGCTCCTTGCAGGCGCCGATCAGCGTGTTCATGGCCGGGCTCGAACCGCCGTAGGGGGCCATCGGCTCCCGGGTGGCGCGGTCGGTGACGAACTCGATGGCCCAGAAGGCGCCGGTGCCGCGGACCTCGCCCACGCTGGGGTGCTTTTCCGCGAGCTCGGCCAGGCCGGGCCCGAACACCTCGGCGCCGAGCCGGGCCGCGTTTTCCACCATGCCTTCCTCCCGCATGGCTCCGATGGTGGCGACCGCCGCGGCGCAGGCCAGCGGATGGCCGGAGTAGGTCAGGCCGCCCGGATAGGGGACGTCGGCGAAGGTCGCGGCGATCTCGTCGGAGATGGCGACGCCGCCGAGGGGAACGTAGCCGGAGTTGACGCCCTTGGCGAAGGTGAGCAGGTCCGGCTCCACGCCGGCGGCGTGTTCGACGGCGAACCACTTGCCGGAGCGGCCGAAGCCGGCCATCACCTCATCGGCGATGAAGACGATGCCGTACTTTTCGGTGATCTCCCGGACCCCGGCGAGGTAGCCCGGCGGGGGCACCATGATCCCGGCGGTGCCGGGAATGGATTCGAGGATGAGCGCGGCGAAGGCGCCGGGGCCTTCGAGCAGGATCAGCTGCTCCAGGTGCTCCAGCGCCCGGCGGCACTCCTCCTCCTGCGTGGTGGCGTGGAACTGGCTGCGGTACAGGAACGGGGCGTGGAAGTGCACGGTCCCGGCGGTGCCGTAGTCGTTCGGGATGCGGCGCGGGTCGCCGGTGACGTTCACCGCCAGCGCGGTGCCGCCGTGGTAGGAGCGGTAGGCGGAGAGCACCTTGTAGCGGCCGGTGTGCAGCCGGGCCATGCGGATGGCGTGTTCGACGGCGTCGGCCCCGCCGTTGGTGAAGAACACCGTGTCCAGGTTGCCCGGGGTCAGCTCGGCGACCAGGCGGGCGGCTTCGGACCGGGCGTCGTTGACGTACTGCGGGGCGACGGTGCACAGCTTGGCGGCCTGCGCCTGGATGGCGGCCACCACCTTGGGGTGCTGGTGGCCGATGTTGGTGTTGACCAGCTGCGAGGAGAAGTCCAGCAGCCTGCGGCCCTCGCCGTCCCAGACGTAGGCGCCGTCGGCCTTCGTGACGGCCATGGGCGTGATCTGCTTCTGCGCGGACCAGGAGTGGAAGACGTGCCGTCGGTCCAGTTCATAGGCGCGGCGTCCCGCGGCCAGGTCCTCGTCGGTCACGGTGGTGTTCTCTGCGGCAATGCTCATGGTGGGTGCTCCGATGGGTGGCGGGGTCAGGCGTTCTGCGGGAAACCGAGGTTCAGGCCCCCGTGGCTGGGATCGAGCCAGCGGGTGGTGACGACCTTGCCGCGGGTGAAGAAGTGCACGCCCTCGGTGCCGTGGGCGTGGGAGTCGCCGAACAGCGAGTTCTTCCAGCCGCCGAAGGAGTAGTAGGCCATGGGCACCGGGATGGGGACGTTGATGCCGACCATGCCGACCTCGACCTCGTTTTCGAAACGGCGGGCGGCTCCGCCGTCGTTGGTGAAGATCGCGGTGCCGTTGCCGTACGGGTTGGCGTTGATCAGGGCCAGCGCCTCGTCGTAGCCGGACGCGCGGACCACGGAGAGCACCGGGCCGAAGATCTCGTCCGTGTAGATGGACATGTCGGGGCTGACGTGGTCGAACAGGGTGGGGCCGAGGAAGAAGCCCCCGCCCTCGGCGTCGGCGTCCACGGCGCGGCCGTCCACCACCACCGAGGCGCCGGCCGCCTCGCCGGCGTCGATGTAGCCGGCCACCCGGTCGCGGTGCGCGGCGGTGACCAGCGGGCCCATGTCGGTGCCGCGCAGGCCGTCGCCGATGCGCAGGGTGCGGGTGCGCTCGGCGATCTTCGCGACCAGTTCGTCGGCGATCGGTTCGACGGCGACCAGGGCGGAGATCGCCATGCAGCGCTCGCCGGCGGAACCGAAGCCGGCGTTGACGGCGGCGTCGGCGGCCAGGTCCAGGTCGGCGTCGGGCAGGACGATCATGTGGTTCTTCGCCCCGCCCAGGGCCTGGACCCGCTTGCCGGCGGCGGTGGCCTCCCGGTAGACATACTGCGCGATCGGGGTGGAGCCGACAAAGGAGACCGACCTGATGTCCGGATGGTGCAGCAGGGTGTCCACCGCCTCCTTGTCGCCGTGCACGACGTTGAACACGCCGTCGGGCAGCCCGGCCTCCTGCCACAGCTCGGCGAGCCAGTTGGCGGCCGTCGGGTCCTTCTCGCTCGGCTTGACCACCACGGTGTTGCCGCAGGCGATGGCCACCGGGAAGAACCACATGGGTACCATGGCCGGAAAGTTGAACGGGCTGATGATCGCGGCCGGGCCGACGGGCTGGCGGACCGAATGCACGTCCACCTTGGTGGAGGCGTTCTCCGTGTACCCGCCCTTGAGCAGGTGCGGAATGCCGCAGGCGAACTCGACCACCTCCTGTCCGCGGCTGATCTCGCCCAGGGCGTCGTCGAGCACCTTGCCGTGCTCGGCGGTGATGATCGCCGCCAGCTCCGACTTGCGGGAGTTCAGCAGCTCACGGAAGGCGAAGAGGATCTGCACCCGCCGGGCCAGGGACGTGTCCCGCCAGCCGGGAAAAGCCTCGGCCGCGGCCGCGACGGCGGCATCCACGGTGGCCGCGGAGGCCAGCGCCACCCGGGAGGTCACCTTTCCGGTGGCCGGGTTGGTGACGTCGGCCAGGCGGGAGTCGGCGGGGGAGGTGAAGGCCCCGTTGATCCAGTGCCGGGTGGTCTGCATGGGTGCTCCTGGTCCTCGATGGCGTGCCGGTGATGAGTCTTTCGACCCATCGTCACTGCCCGCTGCGCCGCTGAGAATGGCCGAAGTGTCAGGAAATATCCCGAAACATTGACAGTGTGTAAGAACGGTGGGGCGCCGCCGCCCTAGACTCCAGCCATGAGCCTGACCCTGGAGGACGTGCTGGCGCTGGACGTGGTCCGCGCGGGAGAACCGGAGGTCCTGGCCGGCGCCGGGGCCCTGGACCGGCCGGTGCGGTGGGTGCACGTGGCCGAGCTGCCGAGCCTGACGGACCTGCTGGAAGGCGGGGAACTTGTGCTGACCACGGGCCTGGCCTTCGGGGAGTCGGGCACGGCCGCCGCGGACTACCTGGACGGCCTGGGCCGCGCCGGCGCCGCCGGGGTGCTTGTGGAGATACCGGGCACCCGCCCGGCCGCCGCGGCGGCGCTCGCCGAAGGCGCGCGGGGGAGCAGCCTCCCGGTGATCCGGCTGCACCGCCAGATCCGGTTCGTGGAGGTCACCGAGGTGGTGCACCGGCGGATCGTGGCGCAGCAGCTGGAGCAGGTCGAGAAGGCCCGCCAGGTGCACGAGGTGTTCACTCTGCTGAGCCTGCAGAGCGCCGGGGTGCAGGAGATCGTGGACCGCGCGGCCCAGCTGCTCGGAACGCCGGTGGTGCTGGAGGACACCGCGCACCTGGTGGTGGCGTTCGCCGCGGCGGCGGTTCCCGCGCAGGACCTGCTGCAGGACTGGCAGCGGCGCTCGCGGGCCGCCCGGGCCACCGCGGAGACCGGCACGGCGGGGGATGAATGCTGGCTGCAGACCCCGGTGGGGCAGGGCAGCCAGCGCTGGGGGCGGCTGGTGGCGCCCTGCCTTCCCCCCGGCGGCGCCGTCGAGGCGGAGGCGGCCATGGTGCTCGAACGCGCCGGGCAGGCGCTGTCCATCAACCGGCTCGCCGAGCGTGACCAGGCGGGCCTGGCCCAGCAGGCCCAGGCCGGGCTGATCCATGAACTGCGGGCCCCGCTCGCCCGGGACGACGCCGCGGCCCTGGCCCGCGCCGTCGCGCTCGGCCTGGCGCCGTCGCCGGCCTACCTGCCGCTGGTGCTGCAGCTGGCCGCCGGCAGCGGAACCGATCCGATGTCCCTGCAGCGCAAGGAACGCGCCCTGCTGGAGGTCCTCGGCGCCGTCCTGGCCGCCAGCCGCAACACCGCGCTGGCCGCCGCGCTGCAGACCGGGCAGGTGGCGGTGCTGCTGGCGCTGCCGGCCCGGATGCTCGAGGACGGCCTGCTGGAGCGGATCTGCGGGGACCTCGCGGCCCGCACCGCGGCGGCGGATGAACCGCTGGACTGGACCGCGGGCGTCGGCCGGGCCGCTGCCTCGCTGGCTGCGGCCGCCGCCGGCCTCGACGAGGCCGCGCACGTGGCGCAGACCGCCGCGACCCTGCCGCGGAGCGGGCGGCGCTACTACCGCTCCACCGACGTCCGCCTGCGCGGGCTGCTGTCCCTGCTGCGCGAGGATCCGCGGGCGGTGTCCTTTGCCGAGGCCGAGCTGCACGGGCTGGCGGACGGCGACGGCGCGGACCTGGACCTGCTCGAACGGTTCCTGGAAAGCGGCGGCAACAAGACGGCGCTGGCGCGCAGCGGCTACCTCAGCCGCCCGACCCTCTACGCCCGGCTGCAGCGCCTGCAGGCCCGGCTGGGCGTCAGCCTGGACGACGCCGAATCACGCACCTCGCTGCATGTTGCGGTGCTGCTTCATCGGCTTCGGCAGCGGCAGGGGCTGGGGTAGGTTTCTGCCATGACTTCCACCACCTCGGTTTACGGCCAGGCCGTGGCCACCGTGCAGATCGACAATGACCACGTCCGGGTGACCGAGTGGCGGTTCCCTCCGGGCACCGAGACCGGCTGGCACCGGCATGAGATGGACTACGTGGTGGTGCCCACCGTCGCCGGGCACATGAGCTACGAGACCCCGGAGGGGCAGGCCACCAACGACCTGGTGGTCGGCGCCTCCTATGCCCGCCCCGCCGGCGCCGAGCACAACGTCATCAACAAGACCGACACCGAGTTCGCGTTCGTCGAGATCGAGCTCAAGCCGCAGGGCTGAGCGCCGGGACGGGGTGGGCGCCGCGCCCACTCCGTCCCGGTTCGCCTGTCCCTCGGGCGTCCCTCAGCGCCCCGAGACCAGGTCCGCTGCCCGCGCGATCGGTGAGGTGTCCGCCCGCCCGTCGCGCTCGGCCCGGTCCGCGGCGTGGTAGGCGCGGTACATGGCGTGCACGCCCAGCCAGCGCAGCGGCTCCGGTTCCCACCGCCGCACCTTCCGGTTGACCCACGGCATGGCGGCCAGCTCGCTGTCCGCGCCGAGCACCAGGTCACGCAGGGTGCGTCCGGCCAGGTTCGACGCCGCGACGCCGGTGCCCACGTAGCCGCCGGCCCAGCCCATGCCGCTGCGGGCATCGAGGCCCACACTGGCGCGCCAGTCCCGCGGAACACCGAGCACACCGGCCCAGGCGTGTTCAATGCGTGCCCCGCCCGCGGCCGGAAACATCGTCCGGAGCAGCGCCGCCAGGGAGCGGACCGTGCCCGGCTGGGTCGCGCCGTCGGCGTCGGTCCGGGAACCGAACCGGTACGGCACGCCCCGCCCGCCCAGCGCGATGCGCCCGTCCGCCGTCCGCTGCGCGTACATGTAGGCATGGGCCAGGTCGCCGACCGTGTCCATGTGCTCCCAGCCGATCCGCTCCCAGGCGGCGTCGGAAAGCGGCTCCGTGACGATCATGGAGGAGTTCATCGGCAGCCAGTCGCGGTGGGTGGCGCGGAACCCCGCCGTGAAGCCCTCCGTGGCCCGCAGCACGAAGCGGGCCCGGACCGTGCCGCGGGGCGTGACCGCGGCCGCGGGCCTGCCGCCGGCGGCGGGGCGGATCTCGGTGACCGGCGTCTGCTCGCAGATCCGGACCCCGAGGGCCTCGACGGCGTCGGCGAGCCCGCGCACCAGCTTGGCCGGCTGGATCCGGGCGCAGTGCGGCTGGTGCAGCCCGCCCAGCGCCCCGGCGATCCGTACCCGCTCCGCCGTCCCGGCGGCGTCGAGCAGCCGTGCCCCGGACTCGGGCCACTGTTCCTCCGCCTGGGCCCAGGCCTGCAGCCGTCGCAGCTGGGCCGGGTTCAGCGCCACGTTCAGCTCGCCGCCCTTGGCGATGTCGGCGTCGATCCCCTCCGCCCGGGCAACGGTGATCACCTCGTCGACCGTTTCGTTCAGCAGCAGCTGGAACCGGGCGACCAGGTCCCGCCCGTGGCTGAGCACGTACTTGTCCCGGCCGCCGGTCATGGTGTTGGTCAGCCAGCCGCCGTTCCGGCCCGAGGCGCCGTACCCGGCGAACCGGCGCTCGAGCACGGTGATCTCCAGGTCCGGGCGGGCCCGCTTGAGGTAGTACGCCGTCCACAGGCCGGTGTAGCCGGCGCCGATAATCGCGACGTCGACGTCGGCGTCCCCCGCCAGCGGCGGCCGCGGGGCGGGCAGGCCCTGCCCGGCGTACCAGAAGGACACCGCTCCGTTGGCCGGCTGCGCTCCGGCGGAGGCGGAGCCGCTCAAAGGCGGTTCAGCCCGTCGGTGAGCACCGAGCGCAGGATGGATTCGATCTGGTCGAACTCCGGCTGGCCGACGGTCAGCGGCGGCGCCAGCTGGATCACGGGGTCGCCGCGGTCATCGGCGCGGCAGTACAGGCCGGCGTCGTACAGGGCCGTGGACAGGTAGCCGCGCAGCAGCCGCTCCGATTCCTCGTCGTTGAAGGTCTCCTTGGTGGCCTTGTCCTTGACCAGCTCGATGCCGTAGAAGTAGCCCTCGCCGCGGACGTCGCCGACGATCGGCAGGTCCAGCAGTTTCTCCAGGGTGGCGCGGAACGCGGGTGCGTTCTCGGCGACCCGGGCGTTGAGGCCCTCCCGTTCGAAGATGTCCAGGTTGGCCATGGCGACGGCGGCGGAGACCGGGTGCCCGCCGAAGGTGTAGCCGTGGTAGAAGGTGGTGTCGCCGTGCCGGAACGGCTCGAACAGCCGGTCCGAGGCGATCATCGCGCCGATCGGGGAGTAGCCGCTGGTCATGCCCTTGGCGCAGGTGATGATGTCCGGCTGGTAGCCGAAGTCGGTGCAGGCGAACATGGACCCGATCCGGCCGAACGCGCAGATGACCTCGTCGGAGACCAGCAGCACGTCGTATTCGTCGCAGATCTCGCGGACCCGCTCGAAGTAGCCGGGCGGCGGCGGGAAGCAGCCGCCGGAATTCTGGACCGGCTCCAGGAACACCGCGGCCACGGTGTCCGGGCCCTCGAACTCGATGGCCTCGCCGATCCGGTCCGCCGCCCACCGGCCGAACGCCTTCGGATCCTCCAGGCCCTCGGGCGCCCGGTACTGGTTGGTGTTCGGCACCCGGAACGCCCCGGGCACGAGCGGCTCGAACGGCGCCTTCATGTCCGGAATGCCGGTGATGGACAGCGCGCCCTGCGGCGTGCCGTGGTAGGCCACGGAACGGGAAATGACCTTGGTCTTGCCCGGCTTGCCCTGCAGCTTGAAGTACTGCTTGGCCAGCTTCCACGCGGACTCCACCGCCTCGCCGCCGCCGGTGGTGAAGAAGACCCGGTTCAGGTCGCCGGGGGCATGGGCGGCGAGCCGTTCAGCCAGGTCGATCGCCTGGGGGTGGGCGTAGGACCACAGCGGCATGAACGCCAGCTCGCGGGCCTGCTTCGCCGCCGCTTCGGCCAGTTCCTCGCGGCCGTGGCCCACCTGCACCACGAACAGTCCGGCCAGCCCGTCGATGTAGCTCCGGCCGCGGTCGTCGTAGATCATGTGGCCCTCGCCGCGGGTGATCACCGGCACGGTGCCGCCCTCGGCCAGGTGGGAGTGCCGGGCCATGTGCATCCACAGGTGGTCCCGGGCCGCCTGCTGGCGGTCGGTGCCGCGGGCGGTCGTGGGGGTGGTGGTGGTGTCTGTCATCGTGTGCCCCAGTTGTAGGCCTGCTTGCGCAGGGAGAGATACATGAACGTTTCGGTGGCCATGACGCCGGAGATGCCGCGGATCCGGTTCACCAGCTCCAGCAGGTCGTCGTCGTTTTCGCAGACCACCTCGGCAAGGATGTCGAAGGAACCGGCCGTGACCACGCAGTAGTCGACCTGGCCGATGGCGGCCACGTCGTCCGCCACGGCCCGGACGTCGCCGGCGGTGCGGATGCCGAGCATCGCCTGCCGCGGGAAGCCCAGCTGCAGCGGATCCGTCACCGCCACGATCTGGACCAGGCCGGAGTCGGTGAGCTTCTGGACCCGCTGCCGCACGGCGGCCTCGGAGAGTCCCACGGCCTTGCCGATGGCCGCGTAGGACCTGCGCCCGTCTTCCTGCAGCTGTTCGATGATCGCCTTGGAGACGTCGTCCACGGAGGCTGCGGAACCGGGTTCCAGGATCACCTTCCACCTCCAGGTACGGGCGCCCCGGCCGGGCCGCTGTCCAGCCATTCAAACCGCTAATTCCGTGGAAGGCAAGGTTTCTTTCAGCGGAATCCGTGGCCGTATCGAGCCGGAAACAATGGCTCCGTTGCGTAACAAAAGATTTACAACGAAAACCTTGTCCGGCTCCCCTCCAGGCTGGCAATATCGACGGCAATCACCCGCTTTCCGCAGTCACGCAAGGAGCCCCGATGAGCCGTCCTCCTCTTCCGCTGGATCCCACGCTCCGGCGCCTGGTGTCAGCCCGCATGTCCCGCCGCGGGCTGCTGGCCGGTGCCGGCGGCCTCGGGCTGGCAGCCTTCCTGTCCGCCTGCGGAACCGGGGGCACCGGTACCTCGGGCGCCACCTCCACGGGGGCGGCGGAAGACGTCTCGGCCTCGGAAAAGACGGTCAGCTGGGCCAACTGGACGCTCTACCTGGACTACGACGACGCCGCGGGCACCTACCCGTCGCTGGACGCCTTTACCGAAAAAACCGGTATCGACGTGACGTATTCCGAGGATATTGACGGCAATGACACGTATTTCGGGAAAGTCCAGGGGCAGCTGGCCAACGGGCAGGACATCGGCCAGGACATCATCACCCTGACCGACTGGATGGCGGCCCGGATGATCCGGCTGGGCTACACCCAGGAACTGGACACCGCCAACATTCCGAACGCGGCCAACCTGCTGCCCAGCCTGAAGAACGTGGACTTCGACCCCGGGCGGAAGCACTCCCTGACCTGGCAGACCGGCTTCGCCGGCATCGCCTGGAACAAGGAGGCCTTCCCTAAGGGCCTGCGCACCGTCTCCGACCTCTGGCAGCCCGAGCTCAAGGGCAGGGTGGAGGTGCTCGACGAAATGCGCGACACCATGGGCCTGCTGATGCTCGACAACGGCGTGGACGTCACCGGGAAGTGGGGCGGCACGGAGTTCGACAACGCCCTGGACGTCCTGCAGGAACAGATCGCCAACGGGCAGATCCGCCAGGTCAAGGGCAACTCCTACAAGGAGGACCTGATCTCGGGCGACGCGCTGGCGGTGATCGGCTGGTCCGGCGACATCACGCAGCTGAACTTCGAGGAAGGCGACAAGTGGGAGTTCGCCCTCCCCGAGGCCGGCGGCACGCTGTGGTCCGACAACCTCATGGTTCCCATCGGCGCCCGGCACAAGGCCAACGCCGAGATGCTGATGGACTACTACTTCGACCCGGTCAACGCGGCCACCGTGGCCGCCTACGTCAACTATGTCTGCCCGGTGGAGGGGGCACGGGAGGCGATGGCCGACATCGATCCCGAGCTCGTGGACAACCCGCTGATCTTCCCCGACGAGGAGTTCCTGGCCAAGGCGCACGTGGTGCGCACCCTGACGCCGGACGAGGAAACCGACTTCAGCGACCGCTTCCAGACCGCGATCGGCAACTGATGAGCACGGCGGCCATCACCCGGGACCCCGGGGCGGTATCCGGGTCCGCAGGCGCGGACCTGGTGCTCTCCGGCATCACCAAGCGGTTCGGCGACTTCACCGCCGTCGACAACCTCGACCTGCTCATTCCCTCCGGCTCCTTCTTCGCCCTCCTGGGTCCCTCCGGCTGCGGCAAGACCACCACCCTGCGGATGGTTGCCGGCCTGGAGGCCCCGACGTCGGGCACGCTCAGCATCGGCGGTAGGGACATCACCGGCACCGCCCCGCATCAGCGGCCGGTGAACACGGTGTTCCAGAACTACGCCCTGTTCCCGCACATGAGCGTGCTGGACAACGTGGCGTTCGGACTGAAGCGCCGCAAGGTCCGCGACGCCGAGGCGCAGGCCCGCGCCGCCCTCGACCTCGTTGAGCTCGGGCACCTCGGCGCCCGCCGTCCGGCGCAGCTCTCCGGCGGCCAGCAGCAGCGCGTGGCGCTGGCCCGGGCGGTGGTGAACCGGCCCGCGGTGCTGCTGCTGGATGAGCCGCTGGGCGCCCTGGACATGAAGCTGCGCCGGCAGATGCAGGTGGAGCTGAAGAAGATCCAGACCGAGGTCGGCCTGACCTTCGTCCACGTCACGCATGACCAGGAGGAGGCCATGACCATGGCCGACACGGTCGCCGTGATGAACAACGGGTGCGTGGAGCAGATGGGCCCGCCGCAGGAACTGTACGAACTTCCGCGAACGGCCTTCGTCGCGAACTTCCTGGGCAAGTCCAACCTCATGCAGGCCCGGGTCACCGGCGGGGCGGGGGAGTACCTGGAGCTGGACATCGCCGGCAACACGGTGGCCCTGCGCAGGGACCGCGCCACCGACCACAGCGGCCAGGTGCTGGTGGGCATCCGTCCGGAAAAGCTGCGGATGGAGCCTGCCTCCGCGGGCCCGGGCATCCGCGGCGTCGTCCTCGACGTCTCCTTCACCGGCGCCAGCACCGAATACCTGGTGGACGCCGAGGGCATCGGCACCGTGGGCGTCTTCGCGCAGAACCACGGCGGCACCCTATTCGCCGACGGAGACCGGGTGCAGCTGGCCTGGGATCCCGAACACGCCTTCGGACTGCGCGGCGATGAGGATTCCCGGGCCGGGGCCACGGAGGGAGACAGCTGATGGCGCTGCTCACCGGCCGCACCCGGGAGGGCGCCAATCCGGTCAGCGCCACCGAGGACGACGCCGCCAAGCGCCGTTCCCGGGTCGGCTACCTGCTGATCCTGCCCGGCTTCGTCTTCATGCTGCTGTTCTTCGTGCTGCCGGTGTTCTCCCTGCTGGCCACCTCCCTGTACGCCAAACCCGAGGGAGCCGACGTCGGCCAGTTCGTTCCGGCGTTCGAGGTGGGCAACTACGTCCGCGTGCTGACCGACTACTGGCCCGACGTCGCCCGCTCCTTCGGGTTTGCGCTGATCGCGACGGTCGCGGCGCTGCTGATCGGGTATCCGATGGCCTACCTGGTGGCGGTGCGGCTGCGCGAGCGGCGGCTGCTCAAGGGCATCCTGCTGGTGCTGATCATCGCCCCGTTCTTCACCTCGTTCATCCTGCGCACCCAGGCCTGGAAGCAGATCCTGGCCGATGAGGGCCCGGTGGTCGGGGTGCTGCGGGCGGTCTCCCTGCTGCCCGACGACGGACGGCTCACCGCGACCGCCTTCGCCGTCGTATGCGGCCTGACCTACAACTTCCTGCCGTTCATGACGCTGCCCATCTACGCGTCGCTGGAGCGGCTGGACACCCGGCTGATCGAAGCCGGCGGCGACCTGTACGCCTCGCCGTTCACCACCTTCCGCAAGGTCACTTTGCCGCTGTCGCTGCCCGGCGTCACCGCCGGCACCCTGCTGACCTTCATCCCGGCCACCGGCGACTACGTCAACGCCGCGCTGCTGGGCAACAACCAGAACACCACCATGATCGGGCAGGTGATCGATTCCCGGTTCTTCCGGGTGGTCGACTACCCGGGGGCCTCGGCCCTGTCCTTCGTCCTGATGCTGGCCATCCTGGCCCTGGTGATCCTCTACGTCCGCCGGTTCGGCACCAAGGAGCTGATGTAGCCATGGCAGGAGCAACCCGGTTCGGGCGCTGGCTGGTCCCCGCCTTCGGAGCCCTGGCCTTCCTCTTCCTGCTGGTGCCCATCGGCTACGTCTTCGCGTTCTCCTTCAACGACGCCGGCCGGACCAACCTCAGCTGGCGCGGCTTCACGCTGGACAACTGGGCGAATCCCTGCGGGGCGCCGGCGGTCTGCGAGGCACTGGGCAACAGCCTGCGGATCGGCGCCGTCGCCACCATCCTGGCCACCGCGCTCGGCACCCTCATCGCCATCGGCCTGGTCCGCTACCGGTTCCGGTTCAACGCCACCGCGAACATGCTGATCTTCCTGCCGCTGGCCACTCCGGAGGTGGTCCTGGGCGCCTCGCTGCTGGCCCAGTTCCTCAACGTGGGCGCCGAGCTGGGCATGGGCACGGTGATCCTGGCCCACACCATGTTCTGCATCTCCTTCGTCGTCGTCACCGTCAAGGCGCGGGTCGCCGGGCTTGATCCCAAGCTGGAGGAGGCCGCGGCGGATCTGTACGCCTCACCGCTGCAGGCATTCTGGCGGGTGACCTTCCCGCTGCTGCTGCCGGGCATCACGGCCGCGGCGCTGCTGGCCTTCGCCATGAGCTTCGACGACTTCATCATCACGAACTTCAACTCCGGCAACGTCGACACGTTCCCCAAGTTCATTTACGTCTCGGCCACCCGCGGCATCCCCGCCCAGGCCAACGTGATCGGTTCGGCCATGTTCATCGTCTCGCTGCTGTTCGTGATCGGCGGCCAGCTGCTCGCCCACCGGCGGCGGAAGATGCTCGCCGCCCGGTAGCGGGCCGCCTCAGTCTTCCGCCGAGCCTGCCTGGTCGGCGTCGCCGGGGACGTGCGTGACCAGCACGGAGGTGCCGGCATGCGCCGCGACCGCCGAGCTGACCGAGCCCAGCAGCAGGCCGGCGAACCCGCCGCGCCCACGGGAGCCGACCACCACCAGGTCAGCGTCCCGTCCCGCGTCCAGCAGCGCCCGGGCGGCCTGGCCCCGGACGACGGTCTGCTCCAGGTCCTCGGGCACGCCCTCCGGCCAGACCCGGTCCGCGGCCTGCTTCACCGCCTCCCAGGCGGCTTCCTCCGGGTCCCACGTCATGTCGTAGGCCCCGAGCAGGGCGGGGTACTGCCAGGCGATCACCACCTGCACCCGTGCGTTCATCGCTTCGGCGGCCTGTCGTGCCATCCGAAGCGCGTGCACGGCGTTATCGGAGCCGTCCACTCCGACCACGACCTTCGCCCTGTTCGCATCAGTGCTCATGGGTCTTCCTTTCGGTCGGCGTCCCCTGAAGGCCGCTGGCCCGGGACCGCATCTCTGCCCTGCCTGCCGTCATAGCATGGCGCCCGGCCGCCGGACCAGACAGCGGCGGCGAGCCGGAGCGGCAGCAGCCAACCATCACGATGCCCGCGCCGCGGCGTCAATTGGTGCCGGCCCTTCCCGACGGGCGGACCCGTCACTAGATTGGTGGCTCACGGCCCGGTCCGCCGTCGAAAGGACAGGACATGGCTGGCTATCCGGCTCCCGCTTCCGCTGATGTCCCCCCTGCCCGGATGAAGCCCGGACCGCCGGGCCGAGCCGAGGCATAGGGAAAGGAGCCGGCATGGACGACCGGAGCGGAAAGCCGGGGCAGAAGCCCGGCGGCCTGGACCTGGAGATCACCCGGTCCCTCGCCGCATCGCCCGGGGACGTCTACGCCGCATGGACCAGCGTGCAGGGCCTG
This sequence comes from Arthrobacter saudimassiliensis, assembly GCA_900016675.1. GTDB lineage: Bacteria > Actinomycetota > Actinomycetes > Actinomycetales > Micrococcaceae > Arthrobacter_B > Arthrobacter_B saudimassiliensis. The sequence continues at coordinate 269,819 of LN483072.1, read as the reverse complement.
GCCGGCTGGTGGCCGCCGGAGGGGTTCGTCGTTCCCGCGGACCGGTCCGGCTTCCACCCGGTTCCCGGCGGCAGCTACCGCGCCTGCATGGTGGACCCCGCGACCGGCGCCGAGCTGTGGTGGAGCGGCGAGTTCGGGGCGGTGCGCCCGCCGTCGCACCTGTCCTTCAGCCTGCTCTGGGAGGCCGACGACGGGCCGGCCGGCCCGCGGAGCCAGGTGGAGGTGGACTTCACTGAACACGACGGCGGCACCCGCCAGGAGTTCCGGCAGGGCACCTTTCCTTCCCGGAGCGCCCGGGATGACACCGCCGCCCGGTGGCAGGACGCCTTTGACCGGCTCGCCCTCTACCTGGCCCGGCAGGCGGGGGAGGGCGGCTGAGGGCCGCCGGAGGAGAAGCCCGGCCCGGGCCGGGCGCCTGCAGCCGGCGGACGGCCACGGGAAATAAGTGCCGGGCACGCGTGGTTGCAGAAGGCACAGCGGCCCGACCGGCCGCAGATGCTTCGCTACGAAAGGCCGCCACAGCAGATGAGTGTTCCCCTGTCCATCCTCGATCTCGCCATCATTGACGAGGGCAGGACGGCCCGTGATTCCTTCCAGGCCAGTGTTGAACTGGCGCAGCTGGCCGAACGGCTGGGCTACCGGCGGATCTGGTACGCCGAGCACCACAACATGCCGACGATCGCCTCCTCCGCCACCAGCGTGCTGATCAGCCACATCGCCGCGCACACCGAACGGATCCGGCTGGGCGCCGGCGGCGTGATGCTGCCCAACCACTCGCCGCTGACCATCGCCGAGCAGTTCGGCACCCTGGAAACGCTGTACCCCGGGCGCATCGACCTCGGCCTCGGCCGGGCCCCGGGCAGCGACCAGAAGACCTTCCGGGCGCTGCGCCGGGACCCGATGTCCGCCGACTCCTTCCCGCAGGACGTGCTGGAGCTGCAGGGGTACCTGACCGGTGAATCCCGGATCCCCGGCGTCGACGCCACCCCCGGCAAGGGCACCAATGTGCCGCTCTACATCCTCGGCTCCTCCCTCTTCGGCGCCCGGCTGGCGGCGGCACTGGGACTGCCCTACTCCTTTGCCTCGCACTTCGCCCCGCAGGCGCTGCAGGACGCCGTCGCCCTCTACCGCCGGGACTTCAAGCCCAGCGCGCAGCTGCAGGAGCCCTACGTGATCGCCGGCGTGAACGTCCTCGCCGCGGACACCGAGGAGCAGGCCCAGGCCGAGTTCCTGCACACGCGCCGCCGCCGGGTGGCCCAGCTGCTGGGCCGGGACCGGACGTTCACCGACGAGGAAGCCGACCAGATCCTGAAGTCCCCGGCCGGCCTGCAGATCGAACAGATGGTGCGGTACTCCGCCGTCGGCACTCCGGACCAGGTCCGGGAGTACCTGGACTGGTTCAGCGGCCACGCCCAGGCCGACGAGCTGATCGTTGCTAGCCAGGCCTCCAGCCATCAGGCCTGGCTGCACTCCTATGAACTGCTCGCGCAGGCCATGGAGCTCACCGCCGCCTGAGCCGCCCGCATCCCGGTTCGGCAGCGCCCCGGGGCCCGGTTTCCTTTTCCGGCCCCGGGGCGCCGCTGTGCCAGAATCAAGACCATGCCGACAGAACCGCAGGTCATCACCTGTTCCGTGCCCATGCGCTGGGGCGACATGGACGCCTACGGGCACGTAAACAACGTGGAGGTCCTGCGCCTGCTCGAAGAGGCACGGATCCATGCCTTCGGGCCTCCCGGCGGCACCGGCGCGCCCGGGACGGAGCCGGTCGCGGCGCTGTTCAGCGACGTGCCCGACGGCGTGCAGGCCCTGGTTGCCGAACACCGGGTGAAATACACGGCGCCCCTGGAATACCGGAACATCCCGGCCCGGGTCCAGGTGTGGATCGCCGCGCTGAAACCGGCCAGCCTCACCATTGCCTACCTGGTCCGGGACCCGGTGACGGATGTGGTGTGCGCGAGGGCGGAAACCACCCTGGCCTTTGTCCAGGCGGGCAGCGGTGTGCTGCAGCGGCTCACTGCGGCACAGCGCGAACTGGCGGCCCCATACCTTGGTGGTTCAGTCTTTCCCTGACCGTCCCGCGGCGTTCCGTCCGCCGCCTTCCGCCGCGCCGCCGGCGGCCGTTACCATCAGGGCCTGGCCCGGTCGCGTCCAACCCTGCTCCGGCCGCCCTGCCGCGTCCTTCGTGTGCCGGCGCCGGCTAGGAGGAACAGCATGTGGCAAAACCTCGGCATCACTCCGCTGGCGGCACTGCTGGTAGTGATCAGCGCCGTCGGCATCTACACGGCCTGCTACCTGATGATCCGGGTGCTGGGCCAGCGGGCGCTGGGCCGATGGTCCACCTTCGAAACCGCGATCGTCATCGCGCTGGGAGCCGTGCTGGGTCGGGTCGTGCTCGGGTACACGCCCTCGCTGGCCGCGGGCGTCATCGGGCTGGCGACCATGTTCGCGATGGTGCGCCTGGAGAACCTGCTGCGCCGCACCCGGTGGGGATCGGTGCTTTCGGTCCGCCCGATCCTGCTCATGGCGGGAGCGGAAATCCTCGATGAAAACCTGCCCCGTGCCGGAATCCAGAGGACGGAGCTGTTTGCCAAACTGCGCGAGGCGGGCATCCGGGACTTCAACGAGGTGGCCGCGGTGATCATCGAACCCACGGGCGACGTGAGCGTGCTGCGCCGGGGCGTGCTGCTGGATCCGGCCCTGATCGCCGATATCCCGATGGCCCATTTGATCCCATCGGACCTGGTCAGGCAGGGATGAGCGCGGTGCGGCAGGAGCGGACGGGGGGTGCCTGGAGCGCAGGCGATTAGGCGAAATCCGGGTACGTGTGTATAGTGGAACGCAGTTGTTGTGTTGCGCATTTTGTATTACAAAGCGGCGAACCCATCCGGGCCAGCCGCTTTTTCTGTAGAAGCGGCAAAGAGACACCGCGACTGAGACTGCCCCGAAGGTCGGGGACCGGTTTCGCACAGAAAGAAGAACAAAATGGCTACAGGTACCGTGAAGTGGTTCAACGCTGAAAAGGGCTTCGGCTTCATCGAGCCCGACGACGGCTCGGCCGACGTCTTCGCCCACTACTCCGCCATCAACTCCAATGGCTACCGCTCCCTCGAAGAGAACCAGAAGGTCTCCTTCGACACCGAGCAGGGCCCCAAGGGCCCGCAGGCCGTGAACATCTCCGGTCTGTAAGCATCCGCTTACCCGTTGGGCAGGACGCATTTGCGTCCTGCCCTTCGTGGTTTAACAGCCCCGCCCGGGTCCGGCCCGCCCGGGTCCGGCCCGCCCGGCGCCGCTTCCGGCACGGCCTGCCGAGACGGCCGGGCAATGAACGGATGAAGGACATTCGGCGAACAACCGGTGCAAACCGTCCACGGGGCTGTTGCGCTTCGGGGGCCCTCGGTAGACTCACGGACAAGTTGTTGCGCGGCATGTAAGCAGTTCCAGCGGCGATACCCGGCAGCGGGTGCAGCCGCTTTTTTCATATGGATGGCCGGCGGAACCGCAGCAGCTTGGGAGCCTTCCGAAGGTCGGAGTGCTCGCACAGAAGGATGAAAAGAACATGGCAACAGGCACCGTGAAATGGTTCAACGCTGAAAAGGGCTTCGGGTTCATCGAGCCGGACGACGGCAGCGCCGACGTCTTCGCCCACTACTCCGCTATCAACGCCACCGGATACCGGTCCCTCGAGGAGAACCAGAAGGTCTCCTTCGACACCGAACAGGGCCCCAAGGGTCCGCAGGCGGTAAACATCCAGGCCATCTGAGCAGGGACTGTCAGAGGCGGGGCGGCGGCCGGAAGGCCGGCGCCCCGCCTTTTCCGTGCCCGGGCAGGCACCGCACCTGTCGCGACGGGCCGGCCGAACGTACCGTGAAGAAATGACAACGGCCAAGAAGCGTATGACACCCGCGGACCTGGGCATCGACACCACCGGCGGAGATCCCGAGGCGCTCTACCGCTGGTTCCTGGCCAGCCTGCTGTTCGGCAACCGCATCGAACAGGCGACGGCGGCGCGGACCTACCACGTGCTCATCGAGAACGGCCTGACCAGCCCCGAAGCATTCGCCGGCATCAGCCGGGAGGACCTGAGCGCGCTGCTGGTCGAAGGCGGATATCGGCACTACCGATGGCTCGAGGACGATGAGCTGCATCGGACCATGGCCGCCGTGTCCAGCCGGTACGGGAGCGTCAAGTCCATGCTGCGCAGCTCCGGCTCCGCCGGGGACCTGGAACACCGGCTGCTGGCCTTCGACGGGGTCGGCCCCACCACGGCCCGGATCTTCATGCAGTGGGTCCCGGCCTCACTGCACGGCACCATGCCGGCAGCCTGACCCGCACGGAGACCAAGGCGGAATCCGAACCTCTTGTGCCCCTTCCGTCGACTCGGGTGTCGCCACGCCCCTGGGGCCACAGCGCAGCCGCTGCGCGGAACGGCGGCGATGTATGCATGTGAGAGAATGCATACCGTCCGGTGACGGCAGCCACACTGCCGAAAGGAGTACGCCGGACGCACCCTTATTGAGTTAGGAACTCTGCAGTGTCTGTGGACAGCAATTACCCCGGCGGCCCCTCCGCGGCCCCCGAGCGGGTCGACAACGACGGCGGCCGGCCCGCCAAATGGAAGATCATCGGCCCCGGCCTCGTCGTGGCCGCGACCGGCGTCGGCGCGGCGGACATGGTCGCCACCCTGGTCGCCGGATCCCGGTTCGGCTACGGCCTGCTGTGGGCCGTGGTCCTGGGCGTCATCCTGAAGATCATCCTGGTGGAAGGCGCCGGGCGCTACAGTCTCGCCACCGGGCGCACCATCTTTGAGGGCTGGCGTTCGCTGGGCCGCTGGACCACCTGGTACTTCGGCCCCTACATCATGATCTGGGGCTTCGTTTACGGCGCGACGGCGATGTCCTCCGCGGCGCTGCCCCTGCACGCACTCTTCCCGATCATGCCGCTGTGGGCGTGGGCGATCCTCATGGGCCTCGGCGGCTTCCTGATGGTCTGGTTCGGCCGCTACGCGACCTTCGAGAAGATCACCGCCGTCCTCGTCGGGCTGATGTTCGTCACCGTCGTGGGGCTCGCGGTGATCGCCGTGCCGAACATTCCGGAGATGTTCACCGGCCTGGTGCCCATGATTCCCTCGGGCGACGGCGCGGTCTTCTACACCCTCGCGCTGGCCGGCGGCGTGGGCGGCACCATCACCCTGGCCGCCTACGGCTACTGGCTGCGCGAAAAGGGTTGGCATACGCCGAAGTGGATGCGTGTCATGCGCATCGACAACTCGGCCGCCTACATCATGACCGGCATCTTCGTCATCGCGATGCTCATCGTGGGCGCAGAGGTTGTCCGCAGCGCCGGGGTGGCCCTGAGCGCCGGCGACGCCGGCCTGCTGGACCTCTCCAAGGTCCTCAACGACCGCTACGGCGAGGTCATCGGCACCGGGTTCCTGATCGGCTTCTGGGCCGCGTCGTTCTCCTCCATCATCGGCGTCTGGAACGGCGTTTCGCTGATGTTCGCGGATTTCTGGGGCAACATGCGGGGCAAGGAATCCGGCCACCCCGATACCCGCGTCGGCGGCCGGTACTTCAAGTTCTACCTGATCTGGCTCACCTTCCCGCCCATGCTGCTGTTCATCCTCGGCAAGCCGATCGCCCTGATCCTGATCTACGGCGTGCTGGGCTCGCTGTTCATGCCGTTCCTGGCGATCACCCTGATCGGCCTGCTCAACGGCCGCCGGATTCCCAAGGAATGGGCCAACCGGCTGCACACCAACCTCGCGCTGGGCGTCACTGCCGCGCTGTTCGTGGTGCTGGGCGTCTACCAGGTGGTGGAGGCCATCCTCGACGCCGTTTCCTAGCCGGCCAACCGCTGTCCGGAATGCCCCTGTCCACCGCCGGTGGACAGGGGCATTCCGCGTTCGGCGGCCGGGCAGTCTACCCCAAAAGGGGGCCCGGGACGAGGGGACGGAACAGGGCAAAAAAAAGAGGTTCCGGCCCATCTACGCTGCTCGATTGCTCGGCTACGCTTTAAGGGCCGAGAGAGGGTTGCAGCTATGGAATCAAGCTCAGCAGATGGCCTGACAAGGCTTATCGCAGGCCGTTACCGGCTCGTCGAACCCATTGGCCACGGGGGCATGGCCACCGTCTTCCGGGGGCAGGACGAAGTCCTCGGGCGCCACGTGGCGGTCAAGCTGTTCCGGGCCAGCGCCGTCGATCCCGACGACGTCGGCAGGCAGGAAACGGAGATGCGGGTCCTGGCCTCGCTGTCCCATCCCGGCCTGGTGACTCTGTTCGACGCCGGCAAGGACGACGCCGGCCGTGATGACGGGGCTGCCGGAGAACCCAGGGCCTTCCTCGTCATGGAACTCGTGGACGGACCGGACCTGCGCAAGCGCCTGCGGGAGGGCCCGCCGATGACCGCCTTCGAAGCCGCACACGTGGGGGCGGAGCTCGCCGGCGCCCTGGCGTACATCCATGCCCGCGGCGTCATCCACCGGGATGTGAAGCCGGCGAACATCCTGCTGCCCGCCACGATCCCCGGCATGCCGCCGCGCGCCCAGCTGACCGACTTCGGCATCGCCCGCATGATCGACGGCGCCCGGCTGACCGCCACCGGAGCCACCCTGGGCACCGCGAACTACCTCAGCCCCGAACAGGCCTCCGGGTCCTCGGCCACGACGGCCAGCGACGTGTATTCGCTTGGACTGGTCCTGCTGGAGTGCCTCACCGGCCGGGTCGAGTTCAGCGGCAGCGCCGTGGAATCGGCCGTCGCCCGGCTCAGCCGGGATCCGGCCATCCCGGAGAGCCTGGCCGAGCCCTGGCGGCGCCTGCTGCCGCGCATGACCGACCGCGACCCCGGCCAGCGGCCCGAGGCTGCGGCCGTGGCCGCCGAACTGCTGGGCTTCCGCTGGGGGGAAGCCGGGCCCCCGGAGTCCCGGGCAACGCCGCCCGCGACGTCGTCGAACACTGCGCCCCGGCGCGGCCCGGCGGCGGACGAGCCGGACAGGGCGGCGGCAGCTGACCGCCCCGGCCTGGTGCCACTGCCCACCATGACCACCGCCGAAGGCCTCAGGCAGGGGATCAGCCGCGCCTTCCCGCCGCCGCCCACCCCTCCGTCAATCGGCCGCCTGCCCGGGGCCGCCGGCGGCACGGCTGCCCCGGGAGCCGGCCGGGCCATCGGCCGCGGGCCGGGCCCGTCCGCATTCAGGGCCATGCTGCCCGCGGGCCGGCTGTCCATGGCCTCCGCCGCCCTGCCCGTGCCTGCCGGACGGCGCACCGCCGGGCGCACCCTGCTGGCGCTGCTGGCGGTCACGGTGCTGACCATGGCCGTCATCCTGGCCGCAGGGCGGATCGGCCACGCGGCGGACGCGGACCCGGCGCCCGGCAGCAGCGGCTGGACCGGAAGTTCCCAGGACCGGCCGCCGGCCTGGCCCTGAGCCGCCGGCAGCGCCGGGGATACTGGAAGGGTGACCAATGCCGCCCTGCCCCCTGAACCCCCCACGGATTCGCGCCGCTGCCCCTGCCTGAGCGGAGAGGACTACCCCTCCTGCTGCGGCCGGTTCCATGCCGGCGCACCCGCGCCCACGGCCGAGGCGCTGATGCGGTCCCGGTACAGCGCCTTCGCCCTCGGCGACAGCGGCTACCTCCTGCAGACCTGGCACCCGGACACCCGTCCCCGGGACCTGGACCTGGATCCGGACCTTCAATGGCGCCGGCTGGACGTTCTCGGGACTGCGGCCGGCGGACCCCTGGACACGGAGGGAACCGTGCACTTCAAGGCCTATTGGCGGGCTCCCGAGGGTCGGGGCGTGCAGGAGGAAAACAGCCGGTTCCTCCGCCTCGACGGACGCTGGTATTACCTCGACGGACGATAACCGCGCCGGGGCGGGCAGTGCCCGCGGTTTCCCTTCCGGTCCCCTCCGCCCCGCCCTACGCTGGGATGAGGCCGACGTCGCCCCGCATCCGGCGGGCAGCCGTCGCCATCCCGGTGCCCGGACGGCGCTGCGGGTGGAGCCCCGGCGGAGTCGGATTCCGCAACGAGACAAGGACTCCCATGAAAGCGCTCGTTTACGAAGGTCCCGGCCAGAAGTCCTGGAAGGACGTCCCGGATCCCACCCTCCAGCACCCGCGGGACGCCATCGTCCGCATCGACACCACCACCATCTGCGGCACCGACCTGCACATCCTCAAAGGGGACGTGCCCGCGGTGACCCCCGGCCGCATCCTGGGACATGAGGGCGTGGGCACCATCACCGAGCTCGGCGACTCGGTCACCAACTTCAAGGTCGGCGACAAGGTCATCCTCTCCTGCGTGTCCGCGGACGCCCAGTGCACCTTCTGCCGGGAAGGCCTGTATTCGCACTGCCTCGGCGAGGAAGGCCAGGTCGGCATCGGCTGGATCTTCGGCCACCTGATCGACGGCACCCAGGCCGAATACGTCCGCGTGCCCTACGCCGACACCTCCATGTACGCGCTGCCGGAGAACGTCAAGGGCGAGCACGGGGTCCTGCTCAGCGACATCCTGCCCACCGGCTTCGAAATCGGCGTCGAATACGGGAAGGTCAAGCCCGGCGACGTCGTCGCCGTGGTGGGCGCCGGGCCGGTCGGGCTCTCCGTCATGCTCACCGCAGGCCTCTACGGCGCCAGCAAGGTCATCGCCGTGGACCTGGATGACAACCGCATCGAGCAGGCCCGCAAATTCGGGGCCACCCACGGGGTGAACTCCGGCGGTCCCAACTGGCGTGAGCAGGTCCTGGCCGAAACCGACGGATGGGGCGTCGACGTCGCCGTGGAAGCGGTGGGCATCCCGCAGACGCTGCAGATGTGCACGCAGATAGTCCGCCCCGGCGGCAACGTGGCCAACGTCGGCGTCCACGGCTCCCCGGTGTCGCTCGACATGCAGGACCTCTGGATCCAGAACATCGACATCAGCACCGGGCTGGTCAACACCAACACCCTGGCCACACTGCTTCGGCTGGTGGCGGAGGGCAAGCTGAACGCCGACCCGTTCATCAGCCACCGCTTCCCCCTGCAGGACATCATGCAGGCCTATGACACCTTCGGAAACGCGGCGGAGACCAAGGCGCTGAAGGTGATTCTGGAGGGGTAGGTCCGGCAGGTTCGCTGTCCGGGGTTCACGTTTCCGGTCGGGTCGCCCCGGGAGGGCTCGGAACGGCGGCAACGAAATTCTTTGCTCGCAGGGCTCGCAAAGAATATTAAAGCCGCCTTCCTCCGAGCCCTCCCGGGGCTTTTTCCTGCGCCACCATTCGCCGCCAGTGGTCTTGGACGGAAGGGGGGGGAGGCGCAGTGAGTGTTGCTCTCGGCCATACCTTTAAGGGAGTAGCCTCGGCCGTACAAGGTAGGAATTGTCCGGAGAAGGAGATTGCGTGTCTGCAGCAACCATGATGGCAGGGCGGCTGAACGTCGAAACCGGAACGTTCGCGATGGCGGAGGTGCCCGTGCCGGAGCCGGGGCCTGGGTTCGTGCGGGTGAAGGTGGAGGCTGCCGGAGTGTGCCTCTCCGATGTGCACCTGATCCAGGGGCTTCTCAAGCCGAAGTTCCTGCAGGGCAATGAAGTGACGCTCGGGCATGAGGTCGCCGGCACGGTGGACCTGGCCGGCCCGGGGACCGAGCACCGGGTGAGCCCCGGCGACCGGGTCGTGATCCAGGCCGGATACGAACACAACGGGGTCACGCTGACCATGGGAGTGGATTACGACGGCGGCTGGGCCGAGTATGTCTGCGTGCCGGCAGGGGTGCTGGTGCCGCTGGGGGAGGAGATCCCCTTTGACCAGGCCGCCATCATCCCCGACGCCGTCTCCACGCCCTGGGGCGCCATCGCCGGAACCGCCGATGTGCGGGCCGGCGAAGCCGTGGGCGTCTGGGGCATCGGCGGGCTCGGCGCGCACGGGGTGCAGCTGCTCCGGATGGTGGGCGCCGCACCGATCGTCGCCGTCGATCCGATTCCCGAAGCCCGGCAGCGTGCGCTCGACTTCGGTGCCGACGTCGCGCTGGACCCGCTCGATCCGGGTTTTGCGGCGGCGCTGAAAACCGCCACCGGCGGCCGGGGGCTCGACGTCGCGCTGGACTTTGCCGGGGTGGACGCTGTCCGCGCCCAGGCGCTTGCCAGCCTCGCCGTCAGGGGACGTCTGGTGCTGGTGGGGCTGAGCGGCACGCCCCTCACCATTGCCGACAGCACCGGGTTTTCCTACGCCCGGCGGCAGATCCTGGGCCATTACGGATCCGAAGCCCAGCACGTGCCGCAGCTGGTCGACCTGACGCGGCTTGGCCGGCTGGACTTCGCCCGCTCGGTCAGCGGCCGCCTGCCCCTGGCCGACGCCGAGAAGGCGGTCATGGCCCTGGACCGCAAGGAAGGCAACCCGATCAGGCTGGTACTGATCCCGTAGGCGCCGGCCGGTCCCGGAGGAACGCCAGGATCTCGGCGAGCACCTCCTCCGGGGCTTCCTCCGGCAGATAGTGTCCGGCGTCCACCGACCTGCCGGTGGCGCCGGGCACCGCCTTGGCCCAGAGGTCCAGCGCATCGAACAGTGCCTCGACCACGCCGTGCCGGCCCCAGAGCACCCGCAGCGGCACTTCGGGGGTGAGCCCGGCGTCGCGGTCCGCCTGATCGTGCTCCAGGTCGATGGTGGCGGAGGCCCGGTAGTCTTCGCACATGGCATGGACGGCGCCGGGGGAGGCCAGCGCAGCGACATAGGCATCCAGCACCGGAGCCGGGAACGGGGCGAGGCCGGCGTACCGGGTGCCGATGATGTTCTCGATGTAGGCCCGCGGGTTGGCTTCAATGAGGGCCTCGGGCAGCGGCGACGGCTGGATCAGGAAGAACCAGTGGAAGTACGCTTCTGCGAATTCGCGGTTGGTGGCGGCGTACATGTCCAGGGTCGGGGCGATGTCTAGGAACATCGCCCGGGTGACCGCGCCGGGATGGTCCAGCAGCAGGCGGTGGCCGACCCGGGCGCCGCGGTCGTGCGCACACAGGGCGAAGCTGGCAAACCCCCGCTCGGCGCCGAAATGCTCCATCAGCGCCACGGCGTCCCGGGCCATCTCCCGCTTGCTGTAGGTGGCATGGTCGGCGTCGCCTTCCGGCTTCGAGGAGCCGCCGTAGCCGCGAAGGTCCGGGGCGACGACGGTGAAGTGCTCCGCCAGGTCGTCGGCGATCCGGTGCCACATCAGGTGGGTTTCGGGATGCCCGTGCAGCAGCAGGAGGGGCGGCTTGGCCGCGGAGTCCGGGCCGGGCAGCGGGCGGTCGGGGCGGCTGATCCGTCCGGTCACCGTGATCCCGTTGACCGGCACGGCGAACTCCTCATAACGGGTGAAGCCGGGTGTCCCTGTGCTCATCGTGCCGTCCTTTCACTGCGGAAGCTGCGTGCACCCAGCCAACCATGCCCCCGCCCGACGGCGCAGCCGCCGTCCGGTGCACGCAGGCCCTGCACCTGCCTCGCTTGCGGCCGCGTAGAGTCCGGAATAGCCTCCGCGCCATGTCCCGGATCCGGAAGCTGCAGCTGCTCAACGTGGTGCTGCTGCCGGTCGCGGGCGGCGTCGGGTATCTGCTCGGCCTGGGCTATCAATGGCTGGAATGGGGAGACAAAGACCCCTGGTTCACCGCCGTGGCGCTGGCTCACGGGACAGGGCTCGCTGTCGGACTCGTCGTGGAGAGCGAGCGGCGGTACATCAGGCTGGCTCGCACTCCCGCCGACTACGTGCGCGACCGAGGGCTTGATAAGGACAACGACAGACTGTTGTGGCTGCTGATCGCTTCCAACGCGTTGATCACCGTGACACTGGCTGCCGTTGCGGTGTGGCTCGTGCCCGATCCGCCGGACGCTGTCTTCCTGGGCATTGCGGGTCTGACGGCGGTGTTTCTCTGGGGAGGGGTGGCCTGGGCGGGGTGGAGCGCACGGCGGAGGGTGCAGAAAACAGGGCGGCACGCCGCTGCCTCCGGCCGTCGGCAGGTGGCTGCCGCCGAACTGTCCGTGACGACGGGCCCGGAGGACACGCAGACGGCAGTGTCCCGGGCAGCCAGGGACCTGGGCTTCAGCATCCTCGCGGAGCGGGGGCGCACGCTTTGGCTGCGTCCGCCTCCGCAGACCAAGGGGTTTGCCCTCGCCGTGCGGCTGAACCTGGAGCCCTCGCCGCGCGGGACCGTGCTGCGCGCCTGCTGCTTTCCCACCAGCCGCTGGGCGGGAAAGTCGGCCGCCGTCGGGGTTGACGTCCTGGTGGCCCTGCTGGACGGGACCGCCGAGCAGGCAGCCTGGCTGCCCCGGCAGCGGTTCACCCGTCCGGCAACCGCGGAAGGCTAGCCCGCCGATGTACCGGAAGCGTCCGGCAGGTCGCTCTGCACGGGGTCGGGGCGGTAGGACCGAACCGGGGTAGACAGCAGGTAGAGGCCTGCGGCTGCCCGTCTATCGGTGGGTTGGGGCTGTTCTGGAAGGGTCGAAGGGGCCTCATCCCGCCGGGAGTTGGAGATCGGGATTGCGGCTGCCCGTCTATAGGTGGGTTGGGGCTGTTCTGGGAGGGCCGGAGGGGCCTCATCCCGCCGGGAGTTGGAGATCGGGATTGTGCCTGCCCGTCTATAGGTGGGTTGGGGCTGTTTTGGAAGGGTCGAAGTGGCCTCATCCCGCCGGGAGTTGGTGAGGATAGCGGGGAACACGGCTCCCTGCGAAGGGCACCCTTGCCGGACCCTTCCACCGGTCCGGATCAGGCCGGCCCGGACCGGCCCAGCAGCTCGTCCTTCCAGGCCTTCCACCCCGCGTCCAGCTGCCGGTCGGCGCGATGCGCGCTATCGGTCAGGGCCCGCAGGACGGCGCCGTCTGCGGCGAGGTCGAAGCGCCGCGCCGTCCCGCCGCCGGGGACTTCCGTGCCGGAAAGTTCCGACGTCGGCCCCACCGGGAGGGGACCGGGGCGCCAGCCGGCCGCGGTGGCGCCCGCCAGGACCTTGGTGCCGCCCAGCACGCCGACGGCGCGCCGCCGCGGCCCGGTCAGGTCCAGGTCCTCATACAGCAGGTCGCCGTCGGGTCCGGTCAGCCGGGTGATGCTGCGCAGGTCCCCGCCCTGCTCGCCCGAACGGCCCAGCACCAGGGCCTCGCGGACCAGGGCCCGGGCCCCGGCCGCCAGGGAGATCCGGGTACTGCGGTGCACGTTGGCTCCGTCCGCCGCGATGAACGGCGCACCTTCCCAGATCAGCGCCGCGCCCTCCCCGAGCTGGGCGTCGAGGGTCCAGCGGGAGGCGACGCCGTCGGCGTCGTAGGCCACCATGCCCGCGGGCTCGACCACCTCGAGCACGGTCCCGGGGCCGACCCGGACCTGCAGCCGCACATCGTCGCCACCCAGCAGCATCATGTGGATGCCGATCAACGCCACCCTCACGTGGTTGGGGGCGGCCGGAAATGCGCCGCGGACCGGCCGGGGCGCGAGGTAGTGTCCCTGGTCCAGCTCCGTGAACCTGGCCCGCCCGCCGCGGCACTCTGCGGTGATCCGGGTGGGCCGGAACGACGGCGCCGTGCCGGGCCCGGCGATGGGCCCGGCGCCGGCTCCAACAGACTCCGCACCCGGGCCCGTGCGCTGGTCGGCGCCGGCCGCCGTCGGGCGATCCGCCGTGAGCCCGGTGTCAGTGGCTGTGGAGGGCACCGGGCTCCCCGTCGTGGCTGTGCATGTAGCCGCCGTCCTCGTCGGCGTGGAAGTGCGGGGCCATCGGTCCCGGATCCTGCGGAACGTGTGCGCCGGAACGGTGGCGCTCCACCATGGCGCGCACCCAGTCGGCCAGCTCCGCGACGGTGGCCTCCCGCTTGCGGGACAGCGCCAGCACCGGGCCGCCCTCACGGGCGGCCGTCGCGTCGGCGACCATCTGCTCCACGTCGACGTCCACGTGCTCGGCAAGGTCGATCTTGTTGATCACCAGCAGATCCGCCCGCGCGATGCCGGGCCCGCCCTTGCGCGCGACGTCACCGCCCCCGGCGACGTCGAGCACGAAGATCTGCGCGTCCACCAGGGCGGGGGAGAAGGTCGCGGTGAGGTTGTCGCCGCCGGACTCCACCAGGACCAGGTCCAGCGGGGAGAAGTCCGCCTCAAGGTCCTCCACCGCCAGCAGATTGGCGGTGACGTCGTCGCGGATGGCGGTGTGCGGGCAGGCGCCGGTCTCCACGGCGCGGATGCGTTCGGCCGGGAGGACGCCGGCGGAGCGCAGGAACCGGGCGTCCTCGTCGGTGTAGATGTCGTTGGTGATGACGCCGATCTGCAGTTCCCCGGACATGGCCCGGCAGATGGTGGCGATCAGCGAGCTCTTGCCGGTGCCCACTGGGCCGGCGACGCCGAGGCGCAGGGAACGGGCGGGTGTGGTGTTCTCAGGCAACGAACAGCCTCCTTGTTCTTTCGGTGTGGTCTTCGGCCCAGTGCTCCATCCAGGGAGCGCTGAGCGCCGGAATGTCCTCCGGCGTGCAGGTCTGCAGGGCGGTCTGGGTGACGGCGTCCATCTCGGCGGCGGCGTCCAGGATCCAGCCGGTGCCGCGCATCGGATCCACCGGCAGCAGCTTCAGCGCGGCGGCCACCACCGACTGCGCGTCGTCGTAGCAGCACAGCCGGGCCAGCGGCTCGGCGCCCATGCCCAGCGCGGCGGCCGTGACGCCCAGCGCCACCGGGCGGGTCGGGCGCGGGACCTCGGCGCGCAGCGCCAGCACCGCCGGGTGGTCCGGCCGCACGGTGCCGGCAAGGCGCAGCATGCCGCGGCCCAGCCGCCGGGACGCGTCCCGCTGGGCGGGGGAGGGCGTGCGCGCATCCAGCGCCCGCTCCACCTCCGGGAAGGTGCAGCCGGAGTGCCCGGAGGCGATCCGGTGCGCCAGGACGGCGGCCGCCGTCTCCGTCCGCACCACCGTGTTCAGCCGGGAAAGCAGATACGGGTAGACGCCGTCGACGCCGAGGCCGGCCAGCACGGCCGGTTCCAGGCCCGCGGAATGCGAGTAGGCGCCGGAGGGCAGCCGGGAGTCGGCGAGCAGGAACCCGGCAAGGTGCCCCGCCGGGTCGGGAAGTGCGGTGGGCCCCATGGCTAGAACAGCGTGTAGCGCTGGGTCAGCGGCAGCTCGGTGGCCGGCCGCGGCTCGATGACCTGCCCGTCGATGCTGACCATGAACGTCTCCGGGTTCACCTGGATGTCCGGGAGTGCGGTGTTGTTCGGCAGCGAGGCCTTGGTGATCCCGCGGGTGGAACGGATCGCCGTGAGCCGCCGGGTGAGGCCCAGCCGCTCGGCCAGCCCGTCCTCCAGGGCTGCGGGCACGACGAAGGTGGTGGACAGATGCGGAGCCGACGACGGCGCCGCGGCCAGCGATTCGCGCATCCAGACCGGCTGCGGGGTGGGCAGGGACGCATTGGGATCGCCCATCTGCCCGGCCACGATGGCTCCGCCCTTGATCACCACATGGGGGCGGATGCCGAAGAACGCCGGGTTCCAGAGCACCAGGTCGGCCATCTTGCCGACTTCCACGGAGCCGACCTCGTGGTCGATGCCGTGCGCCACCGCGGGGCAGATCGTGTACTTGGCGATGTACCGGCGCACCCGCTCGTTGTCCGCCGGGAGCGAGGATTCCGCAGGCCCCATGTAGTCCTTCATCACGTGCGCCATCTGCCAGGTTCGGGTGATGGTTTCCCCGATCCGGCCCATGGCCTGCGCGTCGGAGGAGGTGATGGACATGGCGCCCAGATCCTGCAGGACGTCCTCGGCCATCATGGTGTTGGCCCGGATCCGGGACTCGGCGAAGGCCAGGTCCTCGGGGATGCGCGGGTTCAGGTGGTGGCAGACCATGAGCATGTCCAGGTGCTCGGCCACGGTGTTGACGGTGAACGGGAGCGTGGGGTTGGTGGAGGCCGGCAGCACGTTCGACGCCGCGGCCACCGTGATGATGTCCGGCGCGTGGCCGCCGCCGGCGCCCTCGGCGTGGAAGATGTGGATGCCGCGGCCGCCGATCGCCGCGAGGGTGTCCTGCACGTAGCCGGCCTCATTGAGCGAGTCGGCGTGCAGCGCCACCTGGACGCCCCACCGGTCCGCCGCCGTGAGCGCGGCGTCGATGGCGGCCGGCGTCGAGCCCCAGTCCTCGTGCACCTTGTAGCCGGCGGCGCCGGCCAGCGCCTGTTCCTCCAGCGCCGCGGCGCTGACCGTGTTGCCCTTGCCGTAGAGCAGGAAGTTCAGCGGCAGCCCGTCCAGGGCCCGGTGCATGGTCTCCAGGTTCCAGCGCCCGGGCGTGACGGTGGTGGCCTTGGAGCCCTCCGCCGGGCCGGTGCCGCCGCCGCCGACGGTGGTGATGCCGGCGGCCAGGGCCTCGCGCAGGGCTTCGGGGCCGAGCAGGTGGACGTGCGTGTCGATGCCCCCGGCGGTCAGGATCCGCCCCTCGCCGGCGATGATCTCCGTGCCCGGGCCGATCACCAGGGCCGGATCCACGCCGTCCATGATGTCGGGGTTGCCGGCCTTGCCGATCCCGGCGATCCTGCCGTGGCGGACGCCGACGTCGGCCCGGACAATGCCCCAGTGGTCCACGATGAGCACGTTGGTGATGACCAGGTCCGGGGCGCCCTGGTCGGAGGTGCGGGTGGACTGGGCCATGGACTCGCGGATGTTCTTGCCGCCGCCGAAGACCGATTCGTCGCCGCCGAAGGTGTAGTCCTTCTCCGGGCTGATCCACAGGTCCGTGTCGGCCAGGCGGACGCTGTCGCCCACCGTGGGCCCGTAGAGGTGGGCGTATTCGTGCCGGCTGATCTGCATGGCCTCAGGCTCCTGACGGGTCAGTGGAAGATGCGGCGGCCGGGCCGGCGGGCAGCCGCAGGCCCGGAACCGTGCCCGTGCCGGCCAGGCGCACGAGCAGGACCTCGCGCGAGGCGCCGGGCTCGAACCGGACGGCGGTGCCCGCCGGGACGCCCAGCCGGAAGCCGACGGCGGCCTCACGGTCGAAGCGCAGGGCGGCGTTGACGTCGGCGAAGTGGAAGTGGGAGCCGATCTGCACCGGCCGGTCGCCGTCGTTGGTGACGACGAGGGTGCGGGTCTCGCGGCCGGCGTTGAGCTCCAGCGGGCCGGTGCCGGTGCGGATTTCGCCGGGGACCATCGGGGTGCTCATGAGATCGGATCCGTGATGGTGACGAGCTTCCGGCCGTCCGGGAAGGTGGCTTCGATCTGCAGGTCGGGGATCATCTCGGGCACGCCTTCCATGACGTCCTCCCGGGCCAGCACCTTGCGGCCTTCGCTCATTAGATCCGTGACGAGCGCCCCCTCACGGGCGCGTTCGATGACCCAGCAGGACAGCAGGGCGACGGCTTCGGGATAGTTCAGCTTGACGCCGCGGCCGCGGCGGTCCCGGGCCACCATGCCGGCCACGCTGAGCAGCAGCTTGTCGGTATCCGACGGGGTGAGGAACATGGCCTGAATTTTGTCAGCGGCATGTTTCGGCCGTGTTGCAGCTGATGTACAGCCGCGTTTCGGATCCCGGCCTACCTGCCCTGGGGCGAGGCGGTGGTCCCGCGCACCACCAGCCGGGTGGGCAGCACGACCTCGGGCCGGTCCGCTTCGCCCCGGCCCAGCGCCGCAAGCAGCAGGTCCGCCCCGATGCGCCCCTGGTCCTGGACCGGCTGGGCCACGGTGGAAAGATCCAGCAGGTCCGCCATCAGGTGGTCGTCGAAACCCATCACGGAGAGGTCCCGGCCGGGTACCAGGTTGGAGCGCCGAAGCGTGCGCAGCGCACCGATGGCAACCTCATCGGACTCGCAGAACACGGCGGTCGGGGGACGGGAGGAGGCAAGCAGCTGCGCCATGGCCTCGGCTCCGCCTTCCACGCCCCAGGGCGCGGACGCCACGTACGCGTCCGGCACCTCCAGGCCGCGTTCGGCCATGGCCTGCCGGTAGCCCCGGTACCGCTCTGCGGAGGCCGCTCCGTAGCTGCCGGTCACGGTGGTGGTGCGGATGACGGCGATCCGGCGGTGTCCCAGGTTGGTCAGGTGCCGGACGGCGGCCGCGGCGCCGGCGGCGTCGTCGATTCCCACGAAGCGCTGCCCGGGCAGGCGGCAGCTGATGCCGATCACGGGAATGCCGTGGCCGGCCAGGGCCGCGGTTTCGGCTTCGGAGAGCGAGATCGCGACGACGGCCAGGGCATCCACCCGGCGGCGGAAGGGCAGGGCGGAAAAGAAGGCCGACCGTTCCCCGGCGCTTTCCGCGCGGTAGAGCAGCAGGTCCATTCCCGTCTCCCGCAGGCCGTCCTCCAGGCCCGCCAGCACGGTGGAGTGGAACCAGCGGTCAATGTGCGGCACCAGCACGCCTACCGCTCCGGTCCGGCCGGAGGCCAACCCCGAGGCGGCCGGGGAGACCGCGTAGTCCAGCTCGCGGGCCACGGCCAGGATGCGAGCGCGCTGCTCCTCCGAGACGCCGGGCTTGCCGCCCAGGGCGCGGGACACGGTGGACAGGGCCACCTGGGCGGACCGGGCGACGTCGGCCATGGTCACCGGGCGGCGTTGCGGTCCCGAATGCCAGGAAGGGGGAAGCGGAGGGGGCAGGGACACAGGACAATGCTAGGGCAATTCGCAAACGCTTGCGTGACCGTTTCGCCGGTGGAGCCCGACGAGGGCGTGCTAATTTGTGCTTGCGGCATCAAGGGTGTGCCAAATCACGGCCTGGCGCTCCCAATTATCATCCGTGAACTACGCAAGCGTTTGCGAAGGGAGCACGACGGCTATGGCGCACAAGCGAAGCCTGCGGACAGCGGCGGTGTTGGGGACGGCGGGACTCCTGCTGGGCACCGCCGGCTGTTCGCCCCCGGGCAACGAGGACCCGGTCGCCGGGCAGAGTACCGCCGAACCGACCTCCCCGGTGACCATCACCTGGCAGGCCTCCCCGTTCGGCAACCGCGCCGACGACGCCCGCGTCTGGCTCGTTGAGCAGTTCGAGGCGGAGCACCCGAACATCGTCGTCGAAGTCATCAGCGCGCCGACCAACACAGACACGAACCGGGCCAGCCTGGCCACCCAGATCATGGGCGGCGCCTCGACTCCCGACGTCTACAACGGAGACATCTCCTGGGCCGCCCAGCTGGCCGACGCCGGGCTGGCGCTGCCGATCGACAGCTACCTGCCCGAGAACTGGTTCGAAGGCTTCGACGAGGCGATCGTCGCGGGCGCCAGCTACGAGGGACAGGTGTACGGCATGCCCCTGACCCTGGACCAGGCGTTCCTCTACTACCGCACCGACCTTTTGGAAAAGCACGGCCTGCCGGTGCCCACCACCTGGCAGCAGGTCGCGGACCAGGCCCGGCAGCTGCAGGACGCCGGCGAGGTCAGCGACGGCATCGCCTGGCCCGGTGCCTCCTACGAGGGCCTGACCGCGGTGACCAACGAATTCGTGGCGGCCGCCGGCGGCTCGCTGGTCGCCGAGGACCTCAGCGGGCCGGCCACCGACAGCCCGCAGGCCGCCGAAGCCGTGGACTTCATGCGCGGGCTCATCGAGGACGGGGTCAGCTCCCGCGGCGTGCCCACCTACCAGGAACCGCAGGCGCTGCAGACCTTCACCAACGGCGACGCGGCGTTCCTGCGCAACTGGGCCTACGCCTACGCCAGCGCCGAAAACCCCGAAAGCTCCGCCGTCGCCGGCAACGTGGGTGTCACGGCCATGCCGGCCTTCGGCGACAACGCCGTGCGCGCCTCCACCGTGGGCGGCTGGAACGTCTACATCAACCCCCACACCGAGCAGCTGGGCGCTTCGCTGGCCTTCCTGACCTGGCTCACCAGTGCGGAGACCCAGCAGCAGCTCGCCGAGCGGTCCACGGTGGTTCCCGCCCTGGACGCGGTGCGCACCTCGCCGGAGGTTCAGGAGCTGTCGCCGGTGATCGCGGCCAGCGTGGACAACGACCTGGTGCCCCGGCCCACCGCCTCGCCCTACTACGCCCAGATCTCCCAGTCGGTCTACGGCAACGTCAACGGCGTCCTGGCCGGAAGCACTCCCGCCGCCGACGGGCTGGCGGCCGTCACGCGGGGCATCCGGTCCGCCCTGGATGGAAGGAGCCTCTGATGGCCGTCACCGCACCCGCCCGCCCGGGACCGGACCGCAGGCCGGCGCCCGCGCCGCCGCGCCGCCGCCGGCTTTCCAGCTCTGCCGCCCGCACCGGATGGATCTACCTCAGCCCCACGCTCGCCGTGGTGGGCCTGGTGACCCTGTTCCCGATCGCCTTCTCCATCGCGATGAGCTTCTCGAAGGTGGAACTGGGCTACACCGGCTTCGCCCTCACCGGGTTCACCACCGACAACTACGCGGCCCTGTTCAGCAGCGGCCGCTGGGCCTATGCGGCCCTGTTCACCATCTTCTACACCGTCGTCACCGTGGTCATCGAACTGATCCTGGGCACCCTCGTGGCGCTGGTCCTGGAGCGGCTGACCAGCTGGCGGGGCTGGATGATGGCCCTGCTGCTGATCCCCTGGGCCATGATCACGGTGATCTCCGCCCAGCTGTGGTCCTACCTGTACAACTCCGCCTACGGGGCCGTCTCGTGGGTCTTCGGCCTCTTCGGCGGCGACCCGGTGATCCTCGGCGAACCGGCGTCGGCGATCACCGCGATGATGGTCGCGGACATCTGGAAGACCACGCCGTTCGTGGCGATCATCGTGCTCGCCGGGCTGGTGGCCATCCCGGGCGACGTCTACGAGGCCGCCGAGCTCGACGGCGCGAACGCCTGGCAGACCTTCTGGCAGGTCACCCTGCCGCAGCTGTCCGCGACGCTGGCGATCGCCGTCCTGTTCCGGGTGCTGCAGGCGTTCGGCGTCTTCGACCTGCCGTTCGTCCTCACCGGCGGAGGCCCGGGGACATCCACGGAGTCCCTGGCCCTGCTCGGCTGGAAAGTCATGTTCCAGAGCCTGAACCTGGGCACCGGCGCCGCAGTGGCGGTCACCACCGGCGCCCTGGTCCTGATCGCCTGCCTGCTGTCGCTGCGGGCCTTCCGCTCCCAGGTCAACGAGGAGAAGCCATGAGGAACCGCACCCGCAGGGGCTGGCGCCGCTACATCAACACCATCAACATCAGCGCCGTGGTGATCGCCCTGCTGACCGCCGCGCCCATCTACTGGCTGTTCGCCAGCTCCTTCAAGCCGTCGGCGGAACTGGGCTCGCTGCCGCCCACCCTGCTGCCCCGCGAGCCGAGCCTGGAACATTACCGTGAGGCGTTCGGCCAGTACTCCTTCGGCACGTACATGTTCAACAGCGTGCTGATCGCGCTCACGGCCACGGCCGTGGTTCTGCTGCTGGCCCTGCTGGCCGGGTACGCCTTGGCCCGGCTGCCGGTGCGCGGCAAGGGGCCCATGCTGGTGGGCCTGCTGGTCATCTCGGTGTTCCCGACAATCGCCGTGGTCACCCCGCTGTACCTCCTCGAGCGCTCGCTGGGCATGCTCAACAGCTACCAGGGGCTGATCCTGCCCTACATCGCCTTCAACCTGCCCTTCGCGGTGTGGATCATGCGCAACTACCTCAAGGACCTGCCGTTCGAGCTGGAGGAATCGGCGCGGATGGACGGCGCCTCGGTCACCCGCACGGTGTTCTCGATCATCCTGCCCGCCGCCCGGCCGGGCCTGTTCACCGCCGGGATCTTCACCTTCACGGCCTGCTTCACCGAGTTCCTGATGGCGATGACCTTCAACGCCGAGGACCGCTTCCGGACGGTGCCGGTGGGCATCGCCCTGTTCGGGGCAGAGTTCGAGGTTCCGTACGGGACTATTTTCGCGGCATCGGTGGTGGCGATCCTTCCGGTCGCCATCCTGGTGCTGGTATTCCGCAGGGCCGTGGTCTCAAGCATGACCGCCGGCGCCGTCAAAGGCTAGGAGCAACACAATGAGCAGCACATGGTGGCGCGACGCCGTCATCTACCAGGTCTACGTCCGCAGCTTCGCCGACTCCAACGGGGACGGCACCGGGGACCTGCCGGGGGTCGTGTCCAAGCTGGACTATCTGGAGGAGCTGGGCGTGGACGCGCTCTGGCTGACTCCGTTCTTCCCCTCCCCGCAGGCCGACGGCGGGTACGACGTCAGCGACTACCGCGACGTCGATCCCATGTACGGGAGCCTCGATGACTTCCGGACACTGCTGGACGAGGCGCACGCCCGCCGGATCAGGATCATCGTCGACATCGTGCCCAACCACTGCTCCGACGCCCACCCGGATTTCCAGGCCGCCCTCGCCGCAGCTCCGGGCTCGCCGGAACGGGACAGATTCATCTTCCGTGACGGGCTGGGCGAGCACGGGGAGCTGCCGCCGTCGGACTGGCAGTCCAAGTTCGGCGGCCCGGCCTGGGACCGGGTGCCGGACGGGCAGTGGTACATGCACATCTTTTCCCGCGAGCAGCCGGACTTTAACTGGCGCAACCCGGCGGTCCGGGAGGACTTCGACCGGACCCTGCGCTTCTGGTCCGACCTTGGGGTGGACGGGTTCCGGATCGACGTCGCCCACGGGCTGATGAAGGACCTGGAGGCGCCGCTGCGCAACACCTGCGGCGCCGACAACGCGCCGTTGCTTTCTCCGCCGGAGGGGGACAACCACCCCTTCTGGGACCGGGACGAGGTGCACGAGGTGTACCGGGAATGGCGCAAGGTGCTCGATGAGTACGATCCGCCGCGGCTGGCGGTCGCCGAAGCGGGCGTGAGCCTGGACCGGCTGCCGCTGTACGTGCGGCAGGACGAGCTGGACCAGGCCTTCAACTTCTTCTACCTGCGCTGCCCCTGGCAGGCCGACGAGTTCCGGCGGGTGATCGACTCGGCGCTCGCCGGCGTCGCATCGGTCGGGGCGTCCACGTCCTGGGTGCTGTCCAACCATGACGTCGTGCGGCACCGCACCCGCTACGGGCTGCCGAACGGCACCGACCCGGTCAAGTGGCTGGCCGGCAACGGAACCGAACCGCCGGCCGATGACGCCCTGGGAGAGAAGCGGGCCAGGGCCTCGGTGCTGCTCACGCTCGCCCTGCCCGGCGCCGCCTACCTGTACCAGGGGGAGGAACTCGGGCTGCCCGAGGTGCCGGACCTTCCGGCGGAGGCCCTGCGCGACCCGATATACGAGCGGACCGGCGGCCGGGAAAAGGGGCGGGACGGGTGCCGGGTGCCGCTGCCCTGGAATGCGGACGAACCGGCGTTCGGGTTCGGCGCGGGGACGCCGTGGCTGCCCCAGCCGCAGGGGTGGGGCCGGTATGCCGCTTCGGAGCAGGAGGGCGACGAGGGATCGTTCCTGGCGCTGTACCGCCGCGCCGTCCGGGCCCGCCGGCAACTGCTGGCGCTGGCACCGGGGGACGGCATCGAGTGGATCAACGCCGGGTGCGACGTGCTGGCCTTCCGCCGCGGTCCGCTGCAGTGCATGCTCAACTTTGGCCCGACTCCGGTGCCGGTGCCCGCCGGCCGCGTGCTGCTGTCCAGCACCGGCGGCGAACCGCAGGAGCTCGGTGCCGACGAATCGGTCTGGGTACTGGCCTGAACCGCTGCCGGCCGGGCCGCAGCCCAGCCGGCAGGGATACCGGGACCGCGCGGAAAGACGCGGCGGCCGGCGTCGCCCGCGGGGGGACGACGCCGGCCGCCGCGCCGGTCTCAGCTGTGGTTGATCAGGACTTGACCGACTTGGCGGCCTTCGCAGCCGTACCGGCTGCCTTGCCTGCGGCCTTCTGAGTCGCCTTGCCGGCTCCCTTGACGGCGGCGGCGGCCGCGCCGGCCTTGGCCGGCGCAGGAACCTTGACGACCTTGACCTTCGTCCGTGCCTTCTTCGCCATCAGCAGCGAGGCGGCGATCCCGGCCATCCAGAAGTCCTTGGCCAAACCGGTCCCCTGCTGAGTGGGGCGGATGCCGTCCTCCTCGGTCATGCCGGGAGTCTTCAGGTACATGGCAATCATGCCGCCGGAGAAGGCGCCCAGGGCCAGTCCCGCCACCCGTGCGGGGATGAACGGCGCCAGCAGGGTCGCGCCGACGCCGATTTCGGCGGCGGAGATCAGCTTGCCGAACTTCTCCGGCTCCATCTCGGCGACCTGCGGGAAAGCGTTGGCGGCCATCGCCTGCAGCCCCGCGGCGCTGTCGGCGTCGAGGTTGCGCTTGTTCAGGCCCGAGTTGAGGATGAAGGCGCCGGTGGTCAGGCGCAGCGGGATCTGGCTGAGCTTCATGGAAAGTCCTTCCTTCGAAAGTAAGGGTGCTTCTTTCCCTGAGCCTAATGCTGTTTTGCCCGGAAACGCCAGACGAGGCCTCAGGCGGAACACGCTCCGCGGCGCTGCTTAGCCTTCCGGATGTGTTTCTGCTTACATGGAGGAAGGTAGCCCGCAGCTGTCGAGACGAATAGGAAATCCCATGGAATTCCTCCCGGCCGAGCACCCCCGGCCGCGACATTTCATCCTCCATCTCAGCGACACCCACCTGGTGGGTGAGAACCGGCTGCTGTACGGCGACGTCGACAGCCGCGCCCGGCTGCACCGCCTGTTCGAGCGGCTGCGGAACTCGGAGATGCGCCCCGACGCCCTGGTCCTGACCGGGGACCTCGCCGACCGCGGAGAACGGGACGCCTACGCCGCCCTGCGGGAGCTGGTGGTACCGGCGGCCCGGGAGATGGGCGCCCGGCTGATCTTCGCAGTGGGAAACCATGATGACCGTGCCGGCTTCAAGGCCGAGCTGCTCGGGGAGGCGCCGGACCTGCGCCCGGTGGACCGCAGCTACGACGTCAACGGGCTGCGGATCATCACGCTGGACTCCAGCGTGCCGGGATACCACCACGGTGAGCTGGACCCCGGGCAGCTGCGGTGGCTGCGCAGCGAGCTCGCCGTCCCGGCACCCCACGGCACCATCCTCGCGCTGCACCATCCGCCGGTGCCCAGCGTCCAGGACCTCAGCGTCCTGGTGGAGCTGCGGGACCAGGAACGGCTGGCCGAGGCGCTGGAAGGCTCCGATGTCCGGGCCATCATCGCCGGACACCTGCATTACTCGACCTTTGCCACGTTCGCCGGCGTACCCGTCTCAGTGGCCTCAGCCACCTGCTACACCCAGGACCTGGCGACGCCGGGAACCCGGGGACAGGACGCGGCGCAGGGCTTCAACATGGTGCACGTCTACGACCACACCGTGGTGCACTCGGTGGTGCCGCTCGACGAGGCGCCGACCGTGGGGGAACAGGTGGGCCCCCAGGAGGCACGCAGGCGGCTGGACCGGGCCGGCGTCCGGATCCCGGAGCCCCGGCAGATGGCCGGGGCTGCGGACTATCCGCATCAGATGTCGTAGCGCGCAGGCTCCCGGCCGAGGTTGAAGAACCGCCCGGTGATCCGCTCCGGCTGGATTTCCACGTACTGGTACTTCAACGTGCGGACCCACGGCTCCAGCGGCAGCGCGTCGGCTGCCTCGATTTCGGCGGAGCGCTCCAGCAGCCGGGAAGTGCCGGTGACGACCACGGACCAGGCCTGGTCGCTGGTGATGCCGTCGGCCTCGAAGGCGACGTTTGAGTTCACCGCCAGCTCGGCGAGCTTGGTGCCGGGAGCGGTCCGGAACACGATGCGCCCGTCCCGTGCGACATAGTTCAGCGGATAGATGTGCGGCCGGTTCTGCACACTGACCGCAAGCCGCCCGTGGGCCGTGTGCTCGAGGTATTTCCACGACTCTTCGGCGGTGAGTTCCACGACGGGAGGGAGGTCATCGTTTCTCATGGTCCCAGTGTGCAGCGTTGCCCCCTGCCGCGCCAGCCCGGCCGTTCCAGCCAACTTGACGGTCCCGGGAACCGGCCATAAGAGTGTAGATGGGCAGTTGTTTACCCTGATCAGCTCAAAACTCTACTCAGAGAGAACGTGATGACAGACGCAGAGCAGAACCCCAATCCCTCCAACGCCGGGCAGAGCGAACCCGCGAACCACCTGACCACGCGGCAGGGCCACCCGGTCTACGACAACCAGAACACCCGCACCGTCGGCTCCCGCGGCCCGGCCACCCTGGAGAACTATCAGTTCCTGGAGAAGATCAGCCACTTCGACCGTGAACGGATTCCGGAGCGCGTGGTCCACGCCCGCGGTTTCGTGGCCTACGGCGAATTCGAAGCCAGCGGCAAGTGGGGCGACGAGCCGATCTCGAAGTACACCCGCGCCAAGCTGTTCCAGGAGCCCGGCAAGAAGACCGACGTCGCCATCCGCTTCTCCTCGGTGATCGGCGGCCGCGACTCCTCGGAGGCGGCCCGCGACCCGCGCGGCTTCGCCGTGAAGTTCTACACGGAGGACGGCAACTGGGACCTGGTCGGCAACAACCTGGGTGTCTTCTTCATCCGGGACGCCATCAAGTTCCCCGACGTCATCCACTCCCTGAAGCCGGACCCCGTCACCTTCCGGCAGGAGCCGGCCCGGATCTTCGACTTCATGTCGCAGACCCCCGAGTCCATGCACATGCTGGTGAACCTCTTCAGCCCGCGCGGCATCCCGTCCGACTACCGGCACATGCAGGGCTTCGGCGTGAACACCTACCGCTGGGTCAACGCCGCGGGTGAGTCCAAGCTGGTCAAGTACCACTGGCTGCCGAAGCAGGGCGTGAAGTCCCTGACCGAAGAGGACGCCGCGAACATCCAGGCCCAGGACCTCGGCCACGCGTCCAAGGACCTCTACGAGGCGATTGAGCGCGGCGACTACCCGCAGTGGGACCTGTACGTCCAGCTGATGGACGACCACGACCATCCGGAGCTGGACTTCGACCCGCTCGATGACACCAAGACCTGGCCGGAGCAGGAGTTCGAGCCGAAGTACGTCGGCACGATGACGCTGAACCGCAACGTGCAGGACCACCACAACGAGAACGAGCAGATCGCCTTCGGCACCGGCGTGCTGGTGGACGGGCTGGAGTTCTCCGACGACAAGATGCTCGTCGGCCGCACCTTCAGCTACTCCGACACCCAGCGCTACCGGGTGGGCCCGAACTACCTGCAGCTGCCGGTCAACTCGGCCAAGAACGCCAAGGTCGCCACCAACCAGCGCGGCGGCCAGATGTCCTACGGCACCGACCTCGCGCCGGGCCAGAACCCGCACGTGAACTACGAGCCGAACATCACCGGCGGCCTGCAGGAGGCTCCCAAGCCCGGCCAGGCCGAGGTCGGCCCCGAGCTGCAGGGCCGCCTGACCCGCGCCCGCATCGAGCGGACCAACGACTACATGCAGGCCGGCCAGCGCTACCAGCTGATGGAGCAGTGGGAGAAGGACGACCTGGTCGCCAACTTCGTCGCCAACATCTCCCAGGCCGTGCGCGAGGTGCAGGAGCGCATGCTCTGGCACTTCTACATGTGCGACGACGAGCTGGGCGCCCGCGTGGGCGAGGGCCTGGGCATCAGCCTGGACGAGGTCAAGGACCTCGGCCCGCTGGCCACCCAGACCCTGAACGAGGAAGAGACCGAGCGCATGAAGAACCTGGGCCACAACGGCCCGCGCAACGTCGAGGGCCTCACCATGACCCACTGCGTGCCCAACGAGCACGTGGTGGTCACCCGCTAGTTCCTGCGGACGAACGACGGCGGCGGCCCGCTTCGGCGGGCCGCCGCCGTCGACGTTAACACGGCCGGGACAGTTTTCGGCTCCCTTTGGCCTGTACCCGCGGTGCCTCGAACCCCGCAGCCGGGCGGAGTAGGCTCGGGCCATGGCTGCTTCGCCCGAACCCCGCATCGCCGTCTCCTGGGCCCGGACCGCCGCGTCCCACAGTCCGCAGTTCCATGCCAAGCTGGGCCGGCTGGCCGCCTCGGCCCTGCAGGGGCTGGCCGCCGCGGGAGCCGATCCGGTGGAAGTCGACGCCGCCGCCGGGCCGGCCGGCTCCGACGGTTTCGACGGTGTGCTGGTGCTCGGCGGCGGTGACGTGGACCCGCGGCTGTACGGCGGGAATGCCGGGCATCCGAGCCTCGGGCATGTCTGCCGGGAGGCCGACGAGGGCGAGCTGGCCCTGATCCGGGAGGCCGCGGGGCGGGGCCTTCCGGTCCTGGGCATCTGCCGGGGCATGCAGCTGCTCAACGTCGCCTTCGGCGGCACACTGGTCGAGGACCTGGGCCCCGGGTCCGTGCACAAGGTCTTCGCCGACCACACCGACAGGGACACCGCCGGCATGGCGGCGCACGACGTCGTCGTCCGTCCCGGAACCCTCCTGGCGGCCGCCCTGGAGAAGGTATCCGACGGAGGCAGGGTCCCGGTGCAGTCCGGCCACCACCAGGCGGTCCGTGAGCTGGGGGCGGGCCTTGGCGTCAGCGCCACGGCCGGTGACGGCGTGGTGGAAGGCATCGAGGGGCAGGACCACGACGCCGGGTGGCTGGTGGGCGTGCAGTGGCACCCGGAGGCGCCGGGAACGGCGCCCGGCCAGTTCCCGGCCCTGCTGGAGGCCTTCCTGGCCGCGGCGCGTTCCCGGGCTACTTCTCCCAGGGTGCCTTGATCGGGAAGTAGGCCTCGAGGAACGCCGTCACCCGCCCGGCCCGCTCTTCGGCGGAGACCTCCGGGAAGGAGCCGTCGTTGAGGCAGAACATGTCCTTGTTCCGCTTGGCCAGCAGCTTGTCCATGCTGCGCAGCCCGTCGCGGGTGGTGGTGTCCACGTACTTCACCTTCGCCGTCTCCTGGGTGACGGCGCGGCCGGTGAGCAGCGCGTAGTAGTGGTACAGCGAGTTCGTCACCGAGATGTTGTCCTGGGCGCGGAAGGTGCTGGCGGCGGTAGCGGCGAACTCGTCCGGGAACACCGCTTCCATTTCCAGCAGCACGCTGCGCCGCAGCGGCGCGGCGCAGTGCTCCAGGTGCCGGGTGGTGATCCGGCCGAACCGCTCCCACAGCAGGCGCCGGTTCACCCGGGCGGCGTTTTCAAAGCCGCTGCGCTCAGGGTCGTTGGCGCCCAGGCCGATCCGGGTGCTGGCCTCGATGAACTTGGTGATCCCGCCGGGGGAGAAGAACATGTCCGGGCCTACCGGGCGGCCGAAGAACATGTCGTCGTTGGAGTACAGGAAGTGCTCGGACAGGTCCGGAATGTGCTGCAGCTGGGACTCCACCGCCTGCGAATTGTGCGTGGGCAGCACCGAGGGGTCCTTGAAATGCTCCGCGGCCGGGACCAGGGTGACCGAGGGATGCTCGGCCAGCCAGGCGGGGGCGGGGGAGTCGGTGGCGATGAAGATCCGCCGGATCCACGGGGCGAACATGTACACCGAGCGCAGCGCGTACTTGAGTTCGTTGATCTGCCGGTACCGGGCCTCGTGGTCATCGCCCTCGCCCACCACGGCGTTCTTCATGCGGGCGGCCCGGGCGGCCTGGAACTCGGGGGAGCTGCCGTCCACCCAGGAGAAGACGAGGTCGACGTCGAACCGGATGTCTGTGGCGTGGTCCGCGAACATGTTCTCGATGGTGGGCCAGATCAGGCCGTGCCGCTCGACCGTGCCGCGGACCACCTCGGCAGCGGGCAGGGTGCGGCGGGTCAGCGAGTTCTCCACCGGCAGGGTGATCTGTTCGCCGGACAGGTCCCACAGTTCAAGCTGGACGCCGGCGGAGGCGCCGTAGACCAGGTTGGTGCCGCTTACACTGCGTGGCCGGAAGACGCGAATGATGCGGCTTTCCGCGGGGGCGAGCTCGCCGTCGGCGATCAGTCGGGTGCGGGCCTTGCGGTCCACGCTGCGGGAGTAGAAGGGCTCCTCGCGGCAGGCCTCGACCATGGCTTTGGCGAGCTGCCCGCGGGCGCCGAGGTCCACGGCGAGCACCGGGCGTTCGTCGTTGCCTCGAACGAGCAGGAAGGGGATGCCGGCGTCGTCGAGCACCCGGCGGACGAACAGCAGGTCCTCGACCATCGCCTGGTGCGGGGTGAGCCCGGTATCCATCAGGGTCAGGCGCCCCTTGACCTTGGCCACGTCCGGCCGTTCACCGACCCGGCGGAGGACGGCGAGCGAAGCCGTCTGCAGGTCTTCCGCCTCGGGGGTTTCCTCCGGTGTGCCGAAGTAGACGTCGTGTTCAGCTGAGATGTCGGTAATCGGAACCTCCAACAGTCACGGCGCCGCGGCGCCGGTGGAATAAGGGACCTGTGCGGCGCTGCACGTGAAAGAGCTGGCTCCAGGCGCGAAAACGCCGTTGGTCTGGGATGCCCCGTACTGTCCCGATAGCATGAGTGCCCGAGGCGGAGATCTCCGGGGAGCCGATGTGGGATACCGTAACACCAGCGCCGCCGCAGTGCTGATTGCCGTGATGACTATGTCTTCATGCGCCGCCCCGCCGGGCCAGGAAGACCGGTCGTCGGCGGCATCGCAGCCGGCGCAGTGGAGCACCTACACCACGGCCGACCGGCGGCTGGCGTTCGAATATCCGGGCGACTGGTCCGTGAGCGCCGTCGAACCGCTGGCCAACGATCCCGACGGCGGCGTATCGGTCAGGGTGCGGGACGGCGCAGGCCGGATTATTGCCGCGTTGGACACCGGCCTCATCGTCGGACAGGAATGCAGCCCGCCCGCGGAACCCACGCAGTACACCGAGTACGAGGCGCGTCCGATGCCCGACCTGACCGCGTCGGGCGGAACGCAGCAGCGGTTCGTGTACCACTCCGTGGATCCGGCGGAGGGGCCGTCCAAGGCCACCTATGCGGTGGTGAGCGGAGCCGAGGAAACCGGCCAATGCGGGCTGTTCGACTTCTTCCGCCTTACCGAGAGCAGCGGCGGACGGTTCATGGGCGAGTTTGTGAGCGGGCAGCCGCCGGAAAGCCCGGAGTTCCTGGAAGAGGCCGCGGCCTATCCGCAGACGGAGGAGTACCGGGACGTGCTGCGCATGCTCACCTCCCTGCGGAACGCCGATTGAGACGGCATAGTCATCGACCTAGGTGGGTCAATCTGTCCCTTCGACCAATCGGCTTGACGCCGAGACTCCCGCAACGAGCCGCTCCCGACGGCTTAGCCGACGTGCCCTGTCCAGCCTTTGATTGAGGGACGCTATATATACTTTCCTCTGTGAGTCCGTAGCGAACGCGCGCTTACGAGTTTCTGCTCCGATGATAAACTGTTTAACTAGAGATTCGTCATTTGCAGCTAGCGCCTCTGTCCGATGCGTGATCTGAGCCATCAACGAAATGAACCCTGAAACTATCCACTTATCCCCATGCGCTTGGAGCAAGCGAGGCAGTCCAGCAGCCCAATTCTCCTCGTGAAGGAGGAGTGCATAGAGGACGGCACCGATCGGGGCGAAATCACGATCAAAGAAGGACTCATCGGTCATCAAGTTTTCTAGCGTGATCAACAGTTTGCGTGATGTGAGGCAAACATTCATGCCTGCCATGACATACAGCGATGGGAGCAGCAGATTCGCGCGTTCAACAATTTCACTCTTCTTATCATCCGACAGTGAGTGAAGCTCTTCGTTATTTTCGACGATGAGGGATACGACGCTGGCAAATTCACCCTCGATCTCGAGGAGCTCAATTAGTACGGCCCAACTATGAAGGATCTTGAGCAGTGTATCGGCCTTGAGTTCCTTGTTCGCGAGGCTCACCGAGTCGCGAAGAACCCGCGAGGCGAGATCGACCCTTCGTCCCAAAAGGGCAGAGCCAGAGAGATCCTCCAGGTCGTCAAGGGGGAAGGGTGCGTGGTCAGAATCGTCCGAGGTGTCGTATGGAACTAGATCGGCCTCGGCTTCCTTTCCAGTCTTCCTGTCAATGTCCCTCTGCTCGGCTGGGCGACCCTCATCCAACTTGTCAGGGTCATCCAAATCATCATCACTGTAGGTGCTGACTTCAATTGCACCATAAATGCTGCCCTGTGCCCGGTAATCGTCCCATTCATCTAACAGTTTCCCTATCTTGGTCACTGCCTCTACGCTGTCCCCTTTCAGGGCGGCGTAGTGTTTGATTATTGGTGCAAAGAATAGGGGCTCTTCGAAAATGGAATCCTTAAAATCACTGTCACTCAGAGCCGCCTTCGCAGCGAAGAGGTAAAGGTAACTCGATTGCTGGAACCGGACTTGATCGCCGTCTTTGCGCAGGACGCGAGCTTTATAGAAGCTAGCCAAGCATTTATCCGGGTCCTCCTTCCAGGAGAGAGCGTCAAAAGTATCCTCGATTATTTCTAAAACACGAGAATTTCGGAGCGAGCCTCGCCGGCTAGCTACATATTCCTTAGCCAGATGGCTGAGGATAGTGCCTTTATCTTGGTAAGACAGCGTAAATCTAGAATCATTGCGGTCTGAAAACATTCCTAGGAGAAGCTTCGTATACTCATCTAGAACGACAGTTTCTGAGTCGTAGCGTTCGTCCCTTTGACCCAGCTCGGAGACCAAAGATATTAGCAACGATATAGTAAAGGGGTTTCTTGGTAGATGTTCTCTTTTGGCGATCTCCAAGACAGCTTCACTGGTGGTCTCAACGTGCGTACTGGGAGCGATAATTGAGACAAACTTGGTCACTTCGTTCTTGGTTAATTTTCCCATATGGACCGTCTTGATGGTCAGTCCGCGCTCCTCCAACGATTTGACTATCATCGGCTCGTCTTCTGGTCGGCAACCCACAAGCTTGTACGGTGCCTCCAAATCTGCGACATCATCCAATATCTTTGAGGTGAAAGCGGTGGGTCGGTACACAAGATTGTCAAGTGCGAATGCACACGGGGGTAAAGGGTCTTCCAGTCGGTCGATAAGGCGGCTTGCCCGGGCCGCATGTGACAGTTTCCGGATGAATGGTTGCCTCGCGTCCGATGGGCAGGTTTGGGCATCTACGTAGAGAGGGGACCTGTTATCCGAGTCTTGCGTGTTTGTAGCGAGTAGCCATTGAAGGGCAGTGGTAACTCCGCTGTGCTCCCCTCCCACGACTACTATAACGTCGGGAGTTTCATCAGTTGCGACCTCGTGAGGGTCAAGGGTATCCAGCGTGTCGGAGTCGGTCTCCGCCTGCTTCGATTTCATGGACGCGAATTGCTCATGGCTCATCGGCAGAAGCAGGGGTGGAATGAGGAAATCATCAAGATCTTCAGTTCCGTCTTTTTTCGAACGACGAGTAACGTTGCTGTCGGCGATCTCTTCGAGCAGCGCCGCCTTGGCGAAAGCTACGCCATCAATTCTGCGTACTGGGGCTCGGGTCGTAGTTGACGTGGCGGTAGCCAAGTCCGTAAGGAATGCAGGGAGGTCTTCAAACGATTCGCCATAGCTGATAACGCGAATGTCGTCATCCAAGTGATTCGCCTCGATGGTAGGCAGTTCGGATGATAGGCAGAGTCGGAAATGGTCGCCCCGGGATTCCGGGAACATTTCACGGTGCAATTTGAGCATGTTGGTGAAGTTTGGATCAGCCAAGCCCTCGCCGCAACCCACGAACAGGAACGATTTGCTTGCGTACTGCGACTGCTGAAGAAACTGAGCGCTCTCAGTTAGAGTCAGGCGTGCATAATCTGATTCGCTGAGGATGACGCTGGACGGGTCATCCCAAATCCCGTGCATGTGTCCTATCGTTCTGCTGGTGCTATTGTTGAATAGCTCCCGCATTGCTTCAGTTTCTTTCCATGAAACTGCCTCTAGCCGAAGCACTTTCTCTAGGAGAGTGTCGTAGTTCGTTGTAAGAATTGGGATCTGCAGCGCTGCGAGAGCATGGGCTACGTCTTCGTGTTCTACTGGCAGCTCCCCGATGGCTTCCCTGAGCCAGTCAGTGTAACGCTGTGGGTGATTTTTAAGCTGGCTGGCAATCGAAGTCGCTGTGAGTACCAACTCTTGCGTGTTGTTGGCTTGAAGGGCGCTGTCCAAGGATGATTTCTTCAGCTCGGACCAGCGATCCATGGATGTGAATGGGGCCGCGTAGTTGATTCCGTGGCGGATCAAGCCGACCCAGTTGGCAGTGGGTGCATTGCCCGTTATGGCCATGCTGACGCCGGCGCCGACGACAGCAACAACCTGCCCATGCTCGAGTTTGTTTAGAAGCCGCTGGCGATAATCGGTCAAGATGTCTCTTCTCGGACTGAGGTCGGTGCGCCGGTCGAGGTGCGCGTGGTGATGGTCACATTGTAAATGACTACCCTTGTGTGGTCCCCCTATCTCCGGTATGCGCCGTGCCCTGTGCCGGTGCGATGGCACCGGGGCCTGCCTAGTCACCCCTCCCTCTATGCGGCGTCGTTATGGAGCTCATGATCCATGCATGGACTCCTAAAACGGCAGGGCCGCGGAAAGCCGAAGCCTTCCGCGGCCCACACCGCGTCGAGGAGCCGAATCAGCCCTTGACGGCACCGGCCACCAGGCCGGAGGAGATGTATCGCTGCAGGAACAGGAACAGCGCCATCACCGGAACGGCCGCCAGCACGGCGCCGGCGGAGAAAACGCCCCAGGTGCGGGACTGGTTGTCGCCCACGAACGAATACAGCCCCACGGCCAGGGTCTGCGAGTCCGGATCGTTCAGCACAATCGAGGCGATCATGAACTCACCCGTGGTCGTGATGAACGTCAGCAGCCCCACGATCGCGAGGATCGGAGTGACCAGGCGCAGGATGATCGTGAAGAAGATCTGGAAATGGCCGGCACCGTCAATTCGCGCCGCTTCATCGAGAGACTGAGGCACCGTGTTGAAGAACCCGTACATCAGGTACGTGTTCACGCCCAGCGCGCCGCCCAGGTACACCATGATGAGGCCCAGCTGGCTGCCCAGGCCCAGCGCGGGAATGATGTCGCTGATCCCCGACAGCAGCAGGAAGATCGCCACCACACCGAGCATCTGCGGGAACATCTGCAGCAGGAGCAGGCTCAGCAGACCCATCCGGCGGCCCTTGAACCGCATCCTCGAGAAGCTGTACGCGGCAAGTGCCCCCAGGAAGACCGTCGCCGCGCTGGTCACCAGTCCGATCACCAGGGTGTTCAGGAACCACCGGGCGAACGGCTTCTGAGGATCCGAGAACAGGGCCTGGAAGTTGTCCAGGCCCACGGTCCGGAACAGTCCGCCGGAGGAGACGAGGGTGCCGGTGGGGCTCAGCGCCGCGGACAGCACATAGACGAGGGGAAGCAGCGCGAAGGCCGCGGTCACCCAACCGACGAGATGACGCCACCCCGTATCGCGGAACCACGCGGCGAAGCGGCGTCGGCGGGGGCGGGGCGCCCGCTGGATGGCAGCGGGACGGGACTCTGTAGCTGCGCTCATGAGTTCACTTCCTCCAGCGACTTGGTCTGCCTGAAGCTGATTGCGGAAATAACGGCGACGATGATGAAGATCAGGATGGCCAGCGCGCTGGCCAGGCCGTAGTCACGGCCCGATCCCTGGCCGAATGCCACCTTGTACACCACCGTGATGAGCAGGTCGGTCGCTCCGATGTCCTGGCTGGTGTCCGGGAAGCGCGGCCCGCCGCCGGTGAGCATGAAGATGACGTTGAAGTTGTTGAAGTTGAACGCGAACGTGGAGATCAGCAGCGGGGCGGTGGAGACCAGCAGCAGCGGCAGCTTGATGGAGCGGAAGATGCGCCAGGCGCTCGCCCCGTCCATCCGGGCCGCCTCATTGACCTCCTCGGGCAGCGACTGCAGGGCGCCGGTGCAGACCAGGAACATGTAGGGGAAGCCCAGCCACGTGTTCACCAGCAGCACGCTTGCCTTGGCCAGCCACGGGTCGTTCAGCCACGGAACCGAGGCCCCGCCCAGCAGGGCCTGGTTGATGAAGCCGAACTCCTCGTTCAGCATGCCGGACCACACCAAACCGGCCAGGAAGGCCGGGAAGGCGTAGGGCAGGATCATCAGGACCCGGTAGATCCGCTTGCCCTTGAGCGTCGGATGGTTGAACGTGATCGCCAGGAACAGCCCGAGCCCGAAGCACAGGGCCACCGAGGCGACGGCGAACGTGAAGGTCCACACAATCACGCTCAGCAGCGGATCGCGCAGGTTTGGGTCGGTCAGCGCGCGCTCGAAGTTCTCGAAGCCGACGTTGATCTTCCAGCCGGTGGCGAGCGCCTCGCCGCTGTCGGACACAAAGGAGCCCTCACCGCCGTCGCGGTACACGGTCCCGGTGTCGATGTTGGTGAAGGTGTCCACAGCCTCGTCGTAGACCAGCACCGGCTTGTAGACGTACGCGTTGGAGCCGTCGGCGGTCTGCAGGGTGCCGTCGTCGAGGTCACCGGTGAGCGGAACCTGGAGCGCCAGGATCTCCGACTGCCGGTTGAGCAGTTCGTTGAACGCCAGCGTCCGGTAGCCGTCGGCGCCCACGGCCTTGCCTGCGGACCCGATCTCCGGGTCGTCGACGGACTTCAGGGGCACCTCGCTGCCGCCCAGCTGCACCTCGCCGTCGGGGTCGGTGACGAGCAGGAACAGGTCATCATCCTGTTCCAGGACCGAGACCTGGTAGGCGGGGGAATCGGGGACGCGCTGCTGGGCAGTGAGGGAGATGGCGGCAATCGCGTCATCCTTGGTGCTGTTGTGCCCGTCGCCGTAGTTGGTGAAGGCAACGTAGCCGCTGTAGGCCACCACGAAGACCTGGAACACCATCAGGAACAGCACGCCGGGAGCCAGGTACTTGGCGGGCAGTCCGCCGCGGCGCAGGTAGATCCAGTTGATGAGGAGGGTGACCGAGGCGGCGATGGCCAGGATCAGCCACTTCTCCGCCATGAACAGCGTGATCAGGACGTAGACGGCGAACGCGTCCACCAGTCCGAGCAGCAGGATTTTGGCCAGGGTTCCGGCCACGGAGTCGGGACCGCGGCGCGGCGGGCGCGGCGGAGCGGGCTGTGAGGGGCGGACGGCAGTGTCCACGGATGCGACCATGATTTCTTCCTTCGGCGCAGGCGGGCGGGGCACCAGCCCCGCCCGCCCGATGTCCGCCTGAGCGGAATACCGCTACTTGGCGATCTTGGATTCGATGTTGGAGACCATGGCGGCCCAGGCCGACGCCGGCTCGCCCTCGCCCTTGATCAGGGCCAGCTCAGTGCCGCCCCAGTCGGCCCAGACAGCTTCCATTTCCGGGATCGCCGGCATGGGGACGCCGTCGGCGCCGATCGCGCCGAACGCCTCAACCACCGGATCGGAGGCTGCCTTCTCGAAGGAGGCGGTCAGGGCCGGAGGACGGCCGCCGGCCTCGAACATGGCGTCCTGGACGGCCTCGGTGGTGAGGTAGTTCAGGGCGAATTCGTTGGCGGCCAGCGCATTCTGGCTCTTGGCGCTGATGAAGAAGCCGTTGACGCCGATGAACGGCTGGGCCGGCAGGTCGCCTGCGGTGGGCAGCGGATCCACGACGACGTTGATGCCGGCGTCGACGGCGTCCGGCACGTTCCACGGGCCGGTCAGGAAGTACGGGGACTCGCCGGCGCTGAACTTCTCCTTGGCGATGTCAGGGGAGATGTTGGAGTTCAGGATGCCTTCGCCGGCTTCGCCCCAGGCGAGCAGCTTGGCGGCGAACTCGGCGCCTCCGGGGTTGCCCAGCTCGAGCTTGGAGGCGTCATAGCCGCCGGTCTCGTCGGTGCCGAACACCGGAGCGCCCAGGGAAGTCTGGAACGGGTACAGGTGGTACGGGTCGCCCTGCTTGGGATCCAGGCCCACCAGGAACGGGAACTCGGCGGCGCCGTCGGCCACAGCGGCCTTGCCGTTGGCGATGACCTCGTCCATGGTGGCCGCCGCCTCGGGAACGAGGTCGGCGTTGCGCAGCAGCCCGATGTTCTCGATGGAGTAGGGGACACCGTAGGTGTTGCCCTCATAGGTCATCGCCTGGATGGCCGAATCCTCGAACAGCTCCGCCTTGTCGCCCAGCTCGACGGGGGCGACCACGCCGTTCTGGACGAACTTGCCCAGCCAGTCGTGCGGGCCCACGATCAGGTCCGGGCCCTTGCCGGTCGGGACCTGGGTAATGAAATCGTCCGACACCTGCTGGAAGTCCTTGGTGACCAGCTTGACCTCGATGCCCGTGTCCTCCTTGAAACGGGCGGCGACGTCGGTGAGGGCCGGGGAGCGCTCGGCGTCAACCCACATGGTGAGCGTCGTGGCGCCGGCCGAGGCGAGGTCTTCGCTCCCGGCGTTTTCGCCGGCGTCGGATCCGCCGCAGGCACTGAGGACGAGGGCGGCGGTGACGGACACCGCACCGAGAGCCAGGGTGCGGCGGCCGCGGGCAGCCCCACCCATTGTGTGCACCTTCATTGGTGTACCTCTTCTGTGTTGGGCCCCGTGAGAAACGGGGAAGCGTGGTTAGCCGGTCCGGTGGCCTGACGGCGGCATGGGGAAAGTGTAAGCGCGTGCACATCACTCGTCCAGTTCCCGGATATCCGGTCCCGGACGGCAGTATCCACCGGAACGGTCACGCGCATTATCAGCCCACTTGGCAAGGAAGGGAGCGCCCAGAACCGCAGGGGGAGACACGCCCAAACCGTTATGTAAGCGTTTGCACTACTGGTGAGTAGTTCCCCTAGGATGCAAGGCATGCCTAGCTCTCTTGCCGCTCCCCCCGCACCGCTGCCGGGAGCCTCCCTCGTGCCCGTGCATGACGCGTGGGCCGAACGGGACCGCCACTGGTGGCGCTCCTCGGTCATTTACCAGATCTACCCCCGCTCCTTCCGCGACCTGCGCGGCGACGGCATCGGGGACCTGCCCGGCATCACCGCCGGGCTTCCCGCCCTCGCCGAACTCGACGTCGACGCCGTCTGGCTCTCGCCCTTCTTCAAGTCCCCGCAGAAGGACGCCGGGTACGACGTCGCCGACTACTGCGCCGTCGATCCGATCTTCGGCACCCTCGAGGACTTCAACGCCCTCACGGCCGAGGCGGCCCGGCACGGCATCCGCGTCATCGTGGACCTGGTGCCCAACCACTGCTCCGACCAGCACGCGCTCTTCCAGGCCGCCCTGGCCGCCCCGGCCGGCTCCCCCGCCCGCGAGATGTTCATCTTCCGCGACGGCCGGGGCGAGCACGGCGAGCTGCCACCCAACAACTGGCAGTCGCACTTCGGCGGTTCCGCCTGGACCCGCATCACCGAACCGGACGGCACGCCGGGGCAGTGGTACCTGCACCTGTTCGACTCCTCGCAGCCGGACTTCAACTGGGACAACCCCGCCGTGCATGACGAGTTCGAGCGGATCCTGCGCTTCTGGCTGGACCGCGGCGTCGGCGGCTTCCGGGTGGACGTCGCGCACGCGCTGATCAAGAAGTCCGGGCTGCCGGATTGGGGCGGACGCGCCGACGGCTCCTCCAGCGAAGGCTTCCCCGGCCACGAGGCGCCGATGTTCGGCCAGGACGGCATCCACGACATCTTCCGCTCCTGGCGGCAGATCCTCGATTCCTACGACGGCGAGCGGGTGCTCTGCGCCGAGGCCACCATCGACCCGCTGGACCGCCTGGCGCAGTGGGTCCGTCCGGACGAGATGCACCAGACATTCAACTTCGCCTACCTGCACCACCCGTGGAACGCGTGGGAGCTGCGCCGGATCATCGAGTCCTCCCTGCGGGCCTTCGACCGCGTGGGCGCGCCGACCACCTGGGTGCTGTCCAACCACGACGTCGTCCGGCACGTCTCCCGCTTCGGCATGACCTCCGGCCACGCCCGGCCCGGCGACGGCCTGGGCCCGGCGGATCCGCAGCCCGACTACTGGCTCGGCCTGGCC
The DNA here is from genome assembly GCA_900016675.1 of Arthrobacter saudimassiliensis. Classification (GTDB taxonomy): domain Bacteria; phylum Actinomycetota; class Actinomycetes; order Actinomycetales; family Micrococcaceae; genus Arthrobacter_B; species Arthrobacter_B saudimassiliensis. The sequence goes on along the minus strand of LN483072.1, from coordinate 230,330 downwards.
CGGGCCCGCGCGGCGACGCTGCTCATGCTGGCGCTGCCGGGCGGGGTCTACCTGTACCAGGGCGAGGAGCTGGGCCTGCCGGACCACACCACCCTCGACCACGACCACCGCCAAGACCCCACCTTCCACCGCACCGCGGGGGAGCGCCTGGGCCGCGACGGCTGCCGCGTGCCGCTGCCCTGGACCGCCGACGCACCGGCCTACGGGTTCAGCAGCTCCGGCGCCAGCTGGCTGCCCCAGCCCGGGGACTGGGCCGGACTGGCCCGGGACCGGCAGGCGGCGGACCCCGGGTCCACGCTGAACCTCTACAAGGCCGCGCTGCGGCTCCGGCGGAAACTGGCGTTGGGGCACGGCACGCTGGCCTGGTGGCCGGAGCACGACGACGCCGGCGTCATCGCCCTGGTGAACGGCGACGTGCTCGCCGTCATGAACATGGGCGGCGGCCCCGTGCAGCTGCCCGCCGGCGAGCTGCTGCTCGGCAGCCACCCGGAAGCCGGGCGGGACGGGGTGCTCCACCCGGATACCAGCGTCTGGCTTCGGCTAGCCTGACTTCCGTGGAAAAACATGCCCGGGGAGCCGGCATCAAGGAGGTCGCCGCCCGCGCCGGCGTGTCGGCGGCGACCGTATCCCGGGCGCTGAGCGGCAACGGAAGGGTCTCGGAGGCCACGCGCAGGAAGGTGCAGCAGGCAGCGGACGAACTGGGGTTCGTCATCTCCTACAACGCCTCCTCGCTGGCCTCCGGGCGCAGCCGCAACATCGGCATCGTCATGCCCAGCGTGGGCCGCTGGTACTTCTCGCAGGTCCTGGAGGGGGCGGCGTCGGCGCTGATCGAGGCCGGCTACGACCTGACCCTGTACAACACCAGCGACGGGCCGGGCCACCGGGAAAGCGTGCTGAAGGAGATGCTGCGGCGCAAGCGGCTCGACGCCGTCATCACCGTGGCGCTGCGGCTCACCGAGGAGGAGCTCGGCCAGCTGCGGGCCGTGGACAAGCCGATCGTGGCCATCGGCGGCCCGCTGCCGGAGACCCCCACGGTCCGGGTGGATGAGTTCAGCATCTCCGCCCTGGCCACCCGGCACCTGATCTCCCTGGGGCACCGGCGCATCGCCCACATCGGCGGCGGCGAAGAGCTGGAGCGTGACTTCCGGATGGGCAGCACCCGGCAGGACGGCTACCTGCACGCGATGGCCGAAGCGGGAATCGAGGTGCAGCCGCAGTGGCTGGCCAGCTCGGAGTTCAGCGTGGCCGGAGGACGGACCGCGGCGAAGCGGCTGCTCGCCGATCCGGACACCCGGGTGACCGGGATATTCTGCGCGGCGGATGAAATCGCCGTCGGGACGCTGCTGGCGGCCCGCGAACTGGGCCTGCGCGTGCCGGAGGATCTGTCCGTGATCGGCATTGACGACCATGAGCTGGCGGAGGTCTTCGGGCTGACGACCATTGGCCAGGATCCGGCCGGTCAGGGCGCTGCGGCGGTCGCGGCGGTCCTCTCGCTGCTGCAGAACCGTGCTCCCGCCCCGGACCTGCTGCACGGTTACTATCCGACCGAGTTCGTGGTCCGCTCCAGCACCGCCGTGCCGCGGACGCCGGCCGAGTCGGACGCCAACGCCTGACGCCGCCGGTGTTCAGTCCCTGCGGCTGCCCGCCGGCTGCGGGGCGGGAACCCGGAACAGGGTCCGCGGGTCCTGCAGCAGCGCGGGGCTGGCGAAGTCACTGCGGGCGGCCTGGCCGGTGAGCAGGACCTCGCGCTCCGCGGTGTCGTTGGTCAGCCGCACCTCTCCGGCGGTGCCCAGCAGCACGACGGACGGGTCTCCGGCCAGCACCGCCACCGGATCGCCGTCGGCCATGTCCTCCAGCAGGCGGACCAGCTGGCGGCCCCGCTTCCCGCTGATCGGCGTGCCCTTCGCGGAGAGCATCGGCAGCCGGATCAGCGCCCGGCCCCGCTCCGGGGCCGCCGTCCGCGCCGCCCAGATGCCCCCGGGCGGATCCTGCGGCCGGATCAGCGTGCGCGGCTGCGGCCAGACGTAGGGCAGCCCGCCGTCCGTGTCCGGAAACCGCGGGCCGTAGAACGCCGGGTCCTTGGCGATCAGGTTGGAGCGGTGGCTGCGGTGCACCGCCTCATCGCCGACCCAGTACGGCAGGACGACGTCGGCGGCCTCCGCCTCCGGGGCGAACTCCAGGATCTGCTCCCGGGTGGTGTCGGCATGGCCGCGGCGGATCCATTCATCCGCCATCGCCAGGCCGTAGGCGACCAGGGCGGGCACATGGCCCATCCACATCAGCGTCGCCGGGTGGTTCTGCCAGCCATAGTCCGGCACCACCAGCGCCCGCAGGATCTGCAGGGTCTCCACCCGCTGCTTGCCCAGCCGGGGCTGGTCCAGCACGGCCGCGCTGCGCCCGAAATCGGCGTAGGGGAGGAAGGTCTGCATCCCACCAGTGTGCCAGCAGCCCCGCCCCGCCCGCGGACCTCAGTACCCGGCGGCCAGCTCGCCGGCCGTCACCGGGGCGGGAACCCGGTTTTCCGGCCCGGGCAGGGGGCAGGCCCAGGCCGGGTCGTAGGCGCAGGAGGGGTTGTACAGGAAGTTGAAGTCCAGGATCAGCGAGCCCTCCCGCGCGCCGGCGCCCAGGAACGCGCCCTTGATCGTGTCCAGCAGGTAGCGGCCGCCGCCGTAGCTGCCGCCTTCAGCCGCCGGCCGGCCGGAGGTGCCGTCATGCAGGGGCAGGAACAGTCCGCCGCCGTACGAGGCCAGGCGCCACAGCGCCAGCCGGCCGACGCCGTCGGCCGCCACCGTGCCGAGGCGTTCGAACCGGACGGTGCCGTCGGTGCCGGTGGGGACCTCGCGCACCTGGCCCGCGCCGTCGTCGTCGGGCACCGCCTGCACCCGCAGCCACGGATCATAGGGCGCGACGGCGAGGCCCCCGAAGTCCGCGCGGGCGGCGGGGGAGAGGGGCGACGCCGGATGGTCGGCGAAGAGCCGGTCGCGGCCCTCGCGCCAGATCCGGTGGGCCGCCGGCGGCGAGTCCGCAGCAGCCTCGCGGACCCGGGCGTACAGCTCGAAGACGCGCAGGCGCCAGTCGGCTGTGTGAAGTGCCAAAAGCGGGGAAACCATGGAACCAGCCTAGGATGTGCTGGTGAGTGTGGGACTGCTGATCATTGTGCTGGCGGCGATTTTCCTGGGCGCCATGGCGCAGCGGATCGCCGGCCTGGGCTTCGCGCTGTTGATTTCACCGTTCCTGGTGATCATCCTGGGCGCCCACGGCGGGGTGCTGATGGTCAACGTGTGCGGGCTGGTCTCCTCCCTGCTGATCCTGTTCCGGGTGTACCGGGACGTGGACTGGAGCATGTTCCGGTGGCTGGTGATTCCCGCGGTGCTGGGCAGCATCCCCGCCTCGGTGGCCGCGGTCTACCTGCCCGCCGCGCCGATGGCGGTGATCGTGGGGTCGGTCGTGCTGGCGGCCCTGTCCGTCTCGCTGCTGCTGACCCGGACCAGCGTGGTCGTCAGGGGCAACACCGCCAAGGTCGTGGCCGGATTCACCTCGGGCGTGACCAACGCCGTCGCCGGCGTCGGCGGGCCATCCGTCAGTGCGTATGCGCTGCTGGCGCGCTGGCCGCAGCGGCCGTTCGCTGCGACGCTGCAGCCCTTCTTCGTCTCGATCGCCGCGGTCACGCTCGCCACCAAGCTCTCGCTGGATCCCGGGCACATGCCCCCGTTCGCGCCGTGGGCCTGGGCGCTGATCATCCTGATGATCGTCGGCGGCATCTACGCCGGCGAACGGCTCCAGCGCCGGATCCGGGATGAGCAGGCCCGTGCCGCGGTGATCGTCTTCGCGTTCTTCGGCGCCGGCGCGGCCCTGGTCAAGGGCATCGTGGACCTGGCCGGCTGACCACCACGGCGCCGTCGCACCGGCGCTGCCGCAGCGGCGGTGGCCGCCGGCTGCCGCGGGGCCCGGCCGGGGCGCCGGGGGTGGACTCACGCCGGCGGCCTCAGCCGCGGGCCGGGCCGCGGGTGGCACGATAGAGGGGATGAAACTCTTTACCCGCCCCAAGGGGCCGGGCGTTCTACCCATGCCGCTGTGGCTGCAGGGCGCCTTCGAGCTGGGCCAGGCCGCCGTGATCTCCGCCCTGGTGGTGGTGCTGCCGCTGACCGGCGTCTGGTTTGCCAACGGATTCACCGACCGGGACTTCGGCTCGCTGGCCCGCCTGGCCGGGCAGGCCTGGCTGCTGATCCACGGCGTGCCGCTGACCCTGACCTTCGTACCGGGAGAGGTCGCGCCCGAGGCGGCCTCCGGGCTGCTCTCGCTGGTTCCCCTCGGCCTGACCCTGCTGCCGTTCTTCCTGGCCTGGCGGGCCGGACGGCGCCTGGCCCGCGCCAGCTACACCGACCAGCTCTGGCAGGCGCTGCTCGGCGCGCTCGGCATCTATGCCATGGCCGGCGGAGCCGCAGCGTGGTTCTCCTCCAACGCCGACGTGAGCATCTCGCCGGTCGCGGGGGCGCTGGTGCCCCTGCTGGCGTCCGGGCTGGGACTGGTCATCGGCCTGCGCCGGGAGGCCGGGTCCTGGGAGCGGCTCTTCGGCGTGGACGTGGCCGCCTGGGTCTCCCGCACCAGCCAGCACTCCCGCTGGGCGGGCTCCTACCTGTGGGCGGTGGTGCGCGCCGGAACCGTTGGCGCCGTCGCCGCCGTCGGGCTGGCCGCCGCCCTGCTGGCCGTCTGCCTCGGCCTGCACTGGGCCGAGGTGGCAACCGTCTACCAGCACCTGGACGCCGGGCTGATCGGCGGCGTCGTGTTGACGGTGGCCCAGCTGGGCCTGATGCCCAACTTCGTGGGCTGGGCGCTGGGCTGGTCCTCGGGCGCCGGGTTCGCGCTGGGCGCGGGCAGCAGCGTCAGCCCCCTGGAGACCGCCGTCGGCCCGCTGCCCGCGGTGCCGGTGCTTGCCGCGCTGCCCGGCGGAACCCTCGAATACGGGTACGCCGCACTCCTGCTGCCGGTGCTGGCCGGAGTGCTGGCGGGCTGGTGGTTCCTGCGCGAGGGCGAGAACCACTTCGATGAATGGCTGTCCATCCGCATCCATGCCCGCTGGTTCACCGCTCCGGCCTCCACCGTGGTGCTGGGGATCCTGGTGGGGCTGGTCAGCGGCCTGCTGGCGGCGGCCGTGGCCCTGGTCAGCCGCGGCTCACTGGGCATCGGACGTTTCACCGAGCTTGGCCCCGACCCGCTGTGGACCGGGCTGCTGATCGCCGCGGAGGTCGCGGTCGGCGTGGTCATCGGCTACGCGGCCGGCCCCTGGCTGGAGCGGGAGAAGCGGTAGCCGCCGCGCCTGTCCCGCCGCACCGGTCCCGGCACGGCGTCGGGCCTGCGAAGGCCTCAGGGCATGCTCACCCCGGCGGACTCGCTCAGCTCGGCGTCGCATGCCTCCTGCGCCTGGAGCGTCAGCGCTCCGGTGCGGCACTGCTCCCAGGACGCGGTCAGCGGCCACGCGGCGACCATGACCGCCATCAGCAGCGTCATCATGGCGCTCATGCCCAGCAGCAGCACCGTGGTGACCGTCAGCAGCGGCCGCGACTTCAGCCGGACCAGCTTGACCAGCGTCATGATCCCGATCACCAGGGCCGCGACGCCGAGCACCAGCGGCACCAGCTTCCACGGCAGCACGAGGTTGCTGGAAAGGGCCAGGCCCAGGACCAGCAGCGTGAACAAACCGAGGTAGTTGCGGGCCTCCCGCGCCTGGTCCTCGGAAGGACGGCGAGGAGCCGAAGGGCGGACGGGCGGCGGAGTCTGGCCGGGTGCGGTCATGGTTTAAGGGTAGGCGACGGGCTCGCCTAAGGTTGACGCATGCGCATCGTCGTCCTCGTTTCCGGTACCGGATCCAACCTCCAGGCGGTCCTCGACGCCGTGGCCGCGGGCAGTCTGGACGTGGACATCGCCGCGGTGGGCGCGGACCGCCACGGCACCGGCGGGGTGCAGCGGGCGGCCGACGCCGGCTGCGAGACCTTCGTGGTGAACTTCCGCGACTACGCCGACCGCGCCGAGTGGAACCGGGCACTGGCCGCACGGGTCGCCTCATACCAGCCGGACCTGGTCCTGTCCTCGGGGTTCATGCGGATCGTGGACGCGGACTTCATCGACGCCTTCGCGGGCCGCTACCTGAACACCCATCCGGCCCTGCTGCCGTCCTTTCCGGGCGCCCACGGCGTGCGCGACGCGCTGGCCTACGGCGTGAAGGTCACCGGCTGCACGGTGCACTGGGCCGACGCCGGGGTGGACACCGGGCCGATCATCGCCCAGGCCGCCGTCGAGGTCCGCGACGGTGACACCGAGGAAAGCCTGCACGAGCGGATCAAGGTCCAGGAACGGCGCCTGCTGCTGCAGACCCTGGCCGCCTTCGCCGCCGACGGCGTCCCCTCACCCTGACCCGGCGGCAGTCCGGGACTGCCCGCTCCGGGCGGCGCTAGTTGTACTGCCCAGGCAGGTTGGTTGAGTTCGTGTGACGACACGAACTGAATTGAAGGGATGACGAAGGCCTCCCGATGTGGAGTGGAGCTGTCTAAGAAACCGCTTCACAAACAGGAGGCCTTCATGTCCCACGCTAGTGCAGCACTGACGCCTAAAGCACGTCTGAGCCTCGCCAAGCTCATCGTCGATGAGGGGTGGAGCGTGGCCGCTGCGGCAAAGATGTACATGGTCTCGTGGCCGACGGCCAATCGCTGGTCTGACCGCTATCGCGTCCACGGCAAGGACGGGATGATTGACAAGCCCAGCCGGCCCCGGACAAGCCCGAACCGCACCCCGCAGGCTGTGGTCAAGAAGATCGTGGCGCTGCGCTGGCGCAAGCGTTTGGGCCCGGTTCAGATCGCCCACCGGCTGGGTTTGGCCGCCTCAACCGTGCACGCCGTGCTGGTCCGATGCCGGATCAACCGGTTGCGCCATATCGACAGGGTTACCCGGGAACCGATCCGCCGGTACGAACACTCACACCCCGGCGCGATGATCCATGTGGACGTCACGAAGTTCGGCAACATCCCCGACGGTGGCGGGCACCGACTGGTGGGAAGGGTGCAAGGCAGGAAGAACCGTTCGGCAACGCCTGATAAGCCGCGCAATGCCCACCGCAACCCGAAAATGGGTACCGCTTTCGTGCACACCGTCATCGATGACCACTCAAGGATCGCCTACGCCGAGATCCACGACGACGAGAAATCAGTCACGGCCATCGGAGTGCTCGAACGGGCCGCGGCCTGGTTCGCCGACCGCGGCGTCACCGTGGAGCGGGTCTTATCGGACAACGGGTCTGCCTACCGCTCACATGCATGGCGCGACAAATGCGCCGAACTGGGCATCACGCCCAAGCGCACCCGACCCTATCGGCCCCAGACCAACGGCAAGATCGAGCGGTTCCACCGCACCCTGAACGACGGATGGGCCTACGCCCGTTTCTATGCCAATGAAACCGCCCGCCGCGAAGCATTATCGGGTTGGGTCCATGAGTACAATCACCACAGACCCCACACTGCAATCGGGAACCAGCCACCCATCAGCCGCTTAACTAACCTCGCTGGGCAGTACAACTAGGCCGGGTGCCCGGGTGGGGCGGCCTCCACCGCCCGCCGGATGATCGGCGCCAGCCGCCGCACGCCCTCGGCGATGTCCTCGGGGGAGACCCCGGAGAACGCCAGGCGCAGGGTCGACGCGGGCTCGTCCGACGGCGTGAACGCGGCGCCGGGCACGAACACCACGCCGGCCTCCACGGCCTGCGTCAGCAGCGGGTAGGTGTCCACGCCCTCGGGCAGGGTGAGCCAGACGAAGAACCCGCCGTCGGGCTCCGTCCAGGACACGCCCTCGGGCATGTGCTCGCCCAGGGCGGCCAGCATGGCGGAGCAGCGCTCGGCGTACAGCGCGCGCGAGGCCCGCAGCTGGGCCCGCCAGTCGTAGTCCCGGAAGTAGGCGGTCACCAGCATCTGGTTAAGCGGCGACGGGCACAGGACCACCGCCTCGCAGGCCAGGTAGAAGCGGCGGAACAGGTGCCGCGGCACCAGGGCCCAGCCCAGCCGGACCCCGGGGGCAAAGATCTTGGAGAACGAGCCGAGGTACAGCACGTCGTCGGGGTTGCCTGCCCGCATCGGCACCAGCGGACGGCCGTCGAACCGGAGCAGCCCGTAGGGGTTGTCCTCGAGGACCAGGATGCCGTGGTCCCGGCAGATGTCCACGACCTGCTGCCGGCGGCCGGCGGTCATGGTGATCCCGCTCGGGTTGTTGAAGCTCGGAATCGTGTACAGGAGCTTGATGCGCCGCCCGGCGGCCTCCAGCTCCCGGATCCGCTCCGCCAGGCGCTCCGGAACGAGCCCCTCGGCGTCGGTCTCCACCGGCTGCAAGTCTACCTGGTAGGCCTCGAAGGAGTTCAGCGCGCCCACATAGGTGGGGTCCTCACAGAGCACGACGTCGCCGGGATCGCAGAAGACCTTTCCCGCCACGTCCTGCGCCGCCTGCGATCCGGTGGTGATGACGATGTCCTCGGGATCGGCGTCGGTGATGCCCTCCTCGGCCATGATCTCGCAGGCCAGCCGGCGCAGCTCGTCCGTGCCGCGGCCGCCGCCGTACTGGAGCGCTTCCAGGCCATGTCCACGGATCAGGTCCGCCACGGTGGCGGCAAGGTCGTCGAGGGGCAGGGAGCGCAGGTACGGGCTGCCGCCGGCCAGGGAGATGAGCCCGGGCCGGATGGAGATGTCGAAGACGTCGCGGACCGCGGACTGCTTGATGTGGTGCGCGCGCTGCGAAAACAGCTGCTCATGCCGGTGGGCTGCCTCCGCCCGTTCCAATGCCACCTCGGTCTCGGCGGCCAGCTCCACGGATTCCGATGCGTTCGTCGACGAAGTCATTCCCACATGATAGTTCGAGCGGTTCACCGGCAGGCACCGTCTGTTGCCGCCGCGTTGCCGTCCCAGGGGGCAGCGGGCGCCAGTCTCCTCCCGTCCCGGCCCGGCTCCTGCCGCAGAGCCTAGATCCAGCCCACCCGATGCGCCTTGATTCCCGCCTGGAAGCGGCTCTCGGCTCCCAGCTCCTCCAGCATCCAGGCAATGTGCCGGCGGCAGGTCCTGACGCTGATGCCCAGCCGCCGCGCGATCACTTCATCGGAGGCGCCGGAGGCCAGCCCGCGCAGCACGGAGCGCTGGGTGCTGTTGAGCGCGGCGCCGCTGGCCTGCTCCGCCAGGAACGGTTCGGCCAGGCCCCAGGCGAACTCGAAAAGGTGCGTCATGGCATGGACCAGGTTCGGATCGCGGATGACCAGTCCGGCGCGGTCCTCGGGGTGGAGCTGGCGGGCCAGCACGCCGACCTCGTCGTCAAAGATCAGTGCCCGCACCGGCAGGTACGGCAGGACGCGGAACTCCCCGCCGGCGGCCGTGATGGCTTCGACGGCCTTGCGGGTGGGGACATGGTCCCGGGTGCTCGACTGGTAGAGGGTCTTGCGCTGGACGCCCTGCCGGAGCAGCTCGACGTCCTTCTGCACGCTCTCCTCCTGGAAGTCCGCGCTGGAACCCTGCCCGGGGCGGGCGATGAGCACCCGGTCGGATACGGAGCGGCCGTACTCGATCAGCACGCGCTGGACCTGTTCGGGGTCTTCCAGCACCTCGACCGAGGCGTCTTCACTCACCTGGCGGCGCGCCTCCAGGAAGGCCGGAACGAGGCTGGTGAGCTCCCGCCTGCGCTCGGCGATGCGAGAGCGCAGCTCGAGCAGGGCCCGCTCGTCCGGATCCACCAGCTCAGCCAGGGCGACGTCGGGGGAGACCGCGCTCAGGCCCACGCCGTCGGGCTGCTCCACCAGGAGGCACCGGGTCCGGAGCACGTCAATGGCGGACTCGATCGCCTTCGAGGTGAAGCCCAGCGCCTCGGATGCCTGCGGTACGCTCCATCCGGGATGGCTTACGGCGAACCGGTACACATCGAGTGATACCTGATCCAGCACGGCTGCTCCTTTCCTGCCCTCCCCCGGCACTTCTCTGTAACCCTATCCGGAAGCCTCGTCTTCGGCGCGCAGAAGGCTCCCGGTGAACATTCAGGAACCGGACTACTGGTGAAAACCCTGCCATGTCAGGATGCTGACAGTCATGGGAACCGTCGCGGTTTTTCCTTCTGTGTCCCGGAATCGCCGCCGCGGCGGACCGTCATTCTCAGCAATAGTGCTTTCCCTTCGGATGTCCAGTTCCTGTTCCTGTCATGTCCGCAAGAGGGCAGCGGGAAGGGGTGGACACTGGTCTTCCCTGCGCGGGAAGCTTTCGGAGTCAATCAAGGCACCGGCCCCACTCTCAGGGGGCCGCACAATGAGGGGAAATCACATGAACAGGATTCGCATCAGCGTCGCCGGCTCCAAGAGCTGGGAGTGGTTCTAGGCTGGTCCCCTCATTTGGGGGAACAGTTTTTTGTTTTTAGCAGGTAAAGACTCGCCCCAGCGGCGGTAGCCAGGTTTACCCGGAGGGAAGACGCCATGAGTCAGCTAGCTGCAGTTCGATCAGCCTCGCGGACACAGACAGGCACTCATTGGTGGACCCTTTCCATCTATACCGGGGGATTCGATGTAGCGGACGGCATCATTGGAGAACTGGTTACCCCGCTGGCGGCGCAGGCCCAGGTGTGGGGCGCTCAACGGTGGTTCTACACCAGGTGCTCGGAGCCGGGCAATGCTCATGTCCGGCTCCGGGTGCTGGCCGCCCAGGAGACCCTGGACCGGCTGCAGTCGCTCCTGGCGGCGCTGCAGGAGCGGGCCAGCGGAGTCATCGGGCACCTTGGCGTCGCGCACGAGTTCAGCGAGCCGGCAATGGACAGGCTGGGCCCCGGTGGCATGGAGCCCCAGGATCCGCGGGTCGAGGCGGACCTCGCCAAGTACGGCGGGGTGGAGGGCCTGGCCCTGGCGGAGGAGGTCTTTGAGCTTTCCTCCGACCTGGCCTGCTGGGCGACGGCACGGTTCCCGAAGGTGCAGAACCGTTGGGCGCTCGGATCCCTGCTGCTCTTCGATTCCGCGCGCAGCATGATGAAAGGCCCCCGGGCCTCGAGCTGGCCGGACCGCCGGCGCCTCTCCTGGGAGTACTACTGGGACAGCCACCTGCGCAGCTGCACCGCCGGCCTGGGTCCCCGGGCCGCCGGAATGCGGCAGGCGATGACCGTGCAGGTGGGCGCCAAGATCATGCCCACCCATCGGCTGATGGCGGCCACGGCGGCCGAATCGGCCGTGGAGAACTGGCGACGGCGCTGGTTCCGGGCCATGGACACTTACCTTTACCGGGCGGACAAGGCCAGGGTGAGCAGGAGTGCACAGCACCTGACGGTGTACCAGGCGCACATGCTCCTGAACCGGTTGGGGCTGTCGCTGAGGGAAGAGGCCGCCATGGGACTCTATGCGCGGACCTGGAGCCCTGAACGGGAAGCCATGCTGCTGGACAAGCGTTAGCCCCGCGTCGGTCGGGGGAAACCACTGAAAGGGGCAGTAACGCCATGGGGGAGCAGGAAGACGTAGTTCTCGCGGCCGACACCGGCGATCTGGGCAACGCCCTCGGCTGTTCCGAGGACCAGGTGCTGGATATGTGCGAGATGGGAATGGTGGCATCCCGCGGCGAGCTGTGGGATGTCGCGTCGGCCCGGAGCTATCTGCGGGACGCCGCGTGGGCGGACGGGCTCTGGGACTAGGCCGACGCCGGGCGGGCACGCGGGAAGCGTGCACCCGAAAAAGTGAATAGGCAAGCAAGCTACAGACCACGGAAGAACCAGGGCCCCTCCTTTGGCCCCCGTGGTGTAACCCAAGACTTGCGCTGCGTCGGCCGGCCGTGCTGGGATCCGACCCGCGCAGCGCAGCGGCGGGGTGCCGGCCAAGCCCCCCGCCACGGAAGGACCTGTCGTATCCCCCTGCGGCGGGTCCTTCCTCATGTCCGGATGTCTCTAGCCGGCGGCTGTCTCTAGCCGGCGGCGTCCTGATCCCCGGCCGCCGGCAGGGGGCCCGGAGCCAGGCTCCGGATGATGCTGATCAGCTCCGAGCGGAGGACGCGTTCGTCCTCCGGCTCTAGCTGGGGCGCGGAGGGGCATCGCTCCTCGGAGGCGGCGGCCACGTAGGCGGCAGCTGAGAGCAGGCGCGGGGAATAGCCCACAGGATACGGGGGATTCATGGCTGCCCGGGAGCGGACAGAGCGGGGACGGGGGCCGAAAAACGCATCAAGGGTGTTTCCTCTGCGGCAGGCAGGAACCACGGCCGCGTCTTGACCGGTGCCTATCGTATGATCAATCGTCCCTGTCGCCAATTCTGGACCCTGATGGTCCGCGGGAAGGCCTGCTGATCATTATGGATTCCACTGCGCATGAGCGCGCCCTGCCTCCGTCGGAGGCGGACAGGGAAGCCCGCCAGGCCGCCGCGGCGGCGCTGCAGGATCTGCTGGTGGATTCAGCCGATGTGCTTGGGTTCCTGCATGAGCTGGCCCGCCTGAGCGCATCCGGTTTCTCCTGCCGGGGCACCGTGCACTGCGGTGTCACCCTGCAGCGCGCGGCAGCTGCGGAACACACCGTGGCCAGCAGCGGCGACACCGCCCGCAGCCTCGATGAAGTCCAGTACGACTTCGGCGACGGCCCCTGCCTGCATGCGCTGCGCACCGGCGAGGAAGTGCTCGTTGCGGACACCCTGCTCGAAAGCCGCTGGCGCAACTACACAGCGCACATCGCCTCGCTGGGGGTGCGCTCGGTCTACAGCCTGCCGCTGGCCTTGGAAGGAAGGGCCAGGGCGGCGCTCAACCTGTATGCGGAGGAACCGGAGGTCTTCGACCACCGGTTCCGGTATGCAGCCCGCGCCTACGCCGGGCAGGCCTCGCAGGCCCTCAAGCTAGCAGTGCGGATGGCGGCCCAGGTCGGCACGGTCGCCGACCTGCAGGCGGTGCTGGCCTCCCGCACCGACATCGACCTCGCAGTGGGGATCGTCATGGGCCAGAACCGCTGCGGACAGCAGGAAGCCTTCGACGTCCTCCGCCGCGCCTCGAACGCACGGAACCTCAAGCTGCGGGAGATCGCCGCGGAGGTCGTCCAGCGGTACAACGGTGCCCCGGCGCAGACCCACTTCGAAAACGAGTAGCGGGCGCGGCGCAGCTGCGCCGTTCCGTGCCGGGCCTAGGCTGGGAGCAGCTGCTCCCAGTGGGCCAGTTCCAGGCCGTGGGCCTCGGACACCGAGTGGTGCATGACCTGTCCGTCCGCCGTGTTCAGCCCCTGCGCCAGCGCCGGGTCCGCTTCGAAGGCGGCCGGGACGCCCTTGTCCGCAAGGGCGACGGCGTACGGCAGCGTCACGTTGGTGAGCGCGTAGGTGGAAGTGTTGGGCACCGCGCCGGGCATGTTGGCCACGCAGTAGAACAGGGAGTTGTGGACCCGGAACGTCGGGTCCTCGTGCGTGGTCGGGTGGCTGTCCTCGAAGCAGCCGCCCTGGTCGACGGCGATGTCCACAAGCACGCTGCCCGGCTTCATCCGGGCGACCATGGCGTTGGTGACCAGCTTGGGGGCGCGGGCGCCCGGGATCAGGACCGAGCCGATGACCAGGTCGGCGTCCAGCAGGGCCCGTTCGATCTCGAACGCGTTGGAGGCGACGGTCTTGATGCGCCCGGCGTACTGGGCGTCCAGCTCGCGCAGCCGGGCAATGTTGATGTCGAGCACCGTGACGTCGGCGTGGGCGCCGACAGCTCCGGCGACGGCGTTGGTGCCGGCCACGCCCGCGCCCAGGACCACGACCTTGGCCGGGCGGACGCCGGGCACTCCGCCCAGCAGCAGCCCCGGACCGCCGGCAGGGCGGGTGAGGCACTGCGCGCCCACCTGGACGGAAAGCCGCCCGGCCACCTCGGACATGGGCGCCAGCAGGGGAAGCGCCCGGCCGGACTGGACGGTCTCATAGGCGACGGCGGTGACGCCGGCGTCGAGCAGGGCCCGGGTCAGCTCCGGCTCGGCCGCAAGGTGCAGATAGGCGAACAGCACCAGGCCGGGACGGAAGTGGCGGTACTCCGAGGCCACCGGTTCCTTGACCTTCAGGATCATGGCGGAACGGGACCAGACGTCGTCGGCTGTTTCCACGATCTCCGCCCCGGCCGCGGCGTATTCCTCGTCGCTGATCTGCGACCCTGCCCCGGCTCCCGCCTCGATCAGCACCACATGTCCGCGGGTGATGAGTTCATGCACTCCCGAGGCCGTGATGGCCACCCGATATTCGTTGTTCTTGATTTCCCTGGGGACACCGACGATCACGAGACCTCCATTGGTCGAAGAATGTGGGGCGGATCACGCCCATCCAGTCACCAGCATAGGTCGCCGCAGGCCCGGGGGCCATCACGCCGAAATCAGGCCCAGGGACCGGTCATTCGGCTCCCGTCGCCGCCCGGCCCGATGTCCGTCGGGCTTCCTTCGCGAGGCGCTGCTGTTCCAGCCATGCCTGGATGTCCTCCATCCGGATGCGCCGGTGCGAGCCCCGGTATTCCACCGGGATGATTCCGGCGTCGGTGAGGTTGCGCAGGTAGGTGTGCGAGATGCCCGCCGCCGCGGCAGCCTGCGAGGTCGTCAGCAGCGGAGATGGTGCGGCCGCGGCCTGTGTGCCGGCCGGCGCGGCGGCCCGGCCTCCGGCCGTTGCCGGGTCCCCGTCGGCACGTGCGTCGGCGACGGTCACGGCGGCGCCGCGGGCGAGCCGTGCCAGCAGGTCGAGCACGGCGTCCCGGGCGGCCGGGGGCAGCCGCAGCGCCGTGCCGTCGACAAAGACGGTCACGTCCCCGGCGTCCAGGGCCCGGGCCAGCGCCCCGGCCTCCTTCCCGGGCAGCGCCTGCGTGGTCCGCGGTGTGGAGTCCATCGGACCATCTTGCCAAACCGGAACGGCGCATTCCCGGCGCCTCACCGGAATACGCCGGCGTCCTTTGGTGCCTGCCCCGCCGCGTGCTGCAATGGAGGCATGGCCAACCGCAGGACCGCAGGACCCCGTCCCGCCGTCCCGCCCGCCCCCGCCGCGCCGCCGCCGGCCGAGCCTGCCGGCTGGCGGCCCGACATCCTGGGCCCGGGCTTCGAGCAGCTGACCCTGCATCTTCCCGAGGACCGGATCGCGACGCTCGTGCACCGGCAGCCGGATCCGGAGGCCGGCAGGGCCCCGCGGATGGATGTCCTGTATGTGCACGGCTGGTCGGACTACTTCTTCCAGAAGGAACTGGCACAGTACTGGATCGACGTCGGCGCGCGGTTCTTCGCCCTGGACCTGCATAACTACGGCCGCAGCCTTCGGCCGGGGGATACCCCCGGGTTCGTCACCGACCTCGCCGAGTACGACGCCGACATCGCCGCAGCGCTGCAGGCCATGGGCCGCCGCGATCCCGCGGGACCGGGCGGAGCCGGCACGCCGGGGAACCCCGGCACGCCGCAGGCCGGAGCCGACCTGCCGCTGGTGCTGCTGGGCCACTCCACCGGCGGCCTCACGCTGAGCCTGTGGGCGGCCCGCCATCCGGGGGTGGCGGCGGCGCTGATCCTGAACAGTCCCTGGCTGGAGTTCCAGGGCGCCGAGCTCGGGCGCCGGGCAATCAGCCCGCTCATCAACCTGGAGGCCGCCCGGAATCCGCGCGGCACCCTGCCCGCCGTCGACTCGGGGAACTACTCCCGGGCGGTGTCGGCCGCTTTCGGCGGGGAGTGGCACTACAACTCGCAGTGGCGCCCGGTGCGCGGCTTTACGGCCACGACGGCGTTCATCCACGCCGTGTTCCGCGGCCAGGCGGCGGTGGCGCGGGGCCTGCACCTGGACCTGCCCGTCCTGGTCCTGCTCTCCACCCGCAGCTATCTGCAGCCGCGCTGGTCACCGGAGGTGCGCACCTCCGACGTCGCCCTGGACGTGAACGTGGTGGCGCATCGGGCCCTGTCGCTGGGCAACACGGTCAGCATCATCCGCATCCCCGACGCAATGCACGACGTCTTCCTGTCCCTGCCGCCGGTGCGGGCGGACGCCTACGCGGCGATCAGCCGCTGGGGGACCGGCTACCTGCCCCCGGAAAGGGAGCAGGCAGCCGGGCCGCCGCGCTGGCTGCGGGGGCTGGCGGGCCTGCGCGCCAGGGCCGGCCGTGCGCTTCAGTCGATCAGTTCGTAGGCCGGCAGGGTCAGGAAGTCCGGGTAGTCCTCGGACAGGCTGATGGCCCCGATGAGCCGGCTGGCCGGCTCGTAGTACCGGGTGAACATCTCCTCCGACACCTCGCCGCGCAGCCGCTCGGTCTCCTCCGCCAGCAGCCGCCGGACCAGGTCCTCGGTGACGGTCTCGCCGGTGTCCTCGAGCACGACGGCGTTGCGCACCTGCTGCCAGACCTGGGAGCGGGAGATTTCGGCGGTGGCGGCGTCCTCCATCAGGTTGTGGATGGCCACCGCGCCGTTGCCGGAAAGCCAGACGGCCGTGTACGCCACTGCCACATACAGGTTGGAGCGGAGTCCGGCCTCGGTGATGGAGCCTTCGGCGGTGGTCACGTCCAGCAGGTCCCGGGCGGTGACCGACACGTCCTCGCGCAGCCGGTCCACCTGGTTCGGCTTCTCGCCCAGCACGCCGTCGAACACCTCCATGCAGGTGGGAACCAGGTCCGGGTGGGCCACCCACGAGCCGTCGAACCCGTCGGTGGCCTCGCGCGTCTTGTCCGCCTTGACCTTCTCGAAGGCCGCGGCCGTCACCTCGGGCTCCCGTCGGTTGGGAATGAAGGCCGCCATGCCGCCCATGGCGAAGGCGCCGCGGCGGTGGCAGGTCTTCACCAGCAGCTCCGTGTAGGCGCGCATGAACGGCGCCGTCATGGTGACGTCGGCGCGGTCGGGCAGCAGGAAGTCCTTTCCGGCGTCGCGGAAGTACTTGATGATGCTGAACAGGTAGTCCCAGCGGCCGGCGTTGAGGCCGGAAGCGTGGTCGCGCAGCTCGTAGAGGATCTCCTCCATCTCGAACGCGGCCGGAATCGTCTCGATCAGGACGGTGGCTCGCACCGACCCGTGCGGTACGCCGACGTACTCCTCGGAGAAGGTGAAGATGTCGTTCCAAAGGCGGGCCTCGAGGTGGCTCTCCATCTTCGGCAGGTAGTAGTAGGGCCCCTGGCCGTTTTCCAGCAGGCGGGCGGCGTTGTGGAAGAAGTGCAGGCCGAAGTCCACCAGGGCGCCGATGCCCTCCCGGCCGTCCACGCTGATGTGCTTCTCCGGCAGGTGCCAGCCGCGGGGGCGCATGACGACGACGGCGAGCGGCGCGTCGGTGCGCAGCGCGTACTCCTTGCCGTCGGCGGAGGTGAAGGACAGGTCCCCGCGCGCGGCCCGGTACAGGTTGACCTGGGAGTCGATGGCGTTGTGCCAGGTGGGGGTGGCGGCGTCCTCAAGGTCGGCGAGCCAGACCCGGGCGCCGGAGTTCAGGGCGTTGATGGCCATCTTCGCGGGTGAGGCCGGCCCGGTCATTTCCACCCGGCGGTCCTGCAGCGCGGCCGGGGCCTCGGCCACCTTCCAGTCTCCGTTGCGCACCTCGGCGGTTTCGGGCAGGAAGTCCAGCTTGCCGGTGGCGGCGACGTCGGCGCGGCGCCTGCCGCGGGCCGCCAGCAGGTCGTCCCGGGTGCCCGCGAAGCGGCGGTGCAGCTCCTCCACGAAGGCCAGCGCCTCTTCGGTGAGGATCTGCTCCGCGCCGTCGGCGGGCCGAAGGTCGGTTGTCTCGATGGCCATGCGTGTTCCTCCTGCGATAGGGCTTGGTCCGGACCGCGCAGCGGTCCGGGTGTCAGCTGAGGCCGGGGCGGGGAACGGCTGCGTTTCCCGCGCATCTCGCCAACTTTCATAATGCGGAATCAAGGGCCGCGAATTTGAAAACTGGTGGTCTCATTATGCTGTCCGTCACAGAGGAGGGCAACCGTGCCGGCCAACGCGGGTCACACACCGGATCCGGCCCCCCCGGGCTGCGAGGGGCAGCCGGTCCGCGCCGTCAGCGCCAGGCGACCATGGCTTCGGCGAGCTTCTCCCGGGCCCGGGCCAGCCTGCCCCGGACGGCGTGCGGACTGATGTGCAGCGCGCTGCCGATCTCCCGGTAGCTCTGCTCGTGGAGCTCGCGCAGCAGCCAGCACGAGCGCAGATCCTCCGGCAGGGCGCGCAGGGCAACGGCCAGGTCCAGCAGCTCGGCCGCCGTCTCCGCGGTGCGGTGCGGATCCGTCTCCGGCTGCCCGGGTCCGATCAGGGCGATGCCCAGGTCCGCCGCGTCGACCGCCTCCACCGGATGGGAGCTGCGGCGGCGCAGCACGTCCCGGGACTTGTTGGCCGCGGTGCGGTAGAGCCAGCCGCCGAAGGCGCCGGGCGTTTCCAGCAGGGGCAGGGCGCGCCAGCCCGCCGCGAGCGTCTCCTGGACCACGTCTTCGGCTTCGCCGGCGTCGCCCAGCATCCGCAGCGCCAGGCGGTGGATCCGGCCCCGGTAGGCCAGGACCAGGAATTCGAAGGCGGCGGCGTCGCCGGCCTGGGCCAGGGCGACGACGGCGGCCTCCTCCACCGCGGTGAAAGCAGCCGGGGTGCCGGGGTGCTCCGGCCGGCGGGCAACGGTCACGTCGAACCCCCGTCCAAACGGCCGGTGCCGTTCAGGACCGATTTTCCCACCGCCGGTGCGGGGGAGGAATAGCGGGTGTGCCGACGTCGGGCATTAACGGCAAGTTCACGCGCCGGCCGTGACGAAGCCGGGCGGCGTGCGTCTTTAAGGACGTAAAGGTGCGACGAACAGGCAGGAGATGAGTTCCATGACCGATGTGTCGAGGAACCAGGCGGGATCCGTGGCCGCCGAGCAGAAGAAGCCGATGGAGACCCAGGCCCCGCCGCAGGAATCCCAGCGGGTCTCGGGGCCGCTGCACACCCCGCGCGGCGACACCACGATAGAGGAGACGGTGGTGCAGAAGCTGGCCGGCATCGCCACCCGCGAGGTGCCCGGCGTCGCCGCGATGGGCGGAGGCGCCCGCCGTGCCCTCAGCGCCATGACCGAACGCATCCCGGGGTCGCAGACCAACGTGGCCAACGGCGTCAGCGTCGAAAAGGGCGAACGCCAGGCGGCCGTCGACGTGAGCATCGTCGTGGAATACGGCTACTCCATCGTCGAGGTCAGCCAGGCCATCCGCCGCAACGTGATCCGCTCCGTGGAGAACGCCACCGGGCTGGAGGTGCTGGAGGTCAACGTCAACGTCACCGACGTGCACCTGCCCCAGGAGGACGACGACGGCGGCGGCGGCGGAGACGACGGCCGGCAGGGCTCCACCCGCCTCGAATAGGAGCCCGGACACCGGACTCGGAAGCAACGATAGGAGAAATGCCATGTCCGCAACGCGTTGGTGCCTGGCCGTCGGCCTGGTGCTGGGAATCGTGCTGGCCTTCGGAGGCTGGCTGGCGTTCCTGCTGACCATCCTGTTTGGACTGATCGGGCTGCTCGTCGGGCTGGCGGCGGACGGGCGGCTGGACCTGCAGTCCCTGTTCGGCAGGGCGTCGAGCAGATGACGGCCCAGGCGCCGCGCAGGCCGCGCCCCGTCGAGGAACGGGGAGCCACGCGGATGGCCCGCCAGGTGCTGGAGAAGATCGCCGGGCAGGTCACCGCGGACGAGACCGCCGCCGGCGGCGGAAGCGGCGGCTTCCTGGGCTTCGGCTCCTCGGCGGACCTCTCCGCGCGGCCCAGGACCTCCGTGGAGCTGGCCGGGAACATCGCCAGCCTGCAGGTGGAGGTGGGCATGCCGTACCCGGTGCCGCTGCGCGCCGAGGCTGACCGGCTGCGCGGACGGCTGACCGCCCGGATCGGCGAACTGACCGGCGTCGAGGTGCGGCAGGTGGACATCCTGATCCGCTGGCTCCAGCCGCCCCGGGCGGACGGCGCGCGCCGGAGGCTACTGTGAGCGCCGAGGTGCCCGGGCAGCTGAACCTCCGCCGGCGCCCCAGCCGGACCCTCCCGGCACTCATCGCCTCGCTGTTGCTGCTCGCCCTGGCGGTGGCACTGTGCTGGGTGGCCGTGGAACGGCTCCTGCAGGGCCGCTGGCCGCAGTTTTTTCTCAGCGGCACCCGGGAGGCTTCGCAGACGCTGTGGAACGAGCCGGCGGCCTGGATCACCGGCGGCGTCCTTGCCCTCCTCGGGCTGATCCTGCTGCTGTGCGGGCTGGTTCCCGGCGGTTACCGCACCCTTCCGGTGCGGATGCCGCCGCGCAGCTCCGGACTCCAGGACGCCGCCGTTTCCGGTTCCGGCGCCGCCGCCGTGATCTCGCGCCGCGGGACGGCCCGGCTCGCGGCGGCCACCTGTGAACACATCGACGGCGTGTCCGAGGCCTCCGCGACCGCGGGGGACCGGACGGTGCGGGTGGCGGTGCAGACCGCCCTGCGCGAAACCGCCGATCTGCAGAACTGGGTCGCCGAGGGAGTACGGTCCCGGCTGGAGGCCTCGGGGCTCGATCCGGTGCCCGAGGTCAGGGTGGACGTGCGGTCCACGGCGTGATGCAGCGGAAAGGACAAGGACATGCGTGAGCATCCCGGCGCGGCCAACCGCACCTGGCTGATCCTCCTGGGGCTGCTGGCCCTGGCCGGGGGCATCTGGATCCTGCTGCTGGCCTCGGGCGTGGCGGACGGCGCAAGCGACGGCAGGGCAGGGCGCCCGCAGGACCGGGCAGCCCCCGGCCTCGGCACCTTCACGGAGGGCTCCGACTGGCTGCCCTGGGCGGTGCTGGCCGCCGGGGTGCTGCTGGGCCTGCTGGCGCTGTGGTGGCTGCTGGCGCAGATACCGCGGCGCCGGCTCGGCCGCGAGTTCCGGCTGCAGGAAAACCCGGCCCGCGGCATCACCGTGATCGATCCGGCCGTCCTGGCCGGAGCGTTCGAGGAACAGGCCGGCCAGGTGCCCGGCGTCGTCGGCTGCGATGCGCTGCTGCGCGGCACGGCCGAGGAGCCGGACCTTGCCCTGCGGCTGACCGTGAACTCCCGGGCGGACATCCAGCAGGTGCTCCGCGAGGTGCAGGACCGCCTGGTGCCGGACCTGGCGGCGGCCCTGGAAACGCCGCTGCACTCCCTGGGCATCCTGGTGGAGGTGTCCGGGCAGCCGGCCAAGGCCGGCACGACGGTGCCCGCCAGCGGCACCGTGGTGTACTAGCCCGGCTGCTGCCCGACGGCGGCCAGCGCCGCCCGCTCGGCGCTGCGCTGTGCCTTGAAGCCGGCCACCCGGGCCCGGTGCTCCGGGCGGCGGCGCATCACGGCGTACACCACGCCCAGCAGGAGGAACCAGATGGGCGTGACCAGCAGCGCCTGCAGGGTGTCGGGCTGGGTGGTCAGCGCCCAGAGCAGGAAGGCGAAGAAGGCCAGGACCACGTAGATCATGACGACGCCGCCGGGCAGCTTGAACGTCGACGCCGCGTGCAGGTGCGGACGGCGGCGGCGGTAGGCCAGGTAGCTGACCAGGATCAGCGTCCAGACGAACATGAAGCACAGCGCGGAGATGGTGGTGACCAGCGTGAAGGCCGCGCTCACCGATTCGCCGGCGTAGAGCAGCACGACGCCGGCGAGCAGGAAGGTGCACGAGAAGAACAGGGCGTTCCGCGGCACCTTGCGCCGGGACAGCCGGCCGAACGCCTTGGGGGCGTCGCCCTCGTGCGCCAGGCCGTACACCATGCGCGAGGTGGAATAGATGCCGGAGTTGGCCGAGGACGCGGCGGAGGTCAGGACCACGAAGTTGACCACGGCCGCCGCCGTGCCCAGGCCGGCCAGCGCGAACATGCCCACGAACGGGCTCTCATCCGCGCTGAAGCCCGTCCACGGGGTGACCGCCATCAGGATGGCCAGCGCGGCCACGTAGAAGAGCATCACGCGGATCGGAATGGAATTGATGGCCTTGGGCAGGTTCTTTTCCGGGTCCTTCGTCTCGGCGGCGGCGGTGCCCACCAGCTCGATGCCGACGAAGGCGAACACGGCGATCTGGAAGCCGGCCACGAAGCCCATCGGCCCGGTCGGGAAGAAGCCGCCGTGCGCCCACAGGTTGGTGAAGGAGGCCTCGCCGGAGTCGGAGCTGAAGCCGGAGAAGATCATCACCAGGCCCACCACGATCAGCGTCAGGATGGCAATGATCTTGACCAGGGCGAACCAGAACTCGGTTTCGCCGAACGCCTTCACGGTGGGCAGGTTCAGCGCCACCAGCAGCAGGATGCAGGCCAGGGCCGGAATCCACAGCGGCGCGTCCGCCCACCAGAACGTCACGTAGTGGGCAATGGCGACCACATCCGCGATGCCGGTGACCACCCAGCAGAACCAGTACGTCCAGCCGGTGAAGAATCCGGCCCACGGACCGAGCAGGTCGGCGGAGAAGTCGGTGAAGGACTTGTAGTTCAGGTTGGACAGCAGCAGCTCACCGAGGGCCCGCATGACGAAGAACAGCATGAACCCGATGACCATGTACACGAAGATCACCGACGGGCCGGCCACGGAGATGGTCTTGCCCGAACCCATGAACAGGCCGGTGCCGATCGCCCCGCCGATGGCCAGCAGCTGGATGTGCCGGCTCGACATGGAGCGGGCCAGCCCGCTGCCGCCGCCCCCGCCGTCGTCCGTTCCGGAGCCGGTAACAGCCGGCGTGGCTGAAGGGGAGATGGAGGCGGTGCTCTCAGACATGGAGATCTTTCTTCTAGGCGCAGCCGGAGCGGACGGGTCCGCTCGGCCGAGGCCGCCGCCCGGGAATCCGGGGGGATGCGGCGCCGCCGCCGACCCTTGAAAGTCTGGGAGTCCGCGCAGGCGATGTCAAAACAGGCCTGCGCCGCCGCCTGTCCCCCTTACCGTGCGCGCAGCGCCCGCGCGCACGGAGGCGGCACGCCCCGCCGCCTGTCACAGGCCCGAAACCGCCTTGCTGCGGCCGGGGGCGGAGGCTAGAGTTTCGTAGCGTAGAACACAAGTAAAAATGCCGCTATCAGCCGCGGCGGGAGAGCCCGCCGGAGCATCACATCCGTCGGCGCCGTAGGAGCAAACCCTCCCCGGGAATCTCTCAGGCACCGGTACCGCCGCAGCGAGGCAACTCTGGAAAGCAGCCCGGCCCAAGGCCGTGCTCACCGACGGTGCAAGCGGGCTGCGGCCCGCGGAATCTCTCAGGTCCAATACAGAGCGGGGAGGAGCCGGCCTGCCGCCGGCATGCCCTCATCCTGCCTGCCCCGGAGTTGAAGATGACTGCCACCGCCGACACCCCCGCCGCCTTCGTCGACCGCCACATCGGCGCCGACGCCCCGGCCACCGAGACCATGCTCAAGGCCGTCGGCTACGACAGCCTCGACGCCCTGGTGGACGCCGCCGTTCCCGCCGCCATCCGCCAGGACGCCCCGCTGGTGCTCGGGCAGGCCCGCAGCGAGGAGGAGACCCTCGCCGAGCTGCGCGCGCTCGCCGGGAAGAACCGCACCGCCGTGCAGATGATCGGGCAGGGCTACTACGGCACGCACACCCCGCCGGTGATCCTGCGCAACATCGTCGAGGACCCGGCCTGGTACACCGCCTACACCCCGTACCAGCCGGAAATCTCCCAGGGCCGGCTCGAGGCGCTGCTGAACTTCCAGACCATGGTCCAGGACCTCACCGCCCTGCCGATCGCCAACGCCTCGCTGCTGGATGAGGCCACCGCCGTCGCCGAGGCCGTGCTGCTGATGCGCCGGTCCAACAAGAAGAAGGCGGACGGAAAGATCGTCCTCGACGCCGAGGCGTTCCCGCAGACCATCGCCGTGGTCGAGGGCCGGGCCCGGGCGCTCGGCTTCGACGTCGAGGTCGCCGACCTCTCCGCCGGCCTGCCCGGGGGCGAGATCACCGGCGTCGTGCTGCAGCAGCCCGGCGCCTCCGGCGTCGTCCGCGACCAGGCCCCCCTCATCGCCGAGGCGAAGGAACGCGGCGCCATGGTCACCGTCGCCGCCGACCTGCTCGCCCTGACCCTGCTCACCCCGCCCGGGGAGCAGGGCGCCGACGTCGCCGTCGGCTCCGTCCAGCGCTTCGGCGTCCCGCTGTTCTTCGGCGGCCCGCACGCCGCGTACATGGCCGTGCGCAAGGGCCTGGAGCGCTCGCTGCCCGGCCGCCTGGTCGGCGTGTCCAAGGACGACGCCGGCACTCCCGCCTACCGGCTGGCGCTGCAGACCCGCGAGCAGCACATCCGCCGCGAGAAGGCGACCTCCAACATCTGCACCGCCCAGGCGCTGCTGGCCATCACCGCCTCCATGTACGCCGTCTACCACGGGCCCGAGGGCCTGCGCGCGATCGCCCGGCGCACCAACGCCCGGGCCCGCAGCCTGGCCGCCGCGCTTGCGAAGGCCGGACTGGAACCGCTCCACGGCACGTTCTTCGACACCCTGACCGTGCAGGTTCCCGGCCGCGCCGCCGAGGTCCTGGCCGCCGCCCGGGAGCGCGGCATCAACCTGCGCTCCATCGACGCCGACACCGTGGGCATCTCCTGCGACGAGACCACCACCGAGGCAGTGCTGGCCGACGTCGCCGCCGCGTTCGGCGCCGGCGAGCCCGGCCCGGCCGATGCCGCCGGGTATGAGCTGCCCGCGGCCCAGCTGCGCACCTCGGAGTTCATGACCCACCCGGTGTTCTCCGCCTACCGCTCCGAGACGCAGATGCTGCGCTACCTGCGCCGCCTCTCGGACCGGGACCTGGCCCTGGACCGCACCATGATCCCGCTCGGCTCCTGCACCATGAAGCTGAACGCCACCGCCGAGATGATGGCCATGACCTGGCCCGAGTTCGCCACCATCCACCCCTTCGCCCCCGAGGAGCAGACCGCCGGCTGGCGTGAGCTGATTGAGGGCCTGGAGGCCAAGCTGGCGGAGATCACCGGCTACGACGCCGTGTCCATCCAGCCCAACGCCGGCTCCCAGGGCGAGCTTGCCGGCCTGCTGGCCATCCGCGGCTGGCACCGCTCCCGCGGCGACTTCCAGCGCGACATCTGCCTGATTCCCGCCTCGGCGCACGGCACCAACGCCGCCTCCGCCGTCCTGGCCGGGATGAAGGTCGTGGTGGTCGGCACCGCCGACGACGGCGCGATCGACCACGCCGACCTGCGCGCCAAGATCGACCAGCACCGGGAGAACCTCTCGGCCATCATGATCACCTACCCCTCCACCCACGGCGTCTACGACGACGACGTCCGCGACGTCTGCGACGCCGTCCACGAAGCCGGCGGGCAGGTCTACATCGACGGCGCCAACCTCAACGCCCTGGTCGGCCTGGCCAAGCCCGGCGAGTTCGGCGGCGACGTCTCGCACCTGAACCTGCACAAAACCTTCTGCATCCCGCACGGCGGCGGCGGCCCCGGCGTCGGCCCGGTCGCGGCCCGGGCACACCTGGCGCCGTTCCTGCCCGGCAACGCCGCGGCCTGGGACGGCGGCGAGGACATCCCCGTCTCCGCCTCCCGCTACGGCTCCGCCGGCGTGCTGCCCATCTCCTGGGCCTACGTGAACCTGATGGGCGGCGAGGGCCTGACCGCCGCCACCAAGAGCGCCCTGCTGGCCGCCAACTACGTCGCCGCCCGGCTGAACGAGCACTTCCCGGTGCTCTACACCGGCAAGGGCGGCCTGGTGGCGCACGAGTGCATCCTGGACCTGCGCGAACTGACCGCGAAGACCGGCGTCACCGCGGAAGATGTCGCCAAGCGGCTGATCGACTACGGCTTCCACGCCCCCACCCTGTCCTTCCCCGTGGCCGGCACCCTGATGGTCGAGCCCACCGAATCCGAGGACCTGGGCGAACTGGACCGCTTCATCGACGCGATGATCGCCATCCGTGCCGAAATCGACCAGGTCGCCGCCGGCGAGTTCCCGGTCGAGGAGTCGCCGCTGCGCCGCGCTCCGCACACCGCGGCCGCCGTCGTCGCCAATGAGTGGACCCGCCCCTACCCGCGCGAGCAGGCCGCCTTCCCGGTACCCGGGCTGCGGATGGACAAGTACTTCCCGCCGGTCGGCCGGATCGACGGCGCCGCCGGCGACCGGAACCTGGTCTGCTCCTGCCCGCCCATCGAAGCCTTCGAGAACTAGGAGCGTTCCAGTGACCGAGAAGACCACCGCCCTGTACGGGCAGCACCAGGCCGCCGGCGCCTCCTTCACCGACTTCGGCGGCTGGCAGATGCCGCTGAAGTACACCTCCGAGCTCGCCGAGCACCGTGCCGTGCGCGAGGCCGCCGGGCTGTTCGACCTCTCCCACATGGGCGAGGTCCGGGTCTCCGGCCCCGACGCCGGCGCCTTCCTCGACTACGCGCTGGCCGGAAAGCTCTCCGCCGTGAAGGTCGGCAGGGCCAAGTACTCGCTGATCACCGACGCCGACGGCGGGATCATCGACGACCTGATCAGCTACCGGCTGGCCGACGATGAGTTCCTGGTCGTGCCCAACGCCGGCAACGCGACCGTCGTGGCCGGCGAGCTGGCCGCCCGCGCCGAGGACTTCGACGTGGCCGTCACCGACGAATCCGCCGACACCTCCCTCGTGGCGGTCCAGGGCCCGAAGGCCGAGCAGATCCTGCTGCGCCTGGTGCCCGGCGACGCGCACGGGGCCGTGACCGGCATGAAGTACTACGCCGCCGCACCGGTGTCCCTGGACCTGGGCGCCGGCGGGGCAGCCGAGATGCTCGTCGCCCGCACCGGATACACCGGCGAGGACGGGTTCGAGATCTACGTGCCCAACGCACAGGCCGCCGACCTCTGGTCCGCCCTGCTGGCCGCCGGAGCCGACGACGGCCTGATCCCCGCCGGGCTGGCCTGCCGCGACTCGCTGCGCCTGGAAGCCGGGATGCCGCTCTACGGCAACGAGCTCAACCGCGACCTCGACCCGTACGCCGCCGGGCTCGGCCCCGTGGTGTCCCTGGCCAAGGAAGGCGACTTCGTCGGCCGCGCCGCCCTAAAGAAGCTTTCCGGCACCGAGCCGGCCCGGAAGCTGGTCGGGCTCAAGGGCAGCGGACGCCGTTCGGCGCGCTCCGGCTATCCGGTGCTCGCCGGCGGGCGGACCGTGGGCGAGGTGACCTCCGGTGCGCCGAGCCCGACCCTCGGCTACCCGATCGCCCTCGCCTACGTGGACACCGCGCTCGCCGAGCCGGGCACCGCCGTCGAGGTCGACCTGCGCGGCCGCCCCGAGGCCTTCGAGGTCGTCACCCTGCCGTTCTATCGGCGCGACCGCTCCTAGACTCATACCAGCGCCTGCTCCCACGGCGGCGTTCCCCGATCCCTCCGCACCCTTTCGAAAGGCACCCACCAATGAGCAAAGTCGATTCCTCCCTCCGCTACTCCGCCGAGCACGAATGGGTGGACAGCTCCTCGCCCGTGAAGGTCGGGATCTCCGCCGTCGCCGCCGACGCCCTGGGCGACGTGGTCTACGTCGACCTGCCCGCCGTGGGCGACACCGTGACCGCCGGCGAGACCTGCGGCGAGGTGGAATCCACCAAGTCGGTCTCCGACCTGTACGCCCCGGTCTCGGGCGAGGTCGTGGAGATCAACCAGGAGGCCATCGACAATCCGGCCCTGCTGAACGAGGACCCGTACGGCGCCGGCTGGCTGTTCACCGTCAACGTCACCGCCGAGGGCGAGCTGCTCTCCGCCGAGGAGTACGCGCAGAAGAACGGCGGCGAGCTGTGAGCTGCCGCCTTTCCGGCGCCGGAGCGTAACCATGGCCGTCGGCGTCTTTGACCTGTTCTCCGTGGGGATCGGCCCGTCCAGCTCCCACACGGTGGGGCCCATGCGGGCCGCCGCGGCCTTCGCCGCGGAACTGGCCGACGCCGGCGTCCTGCCCGCCGTGGCCGGGCTGCGGGTGGACCTCTACGGGTCCCTCGCGGCCACGGGCCGCGGGCACGGCACCATGACCGCCGTACTGCTCGGGCTCGAGGGCTTCGCCCCGGAGCTGATCCTGCCCGAGCAGGTGGACAAGCGGCTGGCCGACATCGCCGCCACCGGCAAGCTGCGGCTCGGCGCCGAGCTGCCCGGCGACCGCGGCGTCGTCCTGGCCTATACGGCCGAGGACATCATCCTGCACCCGCTGACCATCCTGCCCCGGCACACCAACGGCGTGAAGTTCGCTGCGCTCGACGCCGGCGGGGCCGTGCTGCACGAGGGCACCTGGTTCTCCGTGGGCGGCGGGTTCATCGTCCGCGACGGCGAGGAGGACGCCGCGGCGGCGGAGCTGGAGTCCAGCAAGGCGCAGCTGCCCTATCCCTTCCGCACCGCCGCCGAGCTGCTGGCGCACTGCGAGGCCAACAACCTGTCGATCAGCCAGGTGATGCTGGCCAACGAGATGGCCTCCCGTACCGAGGCCGACATCCGGGCCGGCCTGCTGCACATCCGCGACGTGATGGAGGAGTGCAAGAATTCCGCCATCCGCCGCACCGGGCTGCTGCCCGGCGGGCTGAACGTCCGCCGCCGGGCCCCGGCCTGGCACACCCGGCTGCGGGCCGAGGATCCGACCCGGGATCCGAAGTTCTGGCAGGAATGGGTCAACCTGGTGGCCCTGGCCGTGAACGAGGAGAACGCCTCCGGCGGCCGGGTGGTCACCGCCCCCACCAACGGCGCCGCCGGCATCATCCCGGCCGTCCTGTTCTACGCCACCCATTACGGCCCGGGCATGGAGGGCGCGACGCCGGCGGAGCGCGACGACGTCGTCGTCCGGTTCCTGCTTGCCGCCGGCGCCGTGGGGGTGCTGTACAAGGAGCAGGCCTCAATTTCCGGCGCCGAGGTGGGCTGCCAGGGAGAGGTGGGCTCGGCGTCGTCCATGGCCGCCGCCGGGCTGGCCGAGATCCTCGGCGGCACGCCCGCCCAGGTGGAGAACGCCGCCGAAATAGCGATGGAGCACAATCTGGGGCTCACCTGCGATCCCATCGGCGGGCTCGTGCAGGTGCCCTGCATCGAGCGCAACGCGATCGGCGCAGCGAAAGCCGTCAACGCTGCGAAAATGGCGCTGTGGGGCGACGGCGACCATCGGGTATCGCTGGACGAAGTCATCATCACCATGCGCGAAACCGGGCGCGACATGAGCGACAAATACAAGGAAACCGCCATGGGCGGCCTCGCCGTCAACGTCGTGGAGTGCTGAGCCGCAGCCCATCACTGCACGTCAGCGGGCGGGGCAGAAATGTGCAATTAAAAACTAAGTGTGCTTATCATGTGGTTCCACATCTTTTCCGCGATTCACGAGAGATTGGGCAACACATGACTGAAACCGGAAACAGCGGCCTGCAGACCCGGGGACGCACCAATGTCCAGAAGGCGGCCCTTGCCTACGGAGTGGTCTTTCTCCTCGTCGGCGTCATGGGATTCATTCCCGGAATCACCAGCAACTATGAGGCGCTGAGCGGCGCCGGCCATCATTCGGGCGCCCTGCTGCTCGGGATCTTCCAGGTCTCCGTCCTGCACAACATCGTCCACCTGCTCTACGGCGTCGCAGGCCTGGTCCTGGCCCGCACCGTGGGCGGAGCCCGCAGCTACCTGCTCTGGGGCGGTGCGGTGTACCTGGTGCTGTGGATCTACGGCCTGGTCGTCGACCATGACTCCTCGGCCAACTTCGTGCCGCTGAACAATGCCGACAACTGGCTGCACCTGTTCCTGGGCGTGACCATGATCGGGCTGGCCCTGCTGCTGACCCGTGACCGCGGTGCCGCCGGGCGCCAGGTGGGCCACAACGCCTAGCCGATTTGCCCGCCGGCGGCTGCCGGCGGTGGAATGAAAGGGGCGGCCGGATGGCCGTCCCTTTCATTCTTAAGGGGAACAGTCCAGAGCAGGGGAGCGGAGTCCGTGGATATGGCAGCCAGGCCCGGGGCATCGGCGGCATCACAGCCGGCAGGCAGCGGCGCACGCCGGTTTCGTATCGATCGGGAGGCCCTGAGGGCGTCCGTGTGGTTCTGGCCCACCTGCGCCTCCCTCGCTGCGCTTGCCGTGACCCTGCTGCTGCTGCCGGTGCGGCCCGGGCAGGACCAGGCGTGGGCCCGCTGGATCTGGCCCAGCGGCATGGAGGCGGCCTCCACGCTCCTGCAGGCGGTGGCCACCAGCGTGATGACCGCGGTGACCGTGACGTTCTCGCTGACGGTCGTGGCGCTGCAGCTGGCGTCACAGCAGTTCTCGCCCCGGCTGCTGCGCGAGTTCGCCCGGGACAAGCGGACCCAGCTGGTCCTGGCCGTCCTGCTGTCAACGTTCGTGGTGAGCATCACCGGGCTGCGCGGCATGGATCCCCAGACGCCGGTGCCGGTGCTCGTCGTCGGACTGGTCTATGTCCTGGGCATTGCCTGCGGCATGGTGCTGCTGCTGTTCATCGGCCACATCACCAGGTCCCTGCGGGTGGACACGATGATGGTCACGGCCCATGGGCAGGCGCTGGCCGTGCTGCGCGTGACCTATCCCGAGTCCCCGGTCGGAGAGGAGCAGTGCTTCCCGGCACCCGAGGGCGGCACGCTCCTCCGCGCCCCGCGCAGCGGCATCATCAAGGCGCTGGACTGGCATCCCCTGGTGGAGGCGCTGGAGCGCAGCGGCCAGGTGCTCCATGTTGATGTCCAGCCGGGCGACCACGTCGCGCTGGGTGCGCCGATCGGGCGGCTGTGGAACGACGACGGCGCACCGGCCGCCGACACTGCCGACGTCACCGCGGCCCTCGCCCGCGCCCTGGAGATCGGCTACGAACGCACGCCGGAACAGGACGCGGCGCTTGGCCTGCGGCAGCTCACGGACATTGCCGTGAAGGCCATCTCGCCCAGCATCAACGACCCGGTGACCTGTTCCCATGCCCTGGGCTACTGTGCGGACCTCCTGGTGGATATCCAGCACCGGCGGCTGGGGCCGGAGGCGCACCAGGGCAGGAACGGAACGCTGCGCCTGGTGACTGCCGGGCGCGACTACCGATCCTTTATCGACCTGGTCTGCGCCCCCGTCCGCCACTACGGCTCCGGTGATCCCATCGTGCTGACCGCGCTGCTGCGCCTGCTGCGGGACTGCGCGGCGAGCGCTGCCAACGATACCCAACGGGACGAGATCAGGCGCCAGACCTCCCTGGTGCTGGATGCCATGGATGACCGGATGGTGGGCGTGGATGCGGAAAAGGTCCGCGACATGGTCCGGCGCGTGGAACTCGCCCTGGAGGGTGAGCTGCTGGAGTCCTACCTTGACCGGGCCGGGGAGACGCGCTCAGCCTAGGGTGCAGGCCGGGTCGACGGGGGCCGGATCGGGGCGCCGGGTGCCGGCGTCGGGCGGTTGAGGGAGCGGGCATATGGTGATAGACCATAAGTACCCTTAGTAAAGGTTTCGATCCAGGCTTACGGGCCGCGAGCGAAAGGACCGCTGATGGCAGAACGCGGAAACACCACCCACGGACGTCGGCTCGACGAGGAAATGAAGCAGGAGACCGAAGGGCTGACGAAGAACACCATCCCGGACCACGCCGAGGAATGGCGCCAGCCGGAACCGATGCCGGACGACACCGACAGCGGAGAGGTCCAGGACGCCATGGAGCCGAACCGAACCGCGGAGACCGGCGAATCCGGCCGCAACAGCTGAGCCGGCGGGACAAGGAGGCACGATGCCGAAGACGTCAAAGAGCGGCCACGCGAAGGACAGCGAACTGCCCTCGACCCTGCAGCGCTCCGACACGAAGGCGCAGGACACGTTCGCCAAGACCTACGACTCTGCCATGGAGTCCTATGACGGGAACGAAGAGCGCGCAGCCCGTGCGGCCTACGCCTCGCTGAAGCACACGCACGAGAAGGTGGGCGACCACTGGGAGGAGAAGGAGGAATCCGGCCCATCCGACAAGCGCGCCGAAGGCGGCGGCCCGGGATCCTCGAAGGGCACGGCAGGCGGTGTGGACGCCAACGCCTCCAAGGACCACCTCTACGAGCAGGCCAGGAAGCTCGACGTGCCCGGGCGGTCCAACATGACGAAGGATGAGCTCGTGGACGCGCTGCAGAAAGCCAACGACAAGCAGACCCGCAAGGCCCGCGGCAACTGACGCCGGCCGGTCCCCAGGGGCCCCGTCCGACGGTGTAGCACGGCCCTTCCGCTGAGCGGAAGGGCCGTGCGGCTTTTCCGGCCGCAGCGGAAAACAGGACCCTGACGAGGGTTGACCGCCCTGAGGGGCGGGCCTACTGTCGACCCCATCGTGAGGCGGCTACGGTGCCGCCCGGCCGGCCCGGCTCCCGATGATCCGCGGGAGACCGGCCAGCACAAAAACGAGGGGGTTTTTGTGGCTATCCAGGTTGCAGCTTTTCAGCAGGTCCTCGATCCGGTGGGCGGGTCGCTGGTGTTCTCGGCCATCCTCGCCGCCCTGCCCCTGCTGCTGCTGTTCGTCCTCCTCGGCGTGTTCCGGATGAAGGCCTGGCAGGCCGGCGTCATCGGCCTGGCCCTGTCCTTCCTCCTGGCGGTGATCGCCTGGGGGATGCCGCTGGGCCAGGCGCTCTCGGCCACCGGGCTCGGCGCGTTCTACGCGATCTTTCCCATCCTGTGGATCCTCATCAACGCGCTGTGGATCTACAAGCTCACCGTCTCCACCCCGTGGTTCGAGCTGCTGGGCAGGACGATCCGGTCGATCTCGGATGACCTGCGCATCCTCTCCATCCTGATCGCCTTCTGCTTCGGCGCCCTGCTCGAATCCCTGGCCGGGTTCGGAGCGCCCGTGGCGATCGCGGCGGCCATGCTCATGGCCGCCGGCATGAAGCCGATCAAGAGCGCCGTCGTCGCGCTGCTGGCCAACACCGCCCCGGTCGCCTTCGGAGCGATGGCCGCGCCCATCATCGCGCTCAACGGCGTCACCGGCATCCCGCTGCAGGAGCTGTCCTCCATGACGGGCCGCCAGACGCCGTTCGTTGCCCTGGTGGTGCCGCTGATCCTGGTCTTCCTGGTGGACGGGAAACGCGGGCTTCGCCAGACCTGGCCGGTGGCCCTGGTCTCCGGCATTGCCTTCGGCCTCGCCCAGTTCGTGGCGTCCAATTTCTTCGTGGTGGAGCTGACCGACGTGGTGGCCGCCGTCGTCACCGTCATTGCGGTGCTGCTGATGCTGCGGGTCTGGCAGCCGAAGGAAATCATCGGCATGAACGGCCAGTCGCAGGACGTCGAAGACACCGCCGCGGCCACGGCCCGCGGTGACGCCGACGGCGGCGGCGCGCTCCCGGTCTCGGCCGGCGGCGGAGGCGGACGGCATGCGGCGCCGTCGCCCGCGGGCCCGGGCGGGCTCGACGGTCCGGCCGGCGTCGATGGTCCGGGCGATGTCTCCGGCCGCGCCGGGGCGCATGCCGCCGCGTCGCCTGCGGACGGCGGCACCGGCCGTCCGGCAGGGGAGGCCGACAACACGCGCCCCGATGCCCGGAGCGTGTGGATGGCGGTGGCGCCCTACCTGATCATCATCACGGTCTTCTCCCTCGCCCAGATTCCCGCCGTGAAGGCCTGGCTGACGCAGATCGGCGGGGTGACCTTCCACTGGCCGGGCCTGGACGTCACCAACTCCGCGGGCGAGCCGGTGGCGGCCCAGAACCTGCGCTTCGACCATGTGAAGGCCACCGGAACGCTGCTGCTGTTCTCCGGCATCCTGACCATGCTCCTCTACCGCATCAGGCCCGGCGCCGGGGTGCGGATCTACGGCGAGACCCTCAAGCAGCTGCGCTGGACCATCGTCACGGTCTGCGCCGTGCTGGCCCTGTCCTTCGTGATGAACCTGAGCGGGCAGACCACCACCCTCGGGGTGGCGCTGGCCTCGGCGGGCGGCTTCTTTGCCATCCTCTCGCCGCTGCTGGGCTGGATCGGGGTCGCGCTGACCGGTTCCGACACGTCGTCGAATTCCCTGTTCGGGCAGCTGCAGGTCGCCGCCGCCAACGAGACCGGCCTGTCGCCCACCCTGATGGCCGCCGCCAACTCCTCGGCGGGCGTCATGGGCAAGATGCTCTCGCTCCAGAACCTGGCCATCGCCTCCGCCGCCGTCGGCCGGGAAGGCTCCGAGAGCGTGCTGCTGCGCAAGCTCATCGGCTGGAGCCTGGCCCTGCTGGCCATGCTCACCGTCATCATCTGGCTGCAGTCCACACCCATCCTGGGGTGGATGGTGCCCTGACGGCTCCGCGCCCGACGTTCGAGAGGACCCATGAACACCATCGACTTCGACCTTACCGCCGGTTCCACCGCCGCGCTGCTGCAGGCGGCACCGAACGTATCCATCCGAGGCGAGGACCGGGAGCGGGCCAGCACCGACCGTTCCGGCTACCTCCCGCCCAGCCCGCCGGACGGCGTGGTCTTTGCCCGCAGCGCCGACGACGTCGTGCAGACCCTCCGGCTGGCCAGCCGGCACCGGGTGCCGGTGGTGCCGCGGGGCGCCGGCACCGGCCTTGCCGCCGCCTCCGCCTCCCGCGCCGGGGAGGTGGTGCTTGACGTCTCGGGCATGAACGAGATCCTGCGGATCGACCCGGTGGAGCAGCTCGCCGTCGTCCAGCCCGGGGTCCTGAACGCCGAACTGAACGCCGCGGCCGCCGGCTACGGGCTGTTCTACGCCCCGGATCCGGCCAGCACGGCGATCTGCTCGATCGGCGGGAACATCGCCACCAACGCCGGCGGGATGCGCTGCGCCAAATACGGAGTGACCCGGGAATCGGTGCTGTCGCTGCGGGTCATCCTCGCCGACGGCCGCGAGCTGCGCACCGGCCGGGACACCATCAAGGGCGTCACCGGGTATGACCTGAACGCCCTGTTCATCGGGTCCGAGGGCACCCTCGGAATCGTGGTCGAGGCGACCCTGCGGCTGCGGCCGCTGCCCACCGCCACCGCCACGGTCGCGGCGTTCTTCCCCGACGTCGAGAGCGCGGCCCGCGCGGCGTCGGCGGTGGTCGCCGCGCGGGTGCAGCCCTCGATGATGGAACTGATGGACGGGCCCACGCTGGAGGCCGTGGACATGGCGCTGGGCACCGACTACCGCTCCCGGGGCGGTGCGTTCCTGCTGGTCCAGACCGACGGGTACGGCGCCTTCCTGGAGCAGGAGGTGGTGCTGGAGGCGGTCAGCCCGCTCGGCACCTGCGAAAAGGCGGTCGACGACGAGCATGCGGCGGCGCTGGTCACCGCCCGGCGGGAGGCGATTCCGTCGCTGGAGCGGCTGGGCCGGGTGTCCATCGGGGACATCGGGGTGCCGCGCGGCCGGCTGGCCGAGGTGGTGGCCGGGCTCGAGCAGATCAGCGCCGACACCGGGGTGCGGATCTTCACCATCGCGCACGCCTCCGACGGGAACCTGCACCCGATGATCGTCATGGACCAGGAGGAGTCGGTGACCGAGGGGCCGCCGAAGGAGGCGCTGGGGCGGATGTTCCACCTCGCCAAGCGCCTGGGCGGCACCCTCACCGGCGAGCACGGCGTCGGGCTGCTCAAACGCGACTGGCTGCGCGACGAGCTGGGGGACGTCTCCCTGGAGGTGCAGCACGCCATCCGCCAGGCACTGGATCCGCTGGGCATCCTGAACCCGGGCAAAGCGATCTGAAGCGGGAACGACGGCGGGGCCGCCACCGGATGGTGGCGGCCCCGCCGTCGAGAGGTGGGACGCTCAGGAATGGCTACTTCGCGGCGACGCCGGCAGACTCCTTGGCCACGGCTTCGGCCAGCTTCTGCGCGCGGGCGATGGTCTGCCGCTCTTCGTCCAGGCTTTCCTGCAGCAGGGCCGCGACTTCGGTCTCGCCCTGCGCCTGCACCATGGTGATCAGCGATTCGTACGCCGCCACCTCGTAGTACTCGGCGGCCAGGGCGGAGGCGAGGATCACCGAATCCACCAGTTCCTCCGCCGTGTTGGTCATGGCCGTGCGGCCTTCCTTCGCCAGCCCGGTCAGCGCCGGCGCGGTCTCCTCCTTGGCGTTGAGGCCAAGCAGTTCAAACACCTTCCGCAGCCGGTCGGCCTGGGCACGGGTCTGCTCCTGGTGCTCCGTGAAGAAGTCCTTGAGCTCCTGGCGCTGCGCGTTCTCCACGAATTCGCCGAGCATGTCCAGGTCGCCTGCCTCCATGGTCAGCGCCTTGCCAAGCTTGAACGCGAGGATCTCTTCGGGGGTCTTCAGCTGTTCCATGGGAACTCCTAACTAAGTAGGCTTAGTATTTGGGTGCTCCACTCTAGCCAGCGGGGTGCGGCGTCGCAAATCAGGCTCTTCCGTGCAGCGGCTCCTGGCCTTCGCCGTCCGCGCCGGGTGCCGTCAGGGAGCCGGTGCTTAGGGCATGCCTGCAGTAGTCGGCAAGGGCATCCAATCGCGCCATACGTCTCGCGCCCGGGGCTGTAGCGAGACCGATAAAGTTTGGTGGCAGGTCGTCTGCGATCGGCCGATAGACGAGGGGGCGTCCGTCATAGGTCTGATCCCCGTGGGGGCGGCCCATGATGATGGTGTAACCCAGCCCCCTGGCCACGAGTGAGCGGATGGTCTCCACGTTGGCGCTTCGCCAGCGCACCTTTGGGGCTACCCCGGCGTTGCGGAGGATCTCCTCGACGTGATCAGTCGCTGGCCGCATGGCCAGCAGGACCGCAGACTCCTCACGCAGGTAGCTCAGTGGTATTGCGTCCATGGTTGCGAGCGGGTGCCCGGCGCAGACGGCCAGCTGCAGCCGAACCGGGGTAAGGCGCTCAAACTCTACCTCGGAGGAAAGGTGATTTTCGTAGAGGAGGGCGGCGTCAAGCCGTCCCTGAAGGATGCCGTTCTGCAGCTCTGCGGACGGGCCCTCGTTCAACTGCAGGTCCACGGCCGGGTGTTCGGCAGCGAAGTGCTCGGCAATCTGGGGAAACAGCCAGGGCGACAGGGTATTGAACACCCCGATCCTGAGCGCGCCGCGGAGCTCGGTGCGCACCGACCCTGCGACTTCCCGGATGTCCTCGACGCTCCGGGCTACCCTGCGCGCGCTGTCATACACGCTGCGTCCGGCATCGGTGACGACCACACCCTTGCCCCTGGTGCGGATCATCAGCTGCACCTGGAGCTCCTGCTCGAGCTGGGTGATCGCCAGCGAGATGCCGCCCGGTGACACGTGCAGGCGCTCAGCTGCCCGGGTGATGGATCCCGTTTCCACGACGGCGCGGTAGTACTCCAGCTGCCGCAGGGAGAGGGGTACGCTCACTTCAACCTCCTTGAACTATCAACCACAATACTTGTCATTGCCTGACGAAGTGACCCTTGACACACTCAGGAGGTCCCCCTACCCAACGGCCCTGCCGTCCGACGTCACGAGGAGTTCGAGGATGAGCACCCTCCCCACATTGCCGCCCGGCCCCGCACCCGCCACCCGCGGCAGCGAATCGCTTAACACCCCCCAAATGAAGCGGATTCTGGCCTCCAGCTTTCTCGGCAGCGCCATCGAGTTCTATGACTTCATGCTGTATGCCAGCGCCTCGGCCCTGGTCTTTTCCCAGGTCTTCTTCGCCTCACTCAGTCCCGGGATGGCCACGGTCGCCTCCTTTGGAACCCTTGCTGCCGGCTACGTCGCCCGCCCCTTGGGTGGAATCGTCTTCGGCCACTTCGGCGATCGTCTGGGACGTAAGGGAGTCCTCGTCACGACCATGCTGCTTATGGGCATCGCCACTGCGCTGATCGGGTTGCTGCCCACCTATGAGCAGATCGGGCTCGCGGCGCCGCTGGCACTGGTGGCCCTGCGCATCATCCAGGGCTTTGCTGTCGGCGGCGAGTGGGGCGGGGCGATGCTCATTGCCTTGGAGCACGCCCCCGGCGGCAAACGGGGTTTCGCCGCCTCCTTCGCCAATCTCGGCGCTCCGGCCGGCTCGATCCTGTCTGCCGGTGTCCTCGGGCTGTTCTCTCTGCTTCCGGAGGACCAGTTCCTCAGCTGGGGCTGGCGCATTCCCTTCCTGCTGAGCGTCGTCCTCGTCCTGATCGGGATGTTCGTCCGGCTCAAGGTTGTGGAGAGCCCCATGTTCGTCCAGTTCGACCGGGAAGCCGAAGAGCGCCGGGTCCCGTTGATCGCGGTGCTGTCCAAGTCACCGAAAGTGCTGGTGCTCGGAACCCTTGTTGCCGTCTCCCAGCTCACCATTTCCGGTATGGCCAGCGTTTGGGGGCTCAGCCACGCAACCGCCCAGGGAGTGGACCAGACCTTCGCACTGAACGCCAAAGTGGCCTCCGCCCTGGCCCTGTTCCTGACCACCCTGCTCGCGGCCCGGCTCAGTGACCGCTGGGGCCGCCGGCCCGTCATCGGAGTGGGCATCGCTGGGGCCATCCTTCTGGCCTATCCGCTCCTGCTAATGATCGATGCTGGAGACAACCTCCTGTTCGGGGTGGCGGTTATTGCGGCCCAGGCGGTCCAGGGCATCATCCTCGGCCCGCTCGCGGCCTTCCTAGCGGAGCTTTTCCCCACAGCCGTGCGGTTCACCGGCTCCTCTCTGGCCTTCCAAGGAGCATCTGCGCTCGGTGCTGGCTTCACCCCCATCTTCGCCGGTGCCCTCGCCGCCTCCGCCGGGGGCCTGCCGGCCCTCGGCGGCACCTGGATCGCGGTTCTCGCGGCCTGCGCCGTCGCCCTGTTCGTTATGCCCGAAAGCAGCAAGCGGGACCTGACGTCAATTCGTTAGTCGATTGGAGTTTGACCACATGCACCACCCAGCAGCACTCGACGCAGACGTCCTGATCGTGGGCGGCGGGCCGGTCGGCCTGATGACCGCCATGGACCTCGCTGCACGCGGCGCCACCGTCATCGTCCTGGAGAAGGACCCCTACCTCCACAGGCCGAACGTGAAATGCAACCACGTGTCTGCCCGGACCATGGAGGCATTCCGACGCTTCGGCTTGGCCGATCGTATCCGGCAGGCGGGCATGCCCTCAGACCACCCGCACGACATAGCCTTCCTCACTGCCGTGACGGGCACCGAGTTCGGCCGGATCCACCTCCCTTCGCCAGACGCGCGGATGGCTGGCACCGGGAACGGACCGGACACCGCGTGGGCGGCGGCAGAGGCTCCACACCGGGTCAACCAGCAGTTCCTGGAACCCATCCTCGAAGAGCATGTGGCAGGTTTGGAGCGAGTATCACTGCGTAACGGAACGGAGGTCGTGGAGGTCCGGCAGGACGATGACGCGGTGACCGCAGTGGTCCGGCCAGTGGGAACGGACGGCACTGTCGAGCTCCGGGGTAGGTACCTCGTCGGGGCGGACGGGGGCAGGTCCATGGTCCGCAAAGCCATCGGCGCCTCGCTGCTCGGCGACCCGGTGCTGCAGCAGGTCCAGTCCACCTGCGTCCGGGTGCCGGAGCTCTACGCGCGGATGACTGCGGGAAAGGCGTGGTGCTACTACGTCTACAACGAGCGTCGTTGCGGCCATGTCTTCTCCATTGACGGGACCGGGACATTCCTGATCCACACCTACCTCAGCGAAGCGGAGGCTGCGCAGGGCGGCGTGGACCGGGACCAGGCGGTCCGGGACATCCTCGGTCTGTCGGAGGAGATGGCTTATGAAACGCTCTCGCACGAGGACTGGACAGCCCGCCGGCTGGTGGCCAACAGGTTCCGGGACCGCCGGATGTTCATCGCTGGGGACGCCGCACACCTGTGGGTTCCGTACGGCGGCTACGGCATGAACGCCGGAATCGCCGACGGCCTGAACTTGGCATGGGCGCTTGGTGCGGTGATCTCCGGATGGGCATCACCTGCCATCCTCGATGCCTACGCGGCGGAACGGCAGCCAATCACCGAGCAGGTTTCAGCCTTCGCGATGTCGCACCTGCGCAAGATCAAGGCCACCGACATCCCCGCGGACTTGGAGGCGGACGGCAGCATCGGGGAAGAAGCCCGGGCGGCCTTTGGTGCGCTCGCTTATCAGCTGAACGTCCAGCAGTTCGCCGCCGCCGGGCTCAACTTCGGCTACTCCTACCAAGACAGCCCCATCATCATTCCTGACGGGACGCCTCCCGGCTACACCATGGGGTCCTACACGCCCTCCACGGTTCCTGGGTGCCGCCTGCCCCATGTATGGCGCGAAGATGGCTCCTCGCTCTATGACTGGCTAGGACCGTGGTACACGCTGATCGCTGTCGCGAACCCGCAGGACGCCTTCCGGTGGGCGGAGGAAGCACGCGGGGCAGGGCTGCCTGTGGCTGCCGTGCATGTGCCGGAAGCCTTAAACGACCCGGCGTACAACGTGCCGTTCCTCATCGCCCGCCAGGACCAGCACATTGCCTGGCGAGGTGAGGTCCTGCCTGCCGACGTCATGTCCTTCGCAGCGGCACTTGGCGCTGCCATGCCTGTTGCTTCGGAGGGCTCAGGCATGCCCGTGGCCGCCGCGTCTTAACCCGCCGGCCCGGAACTCACGGAGCTAGCCGCCTGGGGCTGCCTCATCTGAGCCCTGAGCCCTGAGCCCTGAGCCCTGAGCCCTGAGCCCTGAGCCCAGGCAGGCCGGACGCGCCGGCCCGCCTGGGCACCGCCGGGCTTCCCGTCAGGCCGGGACGTCGGCCTCGGCCTGCAGCCCGGACCGGTCCGGCTGGACGCCGTCCCGCAGGCCCAGGTACAGCACGTCGCGGGCCAGCGGCAGCCGGGCAAAACGCACGCCGGTGGCGCTGCGCACCGCGTTCGCCAGGGCCGGGGCCACCGGGTTGAACGGGCTTTCGCTCATCGACTTGGCGCCCATCGGGCCCAGCTCGTCGCTGGTCTCGGCGAAGAACACCTCGGTCCGCGGCACGTCCGCGAAGGTCGGCACGTGGTACTGGCGCAGGATCCGGGTCTCGACGTCACCGTCGGCACCCACCCGCACCTCCTCGAACAACGCCGCGCCGAGGGCCTGGGCCACGCCGCCCTCCACCTGGCCGCGGCACTGCAGCGGGTTCATCACCACACCGGCGTCGGCCGCCTGCACGCTCTGCAGGATCCGCAGCTCACCGGTGCCCGGTTGCACGGCCACGCGGAAGCCCTGCACGTTGAACGCGACCGAGCGGGGAGTGCCGCCCCAGCGGCCCTCGGCGGACAGGTCGACGCCGGCCTCCGCCGCCCTGCGGGCCACCTCGGCCAGCGGAATCCGCTCTTCCCCGCACTCGACGGCGTCGGCGGCCAGGCGCACCTGCGCCGAGGTGCCGGCGAACAGCGAGGCGGCGAAACCCACGAGCCGCACAGCGAGTTCCGCCGCGGCGGCCAGCGAGGCCTTGCCGGCCACCACGGTGCCGGTGGAGCCGTACGCGCCGGTGTCATGGTCCACCAGGTCGGTGTCCGACTGGCGGATCACCACCCGGCCGGGTTCGGTGTGCAGGGCCGAGGCGGCCAGCTGGGCGTGGACGGTGGTGGTGCCGTTGCCGAATTCGGCGGTGCCGACGTCGAGCCCGTACCGTCCGTCCGGCAGCAGCGCGGCACGGGCATGGGAGACGTGGCCGCGCGGCGGCACGGTGTCGATCATCGAGAGCGCCGAGCCCTCGCCGATCAGCCAGTCCGGCTCCAGCCCGGCGCCGGAGCGCGCCGGATCCTCCCGGCCGGCGGCCAGCGCCCCGCGGACCAGGGAGATGCACTGGTCCAGCCCGTAGCTGCCGTAGTGCACATCCTCCGCCGGTTCCGCCGAGGTGGACACCATCGGGTTGCCCTCGGCCACCACGTTGCGGGCCCGGAACTCCAGCGGATCCATGCCCAGGCCGCGCGCCAGCTCGTCCATGGCGGACTCCACGGCGAAGACCATCTGGCTCAGCCCGTAGCCGCGGAACGCGCCGGCCGGGACGGTGTTGGTGTAGACCGAGCGGGCGTCCACCCGCTTGTTCGCGCACCGGTACACGGCGACCGACTCGCCGCAGCCGTGGAACATCACGCCGGGGCCATGGTTGCCGTAGGCGCCGGTGTTGGCGGTGGCGTCCACCTCGAGGGCGGTCAGCGTACCGTCGGCGGAGGCGCCGGCCTTCACCCGGACCCGGAAGGGATGCCGGGTGGTGGCGGCGGCGAACTGCTCCTCGCGGGTGAACTCCAGCTGCACCGGCCGGCGCAGGCGCAGCGCGGCCAGCGTCACCAGATCCTCGACCAGCACCTCCTGCTTGCCGCCGAACCCGCCGCCGACCCGCCCGGCCAGCACCCGCACCTGGCCGAGCTCGAGGTCGAACAGCCGGCACAGGGTACGCCGGACCAGGAACGGGACCTGGGAGGAGGTGCGGACCGTGAGCCGCCCCGCGTCGTCGAACCAGGCGCGGGCCGCATGCGTCTCCAGCGCCACATGCGCCAGCCGCTGGCTCTCGTAGGTGCCCTCATGCACGACGTCGGCCGCCGCCAGCGCCGCCGCCGGGTCGCCGATCACCGAGTGGACTTCGGCCACGGTGTTGCCGACGGCGCCCGGGGCGTCCGGATGCAGCAGGACCGCGTCGGGGGCGAGGGCGGCATCGACGTCGTGCACCGCCGGCAGCGGCTCGTATTCGACGCGCAGCCGGCGCACGCCCTCCTCGGCGGCGGCG
Organism: Arthrobacter saudimassiliensis; assembly: GCA_900016675.1. Classification (GTDB taxonomy): domain Bacteria; phylum Actinomycetota; class Actinomycetes; order Actinomycetales; family Micrococcaceae; genus Arthrobacter_B; species Arthrobacter_B saudimassiliensis. The sequence continues at coordinate 188,001 of LN483072.1, read as the reverse complement.
ACGGTGGCGGCGGCCACCGCCGCCACCCGCTGGCCCTTGAACCGGACGACGTCGTCCAGCACCCGGGTGTCCTCGGGATCGTCGGTGTGCAGCTCGTGCTGGGCGGTGGAGAACCGGCGCTCCGGAGCGTCCAGATGGGTGAAGACGGCCTCGACGCCGGGAAAGGCCAGCGCGGCGGACGTGTCGATCGAGAGGATCCGGGCATGGGCGTGCGGGGAGCGCAGCAGCTTCAGGTGCAGCATGCCGGGCGGAGCGGGGGCATCCAGGGTGTAGGCGGCCCGCCCGGTGACGATGTCCGGGCCGGCCGGTGCGGGGGCGCAGCGGCCCACGGGGGAGTCCTCCCCGGAGGCACCGCCGTCGTCCACGTTCTTCCGGCCGAGGACCGCGTCCTCGACCGCCCGGTAGCCGGTGCAGCGGCAGAGGTTGCCCTTGAGGTTGCGCGGCAGGTCCTGCCGCTGGTCCTCGGAGAAGGTGGCGGCAGTCATCACCATGCCGGCGGTGCAGAAGCCGCACTGGAAGCCCTGGGCGTCCAGGAACTGCTGCTGCATCGGATGCAGCTGCTCGTCCGGCCCGGCCAGGCCTTCGATGGTGGTGACGTCCCGGCCCGAGGCCCGCACGGCGGGGAACAGGCAGGAGTGCACCGGCGCGCCGTCCACGTGCACGGTGCACGCGCCGCAGTCACCGGCGTCGCAGCCCTTCTTCACGCCGAAGCTGCCCTGCTCGCGCAGGAAGGTGCGCAGGCACTGGCCCGGGGCGGGGGAAGCGTCGGTTTCCCGGCCGTTGAGGGTGAACTTCATGCCCTGGCTCCTTCCGCCGCCGCGGCGGCCAGTTCAGCGCGGATCTCTTCGGCCAGCCGGCCCGTCATGTCCCGCCGCCAGTCCGGCAGTCCGTGCACGTCGTCGTGCCACAGGTCCGGGGCGATGGCGTCCGCGAGGGCCGCGGCCAGCTCCGCCGAACCGGGGACTGCGGGCATCCGCAGCTGCACGGGACGTTTGACGGCAGCGGTCACGGTGAGGACGAACCCGCCGTCGGCGTCGAGCCGGCCGATCAGCAGTACGCCGGAGCGGCCGAGGGTGGTCAGCGACAGCCGCCGGAACGCGGTGCGGGCGCCCAGCGCGGCGGCCGGAAGGCTGACGCTGCGCAGCAGCTCGCCGGGCTGCAGGGCCGTCTTTCCGTCGCCGGTGACCAGCTCGGCGACCGGTATCCGGCGGGTGTCGCCGTCGGGTGCCAGCAGGAGCGCGACGCCGTCCAGCGCCGCGGTGAGCGAGGTCATCGGCCCGGCGGGCAGGGCAGTGCAGATGTTCCCGCCGACCGTGGACACGTTCCAGATCTTGAACGACGCGACGAAGGACTCGCAGCAGCGGCGCACCAGGTCCAGGGCCGGCCACTGTCCGGCGCGGGCGGACCGGTCGGGGAATGCGAACAGCTCGGCAACGGTGCAGGTGGCGGCGATCTCCAAGCCCTCGGGTCTCTCGGTCAGCGCCTGCCATCCGGCACCGGTCAGGTCCAGCAGCCGCCGTGCCGTGGTGCCGTAGGAAAACAGCACCGTGCCGCCGGCGAGCCAGGCGTCGCCGGGCTGCCAGGCCGCCGGGTCGGCGGTGGGCAGGTGGGCGGTGACGGTGTTCAGGTCCACGGGCCGACCTCCGGAATCGTGGCGGCGGTGCCGCCGCGGGGTGCGGGTCCGGGCGGGCGCCCGGCAGCTTGTTGTCCGGTGGGGACGGCGGGCACGGCATCGCCCGGGGCAGTGCCTGCGGTACCCGCCGGCGTGGTGCCGGGGTGCGCGGGCGCAGCGTCGCCCGTCCCATGCAGGGCGCCGGAGCCGAGCGACAGCGGCAGCCCGGTGCGTCCGGTGCGCTTGGCCAGGACTTCGGCGAACACCGCGACGGCGATCTCCTGCGGGGTGGCGGCGCCGATGTCCAGGCCGATCGGGGCGTGCAGCCGCGCCAACCGGTCCGCCGGGACGCCGCGGGCCTGCAGCTCATCGGCGCGCTGCGTGCAGGTCCGGCGGGAGCCCATCGCGCCCACATACGCCCACTCCTGCCGGAGCGCGGTGTCCAGCACGGCGGCGTCGAACCGTGCGTCGTGGCTGAACAGGCAGAAGACGGTGCGCGGATCCGGGGCCTCGGCGTCGATCAGCTCCGCGAGCCAGGTCTCGGGCCACTGCACGGTGACCGCCGCGTGCGGAAACCGCTCCGGCCGCGTGAACACGGGCCGCGGATCGCAGAGCGAGACGTGGTAGCCCAGGCTGCGGCCCAGTGCGGCGACGGCGGCCGAGTGGTCGTTCGCTCCGACCAGGAGCAGGCGGGGTGCAGGCAGCCGCGATTCGATGAAGAGTTCAACGGCGGGGCAGCCGTCTCCGGCGGGCAGGGAGATGAGCCCGGTGTGTCCCTGCTGCACGGCGGCGTGGACGGCGGACGCGATGCGGTGAACGGCGCTCTCGGAGAGGACGGCGGCCGGGCCCGGCGTGCCGGGGCCGGTGGTGGCGCCGGCAGTGTGCTCGCTGCCGGCTGTCTGGCCCGCGGGGCCTGCCGGCAGGGCGCGGACGACGCCGGCCAGGGCCTGCGGACCGGCCGCGGCGAGGCGTCCGGTGTCGGGCAGCAGGAGCGGAGCGGAGGCCGGGCCGTCGACCCGCCACAGCAGGGCGGCGGCGGGCGCCGGTGCGGAGCCCTGAGGGATGGCGGCTGTGGCTGAGGCGGGGCCGGTAATGGTGGAGGCGGGGACGTCGGCGGCGTCGTCGTCCGGCGTCGTGACGGGCCCGCTGCCGGCCCGGAAGGGCTGGATGTGCACGTCGAGGGTTCCGCCGCAGCTGAGGCCGGGCTCGAAGGCGTCCTGCGGGCTGTAGCCGAAGCTCATCCGGCGGGGCTGCCCCGTGGCCAGGGCCCCGAGGGCGGCGTCGAACACGGACGCCTCCACGCAGCCGCCGCTCAGCGTGCCCGCAACCTCACCTGCGGCGCTGATCAACATAGTGGTGCCGACGGGCCGCGGTACGGATCCTTCAACGGCCACGATGGTGGCGGCGGCGCAGTCCTGCCCGTCCGCCAGCCACTGCCGCAGTGCCGGGAGCTGATCCAGCATGAGTGCCTCCAGGACCTGCCGACGGCACGCACCACCGGCAGGCCAGTAACCCAAGCGGTGAGTTCCCCGCGGCCGCCAGCAGGGGCCGCGGGCCTTAAATCCGCGGAACGATTTGGAATCAACCACTTTCGAATTCATTACCAAATTGCCGGCGCAGCAAAATGCGGTGCCGGTAAACGCGGCACAGCGAAAATGCGGCGCCGAATAAATGCGGTCCAGCAACGGCTCCGAAAGTAATTGGCAGGAAGCGTACCACGCCGGCCAATCATCCGATACGGGTTCGACCAAATGCGTCCGGGGGAATTGACGTGCCCCCGTGCCCGGCTTAATCTGGCGCCGGACCGGAGCGCCGGTGCCCCCTGGATCGGGCCGACCTTGGATCAGCAGACAAGTGCACTGAGCTGGCCGACGCAGGAGCCCCTGCGGCCGCCGGCCGTGGTTCCTGCCCGGCACCGAGGTCAGGAGGCAGGCATGGGCCGGCTCTGGATACGCACACCCCTTGCGGTGTTTACCGCGAACGATTTGGACGCCGCCGGCGGCGTCGTGGTGGAGAACGGCCGCATCGCCGAGCTCGTGCCGGCCGGCGGGGCCCCTGCGGCACCCTGCACGGAGGTGTTCGACGCCTCGGAGCACGTCCTGCTGCCCGGGCTGATCAACACGCATCACCACTTCTACCAAACGCTCACCCGCGCCTGGGGGCCGGTGGCCAGCGCCGAGCTGTTCCCCTGGCTGAAGAACCTCTACCCGGTCTGGGCCCGCCTCACGCCGGAGGCGCTGCACCTGGCCAGCACCGCGGCGCTCGCCGAGCTGCTGCTCTCCGGCTGCACCACCGCGGCCGACCACCATTACCTGTTCCCGGGCGGGCTCCAGGACGCCGTCGACATCCAGGTGGAGGCCGTCCGCTCGCTCGGCATGCGTGCCATGCTCACCCGCGGCTCCATGACCCTGGGCGAGGACGACGGCGGCCTGCCGCCGCGGCAGGTGGTACAGGAGGCGGAGACCATCCTGGCCGACAGCGAGCGGCTGATCCGGACGTATCACGAGTGCGGCGAGGGGGCGGTCGTGCAGATCGCGCTCGCGCCGTGCTCGCCGTTCTCGGTGACCACGGACATCATGAAGGCCTCGGCCGCGCTGGCCGAGGAGCACGACGTGCGGCTGCACACGCACCTGGCTGAAACCCTGGACGAGGAGGACTTCTGCCGGGAGATGTTCGGACTGCGCACGGTGGACTACCTGGAGAGCGTCGGCTGGCTCGGCCCGCGCACCTGGCTGGCGCACGGTGTGCATTTCGACGACGACGAGGTGGCCCGGCTGGGTGCCGCCGGCACCGCCGTCGCGCACTGCCCCACCTCGAACATGCGCCTGGCATCGGGGATCGGCCGGATGCTGGAACTGGAGGACGCCGGGGCGCCCGTGGGCCTGGGCGTGGACGGCTCGGCCTCCAATGACGCCTCCAACCTCATCCAGGAGGTGCGGCAGGGGCTGTACCTGCAGCGGCTGCGCTACGGTGCCGCGGCCGTCACCCCGGAGCGGGCCCTGGGCTGGGCCACCCGCGGCTCCGCCCGGGCGCTGGGGCGGACCGACATCGGCGAGCTGGCTCCCGGCCGGCAGGCGGATCTGGCCCTGTTCCGGCTGGACGGCCTGCGCTTTTCCGGGTCCCACGACCCGCTGGCGGCGCTGGTGCTGTGCGGGGCGGACCGCGCGGACCGGGTGATGGTCGGCGGGCAGTGGCGGGTGCTGGACGGGCAGATCCCGGGCCTGGACCTGGCCGAGCTGACCGCCCGGCACTCGGCGGCGGCCGCCCGGCTGATCTCCGGCTGACCGGCCGGCGGGCCGTCCGTGCGTCGGCCGGACGGTCCCGCCGGCCGGACCGCCGGCGCGCCCGGAGGCCTAGCGTCGGACGGCCCGGGAGCACGGCCCATGCGTCCCGCGGCGGCCCCGGCCGGGCTGTCCTGCCATGCCTGAGCGGTTCCGGGAACGGCGGTATCACGGCGCCGCGGCGGTCCTTTTCACCCGGAATTTACCGGGTGGAAACAATGCGCCGAAACGTGCGATGGCCGGGGGAATTTCCCTTGACATTTCCGTATTCGGCTTGCTTACACTGGGCACCAATAATTTCCGGTTGGGAAACATCGAATCAAGTCGGCTTTGCCGATGGTCAAGGGTGTTCAGCGCCGAGCCGGAATCATGCGCCAACGAAAGCTGACACCCGTGCCCTCCACGCCTTCCACCGCCGTCGACGGCGGACTCGCCGCCTTCAACGCCGCCCCGCTGCCCGCCGCAAGGGACTTCCTGCGCCCCTGCGTGGACATTGACCGCTGGATCGAGGAGGTCGCCGCCGGGCGCCCCTACGCCGACGTCGCGGCCGCCCTCGCGGCGGCGCGCACCGCGGCACCGGACTGGACCGAGGCGGAGCTCGACGCCGCCCTGGCCCGGCATCCGCGGATCGGCGAGCGGGCCGCCGGTGCGGACGCGGAGGCGGCCCTGTCCCGCCGCGAGCAGTCCGGCGTCGGGCACGATCCCGACGTCCAGGAGCGCCTGCGCGAGGGCAACCGGGCCTATGAGGACAAATTCGGGCGGGTCTTCCTGATCCGCGCCGCCGGGCGCAGCGCGGAGGAGATCCTGTCCGCGCTGCAGGACCGGCTCCGCCACACTCCCGAGGAGGAACTGCCGGTGATCGCCGGGCAGCTGAGGGAAATCGCCATCCTGCGACTCGAAGGACTGCTCACCGCATGAAACGCAGCCATGTCACCACCCACGTCCTCGACGCCGCCGCCGGCCGTCCCGCAGCCGGCGTCACCGCCCGGCTCGACGGGCTCCGCGGCGATGCCTGGGAGGAAATCGCCCAGGCCGTCACCGACGACGACGGCCGGATCAGCGCGTTCGGACCCGAGCAGCTCGACGCCGGCACGTACCGGATCGAGTTCGCCGTCGGGGAGTACTTCGCCCGCACCGGGACCGAGACCTTCTATCCGAGCGTGACGCTCACCTTCGCCCTGGCCGACCCCGCGCAGCACTACCACGTTCCGCTGCTGCTGAGCCCTTTTGCCTACTCCACCTACCGAGGAAGCTGACACCATGACCGCAACAGAACAGGCGCCCGCCGCCCGCATCGTGCTCGGCGCCAACCAGTACGGCAAGGCCGAGGTCCGGCTGGTCAAGGTCACCCGGGACACGGCCCGGCACGCCATCGAGGACCTCAGCGTGACCTCCCAGCTGCACGGCGACTTCACCGCCGCGCATACCGAGGGCGACAACTCCCATGTGGTGGCCACCGACACGCAGAAGAACACCATCTACGCCTTCGCCCGCGACGGCGTCGGCTCGCCGGAGCAGTTCCTGCTGCGCCTGGCGGACCATTTCACCGGAGGCTTCGACTGGGTCACCGGCGGACGCTGGGCCGCAGAGCAGTACGCCTGGAACCGGATTGACGACCACGACCATGCGTTCGCGAAGGACAAGTCCGAGGTCCGCACCGCGGTGCTGCTCGCCGAGGGCGGGGAACGGAGCCTGGTGGCCGGGCTGCAGGAGCTGACCGTGCTGAAGTCCACCGGATCCGAATTCCACGGCTTCCCGCGGGACCGGTACACCACCCTGGCCGAGACCACCGACCGGATCCTGGCCACCGACGTGACCGCCCGCTGGCGGTACAACCGCACCGACCTGGACTTCAACGCCCTGTACGCCTCGGTGCGGGCCCTGCTGCTCGCCGGGTTCGCCGAAACGCACTCGCTGGCCCTGCAGCAGACCATGTTCGAGATGGGCCGACGGGTCCTCCAAGCGCATCCGGAGATCGACGAGGTCCGGCTCTCGCTGCCGAACAACCACCACTTCCTGGTGGACCTGGCTCCGTTCGGCCTGGACAACCCCAATGAGGTGTTCTTTGCCGCGGACCGGCCCTACGGCCTGATCGAGGCGGCCGTGCAGCGCGACGGCGACGCCGCCCCGGCGCCGGTGTGGAACACCATCGCGGGGTTCTGCTGATGCCGCGCCGGTCCGACGGCGGTGCCCGGTCCGACGGCGGTGCCCGGGCGGGCGTCGGTGCCCGGGCGGGCACGGAGGCCCGTCTGGGCAGCCGTGCCTCCGGACGGGGCCGCGCCCGCAACGCCGGGTCGACGGCTCCGGAGGATGAGCGCCTGCCGCTGGGCAGCACCTTCGCCTACGGGCTGCAGCATGTGCTGACGATGTACGGCGGGATCATTGCCCCGCCGCTGATCATCGGCACCGCTGCGGGGATGTCCGGCGCCGAGATCGGCATGCTGGTGGCCGCCTGCCTGTTCGTCGGCGGCGCCGCGACCCTGCTGCAGACCCTGGGCCTTCCGTTCTTCGGGTCGAAGCTGCCGCTGGTGCAGGGTGTCTCCTTCGCCGGCGTCGCGACGATGACCGCCATCCTGGACGGCGACGGCGGGATCCAGTCCGTGTTCGGCGCCGTCATGGCCGCCTCCGTGGTCGGCCTGCTGATCACGCCCGTCTTCGCCAAGGTGATCCGCTTCTTCCCGCCGGTGGTCAACGGCGTCGTGATCACCGTCATCGGCCTGTCGCTGATGCCCGTTGCCGCGAACTGGGCGATGGGCGGTGACGCCGCCGCACCGGACCACGGATCGATGGGCAACATCGGGCTGGCTGCGCTGACCCTGCTGGTGGTGCTCCTGCTCAGCAAGGTGGGCAGCGGCACCATCTCCCGGCTGTCCATCCTGCTCGCGATCGTCGTCGGGACCGTCTTCGCGGTCGTGATCGGCAAGGCCGACTTCTCCGAGGTGGGGGAGGGCGACATTTTCGCCCTGCCCACGCCGTTCGCGTTCGGGCCGCCGACCTTCGAGATCGCGGCGATCATCTCCATGCTCATCGTCATCCTGGTGACGCTGACCGAGACCACCGCCGACATCCTGGCCGTAGGCGAGATCACGGGCAGCAAGGTCTCCTCCAGGCGCATCGCCAACGGGCTGCGGGCGGACATGCTCTCCAGCGCCCTGTCTCCGGTGTTCAACTCCTTCACCCAGAGCGCGTTCGCGCAGAACGTGGGCCTGGTGGCGATCACCGGGGTGAAGAGCCGGTTCGTGGTCAGTGCCGGCGGCGCGATCCTGGTGGTCCTGGGCCTGCTGCCCGTCCTCGGCCGGATCATGGCCGCGGTGCCCACGCCGGTGCTCGGCGGGGCCGGCATCGTGCTGTTTGGCACGGTCGCCGCCAGCGGCATCCGCACGCTGGCCAAGGTCGACTACCGGAACAACATGAACCTGATCATCGTGGCGGTCTCGCTGGGCGTGGGCATGGTGCCGATCGCCGCCCCCACGTTCTACGAGCACTTCCCGAGCTGGTTCGGCACCATCTTCGACTCCAGCATCAGCTCCGCCGCCGTGATCGCCATCCTGATGAACATCCTGTTCAACCATGTGAAGGCGGGCAACCCGGAGAACCCCTCGGTCTTCGCCGCCACCGACCGGGCCATCGATCCGGCGCGGATCGCCTGCCTGCAGGAAGGCGACCATGTCGAGGACGGGCGGCTGCTCGACGCCGACGGGCACGAACTCGCCGTGGTCCCCGAGGAACCGGACACCGGAGCCACCGAGGCAGGGAGGCGGCAGCCATGACCGTTTTCACCGACGCGGACCGGGCCGAGCTGGAGGCCATGCTCGCCGACACCGACCGGCTGTTGGCCACGGCCTACCCGGGAGACCCGGGCACCCGGCAGCCGGTCCACACCGTGTACGTTCCGGCAAACCGGTTCACCCCCGACCTGCCGGCCGCGTGGGGCGCCGAGGCGCTCGACGCCGCGGCCCGGCAGGGCGGACTCGCCCGGCTGGCCGCTGACCTCGGTTTGGACGGGACCCCGGGATCAGGGGCCGGGGCCAGTTCCGGGGCCGGGGAAGCGGAGGCCGTCGCCGCGCTGGTGCAGGCCAAACTGGAATCCGAACCCATCGAGGACCTGCGCCTGGACTTCGAAGACGGGTACGGCACCCCGGACGACGGGACGGAGGACGCCGACGCGCGTGCGGCGGCGGCCGCCGTCGTCCGCGCCCGGGAAGCGGGCACCGCCCCGCCGTTCATCGGCATCCGGTTCAAGAGCTTCGAAGCGGCCACCCGCACCCGCGGCCTGCGCACCCTGGACCTGTTCCTGGCCGGGCTACTCGAGGGCGGGGACCTGCCGGACGGGCTGGTGCTGACCCTGCCCAAGGTGTCCACGGCCGCGCAGGCGACGGCCATGGCCTGGGCCTGTGCCCGGCTGGAGGAACGCCACGGGCTGCCGGCCGGACGGCTGCGGTTCGAAGTGCAGGTGGAGACCCCGCAGCTGATCCTGGGCCCGGACGGCACGGTGCCGGTCGCGGCGCTGCTGCACGCCGCGGACGGGCGGATTTCCGGGCTGCACTACGGCACCTACGACTACAGCGACGCGCTGCAGATCGCGCCCGCGTGGCAGGCGATGGACCATCCCGGCGCGGACTATGCCAAGGCGGTGATGCAGGTGGCCGCCGCCGGCACCGGCGTCCGGCTCTCCGACGGGTCCACCAACATCCTGCCGCTCGGCGCGGACGAGGAGGTGCTGGCCGCTTGGCGGCTGCACGCCCGGCTGGTCCGCCGGTCCCTGGAGCGCGGCTACTACCAGGGCTGGGACCTGCATGCCGCGCAGCTGCCCACCCGCTACCTGGCCACCTACGCGTTCTACCGGGACGGCGTCCCCGCTGCGGTCCGCCGCCTGGAGAACTACCTGTCCGAGACCGGCGGCGGGGTCCTGGACGAGCCGGCCACCGCGCGGGCGCTGGCCCGGTTCGTGGACCGGGCGCTCGCCTGCGGGGCGGTCACCGACGCCGAGGCCCTGGTCCCGGCCGGACTGGACCGGGCGCAGCTGGCCCGGCTTGCCCGCCGGGCTGCCGGTGCCGCGGGTTCCTCCGCTGACGGCGGTTCCGGGCCGGCTGCCTCAGACCGGTCCGGAGGCGGGAGCAGCAGGTCCGCTGCCGACGTCGGGTATGCCGCTGACGCCGGGCCGCCGTCGCCCTGAATCCTGCCGGCCTTTCCGAATCCATACTGTCGACCATCCGAGCATCGAACCGCTCCATCTGATCAAGAGGTCCTTTTCGTGAACACTCCCTTCTATTACGACCCGACCGCCGGCCACCCGCCGCAGACCGAGCTGCTCACCGGGCGCGCCGTCGTCACCGAGGCGTACACCGTGATTCCGCGCGGGGTGCTGCGCGACATCGTGGTCAGCGAGCTGCCGGGCTGGACCGACACCCGCACCTGGATCCTGAACCGGCCGGTGTCCGGCGGCGCGACGACGTTCGCCCAGTACCTGCTGGAGGTCAGCCAGGGCGGCGGGTCGAAGACGCCGGAGCCGCAGCCCGGCGTCGAGGGCTTCCTGTTCGTGCTGTCCGGCGGGCTGGAGCTGAGCATTGACGGCGAGGAGCACGTGCTCGGTCCCGGCGGATTCGCGTACGTGCCGCCGGGCGCGGTGTGGCAGGTGGTGAACCGGCTGCCCGCGCCGGCCAAGTTCCAGTGGATCCGCAAGGCCTGGGAACCGCTGGAGGGGTACACGCCGCGCGCCGTCGTCGGCAATGAACGGGACATCACGCCCAATCCGATGCCGGGCACCGACAACAAGTGGCGCACCACCCGGATGATTCCGGGGGACGACCTGGCGTACGACATGCACGTCAACATCGTCACGTTCGAGCCGGGCGCGGTGATTCCGTTCGCGGAGACGCATGTGATGGAGCACGGGTTGTACGTGCTGGAGGGCAAGGCGGTGTACCGGCTGAACCAGGACTGGGTGGAGGTGGAGGCGGGGGACTACCTGTCGCTGCGCGCGTTCTGCCCGCAGGCCTGTTATGCCGGCGGGCCGGGGAACTTCCGCTACCTGCTGTACAAAGACGTCAACCGGCAGATCATGCTGGGGACGCCGTGACGGGCGGGGCGAGCTTCGACCTGGTGATCCGCGGCCGGGCCGTGCTGCCCGGCGCCGGGACCGTTCCGGTTGAGGTGGGCGTGTCCGGCGGGGTGATTGCCGCCGTCGAGCCGCTGGGGGCCGGGCTCGACGGCGCCCGGGTGCTGGAGCTGGCCGGGGACGAGACGCTGCTGCCCGGCCTGGTGGACACGCACGTGCACGTCAACGAGCCCGGCCGCACCGAGTGGGAGGGGTTCGCATCCGCCACCCGGGCGGCGGCGGCCGGCGGGGTGACCACCCTGATCGACATGCCGCTGAACAGCATTCCGCCCACGGTGTCGGTGCTGGCGCTGCGGGCCAAGCAGGAGGTGGCCGCACCGCAGGCGTTCGTGGATGTGGGGTTCTGGGGCGGGGCCGTCCCCGGCAACACCGGCGAGCTGGCGTCGCTGCACGAGGCCGGGGTGTTCGGGTTCAAGTGCTTCCTGGTGCATTCGGGCGTGGACGAGTTCCCGCACCTGGACGCGGAGGAGCTGGAACGGGACCTGGCCGAGCTGGCCCGGCTGGGGGCGCTGATGATCGTCCACGCCGAGGATCCGGCCGTGCTCGACGCCGCGCCCGCCGCGGCCGGCAGCCGTTACGCCGGGTTCCTGGCGTCCCGGCCGCCGGAGGCGGAGGAGCGGGCGATCGCGCTGGTGCTCGACGCCGCGCGGCGCACGGGTGCGCGGGTCCACATCCTGCACCTGTCCGACGCCGGGGCGCTGCCCATGATTGCTGCGGCCCGGGCTGAAGGGGTGGCGGTGACGGTCGAGACCTGTCCGCACTACCTCACGCTGGCTGCCGAACAGATCCCGGACGGGGCCACCGCATTCAAGTGCTGCCCGCCGATCCGGGAGGAAGGCAACCGGGAGCGGCTCTGGCAGGGGCTGCTCGACGGAACCATTGATTGCATTGTGTCCGACCATTCGCCCAGCACGGCCGACCTGAAGGACCTGGAGAACGGGGACTTCGGAGTGGCGTGGGGCGGAGTGGCGTCGCTGCAGCTGGGCCTGCCGCTGATCTGGTCGGAGGCGCGGGAGCGCGGGATCGGGCTGGAGCAGGTGGTGGAGTGGATGTCGGTGCGGCCGGCTGCGCTCGCCGGGCTGGCCTCGAAGGGCGGCATTGAGCCGGGCCGGGATGCGGACTTCGCGGTGTTCGCGCCGGAGGAGGCGTTCGTTGTCGACCCGTTGCAGCTGCACCACCGCAATCCGGTCACTCCCTACGCGGGGGCGAAGCTGCACGGGCGGGTGCGGCGGACGGTGCTGCGCGGCGTCGAGCTGGCCGGGATCGGTGTCGGCGGGGCCGGCGCGGGCGCTGAAGCGGGTGTTGACCGGGACGGGGTCGGGGCCGGCGTCCAGGTCGGGGTCGAGCCCGGCGGCGGGGCCAGCGTCCAGCCCGGGGCCGTGCCGCAGGGGCGGCTGCTGCGACGGGGCGAGGCCTGACGCAGCCGGGAGCGGCACGGTTCGCGGGAAGGGTGCCGCCGGGCGCCGTCGGGATTGATGCATTGTAATGCTCGCCACTGTCGCTGCTCCCCATTGGAATACCTTCGACGCAGGAAAGTAAGGTCGTACCTATGGCCCCATTCCGAAACACGCGTGCCGCAGCACTGCCCGCCAAGCTCTCCCGTTCCTGGCTGCTCGCCTCGGCCGCCGATGAAGCGAATTTCGGCCCGGCGCTGGCCTCTGAAGCGGACTCCGTGGTCTTCGACATGGAGGACGCCGTTCCGGCGGACGGCAAGGCCGAAGCGCGCGAACGCGTGGTGGAGGCGCTGTCCACCGGCATGACCGCGTGGGTGCGCGTGAACGGCATCGAGACGGACTACTGGGCCGATGACCTGGCGGCGCTGTCCAAGGCGCCCGGCCTGCGCGGCGTCATGCTGGCCATGACCGAGAAGCCGGAGCAGGTCACCCACACCGCCATGCGGCTGCAGGCCGGCACTCCGGTGCTGGCACTGGTCGAGTCGGCGCTGGGCATCGAAAACGCCACCGCGATCGCATCCGCTCCGGGCACCTTCCGGCTTGCGTTCGGCGTCGGCGACTTCCGCCGCGACACCGGCGCCTCCGACGATCCGATGGCGCTGGCGTACGCCCGCTCCAAGCTTGTGGTCGCTTCCCGGGTGGGCCAGCTGCCGGGTCCGATTGACGGGCCGACGCCGGGTGCGCTGGGCGAGCCGCTGCTGGAGGCCTGCAAGGTCACGCAGTCGATGGGCATGACCGGCAAGCTCTGCCTGATGCCGGAGGCGGCGGACACCATTAACATCGGGCTGTCGCCGAGCGCGTCGGAAATCGCGTGGGCGCACGAGCTGCTGGAAGCGCACGCTGCCGGGGCCGTCGTCGGGGACGGGTCCTACCTGCCGCGCCTGGCGCGCGCGCAGAAGATCTCCTCGCTGGCCGATTCGTACGGTCTCTGGAACGCGTAGGGGTTTTCAGGGTTTCTGCTGGGCTCTCCGGCTGAGCTTTAGCTGGGCTCTTTGAGCGCTCCCGGGTGTTCCCGGGTGTTCCTGCGCGTTCCCGGGTGTTCCCGCACGTTCCCGCAGAGTTTCCTGCTGAGTTTCCTGCTGAGTTTCCTGCTGAGCCGCAGTGCCGCCCTTGGGCGGGCTGCGGCTCTGCTGTTTTCGGCGTGTGGGGAGTCGACGGCGCTCCGGAGATGAGCGGTGCCGCAGGGATGGCGGCAGCAGCCTCGCCTGGCCTCTGCGGCGCGAACTGGCCGTCTTCTGTTGGGGCGGCGGCCCTGCAGCTGCAGCGCCGGCAAGTAGAGCCGCGGGCGGCGAGGCGTATCGCTCCTGGGCTGGGCTGGGCTGGGCTGGGTTGGGCTGGGCTGAGTTGGGCTGGGTTGGGCCCTCGTGCGCTGGCCTCAGTGCCATGTGTTTCTCTGCCGGGAGCCGAGCCGTCGTGCCTTCAAGTGCTGCGGCCGCGTCCGATCCAGGCAACTGGCAGATGGCAGGAACACAAGTAAACGGCGCGAAAAGTCCCGTAATTGCGCAGATCCCCAGGCCTCCATTTCGGGCCGAAAGTGTCAGAGGCCACTGGAAGACTTAAGGCATGACCAAGCGGGGAAGCGGCCGGACGGACAAGGAACAGGCAGTCCTTTTCGATGCCTCGGCCCTGTCCGCAGACGCTTCGCCCGCGGTCGGTTCCGGCCCCGAACCGGCCGCTTCCGATGCCCTGAACCCCGACACGGTTTCTGCAGTATTCCGGGCCTGGCCGGAGGATGCCGGCGGAGAGGCCGATGGCACGAGCGGGGGCATTCGTGCGGTCCGAGGAGCGGTCGGCAGTGACTGCGGCGACGGCGCGGGCACGCCGGAGGGCCTGTCGGGAGAGCTTTCGCTGCACGCACCGGAGAGCCTGGACTCCGCTGAAGCTGTGGCGACCCTGGAGTGACTGAACGTGCTGAACGCCTGGGTGCAGGCCCAGCAGGCGCTCGTGGTGGCCCGCATGGAGGAGCTCATGGCGCGTGCCGCCGACGTCGAGCGGCTTCCGGAGAAGGACCGTCCGAGCAGCGCGTTCGATTTGGCGGCGGCGGAAGTCGGTTCGGTGCTTCAGGTGCCGCACGTGACAGCGCAGCGGGTGGTGGCGGAGTCCGGCCTGCTGGTGCGCCAGCTGCCTGCCACCTTGGCGCGGTTGTCGGCTGGCCGGATCACCTACTCCCACGCGCGGGTGGTCCTCGATGAGATACGTTTCGTGCCCGCTGAAGACGCCAAGGGCTTCGAAGCCGAGGTGCTGGATGCCGTCAAGGACCGGACGGCAGCGCAGCTGGCCCGCAAGGCGAGGGTTATGCGGGAGCGCCGATACCCGGAGACCGTTCCGGAGCGGCACGGGGACGCCTTGTCCAAGCGGCGCGTGTGGCTGGAGCCCGCCCCTGACGGGATGGCGTCGCTGACTGCGCTTCTGGCCGCCGAGAAAGCCCAGGCCATGTTCAACACTTTGACCACGGCCGCACGGGCGCGGCGAAGGGCGGGCGATCATCGAACCCAGGACCAGCTGCGGGCCGACCTGTTTGCTGCGTCCGTCTTGGGCCGCCGGCCTGCCGCGGAACCTTCCGGCGGCGCTGGCGGGGAGGGTGCACGCGTCGCTACGGGTGCGTGTGCGGGTGGTGGCGCGGGTGCGGCGGGTGGCGGTACGGCGGTGGGCGACGGTGCACCCGTCGGGGCTGGCCGCGGTGCTGGCGGCGGTGCGGCTCCGACCGGGGCAGCTGACTCGGGGGAGTGGGCCGACAAAGCCGACTGGACTGACAACCCGGAAGACCTGCCGGGAATGCGTACCGAACTGATGGTCATTATCAGCGCCGAGACCCTTCTGGGCGCTGACGACCGGCCCGCTGAACTCAACGGCTACGGACCAATCAGCGCTGACGCCGCCAGACGTCTTATCCGAACCGTCAAGCACTGGACGGGTTTGGTGCAGGATTCCGCGACGGGAGAGATCCTGGCCGTAGGACGGCGCCGCAAGGTTCCAGCCGGGCTGGCCCGGTGGCTGCAGGCTCGCGACGGAACCTGTCGCTTTCCGGGCTGCAGCGTCAACGCCGTTCGGGCGGGCATGGAGATCGACCATACGGTCCCGTGGTCACACGGCGGTGCGACCGAACACGGCAACCTCGAGTACCTCTGCCCGAAGCATCACCGGATGAAAAGCCAGGGTTTCTGGAAGGCCCGGCAGAATCAGCCCGGCGATGTGGAGTGGCTCTCTCCTCTGGCCCGCCGATACGGCAGCGAACCTCAGCTCAAGCTGAAGCCACCTCCCACAATGGAATCAGGGCGAGAGTCCACTGCTCTGCCAAGCGGCTCCGGGAACGAGGACATCCCGCCGCCCTTCTAAGTGATCCGGGTCTGCATCGGAGGTGATCCGAGTCTGCATCGGAGCCACGCCTCTTGGGAAGCTCCGTCCCGCTATGGCTCCACGAAGGCAAAGGTTCAGTGTCAACGGCGCCTGGGTGGTGCGGTCTTGGTCTCAAGCGGTCCGGTCGCACTCTTCCGCCAATCGACTGTCTTAGGCGATTGGCGGCTGGAACGGTGGCACCCGGTTTCGGCGCGGGCTGAAACCCCGGGAGGACCGGGTGTACGACCTCCGTCCGGTTTTGGCGCGGGCTGAAACCCCGGGAGGACCGGGTGTACGACCTCCGTCCGGCTCCGGACGAACTGATGCTCGCCCCAACAGGCCGGCGGCTAACGGTCAGGCCGATCGTCCGCCCGCGCAAGCAGATCCAGGACCCGCGCAGTCAGGGCGTGCGCGGCGTCGGCGTCGTAATCGGGTGAACTGATGTCCGCGAAGAAGTGCCCGCTGCCCGGATACAGGACCAGTTCTCCCTCCTGTGCCGTCTCCACCAGGTTTCGGGCGGCGTCGAGATCGCCCTCGTCGACGAACACCGGGTCCTCGGCCATGGCATGGACCTGCAGCGGAACGGCAGCAGGCCACGTGTCGGCATAGGCGCCCGGCGGCAGGCAGGAGCTGACCAAAACGGCACCGCGGGCGCCGGCCCGGGTCTGTGCCAGGCGCTGCGCCGGCATCACGCCGAGCGAAAAGCCGATATAGACCAGCTCCGCAGGCAGTTGCTCCGCCAACCGCACCCCCAGCGATTCGAGCACATCGAACCCGATGTCCTGGGCATAATCGATGCCCGCCTCGAGGGTGGAAAAAGTCCGGCCGTCATAGAGATCCGGAACGGTCACCAGATGGCCGGCATCCCGCAGCACGTCGGCGAACGCGTCCACTCCTGGCGTGAGGCCCAGAGCATGATGAAACAGCAGCGCATTGGCCATAGGGGCCTCCTTGAGGTCGAAGAGACGATGGTTCCACTCTCCACCCTCTCAGAACAGCGTCGGGCAGGGTCGGGGACAACGTGCGGTGAGAGCCGAGCTGAGCAGTGTCGGCAGGACCGAGCTGAGCAGGGTTGGGGCCGGGCGGGGCTGGGCTGGGCAGAGCAGGGCCGAGCTGAGCAGGGTTGGGGCGGCAGCGTCGGACAGCGCTGAGCGCTGAATCAGCGCTCGACCAGAATCCCGTCCTCGTCCGCCCACAGCTTCGCTCCGGGCCGGAAGACGACACCGCCGAACTCCACCGGTACGTCGACCTCGCCCACTGACTCCTTGGCGCTCTTGCGCGGGTTGGACCCCAGCGCCTTGACCCCCATGGGCAGCTTCGCCAGCGCGGCGCGGTCGCGGATCGGCCCGTGAATGACGACGCCGGCCCATCCGTTGGCGACTGCAGCCTCGCCGATCATGTCGCCCATCAAAGCCGTGTTCATCGACCCGGCTCCGTCGACCACAAGAACAGCCCCCTCGCCGGGAGAGTTCAGGGTGGACTTCACCAGCCCGTTGTCCTCCAGGCAGCGGATGGTGCGGATCGGGCCCGAAAAACGGGTTCGACCGCCGAGGTCCTGGAACTGGAGCGACACCGAGGCCAGAGCCTCACCCTTCTCGTCATACAGGTCTGCTGTGCTGATATCCATGCGCTCTACTGTGGCAGAAGTCACTGTCCGGCTGCTGCTGCGACGCGGGCAGGGGCGGGATCCCCGGGGCGGGTCCCGCCATCCCCAGGGGCTGACTACATTCTCCGTGGCCGGGCGCCATCATCCCCCGTGGCCGGGCGCCATCATCCCCCGTGGCCGGGCCCCGTCATCTCCCGGTCGGGCGTCATCATCCCCGTGGCCGGGCCTCATCATCCCCCCAATGGCCGGCCTAATGATCCCCAGTGGCTGGATCTGCCGAGCTCACCGACTCACTGACCCACCGACTCACCGACGGGGGTTCACCCCTTGGCGGCAGCAGCAGCCTGCGCCTTCAGCAGGTCCACGACCTGCAGCAGCTGCTGCACGGATGCCTCCGAGGACCGGTCCTTGTCCTGCGGCCATCCGCCGGGCAGGCCCTCGTTGTAGTAGAGCCCGTCGCCAAGGAGCACAATGGCGCGGGCAATGACCGGATCGCCGACCTCCTGGTGCACCAGGTCGTACCAGCTGCGGTGGATGCTGCGCAGCAGGTCCGAGGCCGCCGGATCGTTGGCCTGCGCCAGACGCACGACTCCGATCAGTGCGCGGTCCAGCTCGCTGCCCACATAGACCGACTCGCGCACCAGATAGCGGGACGGCCCGTCGGCGTCGGCCGCCATTTTCTGCAGGTCCAGGTCGGCGAGCTCGCGGAGCTTGGCAATCAGCCCCGCAGCCAGGGCTTCCTTGTTCTTGAAGTGGTACAGCAGTCCGCCCTTGGAGACTTCCGCCAGCGCGGTGACGGCGTCGAGGGTCGCTCCCCGGGGGCCTTCATTGATCAGCAGGTCCTCGTAGGCAGCGAGAATCCGCTCCCGGGCAGGTGTGGGCGAGGTCATGGAATTTAAGGTACGCCATCGATGCTGTACAGTCTAGACGGTACAGTAACGGTTCGGCCCCACGAGAGCGCCCAAAAACCGATGCTGACTTTCCCCTTGGAGGCACGCCAACAGGTGTGCCCGGAAGACATCACAGACGTGAGGAATGGAGGACTCGTGCTCGCGGTGCAGGAAGCTCCCCGGCTGCAGCAGCAGTCCGCCGGCAAGCGTGAATGGCTTGGCCTGGCGGTGCTTATGCTGGCGGTGCTGTTGGTTTCGGTGGACAACACGGTGCTCAGCTTTGCGGTGCCCGCCATCTCCCAGGCCCTCACCCCCACGGGTACGCAGCTGCTGTGGATCATCGACATCTATCCGCTGATCCTTGCCGGTCTCCTGATTCCCATGGGCGCGCTGGGCGACCGGATCGGACGACGCCGGATCCTCATGATCGGCAGCGCGGGCTTCGGACTGGTGTCCGTGGCGGCCGCCTTCTCGCCCACGGCTGAGGTGCTGGTCGGTGCCCGAGCCCTGCTCGGCTTCTTCGGCGCGATGCTGATGCCGGCGACTCTGTCGCTGATCCGCAACATGTTCGTGGATCCCTCCCAGCGCCGCATCGCGATCGCCATCTGGGCGGCCGGCTTCTCCGCCGGTGCCGCCCTGGGCCCGATCGTGGGCGGCGTGCTGCTCGAACACTTCTGGTGGGGCTCCGTGCTGCTGCTGGCCATTCCGCTGCTGGTGCCGCTGCTGGCCTTCGGCATGCTCCTGCTGCCCGAAAGCCGTGACCCCGAGCCCGGCCCGGTCGATGTGCTCAGCATCGGGCTGATCATGGCCGCCATGTTCCCGGTGGTGCTCGGCATCAAGAACTTCTCCAGCTACGGACTGGGCCTCGAATCGCTGCTGCCGATCGCCGTCGGCATCGTCTTCGGGTTCCTCTTCGCCCGCCGCCAGCTGGCCCGCCGCTACCCGATGCTTGACGTGCGGCTGTTCCGCAACCCGGTGTTCACCGGCTCCATCACGGCCAACCTGCTCAGCCTGTTCGCCATGGTCGGCTTCATCTACTTCCTCTCCCAGCACCTTCAGCTGGTGCTCGGGATGAGCCCGCAGGAAGCCGGCGTCTTCATGCTGCCCGGCCTGCTGGTGACCATCGTCGCCGGCCTGGCAGTGGTGCGTCTGGTGCGCCGGGTCCGGCCGGTGTACGCCGTCGTCGGCGGCCTGCTGTTCAACGCCGCTGCATACACGCTGGTGATGCTCACCGGACAGGAATCCCTGCTCGGCCTCGCGGTGGCGTTCATGCTGCTCGGTGTGGGCGTCGGCGCGGCGGAAACGATCTCGAACGACCTGGTGCTCGCCAGCGTTCCGGCAGCCAAGGCCGGCGCGGCGTCGGCCATCAGCGAGACGGCATATGAGGTGGGCAGCGTGCTCGGCACCGCCATCCTCGGCACCATCCTCACGGCGTCCTACCGCTCCGGCGTGATGCTGCCCGAATCGCTCAGCCCCGAGCAGCAGGCCGCCGCCGGCGAAACCCTCGGCGGCGCCGTCGAAACCGCCCAGAACCTGCCGGCCGACGTCGCCGCACCCCTGCTCGAGACGGCCAAGGCGGCGTTCGACTCCGGCGTCGTCGTCACCTCGGCGATCGGCGTCGCGGTGATGCTGTTCGCCGCGGTACTCAGCGCCGTCCTGCTCCGCCGCGCCCGCAGCTAGGGCCGGGCCGCGGCGCTGCGGGGCGCCGCGCCCTGGTGGGCTGGGACGACGGCGGGTGCGTGGCGCTGTGAGGCGGCGCGCCCTGGTGGGCTGGGACGACGGCGGGTGCGAGGCTGGTGCCTCCCGTGGCAGCCGCGACGGCGGGGTGGATCGGTGTGCGTTGACCCGCGTTGGCTCGCTGGTGACGACGACGGCGTGCTTTGGCCGCGACGGCCGGCTGGGGCGGGCCGGGCGACAATGTCGGTCGGCCGGCGAATATTTGACCGCGGCCGCCGACGGCACACAGCTGCCGGATTCGCCCTCGGCTGCCCGGGTCAGTGCCTGACCCGGCGCCGCCCGTGCACAATCAGCACCGGGCAGCGGGCGTGGGACGCCGCCGCGGTGCTGACCGAGCCGAGCAGCAGATCGCTGATTCCGCTGCGCCCCTTGTTGCCCACTACCAGCATCTCGGCCTGGTCGGACGCCTCCACCAGCACTCTTGCAGCTTGTCCGCCGACCACGGTCTTGCGCACGCCCTGCGGGTCCGGCTCACCGTAGACCTGTTCAACGCACTCCTCCAGCAGGCCGACAGCTTCGGCGCCGGGAGAAAGCTCCGACGCGGCCACCGGCACGGCCATCGCCACGGGATGCTCCACGACCGTCAGCGCATGGACGGTGCATCCCAGCTTTCCAGCCAGCCGTCGGGCGGTGCGCAGCGCGATGATGGACAGCTTGGAGCCGTCGACCCCCACCACGATTTCGGGCAGCTGTCCGGCCTCGGACGGCTGCTCCGCCGGGTCCGGTGCGGCCTGGTCCGACGCCGAGGCCGCCGAGGCGTGCTGACCGGCGGAAACGGGAACGCTCCGTGGGCCGGTGCTGTCTGGCTGTGCTGTCTTCACGTGTCTCCTCAGGGGTGACGGGCGCTCCCGCGCCGGCGGTTACAGACGCCCAAAACCGGTTCCCAAAAGTCTGCGCCGCAGCCGCCCGCTTGGGCCAGAGCGGGCGGTGCTGCAGGCGCCTTCAGAACCGAACAGGGACCTCGGGTAGGAGCGCGACGCCGTGCGTGAGGGTGCACGACGCCGTGTGCGACGGCGCGTGCCCCCGACGCCGTCGCGGATGTGCCCCGCGGCACCGTCGCGCCCGCCGACCGCCGTCGAGCCCGCCGGCCGGTCCGTCACGAACCTAAGCCGTGGCCCGGCCGCGCATAGGATCAGAGCCATGCCTGCACTGTCCTTTGGCCGGCGCGCGGTCACCGCACTGACGCCCGGCCTGTTCCTGGCCCTCGCGCTGCTTTCAGCCACCGGACCCTTCGCCTCCGACCTCTACCTTCCCTCGTTTCCGGAGATCGGCCGCGACTTTTCCGCAGGTGCCACCGGAGTGCAGCTGACCCTGACTGCGTTCCTGCTCGGTATGGCGGCCGGGCAGCTGCTCTTCGGACCGCTGTCGGACAAGTACGGCCGGTACCGGCCGCTGCTGATCGGCTCGGCCGGCTTTGTCGCCGCTTCGGTGGCCGCCGCCCTGGCCCCCAACCTGGCGGTACTGATCGGAGCGAGGCTGGTGCAGGGGCTGTGCTCCTCCGCCGGCGTCGTGATCGCCCGGGCGGCCATCTCGGATCTGACCCACGGGCCGCAGGCCGCCCGCACTTTCAGCCTGCTCATGACCATCGGCGGCGTGGCGCCGGTGGTCGCGCCGACCGCCGGCGGCCTGCTCGCCACCACTGTGGGCTGGCACGGCGTCCTGTGGGTGCTGGCCGGGCTGGCCCTGGTCATGTTCGCCTGCGTCGTCTTCGTGCTCGGAGAGACCCGGCCGCCGGAGCAGCGCAGCCAGGGCTCCCCGTTCGCAGGCCTGCGAGAGGTGCTGCGCAGCCGCCGCTTCCTCGGCTACGCCCTCCTGTTCGCCTCCACCTTCGGCGTGCTGATGAGCTACATCTCGGCGTCGTCGTTCATCTACCAGAACCTGATCGGCTTCACCGCCGCGCAGTACGGCTTCGCCTTCGGGCTCAACGCCCTCGGCCTGGTGGCCACCGGCTACATCTCCTCCCGCCTCGCGCGCAGGATCCCGCCGCGGCGGACCGTCGCCGTGGCCGTCCCCGTGCTGCTGGCAGCCTCCGCGACCGTCCTGGCCCTGGCGCTCTCGCCCGCACCTCCGCTGCTGCTGGCCGTGGCCATCTTCTGCGCGGTCGCCGTCATCGGCTTCATCATGGGCAACACCACCGCTCTGGCGCTGGACGAAGTGCGGCACACCAGCGGCAGCGGCTCCGCGGTGCTCGGCGGCGGACAGTTCTTCATGGGCGCCCTGGTCTCTCCGCTGACCGGGCTGGCCGGTGAAACCAGCGCCGTGCCGCTCGGCATCGTGATGACCTGCGCGGCTCTGCTCGCCGGCGCCGCGCTGGCCGCCACCCGTTCCCGCCCGGACAGCGGAAACAGTCGGACTTGAGCCGCATCCCCACCGGGGCGTAGGGTACTAAGCATACTTACAGTAGTAAGTGGCCCGAATGGACATCTACCGAGAGGTGGCATGAATGACCAACGGCAACTCGACTGATCAGTACACGTTCCAGGATCCGGTGACCCGGTACCCGAAGATCGCTCCGCCGGAGCAGGACCAGCCCGAACCCGGCCTGGACAAGGACATGACCCCCCATGTCGACCACGGCGAGGACACCTACCGCGGCACCGGCCGGCTCGAAGGCCGCAAGGCGCTGATCACCGGCGGCGACTCCGGCATCGGCGCGGCGGTGGCCATCGCGTTCGCCCGGGAAGGCGCCGACGTCGCGATCTCCTACCTGCCCGAGGAGGAGCCGGACGCCCAGCACATCGCCGAGGCGATCGAAAAGTCCGGCCGCAAGGTGGTGAAGCTGCCCGGCGACATCAAGGACGCCGAGTACTGCGCCCAGCTGGTCGAGGACGCCGTCGCAGGCCTGGGCGGGCTCGACATCCTGGTGAACAACGCCGGCAAGCAGGTCGCCATCGACAACCTCGAGGACCTGTCCGACGAGCAGCTGGACCACACGTTCAAGACGAACATCTACTCGTTCTTCCGGATCACCAAGGCTGCGCTGAAGCATCTGCAGCCCGGCTCGAGCATCATCAACACCACCTCGATCCAGGCCTACATGCCCTCGGCGAACCTGCTCGACTACGCCAGCACGAAGGCGGCCATCAACAACTTCACCAAGGGCCTGGGCCAGCAGCTGGCGCCTAAGGGCATCCGGGTGAACGCCGTGGCGCCGGGCCCGTTCTGGACTCCGCTGCAGCCGAGCGACGGCCAGAACAAGGAAGACCTGCCCGAGTTTGGCCAGAGCGTGCCGCTGGGCCGCGCCGGCCAGCCGACCGAGCTCGCGCCGGCGTATGTGTTCCTGGCATCGCCCGAATCCAGCTACGTGATCGGTGAAACCCTGAACGTCAACGGCGGCACCCCCAGCCCGTAGCGGGCGACGGCGGGCGGCCGCGGGTGGCCCGTGAGCCTCGGCTGCGGCGGGCACCCCCACCCCGCCTGTGCCGCGGACAGGCTGAAGGGCCGGCATTCCGGAAACGGAGTGCCGGCCCTTCGGCGTGCGTGGGCACTGGACGGCCTGGATCCCTCCGGTTTGGATCCTGCCCCTCCACTTTGTCCGTTCCCTCCGTCTGGAACTGGAGGAACAGGCACACGGTGGAGGGAGTCGTGGGGACTGGAGGGAAGGCGGCGACGTGGACGGGGCCGTGGGGGACTGGAGGGAAGGGCGCAGGGTGGAGGGGGTCGTGGGGAACTGGAGGAACAGGTGCAATCTGGAGGGGGCCGTGGGGAGCTGGAAGGGGGCGCCTCGAAACTGCAGGGGCCTCCCGCCGCAGTGGCGGGAGGCCCCAAAGGCTGTGTTCCGTTAGGTCAGCGCCGGTCGTCGTCCACCGGGCCGAAGTCCGCCTTGTCGATCCGGCGGTGGTAGCGCATGCCAGCCAGGCCGCCGAGCAGCGCGCCGACCAGCGCCACCGCCAGGGACAGGCCGACCGTCAGCCAGGTCATCGGGTTGATCTCGTCAAAGGACTCCGGCAGCGGCGCGAGGGCATTCGCCTGGGTCAGCGCGCTGATGTCGTTGCCGAAGATCAGCCCCAGCACAATGACGACGGCGGAAATGATCAGCCCCCAGATCCAAACCGCCAGGCCCTGCTTCAGGCCGTTGAAGCGGGCCATCCGCCCGGCAACGTACCCGCCGGCGAAGTAGGCGATCAGCAGCACCGCCAGCGCGATGATGGCGCCGGCAATACCGGCGGACTGGTCGGTACCCACCTGGTTCAGGGCCTGCCCCAGGTCGGCGTTGTTGGACAGTCCGACGGCGGCCGCAATCGCTGCGGCGAGGGCCGAGAGCAGCACGAGCATCCCGGTGGCGCTGAGCCAGCCGAAGAACGCCGCACCGAACTTCATGCCGCCGAAGGCCTCCTTCTCCCGCTGCAGGAGCGACTCCCGGTTGGGAGCGGCGACGGCGGCATCCCCGGCGTCCCGCCGTCCGTCACCGGAATCGCGCCCGCCACGTCCGGCCCCGGCGCCCGCCCCAGCGGCTCCGCCGAGCACAGCTCCGGCCCGGCCCCCGCCGGAGCCGCGCGTCCCGCCGTCGGCCGCGGCACCGGCGTCGTCCCGGTAGCCGCCGTCGCGCGGATCCCGTTCCGCACTGATGGATGACGGGCGGGCGTTGCCGTCCGCCTGGGGCATGGCCCGGGTCCGGTCCCGGTCGGAGATGCGCTCCGTGGGGGAGTCGGCGCCGCGGCGCTCCTGCGCCTCATCGGGCAGCCGCCGGGTGGCGCCGTCGTGCGCGTCCTCTTCCTGGAACGCGCCGTAGTCGATGTCGGTGTAGCCGCCGTCCGTTGCGCCGGCGGGCACGTCATTGTCCGCGGCGCGCCGTCCCGTCGGCCGCCCGGCATCGGTGGGCGGCTCCGCAACATGGGCGCCCGATCCTTCCGTCGGCATCGCCTGCGTCGCGTCCGGGTCCGGGTTTCGGCTCCGCCGGTCCCCGCCGCTGTTCCGGCCTCCTGTGGCATCCGAGCTCATGGTGTCCTCCTTGGCAGTGTGCGGTGACTGTCTGGTAATCAGCAAGCTTACTATTGACAGCGGCGAAAGGGGATGTCTGCTCCGGAACGGCTTGACACCAGGTCGGCGGAGAGGCCCTCACCCCCGCGTGGGTCGGCCCGGATGCCGACGGCGCGGCCCGACGCCCCTCGGCTGCCCGACGCCTCGCCGGTGCGAGGGACGAGCTGCCGGAATGCGAGACTGGGGAGATGGATGCCGATCTGATCGTGACCCTTGCCGCCGGAGTGCTGATCGCCGTCGGCGTGGCCGGCATTGTGGTGCCGGTGCTGCCGGGCAGCATCCTGATCCTGCTGGCCTTCCTCGGCTGGGCCATCGGAGTCAGCAGCGGTGCCGGCTGGTGGTCCTTCGCCTTCGGCACGCTGTTCGCGCTCGCCGGGATGTCCGCCAGCGCCGTGCTCACCGGCCGGAAGCTGAAGCAGCGGCAGATCCCCAACCGTTCGGTATTGGTCGGACTGGTGGCCGGCGTCGTCGGCATGTTCCTCATCCCCGTAGTCGGCTTGGTGGTCGGCTTCGCCGGCGGGCTGCTGGCCAGCGAATTCGTGCGCCAGCGGAACCTGGCCGCCGCGGCGTCGTCGAGCTGGGCCGCCCTGAAGGCCACCGGCCTCGGCATGCTGGCGGAGCTCGCGCTGGCCCTGGCCGCGGGCACCGCGTGGATCATCGGCGTCTGGGTGCACTTCGCCACCCGCTGACCCGTTGCCGTACCGCAGCACCCAAGGAGGAACCCCATCAAGGGCTGGATGATGCTCTGCGCCGCCGTCGCGGCCGAAGTGACCGGGTCGCTGACGCTCAAGGCGGCACTGGAGATGCCGGGCCTGTACGCGGTGACCGCGGCCGCGTACCTCACGGCGTTCATCATGCTTGCCGGAGCACTGCGCCAGGGAATGCCGCTCGGCGCCGCCTACGGCTTCTGGGCGGCCAGCGGCGTCGCCCTCACGGCGGTGCTGTCGACCCTTATCTTCGATGAACCGATGACCTGGGTGATGGGCGCCGGCATCGTGCTGATCATGGCGGGCGTGCTGTGCGTCGAGCTCGGCTCGCAGGCGGCCGCCAGCCGCACCGAACCCACGGGGCACGGTGCCGGGCGTGACGGCGGCGGTTCCGGTGGCGGCTCCGGCGGTGGGCGCGGCGGCGGCTCCGGGGGACACGACGGAGGCGGGCGCGACGGCGGCTCCGGTGGCGGGCGCGGCGGCGGTTCCGGCGGACGCGACGGAGGCGAGGCCTCTCACCGCGCCCCTGGGTCCGACCGGTCGGAGGGAGCGCACTGATGCAGTGGATCCTGCTCGCCGTCGCGATTCTCGCCGAGGTCGGTGCCACGCTGTCGCTGCGCGCCGCGACAGGCGGCTCCCGGCGCTGGTACATCGCCGTGGTCGCCGGCTATCTGGCCGCATTCAGCCTGCTCGCCGTCGTCCTGGCCCTGGGCATGCCCCTCGGCATCGCCTACGGACTGTGGGCGGCCGCCGGCGTCGCGCTGACGGCCGTGCTCAGCCGGGTGATCTTCAAGGAACCCTTCACCTGGGTGATGGGGCTCGGGGTGGCGCTGATCGTCGGCGGCGTGCTGCTCGTCGAGACCGGCGCGGCCCACTAACCGGCGGAGCCGCCCCGGCAAGGGTCCCAGCCCGCTGGCGCCCGGGACCGTCGACGTCGCGCTGCCGGTTAGGGCAGCTGCTGCCGGTACGCAATGGCAGCAAGTGCACAAACCGGCAGCGGAAGCTGGATAGTGGCGCTGATCGTCGGCGGCGCCGCCCGCGACGCCGCCGCCCGCCCAACGCCGCCCCGGCCAGGTTCCAGCCCGCTGGCGCCCGGGACCGTCGACGTCGAGCTGCCGGTTTGGGCAGCTGCTGCCGGTTCGCAATGGCAGCAAGTGCACAAACTGGCAGCGGAAGCTGGATGGTGGCGCCGCCCGTCCGTGACGCCGCCCGTCCGCGACGCCCGTCCAACCCCGCCCTGCGCCGACTACCGCGGCGCCACGAACTCCGCCAGCGCCGCCAACTGCGCCCGCCGGGCCTCCGGCTGCACGTACATCATGTGGCCGGCCTCGTAATAGTGGTGGGTGAACCTTGCCCGCGCCTCGTCGGTCAGCCGCATATGCGCCCACACGTACTCGGCGGCGAAGTGCGGCGTCGCGCCGTCGTAATACCCGTAGTCGACGTGCACCCGCAGGGACGGGTTGTGCGCCATCAACCGCTCCAGCGTCTTGGTGACATCCACCGGCACGCCCTCGAACTGCCGGTAGCTCCACGGCTGCACCCGTCCGCTGAGCACCTCATAGGGCAGGTCGTTCTCGTAGCCCAGCTCGGCGCGCAGATAGTGGTTGATGGCCGCAGCGTAGGGGCCGTTGATCGCGGCCAGGCTGGGATCGTCCCAGTTGATCGAGGCCTGCGGATCCTCCGCCGGCGCCGTGAACCGCCCGTCGATCCGCCCCACCGACAGGTGCTGATCCCGCAGCAGCTCGGCGGAAAACTGCGCGTAGTCCCAGCGCAGGTTGGTCCGCCGGATGAAACCCGGATCAAGGGTCGTCAGCTCCGCCAGCCGCGCCACCACGCCGTCGAACTCCTCCGCCGTGAGCCGCGCGCCCTGCGTCAGCGCGTAGCCGTAGTCGCGGGCCGCGTACTCCTCGGCCTCTCGCACGACGTCGGCCAGCTCCCGGCCCGGATGTCGGCCGTGATAGTGCGCGATCGCCGCGTAGGTGGGCAGGTGCAGCGCGTACGGGGTGTCCCGGCCGGGCGCGAAATCCAGCGTCGCCAGGTTCAGCACCGTGGAGATCAGGCCCAGCCCGTTGACCGCCATCCCGTAGGCCTCGAACAGTCGGCCGGCGACGGCGACCGCGCGCAGCGTGCCGTAGGACTCGCCGACCAGGTACTTCGGGCTCAGCCACCGGTTGTTGCGCGTGGTCCAGAGCCGGATCACCTCGGCCACCAGGTCCCGGTCCTGCTCGAAGGCATGGAACTCGTCGGCCTGGTTGCCGTCCACCACACGGGAGAAACCGGTGTTCACCGGATCGATCATCACCAGGTCGGCATGCTCCAGCAGCGTCTCCGGGTTGTCGACCAGGCCGTAAGGTGCCGGGGTCAGGGCGCCGACGTCGCCCGAGTCCACCATCCTCGGGCCCAGCAGGCCCAGGTGCAGCCAGACCGACGACGAGCCGGGCCCGCCGTTGAACGCGAACACCACCGGGCGCGGGTTGGGGGAGGCGGTTCCCTCGGCAGGGTCGCGGTCGGCGGTGTAGGCGGTCAGGAAGATCTCCGCCTTGGGCCGGAAGCCGTCCGCCAGGCCGTCCTTGGTCTCCTCGCGGCGGAACACGATCCGCCCGGCGGTGGTGGTGTAGGCCAACCCCGAGGGCAGCACGTGACGGCGCACGGCCAGGTCGTCGGTGACCTGGGCCGGGCCGACGTCGGCGGGGGGGGGGGCGGGGCCGGCGGCGGGGTGCGGGGCGCGAGCAGCTGTGCCGCCGACGTCGGCCGCCGGGGAGGACGAAGCGTCGCCGGAGCCGGCGGCAGGCTGGGAGGACGGGGCGGGAAGGTGCTCAGACATGGCGACAGCCTAGCCGGACGCCGTGTCGGCAACGTCGCGGCAGTCGCGGTGCAGTGTCCGCAGTGTCGTCAACGGCACGCCGCAGTCAAGCCCGCGCACCCGAAGTCCTCGCCGGAAGTAATAAGCTTGCTGATGACCCTTCCCACGGGTGGACCGCATGGCTAGGTTGGGGACACCGATCCGGCTGGCCGCCTCAACGGGCCACGTATGGGCCGGGTCACCCAAGGCCAGGAGGAAATTGCATGTTTTTCCACAAGCAGGAACTCCAATTCAAGACCGTCCCCGATCAGCCCGACGCCGTCTTCGCCCGCAAACTGCAGGAGGTGCTCGGCGGGCAGTACGGCGAAATCACGGTGGCCATGCAGTACGGCTTCCAGGCATGGAACTCACATCTTCCCGGCAAGTACCGGGACCTGCTCTACGGCATCGCCGCGGAGGAGATGGGCCACGTCGAAATGCTTGCCATCATGATCGCCCAGCTGCTCGAAAAGGACCCGCTGGGCGTGTCCCGCGGCTCCACCCAGGATGATCCCGCCGTCGCCGCCGTGATCGGCGGGCAGGACGTGCAGCAGGCGATTGTCGCCGGCGCCGGCGCCCGCGCGGCCGACTCCAACGGCAACCCCTGGCAGGGCAGCTACATCACCGCCAGCGGCAACCTGCTGGCCGACTTCACCTCCAACGCGAACGCCGAAATGCAGGGTCGCGTCCAGGTCGCCCGGCTCTACCACATGACCGATGACCACGGCGTGCGGGACCTGCTCTCCTTCCTGCTGGCCCGCGACACCATGCACCAGAACCAGTGGACCGCCGCCGCCATGGAGCTGCAGGCCGAAGGCATGGAGGCCCTGCCGGTGCCGAGCAACTTCCCGCTGAAGAACGAGGCCCGTGAGGTGTCCTACCAGTACCTGAACTTCTCCAACGGCCCGGCCGCCGCGGAAGGCCGCTGGGCCTCCGGCCCCACCCCCGACGGACACGGCGAATTCAGCTACCACGACGGGCCCACCACCACGGCACCCATGCCGGACGTCACCCGTCCGGACGCCCGGTACTACGGCACCACCGACCTGCCCAACACCATGGAAAAGGCCGCCGGCGTCGTGCAGGACAAGATGAAGAAGGAATAGCACCAGGCCGGAGACGGGCGGCGCTGCGGCGCCGCCCGGCCCGACCGCCCGGGCCGACCGCCCGGCCCGACCGCCGCCACCCGACCAGGCCCCTCACCAGGGGACCAGATGCACCGGAAAGGAACACCAGCACCCGTGAAGCCGGCCCCCGACCTCGCCGACGCCGAGTACATCCTGCCCCTGAAATGGGCCGACGACGCCGGGCTGGCCGAGCTGGCCGACTACCTCACCCGGCTCAGCCGCTGGCTGCCGGTGACCGTCATCGACGGGTCGGACCCGGACCGGTTCGCCGCGCACGCCCGCGCCTTTCCGCCCGCCGTCCGGCACCTGCCGCCGGATCCGCTGGGCGTGCTCAACGGCAAGGTGGCCGGAGTGCTCACCGGCCTGCGGCAGGCCACCGCGCCCTGCGTGGTGATTGCCGACGACGACGTGCGGTACACCCGGGCGGCACTGGAACAGGTGGTGGCCGGGCTGGGCCGGGCCGACGTCGTGCGCCCGCAGAACCACTTCATCGGCACCCCGGCCTGGCATGTCCGCTGGGACACCGCCCGCAGCCTGATCAACCGGGCCCTCGGCTCGGACTACCCCGGCACGGTGGCGGTGCGCCGGGCGGTGCTGGAGGGCACCGGCGGGTACGACGGCAACGTGCTCTTCGAGAACCTCGAACTGCTGCGCACCGTCCGGGCCGCCGGCGGCACCGAGCTGCGCGCCGATGACCTCTTCGTTCCCCGTCTGCCGTGCAGTTCCCGGCACTTCCGCGGCCAGCGCGTCCGGCAGGCCTACGACAGCTTCGCCCAGCCCGCCCGGCTGATGACTGAACTGTCGCTGCTGCCGCTGATCCTCTCCGGGCTGCGCCGGCCCCGACGGCTCGCCGCCCTGGCCGCCGCGGCGGTCGCCGTCGCCGAGACGGGCCGACGCCGCGCCGGCGGCACCGCCGTCTATCCGCCGACGGCGGCGCTCTGGGCGCCGGCCTGGACCGCGGAACGCGCCGTGTGCATCTGGGCGGCCCTGTACTGGCGGCTGCGCGGGGGAGTGCCGTACGCCGGCCGGCGCCTGCGCCGCGCCGGACACTCCGTCCGCGCACTGCGCCGCCGCCTGGCCGACGCTGCCGCGGCAGCAGCTCCGACCCCGACCCCTGACCCCCAACCGAAGGAGACCGATGACCGTCCCCAAACTGCGCACGCCCGACAGCTCAGCCGCATTCCTGCGTGAGGGATACACCTTTATCTCCGCACGCTGCGACCGGCTGGGCACCGACATCTTCCGCACCCGGATCGCGGGGCGGCCGGTGGTGTGCATGCGCGGGGCGGAAGCCGCTCAGGTCTTCTACGACGGCGGCCGCTTCACCCGCAAGGGCGCCTTGCCGCCCACCGTGGTGCACCTGCTGCAGGACAAGGGCAGCGTGCAGACCCTCGACGGCGCTGCGCACCGGCACCGGAAGGCCATGTTCCTGGCCATGATGGGCCCGGAGGCGGTCACCCGGCTGCGGGAGATCTTCGTCCGGACCTGGAAGCGGCGCGTCGACTCCTGGGGCGTGGACCCGGTGGTGCTGCACGGCGAAGCGCACTGGATCCTCACGGCTGCGGCCGCGGAGTGGGCGGGCGTGCCCCTCGCTGACAGCGAAGTGGACGCGCGGGCTCCGGAGTTCGCGCTGATGGTGAACCAGGCCGGGTCCTTCGGGCCGAAGAACTGGTGGGCGCAGCTGCGCCGCCGGCGCACGGAAAAGTGGGCCCGCGGAATCATCGCCGACCTGCGCGCCGGCCGCCGCCGCGCACCCGCCGACAGCCCGGCCGCCCTGATCGCGGCCCAGACCGGTGACGACGGCGCGCCGCTGTCGGAGGACGTGGCCGCCGTGGAGCTGCTCAACGTGATCCGCCCGATCGTGGCCGTGGCCCGGTTCATCGCCTTCGCCGCCACCGCGCTCGTGGAGCACCCGCAGTGGGCCGCCGCCTTCGCCTCCGGCGACGCGGAACGGCTGCAGGACCTGAAGCCGTTCGCCCAGGAAGTGCGCCGCTACTACCCCTTCTTCCCGGCCGTGGCCGGGGTGGCCACCACCACGTTCAGCTGGGGAGGACACACCTTCAAGCCGGGGACCTGGGCCATGCTGGACCTGTACGGCACCAATCACGACGCGCGGATCTGGCCCGATCCGCAGGCCTTCCGTCCTGAACGGTTCCGCAGCTGGGACGACAACCCCTACCGGCTGGTGCCCCAGGGCGGCGGGCAGGTCGAGTCCGGCCACCGCTGCCCCGGCGAAGCGATCACCCTGGCCCTGGTCGAAGAGGCCACCCGCCTGCTCGCCGAGGGCCGCTACCGGGTCCCGGCGCAGGACCTCACCGTGCCGCTGACCCAGCTGCCCTCGATTCCGCGCAGCGGCGTGATTCTTCAGGCGGCCGGCTGACGCCCACCTGCTGACCGTTCCATCCGGGCCCCGCGGACGTGCCGCGGAGCCCTGAGCCTGGATGTCCGGAGTCCGGCTGCGGCGGTTGCCCGGCACGCGCGTGGCCAGCACCCGGAGCCCTGCGGCCGCCTCGCGCTGCCGCCTTCGGTGCCGCCCGTTTCGCGTTCGCAGCAGCTTCGCCGCCCGCCTTCGCCGCGCCGTCGCCCGTCACTGCTGCTGCTCCGCAGTGTGACGTGGCCAACTTGTGCGCTTGATCACACCCCGTCTATAGTTTTGCTCTGTTCGCAAAAAGAGACAGCAGTTCAACTATCGAACACTGCAGCGGTGGTCCGGCAGGACGGGCCACGGGGGCATGCAGTGCTCGCGGATAGTCGGAGGTGTTGCCGGTGGCTGATTTCCAAGGGAAGCCGAGGTCCAGGGCCTGCCGCGCTGTGTCATTTTCGCGGGCGAAAGCGTCACATTCCCCGGAACAAGTGTCCTGGGTCACATGGGGCGGTATCGTGTAGCACGTTTTACCGACCGTTCTTTCAGTAATTCGTTTCCCTAATCCCAGCTGGCAGTTCAGGCCAAGAACATCGGAGTTCCCATGACCACAGCATCTGCGTCTGCGGCGTCCTCGCAGCGGATGAGCAAGGAAGAGCGCAAAGTCCTTGCCGGCACCCTGGTCGGTACCACCATCGAGTGGTACGACTTCTTCATTTACGCCCAGGCCGCGGGCCTGGTGCTGGCGTCCCTGTACTTCGCCCCGCTGGGCGAGGGCAGCGCCCTGGCGCAGATCGTCTCCTGGGCCTCCATCGGCATCAGCTTCCTGTTCCGCCCGCTGGGCGCCGTCGTCGCCGGCCACCTGGGCGACAAGCTGGGCCGCAAGAAGATGCTGGTCTTCACCCTGGTCATGATGGGCGCAGCGACCGCCCTGATCGGCGTGCTGCCCACCTACGCCTCCATCGGCGTCGCGGCCCCGATCCTGCTGCTGGTGCTGCGCATCCTGCAGGGCTTCTCCGCCGGCGGCGAATGGGGCGGCGCGGCCCTGCTGTCCGTGGAGCACGCACCGATCAACAAGCGCGGCTTCTTCGGCGCCTACCCGCAGATCGGCGTGCCGGTCGGCATGATCCTGGCGACCTTCGTCATGTTCATCATCTCCAGCTCCATGAGCAACGAGGCGTTCCTGGAATGGGGCTGGCGCATTCCGTTCCTGCTCTCCGTGGCCCTGATCTTCGTCGGCTACTTCATCCGCCGCACCGTCGATGAGAGCCCGGTCTTCCAGGAGATCCAGCAGCGCAAGAAGGAATCCTCCGCCCCGCTGGGACAGCTGTTCAAGCACAACTCCCGCGAGGTCATCCTCGCCGCGCTGATCTTCATCGCCAACAACGCCGCCGGGTACCTGGTCATCGCGTTCTTCGCCTCCTACGCCGGCAAGACGCTGGGCATGGAGCGTCCGTCCGTGCTGCTGGCCACCGCCGTGGGCTCCTTCGGCTGGCTGATCTTCACCATGTACGGCGGCATCCTCTCGGACAAGATCGGCCGTATCCGCACCTTCCAGATCGGCTACGCCTGGGTCTTCCTCTGGGCCATCCCGATGTTCCTGCTGATCGACACCGCCAACGTGTTCCTGTTCGGGCTCTCGATCTTCGTGCTGACCATCGGCCTGGGCCTGTCCTACGGCCCGCAGTCCGCGCTGTACGCCGAGATGTTCCCGGCCCGGGTCCGCTACTCCGGCGTCTCCATCGGCTACGCGATCGGCGCCATCCTCGGCGGCGCGTTTGCCCCGATGATCGCCGAAATGCTGCTGGAGGCCACCGGCTGGTCCGGCTCCATCGGCATCTACATCATGGTCCTCTGCGTCATCTCCTTCGTCGCCGTGACCATGGTCAAGGAAACCAAGGGCGCCGACCTGCACGTCGAAGACGTCCACAAGGCCCCGCTGGCCCGCTAGAAACCATCCGGCACCCCCCCCACAGAAAGAGCGGCCGACGGCGCCCCGCCGTCGGCCGCTCTTTCCCTTTCGGGCCGCGGGCCCCGCCCCCGCCGGAGGCACAGCCCGTTCTCTGCCCCCACAGAAAGAACAGTTATGAGCGCACCAACCACCGCAGCACCGACACCGACGAAAGCACGCAACGATCAGCGGAGGGTGGCCTTTGCCACCATCGTGGGCACCACCATCGAGTGGTACGACTTCTTCATCTACGCCAACGCCGCCGGGCTGGTCTTCGCCAGCCTGTTCTTCGAGCCGGCCGGATCGCAGATCGGCCTGCTGATCGCGTTCGCCTCCGTGGGCCTGAGCTTCCTGTTCCGGCCGCTCGGCGCCTTCCTGGCCGGGCACTACGGCGACAAGATCGGCCGCAAGGCGATGCTGGTGATCACCCTGGTCCTGATGGGCGGGGCCACCACCCTGATCGGCGTGCTGCCCACCTATGAGACCGCCGGCGTCCTGGCCCCGATCCTGCTGCTGGTGCTGCGCATCATCCAGGGCATCTCCGCCGGCGGCGAGTGGGGCGGCGCCGCCCTGATGGCCGTGGAGCACGCTCCGGCGAACCGCCGCGGACTGTTCGGTGCGTTCCCGCAGCTCGGCGTGCCGCTGGGCATGCTGCTCGCCTCCGGCATGCTGGCCCTGATGTCCGGGGTCATCTCGCCCGGCGACGCGTTCATTGAGTGGGGCTGGCGGGTGCCGTTCCTGGTCAGCTTCGTGCTGATCATCGTGGGCATGGTCGTGCGCCGCAGCGTGGACGAGTCCCCGGTGTTCCAGGAGATCGCCGAGAAGAAGCAGCAGACCAAGGTGCCGATCGTGGAGCTGTTCCGCCGGCACTGGCTCCTGGTGCTGATCGCCGCGGTGGTGTTCGCCGGCAACAACGCCGCCGGGTACATGATCACCGGCGGATTCGTGCTCAGCTACGCCACCGACCCGGCCGGCGACCTGGCGATGGACCGCACCGAGGTGCTCGTGGCCGTGACCGCCGCGGCGTTCCTGTGGTTCGTGTTCACCCTGGTCTCCGGCTTCCTGGCCGACATCCTGGGCCGCCGCCGCACCTACATCATCGGCTTCCTCTGCGTGGCGCTGACCGTTTTCCCGCTGTTCTGGCTGATCGACACCGGCAACATCCAGGCGCTGTTCCTCGGCCTGGCGCTGCTCAGCGTGGGCCTGGGCCTGACCTACGGGCCGCAGGCGGCGCTCTACAGCGAGGTCTTCCCGGCGTCGGTCCGCTTCTCCGGCGTTTCGATTTCCTACGCGCTGGGCGCCATCATCGGCGGAGCGTTCGCCCCGACCATCGCCACCGCCCTGGTGCAGGCCACCGGCACCTCGGCGTCGGTCTCCACCTACCTGCTGATCTTCGCGCTGCTCTCGCTGGCGGCCGTGGCCCTGCTGCGGGACCGGCCCGGCATCGACCTGAGCATCCACAACCAGGCCGAGCAGGAGGTCGGCGCCACGGTCTTCGACAAGCGCCGCGCCCCCGCCGTCGTCCGGGAGCGGATGGACGCCTAGCTTCAGCCGGACAGCGCGCCCCGCAGGGCTGCGGATCAGCGGGTCAGCTCGCCGATCCGCAGCCCTTCGGCGTTGAACACCGCCAGCACATCATCGGCGGGCTCCACCGAGGCCGCGTCCCGCAGCCAGGTGTCGATGTCGGGGCAGCCCTTCAGCGTCATGGGTCCGGGATCGAGGATGACGCGGCCGCCGTCCTCCCGCCAGTTTCCGGCCATGCCGTTGCAGCCGTCGGTGCCGGAGTAGGTGCCGTCCGGGCCGAATTCCAGGGAGGGAGCGGAGGAATCCTCGAGGTTTCCCCAGCCGCCCAGCACGGGGCCGCCCGGTTCGTCGGCCTCAGCGCCGGCGTCGGAACCGGCCGACGTCGGGGCCGACGTCGCGCCATCGGCGGTTGCCGGGGCGGACGGGCCGGCGGACTGTCCCGCCGAATCACCGCAGGCGGCCAGGGGCAGCAGCAGCATCGCCGCGGCCAGGGCCAGGGTCCTTCTCACCATGTCCTCCTTTGATCAGAGCCAGTTGTTGCGCTTGAACGTGACATACAGGCCGATGCCCATCAAGACCATGAGCGCCAGGGCCAGCGGATAGCCGGCCGGCCAGTCCAGTTCGGGCATGTGCTCGAAGTTCATGCCGTACACCGTGCCCACCAGTGTCGGAGCGAACAGTATGGCAGCCCAGGAGGAAATCCGCTTCACCTGCTCGTTCTGGGCGATGGAGGTTTCCGCCAGCCGGTTGGAGGCGAGGGTGGAGGACAGGTTCAGGGCGTTGTCGAGGATGGCCCGGTAGGCGTTCACCCGGTCGGTCAGGCGCAGCACGTGGTCCAGCACGTCGCGCAGGTTGTCCCGCAGTACCTCCGGCAGGGCCGTTCCGGCCTCGGGGTCGCGGCGGATGGCTTCCAGCATGTCCTCCAGCGGGGTGATGGCGCGCTGGAACTGGATGACTTCGCGGGAGAGTTCGTAGATGCGGCGGGAGACCTCGGAGTCGCCGCCGAACAGTTCGTCCTCGATCTCGTCGACGTCGTTTTCCAGGCCCGCGGCGACCGGCTCGTATTCATCCACCACCTGGTCCAGGAGGGCGTACATGACGGCCAGCGGCCCCAGGGCCAGCAGCTGCTGTTCCTGTTCCAGCCGTTTGCGGACCCGCCGCAGGTCCGGGGACTCGGCGTGGCGGATGGTGACCACGTAGTTCGGGCCGATGAAGATGTGCAGCTCGCCGAACTCCACCTGCTCCTCCTCGTCGAGGTAGCGGGCCGGGCGCAGCACCAGGAAGAGCGTGTCGCCGTAGCGTTCCAGCTTGGAGCGCTGGTGGCCGGCCAGGGCGTCCTCCACGCTGAGCAGGTGCAGGCCGAACTCCTCGGCGACCGCCAGCAGCTCGACGGAGTCCGGCCGGTAGAGCCCGATCCAGGCCATGCCGCCGGTCTCGCGGACGGCCTGGAACGTCTCATCCAGCGAGGCGGGGCTGCAGTGCCGCCGCCCGTCCACGTAGACCGCGTTGTCGATCAGGGCCACCTGGGTTCTCCTTCCGCCCGTGCGGCAGGGCACGCCTCCGGGCGAAGGCGCCGCCGCGGCGGGCTGAGCCCATTATCCGCGGTTTGCGGCGCGTTTGCCCGCCGGGCCGGGTGGGCGACCGCGCGGGCGATGACGGCGGACCGGCCCTGCCCGTTGCCGGGCACCCGGAGGGTCTATAGCATCCGGCCATGGAGATCATCGACTATCACCCGTGACCAGCTCGTTTACACCTTCGGGGGAATGGCCCCGGTGATGACGGTGAAACCCGGCACCGCACTGAAGCTGTGGAGCGAGGACGCGTTCAACAACGCGCTGACCTCGGTGGAGGACCTGTCCAGCGAGAAGGTGGACCTGAGCTTCGTGAATCCGCAGACCGGGCCGTTCTATGTGGAGGGGGCCGAGCCGGGCGACACCCTGGCGCTGCACATCGCGGACCTGACCCCGGCGCGCAGCTACGGTGTCTCCGCCGCCATCCCGTTCTTCGGCGGGCTGACCAGCACCGACCGCACCGCGTTCCTGCAGGACCCGCTGCCGGACACCACGTGGATCTACCATGTGGACTCCGCCCGGAACACGGTCGGGTTCTCCGCCCGCTTCGCGGAGTTCGACGTCGCCCTGCCGCTGGAGCCGATGCTCGGCACCGTGGGCGTCGCCCCGCCGGGCGGGGAGGTGCGTTCCGCGCTGGTGCCGGAACGGTTCGGCGGCAACATGGATGCACCGGAGGTGAAGGCCGGCACCACCGTGTACCTGGGCGTCAACCAGCCCGGCGCCCTCTTCTCCATCGGCGACGGGCACTACCGGCAGGGCGAGGGCGAGGCCTGCGGCACCGCCGTCGAGGGCGCCATGAACTCCACCATCCTCGTGGAACTGATCAAGGGCGGCGCGCCGGCCTGGCCCCGGCTGGAAACCGACGCGCACTGGATGGCCGTCGGCTCCTCCCGGCCGATGGAGGATTCCTGGCGGATCGGGCAGGTGGAGATGGTGCGCTGGTTCCAGGAGCTGTTCGGGCTGCACCAGATGGACGCCTATCAGCTGCTGAGCCAGACCGCGCAGGCGCCGATCGCCAACGTGGTGGACGCCAACTACTCTGTGGTGGTCAAGGCCCGCAAGGACCTGTTCCCCGCCGCCACGGCGTACGACGGACTGCACGCGGAGCTGCGGCAGCGGGCCGCCGAGCTGCGCTGAGCGTCCAGCCGCGCCGCCGAGCGCCACCGTTTTCACAAACACACCGCACCGCAAAGATGGAGGAAGCGCCATGGATCTGCAGCTCTCCGGCAAGACGGCCCTGGTTACCGGCGGTACCCGCGGGATCGGCCGGGCGATTGTGGAGGCTTTCGCCGCCGAGGGCACCAACGTGGCGTTCTGCGCCCGCGGCCCGGAGGAGATCGCCGCGACGGAGGCGGCCCTGGCCGACACAGGGGTGCGGGTGGCCGGCGCGGTGGTCGATATGGCCGACGCCGACGCGGTGGCCCGCTGGGTGGCCGACGTCGGCGAGGGGTTCGGCCGGCTGGACGCGGTGGTCAGCAACGTCAGCGCGCTGGAGATCGCCGACGATCCGGCAGCCTGGGAGGCCTGCCTGCGCGTGGACCTGCTGGGCACCGTGGCGCTGATGAAGGCGGCCCTGCCGTACGTGGAACGCAGCGAGGCGCCGTCGCTGGTGGCCATCTCCAGCGTCTCCGGCCGGGAGGTGGACTTCGCGTCGGGACCGTACGGCACGGTGAAGTCCGCGCTGATCGCCTACATGGCCGGGCTGGCGTTCCAGCTGGCCGCGAGGGGGATTCGCGCCAACACCGTCTCGCCGGGCAACACCTATCACGACGGCGGGGTGTGGCAGAGCATCGAAGCCGGCGACCCGCAGCTGTTCCGGGAGTCCATGGACCTGAACCCTACCGGCCGGATGGGCACGCCGCAGGAGGTGGCCGACGTCGTCGTCTTCGTCTCCAGCTCGCGAGCGGCCCGGATGACGGGAGCCAACGTGCTGGTGGACGGCGGGCTGTCCCGCGGCATCCAGTTCTAGGGAGCTTCCCGGTCCTCCCGGTTCTCCGCGTCCTCTGGCGGCGAAGCGCCCTGCGGGGCGCCCGAGCGGCTCACCACCGCGCCCACCGCCGCCATGGCAACGAGCACTCCGGCCAGGGCGATTCGCGGTGGAGTCAGATCGTTGAAGGCTAGGAGGACGGCCGCCTGGCTCAGCAAGATGACGTACTGGGGCCACCCGAAGGTGAAAGCCCGGCGCAGCCGCTCCCGCACCGCCGTTCAGCTCCGGCGCCGCAACGGGACGGGAATCTGGCACATGTTCCTCCTGGCTATCGGCAGCCTTGGGAGGGGGCGCCGGTGTCCACATACAAATTGCCGTACCCGACTCCTGTCAAGGGTCATGTTCTGCCCGGATTCCGCGGGGAGTGGGGCAGGATCGGCTACGACAGGGCTGCTAGCTTGAGGCGATGGACCACTTCCGCTATCGGCAGTCCGCGCCAGCCGGAATCAAAGCGCTTGGTGTAGTCATCGCGGCAGCCTGTCTGGCGTTCATCGTTGTGGCGGCAGCTGCAGCGGATGGAGACTGGGCAATTCTCGTCCCGATCCTGGGGCTGCTCGCCGGCACTGGGCTGGGTGTAGGAATCGCCCTGAGCAATCTCTATGTTTCTCTCCGCCATGGGCAGCTCACCTTTGGCATCAGCCCGCTGTGGCAGCGCACTCTGGATCTGGAAGACATCACAGCCGTTGAGCGGATTGACCAGGTCAGCCCGGCGGCCTTTGGCGGCATCGGCTACCGCCGCGTGCCCGGGAAGAAGACCGGGCTGCTGTGGAATGGAGGGCCCGGGGTGGTCATCCGGACCTCTGCTGACGAAAGCATCACCATTGTGCTGAACAACGCGGACGCCCTGGCGGACGATCTGAACCGCAGCGTGACTGGCTAGCGCTTGGCCAGTCGCCGGATCAGCGGCGGGCCCGGTAGTTCAGGTGCAGCACGCGGTTGCCCTGCAGCACGACATCGGGGTCCTCCAGCAGGTGCTGCGCCTGCACCGCACCGAAAAAGCGCCTGCCGGACCCAAACACGACCGGTGCGACATCCATGCGCACCTCGTCCACCAGGCCTGCGGCGAAGACCTGGCCGCCGACGTCGCCGGCGGAGACCTCGACAAGGCGGTCCCCGGCCAGTTCTTGGGCCTGGGTGACGGCTGCGTCAACGCTGTCGACGAAGGAAAACGGCGCTGCGGCGTGCCACCCGTCGGGCGGTGGCCGGTGCGTCACCACCACCACGTGATCCACTCCGCCCGGCGGGGTTCCGCCCCAGCCGTCGGTCAGGTCGAAGACCCGGCGGCCGACGATCGTCGCGCCGATCTGGTCCCAGTACGCTCGCGTGTAGTCGTAGGAAACCTGGGAGACCTTCAACGCTCCGCTGTCGTCCAGCGGCACGTCGCCGCTGAGCAGCCAGTCGAACAACGGACCGGGCTGGTCGTTCTCGTCGGCGATGAACCCGTCCAGGGACACCGAAGCGTACATAACCACTTTGCCCATGTGCGTACTCCTCTGCGTGCGGAGACCGTGGCGTCCGATCGGGGCCACAGTAGCGCCGCCGCGCCGGCCGTGGGTGCCGAGGGAGGTGAGCCAGTGCGCGATGACGGCGAGCTCCTCCGCGGTGAACCCGGCGGTGATGTGCCCGTTCAGTTCCTGCAGCGAGGACCGCACTGCGGCGAGAGCCTCGCGGCCGCCGTCGGTCAGGTGCAGCCGGATGGTCCGGCGGTCGGCGGGGTGCGGGTGAGCAGCCCGGCCTTCTCCATCCGCGCCAGCAGGCCGCTCAGCCCGGCGGGAGTTCGGCACGGATAGACTGGCCGGCGCGGGCTAGCCTAAAACCGCCTCTTTCAGCCGCTTACCGGCGCCGACGCCGCCAACGAACCGAGCAGTTGCAGCTTCTCCGCACTGGGGCTTCCTGCGGGGGCTTGGTAGACCACCAGCTGCTGCCCCGGTGCGCTGCGGACGTCGAAGGCGTTGTAGTCCAGGAGCAGATCCCCGAGCGCCGGGTGCCGGAACGCCTTGGCCTCCGCGGTCTTGCCGCGCACATCATGCCGGCTCCATAGGACCCGGAACTCGGCGCTGGCGGCATGGGCCTCCGCCACCAGGGCCTGCACGGCCTCCTGCGCGCCGGCATGGCCGAGCGCGAGCCGCAGGTTCGCCACGCAGGTCTCGCCTGCCCGCTGCCAGTCGGTGAAGAAGCTCCGCCCGAACGGGTCGATAAACGTCATCCGCACCAGATTGTCCATCCGTGCGAAACCGGAGTAGAGCGCAGCTGCCAGGTCATTGCGGGCCAGGATGTCCAGCTGCCGGTTGATGATCAGCGCCGGCGTGTGCGGCCAGGCGGCGAGCAGTTCCAGCAGCGACTCATCCACCGCATCGTCCGCGGGCTGCCACGGGGTCGGGGCCAGACCGGCCAGCCGGAACACATGCTCGCGCAGATCCGCGTCCAGGTTCAGCGCCCCGGCGAGGGCGTTCAGAACGGAGGGGGACGGGTTTTTCTCCCGGCCCTGCTCCAGCCGGGCGTAGTAGTCCACGCTGACGCCGGCGAGCATGGCCACTTCCTCCCGCCGCAGCCCCGCAACCCTGCGCCCGCGCTGGGCGCGGATGCCTACGTCGGCCGGCTGGACGTTGCCGCGGCGGGCCTTGAGGAAAACCCCCAAATCACTGGAACTCATGCCAAAACACTATGTCGTGGACGCGGCGTGAAACAGGCCGTGCCGCACCCTGGTCCGACGCGGTCTGGTTGCGGCCGCCGCCCGGCGAAAGACTCGAAACCGTTGGAACCGCGAACGCTTCCACGGTTAGGAAAAAACATGTCAACTCCCTTCACCCCCGAGCTGCTGCACGCCATCCACGCGGCGTCCGACCGGCAGCCGCTGCTGTTCGGCAACGCCCGCATCATCACCGCCGACCCCCTGATCGGGGACTTCGCCCCGGGAGACCTCCTGCTGGGCGGCGACCGCATCGTCGGCATCGGGCCGGGCCTGCTCACCGCCGCCGACGACGACGGCGCGCTCGTCATCGACTGCTCCGGCTTCACGATCGTCCCCCTGGTGCTGGATCTGGCCCAACCGCTGCGTCCGGCCGGATACCGGCCGCCGACCGCCATCGCACCGGGCAACCCGGCCAGCTTTGCGATCCTCCCGACGGTGGCCGAGGAGGTGGTGCAGACCTTCCGCGCCGACCCCGCAGCCGCCGTCGCGGTGGTCATCGACGGCGAGGCCCGCTCCTGGGGCGGACGGCCCGTCGAGGCCACCGCCCCGGCCGACGGCGAGGGAGCCGGCCCCGCCACGCCCGCGGCGGGTAGCGCCGCCGAGATCCCGGAGAGTCGACTGGGGACCTGGATCGACGAAAACGGCTTCGTGCACCAGCACCTGACCGCCGA
The DNA here is from genome assembly GCA_900016675.1 of Arthrobacter saudimassiliensis. Taxonomy (GTDB): domain Bacteria; phylum Actinomycetota; class Actinomycetes; order Actinomycetales; family Micrococcaceae; genus Arthrobacter_B; species Arthrobacter_B saudimassiliensis. The sequence continues at coordinate 145,553 of LN483072.1, read as the reverse complement.
CGGCCGCTACGACGAAACCCGCGGCGGGCGCGAACACGCCTACCAGGGCACCTACTGGATCAACGGCAACCGCATCGACTACCGCGATGACCTCGGATTCTGGGCCTTCGGCGAATTCTCCGGCGACACGCTGCTGCACGCCGGCTACACCTTCCACCGCGCCTGACACCTCCAGGCTTCCTTCACACCGAAAGAACACTATGAACACCGCTTCCCTGAACGACCTGACCCGGGCCCGGGCCGAGGACCGGCCGGTGCTGCTGACCGGCGGGGCCGTGGTCACGATGGACCCCGCCGTGCCCGACCTGCCCTCCGGTGACGTCCTGTTGATCGGCTCCCAAATCGCCGCCGTCGGAGCCGACCTGCGCTCCGACCCCGCCCATGCCGCCGACGCCGCCGCGGCCCTCGTCATTGACACCCGTGGCGCGATCGTCAGCCCCGGCTTCGTGGACACCCACCGGCACTCCTGGCAGGCGCAGCTGCGCCGCAGCATTCCCGACGTCACCGACCTGGGCGCCTACGTCATGTCCACGCTGGCCGGCACCGCCCCCGCCTACACCCCGCACGACATGTACATCGGCACCCGGCTGGCGGCCCTCTCCGCCCTGGACGCCGGGATCACCACCCTGCTCGACTTCTCCCACAACTCCCGCACGAGTGCGCACTCGGACGCGGCGATCCACGCTCTGCTGGACACCGGGATCCGCGGGGTGCATGCCTCCATGGCTCCACACTTCGGTGCGTGGGACGGGCAGTGGCCGGCGGACGTGGAGCGGCTGATGAGCCGGTTCCACGGCGCCAATGACGGGCTCGTCACCCTGCGCCTTGCCGCACTGTCCACCGACGAGATCGCCGGAGACCACATTGCGTACGGTCCTGCGCTGGCCGCCGTCGCCCGCGACCTGGGCGTCTGGACCAGCATCGACGCTGTCTTCGGGACGGCGTCGTCGGCCGCGATCCTGCGGTGGGCGCAGCAGGGCATCCTGGACCCCACGCTCACCCTGATCCACGCCACCGGCCTCGCCCCGGAGGCGTGGACCGCGATGGGCGACGCCGGCGTGACGGTCTCGCTGGCACCCACCTCGGATGCGCAGATCGGGCTGGAAACCGCGGTTCCCGCGGTCGACGAGGCGCTGGCGGCCGGCATCCGGCCCGGGCTGAGCATTGATGTCGAGGTGGCCCTGGCCAACGACATGTTCACGCAGATGCGCACCCTGCATGCGATTCAGCGGATGCGCGCCGTCAACTCCGGCTACGGCTCCGCCGCGCCGACGCGCAGCCGGATCAGCACCCGGGACGTCCTTGACTTCGCCACCCTGCAGGGCGCGAAGGCGAACGGACTGGGGGACGTGACTGGATCCCTGACGCCCGGGAAGCAGGCGGACCTGTTGATCGTCCGCGCCGACGACATCAACAACATGCCGCTGAACGACGCCGTCGGCACCTTGGTCCTCGGTGCGGACGCCCGAAACATCGACACCGTCCTGGTGGCCGGCCGGCCGCGGAAATGGGCCGGATCGCTGGTCGGGGAGGATCTCGGCACGCTGCATCGCGAGGTTGCAGCCTCCCGTGATGACATTCTCCGTCGAGTGGCCGCCCGATGAACGCGGGCACGGGGGCCGAGCACCCTTTTGCCGGCCTGTGGGTCACGGCGGACGGGGCGATCCGGCAGCGCCTGCTCCCCGAGGGCCGGTACGTCGAGGCGAGGGGCAACCGCGAGTCGGCCTACCGGGGCGCCTACTGGATCGAAGGCTCGATGATCTACTACCGCGACGACACCGGGTTCTCCGCTGACGGGGAGTTCCGGAACGACGTGCTCTATCACGCGGGCATGGTCATGTACCGGGACGCTGAATAAGGCGGGGGCCGACGACGGGGCCCTACCGGGGTGGCTAGAGGAACAGGGCCATCCACACGTCGTCGGCCCAGCCGCCGTCAGGCTGGCGGAACTCCTCGCGGAGACGTCCTTCTTCGACGAAGCCGTGCTGACGGTAGAGCTCGACCGCCACCTTGTTGGTGGATAGGGCGCGGAGGCCCAGCTTGCGGGCGCCCCGCCGTCGCGCCTCCTCGACGGCGGCGTCGACCAGGCGGTGGCTGATGCCCCGCCCACGCTGGCCCGGCGCCACGACCAAGGAATTCAGGTGCAGGACGTGGTCATTCTTCGGAATTCGGATGTGGCGGGCTAGATGTGCGAACCCGGCCAGGGTGTCCCCGTCCGCCGCCACAATGACATCTTCCACACGGCGGTAGTCGGCGAAGAAGGGCTTATCGGGCCCTTCGGCCGGAACGACCTCAATTTCCGGAGTCCAGGCGGAGGCGTTCATCCGGGCGAGTTCAGCGTCATCGGTCAGGGTGGCGGTCCGCAGCTGCAGGGTGTCATTTTCCACCGTCGTAACCTACAGCACCTTTGCCCTTACGAAGGTCCGGTCTTATCTGCGGATTTTGCGGCCCGCGCTGCCTCGTCGTAGTAGGACCGCATCCCGTGCTTTACGCCCAATCGGATCACCCAGTACAGGAAGAAAGCGACAATCAGGACCTGCAGCAGCAGGAAGACAATTCCAAGACCAGCCATATTCAACGCGCTTCTTCCCCCGGATACGGATTCGTACAGGCCTGAGCCTAGCCGAGGCGGGTCCAATGAACCGCCCCTGGTGTGGGGAGAGGTCCGGCGGGGACAGAGGCGCCGTCCGTCCCAACGAAAACGGGAGGGACGGCATCTGCCGTCCCTCCCGCCGTCGTCCGCGGGTCAGCCGAAGCTAGACCTGCGAGCCGACCTTGAAGCCCTTCTCGGACCCGTCCTCGTCAGCACGGGTGTAGGAGAACCCGTCGGCGCCGATGGTGACCTCCATTTCGGAGGAATCGGTGCGCTGGGTCAGCGGCTGCGGGTTGCCGTCCAGGTCCAGGACCAGGGACGCCTCGGTGTACCAGGACGGGACGACCGGGTTGCCCCACCAGTCGCGGCGCTGGTTGTCGTGCACGTCCCAGGTGACCGTGGGGTTGTCCGGATCGCCGGTGTAGTAGTCCTGGGTGTAGATCTCCACGCGGTGGTTGTCCGGATCCAGGATGTACAGGTAAAAGGCGTTGGAGACGCCGTGCCGGCCGGGGCCGCGCTCAATCCGGTCCGAGATGCGCAGCGCGCCCATCTTGTCGCAGATCTGGATGATGTTGTGCTTCTCGTGGGTCGCGAAGGCCACGTGGTGCATGCGCGGGCCGTCGCCGCCGGTGAGGGCGGTGTCATGCACGGTGTGCTTGCGGTGCATCCAGGCGGCGTAGGTGGTGCCCTCGGAGTCCTTGATGTCCTCGGAAACGCGGAAGCCCAGGTTCTCCAGGTAGGCGCGGCCGCGCGGGACGTCCGGGGTGACCTGGTTGAAGTGGTCCAGGCGCACCAGCTCGCCGGCCGAGTAGAGGTCGTAGCGCTGGGTCAGGCGCTCCACGTGCTCCACCTCGTAGAAGAACTCGTACGGGAAGCCCAGCGGGTCCTCCACACGGACCGAGTCGCCGATGCCGCGGGCGAAGCCGTCCTTGCGGCGCTCGGTGCGGCAGCCCATCTCCTGGTAGTAGCGCTCGGCAACGTCCACGTCCTCCGGGGTGCGCACCCGGTAGGCGAAGGCGGCGACGGCGGCGATGGGGCCCTTGCGCAGCACCAGGTTGTGGTGGATGAACTCCTCGAAGGAGCGCAGGTAGATGGCCTCGTCATCTTCGTAGGTGACGTGCAGGCCCAGCAGGTCCACGTAGAACTTGCGCGAGCGCTCCAGGTCGGTGACGACCAGGTCCATGTAGGCGCAGCGGACGATGTCCGGCGGCTGGATGGAGGGAACGGGAATGGGGGTGCTCATGATGGTTCTCCTTTGAAGCGTGAAGCGAGCGGGTCAGTAGTCGATCTTGGCGGCGTCGTCGCTGCCGAACTTGGGGGTGTGCACCTCGCCGAGGGTGATGTGCACGGCCTGCTGGTCGGTGTAGAAGTCGATGGACCGGTAACCGCCCTCGTGGCCCAGGCCGGAGGCCTTCACGCCGCCGAACGGGGTGCGCAGGTCACGCACGTTGTGGCTGTTCAGCCACACCATGCCGGCCTCCACGGACTGCGCGAAGGTGTGCGCGCGCTTGAGGTTCTGGGTCCAGATGTAGGCGGCCAGGCCGTACTTGGTGTTGTTGGCCAGCTCCAGCGCCTCCTCGTCCGAATCGAACGGGGTGATCGCGACGACCGGGCCGAAGATCTCCTCCTGGAAGATCCGGGCGTCCGGGGCGACGTCGGCGAACACGGTGGGGGCGATGTAGTTGCCCTCCTCCAGGCCCTCGGGGCGGCCGCCGCCGGCCAGCAGCCGGCCCTCGGACTTGCCGATCTCCACGTAGGAGGCGACCTTTTCGAAGTGCTCGGGGTGCACCAGGGCGCCCACCTGGGTCTTCGGATCGTGCGGGTCGCCGACGACGATGGTCTTCGCGCGGGCGGCGTACCGCTCGCAGAACTCGTCATAGACCGGCCGTTCGACCAGGATGCGGGAGCCGGCGGTGCAGCGCTCGCCGTTGAGGGAGAAGACGCCGAACAGGGCGGAGTCGATCGCCGCGTCCAGGTCCGCGTCCGCGAAGACCACGCAGGGGCTCTTGCCGCCGAGCTCCATGGACAGGCCCTTGAGGTGCTCCGCGGCGTTGCGGAAGATCAGCTTGCCGGTGCTGGATTCGCCGGTGAAGGAGATCAGCGGCACGTCCGGGTGCTTGACCAGCGCGTCGCCGGCTTCCTCGCCCAGGCCGTTGACCAGGTTGAACACGCCGGCCGGGACGCCGGCCTCGGTGAAGATGTCCGCCCACAGGGAGGCCGACAGCGGGGTGAACTCGGCCGGCTTGAGCACCACGGTGTTGCCGGTGGCCAGGGCGGGGGCGAGCTTCCAGGACTCGAGCATGAACGGGGTGTTCCACGGGGTGATCAGGCCGGCGACGCCGATCGGCTTGCGGTTCACGTAGTTGATCTGCGAGCCGGGCACCTTCATGGCGTCGTCGAACTGGGCGACGATCAGGTCCGCGAAGAAGCGGAAGTTCTCGGCGGCGCGGCGGGCCTGGCCCTTGGCCTGCGTGATCGGCAGGCCGGTGTCGAAGGTCTCCATCTCGGCCAGGCGCTCTTCCTGGGCCTCGACGGCGTCGGCGATCTTGTTGAGGATGCGGGCGCGCTCGCGCGGCTTCATGGTCGGCCACGGGCCGTTGACGAACGCCTCGCGGGCGGCGGCGACGGCGGCGTCGATGTCTTCCTTCTGGCCGGCGGCACAGGTGGCGTAGGTCTGGTTGGTGACCGGATCCAGCACGTCGAAGGTGGCGCCGTTCGCGGAGTCCACGAACTTGCCGTTGATGAAGTGCTGGATGTGGTTGGGCAGGTTGTCCGGCACGTAGTGCTCAGCCATGGGAGTCTCTCCTTTGATGCTTCCGGTGGGGGGCTGCTGGTTCTGTGGGATGGCGCTGTGGGTGGTTTGTGTGGTGGTGCGGACCTAGTGGGCGGCCTGCGGGTCGAGCCGGTTGTGCTTCAGGTAGGCCTCGAGGGTGCCGGCGCGGTGGGCGCGGGCGGCGCGCTCGACGTCGTCCGGTGCGGCGCCGTCATTGATCAGCCGGAGCAGGTTCTCGTGCTCGGCGACCGACTCGTGCGCCCGGCCCGGCACGTAGCTGAAGGTGGACGAGCGCAGGGCGCCCAGCCGGTTCCAGCCGCGGTGGACTAGGTCGAGGATGTGCGGGTTCGGGCAGTTGGTGAACAGCGCCGAGTGGAACGCCTTGTTCAGCTCGGTGAAGCGCACCGGGTCGAAGTCCTGCAGGCAGGCCCGCATCTCCTCGTTCACCGCCCGCGCCGCGGCCAGGTCCGCCGCGGTGACGAACGGCGCCGAGAGCGCGGTGGCGTAGCCTTCGACCAGCGCGAGCGTCTGCATGGTGTACAGGTACTCGGTGGGGTCGATGCCGGTGACGGTGGCGCCCACGTTGCGTTCGAACCGGACCAGGCCTTCGGCCTCGAGCCGGCGAATCGCCTCGCGGACCGGGACCACGGAGCAGCCCAGGTCATCGGCAATCCGGCTCAGCACCAGCCGGTAGCCTGGCCCGTATTCTCCGGAGGAGATCCGGGCCTGGACCGTCTGGTAGGCCTGCTCGGACTTGCTGGCCGTCGTCGGGGGAGTCACTGCCCGTCCAGCCAGGCCTGGTACTTCTCGAGCCACTGCTGGTTCATCGGGTACAGCCCGTCCACGGAGTGTCCGGCCTTGACCTGCTCGGCGATGAACTCCTCCTGGCGCTCCTGCTCGATGCAGTCCTCGACCAGCTCCGCGGCGATGGCCGGCGGGATGACGAGGATGCCGTCGTCGTCGGCCACGATGATGTCGCCGGGCTGGACGGTGGCGCCGCCGCAGGCGACGGTGATGTCGGTGTCCCAGGGCACGTGCCGGCGGCCGAGCACGGCCGGGTGCGGGTTGGCGCAGTAGACGGGCAGGTCGATACCGGCCACGGTGGAGTAGTCGCGGACGCCGCCGTCGGTGATGATCGCCGCGGCGCCGTTGTGCTTGGCGCGCAGGGCGAGGATGTCGCCCAGGGTGCCGGTGCCCTTTTCGCCGCGGGCCTCCATGATCAGCACTTCGCCTTCGCGGACGGAGTCGATGGCGCGCTTCTGCGCGTTGTAGCCGCCGCCGTGGGACTTGAACAGGTCCTCGCGGTTGGGCACGTAGCGCAGGGTGCGGGCGGTGCCGACGACCTTGCGGCCGGTCTTGGTGCCGGTGAGCCCGTCGATGGAGACGTTGTTCAGGCCGCGGCGGCGCATCTGCGAGGACAGGGTGGCGGTGGCCACGGATTCCAGCTTGGCCTTCAGCTCGGGAGTGAGGGTCGACGCCGGTTCCTCCTTGGCGGGCAGGCCGGCGGCTTCGAGCGAGCCCCAGGCCTCCTCGCGCTGCTTGTCATCGATCTTGGGCTGCGCGCCGAAGGGAGCCAGCGGCGTCGTGCCCTCGGTGACGGTGGTGGAGAGCCGGCCGGTGGACAGGCCGACGGCGGGAGCATCCACCTCGACTTCGAGGACGTCGCCGGGCACGGCCACGGAGGCGCCGGCGGGGGTGCCGGTGAGGATCAGGTCTCCGGGCTGCAGGGTGAGCAGCTGGGAGAGGTCCGCGACGAGGCGGGCGAAGGGGAAGAGCAGGTCTGCGGTGGTGTCGTCCTGGACCAGCTCGCCGTTGATCCAGGTGCGGATGCGCAGGGCAGCGGGGTCCACGGCGGCGGCGTCGATCAGGCCGGGGCCGACGGGGGTGAAGCCGTCGCCGCCCTTGGAGCGCAGGTTGGAGCCCTTGTCGGCCCAGCGCAGGTCGTAGACGCCGAGGTCGTTGCTGGCGGTGACGGCGGCAACGTGGCTCCAGGCGTCTTCGATGGAGACGCGGCGGGCGGTCTTGCCGATGACCAGGGTGATTTCGCCTTCGTAGCCGAGCAGTTCGCAGCCCGCCGGGCGCTCCACGGTGCCGCCGGTCAGGGCGAGCGAGGAGCCGGGCTTGAGGAAGTAGCTGGGCTGGTCCGGGGTGCGGCCGCGCTGGGCGGCGCGGGAGGGGTAGTTGATGTGCACGGCGATGACCTTGCCGGCCGAGTCGAGCATCTGCTGGGTGACCTGCTCCATTGCGCTGACGGTCCCTCCTGAATCAAGTACGAAATCGTATATGATCCAGTGTGCCGTGTGGGCGGGGTCACGTCAAGCAACTAGGCGACGGAGTATGTCGGCACAAGTTTCCGCCCAGTCTGAGTTCATCAGCGCATGGGAGTACTCGTTGCCCCGGGCTCCATGCGCTCAGACCTCTCACCTTGTACCAAACAGCTGGCAGGCCTGAGGTCGTTACAGCACGTGCAGGCTCCAGCCGTCACCCTGAAAGCTGGAGCCTGCACGCGAATAAAGAGCTCGTTGTCACGGTGCCACTCGAAGCTTTGACATGAGCGGTCGCAGTGCTCAATACTAGAAGAGCGCTGGGACCATCGCGATGGACTCAGAAGTGAACCTCGGGAGATCCTGATTACGTCGGGGCCCGAGGTTTCGCGTTTGTTTGGGCCGCCTAGCAGTAGTGAACTGTGGACACGGCTTCGATGGTCGCGAAGTTCTTAGTAGAACCTTGCTGGTCTTGTGACACAGCCCCACAGACGATGTCCGGGATCCAAAGCAAGGGCTCGGCCGGCCCAGGCACGTGCTGGGCGCGCAATGACGCAGTAATGACCTTTTTCGCCCGGAGTGCACCGACCAAGTCCATATCCTTCTTATCATCTGCAGGACCCCGTGACTCAAAGGTCACCTCTACAACGCCAAGGTTGTGGAGCTCTAAGAGCAGACGCTCCATACAAAGACGCCTCTGCCTCTCCTGCCGTTCGTCACCGACTTCGATGCGCACAACAATCGTGTGCTCGAGCCCAAGAGCCAGGACTGCCTGCACGAGTCGTTGCTGAGATGCAGGCTTTTCATCTCGCCAGTGCAGTTTTGTCGCACCTTTCGGACGTAGCTCATCCATCGCCTGCCTCACAGCAACGATCTGTGTGGATGAGATCAACGCAGCCGACAAGATGTATGTACCGGGCCGCGTCACCCCGATCAAAGACTCATCAACGTACGCGTGCCAGAAGCCCTCACGGCGAGGGGACATATCAGCCTTCACGCGCCCATTTTCCGGTGACTACGTCAGGCCAAGGCCGCGATCGCTGCAGGCCCACACCCGCGGCCCACGCCTTACTCCGAAACCGCACGGTACCCACCTGCATCTTCCTTCATCTTCCCGCTCTCAACACCGCGAGAGATTGCGTTGTTAAGCGCGTTCGTGGGGTTCGTCCAGCTCTCTGGAAACCCATATCGTTCTTCAAAGGCGCGATGAATTTCTTCACGGGTCCATGACTTCTTCTCGGACTGCACGAGGTCGACGACCATGCGAGTTGATGGGATCCTCTTTGCGCCGGCTGTTCTTTCGACGAGCGGCTGCTTCTCCGAGGTTTCTCTCGTGGCTGGGGGTGCGGGAGATGCGTCGCTGGGCGACAGTTCTCCTTGAATACGAGCCCAAGTCTCGAGAATGACCTCGATGTCATGAAGGCGGCGTTGAGTCTGTGTCAGTTGATGTTGGAGCTCATCAACCTTCCTCCCGAGGGATGAGCGCTCCTCTTCGAGTTCCCCAACATCGATGACTCCCTTAGTGTCCATGAGGCCATGCTAGCACAGATGATGTGTACACATACCCATCCGATGGCTGATGATGTGTTTTCGCTGGGGTGTCCTCCGTCGATGCGTGCCTTGAGAATGGGGATGGCTCGCACCCTGTGTTCGCTAGGAAACCCATAGAGAGTCCATCCACGTGGCACTATTCACCCTGCGCGCTTAGGGGCTTCTGTAGTGCCCGATCGAAGCTTGCCGTGATGTGTGTGAGCCTTTCGTGGCACACCCGACGCCCCACCCAAGTGACCGCCCTACACGAAACCGGTGCTTCGCTTTCGCAGACCAGCCCCGCGATTCGGCCGCGGCGATCGCCCGCTTTCAGGCAGAGTGGTCCAGGAGCCGCAGCTACCCGTTGCGCCACGAAGCGCGCAGCGCATCAATGCCGTCCAGCAGCACATCCAGGCCGGTTTCGAACTCAACGTCGTAGTCGTAGCCCTCCGCGGCGAGCTCGCCCACCACCTCCAGCAGATAGGGATAGCGGGCGGCGGCGTCGTCGGGGATCCCGTCCCGGGTGGCCGCCGCGGCCTGCCCGGACTCCTCCGGCGTCTCGAAGGACAGGGTCTTCTGCTGCAGCGCAAACCCGTAGATGTACGCGTCTAGCAGGGATGTCACGTGGACCGCGGTGCGGAAGGAGAAGCCGCTTTCGCGCAGGCAGCCGAGCAGGGCGTTGTGCTGCTTCAGGTTCTCCAGCCCCGGCCGGCCGTGCGCCTCCATCAGCCCGACCGCCCAGCGGTGCCGGACCAGCCCGTTCCGCAGCGACACCGCCCGCTCCCGCAGCGCCGGCTTCCACCCCCGGGCCGCGTCCGGTTCGGTGACCTCGGCCCAGACCAGATCCACCATGCCGTCCAGCAGCTCCTGCTTGTTCGCCACGTGCTTGTACAGCGCCATCGGCGCCACGCCCAGCTCCTGCGCCAGCGTGCGCATGGTGAACCCGTCAATGCCCACCGCATCCGCCAGCACGACGCCGGCACGCAGCACAGCAGCCTGGTTCAGGCGCGGTCGGCGGCGGACGGCGTCCTGCTGCCCGCCGTCGTCGGCCTGCGGAACGGGACGGTGGGCCACGGGGGTCTCCTGCTGAGGTCGGAACAGCTGTTGACAAAGTGTACGGCATACACCTAGGTTCAAACGCACTCAGTGTACGCCGTACACCCACGGCCGGCAGGAGCGTCATGCAGCCCTCCCAGAGCACCGCCCGCACCGCGGGAATCCTGTTCCTGATCACCTTCGTCTCCGCCATCACCGGCGCCCTGCTCTACGCACCGCTGCTCACCGACCCCGGCTACGTCACCGGCCCCGGGACGGACGCCCAAATCCTCTGGGGCGCCGTGTGCGAGCTGGTGCTGATCATCAGCAACATCGGCACCGCCGTCGTCCTCTTCCCCGTCCTGCGCCGCTGGAGCGAGGCAGCCGTGCTGGGCTACGTGGCGGCACGGATCATGGAATGCGCGCTGATCGCCGTCGGAATCCTCAGCGTGCTGGCCGTAGTCAGCCTGCGCCAGGACGCCGGCGACGAGGGCGCCGCCTACCTGCCGGTGGCCCAGGCCCTGGTGGCCATGCACGGCTGGACCTTCCTGCTCGGGCCCGGATTCGTCGTCGGCATTGGCAACGGCCTGCTGCTGGGGTTCCTGATGTACCGCTCGCACCTGGTGCCGCGGCCGATGGCCCTGTTCGGCCTGATCGGCGGGCCGCTGATGTCGGTCTCCGGGCTGGCCGTGCTGTTCGGCGCCTACGGGCAGACGTCGGTGTCCTCGGCCCTGGTCACGCTGCCGGAGATTCTCTGGGAGGCGTCGCTGGGGATCTACCTGACCGTCCGCGGGTTCCGGAGCGGCGCTGGCGAGCGGCAGGAGCACCCCGCAGCCGGTGCGCGGCCGAATCCGCTCGGATCTCGCCTAGCGTGACAGGTCGCCGGCAGCCGAACAGAAGAACGGGCCGGCGTCCGGAAGCCAAGCCCCGGGACGCCAGCTCGCCGTCGTCGTTCACCGTTCGGATCAGACCTTCGCCGTCGCCGCGAACTGGCGCCCCGGCGCAGTCCGAGCGTGCGTGCGGTAGATCATCAGGCCCACGAACGTCAGGCCGCCCACCAGGTTGCCCAGCACCGTGGGGATCTCGTTCCAGATCAGGTAGTCCATCAGCGTGAACTCGCCGCCGAGCATCAGGCCGATCGGGAACAGGAACATGTTCACCACGGAGTGCTCGAAGCCCATGTAGAAGAACAGCATGATCGGCATCCACATCGCGATCACCTTGCCAGCCAGGCTGTCCGACATCATGGCGCCGACGACGCCGGTGGACACCATCCAGTTGCACAGCACCCCGCGCACAAACAGCGTCAGCATGCCGGCTGCACCGTGTTCCGCGTAGCCCACCGTGCGGCCCTCGCCGAGGCGGCCGATGGCCTGGCCCACCTCGCTGACCTCGGCCGAGAAGCCGTAGGTCCAGACGATGGCCATCATCACGGCCGTGGTCAGCGCGCCGGCGAAGTTGCCGAGAAACACCAGCCCCCAGTTGCGCAGCATCGACTTCCACGTCACGCCGGGGCGCCGGTCCAGCCAGGCCAGCGGCACCAGGGTGAACACCCCGGTCAGCAGGTCAAAGCCCAGCAAGTACAGCATGCAGAACCCAATGGGGAACAGCACCGCGCCGAGCAGCGGCGACCCGGTCTGGGTGCTCACCGTGACGGCGAACGCCGCGGCGAGGGCCAGGATGGCGCCGGCCATGTAGCTGCGGATCAGGGTGTCCCGGGTGGACAGGGCGACCTTCGCCTGCCCGGCGTCGATCATCCGGACCGCGAAGTCCTTGGGAATCACATAACTCATCGCGCGCCCCTCACCACTGGTACTTCAGGAACTTGCCGTCGATGATCACGCGCACCCGGTCGCCCTCGGGATCCTCACGCCGCGTCAGTTCGACGTTGCAGTTGATGGCGCTCATGATGCCGTCGCCGAACTCCTCGTGGATGGCTTCCTTCAGCGCCGGTCCGTAGACCGCCAGCAGCTCATAGAACCGGTAAATGGTCGGATCATCCTTGAGCGAATCCCCGGCGATCCGGTACGGCTGCTCCTGCAGGGCGAGGACGGTCTCCTCGTCCAGCTCGAGCAGTTCGCCGGCTTTTTCAGCCAGCTCACGCGGCACCGGATGGGACCCGAGGAGGGCGGCGATCGTCCACAGCAGCGGCCGGTCCAGCTGCTCGGCGAGGTCCGCCCAGGATGCATCAGAACGGGCGACGGCGGTGCGCACCTTGATCGTCGCCTGGTCGCGGGTGGTGTTCCAGTTCGTCATTTTTGCCTCCTCGTTGGATCGCATCCGGGCGGATGTCTTGGAACTCAACGTAAAAGCGGTGGCGGGGCCGGAGGCAGGCTTTTTGCGCAGATCACCGCGCAAAACGCGCAGGTGCACCGCTCTTTTACGTGCGTGAAACAACGGGGCAACGTCGCCGCCGTCGTGCGTCCCTAACGTCAAGAACATGCAGTGGAACACGGGCGGAAACGGAGCGGGGCGGCAGCTCGACCTGCATGCGCAGGTGGTCCTGGAGGCTCCGATGCCGTTGTGGGTGATCGACTCGCAGGGACGCGTCGCCCTGGCCAACAAGGAGGCGATCCGCTTCCTCGGCTACCGGGGCGAGGACGACGTCGTCGGCGGTCCCAGCCACGACCTGCTGCACCGCCACCGCCCCGACGGTTCCGCCTATCCGGAGCATGAGTGCCCCATTGTCGGGTCCCGGGGCCGGGCGCCGGCCTGGGAGTGGTTTGTCACCCGGGCCGGGGACGCACGCCAGGTGCGCTGGTCAACCCGCAGCATCAACGGCGGCAGCGCGACGCTGCTCAGCTTCCACTCGGCTTATGGCACTGAAGTGCGCCCGGTCGAGCCGCGCCTGCGGAACCCGGTGTCTCGCAGGCCCGCGTCCCGGGCGCGCGCCGAGCTGCGCGACGCCCTGTTCCAGACCATCAGATCCAGGTTCGCCGATCCGGAGTTCAGCACGGCCGACGTGGCGGCCGCGGCGCACCTGTCCATCCGCTCGGTGCAGGCGCTGTTCGCCGACGCCGGCACCTCCCCCGCGGCCGAAATCCGCCGCGTCCGGCTGGAGCATGCCAGGACCATGCTGGAGCAGGGCCACCTTGTGCAGACGGCGTGCCTGTCCTCGGGGTTCCTGGATGCCGGCACCTTTACCCGCGCTTTTCGGCAGCGCTACGGCGTGGCGCCCAGCCAGGTCGCGTCACTGGCAGAGCACCGGAGGCACGGCGCCGCTGTGTGACGTGCCCCGCGCCGCGGAATATCCCGGGCCGCCTTCGCAGTTGCCCGGTGAAGAACCGTCAGCGCGGGGGCGCGTGTCCCTGCCGTACGCAACAAGAAGGAACCGGCTTCGTGAAACTGTTTACCCCCCTGTCCGTCGGCACCATGGAACTGCCCAACCGGCTCGTCATGGCCCCGATGTCCCGCGTGCGTGCCCGCCGTGACGGCGTGCCCACCGACATCATGGTCGAGCACTACCGCCAGCGCGCGTCCCTGGGCCTGATCGTCAGTGACGGCATCTACCCCTCCTTCCCCGGCCAGGGCAACGCCCTGATGCCCGGCCTGGTCACCGAGGACCACGTAGCGGGCTGGAAGCGCGTCACCGACGCCGTGCACGAGGCCGGCGGCCGCATCGTCGCCCAGCTGATGCACTCCGGACGCGTCGCGCACGAGAACATCAACGGCGGCCGCCAGCCGCAGGCTCCCAGCGCCATCGCGGTCGAGGGCATGGCCCACACCTATGACGGCAAGCAGCCCTACCCGGTCCCGCACGCTCTCACCACGGAGGAGCTGCCCGGCGTCGTGCAGGACTTCGTCTCCGCCGCGCGGAACGCGATGAAGGCCGGGTTCGACGGCGTGGAGCTGCACGGTGCCAACGGCTACCTGCTGCAGGAATTCCTTTCCCCGGTCTCCAACACCCGTACGGACAACTATGGCGGGTCCCCGGAGAACCGGGCGCGGATGGTCATCGAGACCTTCCGCGCCGTGGCCGAGGCGATCGGCGCCGAGCACACCGCCATCCGCATCTCCCCGGAGCACAACATCCAGGGCGTGCTGGAGACCGACCGGGCGGACGTCACTGCCACCTACACCGCCCTGGTGGACGGCATCGCCGACCTGAAGCCGGCCTACCTGTCCATCCTGCACAAGGACCCGGCGGACGAAATGATCCAGGACCTGCGCCACCGCTTCGGCGGCCCGGTGCTCCTGAACACCGGCTTCGGCACCGTTACCAGCCGGGACGACGCGATCATGCTGCTCGAGGAGGACCTGGCCGACGCCGTCGTCGTCGGGCGCCCGGTCATCGCCAACCCGGACCTGGCCCGCCGCTGGCAGGAGGACCTGCCGCTGAACGAGGTGGACCAGGCCACCGTCTACACCGACGGCGCCGCCGGCTACACCGACTACCCGGTGCTGGAGCCGGCTGTTTCCTAAGGAGGTACGACGACGGCAGGCCTTCCGCGGGATGCGGGAGGCCCTGCCTCGTTTCATGCTTCGGTCGGGCCGGCGGTCACCACTCGGCCCCGAAGTGCCCCTGAGCGGCCGCCAGAACAGCGTCGACGTCCCGCAGCCGGTCCACGGGTCGGTCGCCGTCGAGGTAGCCGGACGGAAGGCAGATCCACTGGGCAAGGTCCTCGTCACTGCGGCGGGCCTGGCGGGCCACCCGAATCAGTGCAGGGATGGCCTTGTGGACGTCTCCGTTGCTGTCGAACTGAAATCCGGGGTAGAGGACGGCGTTGCCGCGGCGGATGCCGAGCAGCTGCCCGGTCTCACGGCGGTCGCGAGCGACCGCGCTCCGGTCCTTGGTGCGGGACCCGAGCGTCGTTGCAGCTTCCTGGGCCGTGAGCAGCCCGAATTCCTGCTCCATGGACCGCCAGGCGTTCTCCGTGGCTATCGCGCCTTGAGCCGGTTCAGGTGTGGCCGGGGAGGGTAGGGACATGAAGCCGCCCGCGCTGGCGTCGGACGCGGTCATGACTGCACGGGTGGGTTCTGGGGGCCCGGGCCGGACGGGCCCGACGGCGGCAGCGGACCCGGAGGGGACGGCGGCGGACCGGAAGCATACGGCGGACCGGCAGCATGCGCCGGAGCCGGCACGGACGTCTCAGCCGGCTCGGGAGCACGCCGCCACGGCCGCCGCTCGTAAATTGCCAGCAGCTGGGCGCCCAGGCCGAAGAACACCATCGCCAGCCACACCACAATGTTGAGCCACGGAATGTGCAGCGCGACGATCAAGATCACCCCGCCCACGAGCGCCTTGACCACGGGGTGCTGGCGGCCCCGGAACACGAGTCGGCCGATGTAGTAGGCGCCGAAGACGAACGTGGCCAGGGTGAGCACGGTCCAGACCAGCAGCCAGGACAGTGCCAGGGGTATCCCGATGACCGTGATCAGGGCCAGCAGCACCCCCACGGGAACGGCGACGGCGGCCACGAACCCGACGAGCAGCGCCTTCCAGGGGCGGGGGATCAGCTGGTCGGTCACCCGGTGCAGCAGCCGCGGGAAGAGCCACGCGCTGAGCACCGTGATGATGCTCAGCGCCACCAGCGCGTACAGCAGCCCCAGCAGCCAGCCCACGAACCGCTCGCCCGCCGTCGGCTCCGGGGCGGTCTGCGGAACGCTGCGGTCCACCGTGCCGGCGACCGCGCCGTCGGCGATGTCCGCTTCCTCGTTCGAGCTGTATGAGAGGTTGCCGCCCACAGTGCCGTCGATGGTGAGGCTCCCGACGCCGACCTCGACGTCGCGCCCGACGGTCCCGGCGATGTCGATGTCCTGTCCGGCGCCCACCAGGTCCTCGCCGAAGGACCCGCTGCCGCTCACCTCGATGTCCGAGCCGAAGAGCGTGCCGCTGCGGGAGACCGCGCCGTTGATGGTGATGTCCTGCCCGGCCAGGCGGACATTGCCGTCGATGTTGCCGTTGATCGTGATGGTCTGGCCGGCGGCAATGATGTCACCCGTGACGTCGCCGTCGATGGTGATGGTCTGGCCGGACGCGTAGACGTCTCCGGAGACATTGTCCGACACGTCGACCGTGACCCCGCTGTAGAACTGCGGCCCTGTGCCGTCGCCGCCGTCGGTGCCTCCGCCGCCCTCGACGTCGTCGTCCACGGTGGCGGGTGCGGCGGGACCCACCCGGGGCGGCGAGGCGGACGGCGCGGCGGAAGCGCCCGTCGCGGCGGTCAATACCAGAAGGGCGGCGGCAAGAACTGTGGAGATCAGCCGCGGCAGAAAGGAAAGAAGTCTCATGGGGCTGCCTTTTCTGTGCTCCCGGGCGGCACCGGGGCGTGCGGGCCCCGAACGGGGACGGTGGAGCTGCCGGAGGGACCAGCGAAGATTCGGCTCACCGTGAGGTACCGCCATCGTGTTCCACAGCCCCGGCGACCGTCTCGGTTTCGGAGCCTATGCGGCCATGATCACCCCGGCGACGGCGGGTGTAAAGGCTCCTGCCGCGCCCCGCACTGTGGTGTCACCAACCCGGTGCGAGCGCCCTGCCGCTAGCCTCTACGTCATCGAGAGCGGCACCGAGACCGTGACCATCGCGCCTTAGCCGCTCGGCCGTCGTCGGGCCCCGCTGGCTGAGTGGGAGCGACCTAAGCGGCTCACGCGCCCCGGCCGTGCACCGGCCGGGCGTTCACCGGCGGCTCGCCGACCTCCTCCACGGTGTGGCCGGTGCAGGCCGCCTTGGTGACGCTGGCCCGCTCGATGCGCGCCACGGTGAACCAGCGCATGGCGTCCCGCAGCCGGCACCAGCCCACCAGGTACCACCGGCCGTTGGTGGAGGCGAACAGCACCGGTTCGACGTCGCGGCTGGTCGTTGTCCCGTCCGCCGCGGTGTAGCGGATGCGGACGACCCGCTGCTCCGCCATCGCCTCCTCCAGCGCCGACCGAACCGTGCGCGGCGAGGCGGGCAACGCGTTGACCCAGACGCGGCCGGCCAGCTCGTCCGCCCGCGCCCGGGTGCGCGGATCGAGGACATCCAGGATTTTCTGGATTCCGGCCGACGCCAGATCGGCGTACGGGGCATCCGAGGCGGCGGACACGGCCGCCATCAGCGCCACCGCCTGCGCGGGGGACAGGCTCACGGGCGGCAGCGACGCGCGGGCGGCCAGCCCGTAGCCGCCGCCCGGCCCCGGGCGCGACCAGACCGGGGCTCCGCTGTTCTCCAGAGCCGTGAGGTCCCGCTTGACCGTGCGCACCGAGACGCCGAACTCGCTGGCCAGCCGCTCGGCGGAGCAGCCCCGCGTTCCGCTGCGGCGCAGCATCTCGGACAGGGCGTGCAGCCGTTCGGCCCGCTTCATTCGTCGACCTGCCGCAAATTCATGACACAAATAGTGACATACAGCTGGCCGGGGCACCCCCGAGAGTAGAGATATGACAGCTACTACCAGCAGCCCCACCATCGTTCTCATCGCCGGCCACTGGCTGGGCGCCTGGGCCTGGGACGAGGTCCTCGACCACCTGAACGCCGGCGGGTCCCGTGCCGTCGCGCTCACCCTGCCCGGCTTCGACGGCGGCGATCCGGAGCGGACCACGAAGACGCTCGACGATCAGGCCAATGCGGTGCTGGACGCCTTCGCCCGGTCCGGCGTCTCCGCGGAGTCGCCCGCGGTCCTGGTCGCGCACAGCGGAGCGAACTTCCCCGTCAGCCTGGTCCTGGACCGGCACCCCGAGCTCGTGCAGCGGATGGTGTGGGTCGACTCCGGGCCGGTGGCGCCGGGCAGCGTCTTCGCGCCGGACCTGCCGGCGGGAACGGAGGAGTTTCCGCTGCCGCCGCTGGAGGTCCTCGGCCAGCAGGCGAGCCTGGAAGGCCTGAGTCGAGAGGTCCGCGAGCGGTTCACGGCCCGGGCGGTTCCCGTGCCCGGCCCCGTGCTCCGCCAGCCCGCAGACCTGACGAACGAGGCCCGCCGCGAGGTGCCCACCACCCTGGTGTGCTGCTCGATTCCGGGCGCGCAGGTCCTGGAGCTGGCCCGCAGCGGCCATCCCATGTTTGCCGAGGTCGCGCACCTGGCGCACGCCGACGTCGTCGACCTCCCCACCGGACACTGGCCGATGTGGAGCCGTCCGGCCGACCTCGCCGAGGTCATTGCGTCGGAGGCGGTCCGCACCGCCTGAACCGCGCGTGGAACCGGAAAGGGGCCAGCCGCGTCCGGCCGGCCCCTTTCCGCCCCCGGGCGATGGGTTTTTCCGTCCGCTAGGATGAGGCAGCTTTCGACGCATCTTTGGGGGAAATCATGAAAAAGGCTGTCACTCTATCGGCCCTGGCGCTGGTCCTGCTCACCGGCTGCGCCGTAGCCGAGGCCGACGCCGGAACAGCGCCCGAGGCCGCACCGGCCTCGGCGGCCTCGGCGGGCTCACCCGCTGCCGCTCCCGCACCGGTCCAGGATTCGGAGGAGGACACGTGCCTGAAGCTGCTCGGCAGCAACGGCGCAGGTCCCCTGAGTGAGGCCGTTAACCGCGTGACCATCTACGACGGAACCAGCGGCTACCAGGGCACCCCGGAGACCGGCCGCGTGCTGCTGGCGGAACTGGACGCCATCACCGCGTCAGCGCCCCAGGACATGGAGGCGTCGCTGCTGGAGCTCTCCTCGCCGGTGCGGAACTCCATCGAGCTGGCCGAGGGCACCACCACCTTCTGGGGCCTCGACGTCGAGACCTGGCAGGGCGCCGTCGAGGACCTCCGGACCCGCTGCGCCCCCTACAGTCCCTAACCGATCCAGGGGGCTGCCGCGGGGCCGGGACCCCCCCAGCGCGCGCGTGGTCCGCCGTCGTCGCGCCCGCATGATGTCCGGGCGAAGGAAAGGGCTAGTCTCCGTTCGTGGACACCGTGCGCCCGGCCAGCGGGATCCGCCAGCCGTAGCGCAGCGACAGGACCCGCAGCGCAAAGACAAGCAGCGCCACCGCGCACCCAAGCACCGGGGTGAAGACGCCCAGGGACAGGAACAGCGAGACCAGTCCCGCGCCCAGCAGTGCGGGGATGGCGTAGACGCCGCGCGGGTTGAACACCTGGGGCACCTCGTTGGCCACGACGTCGCGCAGCAGCCCGCCGCCGACCGCCGTCGTCAGCCCGAGCAGCGCGGCGGAGACCGGGTTGAGCCCGGCGGCGTGCGCGGTCAGCGTGCCGGTGACGCAGAACAGGGCCAGCCCGGCGGCGTCGAACACCAGCAGGGTGCGCCGGTACCGCTGCACGCCCAGGGCGTGGAGGAAGACCAGCAGGGCGGCCACGACCGGCGGCAGCAGATAGATCGGTTTGGTGAAGGCCAGCGGCACGCCCTGGTCGATGATCAGGTCCCGCATCACTCCGCCGCCCAGCCCGACGAGGGAGCCGAGCAGCAGCGAGCCCACGATGTCGAAGTTGCGGCGGGCGGCGAGCAGGCAGCCGGAGACGGCGAAGAAGAAGATGCCGAACAGGTCGAGGATCAGCAGGGTGGTGGCGGTGTCAATCACTTGCCGGCTCCTCCCGGTGGGCGGGGGAGAGGGGGCCGTTGCCGGGCTCCGGTGCCGACACGGCGTGCTTCGCGCGCAGGGGCGGGCGCGGGCCAGGGCTGGCGGCGGACGGCATGGGCAAGTCTCCTTCAAGCCGGCCCGGTGGGGCTGGCAGGTGCTGTGTGTGATGGGGGCGCGCAGGCCCCCATAAGGATAAAGGTACGAGGAGGGACGGGCGGGCGGCTCCGCCGTCGGGCCAACGGGCTTCTGCTGTCGGGGCCTGCCGTGCCGCCCTCATCCCCGCCGGGCGGCAAGCCAGTCATACAGCAGCCGGGCCGTGTACCGGCCGTGGCTGCGCAGCTGCGGGCTGGCGTCGTCCTCCGGCTGGCCGCCCCAATAGGTCATGAAGTTCAGCAGCGCGGCGAGCCAGGCGTCGATGTGCGCCGGCGGGACGTCCCGGGTGAGCGCGGACCGGTGCAGCCAGGCGTCGGCGTCGATTCCGTCCGGGCGGGTATACGGCAGCAGGCCGACCCAGTCGATCCAGGCCGCCCCGGTGCCCAGGAAGTTCCAGTCGCAGAACACTGCGTTCCCGGAGGCGATGAGGATGTTGTCGCCGCGCAGGTCGCCGTGGATCACGCCGTCTCCGGCCAGCGCCTCGACGCTTAGCTCCAGCGCCCGCTGCAGTTCGTGCGCCTCATCCCGGTCCAGGCCGGGCAGGAACCAGGGCGGGGCGGCGCCGTCGAGCACCGGCTGGAACTGCGACGGGATCTGGGCCATGTCCTCGCCCAGCGCGGACCCGCGCGCGCCGCGGGGAAAGTCGGTCAGCAGCGCGGCCGACGCGGCGCACGCGCGTTCGACGGCGGCGACGTCGGCCTCCGTCCACGGCAGCCCGGGCATCCGCCCCGCCACCGCGTCGTAGACGAGAACCTGCCACTCCACGCCGTCGACCGGCAGCCGCTCGGCCGTTCGCAGCGCGGGCACCGGCATTCCTGGCGGCATCAGGGCAGTCACCTCGGCCTCCCGCCGGTAGGAGCGGTAGACGTTGGGGTCCGACGCCGGAGCGGCCTTCGCGAACACGCTCTCCCCGGCGTCGTCGCCCAGCACGGCCGCGAAGCCGGGCGTGAACCCGCCGCCGGCCGGCAGTACCGAACCCACCCGTCCGCCGAGGTGCGCGGCGATGTTGTCCTGAACCGGTGCGGGCAGCCGGTCCCAGGGCAGCCGCCGGGCGGTGCGGCGGTAGTCGATGGCGGCCGGTTCCTGCTGCATCGCAGCAGCCTACGCCCACCCCCGGGCGGCGGCTTCACGTGCCACGGAGCCCAGTTCACCGCAGACGGAGGCATGGGCCTCGCCGGAGGCTGGGCCCCGCCGCGGCTACCAGGTGCCGGGATTGTTGATCGGCTGATCCAGCGCCACGCTGATGGTCTGGCCCGGTGCCACCGCGTCGGTCTGCTCGCCCGCGTACCGGTACCAGACTCCGCGGGGGCCGCTGGAGGGCCTGTTCGCCTCGGCGAGGGTGGTGACGCCGAAACGTTCCGCAATCCCGGCCTCCGTGTCCCCGGGGGCGGTGGTGTAAGTGAGGGCCACGCCGTCGTCGTCGGCGGTGAAGGTGCCCCGGGCGCCGTCAATCGGCGTCTCGCCTGGAATCAGGCGCAGCCGGGTGCCCGCCGCGATCGGCTGGTTTTCGGCAAGGGTGGGGTTGTACTGCAGCAGCTCGGCGGTGCCGACCCGGAACTGGTAGCCGACGCTGTCGATGGAGTCGCCGTCGACCGTGGTGTAGAAGACGCCCCGGTCCCAGGAGTTCATCACGGCCGTCCCGCCGCCCGCGCGGCTGTCCACCGGGTTCTTCTGCAGCTGGATGGTCCGCCCCTCCACGAGGAAGTGCACGTTGCCCTGCTCGTGCACGAAGTGGACCTTGTTGGCCTCCGCCAGCTGGTCCTGGCTGACGTTGAAGCGGTAGGTGACCCCCGTGAGGGTGTCATCCAGCTGGACCGTGTAACTCGTTGGAATGCCGTCGGCGCTGACGACGGCGGGGCCGGACGCGCCGATCACCGGGCCCTCCGGCAGCAGCCGGAGCCGGGTGTCCGGGCTCAGCGGGGCGCCCGGTGTCAGGGCGTTGAACTCCGCGAGCTTGGTCTCGGAGAAACCGAAGGCCGCCGCCACCGCCGACAGTGTGTCCCCGTCGACTGTGGTGTAGAAGTCCGGGTTGCCGAAGGAGTCGACGACGGTCGCTCCCGCCAGCGCTGACGCGGCGGTTGCGGTGGGGGACGGGTCGGGCGCCGGTGCCGTCGGTTCCGCCGCGGCAACCGTCGGTGCGGCGGCGGGCGGAGCGGCGGAAGTGCAGCCGGCCGCTCCCAGCGCGAGCAGGGCCGCGCATGCCGCAGCGGCCCACCTTGCGGCCCACGGCCCGGGCCGCCTGCCGGCCGCCGGGCGCGTTTCGACAACATCCTGCAAATGCACCACAGCTTCCCCCAATGGCCAGGCTCGTCCGACGGAGGTCCGCCGGATCAGGTCAGAGCCTAGTGCATGGCGGGAGACGTCCGGGGCGCCGGGATCAAGGACGATGAGCGTGTGGTGCTGACGCCATGATCGTGGGTTTCGCGCTGGCTGTGGTTGGGTGGGGCGATGGATGAGTATGTAACGACGGGCACATTTTGGTTCACGGTCGCGCTGATCAACGCCGGTCTCGCTGAACAGAAGAACCGTTCCCGCTGGATCTGGTTCCTGGTGTCGCTGCTGCTGGGCCCCATCGCCACCTTGTTGATTGTTGTCTGGCGGGCGCCGATGCCGGTCATCCCGGCTGCACCGCAGAGAACCCGCTAGCCCCGCGCCGCCGCCCGGCGCGGACGTTCCCGCTGCTGCTCGTGCCAGACGAGCAGGACGGCGAAGGCGAAGAACCCCGCGATCAGCCAGGACCGGTTGTTCAGCAGATACGCGGCGGCTGCGGCGCCCGTCGCCGTCCATGCCGGCCAGGGCAGGAACCGCCACCGGCGAACCCCGGCGGCCAGTCCGGCGATCAGCGCGCAGAGGACGGCCGCCGGCAGGAAGATGGCCTCGGTCTCCGTCGTCGTCAGGTCCGCCATCCGGGCAATCAGAAGTGCGACGAGCCCGATGCCCAGCAGCGGTGCAGCAGTTCGAATCGCGGGCGTCATGTGCTTCTCCAACCTCCGGGGAATCTCGTAGCGGCGCAGAATCGGGCCAGCCTAGCGGACGGCGCGGACCGGGGACCACCGCCGTGCTCGCCCGCCCGGCGGGCGCCGCGCCGCAGGTCAGCCCACGAAGATGCAGAACGGATGGCCGGCCGGGTCCGCGTAGACGTACAGCGGCTCGTCCGGATCATCCGTCCGGTCCAGGCGGAGCGTCGCGCCCAGCTCCAGCGCCCGGGCATGATGGTGCTCCAGGGCGGCCCGGTCCGGGACGATGAAGTCCAGGTGCAGCTGCATCGGCACCTTGGGGGAGGGCCAGGTGGTCCGCTCCAACCGTTGGACCAGCTGGAAGGCCAGCCGGCGCCCGCCCTGCGCGTCGGTCAGGACCAGCCAGTCGACGTCGTCGTCCGCCGCTACCGGCTCGTCACCGGGCCGGTACTGCAGCCCCAGGAGCCGGCGGTAAAACTCCGCCAGCCCACGAACGTCGGTGGTGTCCAGAACAGGATGCAGCAGCTCAGGGAATCCGGTCATGGGGCGAGACTAGCCATGACGAACGCCGGAGCGCATGGGCCCGAAGGAAACACGTGGGCTACCAGGACGCCTGAATGCGGCGGGCCCGACGGCGGACGAAGGCCTCCTGCCGCGCCTTGCGGACACCCAGCACCCCGCCGAGACCACACAGCAAGGCCAGGGCAAGCCACCAGCTGGCGTACCGGCGTTCCCAGCCGTCCACCACGGCCTGCGAGGGGTCGCTGGGATCGTAGTAGACGGTCACGGTCTGGCCCGGTTCGGCCGCAGGGGCGTAATCGCGTGGAACCGGCCAGCCGGTCCGCACCAGCTGCTCCAGCCGCTGCGGGGACGGGCCGTAGGGGCCCGGCACGGTGTAGCGCACCTCGGCGATCGTCTCCCGGAGCCCGTCCCGCGGCCGGCCAACGGACTCCTCACGGACGGTGAGCACGGCGCCGTCGACGGCGTCACCTCGGCTGATCAGCCGCCCGTCCGTGTGCGCGCCGTAAACCACCCAGCCGCCGATTGCGACACCGGCCAGAATCGACAGGACGGCCACCAGCAGCGGCCGTTCCGGCCGTGGCTTTCGCTTCCGCCACCACATGCGCATCGTGCCCTCACCCCCCAGCGCCATGCCACTTCCCGCCGAAAGCCGCCGCCCGGCGTCGGGCAGGTCCGGGGTCGGACGGCGGGCAGCTCAGGAAGTCCTGCCTGTATCGCGGCCTTTTCCGGGAATTCCTTGGAGACCGGCTCGGTTGGCACCCACACGAGCGGCCGCAGGACACGCCGTCGGCAGTTCCCGAAGCACCCGACCGAGAGGACGCAGCATGCCAACCCTGGGAATCATCGGAAGCGGAAACATCGGCTCGGCGGTCGCCCGGCTGGCGGTCGCCGCGGACATGTTCGTGGTCATCGCCAACTCCCGCGGCCCGGAAACCCTGCAGGACCTGGTCGCCGAGCTCGGCCCGCTGGCCCAGGCCGGCACGGTGCAGGAGGCAGCGGAGCGCGGCGACGCCGTCGTGCTCTCCATCCCGCTGAAGGCGGTTCCGGACCTGCCGGAGGGCCTGCTGGCCGACAAGCTCGTGCTGGACACCAGCAACTACTACCCGTTCCGCGACGGGCGGATCGAGGAACTGGTCGACAACACCGTCACCTCGAGTGAACTGGTGCAGCGCCGGCTGGACACGCCCCGGTACGTGAAGGCCTTCAACAACATCATGGCCGCGCACATCCCCGCCCTCGCCCGGCCCGCCGGCGCCGCTGACCGCACGGCGCTGCCGATCGCGGGCGACGACGCCCAGGCCAAGGCCGAGGCGGCGGAGATCATCGGCAGGCTGGGCTTCGACACCGTCGACGCCGGCCCGCTCGCCGAAAGCTGGCGGTTCGAACCCGAGACGCCCGTGTACGGGCGGATCTACTTCGAGGACCCGAACGTGCCGGACGAGTTGCTGGCCGAATCCGATCCGGGGCCCACGCCGGCCGTGGACATCAAGGCGGCGCTCGACGCCGCGACCCGGGTGAACGTGGCCGAGCGGCGGTTCTAGGGGAGCCGACGGCGGGCTGGGGGGCCCTGCCAATACCCGGGCCGGGCAGGAATCTGGCTGCCCTTAGGTGGCGGCCGTAGCGTTTTCCGCACAGGAAGAACAAGGAGAGACCGCTCATGACCACCATCGGCATTCTGGGCTCCGGGCAGGCCGGAAGCACGGTAGCCCGGGCAGCGCTCGCGGCCGGCTACAACATCGTCATCGCCAACCGGCGGAGTCCGAAGACGCTGGCGGGGCTGATCAGCGACCTGGGCCCGGGGGCACGGGCCGCCTGGGCTGCGGAGGCCGCCGCGGCAGCCGACTTCGCCGTCGTCGCGTTTCCGTACCGGCCCGAGGACCGGCTCCCGGCCGAGGAACTGGCCGGGAAGGTCGTGCTCGACACCAACAACTACATGCCGTGGCGCGACGGCAGCTATCCCGAGGTCGATTCGGGCCTGAAGACGGTCCACGAACTGCGGCAGGAGCAGCTGCCCGCCGCCAAGGTGGCGAAGGCCTTCACCCACATTCAGCACCATGCGCGGTCTCCGATCCGGGTGCCCAGCGATGCGCTGCCCGGCCTGTTCCGGCTCGCCCGGCCCGCCGGAGCGTCCGACCGCAGGGCGCTGGCCGTATCGAGCGACTTTCCGGACGCCGTCGAACTTGTCACCCGGTTCTATGACGAGCTCGGCTTTGACACGGTGGACAACAGCCCGCTGAGTGAATCCTGGCGCAGCGCTCCCGGCACGCCGATGTGGATGCAATCGGTCGACGGGCAGAGCCGCAGGGAACTGCTGCGCAACCTGCAGCGGGCCGTGCGGCCGGCGCCGGAGGGCGTCTTTCAGGGCTGAGCGGGCTAGGCGCCGGCGTCGTATCGGGTTCGCATCTCCGGGCCCGCGGCTGGCCCGGAGGTGAACACGAACCGCGGATCCTCCACCCGCAGGCCCGTGACCGGATCGATGACCGCCGGCTCCACCTCCCGCCCGGTTTCCGCGTCCACCAGTACCATGGCCCGCTGCTCGGGTGGAAGCTGCGCGTTGCGCCAGGCGGCCATGGCCACCAGTACCGGGCGCAGCGACCGGCCGAAGTCCGTCAGCAGGTACTCGTAGCGCACCGGCTTGTCCTGATAGGGCCGCTTTTCCAGGATGCCCTGCTCCACGAGGGTCTTCAGCCGCGCGGTGAGCATGCTGGAGGACAGACCGATGTTCGCCTGGAACTGGTCGAACCGGGTGTAGCCGTCAAAGCAATCGTGCAGGATCAGGATGGTCCACCACTCGCCCACGTACGCCATCGCCGTCGACAACGGACACTCACGGTCCTCCAGGCGCACCCGTGCCGGCATAGGAGCCTCCCAGCGTCATGGCCATGTCCCTCATGGCCGGTTGCTGCTAACTTAGCACCAACTAGTTACTTCTAAGTTAGAACCAACCGTTTACGACCACGAGGAAGCACCCATGAGCCAGACCTTCACCGCCTACGATCCCGCCGCCCTGCCCGCCGTCGTTACCGAGTACATGGACGCCCACGACGCCGCCCGGCAGGACCCGTCCCGGCACGCCGGTGCTGCGGCCTGCTTCACGGCGGACGCCGTCGTGATGGATGACGGCAACACCTACGCCGGGCGCGAGGACATCAGCCGGTGGATCCGGGACTCCTCCAGCGAGTTCGAGTACACCTCCACCCGGGTGGGTCAGCAGATCCAGGGCGGGCAGGTCGACGTTAAGGTACGTCTGGTGGGCAACTTCCCGGGCGGCACGGTCACCCTGCGCTACAGCTTCACCGTGGCCGACGGCGGCATCCGCGCCCTGGTCATCGCTGCCCAGTCGTAGGGGAGGGGCACGGGCCGCCGGCCTGACTAAGCTCCGGTGTTGCCGGGCGCCAGCCGCCGCAGGGCGTCCTCCACCTGCTCCGCCCGGCCCGGTTCCAGGCTCGCCGCCCAGCGCCGTCGGGCGGCGTCGAACGCGTCCCGGCCGATCGCCGTCATCTCATATCCGCGCGCCGTCACGTGCAGCCGTTTGCGGCGGGCATCCGCCGGATCCGGAGCCGAGCCCAAATAGCCCAGCTGGGTGAGCGAGGCAATCGCCTTGGCCGCGCCCTGCCGGGAGATGCCGAGGCGGCGGCCCAGCTCGGCGGCCGAATCGGCGCCCTCGTCGACGGCCTGCAGGGCGAACTCCAGCGGCGCGGTGACGCCGGGGTGCCCGCGGCGGGCCAGCTCGGCCGTGGCCTCGTTGACCATGGCGTCGAAACCGGCCAGAAGCAGGCGGGCCAGCTGCGTACCGGGGGACTGTTCCATGCACCGATCCTAAGCCGCTTCAGCCGCCCATTGACAACCTGGTTGACAAAGCGCATTCTGACAACAAGGTTGTCAATTCGATCCCGGGACCCTCCCGGACCAAGGAGCCGATCATGACCCTGAACCCATCGACCGCCACGCTCAACGCCGTCGAGCACCACACCGCGGCGGTCAACGGCACGGACCTGCACTATGTCTCCGCGGGTGAAGCCGGCCCGCCGATCCTGCTGGTGCACGGCTTCCCGGAATCCTGGTGGGCCTTCTCCAAGCTCATTCCGCTGCTGGCTCCAACGCACCGCGTCTACGCAGTGGACCTGCGCGGCTTCGGCGACTCGGCGCCGGCGGAGGAGGACTTCAGCAGCGCCGTCGCCGCGGAGGACCTGCACCGGCTGATCCGCCGGCTCGACGTCGGCCCGGTGCACCTGGTCGGCCAGGACATCGCCGGCGGCGCGCTGTTCCGGCTGGCCGCCGCGCACCCGGAGGACCTGGTGAGCTTCACCGGCATCGAAATGGGCCTGCCCGGCTTCGGCCTCGAAGCCTTCGCCGACGTGACCCGCGGCGGGTCCTGGCATCTGGGGGCGCTGGCCGCGCCGGGCATTCCGGAGCTGCTGTTCACCGGCCGGGAGGAGGAGCTGCTGGGCAGCTGGGCGTTCCCCGCCATGACCGCGGTGCCCGGGGCGGTGAGCGCGGCCGACGTCGCGGAGTTCGCCCGCGGCTACGCCCGGCCCGGCGGCTGGCGCGGCGCGGCCGGGACCTACCGGTCCATCCTCAGTGAAGGCGACGAACTGCACGCCCTGGCGGCCCGGACGAAGCTCCGCGTCCCGGTGCTCGCGGTGGGCGGCTCCGGAGGGTCCTTCACCGCGGCGACGCTGGGGAACGTGACCGACGGCGAGGTCACCTCGGTGCTGCTCGACGGCGTCGGGCACCATGTGGCGCTGGAGGCGCCGGACGCGCTCGCGGATGCGCTGCTCGGGTTCCTGCGCGGCGTGGACGGCTAGGACCAGGGAATTTGTGGACGACGCGGACGGGAGCCGCGAGGCCGAAGTGCGCCCCGTGCGGCATCTCTCGGCGGGATGGAGTCGTGAGAGGAGGGTCTAAGCCGCGTCACCCCGCCGAGAGTTGCAACGGAACCGGCCCAGCCGCCCCTCGGGCTCAGAACGGCCAGATGAGCGGCACGTACAGCACCGCCGCGGCGAGGAACACGACGGCGACCGGCAGGCCGAGCCGCCAGTAGTCCCCGAAGCGGTAGCCGCCGGGCTGCATCACCATGAGGTTCGCCGGGGTGGCGATGGGGGTCAGGAAGGCGGCGGCGCCGACGACGCAGAGCGCCATCATGAACGGCTGGACACTGACCTCCAGTGTCCGGGCAAAGGTCACCGCGACGGGCCCCATCACGAGCACGGTCGCCACGTTGGAGATGAACTGGCCGAGGACCAGTGCGAGCACGCAGATTACCAGCAGGGCGAGGTGCGGCGAACCGCTGCCGGTGGAGTCCAGGACCAGCGCGGCGATCGCGTCCGCGGCACCGGAGGAGACGAAGGCGGAGGAGAGCGGGATCAGCGCCGCGATCAGGACCACCGTGTTCCAGGAAATGGCGCGGAACCCCTGCGGCACGGTCACCACGCCCAGCACCACCAGGGCCACCGCGGCCAGGAGCCCGACAATCACGGGCGGGAGGAGTCCGGTGGCCAGCAGCACGATGGTGGCGGCCAGCACGGCGAGGCAGCGCCGCCATCCGCGGCCCAGCGGCACTCCGCGCTGGAGCGTGTGCGGGGGTTCGACGGCGATCACGTCGGGGGACTGGGCGTAGCGGTGCAGCGCGTCCCAGGGCCCCTGCACGAGGACGGAGTCTCCGGCGCGCAGCGTCAGGGCCCCCGGCGGTGCGGGAGCGTCGCGGCCCGGCGCGGTGGTGCCGCCGCGGTGCAGCGCGACGATCACCAGCTCCTCGTCCCGGGTGGTCATGCCGGGACTGACGATGCGCCCGATCAGTGTCGAGCGGGGCGCGATGAGGACCTCGACAACCCCCACCTGTCCCGTGAACAGCCGCTCCGTGTCGAGGTCGGCCGTGTAGCTTTCCCGCCAGGACCGCACCCGTTCCCGCGGATCGGCGCCCGCCTCCGCCAGCCGCTCGGGAGCGCGCCCGGGTAGCAGCCGCCGGCCAAGCACCACGACGAGGAGCGTCGTCACGACGACCAGCGGAAGCCCCACCAGCGCGAACTCGAAGTACCCGAACTCACGGCCGCCCGAGCTGGCGGCGAGCTCGGAGACGATGATGTTCACCGGCGTCCCGGTCAGGGTCAGCAGCGACCCAGCGCTGGCCGCAAAAGCCAGCGGAATGAGCATGTGCGACGGGACAACCCCGGCCCGCGCCGCGGCGACGACGACGACCGGCAGCAGCGCCGCGACGGCGCCGTTGATGCTGATCACCGCGGAGAGCGCTGCGGCGACGGCCATGATCGTGACGAGCAGGCCGGTCCGGCTGAGGGACGACCGCCGTTCCAGCTGCTGGCCGATCCACGCGGTGATCCCGGTGGCGTCCAGCGCCTCGCTGAGCACGAACAGCGAGGCGATGAACAGCACGATCGGATCGCTGAACCCCGCCAGGGATTCGTCGAGCGGCAGCACCCCGGTGGCCCACAGCGCCACCGGAACGAACAGCGCGACGACGATGATCGGCACCCGGCTGATCATGAAACCCGCGACGGCCACGGCCAGCACCACAAAAGTGGCGACCATCGGCGAAATCATGCGGCCGGGCTTTCAGCTCTGTCCACGTCTCACCCCTGGATCCGATCCTCCGATGGCTCGTGCTGCACGCAACATCCCCGCCTCAATAGCCTGCGCCCCGAGCGCGGGCAAAGCCATAGCGGCGCAAGCGGCTCCGGCCGCGCTCCGGGCAGTTTTACCTCACGCCGGACGGATGCAATCGCGTGCGGCTGCCGTATTGTGGGGACAGAGCCAACAATTGGGTGGCCTGACGCCGGAGGGATCTCCCGACGCGGGGAATCCTTAGGACTGTGCATAATGAGGCACCAGCCGACCCCGCAGGAGCTTTCCGAGGCCCTGATCGGGATTGTCTTGAAGAGCCCCGGCCTTGAAGGGTTCCTGAACGAACTGACCTCCCTGGCCGCCGCGGCGCTGTCCCGCCCGGGAGAGGAGTTCCACTGCGCGGTCACCTTGATCCGCAGCTCGGGTCCCCGGGTGCTGGCCAGCAGCACCGAGCTGGCGCAGCAGGCGGACGAACTGCAGTATGCCCATGGGGATGGGCCCTGTCTGCGGGCCGCCGTGGATGAGGTCACCACCGAGGTCACGGACTTCCGTACGGATCAGCGGTGGCCCGAGTACTTTGAGGCGGCGGTCAAGCAGGGCATACGTGCGGTGCTGGCCGTGCCCATGTCGCTGCCCGGCCAGACGAAGAGCGGGCTGAACATCTACGGCACCGAGCCCCATGTCTTCTCCGAGCCGGAGGCCGACGCCGTCAAGGAGTTCGCCCGCCAGGCGACGGCGGCGGTGCAGCTGGCCGTTCGGATTGCGGACATGGAGACCACGTCCGAAGACCTGCTGGCGGCCATGTCCTCCCGCACCACCATTGACCTGGCGGTGGGGATCATCATGGGCCAGAGCCGCTGCTCCCAGGACGAAGCGTTCAGGATCCTCCGGGCAGCCTCCAGCCACCGGAACCGGAAGCTGCGCGACATCGCCGCCGAACTGGTGCAGTCCCTGAACGGCGCTGCGCCGGAAACGCACTTCGAGTTACACGACTAGATCGCTCAGGCGGCAGCTTCCCCCGGTACACGGGAGGCCGCGGCGGGAGCCTGCTTCACGCCGTGTGCCGCCCGCACCGCCCGGGCCTGCCGCCCGCCGCTCAGCGCCCGCAGCGCGTTGAGGATCGCGGCCAGGTCCACCAGCTCCTGGGTCAGCGCCCCGGCGATCGCCGGAATGTACCCGAACGCGGCGATCAGCATCAGGCCCAGGCTCAGCGCGATGCCCAGCCAGATGCTGCTCAGCGCCACCCGCATGGTCCGCCGGCCGATCTCCACCGCCCCGGCCACCCTGCTGATGTCGTCGGCCACGAGCACGACGTCGGCCGACTCGCTCGCCGCGGTGGAGCCGCGCGCGCCCATCGCGATGCCGACGTCGGCCGCCGCCAGCACCGGGGCGTCGTTGACGCCGTCGCCGACCATGATCACCGGACGCGGCTCCATCGCGGCGACCGCGCGGACCTTGTCCTCGGGCAGCAGCTGCGCGCGGACCTCGCTGATGCCCAGCGGCCCGGCCACGGCGTCGGCGGTAGCCTGCCCGTCACCGGTGAGCATCACGGTGCGGCGGATACCCAGCCCGGCCAGCCGCTGCAGGGTGGCGGCCGCGTTCTCGCGCACCGCATCGCTCATGATCAGGGTGCCGGCGAACCGCCCGTCCACTCCCACGTAGACCACCATCTGCCCCGGTTCCAGCCGGGCGCGGACGGTGTCCGGCGCGGTTTCGGCGACAAACCGTTCCTTGCCCACCCGGACCGCGCGGCCCTCCAGCACGGCCTCGACGCCGTTGGTCGCCACCTCCTGCGCGTCCGTGGACGGCTGCAGTTCAAGTCCGTGGGCCCTGGCGGCCTGCTGCACCGCGGCCGCGAGCACATGTGAGGAGTACTGCTCGGCCGACGCGGCCAGGCCCAGCACTTCGTCCCCGGTGAAGCCCGGCTGCGGCCGCACCTCGACCAGCTCGGGCTGCCCGTGCGTGAGGGTGCCGGTCTTGTCGAACGCGGCGCTGCGCGCCTTGGCCAGCTGCTCCAGCACCGCGCCGCCCTTGACGATGATGCCGGCGCGCGCCGAGCGGCTCATGCCGCCCAGGAACGCCACGGGCGCGGCGATCAGCAGCGGGCACGGGGTGGCCAGCACCAGCACCTCGGCGAAGCGGACCGGGTCCCCGCTCAGCGCCCACGCCAGGCCGGCGATCAGCAGCGACACCGCGGTGAAGGGCACCGCATACCGGTCAGCCAGGCGCACCACCGGGGCCTTCGACTCCGCGGCCTCCGCCACCAGGGCGACGATGCGCTGGTACTGGCTGTCCGCCGTCGTCGCCGTGGCCCGCAGCAGCACCGCCCGGGTGCCGTTCACCGAACCGCTCATCACCGGTTCGCCCGCCCGCCGGGTCACCGGCAGGGACTCGCCGGTGAGCGAGGATTCGTCGAAGTCCGCCTCGTCGGAGAGCAGTTCGCCGTCCACCGGCACCACCTCGGCCGGGCGCAGCAGCAGCACGTCGCCGGGCACGACGGCGGTGGCGGGCACATCCTCGGGGGTCATGTCCGGATCGCCGCCGGGCAGCCGATGCGCGTGCTGCGGGGCGCGGGCCAGCAGGGCATCGAGTTCGCGGCGGGCCCGGCCGGCGGCGTAGTCCTCCAGCGCCTCCCCGCCGGAGAGCATCAGCACGATGATCAGCGCCGCCAGGTACTCGCCCACGGCCACGGTGGCCACCATCGCCACCACGGCGAGGATGTCCAGCCCGTAGTGCCCGGCGCGGATGTCGCGGACCATCCCGACGGCGGTCCAGAGGACGACGCCGAGCACGAACAGCGACGCGGTCCAGGCCGCAACTGGCTCCAGGCCCGCGGCGAGCAGGCCCAGCACAGCCAGTCCGACGGCCACGACGGCTGCCACCAACGGATAACGGCGGATGAATCGGATCACGCTCATACAGCTGTTGTAAGCCGGTTCGCGCGCGGTTTCCAGCAAGCGAAAGCTAGCCTAAGTGGCCCCGGGCCGGTCCGGGCGGCGCCTGATCAGCAGCCCGGCGCGGTTCCTAGAGCAGTTCGGATTCGATGATGCGGGCGCTGGCCGCCAGGCGTTCGCCGATGGCGTGCTCGTCCTTGCCGCCGCCGAAGTAGACCACGGACACCGCGGCCGGCAGCTGTCCCGCCGCGCGGATCGGCGCGGCCACCGAGGAGACGCCGTCGATCACCTCGTCATGGCTGGTGGCGTATCCGTCGCGGGCGACCAGCCGGGCCTCGGCGCGGAACGGGACACCCGTGCCCATCCGGGCCCACCCCTCCTCGCCGAGCGAGGCCTGGACCGCGATGCCGGGCGCGCCGTAGGTGACCGAGTGCCGGCTGCCCGGCCGCTGGATGACGGCGGTGCGCCCGTGCCGCGGCTCCACGCTGACCAGCGTCACGCAGTCGGTGCCGTCCAGCACGGCGACGAAGGCCGTCATGGTCAGCTCATTGGCCAGGGCGGTCAGCTCCGGCAGCGCCGCGGACTGCAGGTCCCGGGACACCCCGCGGGCCAGCGCCGCGAGCCCGGGCGCAGGGGAGACCCGCCCGGCGTCGTCGCGCCGCACCAGCGAATGCGCCTCCAGCGTGCGCAGGATCCGGTAGGCGATCGAGCGGTGCACGCCCAGCCCGGCCGAGAGTTCCGCGATGGTCAGCGGCGACTCCGACTCCGCCAGCAGTTCCAGGGCCCGCAGCCCCCGGGACAGGGTCTGGGACAGGGAACCGGTGGCGGTGTCGGCGGCAGGCATGCCGATCATTCTAGGCGCTCCCGCCGGTGCTTGGCGCGCCCTCCCGCCCCGGCCCCGGACACAGGATTCCTCTGTCGTCGCAGGTCAGGCGGCGGCCGTCGCGTCCGCCGCCGCCGCCGCCGCAGCCGCAGCCGCCGGCGCCATCTGCCGACGTCGGGCCGCCAGCCGCCTGCCGATGATGCCCTGCCGCGGCGCGAACAGGTACACCAGGGTGAACACCACGCCCTGGCAGAGCACCATCATGCCGCCGGGCGAGGTGTCCAGGTACCAGCTCAGGTACAGCCCGGTCACCGAGCAGGCCACCGAGACGGCCGGGGCGAGGAACAGCATCCGGCCGAACCGGTCGGTGAGCAGATACGCGGTGGCGCCCGGGATGATCAGCATCGCGACCACCAGGATCACGCCCACCGCCTGCAGCGCGACGACGGCGGTCAGCGCCAGCAGCCCGAGCAGCACCGCGCCCAGCACCTTGGGGCTGAGCCCGACGGCGTGCGCATGGATCCGGTCGAACGCGTACAGGGTGAAGTCGCGGCGCTTGAGCAGCAGGGCCAGCAGCGTGGCGCCGCCGAGCAGCCCGATCTGGGTCAGGTCCGAGGCGCTGACGCCGAGGATGTTGCCGAAAATGATGTGGTTCAGATCGGTCTGGCTGGGCGTGACCGAGATCAGCACCAGGCCCAGCGCAAACAGGGTGGTGAACACGATGCCCATCGCGGCGTCCTCCTTGACCCGGCTGGTGCCGTTGACCAGCCCGATCAGGGCCACGGCCAGGAACCCGAAGACCACCGCGCCGACGGCGAACGGGGCGCCGACAATGTAGGCGAGCACGACGCCGGGCAGCACCGCGTGGGAGACGGCGTCGCCCATCAGCGACCAGCCGATCAGCACCAGCCAGCAGGAGAGCACCCCGCACACGGCGGCGGCGATCACGGCCACAGAGATGGCGCGGAGCATGAAGTCGTAGTTCAGCGGGTCCAGCAGCAGCTCAAGCATCGGAGGCTCCCTTCACGATTGCGCCTGCGGCGGCTCCGGCGGCGGCGGGCGCGGGCGGTGCCGGTGGGGCGGGTTCGGGCGGCGTGTCGACGGCGCCGGGCCGGGTGCCGCCGAGCACGTCGAGGCCGAACGCGCGGGCTAGGTGCTCCGGGCGCAGCACCTCGGAGGGGTGCCCGTGCACCAGCACCCGGCGCATCAGCAGCACGGCCTGGTCGGCCAGCTCGGGCAGGGCCTGCAGATCGTGGGTGGAGATCAGGATGGAGCGTCCGTCGTCGGCCAGGGCGCGCAGCTGCGCGGTGATGGTCGCTTCGGAGCGCTTGTCGACGCCGGCGAACGGCTCGTCCAGCAGCAGCACGGAGGCTTCCTGGGCGATGCCGCGGGCCACGAACGCCCGCTTCTTCTGCCCGCCGGAGAGCCGGCCGATCTGCCGGTCCGCGTACTCGGTCAGCTCCACGCGCTCCAGCGCCCGGTCCACGGCGTCGTGGTCGGCCTGCTTCGGGCGGCGGGTAAAGCCCATGTGCCCGTACCGGCCCATCATGACGACGTCGCGCACCGAGACCGGAAAGGACCAGTCCACCTCCTCGGCCTGGGGCACGTACGCCACCGACCCGCGGCGGCGGGCGGCGGCGGGGGAGCCGCCGTGGATGCGCACGGTACCGGCGTCGGGCTTCACCAGGCCCATGATGGTCTTGAACAGCGTGGACTTGCCGGAGCCGTTCATGCCGACCAGCCCGCACACGCAGCCCGGGTCGAGGGTGAGCGAGGCGCCGTCGAGTGCGGTCACCTCCCCGTAGCGGACGGTGACGGCGTCGACGGCGACCGCGGGCGCGGCGGCACCGGTCACGGCCGGTCCCCGGTCAGGCCCGCGACGATGGTCTCGGCGTCATGGCGCAGCAGGTCGAGGTAGGTGGGCACGGGGCCGCCGTCCTCGGAAAGCGAGTCCACGTAGAGCACGCCGCCGAACTCCGCGTCGGTCGCCTCCACCACGCGCTGCATGGGCTCGTCGGAGACGGTGGACTCACAGAACACCGCGGGCACCTGGTTGTCGCGGACGAATTCGATGGTGTCCTTGATCTGCTGCGGCGTGGCCTGCTGCTCGGAGTTCACCGCCCAGATGTAGCGCTCGCTGAGCCCGGCGTCGCGCGCCAGGTAGGAGAAGGCCCCTTCGCAGGTGACCAGGGCCCGCTGGTGCTCCGGCAGGGCGGACAGCTCGCCGGTGAGCTGGTCCTGCACCTGCTGCAGCTCCGCCTTGTACGCCTCGCCGTTGGCCGCGTAGGCCTCGGCGTTGTCCGGATCCAGGTCGCTGAACGCGGCGACCATGTTGTCCACGTAGATCTGGCCGTTGACCGGCGACATCCAGGCGTGCGGATTCGGCTTGCCCGCGTAGGCGTCTTCGGTGATGTCCAGCGTGTCGACGCCTTCGCTGACGACCACGTGCGGCACGTCGACGTCCTCCACGAACTGGCCGAACCAGGCTTCCAGGTTCATGCCGTTGTCCAGGATCAGGTCCGCCTCAGTGGCGGTGCGGAGGTCGCCCGGCGTGGGCTCGTAACCGTGGATTTCGGCGCCGGGCTTGGTGATGGACGCGACGGTGAGGTGGTCGCCGGCGACGTTCTGCGCCATGTCGGCCAGGACGGTGAACGTGGTCAGCACCGTGGGCTTGCCGTCCTTGTCCGTGCGGGCGTCGGCGGACCCGCCGCACCCGGTCAGGGCGAGCAATGCCAGAGCCGCAGCGGCGGCGGTGCGGAAACGTGTGGCAGGAGCTTTGAGGAACATAGCAGGACACTAATATTAGGCGCCCCTGTAAAACAAGTTCGGGTTGCCTAACTATGATCAGCACCCTTGTCTTCCGGTGTGCCAAGCCTAGCTGAGTGGGTGTTCGGCCGCCGCCACGCTGAGGCGCGACGACGGCCGAACGGTTACCAGCGGACCTTGCGCTCCCGCGGGCCCTGCCGGCCGCTTGGGTGCTGGGGCTTGCGGCTGCCGCCCAGGCTCTGCCAGCCGGGCAGCGCCGACGACGCGGCGCCGGCGCCGGTGCGCTGGCCGGCGTCCGCGAGCCGGGACGCGGCGTCGTCGCTGAGGTGGACCTGTAGGTCCGGGGCAGCGGCGGGCGCCTGGTCAACAGGGGCGGGGCTGGTCTTGGAGACGGGTTTCTTCTTGGGACGGGTCATGGGATGCTCCCTCGGTTCCGAGCCGTGAGGACGGCCGGGCCGTTCCGGGGGTCGCGGCGTCGCGCGCACAATGCGCGGGAGGGCGGGACCTGGGTTCGAGCTGCAGACGGAACGGCCGCGAGGCAATGCCTCAGCCGGCGATGTTGATGATGGTCTGCGTGCGCACAGAGCGGCGCTACTCGAAAATCAGCATGCCCTGGAGAGTAGCAACCAGGGCAGCGGCGGACAAGGGGTGGCGCTGGTTGAAGCTCGTCTTCGAGCGCGTCGCCCTGTGTTGCCCTGCGCCGCCGTGGGTGCCGCCCTGCCAAGCCTCCGCTCCACTCCGCGCGGTTGGTCACGCGCGGTGCAGCAGGGCTTCACCCGGTGCCGGGTTTCCGGGAATCTCCGTGCCGGTGATCGGCTGGCCTGCGGTTTCCCGGGTGAAGGGCAGCGCAAGCATGCCCACCAGACAGGCGGCCATCATATAGAACGCCGGCACCAGCAGGCTGCCGGTGGCGTTGATCAGCGCTTCGTTCGCCGCCGGGGCCGTGCCGCCGAAGAGGGCCGTGGCAAGGTTGTAGGTTACTGCGAAGCCAGCGAAGCGGACCTGGGTGGGGAACATGGCCGGGAACGTTGCCGAAATGGTGGACAGCTGCAGCACATACAGGACCCCCAGCACCGCGAAGCCGATCAGGGCTCCGGTGAACCCGGTGCCGATCAGCAGGTACATGGGCACTGCGGCCACGAACAGGCCGCCCAGCGAGGCCCACCACAACGGCTTGCGGCCGAACCGGTCCGACAGCCGGCCGGCGAAGGGCAGCAAGGCGGCCATGACCACCTGGCCGATCAGGATCAGGGTCAGCGCCCCGTTGGCGCTGAGCCCGATCTGCCCTTCCAGATAGGTGGGCATATAGCTCAGCAGGGTGTAGTTGGTGACGTTCAGTGCGATGACCAGCCCGGTCATCGCCAGCATGGGACGGGCGTAGTGGGCCACCAGATCCTTGAGCGCGGTGCCCGCGCCGGCCTCGATCCCGTCATTGTCCTGCAGCTCCCGGAACACCGGGGTGTCCTCCAGCCGGGATCGCAGGTAGAGGCCGATTGCACCCATCGGCCCGGCGACAAGGAACGGGATCCGCCAGCCCCAGTCCATCATCGTCTCCTCGCCGAGCGTCAGCTGCAGCAGCAGCGTCACGAACGTGCCAAACGCGAAGCCGAGAATGGTGCCGAATTCCAGGAAGCTGCCGAGGAATCCGCGGCGCCGGTCCGGGGAGTACTCGGCCATGAAGGTCGCGGCTCCGCCGTACTCCCCGCCGGTGGAGAAACCCTGGACCAGCCGCAGCAGCACCAGCAGGGCCGGCGCCCACCATCCGATCGCGTCGAAGGTCGGCAGCAGGCCGATGCAGACCGTGGCGCCGGCCATCAGGATGATGGTCATGGCGAGCACCCGCCGTCTGCCGATCCGGTCGCCGAGCGGCCCCCAGACCAGCCCGCCCAAGGGGCGGACCAGGAAGGAGACGGCGAAGGTGGCCAGCGCCAGCAGGGTGCCGGTGCCGCCGTCGCCCGGGAAGAAGTTGGCGGTGATGTAGGCGACGACGACGGCGTAGACCCCGTAGTCGTACCATTCGGTGGCGTTGCCTATCGCCGAGGCGCCGATGGCGCGGCGGACCTCCTTGTCTGACGGCGGGGTGGCGGGATGCTCGGTTTCGGAGGCGCTGGTCACGACGTTCCTTCCCGTTGCGGAGGCCCTCTCGTACGCGAAACGGCCACCGTTCGTTGAAGTCCGTCCGCGGCTGCGGGGCGGACCGTGACGGCCCACGCTAACGCGTTCGCGGAAGTGGTTTCCAACCTATGGGACAGATGTTGTCGTTCCGTTGCCTGCGCAGGGGCGGGCAGGCCGTCAGGTGATGCGGCGTCGGCTGAGCAGCCCGGACATCATGAGAAACAGCCCGCCTGCGACCGGCGGCCACCAGAGCAGCAGCGGGGCCGTGCCGCCCACAATGGCGATGCCGAACAGGGTGATCAAGCCGGCGAAGAGGAGCACCATGCCCAGCACAATGCGGAACCTGCCGCGGTTCGGCGGCGGGATCGGCGGCAGCCAGGGCGGACGCTCATCGGTCCATTCCATCGGGCCAGTGTAGGACCGGCAGGTCCGCATGTAACCGGCATCTCCTGCTTTTTCTGCACCCGCCCCCGTTGCCGGGCGACGTCGCCGGGGACCTTCCGTGCGGGCCGGCCGGCTGGCAGGATGGCAGGCACCGACTGCCCCCGAATGTCTTGGAGCGTGCACATGGAGACGAGCGACCTGCTGCTGGATGCCTTCGGGCGGATGCCGGATTCAGTGCGCGGGGCGGTGAAGGGCCTGGAGGCGTCGCAGCTGAACCACCGCCCGTACGCCGAGGGCAACTCCGTGGCCTGGCTGATCTGGCACCTGGCCCGGGTCGAGGATGCGCAGATCGCCGACGTCGCCGGCACGCCGCAGGCGTGGACCGAGGACGGCTGGTTCGAACGGCTCGGGCTGCCGCTGCATGTGGAGGACACCGGGTACGGGCACACGTCCGAGCAGGTGGGCCTGGTCCGGGTGCGGTCGGGGGAGGAGCTGAGCGGATATTACCGGGACGTGCATGCCCGGACGGCCGCCTTTGTCTCCGGGCTAGACGCCGCGCAGCTGGACCAGGTGGTGGACGAAGCCTGGGACCCGCCGGTCACGCTGGGCGTGCGGCTGGTCAGCATCCTCGACGACGTCGCCAAGCATGTCGGGCAGGCGGCGTATCTGCGCGGAGCGCTGCTGGCCGGCGCGGACGACGGCGACTCCTGGTCCTAGCCCGGGGATCAGGCGGCACCTGCGGCCCGCCGTCGGGAGTTTTGGAGCCGGTGGCATGAGTGCTTACAATGGGACTCGGCCCTTCGGGGGCCGGCAGCGGAACTCCGGTTCCGGTGCGGGGCTTTAGCTCAGTTGGTAGAGCGTTTCGTTCGCAATGAAAAGGTCAGGGGTTCGATTCCCCTAAGCTCCACACAAAGGAAAACCCCCGGGAAACCGGGGGTTTTTGCTTTGCCCGGATGTTCCTGCGCGGAGCCCACCTGTTCCGCAACCGGCTAACGGAACGTATGCGGGAAGCTGGCCTCTGCCTAACACCGCCCTAACGCCGGGCGCGGTGCAATGACGGAGTGAAGACCTCCGACCTGGCCGCCGCACGGCGGCCCCCGCACCACGGCATGGCCGAGCGACTGGAATACCTGCTGCTGGGCAGCCGCCCCTGGGGCACCTGGCGCTGCATCGATTCCCCCAACGGCTTCGAGACCCACGAACTGACGGTCTACCCGCCCGGCATCCGCCTCCTGCAGCGCTGGGCGTTGTCTCCCGTGGCGCCCCTGCTCGGCATCGCCCTGGGCGTGGTGCTGTGCGCGGCGTTCCATGAGGTCCTGCCTGTCATGGTGTCCCTGATGCTCCTGCTTGGACCGGCGGTGCTGCTGACTCTTGCCGCGGAGCGGATTACCCGGCCTGTCCGTCCCGGACTGCATGTGCTGGCGGTCACCATCGCACCAGCCGGAAACACCGGGAACGAGCGTTATCCGGGATACTGAGGCGCATGATCGAGGAATCTTCGCTGCCGCCGTGGCCGGTCAGCCCGCCCGCCCACGGCGGCGTCCTGCTGCGCACAGCCGTGGAGGACGACGTCGCGATGGCCCGCGAGCTGTCCACCGATCCCTACGTGCCGCTGATCGGAACGCTTCCGCATCGGGCGACCGAAGAGCAGGCGCTCGAATGGGTCCGCCGGCAGCGGTCCCGGCACGCCGAGGGAGCGGGGTTTTCCTTCACCGTCGCTGAGACCGAAACCGGCAGGGCGGTGGGGCAGTGCGGGTTGTGGCTGCGGGAACTGGAGCAGGGCCGGGCGACGGCGGGCTACTCGCTGGTGCCCTCCGCCCGCGGCCGGGGACTGGCCGCCGATGCGCTGTCCGCGCTGAC
Organism: Arthrobacter saudimassiliensis; assembly: GCA_900016675.1. GTDB lineage: Bacteria > Actinomycetota > Actinomycetes > Actinomycetales > Micrococcaceae > Arthrobacter_B > Arthrobacter_B saudimassiliensis. The sequence continues at coordinate 104,876 of LN483072.1, read as the reverse complement.
CGCGTTCGCCTGGACCCTGCCGGAGCTGCACCGGATCGCGCTGTACATCGAGCCGTGGAACACCGGGTCCGTCCGGACCGCCGAGCATGCCGGCTACTCGCGCGAGGGGCTGCTGCGCAGCTACCAGGAGATCGGCGGACGACGTCGGGACATGCTTCTCTACGCCGCCGTCCGGCCCTAGGGTGGTCCTGCACCGACCGGGCCTGGCGCCCCCCGGCTGCGTGGTTCACATGCCGCGCCCGGTCCGCGCCGCGAACCGGTCCAGCAGGATCGGAATGGCCGTCTGCGACCACCACGTGAGGCCCACGGTGCCGGCCGACATGCCGTGGCCGGGGTCCAGTGCCTCGACGTCCAGGGCTGAGGGGCGGCCGGACTCCACCTCCCAGTCCTCCGGCAGCGGAACTCCCAGGAACCGCTGGATTTCCCCGCGCAGAAGGGAGCGCAGCCCGACGCCGTCCGCCGGCAGCGGACTGTCCGCAAACCGCGCCCGCAGCTCCCGCCACAGGTACGCGTCACCGCGATACGCGTATTGCAGCGGCTCCCGGTCGAACAGGGCGCCCACGGAGTCCGCGGGGTTTTCTGGCAGTGTCCTGATGTCGCTCACGTCTCCAGTCTGCCCGTTCATGGACGGGCAGACGCTCAGTCCACCTGCATGCCCGGCGGGTCACGCCGGAACCCGCGGGTGAGCCAGACCAAGTAGATGACGCCCAGGGCCAGCCAGATGCTGCCAAGGATCTTGGCGGGGACGTCGAGGTTCAGCCAGAGATAGATGGAAATCACCGCCCCGACCCCGGGGGCGGCGATGTAGGCCAGCGGGTTCAGGCGGACGCCCTGCCGGCGCTGACGCACCCAGTAAAAAACGCAGCAGGCGTTGACCAGGGTAAAGGCGATGAACGCCCCGAAGTTGATGAACGAGGTGGAGGTGCTTTCATCCAGGAAAAACGCCACGCAGCCCACCAGCCCGCACAGCAGCACGTTCAGGACGGGCGTGCGGAACCGCGGACTGACATAGCCGAAGATCCGCCGCGGCAGCGAGTCGCTGCGGCCCATCGCATAGAGCAGCCGCGACGCGCTGGACTGCGCCGCGAGCCCGGACGCGAACTGTGTCACCACCAGCCCGGCCAGGAAGACCGCGCTGAACAGCGCGCCGCCGATCTGTTCGGCGATCTCGAACGCCGCCGAGCCCTCGTCCGTGAAGTCCGTGCCCGGATGCGCCAGCTCGGTGACATAGCTGAGGACGATGAAGATGACGCCACCGATCAGCGCCACCAGCACGATGGCGCGCGGCAGCACCCGCGCCGGGTTGCGGGTGTCATCCGCCATGGCTGCCACCGCGTCAAAGCCCAGGAACGAATAGGCCGCGACGGCGGCACCGGCGGAAATCTTCTCGAAGTCGGTGCCGGGATTGAAGAACGGATCGAGGGAGAAGAGCCCCCGCAACCCGTCCTCAAGAGTCACCGCCGCCACCGCGAAGCCGATGAACAACACGATCACCAGCAGCTGGAAGGCCATCAGCAGGATGTTGGCGCCTTTCGCAACGGCAACCCCGACGACGTTCAGCGCCGTAGTCAGCAGGATGAACCCGGCGATCCAGACCCAGAACGGAACCGCCGGGAAACCCGCCGACAGGAAGGATGCGCCGATCAGCCAGATCACCATCGGCAGGAAGAAGTAGTCCAGGATGGACGCCCAGCCGACCAGGAACCCCAGCCGCGGATCAATGTTCCGGCGCACGAAGTTGTACGACGCGCCGGCCTGCGGAAAGGCGGCGGCCATCCGGCCGTAGCTGAGGGCGGTGAAGAGCATCGCCACCAGCGCGAGCAGATAGGACCCGGCCGCCGCGCCCCCGCTGCGGACGGCGATGACGCCGAAGGTGCCCAGCACCACCAGCGGCGCCAGATACGCCAACCCGAACAGGGTGAGCGAACTGAGGTTGAAGGACCTGCGCAGCTCAGCTGCCTGCGGCCCGGCCGGGATGCGGCCCGCAGGCGTTGAACCCTGCGGATGCGGTGTGGCGGCGTTGGGGTCCATGCTGGCTCCTCCTGGAACACCGGGCGAACCGGCGCCGTCCGGGCGGGCAGGGAAACGAGGGCAACGTGCCGGGCGCCGGAGCGCACTGTGAAAAGGCTACGTGGCCGTCCGCCGCCGACGCCATGGCTCCGCCCGCCGGCCCTCTGCCCAGAGCAGAACTGCTCCGCCACCCCTCCCGGCGGCGCGGCCGGACGTTTTACAGTCGAGCATGGCCGACATCGACGTGTTCCCCCGGTCCGCTCCCGGCTCCCGCGAACCGCTGTGGCGAGAGGTGCTGGGCGAGCTGCTGCGCCGCCTGCGGCATGAGCGCGGCCGCACGCTCGGCGAGGTCGCGGAACGCGCCGGGATTTCACCGCAGTACCTTTCGGAGATCGAGCGCGGGCGCAAGGAGCCGTCCAGCGAGATGATCGCCGCCGTCGCCGGCGCCCTGGGCATCACGCTCCTGGACCTCACCGCCGCCGCGGCGGAGGCGCTGCTCCTCAGCCGCGGCGGCGTTCCGCAGCGGACGGCGGTCCGCGGGGCCTTCGCCCTGGCGGCCTGAGCCTTCCGGGCAGGACCTCCTGCGGGATGCGCCGGCCGAGGCCCGGGTTTCCCTCCGGTTTGCTTCATGTCCCTCCACTTTGACCAGGTCCTCCGCTTCCAACCGGAGGAGCCGGGCGAACTGGAGGAAACGGCGGCGAAGTGGAGGGTGCGGCGTCGAGGTGGAGGGGGCGGCGCCAAACCGGGACCGACGGCCGACGGCGGGAGGCGACGTCGAACGTCGGGCGCTCAGCCCTGCTCGATGACGTGGTCGAGCAGCCCGTAGTCGCGGGCCGCCGTGGCCGTGAAGAGCCGGTCCCGGTCGGTGTCCGCCCGGAGCGTCTGCACGCTCTGCCCGGTGTGCCGGGCCAGGATCTCCTCCATGTCGGAGCGCACCCGGACCAGCTCGTCCGCCTGCAGGATCAGGTCCGGGATGGCGCCCCGGCCCTGCACGGCGGGCTGGTGCAGGATGACCCGCGCATGCGGCAGGGCGGCCCGCTTGCCCGGCGCCCCGGCCGCCAGCAGCACGGCCCCGACGGCGACGGCCTGGCCCACGCAGGTGGTCGCCACCTGGGGGCGGATGAAGCGCATGGTGTCGTAGATGGCCAGCATCGCGCTGGGATCTCCGCCCTCGCAGTTGATGTAGAGCTCGATGTCGGCGTCGGGCTTGTCCGCGTGCAGATACAGCAGCTGGGCGATCAGGGTGTTGGCGACGCCGGCGTCGATCGCGGTGCCCAGGTAGACGATCCGCTCCGTGAGCAGATGCGAATAGATGTCCATGATCCGCTCGCCGCGCGGGTGCTGCGCGATGACGTTGGGAACGGTGTAGGTGCTCATCGGAACCGCCTTTCCGAGCCGGCGTCGGCTCCCGTCATGGTGGATGGGCCGGCCCCGGAAACCCCGGGCCCGGAGGAATTCCCAACCCCGGCTGCAGCGCCGGCCCCTGCCAGGCCGAACCCGGCGGGGGTGCGGCCGCGCGGACGGAACTCGTCGAAGGAGCTGACGATCCGGTCCACGAACCCGTACTCACGGGCCTCGTCGGCGGTGTACCAGTGGTCGTGGAGCGAGTCCTCGAAGACCTGCTCCACCGGCTGGCCGGTGTCTTCGGCGATCAGCCGCAGCACGGTGTCGCGGGTGTGCCGCAGGTCGTCGGCCTGCAGTTCGATGTCGACGGCGGTGCCGCCGATTCCCGCCGACCCCTGGTGCATCAGCACCCGGGCGTGGGGCAGGGCCAGGCGTTTGCCGCGGGTGCCGGCGGAGAGCAGGAACTGTCCGGCGCTGTAGGCGATGCCGAGCACCAGGGTGGACACGTCGTTGGGAATGGTGCGGATGATGTCGCGGATGGCGAGCATGGCCGGGACGGACCCGCCGGGAGAGTGGATCCACAGGGCGATGTCGGTGACCGGGTCTTCGGCGGCGAGGGAGATCAGCTGGGTGGCGAGCAGGGTGCCGTTGTCGTCGTCGAGCGGGCCGTCCAGGACCAGCACGCGCCGTTCAAGGAACTCCTGCCGGACGGCTTCGGTGAACAGGGGGATTTTCGGTGATTCGCTCATGCCCCCACCCTGCGCCGGGCCGCGGACCGGTGGGAAGGTTTCGCTGCCTGCGGCAGATCTGCCTGCAGCGGAGCCCGGGAGCCGGCCCTGCCCCGACCCCGGCAGCCTGCCCGGCCCCGGGACCGACGCCGACGCCGGGCCCCGGCGTCGGGCATACTGGTGCGACCGGCGACAGCAAGGAGACCCCCATGAAGACGGTGCCTTTCGGCCCGACCAGCACCCAGGTGCCCGCCGTCGCGGCAGGCATGATGCGCATCGCCGACAAGTCCGATGAGGAGATCCGGGCGCTGTACACGGCGGCCCGTGACGCCGGCATCGACTTCTTCGACCACGCCGACATCTACGGCGGGGAAGCCCACCGGTGCGAGCAGCGGTTCGCGTCCGCCCTGAAGCTGAGCGCCTCCGAGCGGGAGCAGATCACCCTGCAGACCAAGGCGGGCATCGTGCCGGGGGAGTGGCACTACGACTCCTCCTATGAGCACATCACCTCATCGGTGGACGGCTCGCTGCGCGCGCTGGGCACCGACTACCTCGACGTCCTGCTGATCCACCGCCCCGATGCCCTGGTGGAACCGGAGGAGGTCGCCCGCGCCTTCGACGAGCTGCACAGCGCCGGCAAGGTCCGCGCCTTCGGCGTCTCCAACCACACCCCGCGGCAGATCGACCTGCTGAAGACCGCCGTCAGCCAGCCCATCGTCGCGAACCAGCTGCAGCTGTCCATCACGCACTCGCCGATCATCGCGCAAGGGCTGGCCGCCAACATGGCGGGCGAGCAGGACGCGGTGACCTATGACGGCGGCGGCATCCTCGACTACTGCCGGATCAACCGCATCACCGTGCAGGCCTGGTCCCCGTTCCAGACCACCTTCCAGGGCGAAGTGATCTTCGGCTCGGAGAAGTATCCGGAGCTGAACGCGGAGCTGGACCGGCTGGCGGGCAAGTACGACGTCGAGCCCATCGCGATCGCGACGGCCTGGATCACTCGGCATCCGGCCGGGATGCAGGTGGTGCTGGGCACCACCACCCCGCAGCGGGTCGCCGACGCCGCCGCCGGCTCGGACCTGCCGCTCACCCGCGCCGAGTGGTACGGACTCGTCCAGGCCGCCGGGCACCGGGTGCCGTAGGGAAGGGCGCCCAGGGAGCCAGCTGGAAAGGCCCGACGCCGGCAGCCGCCGACGCCGGGCCCTCCCGTCACAGCCTCTCGATCACCGCGTCCGTGAAGTCCGCCGTGGATGCCGTGCCGCCCAGGTCGCCCGTGCGGATGCCGTCGCGCAGGGCGCCCTCGAACGCATCCGTGAGCTTCCGAGCCGCGGTGTCCTCGCCGAGGTGCTCCAGCATCATGGCACCTGACCACATCTGGCCGACCGGGTTGGCCAGCCCCTTTCCGGCGATGTCCGGGGCGGTGCCGTGGACGGGCTCGAACATGGACGGGAACTCCCGGGTCGGGTTGAGGTTCGCCGACGGCGCGACGCCGATCGACCCGGCGACCGCCGCCGTCAGGTCGGAGAGGATGTCCCCGAACAGGTTGGACGCGAGGACCACGTCGAGCGACCCGGGCTTCAGCACGGCCCGCGCCGCCAGGGCATCAATGAGCACGGACTCGACCTCGACGCCGGCGTACTCCGCCGCCACCTCGGCCACGATCTCATCCCAGAACGGCATGGAGTGGATGATGCCGTTGGATTTGGTGGCCGAGACGATCCGGCCCGAGCGGGTTCCCGCCAGCTCACACGCAAACCGGGTGACGCGGGCGATGCCCTCCCGGGTAAACACGGCCTGCTGGATGGCCAGGGCCTCGGGCCGGCCGGTGTAGGCCCGGCCGCCGATCTCCGAATACTCGCCCTCCACGTTCTCCCGCACCACCACCAGGTCCAGGTCCTCGGCGCCGATCACGCGCGGCGAGATGCCGGGCAGCAGGCGCATGGGCCGCAGGTTGATGTACTGCATGAACTCGCGGCGGATCGGAATCAGCAGCCCCCACAGCGTCACATGGTCGGGAATGTCCGGATGGCCGACGGCGCCCAGGAAGATCCCGTCGCCGTCGGCCATCTGCTCCAGCCCGTCGGCCGGAAGCATCGCCCCGTCCTTGAGGTAGCGCTCCGAGCCCCAGTCACGTTCCCGCCAGCGCACGCTGAAGCCCTCACCCGCGGCAACGGCGTCAATGGCCCTGGCCGCGGCCGGCGCGACCTCCTGTCCGATGCCGTCGCCGGGAATGAGGTCGATGGTGTACTCGCGCATGGGGTCAGCTCCTTGACTAAATCGTGTGTGCAAAGCCTAGCCAGCCGCGGCCCCGGCCGGGGCACCGAAGTTTTGGCCGCCCGCTCTGGCCTGCCGCGGCGCCCGGGCCTAGCGTGGACGCCACCGCTTCCAGGAAAGGCCCGCCATGGTTGAGCTTCCGCTGCGCACGCTGATCAGTCCCGGCCGCTACGTGCAGGGCCCCGGCGCCATTGTCCGGCTCGGTGAGTACCTGCGCGACGTCGGCTCCCGCCCGCTGGTGGTGGCCGACGACGTCGTCTGGAACCTGGTCGGAGGTGCCGTCGAGACCGCCTTCCGCACCGGGGAGCTGCCGCTGCGCCGGGTGGGCTTCGGCGGCACGCCGACCGCCGTCGAGGTGGACCGGCTCACCGACGCGATCCGGGCCCCGGGCGAGGACCCGGCCGACGTGATCGTGGGCATCGGCGGCGGCAGCACCATCGACGCCGTGAAATCCGCAGGGCACCAGGCCGGCATCCGCTGGGCCTCGGTGCCCACCGTCGCCTCCACCGACGCGCCGACCAGCGCGCTCGCCGTCATCTACACCGCCGAGGGAACCTTCGAGGAATACCGGTTCTTTCCCCGCAACCCGGACCTGGTGCTGGTGGACTCACAGATCATTGCCGCCGCTCCGGCGTCGTTCCTGGCGCACGGCGTGGGGGACGCCCTGGCGACCTGGCTGGAGGCCCGGGCGACGGCGGCGTCGTACTCGACGACGATGGCCGGCGGGATCCCGACCCTGGCGGGCACCGCGCTGGCCAAGCTGTGCTGGGACACGCTGTGGGACCACGCGCTGCAGGCGCTGGACGCGGTGCGTGCCGGGGTGACGACGGCGGCCGTGGAGAAGGTGATCGAGGCCAACACCCTGCTTTCCGGGCTCGGCTTTGAATCCGGCGGGCTGGCCGCCGCGCACGCCATCCACAACGGGCTGACCGCGGCTCCTCAGACGCACGGCCTGGCGCACGGGCAGAAGGTCAACATCGGATCCCTGACCCAGCTGGTGCTCGAGGGCGTGCCGGAGGCCGAGGTCGCGGACTTCGTGAGGTTCACGACCCGGGTGGGGCTGCCGACCACGTTGACCGAGATCGGCCTGTCCGTGGATGACACGAAGGAGCTGGAGCTGATCGGCGTGGCGGCCACGGTGCCCGGGGAGACCATGAAGGCCATGCCGTTCGACGTCGGCCCGGCCGAGGTGGTGCAGGCGCTGAAATCGATTGAGGGCTTCTCCCGGCGGGTGCGCCGGGAGGCGGGGCTGCCGGAGCCGCAGCCCTACCAGGCCCCGCACTGACCAGCGGCCGGTCGGCGCCGTCGGGTCAGCGCGCCGTCGGCCGCGGATCAGTGGACAGAATGCCCATGTCGATGGCATCCACCCACGCGCCGTCCCAGCGAAGCACCTCGCGGCGCCGGCCCTCCACCCGAAATCCGCACTTTTCGTAGCAGCGCTGGGCGCGCGGATTGAATGCGAAGACCTCCAGGCCCACCCGGTGCAGCCCGACGTCGGTGAACGCATGGTCGAGCACGGCCCCGACCGCTTCGGTGCCGTAGCCGCGGCCGTACGCGTGCGGCCCGGCCAGGGCGATCCGCAGTCCGGCGGACGCGTTGTCCGGATCCAGGTCGTTGAGCACCACTTCACCGAGGTAGCTTTCGTCCTCCCGGTTGATGATGGCCCAGTCCGCACGGTCCGTCGCCGCGGCGAGCCCGGCCAGCCAGGCGCGGATCTGCTCCTGCGTGAACACGGTGTGGGTGCCGGTGAGCCGCCGGGCCTCGTCGTCCTGGAGCGCGGCCCATGCGCCGTCGAAATGCGCCGGGCCCAGCGGTTCCAGCCGCAGCCGCGGCGTGGTCAGGACGGCGACGGCGGCGAACCGGGTCTGTGTGCTCATCAAGGCATCCTACGTGCCGTCGTTCCGGGATGCGGTGACGGGGGCTCGAGCTCGGGCCAGGGGCGGAGCAGCTTACCTGTCCAGCTGGAAGGCGTCGGCCAGCTCTTCGAGGGACCCTGGGACCACCGAATAGTAGGCCCAGACGCCGCGCTTCTCGCGGGTCAGGAGGCCGGCTTCCACCAGGATCTTCAGGTGGTGGGACACCGTGGGCTGGCTGAGGCGGACCGGGCCGGTCAGGTCGCAGACGCAGGCTTCCCCGTCGGGCTGCCGGCGGATGATGGACAGCAGGCGCAGCCGGGTCGGATCCGCCACCGCTTTGAGCACCTGGGCGAGGCGGACGGCGTCCTCCTCCTGCAGCGGCGGCCCAAGGGGTGCTCCGAGGTCTGGATCTCCGGGCGCAGGCCGTTCGGATGCCCGGGCGGGGCTGATTGCGGTCATGGCACCATTATGGACATATATTGACAGTTGTCGATGTGTTGAACAAAGATCGGCACATAGATCGTCATCGATAGATAGGAACGTAGATGGGCAGTGCCCCCGAGGGAGCTTCGCGCAGCATTGCCGACGGGCCGGGTGCCCGGCTGTCCACCCTGGACCGTTTCCTTCCGCTCTGGATCCTGGCCGCCATGGCCGCCGGGCTCGCGCTGGGACGTTTCCTGCCCGGCGTCGGACAGGCACTGGACTCACTTCAGGTGGCGGGAATGTCGGTGCCCATCGCCGTCGGCCTGCTGGTGATGATGTACCCCGTGCTGGCCAAGGTCCGATATGGCGAAACCGGCGGGGTGCTGCGGGACCGGCGGCTGATGGCCGCCTCCCTGGTGCTGAACTGGCTGGTGGCTCCGGCGTTCATGTTCGCGCTTGCCTGGATCTTCCTGCCGGACCTGCCCGAGTACCGGACCGGACTGATCATTGTGGGCCTGGCCCGCTGCATCGCCATGGTGCTGATCTGGAACGACCTGGCCTGCGGCGACCGGGAGGCCGCGGCGGTGCTCGTCGCGGTGAACTCGGTGTTCCAGGTCCTGGCGTTCGGTGCCCTGGGCTGGTTCTACCTGCAGGTGCTGCCGGGCTGGCTTGGGCTGCCCGTCACCAGCGCCGAATTCTCGTTCACTGCGATCACCGGCAGTGTCCTGGTGTTCCTGGGCATCCCGCTGCTGGCCGGCTACCTGAGCCGCCGCATCGGCGAGGCCACCCGTGGCCGCACCTGGTACGAGGAACGGTTCCTGCCCCGGATCGGCCCGCTGGCGCTCTACGGGCTGCTGTTCACCATCGTCCTGCTCTTCGCCCTGCAGGGCGGCAACGTGATCGACCGGCCACTGGACGTGGCCCGGATCGCGCTGCCCCTGCTGGTCTACTTCACGGTGGTGTTCGGCGCCGGCATGCTCACCGGCCGGTTCCTGCGCCTGGGCTACGCCCGCACCACCACGCTCGCGTTCACCGCTGCCGGCAACAACTTCGAACTGGCCATCGCCGTCGCCATCGCCACCTTCGGTGCCGCCTCGGGGCAGGCGCTGGCCGGCGTCGTCGGGCCCCTGATCGAAGTGCCGGTGCTCGTCGCACTGGTGTACGCCGCGCTCCTGGCCCGCCGCTTTTTCCCCGTCGACGCCGCCGCCGATGCCCTGCCCCCCTCCCCGCCGGCGCCGCATCCGGCCCCGGCCGCCGCCTCTGCAAAGGAAATCCCGTGACTGCCCGGCCCAGTGTCCTGTTCGTCTGCATCCACAACGCCGGCCGCTCCCAGATGGCCGCCGCCTACCTGACCGCCCTGAGCCGTGGGCGGGTGGAGGTCCGCTCCGCCGGGTCGGCCCCCGCGGAGGCCGTCAATCCGGCCGCCGTGCAGGCCATGGCCGAGGAGGGCATCGACATCTCGGCCGAGCTGCCCAAGGTGCTCACCACCGCTGCGGTGCAGGCGGCCGACGTCGTCATCACCATGGGCTGCGGCGACACCTGTCCCGTGTTCCCCGGCAAGCGCTACGAGGACTGGCAGCTGGCGGACCCGGCAGGCCAGGGGCTGGAGGCGGTCCGGCCCATCCGCGACGAGATCCGGCGCCGTGTGGAGACTCTGCTGGCGGAGCTGGCTCCCGCCGGGGCACCCCCACAGGAGGGCGGCGGCTCATAGCCCGCCGCCGGCCTCGGCACGGAGCAGCGACGCTGCCACAACCGACGTGATAAAACACCACCCACCCGAACACAACCATGGAGAACCGATGGAACCAGCGGCACCCGCCACGAGGGCGCAGGAACTGCCTGTGGGCGTGATCGGCGCCGGGCCTGTGGGCCTGGCCGCGGCCGCGCAGCTGATCGAGCGGGGCCTGCGCCCGCTGATCCTTGAGGCCGGCCCGGAACCCGCCGCAGCGGTGCGGTCCTGGGGGCACATCCGGCTGTTCTCGCCCTGGCGGTACAACATCGACGCCGCCGCCCGCAGGCTGCTCGAGGCCGCGGGCTGGCAGGCGCCGGCCCCGGACCTGACACCCACCGGTGCCGAACTGGTGGACCGCTACCTGTCGCCGCTGGCCCGGCTGGCGCCGATCGCGACGGCGCTGAAGCTGAATACCCGGGTCACCGCAGTAACCCGACTGGGCCTGGACCGCACCCAATCGGCGGACCGCGAGCAGCGGCCGTTCCTCATCCGCACGGTGGACAGCCGCGGCATCGGCGCCGAACACCTGGCTGGCGCCGTCATCGATGCCAGCGGCACCTGGCACACCCCGAATCCGGCCGGCGGGTCCGGCCTGCCCGCCCCGGGCGAAGCCGAAGCCCGCGCGATGGGCCTGGTGTCCGGGCCGCTGCCGGACGTCCTGGGCGTGGAGCGGGACCGGTTCGCCGGCCGCCGGGTGCTGGTCACCGGCACCGGCCACTCCGCGGCTAACACCCTGCTCGCCCTGGCCGAGCTGGCCGACAGCGACGGCGGCCGGATCAGCTGGGCCGTGCGCGGCACCGGCACCGCCAGGCTCTTCGGCGGCGGCGACCAGGACGGCCTGCCGGCCCGCGGCGCCCTCGGGCAGCGGCTGAAGGCCCTGGTGGAATCCGGCCGCATCGAGCTGCACACGGGTTTCACCGTGACCGGCTTCAAAGCCGCCGACACGCTGCTGGTCAGCGGGCGCACCGCGGGCGGCGAGGAACAGCTTGAGGTGGACGTGCTGGTGCCCGCCACCGGCTTCCGGCCAGACCATTCATGGCTGCGGGAGATCCGGCTGGACCTGGACCCGGTGGTGGAGGCACCCAACCGGCTCGGCCCCATGATCGATCCCGAATTCCACAGCTGCGGCACCGTTCCGCCGCACGGGGCCCGGGTCCTGTCCCATCTGGAGCGGGATTTCTACATTGCCGGGGCCAAGTCCTACGGCCGGGCTCCCACCTTCCTGCTGGCCACCGGCTACGAACAGGTCCGCTCCATTGCCGCGGAGCTGGCCGGTGATTCGGCCGCCGCCGACGAGGTCCATCTGGAGCTGCCGGAGACCGGCGTGTGCTCCACCGACCCCGCGCCCGCCTCGACGGCGGGGGGCTGCTGCGCGCCCGGACCCGCGCAGCTGGGACTGCCCACCGGCCTGAAGCACGGCCGGTCGGGGGACGACGCCGGTGCCGGCTGTTAGCTGACCGCAGCTGCGGGATGAGGTCCGTGTCGACCCACGGACCTCATCCCGCGCCCGTAAACGTGAGCACCAGCAGCAGGGTGTTCAGCCCGATCAGCAGCGCCGCTACCAGGATTCCAAGCGCCGTGGTCCACCAGCGGTTGCGGTAGGCGCCCATCAGGCCGGGGCGGGCGGTCAGCCAGACCAGCGGCACCAGCGCGAACGGAATCCCGAAGCTGAGCACCACCTGGCTCAGGATCAGCGACCGGGTCGGATCCAGGCCCAGCGCAAGGATCGCCAGGGCCGGCAGCAGCGTCACCAGGCGGCGGGCCAGCAGCGGAATCCGGACCTTCAGCAGCCCGGCCATGATCTCCGCCCCCGCATATGCGCCCACCGACGTGGACGCCAGCCCGGAGGCGAGCAGCCCCACCGCAAACAGGGTGGCGACGACGGCCCCGAGCGTCCCCTCAATCGCCGCATACGCCCCTTCCAGGGAGTCGGTGCCGGCCGTGCCCTGCAGCGAGGCCGCGGCTAGCAGCAGGATCGCCAGGTTCACGGACCCGGCGACGGTGAGCGCCACGGTCACGTCCCAGCGAGTGGCCCGCAGCAGGGTGCCGGTGTCCAGCCGGGTGGTACGGGCCGGAAACCGGTCGCGTGCCAGCGCGGAATGGGCGTAGATGGCGTGCGGCATCACCGTGGCCCCGAGGATCGACGCGGCGAGCAGCACCGAGTCCGCGCCGTCGAACCGGGGAACCAGCCCGCCGGCGAGGGCGCCGGCGTCGGGCGGAGAATTCACCACTCCGGCCGAGAACCCCACGGCAATAATGACCATCATCGACACAATCACGTATTCGAAGCCGCGGTGCCCGCGTTTCTGCAAGGCCAGCACGGCCATGGACACGGCGCCTGTGATCAGCCCGCCGAGCAGCAGCGGCAGGTCGAACAGCAGCCAGAGGGCGACGGCGCCGCCGATCACCTCGGCCACGTCGGTGGCCATCGCGACGAGCTCCGCCTGCAGCCAGTACATCCTGCGGGCGGACCGCCGGCCGATCCGCCGTCCCAGCAGCTCCGGCAGTGACCGGCCGGTCACCAGCCCGAGCTTTGCGGACAGGTACTGCACCAGCCAGGCCATTGCGTTCGCTGCCACCACCACCCAGGCCAGCAGGTAGCCGTAGCGGGCGCCGGCGGTCATGTTGCTCGCGACGTTTCCGGGGTCGAGGTAGGCCACGCCCGCCACGAGGGCGGGCCCGAGCAGCCAGGGCAGCCGCGGCGTCCGGGGATGGCCCGCGGAGGAGGCGGGCGACGGCGGCAACCCGGTCCGGCGCGGCATGGGAGCCAAGCTAACACGCGGTTTCGGCTTGCCGAACACCGGGCCGGCAACCGAGGCGGGGCGGCGCTGATCCGCGGTTGTGGCTAGGCTGGCGCTATGAGCAGCCCCACCATCCGAGTGTCCCTGGCGCAGATCAACAGCACCGCGGACCCCGCCGCGAACCTGGCCGTCATCCGTACCCGTGCCGAAGAAGCCCGGGCCGCCGGCGCCCGGCTGGTGGTCTTTCCGGAGGCCACCATGTGCGCCTTCGGCAATCCCCTGAAACCGGTCGCCGAGCCGCTGGACGGGCCCTGGGCCACGGCCGTGCGGGACATGGCCCGGGAACTGGACATCGTGATCATGGTCGGCATGTTCACGCCCGGCACGGACGGCAGGGTCCGCAACACCGCCCTTGTCACCGGGCCCGGAGTGGAGGCCGCCTACGACAAGATCCACCTGTTCGATGCGTTCGGCTTCGCCGAGTCCGACACGGTGGAACCTGGCGACCGTCCCGTGACCTTCACCCTCGACGGGGTCACCTTCGGCCTGGCCATCTGTTACGACATCCGCTTCCCGGCACTGTTCACGGCCAACGCCGCCGCCGGGGCGGACGTGAACATCGTCTGCGCGTCCTGGGGTGCGGGGGAGGGGAAGGCGGACCAGTGGACGCTGCTGGCCCGGGCCCGGGCGCTGGACAGCACCTCCTTCGTCCTGGCCGTGGACCAGGCCGACCCCGCCGCGGCGGGCGGCGAGGCGCGCAGCAAGGCGCCGCTCGGCGTCGGGCACAGCCTGGCCGTCTCACCGCTCGGGGTGCCGCTGGCGGAACTGGGTGCCGAACCGGGACTGCTCACGGTGGACCTGGAACTGGCGCAGGTGGCGCAGGTGCGTTCCCACCTGCCGGTGCTGGCCAACGCGAAGCCTGTGCCGGCCGCGGGCGCGACGACAGCGGCTGCAGGAGCCTGAGCCGTCCCGCTGCGCTCAGGGCATGGCATCCTGGGCGGCAGCGGATCCCTCCGCCTCCGTGGCGGAGGGGCCCCGGACCGGATCCGGACGCCCTTCAGGGCGCGTTTCGGCAGCGGACGCTGCGGAGGCCGGGGCTTCGGCAGCGGGGGCCGGGGAAGCGGCGTCGGCGCTGGCCCGCCGGTCACGGAACTGGCTGAAGCCCAGCCACGCCAGCGGCCCCAGCAGCGGCAGCACCACAATCGCCGTCGCCCATGCCACCCGCGCCGGCAGGGGCAGGCACGCCGCCCGCACCAGGCTGACGAGCGCCGCCGCGGCCAGCACGATGACCAGCACACCGCCGAGAACGGCCACGGGCATGAACAGCAGGTACTCGATCGGCATGGCGGATCGGCCTCTCTGATGAACTCATGGTGCTGCCTGTTGTCAGTGCGGCGGCCTGCCGGGACCCCGTTCGCGTGAGGCCCGGCAGGCCGATCAGTTTCAGCCTAGGATGCCCCGTTCCGGCCACACATCATGCCAGGAGCTGACATTCCACCCGGCGTGTCCGACCAACGGATGACCGGAGGTGCCGCGGACGCCCAACTGCGCCCTGCCGGAAGGCTGTACCACCATTCTCCGAACCGCAAGCGCCCGGGACATCAGGGCCAACCCTGAGATCAACCCTGATTCCTCCGGCCGGCCGGCGCCGGCTGGAAGGGCGCCGGGCTCCGCCTAAAGTAAAGGCATGGCCGCCTCCGATCCGACTCCGCCGCTGCCGCGCCGCCGCTCCGCCTTCGATGCCGTCATGGCCGGCTCCAGCCTGCCGATGGCCCTGCTGATCCCGCTGTGGGTGGCCCTGGGCCGGACATGGTTCGGCCCGGCCGGCTGGCTCTCCCACGCGCTGGCCTTCACCGCCGGTCCGCTGCTGGCCGTGGTGATGCTGCTGGCGGCGGCCAGGATCACCGCCAATGCGGCGGCCTACCGTCCGTTCGGAGCCCCGCGGCGCACCTCGCTGCTGCTGCTGGGCCAGTATGCTGCGGCGGCCGGCTTCGGCTTCCTGCTGCCGGACTTCGGCGACGGAGCCGGGGTACACGGCTCGGTGCTGTCCCGGCTGGCGGGGGAGGAGTATGTCGGGATTTCCGCGGGGCTGGCGAATCCGCTGGGCATCGCGGCCCTGGGCCTGACCGTGGCCGTGCTGGTCACCGCCTTCCGCGATGCCGCCCGGACCCGTTCCCTGCAGCAGGCTGCAGCTGGTCACGCACCTGCCACGGCCAGCGCCCGGTGACCTCCAGCTGCAGTGAATAGCTGAGGAAGGTCCGGATCAGCACGATCACCGCCAGCACGCCCAGCGACTCGAAGGTCGGGGTGATGGCCACGGTACGGATGATGTCCGCGGCCACCAGCAGCTCCAGGCCGAGCAGGATGGACCGGCCCAGCCGACGCCGGAAGTCCTCGTACAGTCCGGTGCGCTCGCCGCGCAGCAGCGACCGGACGACCACGGCCCCGGAGAGGAGCGCGCCGACGACGATCGCCGCCACCCCCACCAGGTCCATCAGCGCGCCGACGTCCTCGATGAAGTACTGAAAGTCCACGGCACCTCCCGACGCCGGCCCGCGCGGGCCCTGCACCTATCTGCGGCCATGGCGCGCGGCGGTGTCAAGGGCGACGGCGGGCCGCCCGCCGCAGCCGGTGAAACCGGGGTCGGGCCGGCCAAGGCCCGACGGCGTGAAGGCCGCGGCGGGCTCAGGCCGCCTGCACTGCGGCTTCCTGCACGGCGGTTGCCTGTGCGGGGGCTGCCTGTGCCGCGCCCAGGTAGAAGGCGTGGTCGTCGTACGGATCCTGCCAGCCGGAGTCGCTGCGCTGAATCCGGTGCACCAGGGCGGCCGCCAGCCACCGGTTGTGGGCCTGGCCGTCGTCGTCGATCCAATGCAGCAGCACGTGGGTGCGGGTCCATGCGACCGCTTTGCCGTCCACAGTCACGCCCGGGACGGGCCGGGCCCGGATATACGGTTCACGGCGGTACGGGGCATGCGTGACCCGGCCCTCCGGCCGGACTGGCGTGCGGGGTGGGACAGAAGCGCGGGGTTGGACGGAGGCTCGGGACGGAGCGGAGGCGGTGCGCGGCGCGGCAACGGTGGCAGGCATTCCTCCACAGTGCCTGCCGGCACTGACATTCCGTCAGGAAGCCGTCCGGCCAAGAAACCGCCGGTGGCCGTCCGGCCAGGAAACCGACGGCGACCGCTTGGTCAGGAAACCGACGGCGGCCGCTTGGTCAGGAAGCGAGGTCCCGCCACTTGGCGGCGGCGCGCTGGGAGAGGGCGGTGCCGCCGTCGGCCACCCGGCGGGGCACCATGCGGATCACCGGGGCCAGCTCGGAGAGGTGGTGCACCCGGTGGGTGGATCCGGCCCGGTTCATGACAAGGAAGGCTGCACACACCGGCGCGGCCAGCAGCGAAATCAGGGTGAGCACGCCCAGTCCGTACAGGGCCAGCAGGGCGTACATCGGGGTGTCGAACAACGAGGCGATGAAAGCGGCGCTGCCGAAGAGCAGCCAGAGCCAGAAGACGCCGATCAGCACGAGGAACGTGCGGGCACGGCGGAAGAGCATCACAGACCGTCGAGTGGCGGGCGCACCCGCCTGAGACCCAGTCCTCATCTTGTGTTCTCCCCAGCTAACGGACCCCCCAGCTGGGTCCCCACGCTGAATATTAGCCCCTTTTTTCGTTGCAGGTGGGACCAAGGTGAAGAATGTTCCCTGACTGTGTCGAGGAGGGGAACACCATGGGAGGCAAGGCAGGCCCGGGGCTGCTGTTCATCCTGGTCTGCGCCATGGGCGCCGGCCCGGTGATGAACTACGGAATCAGCGCGGCCAGCACCCTGATCATCGCGGATCTGGGCATCAGCGAAGGCCGGTTCGGCCTGCTCGCCACGGGGTGCTTCCTCAGCGCCGCCCTGTGCTCGCTTTCCCTCGGCCGGCTCAGCGACCGGATCAGTGCCCGGGCGCAGATGCTGATCATCTTCGGAGGCAGTGCCCTGGCCTTGCTGCTCATGGCGGTCTCCGGCAGCTACTGGTGGCTGCTGGCCGCCGCGGTGCTGGCCGGCCCCGCGCAGGCCATCTCCAACCCCACGACCAACCGCATCATCAGCCACCGGGTCGAGCCGCAGCGCCGCCCGGGCTGGCTGGGCATCAAGCAGTCCGGGGTGCAGGCCAGCCAGCTCTTCTCCAGCCTCTTCTTCCCGGCCGCCGCGCTGCTCGCGGGCTGGCGGGGCGCCGCCGTCGCTGCCGCCGCCCTGCTGGGCCTGCTGCTGGCCTACGCGTGGCGGCACCTTCCCCCGGCGGCAGACGCCCTGGCCGCAGCGGCCGGCACCGTCCGCGAGGCGCCCGCCGCCGACGGCCGGACACCGGACGCGCCCGGCCGCCGCTTTCCCGGCGCGGTGTGGCTGCTGGCCGCGTTCGCCCTGTTCTCCGGCGCCGGCATGCAGGCCACCAACGTCTACCTGCCGCTGTTCGCCCAGCGGGAGCTCGGCTTTCCACTGCTGCTGGCCGGCGCGACGGCGGCCGCGGCCGGAGTCATCGGCGTCGCCTCCCGGGTCCTCTGGGGCCGCAGGATGGCCGGCGGCGTCTCGGCCGCCACGCTGCTGGTGATCCTCGCCCTCGGGGCGGTCGGCGGCGCCGGCCTGCTGCTGGCGGCGGGGGAAACCGGGGTGCCCGCCCTGCTGTGGACCGGCGTCGCACTGCACGGGGCCACCGTGCTGGGCGTGAACGTGGTGGTCATGGCCGGGGTGCTGCGCCTGGTTCCCGGCTCCCGCGTGGGGGCCGCCTCCGGAGTGGTGTCGCTGGGCATGTACAGCGGCTTCGCGCTGGGGCCGCTGGCCATGGGCCTGCTGCTCGACCTCTCGGGACACTTCCTGGCCGGCTGGATCTTCGTCGGCTCGGGCTACCTGGTCTGCCTGCTCATCGGCGCGCTGCTGCACCTGGCCCGACGGCGCGCCGCACGGATCGAAGCGGCGGCCGCTTCGGCACCCGCCGCCGACGGCTGACCGGCCCGCCTAGGCAGGCCCGGATTCCGCGGCAGGTCCGGGCCGGAGCCGGGGGCTGTCCGGATTCAGCAGCGAGTGCTTCCGGCCGTAGAACATGTACAGCAGCAGCCCGATCACCAGCCAGATGCCGAACCGCAGCCAGGTCTCCCAGTGCAGCTGCAGGATCAGGAACCCCGACGACAGCACGCCGAACGCCGGAATCCAGGGCATCAGCGGCAGCCGGAACTCGCGCGGAGCCTCCGGCTGCCGGCGCCGCAGCACGATCACCGCGACGCAGACCACCACGAACGCGGCCAGGATCCCGATGTTGGTCAGGTCCGCCACGGCGCGGATGGGCAGGAACCCGGCCAGCACCGCCGAGGCGATGCCGGCGATCCAGGTGACCCGCTGCGGGGTGCCGTGCCGGTCGGTGCCGGAGAACCAGCCCGGCAGCAGCCCGTCCCGGCTCATCGAGAACCAGACGCGGGTGACGCCGAGCAGGAAGGTCAGCATCACGGTCAGGATGGACAGCACCGCGAAGGCGGAGATCACCGTGGCGATCGTCGGCAGGCCCACCGCCTGGAACGCGGAGGCGAACCCCGCCGTCGGGCTGATGTCCCGGTAGTTCTGCATTCCGGTGAGCACCAGCGTGGCGAGCACGTACAGGGCCATGGCCACGGCCAGGGAGAGCAGGATCGCCTTGGGCATGTGCTTCTTGCCCTCGGTGGCCTCCTCGGCCGCGGTGCTCATGGCGTCGTACCCGAAGACCGCGAAGAACACCGTGGCGGCGCCGGTAAAGACGGGCCCGAACCCGTTGGGCAGGAACGGCGAGTAGTTCGCCGGGTTGATGTAGAAGACGCCGAGGCCGACGATGAACAGGATCAGCACCACCTTCAGCACGACGGCGACCAGCTCGAACCGCCCGAAGGTCCGGGCGCCGCGGCTGAGGATGAAGGTGATGAACAGGCACACCACGATGGCCGGCAGGTTCATCAGCCCGCCCTGGATCTGGTCGCCGGTGCCCTGCATCCAGACCGGCACCTCGACGCCGATGCCGGCCATGAACTCGGTGAAGTAGCCGGAGATGCCGATCGCCACGACGGCGACGATCGCGGTGTACTCCAGCAGCAGGTCCCAGCCGATGAACCAGCCGATCACCTCGCCCAGGGCCACATACCCGTAGGTGTAGGCCGAGCCAGCCCGCGGGACCATCCCGGCGAACTCGGCGTAGGACAGGGCGGCCGCGGCGCTGGCCAGGCCCGCGATCAGGAACGAAATCAGCACGCCGGGCCCGACGCCGGGTGAGTCGGCGCCGCCGTTGGCCACCAGCCCGGCGAGGGTGAAGATGCCGATGCCGATGATCCCGCCGACGCCGATCGCGGTCAGCTGCCACAGGCCCAGGCTGCGGAAGAGCCGGTTGTCGCCCTTCTCCTCGTCGACTTCCTCGATGGGCTTGCGCCGGAAGATCGATCCGGTGGTCCCGTCCGCTGTGCTCACGATGCGCCTCCTGCTGCCCTTTGCCCGGCGAAATCCGCATGTCGGACAGCAGTAAACACCCCGGGGGCGGCGCTGCCCACCCCCTCGGGCCTTTCCGGTCCGGGAGGGCGGGCGTGCAGCGCCGCCGGCCGAACGGTGCGGCCGGTCAGGCGGTGCGGTCGGGCGCGCCCGCGTCGCCGGTGCCGGCCCGCTCCTGGGGATCCGGGCTGCGGCCTTCGACCAGGCGCAGCCCTGCCACGCAGGCGATGATGCCGGCCAGGAAGACGATCTTCAGAACCCCGGCGGCCTCAGCTCCGGTAATCATGGCCCACGCGGCGGTCAGCACCGCGCCCAGCCCGGTCCACACCGCGTAGGCGCTGCCCACCGGGATGCTGCGCATGGCCCGGGCCAGGCCCACCATGGACAGGGCGGCCGCCACGAAGAACACCACGGTGGGCAGCGGTCGGGAGAAGCCCTCGGAGGCAGCCAGGGCCGTGGCCCAGACGGCCTCCAGCAGGGCGCTGAGGATAAGGATCAGCCAGGCCATGGTCAGCTCACCGCCTTCAGGCCGATCACGCAGCCGATGATCCCGGCCAGCAGGAGCAGCTTCGCGGTGGTCGCCTGCTCACGGCCGACGGCCATGGACCAGCCGGCGGTCAGCACGGCGCCGATGCCCACCCAGACGGCATAGGCGGTGCCCACGGGAATGGACTGCATGGCCCACGCCAGGCCGGCCATGCTCAGCGCAATGGAGACGGCGAACAGCAGGGTGGGAAGGGGACGGCGGAAGTTTTCGGATCGGTCCAATGCGGTGGCCCAGACGGCCTCCAGCATCCCGGACAGAACCAGGACAACCCAGCTCATGATGATTTCCTTTGGCCAGTCTTGTCGCTGTCCGGGTACTGATCCCTCGTCCGGGGGCCGCGATGCGCCGGCCCTCATTCCACGGTAGCAAAACGGGCCGGCGCCGGCATCCCGGTCCCGGCGGGCCGGTTCAGGCCTGCGGCGGCGTGAAGTGCCCGGGCCAGTCCGCGGCGCGGATCCGGCTGATGCTGCGCACCGGGCCGACGCCGGCCCACTCGTTGCGGCCCAGCCGGGAGAGCGGGCGCAGCCGGCTGACTTCGGGGTGTCCGTCGACCAGGGCCGCGTCGTCGACGACGGCCAGGGTGACCTCGCCGATGACCATGAAGCAGTCGCCCACCGGCAGCACCTGGTGCAGCCGGCATTCCAGCACGGCGGGGGAACCGGCCACCCGGGCCGGCGCGACGGTGAGCGCCGGCTCCCGCGCCACCCCGGCGGCGTCGAACTCGCTGGTCCCGGGCGGAAAATCGGTGGCCGTGGCGTTGACCTGCTCGAACAGATCCTCCGGCGCCAGGCTCACGGTGAACTCGCCCGTGGTGCGGATGTTGCGCAGGGTGTCCTTCTCGCCCACCGAGGTGAAGGCCACCATGGGCGGCTTCACCGACGCGACCGTGAAGAAGGAGTGCGGGGCCAGGTTGTCGTGCCCGGCGGCATCCCTGCTCGCCACCCAGGCGATGGGACGGGGCACCACCACGGAGTTCAGCAGCCGGTAGAAGGCGGAGCCGGACATCTCGTCCGGGCGGAAATCGGTCCTCATGCCCCGAGCCTATCGCCCGAGGGTGCCGACGCCGGCCGGCAGCGCCCGGTGGGGGTCAGTGCCGAACTCTGGAGCTGCCGGGCGGCCGGCGGCAGCGCGGGAAACCGCAGCTGAGCGCCCGCTGCTAGGACCAGGGCAGGAAACTGCTCCGGGCATCCCGGGCGTTGGTGCGGATCCGGTACAGGCTGCTGGAGGCGGTGATGTACAGGCTCTGCCCGTCCGTGCCGCCGAAGCAGAGGTTGCCCACCGTCTCGGGTACCGGAATGGTGAGCAGCAGCGTCCCGTCGGGCGTGAACACCTGCACGGCGCTGCCCGCGGAGGTCCAGAGGTTCCCGTCCGTGTCCACCCGGAAACCGTCGGCCAGGCCGTCCTGGATCTCCAGCAGCAGGCGCCCGTTCTTCACCCACCGGCCCGCGGCGACGTCGTAGGCGCGGATGCCGTGGCCTCCGCCGGGATAACCGGCCGGGGTGCGTTCGGGCAGCTCCATGGAGGTGTCGGAGACGTAGAGGATGGTCTCGTCCGGGGAGAACGCCAGCCCGTTGGGCATCCGGACGTCCAGGACCGCGGGCTCCACCGCGCCGGTGGCCGGATCCAGCCGGAAGACGTAGTGGTCTCCGTACTCGAGCTCGCCGGGATGGCCCTCGCCGTCCTTCAGGATGCCGTAGGAGGGGTCGCTGAACCAGATGGTTCCGTCGGAGGTCACCACGACGTCGTTGGGCGAGTTGAAGCGGCGGCCGTTCCACTGGTCGGCCAGGGGCTCGACGGCGCCGTCCCGGTCCCGTTCCATCCGCCGGCGTCCCTGTGAGCACTGGACCACGGATCCGTCCGGCGCCAGCGCCCGGCCGTTCGTGTACTCGACCTCGGCGGCGTAGACGCTGAGCTCGCCGGTGCGCTCGCTGTATTCCAGGATGCGGTTGCCGCTCACATCGCTGAAGCGCACCGCCCGCCGGTCCGGTATCCAGGTCGGGCCCTCGGCCCAGGAAGCGCCGCTGGCCACCTTCTCCAGGCGGGCGGTGTCCGGAAGCAGATCGGAAGAACGCACGGTAAAGCTCCTTCGGAAGTTGCCGGACGGCGTCGAACGGCGCGTCCGTCCGGGGCGGGTGGTTCCGGGTACCAAAAAGGCCGTCCCCCACCTGCACGGGGACGGCCCAAAGGTCTTACTGCTGGGGGATGATCTGCAGCGAACCGGTATGCAGCAGCCGGTCCACATCGTTGGTGGTCAGCCCTGTGGCCTGGGCGACCGCTTCGGGCTCGGTGCCCTCCTCCAGGGCGTCCTGGACGACCTCGGCGAGTGCCTGCTCGGCGCGGTCCAGTTCCCACTGCTGGACTTCCACACGGGAGGCAGCCATGACCAGGGGAGAGAGGGACTCGCTCGCTTCGTCCGCCACAGCGGTTCCTTCAGAAGCAATATCGTTCTCGAGGGGGGTCTGGGGTACCAGGGACATTGAGCTTCACCTCCGACTATTACATTTTCCTAACAAGTAGCTAGGAGAACTATTTATATCCATCAGCATCCTGAAATGTCCAGCCTGCAGACACGAATGATGCTATCGGGACTGGTTTTGTTCCGCGTGATCGCCGTCCGTGTCCTCCAGGACCCGGGTCATGGCCTGCAGGAACCGGGTGATGATCATGGCCTCCTGGGGTGTCAGCTGCTCGGCGGCCGCCAGCATGCGGCGATGCATGAGCCCGAGCGTGTCCCGCACTTCGGCGTCGGCGTTTTCGGTGGGCAGGATTTCCAGCGCCCGCCGGTCCGTGGGGTGCGGGCGGCGCGTCAGGTAGCCGCGGGCCTCCAAGCGGTCCAGCAGTGCCGTGGTGGAGGCGGTGGAGATGTTCAGGATGCGGGACAGGTCCTTGGGTCCGATGCTGCGGCCGGCCTGCCGGGCCTGCATGACGTACCGGATGGCGAGCAGGTCGGTCTCGTTCATCCGCATGGAGTCACGCGTGCGGCGCCGCATGGCGGCCTCCGCGGCGCGGTACGTGCGCAGGGCGTTGAGCACGTCGATGCTGTCCGCGGACTCTGGGGCAGGCACGTACCAGTAGCCCGCACCGTTCGAAGTTGCTGGTGAGTCCATAGGCACTATCCTAGCCCCGCTTCTAGATAGGCCGTCTACCTATTGTGGTTTCCGATCCCGGAGAGGCCGGAGTCCCCACCCTAGCAGGCCGGTTTTCCGGCTCACGGCTTCCGGCCTGCCCGCTGTCCGCTCAGCGCCAGCCGGCGGCCGGCGCCACATGCCGCACGATGCCCTCCAAAAGGTGCGCGTTGTAGTCCACGCCCAGCTGGTTCGGCACCGTCACCAGGACCGTGTCCGCGGCCTGCACCGCGGCGTCGGCGGCCAGCTCGGCGGCAATGGCATCCGGCTCCCCGATGTAGCTGCGCCCGAAACGGGAGCGCACGCCCTCCAGCAGTCCCACCTGGTCGGTGCCGTCAGCCTGCGCCCGCAGGCCGAACCAGCGCCGGTCCTGCTCGGTGACCAGGGGAATGACGCTGCGGCTGACCGAGACCCGCGGCTCGCCCGCGTGGCCGGCGTCGCGCCAGGCGCTGCGGAACAGCTCGATCTGCTCCGCCTGCAGCTCGTCGAAGGGTACGCCGGTGTCCTCGGTCAGCAGGGTGGAGCTCATCAGGTTCATGCCCTGTTCGCCCGCCCACCGCGCTGTGGCACGGGTGCCGGAGCCCCACCAGATGCGCCGGCCGAGACCGGGGGAGTGCGGTTCGACCGACAGCAGGCCCTCCTGGCCGCCGGTCATTGCCGGGTCCGCCGGTGCCATCCCCGCCCCGGCGACGGCGGCGCGGAACCGGGCGGTGCGGCGTCGGGCATCCTCGGCCGGGTCCTCGGGCAGGTAGCCGAAGGACTCCCAGCCGTGCAGGGCGGGCTCGGGGGATCCCCGGCTCAGGCCGAGCTGCAGCCGGCCGCCGCTGATCAGGTCCACGGCGGCGGCTTCCTCCGCCATGTACAGCGGGTTCTCGTAGCGCATGTCGATGACGGCGGTGCCCAGCTCCAGACGGGAGGTGCGGGCCGCCATGGCGGCCAGCAGCGGGAAGGGCGAGGCCAGCTGCGGCACGTAGTGATGCACGCGCAGGAACGCGCCGTCGGCCCCGACCTCCTCGGCGGCCACGGCCAGGTCCATCGTCTGCCGCAGCGCATCCTGCGCGGTGCGCACCTGCGAGCCGGGGATGTCCCGGTAATGGCCGAACGTGAGGAATCCGATGCGCTTCATGCCCATGTCAGCGCCCGGGGAGGCCGCGGTATTCCAGCCGCCGTCAGCCGGAGTTCCCGGACACCCCCGGAGCGGGCGGCGATAGGGTGGAGGCACCGACTTCGAGAAGGAGAAACGCCCTTGAGTTCCCTGCTTTCCTCCCTGGTATCCAGCGCCGGCCTGCTCGGCGGCTACAAGACCGCCCGCGACACCGGCAACCGGCAGCTCGGCGGAGCCGTGCTGGCCGCCGCCGGAGCGGCCGCCTTCGCCCTGTGGAAGCGCGACGCCGGCACCGCCCGCGCCGCGGCGCTCACCGGTTCCTACGTGGCGGCCTTCGGGCTGTCGCACCCGCTGGCCAAGAAGATGGGCGCCTGGCCCTCGGTCTTCACCGTGACCGGCGCGATGGCCGCCGCTTCGCTGGTCTTCGGCCGCCGCCGCTGACTCCTGCCCGGCTCCGGTCGGTAGGGTGGAGGCCACCAAGGCAGCAACGGCAAGGAGGCAGCGCATGACACCACCACGCGGACGCACACTGCTGAAGGCAGCGGCAACCGGGTCCCTGGCCGGACTGGCCGGGGTGGCGGCCATGACCGCCGGCGAGAAGCTGGAACAGGCCCTGACGCACCGGCCGAATTCCTACGTGCCGGCGCGGACGCTGCTCTCCCTGCTGGGGCGCCGCCCCGGCGACGAGCCGCAGTCTCCGGCGTGGAACCACGCCATGCACTGGGGCACCGGCGCCGCGCTGGGTGCGCTGCGCGGCATCTGGTCCGTCACCGGCATCCGGGGCCCGCTGGCCAACACCTGGCACACCGTGGTGCGTCTGGCCACCGACCAGACGCTGGAAAACGCCACCGGAGTGGGTGCCCCGCCGCCCACCTGGGAGCGTCAGGACCAGATCGTGGACGTGCTGCACAAGAGTGTGTACTCCTGGGCCACCGGCGCGGCGTCGGACGCCATGATCCGGCCGGTGCTTGAATCCCGGCGCGGCACCGCCAGCCACTGACGCCCTCCCGCCGCCGGGTGCGGAGCAGAGACACCAACGCCGACGCCGGGCAGGAAGGTTCCTGCCCGGCGTCGGCGTTGGTGCCCGGGGCCGCCGTTCACTTCGGCCCCGGGCGGTACAGCGGTCAGCGCACGCGCATGGCGCGGCTGTCGTCGCGGATCTGGCCCACGAGTTCCTCGATGACATCCTCAAGGGTCAGGATGCCGATGGTGCGGCCCTCGGCGTCGACCGCGGCCGCCAGATGGGCGGCGTCCGCCTGCATGGCGGCCAGCGCCTGCCGCAGCGGCATGGTGACCGCGATGCGCGGCAGCGGCCGGACGGCGTCGGCCGGGATCGGCAGCTCGCGCTGCTCCGGGCCGGCGCTGAGCAGGTCCTTGATGTGCACGTAGCCTTCCAGGCCGCCCGGCCCGGAAATCGGGAACCGGGAGAACCCGCCGCGGGCGACGGCCTCGGCCTGGGCCGGGGTGACGCCGGTGGGCAGGGTCTTGACCGTGCTGATCGGCAGGGTCACCTGCTTCACGGTGCGCTCCTCGAAGGTGAGGGCGCCGAGCAGCAGCCGCTCGTCGCTGACGTCCAGCAGGCCGCCTTCGCGGGACTCCTCGACCAGGGCGGCCACCTCGTCACGGGTGAACACGCTGGTCACCTCGTCCTTGGGCTGGACCTTCATGGCGCGCAGGATCAGGTTCGCGATGCCGTTCATGACCCACAGCAGCGGGCGCAGCACGATGGCGATGCCCACCAGCATCGGGCCGAGGATCAGGGCCATCCGCTCCGGGCCCGCCAGGGCGATGTTCTTCGGCACCATCTCGCCGAAGACCACGTGCAGATACGTGACCAGTGACAGCGCGATGGCGAAGGCGATCGGGTGGACCATGGCCTCGGGGATGCCGATCGCGTTGAACGGCACCTCCAGCAGGTGGGCGATGGCCGGTTCGCTGATCGCGCCCAGCGCCAGCGAACAAATGGTGATGCCCAGCTGTGCGGCGGCCATCATCAGGGACACGTTCTCCATCGCGCCGAGCGTCACCTTCGCCGCCCAGGACCCGGCCTGGGCCTTGGGCTCGACGATGGTGCGCCGGGCGGAGATCAGCGCGAACTCCGCGCCCACGAAGAACGCGTTGAACAGCAGCAGGAAGATCGTCAGCAGGATGCCGGTCAGGTCGCTCATCGGCGGGCCTCGCTTTCCTCGGCGCCGTCCTCGGCGTCAACAGGCTCGTGATGGGTGACGACGGCGCGCACCCGGACAATCCGGTGCTCGTCGGTCTCCTCGACACGGAAGACGATGGTGGCCGGGTTCACGCCGTGCGGGTTGTCCGCGGCGACGCTCACCTCGTCTCCCACCTGGGCCAGGCGCTCCAGCTCCAGCGTCACGAGGCCGGCAAGGGTCTCGTAGTCCTCGTGCTCGGGCACGCAGGCGCCGAGGTATTCGCTGGCCTCATCCGGGCGCAGCAGCGCGTCGAGCACCCAGGAGCCGTCGGCTGCCTGGACGGCGGAGGGGCCCTGCGGGTCGTGCTCGTCGAGCACCTCGCCCACGAGCTCCTCGACGAGGTCCTCCAGGGTGACCAGGCCGGCGGTGTCGCCGAACTCGTCCACCAGGACGGCCAGCTGCAGGCCGCCGGAGCGCAGGGTGTCCATCAGGTGGTCCAGCTCCACGGTGTCCGGCACCACGGTGACCGGGCCCATGACCGAGCTGACCGGCGTCGTCGCCCGCTGCTCGTAGGGAATGGAGAGGCTGTGCCGCACGTGCACCAGGCCGAGCACCTTGCCCTCGTCCTCCTCGATGACCGGGAACCGGGAGAACCCGGACTCGGTGGCCGCCGCGAGCATCTGCGCCACGGAGGTGTCCGGGGTGAGGTCGTGGATGCGGGCGCGGGGGGTCATGACGTCGCGGGCCCGGCGGTCGCCGAACGCGAAGGAGCGGGCCACCAGTTCGGCGGTCTCCGCGGCCAGCGCGCCCTGCTTGGCTGAGTGCTGCACCAGGCCTGCCAGCTCCTGCGGGGAGCGGGCGGAGGCCAGCTCCTCCTGCGGCTCGATGCCGAAGGAGCGGACCACCTTGTTGGCGGTGCCGTTGAAGAAGCGCAGCAGGATGGCGGTGGAGCGGCTGAAGCCGCGCTGGAAACCGGCGACGGCGCGTGCGGTGGCCAGCGGCTTGGCGATCGCCAGGTTCTTGGGCACCAGTTCGCCGAAGATCATGGTCAGGCCGGTGGCCAGGACCAGGGCGATCGTCACCGAGACCGAGCGGGCCGCGACGTCGCCCAGGCCCAGGTCCTGCAGGGGGCCGACGACGAGGGCGGCGATGGCGGGTTCGGCGAGGAAGCCGATGCCGAGGTTGGTGACGGTGATGCCCAGCTGGGCGCCGGAAAGCTGGGTGGAGAGCGTGCGCATGGCTTTCAGCACGCCCTGGGACTTACGGTCGCCGGCTTCCGCGGAAGCCTCGACGTCGTTGCGGTTCACCGTAATCAGGGCGAACTCGGCGGCGACAAACGCGCCGCAGGCGGCAATCAGGATGATGCCGATCAGGATGGCGACGACTTCCATCAGCCCCACCATCCCGTCTCAGTTGTCAGGCCCGAAGGCCAGGGTCTGTGGCAGGGTGCGTCGCAGCGGGCGCTCATGATCTCCATACTTTTATCGACAACAGGTGGGCCGGCCTTGCCGGGCCGGCCATTTCCAGAATAGCGAGTCCGGTGAACGCTGATTATCAGCAAATTCCCAGCCTGACATCGGGTGACGTCCGGCTAGAGCGACTCGGCCCTGCGGTGGGCCTTCCGGGCCACGAGCCAGATGGTCCCCGGCACCGCGGCGAGGCCCAGGCCGTCGACGGCGATGAACCAGAAGCTGCTGTTGACCGGACTGGACTTCCCGTCGAGGAAGGTGCTGAAGGCGACCACGTGTCCGGGGTCCGCCCGGTCGGCGTAGATGCGCACGCGTTCACCCACGGCCCACTCCGGCTCCGGATAACCGGTGGAGCGCGTGGCCTTTTCCCGGAGGGCGGCCGCGTGCGTCCGTCCGTCGGCGGCGTAGGTGACCTCTGCCATGGTCCGGGTGCTGTAGCTGGGGCTGCGGCCGTTCAGACCCACCCGGTGGGAGTGCTCCACCTGCACCGACGTGACGGTGGCCTCCGTCTCGATGCCCTCCGAGGCGAGCCGGAAATACTCCGCGTTCCCGCGGATCTGCAGGCCGGTGAAGCCCAGCAGGAAGAGCGCGAGGACGATGGTCGCAGCGGCGGCGATCCGCTGCACGATCCGCATGTTGCGGGCCAGCCGGCGCCCGCTCCAGCCGGGCGCGAAGTAGCCGTTGCCGCGGCCGTCGTTAAGGTAGACGCCGCTCCAGGCGTGTTTGCCGAAGGCCACCTGCATGGCGTAGCTGCTGGTGTTCCGGTTGGGGGACCGGGTCCAGCCCTCGGGCAGTTCGAACGTGCGCGGCGGGGT
This sequence comes from Arthrobacter saudimassiliensis, assembly GCA_900016675.1. Classification (GTDB taxonomy): domain Bacteria; phylum Actinomycetota; class Actinomycetes; order Actinomycetales; family Micrococcaceae; genus Arthrobacter_B; species Arthrobacter_B saudimassiliensis. The sequence goes on along the minus strand of LN483072.1, from coordinate 76,080 downwards.
GCCGTCGCCGGGATCGACGGTGATGCTCAGGGGCTGGTTTTCCACCGCAGCAGCCTAGCGGGGCAGGTCAGTTCCGGCGCAGAAACTCCAGGACTGTTGCGGCCAGCCCGGCGCCGACGTCGGCCGGCGGGCGCTTGTTGCCGGTGACGTTGAAGGAGTGGTCGCCGCCCTCAATCCGCTCGACGCGGGCATTGGCGCCGATCCGCTCCGCGACCGGCTCCAGTTCGCCGGGCAGGGCGAAGGGATCGCGGGTGCCCTGCAGGAAGAGCATGGGCAGGGTCAGCGCGTAGAGGTGTTCGTCGCGCAGCTTCTCCGGCTTGCCCGGCGGATGCAGGGGATAGCCGAGGTAGATTAGCCCGGCGGCCGGCATGCCTTCGGCCACGGCCATGGACGCCATCCGCCCGCCGAAGGACTTGCCGCAGGCCCAGACCGGTTCGCCGTCCGCGGCCCGCTCCTGCGCGGCGTCCATCACCGCACGCCAGGTGGCGATCGCCGTCGGCGCCTTGTCCGGGAACTTCTTTCCGGCCTCCCGGTAGGGGAAGTTGAAGCGCAGGGTGGCCGCGCCGCCGCCGTTCAGGGCGTCGGTGAAGCCGACCATGAACGGATGCTCCATCCCGGCGCCGGCGCCGTGGGCGACGACGACGGTCGCGGACGCGTCCTCCGGGCGGGCGTAGGCGGCGCTGACGTCGGTGTCGCCGACGGTGATTCGGAAGTCCTCCTGCTGCATGGTTCCAATCTAGTGTGCGCACCCGCAGAGGTTCCCCGGGGGAGAGTTTTCCCTCCTCCGAGGAACCTCTTGCTTCCTCGATACCAGGGGTGAGCTAGCGGATCAGAGAAGCGCACGCACAGAGCCGGAGGAGACAAGACAGGTGGCCTACAGATAATTGCGAACAGACTTACGGAGGGTCTCTGCGTGGTTGTAGATCTCTTCGAGAGAGTCGATCGCCACTCGGGTTTCCGTCTTGGCCTCGTCAAAGAGGCCGATGTACTTCTGGCTGCGGTTGAAGTGCAGACGGGCGATCGGCTTTCGATTGTTGTCGTCCAGCAAGACCGCGAAGTAAGACTTGGCATCGCGCTGTGCTATCCGGGCCGGTTTGACCTCGCTGCATACGATGGCCCGCACGATCTGGAAACCTTCAAGCTCTTCCAGCGTCGTTTCGATTCCGTCTGCCTCAGCGAGATCCTGCTCCGATATCGGCGTGCTGGTGACGGTTTCTGGCGCGGGGTTCTCATCCTGCGGAACGGGCGTGAAACTTCCAGCCCCGAGAGCAGTCTTGAGGCGGTCATTGACCTGGTCGTTCAGGAACTGCTTGGTGGCCTTGGAAACAAGCGAAGTGAACTGCTCGCGAACCTTCTGCGTGAAGGCGCCGTCATAGACCCGGGTGGTGAAGAAGCGGACCCACTCATCTTCAGGCTCCCGGAACTGTGCAGCGAGGATCCGTTTGATTTGGCCGATGTACTTGAGTTCACCCGCGGCGCTGATGATGGAGTCCAAGTCGAAGACGTCCTTGGACAACTTGCGCAGCTCCGGAACCAGTGTCTCGTCGATCTCGTTCAGGTCCAGGACGAGGAAGGGCTTGGGATCCATCCTGTTGGGTGAGTCCAAGTCGGTGAAGAACTGGTAGACCTCGCCATTCGTCAGGATCGCGATCCGGGCGTTCGTCACTGCGAAGTAGCGGTAGAGCTGTGATGCATGCTCGATCTTGACGGGCTCGCTGGATTTCTTGCACTCGATGAGGATTTGAACCTCTCCGTTGTGCATGATGGCGTAGTCGACTTTCTCGCCCTTTTTGACGCCGACATCCGCGGTGAACTCGGGAACCACTTCTAGAGGGTTGAAGACGTCGTATCCGAGAATCGAAGAGATGAACGGCATGACGAAAGCATTTTTGGTGGCTTCTTCGGTCTCAATAGAGTCCCGTTGCTGGCGCACTTTGGCCGCGAGTGCGAATAGTTTCTCGGTGAATTCCATACTTCCCCCTGTATTAGCGGTCTGACGCTTGAAGACTATCGGCCAGCTAGGACAATCCGGTCAGGGAAGTCGGGTGTTCGAGTGGGCGGGCAGTCCGAGCTAAGTGGTGCCGACCCGCAGCCGAAGCCGTACCCACGGTTCTCCCCTTCGAACGGCAACCGGGTGCTGAGCATCACCTGCCGTGAAGTCGCTGCCTTCACCGGACCGCCCGGATACTTGAACCCATGACAATCACCTCCGCTGAAACCCTTCCGGCCCGGGAGCCGGAAGCGGTTACGGTCTCGATCACGCGCCGGGTCGATCCCCGCCGCGTTCCCGAGGTCACGCACTGGGTCCAGGACGGCGTCAACCTCGCCAACGCCTGGCCCGGGTTCCTCGGCTCGGGCTGGGTCCGTGCCTCGGCCACCTCCGACGAGTGGCACATGCTCTACCGGTTCGCCGACGAAGCCACGCTCGACGCCTGGGAGCAGTCCGATGAGCGCCGCACCTGGCTCGAACGCGGCCGCGACATGGTCGAAGACCGCACCGTCACCCGCCGCACCGGCATCGAGGGCTGGTTCGACGCGCCGTCGGCCACCACCGACCTGCAGACACCGGTCAAGCCGCCGGCCTGGAAGCAGTCGATCGCCATCTGGCTCGGCTTCTTCCCCGTGAACCTGGTCTTCACCTGGCTGATCGGGCTGGCGTTCCCCGAGTGGGACGCCCTGAACATGGCGTTGCGGGTATTCCTCACCACCGCCATCCTGACGCCCATCATGGCCTACTGGGTGCTGCCCTGGGTGACCGGCATGCTGCAGCCCTGGCTGCAGAAACCCCGCCGCCGCTGAGCGGCACGCTCCAAGACCACCAACGACGGCGGCGGCCCGCTCGGGTCGCCGCCGCTCAGGAACCCCCGCGCTGATCCAACGCCGCCAGGAACCGGCGCACCGACCCGCCCAGGTTCCATTCCTCCGCCAACCGCTCCAGCTCGGCCCGGTCCGCGCCGCCGACCGGGTGCAGCTGCGCGCCCGCCTCCTCCAGCGAGGGCAGATCGAGGTCCCGGACCACGCGCACGACGTCGGGCGCCACCTGCAGGTAGTCCGCCGCGGCGGCCAGCTTGGCCCGGACGCCGGAGGCCATCCCGCTGTCCCGGTCCTCCGCCGCGGCGAGCAGCGCCTCGAGCGTGCCGTACTCGGCCAGCAGTGACGCGGCGGTCTTCTCGCCGATCCCCGAGACCCCCGGCAGCCCGTCCGACGCGTCGCCGCGCAGGGTCGCATAGTCCGCGTACTGCTGCGGCAGCACCCGGTACTTGGCCACCACCTCCTGCTCGGTGAGCACGTCCAGGTTCTTCATCCCCCGCGCCGTGTAGATCACGCGCACCCCGCGCGCGTCGTCGATCAGCTGGAACAGGTCCCGGTCCCCGGTGACCACATCCGTGGGCAGCTCGGCGCCGCTGGCATAGCTGCCGATCACATCGTCCGCCTCGTGCTCCGCCGCGCCGACGACGGCGATGCCGCCAAGGTCCAGCACCCGGCGGATCATCGGGATCTGCGCCGACAACGGATCCGGAACCACCTCGGTGTCCGGGCCGGCGTCGGACGTCTCCGCGACCCGGTGCGCCTTGTAGGTGGGCAGCAGGTCCACCCGCCACTGCGGGCGCCAGTCATCGTCCCAGCAGGCCACCAGGTGGGTGGCGCCGTAGTCCACGGTGAGTCGGGCGATCATGTCCAGCAGCCCGCGGACGGCGTTGACCGGTGTGCCGTCGCTGCGTTTGATGCTGTCCGGGACGCCGTAAAAGGCGCGGAAGTACAGGGAGGCGGTGTCGAGCAACATCAGGCGCTGGGGCATAGCTGATCCTTGCACGATCCGGGTGCCGCCGTCAGGTCCCGGATCCGTGCCGACGTCGCAACACCGGTGCCGTCGCAGCAGCAGGCCGGCCCGGGACTCGACGTCCCGGGCCGGCTGCCGCTGCGATGGTCTTGGCGGGCGTGCCGCCGGCGCCGCTAGACCGTGGCCGGTTCCCGCGGAGCCTCCTGCCGCTCGGCCTTCCAGGCCTTCACGAACCCGTCGCCGATGTCCCAGAGGCCGATGAAGAGCACGAACGCGGCGGTGATCCCGTTGATCCAGCCGGTGTTCGCGCCGTCCCAGTTCGCCTCGGCCAGGAAGGCCCAGTTGTAGACCTGGTCCGTGGCCAGCAGCCACAGCACCGGAACCATGAACAGCAGCCCCAGCACCGTGTTCGCGGCGGCGAAGCCCCAGGTCCAGTACCCCCGCAGGTACAAGGCGACGGCGAAGGCGATCTCCACCGCCAGCAGGACGATCACGTAGGGCAGCCAGAAGCTCCACAGTCCGTCGTTCAGCACCGGCACGGGCTCCCCGTTGAGGTAGAGGGCCGAACCGAAGTGCTGCCAGATCAGCACAGCGATGAAGATGCCCAGCATGATGACCGAGGCGACGGTGTCAGCCAGCGAGACCTGCGACCGCCGCGGCAGCTGGGGCAGCTGCTCCGGGGTCCACGGAGCCAGGCCGAGCTCGCTGCGCCGGGTGCCGGTGCTCTGGAGGATGTAGAACGCCAGCGTCACCCAGAACGCGATGTGCACGACGACGCCGAGGCCCAGCCCGACCGCCGAACCGATGGCCCCGCCGATGTCGGCGGGATCGAGGGCGAGCTTGATGACCAGGTTGGCGACGACGGCGAGCGGCACCACGATGATCAGCAGCGTCTTCAGCAGCCGCCACCAGTCGAGGAACAGGTCCGGTCCGATCAGGTACAGCGGCCGGTCCGCGTACCGGGCCGCCAGCCGCGCCGGATCGCCGAACTCGGTGAGGACCGCGGTTTCGGCCGCGGCCGGCGTCTCGCCGGCGTCCACCCGGGCTTCGACGGCGTCGGAGATCGAGCCGCGCAGCTCCCGGTCAATGTCCGAGCGCTGGTTCTCCGGGATCGACTTGAGGGCGGTGAAGACGTAACGGTCGATGAGCGTACTCATGAGGGCCTTCCTTCATTGAGCTGCCGGATAGAGGTGTGCAGGTCGTCCCAGTCCTTGAGCAGCAGGTCCAGCAGTTCCCTGCCCTGCTCGCTGGTCGTGTAGAACTTCCGCGGCCGCGCCTCCTCGGTGTCCCAGGAGCTGGTGAGCAGCCCCTGTTTCTCCAGGCGGCGGAGCAGCGGGTAGAGGGTGTTCGCCTCGACGCCGAAACCCGCGTTCCCGAGCGCCTCCAGCAGGCCGTAGCCGTAGCCGGGGCGCTTGAGGATGGACAGGCAGGCCAGCACCACGGTTCCCCGGCGCAGTTCCTGCAGATGTCCGCCCAGCAGATCTTCATCCATGCCCAACACGATAGTGTGCGTCACACAATATTGGAAGAGGGGAGATCATTTTTCTCGCACCCGCCGCGCCGCCCCGGAGGAGGTCGGCGGCGGGTCCTCGGGTTGTCCGACGTCATCAATCATCAGTAGCCTGATGATTATGGGTCGGCGCTGCGCCTCTTCGCACCGGTCCGGCCCGCCGGCACCGCACCCCAGGCGATTGGAGAAGAGATCATGACCCACGTCCAGCCCATGCTCGACACCTACCCCGGCGACCTCGGTGTCGACCAGGCGGCGCTCGCCGAGTGCATTGCGGCCTGCTTCGACTGCGCCCAGACGTGCACCGCGTGCGCCGATGCCTGCCTGGGGGAGGAGATGGTCGCCGAGCTGCGCCGCTGCATCCGCACCGACCTCGACTGCGCGGCGGTCTGCACGGCCACCGGGCAGGTGCTCTCCCGCCAGACCGCCCGGGACCCCTACCTGGTCCGCGCCCTGCTGGAAGCCTGCCGGGCCGCCTGCCGGGTCTGCGCCGAGGAATGCGAGCAGCACGCCGACATGCATGAGCACTGCCGCATCTGCGCCGAGGTCTGCCGCCGCTGCGAAGCGGCCTGCGCGGATCTGCTCGCCGCGCTTCCCGCCTGAGTCCACTTCACAGCCGCCGATAATTGAACCAGAGAACCGAGACACGGCCCGGTGCATCCGGGCGACCCATTCAGCGAGAGGCAAAACAGCACATGAAGGCCATCAGCGTTATCCCCGGCGATCCGGACTCCCTGCGGCTGGCGGACTTCAAGGAGCCCCGCGCGGAGGAGGGATCGGTCCTCGTGGAGGCGCTCGCCGTCGGCCTCTGTGCCACGGACCGTGAAGTGATCGACGGCGGACACGGGGAAGCGCCGGAGGGGCACCGGGAGCTGGTTCTCGGCCATGAGAACCTCGGACGGGTCCGCGAGGCACCGGCGGAATCGGGGCTGGAACCGGGCGACCTGGTGGTCGGCATCGTGCGCAGCCCCGATCCGGAACCCTGTGCCGCCTGCGCCGCCGGGGAGTTCGACATGTGCCTGAACGGCGGGTACCGCGAGCACGGCATCATGGCCATGGACGGCTTTGCCCGGCAGCTCTGGCGCGCCGAGCCGGATGAGCTGGTGCGGCTGGATCCGGAGCTGGAGCCCGTGGGCGTCCTGCTGGAGCCGGCCACCGTGATCGCCAAGGCCTGGGAACAGATCGAGGAGATCGGCCGCCGGGCCTTCTTCGAACCGAAGGTCGCGGCCGTGACGGGCGCTGGACCCGTCGGACTGCTGGCGGCCTACTTCGGTATCCGCCGGGGCCTGGAGGTCCACGTCTTCGACCTCGAGGAGGGCGTGAAGGCGGACCTCGTCCGGGACCTGGGCGGCATCTTCCACACGGAGACGCTTCCCGAGTCCGGGCTGGAGCCGGATGTCCTCATCGAATGCACCGGCGTGCCCTCCGTGGTGCTCCATGCCGTGAGCGCAGCAGGAAGGAACTCCATCACCTGCCTGGCCGGCGTGTCCGACGGCGGGGAGGAGGTCCCGGTGGACGTGGGCGCGCTGAACAAGGAAATGGTGCTGGGCAACGCCGTGGTTTTTGGCACCGTGAACGCCAACCGCCGCCACTACCTGCAGGCCGTGGAGGCCTTTACCGGCGGCAACACGGCGTGGCTGCGCCGGCTGATCACCCGTACCGTGCCGCTTTCCGACTGGCGGAAGGCCTTTGAACCGCAGGAGGACGACATCAAGGTGGTCATCGACTTCAGCGCCGGCTGAGTCGCGGCCCGGCAGGGCGGTGGAGTTCAGCCCCAGGGCTGGAATCCGACTATCGCAGGGCGGAAACGCGGCGGATGTCCGACGACGGGCCCGAAGCGGCCGCTAGCCTGCTCGGCATGGACAACCTGACCCGATTCCTTCGCACCTGGGGTGCGCCGTGCGCGGCGGCCGTCTTTTTCACGCTCTGGTGCATCGGGGAAGCCGGCCGCATGGGCGGCAGTTTCCTCGTCTGGCCCGGCGCCCCAACGCTCACCGCGCTCACCCTGGCCATTGGCCTCGCCGCCGCCGTGCCCTTGGCCTCATTGGTGCTTGCCGTCCTGCTGGCTGCCGCGCTCCTCGGGCACCTGGCGGGTCCCTTGTCCAGCGACTGGGCCATCTACCTGGGGGTGGGATACGCGTTGTTCTTCGCGTCTTTGAACCCCAAAACACGTGCCTGGCATGGCCCGGCAGCGGCGCTGGTCTTCTCCGGCGCCTTCGCTTTCCTGATGGTCTCAAGACAGTACGGCTCGGGGGTCGGCTGGCTGGGGGTGCTGGGGGTGGCCCGTCCCACGATGTTCGCGTACTGGCTGATGGTCTCCGGACTGCTGCTGGTCATCATGCTGCTGTGCTGGCTGCCCGGTATGGCGCTGCGCCTGAGGGAGGAACGGGGTTGGCTTACCGGGGCGCGGCTGAAAGCCGAGGAGAACCTGCGCCACGCCGAAATCGACCTCGTCGTGGAGCAGGAGCGCAACCGGATCGCCCGGGACCTGCACGACGTGCTCGGCCATTCCCTGGCCGTGATTGCCGCTCAGGCAGACGGCTCGCGGTATCTGGGCAAGGACCAGCCCAAGCCCGTGCTGAACGCGCTGGAGAACATCGCCGTGGCGGCCCGACGGGCGCTCGCCGACGCCCAGCGGGTCATCGACGGTGTACGTGAGGACAGCCTCGAACGGGCGCCCCAACCCGGCCTCGCCGATCTGGATACCCTCATCGCACAGATGCAGGCGGGTCAGCTGAGTATCGAGCGGACCGAATCCGGGGCGCCGGTCGAGCTTGAAACAGGCCAGCAGCTGGCGGTCTACCGGATCGTCCAGGAGGCGCTGACCAACGCCCTGCGCCACGCCGGACGGGGAACGGCCGTCATGATCCATCTCGACTGGAGCGGACCGGGCCTGGCCCTGCAGATCGGTTCCCGCGGTGCTGCCCCCGAAGGCGGTGCGGCAGGCGGGCCTGGAGTCGGCGCGGTTTCCGGGAGCGCAGCATCGGATAGCGGGGAACAGGGCGGACAGCCGGAGCGCATCGGCCGGGGCATTCCTGGCATGCGGGAGCGCGCGAACCTGGCGGGCGGCTGGCTCACCGCCGGTCCCGATGGCGCGGACTTCCGGGTGACGGCCTTCATTCCCTACAGTGCGGCTGCGGTATCTCCGGTTGTGGCTTCGGCGGCCTTGCCCGCAGGGGAACCGGCGCTTGCACTGGGCCGCGCCGGTGAGTGAGGCGGAGGCCGAGGCGGGATCCTTTATCCGGGTCGCTCTTGTGGATGACCAGGCGCTCTTTCGGTCGGGCTTGAAGATGCTCATTGATTCGCAGCCGGACCTGCTGTTCTGCGGTGAAGCCGACAACGGAGAAGCAGCGGTGGCCCTGGCCGCCGAGGCGGTGCCCGATGTCATGCTGATGGACCTGCGCATGCCGGTGCTGGGTGGCGTTGCCGCCACGGCTCGGATCACGGCCGCCGCCCGCGAGGAAGGCAGGGAACCGCCCAGGCTCATCGCGCTGACCACCTTTAACCGTGACGCGGCCGTCGTGGACGCAGTTGCGGCCGGCGCCAGCGGCTACGTGCTCAAGAGCTCGGACCCGGAGTTCCTCCTGGCGGCGATCCGCACCGTGCACTCCGGCTACTCAGTCATCGCGCCGGGCTCGGTGCACGACCTGTTCCGGCACGCGGCCCGTACCGCCGCAGCTCCGGTTCCCGGTCCCAGGGTGGAGGCGCTGGCACCCCTTTCCCCACGCGAGCGGGACGTCTTCCTGCTGGTGGCCAAGGGATTGAGCAACGCGGAGATCGCGGCGGCCGAGTTCGTGGCGGAAGCGACCGTAAAGTCACAGATCCGCAGCATCCTGGCGAAGCTTGGGCTGCGCACCCGCATCCAGCTGGTGGCCTATGCCTATGAGAACCGCCTGATGGGCTGACGCCGCGGCAGCATGTGCACCGACGTCGGGCAGAATGGAGCGGGGCGCGCAGGCGGCGTCAGGCCGGAGGCCGGCCCCGGAACAGGAGCGGTCATGGGCGTTGTCATCATCGGAGCCGGGCAGGCAGGGGTGCAGGCGGCCGACTCGCTGCGCTCCGGCGGGTACGAGGGTGCCGTCACCGTGGTGGCCGGGGAAGCCGGACTGCCGTATCAGCGGCCGCCGCTGTCCAAGGACTGGCTGATGCCGGATTCGCCTGAGCCGGCCCTGCTGCCGCTGCGTCCCGCCGAGTTCTTCGACCGGGAGAACGTCACCTTGCTGCATGCCGCCGCCGAAGCCATCGACCGGTCCGCCCGCACTGTGCAGCTGGGCGACGGACGCGAACTGCCTTACGAGCACCTCGTCCTCGCGACCGGGTCGCGGCCGCGGCCGCTGCCGGCACCGGGAGCCGACCTGCCCGGCATCCTCCAACTGCGCACCGCCGCCGACGCCGCCGCCCTGCGCGCCGGGCTGGGCACCGCCCGCAGCGTGGTGGTGGTGGGTGCCGGATTCATCGGCCTGGAGGTTGCCGCCGCGGCACGCGCCCACGGCTGCAAGGTGACGGTGCTCGAGTTTGCGCCACGGCCGATGGCGCGGGCACTCACGCCCCGCATGGGGCAGTGGTTCGCCCAGGCACATGCGGACCTGGGCATCGACCTGCGCCTGGGCGAAGGGATCAACGCCTTCACCGCCGGGCCCGACGGACGGGTGGCCGCAGCGGTGTCGACATCCGGCGCCGAGTATCCCGCGGATCTGGTGGTGGTGGGCGTGGGCGTGCTGCCCAACCAGGAGCTGGCCGAGGCTGCCGGCCTGGAAACCGGCAACGGCATCGTCGTGGACGCCGGCCTGCGCACCGCCGATCCCCGGATTTTCGCGGTAGGCGACGCCGCCGCCTTCCCGGGCGGCCCGGACGGTGCCTTGGTGCGGCTGGAGTCGGTGCCCAACGCCGTGGACCAGGGCCGGCACGTCGCCGCGGCGATCCTCGGATCCGGTGAACCCTATCGGTCCCTGCCCTGGTTCTGGTCCACCCAGGGCCCGTACCGGCTGCAGATGGCCGGGCTGGCACTGCCCGACGACGAGACGGTGCTGCTCGGCCGCCCGGAGGACGGGGCGTTTGCGGTGCTGTGCTTCCGCGGCGGTGTCCTTGCCGCGGTGGAGACCGTCAACCTGCCCTCGGAGCACCTGGGGGCACGGAAGCTGCTGGAGGCCGGCGCGCAGGTGACGCCCGCAGATGCTGCCGCCGCGGAATTCAGCCTCAGGGGTGCGGCCAAGGCGGCCCGGCGGGCACGCGCCTGACGAAGCGGGACTGACGGTTCACGTCTGACCAAGCGCGCCGGGCCCCGCCCTGCCGGGCCCGCAGACGACGGCGGCCCGCCGTTCGGGAGGAACGGCGGGCCGCGGCGCCGGCTCCGGCAGCGGCGGGAGGCCGCCGTCGGAACCGGGAAACCAGGCTAGAGGGTGATGGTCGCGTCGGCGTAGCCCATGCGCGGCAGGCGCGGGTGGCGCGGTTCGCCGGCGGGCACCCCGATGTTGACCACGAGGAAGGTCTGGCGGTCCAGGCCGGCGTGCAGGTCGGCGTCCAGGCCGGCGGCGTCGAAGCCGCCCATGGGCCCGGCGGCCAGGCCCAGCGCGCGCACGGCCAGCAGGAAGTAGCCGGCCTGCAGGTGGGCGTTGTTGTTGCCCATGACGTTGCGCAGCTCGGGGTTGGCGGCGAAGGACTCGGCCATCCCGGCGGCCGGCGGGAAGTGCTCCGGGAAGCGCTCATGCCAGTTGCGGTCGAAGCTGAGCACCGCGGTCATCGGAGCGGAGGCGGTCTTGGCCTGGTTTCCCTCGGCCATGTGCTGGACCAGGCGGGCCCGGGCGTCGGCGGAACGGACCCAGGTGATGCGCAGCGGCTGGATGTTCATGGCCGTGGGGCCCATCTTGGCCAGCTCGTAGATGGCCTGCAGCTGCTCGTCGGTGACGGGCGCATCGCTGAACTCGCCGACGGTCCGGGCGTCACGGAACAGTGCTGCCAGGGCGGCGTCGTCGAGGATCGGAAGGGTGGATTCCAGGGTGCCGTCGCTCATGTGGGCTGTCTCCTTCAGGTGGGGATACGGAACATAGTTGACTCTTCAATAAACCAACGGTCCGTTCCGACGGCCCATTCCGGGCCGCACCGTGATCTGCGTCACGGTGCGGCGGCGAGGGGTGGCCGGGGCCGGGACGGGACCGGGCGGCCGGCGTCGGGCCCAAAAGCCGCTGCCGGCGCCGGTCGGGTCAGGCCGGTGCGGTGTCCTGGTCGGGCGCGACCAGCCGGGACCGGCGGCCGCGGTGCCTGCCGTGGAGCAGGAAATACAGGCCCATGGTCACCACGGCCAGGCCAGCCATCAGCAGGTACATGCCGTGATAGCCGGTGAGCGGAATCAGCAGGCCCAGCAGCAGCGGTCCCAGGCCGCAGCCGGCGTCGAGCATGAGGAAGAACGTGGAGGTGGCGATGCCGATCCGGTGCTCCGGCGCATTGGTCACCGCAATGGTCTGCCCGCTGGGCATGAGCCCGCCGAACCCGATGCCGATCAGCACGGCGGCCGCCAACAGGGCCCAGGTGTCCTGGGCCAGTCCGAGCACCAGCAGCCCGACGGCGAACACGGCGAGGATGGGATAGACGACGGTGTTGTCGGTGCGCCGGTCATGGATCCGGCCGATGAACAGCCGGGAGATCAGGACGGCCGCAGCGTAGACGAGGAAGAAGATGCTGCCGGCGGCCACCAGGTCCAGGGAGGTGGCGTAGGTGCTGAGGAAGGACATCACGCTGGAATACGCCACCCCGGCCAGGAACATGACCAGGGCGATGGGCAGGGCGGCGGGATCCAGCACGTCGGTCAGCCGCATCCGCCATTTTTCCTGCTGCTCGCGTTCGCTGGGCACCCGCTCCGGCAGGCGCAGCAGCAGGGCCAGCACCAGCGCGGCGGCCGAGGCGCCGGTGCTGACGGCGAACAGTGCGGTGTAGCCGACGGTGTCGGCCAGCAGCAGGGCCAGGAAGGGACCGATGGCGGCGGCGAGGGTGGCGGAGATGCCGAAGTAGCCCATGCCCTCGGCGCGGCGGCGCAGCGGGATCAGGCCCACCACGGAGGCGGACACCGCGGTGCTGGCGGCGCCGAAGGCCATGCCGTGCACCAGGCGGATTCCCATCAGCAGGCCCAGGCTGTCCGCCGGGATGTACAGGGCGCCGGCGATCACGTAGGCGACCAGGCTGATCAGCAGCAGTTTCCGCCGCCCGATGAAGTCAAGGTACTTGCCGGCGAAAATGCGGGCGGCCAGTGCCCCGAGGACGAAGATGCTGGAGGCCAGCCCGGCGGCGCTTTCGGCCGCGCTGAACTGTTCCACGGCGTAGAGCGCCATGGTGGTGACCAGCAGGTAGAAGACGGTGGCGATGAAGAACTGGGTGAGGATCGCCAGGATGAAGCTGCCGCTCCACAGTTTCCGCTGTCCTTCTGTGCCGGTCATGCCTGCCTGCTCCTCATCCTGCCGTGGCGCCGCGCCGCGGAGGGCGGGTGCGCCGTGTGGTGCCGCGAACCCCCTTGTCCGTGCCTTGAACGTCGTTCAGGATACGCCTGCCTCCGACCCGGTTCGGGCCGCGCGTGAGCCCGGTCTCACCGGCGCTCGGTCAGGCCAGGAACCTGTCCGGCGTCAGCGGCAGGTCGCGGACCCGGATGCCGGTGGCGTTGTAGGCGGCGTTGGCGATGGCGGCGGCGGAGCCCACGATTCCGATTTCGCCGATGCCGCGGGCGCCGAGCTTTCCGGCGTGCGGGTCCTCGTCCTCGATCCACAGGGCGTCGACGTCGAGGATGTCGGCGTGCGCGGGCACGTGGTACTCGGCCAGGTCGTGGTTGACGAAGATGCCGAACCGGGCATCCATGACGCTCTCCTCGTGCAGCGCCATGCCCAAACCCATGGTCAGCCCGCCGATGAACTGGGACCGCGCGGTGGAGGGGTTGATGATCCGGCCCGCGGAGAACACCCCGAGCAGCCGCGGCACCCGGACCTCGCCGGTGTCGGCGTTCACGTGCACTTCGGCGAAATGCGCGCCGAAGGACTGCAGGGTGAACTCACCCGCCGCAGGGTTTTCCGGCGGCGACGCCTCGGACTGCGCGCCCGGGGAGGGCGCCTCGCCGTGGTCGGCCCGGAACTGTTCGCCGGCGGCAATGATGGTGGCGCCCCAGCTGGCGGTGCCCGAGGAACCTCCCGCCACGGTGGCCAGCGGCAGGGCGCTGTCGCCGATCTGCAGCCGGATCCGGTCCAGCGGCACGTCCAGGGCGTCGGCGGCGATCTGGGTGAGCGCCGTCCACGCCCCGGTGCCGATATCGGCGGCGCCGATCTGCACGGTGTACACGCCGGCGCTGTCCAGCCCGCCGGCGCCCGCGGCGGCCCGCGCCCCGGCGGCGTCGGTGCCCGGGCCGGTGCCGGCGTCGTACCGGATCCGCGCCTTGTTCGCCGGCTGCGCCATGAACGGATAGGTGGCGCTGGCCACGCCCATGCCGGTCCACCAGCCGTCCACCAGCCGCTGCCGCGGACGCCGGCTGCGCCGCTCCCAGCCGAAGTGCTCCGCGCCGCGGCGCAGGCACTCGGCCAGGTGCCGGGAGGCGAACGGCTTGCCGGTCTCCGGATCGGTCTGGGTGTCGTTCCGCAGCCGCAGCTCGATGGGATCCAGGCCGCAGGCCTCGGCAAGCTCGTCCATGGCGACCTCGGGGCCGTACATGCCCGGACACTCGCCGGGCGCGCGCATCCAGGAGTTCACCGGAATGTCCAGGGCGGCCAGCCGGGTGGTGGTGGCCCGCGCCGGCGCCGCGTACATCATCCGGATCGGCGCCGGGGTCTGCTCGGCGAACTCCTTGATCACGGCCGTCTGCTCCACCACATCCAGCGACAGTGCCTGCAGGGTGCCGTCCCGGTCTGCGGCGAGCCGGATCTTCTGGATGGTGGGCGTGCGGTAGCCGGCGAGGGAGAACATCTGCTGCCGGGTCAGCGCGAAGCGCACCGGCCGCCCGCCGGCCCGCAGCGCCGCCAGTCCGGCCAGCACCACGTTGGCGTGCGGCATGCCCTTCGACCCGAACCCGCCGCCCACATGCGGGGCGATCACGCGCACCTGGCTCTCCTGAAGCCCGAATACCGGAGCCAGGGTGCCCTTGACCACGTGCGTGCCCTGGGTCGAATCGATGAGCGTGAGCACCTGGCCGTCCCACTGCGCGGTGGTTGCGTGCGGCTCCATCGGGTTGTTGTGCTCCGCCGGGGTCCGGTAGACGGCCTCGACCACGATGTCGGCGCTGATAAACGCTCCGGCCACGTCGCCGTCGCTGGTGTCCGGCTCGATGCCGGTGTTCAGCTCCTCGGGTTTGTACAGCTCCGGATCCTCCGGGTCCAGGGCGGCCCGGTGCGGCTCGTCGTCGTAGCGGACGACGACGGCGGCGGCCGCTTCCCGCGCAGCCTCCGCGGTCTCGGCGAGCACGGCGGCGACGAACTGGCCGCGGAAACCGACGTCGGGGCCCTGCAGCACGGCCAGCTCCCGGTCCTCCGTGTCCGCCAGCCGCGGCGCGTTCAGGTGGGTGAGCACCTGCGCCACGCCGGGGACCGCCTCGGCGGCCGCAGTGTCGATGCCGGTGATCCGGCCGCGCGCGATCGTCGAGAGCACCGGGAACAGGAACAGCGGGTCCTCGGCCGGATGCTCGACGGCGTACGGGGCGGTGCCCTTGACCTTCAGCACCCCGTCCAGGCGTTCGATGCCCAGGCCGATCTCGCGGGCCGGCAGCAGCTCGGTCATCGGATCTCCTCTCCGTCGTCGTCCATTCCGCCCGGGCCCCCGGGGCCGGCGCCGTCGCCGCGCGGCACCCCGGTCAACCCGCGCAGCACCGCGGTGAGCGTGTTGCGCAGCATCGGCACCTTGAACGCGTTCCCGGACAGCGGGCGGGCCGCCTCCAGCTCCGCGTCGGCGGCGCGGCGGAACAGCTCCTCGGAGGCGGTTTCACCGCGCAGCAGGTCCTCGGCCGCCCAGGCCCGCCACGGTTTGTGCGCGACGCCGCCGAACGCCAGCCGGGCCTCCCGGATCACCGGGCCGTCCGGGCCGTCCTCGAGGTCGACGGCGGCCGCCACCGAGACCAGCGCGAAGGCGAACGAGGCGCGGTCCCGCACCTTCCGGTAGGTCGAGTTCACCGCGTAGGGCACCGGCGGCAGCTCGACGGCGGTGATCAGCTCACCGTGCCCGAGGACCGTGTCGTGCTGCGGTTCATCGCCGGGCAGCCGGTGGAACTCGGAGAGCGGAATCCGGCGTTCTCCGTGCGGGCCAAGCGCGACGACGACGGCGTCGAGCGCGGACATCGCCACCGCCATGTCGGACGGATGCGTGGCCACGCAGTCCTCGGAGGCGCCGAGGATGGCCAGGTTGCGGTTCAGGCCCTCCCGCGCGGAGCAGCCGGTGCCGGGCTCGCGCTTGTTGCAGGGCGTGGTGATGTTCTGGAAGTACACGCAGCGGGTGCGCTGCAGCAGGTTTCCGCCGGTGGTGGCCAGGTTGCGCAGCTGCCCCGAGGCCCCGGAGAGCAGCGCCCGGGCGAGCAGCGGGTAGCGGGTGCGCACCAGCGTGTTCGCCGCGAGGTCTGCGTTGCGGACGTTGGCGCCGATCCGCAGCCCGCCCTCGTCGGTTTCCGTGACGGTGTCCAGCGGCAGCCGGCTGATATCCACCACCAGGTCCGGTTCCGTGACGCCAAGCTTCATCCGGTCCACCAGGTTGGTGCCGCCGGCCAGGAACACAGCGCCGGGATGCCCGGCGGCAGTGGCGACGGCTGCGGCGGCGTCGTCGGCGCGGTGGTAGTCGAAGGGCTTCACGGCCGGTCCTCCGGATGCGCGGTCATCGCGTCGGCGGTGGGGGAGCCGGCCAGCTCGGCGTCGGGCTGCTGCTGTTCCGCGCCGCGGCGGTGTTCGAAGGCTGCCGCGCGGCGGACGGCGGCGAGGATGTTCACGTACGCTCCGCAGCGGCAGAGGTTGCCGCTCATCCGCTCCCGGATCTCCTCGTCCGTGAGGGCGACGGCGCCGTCCTCGTCCAGTGCGGTGGCGGTGGAGGGCTGGCCGGCGGCGGCCTCCTCGATGACGCCCACCGCGGAGCAGATCTGCCCGGGCGTGCAGTAGCCGCACTGGAAGGCGTCCTCCGCCAGGAAGGCCTGCTGGACCGGGTGCAGCGTGTCGTCTCCGGCGAGGCCTTCGGCGGTGACGATCTCCGCGCCGTCGTGCGCCACGGCCAGGGCCAGGCAGGAGTTCGCCCGCCGCCCGTCCAGCAGCACCGTGCACGCGCCGCACTGGCCGTGGTCGCAGCCTTTCTTGGGGCTGGTGACGCCCAGCCGGTCCCGCAGGGCGTCCAGCAGCGTGGTGCGGGTGTCGACGGCCAGCGGCCTGGGCTGCCCGTCCACCTGCAGGGTTATGTGTGCGTCCATCGGCCCTCCAGCGCTTCGACAGTAGGCTTAGAACCTATCGTGATCCGCGTCACGGCCACAATGACGGTCGGCCGGTGCCGGCCCGGGCTGACGGCCGGCGCGGTCAGCGCCGGTAGGCTTGACGGCGGAACGGCCGCGGATGGGCGGCCGTGGTCTTTTTGCCAGGGGGAGTCTCGTGCAGCACGCCGCTGACGTTTTGGTCCGCAACAATGTCAGTGTCCACGGGCCCGACGGCGCCCCGGTGCTGGTGTTCATTCACGGCTTCGGGTGCGACAAGGTGATCTGGCAGCGGGTGCTGGACGACTTCACAGCAGACCACCGGGTGGTGCTGTTCGACCAGGTGGGCGCCGGCGGTTCCGACCTCTCCGCCTACTCGGCCGACAAGTACGGTGCGCTGGACGGCTACGTCGATGACCTGCTGGAGATCTGCGACGCGCTCGACCTGCGCGGGGCCACCCTGGTGGGCCACAGTGTGGGCGGCACCATGGCGATCGCCGCCGCCGCCCGGCCCGCCGCGCGGGAACGGATCGGCCGGATCGTCCTGCTCGCGGCGTCGCCAAGCTACGTGGACCATCCGCAGGACGGGTACGTGGGCGGCTTCACGCGGGGCGACATCGATGAGCTGATGCTTTCGAACGACGGGAACTTCCCGGTCTGGGCCGCTTCCATGGCGCCGGTGGTGATGGGCGCGCAGTTCCCGGAACTGGCGGTGGAGCTGGAGCGCCGCTTCTGCCGCGTGGACCCGGTGATTGCGCGCCAGTTCTTCCGGGTCTCCTTCCTCACCGATGTGCGGCACCTGCTGCAGGACGTCACCTGCCCGGCCCTGATCCTGCAGTGCGCCAACGACGCCCTCGCCCCGGCCGCCGTCGGCACCTACCTGCACCGGCACCTGCCGCACGCCGAGCTGGTGCGGATGCGCGCCGTCGGGCACATGCCGCATGTCAGCTCGCCGGCGGAGACGGCGGAGGAAATCCTCAGGTGGCTGGCGAAGCCGTGAGCCGCACCCGTTGACTCCGCCTGCCGGCGCTTGTTCCATAGGGGAATCCGGCGCGGCGCCCCTGCCGCGTGCCGCCCCCGGCGCACCGCCGCGGGGCACCTGCCGGAGGTCTGAGGGAGGCCGGCATGAAGGCCGTCATCGTCTACGACTCCAACTACGGCAACACCCGGGCTGTTGCCGAGGCCATCGCGGCGGCGCTGACCGGGCTGCGGGCCCGGCTGGTGCCCGCGGAACACTTCGTGCCGGGCATCCTGGATCCCGGGGACCTGCTGATCGTCGGGAGTCCGATCAACGGCTGGCAGCCCACCGCCAAGGTCCAGCAGGCCCTGGCTGAGCTGCCCTCGGACGCCCTGCACGGTGTCCGTGCGGCCGCCTTCGACACCCGGGTCCGGCTGTTCATCCACGGCGACGCGGCCCGGAAGATCAGCAAGGCGCTGCAGGCGCACGGGGCGCGGATCATCTCCACGCCCATGGCCTTCCACGTGGAGGGGAGGGACGGCCCGCTGGCCGACGGCGAACTGCAGCGGGCGGCCTCCTGGGCCGGGAACCTGCTGCTCCAGCTGCGGGCCGCGCCCAAGGCCAAGGCCTAGCCTCCTGTACGCCGGTGGCGTAACGCGAATCACCAATTTGACCTCAACTTTGCTTGAGGTCCTAGGTTGGTATCAACACTGATGAACCTGAGCATGAAGGAGAAGCTGTGAACAATAAGTACACCCTGCCTGAGCTGCCGTACGATTACGCCGCCCTGGAGCCGCACATTTCCGCGCGGATCATGGAGCTGCACCACGACAAGCACCACGCCACCTACGTGGCCGGGGCCAACACCGCCCTCGAGCAGATGGCCGAAGCCCGCGACAAGGGTGAGTTCGGGTCCATCCCGAAGCTGTCCAAGGACCTGGCGTTCCACCTGGGCGGACACACCAACCACAGCATCTTCTGGAACAACATGAGCCCGGACGGCGGCGACAAGCCCGAGGGCGAGCTCGCGGCCGCGATCGACGAGTTCTTCGGCTCCTTCGACGGCTTCCGCGGCCAGTTCACCGCTGCGGCGACCTCGCTGCAGGGCTCCGGCTGGGCGATCCTGGCCTACGATCCGCTGGGCAGGAACATGGTCATCGAGCAGCTCTACGACCAGCAGGGCAACATCCCGGTGGGCACCATCCCGCTGCTGATGCTGGACATGTGGGAGCACGCCTTCTACCTGGACTACGTCAACGTCAAGGCCGACTACGTCAAGGCGTTCTGGAACATCATCAACTGGGCCGACGTCGCGCAGCGCTTCGACGCCGCGCGCTCCGGCGCCCCGGCACTGATCCTGCCGAACGAGGCCTAGGCTTCAACTTCCGCGGTTTCCGCCCGCCGCCCCGTCTAGGGGCGGCGGGCGGCTGCCGTTAACCCATCCACCCCAGCGCCGCTGAAGCGGCGTCAATCGGGCAGGCAGCAGAGCTCGCCGGCCCCCGTCTCCAGCGCCTGCTTCAGGCTTCCCAAAGCCTGGTCCCAGGCCATCGCATGCCAGGCCCGGGCCTGCTGCCACGCAGCTGAGTGCCCGAACCCGCTGTGTGTGACCTCCACCTGCGCGCCGCCGTCGTCCTCCGAACAAACGAGGACCCTGACGTGGGTCAGCTCGTCGGGACCGTTCATCAGCTCCGCGAACTCGTCCGGCGCGCGCCAGGTGAATTCCAGCACCCCGGGTGCTGCCGGGGCGGGCGGAGCGAGCGCGGTGATGCGGCACCCGCGGGTATTCATCGAGCTGCGGTTTCCGGGGATGAAATACAGTTCGAACGCACCACCCACCCGCGGCTCCACCACGGCTTCCGGGGCGAACCAGGCCGTCACCCGCTCGGGGCGGGTCCAGGCATGCCAGACGAGGTCGGCGTCGGCCCTGATGCTCACGACGGACAGGAGGTCGTGCTCGGGTGCGGTCATGGGGTCCTCTCGAAGGGCGTCTTCCGAGATTATGGCCGCGTTTCGGGGCGAGGTGCGGTTCCGCCCGGGATCGGCGCGTCCGCCGCTAGAGCTCGCAGGCGTCGGCCAGGTTCTGCAGCGACTCCAGGTAGTCCAGGGCGACCTGGTAATCCGCCGCCTCCACCTTTTCCGCGGGCATCAGCATGACCTCGCCCACCGTGCGCAGGTCATCCGACAGGTCGGGGTGGCCGTTCTCGGCCAGCTCCAGCAGTTCGGAGCCCACCCGGCGGGTCTGCTCGGTGCCGGTGTCGGTGATCTCTCCCAGGTTCAGCTCCTGGAGGCGGCTGCAGGTTTCCTCGGTGCCGCCGGCGCAGGCGGTGAGGCTGACGAGCAGGGCGGCGGCCAGGGCGGCGCCGGAGAACGTCTTCACGGTGAAGTCCTTGATGTCATGCTGGGGGAGAAGCCGCGAGCGGGCCCTTCCACGATACCAGCGGGGCCGCCGCAGGAATCGTGGCCGCGGCCCGGTGCACGAAGGCCGGATCCCGGTGCACCGTCGAACGCAGTCGAAGGCAAAGGAGCTGCCATGCAACCCGTTCCCGTCGTCCGCCACCTCGACGAGGTGGCGGAGATCACCTGGTCCGATCACCGCGGCCGGATCTCCTTCCGCACGGGCATCGGAGACGGAACCGTGCCCAGCGCGGACCTGTGCTCCGGCGTCGCACGGCTGGAGCCCGGCGGCTGGCTTGCCCTGCACCGCCACGCGGCACCCGAGGTGTACCAGGTGCTGTCCGGTACCGGAGTGGTGACCCTTGACGGGCAGCAGCATGAGGTCGGCGCGGGATCGGCGGTCTACATTCCGGGCAACCGGGAACATGGCATCCGCAACAGCGGGGACGGGCCGCTGGAGTTCGTCTACGTCTACCAGACCGATTCGATCACCGACGTCGACTACGTGTGGTCCCCGGCCGGCTGAGCCCGGCGCCGCCGGCTCCTCCGGCGACGGTGGCCTGCGCCCTACTGGCCGCCGGCCACCGTGATCACGGTGCCGGTGATGTAGGCCGCCTCGGGAGCCAGCAGCCAGAGCACGGCGGCGGCCACCTCCTCCGGTTCGGCCGGGCGGCCCAGCGGAATCCGGGCCGCGACCCGGGCCGGGCGTCCCGGGTCGCCCGCAGCGGCGTGGATGCCGGTGTTGGTTGTTCCGGGCGCGACGACGACGGCGCGGATCCCCGCCGGCCCCAGCTCCTTCGCCAGCCCCTTGGTGAAGGTTTCCACCGCGGCCTTGGACGCCGCGTAGGCAAGGTATTCGCCGGGGGAGCCGGTGCCCGCCGCGGTCGAGCCGATGTTCACGATGCTGCCGGCCGTGCCGGTGTCGAGCCAGGCCCGCACCGCCGCCCGGCAGAAGCCGAAGACCTGGTGCACGTTGACGTCGAAGATCCGCCGTTCGGCCTCCTCCTCCGAGTCGGCGAACGCCCCGAGCGGTCCCGTGATGCCGGCGTTGTTGACCAGCGCCGTGACCGGGCCCAGCCCTGCCTCCGCCGCCGCGTACTGTTCCGCGGGAGGCCGGTCCGCGGCCAGCGCCCGGACGCGCACACCGTCGCCGGCCAGCTCCGCGGCGAGCGCTTCGGCCTCGGCGAGGCTGTTCCGGTAGGTGAAGGTGACCGCCCAGCCCTGGGCCGCCGCACCGCGGACGATCGCCGCGCCGATGCCGCGGCTGCCTCCGGTCACCAGCAGATGCCTGTCCATGGTTTCCTCCTCCGCTTTCCGGTCCGGTGTGCCGCCGCCGGCTCCGGTGCTCCCCAGCCTAGGCTGAGGCCCATGACTTTTACGCCTCCTGAGCCTCCCGACTGCGCCGACGAGCGGGACACGCTGAACGGTTTCCTCGACTACCTGCGCGGCGCCGTCGTCGTGAAGGCCACCGGGCTGAGCGACGCCGACGGCGCCCGCCGGCTGCTGCCCTCGCTCACCACGGTGAGCGGGCTGGTGCGCCACCTGGCCGACGTCGAACGGTCCTGGTTCCGCGAGAAGCTGGACGGACAGGCCGATGTGCCCACCCGCTGGAGCGAGGCGGACCCGGACGGCGAGTTCCGGGTGACGGCCGACGACTCGCTCGCGGAGATCATCGCCGACTACGAGGCCGCCTGCGCCGAGTCGCGGGAGGTCGCGGCGCGGTATGCGCTGGATGACCTCTGCCGGAAGCCGGGCGTCAAGCACAACCTGCGCTGGGTGCTGACGCACATGATCGAGGAGACCGGCCGGCACGCCGGGCACGCGGACATCCTGCGGGAAATGATCGACGGGGTGACCGGGGACTGAGTTCCTGCGGGCGCCGCCCGTCGACACTCCCGCCGCGGCTTCCTACGCTGGAAACCAGCGCAACCTCAGCAACCAGCGCACCTCAGCACGGCACGGCGGCACGTGCCGCCCGCCCACCGCACCCGGCACCCCGCTGACGAACGGAACCGGACATGGCACTGCCAGGCAGCACCGAGACCCTCACCATGGGCGCCTTTGCCCCCTCGCCGGGGCTGGTGGCGGGGATGCGGCGGGGCTTTTTCGCCCGCCACGGCGTCGACCTGGTGATGGAGCACGTCCCTTCCTCCGAGGAGCAGTTCCGCGGTTTCGCCGAGGGGCGCTGGGACGTGCTGCAGACCGCCCTGGACAACGTGGTGAACTACCGGTTCAACGGGTCCACCGAGCTGGGCCGCACCCTGGACGTGCAGGCCGACTTCGCGCTGGACCTGGGCATGGAGCTCACCGCCGTCGGGGCCCGCGACATCGAAACGGTGCAGGACGTGCGCGGCGGCCGGGTGGGCGTGGATGCCGCGGACAGCGGCTACGCCTACGTCCTGTACTGGATGCTCGAGCAGGACGGGCTCGCGCCGGGCCGCGACTACCAGGTGGTGTCGCTGGGCGGGGTGGCGGAGCGGTACGCCGGCATGGTGGGGCCGACGCCGGCCGCGTCCGCCACGCTGCTGAGCAACGGCTTCGAGGCGCTCGCCCGGCAGCAGGGGCTCAGGCACCTCGGCACGGAGGACAAGCTGCCCGGCCCCTACGTGGGCTGCGTGGCCGCCTACCGGGGAACCTGGTACCGGAACAACCAGGACCTCGCCCAGCGCTTCCGCGCCGGCTACGAGGACGCCCTGTCCTGGGTGTTCCACCCCTCCAACCGGCAGCAGGCCGTGCGCCTGGTGGCGCAGGCGCGCCGGCTCAACGAGAAGGACGCCGCCGTGGTGCTCGACGCCGAGCTGGGCCGCTGGGGCGTGGCCCGCGAGACGAAGATCCAGGAGGATGCCGCCGTCGCCGTGTTCCGGCTGCGTGAGCACTACGGCGGGTTCGACGCCGGCGGGCTTCCGGACGCGGGGCAGTTGGCCGGGCTGTGGGTGGAGGGCGAGCCGAAGTAGCTGTTTGCCGTCCGTTCACCCGGATGCCGTTCACTGAACGGCAGCGACAGCGGCAGCGGGAGCGGCAGCGCCAGCCCCGGACGCTGCGCACCGTCGGGGGCGGTCGGGCATGGCCGGTCCGGGGCGTGGCCGGTCCGGGGGGCGCACGCGTACAGGAAAGGAACAGCGATGGGCAGGGACGCGGACGGCGGCACGGACGTCGGCGGCACAGACGCCGGCGGTACTGTGGGCGGCACCGGCGGCACCGTGGGCGGCGCCGGAGCCGCGGCGCCGGGAACCGTGCGGGAGGTCTTTGGCGCGTTCCTGCGCCTGGGACTGACCTCCTTCGGCGGGCCGGTGGCGCACCTGGGGTTCTTCCGCGAAGCGTTTGTGCAGCGCCGGCGCTGGCTCAGCGACCGCGCGTATGCGGACCTGGTGGCGCTGTGCCAGTTCCTGCCCGGCCCGGCCTCCAGCCAGGTGGGGATGGCGCTGGGGCTGCAGCGCGCCGGATGGGCTGGCATGCTTGCGGCCTGGGCGGCGTTCACGCTGCCCTCGGCGGTGCTGCTCGTGGGCTTCGCCTACGGCGCCGCGGCACTGGACGGGGCGGGCACCGGCTGGCTGGACGGGCTCAAGGCCGCCGCGGCCGCCGTCGTCGCGCAGGCCGTGCTGGGCATGGCCCGCACCCTGACCCCGGACCTGCGCCGGGGCTGCATCGCCGCCGCCGTGCTGGTTGTTGTGCTGCTGCTGCCGCATCCGCTGACCCAGATCGGCGCGATCGTCGGCGCCGGGCTGCTGGGGCTGCTGCTGCTGAGGACCGTGGGGCCGCCGGCCCCGTCCGACGCCGCGGATGCCAGGGAGCAGGATCTATCGGTGCCGGAGGTGAGGCGGGTGCCCCGGGCCGTGTCGGTGGCCTCGCTGGCGCTGTTCACCGTCCTGCTGGTGCTGCTGCCGGTGCTCGCGGCGCTCACGGGCAGCGCCGTGCTGCGCCTGACGGAGGTCTTCTACCGGGCCGGGGCGCTGGTGTTCGGCGGCGGGCACGTGGTGCTGCCGCTGCTGGAAGCCGGCACGGTCCCGTCCGGGCTGGTGCCGGCCGACGCGTTCCTCGCCGGCTACGGCGCCGCGCAGGCGGTGCCCGGGCCGCTGTTCACCTTCGCCGCCTACCTGGGTGCGGTGGCGCAGGTGCCGCCGGGCGGCGTCGTCGGCGCGGCCCTGGCCCTGGCGGCGGTGTTCCTGCCGTCGATGCTGCTGGTGCTCGGCGTGCTGCCGTTCTGGGACCGGCTGCGCCGCCGCCCGCGGCCGCGGCGGGCCCTGGCCGGCGTGAACGCCGGCGTGGTGGGGCTGCTGGCCGCGGCCCTGTACAACCCGGTCATCACCACGGGCATCACGACGCCGGCGCTCGCCGGGCTGGCCGCCGTCGCCTTCGCCGCCCTTGCCTTTGGCCGGGTGCCGCCGTGGGCGGTGGTGATCGGGGCGGGAGCGGCGGGCTGGCTGCTGTTCTGAGCCCGCCGATACGCCGCCCTGGCAGCTGCAGCGGCCCTGTCTGCTACAGCGGCAGCGCGCCGCCGTCCTTGAGGCTCTTCATGACGATCGTGCTGTTCAGCTTCTCCACGCCGGGCAGCCGCACGAGCACCTCGTCGTAGAAGCGCTGGTACGCGGGCAGGTCCTCGGCGATCACCTTGAGCAGGAAGTCGGGTTCGCCGAACAGCCGGTTCGCCTCGACGATCTGCTCGATCCGCTCCACCTCCTGTTCGAAGGTGAGCATGTTCTGGCGGTCCTTCAGGGTGACGAACACCAGGGCCTGGAACCCCAGGCCGACGGCGGCCGGATCGACGACGGCGCGGTAGCCGGTGAGGACGCCGCGGGCCTCGAGCTCCTTCAGCCGGCGGTGGCAGGGAGCCACCGTCAGGCCCACCTTCGCCGCCAGCGCGGTGGCAGTCATTCGTCCATCCTGCTGGAGGTGGCGCAAAATTTCCCGGTCGATCGCATCAATCACGCAAAAATCGTATCGCTGCGGCGGCCTGTCGGCGTTAATCCGGTCAGCACATTTCGCGGTGGAATTCCTAGGCTGGAACGCATGGATCCCCAGCAGCTTCTCGGCTTCGCGGCCGTCTCGATCACCCTTGCCATGACCCCGGGCGCTGACTGGGCGTACGCCATCTCCGCGGGCCTGCGGCCGGGGCGGATTGCACCGGCCATCGCCGGGCTCTGCGCCGGCTACCTGGTGCACACCGCGCTCATCGTCGCCGGGCTGGCAGCGCTCATTGCCGCCCGGCCGGAACTGCTGACCGTGCTCACCGTGCTGGGCGCCGCATACCTGCTCTGGCTGGGGATCACCACCATCCGCTCCTGGCGGTCGGCGGGCTTCACGGCCGGCTCCGATCCGGCGGATCTTCCTGCGGTGCCCGACGCCGTCCCCTCGGGTTCAGCGGCCCTCTCGCCTTCCGTCGTCGTGCCGTCCGCCGGTGTCGCGGGCGCTGCGGCGGTGCCGCCGGCGGCCGACGCCGGCCCTGCGCTCCTCACGGTTCCACGTGAAACCGAATCGGTTGATTCCACGCCGGTGCCGGAGTACGCCGCGTCCGACCGCCGGGCCTTCTTCAAGGGGCTGGGCACCAGCGGCACCAACCCCAAGGCGCTGCTGCTGTACCTGGCACTGATTCCCCAGTTCATCGCTCCCGGCGCCGCCTGGCCGGTGCCGCTGCAGTCCACGGTGCTCGGGCTGTCGCACCTGATGGTCAGCGCCGTGCTCTACACCTGCGTGGCCCTGGGTGCCCGGCGGCTGCTGCGCTCCCGGCCCGGTGCCGCTCGGCTCGTCACGCTGGGCAGCGGCATCATCATGGTGCTGCTCGCCGTCGGCCTCGTGGGGGAGCAGGCTGCGGCCCTGTTCTAGCCGTCCACGCCTGTGCCCGCACACGGGCACAGGCGTGGACGCGGGGCTGAAGCCGGGCTGTGCGGTGTTGGTCGGTGATCGGTGACCGGTGACCGGTGATCGGCGATCAGGCAGCCGGGGCCGCCTTGACCGCCAGTACGGGGGCGTGGGCCTCGAGCAGGATCTGCTGCGCCGCGCTGCCGAGCAGCAGTTTGCCCACCGGGCTGCGGTGCCGAAGCCCGATGACGATCACCGAGGGGTCGATTTCCTGGGCCAGGTCCAGCAGCTCTCCGGCCGCGTCGCGGCTGTATTCGCGGGGTGAGCGGTAGGTGATGGCAGCGCCCTGCACTTCCTGGGGGAAAGACGCCGTGCCCGCATCCGCCTCCGCCAGGTCGAAGACCACCACGTCTTCGTTCCTCAACCGGGCCTCGGCAATTCCGGCTTCGAAAGCTGCAGCACCTTCGCGGGTTTGGGACCGTGCCACCAAAACAGTCATTGCGTCCTCTCGCGGCGTACACCAGGGCAAAATGTGGTTTGCCTCTCATTTACCTGTGACATAGCCTACATAAGCTGCTCCCCCGCCGAACAACTGTTCGAAGGGCAGCCATTTAGGACAGGAAAGGCCAACGCCATGTCACCAGTGCGCGTGGAAACCGAAACGCCCGACCAGCGAAAACCCGACAAAGCCCCCAAACGCAGGATCGGAACCGCGATTTACGGCCTTTTCGCGGTGCTGGTCATCGGCGCCGGAGTGTTTTCCGCCGCCCAGACGGCGGGAGGCGCCGAGCTGCGGAGCAAGCTCACGCTGATTGCCCCCGCGGGGGCCGGCGGAGGCTGGGACACCTTCACCCGCGAGCAGCAGCAGGCCATGCGCTCGGCCGGCATCGTCAACAACGTCACCGTGGTGAACGTGCCCGGCGCGGCCGGAACGATCGGGCTCGGCCAGTTCTCCACCATGCAGGGGGAGTCGGCCACCCTCCTGGCCACCGGCACGGTCATGCTGGGCGGCATTGAGCTGAACAAGTCGCCGGTGGACCTCACCGATGTCCGCCCCCTGGCACGGCTGGCGGATGACTATGACGCCATCGTGGTTCCGGCCGATTCGCCCTATCAGTCCATTGACGACCTGGTGGCCGACTGGAGGCAGGACCCGCGGGCGTTCCCCTTCGCCGGGGGCTCCATCGGCTCGATCGACCACCTCATCATGGCGCAGCTGGCCATGGAAGCCGGAATAGACGCCGGCGAAACCACATACATTCCCACCACCAGCGGCGGCGAGGCGCTGCAGTCGGTCTTCTCCGACACCTCGAAGGCAGCCATCAGCGGCTACAACGAATTCGCGGACCAGATCGAAGCCGGCCGGGTGCGGGCGCTGGCGATTTCCGCCCCGGAACGGCTCGAGGGCATTGAGATTCCGACGCTGCTGGAGCAGGGCTACGACGTGCAGATGACCAACTGGCGGGGCATGCTGGCCGCCCCGGGAACCTCCGACGAGGACTATGAGGAACTGCTCGCCATTGTCACTGAAATGGCGCAGACGGAGGAATGGGCGGACGCCCTGCAGCGGAACAGGTGGGATGACACTTTTATGGTCGGCGAGGAATTCGAGGACTTCATCGCCGAGGAAGAAGAAGCCGTCCGAGAGATCCTGAAGGGACTGGACCTGTGAGCGCCACGACAACGGAAAGCCGTGCACAGCAGAAAGACCACGGGTTCTGGCACGGCCGCAGCGGGCTCGTCGTCGCGCTTGTCCTGGCCGGCATCTCCACCTATCTGCTGATCGGGATCCTGACCATGACGGTGCCCCAGGGCGCCGCCAGCCCCGGACCGAAGTTCTTCCCCACCCTGATCGTGGTGGCCGGCTATGTCCTGTCCGCCCTGCTGGCCCTGGACACCATCCGGCGTCCCGCCCCGCCGGCGCCACCGGCTCCGGTCCAGGAGAACGGGACAACGGGTGCGCTGCCGGCGGAAAGCGCGGCCGAGGCGCCCCGGATGTACTCCGACTGGAAAGCCCTGGGCGTCGCCTTCGGCGGTTTCCTCGCCTTCGCCCTGCTCATCGAGCCGCTGGGGTGGATTCTGGCCGCTGCCCTGCTCTTCTTTTCCGTGGCCTACGCCGTGGGCAGCCGGCGGTTCGTCTTTGACCTCAGCCTGGCACTGGTCCTTTCATCCCTGATCCAGCTGGCATTCGGCGCCGGACTGGGCCTCAACCTGCCGGCCGGAATCCTGGGAGGCATCTTCTGATGGATGCATTGGCAAATCTGGCCGACGGCTTCGGCCATGTCCTGACACCCATGAACATGCTGTGGGTGGTGGTCGGCTGCCTGCTGGGCACCGCCGTCGGCGTCCTGCCGGGCCTGGGCTCCTCGATGGCGGTGGCCCTGCTGCTGCCGATCACCTTCTCGCTCGATCCCATGGGTGCGTTCATCATGTTCGCCGGGGTCTACTTCGGCGGCCTGTTCGGCGATTCCACCATGGCCATCCTGATGAACACGCCGGGGCAGGGCTCCGCGATCGCCAGCACCTTCGAAGGCCACCAGATGGCCAAGGACGGCCGCGCTCCCCAGGCCCTCGCCACAGCAGCGATCGGCGCTTTCATCGGCGGATTCATCGCCAGCGTGCTGGTGGTGTTCTTTGCGCCGAAACTTGCGGACCTCTCCGCCAATTTCGGCCCGCAGGAGTTCTTCGCCCTGTCGATCTTCGCGTTCATCGCCACCGCGTCCGTGGTTTCCGACTCGGTGATCAAGGGGCTGGTCTCACTCGTGATCGGCCTGGCCATTGCGGTCCTGGGCATCGACAGCATCTCCGGCGCGGAACGCTTCAGTTTTGGCGTTCCGCAGCTCTTCGACGGCGTCAACATCATCACGGTGACCGTGGGCATTCTGGCCCTGGGAGAGGTCTTCCACGTCATCTCCCGCATCCGCCGCGACCCCCAGGCGGTGGCCATCAGGAATGCGGGACGGCCGTTCCTCTCCAGGGCCGAATTCCGTGAAGCGCTGCCCGCCTGGCTGCGGGGAAGCGCGTTCGGCATCCCCTTCGGCGTCATTCCCGTCGGCGGCGCCGAGGTGCCCACCTTCATGGCCTACGGTACGGAACGCCGCCTGGACCGCCGACGCCGGGATCCCCAGTTCGGCAAGGGCGCCATCCGCGGCCTGGCCGCCCCCGAGGCGGCCGGAAACGCCAACTCCGGCACCGCCATGGGCGCCCTGCTCGCCCTGGGCCTGCCGGTATCCGCGACGGCGGCGATCATGCTCGCCGCGTTCCAGCAGTACGGACTCCAGCCCGGCCCGCTGCTCTTCGACCGGGCGCCCGAGCTGGTGTGGGGCCTGCTGGCAAGCTTCTTCGTGGGCCTGGTGGTCCTGCTGATCCTGAACCTGCCCTTTGCCCCGCTGTGGGCCAAGCTGCTGCTGATCCCCAAGCCGTACCTCTACGCGGGCATCACGGTCTTCTGCGGACTGGGCGTCTACGCCACCTCGGCTTCGGTCTTTGACCTGCTCATGGTCCTCGCCATCGGCTGCCTCGGATTCCTGATGCGCAGGTACGGGATTCCGCTGGCGCCGCTGATGATCGGAATCGTGCTCGGGCCGCTGGCGGAGACCTCCATGCGCTCGGCGCTGCTGTCCTCCAACGGCGACTACTCGGTCTTCGTGGACGGCCCGATCACGATCGTGCTGTATCTGGGCCTGCTGGCCGCCCTGGTGATCACCGCGGTGGGCAAGATCCGGCAGCGCGCCAAAGCCGACGTCTAGGCGCCGCATGCCCTCACCAAACGCGGCCGGCCGGCCGTACGCCTGGCTGTGGGCGCTGGTGGTCGCCGCGGTGCTCAGCCAGACCGCCATTAATCTGGCCCGTCCGCTCATCACCTACAAGGTGCTGGCGCTGGGCGGCGACGCGGTGGCGGTGGGCGTGGCCTCGGCGTCGTTCGCCCTGCTGCCGGTGGCCTTCGCGATCGGTCTTGGCCGTATCTCGGACCGCGCTTCGCGGCTCCGGGTGCTGCTGCTGGCCGGGTTGGGCCTGCTGGCGCTGAACGGCGGGCTGCTGGCTGTGGCCCCCGGGCTGGCGGTGGTGGTGGTCGGAGCTGCCGGGCTGGGCATGGGCCACCTGTGCTTCACCATCGCGGGACAGTCCGCCATTGCGAAACTCGCGCCGGCGGCCCGCATCGATACGGCCTTCGGCTGGTTTACGGCCGCCTTTGCCGTCGGACAGCTCGTCGGCCCGCTGCTCGGCGGGTTCCTCCTGGGTTCCGCCGCCGGCGTCGACAACGCGGATCGGCTGCAGGACGTGAACCAGGCCCTGCTGCTGGCCGGTGCGATAGCCCTGGCGTCCCTGCCCACCTGCCTGGTGCGGTTCCCGGCCGGGCGGGCCCGGCCCGTCCGCGGCAGCACGGAAGGTCCCGGGACGGGCAGGAGCGAGCCCGTGCGGAAGATCCTCGCCCGCCCCGGCGTCAAGGCGAACATGCTGGCCAGCCTGGCCCTGCTCGCCACCACCGACATCCTGCTCTCCTTCCTGCCGCTGATGGGCGAAGAGGCAGGAGTCGCCCCCGTCGTCGTCGGCGCGCTGCTCGCCATCCGTGCCGGCTCGACCATCCTGTCCCGGCTCCTGCTGGGCCCGCTGCGGAAGCGGTGGAGCCGGGACCGGCTGGTGTTTGCGTCGCTGCTGGGGTCGGCGATCGGCTTGACGGTGACCCCTCTCCTGCTGGGGTCCGCCTGGGCGGCCGGCCTCTCGCTGGCCTTCGCCGGGTTCTTCCTGGGCCTGGGGCAGCCACTGACCATGACCCTGGTGTCGCAGGCAGTGGATCCCGCCTCCCGCGGTGCCGCGCTGGCGCTGCGGCTCCTGGGCAACAGGGTGGGGCAGGTGGTGCTGCCGGGCGCGGCGGGCCTGGTCGCTGCACCGCTGGGCCCGGGCGGCGCGGTGTGGATGTCCTGCCTGGCCCTGGCCGTCACGGCGGGCGTGAAGCTGCCGGCCGCGCGGCGCTCCCGGGGGACTGACGACGCGGGGGCGTAAGGTCTGCGAGGCGCGGGTGGCTCAGCTGATGTCCCGCCGCATCAGCACGCGCGGGAACCCCGCCAGCACCGACGTGGTGTCCGCCGCCTTCCGAAAGCCGGCCTCCTCGAACAGGCGACGGGTGCCCACGTAGGCCATGGTGAGATCAACTCTGGCCCCGGCATTGTCCACCGGGTAGCCCTCGACAACGGCGGCGCCGTGGTCCCGGGCGAAGCCGACGGCGCCGCGGAGCAGATGGTGGGACAGGCCCCTGCGGCGGTGCCCGGGGCGGACCCGGATGCACCAGATGGACCACGGGTCCGCATCGTCCAGGTGCGGAATCCTCCGATTGGTCGCGAAGCTGGTGTCGGAGCGTGGGTGGACCGCCGCCCAGCCTGCGGCTTCACCGTCGTCGTACACCAGGATGCCGGGCGGCACGTCCTCCCGCAGCAGCTCCCGCACCCGCTCACCGCGGGCCGGGCCGGCCAGCGACCGGTTCTCCTTCGACGTCGTCAGCCGGTAGCTCAGGCACCAGCAGACTGTGGCGTCTGGACGCTTGGGCCCCAGAACGGCTGCCACATCGTCGAAATCGGTTGCCGGGCGCACCTCGATGGACATGCGCCCAGCGTACGCCGGCACTCTGCTGCCGGGCAGGGCCGATCAGGGCCGAGGGCTCCTTGCCCGCTGAGCCGGCCCCGGGGAGGGGACGCTGCGCCCGTGAGCGGTCCTACGGTCCGAGCAGCTCCGCCAGGCCGCGGATCAGCCAGGGGTTCCACCACGCCCAGTCGTGCCCGCCGGTGATGGATCGGAGGCTGATGTCGGCGCCGGTGCGGGCCAGGTCCCGGTGCAAATCCTCACCGGCCCGGTGGATGGTGTCCTCATAGATGCCGGCCTGGATCCGGATCCGGACCTGCTGGGCCACGGCGGCCAGCGGATCGGCCAGGTCGTACCGCCACAGCGAGGGTGACTGCGCCAGCGCCACGCCCACCAGCTCGGGGAAGCGGGCCAGCTGCCAGAGCGAGGCCAGCCCGCCGAAACTGGCCCCGGAGGCCACGGTGCGCGCCGGATCGTCCGTGACCGGAAAGCGGGTGCGCAGCAGCGGCAGCAGGTCCCGGGCGACGAAATCCACGGTGCCGGTCGGGCCGGACAGTTCCCGGGTCCGGGTCGGCACATCCAGTGAATCGATCATCGCCACCGCCAGCGGCGGCAGCACCCCGGCTGCGGTCGCCGCGTCCAGGGTGGCGGCCAGGTTGAGGTACTTCGCCCAGACCTGCCCGTCGTGCAGCAGCACCAGGGGCAGGTCGGCGGCGTCCTGGTCCAGCTGCGGCAGATACAGCCAGACACACCGGTCCCGCCCGGCGCCGGCATCGCGAACCACCAGTTCGCGCAGCCCGGTGACTGCCGCCCCGGCCCTCCGGGCGCGGGCCGGATCGCCGGCACCAGCCCCCATCACCGACGGCAACGTGCTTCCGGCCTCCGGAGTCGCCGCGGCCAGCCACGGTGCGTCCGGCGCCCCGGGCAGCTGCAGCAGCGACTGCGGTGCCCCGCTCATTCCGGCGCCGACCATCGGGTTCAGCGGATCCGGGGCCCCGGCGTCGGCGGCCAGACGAACGGTGCGCCGGTCCGCTCCGGGCAGCCGCCAGGGCGGCAGCCCGGCCCCGACATGGGCGGTGATCCGGTAGCCGGCCTGCCAGTCGGCCGGCATCCGCAGGGTCAGCGCCCACAGGTCGGAGTCGTCGAGCCGGTCGAATTCCATGTCGGCCGGGTTGCGGTGATCCAGCAGCCCGTTGGCCGAAAGGATCACCGCCGACGCCGCGGCGTGCCGGTGCAGGAACGTCACCGCACGGAATCCGGGATTCCCCCGCGGGTCCGGCTCAATCAGCGGAAGGGACCCGGCGGGCAGGTCGTCCACCAGCTGTTCCCGTTGCCGGCCGCCCCAAGACGACCACCGGTTCCGGAACCAGCCCGGCAGCACGGGCGATGGCGGCGGGGTGGGCGGCACCGCCGGCCGCGGCGGCGGAAACGGCGCGTCGGGGAAGGGCCCGGGTGGAACGTCCGCCGGTGCCGTGGTCGGCTGCGCCTCAGTGCGCATGGGCGTGCTCCTGCCCGGGCAGCACATCCGCCAGTTCTCCGCGCTCGCGGTCATGGTCGGTGCTGCGGGTGTACCCGGTTTCGGTCATGCCGCGATGCCAGTATCCGATAATCAGCTGGTGCCGCCGGTCAAAACCCAGCCGCTTCAGGTGCGCGCGGGCAAAGCGGACGACGGCGGACTCCGCCGACACCCAGATCCGCACCTGCCCGGCGGCCAGCTCCGCAGCGGGGAGCTCGACGGCGGCCAGCGCCTCCTGCAGCAGGGTCGTCGTGCCGGCCGGCGCGGCAGGTCCGGACGATGTTGCCTCACCCGCCCGGGCCCGGCGGTGCAGCCAGCGCACCTCAAACCCGTCCGGGGCGGCGAGGTCCTGCTCCTCCTCGGGCCCTGCGACCTCGATCAGTGCCAGCCCGCGCTGCTCCGGCCGTTCCGCGGAGAATCGTTCCAGTGTGGAGCCGATCGCGGGCAGCGCGGTTTCGTCACCGGCCAGCAGCACCCACCCGCCGTCGCGCACCACCAGCCCGCCGCCGCCCAGGGCGCCCAGCTCCGCTCCCGGCGCCGCCCGTTCGGCCCAGGCGGAGGCCAGCCCCTCGTCGCCGTGCCGGACGAAGTCCACCGCCAGCCGGGATGCGTCCCGGTCCAGGGTCCGCACCGTGTAGGTGCGCACCCGCTCACGCTGGCCCGGCGCGAAGCTCCAGCGCCCGTCCCCCTTCACGGGCAGGTCCAGCTCCGCGCCGGGAACCGGGAAATACAGCTTGATGTTCGGTACGTGCGGTCCCGCGGCCACATAGGAGGCGACGCCGGGGCCCGCGAAGACCACGCGACGCATGCCGGGGGTGAGGTCCTCGACCGATTCGACGACCAGCCGGTGCACGCCCTGGGCTGACCGGCTCCGCACTCCCATGCCCATGCCCCGGCCCTCGGTGCCGGTCGATGCCGCTGCTCCGCCCGGCGCGCTCATGCCGGCGCCCCGGCCGCGGTGACCTGGGCGCCGGAGCCGGCTGCCGCCGTCGCGCCCGCCGGCCGTGGCCTTGAGTCCGGTTCCAGCGGCACCACCAGCGGCCCGCCGGTGCCCGGGTCCTCGATCACCACGGCGTCGATCCCGTAGATCTCCTTCATCAGTTCCGGGGTGGCAATCTGCACCGGCGGGCCCTGCGCCACGATCCGCCCGTCCTTCATGGCAATGACATGGTCCGCGAACCGGAACGCCAGCGACAGCTCGTGCAGCACGGTCACCAGCGTGTACTTGCCGGATTCATGCAGCCGCCGGCAGAGCCGCAGCACCTCCAGCTGATGGGCGATGTCCAGGAAGGTGGTGGGCTCGTCCAGCAGCAGCACCGGGGTGTCCTGGGCCAGCACCAGCGCCAGCCAGACCCGCTGCCGCTGCCCGCCGGAGAGCTCGTCCACGGTGCGTCCGGCCAGGTCGGCGACGCCGGTGGCGGCCATCGCGGCGTCGACCGCCGCCTGGTCGGCGTCGGACCACTGCCGCAGCAGCGACTGGTGCGGGAACCGGCCACGGGCCACCAGGTCCGCGACGGTGATGCCGTCCGGGGCGGCGGAGGACTGCGGCAGCAGTGCCAGCCGGCGCGCGACGTCGCGGGTGGAGAACCTGCCGATCTCCCGGCCCTGCAGGAACACCTGCCCGGCCTGCGGCTTCAGCAGCCGGGACAGGGCCCGCAGCAGCGTGGACTTGCCGCACGCGTTGGGCCCGATGATCGCGGTGAAGGACCCCGGCGGGATCACCACGTCCAGGTTCTCGCTGATCGTGTGCCCGTCGTAGCCGAGGGTCAGGGCCTCGGCGGAGAGGACGTCGGACATGGATGCCTCCTTGGGAGCGGAATGCCGGGGGTCAGGGCTGCGGGTCACGGTTACACCTGCCGGGACCGGGTCAGCAGCCAGAGCAGGTAGATGCCGCCGACCAGGCCGGTCATCAGCCCGATGGGCACGGCGGCCTGGATCGGCAGGTGCTGGGTGAGCAGATCGGAGCCCACCATCAGCACCGCGCCCATCAGCGCGCCGGTGCCGATGGGCACGCCGGGGGAGCGGGTGAGCCGGGCGGCCAGCTGCGGGGCGGCCAGCGCCACGAACGCGATCGGGCCGGCGGCGGCGGTGGCCAGGGCGGTGAGCCCGACGGCGGCGGCCATCGCGGTGATCCGCACCCGTTCGGTGCGGATGCCCAGGGCGCGGGCGGCGTCCTCGCCCATTTCCATCAGCGACAGCTTCCGGCCCAGGCCCAGCAGCAGCGGCAGCAGCAGCCCGACGGCGGCCAGCACCGGCAGCGCGTGCGCCCAGGTGCGCGCGGCGAGGGAGCCGGAGAGCCACAGGTGCGCCTGCGCGGCCAGGTCCGAGTCGCCCTTGGCGAGCAGCACCGTGTTGAGGGCGCTGAGCATGGCGCCGACGCCGATGCCGATGAGCACCAGCCGGTACCCGCCGGTGACGCCGCCGCGCAGCGAGAGCAGGTACACCGCAGCGGCGGCGGCCAGCCCGCCGCCGACCGCCCACCCGGCGGTGGCCAGCGGGCCGCCGTTGAACAGGACGATCTGCGCCACCGCGCCTGTGGCGGCCCCGGTGGTGAAGCCGATGATGTCCGGGGAGCCCAGGGCGTTGCGGGAGATGGACTGGAAGGTGGCGCCGGCGGCGCCCAGGCAGGCGCCCACGGCCAGGGCAGTCACGGTGCGCGGCAGCCGGATGCGCTGCACCACAGCCTGGGCGCCCGGCTCCCCGTTGCCGAACACGGCCGCCACCACATCCCCGAAGGCCAGGGCCAGGGTGCCGGTCTGCATGGACAGCACCGCCAGCAGCGCCGCGGCGGCGGCCAGGGTGAAGCCGACGACGGCGGTGCGGGCCGAGACCCGCAGCCGCACCGGCCCGAGGGCCAGGACGCGCGGGGAGACGATCGGGGAGGGGCCGGCGCCGGGGGCGGTGTCGGGGGCGGGGCCTATCCGCCGTGGCGACGTTCCGATGCTCACAGTTTCACCAGCTTCCGGCGGCGGGCCAGGGCAATGAAGAACGGGGCGCCTACCAGGGCGCTCATCACGCCGGCCCCGATTTCGGCGGGCGCGGCGACGGTGCGGCCGAGGATATCGGCGACCAGCAGCAGCAGCGCGCCGAGCAGCATGGAGAAGGGCAACAGCCGGCGGTGGTTCGGTCCGGTGACCAGCCGGGCGATGTGCGGGGCGGCCAGGCCGAGGAAGGAGATGGGCCCGGCGGCGGCGGTTGCGGCGCCGGCGAGCAGCAGGATGGCGCCGGTGCCGGTGAGCCAGGTGGTGCGCATCCGCACGCCCAGGGTGCGGCCCAGGTCCCGGCCCAGGGAGAGCGAGTCGAGGCTGGGCGCGGTGGGCAGGGCGGCGGCGATCGCCAGCGCGCAGGCGCCGGCCACCCAGGGCAGCACGTCCCAGCCGCGGCCCTGCAGGGAGCCGGTGGCCCAGGCGGCGTAGGCGGTGAGGTTCTCTTCGGTGCCGGCAATGAGCAGGATCGAGGTGGCCGCGCCGAGCATCACCGACAGGCCCGCGCCGGCGAGGACCAGGCGCACCGGGTTGGTCCCGGCGTCGTGCGCCCGGCCCAGCAGGTAGACGACCACCGAGGCTGCGGCGGCGCCGGCGAACCCGAACCACATGTACTGCATCGGTGCGTTCGCGTTGAAGAACCCCAGGCCCACGGCGACGGCGAACGCAGCGCCGGAGTTCACGCCGAGGATGCCCGGCTCGGCCAGCGGGTTGCGGGTCAGCGCCTGCATCAGGGCTCCGGCCAGACCGAGGGCCGCCCCGACGCAGATCGCCAGGACGGTGCGCGGCAGGCGCAGTTCGCGGACCAGCAGATGCGCGTTCCGGGTGGGATCGAAGGCGGTCAGGGCGGCCCAGGTCTCGGCGGGCGCAATGGGGCGGGAGCCGACGGCGAGGCTCACCAGCGCCAGCAGCACCAGCAGGGCCAGGCCGGAGATCCAGCCGAGGCCCTGCCGGTGCCGGCGGCGCGTTTTCTGCAGCACGAGGGAACGGTCCTTGCGGTACCTGCTACTTGGCGAAGGTGTCGCCGAACCAGGTCACGATGTCGGTGGCCGAGTACGGGTCCATCCGGAAGGAGGCCAGGCCCAGTGCGAAGACCGTGTCGTTCTGTACGGCCGGGATGTTGGCCAGGGTCGCATCGGCCTTGAACGCGTCGACCTTCTTCTCATCGGCGCTGATCAGGAACGCGTAGTCGCCGGTGACGGAGTCGGCCAGGCCCTCATAGGAGGTGAAAGCGAAGTCCTCGCGCTTCTGGGTGGAGGTGTCGAACTCGGCCGGCGGCTCGTTGACGGTGAAGCCCAGCTTTTCCAGCAGCTGCGCGTGCGGGCCGGTCGGCTTGCCCACGGGCGAGGTGTCGCCGGCGTTGTAGGAGACGACCGAGGCGGTCGTGCCCTCTTCGATGCCGATCTTCCCGGCGGTCTCCTCGACCAGGGCGTCGAACTCGCTGACGGCGGCTTCGGCTTCGGCCTCGAGGCCGGTGGCTTCGCCGAGCTCCCCGGCCAGATCCTGCCAGGTCTGGTCGCCGTAGTTGACCACCACGGTGGGGGCGATGTCGGAGAGCGCCTCGTACTGGTCCAGCACGGAGTCGGCGCCGGAGGTGGAGACGACGATCAGGTCCGGATCCTGGGCGATCACGGCTTCCAGGTCGAACTCGCCGACCGTGTAGAGCGGTTCGACGTCGCGCTCGACGGCGGTTTCGGCCCACTGCGCGAAGAACCCGTTGTCATCGGTGGTGCCGGGCCGGGCCGCGGTGACGGCGGTGGCGGTGACGGGCGCGTCGATGGCCAGCAGGGTGCCGGTCACGGACAGGGAGGTGGAGACGATCCGCTCGGGCTGGGCGTCGATGACGGTTTCGCCGGCTTCGTGCTCAATGGTGCGCGGCCATTCGGCGGCGGTGCCTGTTGCCGGCGTTTCCGATTCGGCTTCGGCGCTGCCGCCGCAGGCGGCCAGGGTCAGCGTCAGGGCAGCGGCGGCGGTCAGGGCCGCGGTCTTCTTGGGCAGGAACAACTGTGTTCACTCCTTGTTCAGGGCAGCCGCCGGTTGGGAAAGGACGGGCGGCTGTGGCTCACATGCCGCGTGGGGGAAGCGGCAAAGCTAAGGCTAACCTAAGCGCCGCCGGATTACGCAACGTGAACGTTGCGTAATGACTCAAAGGGTGTGGTCCCGGGCTTCGCGGGCACCTGGGCTCAACCTTCGGCGGGTTGATGCTGGTTTGGGTGGACCGCCCCTCAACCTACGGCGGGTTGATGCTGTAAAGGCGCAGCCATAGGGGCCTGAACCCGCCGAGAGTTGCCGCCTTTCCCGGCCGGAGTTGCACCCGGTGCAACGATGCACCTAGTGTCGTTATGTGACCGTTTCCGCCGCCTCCACAGCACCGGACCGCCGGTCCAGCCTGAAGCAGCGCCACCGCCGCGCCATCATCGACGCCGCCGCCGCGCTGATGGGCGAGCAGGGCATGAGCTTCAGCGTGGACGAGCTCGCGGCCCGGGCCGACGTCGCTCGCCGCACCGTCTTCAACCACTTCAACTCCCTGGATGAAGTCATCGTCGAGGCCTGCAGCGAACTCCTGGGCAGCACGCTGGACGAGCTGGTTTCCCTGATGAAGCACGGCACCGAGGTCCCCGGGAGCATGGCGGACCAGGTGATCGCCGCGCTGCGCCGCAGCGACGTCGTCGGCCCGATGGCCCGTCTCACCGCCATGCTGGGCGACGACGGCGGGCAGCTGGGAGACGCACGGCCCTCGCCGCGTTCGGCGCTGATCGCCCTGCGCTCCTTCACGGCCATCACCCGGCGCATGTCGGAGGAGCTCCGGTTGGGCTACCCGGACGCGGATCCGCTCGACGTCGACCTGTTCTCGGGTGCCTTCATCGGCGGCCTGGCGGTGCTGTACCAGCATTGGAGCGCGGCCACCGGCGCGGTCGACACCCCTGAATCCCGCGAAGCCTGGACCCGGCTTCGTGAACAGTTCCTCACCGCACTCCAGTCGGGGCACGGCACCACGGCCTGCTCCCGCACGTTCCCTGTTTCACCCACCCCTGACGGAAAGTCTCCCCTTGGCTGAATTCCTTTACCGCCTGGGCGCGGCCGCCGCGCGCCGGGCCAAGACCGTGATCGGGCTCTGGCTCGCG
This sequence comes from Arthrobacter saudimassiliensis, assembly GCA_900016675.1. GTDB lineage: Bacteria > Actinomycetota > Actinomycetes > Actinomycetales > Micrococcaceae > Arthrobacter_B > Arthrobacter_B saudimassiliensis. The sequence goes on along the minus strand of LN483072.1, from coordinate 37,044 downwards.
TTGCTGGTTGCGGCCGGCGCCGCGTTTGCCATGTTCGGCGGCACCCTTGCCACCAGCTTCTCCATCCCCAACACCCCCACCGCGGAGGTCACCGAGCAGCTACAGTCCGAGCTGCCGGAGGCTTCCGGCGGGACCGGCAGCGTGGTCCTGCAGACCGAGGACGGCTCCGCCTTCACCCCCGAGCAGCGTGAGCAGATCAGCGCGCTGGTCGCGGAGACCGCGGAAGTCGACGGCGTGGAGAACGCCGTCGACCCGTTCGATACCGAGGCCCAGCGCGCCGAGCAGCGCGAGCAGATCGAGGCCGGGCAGCCCCAGCTCGACGCCGGCCGCGCGCAGCTGGAGTCGGCCCGCGCTGAGCTTGACGCCGGCCAGGCCCAGCTCGACGCCGGGCAGGAACAGCTGGACGCCGCCCGTGCCCAGGCCGAGGCCGCAGGCATGCTCGACGCCGCCGCGCCGCAGCTGGACGCGCAGCAGGCCCAGCTCGATGAGCAGCAGGCGCAGCTCGACGCCGGGCGGGCCGAACTCGAGGCCGGTGCCGCGGAGCTGGAGGCGCAGGCCGTGCAGCTGGAATCCGGCGCCTCGCTGCTGGACATGGCCGCCGAGATCCGCACCGTCTCCGAGGACGGCAGCGCCGCCATCGTGAACGTGGTCTTCTCCGAAGCCCAGCTGGACATCTCCAAGGACACCACCGACGCGCTGGTCGCCGTCTTCGAGGACCAGCCGGTCGACGGCGTCACCGCCGACTTCTCCGCCGAAATCGCAGGCGGCGTGCCCAGCATCTTCGGCGTCGGCGAGGTCGTGGGCCTGGTCGTGGCCGGCATCGTGCTGGTGATCATGCTCGGCACCCTGATCGGCGCCGGCCTGCCCATCATCACCGCGCTGATCGGCGTCGGCATCGGCGCGCTGGGCTCCATGGCCTTCTCCGGCGTCGTCGAGATGGCCTCGGTGACCCCGGTGCTGGGCCTGATGCTCGGTCTGGCCGTGGGCATCGACTACGCGCTGTTCATCGTCAACCGGCACCGCCGCCAGCTCAAGGGCGGCTACGACGTCGAGGAGTCCATCGCCCTGGCGAATGGCACCTCCGGCAACGCCGTGGTGTTCGCCGGCATGACCGTGTTCATCGCCCTGCTGGCCCTGAACGTTACCGGTATTCCGTTCCTGGGCCTGATGGGCACCGTGGGCGCCGGCTGCATCGCCATCGCGGTGCTGATCGCCGTCACCCTGACTCCGGCGCTGCTGAAGCTCGCCGGCCTGCGGGTGCTCAGCCGCAAGGAGCGGGCCGCCCGGGAGCAGGCGCACGGGACCGGCACGACGGCGGCCGGCTCGGACGCCGCGCACGGCGCGCACGCCGCCGGCTCGGACGCTGCCGAGGCCGACACCCAGGCCGACGGTGCCGCCGGAGCGTCGGTTCCCGGCGCCGCCCAGGCGAAGCCGATGGGCACCGGCCGGGCGGTGCTGACCGCGCTGGCCTGCATTGCCGGCCTGCTGCTGGTCGCGATTCCGGCGCTGGAGCTGCGGCTGAACCTGCCGGACGGCTCCTCCGAAGCCACCGACTCGACGCAGTACCAGGCGTACACCGCGGTGTCCGAGAAGTTCGGCGAGGGCCAGAACGGATCCCTGCTCGTCGTCGCCGAGCTGCCCGAGGCTCCGGCCGACGAGGCCGCGGGCCTGGCCGCGCAGCAGGAGATCGCCGAGGCCCTGTTCGAGCAGGACGACGTCGCCGCCGTCGCGCCGATCGGCAGCTCCGAGGACGGGCAGACCACCGCGTTCCAGATCATCCCCGAGGAGGGTCCGACCAGCGAGTCCACCGAGGAGCTGGTGCACACCCTGCGCGACCTGTCTCCGCTGAACGGTGAGTACGAGCTGGGCGTGGCCGGCTCGGCGTCGGGCAACATCGACATCTCCGACAAGCTGGCCGAGGCGCTGCCGATCTACCTGGCCGTCGTCGTCGGGCTCTCGCTGATCATCCTGATCCTGGTGTTCCGCTCGATCTTCGTCCCGATCGTCGCGACGCTCGGGTTCATCCTGTCCTACTTCGGTGCGCTTGGCGGCGTCGTCGCCATCTACCAGTGGGGCTGGCTGGCCGGAGTGTTCGGCGTGGAGACGCCCGGCCCGATCCTGAACTTCCTGCCCACCATCCTGGTCGGCATCCTGTTCGGCCTGGCCATGGACTACATGCTGTTCATCGGCTCCGGCATGCGCGAGGCGTACGCGCACGGCGCGCCGGCGCGGCTGGCCGTGGTGCAGGGCGTGCGGGCCGGGCGGTCCGTGGTGACCGCCGCGGCGATCATCATGATCTCGGTGTTCGGCGGGTTCGTGTTCTCGCACAGCGCGATGATCCGGCCGATCGGCTTCGCTCTCGCCTTCGGCGTGCTGCTGGATGCCTTCGTGGTCCGTATGCTGCTGATTCCGGCGCTGATGCACCTGGCCGGCGACAAGGCCTGGTGGCTGCCGAAGTGGCTGGACCGGATCCTGCCCGACGTGGACGTGGAGGGCGCCTCGCTGGAGCGCCGCCACCCGCACGTGGACGCCGCTGCTGGTGGTGACGGTGACGGCGGGCAGGCGGTGCCGGCCGATGCCGAGGCGGGCTCCCGCCGCTAGCTGCAGGCGCGATCCGCTGTGCAGGTGCCGCCTTCCCTCCGGGGGAGGCGGCACCTGCCGTTTCGAGCGGTCTTTTGGGCCGGTTCAGGGGTTTCCGCGTGCCGGTTCGAGCGGGAAATTGCCGCTCCCACTAGGGTGTCTTCATGGGGAGACAACACAATGAGGGCAGGCCGCCGGCTGTTGCCGCCGCCGATCTGGCGGACGCGGCGCGGGCCATGGAAGCAGCAGGCATTCCGGACCCGAAGGCGTACGCGATGACGCTGCTGCGGGCCGCGGAGACGCTGTACATCACCGGTGAGCCTGAGGAGGGTGCTGCGGCCTGCGAGCAGGCGTGGGCCTATGCCGAGTCTGTTCCGGCGCTCACCTATGACCGCGAGCTTGCCATCCACCTGTTCACTGCGGCATGGGACCTGCGCACCCCGCGGGATCCCTACTACCTGATCGGAGCGTTTCCCCTGGCTGTGGAGGAATATGGTCCGGGCAGCCCCTGGGTCCGCTTCCTCCTGCGCGAGCTGAGCCTGTACGTGGAGGACATCGCCGAGTGGGGACAGCTCGGGTCGGTGCGGGACGACGAGCTGGCCGCGCACCTGCAGCAGATCGCGGAGCAGGCCCTGCGCGAGTTCCCCGTCGATGGTGACGGTGGGGACGGGGACGGCCACGGCGACAGGTCCGACCGCGACGGCGGGGACGACGCAGAGATCCGCCGGCTGCGCGCCGCCGTCGCCGGCCACGCGACCGTCCTGCTCTTCTACACCGGCAGCCACCAGTGGCGGGAAAGCGTGCTGGAGTGGCTGGACGGGCCGATCTATGACTACTCATCCGGCTCCGAGCAGGTGCGCTTCCTGCTCGGGCTGCAGACTTACGAGGCGGCGCGGGCAGCGGCGGAACGTACGCTCGCCGTCGTCGACGCCGACCCCGTCGCCACCGACGGCGAGAAAGCCCTTACCGTGCTCGACGTCGCGTTCGGCATCGCCCTGGCGCCCGACGACGCCGGGCTGGCCCGGCTGCCGGAGCTGGAGGAACGCGCCGGGTCGCTGGCTGCGGGGTCCCTGACTGATGCCGAGACGTATCTGGTCCGCGAGAAGATGTACCGCTATGTCGCCCAGCGGATGACCGAGGATGAGGATGAGGCGGCCCAGGCCGCGCAGCGGGAAATGTTCGAGCGGCTCCGCTTCGATCCGTTCGCGGCGCCGGCCGGCGCTGAGGCATAAGCGTGGCGCGGCCGTGACCGGGGGAGCCGGGGCGAATGGCTCGCCGGGCCCGGAGGTCGGCCCTCCGGCGCCGGCGGCCTCGGTGGGCCGACCCGGCGAGCCCGGCGCTCCGGCGTCGGCGGCCCTCCCGCCGGGAACGCCCTTGAAGGAGGCAGCGTCAGGGGAGTGGCTGCGCCCTCGCATTGATTCGACCTGGGGCACCATGCACATCGTCGTTCCCCGCGGATTCGAGGCCTACACGCGGGTCTTCCATCCTGTGCAGCGGGACTGGCCGACTGGATCGGGCTGGGACCGGCAGCCTCCGGACTGGCCTGACGTCCGGGCACCCTCGTACCAACAGCCGACCATCGAGGACGAATCCATCCGCTGGAGTGCGGTGGCCGAGGCCATGGGAACGACCATGCACCCGCTGGCGCAGTTCAACCGGCTCATCAAGCCTGCGATCGAGAGCCCATACGGCCCGCTGGATGCACAGGGCCGACGTTACTCCGAACCGCAGCAGGGCAACCTGGCGGCCGAGGTCCTTGCCCGGGTCTGCCTGCACCTGGCGGCCCACACTGCCACGCCGAACGGCGGAGTGGCCGCCATCTGGGAAGGGTACGGCGGGCTGACGAGTTCCGCCGGGTACGCTCAGCTTGAGGTGTCCTGGTCCGAGAAAACGGACGCGGAAGCGGATGTGGAAGTGGAAGCGGATGCGGGTGTGGAAGCGGAAGCGGAAGCCGGAAGCCGGCTCGACGCCAACCCCACCGCTGATAATCCGGACAGCGCCTGGGCGTGGACCAGCCTTGAGGAGGCACAGCGCAGGGGCCTGGGAGTCGGCCCGCAGGGCACCGACCCGCTGGCGGGCAACCCGCCGCCGGGGTCGGGCCTGCTGCCGGCCGACGTCGTGCTCGCCCCGACTCTGGATCTGCCTGACCGCAGCTACTACCTTTTCGCCGCCGGCGTGCGGTTCTTTCAGGATCCGGCATGGGTTGAGCGGGTGTCATGGCACCACGTGCCCTGGTTTCCGCAGTCGCCCAACATGCTGTGGCCTGCGGACCATGCCTGGGTGCTCGTCTCCGAAATCGACTTCGATTCCACCGTGGTCGCCGGAAGCCGGGGACTGATCGCGGCTCTTGTCGCGGATCCGGAGATAGAGGCCCTTCCGCTTCCGGAAGGGGCAGACCTCTCCTGGGATGCCGACGAGCTGAACCGACCTGACCTGTCCTGACCTGTCCTGAACTGTCCTGAGCTGTCCTGAGCTGTCCTGAAGCGTCGTGAGCCGGCCCGGACCGCACTCAACCAGCCCGGTCCCGACGGCTAGTCGGGACCGCTGTCGGCCAGCCCGAACCGCCGACGGCTGGCTTGCCAAGAGCCAGCCCGGACCTCCGTTGGCCAGTCCGACCGCCGTCGGCCAGTCCGAACCGCTGTCGCCCTGCCCGATGACGCCCCTCCGGGCATCACCAGGAACCCACAGTTAAGGGGCATCCGAACGGGTATTCTTCCGGCTAGAAATACAGGTAAAAACTGCCGGAGAACCGGTATCGGGCGGTGATGGATAACCCCCTTTTCGCCCCTGTTTTGTCAGTGCCGGCTGAAATCCTTAAGGCATGGACGAACGGCTGACGGACACCGGACAGGACGGGCTCTTCACGGGTGCCGGTCCTGCGGTCTTCGCCGAATCAGCCGCCTCCGAGCGCCCGATCGCCGGGGATCCTGTGCGTCACAACGAAGTTCTACAGGGGGGAGCCGGCCCTACCTTTGCGGGCCGAGTTTCCTCCTCTGCCGCAGCTGCGCAGGCGCGTGGGCCGCAGTCGGTGGACGAGGTGCTGGACGGCCGTGGAGTCGCCCTGACCTTCAGTGCGTCGGGCGGGGCATCCCCGCGGTTTGCTGGAGCCTCTTCGTGGTCTCCAGGAGCAGCGACGTCCGCGGGGTCCGGCTCGGCGACGCTGGCCGAGGGGTTGGACGGCTGGTTGTCGCTGGGGTCTGCGGAAACACTGGATGAAGCGGAGGCCGCAGCAACGCTGGTGCGTCTGGACGCACTGATCGGCTGGGCGCAGGCGCAGCAGGCCCGGGTGGTGGCAAGGGTGGAGGAGCTGGTGAACCGTAAGGCGCAGGCGCTTCTGCCGTCGGATCAGGCAGCCGGAGCCGTCCTTTCCGCCACGGCTGCGGAGGTAGGGGCTGCGCTGCGGCTGCCCCATATGACAGCCATGCGCCTGGTTTCGGAATCCGGGAAACTGACGCAGGAACGCTCCGCCACCTTGGCGCATCTGTCGGTGGGTGCCGTGACATACCCACACGCACGGGTCCTGCTGGAAGAGCTGCAGTTCGTTCCGCCCGAGGACGCACCTGCCTTCGAGGGCGAGGCGCTCCGGGACGCCCGGACCCGCACGGCGGCGCAACTGTCCCGCCGGGTACGTGTCCTTCGCGAACGCCGCTATCCCGACACGATCAGGCAGCGGCACCGTGATGCCCTGACGAAGCGGCGGGTCTGGCTGGAACCCGCCCCCGACGGGATGGCCTGCCTGGGAGCGATGATGGCCGCCGAGAAGGGCATGGCCCTGTTCACCGCGCTCTCCGCGGCTGCCCGTGCCCGCCGCAAGGGCGGTGACGAGCGGACCATGGACCAGCTGCGCACCGACCTGCTCACAGGAACCCTGCTGGGCGCGCCCGGTCCGGACGGGCTGCGTCTTACCGAGCCCTCCGGCCCTCTGTCCCGCCCGGGCCCCATTGGCGCCGCCGGCAATGGCACCGCTGGCGACCCCTCCGGCCCCGCGGCTGACCCAGCCGGTGCCGCCGCTGACTCAGCCGCCGGCCCCTCCGGCCCCGCGGCCGACCCCGACTCTGACCTTGCGGGGGTGAAGGCCGAGATCATGGTCATCATCAACGCAGACACGCTCTTCGGAGCCAATGATCAACCCGCGGAGCTGACCGGATACGGCCCCATCAGCGCCGACGCCGCCCGCCGCCTGGCAAGACAGAGCAGCTATTGGACCGGGCTGGTCCAAGACCCCGCCTCCGGCGAGATCCTTGCGGTGGGCCGCAGGCGAAAAGTGCCTGCAGGTCTCGCCCGCTGGCTGCGGGCACGCGACGCGACCTGCCGGTTTCCCGGATGCAGCGTGACCGCAGCCAGGTCGGAGATCGACCACACCGTGCCCTGGTCCCACGGCGGGACAACAGACCACGACAACCTGGCGCACCTGTGCCCGAAGCACCACCGCCTGAAATCCCAAGGATTCTGGAAGGCATGCCAGAGAAAGCCCGGGCAGCTCACCTGGCGTTCGGTGTTGGGGGAGAGCTACACCACCGATCCTGAACTCTCCCTGAAACCACAACAGGCTGACCCCGGGCAGGAAGCGAAACGGGAGGCATGGCTGGAGAACGCCCGGCGGCGAAGGTTTCCTGCCGTGCCGGCGCCAGGGCAATCCATGGCTTCACCCGCGACACCGGATATCCCGCCGCCGTTCTAGCTGTGCCAGCCGTGACCCTGCGAAGGCTGAGCCGGCGCAGGCGAGCGACCCGCTCCGGGTAGGCCCTCCGCCCCGGGTAGGCCCTCCGCCCCGGGTAGGCCCTCCGCCCCGGCGCAGGCGAGCTGAGCTGACCCGCCCCGGGCAGGCCCCACCCCCGCGCAGGCCGCCGGCCCAGGCCTCCTACCGCCGGGAGGCGGGGGGTATTCCGAAGCTCCGGAACTCCTCAGGCCGGTAGGACCCCCACATATTCCACCAGTTCTCCTCCGCTCCCCAGCGCACGGGAGGGCGGCTGTCGTCGTAGATCTGCTCCAGGTCCGTGTACAGCTCCACCACCGCTCCGGAGGCCTCCACATAATAGGCGGCAATATTGTGCCCGGCTCCGTGGCGCACCGGCCCCCAGATCAACTCCCTGCCCACGCGGTTCAGCCGGTCTCCGAGCTTGCCCAGGTCAGCGATCGACTGGGTCTGCCAGGCATGGTGGTGGAAGGTGCCCCGGCCCTGGATCAGGGCGATGCCGTGATGGTCCGGATTGCAGCGCATGAAATAGGCGAAGTCGTCACCGATCACATCGGACAGCCGGAAATCGAGCACCCGCACCAGGAACTGCATCATTCCCTTCACATCCTGGGGATGGAAGTTCAGGTGGCCGTATCGGTCGGGGCCGAAGGACAAAGGCCCGCCCGCGTGGGCCTGCATGCCGGTGTACACCTCGAAGACCCATCCCTCCGGCCCCACGAAGCTGAAGCCGTCCTGCACGCCCGCGCTGGCGGGACGCTCGCTGAGGACCTGCAGGTTCTCGCGCTCCACCCGCCGCCGGATCTCGCGCAGCGCGTCCCCGTCCCGTGCCACAAGGCCCAGGGCGTGGATCCCGTTCTCGTCCGAGTCCACGTACACCAGCTCGTGGTGCACATCGGCCGCCGCAAGGTAGGCCTCGCGGACGCCCTGTTCGGTTACCCGCAGGCCCAGCAGCTGCGTGGCATCGCGGATCGACCCCTCGATGTCGGTCGTCTGGATGGCCACATGGCCCATTTCAGAGATCAAACCCCATGACATAACTCTGGCTCCTCGCTCAGTTCAATCGGTGCCGGCTGCAGAGTGCAGCCGCGGTGCGGCGTGCCCGACGGCGCCCGGCCGGGTTTCGCTGCCCGGCCGGGCTTTGCTGCCCTCCCGGGTTCCGGCGCCCGCCCGGGTTTCGCTGCCCGCCCGGGTTTCGCTGCCCGCCCGGTGCGGGATGCCGAAGCCGGCGTCGCCGGGGCTGCTAGCGTCCTGGAGCTGCAGGCCGGGCACCCAGGCGGAGAGGCGGGCGAGGGCGTCGGCCTCTGCCCCGCGCCGGCACACCGCCGCGACGTAACGGTCCGGCCGGACAATGACGGAGGTGCCGGCGGAAAGGTCCCGGAAAGCACCGGAACCGTCGACCACCACGGTCGCCTGGCGGTCGGAACCGCCCGGACCGTTGACCGGCAGGACCTGGATCGTCGACGATCCGGAAAAGCGCAGGAGCGCCCATCCCCGGCCCAGGACCTTGTCCAGCGGCAGGGAGGTCCCGTCAACGCAGCGAACCATCGGCTGGGGCAGCGCGGTCCCCAACAGGGCGGCCTCGGGGTCGTTCCTGCTCCGCGCCGGCCGCACGATGCAGCCGTCCTGATAACGGGGCTGTTTGAGGAAACGCATTTCGGTGATCCAGCGCTTCAGCGGCGGCACGAGGTTCGAGGCCTTGATGCTCCGGTCCCGGACAGCCGTCACAGCCGGATGCGTGGCCATGACCACCCTGCCGATCAGGTGCGAGAGACGGACCATCTCGGCTGTGTGGGGGCGCCGCTCCGTCTCGTAAGTGTCCAGCAGCTGCTCCGGAGCGTCAGCCAGCACATTCGCAGCCAGCTTCCAGGCCACGTTGGCGGCATCCCGAATGCCGGCGTTCAGCGCCTGCCCGGCGAACGGCGGCATCAGATGCGCGGCGTCGCCGGCCAGGATGATCCGCCCGCGGCGGTAGGACCCGGCAATGCGCTGGTGGGCGACATAGACGGCGGCACGGCGGATCTGCTCCGGCCGGATGGACTCGAAGGGAGCGACAAGTTCGGCAATGAAGCCAGGCTCCGTGACGGACTCGGCCCGCTCACCGGGCAGGAGCATGAACTCGTACCGCCGCCTGCCCTTGGCTCCGGGCACCTGGACCACCGGTCGCCGGCCGTTGCAGTGGAATTCGGCGAACTTCTCGGCCCGGACGGCGGAATCGGCGATGTCGACGACGATCCACTGCTGGGCCTGGGTGCTTCCCTCCAGCGGAATCCCCAGCCGGGTCCGCATCGGGCTCCTGCCGCCGTCACAGGCCAGGACCCACCGGGACCTGACGGTCCGGCGCCCGGTCCGGGTCAGCAGGGAGGTCTCCACCCCGCCGCCGGTCCCGTGCGTCTCCGTGGCCTCGGTTTCGAACAGCACCTCCACCAGGGGACGCCGGCGCACGGCCTCCAGCAGCACCGCCTCCATGACCGGCTGGTCGAACTGCGACTTGCCCGGCTGGCCCTGGCGCGGCCGCCCCGGGCGGACCTCGGCCAGGAGCTGGCCCTTCCGGCCGAAGTACCGGGCTCCGGTATCCATCAGCATGTCGGGCACAAGCTGCTCCAGGACGCCGAGCTCGGCCATCACCCGCAGCGTCTCATCCGTTGCGCTGATCGCCCTGGGGGCATCGCTGGTCCCGGCCTGCTTCTCGACCAGGACCACGCGAACGCCGTGGTCGGCGAGCAGGGCGGCCGCAGCGAGGCCGATCGGCCCCGCTCCGACCACCAGCACGTCAGTGTCGAGCACCTCGTTCACGAGGACGCCCCACCCGCTGCCCCGTCTTCCTCCCGGCGCACCGTGTTCCGGAGGACGCCCAGGCCGGTGATCTCGACCTCGACGACGTCCCCGTCCGACAGCAGGCCGGAGGGCTGCATGAAGAGGCCGACGCCGCCCGGCGTGCCGGTCACGATGACATCGCCGGCCGAGAGCTTGGTAAATCCGGTCACGTAGGCGATCAGTTCCGGAATCGAGAAGTAGAGGTCGCGCAGCATGGCCTTCTGCCGGACCTCGCCGTTGACCCGGGTCTCCAGGGTGAGCGATTCCAGGTCCTCGATGTCGCCGGCCGGGACCAGGTAGGGACCGAAGCCGCCCGTGCCCGGGAAGTTCTTGCCCGGGATCCACTGGGAGGCGGCTTTCTGCCAGTCGCGGACGGAAAAATCGTTGTACGCGCCGTAGCCGGCGACGTAGTCGAAGGCCTGGTCGGCGGGCACATGCCATGCGTCCTTGGCGATGACCAGGGCCATCTCGCCCTCGTAGTCGAACTTGGTGGTGGAGGCGGGCATCAGGGCCGGCTGGAGGTGGCCCATCTGGGTGTCGGCGAACCGCGTGAACACGGTGGGAGCCTTCTGCTCCACCTTGCCGGTCTCCTCCTGGTGGCTCCGGTAGTTCACGCCGATGCAGATGATCTTCCCGGGATCGCCCACCGCCGGCAGGAACTCCACGTCCGCCTCGGCCACGGACGGCGCCTGGCGGTACTGCTCGCGGGTGATGGAGCCGAAAATGCCGGCGCGCACCGCCTCACCGAGGCTGGGTGCCAGGTCCAGGCCCCCGGGGCCCAGGGTGTAGAGGGTGCCGTCTTCGGCAATGCCCCATGTGGGGAGGCCGTCGGTGGATACGTAGCTGGCGTAGTGCATTTCTGGTCCTGTTCTCGAAGCAAAGCGTGAGGCAATCCATGGGGGTTTCGCCTCAATGTGGTTCCCATCACAACCTAGGGGCGAATAGTCTACTCGTCAAGAAAAAAATATTATTGGGCGATAACGTGTCAGTTTCCGCCTCATCGGGCACAATCGAGGCAGGAAGAAGGAGGGCGACATGGCGCAGGCAGGGCCGCAGACCGTGGAGCGGATTCGCGAGGAGATCCTTCGCGGGCAATGGGGGCCGGGAACCCGGCTGCAGCCGGTGGCCCTGGCGGAGCGGCTGGGGACCAGCAGCACGGTGGTGCGTGAAGCCCTGGTCAGGCTGGCCGGAGACGGACTGGTGACCGCGCAGCCCAACCGGGGCTTCTTCGTGCGTGACCTCGACCTGCAGGAGCTGCAGGACCTGACGGAGCTGCGGTGCGTCACGGAGGCGCTCGCCGCCCGGCTGGCGCTGAGCCGCGGCGACGTCGTCTGGGAATCGGAACTCATGGCGGTCCACCACCAGCTGGCGCGGCTTCCGCGGCGGACCCAGGACGACCCGGATCACGTGGACCCGGCGTGGCAGAAGGCGCACAAGGCGTTTCACCTGAAGCTGCTGCAGGCCTGCGGCTGCCAGCCCATGATCAAGCTGGCCTCCGACCTGTCGGACGCCACGGAGCTGTACCGCTGCTGGGCGGCCCCGCATGTGGAACCGGGCAGCCGGGATGTCGAAGGCGAACACCGGGAGATCCTTGAGGCGGCGCTGGCCCGCGACGCGGAGCTGCTCACCCGGCTGCTCCGGGAGCACTACGAAGCCACCGTCAGGGTGGTGCTCGAATCCGGCATCACCGGGTGAGCACCGGCATCACCGGGTGAGGACGGCGGTGCCGGCGGGAGGCGGCGCCACCGCCGGCACCCGCCGCCCTACACGGCGCGGGTGACTCCGCCGTCCACCCGAATGTTCTGGCCGGTCACGTAGCTGGATTCCCCGCCTGCCAGGAAGCGGACGACGCCGGCGATCTCGTGGGTGCCGGCAGCCCGCCGCAGCGGAATCCGCGCGGTCCATTCCGGCGGTACCGAGGCGGGATCTTCCTTCGTGAACCCCGGGAGCACGTTGTTCATCCGGATTCCGTGCGGTCCGTACTCATCCGAGTAGAGCTTGGTGAAGGACGCCAGCGCCGCCCGGAAGGTCGCGGAGACGGGGTAGCGCGCGTTGGGTTCCCAGGGCGAGCTGGTGGAGATGTTGACGATCGATCCGCCGCCGGAATCGAGGAAGCGGGGAGTGACAATGCGGGACATCCGCACGACGTTCATGAGGAAGGCGTTCATGCCGTCTTCCCATTGCTCGTCCGTCAGTTCCAGCACCGGCCCGGACGCCCCGTGCCCGGAGCCGTTCACCACGGCGTCCAGCCGGCCGTAGCGCTCGAGCGCCAGGTCCACGACCGCCTGCAGGTCCGCGGTGGAACGGTTTGAACCGGTCACTCCCACTCCGCCCAGGGACTCGGCCAGGGCCTGCGCCCGTCCTGAGGGGGAGAGGGCAGCCACCCGCCAGCCGTGCCCGGCCAGTTCCCGGACGACGGCCGCGCCGATTCCGGATCCCCCGGCGATGACGACGGCCACCTTCGGGGCCGACGGGCCGGCGTCGGCTCCGGCCGTGGCAGGCTCAGGGGACTCATTCATCGGGTGCTGCATCGGGTGTCTCATCCTCCTCCAGGGCCGCGGCGGCGTGCCGGGCAATCAGGGCCTCCACCGCGGAGGCCGAAAGGTCGGCGAACTCGGCAAAGTCGACGTCGTCGCCGGCGGAAGCGGCAATGTAGAAGCCGTCGGTCAACGCGCGGCCCAAAACCACCATCTTGCGGCCGAAGTCCGGATCCCTGGCCAGCACGGCGGCGGGAATCTGCGGCTCCACCCGCTGGACCATCAGCTCGAACATCTGCTTGCGGACCTCAAGGTACTTTTGGCGGGCCAGGTTGTCGGCGAGGCGCTTCTCCAGCGCGAACAGCAGCGCCAGGATCCAGAAGGCTTCCGCCCGGTTCCCGGGATCGGTGGAGCCGCCCGCGGAGCCGGCGATGCTGCGCCGCAGCAGGTCCCGGTTGGTGGGCCCGGTGTGGTCGACCTTCCACTGTTCGAAGCAGTACTCGATCAGCTCGGCGAACAGCTGTTCCTTGTTGTTGAAATGCCAGTAGACCGAGCCGACCGGCAGCCCGGACAACCGGGCGACCTCCGCCATGGTCGTCCCCTCGTAGCCGGCCGTCACCGCCAGGGAGAGGGCCGCCTCGAGGATGGCCTGTTCATTGCCGGGGGTGCTCTGGTGAGCGCGGCTTCTTCTTGTCACCGTAATGTGCCTCTTCCTCGACCGTCATGGGCGATTTCCACACGCTGACCATACGCGACCCCGGGTGCCCGTGCCGGGCCCCCGGCAGGCCGCCGGCCGGGTCCGCGCCGGCTAGCCCAGGAACTCATAGTCCTGCGCACGGACGTCCTCCGTGGCTTCCCAGTACTCGACGTTGGTGAACGGCCAGATCTGCGACACCCGGCCTTTGCCGTTCTGGTACCAGGTGCGCACATACGGCTGGCCCCACGCCATCCGCCGGTTCTCGGCGTCCACCCACTCGACGAACCGGTCCAGGGCTTCGGGACGGACGTCCACGGCCTTGACCCTGCGTTCGAGGACCTCGCGCACGGCCTTCAGCGCGTACTCGGCGGCCCGCTCCAGCATGAAGTGCAGGCTGCCGGCCACCACGCCGCCCACATTGGGTCCGTAGACCATGAAAAAGTTGGGGAAACCGGGGACGGTGACCCCGTTGTAGGCGCGGGCGTCGCCGTCCCAGACCTCGTGGATCTCCCGGCCCCGCCGTCCCACCACGTCGATGCCCTCAAGGTATTCGGAGGGCCGGAACCCGGTGGCGTAGACGATGACGTCGACCTCGTGAACGGCGCCCGCCTCGGTCTCTATGCCGGTGGGGGTGAAGCGGCGGATCGGAGAGGTTTCCAGGGTGGTCTGCGGGGCGGTCAGCGCCCGGGCCCACACGCCGTTGTCGCGGAGCATGCGCTTGGCGCCCGGCGGATAGGCGGGGATGGCGTGGGGCAGCAGGTCGGGGCGTTCGGCGAACTGCTCCCGCAGGATGCGGATCAGCTCCTCGCGCACTTCGTGGTTGCGCGGGGAGACGCTCAGGGGCGCGCCGTGCCAGCCCTCTTCGGCGCGGACGGTGTGGAACCGTCCGGGGATGCCCAGGACGGTGACCCAGAGCCGGTGGAACTGCGCATAATGCGGCACCTTCCGGGTCAGCCAGGAGAAGACCTCCGTCATCGGCTCGTGGTAGTTGGGCGCCGGCAGCATCCAGGGGGCGCTGCGTTGGAACACCACCAGGCTCTGCACGTCCGGGCAGATGGCCGGCACGATCTGGTAGGCGCTGGCGCCGGTGCCGATGACGGCGACCCGCTTGCCCCGGCAATCCACCGCCGGGTCCCAGTCCTGCGAGTGCATGGCGACGCCTGTGAAGCTCTCCTGCCCCGGGAACTCGGGGATGTTCGGGATGTCGAGCTGCCCGGTGGCCGTGATGACGGCGTTGAAGTGCCGGAGCGTGCGAGCACCGGTCCGGTCCTCGGTGGTGACGGCCCAGAGCCCGGTGTCTTCGTTCCACTCGGCCCGGACCAGGCGGCAGCCGTACTCCACCAGGCGGTCCACGCCGGACCGCTCGGCGACGCTCTCCAGGTACTCACGGATTTCGTGGCCTTCGGCAAACTGGTGCGGCCAGTCCCCCCGCTGGGCGAAGGAGTATGAATAGCCAAAGGTGGGCGTGTCCAGCCGGACCCCGGGGTAGCGGTTCTTCTGCCAGGTTCCGCCGAGCTTTTCCGCAGCCTCGATGATGGTGAAGGGCACGCCGGCCTGCCGGAAGCGATGGGCTGCAGCGATGCCGGCCACGCCCGATCCGACGATCAGGGCGCGGAACTCCCGCCCGCCGGCGACGTCGTCGAAGTGCCAGTCCGGCGCCCCGTTCTTCCGCGGGGAGAGGTCCAGCTCGTGTTCGAGCATGCCGTGCCAGTTCTTCCGGCCGCCGCTGAGGTAACCGAGGATGGCATCGGTGTGTTCCTCGCTGAGGATGTCGACGGAGGTGATCTGCTCCGCGCGCAGCCGGCGCAGCCCGGCCAGCGCCACGGCGCGGGCCTTCTCCTGCTGGGCGGCGCTCATGCCGCCGTGCGGATGGTTGACCGTGTCCACCGGGGTCAGCGGCGGGCGCAGGTCCTCGGTCAGGGCCGAGACATCACCGGTGGCTGCGGCGAGCGCGGCCAGCAGCGCCGGAAGGTCGGCTCCGGCCACGATGCGCTGCAGCTCCTCGTCGCTTTCGGTGACGGGATCGCAGGCGTCCTGCCAGTACAGGTCGTCGACGGCCCCGCTCCGGCTGTCCAGCTCAACGGCGCTCATGCACCGGCCTCCACCAGGCGTGCCGGCTCGGACTGTCCGGTGACGTTGGTCTTCGCGAACTGGACCCGCTCGTAGACCTCGGCCCGCAGCTCGCCGAAACGCGCATCGGAGCGCGTCAGCAGCTGGTCGCGCTCCCGGGGCAGGTCGATGGCGATGTCGTTCTGGATCACCGTGGGGGAGCTGGAGAGGACCAGGACGCGTTCGGCCAGGTAGACCGATTCGTCAATGTCATGGGTGACGAACAGGATGGTCATGTTGTGTTCCTGCCAGATCCGGCGCACCAGGTCCTCCAGGTCCGCGCGGGTTTGGGCGTCCACCGCGGCGAACGGCTCATCCATGAGCAGCACGCTGGGACGGGACGCCACCGCCCGGGCGATGGCCACCCGCTGCTGCATGCCGCCGGACAGCTGCCAGGGGTACTTGCCCCCGGCGGCGCCCAGCCCCACGGCTTCCAGCGCCTCGGCAATCCGCTCGGCGCGCTCGGCCTTGGGCACTCCGCCGGTCTTCAGCGGCAGCCCCACGTTGGCCTCGACCGTCATCCACGGGAAGAGGCTGCGCCCGTATTCCTGGAAGACGACGGCCATGCCCTTAGCCGGGCCGTTGACGGGCTGGCCGTCCAGCACGACGCTGCCGGAGGTGGCGCCCATCAGCCCGGCGATGCACTTGAGCAGGGTGGTCTTGCCGCTGCCGGAGGGACCGACGAGGCAGGCGAACTCGCCGTCGTGCAGGTCGAAGGTCAGCGACCGGACCGCCTCGAAGGGGCCGGAGCCGGTCTGGTAGATCTTCTGCAGCTTCTCCACCCGCAGGCGGACCTTCTTCAGGTGCTTAGTCATTTTCGTTCTCCTTCAATCCCTCGTACCAGGAGAGGGTCCGCTTTTGAATCCATTGGAAAACCACCGAGAGGACGACGCCGATGAGGCCGAGCAGCAGGATGCCGCTCCACATCTCGGGGATGGCCACCCGGTTCTGGAAATTGATGGTCCAGTGCCCGATGCCGTCCGTGGAGGCGAACATCTCGGACACGACCATGAGGATCAGCGCCACGGCGAGGCTTTGCCTGATGCCGGCCATGATCTGCGGGGAGGCGGCCGGCAGCACCAGGTGCCGCATCCGGGCGAAGCCGCGCAGGCCGAGCACGCGGGACGTGTTGGACAGGACCTCATCGATGCCGGTGACGCCGGCGACGGTGTTGAGCAGGATCGGCCAGACGCAGCTGAACACGATCAGGGTCACCTTCATGCTGTCGTTGATGCCGATCAGCAGCAGGAGCACGGGGATGAGGATCGTGGAGGGCACCGCCCGGATGAACTCGAACAGCGGCTCGAACAGCCAGCGGATCCAGCGCACGTAGCCGATCACCACGCCCACACCCACGCCGATGACAATGGACAGCGCGAGCCCGGCGAGCAGCCGGCCGAGGCTGGGCAGCACGTCCGAGGCAAAGCGTTCGGAGAACCAGATGCTGAAGAACCGCTCCGCCAGGACGGCGGGTTCGGGGACGAAGAAGTTCGTCGTGACGGACGTGTAGGCGACCCAGGCCGCCAGCAGGATCAGGGGCAGGCCCAGGAAATAGGCGGCCTTCTTGAGCATGGTCATGCGGACCGGCCTCCTCGGACGGATTCGTGCCAGAACAGGCTTCGGCGCTCCACGTA
This sequence comes from Arthrobacter saudimassiliensis, assembly GCA_900016675.1. Taxonomy (GTDB): domain Bacteria; phylum Actinomycetota; class Actinomycetes; order Actinomycetales; family Micrococcaceae; genus Arthrobacter_B; species Arthrobacter_B saudimassiliensis. The sequence goes on along the minus strand of LN483072.1, from coordinate 20,034 downwards.
GCGCATCAGCGCGTTGATGGTGATGCCGAGCACCCCGCTGGTGATGATCAGCGAATAGATGGCCGGCGCGGAACCGTTGATCTGGGCCATCGCCACTTCCTGTCCCAGGCCCGGGGTGCCGACGATCAGCTCGACGCTGATCGCCAGCACCAGGGCCACGGTGGCCGCCAGGCGCAGTCCCGTCATCAGGAACGGGAGCAGGGTGGGGAAGATGAGGTACCGCACCCGCTGCAGGAAGGTCAGGCCCAGCGTCCGCGAGGTGTCCATGGCGACGTTGTCGATGTCCGCGATGCCGTAGAACACCTGGATCAGCACGATCCAGAAGCAGGCATAGATGATGATCATCAGCTCCGAACCCAGCCGGGGCCCGAACAGCAGGGCGGCAATGGGAATCAGGGCCACCGCCGGAATCGGCCGCAGGAACTCGACCGTGGAGTGGGTGGCCTTGACCAGGAAGCGGTTCGAACCGATCAGCACCCCCAGGATCAGCCCGGCGGCCGCGGAGATCAGGAGGCCGAGCAGCCATGCCCGGAGCGTGTGTCCGGTGGCCACCCAGAACTGGGTGTAGGCCAGGTTGGTGACGAACCGCTCCAGCACCTCGGTGGCCGGCGGCAGGTGGCGCGGGTCGACGATCTTCGTCACCGATGCCGCCTGCCAGGTGAGCAGGAAGCCCAGGACACCGCAGGTGCCCAGGAGCGGCGGCCCTATGCGGAGCCAGAGTGCGTAACGCCGGGCGGCTGCCGACGTCGGGATTGCTGGGTTGGCCATGAAGACCAGCCCCCTTTCGGGAAGTTATGCCGGTGGGGCGGCGCCGCCGCCCCACCGTGAGAGCTCGTCCGCTGTTACGGTGCCCAGATCGTCGATTCGACGTCGGGGCGGGTCTCGGTCACGCCGTGGCTGACCATGAGGTCGGCAAACTGCTTGAGCGCGTCGACGTCGAGGTGGGCGTCCCAGGCGATGAAGTCCGTGCCGGCCGCCGCCTCGGGGGAGGTGCCGAGGACCTGGGGCAGCAGGTCCCGCACCTCGTCCTGGTGTGCCTCCGCATACTTGAGCGTCTTGTCCAGGGCGGCCACGAAGTCGGCAACCAGCTCCGGGTCCTCGCGGGTCAGGGCTCCGCTGGAGGCGATGACAAGCTCGGCGCCGCCCAGTTCGGCGTCCTGGATGAAGTCGCTGACGACCCGTCCGCCGTCGGCCACGATCTGCTGCATGAACGGGGGCCCGGCCATGCCGGCGTCGATCTGGCCGGTGTCGAGCTGGGCGCCGACCTCGTTGAAGCCCAGCTGGACGAAGGTCACGGAGGCGGGATCGCCGCCGTCGAGCGCCACGGCCTCGCGGATGCCGATTTCCCCGATGCTGCCCAGGGCGTTGATGGAGACCGTCTTGCCGGCCAGGTCCCGGGCGCGGGTGATGTCCGAGTCGGGGCCCACCAGCACGGACACCGAGTCCTCCACAATCTCGGGCCGGTTCGTCGCGTACCCGGAGACGATCCGCAGGTCCAGGCCCTGGGCGGTGGCGATGAGCGGGGTGGTGGGGCTGGCCAGCATGAAGTCGAGGCTGCCGGAGCTGAGCGAGGGCAGCTGCGCGGCGCTGCCCTGGCCGAGCAGCAGCTCCAGGTCGATGCCTTCCTCGGCGAAGTAGCCCTTGTCGATGCCCAGCTGGATGGCGCCCACCGCGGAGGACGGGAAAAGCCCGATCGTCACGTCACGAAGGTCGGAGCCGCCGTCGGCGGCGGCGGGCTGATCGGCGCCGCCGGAGATGGAGCCGGAGGCGCATCCGGTCAGGGCGAGGGTGGCCAGGGCACCGGCGGCGAGCAGCCGGCGAAGAGGTGAAGTCATGAAGTTCTCTCTTCCTTGAGGGAACGGAGCGGGTGGATGGAGAAGCGGTGGACAGGCAGGCGGTCCGGCGCCCGGTCAGGCGGGCGCCGGCACCGGTGCCGGCCGAAGGTGTGCCTTCGCGAACACCGCCTGCAGGGAGCGGTCCAGGTCCTGGATGAGGCACTCGGCGGCGATGACGTGGTCCGGGCGGACGACGACGGCGGATACGGGGCGGGCGTGGAACCAGGACTTCAGCTCTCCCGCGGGGTCCCCCACGACCTGGACGTCCGCCGGAGCATGCTTGGCGGTCCAGTCGAGCTGGGCCGTCGGCACCAGCTGGATGAGGGAGGCGTTCAGGGCGCCGAGCCGGGCGCGGGTGTCCTCCGAGAGGAAGCGGGTCGGATCGTTGTTCCAGGCCAGGACCCGCCAGCCCGGGGCAGCGGCGTCGTCCAGCAGGACGCCGCTGGAATCCGGCGTGTTGACCTTCGGCTGCGGAAACAGGGTTCCGACCGTCGGCAGCACGCCGTCCTCGACGGGTACGGACTTGGAAACCGTCCGGTCCGCGGTCACGACGACGCCGCGGGTGTACTTGGGCATGGGCTTGAACCCCTGCCCGGAGATCCAGGACTTGAGCTTCGGCAGCCGGTCGATGACGGCCGCGGCGGCGTCCCGGGCAGCCGAAGTGACCTTGCTGCGGTTGGTCACCACCTTGGACATGCCCACGGACAGGTCCACCATGGCCTTGACGTGGTCCCGCCGCTCCTCGGCGTAGGTGTCCAGGAGCCGGTCGTCCGCCAGCCCGCGGACCACCGCGGTGAGCTTCCAGCCCAGGTTCAGGGCGTCGCGGATGCAGGAGTTCCAGCCCTGGCCGGCGACGACCGGCATCACATGCGCGGCGTCACCGGCCAGGAGCACCCGGCCCTCGCGGAACCGCTCGGCGATCCGGGCGTGGTGTTCGTAGACGCGCCGGCGGATGATGTCCAGGGCTCCGGGGTCCGCCACATGGTCGCGGAGCAGGGAGTGCAGGAACGCGTCGCTGTCGACCAGCTCGTCCGATTCGCCCTCGAGGAGCATGAACTCCCAGCGCCGGATCCCGTGGGGCAGGCTGAGGGTCGCGTAGCCGCGGTTCGGGTCGCCGCCGAACACCGCATGCGGGGTGCCGAGCGGGTCGTTGGCGACGTCGATGACCAGGCCGCGCTGCCGCCTGGTTTCGCCGGTGAAGGGAATGCCGAGCTTCCGCCGGGTGAAGGAACGGCCGCCCTCGCACCCGATGACGTAGGCCGCGCGGATCACGGATTCGCTGCCGTTCGAGCTGACGGTGACGGTCACGCCGTCGGCATCCTGGACCAGGTCCACGGCGGCGGTGCCGAACCGGACGTCCACGCTGTCGAAGCGGCGGGCGCCCTCGAGCAGCACCTGGTCCACGAGGGGCTGGACGAAGCCGTTGCGGCGCGGCCAGCCGAATTCCCGGGTGGTCGGGTTGATCCCGGCGATGACCTTCCCGGAGCCGTTCACGATCCGGATCTGCTGGTCCGGGACGGTGTGCTGCAGCACGTCTTCCACCAGGCCCAGTCCCTGCATGGCGCGCAGCGATTCGTCGTCGATGCCGACGGCGCGCGGGTAGTCGATGAGCTCCTCGCGCGCCTCCAGGAGGACGGTGCGGATCCCGTTGCTGCCCAGCAGGTTGGCCAGCGTGAGTCCGGTGGGGCCCGCGCCGATGATGAGGATGTCCGTCTGCTCCGTCATGATGCCTCCTTCAAGGCCGAAACGGTTGCCCGGGCCTGTTTTCCCATAAACATGAGGTCGATTCCGATGCCCACGAAGTCCAGCCCCGCGGTGCGGATCTGTGCGGCGGCGAACGCCGGATCGCTGCAGTACAGGCCGAGCCGGACCCCGGCCCGGCGGGCGGCCGCGGCGACCTTGGCGACCGCGTCGGCCACGGGGCCGTCGGCCCAGTCCGGGCGGCCGGGCAGCCCGTAGGAGACGGCCAGGTCGGCCGGGCCGATGTAGACCGCGTCCACGCCGTCCACGGCCAGGATCCGGTCGGCCGCGTCCACTCCGGCTGCCGTTTCGATCTGGACCACGGCGGAGACTGCCGCGTTCCCGGCGGCGCAGTAGTCCGTCCCCTCGTACAGCGCAGGGCGGCTGGGGCCGAGGCTGCGCCCGCCCAGGGGCGGGTACTTGGCGGCGGCCACGAGTGCCCGGGCCTGCTCTTCGGTTTCGACCGTGGGTGCGACGATGCCCCGCGCTCCGCTGTCCAGGAGCCGGCCGGCGGCGCCCGCGTCAAGGGAAGCCAGCCGGGCGTAGAGGTGCGGGTTGCCGCGGGGCACCGCGCGGAGCATGGCGCAGGCCTGGTCCAGGCCCACCTCGCCGTGCTGCAGGTCGATCATGACGCCGTCGTATCCGGCAGCGAGCGCGGCTTCGACGACGGACATCGAGGCCGTGGCCACGTGCATGAGGGCCGGCGGCTGTCCGGCGGTCATCGCTCTGCTCCGGCTGCCAGGCGCCGGGCGTGGGCGGCGGCGTTCGCGCCGCCGAAGATCGGGGCGATCTCGCGCCGCCGGATCAGCCACCTGCCGTCGACCTGGACGTACTGCTCGCGGAACTCTCCGACGCTGGCCGGCAGGAGCGGGTCGGCCTGGCTGTCGCGGAAGGTCTGGTAGTAGGTGGTGCCGCACAGGACCCCGTCCACGAAGGCCAGCCGGGTGCCGCCGGAAAAGTGGCGGACGGTGCCGGCGTCGACCTTGACGCGGCGCTCGCCCCAGGCCTTGATGGCCTCCCGGCCCTCCATGGTGCCCATCGGGCCGGTGGATACGGCGTCCTCGGCATACAGGGTGTACAGCTGGTCGGCCTGGCCGTGGTCGAGGAGCCAGTGGTGCTCCGCGACGAGCTGTTCGATTTCAACGCGGATGGCGGTGCTTATTTCAGGCATGGGGAGAATCCTTGGTCTGGAGGGTGGCGGAAACGGAGCCGAACCCATGGGAGAACGTGGCGGTGTAGGTGACGTCGGCGTCCCAGTCGACGATCATCCCGATCGATCCGGAGAGCAGGATTTCGCCGGCCAGCAGGGGCCTGCCGATCTTCAGCGAGGTTTCGGCCAGCCAGGCGATGGCGTTGATCGGCCCCTTGAGGACGTTGCGGCCCACGCCCCGGGTGACTTCGGTGTCGCCCCGGTAGAGCACCATTTCGACCTCGTCCAGGTCCACTTCGCCGTAGGCCCGCCGGACGGTGCCCGTCACAAGGCCCTCGCAGGCGGCGTTGTCGGCGACGGTGTCGAGGATGCTCATGCGGTAGTTGTGGTAGCGGCAGTCCACCAGTTCCATGGCGGGGACGACGTAGTCGATGGCGGCGACAATGGCGTCCAGGTCGGAGCTGAGCAGGTCGTGCTTGAGGACGAACGCCAGCTCGGCCTCGATTTTGGGTTTGATGAAGGCCGACCGGGGCCGGACCACCCCGTCCTCGAAGACCATGTCCTCGAGGACGATGCCGTAGTCGGGCTGGTTCACGCCGGCCTTGGCCTGGACCATGGGATTGGTCAGGCCGACCTTGCGGCCCACCCGGCGCAGGCCCTGCTCCCGCTCCCGGCGCTGCGTGTTCAGCTCGGAGACCTCATACGCGGCCTCGAGGTCGCCGTCGGCCAGCCGGTGCCGGATGAAGTCGATGGGTTCCAGCGCGGCGCGGGCCGCGTACAGGTCATCGGCCACGGCCCGGATGGTGTCGGTTCTGCTCATGGTGTCAGTCATGGGTCACCCCTTTCGGGCGAGGAAATCGAGCGCACGTTCGTTGAAGGCTCTGGGGTCTTCCCACTGGGGCCAGTGGGCCGCGTTGCGGATCACCAGCAGCTCGCCGTCCGGAAGGGCGGCGGCGAACCGTTCCCCGGTGTCGACGCCGCCGGAGGGTTCATGGTCGGTCCAGACGAGCAGGACGGGGACCGGAACGGCGGCGTAGTCCTCCTCCGTCACGCGGTTGCGGAACCGGATGTCCGGCTGCTGGAGGGCCATGATGTGGTCCATTGAGGCGGCGAACCCATCCCTGGCGTACACGGCCTGGCGCATCCGGACGAGTTCGTCGGAGATCAGCTCCGGGTCGTGGATGACCACCTGCAGGCGGGCCTTGACGTTGGCGAACGAGGGCTCGGCCACGGCGTCCCGGCTGATCGACCGGGCCCGGCCCATGGCGTTCTGGCTGATGACCTGTCCGCCCGGGGCGCTCAGGATCAGGGTCCTGACCCTTTCGGGGTGCTTCTGGGCGAACTTCAGGGCGATCCAGCCGCCCAGGGACTCCCCGCACAGGTGGGCGCGGTCCAGGCCCAGCAGGTCCAGGAGGCCCAGCAGGTGATCCTCGTAGTCCGCGATCTCCAGGTTCTCGGCGGCGAGCGTGGAGAAGCCGTGCCCGGGGTAGTCATAGGCGATGACGTGGTAATCGGCGGCGAGGGCCCGGATGTTGTGGGTGAATGCCTCCAGGTGGCCGCTCGTGCCGGCCATCAGCACGATGGTCTCCCGCTCCGGCGTGTTGGCCCCGACGGAGAGGACCCGCGTGCGCCACGGGCCGACGTCGAGGTAGCTCAGCTGGTGCGGCAGGTCTCCGATCTCCTGCCAGAGGGTGGGCAGCTCCCGGGTCATGCGGCGCTGTCCGTCCGCGCCGCGACCACGCCGAACCCTGCTCCCCAGGTCTCCACCGGCCAGTACCGGTCCACCGCAAAGCTGTAGCTGCCGGCCGTGGCCAGGGCGCTGAAGGCCGCGATCCAGGTGCGGACCTCGTGGGCGCCGCTGCCGCCTTCCGCCTGGAACCATTCGTTGGTCCAGCCGTCGACCACGGAGAGGTCGCCGCTGCGCAGGGCGGCCAGGACGGTGTTGTCCCACTCGGCGTTGAGCGGCTGGGTGGCTGCCTTGCCCTCAGCGAATTTGCGGATGTTCGCCAGCATCGTGGATTCGCGGACCTCGCGCTGCTCCGGAGTCATCTCCGAGTGGATCAGGCGCTCCTGGACTTCCTCCGGTGCCCCGTCGAAGACCGGAATCGGCGGGTTGTGGGACAGTCCGCCGGAGGCGAAGATCAGCACCTTCCGGTCGAGTTTGCGGGCCGCCCGTCCCACGGCCTCGCCGAACTTCCGGACCCGGTCCATGGGGGTCAGCGGCAGGCCGACGGAGTTGACGAAGATCGGCACGAACGGGTTCGTGAAGCCGTGGCCGTAGACGAATTCCAGGGGCTGGAGCACGCCGTGGTCGACCTGCAGCCGTTCGGAGCGGGCGATGTCGATGCCGTCTTCGAGGATCAGGCGGTGCAGCTCGCGCGCCGCCTCCGTATCCACGGGAAGGGGCCCGGCGGCCGTGCCCCAGTCGCCGACGCCGGTGGCTTGGGCGCCCACGCAGAACGGCGGCATCATCTCGTACATCACGCCGTTGAAGTGGTCCGGGCCCAGGGCGATGGTGACGTCGGGGGCGAAGTCCTCGACAAAGGAGCGGACCTCACCGATCGCCTCATTGATTTCGGCGAACACGGTTCCGCCGGGATCGACATTGCCGAAGGAGGGGGCGTGCGACATTGCCGCCACTGCAAGTGTCATGGTTCTTTCCCTTCAGGCCGGCTTCGGCCCTCGTACGGGCGCCAGGCCCGGTGATCTGGGGGGGTGCGACGTGAACAAGTGCTCTGGATCACATCGTCTAGAATTGAGATTCTAGTGAACTGGCTCACATCTGGCTAGGGGTGGCTCGAAAGTTTCGTCTGCGGCCCGTCCGGATGTGGCTTAACCCCGGCGAAAGGACCTTCCCATGGCCCAGCACCCGCTCCGGCCCCCGTACGATGCCGAGCTCGAGCAGCCCTTCGCGGCCCTCTACACGGACGCGCCCGCGCTCGCCGCCCGGACCCTGCCGGCCATGCGCACCGCGGCGACCGGCAGGAACGCGCTCGCGGAGCGGGCCGCCGAGTTCGACGTCGACCATCACCGAATCGCAGGACACCGGGGCGGGGCGATCGAACTGTCGGTGGTTCGGGCGGCCGGCACCCGCCCGGCGGGCCCGGTGCTGTTCCACGTCCACGGCGGCGGCATGGTCATGGGCGACCGGTGGAGCGGGATCGGTCCGTTCCTGGACTGGGCGGCCGAATTCGACGCCGATCTGGTGACGGTGGAGTACCGGCTCGCCCCCGAGCACCCCGACCCCACCCCGCGGGAGGACGCCTACGCCGCGCTGGCCTGGGCCGCGGAGCACCTGGCCGGGTCGCAGCCGGGGCCCCGCCCGATGTATCTCCTCGGCCAGAGCGCGGGAGGCGGCATCGCCGCGAGCCTCGCGCTGATGGCCCGGGACCGCGGCGGCCCCGCCCTGGCCGGCCAGCTGCTGCTCAGCCCCATGCTCGATGACCGGAACCGCAGCTGCTCGGCCCGCCAGTTCGAGCGCACCGGCGGATGGGACCGCCGGGCGAATGCCTTCGGCTGGGAGAGCCTGCTGGGCACCGGGCACCAGGAGCGGGAGCTGGAGCGCCACGCCGCAGCGGCCCGCACCGAGGACCTGGCCGGCCTTGCGCCGACGTTCCTGGAGTGCGGCACCGCAGAGGTCTTCCGGGACGAGACGGTTGCCTGGGCCGGCCGGCTCTGGGCTGCCGGAAACGATGCCGAGCTGCACATGTGGGCCGGAGGCTTCCACCGGTACGATCAGCTGGCACCGGCGTCTGCCCTGAGCGAGGCCACCCGCGCGGCCCGAACCGGCTGGCTGCGGCGGCGGCTGGGCGGCGCAGCTGGCTAGACTTGAGCGGCACTGTTCCACCGTCCGGAAAGACCCATGGCCCGAGGCAAGCACCACCCACCACGACCCAAGCCCGCCGGCAGCGAGGACTTCTTCATCGCCGGAGACCTGAAAAAGGACCGCGGCTGGACCGACGCGCAGATCAGGGCCTTCCTGCCCGAACCGGACAAGACGGCGCGCAACCCGTTTTCCCGCAAGGCCGCGCCCATGAAGCTCTACGCCCGGGACCGGGTGCTGGCCGTTGAGGCCACCGCCGAATACCGGCGCGCCCGTGAAGCCTCCCGCACCCGCCAGCTGGCGGCCCGGGAGCGGGCACTGGCCAAGAAAAAGGAAGCCGTCGCCGTCGCGCAGTCCCTGGAGCTGCGGATCGACGCTGAGCCCTGGGACGCGATGCGGCGGAAGGCGATCGAGCACTACAACAGCCGGCTGCGGCGCAGCCAGTCACCGGCCAGCCTGAAGACCGCCCCGGCACGCCTGGACCGGCTGACCGTGAACTACCTGCGCCACCGCCAGACCTCCTATGAGGAGGAGCTGAAGGAGTTCAAGGGCGTGGTCGGCGTCGGCGAAGCGTATCTGGTGGTCCGCAACCGGATCCTGGACCTCATCGCCGAGGCCTATCCGCAGCTGCGCGCCGAGTGCGACAGACAGAAGTTCGAGGAGCCGGAGCTGCCCGACGGCGTCACGCTCTGACTGATGCCGGACGGCCCGGCCGCCGGCGGCTCAGGCCCCGCGCCGGCAGCTCAGTCCCGGTGTCGGCGGGCCTGGAAGCGGAACCGGTCGCCGCGGAACAGTGACCGGGTCCATTCCGCGGGCCGGTCTCCGGCGAGCCCGAGCCGGTGGACCATCAGCAGCGGGAAGCCCATCTCCAGGCCCAGCAGCGCCACCTCGTCCGGGCCGGCCAGGCGGGTCTGCACCGTGTCCTCGGCTTCGGTGATCCGCACCCCGTAGCTCTCCTGCAGCGCCGCATACAGCGATCCGGTGCGCTCCAGCGCCTGCGCCAGGTCCGGCAGCTCGCCCGGCAGCAGCGCCGTCTCGTGCGCCAGCGGCTCGTCATTGATCAGCCGGATCCGTTCCACGCGGGTCAGGGCGGACCCTTCCGGCAGCTCGAGGCGGACGGCCGCCTCGCCCTCGGCGGCCACCGTGGAGATGCCCAGGACCCTTGAGGAGCTGCGCAGCCCCTGCGCGCCGGCGTCCTCCGTGAACGAGGTCAGCTGCCGCACATAGGTGGGCCGGTTGTAGGCCACGAAGGTCCCGTGCCCCTGCTGCCGGTCCAGCACTCCCTCGGCCACGAGCTCGCCGATGGCCTGCCGCACCGTGGTCCGTGAGGTGCCGAATTCCGCGGCCAGCGCCCGCTCCGTGGGCAGCAGCGAGCCGGGCTCGCCCGCCGCCGCCAGGGTGCGCAGGTGCTCCTTGAGGCGGTAGTACTTCGGAGCGCCGCGAAATTGTGACATCACCGCGACAGCATATCGATTGACTCAGAAATTGGTCTAGGCCAAACTGAACCTCATCGACAGCCCCGGAGCCGAGGCGCCGGGAACCCTAGGGGAAGGGCAGAAATGCGTTCATCGAAAGGCACCCGGCTGCGCGCCGGGTCCGTCAGTGCGTCTCTCGCGCTGGCACTGATGCTGACGGCCTGCGGCGGCGACGACGCCGGCAACGCGGCCGACGGCACGCTCGAAGTGTGGGCCCACTCCGGCCAGGCCGCCGAGGCCCAGGCGCTGGAAGCGCTCGTGGAAAAGTTCAACGACGCCAACGACGACGTCACGGTCAACCTGACCCTGGTGCCCGAGGCCGACTACACCAGCACCATCCAGGCCACCAAGGCCGAGGACCTGCCGGACATCATGGAAATGGACGCCCCGACCATGGCGTCGTTCGTCTACGACCGCAAGCTCGTGCCGCTGGAAGGCATCGTCTCCGAGGACGTGCTGGAGAACCGCATCGGCGGCGTCAAGGAGTCCGGCACCTACAACGGCGAGACCTACGCCGTCGGCATGTTCGACGTCGGCCTGGGCCTCTGGGGCAACGCCGCCCTGCTCGAGGCCGCCGGCATCGAAGCGCCCGCCACCGCCGAAGAGGCCTGGACCGTGGAGGAGTTCCGCGCCAACCTGCCCAAGCTGGCCGAGGTCAGCCCCTCCGGCAACGCCATCGACCTGGGCGAAGCCAACTCCTTTGCCGCCGAGTGGGGCCTGTTCACCACCAGCCCCAACCTGTGGTCCGCGGGCGGCACCCTGATGAAGGACGGCGCGGCCGACGGCGTGCTCAATTCCGAGGAAAACGTCGCCGCCCTCGAGGAATGGGCCTCGTGGAAGGAATACACCGACCCGAACACCAGCGGCACCGCCTTCCAGGACGGCCAGGTCGCCCTGACCTGGACCGGCAACTGGATGTACCCCGGCTTCAGCGAAGCCCTCGGAGAGGACCTGGTCCTGATGCCGCTGCCGGACTTCGGCAACGGCACCAAGGCCGGCCACGGCTCCTGGCAGTGGGGCGCCACCCCGGCCGCCGAAGGCAACGAGGAAGCCGCCGGCGCGTTCCTGGACTTCCTGATGTCCGATGAGTCCATCACCGCGATGACCGAGGCGAACGCCGCGATCCCGGGCAGCACCTCCGCCCTGGAGACCAGCGAGCTGTACGGCGAGGGCAAGCCGCTGGCGCTCTTCGCCGACAACCTGGGCTCCGCCTGCGGCTCCGAGGACGTCACCGCCGAGTGCATCGCCGTCGCCCGCCCGGTCACCCCCGGCTACCCGACCGTGACCAGCTCCGTGGGCAGCGCCCTGCTGGCCATCTGGGGCGGCGCCGATGCGAAGGACGAGCTCGACAAGGCCGCCCGCGCCATCGACTCCGACTTCGCCGACAACAACGGCTACGAGGACGAATAAGCCTGGCCGCGGCGGCACCGGGAGCCTGCGGGCTCCCGGTGCCGCCGCACCCGGGACGGAGGAACGTGCCATGACCACCACGCCACTGCTGCCGCCCAAGGCGGGCAAACCCCCGACGCCGGCGCGCCCGGCCCGGCGCCGCGGCACCGCCGGACCGGCCATGGCCGCCCCGGCCATGCTGCTGCTGATCCTGTTCGTGGCGGTGCCCTTCGTGGCCGCCATCGGCTTCTCGCTCTACAACGTGCGGCTGGGGGACCCCCGCGAGCCGAACTTCATGGGCGCCACCCAGTATGTCCGGATCCTCACCGATCCGGACGTCTCCGCCCAGTTCCTCAGCTCCCTGGCGCACAACCTGATCTTCGCCGTCGTCGTGGTGCCGGTGCAGACCGCGCTGGCCCTGGCCCTGGCGATGCTGGTCAAGCGGGCGCTGCCGGGCATGGCCGTGTTCCGGGCCGTGTACTTCCTGCCCGTGGTCTTCCCGATGGCGCTGGTGGCCATCATCTGGCGCCTGATCCTGGCCCGCGGCGACCAGGGCCTGCTCAACGCCACCCTGAACTTCTTCTCCGGCGGCAGCTTCGGCGCCCAGGACTGGCTCGGCAGCGAGCTGACCGCCCTGGGCTCGGTGATCGTGCTCTCCATCTGGCAGGGCTGCGGCTTCCAGATGGTCATCCTGCTCGCCGCCCTGCAGCAGGTGCCCGGCGAGCTCTACGAGGCGGCGGAACTGGACCGCGCCAACGCCTGGCAGCGGCTGCTGCACGTCACCCTGCCCGGCATCCGCACCACCCTGGTCTTCGTAGCGCTCTACACCACCATCCTGTCGCTGCGGGTCTTCGACCAGATCTACGTGCTGGCCAAATCCGGCGGCGGACTCAACGAAGACGCCACCCGCACGGTCATGTACCAGGCCGTCACCGCGGCCTTCGACCAGAACAACATCGGCCGGGCCAGCGCCATCTCGGTCGTCTTCTTCATCCTGGTGCTGATCCTGTCGCTGATCCAGCGCCGGCTCACCCGCGAACGGGAGGCCTGAGCATGGCAACCACCACGCAGAATCCCATCCCGTCCGGCTCCGCGGCAGCCGCCGGCACGACGACGGCGGCGCCTCCGCGGCTGCGCCGGTCCAGCCCGCGCCACCGCGCCGGCATCGCCGCGCACTACCTGGCGCTGGTCGTCACCGGCCTGGTGTTCCTGGCCCCGGTGGCGTACATGGTCGCCGCGTCCTTCGCCCCGGCGTCGGACACCCTGGCCGGGTTCAAGGTCTTCGACGTCACGCAGTGGGGGCTGCACAACTACTCGGGCGTCTCCGCGAGCCTGTCCTCGGACAGCACCGGCCACCTGTGGCGGTTCTTCCTGGTCTCCTTCACGGTGACCGTCGCCGTCGTCGGGCTGGGCCTGGTGGTCAACTCGATGGCCGCCTTCGCGCTGTCCCGGCTGGAATGGCGGGGCCGCGGACTGGTGCTGCTGGGCATCCTGATGCTGCTGATCGTGCCGTTCGAGGCCGTCGCGGTGCCGATGTTCTACCTCTACAACGACGCCCGGAACACGCTGTGGATCCAGATCGTGCCGTTCATCGGCAACGCCCTGTCGATCTTCCTGTTCTACTCCTTCTTCTCCGGCATTCCGCCCAGCATCGACGAGGCCGCCCGGCTGGACGGGGCCGGACCGTGGCGGATCTTCACGCAGATCATCGCCCCGATGAGCAAGCCCGCCTACGCCTCGGTGGCCATCCTGACCTTCCTCACCCAGTGGGGCGCGTTCCTGTGGCCGGTGCTGATGGTCTCCGAACCGAACCTGCGCCCGCTGCCGCTGCAGATCAGCGTCTTCGCCGGACAGCTGCCGCCGGCCTGGGGCCAGGTGATGGCCTTCGGCGTGCTGCTGGTGCTGCCGGTGATCGTCGTCTTCCTGCTCTTCCAGCGCTGGTTCATCGAAGGCGTGGCCAGCTCGGCGGTGAAGGGCTGAGCATGGAGGCTGTGAGCATCAGCGCCCGGGCGGACGGAGGCACGGCATGGAGGTGGTGATCCTGCCCGACGGCGACGCGGTCGCCGACCACGCGGCGCGCCTGGTCGCGGAGCTGGTCCGGTCCCGGCCCGACGCCGTGCTGGGCGTGGCGACCGGATCCTCCCCGGTGGGCATCTACCGCCGGCTGGCGGCCGCCGTCGACGCCGGAGAGCTCTCCTTCGCCCGCGCCGCCGCCTTCGCGCTGGACGAGTACGCCGGCCTGCCGCCGGAGGACCCGCACAGCTACGCCGCGTACATTGCCGGGCACGTCACCGGGCCGCTGGGACTGGACCCGGCCCGGGTGCACGTGCCGGACGGGAACGCCGCCGACCTCGCCGCCGCCGGCGCCGCCTACGAGGCGGCGATCGCCGGCGCCGGGGGAGTGGACCTGCAGATCCTGGGCATCGGCGCCAACGGCCACATCGGCTTCAACGAACCGTCCTCCTCCTTCGCCTCCCGCACCCGGGTCAAGGCCCTGACCCGGCAGACCCGTGAGGACAACGCCCGGTTCTTCGGCAGCCTCGCCGACGTGCCCACCCACTGCCTCACCCAGGGGCTGGGCACCATCATGGACGCCCGGAGGATCGTGCTGGTGGCGCAGGGCAGCCACAAGGCGGCCGCCGTCGCCGGCGCCGCCGAAGGCCCGGTGACGGCCATGTGCCCGGCGTCCGTGCTGCAGTTCCACCCCGACGCCGTGCTGGTGGTGGACGAGGCCGCCGCCGCGCAGCTGACCCTGACCGACTACTACCGCACCGCCTACGAGGCCGACCACGCGAAACGGGGAACACATGGCTTTCCGCCTCAATGACCACTGGGCCTGGGACAGCTGGCTGGCCGACGACGGGGAGCAGTACCACCTGTTCTTCCTGCGCGCCTCCCGCGCCCTGCAGGATCCGCAGCGCCGTCACTACCGCGCCTCGATCGGGCACGCCGTCTCCGCCGACCTCGAGGACTGGTCCCTGCTGCCGGATGCCCTGGTCGCCGCCGACGCGCCCGCCTGGGACGACCTGGCCACCTGGACCGGCTGCACCGTGCGCGGCGACGACGGCCGCTGGCACCTGTTCTACACCGGCGTGGGCCGGGCCGAAAACGGGCTGCAGCAGCGCATCGGCCACGCCGTCTCGGACGACCTGATCACCTGGCAGCGCCTGGACCGGCCGCCGCTGGAGGCGGACCCCCGCTGGTACGAAAAACTCGGCGAGGGCACCTGGCCGGACGAGGCCTGGCGGGATCCGTTCGTCTTCCGCGACGAGGACACCGGGCTGTGGCACATGCTGATCACCGCCCGCGCCAACGAGGGCGACCCGGCCGGCCGCGCCGTCGTCGGGCACGCCGTCAGCACCGATATGGAGGAGTGGGAGGTGCGCCCGCCGCTGACCTCACCCGCCGGCTTCGGCGAGATGGAGGTCATCCAGGCCAAGGTCGTGGACGGGCAGCCGGTGCTGATCTTCTCCTGCCTGCCGGAGTTTGCTCCCGGCGTGGACGCCTCGCGGCAGCCCACCGGCACGTGGATCGCGCCCGGCGGCTCGCTGCTCGGGCCCTGGAAGCTCGAGGAGACCGCCGAGTTCTACCTCGAGGGCATCTACGCCGCCCAGCTGGTGCAGAAGCGCGACGGCGAGTGGGTGCTGTTCGGCTTCCAGAACGGCAACTTCACCGGCGAGATCGCCGGGCCGACGCCGCTGAAGGAGCTCACCGGGGGCAGGCCGCTGTTCGGCTGAGGGCCTGCCGCCCGGCGGCCGTCAGCGGTTCACCAGCTTGAAGAAGGTGCTGTCGGAGCCGTCGGCCTTGTGCTCCTGGTAGAGGAACGCCAGGCCGCTGTCGTCGAACTTTTCGAACCATTCGTCCCAGCTGATCTGCTCGAGCGAATCGGATCCGGCGCCGCCGGGGAAGTCGATGCGCAGGATACCGGCGTCGTCGCCGCCGTTTTCGGTGCCCTTGACGCTGGCGGGCCTGCCGTCGTTCTTCTCCACCCAGCGGCGGATTTCGTCATGGTCGGTGGTCGTGTGGGATTCGGACGCCATGCGCTCTTCTCCTTCGGATCGTGGCCCGCCGGACAGCCCTGCCGCCCGGCGGCGCGGTTTCCTTCCATGTGCCAACGATGGTAGACCATAAGTACCCTTAGTAAAAACGGCGAAGGAGGACCCGCGATGCTCACAGTCCGCGAGATCATGACCGGCAACGCCGAGTGCATCGGCGAGAACGACACGCTTGAGGCGGCCGCCCGGAAGATGGCCGACCTCGACGTCGGCGCGCTGCCGATCTGCGGCGAGGACAACCGGCTCAAGGGCGTGGTGACCGACCGGGACATCGTGGTCCGGGTGCTGGCGGAGGGCACGGACCCCCGCAGCGTGAAGGCCGGCGAGCTGGGCACCGGCGAACCGGTGACCATCGGCGCCGACGACGGCATCGACGAGGCCATCGAAACGATGAAGACCCACCGGATCCGCCGGCTGCCCGTGATCGACGGGCACGACCTGGTGGGCATGCTGAGCCAGGCCGACATTGCCCGCAACTATCCGGAGGACGAGGTCGGCGGGCTGGTCGAGTTCATCTCGTACTAGGCTGGAGGACTCCGGCGGACCGCGCGCCGCGGTGCCCGCCGGCCGACCCGGAACGACCCGGAACGACGACGGAACGAGGAGGAAGCATGGCGAGGAACACCGAAGACTCACCGGCCCTGCCCGACGGCTACGAGGCGGACCGGCTGGAGCAGGAACTGCCGGCCGTGCCCGAGGACGGCCCCGACGTCGGCGCGCCCGCAGCGGACGCCCCGCTGGAGGGCGGATCGGACGCCGACCGGCACGAGCAGCAGCTGCCCGCCGTTCCCGGCGGCGGATCGACGCCCCCTGCAGGTGACGACGTGCTGCCCGGCGGCTCCGAGGCGGACCGCCTGGAGCAGGCGCAGGCCCTCTCCGGCGCCGATGACGACGACTACCCCTACGGGGTCGAGGATGAGGCGGCGTCCTACGAGGACGCCGCCGACGATGAGGATGACGAGCAGCGCTAGCCCTGCGTGGAAACTGTCGGGGAACGGGGAGGGGCGGGAATTTTCCGGCCCTCCCCGTTCGTTGACAGTACTGCAACTGAATACGGGGATGATCGGTTTCGACGTTGTTCGCCGCGCCAGGGGAAGCGGGCCGAGGACGCAGAGTTGTCTCGCTAATGCCCTCTGCAAACCAATAAGTGCCAAACCTATGCGCACTGACTTCGCTCTCGCTGCCTAGCCGGCCGGAGCAGTCCGTCAGCCCGGGGATGCTTCCGCCCCGGATCCTGGCGTCATTGAGGAAGCCACTGCCTGATGTTCCTGCCGTCGGAGCATCCGGAACACCTTGACGGCTGGGCCCGGATCAGCCGCAGCGTCTGCCACGCCGGCTGGGGCCAAGAAAATCCGACGCAGACTGCGCCCGGAGAAGCCCTGGCAACACGAGCACGGACGGGGGTTCGATTCCCCCCATCTCCACGAAAAAGGGAAGCGCCGCACGCTTCCCTTTTTTACTGCCCGGATTGGCACTGCTGCCCGGTTCCGGCCCTTGAATGGCTAGGATTGAAGGCCGGCGGGCGGTGCTGCCCGCATCCGGCGAAAGGGCGCATCAACAATGGAACTGCACGGGTATGCCGCAACCGTGGTGCTGCTGCGGGACGGCGCCGACGGGCTCGAGACGCTGCTGCTGCAGCGGCCCAGCCGCAGGGGCTCGTTCGCGGGCGCCTGGGTCTTTCCCGGCGGTTTGGTGGACCCGGACGACCACGCCCCGCAGCCGGACGGAGCGGATCCTGTGGCGGACCCCCTGGCCTCCGGGGGAAGCGCCGACGCCGCGACCGACGCCGCGACGGCAGCCGCCGTCCGCCGCGCCGGCGTCCGGGAGACCGAAGAGGAAACCGGCCTGCTGCTGGACCCAGCCGCCCTGGTGCCGCTGTCGTGCTGGATTCCGCCGGCCGAAGTGCCCCGCCGGTACCGGACCTGGTTCTTCCTCGCACCGGCTCCCGAGGGCAGGGTCCGGCTGAGCCCGGACGAGCACGTGGACAGCGCCTGGCTGGCACCGGCCGAAGCGCTGGACCGGCACCGCCGCGCAGAGCTCGAGCTCGTCACCCCCACCTGGGTCACGCTGCACCACCTTGCCGCCTTCGGCTCCGCCGAAGAGGCGCTGCGGGCCGCGACGGCTGCGGCGCCGGAGACCTTCATCAGCCGGCAGCACCCGGGCGATGCCCCCGGCACCGCCATGGTGATCTGGCAGGACGACGCCGCGTATCCCGGGGCGCCGGGCACCGCTCCGGCCGCCCGCCACCGGCTGGTGATGGACGGCCGGAACTGGACCTACGAACGCACCCCGGCCTGAGCCGGGTCGGCATGCGGGCTCAGGCCTACCGGAACGCGGGAATGCCGGTGACGTGGTTGCCGATCACCAGGGTGTGCACCTCGTCGGTGCCTTCGTAGGTGCGTACCGACTCCAGGTTGTTGGCGTGGCGCAGCGGTGAATAGTCCAGCGTGATGCCGTTGCCGCCGAGCATGGCGCGGGCCTCGCGGGCGATCGCGATGGCTTCCCGGCAGTTGTTCAGCTTGCCCACCGAGATCTGGTGCGGCTGCAGGCCTCCGGCGTCCTTCAGCCGGCCCAGCTGCAGGGCGAGCAGGGTGCCCTTGTTGATTTCCAGGGCCATGTTCACCAGTTTTTCCTGCGTCAGCTGGTAGCCGGCCAGCGGCTTGCCGAACTGCAGCCGTTCCTTCGAGTACTCCAGCGCCGTCAGGTAGGAGTCGCGGGCCGCGCCCATGGCGCCCCAGATGATGCCGTAGCGGGCCTCGTTGAGGCATTCGAACGGTCCGCGCAGGCCCTTGGCCTTGGGCAGCATGGCCGATGCCGGCAGCCGCAGGTCGGTCAGCTCGATCTCGCACTGGATGGAGGCGCGCATGGACAGCTTCTGCGTGATCGGCACGGCCTTGAAGCCCGGGGTGTCGGTGGGCACCACGAAGCCGCGCACGCCGTCGTCGGTCATCGCCCAGATCACCGCCACCTGCGCCACCGATGCCAGGCCGATCCACCGCTTGGTGCCGTTGAGCACCCAGTCCGCGTCGTCGCCGGCCCCGTCCCGTCGGGCGAAGGTCTGCATGCCGGCCGGGTCGGAGCCGGCGGTCGGCTCGGTCAGCCCGAAGCAGCCGATCGCCTCGCCGGCGGCCATCCGGGGCAGCCACTCGTTCTTCTGCTCCTCGGAGCCGTGCTTGTGGATGGCGCTCATGGCCAGCGAGCCCTGCACGGAGACGAAGGTGCGCAGCCCGGAGTCGCCGGCCTCCAGCTCCATGGCGGCCAGCCCGTACTCGACGGCCGAGCGGCCCGGGCAACCGTAGCCGGTCAGGTGCATGCCCAGCACGCCGAGCTTCGCCATCTCCGGCACGATCTCCAGCGGGAACTCCGCCCGCTCGTACCAGCCGGCGATGTTGGGGCGGATTTCGGTATCCACGAAGGCGCGCACCTTGTCGCGGACGGCGATTTCCTCCGCGCTGAGGAGGCCTTCGATGCCGATGAGGTCCGAATTGTCGTTCACGGTTCTTCTTTCCGGTCGTTGGAGGGGGTCGGTGCCGTCGGGGTGCGGCGGGGAGGTCAGGAGGTGCTCAGTCGGTGCCGGGGGCGGCCGGGACGCCGTCGATCCGCTGCGGAATGCCCCAGGGATTCTCCGGCGCGACGGGCGGCGGCAGGAAGGCCTCAGGAGCGTTCTGCACCGCCACCGGCCGCACGAACCTCTCCAGTGCGCCGGCGCCCACGCTGGTCGCCTCCGGCCGCGAGGTCGCCGGCCACGGTCCGCCGTGCTGCTGCGCCCAGGTGTTCGCGACGCCGGTGGGCCAGGTGTTGACCGCCACGCGGCCCACCCGGGGGACCAGGGCGGCGACGGCGGCGGCGGCGTCGGTGTCCCCGTCTCCGCCGGTAAAGACGGAAGCGGCGAGGGAGGGCTGCAGGACGGCGGCCAGCGCCAGCGCCTGGCCGAAGTCCTCGTATTCGCAGATCAGGGCCACCGGCCCGAAGCACTCCTCGAGCAGCCTGGAGCCGGGTACCAGCTGCTCCGGGCGCACCTCGACCAGCTCGGGCGCGGCGTGCCACCCGGCTGCCGGACCGGCGTCGGCCGGCGGCACCGGAGCGCCCGCGGCCTCGGTGAGGGCGGCAAGGCCGGTCCGGTAGCTGCCGGCGATGCCGGCGGTCAGCAGCGGGGCGGGCACGACGTCGGCCACCGCGCGGCGCACGGCCTCGGGCAGGCCGGACCCGGCGGGAGCCAGCAGCAGGCCGGGCTTGGTACAGAACTGGCCGGCGCCCAGGGTGAAGGAGCCGGTGAAGCCGGCGGCCAGGGCGCGGACGGCTGCCCCGTCGGCTGCCGCGGCGGGCGTGACCAGCACCGGGTTGACGGTGCCCATTTCGGCGAACACGGGAACGCCGCGGCCGGCGGCCCGCTGCACCAGGGCCATGCCCCCGGCCTGGCTGCCGGTGAAGGCCACCGCGCGGATGAGCGGCGAATCCACCGCCTGCAGCCCGGCATCGAACCCGGTGACCAGGCCGAAGGTCCCCTGCGGGGCGCCCGCTTCGGCCAGCGCGGCGGCCGCCAGCTCGGCGATCTGCACGCTCAGGC
>LN483071.1 GCA_900016675.1 Arthrobacter saudimassiliensis | reverse complement strand
AACGTCGACGAGAACCCGGCGACCACCGGGCAGCCGGCCGCGAGGGCGGAGGCGGTGTCATGGCCGAAGACGCCGAAGCCGAAGGGGAAGTTGCTGGCCCCGAAGACCGCCACGGGCCCGAGGGGCACCTTGAAGCGCACCAGCGTGCCGGCCGGGGTGCTGTCCCGGGCCGCGCCGAGCCAGCTGCCTTCGGCGGCCACCCGCCCGTAGAAACGGGCGCTGGCCGCCGCCCCGGCCACCTCGCCGGCGAGCCGGGGCAGCCCGAGCCCGGTTTCCTCGTCGGCGAGGGCGGCAAGATCATCTGCGGAGGCTTCGAGGGCGTCCGCGACGGCGTTCAGCCAGCGCTGCCGTTCGGCGGGGGCGACGGCGGCGACGGGCCCGGCCGCGGTGGCGGCGGCCGTGAGCAGGGCCTGGACCTCCTCGGGAGCAGTGTGCGCGACGGCGCCGTGCTGTTCGCCGGTGCGCGGGTTGAAGCTGGGATCGGCTGCGGTCCGGGCCTGCCGCATGTCCTGGCTCATGGAGCCACCGTAGCCGCTGCCGGGGCGCCGGCGACGGTGCGGATGGCGCCGGCCAGCACCTCGAGCCCGTCCCGAAGCAGATCCTCGCCGATCACCAGCGGCGGCAGCAGCCGGATGACGTTGCCGTACGTGCCGCAGACCAGCACCAGCACGCCCTGCGCGTGGCAGGCGGCCGCGGTTTCGCGGGCCAGGTCGGGCCGAGGTTCCAGGGTCTGCGGGTCGGCGAACTCCAGCGCGAGCATGGCGCCGCGGCCGCGGATCTCCGCCACGGCCGGCACCTCGGCCTGCAGCGGTTCCAGTACCGCGCGGGCGGCCTGCTCGATGGCGCGGGCGTTCGCCAGCAGGGTGCCGTCCTCAAACTGGTCGAAGACAGCCAGGGCGGCCTCACAGGCCAGCGGGTTGCCGGCATACGTGCCGCCCAACCCGCCGGCGTGCACGGCGTCCATGAGCTCCGCCCGGCCGGTCACCGCGCTGAGCGGCAGGCCGCCGGCGAGGGCCTTGGCGGTGAGGGTCAGGTCCCCGGCCACGCCCTCATGCTCGCTGGCGAACAGGGTGCCGGTGCGGCCCATGCCGGCCTGGATCTCATCCATCACCAGCACGATGCCGTGCCGGTCCGCGATCCGGCGCAGCCCGGCGAGGAAGCCCGGCACCGGAACGATGAATCCGCCCTCGCCCTGGATCGGTTCGATGACCATGGCCGCGAAGGACTCCGGCCCGTGCTCGGCCAGGACGGCCTCGACGCCGGCCAGCGCCTCCTCCGCCGTCCGGGGCGTTCCGCCGCGGTTCAGCGGCGCGGCGGTCGGCGCCCGGTGCACCGTGGCGGGGAAGGGCCCGAAGTTGAGCCGGTACGGGTTCTCCTTGGCGGTCATCGCCATGGTGAGCAGGGAGCGGCCGTGATAGGCGTCGTCGAACACCAGCACCCGCGGCCGGCCGGTGGCGGCGCGGGCGATCTTCACCGCGTTCTCCACCGCCTCCGCGCCGGTGGAGAACAGGGCGGTGCGCTTCTCGAAGCCGCCGGGCACGTGCCGGTTCAGCCAGGCGCAGACCTCGGTGAAGGCGCTGTACTCGGTGACCATGAAGCAGGTGTGCGTGAAGCGCTCCAGCTGCGCGGCCACCCGCTCGCGCACGGCGGGGTTGGCGGCGCCCACGCTGGTCACGGCGATGCCGGAGGCGAAGTCGATGAGGCGGTTGCCGTCCACGTCCTGCAGGATGCCGCCGTCGGCGCGGTCGATGAAGACCGGCAGGGTCACCCCGAAGCCGGCGGTCACCTCCTGCTGCCGGCGGGCGTGCAGCTCGGCGGACCGCGGGCCGGGAACGGCCGTGGCGAGATGGCGGGTCTGGGGCAGCGTCGTCGTCATGCGTTTACGCTAGCCAGCGGCGCACGTAACAACACTGGTCAGGATGGCCCCGCGGGGGAGCCGCCGGGGATAATTCATCCAACGGACGCCCCGGCGTTCGGCGGCGTCCACAGGAGGAACAATGATCAGTCTCGCCCAGCTCTGCGGCCAGGTGGGAACGGACCTCCAGCCGTTCGGGGGCACCCGTGTCCCGCGCCGCCAGCTCACCGGTGTCCACATCTCCGAGCTGCCGGATCCGCTGCCGTACCTGGAGGGCGGGGAGCTGCTGCTCAGCACCGGCATTCCGGTGGCCGGCAGCGCGGAGGCGACCGCCGGGTATGTGCGCCGGCTCGCCGCCGGCGGCGTCGCCGCCCTGGGGCTGGGCCTGGGGGCCGGGCTGGACACGGTGCCGCCGGCGCTCGCCGAGGCCTGCGCCGACGCGGACCTGGCCCTCCTCGTGGTGCCCGACGGCGTGCCGTTCCGTAACATCTCCCGCGCCTACTGGGATCTCGTGGCCCGCACCGGGCAGGCGGACCTGGCCGCCAGCCTCGGCACCCAGACGGCGCTGGCCCGCGCCGCCACCCGCCCGGATGCGCGGGCTTCGGTGCTGAAAGCCCTCGCCCAGGCGCTGGGCGGGTGGGCCGCGTACCTGCCGGCCGACGGCGGGAAGGTCACCTGCTGGCCGCAGTCCGCCTCGGCCCTGGTGCCCCGGCTGCGTGAAGAGACCTCCCGGCTGAACACCGCGGCCACCCATTCCGCCGCCACCTTCCAGCTGCACGGCGCCGACGTGGTGGAGCACCCCATCCTGCTGGGCCGGCGGCTGGTGGGCTTCCTGGCGATCGGCGCCGGCCGCAAGCTCACCCGCGCGGACCGGCAGGTGATCCTCACCGTGTGCGTGCTGCTGTCCCTGCGGGAACAGCAGGAGCAGCATGCGGCGGACACCGAAGCCGTGCTGGACGCCGCCGTGGCGAAACTGGTGCTCCGCGCCCACCCGGTGGCGGCCCGGACCCTGGCCGCCGAGCTGGGCCGGGCGCCGCTGGCCGAGCAGGTCCGCGTGCTGGTCCTGCGCCCGCCGGCCGGAACGGAGGCGCTGCCCGCCGCGGCGGACCTCGCCCGCATCGCCGCCGGGCTGTCCGTGCCGCCGGGCACCGGAACGCCGTGGCCGGCGCTCGGCCCGGCAGTCGCCCGGGCCAGGTTCCGGTATCTCGACTCCGGCCTGGCCTGCCTGCTGCTGCCGGCCGACGCCCGCAGCGACGCTGTTCCCCTCGCCCCGGCGGGTGCCGCCCCCGGTGCGGCGTCGGGCCCGCGCGCGGACGCCCCGGCGGGTGCCGCCCCCGGCACGGCGGCCGACGTCGCCGAGTGGGCCGGCGCGCTCAGCGAGGCGGTGCCGCTGGACCGTGCCGCGGACCAGCTGGCCGCGACCTGCGCGGCGGCCGGCGCCGCGGCACCCGGCACGCTGGCCATGAGCGCCGGACTGCTGGATCCCCGGGTGAGCCAGTGGGTCGCCGCGCTGCAGGCCTACGACCGGGCGGACCTGGTCGGCACGGTCCGCGCCTATCTGCGCCACCGCGGGCAGTGGGAGCCGGCGAGCCGCGAACTGGGCGTGCACCGCAATTCGCTGCGGCACCGGATCGGCGTCGCCGGCCGGCTGCTTGATGCCGACCTGGACGACCCGGACGTCGCCGCCAGCCTGTGGCTGGCCCTGCGCTCACTGTCCGGGCCGGCGGCCGGCAGCTAGCCTTCGGGACTCCGCAGCCAGGCGCGCAGCGCCTCGCTGTGCTCGCCCAGCTGCGGCGGGGCGGCGGTGCGCGGCGTAAGCGGGGGAGTCCAGGTGGCCGGATGCCGGATCTGGCGGCCGACGGCGGTGCCCGCGGCGTCGTGCACGTCGATGGTCGGCGCCAGGCCGAGCGCCTCCGCGAACGCGAGGCCCTCGTCGATGCCGGCCACCTGTCCGGCGGGCACACCCGCATCGGTGAGTTTCTTCTGCCAGGCGGCCGCGCCGTCGGCGGCCAGCGCGCGCTCCAGCAGCGGGATGAGCTCCTCCCGGTGCGCCACCCGCGCGTCGTTGGTCGCAAAGCGCTCATCCCGCGCGGCCTCCGGCATGCCGAGGGCGGCCGCCAGCCGGGCGAACTGGCCGTCGTTGCCGCAGGCGACGGCCAGCGGACCATCGGCGCAGTCGAGCAGCTGGTACGGCACGATCGAGGGATGCGCGTTGCCCATCCGGTGCGGCACCTTGCCCGCCCCGAGCCAGGCCTGGCCCTGGTTGGCCAGGGCGCCCTGCAGGCTGGAGAGCAGGTTCAGCTCCAGCCGGGCGCCGCGTCCCGTGCGCTGCCGGTTCGCCAGAGCGGCGAGGACGGCGATGGCGGTGTCCTTGGCGGTCAGCACATCCACCAGGGCGACGCCGGCCTTCATCGGCCCGCCGTCGGCGTCCCCGGTGATGCTCATCAGTCCGCCCAGGGCCTGGACCACGAAGTCGTAGCCGGGCAGGTCCGCACCGCCGCCGCTGCCGAAACCGCTGATCGAGGCGTAGATCAGGCCCGGGTTCTCGGCCGAGAGCTCCTCCCAGCCCAGGCCGAGCCGGTCCAGGCCGCCGGGCTTGAAGTTTTCCACCAGCACGTCCGCGCGCCGGGCCAGGGCACGGGCCAGTCCGCGGTCCTGCGGATCGGACAGGTCGAGGCAGACCGATTCCTTGTTCCGGTTCACGGACTCGTAGTACGTGGCGCCGGTGGGCGAGTAGGGCGGGCCCCAGCTGCGGGTGTCATCACCGGTGCCGGGCCGTTCCACCTTGATCACGCGGGCCCCGAGGTCGGCGAGGGTCATGGTCGCCAGCGGGCCGGCAAGCACCCGGGAGAAGTCGGCGACGAGGATGCCCTCCAGCGGGCGGACCGCCTCCATCAGGCGCTCCCGGTGCCGGCGACGGTGCTGACACCGGCGGCCACGGCGCCGGAGCCGGCCGGCTCGGCGGCCAGGGCAGCGGCGGCCTCGGCGGCGGCGCGGCGGCCGGAGGTGACGGCGCCGTCCATGTAGCCGTTCCACACCTCGGCGGTTTCGGCCCCCGCCCAGTGGAGGCGGTCCACCGGCTCGCGCAGGGACCGGCCCAGGCGCTTCCACAGCCCGGTGCCCAGGCGGCCGCCGTAGCAGCCCCGGGTGTATTCCTCCTCGCTCCAGTTCCGCTCCAGGAAGTCCAGCGGTTCGGCGGCCTCGGGCCCGAAGAGGCCCGCCAGCTCGGCCAGGACCAGCTGCCGGCGCTGCTCCGGCGTCAGGTCCGCCGCGTCGCGGGCGTGGGTGCCTTCGATAAACGCCACCAGCACCCCGCAGGACGCGTCCGGCGGGCAGTTGTCGTAGACGAGGCCGACGTGGCCGTCCAGGTTCAGGGCGGTGCCGCTGAAGCCGGTCTCCCGCCAGAAGGGCCGCTCGTACGCGACCTGGAACTTGATCACGGTGCCGGCGGGCATCTGCTGGGTGAGGCTGTCCCGGTTCGCCGGCAGCGGCGGGCTGTACCGCAGCCTCCCGGCGAGCACCGGAGGCAGCGCGACGATCACGCGGCGGGCGCGGACGGCGCCGCCGTCGAAGTGGACGCGCACCCCGCCCTCCTCCTGCTCCAGATGCCGGACGGGGCAGCGCAGCCGCACCCGCGGTCCGAGCTGCTCCGCCATGGCTTCGGAGATCCGGTGGGTGCCGCCCAGCACGCGGGAATCCTGCGCCCCGCCGATGGTGGACATCAGGCGGACCAGGCCGCCGCCGGAGCGGACATAGAACAGCAGGTGCAGCAGCGAGAACTCGCAGGTATCGGCGGCGAAGATGGTGGCCAGCATGATGTCGTAGAAGCGCCGGGCGGCCTCGTCGCGGACGTTCTCCCGCAGCCACGCGTCGGCGGTGACCCGGTCCTGTTCGGCGGCGCCCGGCCCGGCGGCCGGATCCGCGGGGTCCACCGCGGCCGCGAGGTCGTCAATCAGCTCCTGCACCCGGGTGAACTCGGCCAGCGCCGTGTCCGGCAGCCCGAACGCCCCGCCCTCCGCATATCGGAGCCCGCCGTCTATCCGGAGCACGGAACGGCCGGCGTCGTACACCTGGAAGGTCTGCAGGCCGAGCTCGGCGATCAGCGCCAGCACCGCGTCCTGGCCCGGCCCCACCCACTGGCCGCCCAGCTCCACCGGAACCCCGTTGCGGAAGACGGCGCCCTCGTTGCGGCCGGCCACCCGGTCCCGGGCCTCCAGCACCAGGACGTCCAGTCCCTCCGCGGTCAGCTGCCGGGCGGCGGACAGCCCGGCCAGGCCGGCGCCGACCACCACCACGTCGTGCATAGGCGCGTTCTGCAAGTTCCTGCTCCTTCCGGTATCCGAGGAGTCTAGCCACGCGGTGCCCGGGCGCTCCTTGGATGATTCATCCCGGGCGTTGTTCAAACCGGCGGAAAGCCGGTCTTGTCCGCGGCCGACGCGCGTCGGTAGCGTCGGCGCGATCACGCCCCCACCAGACCGGAGCCGACATGACCGAGCCCCCAGCATCCTCCGCCGCCCCATCCGCCGCCCCGGCACCCGCCCGGCTGAAGCGGGTCATGGGCACCCCGTCACTGGTGGTCTTCGGCCTGGCGTACATGGTGCCGATGACGATCTTCACCACCTACGGGCTGGTCACCACCATCACCGAGGGCCACCTGTCCGCCGCCTACGCGGTGACGCTGGCGGCCATGCTCTTCACCGCGTTCAGCTACGCGTTCCTGGTGCGCGTCATCCCGTCGGCGGGCTCCGCCTACAGCTTCACCCAGCGGATCTTCGGCCGGCACGTCGGCTTCCTGACCGGCTGGACCGTGATGCTGGACTACCTGCTGCTGCCGATGCTGAACTATCTGCTGATAGGGCTGTACCTCAACGCCCAGTTCCCCGCCGTGCCCACCTGGGCCTTCACGCTGGGCGCGATCGCCCTGGTCACGGTGCTGAACGTCGTCGGCATCACCGTGGTGCGCAGCGCCAACCTGGTTCTCGTGGGCGCCCAGGCGGTGTTCGTCGTCGTGTTCGCGGCGCTGGCCCTGACCCGGGTGCGCGAGGGCCAGTCGCTGCTGGAACCGTTCGCCTCCCCGGACATGTCGCTGCCGCTGATCATGTCCGGCGCGGCGATCCTCTGCCTGTCGTTCCTGGGGTTCGACGCCGTGTCCACCATGTCCGAGGAGGCGAGGGACCCGCGCCGGACCGTTCCGCGGGCCATCATCCTCACCACCCTGATCGGCGGGGCGGCCTTCATCCTCGTTTCGTGGGTGAGCCACCTGGCCTTTCCCGACTGGCAGTCGCTGACCGACCCGGACGCCGCCGCCGTCGAGATCATGGACAGCGTGGGCGGGCAGGCCCTGGTGGCCCTCTTCCTGGCCGCCTACATCGCCGGATCCACCGCCTCGGCCATGGCCTCGCAGGCCTCCGTGGCCCGGATCCTGTTCGCGATGGGGCGCGACGGCGTGCTGCCGCGCCGGGTGTTCGGCCGGGTCAGCGCCCGGTTCCGGTCGCCCGTGGGCGCCGTCCTCGTGGTCAGCGCGGTGGCCCTGCTGGCGCTGGCCGCGGACCTGGAGACCGTCGCCTCGGTGGTCAGCTTCGGCGCCCTGGCCGCGTTCTCGCTGGTGAACCTGGGCGCGGCCAGGCACTTCCTGGCCGGCCGCACGCCCTCCCTGCCGGACCTGCTGCGCTACGGGCTGGTGCCCGGCGTCGGCTTCCTGCTCACGGTCTGGCTGTGGTTCAGCCTGTCCGGCCCCGCCCTGATGGTCGGCCTGGCCTGGCTCGCCGCCGGCGCGGCCTACCTGCTGGTCCTGACCCGCGGCTTCCGCCGCCCGCCGCCCGCCGTCGACCTGGACGCCGAGCATGAGCCGCTCCCGGCGCCGGGCGCGCCCGCCGCCGCCGCGGACCGGGATGCGACCGCGATCACAGGAAAGGTAACGTAAAGCCGCATGAGCGTGTACAAGACAGTGAACCCCGCCACAGGCGAGACCGTCCGGGAGTTTCCCGAAGCCACCGACGAGCAGATCGGACAGGCCGTCACGGCCGCCCACGAGGCCTTCGCCGCCTGGCGCCGTGAACCCGTCGAAAACCGGTCCAAGGTCCTCTCCCGCGTCGCGGAACTGTACCGGGAGCGGGCCGGCGAACTGGCGGACCTGATTGCCCTGGAAATGGGCAAGCCGGTGGCGCAGGGCCGCGGCGAGGTCGCCCTGGTGGCCGACATCTACGACTACTACGCCGCCGAAGGCCCGGGCTTCATGGCCGACGAGCAGCTGAACCCCAAGGGCGGCGGCACGGCCGTGGTCCGCACCGAACCGATCGGCGCCCTGCTGGGCATCATGCCGTGGAACTACCCCTACTACCAGGTGGCCCGGTTCGCCGGACCCAACCTGATGCTGGGCAACACCGTGGTGCTCAAGCACGCCAACAACTGCCCGCAGTCCGCGCTGGCCATGGAGGCGATCTTCCGGGAGGCCGGGCTGCCGGAGGGCGCCTACGTCAACGTCTTCGCCACCAACGACCAGGCCGCCGACATCATCGCCGACCCGCGGATCCAGGGCGTCTCGCTCACCGGCTCCGAACGGGCCGGCTCCGCCGTCGCCGAAACCGCCGGCCGGCACCTGAAGAAGGTCGTGCTGGAGCTGGGCGGATCCGATCCGTTCATCGTCCTGGACACCGAGAACCTCGACGGGGTGGTCAAGGCCGCCGTCGCCGGCCGGATGGGCAACTCCGGGCAGGCCTGCAACTCGCCCAAACGGTTCATCGTGATGGAGGAGCTGTACGAGGAGTTCGTGGCGAAGATGGCCGAAAAGCTGGCCCGCATCCAGCCCGGGGACCCGCGGGACCCCGGTACCCGGTTCGGTCCGCTGTCCTCGCAGGCCGCCGCCGACGGGCTCGTGGAGCAGATCCGCGATGCGGTGGACAAGGGCGCGCAGCTGCACACCGGCGGCGGACTGCTGGACGGCCCGGGAGCCTACGTGGCTCCGACCCTGCTGACCGGCATCACCCCTGAGATGCGGGCGTTCTCCGAGGAGCTGTTCGGCCCCGTGGCCATGGTCTACAAGGCCGCCGACGAGGACGAGGCGGTGGAGCTGGCCAACAACTCCCCGTACGGGCTTGGCGGCGCGGTCTGGAGCACCGACGAGGAACGCGCCCTCGCCGTCGCGGACCGCCTCGACACCGGCATGGTGTGGATCAACGGCGTGGCCGGCACCCAGGAGGACCTGCCGTTCGGCGGCGTGAAGCGCTCCGGCGTCGGCCGCGAGCTGGGCCGGTACGGCATGGACGAGTTCGTCAACAAGAAGCTGATCCGGCGCCCGGCCGGCCGCTGACCGCGGCGGCTCCGTGAGCCGCGCCCGCCTCCTCCGGCGGCTTACCTGCCGGAGGGGGCGGTCGTGCGTTCCGCGGCGTCCGTGCCGGTCGCTGCGTCGGTGTCAGCGCCGGCGTCGGAGCTGCGCGGAGCGTTGAACACGATGTAGCGGTAGGCGAAGTAGCGGAAGACATTGCCCAGGGCCACGCCCACCACGTTGCCGGAAATGTTGTCCGCCACGGGGCCGGTCAGACCGAGGACGTAGTTGGAGACCACCAGGCAGCCCGCGGCGATGAGTAGGCCGACGGCGTTGGTCAGGGCGAAAAGAAGCGTCTCGCTGCGCAGGCTGCGCCCGCGGGTGTGCCGGAAGGTCAGGTAGCGGCTGCCGAGCCAGGACACGGCGGTGGCCACGGTCACGGAAAGGACCTTCGCGGTCACCGGATTCCCCTGCAGCACGGTCTCGTTGAGCAGGTTGAACAGCCCGACGTCGACGACGAAGGCCACCGCGCCCACGGCGGAGAACGAGCCGACCCTCTTGACGACCTTCCGGGCAGTCCGGTTCATGCCACCTGTTTTCCGTTCCTGCGCCCCGGGGGCGCCCTGGCGCTGCCCGGCCCGGATGCTCCGCGGGCCGCAGCGCGGTCTTCCTGCTTTGGATATTTGCACGCTGCGCAGACGCGGGCAAAATCGGCCGGGCAATCGTGATCGCCCCGTGACCGGCGGACGCAACGCGTCCGGATCGCCGGACGGGGCGGTCGGGTCAGCCGACCGGCAGCAGGACCGTGAAGCAGGTGCCGCGACCGGATTGGCTGCGCAGCGTGATGGTTCCGCCGTGGGCTTCGACGATGCTGCGGCTGATCGCCAATCCGAGCCCGACGCCGGGAATCGCGGCGCGGCGGGCGGTCACGGAGCGGAAGAACTTGGTGAAGACCTCGGACTGCTCCGATTCGGTCATGCCGATGCCCGAGTCCTCGACCTCGATCCGGACCATGCCGTCCTCCCGGCGGGCCCGCACGGTGGTGCGGCCGCCGTCGGGCGAGTACTTCACCGCGTTCGAGAGCAGGTTGTCCAGGACCTGGCTGATCCGCTGCCCGTCCACGACGGCGGGCAGCCGCTCCGGGATGTCGGCGGCCAGCTCCACGCCGTTCGCCTCGGCGCGCGGCGCCACGGAGGTGAGGGCCGCCCGGACGATCTCCGCCAGGTCGGTGGGGGCCGGTTCCATGCTCGTCTGCCCCGCCGCAGCCGAGAGCAGGTCCGAAACCAGCTGCAGCAGCTTCTCGGAGTTGCGCAGCGCCACCCGCAGGGCGGACGCCACGTGCGGGGGCAGCTCGTCCTCCTCCTCGAGGGCGAGGTCGAGGTAGCCCATGATCGAGGTCAGCGGGGTGCGCAGCTCGTGGCTGACGTTGGCCACGAAGTCGTCCTTGGCGGAGATGGCGCTGACCAGGTCGGTGACGTCGCTGAAGGCGATGACCGAACCGGTGAAGGACTCGTCGTCGCCGCGGATGGGCCGGGCCGTCGTCGACAGCGCCCGCTGTCCTTCGCCGGTGCCTATCCAGACCAGTTCATCGGAGTAGGACTGGCCCATGGTCACCCGCCGGATCGGCCGCAGGTCGGTGGGCAGCGGCGTCACCCGGTCGGGCCCGAAGAGCAGCAGCTGGCACTCGTCCGGCCGGTCCATGCCTTCGGGAACCGCACGTTTGAAGTTCGCCCGCTGGCGGGCGTTGGTCAGCACCGTGTTGCCCTCGGCGTCCACCACGGTGACGCCCACCTCCACGGTGTTCAGCACTGATTCCAGGAGGGTCTGCTTGCGCCGGCTGCTGGCCTCGGCGGCGGCGCGCGCCGCCTCGGCCTCCTCCGCCTTGCGCAGCGCGGCCACCAGCTCCCGCTCGTAGAGCCGGCGTTCGTGGGCGTTGAAGACGATGATCCGGTCCAGGTCGGGCAGCCCGCCCGTGCCCGCGGCCCGGGTGCCCGAAAGCAGCGCCGGAAGGCGGACGCCGTCGGCGCCGCGCAGGTCCACGGCCAGTTCCGCGAACGCGCCCATGAGCCCCAGCTGGGAGAGGGCATGGGTGGTGTAGACGATGCGGTCGCCCACCGGGAGCAGGTCCAGCAGGCTGGAGCCGACCACTTCGTGGCGGCGGCGGCCCAGCCAGGCCAGCAGGGTGGCGTTGGCTTCGACGATGGTGCCGTCGGTCCTGGTCACCAGGTATCCCGACGGCGCGTCGTGGAACAGCGCGGCGTAGTCGACGTCGGCGCGGGCGGGGTCGTGGGACACGGGCGTCTTTCGGTGCGAGGACGGGCGGGATGGAACGGCGGGGAGGATCAGGCCGGCTGCCGTAGGTAGTCGAGGATGAGGTCCGCCGTCTCGGCCGGGGCACTGACGTGGGGCAGGTGGCCTTCGGCCTTCATCACCCGCAGGGTTCCTTCGGGCAGGCGCTCCAGCAGGTAGGTGCCCACATGCGGGGGCACCAGAGCGTCATTGGAGGCCTGCAGGATCAGCGCCGGCACCTTCACATCCGCGAGCAGGTGGCGCACATCGGAGAG
Source organism: Arthrobacter saudimassiliensis (assembly GCA_900016675.1). GTDB lineage: Bacteria > Actinomycetota > Actinomycetes > Actinomycetales > Micrococcaceae > Arthrobacter_B > Arthrobacter_B saudimassiliensis. The sequence goes on along the minus strand of LN483071.1, from coordinate 856,795 downwards.
GAAGGCGACCCGGGCAAAGTCGCGGGCCACGGTGGGATTGACGCGGCAGAAGCTTCCGGCCAGTTCGCTGTGCAGCTCCGGCTGGGAGGGATTACCCATGATCATCGGGGCCATGGAGTTGGCCCAGACGAAGTAATTGGAATCGAGGGCCACCAGCAATTCGTCGAGGTCCGCCTGGGAGAAACCGCCCTGATAACCGTCCCCGGGATAATCCAGATAGCTCGGCGAGGGCGCCAGCAGGATAATGCTCTCGAAATAGGAGGGGTTTTTCGCGGCGGCGGCGACCGCGACCATTGCGCTGACGCTGTGGCCGACGAAAGTCAGCGGACCGCCGCCGAGCTCGGCGCAGATCTCCAGCACGTCTTCGACGTAGCCGTCCAGGGTGGAGTACCGCGCCGGATCATAGGCATCGAGGTCGGAGTTGCCGGATCCGACGTAGTCAAAGAGCACCACCCGGTAATCGTCGATGAAGCGCGGCAGCACCCGCTGCCACATGCCCTGGTCGCAGCCGAAGCCGTGGCCGAACAATACCGTCGGCCCGTCTTCCCGCCCGAGGATTCTTACGTTGTTGCGTGCACGGATATCAGGACCCATGGGCCGGCCGCCTGTCAGTGGTTATCGGAAGTTACGCTGGCGTAAATCCTACAGGCATCGGGGGGAATTGTTTTTTGTGTTCAGCGGCCCGGGAGGGCGGGCCGCTAACGGTCCGCCCGGGTGTAGCGCAGTTCGACGGCGCCGCCGTCGAACGCGGTCGTGGCGGCCAGCGTGAACCGATCCGTCGGCCCGGCGACCGGCAGCAGCCGCCGGCCGCTGCCCAGCGCCACCGGCATGTAGGTGATGCGCAGCTCGTCCAGCAGCCCGGCCTCCTGGAACTGGGCCGCGACGTTGCCGCCGCCGACCACCCAGACGTTGCCTCCCTGCGCCGCGTCCCGGGCCGCGCGGGCGATGTCGCGCACGTCGCCGGCCGCAGACCGGACGGGAGCCCCCGGCGGAGGATCGAGGGGGCGGCTGGTCATCACCCAGCACGGCAGCGAACCGTAGGCCCAGGTGTCCGGTTCCTCGCGGCGGATCCACTCGTAGGTGCCCGAGCCCATCACCAGCGCCCCGACGCCGGACAGGAACCGGTCATATTCCTGCTGGAAGGCGTCGAAACCGAACGAGAGCAGCCAGTCGAGGCTGTCGTCCTCGGTGGCGATGAACCCGTCCAGCGAGCACGCCACGTAGTAGATGGTCTTGGGCATGCAGGCAGGATAGGCAGCGGCCGGCGCCGCGGTCTACTCCGCAAGGGCCCCCAGCGCGAGGCGGCGCACCACTTCGGTCAGCACGGCGACGCCGGCCAGCATGTCGGCGTCGCTGGTCAGCTCGCGTTCGTTGTGGGAGATCCCCTCGACGCTGGGCACGAACAGCATGACCGTGGGCACCACGTCCTTGAGGTTCGTGGAGTCGTGCCCGGCCAGGGTGCTTACCGGGCGGGCCGGCAGGCCCAGGTCCGCCGCCACCTTGGCCGCCAGCTCCACGCCCTCCGGCTGATAGGGGGTCACGGGCCAGCCGTGGGACATGCGCTGCTCGATGGTGACCGAGGCGGCCGCCTCGATCGCGGCGATCCGCTCATGCAGCCAGGCGTCGGCTTCGGCCAGCAGCGGCATCTGCGCGCTGCGCAGGTCCAGCACCAGCTCCACCCGGCTGGGCACCACCACCGGGGAGTTGGGGTACACGCTCAGCTGGCCGACCGAGGTGATGACCTGCCCGGGGTAGCGGTCCGCCGCCTCCCGGGCAGCGACCACCAGCATCGAGGCGCCCAGCAGCGCATCGTGCCGGTCCGCGATCACGGTGGAGCCCGTGTGCGCCTGCTCGCCGTGCACCACGAACTCGTACTTGTTCACCGCCCAGTTCGAGTCCACCAGGCCGATGGTGATGCCGTCCCGTTCCAGGCTGCGGCCCTGCTCGATGTGGATCTCCGCGCAGAACGCCGCCGACGGGCCTTCGCCGTCCCCCAGGCAGCCGATGGACTCCAGGGCCTCGCGCACCGTGACCCCCTGCCCGTCCCGGACCGCCAGCGCCGTCCCGGCGTCCAGCTTGCCGGTGAAGACGCTGCTGCCCAGCATGGACGGCTTGAACCGGGAGCCCTCCTCGTTGAACCAGTTCACCACCGCGAGGTTGAACCGCGGCCGGGTGCCGGCGGCGGCGAACTCCGCGGCGAGCCGCAGGCAGGCATGGGCCGAGGCCAGCACACCGTACGCGCCGTCGAACCGGCCGGCGGTGGGCTGCGAATCCAGGTGCGAGCCGGTCAGGACGTAGGGCGCGCCGGGTACCAGCTCAAGCAGCGCGAACTGGTTGCCGACGCGGTCGTACTGCACGTCGAAGCCTTCGGCGGCAAGCAGCTGCGCGAGCCAGCGGCGCTGCTCGCCGTCGGCGGGCGTGCCGGCCTGGCGGTCGACGCCGCCGCGTTCGGTGGCGCCGAAGCGGCTGAGCTCGGCGAAATGGGCGAGGAACAACTCATCAGTGGGGGCGGTGCCGGGCACGGCGGTTCTCCTGTCGGGGGAAGGGATCAGAGGGCGTTGTGGGTGAATTCGCCGCCCAGAATGGTGGCGCGGACCTGAATGTCGCCGATCTCGTCCGTGGGCACGTCGAGGGGCGAATCGGAGAGCACGGCGAAGTCCGCCAGGAGGCCGGGGGTGATGCTGCCGAGGCTGCCCCGCCGTCCGGTGGCTTCCGCGGCGTTGACCGTGTAGGCGGCCAGGGCCTGGTACGGGGTGAGGCCTTCGTCGGGGCCGCCGAAGACGTCGCCGCTGCCGCTGCGCCGGTCCACGAAGGCCTGCAGGCAGCGCATCACGTTGCCGTCGGCCACGGGGCGGTCCGAGCTGCCGGCCAGCAGCACCCCGGCGTCGACGAAGGACCGTCCGCGGTAGGCCAGGCGCGCCCGGTCCGGGCCCAGGGACGCGGTCATGGCGTCGCCGAGGGTGGCGAAGAACCCGGCCTGCGGGGTGACCGCGATTCCGGCGGCCGCCAGTTTCGGCAGGTGCTCGTCCCGGGTGATGGAGGCGTGCTCGATCCGGTTGGGCACGGCCCGCCGTCCGTAGGTGCGCTGGCATTCGGTGAGCACGTCCAGGGCGAAGTCGACGGCGCGGTCCCCGATGGCGTGGGCGGCAATCGACCAGCCGGAACGGTAGGCGGAGAGGATCCGGGAGCGCATCTGCTCCGGGTCGTCCTGGAAGTAGCCGGTGTTCGTGCCGTGGTCGTGGCCGCAGTACGGCTCGGCCACGGCGGCGGTTTCGCTGATCAGCGACCCGTCGGTGAAGACCTTCGCCGGGCCCAGGGACAGCCGGTCGCAGCCGAACCCGGTGACAATGCCCAGGTCCAGGCCCAGCCCGGCGTCGTCGTCGGCGTGGCCGGTGAGCTGGTGCAGCGCGTCGAGGGCGGGCATGACCTGGGCGCGGGCATGCAGCCGGCCGTCCCGCAGCGCGGCCGTGTAGGCGGCCAGCTCCAGCGGGGAGTGGCCGATCCAGCCGCCGCCGATGCCGGCCTCCGTGAAGCTGGTGATGCCTTCGCGGGCGTAACGGGCGGTGCCGCGGTCCAGCGCCGCCTCGATGGCGGCGAGCGGGTAGGGCTGCACCAGGTCCTGGACCAGCCGCTGCGCGGTCTCCTGCAGCAGCCCGGTGGGCGTGCCGTCGGGGTGGCGGACCACCCGCCCGCCCGCGGGGTCCGGGAAGTCCGGGGCGTCCGCGCCGGCCAGCCGCAGCGCGGCGGTGTTGGCCACCGCCATGTGTCCGGAGTTGTGCCGCAGGTACAGCGGCCGGCCGGCGCAGATCCGGTCCAGCACCCGGATGTCGGGGAAGCGGCCGCCGTGGTCCACCTGGTTGAAGCCGGTGCCCATCACCCAGCCGGTGCCGGTGGTGTCCGGCTGCGCCGCGGCCGTTTCGAGCAGGGTGTACAGCTCCTCCATGTCGGCGGCGCCGGACACGTCGGTTTCGGCCAGCCCGAGGCCGAACCAGGTGGTGTGGCAGTGCGTGTCGTTGAAGCCCGGCGTCAGCACCGCCCCGCCCAGGTCCACCGTCTCGGCGGCGGGCAGGTGCGCGACGTCGGCGTCGAGCCCCACGATCCGCCCGTTCAGGACGCCGACGGCGGCCGCCGCGGGCCGTGCCGTGTCCATCGTGATGATGCGGGCGTTGCGGATCAGCAGGTCGAGTTTCACAGGGGCCTTTCCTCGGGGATGCTCTGGCTGAGCGGGGTGCGGACCGCCGGGTCCTGGATGACGTGCAGCACCGCCGGGCGGCCGCTGGCCGCGGCACGTTCGAAGGCGGCGGGGAAGTCGCCGGTGTGTTCCACGCGTTCGCCGTAGCCGCCGAAGGACTGTGCCCAGGCGGCGAAGTCGGGGTTCACCAGGTCGGTGCCGGAGGGCCGGCCCGGATAGGCCTGCTCCTGGTGGCCCTTGATGGTGCCGTAGCCGGCGTTGTCCACCACGATGGCGGTGAATCTGGCGCCGGCCGCGACGGCGGTGGCGATCTCCTGCGCGTTCATCAGGAAGCAGCCGTCTCCGGCCACCGAGATCACCTGCCGGTCCGGGTAGGCCAGGGACGCGGCGACTGCCGCCGGGATGCCGGCGCCCATCGCGCCGTTGCGCGGCCCGACCAGCGAATCCGGTCCGTTCAGGCTGAGGAACCGCCCGGCCCAGCCGGTGTGGTTGCCGGCACCGAAGGTCAGGATCGCGTCCGGCTCCTTCCGGGCCTCGACCGCGGCCATGGCCAGGCCCAGGTCGACGCCGCCGACCGTGTCCGGTGCCGGGATGCGTGCGGTTTCCCAGGCCGCGCGGGCGGACTTGAGCCAGTCCGCCTCGTGGGCGGGAGCGGGGCCGGGCAGCGCGTCGAGCCGCGGCAGGGCGGCCGCGAACGAGGCCGGACCCGCGGTCACCTGCAGATCCACCCGGCCGTCGTGGCCGAGCAGCTCCGGATCGGGATTCACCACGACGGTCACCGCCGAGCCGCCCAGTCGATACCCGTCCGAGAGCACGTCGGAGCGGACGCAGCCGACGAACAGCAGCAGGTCGGCGTGTTCCAGGCAGGCGGCGGTGGACTCGGCCCGCCCGTAGCCCAGCCCGCCCACATAGGCCTCGCTGGCATGCGGCACGGAGTCGAAGGCGCGGAAGTCCGTCGCCACCGGAATTCCGCGGGCCGCGGCCCAGCCGGCGACGGCGTCGGCGGCCTGCGCCGTCCAGCCCTCGCCGCCGGCCACCAGCAGGGGCCGGCGGGAAGCGCGCAGCAGGTCGGCCAGCCGGGCCAGGGCGGCGTCGTCGGGTGCCGGGGCGGCCACCGGCCGGGGCGGGACGGTCCGCGCCGGAACCTGCCGCACCAGCAGGTCCTCCGGCAGCCCGACGACGACGGGGCCGGGCCGGCCCGACGCCGCGGTGTGCAGTGCCTCGTCCACGATCCGTGCCGCCGCCGCCGGGTCCTCCAGCACCAGGACCTTCTTGGCGGTGCTGCCGAACCAGGCGGCGGGGTCGAACTCCTGGAAGGATTCGCGGCCGCGGTCCGCCACCGGCACCAGGCCGATGAACAGCACCAGCGGCGTCGCGTCCTGGTAGGCGGTGTGCACGGCGATGAACGCGTTGGCCGCCCCGGGGCCCCGGGTGACCATGGCGACGCCGGGCCGGTCGGTGAGCCGGCCCTCGGCCAGGGCCATGAAGCCGGCCCCGCCCTCGTGGCGGGCCACCACCGTGCGGATGGGGGAGGCGTGCAGGCCGTCGAGCACGTCCAGGTAGCTTTCCCCCGGCACCGCATAGACCCGGGGGATGCCGGCGGCCTCCAGCTGGGCGACCAGCAGGTGCCCGGCGCTGACCGTGTCCGCTGCGCTGCTCACCGCAGCAGGCCCTTCTCCACCACGGACCAGCGCGGAATCAGCAGGCCGGAGACCGCCGTGAACCCGGCGATCACCATCAGCAGCAGGGCGATCGGCACGATGGAGTTGGAGGCCGCGGCGAGCAGGGCGGTGGCGGCCATGGGCACGAAGCCGCTGATCACGCTGGCGGCGTTGGAGGCGATCGCGACGCCGGTGTAGCGGGTCTTGGCGGGGAACAGGCCGGTGAGCGCGGTGCCGGAGACGGCGTACGGCAGCGACAGGCAGGCCACGCCCACGGTCACGCCGAGCACCACGAGCACCGGTTCGCCGCTCTGCACGGCCAGGAACACGGGGAAGGCCGCGAGGACGGCGGCGGCGCCGCCCCAGAGGATCACCCTGCTGGCGCCGAACTTCTCGCCCAGCCGGCCGCCCCAGATGAGGATGGGAATCTCGACGGCGGCGGCCACCAGGGTGGCCAGCAGCATCAGGGCCTGCGGCAGGCCGAGGATGGAGGTGCCGTAGTACACCGAGAAGGTGGTGACCAGGTAGAAGCCGCCCACACCCAGCAGGGTGGAGGCCATGCCGATGAGGATCTGCCGCCAGGATTCCAGGAAGGTGCGGCGCACCGGCGCGTGCTCGGTTTCGCCGCTGGCCATCAGCGCCTCGAATTGGGGGGACTCGCTGAGCCGGCTGCGGATCCACAGGGCCACCAGCAGCAGCGGAATGGCGGCTAGGAACGGAATGCGCCAGCCCCAGGAGTCGAAGTTGTCCTCGCTGATCAGGGCGGCGACGAGGAAGAAACCGCCGGACGAGAGCAGGGTGCCGATCGGCGAACCGATCTGCGGCATGGCGGCGTAGCGGGCGCGCTTGGCGGGCGGGGCGTTCTCCACGGCGATGGTGACGGCGCCGGACCATTCCCCGCCGACGGCCAGGCCCTGCAGGATGCGCAGGACGATCAGCAGCACGGGGGCGGCGACGCCGATGCTCGCATGGGTGGGCAGCAGGCCGATGAGGCCGGTCACCACGCCGATGCCGACGATGGTGATCATCAGGATTTTCTTGCGCCCGAACTTGTCCCCGAGCATGCCGCAGATGACCCCGCCGATGGGACGGGCGACGAAACCGACGGCGAGGGTGCCGAATGAGTACAGGGTGGCCTGGACCGGGTCCTCGGAGATGAAGTACTGCACGTTGAACACCAGGGCCGAAGCGGTGGTGAACAGGAAGAAGTCGTACCACTCCAGGGCGGTGCCGACGAGGGCGGCGAAGGCCACCTGTCCCGCGGTCTTCTCGCTGATCTTCGCCGGCGCGGCGGGTGCCGGGCCGGCGGTGCTTGGCTGGGCCATCGGGGAACTCCAAGGTCGCAGGGTGGCGCACATCACAGCGCGCCGGGACTGCTTTCATCCTGCCAGTGGAAAACCGCAGGTTCCCGAGTAAAACAACACGGAAACGAACGAATAAAGTGTGCACATGCACACTGCCTTTCATCAGGAGGAGCAGGAGCGGTGGCGGCAGCTGCTGGTCCTGCTCAGCGGGCGGTCGGACCTGCTCACCGAACGCTTCCTCGGACAGCTGGGCGGCATCGAGGACTACGCCGACTTCGCCCGCTCCGACGAGGTCCGGGCCACCGCGGTGCAGACCTTCCACGGCCTGCTCAGCAGCCTGGCCACCGGCTCCCCGGCGCCCGAACTGCTGGACCTGGCCCGGGAACTGGGGTCCCGGCGTGCCCGCCAGCGGGTTCCGCCGGATTCGCTGACGGCGGCGGTGCGCCTGGACTTCGGGATCATCTGGAACGCCCTCCTGGAGATCTCCTCGCCGGAGGACGCGGATCTGCTCACCCGTCGGGTGGAGCGGGTCTGGCAGGTGGTGGACAACTTCGCCACGCAGACCTATCTCAGCTACTCGGCCGAGCGGATCGCCATGGCCCGGGAGGAGGCCGATGTGCGCCGCGGCTTCATCGACCGGCTGTTCGACGCGGCCCCCTCGGAGGAGGGGCTGGCCGCGATTGCGCAGGCCCTGGGCGTGCGGGCGCAGGACACCTTTACCGTCGTCACCGCCGCGGCGCCGGTCGCAGCCGGGCTGCGGGCCGCCGTCGACGCGGCCCGGGCCGCGGAGCGCGACGTGTTCACCCATCAGCAGGGACAGTTCCTGACGGCTTTCTGGGTTCCGCCGACCGGCCCGGGGACCGGCCGCCTGCTGCCCGGGCTGGAACGCCTGCCGTGCGGGCTGGTTCCGCGGGTGCCGGGCCTGCGGGCGGTGCCCGGCGCCGCCGCCGCTGCGGGGCGCCTGGCCGGCCTGCTCGATGAACGGGACCGCGGGCCGGTCAGCCTCTCGGGGGGATGGGTGCGCCTGGCCAGCCACCTGCTGCTGGACGCCGGCGTCGACCTGCGCGGTCCGCTGGATGATGCCCTGGGACAAACCCGGCTGAGCGAGCGGGAGCGCCTGAAGGAGACCGTGGAGCTGTACCTGGCCACCGGTTCCGTCAGCCAGACCGCGGCGGACCTGTACTGCCACCGCAATACGATCCTGAACCGGCTGCGCCGCTTCCGCGAGCTGACCGGCCTGGACGTGACCGTGCCGGACCAGGCCGCCCGGGTGGTGGTGGCCTGGGCCTAGGGTGAGGATGGAGGCAGACGGAAGGAGCAGCATGAACCGGCGGATCTATCTGGACAAGCAGCACCGCGAGGCCTACCGGGCGCTCGCCGCGACCGCGGCGCAGGTCCGTGCGGCGGCGGCCGACGCCGGGCTGGACCGCCGGCTGATGGAACTGGTGAACCTGCGGATCTCCCAGCTGAACGGCTGCGCCTACTGCCTGGACCTGCACACGCGGCAGGCGCTGGAGGCCGGGGAGGAGCCGCGCCGGCTGGCCGTCCTGCCCGCCTGGCGCGACACAGAGGTCTTTTCGGACACCGAGCGGGCTGCCCTGGCCCTGGCGGAGGCGGTCACCGACCTGCCGCCCCGGGCGGAACGGGAGGAGGCCTTCACCGGCCTGCGTGCGGGGCTCACCGACGATCAGTTCTCCGTCATCAGCTGGGCCGCGGTGACGATGAACGCCTTCAACCGGGTGTCCATCGTCTCCGGCCACCCGGTCCGGGCGGACAAGCCCGCCCGCTGACCGAGGCCCGGGCCCGGACGGGCCCGGGGCGCGCCGACCCCCGCGCGGCGCTCCCGGACCCGGACCTTTCGCTAGAACGGGTAGCGGGCGATCTCCGGACGCATGGTCAGCCACTGCGTCTCGGTGAACGCTTCGATGTTCGCGGCCGCGCCGCCGAAGCGGGACCCGGTTCCCGAGGCGCCCATGCCGCCGAACGGCGAATTCGCCTCGTCCGACACGGTCTGTTCGTTGATGTGGACCTTGCCGGTGTGGACCCGGTCGGCCACCTCCATGGCCAGCCCGACCTCGCCCAGCACGCCCAGGGAGAGCCCGTACTCCGAGGCGTTCGCCAGCTGGACCGCCTCGTCGATGGTGGAGAAGCCCAGCACGGGCGCCACCGGGCCGAAGATCTCCTCGGTCCACGCCGGGTTTCGGGGCGTCAGGCCGGTGAGCACGGTCGGCCGGTAGAACAGGCCCTCGTAGGTGCCCCCGGCGGCCACCTGCGCGCCGTCGTCCTTCGCCGCCCGCACCAGCCGGTCGATGTTGTCGCGCTGGCGCTCGTCAATGATCGGGCCCAGCGCCACCTGCCCGGTGCTCGGGTCTCCGACCGGCAGCGCGGAGGCCTTCTCCGCCAGGCGTTCGACGTACTCCTGGAGCAGGGATTCGTGCACGATGTGACGGCCGGTGGTCATGCAGATCTGCCCCTGGTGCATGAAGGAGCCGAACGCGCCGGCGGAGGCCGCGAGGTCCAGGTCGGCTCCGGGCAGCACGATCAGGGCGTTATTGCCGCCGAGCTCCAGGTGGGCCCGCTTGAGCAGGCGCCCGGCCGTCTCACCGACCTTGCGGCCCGCCGCCGTCGAGCCCGTGAAGGACACGACGCGCACCTCCGGCGCCTCCACCACGGCCTGGCCCACCTCGGCGCCGCCGGGCAGCAGCTGCAGCACGCCGGCCGGAAGGCCGGCCAGCTCGAAGACGCGCATGATGGACACGCCGCCGGAGACGCTGGTGCGGGGGTCCGGCTTCAGCAGCACGGCGTTGCCGAGGGCCAGGGCCGGGGCGACGGAGCGGATGGAGAGGATCAGGGGGAAGTTGAACGGGGAGATCACCGAGACGACGCCGGCCGCGCGGCGGCGGGCGAAGGACCAGCGGTCCTCGTTGCTGGTCAGCACATCGCCTGCGGGGTGGGCCGGCAGGGCCGCGGCTTCGTAGCACTCGTTGGCGGCAATGTGGGTCTCCAGGCCCGCCTTGGCGGCAATGGAGCCGGTTTCCCGGATGATCCAGTCCTGGATTTCTCCGGCGTGTTCCTCGAACAGGGCGCCGGCGCGGCGGAGCACGGCGGCGCGTTCCTCCGGCTTGGTCCGTGCCCAGGCCTGCTGGGCTTCCGCGGCCCGGGTGGCGGCGGCAAGCGCGTCGGACCGGTCGGCGGCGCCCACCGAGCCCAGGACGCGGCCGGTGGCGGGCTCCACCACGTCGAGGACGCCGGCGGCCCCGGCGGTCCAGGCATCGGTGTGGATCCTGCCGTGCCAGGCGGAGGTGGCGAGGAGGGTCATGGCTGCTCCTAAATGCAGATTGGCCAACTGGGCAAAGATGCGTGGAGGAACCGGACGTGATGACGCGGCACGGTTTCACCCCTCCAGACGGCATCGTTGGCACGGTACGGGTAATACCCCGAAAGGGTACGTGATTGTGGTCCAGGTCACGCGATGTGAAGATGCGCGTCCGCACCTCCGGCGGGCGGGCCGTTGCCGGCCGCGGGGTTTCCCGTTCGCCTGCCGGTTTGGAATAGTGGTGATCAACCATAAGCAGGCTGATGAACCGCCCGCACCGCGGGCGCGGAGGGAGTGGCATGAGCGGGAAACTGGTGGCCGACGTTGTCGTGGAGCGGCTGCGGGCGTGGAACGTGCAGCGGATCTTCGGCTACAGCGGTGACGGGATCAACACCGTCCTCGGGGCGCTGCGCCGCAGCGGGGAGATCGACTTCGTGCAGGCCCGGCACGAGGAGAACGCCGCGTTCATGGCGGTGGGGCACGCCAAGTACACCGGTGAGGTGGGGGTGATGCTCTCCACCCAGGGCCCCGGTGCGGTGCATCTGCTCAACGGGCTCTACGACGCGAAGATGGACGGCGTTCCGGTGGTCGCGATCGTCGGACAGCAGTCCCGCAGCGTCCTCGGCTCCGCCTACATGCAGGAAATCGACCTGCTGAACCTGACCCGCGACGTCGCCTCCTCCTTCCGGCAGCAGATCAACAGCCCGGAACAGGTGCCGCTCGTGCTGGACCGCGCCTTCAAGTCCGCGCTGGCCACCCGTTCGCCCGCCGTCGTCATCCTTCCGCACGATGTGCAGAAGGAGCCGGCCCCCGAACTGGACCAGGAACACGGCATCCTCTCGACCGCCCCGGTCTGGCGGCCGGCGCACGCGGCGCCGGCGGCGGACGACGTGGCGGCCGCCGCCCGGCTGCTGAACGAGGCGCAGCGCCCCGCGCTGCTGGTGGGCCAGGGCGCCCGGCACGCGCAGGAACAGGTGCAGGCGCTCGCGGAGAAGATCGGCGCCGGCATCACCACCAGCCTGCAGGGCAAGCCGTACATCGACGAATCGCATCCGCTCGCGGCGGGCACCATGGGCCACCTGGGCACCGCCTCCAGCGGCTGGATGCTGGACAACTGCGACGCGCTGCTGATCATCGGCTCCAACGATCCCTGGACCGAGTTCTATCCGGCGCCAGGGCAGGCCCGCGCCGTGCAGATCGATGTGAACCCGGCGGCGATCGGCAACCGGTACCCGGTGGAGGTCGCGCTGCCCGGCGACGCCGCGGCCGCCCTGGACGCGCTGCTGCCTCAACTCGAGGAGCGGCCGGAGTCACCTTGGCGCGCCCGGGTGGAGGAAGCTGTCCGGCGCTGGCACCGTCTGGCCGCGGAACGCGCCCAGGTGCCGGCCCGGCCGGTGAACCCGGAACAGGTGGTCGCTGAGCTGAGCGCCCGGCTGCCGGAGAACGCGCAGGTGGCGGTCGACGTCGGCAGCTGCGTGTACTGGTACGCCCGGCAGCTGCGCCTGCCGGCCGGCGTCCCGGCGCATCTGTCCTCCACGCTGGCCAGCATGGGCTGCTCGGTCCCGTACGGAATCGCGGCGAAGCTGGCCGCCCCGGACCGGCCCGTCGTCGCGCTCTCAGGTGACGGCGCGATGCAGATGGCCGGCCTCACCGAACTGATCACGCTCAGCCGGCTCTGGCCGGACTGGGCCGATCCGCGCTTCGTGGTCTGTGTCTTCAACAACCGGGAGCTGACCGAAGTGACCTGGGAGCAGCGGGAGATGGAGGGGGATCCGCGCTATCCCGAGTCCCAGGCGCTGCCGGACTTCCGCTATGCCGCCTACGCCGAGCTGCTGGGCCTGGCCGGCCGCACGGTGGAGGATCCCGCCGACCTCGCCGCCGCCTGGGACGACGCGCTCGACGCCGACCGGCCCTTCATCCTCGAGGTGCTCACCGACCCCGAGATCCCGCTGCTGCCGCCCTTCCCCGGGGGCGCCGCGCAGGGGGAGTCCATGCTCGAGGCCCTGGCGCAGGAACCCGACACGGGGCACGCGGTGGAGCTCCTGCGCACCTACCTGGACCAGGAGCAGGGGCTGATGGACGGAATCTAAAGCCGGCCCGGGGCCGCCCCGGCCGGGAACTGCTTACTTGGCCGGGGCGCCCAGCTCCACCGGCTCGTCGTCGTTCAGGTACGCCGACTCGGCGTGCGTGGCCAGGTCGATGCCCTGCAGCTCGCTCTCGGGCGGAATCCGCAGGCCCATAGTCAGGTTCAGGACCTTCGCAATCACCCAGGTGAGGACGAACGAGTACGCGAGAACCGCAGCGGTGGCCACTGCCTGGACGCCCAGCAGTGACCAGCCGCCGCCGTAGAACAGGCCGCTGACCCCGTTCGGGGCGGCGTCGGTGGCGAACAGGCCGATCAGCAGCGTGCCCAGTACGCCGCCGACCAGGTGCACGCCGACTACGTCCAGCGAATCGTCATAGCCCAGCCGGTACTTCCACTCAATGGCCAGCGAGCAGACGATCCCGGCCAGGGCACCGATGGCCAGCGCGCCGAGCGGGCTGACCGCCCCGCAGGCCGGGGTAATGGCGACCAGGGCGGCGATCAGGCCCGACGCCGCGCCCATCACCGAGGAGCGGCCCAGCCGCAGCCGCTCGGTGGCCGCCCAGCCGAGCAGGCCGGCGGCGGCGGCGACCGCGGTGTTCAGGAAGACGACGGCGGCCGCCTGGCCTGCGCTCAGAGCCGAGCCGGCATTGAACCCGTACCAGCCGATCCACAGCAGCCCGGCGCCGAGGACCACCAGGGGACGGCTGTGCGGCTTGCCGTGCGCATGCGGCCATCCCGCGCTGCGGCCGAGCACCAGGGCCAGGGCCAGCGCCGCCACGCCGGCGTTCATGTGCACCGCGGTGCCGCCGGCGAAGTCGATGGCGCCCAGGGTGTTGGCGATCCAGCCGCCGGTGACGCTGCCGTCCGCGCTGTCGAAGGCGAACACCCAGTGCGCCACGGGGAAGTACACCAGCGAGGCCCAGAGGCCGGCGAAGACCATCCAGGCGCCGAACTTCATCCGTCCGGCCGCGGCGCCGGCCACCAGGGCGGTGGTCACGCAGGCGAACATCAGCTGGAACGCGGCGAACAGGGCGCCGGGAATCACGGCGTCGGGGTCCTCGGCCAGCAGCTGGCCCAGGCCCGCGTACTCGGTCAGGCTGCCCAGCAGGCCGAGCCCGGCAACGGAGTCGCCGAACGCCGCGGAGTAGCCGAAGGCCACCCAGAGCACGGCCACCAGGCTGGCGCTGCCCAGGCACATCAGGATCATGTTCAGGGTGCGGCGGGATCCGACCATCCCACCGTAGAAGAAGGCGATGCCCGGGATCATCAGGCAGACCAGGGCGGCTGCGGCCAGCAGCCAGGCGGTGTTTCCAGCGTCCATGGAGGGTGCTCCGTTTCGCTACGGCGGCGGCAGGGCCGCGAAAGGCGGATGGGACCAGCTGAGACCGAGACCGGGGAACGCATCCAGCTTGCGGCCGGTTTGTTACGCCCGGCAGCTCCCGAGTGTTAGCAGCGCGTTAACCGCTGCTGGAAGGATGCTGGGCAGGGGCTGGATACTCCCCGCTACACTTCTCACGACGCCGGCGCACCGCCGGCCTGCCGGCCGACAGGGGAACAGCCACCATGGACAGCGCGGAGCCGGCGGTCAGCGTCCGGGGCCTGACGAAAAGATACGGCGCCACGACGGCCGTGGACGACCTGTCCTTCGACGTTGCACCGGGCAGCGTGTTCGCCTTCCTCGGCACCAACGGGGCGGGCAAGTCCACCACCATCTCCTGCCTGACCACGGTGCTGGGCTTCGACGCGGGCGAGGCGTCCGTCTGCGGAGCCGATGTGCGCACGGCCGCCGCGAAGGTCCGCCGGCAGATCGGCGTCGTGTTCCAGGATCCGCTCCTTGACCCGCTGCTGACCGGGCGGGAAAACCTGCGGTCCCGCGCGCGGTTCTACTCACCGGACGCGGCGGCAAACGAGGCGCGGATCGAGGAGCTGAGCCGGCTGATCGGCCTCAAGGACTTCCTCGACCGCCGATACGGCACGTATTCCGGCGGCCAGCGTCGCCGCGTCGACATCGCCCGCGCCCTGCTGCACTCGCCCGCGGTGCTCTTCCTGGACGAGCCGACCGCCGGCCTGGATCCGGCCAGCCGCGCCGTCGTCTGGTCCACCATCCGCCAGCTGCGCGAGGACAGCGGCCTGACCGTCTTCCTCACCACGCACTACATGGAGGAGACCGAGGAGGCGGACCGGGTGTGCATCATCGACCGCGGCCGGATCATCGCCGACGGCACCCCGGAGCAGCTGCGCGCCCGACACAGCGCCTCCGTCCTCAGCATCGTCACCACCGACCGGCCCGCCCTGCTGGAGCTCGCCCGGGAGGCGGGCGCCGAGGTGCGGGCCGCGGACGACGACGGCGTGGTGCGGCTGGTGGTCGACGGCGCCGGCACCGCCCGCGCCCTCCTCGCCCGGCACGGGGACAGCGTGGCGGACTTCGAGTTCCGGCACGGCACCATGGACGACGTCTTCCTGGCCCTCACCGGGCACGGCCCCGAGACGGCAACCGGCGGCACCGATGCCGGGGAGGGAGCGGCATGAACGTCGTCGGCACGCTGGTGGCCCGGAACCTGCGGCTGTTCTTCCGGGACCGGCTGGGAGTGTTCTTCTCGCTGCTTTCGGCACTCATCCTGTTCCTGCTCTACACCCTTTTCCTGGGCAGCACGCAGGTCCAGGACCTGCAGCAGTCCTTTCCCGGCGCCACGGAGGAGCAGGTCAAGGGCTTCGTCGACAGCTGGATGTTCGCCGGCATCGTGGGCATCACCTCCATCACCACCGGGCTGGGGGCATTGAACGTGTTCGTGGAGGACTCGGCGTCGGGCCGGTTCCGGGACTTCCTGGTCTCACCGATCAGCCGGGAAAAGCTCATCCTCGGCTATCTCGTGTCCGCGGGAATCATCGCCCTGATCATGACGACGCTGGTCCTGATCGCCTCCCTGGCCTACCTGTACCTGGTGGACGGGGTCAGTTACGCGCCGCGCTCCGTCGCCGTCATCTACGGTTTCCTGGCGCTGAGCTGCCTGGCCTTCGCCGCGCTCAGCGCGTTCGCGGTGTCCTTTGTCCGCACGGCGGGCGCCTATTCGGCCCTGTCGACGATCGTCGGCACCATCCTGGGCTTCCTCGCAGGGGCCTACATTCCGGTCGGAGCGCTTCCCGAGGGGGTGCGGACGGTGGTCAACGCGCTGCCCTTCATGCAGGCTTCGGTGCCGGTCCGGCAGCAGATGACTGCCGATTCCCTGGAGGCCATGGCCGGCGGGACCCCCGGAGCGGTCGAGGACCTCCAGGAGGTCTTCGGCATCACGGCGTCCGTGGGCGGCCGGGAGATCACCGGCGCGTTCGTGGTGGCGGTGCTGTGCGCCATGATCGTGGTCTTCACGCTGCTGGCCGCCGTCCGCATCCGGCACCGGATCCGCTGAGCGGCGGATGGTCTTCGCGGCTCAGGCGGCCCGGGCCGCGCCGCGGCCGAAGGTCAGCGCACGCACCAGCTGGACCACGCCAAGCAGCAGCAGGAAGATCCCGCCGAAGACCACCAGCGCGGCCAGCGAGCTGACCGGCAGGAACAGCACGACCACGCCGGCCAGCAGGGAGATCACCCCGTAGGTGATGGCGTACCAGCGGGAGCCGCCGGATTCGACCTCGGTCAGGGCCATGACGCCTTCCACGATCCAGGCGATGCCCACGACCATGCCCAGCACGGTCAGCGAAGCCAGCGGGTTCCGGATGGCCACGATGCCGACGATCACCAGGAGCACGCCGACGATGATGTTCAGGACGCGCAGCCCGGCGGAGAACGGGGTGATGATGCCGCTGATGATCCGGATTCCGCCGCTGATGACGAAATAGAGCCCGAACAGGACGGCGATGACGTCCAGCGTGGCCCCGGGCCAGAAGAGCACCACCAGGCCCAGAATCAGGCTGACGGCGCCCGTGACGCCGAGCGCGGTCCGGAAGGCCCGGAGGGCGCTCCGGGTCAGGTCCTCGACGTTCAGGTTCAGGGTCCCGCGTGGATCGAAGGTGCTGCTTGAGAAGGACATGGCTGCCTCCGCTTTCGGTTGTCGGGGAACGGGCGGCCGTTTCCCTGGCGCCGCGGCCCGGCAGCTGCGCTAGCGCGCCGCGGCCGGGCTCTGGCTGTGGCGTCCCGGCTCGGGCCGGGACAGGTGGTCTTCGACCATGGCGGCGACGGCGGCCATGCCCGCACGGTTGGGGTGGAAGGGCAGGGGAGCGTCCTCGCCGCCCGGGAGCAGCGCCGCGCTGGTCCACGGCTCGGACGACCACGCGTGGTGGTCGCCGCTGGCGTCCGCGACGCCCACCAGCTCACAGCCGGCGGTTGCCGCGGCCTGCTCGGTGGCCTGCTTCAGCGCTGCTGCCAGCAGGCGGGCCCGGGCTGCCTGCCGGGCGGACATCACCGGCACCCGCATGCGCGGATCCGGGGGAACGACCGCCAGGTATTCGACGAAGAGGATCCGGGCCAGGGGCGCCCGGCGCCGCAGCAGCTGCGCCACCAGCAGCATGGACGCCGTAAGCAGGGCGAGGCTCCGCGCGGCCGTGGCCGGCGCCGCCGCCGAGCGGACCAGATGGGCGGCGCGGAGCAGCGGCACGCTGCGCACCGGCAGGCCGGCAAGCATCATTGACGTCGCGTAGCCGATGTCGTTGCCTCCCACGGTGACGGTCACCAGCCGGGTGTCGTGGGTCAGGGCGTCCGCCTGCGGCGGCTGCCCGTGCTGCCGGGCCCACATAACGTGCGCGGTTCCCGCCCCGGAGCTGGTGGCGTCCACCAGGCGCAGGCCCAGCCGTTCCGCCAGCAGGTGGGGGTAGTTGGCGGTGGTGCGCCGGGCCTGGGCCACGGAGCCCGCGGCACGCGGCCCCAGGCCGGGCCCGGAGGCGAAGGAACTCCCGAGGGCAACGTAGCGCGCGCCCCGCCACTGCGGGGAGCCGCCGGTACCGGAAGCTTCCTCCATAGGGTCAATTGTCGATTTCAGCGCCGGCTATTGCCATGTGTCGGCCCCGGTTTGGCCCGCCCGGCCCCGGTTTGCCTCAGCCTGCGAGCAACCCGGTCACCTCGGCGTCCGTGGTCTGCGGAAACCGCCCGTACGCCATTCCCACCGCAGCCAGCCTCGGCGGCTGGTACGGAACGACGACGTCGTCGGCCAGCCCGCCGACGGCGGCGGCCGCAGGGCCGCAGCTGACGGGAGCGGCCGCGATGAGCCGGTGCGCCCCGGCGGCCCGTGCCGCCAGCAGGGCCGCACGCATGCTGGCACCGGTGGCCAAGCCGTCGTCGACCAGCAGCACCGTCCTGCCCTCCAGGGCCAGGGGCTCCCGCCCCCTGCGGTACAGCTCCTGCCGGCGGCGCAGCTCCCGCTCCTCGGCAGCGGCCGCCGCCTCAAATCCGGCCGCAGCGCGGGCGGCGCCTTCGCGTGCCTCCCAGCCCCGGTACACGTCGGCGTTGACAGCCTGGACCAGCTCTCCGGCCACGCCGGCCAGCGCTCCCACGGCCAGCTCGGGCTGGGCGGGATGGCCGATCTTGCGGACCAGGAGTACATCCAGCGGTGCATCGAGGCCGGCCGCCGCCTCCGCCGCCACCGGAACGCCGCCGCGCGGCAGGCCGAGCAGCAGCAGGCCCGGCGTCCCGCGCCAGGACTGCAGGGCCGCAGCCAGCTGCCGGCCGGCGTCGTACCGGTCCCGGTACCGCTGCGTCCCGTCCACCATCCACACGCTAGGAGGCGTCCGCCCGGGGTTCAAGGACGCGGCGGACGATCGTTGCCAAAGCCTCCGGCAGCGGCAAAGGTGTAACCCATGAGAAAAACAGCACTTGTCACCGGGGCCACCTCCGGCCTGGGCTCCGAGTTCGCCCGCCAGCTGGCCGAGCGGGGGCACGCCGTGGTCCTGACCGGCCGCAACGAAGCCCGGCTGAAGGAAACGGCGGAGGAGCTGGCCGCGCAGTGGCAGGTGCCCACGGAGTGGCTGGCCGCCGATCTCGCAACCGCCGACGGCGTTGCCGCCGTTGCCGCCCGCGTGGCCCAACCGGATATCGGGATCCTGGTCAACAACGCCGGCTACGGGCTGAAGAACGACTTCCACGCCAATCCGCTGCAGGACGAGGTGGACCACCTCAACGTCCTGGTGTCGGCCCCGCTGCAGCTCTCGCACGCTGCGGTCAACAGCATGCTCGGCTCCGGCGGCGGCACGATCCTCAACGTCGCCTCCGTCGCCGGGTTCCTGCCGCGCGGGACCTACAGCGCCGCGAAGGCCTGGGGCATCAGCTTCAGCCGCTGGGCCAACATCCACTACAGGGACCGGGGCATCAACGTCACCGCCGTCTGCCCCGGCTTCGTGCACACCGAGTTCCATCAGCGCATGCAGATGGACAAATCCGTGTATCCGAACTGGATGTGGCTGGATGCTCCCCGCGTGGTCCGCGAAGCGCTGGCCGACGCCGACGCCGGCAAGGCGGTTTCGATTCCCTCCAAGCGCTACAAGGTGCTGGCCGCCATCGGCGCCCGCGGCCCGCAGCGGCTGGTGGCCCGGATCGCCGGGCGCGGCCGGTAGCCCGAGCCAGGCCGCATATCAGGCCGCCCGGTCCAGATCGGCGCGGGTGAGCCCGGCCTTTGGGGCCGGGCGGCTCTTGCGGACGGCGTTCTTGCGGATCGCGGACTTCACCGGCGAGAGGGCGGCCCCGGGGCGCGGGCAGGTCCCGGTTCCCGGGACGGCAGCCGCCGGCGCCGGAACCAGCCGGGTCCGCGGCGCCGCTTCAGATGCCGCCCGGGACGGTGCCAGGGCCCGCTGCACCTCCGGCGTGCCGGTCGCGCCTGCGGGGACCAGGGCGGAGAGGAACTCCTCGCGTGCGGCCGAGGTCGCTGCCAGGAAGGTCCGCAGCGCCTGGGTCTGCTCGCGGCGGGCGCGTCTTTCCGCCGCCCGCCGCACCCGGCCGAGGGCCAGCCAGACCAGCACCAGCAGGGCGATGCCGGTGATGTAGATCAGCGTCAACCCCAGGGGCAGCGAAGCCGCGCTGCCGGAAAACAGCCCCAGCGCCGCCGCGGTGAGCCAGGCGGCGGACGCTGCGCCCGCGGCTGCCCGCGCGCGTTCCTCCGTGGGAGCCTGCTGCCACCACTGCCGCAGGGCCCGGGGACCGGCCGGGCCGGCAAACCGCCGAAGCACGGGTAAGGAGCCGCGAGCAGCGGCGAAACGGACGGGAGCGGACTGCCCGCCGGCAGCCGTCGGAACGGACACGGTGACCTACCTTCCACAGCGAGGGCGAATGAAAGACGGGAACGGTAGATTAGCACTCTCCGGTTGCAAGTGCTAATCTACCGACGAAGTTGAGCGAAGCCAACTCAACTTCCGCGAAGAGCCATCAGCACGATGCTTCATCGACTGCGAGTTGAAGGAGTTGATTGTTTTGGACCGTTTCGATCCCATCCGCGAACTGGACCGTTTTGCCCAGGCCCTGCGCCGCGAGACCCTGCGCGGGATGCCCATGGACCTCTACCGCGAAGAGAACCGGTACGTCCTGAGCGTGGACCTTCCCGGCGTGGATCCCGGCTCCGTGGACATTGACGTCGACGGCCAGCTGCTCACCATCCGCGCCGAGCGCACCCTGCACGGCGGCGAGGGCGTGCAGTGGCTGAACCGGGAACGCGAGGGCGGCTCCTTCCTGCGCCAGCTCAGCCTGGGCCGGGAAATCGACACCGCGAACATCACCGCCCACTACGACAACGGCGTCCTCAACGTCGTGATCCCGGTCAGCGAGAAGGCCCGCCCGCGCCGCATCGAAGTGCAGTCCGGCTCGGCAGCCGGCGCAGGCGCCGAATCCGGAAGCCGGCAGGTGGAGGCCGACGCCGGCTCCGGTTCAGGGAACCGGCAGGTGGAGGCGGCCACCGCGTAACCCGCTGCGGGTCGGGCCCGCGGACCGGCGTCCGCGGGCCCGAAAGCGGTCAGGACCTGTCCGCAGGGACATGGACACCCCCGCCTGCCCGTGGCAGGATTTCGGCCGTCGGCAGCCGAGAGGGGAGAAGCCATGGAGCGCAGCACGGCAACAGAGGAAAAGTCTGCGGTCCATGCACCGGGCGACAGCCGGGGCCGGGACGTCATCCGGGTGCAGGGCGCGCGCGTAAACAACCTGAAGGACGTCACCGTCGAGATTCCGAAACGGGCGCTGACGGTCTTCACCGGCGTCTCCGGGTCCGGCAAGAGCTCGCTGGTCTTCGACACCATTGCCGCCGAGTCCCGGCGGCTGATCAACGAAACCTACAGCGCCTTCCTGCAGGGCTTCATGCCTGCCCTGGCCCGGCCCGAGGTGGACCGCCTGGAGGGACTGACCACCGCCATCCTGGTAGACCAGGAGCGGATGGGCGCCAACCCGCGCTCCACCGTCGGCACGGCCACCGACGCCAACGCCATGCTGCGCATCCTGTTCAGCCGCCTGGGGCAGCCACAGATCGGCTCGCCCAACGCCTACTCCTTCAACGTGCCCTCGGTGCGGGCCAGCGGGGCCATCACCGTCGAACGCGGCGGCAAAACGAAAGCCGAAAAGGCCACGTTTAATCGGCTGGGCGGCATGTGCCCCCGGTGCGAAGGCATGGGTGCGGTCACCGACTTCGACCTCACCGCGTTGTTCGACGCCGACAGGTCGCTCAGCGGGGGCGCCCTGCTCGTGCCCGGCTACAGCATGGATGGCTGGTACGGGCGGATCTTCTCCGGATCCGGCTTCTTCGACATGGACAAGCCGCTGGGCCGCTACACCAAGCGGGAGCTGCACGACCTGCTCTACCGGGAACCCACCAAGGTCAAGGCGGACGGCATCAACGTCACCTATGAGGGCCTGATCCCCAAGATCCAGAAGTCGATGCTCTCCAAGGACCGTGAGGCCATGCAGCCGCACATCCGGGCCTTCGTCGACCGGGCCGTCACCTTCACCACCTGCCCGGACTGTGAGGGAACGCGCCTGTCCCCGGAGGCGCGGTCCTCGAAGATCCGCGGCATCTCGATTGCCGATGTCTGCGCCATGCAGATCAGCGACCTCGCCCAGTGGATCCGGGACCTGGACGAACCCTCGGTGGCGCCGCTGCTGGCCGGGCTGCGGCACCTGTTCGACTCCTTCGCCGAGATCGGCCTCGGCTACCTTTCCCTGGACCGCCCGGCCGGTACGCTCTCGGGCGGCGAAGCGCAGCGCACCAAGATGATCCGGCACCTGGGCTCCTCGCTGACCGACGTCACCTACGTCTTCGACGAACCGACCGTGGGCCTGCACCCGCACGACATCCAGCGGATGAACCGACTGCTCGAACAGCTGCGGGACAAGGGCAACACCGTTCTCGTCGTCGAGCACAAGCCCGAGGCCATCGCGATCGCCGACCACGTCGTGGACCTCGGCCCGGGTGCCGGCGCCGACGGCGGCACGGTCTGCTTCGAAGGCAGCGTCGAGGGCCTGCGCCGCAGCGGCACGCTCACCGGCCGGCACTTGGATGACCGGGCCGCGCTCAAGGAGACGGTCCGGTCCGCGAGCGGCGCGCTCGAAGTCCGCGGCGCATCCACCCACAACCTCAGGGATGTCGACGTCGATATTCCGCTGGGCGTGTTCTGCGTCCTCACCGGCGTGGCCGGTTCCGGCAAGAGTTCGCTGATCAACGGCTCCGTCGCGAAGCGCGACGGGGTGGTCCTGGTGGACCAGGGTCCCATCAAGGGGTCCCGGCGGTCCAATCCGGCCACCTACACCGGGCTGCTGGAGCCGATCCGCAAGGCCTTCGCCAAGGCCAACGGGGTCAAGCCGGCATTGTTCAGCTCCAACTCCGAGGGTGCCTGCCCGGCCTGCAACGGCGCCGGAGTTATCTACACCGACCTGGGCGTCATGGCCACGGTCGAATCCACCTGTGAGGACTGCCAGGGACGGCGCTTCCAGCCGGCCGTGCTGGAGTTCACGCTCGGCGGGCGGAACATCGCCGACGTGCTGGCCATGCCGGTCACCGAGGCCCGGGCGTTCTTCGGCACCGGGGAAGCCCGTACCCCGGCCGCGCGGAAGGTGCTCGACCGGCTGGCCGACGTCGGGCTGGGGTATCTGCACCTCGGGCAGCCGCTGACCACGCTCTCCGGCGGCGAGCGGCAGCGCCTGAAGCTGGCCGCGCAGATGGCGGAGAAGGGCGACATCTACGTCCTGGACGAGCCCACGACCGGGCTGCACCTGGCCGACGTCGAGCAGCTGCTGGCCCTGCTGGACCGGATGGTGGACTCGGGACGCACCGTGATCGTGATTGAACACCACCAGGCGGTGATGGCCCATGCCGACTGGATCATCGACCTCGGCCCCGGGGCGGGGCACGACGGCGGCCGCGTGGTCTTCGAGGGCACGCCCGCGCAGCTGGTCGCGGACCGGTCCACGCTGACCGGGCAGCACCTGGCCGCCTACGTGGGCGCCTGAACCGCAGGGTGCTGCGGCCGGGCCGCGACCTCCCGCCGCACCGCCGAGGGAGAAGCATAGCGCCGGCGTCCGCGGGCGGGACAGGCCCGGCGCCGCAATACGTCAACAGGTGGCCGCGGGGAACCAGGACGGTTCTAGGGTGGGCTCTATGAACCAGCCCACCCAGCCCAGCAGCAGCTACCTCGACCGCCTGGAGTCGGAAACCGAGGCCCGCCGCAGCATTGCCCGCACGGAGGCGTCGCCGTTCGCCGGCGCGCCGGGGCAGCTGGCCGAGGCCCTTGAGCAGCGCGTTGACGCCCTCGCCCCGGAGCTGGCCGCGCTGGCGGCCGAGCTGCACGCCGACCCGGAGACGGCCTACCAGGAGCACCGGAGCGCCGCCCGCATCGCCGGCCTCCTCGAGCGCCACGGGATCCAGGTCCACGCGGGTGTGCACGGCGTGCCGACGGCGCTCCGTGCGGAGGTCGGCAGCGGGGGACCGGCCATCGCCGTCCTCGCCGAATACGATGCGCTGCCCGAGGTGGGGCACGCCTGCGGCCACAATGTCATCGCGGCCGCCGGCACGGGCGCGTTCCTGGCGCTGGCCGAAACGCTGCGGGCCGATCCGCACGCCTTCCCCGGCCGGGTCGTGTTGCTCGGCACCCCCGCCGAGGAGGGCTACTCGGGCAAGGAGGTCCTGGCCCGGGCCGGGGCCTTTGACGGGATCGACGCCGCGATCATGGTCCACCCCTACGGCTACGACCTGGCGGACCAGGTCTGGCTGGGCCGGCGCCTGCTGACCGTCACCTTCACCGGCGTCGCCGCCCACGCCTCGGCGCAGCCGTTCATGGGCCGCAACGCGCTCGACGCCGCCACCCTCACCTACCAGGGCATCGGCCTGCTCCGGCAGCAGCTGCCGCCGGTGGACCGGGTGCACGCGGTCATCGCCGACGGCGGCACGCGGCCCAGCATCATTCCCGAGCGGGCCGTGATGAAGCTCTACGCCCGCTCCAAGTACCCGGAGACCCTCCGCGAGCTCAGCCGCCGGCTGGAGGACGTGGCCCGCGGCGCCGCCCTGATGACCGGCACCGGCGTGGAGCTGGCCTGGGACGAGCACCCGCCGTCGCTGCCGGTGCGCACCAACCAGGCGCTGACGGGCCGCTGGGTCGCCGCCCAGCGCCGTCGGGGCCGCAGCCCGCTGCCCGGCGGCGTCGTGTCCGAGACAATCGCCGCCTCCACCGACTTCGGCAACGTCAGCTACCGGATTCCCGGCATCCACCCGCTGATCGGCATCGCCGACGCCGACGTCGCCCTGCACACCCGCGAGTTCGCCGCCGCCGCCGGCTCTCCGGCCGCCGGCCGCGGGGCGGTCGACGCCGCTGCCGGGCTCGCCCTGACCGCACTGGACTACCTCTGCGACCCCGCCCTGCGCGACGCCGTCGCGCAGGACTTCGCCGACGCCGGCGGCCCGGTGGACGTGCCCGCCTACTTCGACTGACCCCTGCACCGTCACCTGATCCGCCCACCAGGAGGAACCGCATGAGCGCAGCACCCACCGGGACCGACGCCGGCCGCGCCCGGCGCGCCGACCGCCTGCTGGCGGGCATCGAACGGGCGGGCAACAAGCTCCCCGACCCGTTCGTGCTCTTCCTGATCCTGTTCGCCGCGGTGGCCGTGGCGTCCACGCTGATGGCCTGGGCGGACGTCACCGTCCGCGTCCCGGGCAGCGACGAGGACACGGTCATCAAGGGCCTGTTCACCGGGGAGGGGCTCGCCTGGTTCACCACGACGCTGGGGGAGAACTACCTCGGGTTCCCGCCGCTGGCCACGGTCCTGCCGATCCTGCTGGCGGTGGGCGTGGCGGAGAAGTCCGGGCTGCTCGCCGCACTGATCCGCCGCGCGTTCGGTTCCGCGCCGCGCTGGGCCCTGCCCTACGCCGTCGGGCTGGTGGGCGTGGTGGGCTCGATCATGGCCGACGCCGCGTTCGTCATCATTCCTCCCCTGGCGGCCCTGGTCTTCCGCGCCGCGGGCCGGCACCCGGTGGCCGGACTGCTGGGCGGCTTCGCCGCCGCCGGGGCCGGCTACTCCACCTCGCTGGTGGTCACCAGCCTCGACGCCCTGTTCGCCGGGATCACGACGGCGGTCACCGAGACCCTGCCCGACCCCGGGGCGCCGGTGAACCCGCTGTCCAACTACTTCTTCAACATCGCCTCATCGGTGGTGCTGATCCTGCTGGCCGGGTTCCTGATCGACAAGGTCCTGGAGCCGAGGCTGATCCGCCAGGGGATTCCGCGCGAGGAATCGGATCCCGACGACGACGGAACGGGGGCGCCGGCGACGACGTCGGGCCGGGAAACCGCACCGGCGGCAGCCCTGGATCCGCATCTGAGCCCGCTGGAGCGGCGCGGAGTGCGGTGGGCGCTGCTGATCGGCGCGCTCACGGCCGCCGCGATCACCGCCGCGGTGCTGGTGCCGGATTCGCCCTGGCGCAACGAGGACGGCGGGTTCCTGCCCCGGTCCCCGCTGCTGTCCTCGATCGTGTTCGTGGTGTTCGTGCTGTTCATCATTCCGGGCCTGGTCTACGGCCGGGTGACCGGGTCCATGCCGGGCGCCCGCGACATTCCGCGCGTCATGGGCGCCTCGATCAAGGAAATGAGCGGCTTCCTGGTCCTGGCCTTCGTGCTGGGCCAGTTCATCGCCCTGTTCAACTGGTCCGGCCTCGGCAGCTGGATCGCGGTGACGGGTGCCTCGGGCCTGGAATCGATCGGGCTGACCGGCTATCCGGCCATCCTCGCCTTCGTTGCCCTGGCCTCCCTGCTGAACCTGTTCATCATTTCCGGCTCCGCGATGTGGACCCTGATGGCGGCCGTGTTCGTACCGATGTTCGCGCTGCTCGGCTATGAACCGGCCTTCGTGCAGGCCGCGTTCCGGGTGGGGGACTCCGCCACCCAGGTGCTCACCCCATTGAACCCCTACATGATCGTGCTGCTGACCATGCTGCGCCGCTACGAGCCCGCGGCCGGCCTGGGCACGGTCATTGCCCGGATGCTTCCGTTCACGGTGGTGTTCTGGCTCGCCTGGACCGCCGTGCTCACCGTCTTCTACGTCCTGGACCTCCCGCTGGGGCCGGGCAACGGCATCTTCATCCCGTAGTTTTCCTCCGGTTCCCCCCCCGGGCCCGCTGACCGAAAGGCCGCCACATGGCATCCGCTGCACCCCGCATCTTCGCCCTGCACGAGAACCCCGAATGGTTCCCTCCCTTTGCCCGCGCCTTCGAAGCGGAGGGCCTGCAGGTGGAGGAATGGCTGCTGACCGACGGCGTGCTGGACCTCGACTCGGTTCCCCCGGAAGGCATCTTCTGGTCCCGGATCAGCGCCTCCGCCCACACCCGGGAGCACGGGCTCTCCAAGGACTACGCCCGCGCCGTGCTGGCCTGGCTGGAGGCGCACGGCCGCCGTACCGTGAACGGCCGCCGGATCCTCGAACTGGAGATGAGCAAGGTGGACCAGCTCACCGCCCTGCGGGCGGCCGGCATCGACACTCCCCGCACGGTGGCCGCCGTCGGACGGGACCAGGTGCTGGCCGCCGCCAAGGAGTTCCCGGCCCCCTTCATCACCAAGCACAACCAGGGCGGCAAGGGGCTCGGGGTCCGGAAGTTCGAGTCCCACGGCGAGCTCGCCGACTACGTCGCCTCCGCCGACTTCGAGGAGCCGCAGGACGGCATCACCCTGATCCAGGAGTACATCCAGGCCGCCGAGCCATTCATCACCCGGGTGGAGATCGTGGGCGGTGAGTTCATCTACGCGATCCGGGCCGACACGGCCCGCGGCGGCTTCCAGCTGTGCCCCGCCGACGCGTGCGCCGTCGACCCGCTGACCGGGCGCCCGGTGCTGCCGCCGGGGGCCACGATCACCCCGGACCCGGACACCCAGCTGTTCAGCCTCCGGGAAGGCTTCGACGCGCCCATCATCGGGCAGTACCTGGAGTTCGCCCGCCGGATGAAGCTGGAGGTCTGCGGCATCGAGTTCATCGAGGCGGCCGACGGCCGGGTGCTCACCTATGACGTGAACACCAACACCAACCACAACGCCGCGGTGGAGGCCGTCGCGCCGCGCTCGGCGCCCCGCGCGCTGGCCCGCTACCTGGGCTCCCTCGCCGCCCGCTGGTAGGACGAGCGCCCGGCGGAAGGACGCCGTCGGCCGCTGACCGGGAGATATGCCGCAGCGGGCATATCGTGTTTCGGTGTGCCCGCGCGCGGTGGCTATAGTCGGGGTTAACCAAACCCGAAGGAGCTTTGCCATGACCGCTGTCCAGGAACCGCTGTGGGTGCGGAACTACCAGCCCGGCGTGCCGGCGGAGATCGAGCTGCCCACCGAATCCCTGACAGCCATGATGGACGACGCCGTGGCCCGGTTCGGGCCCAAGGTCGCCCTGGAGTTCTTCGGCGCCGAAACCACCTATGAGCAGCTCGGCGAGCAGATCGAGCGCGCGGCCGAGGGCCTGCGGCGGATGGGCGTGCGCGCCGGCCACCGCGTGGCCGTCATCCTGCCCAACTGCCCGCAGTACCTGGTGGCCTTCTATGCGGTGCTGCGCCTGGGTGCCGTCGTCGTGGGCCACAACCCCCTCTACACCGAGCGGGAACTGCGCCACCAGTTCGAAAACCACGGCGCGCAGGTGGCCATCGTCTGGGACAAGGCCGTGGAGAAGATTCAGGACTTCCCCGGCGACGTCCGGGTCACCAGCATCGTCGCCGTGGACATCACCAAGGCCATGCCGCGCCTGAAGCGCATGGCGCTGCGCCTGCCGCTGCCCTCGATCCGACGCACCCGCGCCGGGCTCACCGCGAAGACCGAGCGCACCACCTCGTGGGAGCAGCTGCTCTCCGCCCCGCGCCTGGACCCGGCGCACCCCCGGCCCGAGGTGAAGGACCTGGCCGCGTTGCAGTACACCTCCGGCACCACGGGAGTGCCCAAGGGCGTGATGCTCACCCACTACAACCTGCGCTCGAACGCCCTGCAGGGCCGGGCCTGGATGCACGGCGCCGAGGAGGGCAAGGAAGTCATCTACGGCGTGCTGCCGATGTTCCACGCCTTCGGCCTCACCCTCTACCTGACCTTCTCCGTGCTGATGGGTGCGCGGCTGGTGCTGTTCCCCAGGTTCGACGTCGACCTGGTCTTGGCGGCGGCGAAGAAGTCGAAGCCCACCGTCTTCTGCGCCGTGCCGCCCATCTATGAGAAGACGGCGCACGAATCCAAGGAACGCGGCATCGACCTGTCCACCATCCGCTACGCGATCTCCGGGGCCATGACCCTGCCCGCCTCCACCGTCAAGCTGTGGGAGGAAGTCTCCGGCGGCCTGCTGGTCGAGGGTTACGGGCTCACCGAGTCCTCCCCGGTGGCCCTGGGCAACCCCTTCGCCGAGACCCGGCGCAACGGCACCATCGGCGTCCCGTTCCCCAGCACGCTGATGCGGGTGGCCGATCCGGAGCATCCGGAGCAGGACGTGGAGCCGGGCACTCCGGGCGAGCTGCTGATCAAGGGACCGCAGGTCTTCGCCGGCTACTGGAACAACGCCGAGGACACCGATGAGGTGCTGCTTCCCGGCGGCTGGCTGCGGACCGGCGACATCGTCACCGTGGACGAGGACGGCTTTGTCAAGGTCGTGGACCGGCGCAAGGAACTGATCATCACCGGCGGCTTCAACGTTTCCCCCTCGGAGGTGGAGGAGGTGCTGCGCAGCCACCTGGATGTCGCCGAAGCCGCCGTCGTCGGCCTGCCGCGGCCCGACGGCGGCGAAGAGGTGGTGGCCGCCGTCGTCATGAATCCCGACGCCGAACTCGATGAGGCCGCGCTGCGCACCTACTGCCGCGGACGCCTGACCCCCTACAAGGTGCCGCGGCGGATCGTGGCCATCGGGGAGCTGCCCAAGTCGATGCTGGGCAAGGTGCTGCGCCGCCAGGTCCGCACCCAGCTGCTGGAAGCGGAGTAGCGCGCGCTGATAGGCGTCACCTATTGACGCTCCCTGCCCTGCGGTCTGCAATGGTAAGTAGGCTTGGGATTGCCGGAAGGGACCCTTTCGGACATTGAGTTCCAGGCCGTGCGACCCCCATTCGCAGCGGCAAGGAGAACAGGATGATCAACAATCAGCAAGTCGAAGGTCTTATGTCAGGGTCCGGCAACGTCCTCGGCCCGAACGGCGACCGGATCGGCGCCGTCGGGACGTTCTATCTGGATGACCAGACCAACGAACCGGCGTGGGTGACGGTCAACACCGGGCTGTTCGGCGGCAATGAGAGCTTTGTGCCGCTCAGCGAGGCCACGGTGGAAGGCGTCGACGTCCTGGTTCCCTACAGCAAGGATGAGGTGAAGAACGCTCCCCAGGTCGAATCCGACGGGTCCATCAGCCCGGAGGAGGAGGTCATGCTGTACCGGTACTACGGTTTCAGCTACGACGACGGCTCGTCGGAGTCCTCCGGCACCGATTCGTCCGGGACCTCCGGCGGACTCGGCACCGACACCTCCGGAACCCACAGCGGCATGTCGGGCACCTCGTCGGGCCTGTCCGGATCCGACACCGGCACGCACAGCTCCGGAACGTCGGGGCTCTCCGGGACCGGCACCTCAGATTCCTCGGGCACGCGCGGCGCGAACATCGACGACGCGATGACCCGTTCCGAGGAGCGCCTCGACATCGGCACCCAGAAGCGCACGGTGGGCAAGGCGCGGCTGCGCAAGTACGTCGTGACCGACACCGTCACGCAGCAGGTCCCGGTCAGCCGCGAAGAGGTGCGGATCGAGCGGGAGCCGATCACCGAGGAGAACATTGATGCCGCCCTGTCGGGGCCGGAAATCACCGAGAACGAGTACGAGGTCACCCTGGAGGCCGAGGAACCGGTCGTGTCCAAGCACACCGAGCCCGTCGAGCGGGTCCGGCTGGAGAAGGAGAAGGTGACCGGCACCAGCAACGTCTCGGAGGACGTGCAGAAGGAGCGGATCGAGACCGACGTGTCCGACGCCGAAAGCAGCGGCCGGCACGTTTCGGGGAACTCCTCCGGCCTGGACGACTCATCGGGAATGGGCGGCTCGGGCGGCTCCGGCGGTTCGTCCGGGCATGGGTCCGGTTCGGGGGACAGCCGCTAGGAACAGGACATTAGGAAGCCCCGCGGGCACCGGCAGCAGCCGGTGCCCGCGGGGCTTGCCATTGTGCCGCCCGCTCAGGCGGCGAACAGCTCGAACTCGTCGGTGCTGATGGCGACGGCGCCGCCGGTCTCCTCGTCGCGCAGCCAGATCGTGGACAGGCCAGGGGCGGTATCCCTGACTTCTCCGCGATAGGCTACGCGTCCGCCGGCACGTGCTTCGATCAGGTCGCCGCGGTGAACGGTGCGGGCGTTGCGGATGCGGCGCATCCGCGGGGCAGGGGCGTTTTCAGGCAGGACAGAAACAGACAAACGATCTCCGTAGGGTTCGCTGGATAAGGGCTGCGGCTCCCGCCGGGAAGCAGCCGTCCGGCGGGGCCTACATGTAATCGAACCGCCGTTTTGGGCCAAATATTCCCGGTACGGAATCGGGCCGCTGACGGCTCCGGTGCTGCGGCGTAGCATCGTCGCCATGGACATCGTGGATTTCCTCCTGTCCCGCCTCGAGGACGAAGCCACGGAGTCGCGCAAGCTCCTGGCGCGGTCCGACCTCCCGCTCTCCGACAGGTGGTACGAAGAACGGCTGCTTCGCGAGTGCGAAGCCAAACTCACGCTGCTGGAGATCATCGGTGCAGCCCGGCGCAGCACGCTGGCCCGGCTCCTCCTGGGCGGCGGCGAGGAGGACGGGCAGCGCCCCTCGGAGCTGGAATGGACAACGCTCGCCCTCGCCGCCCTCGCCGAGCCCTATGAGGAGCACGACGACTTCCAGGACGCGTGGCGCCTGACCCGGCGGGCACGCTGAAGCGGCCGGCTGCCGCCTCCCGCGGCCCGGCGTCGGCCTGCCGGCGGAGCCCGGCACCTGCGGACCCGGCGGGATTCGCCTAGATTGGTCGCATGACTGATAAGCACGCTGACGAAACACCCGACGCCGATCTGCTCCGCCTCGCCGAGAGGCACCGGGTGGCCACCACGTTCACCGGGTGGAACGGCGGCGAGGAACAGGTCGGCAGGGCAACCCTGCTGCGTGTGCTGGAGGCGCTGGGGGTCAGTGCCGGCACCGGTGCCGAGGTGCAGCGTTCGCTGGCCGAAGCGGACGCCGCTCCCTGGCGCCGGCCGCTGCCTCCCACGGTGGTGCTGCGCAGCGGCCGTCCCTCCCCGGTGGCCGTCCATCTTCCCGCCGGCGTCCGGGCGGAGATCAGCCTGCGGCTGGAGGACGGCACGCAGCAGGTGCTGGACCTGCCCGCCGCCCCGTCGGACCAGCGGGAGGTGGACGGGCGGAACCTGGAGCGCTATGACCTCGGGCTGCCCGGGGACCTGCCGCTCGGCTGGCACCGGCTCGAACTGGCCGGCGGCGGCCTGCTGGCCGAGGCGGCCCTGGTGGTGACCCCGGACCGGCTGAGCACGGCGCACCGGCTTCGGGAACACCGGCAATGGGGGCTGATGGCCCAGCTGTACTCCGTCCGCTCATCGAAGTCCTGGGGCATCGGTGACCTGGGCGACCTCGCCGAACTGGCCGCGATCCCGGCCGGCGGATTCCTGCTGATCAACCCGCTGCATGCCGCGGAGCCCGTGCCGCCCCTGGAGGACTCGCCGTACCTCCCGGCCACCCGCCGGTTCTTCAACCCCCTTTACATCCGGGTGGAGGACATCCCGGAGTACGCCCTGCTTTCCGAAGCCGACCGGCAGGCCATCGAAACGGCCGCCGCGGAGCTGGGCCGCGCCAACACCAGCAACGCGCTGCTGGACCGGAATGCGACCTATGCGGCCAAGCTCGAGGCGCTGGAGCTCATCCACCAGGTGCCGCTGGAGGAGGCCCGCCGGCAGGACTTCGAGCGGTTCGTCCACGACGAGGGTCCCGGCTTGGCGGACTTTGCCCTCTGGTGCGCACTGGCGGCCGAACTGCGGCCCGGGGATCCGCGCTGGGAGGAGGCGCAGACACCGGATTCGCCTTATGTGCGGGAGCACCGGGAGCATCTTCAGGCCCGGGCCGGGTTCTACAAATGGCTGCAGTGGATCTGCGACGGGCAGCTGGCGGCAGCCGGACGGGCCGCCGACGGCGCCGGCATGCCGATCGGCATCGTCCATGACCTGGCGGTGGGGGTGCATCCGCAGGGCGCCGATGCGTGGTCCCTGCGCGGGGTGCTGGCCCAGGGCATCTCGGTAGGCGCCCCGCCGGACATGTTCAACCAGCAGGGCCAGGACTGGAGCCAGCCGCCGTGGCACCCGCAGCGCCTGGCCGAGGCGGGCTACGCCCCGTACCGGGACATGGTCCGGACCATCCTGCGCCATGCCGGCGGCATCCGGGTGGACCACATCCTGGGCCTGTTCCGGCTCTGGTGGATCCCGGAGGGCGGTTCGCCCGCCGAGGGCGCCTACGTCTACTACGACCATGAAGCGCTGGTGGGCATCCTTGCGCTGGAGGCGGAACGGGCGGGCGCCGTCGTCGTCGGCGAGGACCTGGGGGTCTTCGAACCCTGGGTCCAGGACTACCTGGCCGAGCGCGGCGTGCTCGGCACCTCCATCCTGTGGTTCGAACGCAGCGGAGATGAGCCCAGCGCCCCGGAGCAGTACCGCGAAGGTGCGCTGACCACGATCGGCACGCATGACCTGCCGCCGACCGCCGGCTACCTTGCCGGCGAGCATGTGGAGCTGCGCAGCAGCCTGGGCCTGCTGGGCCGGCCCGTGGAGGAGGAACGGGCCGCTGACGAGGAGGCCCGCCGGGACATCCTGGACCTGCTGGACCGGCTCGGGCTGCTTCCGGACGGCGCCGTGAGCCCGGCGTCCGGGCTGCCCGAAGGCGAGGAGCAGATCAGGCAGGTCCTGGAGGCCCTGCACCGGTTCATCGCGCAGACGCCGTCGGTCCTGCTGGGCGTTTCGCTGGTTGACGCGGTGGGGGACCGGCGCACCCAGAACCAGCCGGGCACCTCCGACGCGTATCCCAACTGGCGGATACCGCTCACCGGCCCGGACGGCAAGGCCGTGCTGCTGGACGATCTGGCCGGCAATCCCCGGTTCCGGAACCTGGTGGCGCTGATGCGCGACGCGGTGCAGGGAGAGGGCCGATAAAAAACTGTTGACAGTTTCAACTATTTAAGTTCTCATGATTTGACCGAGGCCCGGCAGGCCTGCGCCTGCCGGGCGGGTCCCACCGCCCACCTCAAGGAAGAGGACAGTCATGAGGCAAGTCAACGCGCGTACGTTCGCCCGGGCCTTCGCCGGCGGAGCAGCCCTGATGCTGGCGCTGGCCGGCTGCGGATCCGGCTCGCTGTCCGGCCAGGAGGGCGCCACGGAATCGGCCTCCGGCGGCAGCGGCAACAGCGAACTTGAGCATGTGGTGGTGGGTATCCTCACCATTGCTCCGTCCTCGGCCATGCAGTACGGCATCGACGAGGGCATCTTCGAAAAGCACGGCCTGGATATCGAGCTGCAGACCGGCACGGGCGGCGCGGCCATGCTGCCTGCGGTTTCCACCGGCGACATGCACTTCGCCGTGGGCAACCCGCTGACCGTCATGGTGGCCAAGGACAAGGGCCTGGACATGAAGATCGTGTCCGGGTACTCGAACTCCTACCGCGAGGGCAACGACATCAACGGCGTCGTCGCCCGGGCGGATTCGGGCATCACCTCCTTCGCCGACCTTGAGGACCGGACGGTCTCCGTCAACGCCGTCAACACCCAGGGCGACCTGACCATCATGGAGAGCGCGGCGCTGGCCGGCGCCGACCCGACCGCGATCAGCTTCAGCGAGATGCCGTTCCCGGACATGGAGGCGCAGCTGGAGCTGGGCAACACGGATGCCGTCTGGCTGCCTGAGCCGTTCCTGAGCCGGGCGCTGGCCGATCCCGCGAACGTCCTGGTGGGGTATCCGAACCAGGAGGCGCTGCCGGGCATGCCGACCATGGTCTCCTTCACCTCCGGCCGCTTCGCGGAGGAAAACCCTGAGGTGGTGGCCGATTTCAGGGCCGCCATGGAGGAAACCCTGGAGCAGGCGGAGGCCAACATCGACGATGTCCGTGCCGTGCTGCCGGCCTTCATGAGCATGGATCCGGCGGTCGCCGAAAAGCTGACCATGGAGGAGTTCGACCCGGCGATCCGCACCGAGGAGCTCAACCAGCTGGGCAGCCTGATGCGCAAGTATGAGTTCGTCGGCACCGAACCCGACATCGATGCCATGACGGCCCGGTAGGGCGCCGCGATGCTGAACCAGGGGATCGGGGCCTGGCCCGGCCGGCTGCAGCGGAAGTCCGGGTCCAAGCCCGCCGTCGTCTTCAACGGCGAGGTGCTGACCTACTCCGGGCTCCACCGCCGGGCCCTGGCCCTGGCCGGTGCGCTCAGGGCCCGGGGAACCGCGGCCGGCGACCGGGTCGCGTTCCTGGGCGAGAACCACCCGTCGTTCCTGGAGACGTTCTTCGCGGCCGGGATGCTGGGGGCGGTCTTCGTGCCGCTGAACACGCGGCTGGCACCGCCGGAGCTGGCGTACGCGCTGGCCGATTCCGGTGCCGGGATCCTGGTGCACAGCGCCGGCCTCGAGCCCCTCGCCGTTGCCGGCAGCGCGCAGGGCCAGGTCCGCCGGCTGGTGGTGCCCGACGCCGGGGCCTCCGCCGGCGCCCCTTCCCCGGTTCCTCCGGCGGGGCAGGACGACGCGGGGGAGGACTATGAGCAGGCCCTCGCCTCCGCGGCCGCCCTGGACACCGAGACACCCGTGGGCCTCGATGATCCGGCCATGATCCTCTACACCTCCGGCACCACCGGTCGGCCCAAGGGGGCGGTGCTGACGCACGGCAACCTGACCTGGAACTGCTTCAACGTGCTGGTGGACTACGACCTGGGCAGCACCGACGTGGCCCTGATGATCTCTCCGCTGTTCCACGTCGCATCGCTGGACATGGGCGTGCTGCCCACCCTGCTGAAGGGCGGAACGGTGATCCTCGAACCGAAGTTCGACGCCGGCCGCGCCCTGGAGCTCATCGAGCAGCACCGGGCCACGTTCATCAGCGGCGTCCCGACCACCTACCAGATGCTCTGCGAACACCCGGACTGGGCCAAACGGGACATCGGCTCGCTGCAGAAGCTCACCTGCGGCGGTTCCGCGGTGCCGCTGCGGGTGATCGAGGCCTACGAGGCGCGCGGCCTGGCCTTTTCCTGCGGATACGGGATGACCGAGACCGCCCCCGGAGCCACCGCGGTTCCGTCGGACCGGTCGCGGGAAAAGGCCGGATCCGCCGGACTGCCGCACTTCTTCACCGGTGTGCGGGTGGCGGCCGCCACCGGGGAGCCGGCAGGTGTGGGGGAGGTCGGCGAGGTGCAGATCGCCGGCCCGAACGTCATCCGGGAATACTGGCAGCGCCCCGACGCCACTGAAGCCGCCTTCGCCGACGGCGGCTGGTTCCGGTCCGGCGACCTGGGCTACCTGGACGACGACGGCTTCCTCTTCGTCGTCGACCGGCTCAAGGACATGATCATTTCCGGCGGCGAGAACATCTATCCGGCGGAGGTGGAGCAGGCCATCCTCGCCCTGGAGCAGGTGGCCTCGGCCGCGGTCATCGGCGTGCCGGATGAGAAATGGGGCGAGGTGCCGCATGCCGTCGTGGTGCTGCGGGAGGGCGCGGAGCTGGACGGGGAAGCGATCCGGGCGCACCTGGCCGGCAGGCTGGCCCGCTACAAGATTCCGCGGACCTTCGAGTTCGTGACCGAGCTGCCGCGCACTGCCAGCGGCAAGATCCGCAAGACGGATCTGCGCCGGCGGCACGCGGGCTGAGGGCTAGGCCGGTTCGGCCGGAAGCGGGGCGGTCAGGCGGCCGTCACGCATTCCGGCCACGCCATCGGTCAGTTCGACGAACCCGGTGTCATGGGTGACCATCACGGTGGCCGTGCCGAACCGGTGCGTCAGGTCCGCCAGCAGGCGCACCACCGACTCCGACCGCTCCTGGTCCAGGGCCGCCGTCGGCTCATCGACCAGCAGGACGGCGGGCCTGCCCATCAGGGCGCGGGCGATGTTGACCCGCTGGCGCTGCCCGCCGGAGAGCTGATGCGGCCGCTTGCCGGCCTCCCGGGCCAGCCCCACCTCATCGAGCATCCGCCGGGCCCGTTCCTCGGCGCCGCGGCGCCGCCGCCGCAGCCGTTCGGCGACGACCAGCTGTTCCAGGGCCGTCAGCGAGGGCAGCAGGTTCGGCTGCTGGAAGATGATGCCGATCTTCTCCCGGCGCAGCTCGGCCCGGTCCTGCTCATTGAGGAGCGCGGTGTCCGCGCCCTCGATAAGTACCCGGCCCGACGTCGGCCGGATCAGGGTTGCCGCTACGGCAAGCAGGGAGGATTTGCCGGAACCGGAGGGGCCCACGAGCGAGAGCAGGCGGCCGTGGCCGACGTCGAGGCTGACGTCGTCGAGGGCCAGGAGGCGGGCCTCCCCGTCCGGATATTCGAGCGAGACCGACTGCAGGGACAGGGGAGCGGGTTCGTCGGGACGGCCGAAGCCGGTGGCTGCGGAAGCGTTCATGTCAGGGGTCCTTTCAGGAAGTGAAGCGTGGGGCGGAGCGCCGGTGGGGGAGGCGGCGTCAGCTTCCGCCCAGGGCGAGCAGCGGATCGACCCGGGTCACGCGGCTCACGGTGACCGCCGCCCCGGCCAGGCCCAGCAGTACGACTCCCAGGACGGGGAGCAGCACGGTCGCGGCCGTCAGCACGAACGGTGCCACCCCCGCGACGGCCAGCCCGGCCGCCGCCGCCACGAGGCCGCCGACGGCTGCACCGCCGGCCAGCACCAGGCCGGCCTGGCCCAGCGCGTCGCCCAGCACGAAGCCGGAACCGGCGCCCAGGGCCTTGAGGACGGCGATGTCGCGGGTGCGCTGGACCGTCCAGACGGCAAGGAACGCCACGATCACCAGCGCGGAGATGCCGTACAGGAAGGCCTGCATCATCAGCAGGGAACCGTTCTCGGAGCTGTAGGAGGGCAGGCCCGCATAGGACCCGCGCACGTCGGTCGAAACGGTGCCGGCAGCGGCGTCGGCCGCCTCGGCGGCATCGGCCGAGGCGTCACTGACGATGGCGGTGGCGATCGGTGCCGGCCCTGGCCCGGTGTCGTCCAGGTGGGCGAGCCGCTGCCAGTCAGCCAGCGCGATCCAGGCCACGGGGGTGTGGCTGTAGAAGGTCTCGGGGGCCGTGGCGGCAACCCGCAGCCGGGTCCCGCCGATGGAGAGGGAATCACCCGGGCCGACGCCGAGCGCCTCGGCTGTGTCCGCGCCCAGCACCGTTTCCCCGGCCCTGACCGGTGCCGGCGGCAGGGAGCTTCCCGTCTCGGTGCCGAACAGTGCCACCGAGGCAGTGGCGGCTGCGGTGGCGCGGGCCTGAAGGATCCCGAGCGGCTCGGCGGCGGCGCCGCCGGCCCGGTGCGCCTGAAGCTGATCCGCGGTTACCTGCGACTCGGTGAAGGACACCTTCGGGTCGTTGCCGGGCGGAGCCCCGAACGCCACCCGCTGGAGGCCGGCGGCCCTCAGCCCGTCGATGGCCGAGGTGTTCTGCCAGGCCAGCCCGGCCGTCAGGCCGGAGAGCATCACCAGCAGCAAGGTGATCAGGGCGATGACGCCGCCCATGAGGATGAAGCGGCCTTTGGCGAAACGGATGTCACGCAGTGCGAGATACACGGTGGTTCCTCCTGGGCCTGGGGCCCGGTTGTCGGTACCTTTCCACCCTTTCGCCGATACGGGCGCCTTCCATCGCCGGCCCGGTTGATTGCGCGCATCCGATCGGACGAGCCTCCGGTCAACCCATTGGACGATGCCGGTCCCGGCCCCGCGCCCTAGGGTGGGACCATGACCTCCTTGGGCGGCGGATCGCCGGCGGACACCGTGCTGCGCGTGCTCCGGGTGGCGCTGCATCTGGCGTTCGCCGGGCTGCTGCTCCTGGCCCTGGTCCAGATGGGCCTGTCCCGCCCGCCGCTGCCGCTGCTCTGCGCCGCCTATCTGCTGGCCGCGGTCCTGGCCGGTGTCTACCTGGCCGGTACGGTGGCCGAAAAGCGGTTTGCCGCCTCCGGACGGGGCCCGGACCCGGGCCGCTGGGCGCGCGTCTGGCTGGCTGCGGTGACCGTGCTGTGGCTGGCCCTGCTGCTGATCAGCGTGGAGTTCTCCTGGCTCGCCTTTCCCCTGTTTTTCCTGGACCTGCACCTGCTGCGCCGGGGGCCGGCCCTGGCCGCGGTGACCGCTACGACCCTGGCGGTGATCGCCGCGCAGTGGGCTGCCGCCGGATCCCTGAGCCTGCCGCTGGTCCTTGGGCCGTTGATCGGCGCCCTGTTCGCCGTCGTCATGGGGTTCGCGTATTCGAGCCTGCACATCGAGAGCGTGAACCAGCGCCGGGCACTCGAGGAGCTGCGCCGGACCCGCGGGGAACTGGCGGCATCCCAGCGGGAGTTCGGGGTGCTGGCGGAGCGGGGACGCCTGGCCCGGGAGATCCATGACACCCTGGCGCAGGGATTCTCCAGCATTGTGCTGATTTCACGGGCCGCGGACTCGGCGCTCGCGGCCGGGAACACCGATCTGGCCCGGGAACGGCTGCGCACCGTGCAGGCCACGGCTGCGGAGAATCTTGCCGAAGCCCGCCGGTTCGTCACCGGGTTGTCCGCGGATGCCGGCGGCGCGCTGCTCGCGAACCTGGAACGGCTCTGCGCCGATGCCCGGCAAACGGCCGGGGCGAGTGGGAAGCCCGTGGAGTTCAGCCTTCGGGTGGACGGGGAGCCGGGGCCGGTGGAACCGGAAACGGAGGCGGCGCTCCTGCGGGCCGCGCAGGCCTCGGTCGCCAATGTCCTGAGCCATGCCCGCGCCTCCCGTGCGGTGCTCACGCTGGGCTGGACGCCGGACGCGGTCACCCTGGATGTGTACGACGACGGCCGCGGGTTCGATCCCGCCGCCCTGCCGCGCGAACCGCGCCCCGACGGCAGCGGCTTCGGCCTGCTGGGGCTGCGCAGCCGGGTGCTCGGCCTTCACGGCAGCTTCGCCGTGGAGTCAGCACCGGGCGAAGGCACCGTCGTCGCGGTGCGGATCCCCCGCCGCCGCTCCGAGACGGCCGCCGGGCAGGAGGAGCGGCAATGACGGAACAGGACATCCGGATCCTGCTGGTGGACGACCACCCGGTGGTGCGCGCCGGGCTCAGGGCCATGCTGGAGGACTTTCAGGGCATGAAAGTGGCTGCGGAGGCAGCCGACGGCGCCGCCGCCGTCGAGCAGGTGCGCCGGCAGGCGGCCCTGGGCACCCCGTTCGACCTGGTGCTGATGGACCTGCAGATGGGATCCGGGATGGACGGCGCCGCCGCGACCCGTGAGATCCGGAACCTGGGCGGTCCGCCGGTGCTTATCCTCACCACCTACGACACGGATTCCGACATCCAGGCCGCCATCGGGGCGGGGGCGGCGGGCTACCTGCTCAAGGACGCGGATCCGGAGGAGATCCGGCTCGCGGCGACCGCCGCGGCGGCCGGCCGCAGCGCCCTGGCTCCCCGCATCGCGGAACGGCTGATGGGCCGGCTGCGCCGGCCCGCGGTGGAGCTCAGCGCCCGGGAACTGGAGATCCTGCAGCTGCTGGCCACCGGCCTCGGCAACCGGGCCATCGCCCGGCAGCTGTTCATCTCCGAAGCCACGGTCAAGACCCACCTGGTGCACATCTACGGCAAGCTCGGCGTCGACAACCGGACGGCGGCGATCGCGGAGGCGCAGCGGCGGCGCATCCTGCGCGGCTAAGGTGCCGGCAGGACGACGGCGGCGCGCCTCCCCGGTGGGAGACGCGCCGCCGTCGGGACGGGCTGCGGACTAGGACTCCAGCTTCATCGCCTTGCGCAGGGTCAGCGCCCCGCCGCTCTGCATGACCGCCCGGCGGTAGATCCGCTCGCCGAAACGCAGAAGGCCGTAGGCCGCCACCAGCGCGATCAGCAGCGAGGCCAGGGTCTGCCACAGGGGCACCTCGCCGTTGAGCATGCGCACCGGCATCGCCACCGAGGAGACCACCGGCACGAACGAGGCGGCAACCAGCAGCTGGCCCTTGGCGAACAGCCCGGCGAACAGCGCCACGATGATCACCGTGAGCACCGGCCCGGAGCTGTTGTTCAGGTCCTCGCTGCGGCTGGCCATCGAACCGATCATCGCCCAGGCGGAGGCGAGGATCAGGAAACCGGCGAGGAAGAAGACCAGGAACCAGCCCGACGCCGGGATGATGCTGCCGACGGTTTCCGCGGTGCCGGTGAGGTTCAGGGCCAGCAGCGCGGCGCCGGCGTAGAGGGCCAGCTGGACCATCGCCAGGATGGTGTTGCCGGCGACCTTGCCGTAGAGCAGCTGCCGGATGGGGATGGCGGTGGCCAGGATCTCCACCACCCGGTTCTGCTTTTCCTCGAGCACGGAGGTGGCGATCGCCATGCCGAAGATGATCGCGGCCATGTAGAACAGGAACGCGAACACGAATCCGACGATGGTGGCCAGCAGCTGGTTCTCCGCGTCGCCGTTCAGCAGGTCGGTCTGGAACTCGCTGTTTTCCAGCAGGGCTTCGGCCGTGGTTCCGGCGTTGGCCGCGTTGATCTCCAGCACGTGGGCGCGCAGCGCCTCGGCGAGGCCCTGCTGCAGGTCGTTCGGCAGTTCTTCGTTGCCGACCAGCGTCCAGCCGTCGTAGGCCGCCAGCAGCGCCGCGTCGGCCTCCCCGGAACGGACCAGTTCCCTGGCGGCGTCCGGGCTGTCGGCTTCGACGGCCTCGAAACGGGTGTTGCCGCCGTTGGCCTGGCCGGCCTCGTCGGCGGCCTCGACGATCTCCTGCCCCTCCGAAACGGTCACCGTGATGTCGACGTTCCCGTTGTACACCGCCACGGTGTACTCCTCGCCGCGGGTGTTCATGTAGGCGTTGAAGAGCACGGTGCCGACGATGATCAGCACGGTGACCAGGGTGGAGATGAGGTAGCTGCGGTCGCGGGCCTTCACCATCACCTCGCGGAGGGTGACGATGGCCCAGGGGGCGGTGGAACGTTCGGCGCTCATGCTGTGACCTCGCGGTAGATCTCGCTCAGGGACGGACGGATGGGGGCGTACTCCTCCACAGAGCCGCGGGAGAGGGCGGCGGCCAGCAGCCGCTGCCCGGCGGCGACGTCGTCCAGTTCGACGACGGCGGTGGGGCCGGCGACGTCGATGACCCGGACTCCGGGCTCCTCCCGGATCCAGCCGGCGTCGGGGTGCACGGTGATGCGGTGCCGGTTCGCGGCCCGGGCGCGCAGGTCCTCCCCGGTGCCTGAGGCGATCATCCGGCCCTTCTGCAGCACCACCAGGTTGTCGCAGAGCCGGTCCACGAGGTCCAGCTGGTGGCTGGAGAACAGCACGGGCACGCCCTGGGCGGTGTAGTCGCGCAGCAGTTCGACCATGGAATCGACGGCGACCGGGTCCAGGCCGGAGAACGGCTCGTCCAGGATCAGGGCGGTGGGCCGGTGCATCAGCGAGGCGATGATCTGCACGCGCTGCTGGTTGCCCAGGGACAGGGATTCCAGCTTGTCCTTGGTGCGGTCCGCGAGGGTGAACCGCTCCAGCATGTCCAGGGCGGAGGCGCGGGCGTCGTTCTGGCTCATGCCGTGCAGCTGGCCCAGGTAGACCAGCTGGTCCAGGATCGGCTGCTTCGGATACAGGCCCCGCTCCTCGGGCATGTACCCGAACCGGGAGCGCATCTTCGCGTCCAGCGGCACGTCGTCCATCAGCACCTCGCCGGAGCTGGGGCTGAGCACGCCCATGATCATGCGCATGGTGGTGGTCTTGCCCGCACCGTTGGCGCCGACGAAGCCGGTCATCTTGCCGGAGGGAACGTCGAAGGTGACGTCGTCGACGGCGGTCTTGTCGCCGAACCGTCGGGTGAGGCTGCGTATCTGCAGCATGGCGGCTGCTCCTTTCCCGGCGGGCCGGGTGCGTGGGGGGACCTTCTGCTTCGACTTTAGGCAGAGGGCCCCGGGCAGCGGATCGGCCGCGGGAGGGAAAGCGCCGTCTCAGCCCTCCGCGGGGCT
Source organism: Arthrobacter saudimassiliensis (assembly GCA_900016675.1). Lineage (GTDB taxonomy): Bacteria > Actinomycetota > Actinomycetes > Actinomycetales > Micrococcaceae > Arthrobacter_B > Arthrobacter_B saudimassiliensis. The sequence continues at coordinate 814,726 of LN483071.1, read as the reverse complement.
GTCCCCCGCAAGGATGAGCCCCGATTCGTAGGCGAACACCACTGCCTGCACCCGGTCCCGGACCTGGATCTTGGCCAGCAGGTTGGACACGTGGGTCTTCACGGTGGCTTCGGCGACAAACATCTGCCCGGCGATCTCCGCGTTGGAGAGCCCGCAGGCGACCTTGGTCAGCACTTCGCGCTCGCGGGCGGTGAGCGTCTCCAGCAGCCGGGCACGCGCCGGATCAGGCTGCTGCACGACGGCCGGGGCCGGGCCGGTACCCGCGGCCGGCGGGGACTGCTCGGCGTCGAGCTGGCGGGCGAAGCGTTCGATCACCCGGACCGTGACCTCCGGGGCGAGCAGGGCGTGGCCGCTGGCCACCGCGTGCACGGCGTCGACCAGGTCATCCGGGTCCGCGTTCTTGAGCAGGAACCCGCTGGCGCCGGCGCGGATGGCGTCGAAGAGGTAGTCGTCGCGTTCAAAGGTGGTGAGGATGATGACCTTCGCGGTGTCCGCCGCCGTGATCTGCGAGGTGGCGGCGATCCCGTCCAGCACCGGCATCTGGACGTCCATGAGGATGACGTCCACCGGGTTCGCGGCGGCGAACTCCACCGCCTCCCGGCCGTTGGTGACCTGGCCGACCACCTCGATCTCGTCCTCCACGGAGAGCATCATGGCGAAGCCGGCGCGGACCAGCGCCTGGTCATCGGCCAGCAGGACTCGGGTCGGTTCCATGGACGTTTGCCTCTTTTCACGCACTGCATGCTTCGCATGACGGCCGGCGGGCCGCCCCCGCTCCACCGTAGCGCGTGGGGCCGCCGGTCAGGGAAGCGTGAAGCGCACCCGCACCCGCCACCCGCCGTCGGCGCGGGGCCCGATCTCGGTGCAGCCGCGGTGCAGTGCGGCGCGTTCGCGGATGCCGCGCAGCCCGAAGCCGGAGCCGCCGGTGGCGCCCTGGCGGGGCCGGCCGTCGTCGACGGTCTCCACCTCCACCCAGCGGGCGTCGTCCGGGCCGCCGGTGCGCAGGGCGACGACGGCGTTCCCGGCGGTGGAGTGCCGGCGGACGTTGGCCAGGGACTCCTGGACGGTGCGGTAGATGCTCAGGGCCAGCGGGGCCGGCACGGCGGCGAGGGTGCCGGGAACGTCCTCGCCCTCGGCATAGCGGACGGTCAGGCCCAGCTCGCGGTGCTCCTCGATCAGCTCGGGGATCTGCGCCAGCCCGGGCTCGGGGCGGCGTGCGGCGCCGTCACCGCCCTCGGCGTCGGCGTCGGCGGACCGGAGCACGCCCAGCAGCGAGCGCATCTCCGTCACGCCCTGCCGGGAGGCCTCCTCGATGGTCTGCAGCGCGGCGGCGGCCGCCTCGGGCTTCTTGTCCAGGACCCGGCGGGCGGCCCCGGCATGCACCCCGATCACGGAGACGTGGTGCGCGACGACGTCGTGCAGTTCCCGGGCGATGCGCAGCCGCTCGTCGATGACGGCCTGCCGGGCCAGCTCGGCGGACTGGGCGGCCAGCTGGGCGGACTGCTCGCGCAGCTGCTGGCGCTGATGCGCGCTGCGCCAGGAGCGCAGGCCGAACATGATCGCCCCGCCGAAAAAGGCGGTGTTGATGACCAGGTTGTAGAGGGCGAGGCTGAGCAGCGGCGGCAGCACTCCGCGGTGGGTTTCGTCGCCCTCGGAGACGCTTTCCAGGATCGAGTCGTAGGCGCTGGAGACCGTGAAGGAGAGCAGGATCCACAGTGCCATGGCTGCGATGACCAGGATCATCGAGACCCAGAGCAGGCGGCGGTCCCGCGCCCAGGCGAAGGCGCTGTACATGGCGGCGAAATACGCCATCTGGAAACTCAGGAACCCGCTGACCTCGGGCACGGACAGGCTGAGGACCAGGAACAGGGTGCTGCTGGCGAGCAGGACGGTGATCGGGAACCGGCGCCGCCAGGCCAGCGGCAGCACCATGAGCGCCAATGCCAGGTGCTGCCCCCAGATCGGGGAGTCCGCCCCGCCCATGAAGCCGATGCCCCGGCCCAGCTCCAGGACCGCCGAACTGAGGAGCACGAACGCGAGCGTGCCCAGGACATCGCGGCGCTGCTGCTCGCGGGTGGGCCGGGGCCGCTCCCAGGTGTCGATGCTGCGGACGGGCATGGCTGCCTTCGACAGCAGGGTCCGCAGGGAGAGGCTGCGCCGGGCGGGAGCCGGCGCCTCGGCGACGTCGATCATGGGGTCCAGTCTAGGTCGCAGGGTGTCCTGAGCAGTTCCGTCGCAGGGATGAGGATGGTTTACTGACGGCACCGTTCCCAGCTGTTGCCGGCCCCCACTCGCAGCGGCGTCACCGCGACCCAGGAGTGCCATGCCGTTTCTTGCCGAAAGCCAGTCCCTGCTGCCGAGACTCGTAGCCCTGCGGCGGGAACTGCATGCCGATCCCGAGGTGGGGCTGGACCTGCCGAATACGCAGAAGCGGATCCTCGAAGCGTTGGAGGGCCTGGACCTGGAGATCACCCTCGGGGAGAACTGCAGCTCGGTGACCGCCGTGCTGCGCGGGGGTGAACCGGGACCGGCCGTGCTGCTGCGCGGCGACATGGACGCGCTGCCCGTCGCGGAGCTGACGGACCTCGAGTACGCGTCGAAGAACGGCAGCATGCATGCCTGCGGGCATGACCTGCACGTGGCCGGGCTGGTGGGAGCCGCGCACCTGCTGGCCGCCCAGCAGCAGGACCTGGCCGGCAGCGTCATCTTCATGTTCCAGCCCGGGGAGGAGGGCTGGCACGGTGCCGAGACGATGATCGCCGAGGGGGTGCTCGACGCCGCCGGGGAGCGTCCGGTGGCGGCGTACGGCATCCACGTCCGGCCCGGGCCGCTGGGCGTGTTCCGCACCAAGCCGGGCACGCTGATGGCCGGCGCCAACGAACTGCGCATCACGGTGACCGGCTCGGGCGGGCACAGCTCGCAGCCGCAGGCCGCCCTGGACCCGGTGCCGGCCGTTGCCGAGATGGTCACCGCCCTGCAGAACATGGCCACCCGCCGCTTCTCCGTGTTCGACCCGATCGTGCTCACGGTGACCCAGCTGGAGGCCGGTGAGGCGATCAACGTCATTCCCGACACCGCGAAGCTGGGCGCCTCGGTCCGCACCCTGTCCGAGGAGTCGCTGAACCGGGTGATCATGGAGACCAAGGCCCTGGCCGAGGGGATCGCCTCCGCACACGGGCTGCGCGCCGAGGTGGACTTCAATGTGCTCTATCCGGTGACGGTGAACGACGCCGCGCGCACCGATGAGGCGCTGCGGGAGCTGCGCGAGCTGTTCGGCATGGACCGGGTGATCCAGTCGCGGGATCCGCTGATGGGCTCGGAGGACTTCTCCCTGGTCCTGGAGCAGGTGCCCGGCACCTTCCTCTTCCTCGGTGCCACACCGCCGGAGGTGGACCCGGCGACAGCGGACTGGAACCATTCCCCGCGCGTGCTCTTCGACGATTCGGTGCTCGCGGACCAGGCGGCTGCGCTGGCGCAGCTGGCGTACAACCGGCTCACCGAGGACCTGGGCGCGGAGCAGGAACTCTGAGCGCGGGAGCGGGCGCGGGCGGGGCCGGCGCCCCGCTCGTCGGAGAACCTGTCTACCATCTGGTCCGCACCGGGAGCGCGGACGCCGACGCCGCCCTGCCGCCGCTGGCCGAGCTGCTGTCGCTGTATGACTCCGTCGGCTGGGGCGCCTACACCAGGGCCCCCGGCACGCTGGAGGCCGCGCTCGCCGGGTCGGCCGCCGTCGCCGTCGCCCGGGTGGACGGGCAGCTCGCCGGGCTGGCCCGCGTGGTCTCCGACGGGCACACCATCTGCTATCTGCAGGACGTACTGGTGCGGCCGCAGTTTCAGGGTCGGGGGATCGGGCGGCGGCTGGTGGAGCGGGTGCTGGAGCCGTTCGCCCATGTGCGGCAGAAGGTGCTCCTGACCGACGACGAGCCCGGGCAGGCGGCCTTCTACGCCGCGCTCGGTTTTGCCCAGGTCGGCGCCGGCGGCGGCGGGGCGGGCCTGCGCTCCTTCGTGCGGTTTGACTGAAGTGCGCAGTTCGACTGAACGCGGTTCTGCCCGGGAACCCGCTCCGGACGGCGGGCCGGGCAGTGGCAGAATCGGTCCATGCGATCCGCGCTGATCCTGATCCTTGGTGCTGCCGGCTTCGTCCTGGGCATCGCGCTGTTTATCGCCGGCGGGGCCGACGACTCTCCCGGGCTGCAGGGGATCGGAGCCTTGGCCGGCATAGCTGCGGTGCTCGCCTGGATCCGATCCGCCCGCAATGCCCGGGCCGGAGGCAGGGGCGGGAAGCCGGACAGCTGAGCCGCGGGGCCGCCGTCGTCCACTGTGGACTGCAGCCCAACCTGCTACCGTCTGCCCATGTCCCGATTCAGTTCAGCCCTCGTCCGTGCGGTCAAGACGCCGGCGGGCAGGACCTCGAAGCCGCGCCGCGCCGCCGCCGTCGTGCTCGGCGCGTTCCTGACCTTTGCGGGGATATCGCATCTGTCGTTTGCCCGCAGCGAGTTCCAGGCGCAGGTGCCGGACTGGGTTCCGATGGACAAGGACCTGGTCGTCCTGGTCTCCGGTGTGGCGGAAATTGGGCTGGGTGCGTCGCTGATCGTGTGGCGGAAGCGCCGGGTGCCGGTGGGCCTGGCGGCCGCGGCGTTCTTCATTGCGATCTTCCCGGGCAACATTTCCCAGTACGTCACGCAGACCGATGCCTTCGGGCTGTCGACGGACCGGGACCGGCTGATCCGGCTGTTCTTCCAGCCGCTGCTGGTGCTCTGGGCACTGTGGGGCACTGGTGCGTGGCAGGCGCTGCGGGCGGAGCAGAGGAAGCGGTAGTCCGGTGCGGAGGCCCTGCGGGGAGGGGTCCCCATACCGGTCCTAACGGATGGTCCGTCTGAGCCGATAAAAACTGCTGTCAATAGTTAAGCATCGACGCCGATGTAGACGGTGGCCCGGTTTCAGGGATGCACTGCCCCTTGGTCTTCGTTCCCTGCCCACCTATGCCTGGACTGGCAAGGCTCAGGGCGTACGCCGTGCCGTCCCGGCTCGTTATCTGAGCGTGGAGCGGGGTGCAGTCATCGATGACTGCGCAGGCGCGTCTGACCCCGTCGTCATGGCAGCAGAGAATTAGGTAACAACCATGAACTACCCCATCCCCCCGGCACAGCGCCCAAAGGACTTTCGAGAGGCCGGCGGAACGCCAACCGATGGAACGCCGACTGACGAAGCAGATGGCGGAGAAGCGTCAGGCAATGGCCCCGCGAAGCCTCAGGGACGCAAACGCAGGATCCTTCGCCCGGTTCTGGCAGTGTCACTTGGGCTGGTTCTTGCTGCCGGAGGAATTGTTGGAGGAATAGCCCTCGTCGAGCCTACTGAGTCGGCTGAATACCAGGAGCTTCAGGCGGCCTACGAGCATACGGAACGCCAAAAGGCAGCCCTTGAGGACAGGCAGGCAGAACTGGAAGACCGTGCTGATGCGCGGCAGGAAGCCCTGGACGCGAGGGAGGCGGAGCTTGAGTCGGCGGAGGCCGCCCTTGCTAAATCTGAGGCCTCTGTAAAGGCCCGAGAAGAGGCGGTGACCGGTGCCGAGGCGCAAAAGGCGGCCAACACCGTTTCCGACGGCACCTGGACCGTAGGCCGCGATATTGCTCCCGGGACGTACCGTTCTGCTCAGCCGGTCGCGGAGCGTTGCTACTGGGGCATCTATCGCTCGGGCAGCAACGGCTCCGACATCATCGCGAATGACATTCCGGGCGGCGGGCACCCCATGGTCACGCTGGCCGAAGGACAGGACTTCACCTCCGCGCGATGCGGCAAATGGGAGAAGCAGTAGAGCCGCGCGCAGAAGGGATTAAGGAAAGATGATGCAGGAAGAGAAGAATCCGTCCTGGCCTGCCGATGCGGGGGAGACCGCCGCACGATTGGTGCCTCCGACGAGACCGCCGCAGATATCCGGAGCTGATCCGCATAGCGGTGCACCGTACGCTCCACAGGAGGCCCCCCGGCGCCGGGTGCGCGGGTCGGTGTTTACCGCCGGTGCCTGGCTGATCGTCGGTGCAGCAGCCGGATACGGGTTGGCGCAGATCGACTTCGGGCCCCGTCCCCCCGAACCTTCCGAAATGCTCACCCAAGCGGTGACCAACTGCGCGGTGCGCGAAGAGGAAGGCATAGAACTCGGCGATGCCGGCCAAAGCCTGACGATGGACAGCCAAGGTACGGATTACTGGTCAGTTGGCGCCGAGTGGGCGGACATCGACTGCGTTCTGCGGAAGCTGGACGTTCCCGACAGTGTGCTGAGCCGCATGGACAACACGAGGGCGCTGGATGGGCGCCAGACAGCTCAGTGGGGTTCTCTGACGGCTTCATGGGGGTATCACCCCGACAGCGGGATCAACATCGTGATCGAGCTGGTCGAAGCTCCAGAGTAAGCGCGCCGGATCCGAGCGCCGAGCCATGTGAGGGTCGGGGGCTCACTCCGGGCGGCAGCCGGACTGTTCCCTCAGCCCGGCCGCCGCCTCCACCCATCCAACAGGCCTCGGGGTCTTTCCAGCAGCACGGCACAGCGGGACCATGGAGGGAGCTGCAACAGCCGTACGGCCCGTCCCCGGCTGATATTCCGTGAACCCGGAAAGGAGCACCGGCAGGCAACCCGTCCCCGAGGCGAATGAGGTCTTGCTCTTGTTGGAATTCCTGGCCGACCGCTATCCACAGATCCTCTTTGCCGGGTGGCAGCACTTCAGCCTCGTGTTCCAGTGCCTGGTGCTCGCCACGGTCCTCGCGATCGTCATCGCGGCGCTCACCTACCGCAGCAGGACCCTGAACGGCATCGCCAACGGCATCTCCGCCGTCGGGCTGACCCTGCCGTCCTTCGCGCTGATCGGGCTGCTGATCGCCCCGCTCGGCTTCGGCACGCTGCCGGCGATCATCGTCGTCGCGTTCTACGCCACCCTGCCCATTCTCCGCAACGCCCTGGTGGGGCTGTCCGGGATTTCGCCGTCCGTCGTCGAATCCGCCCGCGGCGTGGGCATGGGCCGCGTGCGGTCCCTGCTGCGGGTGGAGCTGCCGCTGGCCTGGCCGGTGATCCTGACCGGGGTGCGCGTCTCCGCGCAGATGGTCATGGGCATCGCCGCAATCGCCGCCTATGCGCTCGGCCCGGGCCTGGGCGGCTTCATCTTCAACGGACTGTCCCGCCTCGGCGGTGCCAACTCGCTTGAATCCGTCGTGGTCGGCGTCGTCGGGGTCGTGCTCCTGGCCCTGGTCCTCGACCTCCTCCTGCTCGGCCTCGGCCGGCTGACCATCCCGCGAGGTATCCGTGTCTGAAACCCTTCCGACCGCGTCCAACGGGCCCGACGGCGGTGCTCCCGCCGCCGGCGCCGGCATCCTCCTGGACGAGGTGACCAAACGCTATCCCGGGCAGGACCGTCCCGCGGTGGACGGCCTGACCCTGGAGATCCCGCACGGCAGCGTGGTGATGCTCGTCGGGCCCTCCGGCTGCGGCAAGACCACCACCCTGAAAATGATCAACCGGCTCATCGAACCGACCAGCGGCCGCATCATCCTCGACGGCGACGACGTCACCGGCATGGACGGTGATCGGCTGCGCCGCGGCATCGGCTACGTAATCCAGGCCGGCGGGCTCTTTCCGCACATGACCGTGGAAGCGAACATCGCCGTCGTGCCCAAGATGCTGGGCTGGAGCAGGGACCGGATCAGCGACCGGGTGGACGAGCTGCTGGAGCTGGTCTCCCTGGACCCGGCGCTGTACCGGGGCCGGTATCCGAAGGAGCTCTCCGGCGGACAGCAGCAGCGGGTGGGCGTTGCCCGCGCCCTGGCTGCGGACCCGCCGGTGCTGCTCATGGACGAGCCGTTCGGCGCCGTGGACCCGATCACCCGGCAGCGGCTGCAGGAAGAGCTGCTGCACATCCAGTCAGAGCTGCACAAGACCATCGTCGCCGTCACCCACGACTTCGACGAGGCCGTGAAGCTGGGGGACTGGATCGCCATCTTCCGGGAGGGCGCCCGCCTGGTGCAGTACGACTCGCCGGAGCGGATCCTGGCCAACCCGGCCGACGAGTTCGTGGAGAACTTCATCGGCTCCGGTGCCGGGCTCAAGCAGCTCACGCTGACCCGGGTCAACGAGGTTCAGCTGAGCAAGGCGGTCACCGCCCGGGGCGGCGAGCCTGCCAGCGACGCGCTGTCCCGGCTGCAGGGCGCCGGCGAGCAGAACCTGGTGGTCCTGGACGGCCGGGACCGGCCGCTGCAGTGGCTCTCCCGCCGCCAGATCAGCCGGCTGGACCGGCTGCCCGCGACGGCGGATCCGAAGCTCCCGCTGATCGGCGCCCGGGCGACCCTGAACGACGCGCTGGACACCATGCTCGGCTCCAGTACCGGAGCGGCGCTGGTCACCGGTCCGCGGGATGCGTTCAAGGGCCTGGTCACCGTGCAGACCGTCATGGACGCGATCACGGCGGCACAGGCGGCCGCCCGGGACGACTCCGGTGCACCGGTGGGCATCAACACCGGCACCGCGCCGCAGCACGAGGCCGCGTCCCGACCCGCTCCGGCTGCGGCCGGCGCCGCGGCCGTGGAGGAAAGCTGATGAGCGCCGCGGGTGCCGGTGCAGCCGGCAGGGCAGCGGCTGCGCCCACCGCCAGGGGCACGACGGCGGCAGGTGCGGGAGGTGCCCGGGCGGCCGGTTCGCGGGCGACGCCGCTGCCCGAGACCGTCGATACCGCTCCGGGCCTGTCCTGGCGGCCGCTGCTGCTGCAGCTCGCCGGCATCGCCCTCGCCTTCGGGCTGCTGGTGCTCTGGCTGGCCAACGCCGACCTCAGCGCGACCGAGCGCGCCACCCTGGAACCGGGAACCCTGTGGGGCTACACCCTCCAGCACCTGGCCCTGACCGGCGTCTCGGCGGCGATCGTGCTGGCGGTGGCGATTCCCCTGGGCATCCTGCTGACCCGGGGCCGGCTGCGCCGGATCAGCGGTCCGGTCCTGGCCGTGGCGAACCTGGGCCAGGCCGCCCCGGCGATCGGGCTGCTGGTGCTGCTGGCCTTCTGGCTCGGCTTCGGCTTCTGGCCCGCCATCGTGGCGCTGGTGCTCTACGCCGCCCTGCCGGTGCTGCGGAACACCATGATCGGCATTCAGCAGGTCGATCCGCGGGTGGTGGAGGCCGGGCGCGGGGTGGGCATGAGCGCCGCCGGCGTCCTCTTCCGCCTGGAACTGCCGCTGGCGGTGCCGGTGATGCTCTCCGGGGTGCGCACCGCGCTGGTGCTGCTGGTCGGCACCGCGACCCTGTCCACGTTCATCAACGGCGGCGGGCTCGGCATCCTGATCACCACCGGCGTGAACCTGAACCTGGAGGCGGTGCTGGTCACCGGCGCCCTGCTGGTGGCGCTGCTGGCGCTGACCGTCGACTGGATCGGCCGCGTCATCGAGCACGTCGCCCGGCCGAAGGGCCTCTGATGCACAACACCCCTACCAGGCCCCCCGTCCGCCCTCCCGCCCGCCGGTTCAGGAGGCTCGCCGCGCTCGCCGCCGCCGTCGTCGGGCTCCTCGCCGCAGGCTGCGGGCTGCAGCCCGCCGACTCCTACGTGCCCGAAGCCGCGCCGGGGGAGATCCAGCCCATCGAGGGCCTGCCGCAGGACGCGCCGCTGACGATCACGGGCAAGAACTTCACCGAACAGCTGGTGCTGGGCAAGATCGCGGTGATCGCCGCGAAGGCCGCCGGCTTCGACGTCACCGACCTCACCAACGTGCCCGGCAGCCAGCCGGTCCGCGAGCTGATGGTCTCCGGGCAGGCGGACATGACCTACGAGTACACCGGCACGGCCTGGATCACCTACCTGGGCCAGGGCACCGGCATCCCCGACCAGGAGGAACAGTGGCAGGCGGTGTATGACGCCGACCTGGCGAACGGCCTGACCTGGGGGCGCCCCGCGCCGCTGAACAACACATACGCGTTTGCGATCCGCAGCGAAGCCGCCGAGGAGCTCGGCGTCACGCGCATCTCCGACATTGCGGCGCTGCCGGTCGAGGAGCGCACCTTCTGCCTCGAGGCGGAGTTCAATTCCCGGCCGGACGGCATGAACCCCCTGCTCCAGGCCTACGACCTGCCCCGCGGCTCACCGGACGGCGTGCCCGAGGCGAACATCGGCATCTACGACACCGGGGCCGTGTACACCGCCACCGACGCCGGCGAATGCAACTTCGGCGAGGTCTTTGCCACCGACGGACGGATCGATTCGCTCGGGCTGACCGTGCTCCAGGACGACCGGTTCTACTTCCCGGCGTACAACGTCGCGCCGGTGTTCAACACGGAGGCGCTGCTGCGGTATCCGGGGCTCGAGGAGGTCTTCGCGCAGATCAGCCCCCTGCTCACCGACCAGGAACTGCGGCAGATGAACCTGGCGGTCGACGTCGAGGGCGGGGAACCGGCCGACGTCGCCTTCGATTGGATGGTCTCGGAAGGCCTCGTCACCGTTCCTGAGTGAGGACTCCGGGATGCCGACCGAAGTTGCCTATTGCGAAACATTAGGTGCGTTCTCGTCCTGCCCGATACCGTAGTGCGCCCAATCACTCCGCATCGCCTTTCACCGGGCAGCATTACAGGAAAGGGGGCCGGCATGGCACAGCAGACCGCCACCGAACCCTCATTGAAGAAAGTCCTCGGCCGGCTCGATGTGCTGGCCCTCGGCTTCGGCGCCATGATCGGCTTCGGCTGGGTCGTCCTCACCGGCGACTGGCTCAGCAACGCCGGAACCCTGGGTGCGGTCACCGCGATGGTCGCGGGCGGCGTCATCATGGGCGTCGTCGGGCTGACCTACGCCGAACTGTGCGCCGCGATGCCCAAGGCCGGCGGCGAGCACAACTACATCCTGCGCGCCATGGGCCCGCGCACCTCGTTCATCGGTTCCTGGGCCATCATCGGCGGCTACGTCACCATCGTGGCGTTCGAAGCCGTCGCCCTTCCGCGCACCGTCCAGTACATCTTCCCGGACCTCAGCCAGATCCCGCTCTGGACCATCGCCGGCTTCGAGGTGAACCTGACCTGGGCCCTCGTCGGTGCGCTCGCCGCCGTCGTCATCACCTGGATCAACATCCGCGGCGTCAAGGAAGCCGGCATTGTCCAGAACTTCGTGGTGCTGTTCCTGCTGGCCATCGGCCTGGTCATGATCGCCGGCGCCTTCACCGGCGGCTCCGCCCAGAACATGGAGCCGTGGTTCACCGGCGGGATGAACGGTTTCTTCGCCGTGCTGGTCGTGGTGCCGTTCCTGTTCATCGGCTTCGACGTCATTCCTCAGTCCGCCGAAGAGGTGAACATTCCGGCCCGGCAGATCGGCCGGCTGGTGGTGCTCTCGGTGGTCCTGGCCACCATCTGGTACGTGATGGTCATCCTGACGACATCCTCGGCCATGCCCGCCGCGGAGCTGGCCGGCGCGGACATCGCCACCGCCGACGCCGTCGGGGCGATGTTCGGTTCGGACCTGATGGCCAACATCCTGATCGCCGGCGGCATTGCCGGCATCCTGACCTCGTGGAACTCGCTGCTGCTCGGCGCCTCCCGGCTGATGTTCTCGCTGGCCCGCGGCGGCATGCTGCCGGCCTGGTTCGGGCGGCTGCACCCGAAGTACAACACCCCGCACAACGCGCTGCTGTTCATCGGGGCGCTCAGCTTCCTTGCGCCGTTCTTCGGCGCGGAGATGCTCGGCTGGCTGGTCGACTCGGGCGCACCGAGCATCGTGGCGGCCTACACCCTGGTGGGCGTGGCGTTCCTGATCCTGCGCCGCCGCGAACCGGAGATGGAGCGTCCGCTGCGGATCGGCGGCCGCGGGCGCGGCGGCGTCGTCATCGGCGTGGTGGCGACGATCCTGGGCGCCGCCCTGTTCAGCCTCTACATGCCGGGCATGCCCGCGCAGCTGGGCATGGAACCGTGGGTCCTGTTCGGCATCTGGTGGGTGATCGGCCTCGCGTTCTTCTTCCGGGTTCCGGGCGGCATCAAGTCCGGGCCCGACGCCGAGGAACGGGTCATCGAAGCGGTCCGCGCCCGCCGTGCGGCGCGCGTGAAGTAGCTTCCCGGCTCAGCAGCAGAAAACTATGACGACGGCGGCGCACCTCGAGGGAGGGGCGCCGCCGTCGCTCTTGCCGCCCGGCTGGGGAAGGGCTCTGCTGCTGCCGGCCGACCTCCCGTGCGGGCAGGACGGATCAGCGCCCTTCACGGGGCGGCCGGCGCCGCCGTGGGCTCGGATCCTCGCCGTGGACGCCGGTACGGGACAGTTACTCGATGATGCTGTACCACCACTCGTAGATGGCCAGAATTCTCCTCTTGCGGGTCCTCAAGCCACCTTCTAGCCTCGAACACATGTTCGAATTTGACCGTGGAGGCGGCGCGTCCGTCATTACGTCCGAGCGGCGTGCGAGCGCCGTCGACAATGGGCAGCCGGCGCTCCTGCTTCCCATGTCTTCTCTGTCGTCCTTGGGTTCCCTGTCCGCATCCGCCGTACAGGCAGTGACCGATCTCGTCGAGCGGCTGGGAGGGGAGCAGGCTGCCTCGCCGGTTCCGGAACCCCTCCAGGCAGCGGACCTCATCAACCTGATCCGTTCCATGGAGGAACTGAAGGGCGCAGCCGCTGCAGTCCAGGCGGTGGCGGCGGTCCGCTTCGACGAGATGCAGCGCAGGGAGCAGGCCGAGGCCGGTGTGCGCCCGCAGGATCTGGGACGCGGCGTCGGGGCCCAGATCGCATTGGCCCGGCGCGAATCGCCCCTGCGCGGAGGACGGTACCTCGGGTTGGGCAAGGCGCTGCTGCATGAGCTGCCGTGCACCTTCCGAGCCCTGCGGCAGGGGAAACTCAGCGAGTGGCGGGCAACACTCGTGGCCCGGGAAACCGCCTGCCTTGACCCTGAGGACCGTGCCGCCCTCGACGCCGCCGTCCTGGGAGATCCCGAGGAGACCGAAAAGCTGGGGGACAAAGCCCTGGTCGAGCGGCTGCGTCGGGGGACGTACCGGATTGACCCGGCTGCGGTCGTCCGGCGGGCCCGCAAGGCGGAAAACGAGCGTTATGTCTCCTGCCGGCCGGCTCCCGACACCATGACCTGGGTGACCGGCCTGCTGCCCGTGGCACAGGGGGTGGCCGTCTATGCCGCGCTGTCCCGGGAGGCGGACCGGATGCGCTGCATGGGTGATCCACGCGGCCGCGGCCAGATCATGGCCGACACCTTGGTGGAACGGGTGACCGGCACACCGGCTGCGTCCGGGCCGCGGATTGAAGTACAGCTCATCCTCACCGACCGCACGCGGCTTCGGGGTGACAAGGAGCCGGCCGTGCTGGCCGGGTACGGAACAGTCCCGGCTGGGTGGGCGCGAGACCTGGTTCGAAGCGCGCCGGAGGCGACGCTCCGCCGCCTCTACACCGCTCCAGCGAGCGGAGAGCTGATAGCCATGGACTCCCGTGCCAGGATCTTTCCGCAGGGGCTCGCCCGCTTCATCACCACCAGGGATCAGCGCTGCCGCACCCCGTGGTGCGGAGCGCCTGTCCGTCACATCGATCACGTCCAAGGCCATGCCGCAGGAGGCAGCACTTCGGCCGGCAACGGTCAGGGGCTCTGCGAGAACTGCAACTACACGAAGCAGGCGCCGGGATGGTCCCACCGGGTTGCCGCCCCTCCGGCCACTCGGCCGGTGGCCGGAGGGGCGCGGCTCCGGCAGACGGACGGTGGCCCGCCCGGAGGGCGGGTCGGCGTTGGTGGCTCGCAGGGGTCGGAGCAAGACATCGAAATTCGGACGCCGACCGGGCACCGGTACGTCTCTGCCCCACCCGTGCTCCCGGGGAGTGTGGATGCTCTGGCGCAGGTGCACTCGCCCGGCTAGGGTTTGGGCGATCGCTGAAAAACCATTCCACGTAGCGATAAAGTGTTGCCCTACCTGGAAGGAACGACATGGCTGAGCGCAGTGCCGCCGGCGGGGTGCAGTCCGTTGAGCGTGTCTTCGAGCTGCTGGAACTGATCAGCGACGCCGGCGGGGCAGTGACGCTCAGCGAGCTCGCCGGCTCCACGAACCTTCCCCTCCCGACCATTCATCGCCTGCTGCGGACGCTGGTCGGCCTCGGCTACGCCCGCCAGCTGCCGAACCGGCGCTACGCCCTGGGTCCGCGGCTGATCCGGCTCGGCGAAGCCGCCAACAAGCAGCTTGGGGCGCTGGCCCTTCCGCACCTGAGCCGACTGGTCGACGAACTGGGGGAAAGCGCCAACATGGCCGTCCTCGATTCGGACATGGTCGTCTACATCGCCCAGGTGCCGTCCCGGCACTCGATGCGGATGTTCACCGAGGTCGGACGCCGCGCCCACCTGCACGCCACCGGCGTCGGAAAGGCCATCCTCGCCCAGCTGCCGGATGAGAGCGTTCGCGGAATCTGCGACCGGACCGGCATGCCGGCACCTACCGACCAGAGCATTCGCACCGCCGAGGACCTGCTGGCGGAGCTGCAGAAGATCCGGGATCGGGGTTACGCGGTCGATGAGCAGGAACAGGAGCTGGGAGTGCGCTGTTTTGCCATCGCGGTGCCTGACGCCCCCACGCCTACGGCCATCTCCGTTTCCGGCCCGATCTCCCGGGTGGACGAGGCATTCGCCGAGCGGGCGGTGCCGCTGCTGCAGGAAGCGGCCCGGGCCGTCGGGCAGGAACTGAACCCCCGCTGACCCTGCGCCCCTACACCACCCGGGCGTCGATCAGGACCGGACCTTCCGCACGGAGGGCCTTCTCATAGGCGGTGTCGAACTCCTCGCGCGTCGTCGTCCGGGTTCCGGGAACCCCGTACCCCTCGGCCAGCGCCACGAAGTCGATCGCTCCGAGCGTCAGGCCCGGCACATCGGGCACGCCCATCCGCTGGGCGAACCCGGCCAGCGCGCCGTAGCCGGAGTTGTTGACGATGACGAACACCGTCCGCGTCACCCGCTGGGCGGCGGTGTACAGCGCGGTGATGCCGTAGTTCGCCGAACCGTCGCCCACGGTGGCCACCACGATGGCCTCCGGAGAGGCCAGGGAAATCCCCACGGCCGCCGGCAGGCCGAAACCCAGTCCGCCGGACGCCGGGAAGTGGTAGCGTCCGGGCCGGTCGATCGCGATCCGCTCGAGGTAGTCCAGATCCAGCGTGGTCGTTTCGTTCACGTACACCACGCCGTCATGCACGTGGGCGTTGAGCACCTCCAGGATCTCCGCTCCGGTCATGCCGTCAGGGGAGCCCGCCGCCGCGGTCAGCTTACGCGGCGGCCGGCGCGTGCCGCGGTCCCGCACGCCGTCGGCCAGGACGCTGATGGCGGCGGCGACGTCGGCGACGACGGCCGTCCCGAACGGCGCCCGGGTGGCCTCGGATGCGTCCTGGGTGAGGTGCCACAGCCGGGTGCCCGCCTCCAGGTAATCTCCCGGCTCCCACCGGTGATAGCGGAAGACCGGCGCGCCGATCACGAACACCGAGTCATGTCCGGAGAGCCGGCGGCGCACCGAATCGATGCCGGGCACCATGACGCCGCCGAAGTTCGGATGCGTGGTCGGGAACGGGCAGCGGGGCGGGGACGGCGCGACGTAGACGGTCGCATCCGCCTTCTCGGCCAGCCGGACGATCGCCTCGAACACCGCCGGATCCCGGACGGCGGCGGCGTCCACCTGGGGGCCAAGCACCAGCGCCGGGTTCTCCGCCTGCTCGACGGCCGCAATGAGTGCGGCGGCCAGATCGGGGGAGAGGCCGCCCGCCACCGTGACGGAGCGCTCGCAGAGCAGGGCATCATCCGGCAGCGCCGGTTCGTTCCAGTCATCCAACGGAACCGACACATAGACCGGCCCCTGCGGATGGGCGGAAGCCTCAAGGATGGCCTGGGACAGCGTGCGGGGTACGTCCGCCGGAGCCAGCGGCTCATGGGCGAACTTGGTCAGCGGGGCGGTCAGCGTCCCGGCCGCGACGTTCGCGAGCATCGACTCCTGGCCCACCGTGCGGCGGACCTGCTGGCCGGCCAGCAGGACCAGCGGCACATGCGCGTACCTGGCATTCGTCAGGGCGCCCATGGCGTTTCCGGTCCCGGACGCCGCGTGCAGATTCACGAGGACGGGCCGGCCGGTGGCCCGGGCGTACCCTTCGGCCATCCCCACCACGGCCTGCTCGTGCAGCCCCAGGACGAAGTCGAAATCGTTCCCCAGTCCGGCCAGGAAGGGCAGCTCATTGGAGCCGGGGTTGCCGAAGATCGTCGTCATGCCGTGAGTGCGCAGCAGGTCCGCCGAGGCTGCCAGGACCGTCCTGTCGTCTCCCATGAATCTGTTCCCATCGGTAGTGCGGTAGGGGGTGACCACGCCTCCGGCGGGCGGTGCCGGCAGGGCAGCGGCGCGCTCGAAAGACTGTGATGTAGATCATTCTTAGCATCAATTCCCGATGCCAACCTTTCCGAGTCAGTACGGATGACCCGAGTGCAGCCGCCGCCGTTTCCGCACGCAGATGACGGGAAGGTCACAACTCCGCACGATCCCGGGAAATCCTTGACGCAATGTGATCCAGCTCATACCGTTGAAAAAAAGAACATATGTTCACCATGCGAACACCTCAGCGCCACCGCCGTCGCCGGGTCTCGGAACGGAAGCAAGCTGCCGCATGTCCTCTCGAAATCCCAGGAGCCACCGTTGAAACGCAGCCCGCTTCTCCTCGCCGCCGCCGCAGCAACCGCCCTGACCCTTTCGGCCTGCGGCGGAGGTTCCCTCTCCGGCGGGTCCACCGGGGAAGCCACCGGTGACGGAGCCGCCGCCGGCGAAGGGCTCACCGAGGTCTCGGTGGGCGTCATTCCGATCCTGGACACCGCGCCCATCTGGCTCGGCAAGGAGCAGGGCTTCTTCGAGGAGGCCGGGCTGGACCTGAACATCACCGAGACCTCAGGCGGCGCCGCCGCGGTTCCCGGCGTGGTCAGCGGGGACTTCCAGTTCGCCTTCGGCAACATCATTTCGGTCATGGTGGCCAACGACAAAGGCCTGGACCTGGAGTTCCTCGCCAACGGAATCTCCACCAGCGGCGACACCTCCTCCGACGTCGGTGCCGTCGTCGTCCCGGCGGATTCGCCCATCCAGAGCCCGGCGGACCTGGCCGGCAAGACGGTGTCGGTGAACAACCTGTCCAACATCGGCGACACCACCATCCGCAGCGTGGTGGAGGAGGACGGCGGCGACCACGAGTCCATCCGGTTCGTGGAGGTCGGCTTCCCCGACGCCCCGGCCGCGCTGGCCAGCGGGCAGATCGACGCCGCGTGGATCCTGGAGCCGTTCCTGACCCAGGCGCTCGACGACGGCGCCCGGGTCGTCTCCTACAACTTCGCCGACATGCATGAGGGGCTCGACGTCGCCGGATACTTCACCACCAGCTCCTACGCGGAGGAGAACCCGGAGATCGCGGAAGCCTTCACCGAGGCCATGAACAAGTCCCTCGAGTACGCGCAGGAGAATCCGGACCAGGTGCGCGACATCGTCGGCACCTACACCTCGATCGGCGACGAGATGCGGGCCCGCATGGTCCTTCCCGCCTACCGCTCCGAATTCAACCGTGAAGCGGCCGAAGCCCTGGGCACCGCGGCGACCCGGTACGGCACCCTCTCGAAGGAGCCCGACCTGGACGCCATGCTGCCCTCCGGCTCCTGATCTCCGTGCACGCCAACCTCGGGAAGCATCCATGAACCTCACCTCCCGTCGGCTGGCCGGGCCCGTGCTGGGCCTGGCCGGCATCCTCGGATTCCTGCTGATCTGGGAGCTCGTGCCCCGGCTCGGCATCGTCAACCCCACCTACCTTCCGCCGGCGTCGGAGGTGCTGTCGGTCTTCTTCAGCAACCTCGGGCTCGCCGCGTTCTGGCGGGCCGTCGGCCAGACCATGACCGGCTGGGCGCTGGGCCTGCTGATCGCCACCGCCGCCGCGGTCGTCCTCGGACTGATCATCGGCTCCAGCACCTTCCTGCGCCGGGCCACCCACTCCACCATCGAGTTCCTGCGTCCGGTGCCCTCGGTCGCGCTGATTCCGCTGGCCGTGCTGCTCTTCGGCATCCACCTCGAGTCCACGCTGCTGCTGGTGGTCTACGCCTCCTTCTGGCAGGTGCTGATCCAGGTGCTCTACGGCGTGGCCGACGTCGACCCGGTCGCCGGAAACACCGCCCGCAGCTACGGCCTGGGCCGGCTGGCCCGCATCCGGTACGTGGTGTGGCCGACCACCCTGCCCTACCTCATGACCGGCATCCGGCTGGGCGCCGCGGTGGCGCTGATCCTGGCCGTGACCGCCGGTCTGCTGATCGGCACCCCCGGCCTGGGCAACGAGATCACCCGCGCCCAGTCCGGCGGCGCCGTCGCCCAGATGTACGCCCTGGTGCTCACCGCCGGAGTGCTGGGCATCCTGATCAACGCCGGGATGCGCTTCATCGAGCGCCGGGCCCTGGCCTGGCACAGCTCGGTCCGCTCGGAGGTGGCACTGTGAAAATGATCCGTACCGCAGGCTACGCCCTCGGGCTGCCGCTGCTGCTGATCCTGATCTGGTGGGCCGCCACGCTGGGCTCCACGAACTTCTTCGTGCCCAAGCCGGGCCAACTGGCCTCCACCCTGGTGGACGTCTGGGTGGGGGAGCGGTTCTTCCAGGACATCCTGCCCAGCGTGGGCCGGCTGCTGCTGGGAGTGGCGCTGGCGATCCTGCTCGGCGTGGCCCTGGGCACCGCCATCGGCACGGTCCGCTGGCTGCGCAGCCTGCTTGAACCGCTGCTCGAGTTCTTCCGCGCCATTCCGCCGCCGGTCCTTATCCCGGTGCTCATGCTGCTCATCGGCGTCAATGACCAGATGAAGGTGGGTGTCATCGTGATGGGCTGCATCTGGCCGGTGCTGCTGAACACCATCGAAGGCGTCCGCGCCGTCGACGGCACCCTCAGCGACACCTCCCGCACCTTCCGCATCTCCGGCGCGTCCCGCCTGCGGTACCTGGTGCTGCCCAGCGCCGGCCCGCAGATCATGGCCGGGGTGCGGCAGTGCCTGTCGATCGGCCTGATCCTGATGGTGATCAGCGAGATGTTCGCCTCCAGCGAGGGCCTCGGGTTCACCATCGTCCAGTTCCAGCGCAGCTTCGCCATCCCCGAGATGTGGAGCGGCATTGTGGTCCTCGGCCTGATCGGCGTGGCCATGTCCCTAGTTTTCCAGTGGTCCGAACGGCGCATCCTCGCCTGGTACCACGGCCAGAGAGAGGTTGAGCATGCAGAGTAACGGCACCCATCCCGACAGCGCGGCCCTGCTCTCGGTCCGCGGCATCCAGAAGGTCTACAAGGTCGACGGCGGTGAGCTCGAGGCGGTTCGGAACCTCACCTTCGACCTGGCCGGCGGCGAACTGGTCTGCCTGGTCGGGCCCTCGGGCTCCGGCAAGACCACCCTGCTGAAGATCATCGCCGGCCTGATGGCCCCCACCACCGGTGAGGTGCTGCTGGAGTCGAAGCCGGTCACCGAACCGCCCAAGGACATGGCCGTGGTCTTCCAGGAGTACGGGCGCAGCCTGTTCCCCTGGATGACGGTCCGGGCCAACGTCGAGCTGCCGCTGAAGAACGCCCGGGTGCCCAAGGCCGAGCGCGAGCGGCTGGTCGAGGAGGCGCTGGCCGCCGTCGGGCTGGCACATGTGCCGCGCAGCTACCCGTGGCAGCTCTCCGGCGGCATGCAGCAGCGCGTCGCGATCGCCCGCGCCGTCGCCTACCAGCCCAAGGTGCTGCTGATGGACGAGCCGTTCGCCGCCGTCGACGCCCAGACCCGCGCCGACCTGGAGGACCTGGTCCGCAAGGTCTGGAAGGACCTGGGCGTGACCATCCTGTTCGTCACCCACGACATCGACGAGTCGGTGTACCTGGGCCAGCGGGTGGTGGTGCTCTCCTCCTCGCCGACCGTGGTGCAGGAGGACATCACCATCGACCTGCCGGCCGAGCGGGACCAGCTCACCACGCGGTCGCTGCCCCGCTTCGTCGAGCTGCGGAACCATGTCTACGAGCAGATCCAGATCGCCAAGGCCGGTGCCCGGACCGGGGCCGGCACCGGCGCCGCGCCGGCAGCCGAGGCGGCGGCCGGCGCCTGATCCCCGGCCGCCGGAACGGGCGGCCGGATAGGCGGCGGAACGGGCAGGGTGCTAGCGGCCTGCCCGTTCCGCCGTGAACTCCTCGGTGTCGACGTCGGCCTGCGCGGCGTCCGAATAGCGGGCGCCGCGCACGGTGTGCTGGTTGATCAGATGGCCGGCGCGGCGCAGCACCGAGTCGGGGAGATCCAGGTGCGCGGCAGCCATGTTCTCCGTCAGATGCGCCGTATCGGTGGTTCCCGGCAGCGCGATCACGTGGCTGCCCTGGGCCAGCACCCAGGCCAGCGCCAGCTGCGCGGGGGTCACGGCGGCCTGCCGGGCGAGCAGTTCCAGTTCCTCCACGAGGTAGAGGTTGGCGGCGAAATTGGCGCCCTGGAAACGGGGCATGCCGCGCCGCAGATCCGTTTCATGCAGCGTTGCGGGATCCCGCAGCGCGCCGGCCAGGAAGCCGCGGCCGAGCGGGCTGAAAGCCACGAACGCGGTGCCCAGCTCCTGCGCGGCCTGCAGCACCCCGAGCTCCGGGTTGCGGGTCCACAGCGAATACTCGTTCTGCACGGCGGCGATCGGATGCACGGCGGCCGCCCGGCGCAGCGTCTGCGCCGAGACCTCCGACAGGCCGATGCCGCCGATCTTGCCCTCCCGGACCAGCTCCGCCAGCGCTCCCACGCTGTCCTCGACCGGAACCGCCGGGTCCAGGCGGTGCAGGTAGTAGAGGTCGAGGTGGTCGGTGCGCAACCGGGCCAGCGCCTGCTCGGCCGTCGCCCGGATCGTCTCGGGTCGTCCGTCGATCACCCGCCGGCCGCCCAGGTCGGTCATGCCGCATTTGCTCGCCAGGAAGTACTCGTCGCGGCGCGGTCCGAGGATCTCGCCCACCAGCGCCTCGTTCGCCGTGGCGCCGTAGATCGCCGCGGTGTCGAAGTGCCGCACCCCGCTGTCCAGGGCGTGGAGCAGCAGCCTCCCGGCGTCCTCGCGGGGAAGCGGCCGGCCGTAGGCATGGTTGATGTTCATGCACCCCAGGCCGATCGCCCCGACGTCCCGCTGCCCGATCATGCGGCTCCCAACAGCCATCAAGTCCCCGTTTCCGGACCGGCGGTCCTGTCGCGTGCAGATGTGATCGTTCCTCCCTTGATAGCACGCGCTGCGGCGGCCGGGCATGTGCGCACGGTCCGCCGTCGTCCCGGTGCCCGGGCCCGGGTGGCTAGACTGCCCGCAGAGGTTCCGCCGATTGGAGACGCCGCCATGGATCTGCCCGTGATGCCCCCGCTCGCTCCCATGCTCGCCAAGGCCGTGGCCCGGGTTCCGGCCGGCAACTACGGCTATGAGCCCAAGTGGGACGGGTTCCGCACCATCGTGTTCCGGGACGGGAACGAGGTGGAGATCGCCAGCCGCAACGGCCGGGCGATGAACCGTTACTTTCCGGAGCTGGAGGAGGCCTTCCGCCGGCTCCTGCCGGAGCGGTGCGTGGTGGACGGGGAGATCGTGCTGATTGACGACGCCGCCCGCCGGCTGGACTTCGACACCCTCCAACAGCGCATCCACCCTGCCGCGAGCCGGGTCCGAAAGCTGGCGGCGGAGACGCCGGCGGCCTTCGTCGGCTTCGACCTGCTCGCCCTCGGGGACCGCAGCATGCTCGCCGAACCCTACGAGCGCCGTCGGGCCCTGCTGGCCGAGACCTTCGCGCAGCTGCCGCCGCCGCTGTACCTCACCGCCGAGACCCGTGACCGGGCCGTCGCCGAGGAGTGGTTTGCCAGCTTCGAGGGCGCGGGGCTGGACGGCGTGCTCGCGAAGGCGCTGGATGAGCCCTACGAAGCGGGCCGGCGCACCATGCTGAAGATCAAGCACGAGCGCACCGCGGACTGCGTGCTCGCCGGCTACCGGACGCACAAGAACGATCCGAAGGCCATCGGTTCGCTGCTGCTGGGCCTTTTCGACGACGACGGCGCGCTGGTGCACGTGGGCGTCGCCAGCTCCTTTCCCATGCCGCGGCGTCGGAAGCTGTTCGAGGAGCTGCAGCCGCTGGTCACCGACGCGGCCGGGCATCCCTGGGCGCCGGCCGAGCAGCAGTCCGGCACCCGCACGCCGCGCACCGCCGAGGGTAGCCGCTGGAGCGGTGACAAGGATCTGTCCTTCACGTTCCTGCGCCCGGAACGGGTGGTGGAGGTCAAGTACGACCACATGGAGGGCGAGCGGTTCCGGCACACCGCCCAGTTCCAGCGCTGGCGGCCGGACCGGGACCCCGGGTCCTGCACCTACGCCCAGCTGGAGGAGCCCGTGCGGTACGACCTGGACGATGTCCTGAGCACGGGCGGCTCGTAACGATGCTTGCCAGCTATGTTACTGATCAGTAACATAGCGGCATGCACCTGCTCCTGCGCACCATCCTGACCCTGCTCCGTTCCTTCCGCCGGCCGCCTCTGGACATCTTCGGGGTCTCCTCCGTGCCCATGCGCGTGCTGCCGACGGATATTGACATCGCCATGCACGTCAACAATGGCATGTACCTGTCCCTGATGGACCTGGGCCGGTTCGACCTGATGGCCCGCAGCGGGCTCTGGAAGACCATGCGCCGTCGCGGCTGGACGCCGGTGGTGGGCAACGAGACGATCAGCTTCCGCAAGTCCCTGCAGCTGTGGCAGCGCTACAGCATCGAGACCCGGATCCTCGGTTTCGACGAGAAGTCGGTCTACTTCCAGCACCGCATGGTGGTGGACGGCGAGGTCTACGCCGAGGCGCACGTCGCCGGCCGTCTGGTGTCAAAGAAGGGGCCGGTGAGCAATGACGAGATCTTCGAAGCCGCGGGCCGCCGGCCCCCGGCCGAGATGGTGCTGCCGGAATGGATCAAGGACTGGCGGCTCAACGTGGCCCTGCCCTCCACCCGCAAGCCGGCACCGCACACCTGGTTGTCCTGAGCGGCCCGGAAGGCCCTGGCCTCCTGAAGCGGACGGTTGTGTTGCGCTGACGGCCCGTTCCTGAACGTCCGCCGGGAACGGCCCGTCCGGCGTCCTGCTCTGGTGCCCGCGCGCTCCGGCGACTAGGTTGGGCGGCGCGGGTTACCGCCCGCTCCTTTCCCGGAAATCCCCGTCCAACGGAAGCCAGGAGCCTCATATGTCCAGTCTGTTCGCCCGCTCTGTCCACGACCTCACCGCCGCCGCATGGTTTGGCGGCTCCCTGATGGGGGCCGTCGGGCTTAACGGCGCAGCCGCCGAAGCCAAGGACCCGAGGGAACGCACCCGCCTCTCCAGCCTCGGCTGGAAGAAATGGGCCCCCGTGCAGTCCGCCGCGATCTTCGCCCATATCGCCGCCGGGCTTCCCCTGATCTGGGACAACAAGGGCCGGCTCGCCAACCAGCAGGGCGTCGCCGCTTCAGCTGCCGTCAAGACACTGGTCACCCTGGCCGGTGCCGGGGTGACCCTCTACGCGGGCATCCTGGGCGGCAAGGTCGAGAAGCTCTCCGAGCAGGGCGCCGAGGGTGCGACCGAGCCTTCCCCGCATGCCTCCGACGAGCTGAAGGCCGCGCAGAAGCAGCTCAAGATCCTGCAGTGGACGATCCCGGTGTTCTCCGGCGCCGTCGTCGTCCTCGGTGCGCAGCAGGGCGAGCAGCAGCGTCCGACGCAGGTCAAGAAGGGCCTGTTCCAGTGACCAGCGGCGACCGCGCCCGGGACCCCGAGGACGGCGCCGCCCGCGACCCCGACGGCACCGCCGAAGACGAGACCTGGGCTGGGGAGGGCGGTGCCGAAGGCGGCAGCCTGGACCGCGACGCCGGCGGCCCGGCCGAGGAGGACGTCAATCCGACCGGCGAGAAGGACCCGGGCGACAACCCTCCGTTGCCCCGCGAGTGGAACTAGGCCCCGTCTCAGAAGGGCCGGGACACACAGAAGGGGCGGATGCTGAGCATCCGCCCCTTCTGTCGTGCCGGGCCCGAAGACCCGGCGCCGCGGGCTAGTGCTGTGCCCGGCGGCGCCCGCCGAGCATCAGGACCAGCGGAATGGCCAGCAGAACCAGCGGGATGATGACCGCCAGGACGGCGGGGGAGGTGAAGATTCCGCCGGGCGTCATGGCGGAGGTGCGTTCCATCATGGTGTTGGCGCCGTCGGAGATTTCACCGTTGCCGCCGGCGAGGGTCTCGGTGCCTTCGGCGAGGGTTTCGGTGCCTTCGGCCAAGGTGGCGGCGCCCTCGTCGAGGTCACCGGTGCCCGTGCTCAGGGTCTTGGCGCCGTCGTCCAGCTTCACGATGCCCTGGTTCAGGGTGTCGCTGCCGGTCATCAGTCGGCCGGTGCCATCGGACAGCGTGCCGGCTCCGGTGGCGAGCTTCTGGTTTCCGGCCGCCAAGGTGCCGGCACCGGTCTGCAGGGTGTTCAGGCCGGTGGCCAGGGTATTGGCTCCGGCGGCCAGCGTGCCGGCACCGGTCTTCAGGTCCTGTCCGCCGGCCGCAAGCTGGCCGGCGCCGGCTGCGAGGGCCGGCGTACCGTCAGCGAGCTGCCCGGCTCCGGCATTCAGCTGCCCGGCACCGGCGGCAAGGGCGCCGTTTCCGGCGGCCAGCTCGTTGGCTCCTGCGGAGAGCTTGTCGGCTCCGGCCAGCAGCAGCGGAGTACCTGCGGCGAGCTGACCTGCGCCGGCCTTCAGTTCGCCTGCGCCTGCGGCAAGGGCTTCGTTGCCGGCGGCCAGATCATCCGCGCCGGCCTTGGCCGCTTCGGCTCCTTCAGCCAGGTCGGACGTTCCGGCCCGGAGGGTCTTCAGTCCGGCCAGGAGCTCGCCAGCACCCTTCTGCAGGGCCTTGGAACCTTCGGCCAGGCGGCTGGCGCCGGCATGCACGCCGGCCGCGCCGTTCTTCAGGCCCGGTTCCTCCGCGGTTCCCTGACCGTCGAAGCCGGCCTTGATGGTCTTGATACCGTCATCGAGCCGGGCGGCTCCTGCGGCAACCTCGGGAGCGCCGCCCCTGACCTGCTCCACGCCGCCGTTGAGCGCTGCGGCGCCGAGGGAAGCCTCGGTCGCGCCCGCCGCCAGGGTATTCAGGTTGTCACGCAGAGTGCCGTTGTACGTTTCGCTGAAGCCCGCGGCATTGTCAGCCACCGAATCGAGTCCAGCTTTGGTCTCTTGTGCACGGGCCAGTAGCTGGCTGATGGCAGCCTCGAGCTCCGCGTCCGACATGCCCGCGGCGCGGGTCTTGAGGTCAGTCAGGCCGTTGACCAGGTCCTGCGTGTCCTGCCGGAGAGCGCCGGCAGAGCTTGCCAATGTATCGGCCTGAAGGTTATGGATTCCCACAGCTGTGTTGACCGGTGGAGCGGAGAGCGCCAGCTGGGCGCCGCCGTCACGCAGGGCGGCGCTGCCGTTGACGAGCGCCAGGATGCCGTCGGACAGCTTCTGGGCTCCGGCGCGAAGCTCCGTGGACCCCTCCGAGGCAGTATTGACGCCGTCGCTCAGCGCGGCGGCCCCGTCCTTCACCCGCAGGGCTCCGGCCTGCAGGTCCTGGGTTCCGGCTACGGCCTCATCAGTGCCGGCCTTGAGGGCGGTACCGCCGTCCACCAGCTGTCCGGCGCCGTTATCAGCGGCCGTTGCGCCGTCGGAGAGCCGGCCCACGCCGTCGGCGAGGGCCTCCGCGCCGGTCTTGGCCGTGCCCGCACCGGTGGCCAAGGCGGTTGTGCCGTCGCGCAGCTGCTGCGCGCCGGAATCGACGTCGGAGATGCCGGCCTTGAGGTCCTGACCGCCGGCCTTAAGCGCCTGGGCGCCGTCACGGGCGGCATTCGCGCCCTTCCTCAGGTCGTCGCTGCCCTTGTAGAGCTGGGCGGCTCCGGCATTGGCGCGCTCGGCGCCGGCCTGGAGCTCGGCGCCGCCGTCGGCGATCCGGCCTGCGCCTGCGGCCAGCTCGCCGCCGCCGGCAGCGAGCCTGCCGGCACCTTCGTTGGCACTGGCGGCGCCGGCGACGAGCCTGCCGGCACCGTCGGCAGCGCTGTTCGCGCCTTCGAGCAGCTGGGCCGCACCGTCATTGAGGTCCACGGCGCCGTCCTTGAGGGACTGGGCTCCGGTGCGGGCCGTGCCGAGGCCGTTGGAGATGGTCTGGGCGCCGTCGTCGACCTTGGTGGCGCCGGCGGAGAGCTCGGCCGCGCCGTCCCGGGCGCGCGCCGCGCCGTCGCGCAGCTCAACGGCGCCGTCGGAAGCCCGCTCCGCGCCTTCGCTCAGCTGGGTGGCGCCGCTGGCAACCTGGTTGCTGAACAGTACGAAGAAGGCCAGCAGAAGGATCAGGAACAGGGCGAGAAGGCCCGTCAGGATTGCGTGCGGCCGGCTTGAAGCACGGCCGGAGGTGGAACTCGTCATTGATATTCCCCATTTGCTGTAAGTGATGCGTGCGGCCGGAGGCCAGGGTGCAAACAGGCAGAAGTGCTGCTGCCTGGCATAACGGAGGGCCGTAGCCAGGCGGAAAACGCCGGGCACATACCCTTGGGATGTGACGTCGGTTACATCTAAGCTACTGATGGGTAACAAATCAAGGGGTCCGGAAAAATTTGTTACCGGCGAGTAGGTTGCGTGCCGGCGGCGCTCCAAAAGCCGGAAAGGTGTGTCGGCGCTTTGCTCCGGGGCCGCGGTGGGCCATGCTTCTGACCCAACGATTGCGCCTCGGACAAGGGAGTTTCGATGAGCTGGCTGGACAGGGACAGGACCATCGCGCCGCCGGGATACAACCGCTGGCTGATACCGCCGGCGGCGCTGGCGGTGCATCTGTGTATCGGGCAGGTCTATGCGACCAGCGTCTACAAGACGGCCCTCGTGGACTATTTCGATGCGTCGCTGACCCAGATCGGCGTGATCTTCTCGGTGGCCATCGTGATGCTGGGCCTCTCCGCCGCCGTCATGGGCACCTGGGTGGACAGCAACGGTCCGCGCAAGGCGATGTTCGTCTCCGCCGTCTTCTGGTCCGGCGGGTTCCTGGTGGGCGCCGCGGGCATCTTCACCGGCCAGCTCTGGCTGCTCTACCTCGGATACGGCGTCCTGGGCGGCATCGGCCTGGGTATCGGCTACATCTCCCCGGTGTCCACCCTGATCAAATGGTTCCCGGACCGGCCCGGCCTGGCCACCGGCATGGCGATCATGGGCTTCGGCGGCGGCGCGCTGATCGCCAGCCCGCTCTCCTCCGCCCTGCTCTCGCTGTACGACCCGAACTCCGGCACCCCGGGCTGGGTGGCCAGCGGCGACGCCGTCGGCAAGCTCTTCCTGACCTTCGCCGTCGTTTTCCTCGCCTATATGCTCTACGGGGCATGGAGCATCCGTGTGCCCGCCGCCGACTGGAAGCCCGCAGGGTTCGACCCGTCCAAGGTGGCCTCCAAGCCGCTGGTGACGACGGCGCAGGTCTCCGCCTCGAACGCGGTGCGGACCCGCCAGTTCTGGCTGGTCTGGATCGTGCTGTTCTGCAACGTGACCGCCGGGATCGGCATCCTGGAGCAGGCCGCGCCGATGATCCAGGACTTCTTCCGCCAGCCCGACGGCGCGTCCCTGGTCACCGCGGCGGTCGCCGGCGGCTTCGTGGGCCTGCTGTCCATCGGCAACATGGCCGGGCGCTTCGCCTGGTCGGCCACCTCGGACGTGATCGGCCGCAAGCGGATCTATATGGTCTACCTCGGTGTCGGCGCAGGCCTTTACGCCGTGCTGGCCCTGTTCGGCAACGCCAACACCATCCTGTTCGTGCTGCTGGCCTTCGTCATCCTCTCCTTCTACGGCGGCGGGTTCGCCACCGTGCCGGCCTATCTGCGGGACCTGTTCGGCACGTTCCAGGTCGGGGCCATCCACGGCCGGCTGCTCACCGCATGGTCGGCAGCCGGCATCGCCGGGCCGCTGATCGTCAACGGCTTCCTGGACTCGCAGGGCACCCCCGGCGAGCTCACCGCCGGCGCCTACCGCCCGGCCCTGCTGACGATGGTCGCGCTGCTGGTGGTCGGCTTCATCGCGAACCTGATGATCAGCCCGGTGGCCGCGGAGTACCACGAACCCCAAAAAACCGCCCGGGCCGCTGGCGAGGCGGACGGCGGTGCGGCTCGGGCCGACGTCGGGACCGCCGCCGGCACGACGTCGACCGCGGGAGAGCCAGCCGCGGACGGCGCGGGCACGCCGGAGAGGGAAGGAAACCGATGAACGCGCACATGAACTCCGGGGACGACGGCCGGCAGGAACACGGCGCGGCCGTCCGCGCCCAGCTGGTCGGCAGCTGGATCCTCGTGGGCGTGCCCCTGGGGTACGGGGTGTTCCAGACCCTGACCCGGGCGGCCGCCCTGTTCGGCTGACGACGGCGCTTCGCGGCGCCTGCCCCCTGTGGCAGCCGCCGTCCGGATGCAACCATTAACCAGCGAGTCACCAGCCAGCGACCCACCCACGGCCGCGCCGGTGCGTCCGGTGCGGAGATCAGGAGAACGCCATGAAGGCTCTGCAGTACCGCACCATCGGCCAGCCGCCCGAAGTCGTCGAAATCGAGACGCCGGAGCCGGGGCCCGGACAGGTGAGGCTGAAGGTCACCGCCGCCGGAGTCTGCCACTCGGACTCGTTCATCATGTCGCTGCCCGAAGAGCAGTACATCTACGGGCTGCCGCTCACCCTGGGACACGAGGGAGCCGGCGTCGTCGACAAGCTGGGCGAGGGCGTGGAGTACCTGGAACTCGGCACGTCCGTGGCGGTCTACGGACCCTGGGGCTGCGGCCTCTGCTATGAATGCGCGCAGGGGCGCGAGAACTACTGCGTCAATGCCGCCAAGTACGGGATCCTGCCGCCCGGGCTCGGTTCGCCCGGCGCGATGGCGGAGTACATGATCGTCAACAGCCCCCGGCACCTGGTGCCGCTGGGGGACCTGGACCCGGTGAAGAACGTGTCCCTGACCGACGCCGGCCTGACCCCGTACCACGCCATCAAGGGCTCACTGGAGAAGCTGCATGCCGGCGCGACCGCCGTCGTCATCGGTGTGGGCGGGCTGGGGCACGTCGCCATTCAGATCCTGCGGAGCATGACCTCGGCGCGGGTGATCGCCCTGGACGTCAGCGAGGAGAAGCTGACCTTCGCCACCGACGTCGGCGCCCATCAGGCCTTCCCCTCGGAGCCCGGGGCCGCGGTCGCGGTCCGGGAGGCGACCAACGGTGAAGGCGCGAACGTGGTGTTCGACTTCGTGGCGAATCAGGCCACGATGGACCTGGGGCAGGCAATGATGCGGGCGCAGGGCGACCAGGTGCTGGTGGGCGTAGGCGCCGGGACCCTCCCGGTGGGGCTCATGGCCGCGCCGTATGAGACAAGCATCCGGTCACCGTACTGGGGCTCAAGGTCGGAGCTGTACGAGGTCCTGGACCTGGCGCGCGGCTCCGGCATCGACGTGCACACCGAGGTGTTCTCGCTGGACAATGCGCCGGAGGCGTACGAGAAGCTGCACAACAACCAGCTGCTCGGACGTGCGGTGATTGTGCCGTAACTGCAGTCGCCTGGCCAGGCGGAAGGAGAGGGACGGAGAGGTCAGTCAAAGGTCACGCCGGGCGGGCCTTCGAAGGGAACATCGAGCGTAATGACATCTTCTGCCAGCCACCCCTGTTCCGTGAACTTGGCGGCCATCGCCTGGATAAACGGGTCTTCCGAGCCTGCGTTGGTTGCCAGCAGGCCGGCTTCGGGTGAGTAGAACTTGATGTCGTCCTGCATCATGTCGGCGTAGACGGTGTAGTAGCCGTACTCATTCTTCGTGTACTCCGACCAGGTGAAGTTGAGCTCGATGTCGGCGCCGGCAATCCAGTCATCCCCCTGGTAACCCGTTTCGACCTGATCCAAGACGAAGTTGGCCGCCGTACAGCGTGGGCCGCTTATTGCGCGCAGCGGCTCACCGTTTCCTGACTCGTAGGTGTAATTAACAAGGTCGTACCAGTGCTCAGCGAAAGCAATCAGCCCTTCCTCCGTTTCCTGTCGGGCCTCATCGGGCATTTGGGGGATCGGCACGTTCAGGGCAGCTCCCCTTCCCGTACCTGGGCTGTACTTGGGAGTTGGCCTGGGTGAAGGCGTGGTGGCCTGTGTCGACGAGGTCGCGGCGGAGGCGCCGGCCGGAACGGGTGAAGGCTCCGGATGCGCCGAGGGCGGAGTCGCGCCACAGGCCATTGTCCCCAGCAATACCAGTGCTGCTGCCGCGCTGAAGCCCGTTCGACGGACCAACATAACCACCCCCAGATGGGCCACTGCCCGGGATGGATCCGGGCGACTGCCGCTGAGAGTACGGTGCGCAGCCCTCCTACGGGCTGTATCCACAGCAGGTACTTGCGCCCGGGGGGCGTGAAACCCGAGAAGCGTCGATCAGCAGCCGAAGCCGGAGGGGTTGCCGATGCAGTCATCGGCGACGTTGCGCGATTCGGAGCGCCAGATGCTGACGGTCTGTGCCGGCGTAGAGACTGAGGCGCGGCCGTCGATAGGGATCGTGGGACCGCCGTTGACGGAGTATTCGCCGGAGAAATAGGTGGTGACGGACACCGCGTAGTCTCCGGTGTCTGTGAAGACATGGCTGGTGGGCGTTTGTTCTCCCCATCGGTCTTCAGGGAGGGGGCCGCCGGGGACAGGGCTGGGGCCGAAAGAGGCGCCGTCCCCATAGAACCACTCAAACTCGGTGGGAGTGGCAACGATGCGCAGGTTCTGTCCAAGAAGTTCCATGTCAAAGACCTGCTCCGTGGCGTCAACGAACATGTTGGTGTGTATGCCGACGAGGGAGTGGGGGCCAGGCTGGATGGTCAGAGTGCTTGCGGCGATGGGGCGTTGCTGGAATTCGGAAAGAATGACCTCCCGAATTCGTTCCGTCACATCAGCCGGGTCCTCCGAATAAACGCAGCTGGGGCCTTTGTAGGGGCTCCATGTCTCGGGAGGTGTGCCTTTGAGGCCGCGATACCACTGGACCGCCCTACCGCCATCGGCAGCGGTGCAGCTGATGCCCAGGCCAGCGAAGCAGGCAATGTCACCTGCATCGTCGTCCCAGCAAAGCACCTCAAACCTGAAGTCGTAGGGGTCGTCCGGGATACCCACAGGGGCGTCAGTCCAAACGCCTGTGCCAGGATCTTGTACATGCCCGACTCCGGTAACACTGCCGTTGTCAAAATTCCCACTTGCTCCTTCCCCCGCTCCAGCCCATTGCAGCGGCTCGATAAGGAAAAGCAGTGTCATAAGGGCTACCAGTGGGGCCCGCCATTCACCGCCCGAGCGAGACGACATCCTCGGCGCTCCATCGTCCGTCTGCATATCGTCCTTCAAAGAGCTGGGCAAAACTCGTCGGCGTACCAGGGTTGGTTTGCAACAGCCCGTTGGGGGAGTGAAACTTGATATCTTCTTGTTTCAGATCGGCAAGTGCTTGATACAAGCCTTCAGGCGTTTCGACGAACTCAGAGACAACCGCCTTGATGTCCAGCTGACCTCCAACGATCCAGTCATCGCCTTCGTAGCCAACACCTATTTGGTTCCTAGCGAAGTTGCATGCCACACAGTCGGGGCCACTAATTGCATCCAGAGGGGCGAGGTCCCCAGTTTCGTATGCGTAATTAACTACCTCGTAGAAGTAGCGGGCGAAGGCCTCCAGTCCCTCCTTCGACTTCTCCCTGGCTATGTCCGGCATCACCGGCAGCGGCACATTCTGTGCGGGGCCCGCTGCGGACGCAGGGCTGTAGGCCGCAGAGGGAGTGGGAGTGGGAGTCGGCGTCGAGGCGGGAGAAGCAGATGCGGACGTGGCGCTCGGGTCGGCGGATGCCCCTGCCGTGGGCTCCTCGGCACCGGCGCCGTCGTCGGCACAGGATGTCAGCCCCCATGCCAGAGCCATGATGAGGCCGGCTGCCGCCGTGCGCCGCAGGACGGCGGAAGCGCCGGTCATGGACTTGCCAGTCATAGGGAACCCCCGAGGAAAGCGACAGGACCACCGGCACCTCCCCGGCAGTCAGAGACTGCCGCTGACGATACGCAGGTCCCTCCGAAACGCCACCGTAATGGCCGGTTTCGAGGGCAGCGCCGTCAGGAATGCGCCGAAGTGGGCACCACCCTAAGGTTCCGTCCGCTCCGCCTGGAGATATCCACAGCACGAAGTCCGAAGAACCGCGCCGCCGTCGCCGCCCGCTACCGCCCGGCAGCCTTCCTGGCGTCCGCCAGCAGCTGCGGCACCCCCGCTTCCAAGGCGGGAGCGAAACGGTCACCGGGCCGCTGCCCGCGCAGCCACCGGGTGTAGATCGCCTCGCAGAAGATGGCAGCTTTCCACAACGCCAGGGCCTGGTACCAGGGCAGGGCATCCACCTCCAGCCCGGTGCCCGCCCGGTACCGGTCCACCAGCTGCGCACGGGTCAGGTAGCCCGGAGCCCGGGTGACGGAAGTGAGCTCCATCGGACTGGTGGCACTTCCCGGCTCGGCATAGGTCGCCGTCAGATAGCCCAGGTCCGCCAGCGGGTCACCGATCGCCGCCATCTCCCAGTCCAGCGCCGCCAGCACCCGGGCCGGAGCCGACGGCGCGAACATCAGGTTGCCCAGCCGGAAGTCGCCGTGCAGGACGGCCGCGGCCTGGCTGTCCGGCACATTGTCCGCCAGCCACTCGGCCAGCAGCCCGACGTCGGGCAGGCTGCGGGTGGTATTGACCTCCCACAGCCCCGCGAAGCGCTGCACCTGGCGGGACAGATACCCCTCCGCCCGCCCGAAGGAAGCCAGCGGGCCCGCCGTGGTGTCCACACCGTGCAGCTGGACCAGGAAGTCCACCAGCGCCGCGGACGTCGCCGCCCGCTGCTCCGGCGCGGACAGCGCCGGCGGCACCGCGTCGGTGATGACCAGACCCTCCAGATGCGCCATCACGTAGAACGGCACGCCCAGCAGCGACTCGTCCTCGCAGACGGCCAGAATCTCAGGCACCGGCAGCCCGGCGGCGCCGAGCATCTGCTGGATCCTGGCTTCACGCACCATGTCATGGGTGGAACGGGGCAGCGGGGGACGAGGTCCGCGGCGCAGGACAAACGTCTCAGGGCCCCGCCGGATCCGGTAGGTGACGTTGGATTGCCCGTCCCCGATCCGTTCCCAGGCCAGCGGCCCCGCTCCCAGGCCCTGCGCGTCCAGCCAGGCCTGCACCGGTTCGAGCACCAGCAGCGGGGGAGACTCCAGCGCCGCCGCCTCCTCGGGAGTACGGACCGTTTCGACGCCGTCGGGAACCGTGTGCATCATTCTCCTGCTCCGCCGTGTGCGGCGTCGGGTCGGGCGGCCGCGGCGAAAGCGCCGTCGACCCGGTCAAGAACCGGTTCCCCGGCGTCCGTGCGCCGACGGCGGGCCGCCGCCGCCCGCCGCGCGATGGCCCATTTGTGGGTCTCGTTCGAGCCGTCGTAAATGCGGAACGCCCGCACCTCGTTCAGGTAGGAGGCCAGGGGCAGCCGGTTGGACACCCCGTCGCCGCCGCACAGCTGCAGGCTGCGGTCGATCACCCGGTACACCGCTTCGGAGACGTGCGCCTTCGCCACGGAGGACAGCGCGCTGCCGGCCCTCGGGTCCTCCTGCAGCAGCTGCGCGGTGCGGCTGATGATGGCGTCGGAGGTTTCAATGTCGATGACGGACTGCGCGATCATCTCCTGCGCGATGCCCAGCTCCGCCAGCTGCGAGCCGAACAGCTCGCGCCGGTTAACCCGGTCCAGCGCGATGTCGTGGGCCCGGCGGGCCAGCCCGAGCCAGCGCATGCAGTGGGTGAGCCGGGCCGGGCCCAGCCGCACCTGCGCGTACCGGAACCCTTCGCCCGGCCGGCCGAGCACGGCGTCGTCGGGCACCCGGCAGTCCTCGAAGTGCACATGCGGGTGCCCGCCGGCAATGGCGTGGTCCATGGTCTCGATGTGCTCGCCGACCCTCACTCCCGGCGTGTCCATGTCCACCAGGAACATGGTCGCGCCGGCAGGGGCGCCGTCGACGGCCGCGGTGCGGGCCATCACGATGCAGAACCCGGCCAGCTGCGCGCCGCTGATGAAGCGCTTGTGCCCGGTGATCCGCCACCCGCCCGGCACCTTCTCCGCGGTGGTGGCCAGCGCAGCCGGATCGGAGCCCGCCCCAGGGTGCGGTTCGGTCATGCCGAAGCAGGAACGCACCGTGCCCTCGGCCAGGGGCACCAGCCAGCGCTCCTGCTGCTCCGGGGTGCCGATCAGCTCGAGCATGTGCATGTTGCCCTCATCCGGCGCCGAACAGTTCAACACCGCCGGGCCGATCAGCGAGTAGCCCGCGGCCTGGAACACGGGGGACCAGTCCGCCAGGGGCAGGCCCTGCCCGCCGAACCGGACCGGAACATGCGGGGCGAACACTCCGGCGTCCCGGGCGGCGGCCCGCAGCCGGGCCAGCTCGGCCTCGTCCAGCGTAGTGCCCGGCACGGGCTCGGCCGGGATCACGACGTCGCGGATGAACGCGGCGGTGCGCTCGGCCAGGTTCCGGGCGGCGTCGGCGGTCCCGCCGGTGGTCCCGCCGATGGCCGCGTCGGCGGCGGGAGCCCCCGACGGCGCCGTGCCCGTCACGCGGATCCCCCGGCCACCAGCAGGCCGCCGTCGAGGTTCAGCACCTGCCCGGTGACCCAGCCGGCGTCGTCGGAGGCCAGGAACGCCACCGCGCCGGACACATCCTCCGGCGTGCCGAGCCGCCCAAGCGGATAGGCCGCGGACACCGCGTCCTCCCGGCCTTCATAGAGGGCACGGGCGAAATCGGTCTTCACGACGGCGGGCGCGACGGCGTTCACGCGGACCGTGGGTGCCAGCTCCACGGACAGGGAACGGGTCAGCTGCTCCAGGGCCGCCTTGCTGATGCCGTAGAAGGCGATGTTCGCGGCCGGGGTCTGCGCGCTGACCGAAGACAGGTTGATGACCGATCCTCCGCGGCCGCGGAGGTCAAGCTTCGGGTGCCGGCAGGCCTGCTGCACCCAGGCCAGGGAGCCGAGCAGGTTGACCTCCAGGATCCGGCGGGCGGCATCCAGGTCCAGATCCACCAGCGGGCCGTATACGGGGTTGATCCCCGCATTGTTCACCAGGATGTCCAGCTGCCCGTACTCGGCCGCGATCGTGTCCAGCACCTGAGCCTGGTGGTCCGGGTCGTCGGACTTGCCGGCCACAGCCAGGACCGTGCCCTCGGGGAAGGCTGCGGCCGCTTCGGCAAGCAGTTCCGGCTTGCGTGCGGTGATCACCACCCTGGCTCCCTCGGCGACGAAGCGCCGGGCGATGGCCAAACCGATGCCCCGGCTGGCGCCGGTGATGAGGGCGGTCCGGCCCGCAAGCCGGGGAGCGAAGTCCGTCATTGAGTCTCCCGATACTCGTCGCATACCGATCAGTCGCTCGGTAGACTGACAGTCTTGTGACGACGGGACACTGTGTCAAGGGTCACAGCAGGCCCAAGACGCGCTGCGGCGGCAGGGCAGAATGGGCCTGGACTGAAAACAGGGGGACGGAACGGCATGAACGGGACGCCGGAAAGCGCGGGCATCGCGGAACCGGACGGCAGCTGGCGGCGCTTCGACGCCGCACCGCTGCCTCCGGTGCTGCAGGCCGCCCAGGACTGCTTCGGCGAGCACGGGTATCACGGCACCACCATCCGGGAGGTCGCCGCCCGCGCCGGACTCTCCGTGCCCGGCATCTACCACCACTACCCGTCGAAGCAGGCGCTGCTGGTCGGGATCGCGCAGGCGGCCATGGCCGAGCTCTATGACCGCACCCTCGCGGCAGCGGAGGAAGCCGGCGCTGACCCGGTGGACCGCATCCGCGCCGTCGTGGAGTCCCTGGTGCTCTTCCACGCCCACCGGGGCCCCTCGGCCTTCATCGCGGCCAGCGAGATCCGCAGCCTGGATGGTGACGCCCGCGCCGCCCATATTGCCGCCCGGGACCGGCAGCAGCGGCTGCTCTCCGACGCCGTCGACGACGCCGCAGCGGCCGGGCGGGTCGGCACTCCGGTTCCGCACGAGGCGATGCGCGCCGTGACGACCATGTGCACCGCCGTCGCCCAGTGGTACCGGCTGGACGGCCCGCTGCGCCCCGAGGAGCTGGCGTCCACCTATGTCCGGTTCGCCCTGGACCTGCTGCGCATCGACGGCGCCGGGCCGGCCTAGCGGCGCCCGCGTCATATTGCCCGTTCCGGCGGCATTGCCGTTGACCCTCCGAAATGCAGCTGCCTAGGCTGCTGACAAGGAGGTTTCCCGTGGCTGTCTACGAATACCGCTGTCCGGACTGCACCGACTTCGACGCTGTCTTCCCCATTGGCGAGGCCGCCGATTCCGTTCCCTGCCCCACCTGCGCGGGGCCGGCCGGACGCCGGATCAGCTCCCCGTTCCTCTCCCGCTCCGGCTCGGCCGCCTACCGGCTCATCGACGCCACGAAGCGCAGCGCCGACGAGCCCGCCGTCGTCTCCTCTCCCGGTCCCGGCACCCGCCGCCCCGCTCCCGTCACCACCAATCCGCTCCACCGAAAGCTGCCCCGCCCCGACTGAACCCCCTCACCCCCAAGGAGAACCGCATGCCCGAGGTCCTGTTTCCCCTGGATTCGTCCAAGAGCTTCGAAGATCAGCAGAAGCTCGGCCACAACCGCTGGCATCCGGACATTCCTCCGGTCGCCACCGTCAAACCGGGGGACTCCTTCCGGGTCGAGTGCCGCGAGTGGTTCGACGGCGCGATCCGCAACGACGACTCCGCCGAGGACATCCTCAACGCCCCGCTGAACACGGTGCACAAGCTCAGCGGCCCGTTCGCCGTCGAAGGCGCGAAGCCCGGAGACCTGCTGGTGGTGGACATCCTCGACGTCGGGCCCATTCCCCAGGAGGACTCCGGCCCGCTCGCCGGGCAGGGCTGGGGCTACACCGGCATCTTCTCCCGCAACAACGGCGGCGGTTTCCTCACCGACCAGTTCCCGGACGCGTACAAGGCGATCTGGGACTTCTCCGGCCAGGTCGCCACCTCCCGCCACGTCCCCGAGGTCTCCTTCCCCGGACTGATCCATCCCGGGCTGATGGGCACCGCGCCGTCGGCGGCCCTGCTTGGAAAGTGGAACAAGCGCGAAGGCGACCTGATCGCCACCGATCCGCAGCGGGTGCCGCCGCTGGCGCTGCCGCCGGAGCCCGACGGCGCGGTGCTGGGCTCGCTGCCGGAGGCGGACTTCACCCGGGTGGCCGGGGAGGCTGCCCGCACCGCACCGCCCCGGGAAAACGGCGGCAACCAGGACATCAAGAACCTGTCCAAGGGCAGCCGCATCTTCTATCCGGTGTTCGTCGACGGCGCCAACCTGTCGGTCGGGGACCTGCACTTCTCCCAGGGCGACGGCGAGATCACCTTCTGCGGCGCCATCGAGATGGGCGGGTTCATCGACCTGCGGGTGGACCTGATCAAGGGCGGCATGGACACCTACGGGGTGAGCGAGAACGCGATCTTCATGCCCGGCACCACGGATCCGCAGTTCAGCGAGTGGATCGCGTTCTCCGGCACCTCGGTGACGCTCGACGGCGAGCAGCGCTACCTCGACTCGCACCTGTCCTACCAGCGGGCCTGCCTGCACGCGATCGACTACCTGACCAAGTTCGGCTACAGCCCGGAGCAGGCCTACCTGCTGCTCGGCGCCGCGCCTATCGAAGGCCGCCTCTCCGGCGTGGTGGACATCCCGAACTCCTGCTCCACGGTCTACATCCCGACGTCGATCTTCGACTTCGACATCCGCCCCTCCGCCTCCGGCCCGCACCGGATCGATCCCGGCATCGGGGCGCCGCGGGCAGCCAACCGCTAGGGACGGCACCTCCGCACCTCGAACCACGAAACGGGGCGGCTGCCTGCCGGCAGCCGCCCCGCTCGCCTTTCCACCCCGCCGTTCTCCTCTACCGGTACCGGCGGTGCAGGTTTTCCTTGGGCTCCGGGCCGGCCGCCGTGGGCGAAATCCACGGCCCGGTGCCTTCGGACAGGTCGATGATCCCCTCCTCGAGCCAGGTGTAGCGGTCCGCCAGCACCTGTTTCGCCAGGCGGGCGTCCTGGGCATCGGAGTTGCGCCAGAGCCCGTCGAACAGCTCGCCGATCCGCACCCGGGACTGGGTGCTGAACGCGTCGGCGAGTTCGACGGCGGCGGCGCCCTCTTCTGGATCGCGCTGTCGGATGGTGTGTGCCCGCATGCAGGCGGCGGACAGCGCGAAGATCTCCGCGCCGATGTCCACGATCCGGCCGAGGAACACCTGGTGGTGCTCCAGGCCCGCCTGCCAGCGGGCCATGCCGTAGAAGGTCTGCCGCGCCAGCCGGCGCGAAGCCCGTTCCGCGAAGCGCAGGTGCCGGGCCAGCACCCCGAACTCCGCGTACGACGACGGGCGCGTCCCCGGTCCGGCGGCGAGCGTGGGCAGCCAGCGTCCGTAGAAGCCGCTGGCCTTCACCGCGGACCGGGCCTTGGCCGGCAGCGAGGAGTCGGCGACTGCGAGGTCGCCGGCGGCCTTGAGATGGGCGTCCACCGCCTCGCGGGCGATGAACAGATGCATGATCTCGGTGGAGCCTTCAAACACCCGGTTGATCCGCAGGTCCCGCAGCTGCTGCTCGGCGCCCACGGCACGCTCGCCCCGGGCGGCGAGCGAATCCGCGGTTTCGAAGCCGCGCCCGCCGCGGACCTGCACCAGTTCGTCGGCGATGGTGTAGGCCATTTCGCTGGCCCAGAGCTTGGCCAGGGCCGCCTCGATCCGGATGTCCTTGGTGCCCGCCTCGGCCATTTCGGCGCTGAGCTCGAAGACGGATTCCAGGGCGAAGGCGGTCGCGGCCATGAACGCCACCTTCTTGCCCACCGCCTCGTGCCGCCAAACCGGCCGGCCCCACTGCTCGCGGGCGCCGGTCCAGCCGCGGGCAATCTTCAGGGACCATTTCGCGCCGGCTGCGCACATCGCCGGGATCGACAGCCGCCCGGTGTTGAGCGTGGTGAGCGCGATCTTCAGTCCCTGTCCCTCCCGGCCCAGGCGGTTGGCGGCCGGAACCAGCACCTGCCGGAACCGGGTGACGCCGTTCTCGATGCCGCGCAGGCCCATGAAGTTGTTGCGGTTCTCCACTGTGATCCCCGGCGAGTCCATCTCCACCACGAAGGCGCTGATGCCGCCCTTGTGCCCGTCGTGCGGGGGGACCGCGGCCATGACCACCACCAGCTCGGCGATGACGCCGTTGGTGGTCCAGAGCTTCACTCCGTCCAGCACGTAGCCGCTGCCGTCGGGGGTG
Organism: Arthrobacter saudimassiliensis; assembly: GCA_900016675.1. Lineage (GTDB taxonomy): Bacteria > Actinomycetota > Actinomycetes > Actinomycetales > Micrococcaceae > Arthrobacter_B > Arthrobacter_B saudimassiliensis. The sequence goes on along the minus strand of LN483071.1, from coordinate 775,477 downwards.
GGCACGGCGGTGGTGCGCATCCGCGCAGGGTCCGAGCCGACGTCGGGCTCGGTCAGCAGGAACGCCGTTACCGCGCCTGCAGCGCAGCGCGGCAGGTAGCGTTCCTTCTGCGCTTCGCTGCCGAAGGTCTTCACCGGTTCCGGCACGCCGATCGACTGATGAGCGGAGACCAGTGCGCCCAGGGAGGGATGGACGGTGCCAAGGACCATCAGCGCCCGCCCGTACCAGAGCAGCGACAGCCCGAGCCCGCCGTAGCGCCGGGGAATCTTGATCCCGAACACGCCCAGGTCGGCCAGGCCGCGCAGGTACTCATCGGGAATGACGCCCGTGCGTTCGATCAGCCGGCCGTCCATGGTCCGGCAGTATTCGGTCAGCGCGTCGAGGAAGTCCCGTCCGCGCGCCGCCTCCACGGGGTCTTCGGGCCGGTGCCGGATGAGGTCGAGGTCGTAGTCGCCGAGGTAGATGCCCTTGGCGAAGCTGGGGCGCTGCTCACCGGTGTCGCGGGCCTCCTCGGTGGCGGCCCGGGCATCACGTTCGGTGACCACCCGGTCCCGGACAACGGCCGCGCCGTCGGGGTTCAGGGCATCGCGCAGTTCGGTGGAATCCATGGGGGAGCTTCCCTCCGTAGGGGCCTTCCGCGGGCCGGCCGCGGCTGCTGCGGCCAATTCTCACGCGGCGTTCCCGGGAGGTAAAGAGGGGTGCGGCCTGCACCCGCCCCGGGGCCGGAACCCGGCCCCGGCTTGACAAGACCCCCGCCCCTCGGCATCAAATGGTAAGCACACTGATTATTCAGGTGTTTGTCGTAGACGCTAACCGAAGTCAACTGAGGGAAGCAGGAATATGCAGGATGAGGGGGACTGGGAGGCGGTCCGGCTGCTGTCGACGGCGGCCCGGCTGGTGCGCAGGCATATGGACAACCGGCTGCGGAGCCTGGGGCTGACCCAGGAACGCATTACGGTGCTGCGGGTGCTGATCGCCGGCGGGCCGCTGCGCCGGGCCGAGCTCGCCCGGCGGCTGCGGGTCACCGCCCAGACGCTGGGCACGTCCCTGGTCGCGATGGCGGACCAGGGGCTGGTGAAGGAAGTCGGCGAGGGCGAGGGTGCCAGCCGCAGGGCCGTGACCGTCACCGATCATGGGCGGCAGATGCTCCGTGAAGCCGAGGAGATCGAGCAGGGCGGATTCGTCGCCGAACTCGATCCGCGCCTGCGCAAGGAGCTCGTGGGGCTGATCCGCCAGCTGGAGGTCGGGCGGATGTCGGTGCAGCAGCGCCGCTGACGCAGGGCCCTGCAGCAACGCCGCTAACGCAGGGCCCTGACGCAGGATCCGGGCCGGTGCGGGCGGCGGCGCCGTCGGCGGTAACGTGGAAGGCGGAAGCAGACCACTGCATGGCCCCGGGCCAGGACAGGAGAACCGTGAGCGAGGGCATCCGCGTAGCCGCCGTCGATGAGATTGACGAAGGTGAGGCCGTCGTCGTCGACGCCGAGACCGCCGGCACCGATGACGACATTTCGGTCTTCCACAGCGAAGGGCGCTTCTACGCCCTGAACGACACCTGCACGCACGAAGAGGCCTCCCTGGCCGAGGGCTGGATCGAGGACGGCGAGGTGGAATGCCCGGTGCATTCGGCCCGCTTCTGCCTGCGGGACGGCAAGGCCCTCTGCCTGCCGGCCACGGTCAATGCGCGCACCCACCGGGTGGCGGTCGTCGACGGCGAGGTCTTCCTCTATCCGGGTGAGCCGCCGGCCGAGTAGCGGCGGGAGTGCGGGGCACGCCGGGCCCCGGGGCACCGGATCCGGGGAAGGCCTGAGATTAGGCCATATTCATGTTGCGTAATTGGGTTGAACGTAGGTTAGCCTTACTTCGTAAACCACCGTTACGTCGTCCAAGGAGCCCCCATGGCCCTGTCCCGGATGCGCCGCGCCGCGGCCGCCGCCTGCATCGCCGTCCTCTCGCTGTCCGCCTGCTCGACCGGTTCCTCCGGCGGCCAGTCCCCGTCCGGCAATGCCGCCGGCGCCGAGGATGAATTCCCGGTCACCATCGAGCATGCCTTCGGCGAGACCGTCATCGAGGAGGCTCCCGAACGGGTCGCCACCGTCTCCTGGGTCAACGCCGACACCGCGCTGGCCCTCGGTGTCGTGCCCGTGGGCATGCCGGTCATCGACTACGGCGGAAACGAGAACGGCACCACCCCCTGGATCGACGACGCGCTCGCCGAGCTTGACGCGGAGATCGGCAGCGAGAACGCGCCCGTCCAGTACTCCGAGACCGACGGCATCGCCTTCGACGAGATCGCCGCGACCAGCCCCGACGTGATCCTGGCCGCCTACTCCGGCCTGGACCAGGAGGACTACGACCGGCTGTCGGCCATCGCGCCCGTCGTCGCCTACCCGGAGGCGGCCTTCGGCACCGCCTGGCAGGAGTCCACGACCATGATCGGCGAGGCGCTGGGCCGCAGCGCCCAGGCCGAGGAGCTGGTGGCGGACACCGAAAAGGCCATCAGCGACGCGGCTGCCGAGCACCCCGAACTGGAGGGCAAGACCTTCATCTACGGGAACCTGGACCCCGCCGCTGCGGAGTCGATCTACGTCTACACCGCCGGCGACAACCGGCCGCGTTTCCTCACCGAGCTGGGCATGACCCAGGCGCCCGTGGTGGAGGAGAACACCACCTCGGAGGCCTTCTACATCACCTGGTCCGCCGAGCGCGCCAACGAACTGGAATCCGACGTCTTCGTCACCTGGGTGCCCGACGCCGCGACCAAGGACGCGATTGCCGCCGATCCGCTGCTGAACCAGATCCCGGCGGTCCGCTCCGGCGCGCTGCTGGCCGATTCGGACAACACCCTGACGCTGTCCATCTCCGCCGCCAGCGTGCTGAGCATTCCCTACGCGCTGGAGAACTTCGTTCCGCTCCTGGCGGAGGCCGCCGGCAACGCCGAGTAGGGTCCGGGGCGGGACGGGCCTGTCCGGTCGGCGGCGTGCACCGGCCGCCGATTGGACAAGCCCCCCGCCCGGGCTGACAGCATGAAACCCATGGATGAACTGGTCTCCTCCCTGTCCGGATTCGAACCCGTCATCGGCGTTGCGCTGGCCCTCGCCGCCGCACTGCTGGCGGCACGGCTGGTGCGCACCGGAGTCACCCGCCTGTTCTCGAAGGTGCCGGGCATCCGCCAGATCACCACGCTGGGCCGCAACCCGCTGCGCCTGGCCCTCGCGCTGATCGGCACCCGGATCGCGCTGAAGGCCACGGCGTCGGGGCAGCCCTGGTTCGATCCGGTGGACTACGTTCTGGTCCTGGCCCTGATCGCATCCCTCGCCTGGCTGGCGATCGTGCTGCTGCTGATCATCGAAGCGGTGATCCTCACCAAATACAGCACCGATACCAAGGACAACCGCAGGCTGCGGCGGCTGAAGACCCAGGTCACGCTGGGCCGGCGCATCGCCGTCGCGCTCGTCGCGGTGATGGCGGTGGCCGTGGTGCTGCTGACCATTCCCGAAGTCCGCGCCCTTGGCGCCGGTATCCTCGCCTCCGCCGGCGTGGTCTCCATCGTGGCCGGCCTCGCGGTCCAGAGCACCCTCGGCAACGTGTTCGCCGGCATCCAGATCGCCTTCACCGACTCGATCCGCGTGGACGACGTCGTCGTGGTGGAAGGCCAGTGGGGCACCATCGAGGAAATCACCATGACCTACGTGGTGGTGCATATCTGGGACGACCGCAGGCTGATCCTGCCCTCCACCTACTTCACCACCACCCCCTTCGAGAACTGGACCCGGCGCCAGTCCGCGATCCTGGGCACGGTGGAGCTCGACGTCGACTGGCGGGTTCCGGCCGCCGACCTGCGGGCCAAGCTCACCGAGACGCTGGAAGGCACGGAGCTCTGGGACGGGCGCACCGGCGTCCTGCAGATCACCGACGCGGTGTCCGGCCTGGTGCGGGTCCGCATCCTGGTCAGCGCGGAGGACAGCGGCACGCTCTTCGACCTGCGCTGCCTGGTCCGCGAAACCATGGTCACCTACCTGCAGCAGCACCACGCCTACGCGCTGCCGCGGCAGCGCTGGGAGCAGGTGCGCGCCGAGCCGCAGCCCCGGCGGGGAAACCAGGCGCCCGCGGAGGAGACCGGAGCCTCGCAGCTGTTCACCGGCTCGCTCGAAGCGGTGAACCGGCGCCGGGCATTCTCCGGCCCTGGCGAGCACGCGTATGAGGACCGCAGCCAGGACGAGCCGCTTCCCGCCGCCGACGCCGCCCGCGGCCGGGCCTGATCCCGCCCGCACCGCCGCGCCGCGTTGACACGGAGAGCCGGCTGGGGCTGGATGGAGTCACCCTGTTTCCGAGGAAGCGGGGCAACGCATGCAGGAGCCACCAACCAGAGGCGAGGGGAACCGGCCATGACTGACCAGTACGAGATCCATCAGATCCAGGGCGCGAATGTCTGGGCGAACGACGGCGAGCGGCTGGGCCTGGTCAGCGAAGTGCACCTGGACCGCGCCACCGGGCAGCCGGTGTTCATCACCGTCGCGCTGGGCCTGTTCGAGTCCCGGCAGTACTTCGTGCCGCTGGCCGGCGCGCGCCGGGACGGGCAGGACAACATCTACGTCGCCTACTCCAAGCAGGCGATCAAGGACTCTCCGGAGCTGGCGGCGGACGGTGCGCTCACCCCGGACCAGGAGAAGGCGCTGCAGGACTACTACGCCCGCGCCTGACCCTCCCTCCGGGGGGCTGAGGCCGTCCGACGGCGTCCGGCGGCCGCTTTGATGCTAAGTTCACTTATCAAGACGATGAAGTGAACTTCCAGACAGATCAGGGAGGCCGCCATGGCGCAACAGGAGACCGGCACACCCGGGTCGGCACCGGACCCCGAGGACGCACGCAAACCGGACGATCCCACCGAGGTCACCAAGCCCAGCTGGAAGTACATCTTCCGCAAAACCATCCGTGAGTTTTCCAAGGACCAGTGCACGGACCTCGCGGCCGCGCTGACCTACTACATGGTCCTGTCCCTGTTCCCGGCGCTGCTGGCGATGGTCTCCATCCTCGGCCTCGTCGGCCAGGCCGAAAGCACCACCAACACCCTGCTGGACTACGTCCGGCAGGTCGCTCCCGAAGATGCCGTCGGCCTGCTTGAGGGGCCGATCACCCAGCTGACCAGCTCGCAGGGCGCCGGACTCGCATTGTTCGTCGGTATTGCCGGTGCCCTGTGGTCGGCCTCCGGCTACGTCGGGGCCTTCGGCCGGGCGATGAACCGGATCTACGAGGTCGAGGAAGGCCGGCCGATCTGGAAGCTGCGTCCGGTGCTGCTGCTCGTCACCCTGGTGATGATCCTGCTCGCCGCGGCGCTGCTGCTCATGCTGGTCGTCAGCGGCCCCATCGCCGAAGCGGTCGGCGACATCATCGGACTGGGCAGCCAGGCCGTCATGGTCTGGAACATCGCCAAGTGGCCGGTGATGGTGATCTTCGCGATCGTGATCATCGCGATCCTCTACTACGCCACCCCCAACGTGAAGCAGCCCAAGTTCCGCTGGATGAGCATGGGCGGGTTCATTGCCTTGGTCGTACTGGCCATCGTGACCGCCGGCTTCGGCTTCTACGTAGCGAACTTCGGCAACTACAACGCCACCTACGGCACCATCGGCGGCGTGATCGTGCTGCTGCTGTGGCTGTGGCTGGCCAACCTGTCGCTGCTTTTCGGCGCCGAGTTCGACGCCGAAGTGGAGCGCGGCCGCGAACTGCAGGCCGGCATCCAGGCCGAGGAATCGGTGCAGCTGCCCCCGCGGGATACGCGCCAGATCGACAAGCGCCAGGAGCAGGAGGAGAAGGACATCGAGCAGGGCCGGAAGCTGCGCCAGCAGCACGCCGGCAAGGACTACGACGACGACCTGCACGAGTAGCCGCTGACCCGGCCGCACATGGAAGAGGCCCCCGCCGGTGCGGCGGGGGCCTCTTTCCGTGTCCGGGCGGCCGGGCGGCCGGGCTCAGTCGGCAGCAGCGGTGCGGCGGACGCCGGCCCCCGGGCCCTTGACCGACCTGCGGATGACATAGAGCACGGCACCTACGGCAAGCAGGATGCCGGCGCGGAGCCAGATCCCGGCGTCCTGCTGGATCAGCAGCATGATGCAGGTGGCGATGGCCAGCAGCGGCAGCACCACCGGGGTGCGGAAGTGCGAATGCTCCACCTTGTCCTTCTTCAGCACCAGCACGGCCACGTTGGTGCTGAGGAAAACGATCACCAGCAGCAGCACCACGGTCTCGGCCAGCGCCGCCAGGCCCCCGGTCAGGGTGAGGATGATGGCCACCGCGGTCGTGGCGGCAATGGCGACCCAGGGGGTGCGCCGGTTGGGCAGCACCTTGCCGAAGACGCTGGGCAGCAGGCCCTGCTCCGCCATGCCGTAGGCGAGCCGGCTGGACATGATCATGGTCAGCAGGGCACCGTTGGCGACCGCCACCAGGGCCACCAGGCTGAACAGCTCCGCCGGCACGCCGAAGCCGGTGGCCTGCACGACCGCCAGCAGCGGGCCCGAGGAGCCTGCCAGTTCATCGGTGGGCAGGGCGACGGCGGCCGCGAGGCCGATCAGCAGGTACACGACGCCGGCGGTCAGCATGGCTCCGAACAGGGCCCGCGGATACACGCGCCGCACGTCGCGGACCTCCTCGGCCACGTTGGCGGACACCTCGAAGCCCACGAACGAGTAGAACGCGATCACCGACGCGGCCAGGATTCCCGAGGCCGGGCTGACGTCCTCGCGGAACTGCAGCACCTGCTCCGGGTAGCCCTCGCCCCGGCCGAGCATGAGCGCCACGAGCACGATCACCAGCACCAGGCCGGAGAGCTCGATCACGGTCATCACCACGTTGCTGCGGACCGATTCCTTGATGCCCCGGGCGTTCAGCAGCGCCACCAGGAGCAGGAACACAATGGCCGCGGGCACCGCCGGCACGTCCAGGAACACGGCGAGATAGTCACCGGAGAAGGCCAGGGAGAGCCCTGCGGCGCTGGTCACGCCCGCCGCCAGCATGGCGAAGCCGACCATGAAGGAGACAATCGGCAGCTTGAAGGCCCGCTCGGCAAACACGGCCGCGCCGCCGGCCTTCGGATACTTGGTGATCAGTTCAGCGTAGGAGGACGCGGTCAGCAGCGCCATGGCCAGGGCCAGGACCAGCGGCGCCCAGATCGCCCCGCCCACGGCGCCGGACACCTCCCCGACCAGGGCGTAGATGCCGGCTCCGAGGACGTCGCCGAGGATAAACAGATAGAGCATCTTCCCCGTGATGCCCTGTTTCAGCTTGCTGGGCGCTTCGGCCCTGTTCTCACTCATGATGTGGATTCTAGGCCACTGTAAGGGTGCTGATGATCAGGTCCCGGTCTGCAAGAATGGACGGATGGATGACACCGGAACCGACAGCTATGACGTGGTGGTGGCCGGAGGCGGCATCGCGGGCCTCACCACGGCCCTTGTCCTGGGCCGCGGCCGCCGCCGGGTGGCCGTGGTCGACGCCGGCTCTCCGCGCAACTCCGCGGCCGGTCACGTGCACGGTTACCCGGGCCGGGAAGGCATGCCGCCCCGGGACCTGATTGCCGAAGTCCGCCGCGAAGCGGCGGGGTACGGCGTGCAGCTGGTGCGCGGCACCGTGGCCTCCGCGCAGGTGCCCGACGCCGGGCCGGGCGAGGTGCGGCTGGAGGACGGACGCCGGCTGGCGTTCCGGCACCTGGTGCTGGCCACCGGGCTGCGGGATGTGATCCCCGACCTGGCCGGCGCCGCCGAGCGCTGGGGCCGGGACCTGCTGCAGTGCCCCTACTGCCATGGCTGGGAAACGGCGGACCGGCCGCTGGCCGTCCTCGGCACCGCCGAAAGCTCCATCCAGCAGGCGCTGCTGGTATCCACCCTCTCCGACGACGTCACGCTGATTGTCCAGCCGGGCCTGGAACCCGACGCCGAAGCCCTGGACAAGCTGCAGGTGATGGGGGTCGACGTCGTCCGCGGCGCGGCGCGCGCCCTCAAGGCGCCCAACGACGCCCTCGCGGCGGTGGTGCTGGAGGACGGGCGGGAGGTGCCGTGCGAGGCCGTGTTCTGCGAGCCCGGCGCCGACGCCTCGTCCGCGCTTGTGGAGGACCTGGGCTGTGCGCTGAACGAGGACGGCACCATCGACACCAACAGCCTGGGAGCCACCAGCGTCTCCCGGGTCTGGGCCGCGGGCAATGCCGCCGACCCGGCGCGGCAGGTGGTGACGGCCGCCGGTGACGCGTACCGCATGGCCGTGTCGCTGAACGCCATCCTGCTCCAGGAGGACGTCGCGGAGCGGCTCGCCGCCCCCCGCCAGCCGGCCGCGCCCTAGCGCTGCGGGGCAGGCCGGGCCCTGCGGCTACCTCCGCCGCGGCGCCATCAGGTCCGACCCGCGGACACCCTCGCCGGCGGCCATGCCGTCCAGCACGTACTGCAGGGCCTGCAGGCTGGAGACCGACGGCGTCCAGCCCAGCACCTCCCGGGCCCGCGTGGTGTCCATGATCGGGGCGCCGGCGGCCATGTCCACCCACCCCGGGTCGGTCCGCTGGAGGCCCATCGCCCAGGTGGCGCCGACGACGGCGCGGATCAGCTTGGCCGGAACGTTCAGGATGCGGCGCGCGCCCAGGACTCCGGCCAGCAGCTCGGGGGTCACCACCGGATCGGCGGCGATGTTGAACGGGCCCTCGGCGCGCTGTTCGATCACCCGCCAGTAGGCGTCGGCGATGTCGTCCGCGTGCACCACCTGGAAGCTGAAGCTGGACGGCAGGGGAATCAGGGGCAGGCTCAGCCGGTTGAGGAACGCCTTGGGGATCAGCGGGCCCAGGAAGTAGTTGCCGATCTCCGTTCCCGCCTCCGTGGAGAAGATCAGTCCCGGCCGCAGCCGGGCCACCGGAATCTCGGGATACTGCCGTTCGAACCTGTCCAGCAGGGCCTCCTGCTCGCCCTTGTGCCGGCTGTAGTGCGAACTTTCGATGCCGCGGGCCGGCCAGTCCTCGGCGGTCAGCCGGTCCTTGGGGGCAGGGGAGTAGGCGCCCACGGAGGACGCGCAGACCACCTGGCGCACCAGGGCCGCACCGGCGGCGTCGAGCACATTGGCCGTGCCGTCCACATTGATCCGGTGCAGCAGGTCCTCGTCCCGGTTGGGCTGGATGGCCCAGGCCAGGTGCACCACGGAGTCCACGCCGGCCAGCACCCCGGACAGCTGGGCGACGGCGTCGGGAGCGGTGATGTCGATGCTGTGCCACTGCACGCCGTCGTAGGGCGGCCGGGAAGCGTCCGGCAGGCGGCGGGCGATGCCGATGACCTCCAGCGGTTCGCCGGACTCCGAGCGGGCCTTCGCGAGGCGGCGCAGCAGGGCCGTGCCCATGTTCCCGGTGGCACCAATGACGGCGATACGCATCTGCGCACGTCCTTTCAGATCCGGCGGCGGTATCCACGAAACGATACCGGTTCGTACCGGCGGCACGGGAGGCGGCGGACGCCCGGGGCTTAGGCTGGGGGCATGGCCAACGAGAGCGTCCGGACGGACCCCCACAGCACCCGCGGCTCCTACGTCACCGGCGGAACCGAGTACACCCGCGACACGAACTACATCGAAACCCGGATCACCCGCGACGGCCGGGACGGCTACCCGGTGGAGGCCGGCCGCTACCGGCTGATTGCCGCCCGCGCCTGCCCGTGGGCCAACCGCACCATCATCGTCCGCCGGCTGCTGGGCCTGGAGGATGCCATCTCCCTGGGCACCCCCGGCCCCACGCACGACGCGCGCAGCTGGACCTTCGACCTGGATCCGGACGGGAAGGACCCGGTGCTCGGCATCGAACGGCTGCAGGAGGCCTTCTTCAAGCGCGTGCCCGGCTATCCCCGGGGCATCACCGTGCCGGCGATCGTGGATGTCCCCAGCGGCGCCGTGGTGACGAACAACTTCCCGCAGATCACCCTGGACTTCTCCACCGAGTGGAAGGACTTCCACCGCGAGGGCGCCCCGGACCTGCTGCCGGCCGAGCACATGGAGGAAATGGAGCAGGTCAACAAGCGCATTTTCACCGAGATCAACAACGGCGTGTACCGCTGCGGCTTCGCCGGTTCGCAGGAGGCCTACGACGCCGCCTACGACCGGTTGTGGACGGCCATGGACTGGCTGGAGGAGCGGCTGTCCAAGCAGCGCTACCTGATCGGCGACACCATCACCGAGGCCGATGTGCGCCTGTTCACCACGCTGGTGCGCTTCGACCCGGTCTACCACGGGCACTTCAAGTGCAACCGGAACAAGCTCAGCGAAATGCCGGCGCTGTGGGGCTATGCCCGGGACCTGTTCCAGACCCCCGGCTTCGGCGACACGGTGGACTTTGAACAGATCAAGGCGCACTACTACATCGTCCACGAGGACATCAATCCGACCGGCATCGTGCCCAAGGGCCCGGACCTGTCCGGATGGCTCACCCCGCACGGCCGGGAGCCGCTCGGCGGGCGGCCCTTCGGCGACGGCACGGCGCCCGGCCCGGTCCGTCCCGGCGAAGAGGTCGCGCCCGGCCACGGCGCCGACCGTTAGGTGTTATTTACGCAACTGAAGTCTTTCGTAACTCCCGCCTGCGTAGGTTAGCCTTACTTTAGCCATACGCGGGGAGGGAGGGTCCAGCATGAGCATGTCCACTGCGGACGTTGCCGCCGCCCACCCCGCCCATGCCCACCGGCCGCCCGCCTCGGCGGTTCGGGGCCGCAGGGCAGCGGGCCTGGCGGCAGCCGTGGTGGTCCTGCTGCTGGCGGCCCTGGCCTCCGTCGCCTTCGGCGCCCGGCAGGTGTCGTTCCCGACGGTGCTCGAGGCCCTCACCGCCTTCGATCCCGCCAACGGCGACCACGCCGTCGTGCTCTCCCGGGTGCCGCGCACCGTGACCGGCCTGCTGGTCGGTGCCGCGCTCGGCCTGGCCGGGGCCGCGCTGCAGGGCGTGACCCGCAACCCCCTGGCCGACCCCGGCATCCTGGGCCTGAACGCCGGCGCCGCGTTCGCCGTCGTCACCGCCATCTACGTCTTCGGCGTCACCAGCCTTGCCGGCTACGTCTGGTTCGCCCTCGCCGGCACCGCCGCCGCAGCAGCCGTCGTCTACGCCGTGGCGTCCATGGGCCGGGAAGGCGCCACGCCCGTGAAGCTGGCCCTGGCCGGAGCCGCCCTGTCCGCGGGCCTGACCTCGCTGCTCTCCGCCGTGCTCGTGGGCAGCCAGCAGACCCTGGACACCTTCCGCTTCTGGCAGGTGGGCTCGGTCTCCGGCCGCGGCTGGGACATCCTGGCCCCGGTGGCGCCCTTCCTCGCCGTCGGCGCGCTGCTGGTGCTCGGCGCCGGGCGCGTCCTCAACGGACTCTCGCTCGGGGACGACGTCGCCCGTGCCCTCGGCCAGCGGGTGGGCCTGACCCGCGGCGTCACCGCGGCGGGGGTGGTGCTGCTCTGCGGCGCGGCCACGGCCGCCGCGGGGCCGATCGCCTTCCTGGGCCTGGTGGTGCCGCACGCCGTGCGCGGGCTCACCGGGCCGGACTACCGGTGGATCCTGCCGTTCTCGGCGCTGCTGGCGCCTGCGCTGCTGCTGGTGGCCGACGTCGTCGGGCGGCTGGTACTGCCGCCGGGCGAAATTCCGGTCGGCATCATGACCGCCGTGCTGGGCGCACCCGTGTTCATCTGGCTGATCCGGCGCCGGAAGCTGGCGGCCCTGTGAGCGCCCCGGTGCTGAACCCCGCCCGCGACGCCGGCGCCGCCCTCCGGCAGGTCCGGGCCGCCCGCCGCGCCGGCCGCACCCGGCATGTGCGCGTCGCCGCGGTGCTGGCCGCGGCCGTCACGGCGGCCTTCTTCGTCAACATCCTGCTGGGCAGCTACACCGTCACCATTCCGGACTTCCTGCGCATCCTCGGGGGCGAGCAGATCCCCGGCGCCACCTACATCGTGATGGAGGGCAAGCTGCCGCGGGCGGTCACCGGCCTCATGGTCGGCGCGGCGTTCGGCATCGCCGGGACCCTGTTCCAGACCCTGCTGCGCAACCCGCTGGCCAGCCCCGACATCATCGGCATCAGCTACGGTGCCAGCGCCGCCGCGGTGACGGCGCTGGTGTTCTTCGGCGCTTCCGGCAGCACGGTCTCCCTCGCCGCCCTGCTCGGGGCGCTGGCGGTGGCGCTGGCCATCTACCTTCTCTCCCGCCGCGGCGGCGCCGGCGGCTACCGGATGATCCTGATCGGGGTGGGGTTCGCCGCCGTGCTGCAGGCCGTGGTGAGCTTCCTGCTCACGCGCACCGACGTGCGCACCGCCTCCGAGGCGCTGGTCTGGCTCAGCGGCTCCCTGAACGCGGCCACCTGGGAGCGTGCCGGGCTGCTGGCCGTGGCGCTGGCCGTGCTGGTTCCCGCCGCCGGGGCCCTGTCCGGACGGCTGCGCGCCCTGGAGCTGGGCAACGACACCGCCGCCGGCCTCGGCGTGCCCGTCGAGCCGGTGCGGCTGGGACTGGTGATGACCGCCGTCGCGCTGGCCGCCGTCGCCACCGCCGCCGCCGGGCCGGTGATATTCGTGGCCTTCCTGTCCGGGCCGATCGCCGCCCGGCTGCGCGGCGGAGCCGCCAGCCTGCCGGCCGCGGCGCTGACCGGCGCGCTGATCGTGCTCGCCTCCGAATTCGCCGCCGCAAACCTGCTGCCGGCCACCAGCCTGCCGGTGGGCGTGGTCACGGGCGCCCTGGGCGCCCCGTTCCTGCTGTGGCTGCTCATGCGAACCAACAAATCCGGAAGAGGCTAGGAATGCCGAACCTGCTGCAAGCCGAGAAGCTGGTGCTCTCCTACGAGGACCGGGTGGTGGTCGACGGGCTGGACGTGCAGCTGCCCGCTGGGAAGATCACCATCATCGTGGGAGCCAACGCCTGCGGAAAGTCCACGCTGCTGCGCGGCATGGCCCGGCTGCTGAAGCCCGCGGGCGGAGCCGTCACCCTGGACGGGCAGGACATCCACTCGCTGCCCGGCCGGGAGGTGGCGCGGAAGCTCGGCCTGCTGCCGCAGTCGCCCACCGCGCCCGAAGGCATCACCGTGGCGGATCTGGTCGGCCGCGGCCGGTACCCGCACCAGGGCTTCTTCAAGCAGTGGTCCGCCCGTGACGAACAGGCCGTCGCCGCCGCGCTGGAGGCCACCGGCACCGCCGACCTCGCCGGCCGCAGCATCGACGAACTCTCCGGCGGGCAACGGCAGCGGGTGTGGATCGCCATGGCGCTGGCCCAGGAGACCGGCATCCTGCTGCTGGACGAGCCGACGACCTTCCTCGACGTGACGCACCAGGTGGAGGTGCTGGACCTGGTCAGCGACCTGAACCGGGAGCGCGGCACCACCGTGGCGATCGTGCTGCACGACCTGAACCTCGCCGCCCGCTACGCGGACCACCTGATCGCCATGAAGTCCGGCGCCATCGCCGCCCAGGGCGCTCCGGGCGAGGTGATCACCGCCGCACTGGTCCGCGACGTGTTCGCCCTGGACTGCGAAGTCATCTCCGACCCGGTCTCCGGAACCCCGCTGGTGGTTCCCGTGGGCCGCCACCATTCCCGCAGGAAACCGCAGAGCCGCGGCTACCTGCCCAATCCCGACGACCGTCTCCGCCGCGAGCCGGCGCCGACCAACCTGGAGGCCGCCTCATGAGCCCAGCCGACCGCGCCCCCGCCGCGCGCCGAACCCGCGCCGCCGGCGCCGTGATGTGCTTCGACGTCGAAGTCCGCCGCGTGAGCCGCATCGGGGCGAACTTCCAGCGGATCACCTTCGCCGGATCCTGCCTCGCCGAGTTCGGGGTGCAGGGCCGCACCGACGACCTGCGGATCAAGATCGTGCTGCCCTCCCGCACCCCGGACGGCCGCGTCCTGCCGCTGCCGGACTTCGACTGCGCCGACCCGCGCTGGTACCAGGACTGGCTGCAGCTGGACCCCTCGGTCCGCGGCGCCATGCGCACCTACACCGTGCGCGCGGCCCGCTGCTCCGGGCCGGAGCCGGAGATCGACGTCGACTTCGTCCTGCACTTCGACGCCGACGGCGTGGGCGGGCCCGCCTCCAGCTGGGCCGCGGAGGCGCAGCCGGGGGACCGGGTGGCCATCATCGGCCCCAACGCCGCGAACTGCGTCACCGCCGAGGCCTACGGCGGCATCGAGTGGCGCCCCGGCCTGGCCCGGCACGTGCTGCTCGCCGGCGACGAGACCGCCGTCCCGGCCATCACCGCCATCCTGGAGCAGCTGCCCGCAGACGTCACGGGCTATGCCCTGCTGGAGGTGCCGGACCCCGCGGACATCCAGCCGGTCCGCACCGCCTCCGGGGTGGGCGTCCGCTGGCTGCCGCGGGAGGGCCGCCCCCACGGCACCCTGCTCGAAGGGGCGGTGCGCACCGCCGTCGCCCTTCCCGGCGGGGCCCTGCCGCTGCCGCGCACCGGCCAGGAACCCGAAGAGGTCGACGTGGACCAGACGATCCTGTGGGAGACCCCCCAGCGGCTGGACCCGGAGGTGCTGAAGTCCAGCGCCAACCCGCACGCCCCGGCAGGAGCGCTGCCGTTCTACGCCTGGATCGCCGGCGAGGCCGCCGTCGTCCGCGGCCTGCGCCGCTACCTGGTCCGCGACGCCGGCATCGACCGCAAGCAGGTGGCCTTCATGGGCTACTGGCGGGAGGGCCGGGCCGAGGGCTGAGCCGACCCGAGCGGAGGGATGCTGTGAGCGGCCTCCCTCCGCTCCGCCGTGCCCGGCTGCCGGCTTGCTCACAAAAACCTTCCGGTGAGGGGTTGACAACCCGGAGAATGGAACAAGTGCCGCGGGCGGACAGCCCGCCGCCACTCGCACCCCCTGAGGCCTACCGACTCTGACCGCGCCTCACACTGGAATGATGCTTTGACCAGGAACCACACGTTCTTTTCCCCTTCAACCTCCCTGGACGCCCTCCACGCCGTCGGCTCGGCCATCGAATCGGAGGCGGACGCCGTCCGTGAAACCTCCCGCGCCGCAGCCGGACAGGTTCAGCTGCGCAGCCGCCGTGCCCGCCGGCGCGCCCTGCACTGGGCCGCAGGCTCGCGCGGGGCCGGACTGCCCGCCGGGCTGCAGCGACGCCTGGGCGAGGGCACCCGGCGCCTGGCGATCCTCGGCGGCGCCGCCGCCGTCGCCCTCGGGGCCGTGGTGGCCGGCACCGCCTCGGCCGCCCAGCAGCCGCTGCCGCTGATGCGGGCCGTGTCCGTCGAGAGCCTGGACCAGGCCGACGACGGCGGCGAAGCCCCGGACGGCACCGCAGGGAACGGCGCCGGGGATGCCGGCGGCGACGCCGGCGGCACCGGGTCCACTCAGCCGCTCGAGGCCCCGGCCGCGGAGCCTGCACCGGAACCCGCCGCCGAAGCCGACGCTCCCCGGCCCAACGTGCCGCTGGACACCATGGAGATCACGTCGAACTTCGGCTGGCGCAACATCTTCGGATCGGAGTTCCATACCGGCACCGACTTCAGCGCCGTCACCGGAACCCCGGTCAAGGCCGCACGGGCCGGGACGGTCGTCTACGCGCACTGGCACTACGAGGGCGGCGGCGGGCTGCGGATCGTCATCGACCACGGCGACGGCTTCACCAGCACCTACAACCACCTCAGCGCCATCGACGTCAGCGAGGGCCAGTGGGTCGACTTCAACCAGCACATCGGCGCGGTCGGCTCCACCGGCAACTCCACCGGCCCGCACCTGCACTTCGAGGTGCTCCGCGACGGCGACTACGTGGACCCGATGGCCTGGCTGGCCGCCTAGGCCGCACAGCGCCGGCACAGCAAACCGACAGCTCAGGACAATCGGCTTGCGGGAAGATAACAGCGCATCGGTCCGTCCACCCCTTCCGCCCAGATATCGGAGGAACCTCCATGGCAGACGCCGCGACCCCCACCGCCGGGCTTCCCCGCCTCACCCATCCCGACGGGACGCCCATCCGCGCCCTCGTGGTCGATGACGAGGACAACCTGGCGGAACTGGTCGGCATGGGCCTGCGGATGATGGGCTGGAGCGTGGCCACCGCAGCCGACGGACTGAGCGCCGTCGCCACCGCACACACCTTCCGCCCCGATGTGCTCGTCCTGGACGTGATGATGCCCCGGGCGGACGGGCTCGAGGCGCTGGCCAGGATCCGCGCCTTCGACCCGGAGATTCCCGCACTGTTCCTCACCGCCAAGGACGAGGTGCAGGACCGGATTGCCGGCCTCGCCGCCGGCGGGGACGACTACGTCACCAAGCCCTTCAGCATGGAGGAGCTGCTGCTGCGCCTGCACCGGCTGGTGCAGCGCTCCGGCGTGGCTGCCGCCGACGACGCCGAGCTGGTGGTCGGGGACCTCGTGCTCAACCTGGACACCCGCGAAGTCACCCGCGGCGGCGAGGAGATCGAGCTCACCAACACCCAGTGGGAGCTGCTGCGCTACCTGATGGAGAACCCCAGGCGGGTGCTGAGCAAGCAGCAGATCCTGAACAACGTCTGGAACTACGACTTCGGCGGGCAGGCCAACATCGTCGAGCTCTACATCTCCTATCTGCGCAAGCGGATCGACGCCGGACGGCCACCGATGATCCACACGGTCCGCGGCGCCGGCTACGTGCTCCGGCCCGCGCTGCCGTGAGGCACGCACTGCGCCGCGCCCGACTGCGCTGGCGGGGCGCGCCGCTGCGCAGCCGGCTGATCCTGGCCACCCTGGCGCTGCTGACCGCCATCTGCCTCGCGATCGGGGTCTTCAGCCATGTGGCCATGAGCAGCTACCTCACCGGCGAGCTGGACGACCAGCTCAGCCGCGCCGCGGGGCGGGCCGGACTGCCCGCCGGCCCGCCGCCGGAGAGCGTCCCGCCGCCCTCAGGCGCCGGGCTGCCGGAGGACGTGAACCCCGGGAACGCCGCAGGGCAGCGGCCCGGGACCCTCAACGCCGTCTTCGTCGACGGCAGCGCCCGAACCTCCGCCCTGGTGCTGGACGACGGCGGCACCCGGCCGCTGGACGCCGCCGACCTGGCACTGCTGGCCGGCGTGGACCCCGACGCCGGCCCCGCGGACCTGCAGCTCTCCGGCGGACGGTACCGGGTGGAGGCCTCCCGGCTGCCGCAGGACACTTCCGGTGACGCCGTGCTGGTCACCGGGCTGTCTACGGCCGAGCGGGACAGCACGCTCGCCTCGCTGAACATCACCATGACCGTCCTGTCCCTGGCCGGGCTGCTGGGCACCGGCGTCGCCGGCACCGTGATCATCCGCCGCTCGCTGCGCCCGCTGGAGCAGCTCGCCGCCACGGCCACCTCGGTCTCCCGCCTGCCGCTGGCCTCCGGCGAGGTCGAAATTCCGGTGCGCGTGCCGCCGTCGGCCGCCCGTCCCGGCTCCGAGGTGGGAACCGTGGGCCTGGCCCTGAACGGCATGATCGACCACGTCACCCGCGCCCTGCGGGCCCGCCAGGCCAGCGAAACCAAGGTCCGGCAGTTCGTTGCCGACGCCAGCCACGAACTGCGTACGCCGCTGACCTCGATCCGCGGCTACACGGAGCTGGTGCTGCTGGGGGAGCAGGTGAGCCCCGGCGGCCGCGCCGCCCTGGAACGGGTGGACAGCGAGGCGCGGCGGATGTCCGCCCTGGTCGAGGACCTGCTCCTGCTGGCCCGCCTGGACGAAGGCCGCCGCAGCGAGCCGACGGAGGTGGACCTGACCGAGCTGGTCCTGGAAACCACCCGCGACGCCCAGGTGGCGGCCCGGGACCATGAGTGGATCCTGCACCTGCCCGAGGAGCCCGTGGTCCTCTCCGCCGTCGAGGGCGAACTGCGGCAGGTGCTGATCAACCTCCTCGCGAACGCCGGCCGGCACACCGCCCCCGGCACCCGGGTGGACGTGGAACTGCGGACCGCAGGCGGGCAGGCGGAGATCACGGTGACCGACAACGGCCAGGGCATCGATCCCGCGTTTGTCGACTCGGTGTTCTCCCGCTTCAGCCGCGGCGACGCGGCCCGGACCGCAGACCAGGGCAGCACCGGGCTCGGACTGGCCATTGTCCAGGCGCTGGTGGCGGCCAACGGCGGAACCGTCGACGTCGGGAGCCGGCCCGGGCACACCCGGTTCCGGGTGCGCCTGCCGGTGCGTGAGGCCGGCGGCGGCGCGGCCTGAGCCGCTCCGGAATCAGGGCTCCGGGTTGGTCAGGACCGCCGGGTCCTTCTTCCCGTAGGGCATCCGGATGCGCAGCGCGTTGGGATCCATCTCGAACAGGATGTGCGTCGCCTCGCCGAGGTGGTCCCCGTCCATCTCGAACTCCAGCGGCGAGTCCGCCCACACCTCGGCCCGCTTGCACTGGAAGTACTCCACGGCCGTGCCCTTGCCCTTGCCCCGGCGCAGCAGCCCGGCCACCACCCCGATCCAGCCGAGCCGGCCCTTGGGCGCCAGGGTCAGGATGTCCAGCAGGCCGTCATCGATGCGGGCTCCGGGGAAGATCTCCAGCCCGCCGGTGATCTTCCCGCAGTTCCCGCCCATGACGCTGCGCAGCCGCCGCTGGATCGGCTTGCCGCCGTCGATCGAAATGGTGGTCCGCACCGGCTTGCCGGGCAGGTTGCGGATGCCCGCGTCGACGTAGGCCAGCCAGCCGATCCGGTCCTTGAGCTCGTCGCGGGTGTCGGCCATCATGCCGGCGTCGTAGCCCAGGCCGGCCATGACCAGGAAGATGTCGCTGTCCACGGCCTCGTCCACGGTCACATGCACGACGTCGATGCGCCGCTCGGTGCCGGTCAGCGCGGCACGCACCGCCTGCGCCGGGTCGTCGACGCCGATGTCCAGGTTACGGGCCAGCAGGTTGCCCGTGCCCAGCGGAAGCAGCCCCATCGGGGTGTCCGTTCCGGCCAGCTCGGCCGCCACGCAGCGGACCGTGCCGTCGCCGCCGGCGGCAATGACGAGGTCCACCTGCTCCTCGAGCGCCTTGCGCGCCTGGCCGTGTCCGGGATCCTCCACCGTGGTCTCGAGCCACAGCGGTTCCTCCCAGCCCTCCTCGCGGAAGACCTGCGCGGTCAGGGCCCGGATGTCCACGTCGGTCCGCTTGCTGGGATTGACGACGACGGCGGCGCGCCGTCCGGCCGGAGCTGAGGTTGCCATGGAGTCCTTTGGGTCGTGGAGCAGTCGCGTCCGGCAGCCCGGACGCGTCGTCGCGGTGGTTCGAGTCTAGACGCACGGGGCCGGCGGAAACGGGACCGGCCCCGAAGTGGAAGTACCCTGACTAGGTGAGATTTACGCATCGATACGTGGCATTGGGAGATTCGTTCACCGAGGGAGTGGGGGACTGGGACGCCTCCCGGCCCAACGGGGTGCGCGGCTGGGCGGACCGGGTCGCGGAGCAGCTCTCGGCCGCGGACGCGGGCTGGGGGTACGCGAACCTTGCCATCCGGGGACGCAAGCTGCACCAGGTCCTGGCGGAGCAGATCGAACCCGCCCTGGCGATGGAGCCGACCCTGGTCACCATCTACGCCGGCGGGAACGACATCCTTCGCCCCAAGGTCGACATCGACGCCCTGGTGGCGGCCTACGGAGACGGCGTGGCCCGGCTGCGTGCCTCCGGCGCCGCGGTGCTGGTCTTCACCGGCTTCGATTCCGGCTCCGCCCCGCTGATCGGCGCCACCCGCGGCCGCACCGCCATCTACAACGAGCTGGTGCGGGAAATGGCCGAGGACCAGGGAGCCGAACTGGTCGACTACTGGCGGATGCGGCAGCTGCAGGACGAGCGCTACTGGGACCTGGACCGGCTGCACATGTCGGCGGCCGGGCACATCCTCGTGGCGAAGAAGGTCCTCGAGGTGCTGCGCAGCGCCGACACCATCGACCTGCCCGAGCTGGAAACCCAGGCGGCGCGCGGCCGGCTGGAGCAGCTGCGGCACGACGCCCGGTGGGCCCGGGAGTACTTCGGACCCTGGATCGGGCGCCGCCTGCGGGGCGTCTCCTCCGGTGACGGAATGAGCCCGAAGTACCCCCGGCTGGGCTCCCTGCAGCCCGTCGGCTGAGCCCCGGGACCAACCCCCCGATTTCGTCAGTGTGCTGATGATTCCCTAGAATCAGGTGCTTATCCGGTGAACCGCCGGGACAACGCATCGCACGCACACGCATGAGGGGGAACCAAATGCCCACCGAGCCGCCCAGCAATCCGACAGCGATACCAGCCAAGCCGCGCCGCCGTCCGCTCCGACGGCGTCGGCTTGAAGTCGAAGACGTCAACGTCGTCGACAAGGCCATGATGAAAAAGGCCGTGGGCGGCACCGTGGTCGGCAACACCATGGAGTGGTTCGACATCGGCGTGTACGGCTACCTGGCCGTCACCATGGGCGCCGTCTTCCTGTCCGACGCCGACCCGCAGGCCCAGCTGCTGTTCAGCCTCGGCGTCTTCGCGGCCACCTTCATCGCCCGCCCGCTCGGCGGGGTGATCTTCGGCCGCATCGGCGACCGCATCGGCCGGCAGAAGACCCTGGCCGCCACGCTGATCATGATGGCCGCCTCGACCTTCATCATCGGCCTGCTGCCCGGCTACGCGCAGATCGGCATCGCCGCACCCATCCTGCTGGTGCTGATGAAGCTGCTGCAGGGCTTCTCCACCGGCGGCGAGTACGCCGGCGCCACCACCTTCGTCTCCGAATACGCTCCGGACAAGCGCCGCGGCTTCCTGGCCAGCATCCTGGACCTGGGCAGCTACATGGGCTTCGCCCTGGGCGCCGGCGTCGTGTCCGCACTGCAGCTGGCCCTCAGCGAGGAAACCATGCTCGAGTGGGGCTGGCGGATTCCGTTCCTGATCGCCGGGCCGCTGGGCGCCGTCGCCATCTACTTCCGCCTGAAGATCGAGGAGTCGCCGGCCTTCCAGGCCACCCTGGACGCCCAGGAGGAGAACGCCGCGACCGCAGCCGGCAAGGACCAGGACGCCGTCGCGCAGGGAACCTTCGGCATCTTCCGCACCTACTGGCGGGGCATCGTGCTGGCCATGGTGCTCGTGGCCGCCGCCAACACCGTCGGCTACGCGCTGACCTCCTACATGCCCTCCTACCTCACCGAGGCCAAGGGCTACGACCCGCTGCACGGCACCCTGCTGACCATCCCGGTGCTGGTGGCCATGGCCCTGTGCATCCCGCTCACCGGCCGGCTCTCCGACCGGATCGGCCGCCGCCCGGTGCTGTGGATGGGCGCCGGCTCCACCGTCGTCCTGGCCGTGCCCGCCTTCCTGCTCATCGACCGCGGGCCGGTCTGGTCCACGCTGCTCGGCCTGGCCCTGCTGGCGGTGCCGGTGACCTTCTACGTCGCCAACCTCGCCTCGGCCCTGCCGGCCCTGTTCCCGACCGCCAGCCGCTACGGCGCGATGGGCATCGCCTACAACTTCGCGGTGGCCATCTTCGGCGGCACCGCCCCGCTGATCATGCAGGGCCTGATCGCCGCCACCGGCGACGACATGATGCCCGCGTACTACCTGATGCTCACCTCGGCCGTCGGCGCCGTCGCGATCGGCATCATGAAGGAATCGGCCCGGCGCCCGATGCCCGGGTCCATGCCCAGCGTCGCCACCGAGGAGGAAGCCCGGGAGCTGGTGGCCGGCCAGGACGAGAACCCGCTGCTCGACGTCGACGAGCTGCCCTTCGACCTGGTCGACGCCCAGCGCGCGGAGGGCTCCGAATCCCCGGCCAACCGTTGAAGCCTCAATCGGCTGTGAAAGAATTGGACCATGGATGACGCATCCGGGCAGCCCGGCAGCCAGGACGCCCCGCGCTGGCTGGCCCCCGAGGAACGCAGGGCGTGGCTGGCCCTCTACGGGGTCACCCAGTGGCTGCCGGGCCGGCTCGACGCCGACCTGTTCCGCCGGGCCCGGATCACCCTGTTCGACTACCACGTGATGGCCATGGTCTCCGAAACCCCGGAGCGCAAGCTGCCGATGAGCGAACTGGCGGCCCGCTCCAACGCCTCCCTGTCCCGGCTCTCGCATGTGGTCAAGAAGCTCGAGGGCCGGGGCTGGATGCACCGCGCCCCGTCGCCCGACGACGCACGGGTCACGACCGCCGAGCTGACGGACGAAGGGTTCGCGGCGATCGTCGAGCTGGCCCCCGGTCACGTCGAGGCCGTCCGGGACGCCGTCTTCGACGGGCTGGACGCCGACGACGTCGCGGCCCTGGAGCGCGTCGGCACCCGGATCCTGCAGCGCCTGGACCCCGGGAACGCCTTTCTGTCCCGCCGCGAGGCGTAGGCCCCGGCGGGCACGTCCCGCCGTCGACCATCAACCCGAGAGGAACTGCACCCATGCGCACCCCGCGGATACTGAGCATCATCCTTGCCGGCGGCTCCGGAGGCCGCCTCGGCAGCCTGACGGACCACCGGGCGAAGCCGGCCATGCCGGTGGCAGGCTCCTACAACCTCATCGACATCGCCCTGTCCAACCTGCACAACAGCGGGTTCGGCGATGTCTGGATCGTGGAGCAGTACCAGCCCAAGTCGCTGAACGACCAGCTGGTCAGCGGCCGGCCGTGGGACCTGGACCGCACCAACGGAGGACTGCGCGTGCTGCCGCCGTTCCAGGGCGGCGAGGGGGAGGGGTTCGCCGAAGGCAACGCGGATGCGCTGCACCGGCAGGCGGACTACATCCGTGAATTCGACCCGGACCTGGTCCTGGTGCTCAGCGCCGACCACCTGTACTCGCTGGACTACCGCGACGTCGTCGAGACCCACCGGGAAGCCGGCGCCGACCTGACCGTCGTCACCAACCGGATCCGGAACAACCCCTCGCAGCACGGCGTGGTCGAGGTGGAGGGCGGGCGCGTCACCGGCTTCGAATACAAGCCCGAGGAGCCGAAGACCGACCTGGTGGCCGCCGAGGTGTTCCTCTACGACGCGGCCGTGCTGCTGGAGACCATGGACGCGCTGGCCGCCGAGCACGGGCAGCTGGAGGACTACGGCGACCAGCTGGTGCCCTGGCTGGTGGAGCACCGCACCGTCGCCGAGCATCGGCTCGAGGGATATTGGCGGGATATGGGCACCCCGGCCAGCTACCACGAAGCCCACATGGACCTGCTGGAGGGCCGGGGCCTGAACTTCGACGATCCCCGCTGGCCGATCCTCAGCGCCAGCCCCCGCCGGCTGCCCGGCTTCGTCGGGGAGCAGGCCGAGGTCCGCACCAGCCTGCTGGCCCCCGGCTCACGGGTGGACGGCACGCTCATCCGCAGCGTGGTCGGCCCCGGAACCGTGATTGAGGCCGGGGCGCAGGTGGACTCCTGCGTGCTCCTGGACAACGTGATGGTCCCCTCCGGCGCCCGGCTGCGGAACCTGGTGGTGGACTCCGGGGTCGAGGTCCCGGCGGACGCGGTGATCGACGGTGCCGGCGGCGAGGCCGGCATCGGCGTCCTGGACCGCAGCGGGGACGTGGAGCGCAGCTGACCTCGCTGTGCGGGAAAGGGTCCGGTTTTGATTGATTCGTCCCGGCACCCTATGATGGTGGGGCGTTAACCCACGTCGTGGACCGTCCTGCCTCGCAGGGCGTCATTTGCGTGGGCGTCCGTTTGAACCTAGAATTGAAGGCTGTTGTCGGGCTCCCCGGCGGCTGCCCGAACTTCACCGTCTTCCCCGCGGCGAGGCACTTCGGCTGGATCTCACCCCGCCAGGTCAACCTCCGGAAAGTCGCAGTAATAACGGTGTCAAAACTGGTGGCGGGACGCTCTTCGTGAGGGACCGCCATATTTACTACTACTGGAGGAGAGATCATGGCAGCTTACTGCCAGGTAACCGGAGCCGTTCCCGGCTTTGGTCACAGCATTTCGCACTCGCACCGCCGCAACAAGCGCCGGTTCGATCCGAACATTCAGAAGAAGCGCTACTGGGTTCCGTCCCTGCGGCGCAACGTGACGCTGCAGGTTTCGGCCCGCGGCATCAAGACCATCGACGTGCGCGGCATTGACGCGGTCGTCGCGGAACTGCTTGCGAAGGGCGTGAAGCTGTAGTGGCCAAGGACAAGGACGTACGTCCGATCATCAAGCTGAAGTCCACCGCCGGCACCGGGTACACCTACGTGACCCGCAAGAACCGCCGCAACGATCCGGATCGTCTGGTCCTGAAGAAGTACGACCCGAAGATCCGCCAGCACGTCGAATTCCGCGAGGAGCGCTAAACATGGCAAAGAAGTCCAAGATTGCCCGCAACGAGCAGCGCAAGCTCGTCGTCGAGCGCTACGCCGCCAAGCGCGCTGAGCTGAAGAAGACCCTGGTCGATCCGAACGCGACCGACGAGGCCCGCGAAGAGGCCCGCCTGGGCCTGCAGAAGCTGCCCCGCAACGCTTCCCCGGTCCGCCTGCGCAACCGCGACCAGATCGACGGGCGCCCCCGCGGCACCCTCCAGAAGTTCGGCATCTCCCGCGTGCGCTTCCGCGACATGGCGCACGCCGGCGAACTGCCCGGCATCAAGAAGTCCAGCTGGTAGGCAACGCCTGAGAGCTGCGGAAGGACGGCACCCCGTAAGGGGCGCCGTCCTTCCGGCGTTAACGGCCCGGCCCGGCGGTTCACCCGTCCACCGTGCATCCGGGGCCCAAAAAGGCACGGAAATCCGGAAAAACCCCGGAAAATCAGCGGAATCTGGCGTGCGGCGTCCTACCAAGCTGGTAAGTTTCCAACAGAGGCGGAACCGCAGAAGCGGACCGCACATGCACCGCCGTACACAAAGAGTCCAGGAGGACATAAATTGGCTATGAACCGCAGTGAACTTGTTGCCGCTGTCGCTGAGAAGTCCGGCAACAGCCAGACCGCAGTGAACGGCGTCCTCGACGCAGTGTTCGATATCTTCGCCAACTCCGTTGCCAACGGCGAGAAGATCACCATCCCGGGCTGGCTCGCCGTCGAGCGCACCGACCGTGCCGCCCGCACCGGCCGCAACCCGCAGACCGGCGAGACCATCCAGATCCCCGCCGGCCACAGCGTCAAGCTGACCGCCGGTTCGAAGCTGAAGGCCGCCGTCGCCAAGAAGTAGTTCCCTCCGGAACACCACGGCAGGGGCCGGTGCATCCGCACCGGCCCCTTCGCCGTCTCCGGCCTCCCCGATTGGCCCGCCCGGTGCCGGGGGTAGAGAATGGATACCGTGCCAAACTCTGCCAAGACCGAGACTGCCCGGCGCCCCGACGGCGCCGCCGCGGGGACCGAATCCGCCGGGCCGGGGGTAAAGCCGGGCTGGCTTGCGGCGGGGGCCGCGGCCCTGCTGCTGGCCATGACCGCCGCGTTGCTGTTCAGCGGGGCCGCGGCCGCGCAGCAGCTGGCCGACCCGGGGGCGCTGACCCGGTGGGCGCTGCCGGTGGCCAAGGGCCTGAACAACGTGGCCATGGCCGCGGTGATCGGCTCCCTGGTCTTCGCCCTGTTCATCCTGCCCAAGGACCGCGCCACCCGCCGCGGCCACAAGTCCCGCCCCGATGAGCCCGAGCATCCGGCGTTCACCCGCGCCCTGTCGCTGGCCGGCGGCGCGGCCGCCGTCTGGACCATCGCCGCCCTCGGCGTGCTGGTCTTCACCTACTCCGATGTCTCCGGCCTGCCGCTGAGCGCGGACCCGGCCTACACCTCCGGCCTGGCCTCGTTCCTCACCGACTTCTCCGTCGGCCGGGCCTGGCTGGCGGTCAGCATCCTCGCCGCCGTGACCGCCACCCTGACCTTCGGCGTGCGTTCCCTGGCCGGGCTGGCGTTCACCGCCGTCCTGGCCTTCGCCGCCCTGCTGCCCATGGCGCTGACCGGGCACTCCGCCGGCGGCGACGACCACAGCGCCGCCGTCAACTCGATCGGCCTGCACCTGCTGGGCGTCTGCCTGTGGATCGGCGGCATCATCGTGCTGGCCTTCATCTCCCGCCAGCTGGACGGGTTCCTCGAACCCGTGCTGCGGCGCTACTCCGCGCTGGCGGGCTTCGCGTTCTTCATGGTGCTCGCCTCCGGCGTGATCAACTCGCTGCTGCGCATCACCAGCCTGGACCAGCTGGGCACCCGCTGGGGCACGCTGGTGGCCGTCAAGGCAGCCCTGACCCTGCTGCTCGGCGTGCTGGGCTTCATGCACCGGCGATGGGTGATTCCGCAGCTCGGCCGGCTGAGCGCCCGGCGGGTCCTGTGGCAGCTGATCACCGTCGAACTGCTGATCATGGGCGCCGTCTCCGGCGTCGCCGTCGCCCTGGGACGCACCGCCACGCCGCGGCCCGAGGAACTGCCGCCGGACGCGACGCCCGCCCGCATCCTGACCGGCTACGACCTGCCCCCGGAGCTGACCGGGGAACGGTACCTGACCGAGTGGCGGTTCGACTGGCTCTGGGTGGCCATCGTGGTCACGCTGGCCGTCGCCTACCTGCGCGGGGCCGTGAAGCTGCGCCGCCGCGGCGACAAGTGGCCGGTGCACCGCACCATCTGCTGGCTGATCGGCCTGGCGGCCCTCACCTATGTGACCAGCGGCGCCCCGGCCGTGTACGGGGCGGTGCTGTTCAGCACGCACATGCTCGGCCACATGGCGATGACCATGGTCGTGCCGCTGTTCCTGGTCCTGGGCGCGCCGGTGACGCTGGCCCTGAAGTCCCTCACCCCGCGCGGGGACGGAACGCGCGGCCTGCGCGAGTGGATCCTCATCGGGGTGCACTCCACCTATTCGAAGATCATCACCAACCCCATCTTCGCGGCGATCAACTTCGCCGGATCGATCATCATCTTCTACTACTCGGACCTCTTCGGGTTCGCGCTGCGCCAGCACGTCGGCCACGAGCTGATGGTCGTGCACTTCGTGCTCACCGGGTACATCTTCGTCCTGACGATGATCGGCATCGACCCGCTGCCCAAGCGCTTCCCGTATCCGATGCGGCTGGTGGTGCTGCTGGCCACCATGGCCTTCCACGCGTTCTTCGGCGTGGCGGTCATGGGCCAGACGTCGCTGATCCAGGCCTCCTACTTCGGGGCCATGGGCCACGACTGGGGCTTCAGCGCCCTCGAGGACCAGCAGACTGGCGGCGCGATCATGTGGGGCGTGGGGGAGGTCCCCACCCTGATCGTCGCCATCCTTGTCGCCTACCAGTGGTCCCGTGATGACGCCCGCGAAACAAAACGCAGCGATCGGGCGGCCGCACGGAATAATGATGCGGACCTGGCTGCTTACAACGACATGTTCGCCAAGCTGGCCGAACGTGATGCCAGGACCGAGAACCGAGGAGACCGTCCATGACCGAAACCGTGCACGCCGGATACCGGGTGCGTGCCTCCGAACTGGTGGGCCGCAACTGGCTCAACACCGGCGGAGCGCAGCTGCAGCTCGAGGACCTGCGCGGCAAGGTCGTACTGCTGGACTTCTGGACCTTCTGCTGCATCAACTGCCTGCACGTGCTCGATGAGCTGCGCCCGCTCGAGGAGAAGTACTCCGACGTGCTGGTGACCGTGGGCGTCCACTCGCCCAAGTTCGAGCACGAGGCGGACCCGGAGGCGCTGGCCGCCGCCGTCGAACGCTATGATATCCACCACCCCGTCCTCGACGACCCCGAGCTGGCCACCTGGCAGGCCTACACCGCCCGCGCCTGGCCCACCCTCGTGGTCGTGGACCCGGAGGGCTACATCGTCGCGCACCTCTCCGGCGAGGGGCACGCGGCGGGACTGGACTCGCTCGTCGCCGAACTGGTCGCCGAGCACGAAGCGAAGGGCACGCTGCACCGCGGCGACGGCCCGTACGTTCCGGCCGAGCCCACCGCCGGAGACCTGCGCTTCCCGGGCAAGGCCGTGGCCCTGCCCGAAGGCAGCTTCCTGGTCGCCGACACCGGCCACCACCGGCTCGTGGAGCTGGAGTCCGACCTGGTCACCGTCCGCCGCGTCATCGGCGACGGCACCAAGGGCTGGCGCGACGGCGACGCCGCCACCGCCCGCTTCAACGAACCCCAGGGCCTGGCCGTGCTCCCCGCCGCCGTCGCCGAGAAGGCCGGGTACGACGTCGTCGTCGCCGACACCGTCAACCACCGCCTGCGCGGGGTGCGCCTGGCCGACGGAACCGTGACCACGGTCGCCGGCAACGGCGTCCAGCGCCTGCTGGACGCGGGACAGGAGCTGGGGCCGGATCCCCTGGCCGTCAGCCTCTCCTCGCCCTGGGACGCGCTGTTCTCCACCGCGCTGGACACCGTGGTCGTGGCGATGGCCGGCACCCACCAGATCTTCAGCTTCAACCCGCTGGACGGGCAGGTAGGCGTGCTGGCCGGCACCGGGCTCGAGGGCCTGCTGGACGGGCCCGGCTCCGAGGCCTGGTTCGCGCAGTCCTCGGGACTGGCGCAGGACGCCGAGGGCCGGATCTGGGTGGCCGACTCCGAGACCTCCGCCCTGCGGGTGCTGACCCCGCAGCAGGACGGCACCGTCCAGGTGGACACCGCCGTCGGCAGCGGTCTGTTCGACTTCGGCTTCCGTGACGGCCCGGCCGCCGAGGCCCGCCTGCAGCACCCGCTGGGCACCGCCGTCCTGCCTGACGGTTCCGTGGCGGTCGCCGACACCTACAACGGCGCCGTGCGGCGGTACGACCCCGCCACGCGCACCGTTTCCACGCTGGCCCGCGGGCTGGCCGAGCCCTCCGGCGTCCTGCTGGACACCGCCGCCGCGGAGCCCCTGCTGATCGTGGTCGAGGCCAACCGGCACCAGCTGGTGCGGGTGCCGATCCCGCGTGAGGCGCAGTCCGTGGACGAAGGCGCGCGTCAGACCCAGCGCCCGAAGACCGCCGTCGCGCCGGGCGCGCTGGCACTGACCGTGCGGTTCAAGGCGCCGACCGGGCAGAAGCTGGACGACCGCTGGGGCGATCCCACCCAGCTGAAGATCTCCTCCTCGCCGGAGAACCTGCTGGTCTCCGGCGGCGGGACCTCCACCGGCCTGGTCCGCGAGCTGGTCCTCTCCGACGACGTGGCCGACGGCGTGCTGCACATCACCGCCCGGGCAGCAGCCTGCGACGGCGAGCCCGGCGGCGAGATCCCCGACCACGCCGCCTGCCACCTCTACCAGCAGGACTGGG
Source organism: Arthrobacter saudimassiliensis (assembly GCA_900016675.1). Taxonomy (GTDB): domain Bacteria; phylum Actinomycetota; class Actinomycetes; order Actinomycetales; family Micrococcaceae; genus Arthrobacter_B; species Arthrobacter_B saudimassiliensis. The sequence continues at coordinate 746,498 of LN483071.1, read as the reverse complement.
GCATTCCGGTCAGCATCGAGGCCGGAGGGGTCGGCGAACTGACGCTGGACCTGCGCGGCCTGGACTGAGCCGGCGCAGCGGGCCGGCGAACCGGCAGCTGATGAACAGGAGGCCCTCCCCGGCGGGGAGGGCCTCCTGTGCTGTCTGCGGGCCGGCAGGACCGCCCTAGTCGACCAGCGGGGTCAGGACGGCGGAGTCCTGGCCCACCGAGAGGCGGGCGGCGAAGCTGAAGTCGGTCTCGGCCACCAGCGGCTTCTTCGCCCCGGTGAACAGGTCGGTTTCCGTGGCGGTGACCTTGGCCCGCCCGTTCAGCGGCGCCACCACCCAGGCCTGGTTGCCCGCGGAGATCTCCACCTCGGGGTACTCGACGATCTCCCAGGTGATGGGCTCCTCGACCCGGTTGTTCGTGAAGTGGTAGAAGGGGCAGCCCGGCGGGGCCAGGCGGTTCTGCCCCTCCGTGCAGCCGTCGAGGAAGCCGCGCACCTGTTCCTGCACGTCCTCCACGAGGGCCGGCGTCGCCCGGGTGCTCAGGGGCAGGCGCGCGGAGGTGCTGGAGGATTCGACGACGGCCGCCTCCTCCGGCGCTTCGAAGTACTTGCTGGCGTAGGAGGCACCCACCCGCCCCGGGTAGAACGCCGCGAAGGTGCCGGTGCCCTCCGGCAGGGCGACCCGCGCGCCGTTGACGCCGGCCTCGGCCAGGTTCGGCGCGCTGACCTGCACCGTGGGCAGGGTGGACGGGACGAACTCCCATCGGGTGAAGAACATCCAGCTGGTTCCGGCCCGGCGAAGGGCGAATTCGGTCCTGCCCTCGGAGCCGCCCAGCGTATAGGTCACGGCCACCGGCACCTGGCCGCCGGATGCGTCGCCGGCGGAGATGTCCTGGACCTGCAGGTCCGTCACCGACTCCGCCAGCGGCTCACCGTCAAGCAGCGCGGCGTCCGCCCCCTCGGGAACCGCCGCATTGAGCAGTCCGAGGGCGAGGCCGCCGTCACCGGCCCGCAGCGCGTCAAGGTACTCCTCGACCTTCGCCTCGGGCCCGTAGACGCGGGTGTTGACGAGGTAGATGCTGACGGTTGCCGCCGCGACGACGAGCATAAGCGCTGAGAGCCACGTCGTGACGGTCCGGACCAGTGGTGATGTTGCCTGCACCCGCTCAAGATTACCTGCAGGTCGGACACCGGCGCGGCGCGCACGGGTGCCGGCGGCGGAGACGAACCCCCGCCGCCGGCACCCGCATCGGCCCCGCTCTGCCCCGGCCGGTCAGTCCTGGGCGGTGGCTACCTGCTGCTCCTGTTCCTCGCGCGCCATCGCGATCTCCTCGGCGCGCTGGCTGTTGGCCTCCTCGGTGAGCCGGGCCCCGGCGTCGGGATCCCGGGTCAGGTTCTCGCCCGTCTCCGGATCGAAGATGTGGATCTTGCGGGTATCCAGCCACAGCTCGGCGTCGCGCCCGCCGCGGATCCGGCTCGCCGCGTCCAGGGTGACGACCACCTGCGGGCGCAGCTCGTCGGCGTCCATGTCCCGGGCGAGGCTGTTGAGCAGTTCGCGCACCTCGGGGGTCGGGTCAAAGTGGATGTAGCCGTACTGTTCGTTGCCCAGCCACTCGGTGTGGGTGATCGGGGCGGTAAAGGTGGAGCCGTGTGCCCGCTTGGACTCGTCCACCAGGGAGGCGTCCTCGAAGAATTCGGGCCGGATGCCGACCAGGACGACCTTCTTGCCGGCGGCCTTGGCCGCCTTGTCCGCGGGAATCCGGATATCGCCGACGGCGGTGCTCAGCGTGTTCTCGCCGGCGGGGGTGGCCGGCAGGAAGTTCATCGACGGGGAGCCGATGAACCCGGCGACGAACAGGTTCACCGGCTGTTCGTAGAGCTCCCGGGGCGAGGCCACCTGCTGCAGTTCGCCCTTCTTCAGCACGGCGACCCGGTCGCCCAGGGTCATGGCCTCGGTCTGGTCGTGCGTGACGTAGACGCTGGTGATGCCCAGCCGGCGCTGCATCTGCGAGATCTCCGAGCGCATCTGGCCGCGCAGCTTGGCGTCGAGGTTCGACAGCGGCTCGTCGAACAGGAACGCGTCGGCCTGGCGGACGATCGCCCGGCCCATCGCGACGCGCTGCCGCTGGCCGCCGGAGAGGTTGCCCGGCTTGCGGTCCAGGTGCTCGGTCAGCTCGAGGGTGGACGCGGCGTCGGTCACCAGCTTGCGGATCTGGTCCTCGGAGTATTTGCCCTTCTGCAGCCGCAGCGGGAAGGCGATGTTCTCGAAGACGGTCAGGTGCGGGTAGAGGGCGTAGTTCTGGAACACCATGGCCAGGTTGCGGTCCCGGGGAGCCTTGTCGTTGACCCGCTCACCGTTGATCAGCAGGTCTCCGGAGGTGATGTCCTCCAGCCCCACGATCATCCGCAGCAGGGTCGACTTTCCGCAGCCGGACGGGCCCACCAGGATGATGAACTCGCCGTCGGCGATGTCCAGGGACACGTTGTTGACGGCCGGGAACCCGTCGCCGTACTTCTTGACCAGGTTGTTGAGGGTGATGGATGCCATTTTGTTCGTGATCCTTTTCTATGTCCGGACGGCAGGGCGTCAGCCCTTGACGGCGCCCTGGGTGAGGCCGGAAACGATCTGCCGCTGGAACAGCAGCACCAGCACGACGACGGGGATGGTCACGATGATCGCCGCGGCGGAAATCGCGCCGGTCGGCTCCTCGAACTGCGACGCACCCGTGAAGAACGCGAGCGCGGCGGGCACCGGGCGGGCGGCCTCGGTGGAGGTCAGCGAGATGCCGTACACGAAGTCGTTCCAGGCGATGAAGAAGGCGATGATCGCCGTCGTGAACACGCCCGGGGCGGCCAGCGGCACGATCGCCTTGCGGAACGCCTGCCAGGTGGTGGCGCCGTCCACCTGGGCCGCCTGCTCCAGCTCCCAGGGAATCTGCCGGAAGAACGCGGCGAGGGTCCAGATGGAGATGGGCAGCGTCAGCGACAGGTAGGGGATGATCAGGCCCGGCCAGGTGTCGTAGAGGCCGATGTTCCGCCACAGGTTGAACAGCGGGGTGACGATCGAGATGACGGGAAAGATGGATACGCCCAGGGCCGTGGTCAGCACCAGCCGCTTCCCGGGGAAGTCCAGGCGGGCGATGGCGTAGGCGCACAGGGTGGCCAGGATGACGGCGATGAACGTGGCGATCAGGCAGATGCCCACCGAGTTGCGCAGGGCCGTCAGGAACAGGTTCTGGGCGTCGCCGACCAGGATCTGCTCGTAGTTGCCCGTGGTCCAGGTCGTCGGCAGGAAGGTGCCCGAGGTGAGCCCCGCGGGGGTCTTGAACGAGGTCGCCAGGATCGAGGCCACCGGGAACAGCGCGTAGAGGATGACCAGGACCGAGATGATCCCCCAGACGACCCGCTGGCGGGTGGTTGATTTCTGCATCTAATTACCCCCTCGTGCACCGGACAGGTCCACCTTGAACAGCTTGATGGCGATGAAGCAGATCAGGATCACGCAGAGGAACAGCAGCACGGACACCGCCGAGCCGAGGCCGATTTCCAACCTGCTGATCGACGTCCGGTAGGCCAGCAGCGAGAGCACTTCCGTGCCGTAGGCGCCGTTGGTCATGATGTAGACGTTGTCGAAGATGCGGAAGGCGTCCAGCGCGCGGAACAGGACGGCGACCATGATGGCCGCCTTCATGTTGGGAATGATCACCCGGCTCATCCGCTGCCACCAGGTGGCGCCGTCGACGGCGGCCGCTTCGGTCAGCTCGCCGGGCACCTGCGCCAGGCCGGCCAGCAGCAGCAGGGAGATGAACGGCGTCGTCTTCCAGATTTCGGAGGCCATGATCACCGTGATGGCGGTGCCGAAGTCCGCGAACCAGTTCAGGTCCGGATTGATGCCGGGAACCCAGCTGAACCAGCTGTTGATGTATCCGGAGTTGATGTCGAAGGCGTAGAACCAGGCGAACGCGGAGACCACGGTGATGATCCCGTAGGGCACCAGGATGGCCGTGCGCAGCCAGCCCCGCACGGACTTCAACGCGCTGTTCATGACCAGGGCGAGGGCGAAGCCGAGGATCAGCTCGATGACCACCGTGACAACGGTGATCAGGGCAGTCACGCCCAGGTCCCGCCAGAACACGCCGTCGGACAGGATCACCGCATAGTTCGTCAGGCCCACGAACTCGCGCTCGCCAGGAGCGGTGAGCCGGTAGCGGAAGAGCGAATCCCACAGGGCCAGCAGGATGGGATACGCCGTGACGGCCAGCATGATGACGAAGGCGGGGCCGGCCAGCCAGAAGCCGAGCCGGCGCTCGGCCCGGGCACGGTCGCTCAGCTTCTGGCGGCCGTTGCCGCCGCCGGTCTCCGCCGGCCTGCCGCGAAGGGTCTCAACGGAAGTGCTCACAGCAGTTTCTCCCCTCTGAGGACGGCCAGGATGAACTCCTGGCTCGTCTCCGGCGTGGTCTGCGGGTCAACGTCGGCCGGCGGCGTCCAGGTCTGCTGGATGCCGGTCGATACCTCGTTGTAGTACGGAGTCTGCGGCCGCGGCTTGGCCAGTTCCAGCGACTCGCGGATGGTGTCCGCCATCGGGAAGGACTCCAGGGCCGCCTGGTCGTTGTAGGCGTCGGTGTTGGCCGGCGGGTTGCCGTTGCTGACGAAGTAGTACGCCTGGTTCTCCGGCTGGACGATGCACTCGATGGCGTCGTAGGCCAGGTCGGGATACCTGCTGTCGGCACCCACGCCGAGGTCGATTCCGCCCAGCGGGGGAGCGGTCTCCTCGCCGGCGTTGACCTGGGGGTAGAGCGCCCAGCCGATGTCGTCGATCAGCGTGGCCGGCAGCGACCCTTCTTCGACGGCGGCGTTGGTGGCGGGCCAGACGAACGGGTAGTTCACCATGAACGAGCCCTGGTCCCCCTGGAACTGGACCATGGAGGTGTTTTCCGTCTGGGTGGGCAGGCCGGGCCCGCCCAGGCCGTCCTTGCCGATGGTGGAGACGATCTCGGCCGCCTTGGTGCCGGCCTCGGTGTCCAGGCCGAGCCGGAGCTCGTCCGCCGGAGCCTCCGGGTTCTCCACGATCGCACCGCCGGCGGATTCGACCAGCGCATTGACCCAGACGGTCATGGACTCGGCCCGGGCACCCTGCACGCCCAGGTACTTGCCCTGGCTTCGGGCCGCCTCGATGATCTGGTCCCAGGTCACCGGCTGGGTCATGTCCAGCCCGGCCGCCTCCGCCACCGACTTGCGGTACCAGAGGATCTGGGTGTTGGCCCAGAACGGGACGGCCACGATCTCGTCGTTCCAGGTGGCGCCCTCCAGCGCGCCTTCCACGATGTTCCGCGTGGTCCGCTCCGCCACGTCCTCGGGAACGGGAGCGAGGAAGCCCGGCTCGGCCAGCTCCGGCACGAACGGCGGGTCCAGGCTCATGATGTCCATCGTCTGGTCTCCCGCCGCCAGGCGCCGGGCCAGCTGCTCCCGCTGGGAGGCGGCGTCGCTGGGCAGCAGCGAGGTTTCGATGCGGTATTCCCCGTCGGCTGCGTCGGTGCAGCGCGAGGCGAGTTCGGCCTGCCCGCCGTCGTCGGGATTGATGTACCAGGTCAGTGTCGGAGTGCCGTCGTCCGCGGCGCAGCCGGTCAGGAGCGTGGCACCGACGGCCAGGACCAAGCCTGCTGCCGCCCGCGTTCCCCCGCGGCTGTAGCCCCGTTGTCTTGCAACCTTTGCCATGGGCGTGTGCCTCCACGTCGTTGTCGGCACGGGCTGTTCTCCCGTGGGCCGCAGGAATCGTCAGCAGCCTGTCGACTGACAGTATGCCCAAGACAGGAGGATTTTCCACTGAAAACCGGGCAAAGCCGAAGAAAACCCATAGCCGGGGGCGGGATCGGCGGAAACCGGGGCGGGCCGCCTCAGGCCAGCAGGGCGGCGACGGCGGCCAGGACGGGCAGGGAGGCGATGGTGGTGAGCAGCACCGTGTCCTTGGCGATCACGACGCCGCGGTCATAGCGGGATGCCATGACGAACATGTTCTGGGCCGTCGGCAGGGCAGCGCAGACCACCACGGTGAACAGCAGGTGCCCGTCCAGGCCGAGTACCCAGCGGGCGAGCAGGAAGGCCAGGGCCGGCTGGACGAGCAGCTTGAACGCCGACGCCAGCAGGACGTCCGCGCGCCGGCCGGCGGCCTTCTCCAGGGGCCGGGAACCGACCAGGGAGATCCCGAAGGCGAGCAGCATCGCGGGGACCGCGGCCCCGCCGATCAGGCTGATCGGTTCATGGACGATGGCGGGCAGGGTGGTGCCGGTGGCCGAGAGCAGCAGGCCGATCAGCGTGCCGATGATGATGGGGTTGCGGCCCACCTGGGCGGCGACGGCCCGGACGGAGGGACCGCGGGCGCCGCCCGTGGCGTCCATCAGCAGCAGGAACGTCGGGGTGTAGGCGGCAAGCTGGAAGATCAGCACGGGGGCGATGAGCGCGGCGTCGCCGAGGACGTAGACAGCGATGGGAAGGCCCAGGTTCGCGGCGTTCACCAGCGACGCCGACATGCCGCCGACCAGCAGCTCGGGCAGGGGCCGGCGCAGCCACCAGCGCGTGGCCAGCAGGTAGAGCCCGGCGGTGGACACCGCCGACCCCGCGGCCACCAGCAGCGGCAGCGAGAACACCTGGTGCAGGTCGGCGTCGCTGAGCGTGACCAGCAGCAGGGCCGGGGAGGCGACGAAGAAGGCCAGCCGGCTCAGCACCTGCTGGGCGCCGGGACCCAGGACCTGCAGCCGGCCCACGGCATAGCCGACGCCGATGATGATCCAGACAACGGCGAATCCGGTGAGTACCCCCAGCACCGGCGGCGCGCCTAGGGCAGGCGGTGCAGCGAGAGCGGGGGAGCCTCGACGCCGGCGGCGAGGGCCTCGGCCGGGTCGCTGCCCAGCGCCAGCACCCGGTTGCCTGCGTCCACGTGGACCACGGTGGGGACGAAGGCGCGCGCCTCGGCGTCCTCCATCGCGGCGTAGGTGATGAGGATGACGGTGTCCCCGACGTCGACCAGGTGGGCGGCGGCGCCGTTGATGCCGATGACGCCGGAGCCGCGCTCGCCGGCGATCGTGTAGGTCTCCAGGCGGGCGCCGTTGGTGACGTCGACGATGGCGACCAGCTCGCCGGGCAGGATGTCCGCGGCTTCCAGCAGGTCAAGGTCCACCGTGACGGACCCGACGTAGTGCAGGTCCGCGTGCGTGACAGTGGCGCGGTGGATCTTGGACTTGAACATTGTGCGTTTCATCGGCGCCCATTCTACGCCCGCCCCGGCGGGGCGGGATCCGCTTCCGGAAGGCCGGCCTCCGTGCGTGCGGCACCGCGGCGGACGGGCCCCGGAACGCGGAAAACCCCGGCCGCGGGGCCGGGGTTTTCCGCCGGCCGGAGCCGGAACCGAGCGGGCGACGGGAATCGAACCCGCGTATCGAGCTTGGGAAGCTAGCGCTCTACCATTGAGCTACGCCCGCGCCGCCGCGCCCCTGGCGCGGCAACGGACCCTACTTTACATGCAAGCACGGGCAGTCGGCGAACCGCCCGGCCGGGGTGCGTCACCGACGGTGCCGGCGGGCTCCTCAGCCCCGGCTGCCGCCCTCACCCGGCCTGCCGCCGTCGCCGGCCCGGGCACGCTCCACGAGCTCCCGCCAGGGTCCGGTGAGGCGGGCCTCGGGGATGGTCACGGCAGCGGGTCCCACGGAGATCTCATAGGTGAACCGGTCGGCGCCGGCGTCCGCCGCCTCGCCCGGCGGGTGCCGGAACAACGGCAGCCACTGCTGCTCGGCCTCCTCGGAGCTGAGCTGCGCGCTCCATGTCCGCCGCATCCCGGCCAGCCCGCCGCTGCGCACGACAGTGAGTCTCATACCATGACGTTAACCGCTTCCCATGCGGCCTGCACAGCAGAGGTTTCAACCGCCCCGACGCCGTAGCGCTTTTCCGCTGCGGCCACCGTGGCCGCAGCGAAGGCCGGGAAGGTGCAGTCCCGGGGCAGCTGCTGCTCGGTCAGGGCGTCGTACCAGATCTGGCCCGCCCGCTCCCAGGCAAAGCCGCCCAGCCGTGCCGCGGCCAGGTAGAACGCGTGGTTGGGAATGCCGGAATTGATGTGGACGCCGCCGTGGTCGGAGGACGTCTGCACGTAGCCGGCCATGGTGGCCGGCTGCGGATCGCGGCCGAGCACGTCGTCGTCGTAGGCGGTGCCCGGAGCCTTGAGTGAGCGCAGGGCGGTCCCCGAAACCTCCGGGGTGAACAGTCCGGCACCCACCAGCCAGGCGGCGTCGTCGGCTGCCTGCCGCCTCACGTACTGCTCCGCCAGGACGCCGAAGACGTCGCAGAGCGATTCGTTGAGCGCCCCCGCCTGGTCCTGGTAGTCCAGGGGAGAGGCGAACTGGACCAGCCCGTGTCCCAGCTCGTGCGCGATGACGGTCAGCGACACGGTGAAGCGGTTGAACACCTCGCCGTCACCGTCGCCGAAGACCACGCGGCTGCCCTCCCAGAAGGCGTTGTCGTACTCGCGCCCGTAGTGGACGGTGGCATCCAGCCCGAACCCGGCCCCGTCCAGTGAGGAGCGGCCGTACGCCGCCTCCAGGAACGAATAGAAGGCGCCCAGCCCGTCGTAGGCTTCGTCGACGGCGGGGTCGCCCGTGGGCGGGTGCCCCTCGCCGCGCACCGGCACGCCGGGCAGCTCCTCGCGGCCCCCGGCGTCGCTGACCCGCCGGCGCAGCGTGGCGGCCACCGCCGTGCCGCCGCGGGGACCGGCGGAGCCGCCGGCCTCACGCCGGGCCCGGTTCAGCGGCTCCAGTTCGGACAGGGCCCGGCGGGCGGCGTCGGCCGCCACCGGGAGGCGGGGATGGGCCTCGGCGATCCGGGCCAGTACGTACGGGGGAACGATTGCACATTTCACGGTTCAGCCCTCCTGGTGAGGGTCCAAGACTAGGCCCGGGCACCGACACCGCAAGGAGGGTGGGCGAATCAGGCCCTGACCTGCACGGAAATGTAACCTGCCGGGGAAAGCAGGTGGAACCGGGTGCGCCGCCCGCAGTCTGCAGCCGACCGTTACGCGTCGGTGCCGGAGGTGCCCGCGCCCCGTTCCACGGCCTGCTCGGCCGCCTGCACGATGGCTTCCACGCCCTCCGGGCCCAGCTCCAGGCCGAGGTCGGAACCGGGGTTGATGGCGAGCCCGTAGCCGGGCGCGATGCTGCGGATGGTGGCCTGGCCGGAGGCACGGACGATGACCGGGGCGGCATCGCGGATCTTCGCCGGGATGCGCTCCTCCTTGGTGAACGTGGCGGCCACCGGGGCGGCGCCGTCGGGGGCCTTCAGCACCAAGGCCTGGAACGAGTCAGGGTTGCCTTCCTCCTCCAGCCGGCCGACGGAGAGGATCTCGGCGGTCCAGATCACGCCGAGCAGTTCCTGGGAGGTGAGGCGTCCCTCCCGGCCGGCCTCGATGGCCTCCTCCAGTGCGTCTCCTGCGGGGGTCGTGCTGCCGGTCGGCACGGACAGGTCCATGGGGGCCTCCTTGGGATCGTTTTCCATGGCAGCCCAGTCTTCCACACCGCGCCGCCCGACGGCGCGGGGCCAGGAAACCGTCCGCGGGCCCGGGCAGCGCGCCGGGCCGGCGGGTGCCGATGCGTTATTTTTAGAAGGTGCTGATTTCCGACCGCGACATCCGAGCCGAAATCGCCGCCGAGCGGATCGGCCTGGACCCCTTCGACCCCGAGATGGTCCAGCCTTCCAGCGTCGACGTGCGGATTGACCGCTACTTCCGGCTCTTCGACAACCACAAGTACGCCCACATCGACCCCTCGCTGGACCAGCCGGACCTGACCCGGCTGGTGGAGGTGGCCCCGGATGAGCCGTTCATCCTGCATCCGGGAGAGTTCGTGCTGGGTTCGACCTTCGAGACGGTGACCCTGCCCCAGGACATCGCCGCCCGGCTGGAGGGCAAGTCCTCCCTGGGCAGGCTGGGCCTGCTGACGCACAGCACGGCGGGCTTCATCGACCCGGGCTTCTCCGGGCATGTCACCCTGGAGCTGTCCAACATGGCCACCCTGCCGATCAAGCTCTGGCCGGGCTCGAAGATCGGCCAGCTGTGCTTCTTCCGGCTCTCATCGCCGGCCGAGTACGCCTACGGGTCCGAGCGCTACGGCAACCGTTACCAGGGCCAGCGCGGCCCCACCGCCTCCCGCAGCCACCTGAACTTCCACCGCACCGTCGTCTAGGCCGGCACCGCGTCCCGGCCGCCGGTCAGGGCAGCGGCACCTCGGCCTTCGGCGTGCGGCCCGGTGCCTTGACCGGCAGCAGCGCCGCCAGCCCCAGGGCCAGGACGATGAGGATGCCCAGGATGCCGTACCGCTGGGCGCCGAAGATGGCGATGCAGGCGCCGAACAGCGCCGGCGAGAGGAAGCTGACGGCACGGCCGGTGGTGGCGTAGAGGCCGAACAGCTCACCTTCCTCGCCCTCGGGGGCCAGCCGCGCCAGGAAGGCCCGCGAGGCGGACTGGGCGGGGCCGACGAAGAGGCACAGCAGCAGGCCGAAGACCCAGAACGTGGTGTCTCCGCTCCACTCCGCGCCGAAGAAGCTGTGCGTCTGCGGGCCCAGCACCAGGACCGCGGCGCCGCTGACCAGCAGGCCGATCAGGGACGCGACGATGACGGCCTTGGGGCCGGCCCGGTCGTCGAGGAAGCCGCCGATGGCCGAGCCGACGGCGGCAACCACGTTGCCGGCGATCGCGAACATGATCACCTGCGTGAGGTCCCAGCCGAACGTTCCGGCGGCGATCACGCCGCCGAAGGTGAACACCGCGGCCAGCCCGTCGCGGAACACGGCGCTGGCCAGCAGGAACCAGATCGTGTGCGGGCTGGTCCGGTAGATCGCCTTGATGCGCCGGAACAGCAGCCGGTAGGACGCGGCGATGCCCATGCGTTCGGCGCGCTCCAGCCGCGGCACCTCGGGCACGGCGAACATCACCGGCAGGGCGAAGACCAGGAACCAGGCCGCGGAGAACAGGGCGACGGCGCGCAGGTTCTGTCCGTCGTCGGCGGTCACCCCGAACCAGCCGACGTCGGGGTTCACGAAACCGACCAGGACCAGCGCCAGGGCCGCGATGCCGCCCACGTAGCCCATGGCCCAGCCGAAACCGCTCACCCGGCCGATGGTCGCCGGCGTGGAGACCTGGGTGAGCATGGAGTTGTAGTTCACCGCGGCGAACTCGCTGAAGACGTGGGCCAGGGAGATCAGCGCGACGCCGAGCAGCAGGTACTCGGGGGAGGGGTAGACGAACCAGCAGAGGCCGGTGAGCAGGCAGACCGCCAGCGTGTTGGCCGACAGCCACATCCGGCGCCGCCCGCCGAGGTCCGAGCGCTGCCCGGCCACCGGGGCGGTGAGCGCGACGGCGAAACCGGCGGCCGCGAGGCCGAAGCTGAGCACGGAGGTGGCGTGGTCCTCGCCGCCGAAGGCGTCGCTGGTCAGGTACACGGTGAACACGAAGGTGGTCATGACCGCGTTGAAGGACGCCGAGCCCCAGTCCCAGCTGGCCCAGGCCAGGACGCGGAGGCGCTGCACGGGCGGCGAGGCGGGCGCGGCGCTGCGCCCCTGACCTGTTGCTTTGGAGACCATAGGCAGAGCCTAGCGGCAGTGCGGACGCCGGCGGGGTTTTTCCGCCGGGAATTTCGCGGCCCCCGGGGCACGTTGTGCCTTGTGGATGTGCTGTTGGTGACGGCCATGTTTATGCCCCGGGTAGAATAGATCCAAGGGCTTTGCTCCGGAACGCCTTGACATCTTGATATCCGCACGGCCGTGGCAGCGGCCGCGACACCTCGCTCGCCAGAGAGAGATTGGGGAGAAACCTAGTGCTCGTTGTGCTCACCGTCCTGTTCACGGTGGCATTGGCGGCGCCCGTATTCTTCCGCTGGTTTGGCCGATCGGCCTTTTACATCCTCGCCGCAGTCCCGGCAGGCGCTTTCGTCTGGCTGATGGCGACGTTCCCCAGCTACACGGGCGCCGACCAATCGCTGGAATCCGGGGCGCCGAACGCCCCGCCGGCCGTGACCATCCCCTGGATCCCCGACCTGCGGGTGGAACTCGCGTTCCGCATGGACACGCTTGCCGCGGTCCTCTCGATCCTCATCCTCGGCGTCGGCGCGCTGGTCCTGTTCTACTGCGCCCGCTACTTCCGCCCGGAGGACCCGAAGATGGGCTCCTTCGGCGCCCAGCTGCTGGCCTTCACGGCCTCCATGTTCGGCCTGGTGACCTCGGATGACCTGATCCTGCTGTTCATCTTCTGGGAAATCACCACAATCCTGTCCTACCTGCTGATCGGCTATGCGTCGCAGCGCCTCTCGGCGCGCCGGGCCGCGCTGCAGGCGCTGATCGTCACCACCTTCGGCGGGCTGACCATGCTGGTCGGCATGATCATGCTGGGCCAGGCGGCCGGCACGTACCGGATCTCCGAGATCCTCGCCGCCGCACCCGAACTGCTGGCCCGGGGAACCCTGATCGATATCGCCGTCGCACTGATCCTGGTCGGCGCCGTCTCGAAGTCGGCGCTGGTCCCCTTCCACTTCTGGCTGCCGGCCGCCATGGCGGCGCCCACCCCGGTCAGCGCGTATCTGCACGCCGCGGCCATGGTCAAGGCCGGCATCTACCTCGTCGCCCGCCTCGCCCCGGGGTTCGCGGAATCCCCGCTGTGGCATCCCATGGTCTTCGGCCTGGGCCTGCTCACCATGCTGCTCGGCGGCTGGCGGGCGCTGCGCCAGCATGACCTCAAGCTCATCCTGGCCTACGGCACGGTGAGCCAGCTCGGTTTCCTGACCATCGTCACGGGCCTGGGCACCCGGGAGGCCGCCCTGGCCGGCATCGGCCTGCTCGTGGCCCACGGCTTCTTCAAGGCCACCCTGTTCCTGGTGGTCGGCATCATCGACCACCAGTCCGGCACCCGCGATATCCGCAAGCTCTCCGCCGTCGGGCGCTCCGCCCCGCTGCTGGCCGTGGTGGCCGCCCTCGGCGCCGCCTCCATGGCCGGCGTCCCCCCGCTGCTGGGCTACGTCGCCAAGGAATCGGTGTACGAAACGTTCGTCCACTACGCCGAGACCGGCCCGGTCGGGATGCTCATGCTGATCGGCGTCGTGGCCGGTTCCATCCTCACCTTCGCCTACAGCGCCCGGTTCGTGTGGGGCGGCTTCGCAGCCAAGCCCGGTGTGGAACCCATCGGCTTCAAGCGGGTTTCCCCGGCCTTCCTGGCCGCCCCCGCACTCCTGGCCGCGGCCAGCGTGCTCTTCGGACTGTGGCCGGCCCCGCTGGACAAGGTCATCGCCTCCTACGCGGGCCTCTTCCCGGCCGACGGGCCCGAGACGCACCTGGCCCTGTGGCACGGCTGGACCCCGGCCCTGGGACTGACCGCCCTGACCCTCGCGGCCGGCGTCGTGCTGTTCCTGCTGCGTGACCGGGTCTTCCACGCCCAGCGCGCCCTGGCCGTCCCCCTGGAGGCCGAGCGCTCCTACCGCGGCCTGATCGGCGTGCTGGACGACGTCGCCGTGTGGGTCACCGGCCGCACCCAGCGCGGTTCGCTGACCTTCTACCTGTTCGTGATCCTGAGCGTGGCCACGGTCGCCCCGGCGATCATCCTGCTCCGCGGCGGCGTTCCGGGCCTCGGTGAGTTCCACTGGTTCGACAACCCGCTGCAGGTGGTGATCGCCCTGGCCATCGCCGCCGGCGCCATCGGAGCGGCGCGGGCCAACAAGCGCTTCCTGGCGGTGCTGATGGTCAGCGTCTGCGGGTACGGGCTCGCGCTGCTGTTCGCACTGCAGGGCGCCCCGGACCTGGCGCTGACCCAGACCCTGGTGGAGACCATCGTCCTGGTGGCCTTCGTCCTCGCCCTGCGGTCGCTGCCCGCACGGATGTGGAAGCGCGAGCCGGTCGGCCAGCGCGCGCTGCGCGCCGCCCTGGGCATCGCGTTCGGCGTCACCATGATCATCATCGCCATGTCCGCGATGGCGGCCCGCACCGCGGCGCCGATCTCGCTGGAGTACCCGCAGCTGGCCTATGAGGGCGGCGGCGGCTACAACATCGTGAACGTCACGCTCGTGGACCTCCGCGCCTGGGACACCTACGGCGAGATCGCCGTGCTGGCCATGGCCGCCACCGGCATCGCCTCGCTGATCTTCGTCCGCGGCCGCGGCGACCGCCGCCGCCGGGCCGAGCACATCGCCACCGGCTCGGTGGACCGGGGGCGTGAACTGCTGGCTAGCCCGCGGCGCGAGGCGACCCTCGCCCTGGCCCGCAAGTTCTCCGCCGTCCGCCGCAATCCCTGGCTCGTGGCCGGCCGGACGCTGGCACCGGAGCGGCGCTCCATCATCTTCGAAGTGGTCACCAGGCTGCTGTTCCACACGGTGATCATCTTCTCCGTCTACCTGCTGCTGGCCGGGCACAACCTGCCGGGCGGCGGCTTCGCAGGCGGCCTGATGGCGGGGCTGGCCCTGACCATCCGCTACCTCGCCGGCGGCCGGTTCGAGCTGGCCGAAGCCAGCCCGGTCTCCGCCGGCACCCTGCTCGGCTGCGGCCTGGGCCTGGCCGCGCTCTCCGCCGCCGGCCCGCTGCTGCTGGGCGGACAGGTGCTGCAGAGCGCGATCCTCGAGTTCACGCTGCCGGTCTTCGGCGACGTCAAGTTCGTCACCAGCACCATCTTCGACATCGGCGTGTACCTGGTGGTCGTCGGGCTGGTGCTCGACGTCCTGCGCAGCCTGGGCTCCGAAATCGACGAGCGCAGCGAAGACGGCAACGACGACGACGCCGGCGGCCAACTGGTCGAGCCGGAACCGCAGCTCGTCAACGAAGGGGAGGTGGCCCGATGAGCGTGAACCTTACCCTGCTGCTGATCATGGGAACGCTGTACGCGGCCGGCATCTACCTGCTGCTTGAGCGCAGCCTCACCCGGGTGGTGCTCGGCCTGTCCATGCTCGGCAACGCGACCAACGTGCTGCTGCTGACCACCGGCGGGTACGAGGGCCTGGCGCCGCTGTTCAACGCCGACACCCCCGCGGAGGCCTACAACGATCCGTTGCCGCAGGCGTTCATCCTGACCTCGATCGTCATCTCCTTCTCGGTGACGGCGTTCATGCTGGGCATCGTCTACCGGTCCTGGATCCTGGGCCGCCAGGACGAGGTCCAGGTGGACATCGAAGACCGCCGCGTTGCCAGCCAGTCCAGCTTCGACGCCGAGGACGACGCCGACGTGCCCGAGGACACCACCGAGTTCACCCCGGCCGAAGAGGCCGAGGAAGCGCCCGGTTCGCTGCGCGTCGACAACCCGAACACGACAGGAGAGGCCCGCCGATGAGTCCGAGCCTTGCCCCCCTCGCCGTCGTCCTGCCGATCTTCGGCGCCGCGGTCACCTTCCTGCTGATCCGCCACCAGCGCTCCCAGCGGATCGTCAGCGTGAGCCTGCTCAGCCTGACCCTGCTGCTGGAGTGCCTGCTGCTGGCCTCGGTCTGGGAGACCGGCGCGCAGGCCGTCAACCTCGGCGGCTGGCTGCCGCCGTTCGGCATCACCATGGTGGTGGACGAGTTCTCCGCCATGATGCTGGTGATCTCCTCCGCGGTGAGCCTGGCCGTGCTGATCTACGCCACCGGCCAGGGCATGACCGACGGCGACGAAGACGGACCGATCTCGATCTTCCATCCCACCTACCTGATCCTGGTTGCCGGCGTCTCGAACGCTTTCCTGGCCGGGGACCTGTTCAACCTCTACGTGGGCTTCGAGATCCTGCTGACCGCCAGCTACGTGTTGATGACGCTGGGTGGAACCACGCCCCGGATCCGGGCCGGCGTCACCTACGTGGTCGTCAGCGTGGTTTCCTCGCTGCTGTTCCTGATCGCGATCGCGATGGTCTACGGCGCCACCGGAACGGTCAACATGGCCGACCTCGCGCTCAAGCTCGGCGAGCTGGACCCGGACACCCAGATGGTGCTGCACGTGATGCTGCTGGTCGCGTTCGGCATCAAGGCCGCCGTCTTCCCGCTGTCCTTCTGGCTGCCGGACTCCTACCCGACGGCGCCGGCGCCGGTGACCGCGGTGTTCGCCGGCCTGCTGACCAAGGTCGGCGTGTACGCCATGGTGCGCACCGAGACGCTGCTGTTCCCGGGAGACCGGATCAACTCGCTGCTGATGGTCGTTGCGGGGCTGACCATGCTGGTGGGCATCCTCGGCGCGCTGGCGCAGACCGACATCAAGCGACTGCTCTCGTTCACCCTGGTCAGCCACATCGGCTACATGGTCTTCGGCCTGGCGGTCTCCTCCGTGGTCGGCATCGGCTCCGCCGTGTTCTACGTGGTGCACCACATCACCGTGCAGACCAGCCTGTTCCTGGTCACCGGGCTGATTGAACGCCGGGGCGGGACGGCGAACATGGACCGCCTGGGCGGGCTGGCGAAGCTGTCGCCGCTGCTGGCGGTGCTGTACTTCGTTCCGGCGATCAACCTGGCCGGCATTCCGCCGTTCTCCGGCTTCCTCGGCAAGCTCGGCCTGATGCAGGCCGGCGTGGACCTGGGCACGCCGCTGGCCTACGCACTGGTCGCCGCCGGCGCCGTCACCAGCCTGCTGACCCTGCTGGTCATGGCCCGGGTCTGGAACCGCGCCTTCTGGCGCACCCCGGAGGACGCGGTGCACCCGGACCCGATCCTGCTGGCGGTCGGCCCGGACGGCCGTACCCTGAACAGCTCGGCGGAGGTCACCGACCACGACCGGGGCCGGTTCTCCGGACGCGACGCCGTCACCCTGCTGCCCAAGAGCATGGTCGGCGCCACCCTGGGCCTGGTCGGCCTGGGCGTCGCCCTGACCGTCTTCGCGGGTCCGCTCTACGAGCTCAGCGACAATGCCGCCATGGACCTGCTGGAGCGTACCCCGTACATCGAAGCCGTCCTGGGAGAGGGGGCCATGCCGTGAGCAGCAAACGACGCCATCTGTCGATCTTCAAGGAACTGCCCCTGCTGATCTGGCTGGTCTTTGTCTGGGGGGCGCTCTGGCAGGACTTCAGCCTTTCCAACCTCGCGTTCGGCCTGGTCATCGCCGCCGTCGTCATGCGCATCTTCTATCTGCCGCCGGTGCAGCTCAGCGGCAGGTTCAACCTGCTGTACGCGCTCGGCTTCGGCCTGCGCTTCCTCTACAAGCTGGTGCTGGCCAGCATCGAGGTGTTCTGGCTGGCGGTTCGGAAGGGTCCCCGGATCCGCAACGCGGTGGTGGCCGTGAAGCTGCGGACCCGGTCCGACCTGCTGACCACCGCCACCGGCCATGCGCTGTCGCTGATCCCCGGCTCGCTGGTGGTGGATGTGGACCGCTCCACCTCCACGCTCTACCTGCACTGCCTGAACGTGGCGAACGAGGAGCAGGCGGAGGCGATCCGGCGGGACGTGCGCAGCACCGAGGCCTGGCTGATCCGGACCATGGGCAGCCGCGAGGACCTGCAGCTGCTCAGGGCCGATGAAGAGCGCACCAACGGGCAGCTCGACGATGCACAGCAGGGAGCAGGCGCATGATGAACGTATTTGCCGTGGTCACAGCCGTCATCCTGGCGGTGGCGGCCTTCGGCGCCATCGGCCGGATCATCCTGGGCCCGTCCATCCTGGACCGGGTGCTCGCAGCGGACGTGCTGCTGGCGGTGGTCGGCGCAGGCCTGGCCACCGACATGATCGTCAACGGGCACCTTGACTACCTCGCGCTGCTGGTCTCGATCTCGCTGGTCGGCTTCATCGGCTCGGTCACCGTCGCCCGCTTCGTCACGGACAGGAGGTAACCATGTCCCAGAACCTCCACGACGCCGTCGTCGGCCTGCTCATGATCGGCGGCGCCCTGATGTCGCTGGCCGCCGCGGTCGGCCTGATGCGCTTCCCGGACCTGATGAGCCGCATGCACGCTGCGTCCAAGCCCCAGGTGCTGGGCCTGCTGCTGTTCCTCTCCGCGATCGCGGTGGAGTTCGCCAGCTGGAAGCTGCTGCCGGTCCTGTTCCTGTGCTGGCTGCTGATGCTGCTGACCGCCCCGGTCAGCGCCCACATGATCGGCAGGGCAGGCTACCGCACCAAGCATCTGCGGCCGGAGCTGCTGAGCATCGACGAGCTGGACGACGTCGTCGAGCGCGCCCAGCGCTACATCACGGAGGCGCAGGAAGCCGAGGAGGACGTCGACGCCGATCCCCAGGTGGACGACGTGCACCAGACCGGCAACCTGTCCGGCGAGGAGCTGGCCGCCGCCCGTGAAGCCGACGGAGCCGGCGGCAGCCGCAGCCGCCGCCGGCTCGAAGGGTAGGCGTCAGGCCTCAGACGACCTCGGGGGTGCGCTTGTAGCGCTGGATGGCCTTCTGGGTGCCCCGGTTGGTGAGCACGCGGATCGCGGAGCTGACGGCGCCGGACACCAGCGCGAACACGAGGGCCGAACGCAGCGAGGCCTCGAGGCTGCCTTCGGCGTCCTTCGGCGGCTCCTGCCCGGTGGCCTTCTCCCAGACGAAGTCCAGGGCCTTGGCGGAGACGATGCCGGCCAGGATGCTGACGCCGGTGCCGAGCAGTTTGAGGATCACGTTCATGGGCATTCCTTCGCTTGTGGGGCTTTGACCCCACCCTACGACACAGCCGCCCCACGCGTCCCGATCGGATGTACAGTGGTAGCGCCAACACACGACAGGGGAGCGCCGCCGCGTACCGGGGAACCGGGCACGGCACAGGGCGCTGAGAGTGCGGATCACCGCAGACCCTCGAACCTGATCCGGTTAGTACCGGCGAAGGGAGTCGAGATCTCAGGGGCGGCGCCGGTTCCGGCGTTCCCCCTCCCCTCCTGCAACCCAGGAGGATTTCCATGCAGAACACTTCCGGCAGCGCGCCGCAGCCCCGCTCCACCCGACCGGCCCCGGCGCCGGACTCCCGCCCCACGCCCCCGCCCGGCTCCGGGTGGGGTGCCCGGTTCGCCGCCTCCTGGCGCGCCTCCGCCCGCTGGCGGGTGGTGGACATCGTCACCGCGTCGGTGCTGTCCGTGGCCGTGGGCGTGGTCTTCTGGGCCTGGTCCCTGGGCGCCGGCGGCGTCAGCGCCCTGACCGCGGCCTTCCCGCCCCTGCTCGGCCTCTACAGCGGAGGCTGGCTGATTGCCGGCGTCCTGGGCGGGCTGATCATCCGCCGGCCCGGCGCCGCGATCTACTGCGAGGTCCTGGCCTCGGCCGTCTCCATGGTCCTGGGAACCAGCTACGGCCTGTCCGTCCTGCTCTCCGGCGCGGTCCAGGGCCTGGGCGCGGAACTGGTCTTCCTGCTCTTCCTCTACCGCAGGTACACCCTGCCGGTCGCGCTGCTGGCCGGGCTCGCCGCCGGCGTGTTCCTGGGCGTCAGCGAGAACATCCTCTACAACGTCGAATGGGCCGCGCAGTGGCAGGGCCTCTACGTGCTGTTCGCCGCGGTGTCCGGAGTCGTGATCGCGGGCCTGCTCTCCTGGCTGGCGGTGCGTGCGCTGGCACGCACCGGCGCCCTGTCCCAGTTCGCGGCCGGCCGCAGCGCCGATGCCTGAGGGGCCCGCCGCACCGGCCGAAGTCCGCGCGGAGGGGTTCGGCTGGCGGCACGCCGGGCGCCGCCGCCCCGCGGTCAGCGGACTGGACCTGCACATCCGCGCCGGCGAGAAGGTCCTGCTGCTGGGCGCCTCCGGTGCAGGCAAGTCGACGCTGCTGCACGCCCTCGCCGGCATCCTCGCCGACGACGAGGGCGACGGCGGCGGCGAGCAGGCCGGGCGCCTGAGCATCGAAGGCGCCGACCCGCGCCGTGCCCGCGGCCGCGCCGGCCTGGTGCTGCAGGACCCCGAGAGCCAGGTGGTGCTCTCCCGGGTCGGCGACGAGGTGGCCTTCGGTGCGGAAAACCTGCGGGTGCCCGCAGCGCAGATTCCGGCCCGGACCGCGCAGGCACTGGAGGACGTCGGACTGGGGCACCTGCCGCCCGGGCACCCCACCGCCGCCCTCTCCGGCGGCCAGAAGCAGCGCCTGGCCCTCGCCGCCGTGCTGGCCATGCAGCCGGGCCTGCTGCTGCTGGACGAGCCCACCGCCAACCTGGACCCGGCGGGAGTGCTGGAGGTCCGCGACGCCGTCGCCCGCACCGTGGAACGCACCGGCGCGACCCTGATCGTGGTCGAGCACCGCACCGCGGTGTGGGCCCCGGTCGTGGACCGGGTGCTCGTGCTCGCGGCCGACGGCGGGCTGCTCGCCGACGGTCCGCCGGAGCAGGTGCTGGGCGGGCAGGGCATCCGCAGCCGGCTGGCCGCCGCAGGGGTCTGGGTGCCCGGCCTGGATCCGCTGGCAGCCGACGGCGGTCCGCCGCTGCCGGCTCCCGGCACCCCGGGAGATACGCTGCTGACCGCCGAGGACCTGGCCGTGGCCCCCAGCCGGCACGCCCAACCCGTACTGGCAGGCGTGGACCTGCAGCTGAGGGCGGGCACCATGCTCGGCGTCGTCGGGCCGAACGGCGCCGGCAAATCGACCCTCGCCCTGGCACTGGGCGGGCTGACCGCGCCCCGGGCCGGGTCGCTGCGTGCCGAGCCGGCCCTGCGCGGAACGCTGGGGGCGGAACCGCGGCGGTGGAAGCCGCCGCAGCTGATCCCGCGGATCGGATCGGTGTTCCAGGAACCCGAGCACCAGTTCCTCACCGGCAGGGTGCGGGACGAGCTGGCCTACGGGCCGCGGCGCATCCGCCGCGAGCGCAGCGCCGTCGTCGAGGAGCTGGCCGAACGGCTGCGGCTCGGGCACCTGATGGACGTCAACCCGTTCACCCTCTCCGGCGGCGAGAAACGCAGGCTCTCCGTGGCGACGGTCCTGGCGGCGGCGCCGCAGGTGCTGCTGCTGGATGAACCCACCTTCGGCCAGGATGCGCGGACCTGGGCGCAGCTGGTGCGCCTGCTGGCCGAGCAGGCCGCCGGGGGCCGCGCCGTCGTCGCCGTGACGCACGACGCCGACTTCCTGGCCGCGCTCGACGCCGCCCGCCTGCAGGTGGGCGGCGGGGCGGCGGCCGCCGAGAGGCCGGCCGATGCGCTGCGGGGGGCCGGGGCATGAACACGCTGCGCCGCGCGAACCCGCTGTCCCTGCTCGCCGCCGCCGTCGCCGTGACCCTGGCCGTGCTGGCCACCGTGGACTGGGTCAGCGCGGTGGTGGTGCTGGCCGGCGAGCTGGCCCTGCTGCCGCTGCTGCGGATCCGCCCGGCCATCCTGCTGCGGTTCTGGCCGGTGCTGCCGGCGGCCCTGCTGGCCGGGTACGCCACCGCCCTGCTCGCGGAGAAGACCGGGGAGGTGCTGGTCCAGGCGGGTCCGCTGCTGTTCACCACCGGCTCCGTCGCGGCCGGCACCGCCATCGCGCTGCGCGGCCTGGCGATTGCCCTGCCCGGACTGTTCCTGCTGACCGCGGTGGACCCCACCGATCTCGCCGATGCGCTGGCGCAGAAGCTGAAACTGCCTGAGCGGTTCGTCCTGGGCGCGCTCGCCGCCGTGCGGCTGGTGGGGCTGCTGGTGGAGGAGTGGCGCACCCTGGGCCTGGCCCGGCGGGCACGCGGGGCCGGCAGCTCCTCGGGCCTGGCCCGGCTGAAGGACTTCCCGGGCCAGGCGCTGGCGCTGCTGGTGCAGGCCGTGCGGCGGTCCTCCCGGCTGGCGGCGGCCATGGAGGCCCGGGGATTCGGCGCCGGTCCGCGGACCTGGTCCCGGACCTCGACCTTCAGCCCGCTGGACGCGGCGGTGGCCGGCTACGGGGTGCTGCTGGGCGGCGGAGCCGTTGCGGCGGCCCTGGCGGCGGGGACGTTCAACTTCATCCTGAGCTAGCCCCGCCCGCCCGGGCCCGGGCGGCTAGAGGATGTCCTCGACCAGCGCCGACAGTTCGCTGGTGAGCCGCTGCGAGGTGCGGATCGGCTCACCGTCGATGTGCGTGACCGGCGCCAGCAGGCGGATGCTGGAGGCCAGCCACACGGCGTCGGCCTCCAGCAGGTGCGACGGCTCCAGCGGGCCGTAGCCCAGGGCCCAGCCGGCCTTCCCGGCGGCGTCGAAGACCGCGGCCTGGGTGGTGCCGGCCAGGATGCCGCTTTCCAGCTCGGGGGTGAGCAGGGTCCGCACCCCGTCCTGCTCCATGGCCAGCAGCACGGTGGAGGTGGCGCCTTCCAGCACCCGGCCGTCCGAGGAGGTGAAGATGACGTCGTCGGCGCCGTTGGCCTTCGCATGCCGGATCGCCGCCATGTTCACGGCATAGGAGAGGGTCTTGGCGCCGAGCAGCAGCCAGGGCTGCTGCGGCGCGTCCAGGCTGTCATAGCCGCGGTCCAGCAGCAGGACCTTCACTCCGTGCTCCCGCTGCGCCAGCGTGGCGGCCGGCACCGGGGCCGCGGAGACCCAGGCGGTGGGGGTTCCGGTTCCCTCCGGGCCGCGGGTCAGGAACAGGCGCACGACGGCGGGTCCGTCGCCGTCGGCCTGGACCTGCCGGGCGAGCGCGGTGGCGATCGCCCGTTCCCAGGCCGCGTTGGGCGGGGCCTCGATCTGCAGGGCGGCGGCCGAACCGGCCAGCCGGGCCAGGTGGGCCGGCAGCTTGCGCGGCCGGCCGCCGACCGCGAGCAGCGACTCGAAGACGCCGTCGCCGCGGGTCACCCCGAGGTCGGTGGCCAGCAGCTGCGGTTCGGCGGCGTCCGCCGGGCGGCCGTCCTCAAAGGCAGGATCGAGGAACACCAGAGTGGTCATGACCCCACCCTATCGCCCGGTCCGCGGCGCGGTGCGCGCCGGTGCGTCCACTAGTCTTGATCAGAGGCAGGTGCCGGAGGGAGCAAGCTGTGTGGTGGACGATTAGCCCCCCCGGGTGGATCGCGACGATTCTGACGATCATCGATTTCGGCATCCGGATCGTGGCGCTGGGCGTGGTGCCGGGCAACCGCCGGCCGACGACGGCGATGGCCTGGCTGCTGGCGATCTTCTTCCTGCCCATTCCGGGCATCATCATCTTCGCCCTGTTCGGCAACAACCGGCTTAACGAATCCCGGGTGCGGCGGCAGGCCGCGATCAACCGGGCGGTGCGTGAGAACACCCGCGAGCTGGAGGCCGAAGGCAGCAGCTACGCGGGCCCGGAATGGGTCCTCTCCGCCGCGGAACTGAACCGGCGGCTCGGCTCGCTGCCCACCCTGGACGGCAACCGGGTCACCCTGCAGCGCGACTACCGGCAGAGCATCAAAGACATGACCGAGGCCGTGCGTGCCGCGGACAAGCATGTGCATGTCGAGTTCTACATCATGAGCTACGACGACGAGACGCGGGAGTTCTTCACCGCGCTCGCCGAGGCCGCCGCCCGCGGCGTCACGGTGCGGCTGCTCTTCGACCACATCGCCACGCTGCGGATCCACGGCTACCGGCAGCTGCTGCGCCAGCTCAAGGCCTCCGAGATCCAGTGGCACCGGATGCTGCCCATCCAGCCCTCCCGCGGCAACTGGCGCCGCCCGGACCTGCGCAACCACCGCAAGCTGATGGTGGTGGACGGCAGGATCGGGTTCACCGGGTCGCAGAACCTCATTGAACCGGGCTACCGCAAGCGCGCGAACCACCGGATCGGGCGCCGCTGGGTGGAGCTGATGGCCCGGCTGGAAGGCCCGGTGGTCGATGAGCTGAACGTCGTGTTCGCCACGGACTGGAACGCCGAGACCGACGAGAACCTGGAGCGGGAGCTCAGCCTGTACGAATGGGAGTCCGAGCCCGGCGGGGTCACCTGCCAGGTGGTGCCCAGCGGGCCCGGGTTCACCACCGAGAACAACCTGCGCCTGTTCACGTCGCTGATCTATTCGGCCTCGGAGCGGATCTCTATCACCAGCCCCTACTTCGTGCCGGACGATTCGCTGCTGTACGCGATCACCACTGCGGCCCAGCGCGGGGTGCAGGTGGAGCTGTTCGTGTCCGAGAAGGGCGACCAGTTCCTGGTGGACCATGCCCAGCGCTCCTACTACGAGGTGCTGCTGGAGGCCGGGATCCGGATCTACCAGTACCCCAAGCCGCTGGTCCTGCACGCCAAGCACTTCACCGTGGACGACGAGGTGGCGGTGCTGGGCTCCTCCAATATGGATATGCGCTCGTTCTCGCTGAACCTGGAGGTATCGCTGATGATGTTCGGCGGCGGGATCGTCGAACAGATGCGCCGGGTGGAGGACACCTACCGGAACCTGTCGAAGGAACTGCATCTGGAGGACTGGCGGAACCGGCCCCTGCCGGAACGCTACGTGGACAACGTGGCCCGGCTTACCGCCACCCTGCAGTAACCCCGGGCATCGGCGCCGTCGCGGAGCCGGAGCCGGTGCCGGAGCCGGACAGCAGGGCCAGGACCGCCGCCGCGTTGCCCGGCGCACCGCCGTCGAGCACCAGGTCCGCGGCCGCGGCCGCGTCGTCGGCGGCGGCCCAGGCGCCTTCCTGCGCGGCCCAGCGCTCCCAGTGCGGCGCGTAGGTCTCGCCGTCCCGGGCCAGGGCCCGACGGCGGCGGAGCGCGGCCGGGGCCTGCAGCCAGACGCCCGCGTCCAGCAGCGGTCGGGCGGCGGCATGGAGGGCGCCCACCCCCTCGCAGAGCACGACGGCGGCCGGTTCAGTGGTCCGTCCGGCACCCCAGCCGCCGGCCTCCCAGTCCCAGGCGCGCCAGCGGGCGGGGCGGCCCGCGGCGAGGGGTTCGAGCACCTGGCGGCGGTAGCAGTCCATCCCGGCGGCGAGCCCGTCCCAGCCCGGGTAGATGTCCTCGAGCCGGAACAGGGCGGCGGGAACGTTCCGCTCCGCGAACGTGCGCATCAGCTCATCCGCCAGGCTCGACTTGCCCGCCCCGGAGAACCCGTCGACCGCCAGCAGTACGGGACGCGTGCGGCTCATGCCTGAAGCTCGATGCGCACGGCGGCGACGACTCCGGGGGCAGCCGCCTCGATCAGGTCGTAGGCGGCGTCGAAATCCACGTCCTCCCCGAACCAGGGATCGGGGACGTCCAGTTCCTCACGGGGCAGGCCGGAGGCAGCGGGATCGAAGGAGCGCAGCAGCCGGACCCGGGGGCGGTGTTCCGGCGGCGCCCAGGCCAGCAGCCGGTCCTCGTGGCTGCGGTCCAGAGCCAGCATGAGGTCGAGGACGGGAATCCGGTCCTGCCGGAAGGGACGGGCGACGAACCCGGAGACCTGGTCCTCGGAGAAGCCGTTGCGCAGCAGTACGGCGGAGCTGCGCGGATCCATGGGTTCATCGGGATCCCAGGCGGCCAGGCCGGCCGAGGTGATCACCACGCGGTCCGCCAGTCCGGCGTCGCCGAAGGCGCGCTGCAGGACCAGCTCGGATATGGGGGAGCGGCAGACGTTGCCGGTGCAGACCACCTCGATGCGGTACATTCCTCCAGCCTAGCGAGCCGGAGGGCGCGGCACAGGGGGTCAAGCCCGGGCGAGGATCTCGGCCGAGGGCATCAGGAACCAGCCTGCGGGGTCCTCCGCCCACCGGCGCCACCCGGCGCTGATCCGCTCCAGGGCCGGCCGGTCGGCCAGGCCGCGCTCCAGCGCCTGCTCGGCGAACGCCGAGTGCAGCACCCGCTCGGCCCAGGACCCGCCGTGTTCGCGGCGGCGCTCCGGGGTGGCATAGAGCCAGCTCGAGGCGGACGGGTCGACGTCGGTGAAGCCGGCTTCCAGCGCCCAGCCCAGCAGCCGGCGTCCGCCGTCGGGCTCCGCGCCGTTGCCGCGGGCGATCCGCTGGTAGAGGTCCATCCACTCCTCCAGCTCCGGCAGCTGCGGATACCAGGACATGGCGGCGAAATCCGCCTCGCGCACGGCGACGAGGCCGCCGGGGCGCGTCACGCGCCTCATCTCCCGCAGCGCCGCCACCGGATCCGCGAGGTGGTGCAGCACCTGGTGGGCGTGGACGACGTCGAACGAGGCATCCGGCCACGGCAGCTCGTAGACGTCGCCGGCGCGGAAACGGACATTCTCCACGCCCCGTTCCGCTGCGGCCAGGGCGGCCAGGCCCACGACCTCCTCCGAGGCATCCAATCCGGTGGCCAGCCCCGGAGCCACTGCCGCGGCGAGACCCAGGGTGATGCTGCCCGGGCCGCAGCCGACGTCGAGCAGGTCCATTCCGGGGGACAGGCGGGGCAGCAGGTAGGCGGCGGAGTCCTCTGCTGTCCGGCCCGCGTGGGTGCGCACCACGCTCTCGTGGTGTCCGTGCGAGTAGGTTTCCTGGGGCATGCACAGGACCCTACGCCCGGGCCTGCGCCGCCGGCCATGCTCCGGTAACGGCACGTCATCCTCCGTCAAGGGCAGCGGTGCAAGTTGAGCGCCCTTGGCTCAAGTTTGTTGACATTCAACGCTGCTTCGGTAAAGTTGAGTGCAGAACGCTCAAGACATGCCGGGCCCCGGCCCGGCAGGCGACGTTTTCCCAAGGAAAGAGGAAGCAATATGTCACGTGCAGTAGGTATCGACCTCGGCACCACCAACTCCGTGGTCTCCGTCCTCGAAGGCGGCGAGCCCACCGTCATCGCCAACGCCGAAGGCGGCCGCACCACCCCGTCGGTCGTGGCCTTCGCCAAGTCCGGCGAGGTCCTGGTCGGCGAGATCGCCAAGCGCCAGGCCGTGAACAACATCGACCGCACCATCTCCTCCGTCAAGCGCCACATGGGCACCGACTGGTCCAAGGAGATCGACGGCAAGAAGTACACGCCGCAGGAAATCTCGGCCCGCATCCTCATGAAGCTGAAGAACGACGCCGAGGCCTACCTCGGCGAGAAGGTCACCGACGCGGTGATCACCGTTCCGGCCTACTTCAACGACGCCGAGCGCCAGGCGACCAAGGAAGCCGGCGAGATCGCCGGCATGAACGTGCTGCGCATCGTCAACGAGCCCACTGCCGCGGCCCTGGCCTACGGCCTGGACAAGGGCAAGGAAGACGAGCTGATCCTGGTCTTCGACCTCGGCGGCGGCACCTTCGACGTGTCCCTGCTGGAAGTCGGCAAGGACGAGGACGACTTCTCCACCATCCAGGTCCGCGCGACCGCCGGCGACAACCGCCTCGGCGGCGACGACTGGGACCAGCGCATCGTCGATTACCTGCTGGGCCAGGCCAAGGCCAAGGGTGCGGACCTGTCCAAGGACAAGATCGCCCTGCAGCGCCTGAAGGAAGCCGCCGAGCAGGCGAAGAAGGAGCTGTCCTCCGCGACCTCCACCAACATCTCCCTGCAGTACCTCTCGGTCACCCCCGAAGGTCCGGTGCACCTGGACGAGCACCTGTCCCGCGCCAAGTTCCAGGACCTGACCAAGGACCTGCTGGACCGCACCAAGAAGCCGTTCAACGACGTCATCAACGAGGCCGGCATCAAGGTCTCCGACATCGACCACATCATCCTCGTGGGCGGTTCCACCCGCATGCCCGCCGTGTCCGAGCTGGTGAAGCAGCTGGCCGGGGGCAAGGAGCCGAACAAGGGCGTCAACCCCGATGAGGTCGTGGCCGTCGGCGCCGCCCTGCAGGCCGGCGTGCTGAAGGGCGAGCGCAAGGACGTCCTGCTCATCGACGTCACCCCGCTGTCCCTGGGCATCGAGACCAAGGGCGGTGTGATGACCAAGCTGATCGAGCGCAACACGGCCATCCCGACCAAGCGCAGCGAGACCTTCACGACCGCAGATGACAACCAGCCGTCCGTGGCCATCCAGGTCTTCCAGGGCGAGCGCGAGTTCACCCGCGACAACAAGCCGCTGGGCACCTTCGAGCTGACCGGCATCGCGCCGGCTCCGCGCGGCGTGCCGCAGATCGAGGTCACCTTCGACATCGACGCCAACGGCATCGTGCACGTGTCTGCGAAGGACAAGGGCACCGGCGCCGAGCAGTCCATGACCATCACCGGCGGGTCCTCGCTCTCCAAGGAGGACATCGACCGCATGGTCCGCGAGGCCGAGGAGCACGCGGCCGAGGACAAGAAGCGCCGTGAGGCGGCCGACGTCCGCAACTCCGCCGAGCAGCTGGCCTACTCCGTGGACAAGCTGCTCACGGACAACGACGACAAGCTGCCCGAGGATGTCAAGACCGAGGTCAAGGCCGACGTCGACGCCCTGAAGACGGCCCTCGCCGGAACCGACAACGACGACGAGGTCAAGAGCGCCTTCGACAAGCTGCAGGCCTCGCAGACCAAGCTCGGCGAAGCGATCTACGCCTCCGCACAGGCCGACGCCGCGGGTGCCGGTGCCGCCGGCGGCGCGGGAGCCGGAACGGATTCCGCGTCCGCAGGCGATGAGGACATCGTGGATGCCGAAGTCGTCGACGACGAAGAGAAGAAGTAGCCATGGCGCAGGACAACGGCGCGAACCCGGACCCGGGTTCCGACGAGCCCCGCGGCACCCCTGACGACGCGGCCTCGCAGCCGGCCGGTGCGGGCAGCAGCTCCGCCTCCGGCCAGGCTGCGGAGGGTGACGCCCTCTCGCAGGCGGAGCAGATCCTGAACAGCGCCGAGGTTCCGGACGCCCCGCAGGCGGCCGGCTCCCCGGAAGCCGAGGAGCTGCGCGGCGACCTGCTGCGCCTGCAGGCCGAGTACGTGAACTACCGCCGGCGGGTGGAGCGTGACCGCGACGTCGCCCGGGAGATGGCCGTGATCGGCGTGATCAACGCGCTGCTGCCGACCCTGGACGACATCGAGGCCGCGCGGCAGCACGGCGACCTCGCGGAGGGCCCCTTCGCGGCGATCGCCAAGAAGCTGGAGAGCGCGCTGGGCACCTTCGGGCTGACCCGGATCGATGAGACCGGAGTCGACTTCGATCCGAACATCCACGAGGCGCTCATGCAGCAGCAGAGCGCGGACGTGCAGTCCGACACCGTGACGCAGATCCTGCGGATCGGCTACAAGGCCGGGGACCGCGTGCTGCGCGCGGCCCAGGTTGTGGTCTCAGTACCGGAGCAGTAGCGGCAGGGCCCGGGGCGGCAGGCGCCCCGGGCCTTCCGTGCCCCACCGGGCACGGACTGGAGACTGGAACGAGAAAGGGACGCCATTGGCTAGCCAGGACTGGGTCGACAAGGATTTCTACAAGATTCTGGGCGTCCCCAAGGACGCCTCCGAATCGGATATCAAAAAGGCATATCGGAAGCTGGCCCGGAAGTACCACCCGGACCAGAACCAGAACGACGCCGCCGCGGAACGCATGTTCAAGGACGTCTCCGAGGCCTATGCGGTCCTTTCCGACGCCGAGGAACGCCAGCAGTACGACGCCATCCGCGCCATGGGCAGCGGCGCCCGCTTCAGCGCCGGCGGTGCCGGCGGCCCCGGGGCGGGAGCGGGAGCGGGCGGGTTCGAGGACCTGTTCGGCGGCCTGTTCGGCCAGGGCGCCGGGCCGCGCGGCGGGTCCCGCCGCACCACCTTCAGCACCGGCGGCAGCAACATTCCGCCGGAGTTCGCTGACCTCTTCGGGGGCGGCGGAGGCTTCGGCGGCGGGTTCGGCCAGGCTCCGCCCACCAAGGGTGCGGACCGCACGGCGACCACCACGATTTCCTTTGCCGGCTCCATCAACGGCACGGTCATCGGCCTCCGCGAGCCCTCGGGCGAGGTCATCGAGGTCCGCGTGCCGGCCGGAGTGAAGGACGGCCAGACCATCCGCGTCCGGGGCAAGGGCCAGCCGGGTCCGGCCGGCGCCGGCGACCTGATGGTCACCGTCCACGTGACGCCGCACGACTTCTTCAAGCGGGACGGCAACGACATCCGCATCCACGTTCCCGTGAGCTTCCCGGAGGCCGCGCTCGGCGCGACCATCGAGGTGCCCACCCTCACCGGGGATACCGTGCGGCTGCGCGTGCCGGCGGGTACGCCGTCGGGCCGGACGCTGCGGGTGAAGGGGCGCGGCGTGAAGACCGCGAAGGCCACCGGCGACCTGCTGGTCACCGTGGACGTCGCGGTGCCGCAGAACCTGAGCAAGGAGGCGAAGGACGCCGTGGAGGCCTTCGCCCAGGCCACCACGGGGGAGAACCCGCGGGCCTCCCTGGCGGCCAAGGCACGCCTGTGAGCCCGGAGCCGGTTTCCGCCCGGGAACCGGCGCTTTGACCTATGATCACTGATCACACCCAACAGCCGACGTCGTAAAGGAGGATCCTGTGGCCATCGACGCGAACGCGCCGATCTTCGTCATCTCGGTCGCGGCCGAGCTGGCGGAGATGCACCCGCAGACCCTCCGGCAGTATGACCGGATGGGCATCGTCAGCCCGTCGCGGGCACCCGGCCGCGCCCGGCGCTACTCCCAGCGCGACATCGAGATGCTCCGGCAGGTCCAGCGGCTCTCCCAGGAGGGCGTCTCCCTCGAGGGGATCAAGCGGATCATGGAGCTGGAAAAAGAGGTGCTGGGACTGCGGGCCCGGGTCGAGGAGCTCTCGGCCGAACTCGACCAGGCCCAGCAGCGCCAACCCGACCTGGGCAGGATCTTCGCCGCGGGGCTGGGCGGCGACGTCGTGCCCCTGGCCCGCGGCCAGCGGCCGCCCGCGTCGGCGGCCTTCAAGCCGCTGGGGCTGGTCTCGCTGGTCCAGCGGCACAGCCGGCTGCGGGCGCTGCCGGCCGGCAAGCCCCAGTCCCGGGACTACGCGAACGGCTACGCGGCCTCGCTCTGAGGCGGCCGCAGCCGGGCACCGGTCAGCGGTAGCGCCGGCCCTGGTCCCTCCGGTTGGCCCAGACCGCCCCGGCCCCCAGCAGCAGCGTCCACGCGAGGAAGCACGCCACCGCGGCCGGTTCGAACGGTTCCCCGGAGAGGGCGGACACGGACAGGTCCCGTGCCGCCCGCGAGGGAAGGAACCGCGAAAACGCGTCGAGCCCCGGCGAGAAGATCTCCGGCGGCAGCATCATGCCGCCGGCGAACGCGAGCGGGAAGAACACCACCTGCGTGAGGGCGATCGCCACCTTCGAGGTGCACAGATAGCCGATCAGCAGGCCCAGGCACAGGAACGGCAGCCCGCAGACCAGCCAGACCGCCACCGCCAGGGGCACCCGCCACCAGGGCAGGGTTCCGTCGGTGTAGAGGTCCATGCCCGCCGTCGTCGCGGCGCCGACCACCAGCACGGGGATCAGGGCGAAGAAGGCGAACATCATGGCTGTCAGCGCCCGGGCGACGGTCGGCGGCAGCGCGCCGACCGGCAGGGTGCGCACGTAGCTGCTCCACGGATTGGCCCGGTCCTCCGCGACGCCGATCCCGTAGTTGAACAGGAAGGCGCTCATCACCCCGAAGACCGCCAGCTGGGCGATCGACATCAGCGAGGCGACCGGATTCGAGGTCACGGCCGTCTGCGGAAGCACAAAGAACACCAGCGCCAGGGTGGGGAAGACGGTGGAGGAGAGCACGGCCACGGGAATCCTCAGTTGCTCCAGCACCTGCGCCCGGGTGTGGGCGCGGATCAGGTGCAGCTGTGAGCTGTTGTTCCGCACAGCGGGCGAGGTGCTCATCCGAGGTTCCTTTCCGTTGAGGGTCGTGCCGGGGTGCCGGCGTCCGGCGCCGGCGGCGTGCCCCGGCCGGTGGTGGAATGGGTGAGGGCCACGAAGGCCTCCTCCAGGCTGGCGGCGTGGACCTCCAGGCCGTGGAAGTCCGCGCCCCTGCCGACCAGCATCTTCACCGTTTCGTCGGCGTCGTGGCTGACGATGGTGGTGGCGCCGGACGCCGTGACATTGACGGAGGCGGTGCCGGGCCAGGTACGGAAGGCCTCGGCGGGCAGGGAGGTATGGAAGGACACACGGCTGACGCTGACCCGGCTGCGGATTTCGTCCACGGTGCCGTCGGCGATGACCGCGCCGCCGTTGACGACGACCACCCGCCCGGCGAGGGTCTGGATTTCGTCCAGATAGTGGCTGGTGATCAGCAGGGTTCCCCCGCCGGCCCGGTAGGCGGCGAGCTGCTCCCACAGGGTTTCCCGTGCCTCGACGTCCAGTCCGGTGGTCGGTTCGTCCAGCACCACCAGGCGGGGCCGGCCCACGAGGGCCAGGGCCACCAGCAGGCGCCGCTGCTGTCCGCCCGACAGGCCGCCGCACTGCTTTCCGGCGGCTGCGGCGAGGCCGAAGCGTTCCAGCAGCTCCGCCGTCGGAACGGGGTCGGGATAGTGGGCCGCCACGAAATCCACGGTCTCGTGCACCCGCAGCGTTGCGGGCACCGAGGTGGCCTGCGGCGTCGTGCCCAGTGCCCGGCGGGCCTGCGGAGTGCGGGGGTCCTGCCCGAAGAGCTCCACCGTTCCGCGGTCCGGCTGGCGCAGCCCGGTCAGCAGGCTCAGCAGTGTGGACTTGCCGGCCCCGTTCGGACCCAGCAGGCCCACGGTCTCGCCGGCGCTGATCCGGAAGTCGATGCCGGAGAGCGCCGTGACCGGGCCAAAGGACTTATGGACGCCGCGGGCCTCGGCGAGGATCTCGGGCGGGTGGGGGCCTGTTCTGGTGGTGCTCACGGGAGGCTGCTCCTGGGTGCGACGGGCGCCGGAAGGGCGGGGGACGGCGGGCTTAGGTGAGGCCGGACAGCAGGTCCTGCAGGTTCCTGCGGTACCGGGCGTAGGCCGCGCGGCCCTCCGGCGTGATGCCCGCATAGGTGGCCGGAGTGCGGCCTTCGATGGTCTTGCTGACCTCGACGTAGCCGGCGTTTTCCAGTTTCCGCAGGTGGGTGGAGAGGTTGCCTGCGGTCATGTCCAGCATCTTCTGGAGCTTGGTGAAGGCGATCCGGTTGTTCTCGCCGACCTCGTTGAGGATGGTCAGGGCGCGCAGCCGGGACTCGGCGTGGATGACGGGGTCGAGTTCAGGCATGTGCCGGCCCCCTCCGGCGGCGGGTGCGCAGGTGCTCCACCAGCGCAGCGGCCAACAGGCCGGGTGCGCCCAGCAGGAGGAACACGGTGAGGAAATGCGAGGGCCCGGCGACCAGGGCAATGAGGGTCACCACCAGGAGCCAGACGCCCAGGACGGACTGCGCGCCGTCATTGAAGGTGGTGCCGCCGGTGATGTAGAGCAGTCCGACGATAAGCACCGCGGTGCCGTTCAGGAGCAGGCCGCGGGTCCAGAAATCCTCGACCTCACGGCCGATGACGGCGCCCAGGGCGCCCATGACGGCGAAGCCGAGGGCCCAGGCCGCACCGTACATGCCGCCCTGGAAGGACGACTGTCCGCGGATGCCCCGGGAGCCCCGTGCGAAGACCACCACGGTGTAGGCCGCGGCCAGCGCCAGCGTCACGCCGAGGACGGCCAGGGCCGTCTCCGGCGCGAGGGGCAGCCACCCGTGCCTGCTGCCCTGGAGCGCTCCGTAGCCGAGGAGCCAGGTCAGTCCCCAGACCAGGTAGACCAGCGCGGTGTTGCCGGTGAGGCCGCGCCGGGCCGAGCGCTCGGCGTCCTGCACCACGGCCAGCGCGGCAAGCAGGTCCAGGGCTTCGGGGGCCTCGCCAGCGGCCTCGCCGGTTGCCGGCCGCCCGGCGGAGGAGTGTGCTGGAGCGGTGGAGTCAGCGGGAGTGCCGGAGTCGGAGGGAGGTTCTCCGGCCGTGTTATCGATCATGCAAAGTAGTTTGCACTGCAAAGTTGATGGGCGCAAGCGGCAGCGTCATGTTCGGTGGAAAAGGCACCAGCCGCCGGACCGCGGGAAGGCCCGGGCCTGTGGCCGCAGGCCGGTTCCCCGGCGGCGTCCTAGCTGCGGCCCGGGTCGCCGGCCTCGGGCCGCAGCCGGACCAGCCGCTGCGGACCGTCGTCGTTCAGCTCCACCAGGTCACCATGCGAGGTGAGGAAGTCGGTGAAGGACCGGAACCCCAGCGGCTTTTCATTGAAGGAGGGGTCCATGCGCCGCATCTGGTTCTTCACCGTGCCGCTGTGAAGCCACTCATCGGCGTCGCCCTTGGCATGGGCGATCTTCAGGGCACGCATCAGCAGTTCCGTGGCCAGGGTCTGCGGGTCGATGTCCTCGGCGGTGTCGGGCTCGGCGAAGGGGGCCGCGTCGCGGTGGGAGAAGACCGGGGCCGCCGTCAGCTGGCGGGCCGTCTCGGGGGCGGTGCCGGGCTCAGGCCGGCCGGCGGGGCGGTCGGAGGCGGCCGGTGCGGCCGATTCGGCGCGGGCGACGCCGGGCAGCGAATCGTAGTCTTCGAACTCGTCGCAGGCGGCGGCCAGGGAGGTGCTGGTGGAGCCGGCGACGCCGATGCCCACCACGAACCGGCCGAGCCGCTTGGACTTCTGCGCCAGCGCGATGTAGTCGGAGTCCCCGGCCACGATGATGACGTGGGTGAGGTCGGGCAGCCGGAAGAGGTCTTCGACGACGTCCACCGCGAGGCGGATGTCGGCTCCGTTCTTGGTGCCGCGGGTGGTGGTGGTGAACAGCTGGGTGAGGTCCACGGCCCGGGACATCAGCTGGCGCTGGTAGCTGGCGTTGACCGGCACGGACCAGTCGGCGTAGGCACGGTTGACCACCAGGGTGCCGAACGAGGCGGCGAAGTCGATGATGGCGTTGAAGTCGACCGTCGCGGCCTTGAGCCGGGCGGCGACGTCGGGATCGGCGTCCCGGCTGTGCCGGTCGAAGTCGCGGATGCCGTCGCGCTGGAAGGCGTTGCGGCCGTGCAGCTGCTGGTAACGGGAAATGACGATGTTGTCGAAGTCGATGTAGAGGCCGACGCGTGCATCGCTGGGTTCAGGCATGGAAAAACGTCCTAGGAGTGGCGGAAGGAGTGCGTTACAGGCGGCGGAAGGTCAGGTCGAAGATCAGCCGGCCGGCCTGGTGGGCCTTGTTCTCGAAGCTGGTGAGGATCCTGCCCTCAAAGCGGGGCGCCCACCCGCCGCGGGTGTCGGCGTCGTCCGAAGGCTCACGTCCTTCAAGGCCCTCGGCATGCACCCGGGTCAGGGGGCTGTCGGCGCCGGCACGCTCGCCGGCATGGAGGTTGACGAACCCGGCGGAGGCCTCGAGGACCTCGCGCATCTGCACGGCGTAGTCGGACCAGTCCGTGGCGAGCCGCCAGAGCCCGCCGGGGACCAGCACCCGGGCGGCCAGCTCATCGAACCCGGGCTTGACCAGGCGCCGCTTGTGGTGCTTGGTCTTGTGCCAGGGGTCGGGGAAGAACAGCCACAGCTCCTCCACGGAGGCCGCGGGCAGCATGGTGCCGAGCACCTCGGGAGCGTTGGCCTGGACCACGCGCACGTTGGTGAGGCCGCGCTGGCCGATGCGCTGCAGGGTGTGCGCCAGCCCGGGGCGGTAGACCTCCACCGCAAGGTAGTTCCGGTCCGGATCCTCGCCGGCGGCGTGGACCACGGCCTCGCCCAGTCCGGACCCGATCTCGACGACGAGCGGGGCCTTGCGCCCGAACGCCGCCTCGGCGTCGAACACATAGCCGGGATCCACCGAGGTGTCCGCCCGCACCCGCGGCACGTCGATGACGAACAGGTCCGACAGCTCGTCCCAGGCCTGCTGCCGGCGGCCCTGCAGGCGGGAACCGCGGCGGACGAAGGACACCGGCTGCGAACGGTAGCCCGTCTCGGCGGGATCGGAGGACGCGGCGGGGCCGGGGGAGGGTTCAGTGCTCATCCCTTCCATGGTACCGAGGGGCGGCGCCGCGCCGTTCGGACGGCCGCGGCCCGCCCCGGACCGCAGGGTGCGGCGGCGCCGCCGGCGGCAGGGCCGATGCGGGGCCGCGGGGCGGCATGGGCTACACTGGGGAAGTTGCTGTGCCGAAGGATCACCGTCCGCTGCACAGCCGGCGTCGATGAACGCTCTCTTCCGTCCCGCGGTTCGGCCGGCCGCCATGGCCAGGCCCGCGGTGGACGCAGTCTGATTTTTCTTCGGCGAACCCCGTGCCAAACGGCCGCGGGGACACCAACCGAAAGTGGCTTTCCGTCTTCATGACCACCTTTGCTTCCCTGGGCGTGCCCGGGGCACTGTCCGACACCCTTGCCGAGCAGGGCATCACCGAAGCGTTCCCCATCCAGGTGAGCACCCTTCCCGACACCCTGGCCGGCCGCGACGTGCTCGGCCGCGGCCGCACCGGCTCCGGCAAGACCCTGGCCTTCTCGCTCCCGCTGGTCTCCCGGCTTGCCGAGGCGGGCGCCGTCGGCCGCCGCCGGCGCGGCCGCCCGCTGGGCCTGGTCCTGGCACCCACCCGCGAGCTGGCCAACCAGATCAACAACGTCGTCGAGCCGCTGGCCAAGGCCCTGGGCCTGAACACCACCGTGGTCTACGGCGGCGTCTCCCAGGCCCGCCAGGAAAAGGCGCTCGGCGCCGGCGTGGACATCGTCATCGCCTGCCCCGGCCGGCTTGAGGACCTGATGAAGCAGGGCATCGTGTCCCTGGAGTCCGTCGAGGTCACCGTCCTGGACGAGGCCGACCACATGGCCGACCTCGGCTTCCTGCCGGTGGTCAAGCGCCTGCTGGACCGCACCCCCGAGAAGGGCCAGCGGCTGCTGTTCTCGGCCACCCTGGACAACGGCGTGGACAAGCTGGTCCGCCGCTACCTGCACAGCCCGCTGACCCACTCGGTGGACGACCCGCAGGCCGCCGTGACCACCATGGAACACCGGGTCTTCCTCACCCAGGACGTCACCGCCAAGAAGCTGCTGGTCAAGGAACTGGCCTCCGGGCAGGGCCGGCGCATCATGTTCATGCGCACCAAGCACCACGCCCGCAAGATGGCCAAGTGGCTGACCGACCAGGGCATCCCCGCCGTGGACCTGCACGGCAACCTGTCCCAGAACGCCCGTGACCGGAACCTGGGCGAGTTCGCCGCAGGAGACGTCCGGGTGCTGGTGGCCACCGACGTGGCCGCCCGCGGCGTGCACGTGGATGACGTGGAACTGGTGGTGCACATCGATCCGCCCACGGAGCACAAGGCCTACCTGCACCGTTCCGGCCGCACCGCCCGGGCCGGGTCCGACGGCACCGTCGTCACCCTGACCCTGCCGGAGCAGAAGGGCGAGGTCACCAAGCTGCTCAAGGCCGCGGGCGTGAACGTCGCCATGGAACAGGCCAGCCACACCTCCGCGGCGGTTGCCGAGCTGGTGGGCGAAAAGGCCGAGCCGGTGGCTCCGCACGTCCGTGCCGAGGCGCTTGCCGCCAAGCTGCCCCGCCAGGGCGGCGGCGCCTCCACCGGCGCCAACGCCAAGCGCAAGCGCGCCGCCCGCACCGGCGGCGGCAACGGCCGCGGCGGCGCAGCTGCCGCCGCCTCCGGCCGGGGCGCCGGCCGCGGCGCCGAGGACGCCCGCCCGCAGCGCCGCCGCGAGCAGGCAGCCGACGGCGCCCGCCAGGCCGGCCGGGGACGCCGTCCCGCGGAAGCAGGCTCCGCACGCGCCGCCGGTGGATCCCGCAGCAGCGGACCCCGCACGTGGACCTCGGAGACTCCCTCGGCGGCTGCTCCGGCCCGCACCCGGCGCGGCCCGCGCCGGGCCACGGCGCCGGCGTCGAACGAACGCCGCAGCTGATCCGCTGATCGGGTCCCGGCTACTCCGTCCGGGACCCGCGCTGCTGCACGATGTGACGGCGCGCAGACGACGCAATCATGAAGCGCCGTCCGTCCGTCTGTGCAGGTTCAATGCGCACGAAATGGTTCTTGTCGCCGTCCTGCCACGGGAAAATCGGCAGCTGGTCGGAGTCCAGGACCTCCTCGATGCTCTCCAGCTGCCGGGCGGTGCCCTTCAGCACCACCGACCAGGCCGAGCCGAGCCGGTCGTCGTGGCCGTCGACCTCGAACGCCACCGGACCGCCCTCCAGCGCTCCGGCCAGCTTGGTTCCGGACGCCGTGCGGAAGACCACCGACCCGCGGTCCACCGTGAAGTTGATCGGGAAGATTTCCGGGTGCCCGTCCACCAGCACGGCGAGCCGGCCCACGGCCGCCTCCCTCAGGTACTCCCAGCATTCGCTGACGGACAGTGCGAACGGGGCATCATTGCGGCTCGTCATGGCCTCATTGTAGCCACCTGGGGCATGGCCCCGGCCGGGGTTCCGGGCCACAATGGGGGGATGAACGCCATCCTGAACGTGATCTGGCTCCTCTTCGGCGGCATCTGGCTGGCCCTGGGCTATGCCGCCGCAGGCATCGTGTGCTGCGTGCTGATCGTGACGATTCCCTTCGGCATCGCCTCGTTCCGCATCGCCGCATACGCGCTGTGGCCGTTCGGCCGCACCATTGTGGACCGCGGCCGCGGCCCGGGGGTGCTGTCCACGCTGGGGAACATCATCTGGCTGCTGGTGGCCGGCATCTGGATTGGGCTGGGGCACATCGCCACGGCCATCCCGATGTTCCTGAGCATCATCGGCATTCCGCTGGGCATCGCCAACCTGAAGATGATTCCGGTTTCGCTGATGCCGCTGGGCAAGGCCATCGTTCCGACCGACCGGCCGGGGATCACCCCGTACGGGCAGTACCGGGGCTCGTATGGTCCGGCCCCGTACGGCGCCACGGCCTATCCGGGGCGGGACGGGCGCTTCTAGCCCGCTGCCCCGGCGAGGAACGCCCGCATCAGCGGGCCGCCGGACGTCGAGCCCAGCTCGCCTTCCTCCACGAACACGACGGCGGCCAGATCGCCCTGGGTCGCCGCGAACCAGGCGTGGGTCCGGGGAGGCGTTTCATTGCCGAACTCCGCGGTGCCGGTCTTGGCGCCGGCGGGCGCGCCGGGCAGGTCCAGCAGGACCTGTCCGCCGCCGTCGGTGACCACGGCCCGCATCATGTCCTGCAGCACCGAGGCTTCCTCCGCCGTCAGTTTCGACGCGGCCGGCGCCTCGGCGTCTTCACCGCCGTCGGTACCTTCGGTGGAGCCTCCGGTCCGCACCAGGACCGGGCTCACCCGTTCGCCGGCCGCCACCGATGCGGCGGCCACCGCCATGGCGAGCGGGGAGACCAGGACCTGGCCCTGGCCGATCAGCGAGGCGGCGTGGTCGGTGCCGTCCGCCTCGGCCGGGACCGCGCCGAAGAAGGCGTCCGTGCCCAGGGGAGCCTCGACGCCGATGCCCAGGTCCGCGGCGGCGTCGGCCAGCTGCTGCTGGGACACCTCGTCGGCGGCGTTGATGAACGCCGTGTTGCAGGACTGGGCGAAGGCCTGGCGCAGCGGAATATCTCCCACGAAGGCCGGCGGATAAGTGGAGGCGTTGCCGAACCGGCGTCCGTCAACGCTCACCTCGGCCGGGCACTGCACGGTGGTGTCGGCGGTGGCGCCGCCGCGGAGCATGGCCAGCGAGGTGGCGATCTTCAGGGTCGAGCCCGCCGGGTACTGGCCGAGCAGCGCGGTCTGCTGGCCTTCGCTGCCGGGACCGTTCCCCGCAGCGAGGACCTCACCCGTCGAGGGGCGGACGGCGACGATCGCCGAGGCCGAGGGTTCCTCCGCCAGGACCTCTTCGGCGAGGGTCTGCAGCCTGGCGTCGAGGGTCAGCTGCACCGGCTCGCCTGCGACCGGGTCGACCTGGTGCAACGGGGACGGGGTCCCGTCGGGGCCCACGTCCATGATGGCAAGGCCGTCGGTGCCGCGCAGCTGGTCATCGTACTGACGCTGGAGGCCGGACAGGCCGACCTGGCTGCCCGGCAGCAGCTCGCCGTCGGATTCTTCGATGACCTCGGCGGTGGCTTCGCCGACGCTGCCGATCAGGGTCCGGGCGAAGGTCCTGGTGGGCGCCAGCTCCCGGGTGGTGGGCAGCGCAACGGCTCCGGGGATGCCGGCAATCCGCTCTTCGATGCCGGCGTTCTCGTCGTCCTGGCGCAGGACGATGGCCTCAACGAAGGCCTGCGGGCCGTTCGCCTCGACCTGTGCGGCGTAGGCCTCGGGGTCCAGGCCGAGCTCCGCTGCGAGGGCCCGGGCGGAGGCGCCGAGGGCGTCCAGGCCCAACGTGCTCTTGTCCAGGCCCACCCGCCAGACCGGGCGGTCCGTCACCAGCGGCTGCCCGTCGCCGCCGAGGATCTCGGCCCGGTCGGCGCCGTAGGTCTGCAGCTGCAGGACATGTCCGTCCGCCAGGACCGGATGCACCAGGGAAGGGTGCCAGCGGCCCCGCCACCGGTCGTCGTCGGCGTCCTCATCGCGGTCGAGCCGGAGGGTGGTGGTGTAGGTGAAGTCGTCGTCGGTATCCGGCAGGTCCCAGGTCCAGTCGAGCTCCACGGAGGCCGTCGCCGGATCCTCCTTGCTGACCTCGCCGGCAGTGACCGCGGGATCCGGAAGCGGAGACAGTGCGGCGGTGATGTCCTGCAGCTCGGTGTCCGGGGAGGTGCCGCTGTCGGAGTCGAAGGGCACCTGCGAAAGATCCAGCGCGGAGAGCGCCGCCGCGATGTCCTCCGCCGCCTGCTGCGGATCAGGCTCGGACCGGCAGGCGGTCAGCGGCAGCAATGAAACGGACACTACGGCTGCTGCGGCGAGCAGCTTCTTCTTCCCCATCCGCACAGGGTACCTGCTGGGCCGACGGGCCCCGCGCCTGTTAAGGCGTCCGGGCGGCGTCGGGAGTTCCGACGCCGCCCGGAAAGTGCGGTGATGCAGTGCTGCCGTGGCCTTCTAGCCGGCCGCGGCCTCGACGGGGGCGGCCCGGCGGGCCGCCTTGATCAGCTCGGCGGCCCGCTCACCGATCATCATGGTGGTGATGTTCGGGTTGACGGTGGTCAGCTCGGGCATGACGGAGGCGTCCGCGACGCGCAGCCCGGTCACGCCCTTGACCCGCAGCTGCGGATCCAGCGGCGACATCGCGTCGTCGGCCGCGCCCATCCGGACCGTGCCGGCGGGGTGGTAGACGGTGTTGTGCGTCTTCTTGATGTACTCGATGATCTGCTCGTCCGTCTGCACGTCCTTGCCCGGGTACAGCTCTTCGCCCACCCATTCGGCCATGGCGGGCTGGGCGACGATCTCGCGGGCCTTCCTGATCCCGTAAACCATGACGCGCATGTCGTGCGGGTCGGTGAAGTACCGCGGATCGACCATCGGCTTGTCCCGGAAATCCCGGCTGCGCAGCCGCACGGTGCCGCGCGAGCGGGCGTGCGTGACGTTCGGGGTCAGGCAGAAGCCGTTTTCCGTGGTGGGGTAGCCGTGGCGCAGGGTGTGCATGTCGAACGGCACCGATCCGTAGTGGAACATGAGGTCGGGGCGGTCCAGTCCCTCCTCGGTGGGCGTGAAGATGCCGATCTCCCACCACTGGGTGGAGGTCTCGGTCATCGGCTTCTTCGCCTCCCACTGGATCACGCCCTCGGGGTGGTCCTGCAGGTTCTCGCCCACGCCGGGGGAGTCCACCCGGACCGTCACGCCGCGCTCCTCGAGGTGCTCCTTCGGGCCGATGCCCGAGAGCATCAGCAGCTTCGGCGAGTCGATCGCACCGGCGGAGACCACGGTCTCGATCCGGGCCCGCAGGTAGCGGGTCCGGCCGAAGGCGTTGTCGACGACGGCGACGCCGGTGCACCGGTTCGCGTCGTCGAAGGTCAGCTCGCGGGCGAGCACGCCGGTGAGCAGGGTGAAGTTCTCCCGCTCCATGATCGGGTGGATGTAGGAGACGGAGGACGAGGAACGGGTGCCGTCGGCGCGGCGGTTGATCTGGAAGAAGTTCGCGCCGTTGATGACCGTCTCTCCGGTGTTGAACTTCACCCGGGGGATGCCGGCCTGTTCGCAGGCATCCAGCAGGGCGACGCCGCAGGGATCGTCGGCCGGAATGTTCATCAGGTGCACCGGGCCGGAGTCGCCGTGATGCGGGGCGTCGGGCCCGGCGTCCTCATTGGTCTCCAGCTTCCGGTACAGCTCCCACGCCATCTTGGCGTTCCAGCCTTCGGCGCCGAACTTGGCTTCCCACTCATCGATGTCCTCGCGGGGGGCCCAGAAGGCGATGCAGGAGTTGTGGCTGGAGCAGCCGCCCAGGACCTTGGCCCGGGCCTGCCGCATGAACGAGTTGCCGTTCTCCTGCGGCTCGATCTGGTAGTCCCAGTCGTAGCCGGATTCGAGCAGCTCCATCCAGCGGTCCAGCTGCAGGACCTCGTCAACGCCGCGGTCGTCCGGGCCGGCTTCGATCAGCGCCACCTGGACCTCGGGGTCCTCGCTGAGCCGTGCGGCCACGGCGGCTCCGGCGGAGCCGCCGCCCACCACGATGTAGTCGAATTCAGTCTGTTCCAGGGCGGTCATGATGCCTGGCCGTCCTTTCCGTTCTCGTTCTCGTGATCGGTGAACCAGTTGGTCACCTGGGGGTTGGTGTTGTGGTAGATGTGCTTGGCTTCCTGGTACTCGGACAGGCCGGCCAGGCCCAGCTCGCGGCCGAAGCCGGAGCGCCCGAAGCCGCCCCATTCGGCCTGCGGCAGGTACGGGTGGAAGTCGTTGATCCAGACCGTGCCGGCCCGCATCCGGCGGGCCACGCGCTGGCTCTTCCCGGCGTCCTGGGTCCAGACGGCTCCGGCCAGGCCGTAGTCGGTGTCGTTGGCCAGCTCCACGGCCT
The DNA here is from genome assembly GCA_900016675.1 of Arthrobacter saudimassiliensis. Classification (GTDB taxonomy): domain Bacteria; phylum Actinomycetota; class Actinomycetes; order Actinomycetales; family Micrococcaceae; genus Arthrobacter_B; species Arthrobacter_B saudimassiliensis. Next base: position 704,185 of record LN483071.1, on the reverse strand, counting down.
CGTCCTCGCCGTTGAACGTCTCCACGGTGACGACCGGGCCGAAGGCCTCCTCGAGCAGGGCGTTGGACGCGCGCTTGACGTTGTCCAGCACGGTGGGCAGGTAGAACCAGCCCTTGGCCAGGTCGCCTTCGCCCCAGGTGCCGCCGCAGCGGATGCGGGCGCCTTCCTCCACGGCCTTGGCCACGTAGGCGGTGACCTTCTCGCGGTGTTCGGGGCTGATCAGCGGCCCGGTTTCGGTGGCCTCGTCGAACGGGCCGCCGAGGCGGATCTGCTTGGCGCGGCGCACCAGCTCGTCCACGAAGCGCTCGGCGATCGGCTCCTCGACGAGCAGCCGGGCGCCGGCGGAGCAGACCTGGCCGGAGTGCACGAACGCCGCGTTCAGCGCATTGTCCAGGGCGGCGTCGAAGTCGGCGTCGGCAAAGATGACGTTCGGGTTCTTACCGCCCAGTTCCAGGGCGATCTTCTTGACCGTCTTCGCGGCGGACTCGGCGATGATCCGGCCGGTGGACACGCCGCCGGTGAAGGAGACCAGGTCGACGTCGGGGTGTTCCGACAGGGGAGCGCCGGCCACCGCGCCGGCACCGAGGACCAGGTTGGCGACGCCGCGGGGCAGGCCGAGTTCCTCGAGGACCTGCATCATCAGGATGGAGGTGTGCGGGGTCAGCTCCGAGGGCTTGAGGATGAACGTGCAGCCGGCGGCCAGCGCGGGGGCGATCTTCCAGGCGGCCTGCAGCAGCGGGTAGTTCCAGGGGGCGATCAGTCCGCAGACGCCCACCGGCTCGTATTCGATCCGGCTGACGACGGACGCGTCGCCGGCGTCGACCACGCGGCCGGCGTTGGAACCGGCCATCTTGCCGAAGTAGGCGAAGGCGTTGGCGATGTCGTCCATGTCGATTTCGCTCTCCACCAGCCGCTTGCCGGTGTCGAGCGTCTCGGCCATGGCGAACTCGTCCTTCCGTTCGCGCAGCCGGGCGGCCACCTTCAGCAGGAAGTCGCCGCGCTCCGGTGCCGGAACGGAGGACCAGTCGCCGCGGTCGAAGGCCGCACGGGCAGCGGCGATCGCCTTCTCGGTGTCCTCGCGGGTGGCTTCGGAGACCACGCCGACCAGCTCGCCGTCGGCCGGGTTGCGGATCTCCCGGGTTCCGCCGTCGGAGGACGCCGTCCAGGCGCCGTCGATGAACAGGGTCGCTGTGTCCGTGCTTGCAGCGGTCATGCTTTCTCCTCCTCGGTGGCGAAGTCGGCATCCCAGTTGTCCTTGGATACCTGTTCTTCGCTGATGGATGTTCCTCCCGGCACCTCGCGGTTGAGGTGCAGGAATTCCAGATGGGTCTCGTAGTGGTCCAGGACGTCGGTGATGACCTGTTCCCGGCTGTAGCCGAGCAGGTCGTAGCCGTGGCTGCCTTCCAGTGAGAAGACCTCCATGCGGTAGTACTTGCTGTCCGCCGAGGCGTTGCGCACCGCGTAGGAGGGGGTGTCGTACTGCACCGGGTAGATCTGGTACTTGAATACCCGTTCCTCGCCCATGCCGACCTGCAGGTCCACGCAGCGGATCCGGTGCGGGCCGGCCTCGCCGACCGAGAGCGCGACGTCGGCGCCCTGGGACTTGAGCTCGTCGTGGACCTCCTGCAGCGCCGGCAGCGCGACGGCCTCGACGAAGCGTTCGGCCTGCTTCGGGCCGGGGTAGGTCATGACCCGGGCCAGGCGCTGGCGCCAGCTGCGGCCGCCGCGGGCCTCGCCGCTGCGTCCGGCGATGATGTTCGGCAGGGAGGCGCGGTAGCTGTCGGTCAGGGTGTTCTCCACCCGGAGCGCCTTGTAGACGCCGAGCATGATGAACACGAGCAGGATGGACAGCGGCAGGCCCATGATGATGGTGGCGTTCTGCAGGGTGGTGACCCCGCCGACCATCAGCATGGCCAGGGTCAGCACGCCGGTGGCCACGGACCAGAAGATGCGCAGCCACTTGGGCCCGTCGGAGTCCGCGTCCTTGAGGTGTGAGGTGAAGTTGGCCATCACCAGGGAGCCGGAATCGGCGCTGGTGACGTAGAAGAGCAGGCCGGTGAAGGTGGCGATGGCCATGGTGGCCGGGGCCCAGGGCATCTGTTCGAGCAGCCCGTAGAACGCCCGCTCCGGCTGGTTCATGGCCACTTCGCCGAAGGCGGCGTTGCCGCCCATCACCAGGTCAAGGGCGGAGTTGCCGAAGATGGAGATCCACAGCAGGATGAAGGCGAACGGCACGATCATGGTGCCGAGGACGAACTCGCGGATGGTCCGGCCGCGGGAGATGCGGGCCAGGAACAGGCCGACGAACGGCGCCCAGGCGATCCACCAGGCCCAGAAGAACAGCGTCCAGGCGCTCATCCACTCATCCGGCCGGTCGTAGGCCATGGTGTCCATGGTCATGGCGGGGAAGCGGCTGAGCACGTCGCCGATGTTCTGGACGATGCCGTCGAGCAGGAAGTTGGTCTTGCCGGCGATCAGCACGAAGATCATCAGCCCGACGGCGAGGATCACGTTCAGCTCGGACAGGCGCCGGATGCCCTTTTCGACGCCGGAGACCACGGAAATGGTGGCCATGACCACCGACAGTCCGATCAGGGCGATCTGCACGGTCAGGTTTTCCGGCAGGTCGAACAGGACCGCGAGGCCGTAGTTCAGCTGCACCACGCCGATGCCCAGGGAGGTGGCGATGCCGAAGATGGTGCCCAGCAGCGCCGCGGTGTCGACGCCGTGGCCCAGCGGGCCCTCGATCTTCTTGCCGAAGATGGGGTACAGGGCGGAGCGGATGCTCAGCGGAAGGTTGTGCCGGTAGGCGAAGTAGCCCAGCGCCAGGCCCATCAGGGCGTAGAGCGCCCAGCCGGTGATGCCGTAGTGGAACAGGGTCCAGACCAGCGCCTGGCGGGCGGCTTCGGCGGTGGAGCCGTCGCCCTGCGGGGGAGCGAGGAACTGCGAGACGGGTTCGGAGACCGAGAAGAACATCAGGTCGATGCCGATGCCGGCCGCGAAGAGCATGGCGCCCCAGGTGAAGAGGCCGAACTGGGGCTTGGAATGGTCCGGGCCCAGCTTGGTCTTGCCGACCCGGGTCAGGGCGGTGGTCAGGACGAAGACCACGACCAGGCTCACCACCAGGAAGTAGTACCAGCCCATGTTGGTGGACACCCAGCCCACCATGGAGCCGATGACGGCCTCGGCGCCGTCGGTGTCGACCATGGCCCAGAGGGCGATGGCCAGGATCCCGACGGCGGAGCCGGTGAACACCGTCCAGTTGGCCCTGGTGCGGGGTTCCGCAGCCTCTGCGGGCGGTTCCGTGCTGCTGGTCGTTTGCTTCGCTGGACTGCTCATGTGGTCCTTGGATCGGCGACAGGGGCGGGGCGCGCCGTTGCCCTCCGACACTGCGGAGCGACTCACGCGGCGGGCCGTGCCGGCCCGGCCGTTTCGGGCAGGGCGGGCCCCGGCGACGGCGTCAGCCGTGGCGCGGGATTACTTCGAACTTATCCAAAAGCATGCTGGGTATGCCATTTCTTAGAGATCGGTCACACTTCACAAACGCCCGCACCAGCGGCTTAACGGGGCACGGCACGGCGGCGGCCGGGCTGCGTATGGGCAGCCGGGACCCCTGTCACCGCGGGGCCAACCCTGCTACCGTCGAAGCAATCCAGCAGTGACAGCCGCCACAGCCGTCGGCTGCGGCGGACCGGCTGTAGGCCCTGAACGGGCGGCAGCAGCAAGGAGTCGAAACATGCCTGAACTTGAGGTCAAGCTCAACGAAACGGAGAGGGGATTCGGTCTTCGGCAGATCCATGCCGGGCACGCCGTCATGGTCGTGATCGCGCGGAGCCTGCCGCATCCCATTGAAGAGGTCTGGGACGCGTTGACCGATCCCGGGCGCCTTGCCGTCTATCTGGTGGAGCCCGAGGGAGACTTTCGCCGCGGCGGCGAGTACCGGCTGCCGGACAACGCCACCGGCGTCATTGAGCGCTGCGACCCTCCTCGGCTGCTGACCGTGTCGTGGGTTCCGGGGCACGGGCAGGCGGGCGAACTGGAGATCCGTCTGGCGGCCGAGGATTCCACCACGCGGATCGAGCTGCGGTATGCCTCGGTCCGCAAGCGCTTCGTCTACGCGGATCCGGGGGAAGAGGAGTGGCCCGCGGGACCGGGGTGGGAGTTCGTCCTGGACCGGCTGGCCGCCTATTTGGAGGGGTCCCTGACCACCCCGGCACAGTCCCTCGCACTCACCGACATCGGCGGCGAGGACCGGGAGCTCTACGAACACCGGAACCGGCTGTGGGCCGAGGCGAAGCTGGAGTTCGACCGCGAACACCGGAGCAACCCCCGCCGCTAGGAAAGGGCGGCGGCCGCAGCGGCCTCGGCAGGAAAACGTGGCCTGCATCCTGTGGAGGAGGCTGTGGATAACTTTACAATTCAGGTTGAGTTGATTACACTCAACTTTGTTGCGTTCGGTGGGTTTAAGGCCTGTGCTGCTGGGCCTGCTTTCCGCCGGAAGCTGTAGGAAGAGTTTCTGAGCCAGGGAGGAACCGCCGTGGAACCGAAGTTCACGAACAAGAGCCAGGAGGCTCTCTCGGCCGCCGCGATGAACGCGAATACGGCCGGCAACCCGCAGATCGAGCCGGCCCACCTGCTCAAGGCCCTGATGGACCAGCGCGACGGCGTGGCCGTGGCCCTGCTGAAGGCACTCGGCGTCAATGTCGACGCCGTCAGCGTCGCGGCGTCGAACGCCATCCGGCAGCTGCCGTCCACCTCAGGGTCCAACGTCTCGCAGCCGCAGTTCTCCCGCCCGCTGCTCCAGGTCATCAGCGGCGCCCAGCAGGAGGCGGAAAAGCTCGGCGACGCGTACGTCTCCACCGAGCACCTGCTGCTGGGCCTGTCGCTGGACAGCGGCGCAGCCGGCAAGGCGCTGCGGGACAACGGGGCCGGGCATGACGAACTGACCACCGCCCTGCCGGCAGTAAGAGGAGACCGCAAAGTGACGAACGCCGATCCGGAAAACACCTTCCAGGCGCTGCAGAAGTACAGCACCGACCTGACCGAGCTCGCCCGCACCGGCAAGCTCGACCCGGTCATCGGCCGTGACGCGGAAATCCGCCGGGTGATCCAGGTGCTCAGCCGGCGCACCAAGAACAACCCGGTGCTGATCGGCGAACCCGGCGTGGGCAAGACCGCCGTGGTGGAGGGCCTGGCCCAGCGCATGGTCGCCGGCGACGTGCCGGAGAGCCTGAACAACAAGACCCTCGTCTCCCTCGACCTGGGGTCGATGGTGGCCGGAGCCAAATACCGCGGCGAGTTCGAGGAACGGTTCAAGGCGGTGCTGGAGGACATCGGCAACTCCGACGGGCAGATCGTGACCTTCATCGACGAGCTGCACACCGTCGTCGGCGCCGGGGCCGCCGAGGGCTCCATGGACGCCGGAAACATGCTCAAGCCGATGCTTGCCCGCGGGGAGCTGCGGCTCATCGGGGCGACGACGCTGGATGAGTACCGCGAGAACATCGAAAAGGACGCCGCGCTGGAGCGCCGCTTCCAGCAGGTGTTCGTGGGCGAGCCGTCCGTGCCGGACACCATCGGCATCCTCCGCGGGCTGAAGGAGCGCTACGAGGCGCACCACAAGGTCGCCATCGCCGACTCCGCCCTGGTGGCGGCGGCGAACCTGTCCAACCGGTACATCACCGGACGGCAGCTGCCGGACAAGGCCATCGACCTGGTCGATGAGGCCGCGTCCCGGCTGCGGATGGAGATCGATTCGGCGCCGGAGGAGATCGACGAGCTGCGCCGCGCCGTCGACCGCCTCACCATGGAGGAGCTGGCCCTGGCCAACGAAACCGACGAGGCCTCGGTGGAACGGCTGGCGGCGCTGCGCGAGGACATGGCCAACAAGAAGGAGCAGCTGGCCGCGCTCAACGCCCGGTGGGAGGCCGAGAAGGCCGGCCTGAACCGGGTGGGCGACCTCAAGGCCCGCATCGACGAGCTGCGCGGGGTGGCCGAGCAGGCCCAGCGCGACGGCGACCTCGCCGAGGCGTCCCGCATCCTCTACGGCGAGATCCCGAACCTGCAGAAGGAACTCGACGTCGCGCAGAAGGCCGAGGAGGAGGAATACGGCGGCCAGGCGCGCGAGCTCATGGTCTCCGAGGAAGTCACGGCCGACGACATCGCCGACGTCGTGTCCGCCTGGACCGGTGTTCCCGCCGGGCGGATGCTGCAGGGCGAATCCCAGAAGCTGCTGCACATGGAAGAGGCACTCGGATCCCGGCTGATCGGCCAGAAGCGGGCCGTCACCGCCGTTTCCGACGCCGTCCGGCGCTCGCGGGCCGGCGTCGCCGACCCGAACCGGCCGACCGGTTCGTTCCTGTTCCTGGGCCCGACCGGCGTCGGCAAGACCGAGCTGGCCAAGTCCCTGGCCGAGTTCCTGTTCGACGACGAGCGGGCCATGGTGCGCATCGACATGAGCGAGTACGCCGAGAAGCACTCGGTGGCCCGGCTGGTCGGTGCCCCTCCGGGATACGTGGGCTACGAGGAGGGCGGCCAGCTCACGGAGGCCGTGCGGCGCCGTCCGTACTCGGTGATCCTGCTCGACGAGGTGGAGAAGGCGCATCCGGAGGTCTTCGACATCCTGCTGCAGGTCCTCGACGACGGGCGGCTGACCGACGGGCAGGGACGGACCGTGGACTTCCGGTCCACCATCCTGATCCTGACCTCGAACATCGGGTCGCAGTTCCTGGTGGATCCGGGGCTGAGCGATGAGCAGAAGCGCGAGGCCGTGATGAACATGGTCAACAGCAGCTTCCGGCCCGAGTTCCTGAACCGGCTGGACGACGTGATCCTGTTTGATCCGCTGAGCCTGGAGGACCTGTCGCGGATCGTGGACCTGCAGGTGCAGGCGCTGGCGGAGCGGCTCCGCGACCGCCGGCTGGTCCTGGACGTCACCGACGCCGCACGGGAATGGCTGGCGCTCACCGGCTACGATCCCGGCTACGGCGCCCGGCCGCTGCGCCGGCTGGTGCAGCGCGAGATCGGGGACCAGCTGGCCAAGGGCATCCTGGCCGGCAGGATCAGCGACGGCGACACCGTAGTGGTGGACCGGCCGGAGGAGAGCCTGGATGCCTCCGGCGACGGCGGCCTGTCGGTGGGGCCGCAGGGCCTCACGGTCGAGGCGGCGCGCGCGTAGCCGCCGGCCACGGCCCCGGGAGCTCCGGCTGACCCGGGCAGGACACAGGCAAGACACAGGGAAGGGGAGGCACCCTCGGGTGCTTCCCCTTCCCTGTGTCTTCCCTGTGTCTTCCCCTGCGGGGCCGGGTGTCCTCAGGCCCCCGGGATCACGGCGCGATCATCGACTGCTCGAGCTCATCTCCGTTCGGGGAGACGACGAAGCAGTCGATCCGGCGGTCGCCGCGTTCCCAGCTGCCCTCGGTCGGGATCGCCCGGTTGAGTTCCAGGTCGGGGTACTCGGACACGGCCGCCGAGTACGGGGCGGCGGAGCACAGCTGTTCCGCGCGTTCCGACAGCTCGTCCGCGCCGGGGAAGCCGTCGTCGTCCGGGTAGGTTTCGCTGGCGACCAGCTGGGCATTGTGGGGCGTCTCGCAGGTGACGACATCCACGGTGCTGCTCACGCCTTCATATCCGCGCAGACAGTCTCCGGCGGTCAGGTCATTGGCGGCCACGCCCTGCCGGAGCACTCCTTCCCCGGGTTCCCCGGGGCCGAGGACGCGGGTCAGCAGCAGCACTGCCAGCAGCACCAGGATGCCCGCGACGCCGATCATCACCAGGGTGCGGCGGTTGGCGGCGCCCTTCCGCTGCGGTGCCTCCGCTTCCCGGCGGGCGCGGCGCGAGTCCGACGCCGGGACCGGGCTGGCGACCACGACGGGCTCTTCCGGGCCGTCAGGGTCGCTCGGCGTGGCCTTGAGCCGGTCGGTGACCGGTGCCGCCGCGGCGATGCCGGCCGTGTGAGACGAGTCGGGTTCCTGACCGTCGCCGGGGTCCCGGGCCTGCCGCCCGGCCGGTTCCGCTTCGCCGGCATCGGCGGCGGCCTCGGTGACGTTGTCCGCCGCGGAACCGGTGCCGGCTGCCGAAGCAGGATCCGCCCCGGCGTCGCCTGCGGAAGGCGTGCCGGCCGCGTCAGCGCTGCCCGCTGCGGAAGCGCCGGCGGCGGCGGCAGCCGCTGCCGCCGTGTCAGCTGCCGCACCGGCGCCGGACTGGGCCTGGGGGGCGTCGGGATCGACCGGGGTGTCGGGATCAACGTCGGTGTCGGTGTCGGCATCCGCGGGCAGCCCGTCGGCCGACGGGTCGGCTACGGTCTCCGCCTCGGCGTCGACGTCGGTGTCAGTGTCGGTCTCGGTCTGGGGCTCGGACTCGGTGTCCGCTCCCGTGCCCGCGTCCGACGTGGTGTCGGCGGGCGACGACGTCGTCTCATCCGCGTCGGCCTCGGCGTCTTCCGCCTCTGCCCCTGCTTCCTCCACCCGCGGTCCGGTCTTGGCAGCGGCGTCGACGTCAGCATCGACGTCAGCATCGACGTCAGCATCGGCGTCGGCGCCGGCGTCGGAACCGGCCTCTGCGTCGCCGGCAGCCTTCGGCCCCGTTTCGGCGTCGGCGTCGGAGCTTGCTTCCGCTTCACCGGCAACTTTCGGCCCGGTTTCGCTTACGGAGTCTGAGCCTCCTTCAGCGCCGGCTGCAGCGGCAGCGTCGGCGGCCGGAGCATCGGTGGAATCCGGACCACCGGATGACCGGGCCGCCGGGAAATCGGAGCCCGGGGGAAGGGGCTCGCCGCCGGCGACGATGCGGCCGGCTTCGGCCGCTTCCTCTTCAACCGCACGGGCTTCCTCCGCGGCGTCGCGGACTCCTGAGGCTTCCGCCACGTCTGCGCTGACGGCAGCGTCCGCAAGCGTGGGTTCCTCAAGCCGGATGTCGTCAGGGTTCGTGACCTGGACGTCCTCGTCGGTGCCTGCGGGATGGGCAGCGGCAGCTTCGTCATCCGTGGCTGCGCTGTCCGCGGCCTCGGGCGCGTCGTCGGCAGCAGCGCCTGAAGCATCGGCTTCCCGGTCCGTATCAGCCGGATCAGCGGCACCGGAGGACTCGTCGGTGGAGAACTCCGTGCCCGGCGGCAGGGGCTCGCCGCCGGCCGCCATCCTTCCCGCCTCCGCGGCTTCCTCTTCCACCGCGCGTGCCTCCGAGGACGCGTCCTCCACGCCGGCTGCGGCGGCTGCGTCGGCGCTGATGGCCGGTTCGGCCAGCGTCGGTTCCTCCAGCTGGAGGTCATCCGGGGCGCTCACGGCAGCTTCGGCTTCCGCCACGGCGGCTTCCGGTTCCACGGCGGCGGCGGCAGGTGGGGCCGTGGCACCGGCGACGCCGGCTACGGTAGCGGCCGCAGCGGCGCCGGTCTTTCCGCCGCTGCCGGAATCGTCTGCCGTGCCACCGCCGTCTGCCTTGTCCGCGTCGCCGGACTCGGCGCCCGCCGGGTTGTCGGTGGACGTGGTGGCATCAGTTGCCCCGCCGGCCGAGTCGCCGGCCGTTGCCTGGACCTCGAAGGCCTGGGTCCAGGTGTCGACGTCGTGACCGCCGTCAGCGGACAGCCAGGCCGGGGGAGCGGTGTGCGAGGCGAGATCAATCAGCCCGGTGGCGGGAGTCGGGTCGGAGGAAGCAGCCGGGGCCCCGGTGTCGCCGTTGTCCGCGGCTTCCTCTGTGGCCGGAGTGGCTGATGCGTCTTCCTCGGCCGGGGCATCGGGTTCAGCCGCCGGTGACCCGTCAGCCTGGGCATCGGCCACAGCCTCCTCCGGCGCGTCAGCGGCGGATGGGGTGCCGTCGGGTCCGTCCGCAGCAGACTCCTGGACATCGAAGGCAGCCGTCCAGGTCTCAGCGTCACGGCTGTCGTCAGGGGAGAGCCAGGCCGGAGCGGGAGTATGGGCCACCAGGTCGATCATTCCGGTCGCCGGTGCCGCATCGGCGGCGGCGGGCGTCGGGTCCGAATCGGCGGCGTCTGCGTCGGCAGCGTTGTCGTCCGGCGTGCCGGATGCAGCGGGGGAGGCGCCGGAATCCGGACCGGGGGCAGCGGCGTCGGACTCTTCCTTGTCAACGCTGTCGTCAACGTTGTCGCCGGTGTCGGATGGATCGCCGGCTCCGGCTCCGGTTTCGGGAGCCGCGGCGGTATCCGCTGCAGCGTCATCCTTCACGCCCGGAGCTGAGGCGGAGTCCGCGTCGGGTGCCGCGGTGCGGGCCGGTCCGGAAGCGGCGTTGTCAGCGGCCGGCTGCCCGCTCTCTCCGCCCGGCGTGCCCGCCCGGGTTCCGCTGCCCTGCCGGTCATCCTTGCCCTTGCGCCGGCCGAACAGGCTGCGTGCCAATCCCTTCAGTCCACCACCCTCCGGCTCGGGACGGCCAGGCGCCTGCTCCGGGGAGGGATCCTCTCCGGGTGTGTTCTTCTGATCGCTCATGGTGAACGCCTGATCCTCCCTGTCGGGGGCACACGTGTGCCCCTCAAAATCCTTCTCACCCCCGACTTTAGCCAATGCCGGCCCCGCAACGCAGGATGGTGCCGTACCCGGTTCTCCGGCCGATGCGGGCCTCAGGGGCGCCGGACGCCGTCGCGCGCCCACAAGGCAGCCGGAAAGCATGTAACCTGTAGTTACGACAAATTGACCAATTATTCCGGGGCCTCGCTCGTGCCCGAGCGACCTCTTCCGGATCGACGCAAAAAGGGGGTCACGCCATGGGGCGCGGCCGTCAGAAGGCAAAAGCTACCAAGCAGGCTCGGGAGATGAAGTACTTCACTCCGGCCACGGACTATTCGGCGCTGCAGCGTGAGCTGTCGGGCCCGTCGAACCGTCCCTCGAGTCGCTACCCCGAGGAGCCGGCGGAGCCGGACTACTCGGCGTATGAAGACAAGTACGCGGATCAATTTGGCGACGATAACGATGATGAGGACGCCCGCCGCACCGGCTAGCCGCGGCAGCAACTTTTCAGGCGTTGGCGACCAGCCATACTTCAGCGGATCACCCACCGGGTGGATCCGCTGAAGGCTGTTAACAGGTAGTCACCCGCAGCCGCCGCGTCCTGCCCGGGGCAACCGCTTCAGCTCTACCGCCTGTCGGCGGCAGAGAAGATGCCGGAAGGCGGGCACCCGCCGGGTGCCCGCCTTCCAAGGCAGCTGCAGCCTAACCCTGCTGGCCGGCGTAGCGGCCGACGAGCCTGACGGCGCCGCCGTCCACGCCCTTGGCGCCCTGCACGTAGTCGGGGTCGGAACCGGGTGCGGCCTCTGCGGCTCCCACGGTGCCCATGACCCAGGCCGGGACGCCGCGGGCGGCGAGGCGTGCCAGGGCCGCGTCGGCTCCGCCGGCATCGACGATCGCGACCATGCCCACGCCCAGGTTCAGCGTGCGCTCCAGATCCGGCAGGGGCACGTTTCCGAGCTCGCTGACCAGGCGGAAGATCGGGGGCAGCTCCCACGTGGACCGGTCCACGGTGGCCTGCAGGCCCTTGGGCAGCACCCGTGCCAGGTTGGCGGCAAGACCGCCTCCGGTGACGTGGCTGAAGCCGTGCACTCCGGCGGCCTCGTGCCGGGCCAGGTCCAGGCAGTCGGCCGCGTACACGCGGGTCGGTTCCAGCAGCTCCTCGCCGAGGGTGCGGCCGAGTTCGGAGACCTGCCGCTCCAGCTGCCAGCCGGCGTGGTTGACGACGCGGCGGACCAGCGAATAGCCGTTGGAGTGCAGGCCGGAGGAAGCCATCGCGATGACCACGTCGCCCTCGCGCACCCGGTCCGGGCCCAGCAGATCATCGGCCTCGACGACGCCGGTCGCAGCGCCCGCAACGTCGTATTCATGCTCCCCGAGCAGCCCGGGGTGCTCGGCGGTCTCCCCGCCGACCAGGGCGGTGCCGGCCACCTCGCAGGCCGCCGCGATGCCGCGCACGATGCCCGCGATCCGTTCCGGAACGACCTTGCCGCAGGCGATGTAGTCCGTCATGAACAGGGGCTCGGCGCCCACCACCACAATGTCGTCGACAACCATGCCGACCAGGTCAAAGCCGATGGTGTCGTGGATATCCATGGCCTGGGCGATGGCCACCTTCGTGCCGACCCCGTCGGTGGAGGTGGCCAGCAGCGGCTTCCGGTAGGTGAGCAGCCGGGAGACGTCATACAGTCCCGCGAATCCGCCGACCCCGCCGAGGACCTGGTCATTGTGCGTGGCCTTGACGGCCGCCTTCATCAGCTCCACGGCGCGGTCGCCCGCTTCGACGTCGACGCCGGCGGAGGCATAGGTGATGGCGTTCTCGCTCATACGGATTCTTTCTTGTCGGATGCGGTGACGAGGGATTCAAGTTCGCTGTCCGGGCCGGGATCGCACCCGTTGGATCCGGCGGCCTGCGCGGCCGGGCTGCAGCCGCCGGCCGATTCGAGCAGGTTCTTGCCGAGCCGGTCCGCGGACGGAAGGGAAATCGGATAGTTCCCGGTGAAGCACGCGGTGCACAGGCGTTCGCGCGGCTGCTCGGTGGCGCTGATCATCCCCTCCTCGGAGATGTAGGCCAGGGAATCGGCGCCGATCGAGGTGCAGATCTCCTCGGTGTCCGCCCCGTTGGCGATCAGCTCGGCACGGGAGGCGAAGTCGATGCCGTAGAAGCAGGGCCACTTGACCGGCGGGGAGGAGATCTTCACGTGGACCTCGGCGGCGCCGACCTCGCGCAGCATCCGCACGATGGCCCGCTGCGTGTTGCCGCGCACGATCGAATCGTCGACGACCACCACGCGCTTGCCGCGGATCACCGATTCCAGGGCGTTGAGCTTGAGCTTGATGCCCAGCTGCCGCAGCGTCTGGCTGGGCTGGATGAAGGTACGGCCCACGTAGGCGTTCTTGACGAAGCCGTGCGCGAACGGGATGCCCGATTCCTCGGCGTAGCCCACGGCCGCGGGGGTGCCGGACTCGGGCACCGGAATGACGATGTCGGCGTCGTGGGTGTTTTCGCGGGCCAGCTGGCGGCCCATTTCCACCCGGGATTCATAGACCGAGCGGCCGGAGATGCTGGCATCCGGGCGGGCGAGGTAGACGTACTCGAACACGCAGCCCGCCGGCGTCGCCGGGGCGAAGCTCTGGGAGCGCACGCCGGTTTCGTCGATCGCGATGAACTCGCCGGGCTTGATCTCCCGGATGAAGCTGGCGCCCACCGTGGCCAGCGCGGCCTGCTCGGAGGCCACCACCCAGCCGCGTTCGAGCCGGCCCAGGACCAGCGGCCGCACGCCGTAGGTGTCGCGGGCGGCGTACAGGGTGTGCTCGTCCATGAAGACGAAGGAGAACGCTCCGCTCAGGGTCGGCAGCAGGTCCAGGGCGGTCTGCTCCAGGCTTCGGCCGTCGTTGCCGTTGAGCAGTGCCGTGACGAGCGCGGTGTCGGAGGTGTTGCCCTGCGCGATTTCGCCCTGCCGGGGGCGGCCTTCGCGCTCGAGGATGCGTTCGTAGAGTTCGGCCGAATTGGTCAGGTTGCCGTTGTGGGCCAGGGCGACCGTGCCCTCGGAGGTGGCGCCCAGGGTGGGCTGGGCGTTGGCCCAGTGCGAGCCGCCCGTCGTGGAGTAGCGGCAGTGGCCGATGGCGATGTGCCCCTGCAGGGTGTTCAGCGTGGACTCGTCGAAGACCTGGGAGACCAGGCCCATGTCCTTGTAGACGCTGATCCTGTTGCCGTCACTGGTGGCGATGCCCGCGGACTCCTGTCCACGGTGCTGCAGCGCATACAGCCCGTAATAGGTCAGTTTGGCGACTTCCTCCCCGGGAGCCCAGACACCGAAGACGCCACAGGCGTCTTGGGGTCCTTTTTCTCCGGGAAGCAGGTCATGGGAAAGCGTACCGTCACCGCGTGCCATGCCAGCATTCTCTCACGGCAAGGGGGAGCGGGACGCCCCCGTGCGCCAGCGTTACGGTGCAGTCGGTCCGGAGCCCTCTGCGGCGTCGTCGGCCTCCGCCTCGACGACGGCCCGGCGGCTGCGGCGGACACTGATCCGGTCCATCAGCAGCACCGCCAGGGCGGCCAGCCCGACGCCGATCAGCGCGAACAGGATGGTGAACAGGCCCAGCGCTGCCTCCCGGGTGTAGTCCGGGTGCGCCGGGCCGGTGTAGGCCACCACCAGGGCGGCGAGGAAGCCCAGCAGGGCGCCGAGGGCAAGGAACGGTGCGTACTTGGGCGCGCGGCGGATGGTGATCTCGCGGCGCTCGGGGCCGGGCTGGGGGGAACTCATGGAGCAAATTCTACCGGGGGTAGAGATGCCTGCGGACGATTCCGCCGGCTGCGGAGCGGGCCTGCGCCCGGTGCGGGCTGAGGATGCAGGCACCACTGGGCAGGTGCCCGATGCAGGTGCCCGGTTCCGGCGTCCGGTTCAGCTGCCGGGAAAAAGCGGCAGCCACTCGGTGAGGTCGGCCCGCAGGCCGGAGGCCGAGACCTTGCCGGCCGCGGTGGCTTCGGCCCAGGTGGACCGGCCGGTGACCAGCTCCAGCCAGGTGGCGGCGTCGGTCTCCACGACGTTCGGGGGAGTGCCGCGGGTGTGCCGTGGCCCCGGCACGCACTGGGTGACGCCGAAGGGCGGCACGCGCACCTCCACGCTGTTGCCGGGCACCCGCTCGGCCAGTTCCTCCAGGGTGTAGCGCACGGCCGTGGCGGTCGTGGTCCGGGGTGCGTCGGGCCCCGCTGCGGCGAGGGCCGCGCGGCCGTCTTCGGGGCTGATCCGCCGTCGTGCCATATCCGTCCGTCCTCAGCCCAGCAGGGCCTCGTCCAGCACCGACGCGACCGGGGCGCCCAGGCGCAGCTGGCCGACCGGCTGTCCGCCGCCGAGCACGGGAGGTACCACCTGTTCGAGCACCCGCACCGTGGCCTCGGCGTCGACGACGCCGGTCGCGGCCAGCAGGGTCAGGCCCACCAGGGTGGCGGCGCGGGTGTTGCCGTCCAGCATCTTCAGCGCCACCGACACACCCGTGGGGGTGCCGAGCACCAGCACGCCCTCGGCGCCGTTCTTGGCGATGATGCCCAGCTCCTCCATCACCACCGAGTTTTCCCGGCCGTGGCCGTGCACCGCCCACGGGTAGTCCAGCATGGCGGTGGCGACCGTCGCGGCGCGGGCGTCGCCCTCCTTGGCGGAGGGGGCCTTGGCCAGCCGGCCGATGCCCCGGGCCAGGCCGGTGAGGGACACGGCGGCCAGCGGGGCGCCGCAGCCGTCCACGGCCCAGTGCGCGACGGGCTCGCCGCAGAACTCTTCGATCACCGCCCCCACCTGCTGCTGCAGCGGGTGGCTGCGCTCAAGATAGGTGGAGTGGTTCCAGTTGTTTTCGGTGCAGGCCCACAGGAAGGCGGCATGCTTGCCCGAGCAGTTGAAGCTGATGCGGCGCTTGCCCTGCCCGGAGCGGATCAGTTCGAACCGCATCGCCTCGTCCTGCGGCCAGTCGGCCGGGCACTGCAGATGCTCCTCCGTCACGCCGGCGGCGGCCAGCATGGACTCGACGACGTCCTGGTGCTCGCGGGCGCCCACGTGGCTGGCCGCGGCCAGGGCCACCTGCGGCCCGCGCAGCGGCACGCCCGAGCGCATGGCGGCGATGGCCTGGAACGGCTTCAGGGTGGAGCGCGGGAAGATCGGCGAGGTGATGTCGCCCAGCTGCGTCACCACGGTCCCGTCGCCGGCCATCACGACGGCGGAGCCGACGTGGCGGGATTCAATGAAGCCGTTGCGTTCCACAACGGCAAGCTCGACGGCGTCGGACGCGGTGAAAGTGGCTGCCATAGTGCCAGTCTACGGAGGATCCGGGACTGGTCCGGGACGCCGGCTCCGCGCAGGCCCCGACGCCCGCCCCGGGCAGACCGCAGCGGAGGTGCACCGAGGGGGCGCGGCTGCGGGAGCGTCATCTGCGCAGGTGGCTTTCAGCGCCTGCCCGGCGGTTAGTAGGCTGGCTGACTGTGAAGGTTCTCGTTGTCGGCCCCGGTGGCCGCGAACACGCCATTGTCCGGGCCCTGCTGGCCGATCCCTACGTTGAAGAAGTACACGCGGCCCCCGGCAACGCCGGTATCGCCGCCGTCGTGCCGGTCCACCCGATCGACGCCTCCGACCCCGCCGCCGTCACCGCCCTGGCCCGCCGGCTGGAGGCGGACCTCGTGGTCGTCGGCCCGGAGGCCCCGCTGGCCGCCGGTGTCGCGGACGCGCTCGACGCCGCCGGCATCCCCGTGTTCGGGCCCTCGAAGGAGGCCGCCCGACTGGAGGCGTCGAAGTCCTTCGCCAAGCAGGTGATGGCCGCCGCCGGCGTGCCCACCGCCATGGCGCACGTCGCGGCCAACCGGGCCGAAGCCGAAGAGGGCCTGGACATGTTCGGTGCCCCCTACGTGGTCAAGGACGACGGCCTGGCCGCCGGCAAGGGCGTCGTGGTGACCGGCGACCGGGACGAGGCGCTCGCCCACGCCCAGGCCTGCTTCGACGCCGGCGGCACCGTGGTCATCGAGGAGTTCCTCGACGGCCCCGAGGTCTCCCTGTTTGTCCTCTCCGACGGCAGGCACGCGGTGCCGCTGGCGCCGGCCCAGGATTTCAAGCGCATCTTCGACGGCGACGCCGGCCCCAACACCGGCGGCATGGGCGCCTACTCGCCGCTGGAGTGGGTCCCGGAGAACCTCGTCGAGGACGTCATGGCCCGCGTGGCGCAGCCGACCATCGACGAGATGGCCGCCCGCGGCATCCCCTTCACCGGGGTGCTCTACTGCGGGCTGGCCCTGACCTCCCGCGGCCTGCGCGTGATCGAATTCAACGCCCGCTTCGGGGACCCGGAGACCCAGGCCGTGCTGGCCCGGCTGAAGACCCCGCTCGGCGGCCTGCTGCTGGCCGCGGCCAAGGGCTCCCTCGACGCCGGGGAACAGCTGCGGTGGGATCCGCGGACCGCCGTCGCCGTCGTCGTCGCCGCCGGGAACTACCCCGACGCGCCGCGCACCGGGGACCCGATCCTCGGCCTGCCGGAGGCGGAGCTGCTGGAGGGCGTGCACGTGCTGCACGCCGGGACCCGGGAGCAGGAGGGCGAAGTGGTGTCGGCCGGCGGGCGGGTGCTCGCCGTCGTCGGCCTGGGCGACGGGCTCGCCGAGGCCCGGTCCCGCGCCTACGCCGGCGTGGAACAGATCGGCCTGGACGGCTCCCAGCACCGCACCGACATCGCCCTGCGGGCCGAGCGCGGCGAGATCACCGTCCCCGGCACCTCCGCGGCCTCCGGCACGGACGGAGCCAACGCATGAGCCTGGACCTGCCCGCACCCGCGCAGCTGCCCGGCTGGCGGCACGTCTATTCCGGCAAGGTCCGCGAACTGTACGTCCCCGAGGACCCGGCCGTCACCGACCGGGTGCTGGTGGTCGCCACCGACCGGATCAGCGCCTATGACCACATCCTGCCCACCCCGATTCCGGACAAGGGACGGATCCTCACCCAGCTGAGCCTGTGGTGGTTCGATCAGCTGGCCGGGGTGCCCAACCATGTCATCAGCGCCGACGACGGCGTGCCGGCCGAGGTGGCCGGGCGGGCCATGATCTGCAAAAAGCTCGACATGTACCCGGTCGAGTGCATTGCCCGCGGCTACCTCACCGGGTCCGGGCTGGCCGAGTACCGCGCCGATTCCACCGTGTGCGGGGTGCCGCTGCCCGGCGGCCTGGTGGACGGTTCGCGGCTGGAACCGGCGATCTTCACCCCGTCCGCGAAGGCGGAGCAGGGCGAGCACGACGAGAACATCACCTACGACGCCGTCGTGGACACGGTCGGCGCGGAGACGGCGGAGACGCTGCGCTCGCTGACCCTGGACATCTACACCGCGGCGGAGCGGACGGCCCGGGACCGCGGCATCATCCTCGCCGACACCAAGGTGGAGTTCGGCGCCGATCCCGCCACCGGGGCGGTCACCCTGGGCGATGAGGTGCTGACCCCCGATTCCTCCCGGTTCTGGGACGCGGCGCTGTACCGGCCGGGCCAGGCGCAGCCCTCCTTCGACAAGCAGTACGTGCGGGACTGGCTCACCTCGCCCGACTCGGGATGGGACCGGGCCTCCGATACGCCTCCGCCGCCGCTGCCGGATGAGGTGGTGGAGCGGACGCGTGCCCGCTACGTTGAGGCCTACGAGCGGCTGACCGGACGTACCTTCGTCTAGGGGAGGGGCGGGCGGTCTGCGGTCTGCGGGCTTCGGACAGGGGTCTTAGCGGGTGAAGGTGAGGTGCACGGTGCCGCTGTCGGCCACCTCGCCGGTGACCTCATAGCCTTCCTCCAGTCCCCGCAGGTTCTCCCACAGCCGGACGCCGCGGCCCAGCAGGATCGGGGCGATGCCGACGTGCAGGCGGTCCACCAGCCCGGCCGTGAGGAACTGCCGCACGGTGTCGGCGCCGCCGCCGATCCGCACGTCGCGGTCCCCGGCCGCCTCGGCGGCCAGCTCCAGGGCCTCCTGCGGGGAGGCGGCCAGGAATTCGAAGCGGGTTCCGCCGGCCATCTCCAGCGGTGGCCGGCGGGAGTGCGTGAGCACGAAGACCGGCACGTGGAACGGCGGCTCGTCGCCCCACCAGCCCTGCCAGTCCGGATCGTCGGGAAAGTTGTGCAGCCCGAACATTCCCGCGCCCATGATCTCGGCGCCGATGTTCTCGAAGTAGGCGCGGGCGTAGGCGTCGTCGACGCCGGTGGTGCCTTCGCTGCCGTCTTCCCCCAGGACCCGGGTCCGGAAGGTGCGGGTGGCGACGTAGGCGTCCACCAACCGGCCCCAGTCCCGGCCGAAGGGTTCCTCGGGGGTCTGGTCGGTGGTGGTGGCAAACCCGTCCAGCGAGATGTTCAGATCGACGCGGACGGCCATGGCGGGCTCCTCGGCGGAGAGGGGGTCGGCGGATTGTGCCCCACCGTACCGCGGCGCTCGGGCCTGCCACCACCCATGGACGGTTAACGGCCGGGAACCAGGAGCGGCAGCCTGCAGCGGTGGAACGGAGCCGCAGGCTCAGCCTTCGCTGAGCCGCATCCTGATGTCCCGGCCGGTCGGCGTGCCGTCCAGGGTGAAGGCCAGGACCAGGACGGCGGCGCCGGGCGGCGGCTCGGGGATAAAGGACCAGCTGCCCTCCCAGTCGGTTCCGGTTCCCGCCGTCCGACTGCCGACCCACCGATACCCGGTGCCGACGTCGTCGGTGATCTGCGCCTGGACGCGGCCCAGCACGGCTGCTCCGGGCATCTGCGCCGGCGGGTCCCTGGTCTCGGAACCGGAATCATGGCGGGTCTCGGCCCAGGCGTACAGGGCCTTCATGAAAACGTTGTCCCGTCGCATCGTTTCCGGCCCCCGCACCCCGTACAGGCTCACGGTCAGTCCCTGACCGTATTGCTCCAGGCCGGGCGGCAGCTCACCGATGTTCAGGGCGCCGAAACGGACGTCGATTCCGTCGACGGTGGCGACGACGAGATCGCCGGGGGCGGAGACGATGGTGGGCATGCCGGCACCCTAGCGCATGGCCGGGACCAAGCCGACCGGGGGGGGGTGCAGGAAACAAGAAAGGACCCGCTGTTTCCAGCGGATCCTTGATCTTGGTCGGGGTGACAGGATTTGAACCTGCGACCTCGTCGTCCCGAACGACGCGCGCTACCAAGCTGCGCCACACCCCGTGGCAGTTGCCTCCCGCGCCTTGTCGGCCCGCCGAAGTAACTTTACAAATATAGCCGATGCCGTCGCCGAACGCGAAACCGAACGAGGTGCCCTGCGTCACAGCAGGCGCGGGGCCTCCCGTGCAGGCTAGACCAGGGAGTCCTGCCAGGCCGCCTGCAGGGCGGCGTACCGGCCCTCGCCGCGGATCAGGTCCGCCGGAGCGCCGTCCTCCACCACCCGGCCGCCGTCGAGCACCAGCACCCGGTCCGCGATCTCCACCGTGGACAGGCGGTGCGCGATGATCAGCGCCGTGCGGTTGCCGAGCAGGGTCTGCAGGCCCTGCTGCACCTGCCGTTCGCTGGGGATGTCCAGCGAACTGGTGGCCTCGTCGAGGATCAGCACCGCAGGGTCGGCCAGGAACGCCCGGGCGAAGCTGATCAACTGCCGCTGGCCCGCGGACACCCGTCCGCCGCGCTTGTTGACGTCGGTGTCATAGCCTTCGGGCAGCGCCTCGATGAACCCATGCGCGCCCACCGCCTGCGCGGCCCGCACAATCTCCTCGCGGGAGGCGCCGGGCCGGCCGAGCGCGATGTTGTCGGCCACCGACCCGGAGAAGAGGAACGCCTCCTGCGTGACCATGACGACGGCGCGGCGCAGGTCCTGCTGGGCGAGGCTGCGCAGGTCCACGCCGTCCAGCTGCACGGCTCCTTCAGAGGGGTCGTAGAACCGGGCGATCAGCTTGGCGAGCGTGGACTTTCCGGCCCCGGTGGCCCCCACCAGCGCGACCGTCTGCCCGGCCGGCACGTGCAGGTCCATGCGGGGCAGCACCACCGGGCCGTCCCCGTAACGGAACTCGACGCCGTCGAACCGGACCTCTCCGGCGGCGTGCGGCAGCTGCACGGGGTGTTTCGGGGGCCGCACGGTGGGCACCTCCTCCAGCAGCCCGGAGACCTTCTCCAGGGCGGCGGAGGCGGACTGGAAGGAGTTGTAGAACATCGCCATCTGGTCCACGGGCTGGAAGAACCGCTTGGAGTACAGCAGCAGGGCCAGCAGCGCGCCCACCTCCAGCCCGCCGTCGAGCACCCGGAACCCGCCGGCCAGCAGGACGACGGCGACCATCACGTTGCCGATCAGCACCAGGCCGGGCTGGAACACGCCGTTGAGGTTGATCGAGCGCATGGTGGCGAGCCGGTAGTCCTCGGTCAGCTCGTCGTTGCGCTCGGCGTTGGCGTGCTCCCGCCGGAAGGCCTTCACGGCGCGGATGCCGGTCATGGTCTCGATGAAGTGCACGATCAGGGCCGCGCTGGCCACCCGCTGGCCCCGGTAGGCGATGGCCGAGCGCTTCTGGTACCAGCGGGTGAGCAGGTACATGGGCACGAACGCGGCCAGCAGCAGCAGGCCGGTCTGCCAGTCCAGCAGGAAGATGCTCACCGCCGTGAAGAGCATGTACATGGCACCGGAGGCGAGGGAGCTGATGCCGGAATCGAGCAGCTCCCGCAGCGCCTCCAGGTCCGAGGTCTGCCGGGAAATGATGCGCCCCGACGTGTACTTCTCGTGGAACTCGAGGCTCAGCCGCTGCGTGTGCCGGAACACCCGCAGCCGGAGGTCCAGCAGCATCGCCTGGCTGAGTGCCGCCGTGGCGGCGACGTAGCCGGCGGTGAGGACCCCGGCCAGGACGGCGGCGGTCAGGTACGCGGCGCCGGCGCCGAGCAGGGGCAGCCGGGCGCCGGACTGCAGGGCGGGCAGGGCATGGTCGATGCCGAACGCGATGACCGCCGGGCCGGCCACCCGGGCCGCCTGGGACAGCACCACCAGGGTGATGGTGAACAGGAACCGGGCCCGCCGCGGACGCAGCAGCGAGCCGAGCAGGGCCAGCGACCGCCGGCGGACGGCCCGGTTCTGCCCCCGGGTGAGCTCGACGGCGTCCTCGCCGGCGGTGCCGACGGGCGCGGCCGCAGCGGAGGCGCGCGCCGGCCGGAAACGTACGCGGCTCACAGGCCCGCCCCTTCCTGCTCGGCGTCGGCCAGGGCGGTGTCGAGATCCGCCGGTTCCTCAGGCAGGCTCGCGATCACGTAGCGGTAGTGGGCGCTGGAGGCCAGCAGCTCTGCGTGCGTTCCGACGGAGGTGATCCGCCCGTCCTCCAGCAGGGCGACCCGGTCCGCCAGCGCCACGGTGGAGGGCCGGTGCGCCACGACCAGGGTGGTGGTCTCGGCGAGCACTTCCCGCAGCCGGGTCTCCACCAGCTCCTCGGTCTGCACGTCCAGCGCCGACAGGGGATCATCCAGCACCAGGATCCTGGGCCGGGCGGCGATTGCACGGGCCAGGGCGATGCGCTGCCGCTGCCCGCCGGAGAGGCTCAGCCCCTCCTCGCCGATGAGCGTGTCCACCCCGTCCGGCAGCGAATAGGCAAACCCGGCCTGCGCGACGTCGAGCGCCTCGGCCAGCAGCCGGTCACCGTCCGCCTCATCCGCCGGGTCGGCGCCCAGCAGCACGTTCTCCCGCACCGAGCTGGAGAACAGGGTCGTGTCCTCAAACGCGACGGCGGTGATCCGGCGCAGGTCGGCCAGGCGCAGCCGGCGCACGTCGATGCCGTCGATCCGGACGGCACCGCCGGTGACGTCATAGAGCCGGGGCACCAGCTGCAGCAGCGTGGACTTGCCGCTGCCGGTGACGCCGACCAGCGCCATGGTCTCTCCGGCCCGCACGGTGAGGTTGACGCCGTCGAGCAGGTCCCGGCGGGTACCCTTCCCGGCCTCCGCGTCCGGATACGCGAAGTGCACATCCTCGAACGCCAAGTCGCCGCGCACGGCGTCCGGGTCCGCCGGGTGCTCGGGGTCGGTGACGGTCCGGCGCGCATCCATGACTTCGTAGTGCCGGTCGATCGCGGTCTTGGCCGTCAGCGTCATCGACAGCAGCATCCCGATCGATTCGACCGGCCCCGCCACCACCGAAGCGGTGGCGAAGAAGGCGACCAGGCCGCCGATGCTCAGCGCGCCGTCGGCCGCCAGGAAGATCCCGAGGACCAGCCCGACGGCGAGGGCCGCCTCCGGAAGCAGCGTGACGACCAGCGAAAACCGCGCCAGCGAACCGGCCCGCACGATTTCGGTCTCCCGCAGCTCCTGGGCCTGTTCCTCGAACCCGTCCAGCGCCTCACGGCTGCGGCCGAAGGCCTTCAGCACCCGGATCCCGTGCACGGATTCCTCGACGGTGGTGGCGAGGTCACCGGCCTGGTCCTGGCTGCGCCGGGTGACCCGGCCGTAAAAGCGGCGGAAGCGGAAGCCGTAGAAGATGATCGGCACCGCTGCGGCGAGGAACACCAGCGCCAGCTGCCAGCTGGTGAAGAACATGACCGTGACGCCGATGAGGACCGTCAGCGAGGTCACGACCAGCATGATGGCCCCGAAAGCCATCCAGCGGCGCAGCAGGTTCAGGTCGCTCATGGACCGGGACAGCAGCTGCCCGCTGCCCCACCGGTCATGGAACTCGACCGAGAGGTCCTGCAGGTGGCGGTAGAACCCCCGGCGCATCCGGTTCTCCACGGTCGCCGCCGGGGCGATCACCAGATGGCGGCGCATGGCGACGAACGCGGCCTCCAGGGCACCGAGCAGCAGGACGATCCCTGCTGCGGTCCACAGGGCGGGCACACTTCCGCCCGGCGCAAGGTAGGAGTTGATGAGCACCCGCAGCACCTGCGGAATGGCCAGCGCCATCAGGCTGGCCCCCAGGGCGCAGAGCAAACCGAGGAACAGACGGGGCAGGATCGGTTTGAGGTGCGGGTACAGACGTCCAAGCGATTGCCACAAAGTCGTCTGCGCGGGCATGAAACCCCTTCATTGCAAGGCGCCGCACGCTCCGGGTGCAGCAGGTACCGGATCATCCTAGGCCAGAATCCGGCCAACGCCGCGGCTTGGCAAGAAGTGATGCTCTCTGTCCTGGCATGAGTGCCGTGAACCACCACGCTTCGGAGGAAGGGCACTGCCGGTATCAGCGGCCGTTGGAGCCTAGACCGGGTCCGGTTCGTTGCCGCGGGGCTCCAGGGTCAGGAGCACTGCCTCGGGGCGGCAGGCGAACCGCACCGGGGCGAAGCGGGAGGTGCCGATGCCGGCCGAAACGTTCAACGGCACCTCCCGGCCGCGGTGCTCCCACATGGTCAGGCCGCTGGCCCGCCAGGTCGGCAGGTCGCAGTTGCTCACCAGGGCACCGTAGCCGGGGATGCAGACCTGGCCGCCGTGCGTGTGCCCGGCCAGGATCAGGTCCGCGCCGTCGTCGGTGAAGCGGTCAAGGACCCGCTGGTAGGGGGCATGGGCCACTCCCACGCGCAGGTGCCGGGACCGGCCCGACGTCGAGCTGCCCGCCGGGAAGCCGACGTGCCGGTCCCTGGACAGATGCGGGTCGTCGACGCCGGAGAAGTCCACCCGGGTCTTGCCGAGCACCATCGAGAGGCTGCGGTTGGTCAGGTCCAGCCAACCGGCCCGCCCGAAGGCCAGGAACAGGTCCTCCCAGGGCAGGTCCTTCGGCTGCCGCTGCACCTTGGACGGACCCGTGAAATAGGTGAACGGGTTCTTCAGCATGGGCGCGTAGTAGTCGTTGGATCCGGGGACGAAGACCCCGGGAAACCGCATCAGCGGTTCCAGGGCCTCAAGCAGCGGCGGGACCGCCTCCAGGTGGCTCAGGTTGTCGCCGGTATTGACCACCAGATCGGGCTCGAGGTCCGCCAGCGAGTGCAGCCAGCGGACCTTCGCCGCCTGGCCGGGCACGAAGTGGATGTCCGAGAGATGGAGCACCCGCAGCGGCGCGGCTTCCGGAGGGAGCACTGCAACGGTTTCCGACCGGACACCGAACAGGTTGCGCTCGATCAACGAACCGTAGGCAAAGGCGGCTGCGCCTGCGCCGAGCAGGCTGCCGGCGGTCCAGGCGGCGGTACGGGTGGCGGAACGAAGGGCGGAACGGGTGGCCTCAGCCGTCAAGCTCAATCGTCTCCGCCGTCTCCGCCGCCGTTGTTCCCACCGCCGCCGTTGCCGCCGCCGTTGTTGTTGCCACCGCCGCCGTTGTTTCCGCCGCCGTTGTTGTTGTTGTTGCCACCGCCGCCGTTGTTGTTGTCATTGTTGTTGTTCGGGGCGGGGCGGGGCTGGGCCACCTGGCCGATCACGCTGCCCGGAGGGTTGGTGAAGGCGTTGGCTTCATACTGGCCCGGGATGCGCTGCATGAAGTTCTTCCAGGACGGCCCGGCGATCAGGGAGCCGTCGATCTCGGGGTAGACGCGGCCGCCGATGAGCTTGTCGCTCATGGTGGTGTTGTTCGCCTTCCAGTTTCCGATCCAGGAAGCGGTGGACATGCCGGTCGTGTAGCCCATGAACCAGGTCTGGGACCGCTCATCGTTGGTACCGGTCTTGCCGCCGACCGGAACGCCGATCTGCAGGTTGTAACCGGAGCCGTTGGTCATCACGCGCTGGGTGGCGTAGTTGACGCCCTGCGCGACTTCCTTCTTCATGACCTGCTCGCACTGCTGCTCCGGCACCGGGAACTCCCGGCCGTCCGCAGCGGTGACCGAGGTCAGGGCGCGGGGCTCGCACTTCAGGCCCTCGGCGGCCAGGGTGGCGAAGCCGGTGGCCATGGACAGCGGCGAGGCGTCGCCGCCGCCGCCGAAGGTCGAGGGCGGGTCCACGGACAGCATCTGCCGCTCACCGTCCTGGCCCTTGCCGTTGTGGATGCCCGCCTGGAAGGCGAGCTGCTGGAAGGAACAGAGGTCCAGCTGGTTGATCTCCGCCAGGGTGATGGTGTTCAGCGAGTTCGCCAGGCCGTCCAGCACGGTGGTGGTCTTGTAGTTGGTGTCGCCGTAGTTGATGGGCGTCCAGGCCTCGGGCGTGACGTACCGGCCGCCGGGCAGGCAGCTGGCGTTCCAGGTGTGTCCGGCGGGGTAGGTCCGCTTGCGTCCGTCCAGCGACGTGTTCAGGGTCTTGCCCGCGTCGAGCCAGGCCGCCACGGTGAAGGGCTTGTAGGTGGAGCCGGGCTGGAAACCGCCCAGGCCGTTCAGCGGCTTGTTCGGGTCGCCGTTCTGGTTGACGTCGACGTTGAAGTTCTGCACCGAGTTGCCCGGCACAGTCGTATCCGGGTTGAAGCGCGTGTTCTGCGCCATCATCAGGATGTTGCCCGTTCCCGGTTCCACGGAGACCATGGCATGGCCGATCTCGCCGTCGGTGGTGTCCGGGTTGGCGGTCTCGTTGATGGCTTCCTGGGCAGCCGCCTGGATGTTGGAGTTCAGGGTGGTGTTGATCGTCAGGCCGCCGCGCAGCAGCAGCTTCCGGCGCTCTTCGCGGGTCGCGCCGAAGTTCTCGTCGTTCTCGATCAGCGCCTGGACGTAGTCGCAGAAGTAGGGGGCCTGCGCGGCTCCCACGCAGTTGCTGGGCACCGGCGTGGGGGTAATCCCCAGCTCGGAGGCGACCGCGGCGTCGTATTCCGCCTGGTCGATCCGGCCCTTGTCCAGCATGGCGCCCAGCACCAGGTTCCGTCGCTCGACGGCCCGCTCCGGGTAGGCCTCCGGGCTGTAGTACGTGGGCCCGTTCACCAGGCCGGCCAGCATGGCCGACTGCTGGACGTTCAGGTCCTTGGCGTCAACGTTGTAGAAGTAGCGCGCCGCCGCCTGCACCCCGTACGTGGTGCCGCTGAACGGCACGATGTTGAAGTAGCCTTCAAGGATTTCCTCCTTGCTCAGCTCCTTCTCGACGGCGATGGCAAGCTTGATCTCACGCAGCTTGTCGCCCACGGTCTTGTTGCCGCTGAGGACATACTCCTCGCCGTTCTGGCGGGCGGTATCGATGATCACGTTGTTCACGTACTGCATCGTGATGGTGGAGGCACCGCGGCTGGTATCGCTCGTGGCGTTGGACACCAGCGCCGAGGCGATGCCCTGCAGGTCCACGCCGCCATGCTCGTAGAACCGGTCATCCTCGATCGCGAGGATCGCGTCGACCATGTTTTCCGACACCTGGTCCAGGGTCACCGGCTGGCGGTTCTCCTCATACAGGGTCGCGATCAGTGCGCCGTCGTTCGCGTAGATCTTGGACGGCTGGGCGAGTGCCCCGCGTTCCAGTTCGGCCGGAAGCTGGTCGAAGAACTGCAGCGAACCGGAGGCGGCGGTGCCGGCAGCCGCCGCGACGGGCACCATGAGACCGGCGGCAAGGACGCCGCACAGGGCGCTGACACCGAAGAAGGCAACCAGCTTTCCGAGCGTCGTCGCCGTGTCGAAAAACGGGGATTTGCGTGAGGCCATGCGCCCCAGTCTACAAGCACGCGTTACCCTGTCAGCTATGAGCAAATGGGAATACTTCATCACTCCGCTGCCCCTTCACACTCCGGGCCAGGTGCTGAACATGCACGGTGACGAGGGGTGGGAGCTGGTGCAGATCGCTCCGGCACCCAACGGCACCGGCTCGGTGGCCTACATGAAGCGGGAAAAGGCCGCGTGAGCGAACTAACGGGAGCCGTGTCCGCGGTCGAGGCCCGCCTGCAGGAGCTGGGCCACACCCTGCCCGGTGTGGCGGCGCCGGTGGCGGCCTACGTTCCCGCGGTCGTGAGCGGCAGCCACGTGTTCACCTCCGGGCAGCTGCCCTTCGTCGACGGGGCCCTGCCGGCCACCGGCAAGGTGGGCGCTTCCGTGTCCCCGGAGCAGGCGAAGGAGCTCGCGGCGCTGTGCGCCATCAACGCCCTCGCCGCGATCAAGGACCGGATCGGAGACCTGGACCGGATCACCCGGATCGTGAAGGTCACCGGATTCGTCTCCTCCGATCCGTCCTTCACCGGCCAGCCCGCCGTCATCAACGGCGCCTCCGAACTGCTCGGCAACGTGTTCGGTGAGGCCGGGGCGCACGCCCGCTCCGCCGTCGGTGTCGCCGTCCTGCCGTTGGACGCGCCGGTGGAAGTGGAAGTGACCGCGGAGTTTGTCTAATTCAGCCGTCCGGCTCTTCCCCGTCGCGCCCGACCAGCGCGGAGCTGCCGAGAGCTGGCTCGAGGACCCGGACCGCGCGCCGCGCCGGCCGCGGCCGGCCTCGTCCGTGGTCCTGGTCCGGGACTCGCCGCAGGGGCCGCTGACCTATCTGGCCTACCGGCCCGGTGAGTCGCCGCTCGGGCGGGTCGCCTTCCCCGGCGGAAGCGTCGAGCCCGGCGACGACGACGCCGTGGGCTGGTTTGGGCCGGAACCGGCCCAATGGGCGCGCACCATGGGGCTGGAGGACCACCACGTCGCACGGCGCCACGTGGTGGCAGCGATCCGTGAGCTGTTCGAGGAGACCGGCATCCTGCTCGCCGGCCGCGACGAATCCTCCCTGCTGGAAGGCAACGGCGGGCCGGACTGGATGGCCGCCCGGACGGCCATCGCCTCCCGGGACGCGAACTTCCTCGACCTGCTGAACCGCCGGGGCCTGGGCCTGCGCACCGACCTGCTGCGGCCGCTGTCCTACTGGCAGAGCCCGGATTTCGCCCTGCGCCGCTTCGAGACCCGCTACTTCGCGGCGGTCGCGCCCATGGGCCAGGAGGCGTCGCTGCTGGAGGGCAAGGGGGTCTGGGGGCGTTGGGTGGCGGCCGCGGACGTGGTCGCCGCGGCCGACACCTCGGCGCTGGGCGATGAGATCGGCCGGCCCGAGACCCAGGGCCGCACCCTGGGCGAGCTGACCGTGCCCGCCGTCGGCCTGATGCTGGAGAAGATTGCCGCCTCGCGCAGCTGCATCGCCTATCTGTCCAAGCGCCGCGCCCCCGAGCCGTTCCGGCCCGAGCTGGTGGAGGTGGACGGGGAGCTGAGGCTGGCCGTCCGGTCCCCGCACAGCGAGGACGCCGGCCGCCGGGTGCGCTGAACCGCCCGCACCGGCTCCGCTCCACGGGCAGTTCCGCGGGCTGGGGCCCCGCCGGCAGGCAGCGTTAACGGCGGCAGGCCCGGACCGAAGTCCGGGCCTGCCGCCGTCACCGTATCCGGCCCCGCGGGCCGGATGTCACACCGGTGTCGGAAAGATCAGCGCGAGCGCTGGCGCAGCCGCTGCACGTCAAGGATGACGACGGCGCGCGCTTCCAGCCGCAGCCAGCCGCGCTGCACGAACTCGGCCAGGGCCTTGTTCACGGTCTCGCGCGAGGCGCCGACCAGCTGGGCCAGCTCCTCCTGCGTGAGTTCGTGGGCGACGAGGATGCCGTCGGTGGCGGGCCGGCCGAACCGGTCGGCCAGGTCCAGCAGGGCCTTGGCCACGCGGCCGGGAACGTCGGAGAACACGAGGTCCGCGAGGGACTCGTTGGTGCGGCGGAGCCGGCGGGCCAGGGCCTGCAGCAGCTGCACCGACACCTCGGGGCGGGACTGCAGCAGCTGGCGGAGGTTCTCGTGGCGCAGGCCGGCCAGGCGGGTCTCGGAGACCGCCGTCGCCGTGGCGTTGCGCGGGCTCGGGTCGAACAGGGCCATTTCGCCGAAGAGCTCACCGGGGCCCAGGATGGCCAGCAGGTTCTCCCGGCCATCGGGGGAGGTGCGGCCCAGCTTGATCTTTCCGGACACGATGAAATACAGCTGGTCGCCCTGGTCCCCCTCGCGGAAGACCGAAGCCCCGCGGGAGAGGTCGACTTCGGTCAGCTCCTCGGTCAGAGCGGCGAAGACATCGTCTCCCAGTGAGGCGAACAACGGCGCGCGGCGCAGTACCTCGATATCCATGAAATCTCCTGTAAATAGTTGTCTCTTCTATTATCTTGCCGCACCTGGGGTCGATGTCACACCTGCACCGCCCATGTTCGCCATTGGATGAGAAAACCGCGCCGCGACGAGGCCGGGACCGCCGGCCGGCCCGGCCTCCGGCCCTGCTGCGCGGACCCGGCGGCTGCGGAAGCGGGGGCGGCCCGGGATAGACTCGTGGATCATCGGCCGGAACCCGATCGGCCGCGGCAGACCCCCCCCATTGGAGCTGTTTGTGCTCGACCTGACCGTCCTCGACATCATCCTGCTCCTGCTGCTGCTCTCCTACCTGGTGGCCGGGCTGCGCAAGGGCCTGATGGTTACGCTGGGCGGGCTGCTGGGTTTCCTGGCCGGCGGGGTGGCGGCGTTCTTCGCGGTGCCGTTCGTCTCGGCCTGGGTGCCGGATCCCACCTGGCGCATGGTCGTGGTCCTCGCCGTGGCGGTGGTGCTCGTGATCGGCGGCCACGCCGCCGGCGCCGCCCTGGGCGCCGGGCTGCGCCGCTGGCTGAACTTTCGCCCGCTGCGGGGCCTGGACCGGGCGCTTGGCGGGGTGCTGAACGTTGGCGTCGCCGCGCTGGTGATGTCCATCCTGGCCTTCAGCCTGACCACCCTCGGCATGCCCGCGGTCTCCCAGCAGATCGCCTCATCCCGGGTGCTGGCCGGGATAGACCGCCTGACGCCGGAACCGGTGGACCGCTGGACCGCGCAGCTGCGCTCGTTCACCCTGTCGGACGGGCTGCCCACCATCCTGGACAGCGCCGCCCCGCAGCAGGTCGAGGTCCCGGCCGGCATTCCCGACACGGAGGGGCTGCGCAGCGCCTCGGCCTCCGTCCTGAAGATCACCGGCACGGCGTTCCAATGCGGGCAGAACCAGACCGGCAGCGGGTTCGTGGTGGCCGACGAGCGCGTGGTGACCAACGCGCATGTGGTGGCCGGAGTCGACGAACCCGTGGTGCAGCTGCTCTCCGGCGGAGCGCTGCCCGCACGCGTCGTCCATTTCGATGCCGCCCGGGACCTCGCGGTGCTTGCGGTGGACGGATTGTCGGCGGAGCCCATTCCGCTCGGCACCGACCTCGCCCGCGGAGACACCGCCGCCTTTGCCGGCTATCCGGCCGGCGGTCCGTTCCGTCTCCAGGGCGCCGGCGTGGAGGCGCTGTCCGACATCATCGTCCGGGACATTTACGGCGACGACCCCAAGGCGGTGCAGGTGTACACGCTCGCCGCCAACGTGCAGCAGGGCAATTCCGGCGGGCCGCTGCTGGATACCGAGGGGCGCGCCGTCGGGGTCATCTTCGCGAAGACCACCGGCGACCAGCCGATCGGCTACGCGCTCTCGGCGGCGGAGCTCGCCCCGCTGGTGCAGGCCGCGCCGGACTACGCCCAGCCCGTGTCCGCAGGGGAGTGCACCAGCCGGTAACCGCGCGCCGGCTGCCGTCGGGCCGTCCGGCCCGCGAGGCAGGCCGGACACCGCCCGAACGCCGCCCGGAAGGCCGGGCGGAGTGCCTAGCCGGCGGCCGCTTCCTGCAGCTTGGAGGCCAGGAACTGCACCGCCATCCGGTAGCCGTGGCGCCCGGCTCCGGCGATGACTGCCTCCGCCACCGGGGAGACGTAGGAGTGGTGGCGGAACTCCTCGCGCCGGTGGATGTTGCTCAGGTGCACCTCGACCACCGGCAGCCCGACGCCGGCCAGGGCGTCGCGGATCGCCACCGACGTATGCGTGTAGGCCGCAGGGTTGATGACGATGCCGGCCGCCGTCCCGCGGGCCGCGTGGATCGCCTCGATCAGCTCGCCTTCATGGTTGGACTGGAGGCACTGCACGTTCCAGCCCAGTTCCCGTGCCGCGTCTTCGGCGGTCGCCTCCAGGTCCGCCAGGGTGTCGGTGCCGTAGACGGCGGGTTCCCGGGTGCCGAGCAGGTTCAGGTTCGGACCGTTGAGGATGAGCAGGGTACGGGCGGAATCAGCAGCGTTCATGCCTACCACTATGCCGCAGAAGCCCCTGCCGTCACGGAACGGGTGCGGCTCATCCGCGCGGCCCCTGCGGCGCCGGCCAGCGTGATGAGGCTCATCAGGGCCAGCACGACGCCGGGGTGCCACCAGGCGCTGCCGGTCAGTTCGGCGAACAGGGCGGTGGCGGACGGGGTGAAGCCCGCCGCGATGCCCGCGAAGCTGTAGGCCAGGGACATGGCCGTGAAGCTGGTGCGGGCGGGGAAGAGGTCGGCCATCAGCCCGCCGAGGGCGGCCCAGGCTGCCGTGGGGGCGATGCCGCCGACCAGGATCGTCAGGATGTACAGCGGCCGGTCGGCGATGCTGATCAGGTAGTACAGCGGGAAGGAGATCAGGGCGGTGGCGACGGCGCCGCCGGCCACCACGCGGGCCGAGCCGATCCGCGTGGCCAGCCAGCCGAAGGCCGGAATGGTGGCCAGCTGCAGGACCGACCCGACCAAGGCGGCGTTGAGCACGGTGTTCTGCGACAGGCCCAGGACCTCCACCCCGTAGGACTGGGTATAGGTGGTCATGAGGAAGTAGGAGCCGATGCCGAGCAGGGAGGCGGCCACGGCGGTCAGGACGGCCAGCGGCTGGCTGCGCAGCACGTCCAGCAGGGGGATCCGGGAGACCTGGTGGCGGGATTCGACGGCCTTGAAGACCGGTGTCTCGTCGATGGCGACGCGCAGGTAGATGGCGATGGCCATGAACGGGAAGGCCAGCAGGAAGGGGACGCGCCACAGGCCCGCCTCCACCGCCTCCGGGGAGGCCAGGGCGAGCAGCAGGAAGGTTCCGCTGACCATGATGGTGCCCACCGGGGAGCCGATCTGCGGAATGGCCGCGTACAGCGCCCGGCGGCGCCGCGGGGCGTACTCGGTGGCGATCAGGACGGCTCCGCCCCACTCGCCGCCCACGGCCAGGCCCTGCAGCAGCCGCAGCACGGTCAGCAGCACGGGAGCCCAGGCGCCGATGACGCCGTAGTCCGGCAGCAGCCCGATCAGGCCGGTGGCGGTGCCCATCAGGACGATGGTCCAGATCAGCGCCTTCTTGCGCCCGATCCGGTCACCGATGTGGCCGAAGAGCACGGCCCCGACCGGCCGCGCCACGAAGCCCATGCCCAGGCTCAGGAACGCCAGCAGGGTGCCGGTGAGCGGATCGACGTCGGGAAAGAAGATCCGGTTGAGCACCAGTGCCGCGGCCGTGCCGAACACGTAGAAGTCGTAGGACTCCAGGGCGGTGCCGATGAACGAGGCCGCGGCGACCTTGCGCGCGGTCCGCGCATCCGGTGCCGGGGCGGCAGGTGCCGGCGGAGCGGCGTCGGGAGCGGGGGAGGAACCTGGGGCGGGTGAGATGGACACGAAACCTGATTCTGCTCTGCGGGGGCGCTGCCGCGCCAGCAAGTGTGACGCGTGCAACGTCCCCTGCCCCGGCCAGGCGGCAAGGGGCCGGGGCGGAGCGGCCGGGCTGCGGGGAATAGCCGGGCCGCAGGATGGTTACACCTGACACTGTCCCCGAGCATTGGAGGAACCCCATGAGCGCTTTGTACACCGCGGTCGCAACCGCCGTCGGCGATGGACGCAACGGAGAAGCCCGCACCAGCGACGGGCAGGTCGCCGTCGACCTGGCCGTGCCCAAGGAAATGGGCGGCGCCGGCGGCGCGACCAACCCCGAGCAGCTCTTCGCCCTGGGTTACGCGGCCTGCTTCCACTCGGCCCTCAAGCTCGCCGCCCGCGAGGCCAAGGCGGACATCGCCGACAGCGCGATCACCGCGGAGGTGAGCATCCACCCGGTGGACGGCGGCGGCTTCCAGCTCTCCGTGGCCCTGCACGCCGAGATGTCCGGAGTGGACCAGGGCACCGCGGACAAGCTGGTCGCCCGGGCGCATGAGGTGTGCCCCTACTCCAACGCGACCCGCGGCAACATCGAGGTGGAGGTCGACGCCGTCGTCGGCTGACCCGCCCGCCGCCAGAACCCGCGGCACACAAAAGGTGCGCGTCCCCACGCGGGGGCGCGCACCTTTTGTGTGTTTCGTCCTACTTCTTCAGCGACTCCGCGATCTGCTGCATCACCGTGTTGTCAGCCAGCGTGCTCGCATCGCCGGCCTCGCGGCCCTCCGCGACGTCCTTGAGCAGGCGGCGCATAATCTTGCCGGAGCGGGTCTTGGGCAGCTCCGGGACGACCAGGATGTTCCGCGGCTTGGCGATCGGGCCGATTTCGCTGCCCACGTGGTTGCGCAGCGTGGTGACGATGTCCGGATCCTCCTTGGCGCTGCCGCGCAGGATCACGAACGCCACCACGGCCTCACCGGTGGTCTCGTCCGCGGCGCCGACGACGGCGGCCTCGGCCACGGACGGATGGGACACCAGCGCCGACTCGATCTCGGTCGTGGACAGGCGGTGCCCGGAGACGTTCATGACATCATCCACCCGGCCCAGCAGCCAGATGTCGCCGTCCTCGTCCTTCTTGGCGCCGTCGCCGGCGAAGTACATGCCGTCGAACCGGGACCAGTAGGTGTCCTTGAAGCGCTGCGGGTCTCCCCAGATGCCGCGCAGCATGGACGGCCACGGCTCCCGGATGACCAGGAAGCCGCCGGAGCCGTCCGGCACCGACTCGCCCATTTCGTCCACCACGTCGACGCTGATCCCGGGTACCGGCACCTGCGCAGAGCCGGGCTTCGTGGCGGTGACGCCGGGCAGCGGGGCGATCATGTGCGCTCCGGTCTCGGTCTGCCACCAGGTGTCCACGATCGGCGCCGGGTTCTCCTTCTTGCCGCCGTTGGCGCCGATGACCGTCCGGTACCACATCCACGCCTCGGGGTTGATGGGCTCGCCCACGGTGCCCAGCACGCGGAGGGAATCGAGGTCGAACTTGCCCGGAATGTCGCGGCCCCACTTCATGCAGGTGCGGATCGCCGTCGGCGCCGTGTACAGGATGGAGACCTTGTACTTTTCCACCAGCTCCCACCAGCGGCCCTGGTGCGGGGTGTCCGGGGTGCCTTCGTAGATCAGCTGGGTGGAGCCGTTGACCAGCGGGGCGTAGGCCACGTAGCTGTGGCCGGTGACCCAGCCGATGTCGGCGGTGCACCAGTAGACATCGGTCTCCGGGTGCAGGTCGAAGGTGTTCCGGTGCGTGAACGCGGTCTGCGTCAGGTATCCGCCGGTGGTGTGGAGGATGCCCTTGGGCTTGCCGGTGGTGCCGGAGGTGTACAGGATGAACAGCGGGTGCTCGGAGTCGTGCCCGACGGCGGTGTGCTCGGCGCTCGCGGAGTCGACGACGTCGTGCCACCACACGTCGCGGCCCTCGGTCCACTCCACCGGCTGCTCGTTGCGGCGGACCACCAGCACGTGCTCGACGCTGTGGCCGTCCTTGGCCAGGGACGCGTCGACGGCGGGCTTCAGTGCGCTGGGCTTGCCGCGCCGGTAGCTGCCGTCGGCGGTGACCACCAGCTTGGCCTCAGCGTCGTCGATGCGGCTGCGCAGCGCTTCGGCGGAGAACCCGCCGAAGACCACGGAGTGCACCGCGCCGATCCGGGCGCAGGCGAGCATGGTGATGACCGCTTCGGGAATCATCGGCAGGTAGACCGCCACGCGGTCGCCCTTGGCCACGCCCAGGGATTCGAAGGCGTTGGCGGCCTTCTTCACGGCTTCGGTCAGCTGCGCGTAGGTGTAGGTGCGGGTGTCGCCCGGCTCGCCTTCGAAGTGGATGGCCACCCGGTCGCCGTTGCCGGCTTCCACGTGGCGGTCCAGGGCGTTGTACGCGGCGTTGACCTTGCCGCCGACGAACCATTTGGCGAAGGGGGCGTCGGACCAGTCGAGGGTCTGGCTGAAGTCTTCGTCCCAGGTCAGCAGCTCCCGGGCCTGCCGTGCCCAGAACTCGGGGCCTTCCGCGGCGGCTTCCTCATAGAGGGAGGCCTTGCCCACGGCGTTCTCGGCGAACTGCGGGCTGGGCGGGAAGCTGCGCCGTTCATGCATGAGGTTCTCGAGGGCGTCACCGTGGCGCTTCGTGGAGGCTTCCTGCCCGGCGGGGGGATTGACAGACATCTTTGGCCCTTTCTCGACGTGTCCAATGCGGGCGGCGGACGCCTGGGCGTCCACCGGCTTGGCCTCCACACTATCGCCGAGCTGTGGTCGCGGTCACAACCGGGACCGTCAACGGGGGTAAACGTGCGGTGAGCGGTAGCCGGCGGGCCCGGCCCTGGCCGCGCGCCGGGCCCTGCCTCGGCTAGTGTGTGTTCCCTGCGTTGATTAGGCTGTTGAGGGACTCAACCGCGTCATCGCAGGGTCGGAACGGAGAGCAGCATGAACCAGCCCCAGGTCGGGAACGAAGGCAGGAACGACGCCGCCGCGCGCGCGGCGGCCCCTCAGCAGAAAGACGGCGCGGCCGGCGGCACCGCCGTGCTCGGCCCCTTCAGCCTGCGGGAGCTGGTGGTCTTCGGAGCGCTGCTGGTCATCCTGATCGCTTCGCTGGTGCCCTTCGGGATCCGCCGCGGCGAACTGTTCGGAGTCAACATCTGGAACACCGGATCGGTGTTCTTCCTGGGCATCGGCGTCCTGGTGCCCCTCGCCGTGGGAGCGCTCTTCGCGGCCCGGCGGCTGAGCCCGGGCACCAAACTCAGGGTGGGTTCCCTGTCGCTGGACCAGTTTGCGTCCGTCAGCGCCGTGCTGTGCCTCCTCTACTTCCTGGTCCAGTTCTCGGTCCTGCTGAGTGCGTCCCTGTTCATTTGCCTGCTTGGCGCGCTGGTGTTCTTCGCCGCGACCACGCTGGCGCCCCATATCCCTGGCTTCTCGGCCGACTTCGCCGGGCGGGCCGAGGTTCCGGCGAACCGGGTGGCGCGTGACGCCGCCCCGCTGGCCCGCCGGCCGAAGGCGGCGCCTGCAGCCACCGGTCAGCCGGGGACGCCCGGCCAGCCCGCCGGCGTCGGGCAGCCCGATCCCCGGACGTCCGGACGCCCCGGGATGCAGGCAGGCGCTCCGGCAGCCGGATTCCCGTCCGCGGGCCGCGGCGCGGCCGACGGTGCGGCTGCTGCCGCCGGTGCCGGTGCCGCCGCGGCGGCCGGTGCCGGCGCCGGAGCGGCCGAAGCCGGGCAGGCCGTGCACGGATCCGGCGCGCAGCCGCCGCAGCAGGCCGGTGCGCCCGCCCAGGCCGGTGCCCCCGCCCAGGCCGGTGCCGCCGCGCCGTCGCCGGACACTGGCGCCACCGGATCGCCGGCCGCTGACCGGGCCGGCACCGGCTGGGACGGGTCCGCGCCGGAGGCTGCCGGACGCCCCGATGCCGCAGGCGTTTCCCCGGCCGCCGCCGGGCATCCCGAAGTGAGCGGCGGCGACGTCGCGGACGGCCGCCCCGAGGGCGCCGCCACCGTGCAGGCCGGCCGTGAGGAGACGCTCCCGGCGACCACCGCCAACCCGGTGGTCGACAGCTCCGCCGCCCACCCGCGCACGGAATCGATCAGCGCGGTCCGCGACGAGAACGAGCCCGTGGTCGAGGCCTTCTGGTTCGCGGTCGGCACGCCCCGGCAGATCGTCGACGAGCGCACCGGGCTGCCGCTGTTCATGTTCTACCCCGGGGACTGGGAGCTGGGCCTGGAGGACCGCGGGCATGAGTTCCTGGTCCAGGACAAGCGCACCGGCCGGATCGGCGTCCTGCGGGACCTGAGCAACATCGAACGCGTCTCCGGCGACGACAGCTGAGGTACCGGGCACCGCTGCCCGGCACCGCAGGAGAAGGAAACATGGCGGCCCCGGCCGTCACCTGAACGAAGGAAGACTCGCGTGGCAAAGGCCTGGGGGCAGGAAACGGAGCTGGCACGCAAGCGCCGGGCCCGCCGCATCAACCGGCTGCTGGCCGAGCTGTACCCGTACGCGGTGGCCGAGCTGGACTTCACCAATCCGTATGAGCTGCTGGTGGCCACCGTGCTCTCCGCCCAGACCACCGATGTCCGGGTGAACATGGTCACCCCCACGCTGTTCGCCCGCTATCCGGACCCCCGGGCGCTGGCGGAGGCCGACGAGGTGGAGCTGCAGGAGCTGATCCGGCCCACCGGGTTCTTCCGCGCCAAGGCGACGAACCTCCTGGCCCTCGCCAACCGGCTGGTCGATGAGTACGACGGCGAGGTGCCGGGCCGGCTGGAGGACCTGGTTACGCTGCCCGGGGTGGGCCGCAAGACGGCGAACGTGGTGCTGGGCAACGCCTTCGGGGTGCCCGGCATCACCGTGGACACCCACTTCGGACGGCTCTCGCGCCGGTTTGGCTGGACGGAATCCACCGATCCGGTGCAGATCGAGCAGGACGTCGCCGAGCTGTTCGAGCCGAAGGACTGGACGATGCTCTCGCACCGGGTCGTGTTCCACGGGCGGCGGGTCTGCCACGCCAGGAAGCCCGCCTGCGGGGCGTGCGCCGTCGCGCAGCTGTGCCCGTCCTACGGGGAAGGCGAAACCGACCCGGACAAGGCCCGGAAACTGCTCAAGTATGAGCTGGCGCCCGGACGTGAGGACCTGTACCGGCGGATGATGGCCGCCGAGACCCGCGCGCAGCTGCGCGCGGCCGGCTTCAGCCTCGACGCATGAGCGCACGCGAGCAGCTTGAAGCGCTGGCCGCGGCCGCGCGGGACTGGACTCCGGGCTCCGGATCCGACCTGGACGTGGCGCTGGAGCAGATGCGCCGCAGCGTGGACCCGGCGCGGGCACGCCGGGCGGCGGTACTGATCCTGTTTGGCACCTTGGACGACCGGCCGGCGGAGTTCCCCGGTTCCGCGGCCCCTGCGGACCTGGACGTGCTGCTGATCGAGCGGGCCGCGACCCTGAACTCCCATCCCGGGCAGGTGGCCTTTCCCGGCGGCGGCGTGGATCCGGACGACGACGGGCCCGCCGGCGCCGCGCTGCGCGAGGCGGAGGAGGAAACCGGCCTGGACCCGGCCGGCGTGCGGGTGCTGGGCCTGCTGCCCGAGATGGGCCTTCCGGTGAGCAACTTCCTGGTGACCCCGGTGCTGGCCTGGTGGGAGAAACCGACCCCGGTGGACGTGGTGGACTACGCGGAGTCGGCGCAGGTCTTCCGGGTCCCGGTGGCGGACCTGCTCGATCCCGCAAACCGGCGCACCGCCGTCGTCCGCCGCGGCCGGATGGTCCACCGCACGCCGGCATTTACCGTGAACGGGGTCCTGGTCTGGGGTTTCACCGGGGTGATCCTTGACGCGCTGCTGGAGAGGCTGGGCTGGACCCTGCCCTGGGACCGGGCACTGGAGATCGAGCCGCCGCTGTAGCGGGTGTCCGTGACGCGGGGCCCGGAGAGCGGGGCCTACTTGGCGTCCGCGTAGGAATCCACGATGACGGTCTGCACCGGAAACTCCAGCGGGATCCGGCCGAACAGCAGCGACGTCGCCTCAGCTGCTGCGGTCTGCACGGCGGCCGCCGCCTCCTCGGCGCGATGCGACGGAACGTGCAGCATCACCTCGTCGTGCAGGAAGAACACCAGCTCCCCGGCCGGTCCGCGCCCGTCCGCCGAGGCCGCCCGCAGGCGGCGCCGGATGCCGGCCAGCCAGCACAGCGCCCACTCCGCCGCGCTGGCCTGCACCACAAAGTTACGGGTGAACCGGCCCCTGGACCGGGCGAGGGCATCGGCCCGCCGCTGTTCCTCGGCGCTCGCCGTCCGCTGCGCCGCCCGCCACCGTTCGGACGCCGGCGGGCAGCCGCGGCCCAGGTGGCTGGCCACGGTGCCGCCGGCCTCGCCGGTGCGCGCGGCCTGTTCGACGACGCCGATCGCCCGCGGATAGGCGCGGGTCAGCACCGGCATGAGGCGTCCGGCCTCTCCGCTGGTGGCACCGTACATGGCCCCCAGCATCGCCATCTTCGCCTTCGCCCGGTCGCCGCCGAAGCCCTGGTCCGCGATGCCCTGATAGAGGTCCTGGCCGCGGGCCGCGGCGGCCAGGCCGTCGTCCTGCCCCAGGGCCGCGAGCACCCGCGGCTCCAGCTGGGCGGCGTCGGCCACCACCAGCCGGTGCCCGGGGTCCGGGCGGACGGCGTCGCGCACCTCCTTGGGAATCTGCAGCGCACCGCCGCCGCGGGAGGACCAGCGCCCGGAGACGACGCCGCCGACCACATACTCGGTGCGGAACCGGTCATCGTGCACCCAGGCGTCCAGCCAGTGCCAGCCGTTGGCGGCGAGCAGCCGGGCGAGCTTCTTGTAGCGCAGCAGCGGTTCGATGGCGGGGTGGCTGTGCTGCTGCAGTTCCCAGGAGCGGGTGCTGCGCACCTCGATGCCGGCGCGGTGCAGGGCACGGATCAGCTCCTGCGGAGAATCCGGATTCAGCCGGGGGCTGCCCAGCGCCGCGCGCAGCTGCTCCACCAGGGTTTCCAGTTCCCGGGGGCGGGAGCCCTCGGGCGGGCGAGGGCCGAGCTGTTCCTCGAGCATGGCCTCGTGCAGGTTCCGCCGCCACGGAATTCCGGCGTGCTCCATCTCCGCTGCGACCAGCCCGCCGGCCGATTCGGCGGCGCAGAGCAGGGCGAGCCGCTGCCGCGACGGGGAACCGGCGACGGCGGCGAGCTGCTCGGCCAGTTCGGCTGCCATGGCCGCCGTGTCCGGGCCGGGAGCCGGGACATCCGCGCCGGGCAGCCCGGCGTCGTCGAACAGCGAACCCTGGTCCGGGCTGACCCGGGCCGGCGGCACGGAGCGCGGCAGCAGGTCGGGCTGATCTTCGTCCGGCGCCTCGGCGCGCAGCTTCTCCACGTAGGGGGTGGCCGCGGCGGCCGGTGAGAAGCGCAGGATGCCGCGGACCAGGGCCAGGTCATGGCAGCGCTCCACCCGCAGCCCGGCGGCGAGCAGCGGCGCGTAGGCGGCACGGGTGCCGTCCCAGACCCAGCGGGCTCCGGCGGCTTCGAAGTGCGCGACGGCGGCCGGCAGCTCCGCCGGCCCCAGGGTACGGGCCTCGCCGGCGGGGTGGCCGTGCTCGTCCAGCGGCTGAAGGACGACCGGCTGCGCCGGGGCTCCGGCCCCTGCCGGCGCCGCACTGAGGGGCGTCAGCGGGGCGCGGCGGTCCGCAGCACCGCGGGCGAGGAGAACGTACATGCCTCCATTGTCCCCGGCCCCGCCCATTCTCCCCGCCTGCCGTACCCTGCCGTACCCGCCTGCCGGGGCACGGGAAGGACAGATCCCCTGGGCGGCGGCTGTCCTCCACAGCAGCCGCTGCCCTCCAACCGGTCCCCAGCCGGCTTCGTTCCCGATTCCCGCGGTATGCCAGCACCCGAGGCTGAAGGTGCAGCAGGGCAGACCGACCGGACTGACCCGCCGGACGGAGCCGCGGGGGCCGGATGGCGGGCCGCGGGCGCAGGACAGGTGCGGGACAAGGTTGGGGAGGGCAGGATGGCGGCGGTGCTGCCGGAAGCAGACACAGGGTGGGTGCCAACAGGGCCGGCCGCGGCCGGAGCGCCCGGGGAACGGCGTCCGGGGAGGCAGGAGCCGGCCGTCGCCGGGAGGCCATCACGGGGTCGTCGACGCGCCCGGGCCGCACCGGAAGGCGCCCAGGGGCCGGAGCGCCGGATGAACTCCTGGTCTGGAGTCCCGGCGGAGACGGACACTGCCCGGGCAGGGGCAGGGGCAGGGGCAGGGGTGCCTGAGGCGCTGCTGCTGCTCACCGGATCCCAGACCCTGCACGAGGAAATCGCCCGGATCGCCGCCGCCGCAGACCGTGAGCTCATCGTCTGCGCCGGCATCGGAGAAGCCGCCGCGGCTGCTGCCGCAACCCTGCTGATCGACGTGGACACGGCCCTCCGGACCGGAGTACCGGCGGCTGCCCGGCGCGGCGGCCGGCGGATCATTCTGCTTGCCGGGCCGGGACAGGCCCACGTCTGGGAGCTTGCCGCGGAGCTGGGCGCGCACCGGGTCGCCGTCCTGCCCGATGCGGCGGCGTGGCTTGTCGATCACCTGCGCCCGGCTCCCGCCGCGTCCCCGGCGGTGGTGCTCGGGGTCGCCGGAGCATGCGGCGGCGCCGGGACCAGCACCACCGCCTGCTGGCTGGCCCAGGAAGCGCTGCACACCGGACCCGTCCTGCTGCTGGACGCCGACCCGGGCAGCCACGGACTCGACCTCTGCCTCGACATCGCCGATGCGCCCGGGCTGCGCTGGTCCGGGCTGCGGGATGTCCGCGGCTCCATCCACCCCGAGCAGCTGTTCCCGGCCCTGCCGACGGCGGCCGGC
Organism: Arthrobacter saudimassiliensis; assembly: GCA_900016675.1. Lineage (GTDB taxonomy): Bacteria > Actinomycetota > Actinomycetes > Actinomycetales > Micrococcaceae > Arthrobacter_B > Arthrobacter_B saudimassiliensis. The sequence continues at coordinate 662,737 of LN483071.1, read as the reverse complement.
ATCAGCGTCCTCAGCGGCAGGGACGGCCCGCCCGATGCGCAGCTGCTGGATGCGGTGCTCGAGGCGGGACGCAGCACGGCCGGCACGGTGGTGATGGACCTAGGCCGGGGCGGCGGAAGCGCGTCCGGCCGCTGCGATGCTGTCCTGCTGGTGGTTCCCGGCACGCATCGGGCGCTGTTGGCCGCCGCCCAGTCCGCGGTGCGGCTCTCCGGTGCGCAGGTCGTGGTGCGCGGGCCGCTGGCCGACGGACTGGACGAGCAGCGGGCGGCGGAGATCGTGGGCCTGCCGCTCGCCGGGTACCTGCCCCGCTACCCGCGGCTGGACCGCGCATCAGACCGGGTCGGAGTGCTGGCCGCCGGGCGGCGCCGGTCCGTCAGGCGCCGCCTTCAGGGCGTGCTCGCCGCCGGCCTGGCCTGGACGGCGGGTGCTCCATGAGTGCCCGGTCCGGCCGCCACGTTGCCGGCGAGCCGGTCCAGTCCCGGCCGTTCCGTCCCGGCCATCCGACGTCGTCCGCGGGGCCGTCCGGGGAACCCGGCATGGACGACGTCGTGGCGCTGATCCGCCGCAGGGTCGTGGCGGATCCGGCGCCGGTGACCCGGGTCGGCCTGGCGGAAGCGGTCCAGCAGAGCGGGCGGGTGCTTGGCACCCAGGGAGCGCTGGCCGCCGTGGACCGGGTCCGTGCGGAGCTGCAGGGCCTGGGGCCGCTTCAGCCGCTGGCGGAGGACCCGGCGGTGACCGACATTCTCGTCAACGCGCCCGACCAGGTCTGGACCGAAGGCCATGACGGGCTGGCACTGTCCGGACTGCGGCTGGGCACCGAAACCGAGGTGCGGGCCCTGGCCGTACGGCTGGTGGCGGCGGGCGGCCGCCGTCTCGACGACGCCAGCCCCTGCGCGGACGTGCAGCTGGGTCCGTACCGGATTCATGCCGTCCTGCCGCCGGTCTCCACGGCCGGAACGGTGCTTTCAGTCCGGATCCGGCGGAGCCGGGTCCTGCTGCTGCCGGAGCTGGTGGCCGGCGGCATGGTCGACGAAGCCGTTGCCTCGGTGCTGCAGGCAGTGGTCGCCCGGCGGCTCAACTTCCTGATCAGCGGCGCCACCGGCACGGGAAAGACCACCCTGCTGGCCGCCATGCTGTCCCTGTGCGGTCCCCGGGAGCGCATAGTGGTGGTGGAGGACGCCTCCGAGCTGCGGCCGGATCACCCGCACGTGCTGGGCCTGCAGAGCCGACGCGGCAACATCGAGGGCAGCGGCGGCATCGACCTGGCGGATCTGGTGCGCCAGGCCCTGAGGATGCGCCCCGACCGGCTGGTGGTCGGAGAGTGCCGGGGCGGTGAGGTGCGTGAGCTGCTGGCTGCCATGAACACCGGGCACGACGGCGCCGGCGGAACGCTGCACGCGAACTCCGCCGAGGCCGTCCCGGCCAGGCTGGCGGCGCTCGGTGCGCTCGCGGGCATGAGCCAGCGGGCCCTGGAACTGCAGGCCGGCAGTGCCCTCGACGTGCTGATCCATCTCACCCGGACCCGGCAGGGACGGCAGGTGGGCGAGGTGGCCCTGCTCAGGAGCGGCCCGGGCGGGCTGTCGGTGAGTCCGGCCCTGATCCGCAGGAACGGTGCCATGGTTCCCGGCGCGGCAAAGTCCGAGCTGGACGCCCTCCTGTCCGCAGGCGGACCGTGACCGGGGCCGCAGTGACGCTGCTGCTGCTCGCAGCCATCACCCTGCTGGAGACACCACCTGGACGCCGCGGTCGCACCAGCCCGGCGTCCGGTGCGGGAGCGGGAGCTGGTGCGGGAGCGGGAGCTGGTGCGGGTGCGGGATCCGGGGCGACGCCGGCGCTCCGGATGTTCAGGCTGCTCCGCCGGCAAACCGGACGGGCGTCCGTCCCGGGCGGGGAGGCACGCCGTGCGGAAGGATTCGGGCACACCGCACCGGGCCGCCGGACGTTTGCGGCAGACCGCCGGCAGGGTCCGCGGGCGCAATCGCCACAGGATGACTCCCTGCCGCTGCTGGTACACCAGCTGGCGGGACTGCTGGCCGCCGGCCGCTCACCGGGATCCTTGTGGGCGGACGCGGCGTCTCTCTGCCGGGCTGAAGCCGAAGCGGGGGACATCCCTCCGAACCGGGCCGACGTCCTGGCCGCTGCGGCGCGCGCCGCCAGGCTGGGCCTGAGCGTGGTGCCGGTACTGCAGGAGGCAGCGTCCACGGTCGGCAGGCGGCGGAGCCGACAGTTTGCTCTCCTCCGGCCCGGTCTCCGGCCGGGCAGCCGCTCCGGGCAGTTGTCGAGCGAAGGCAGGTTCTGGCGGGACCTGGCCGCCTGCGTGCACGTTGCCGAGGCCAGCGGAGCGCCTCTCTCGGAGCTGCTGCACCGGTACGCAGAGGCGCTGGAAGCGGACCAGGACGCCCGGGCTGCCCGTGACGGCGTCCTTGCCGGACCGCAGGCCACCGTCCGGCTCCTGGCCTGGCTGCCGGTGGGTGGACTGGGCCTGGGATATATGTTGGGCGCGGATCCGGTGGAAACGCTGCTGGATTCGTGGTTCGGGTGGGTGGTGCTGGCGGCGGCGACAGTACTGACTGCGGCCGGGCGGGTCTGGTCCCGGCGGCTCGTTGCCGCCGCAGCGGGAACGGCACCGACATGATCGGAGGGTTGGTGGCGCTGCTGCTGGCCGCCGGTTCCGTCGTGCTGCTTCTTCCCCCGGCGTCGGCACGACAGACGGGGCCGTCTATCGAACCTGATCCACCGCCCGGCATCAGCGACCCTGCGCTGATGCTGGACCTCGTGGCGGTGATGCTGGCGGCCGGACGACCGCTCGGCTCCGCCCTGGACGTGGTCGGAGGGCTGTGTGAGCAGACGACAGCGGAGGGCCTGCAACGCCTGGCTGCAGGCCTGGCCCTTGGGCTGGCCTGGGAGGAAGCCTGGGCCCTGGCTGCCGGTCAGCCCGCGGCGGGCCCGGTGCCGGGCCGCCCGGGTGCCACCCATGCCCTGGCCGACCTGCGTTACGCGCTGACGTATGCGGCGGGCAGCGGGGCGCCCGCCGCGCGGGTGCTGCAGGCACAGGCGGCCCAGCTGCGGAGGCGGCGGATGCGCTCGCTGGAACGGCGGGCCGCGGTGCTCGGAGTCCGACTGGTGCTGCCTCTGGGGCTGTGCGCCTTGCCCGCCTTCGCCGCCCTGACCGTCCTTCCGCTGCTCATGTCCCTGCTCCCCAATCTGGACTGACCTGCTGGCCGACCTGGACTGACCTGCTGGCCGACCTGGCTGACCGGTTGCCTGGCTCTGGCTGACCGGTTGCCTGGCTCTGGCTGACCGGCTGCCTGACTTGGGCTGACCGGCTGCCGGCCCCGGGCAGAGCGGCGCCGCCCGGCTGGTCAAGCGCCGGCGCCGGTTCCTCCACACCCCGGTGAAGCGTCCATGCCGGTCCAGAGCCGCCCCTGCCCTCGTCCTATCGGGTCCGGTGCTCGCGAAGGATGGCGTTCACCGACCGGTCAGCCGACCGTCGGCATCTCCGGGAAGGACGAATGATGAAGCAGATCCAGAACGCCCGCCGCCTTGAAAACCAGCGGCCGGGAAACCTTACCGGCTGCGGGGCGGAACCGGCCCTCGGGGACAGCAGTCAGGCAGCGGAAGCCGCCCGGCGCAGCCGGGTGGAAAGCTCTGACGTCGTGGACCTGGCCGACTGGAAGGTTCGCCGTACGGCCGCCCGGCAGCTGCCGGATGACGCTGAAGCGGGCATGGCCACCGCCGAGTACGCCATCGCCACCCTGGCGGCAGTCGCCTTTGCTGCGCTTCTGGCCGCCGTCCTGGGCAGCGGTGAGGTGCGGGGGATGCTGATGTCGCTGATCCAATCGGCGCTCAGCTTCGGCTGAAACCCGCTGTGCCTGCCCCGGGAGGCGTGGGGCAGTTCAACGAGCTGCCCCACGTCTCAGCTGGGAAAGGGGGCGTGCCATGCGCGGAAGGAGGAAGGCAGGATGCGGGGACTAGCGGGTGTGGGTGCGGGTGCCGGTGCCGGGCAGCAGCGTGAGAGCAGCGGTTCCGGCGGCATGTCCGGCGCCGGAACCGAAACGGGGCATCGCCGGCAGCGCGAGCGGGGCGCCGTCACAGCCGAAATGGCGGTGGGGTTGCCCGCCCTGACGCTGCTCCTGGCTGCTCTGCTGACCGGTGCAGCCGCCGGGGTTACCCAGCTCAGGGTGCAGGAAGCGGCACGGACAGCCGCAAGGGAGGTGCTGCGCGGACAGGACGAGCAGGCGGTGGGGGCAGCCCTTCGGGTTGCCGGTGACGGCGCTGCCGTGGAACTGCAGGAAACCGGGGGATGGGTACAGGTGGAAGTGTCCGCGGGGCTGGACGCGCCCCTGCTGCGGTGGCTTCCCGTCACGCTCCGGGCGTCGGCCGCAGCACCGGCTGAAGACGGCCCGTGATGGGACCGACCGGCGGCGGATGGTCCGCTGACGGGGAGCGGGGAGCGGGAACGGCGCTGCTGCTCGGGGTTGCCCTGGCCGTGGTCCTGCTGCTGGCCGGAATCCTGCTCATGGCACAGGCACTGGTGGCCTCCGCCCGGGCATCGACGGCAGCGGACCTGTCTGCCCTGGCCGCAGCCGACGCCGTGCGCGGGCTCAGGCCGGCTAATCCCTGCGGCCTTGCGGACGAGACAGCGGGACGTAACGGTGCCCGAATGGGGGAGTGCCTGCTCGACGAAGCAGCAGGTACCGCGACCGTCACCGTGCGGGTGCCGGTCCCGGCGCTGGCCGGCATGGCCGTGACGGGAACGGCCCATGCCGGGCCGCCCGCAGCGGGCGGTATGGACGCGACGCCGGACGCGTCAGCGGCCCGCCGCGGACACCTGTTCCCGCTCCCTTTCGGCCGCCATGGCGGGCGCGTGCTCCAGCAGTACCCCGAGCAGGGTGACCGCACCGTTCTTGTCCAGCGGGTTGTTCTTGTTTCCGCACTTGGGGGACTGGACACAGGAGGGGCAGCCGGCCTCGCACTCGCAGGCGCGGATGGCGTCACGGGTGGCCGAGAGCCAGATCTGTGCAGCTTCATAGGCCCGCTCCGCGAAGCCTGCTCCACCGGGGTGGCCGTCATAGACGAAGATGGTCGGCATGCCGGTGTCGGCGTGCAGGGCGGTCGATACCCCGCCGATGTCCCACCGGTCCGAGGTCGCGACCAGCGGCAGCATGCCGATCGAGGCGTGCTCGGCCGCGTGCAGGGCGCCGGGGAAGTCCGCGGCGGCCAGCCCGGCGGCGGTGAGCTCCTCCTCGGGCAGGACAAACCAGACCGCCTTGGTGAACAGCTCCCGGGCCTCCAGCTCCAGCGGCTCCTCGCCGAGGATCTCGTTCGAGACCAGGGCCTTGCGCTGGAAGGAGACCACCTGGGTCGTCACCTTGACCATGCCGAAGCACGCCTGCAGCGGGCCCCACTGCTCGCTCCGCTCGGTCTCCAGCACCTCGATCTGCGTCACGTCCCGGGCCTGAGTGTAGAACTCTGGATTCGCGCGGCTGACCATGGCGCAGTGGTCGGCCTCGTTCAGCTCATCCACCAGGAACGTCTGGCCCTGGTGGACATACACGGCGCCGGTATGGGCCTGGTAGTGGGCCTGCGGCGAATCCATCGTCCCGAGCAGGGTGCCGGTCTCGGACTCCACGATGCTGATCGGCCCGCCGCCGGCCGCTCGGAGGTTCACCAGCGACGCCGCGGACTCGGCGTGCGTCCAGAACCAGCCCGCCGGACGACGCCGCAGGTAGCCCTGGGCCACCAGCTGCTCCAGCAGGCCGGCAGCGGTAGGTCCGAAGTCCGCCCGTTCCTCGGGCCGCAGCGGCAGCTCCGCCGCGGCAGCGCACAGATGCGGGCCCAGCACGTAGGGGTTGGCGGGATCGAAGACGGTGGCCTCCACGGAACGGTCAAACACCGCCTCCGGATGGTGGACCAGATAAGTGTCGAGCGGGTCGTCGGAGGCAACGAACGCCGCCAGCGCGTCCTGCCCGGCCCGCCCGGCGCGGCCGATCTGCTGGAACAGCGAGGCCCTTGTGCCGGGCCAGCCGGCCACCAGCACGGCGTCCAGTCCGGAAATGTCGATCCCCAGTTCCAGCGCGGAGGTGCTCGAAATGCCCAGCAGCTCTCCGTTGCGCAGCCGACGCTCCAGCGCCCGCCGCTCCTCCGGCAGGTAGCCGGAACGGTAGGCCGCCACCCGGTCCGGCAGCGACGGGTGCACCTCCTCGACCAGCCTGCGGGTAATCGACGCGATGCTCTCCGCACCCCGCCGGGACTTGATGAACGCGATGGTGCGCACCTGCGCGGAGACCAGGTTGGCCAGCAGATCGGAAGTCTCGGCGATCACCGTCCGGCGCTCGCGGGCCCCGTTCTCGCCCTTCAGCTCGGTCAGCTGCGGCTCCCAGAACGCCACCGTCACGGCGCCGTGCGGGGACGCGTCCTCGGTCACGGCCTGCACCGGGCCGCCGATCAGCCGGCCGAAGGACTCCCCGGGATCGGAGGAGGTCGCCGAGGCGCCGATGAACACCGGGTCGGCCCCGTACCAGCGGCAGATCCGCCGCAGCCGGCGCATCAGGTTCGCCACGTTGGACCCGAACACGCCCCGGTAGCTGTGCGCCTCGTCGATCACCACGTACTTCAGGCGGCGGAAGAACCGCGCCCACCAGGAATGGTTGGGCAGCACCCCGAAGTGCAGCATGTCCGGGTTGGCGAGCACCAGGTTGGCATGGTCGCGGATCCAGCGGCGGGCGCCGGGGTCGGTGTCGCCGTCGTAGGTTTCCGCCCGCACCGTGGGCAGCCCGAGCGCCTTGACCGCCGAGAGCTGGTCCGCCGCGAGCGCCTTGGTCGGCGCCAGGTAGAGGGCGACGGCGCCCGAGGGTTCCAGCGTGGCCCGCTCATCCAGCCCGCCGCGGTGGATCGCATCCAGCACCGGCAGCTGATACGCCAGCGACTTGCCGGAGGCGGTGCCGGTGGCCACGATGACGTCGTTGCCGGCATGTGCCGTGTCCGCGGCCTCGACCTGGTGCCGCCAGGGCAGCTGCACGCCCAGGCGCTGGTACCCGGCGACGACGTCGGGGTGCACCCACTGCGGCCACGGCACAGTCCGGGCCTCGCGGGCCGGGATCTCGTGCACATGCACCAGCTGCTCAGGGTCGGCTCCGCCGCCGAGCAGCGGAATCAGGGAGTCGTGTAGGGCCACGCGGCCATTCTCCCACCGGGATCCGACAGGCCGCAGCGGTTTCGCCGCAGGCCGAGCCGACCCGGCGGGCGGGGTCAGAGCCGCGGCTCCAGCATGACGACGCCGGCCAGCGGCTCCCAGCCCAGATACCGGTATAGCTCCAGGCCTTCTGCGGTGGAGATCAGCAGCCCGGTCTCGGCGTCGTGCTCCAGGGCCACCGCGGTCAGCGCCCGCATCACATAGCTGCCGAGCCCCAGCCGGCGGTACTCCGGGTCGGTGAGAATCCGGTCATACACGGCGATGCCGTTGACCACCGCGACGCGGCCGCTGGCGACCGGAGCCCCGTCCAGGGTCACCGACACATCGCCCACCGTTCCGGAACGCAGGGTGTACGTCTCATATCCGTCTCCCGGCGGCAGCGGATCCTCGACGTCCTGGCCCTCCATGGCCAGGACCATGAACACCTCGTCCGCGGACCGGACCTGGAGCCCGTACACGGACGCCGCACCGTGGATTTCGTCCAGCCGCCGGGTCACGATCGTGAACAGCCGCTGCGGGCTGTGCCGGGCCGAGGAGGCCAGCGCCGCGAACTCGTCGTGGGAGGGTTCCAGGGCGAAATACTCCCAGTCGTTGGTCTTGTCGTGCAGCAGCGCGGCAGGAAAGCGGCCCTCGTGCCGCATCCGATAGCCCCGGGCCTGCGCCCATCCGGAGACCCAGGTCTCCAGCAGTTCCTCGCTCAGCTCGCCCATGCATGCACGATAGCGGCCGGGGCGGGGGAACGGTATGCAGCGGCGGTAAACCCGCAGTCGGCTGCTGCGCCGCTCCCGTGCGTCCGGGATCAGGGCGGGCATGATCCCGGCAGCCCGACGTCGTCCGCCCGCAGGCCCGAGGACGCCGGCCGGCTCCCGGCGCCCGACTACCCTTGAGGGGTGGCAATGAACCGAATCGCTCTGTACTACCTCTTCACCCCGCTGCCGGACCCCGAGGCGGTCCGCCTGTGGCAGCACACGCTGTGCGACTCCCTCGGCCTGCGCGGGCGCATCCTGATCTCCCCGGACGGTATTAACGGTACGGTCGGCGGCCCGCTGGACGCGGTGAAGGCCTACGTGAAGGCCACCCGGCAGTACCCGGGATTCCGCGGACTGGAGGTGAAGTACTCCGAGGGCTCCGCGGAGGACTTCCCGCGGCTTTCCGTGAAGGTGCGGAAGGAAATCGTAAGCTTCGGGGCCCCCGGCGAGCTGAAGGTCGATGAGCACGGCGTCGTCGGCGGCGGCGTGCACCTGCGCCCGGAGGAACTGCACGAGCTGGTGGACGCCCGCCGCGCCGCGGGGGAGGACGTGGTCTTCTTCGACGGCCGCAACGCCTTCGAAGCGCAGATCGGCCGGTTCAAGAACGCCGTGGTGCCCGACGTCGAGACCACCCGGGATTTCATCCGCGAGCTGGACTCGGGCAAGTACGACGAGCTGAAGGACAAGCCGGTGGTGACGTACTGCACCGGCGGCGTCCGCTGCGAGGTGCTCTCCTCGCTGATGGTCAACCGGGGCTTCAAGGAGGTCTACCAGCTCGACGGCGGCATCGTCCGCTACGGCGAGGCCTACGGCGACAAGGGCCTCTGGGAGGGCTCGCTGTACGTGTTCGACCGGCGCATGCACACCGAGTTCAGCGACGACGCCGAGGTCATCGGCCGCTGCGCCCGCTGCGAGGCGCCCACCAGCAAGTTCGAGAACTGCTCGAACCCGGCCTGCCGCAAGCTCACCCTCTACTGCGCCGACTGCGCGTCGGATCCTGCCACGCTCCGCTGCCCGGAGGGCTGTACGGCCTGAACCTCCGCGGCCCGCGGGGCGGTTTCTCCGCCCATAGACTGAAGCGGTGAACAGCTTCGCCCGGATTCCGGATGCCCCGCACAGTGACGACCCCGCCCTGCTGGCCCAATTGGCGGCCGACCTGACGGCTATGGACTACACCGTCGACGGCGTGGCCGCCTTCCTCGGCGAAGAGGCAGCCGATGCGCTGGGACGTGAACAGCTCGTGCCGGCCATCCTCGCCTGCCGGGAGGAAGCCGCGGCCGCACAGCCGCGCCCGGTGGCCGCCGCCGTCGCCCTGTGGCTCATCGGAACCGACCTGTCCGCAGCGGACCTCGCCCGTGCGTTCCCGCGCACCGGCGTTGCCGGGCTCCTCCGCCTGGGCCTCGTGGAACCGGCGACCACCGGGCCCAGTGACTCCCGCCCTGTCCCGGATGCTGCAGGCGGGGACGGTGCCCTGCGCGCCGCCGTCGACCTGCGGCCGTACGGCATCGGCGGCGAAGGGGACACCCCGGCCGCCTCGCTCTGGGTGGCCAGCGACCTGGGTGCCCATCAGCGCCCCGGCGTGCTGCGCCGCGACCACGTCCTGGGAATCGGGCAGGCGTCGCTGAGCCTGGCGCAGCTGACGGTGCGCCGGCCGGTGGACCGGGCGCTCGACCTGGGCACCGGCTGCGGCATCCAGGCCTTCCACCTGCTCGGCCATGCCCGCCACGTGACCGCCACCGACATCTCCGACCGCGCCCTCGGCTTCACCCGCTTCAACCTGCTGCTGAACGCCCCGGCCCTGGGCCTGGACCCGCTGCGGCTCGAGGACCGGGTGTCGCTGCGGCTGGGGTCCCTGCTGGAACCGGTGGCCGGGGAACGGTTCGACCTGGTGGTCTCCAACCCGCCGTTCGTCATCACCCCGCGCACCGGAGCGGACGAGCCGGACCGCTTCACCTACCGCGACGGCGGGCTGCCGGGAGACGACATTGTCTCCTCCCTGATTCGCGGCCTCGGCGACGTGCTGGCCCCCGGCGGCACGGCCCAGATGCTGGGCAACTGGGAAATCCAGGCCCCGCAGGGCGTCCCGGGCACCACCCCGGATACGGACGCCACCCCGGCTACCGACGCGGCCACCGCCACCGGCTGGGAACGGCGGATCCGCTCCTGGGTGCCGGAGGAACTGGACGCCTGGGTGATCCAGCGCGAGCAGCTCAGCCCCGCCGAGTACGCCGAAATGTGGCTCCGGGACGCCGCCGAAAACCGGGACCGGCAGCTCTACACCGCCGCCTACGAGGCCTACCTGCGCGACTTCGCATCCCGTAACACGGAGGCGGTCGGCTTCGGCTCGATCTGGCTGCGCCGGCGCACCGGCAGCGAACCGCTGCTGCGCTTCGAGGAGATTCCCCACCCCCTGGAACAGCCGATCGGGCCGCACCTGGGCGCCGCCGTCGAGCGCTTCGACTGGGCCGCCCCGCGGGCCTCCCTGCTCCGGGAGCGGCTGGTGGTTGCGGACGACGTGACCGAGGAACGCCACCAGCGGCCCGGCGCCGAGCACCCGGGCGTGATCCTGCTGCGCCAGGGTGCCGGATTCCGTCGCACCAACCTGATGAGCACCGAGCTGGCCGGCTTCGTCTCGGCTTCCGACGGGGACCTCACCGCCGGCCAGATCATCGGCGCGCTGGCCGCACTGCTGGGCCGCGACGGCGACGCCGAGTTCGCGTCCGGGCTGGAGGCCGAGGTCCGGAACCTGCTGCTTGACGGGTTCCTGGTGCCGCTGGAGGCCCGGCAGCGGCCGGAGCAGCCCTCCGCAGGTAATTAACCCGCACGTCGGTAACTGTTCCGCCGACCAGTTACCCTAGTGCTGGGGCAACCCCCATACTGTCTGTGGATGAACCGGCGCCGGGCGCTGCGGCCCGCGGCAAGACCATCATCCAAACCATCAGCACTTCCGCTACGTAGGAGAGACGTGCCAGTTAAGGCATCGGACAAGAACACCGGCAAGAAGAAAAAGCTCGTCATCGTCGAGTCCCCCGCCAAGGGCAAGACCATTGCCGGTTATCTCGGAGAGGACTTCGAGGTGACCGCCTCGATGGGCCACATCCGGGACCTGCCCCAGCCCTCGGACCTGCCTGCCGAGCTGAAGAAGTCCTCGCTCGGCAAGTTCGCCGTCGACCTGGAGAACGGCTTCGAGCCGTACTACGTAGTGTCCACGGACAAGAAGAAGAAGGTCGCCGAGCTCAAGGCGGCGCTCAAGGACGCCGACGAGCTCTACCTCGCAACCGATGGGGACCGCGAAGGCGAAGCCATCGCGTGGCACCTGCTGCAGGTGCTCAAGCCCAAAGTCCCGGTGCACCGCCTGACCTTCCCGGAAATCACCCGGGAAGCGATCCAGCGCGCCCTGCAGGAAATGCGGGACGTCGACGTCGCCATGGTGGACGCGCAGGAAACCCGCCGCATCCTGGACCGCCTCTACGGCTATGAGATTTCTCCGGTGCTCTGGCGCAAGGTGGCCCGCGGCCTGTCCGCCGGGCGCGTGCAGTCGGTGGCCACCCGCCTGGTCGTGGAGCGGGAGCGGGAGCGCATGGCGTTCCGCTCCGCCTCCTACTGGGACCTGCTGGGCACCTTCGCCACCGCCCAGGACGAGTCCTTCAAGGCCAAGCTGGTCAGCCTGGACGGCCGGCGCATCGCCACCGGCAAGGACTTCACCGACCGTGGGCAGCTCAAGAGCGCCGACGTCGCGCACCTGGACGAGGCGGCCGCCGTCAGCCTCGCCGCGTCGCTGGAGGCTGCCGCGTTCACCGTCCGCTCGGTGGACACCAAGCCCTACACCCGCCGTCCGGCCGCCCCGTTCACCACCTCCACCCTGCAGCAGGAGGCTGGCCGCAAGCTGCGCTTCTCCTCGCGGGTGACCATGCAGGTGGCGCAGCGGCTGTACGAAAACGGCTACATCACCTATATGCGTACCGACTCCCCGGCACTGTCGGACCAGGCGATCAACGCCGCCCGCCGGCAGGCGTCGGAGCTGTACGGACCGGAGTACGTGCCGGACGCCAAGCGCATCTACAAGGGCAAGTCGAAGAACGCGCAGGAGGCGCACGAGGCCATCCGGCCCGCCGGTGACTCCTTCCGCACCCCGGCGCAGGTCGCCTCCGCGCTGCGCGGCGACGAGTTCAAGCTGTACGAGCTGATCTGGAAGCGCACCGTGGCCTCGCAGATGGCCGACGCGAAGGGCTCGACGGCGTCCGTGCGCCTCGGCGCGGTGTCCTCCGACGGGCGCGACGCCGAGTTCACCGCCTCCGGCACCGTGATCACCTTCCGCGGCTTCATGGCCGCGTACGAGGAGGGCCGCGATGCGGTCCGCGGCGACGACGACGGCGAGTCCGGCGACGGCGCGCGGCTGCCGGTGCTCAAGGCGGAAGACCCGCTGGCGGCCCGGGACATCACCCCCGCCGGCCACGAAACCTCCCCGCCGCCCCGCTACACGGAAGCCTCCCTGGTCAAGACCCTGGAGGAGCTGGGCATCGGACGCCCCTCCACCTACGCCGCCACGATCTCCACGATCATGGACCGCGGGTACGTCACCAGCCGCGGCCAGGCCCTGGTCCCGAGCTGGATCGCGTTCTCGGTGGTGCGGCTGCTCGAGGAGCACTTCACCGATTACGTCGACTACGACTTCACCGCCGAGCTCGAAGAGGACCTGGACCGGATCGCCCGCGGCGAAGCCGGCCGCGTGGAGTGGCTGGACCGCTTCTACTACGGGGACCGGCAGGAAACCGGGCTGCACACCATCGTCAACGACCTCGGTGAAATCGACGCGCGGGCCATCAATTCCATCGAGATCGCCGACGGCATCGTGCTGCGGGTGGGCAAGTTCGGCCCGTACCTGGAACGCGTCCTGCCGGCCGACGCCCCGGAGGGCGCCGAGCCGGAGCGCGCCAACGTGCCCGAGGACCTGGCCCCCGACGAGCTGACCGCCGAGAAGGCCGTGGAGCTGATGAACAGCGCCGGGCCCGAGGAGCGGGTGCTGGGCACCGATCCCGACACCGGGCGCACCATCGTGGCGCGCAACGGACGGTACGGTCCCTACGTCACCGAGATCATCCCGGAACCGACCGAGGAGGAGCTCGCCGCCCAGCCGGTGGAGTACTACAAGAACGGCAAGCCCAAGCCGCCGAAGAAGCCCGTGAAGGTGCGCCCGCGCACCGGGTCCCTGTTCAAGTCGATGAGCGTGGACACCGTCACCCTCGAGCAGGCGCTGGCCCTGATGAGCCTGCCGCGCGTGCTGGGCACCGACGCCGAGGGCAACGAGATCACGGTGCAGAACGGGCGGTTCGGCCCGTATCTGAAGAAGGGCACCGATTCCCGCTCCATCGGCTCCGAGGAGGAGATCTTCACGATCACCCTCGAGCAGGCCCTGGAGATCTACTCCCAGCCCAAGCAGCGCGGCGCCCGCGCAGCCGTCGAGCCGCTGGCCGAGTTCGGGCCCGACCCGGTCTCGGAGAAGCCGATCGTGGTGAAGGAAGGCCGTTTCGGCCCGTACATCACCGACGGCGTCACCAACATCACCGTTCCCCGGGCCACCAGCATCGAGGAGCTGACCCGCGAGCAGGCCATTGAGCTGCTGGCGGAAAAGCGCGCCAAGGGTCCCGCGAAGAAACCGGTCCGCAAGCGGGCCGCGGCACGGAAGTAGCCGCCGCCGCCGGCCGTCCGCCCGGGTGAACGCCCCGGCGGGCGGACGGCGGGCTGCACCGCCGGGGACATAATGGAGACGAGCCAGGTTCCCTAGCGAAAGCGCAGCTGAATGCCCGAGTCCTCCAGCAGCCCCAGGCCCCTGCCTGACATTCCGGTGGTGCTTTCCAGCGCCTCCGTCTATCCGCTGAGCGTGTACGACACGTTCGCCGTGGCCCACGACCTGGGCTATGACGGGGTGGAGGTCATGGTCACCGGCAGCCAGATCAGCCGGAACCCGGATGAGCTCAAGCACCTGAGCGAGAAGTACGAGCAGCCGATCCTTGCCATCCACGCCCCTACGCTCCTGGTCACCCAACAGGTCTGGGGCAAGGCCTGGACGAAGGTGGAGCTGTCGGCAGCCATGGCGGCCGAGGTCGGGGCGCACGCCGTGATCGTGCACCCGCCCTTCCGCTGGCAGACCGGCTATGCGGAGAACTTCGCCGAAGGCGTGCGCCGGGTCGCGGAGGAGTACGGCGTGATCATCGCCGTCGAGAACATGTACCCGTGGCGCGTGCGCGGCCGTGAGGCGAAGGCCTACCTGCCGCACTGGAACCCGGTGCCCGAACCCTATGAGCACGTCACCTGGGACTTCTCCCACGCCGCCATCGCCGGAATGGACTCCTATGAGGAGATCCGCCGGCTCGGAGACCGCCTCACCCACGTCCACCTGACCGACGGCACCCCCAACGGCCGCGATGAGCACCTGCTGCCCGGAGAAGGCACGCAGCGCTGCGCCGAGGCGCTGCGCTACCTGGCCGAACGGAAGTTCACCGGCGTCGTCAGCATCGAAGTCAGCACCCGGCGGGCGAAGGGCGCCGGCGAGCGGGAGGACCTGCTGGGCAGGACCCTGGAGTTCACCCGGCGTCATCTGGGCCAGCTCGACGACTGACTCGACGCACTCGGCTCACTCGACGGTTAAACGCAAAGTGCCGGCGATTCCTGCGGACGGTTGGGGGAAAACATCCGCGGATCGCCGGCACCCGAAGAGCCGGAGCCCTTCGTCACTCGCACCTCCAAGAGGCAGTTAAGACTGTAGGTCCGCAACCTGTGCAGCGGCTGGGCGGCCGCCGGGCACTTCCCGGGAACGGCCGGTGCCGCCGCCCGTGGCAGAATCGGGACCATGGCTAGCGAGAACATTCCCCACGTGGCTTTCCTTGGCTGCGGCTCCATGAACGAAGCGATCCTGGCCGGCATGCTCGCCGGCGGACATCCGAAGGACCGGATCACCGCCACCGTGCGGCGGGCGGAGCGGGCCGCCGAGCTGCGCAGCCGGCACGGCGTGCAGGGCCTGGCCGGGTCCGAGCAGGAGGACGCCAACCGGACGGCGGCCGCCGCGGCCGACGTCGTCATCGTCGGAGTGAAGCCCGTGGGCGTGAAGGCCATGCTCGAGGAGATCGGCTCCGCGCTGAAGCCCGGCGCCCTGGTGATCAGCGTGGCTGCCGCCGTCACGGTGCAGATGCTCGAAGCGGCCCTGCCGGAAGGCCAGCCGGTGATCCGCTGCATGCCCAACACGCCCTCCAAGCTGGGCCGGGGCGTGGTTTCCCTGTCGCCCGGAACCTCCTGCAGCCAGGCGGCCCTGGACGAGGCGGAACGGCTGCTGGCATCCGCCGGAACCGTTGTCCAGGTGCCCGAGGAACAGGTCGATGCGCTGTCCGCGGTCAGCGGATCAGGGCCCGCCTACGCGTTCTACCTTGCCGAGGCCATGGCCGCCGCCGGTGAGCGCCTGGGCCTGGACCCGCAGCTGTCCGCGCTGCTCGCCCGCGAAACCGTCGCCGGTGCCGGCGCCATGCTTGCCGAACCCGATGCCGACGCCGCGGCCCTTCGCCGCGCCGTCACCAGCCCGAACGGCACCACCGAAGCGGCCATCGCCGAATTCGATCGGCGCGGGCTGCCCGTGATCGTGGCAGACGGCGCGGCGGCGGCCGCCGCGCGCGCAGCGCAGATCAGCGCCGAACTGCGAGAGGGCTAGCGCCACCCCGGGCCGGCGCCGACTCTGGTCCTGGGCGGCTCCGGTCAGGGACGGGCGGCGAACCGCTCCAGCAGATCTGCGTGGCCGGCCACGATCAGCAGGTCCCGCCCGGAGACCTTGGTGTCCGCCTGAGCGTAGGTGAAGTCCTCGCCCGGGGACTTCACGCCCACGATTGTGACCCCGTACTTGGAGCGGACGTTGGACTCGCGCAGGGTGAAGCCCTGGGTTTCCTTGGGCGGGTACATCTTCACGATCGCGAAGTCGTCGTCGAACTCGATGAAGTCCAGCATGCGTCCGGCCACCAGGTGGGCGGCGCGGCGTCCGGCGTCGGCCTCGGGGTAGATGATGTGGTTGGCGCCGATCCGGGCCAGGATCTTGCCGTGCGCCGGCGTGATGGCCTTGACCCACAGGTGCTCAATGCCCAGGTCCACCAGGTTCACCGTGATCAGCACGCTGGACTCGATCGAGGTGCCGACGCCGACGACGGCGGAACTGAAATCCTGCGCGCCCAGCTGCTTCAGCGCCTCGATGTTGGTGGCGTCGGCCTGCACGACGTGGGTCAGCAGGGTGGAGGCCTTCTGCACGAGCGAGGGATCACGCTCGATCGCCAGCACCTCGCGGCCCTGGCGCACGAGCTGCTCCGCCGTTGCCATGCCGAAGCGGCCCAGCCCGATCACCAGGACGGGGGCGTTGTGCGGGGGACGTTCAGCCAATGATGGGCCTCTCTTCCGGGAAGTGGTACAGGGTGTTGCTCTGGCGCACCGCCAGGGCGGCGGCCAGGGTGATGGTTCCCACCCGGCCGGCGAACATCAGCGCGGAGAGGACGTATTTGCCTTCCGGCGGCAGGGTGGGGCTCAGGCCGATGCTCAGCCCCACCGTCGCGAAGGCCGAGATCACTTCGAACAGTACCGGCTGCAGCGTTTCGCCCGTGATCACCAGCAGGGCCAGCGTGGACACCGCCACCAGGGTGGCGCCCAGGACGACGACGGAGATCGCCACCCGCATGGCGCCGTAGGGAATGGTCCGGGAGAAGGCCCGGACGTCGGAGTTGCCGCGTGCCTCGGCGACGATCGCCAGGAAGATCACGGCCACCGTGGTGACCTTGATTCCGCCGGCGGTCGACGCCGAGCCGCCGCCGGCGAACATGAGCATGTCGGTGATCAGCAGCGTGCCGGGGGTCAGGTCCGCCATGTCGACCAGGTTGAACCCGCCGGACCGGGTCATCACCGAGGCGAACACCGAATGCAGCAGCTTCTCGCCGACGTCCAGCTCGCCGATGGTCCGGCTGTTGGCCCACTCCAGCAGGCCCCAGAGGACGGTGCCGCCGATGAGCAGGATGCCGGAGACCAGCAGGGTGAGCTTGGTATGGAGGTTCCACCGGCCCGGACGCAGCCTGGTCTGCAGCAGCACCATGATCACGGGAAAGCCCAGGCTGCCGGCGAACACGCCGATCATCAGCGGGGCGAGGATCCAGATGTCCTCTTCATAGGGCACCAAACCGTCCGAATGCGGCGTGAACCCGGCATTGTTGAACGCCGAGACGGCATAGAACACCGCATGCCAGATCGCCTGCCCGGGCGACTCGCCCAGCATCATGAACCGCGGCGCGAGGACCAGCGCCAGCACCGCTTCGATGCTGACCGTCGTCAGCACCACGATCCGCAGCAGGAAGCCGACCTCGCCCAGCCGGCCGGTGTTCATGCCCTCCTGGGCGATCAGCTTCCCGCGCACGCCGAGCCGCCGGTTGACGGCCAGGGCCAGCAGGGACGCGAGGGTCAGGATGCCCAGGCCGCCGACCTGGATGGCCACCAGGATCATGACCTGCCCGAAGGCGGACCAGTGCGTGGCCGTGGACACCACGGTCAGGCCGGTGACGCAGACGGCGGAGACCGCGGTGAACAGGGCGTCGTGCAGCGGGGTCGCATAGCCGGTGGCGGAGGAGATGGGCAGCGCCAGCAGGGCGGTGAACAGCACGATGACCAGCGCGAACACGGTCAGCGCCAGACGCGCGGGAGAACGGCCGAAGAGGTCCTCCACGAGGGTCCGAAGCCAGGTAAAGACCGGGGGAATGATCCGCCGCTTCTCGGCGGGCGGTGCCTGCGGCCGGGCCGGCCGGGAAGAGGCCATCTCGCTGTTTTCCAGTTCTGTTACGGGGCTGTGCAACAGCTAGTAAACCACTAACCGATCCCCGCATGCCTGCGCTGCCGGCATCGCGTAGCCTGTCAGCATGACCAGTTCCGGGCTCAGCCTGCCGGCGATGCCGACGACCGTCATCTGGCATGAGTCGATGCTGGCCTACAATTTCGGCCCCAGCCACCCCATGAGTCCGCTGCGGCTGGACCTGACCGCCCGCCTGGCCCGCGAGCTGGGTCTGTTCGACCTGCCCACGGTTTCACTGGCCGAACCCTTCGTGCCCGACGACGACCGCCTGGCCACCGTGCACGACCGCGCCTACATCGCCGCGGTCCGGGCCGCCGGCGAAGCCCCCGCGGCCGCCGACCAGGCCTACGGGCTGGGCACCGAGGACACCCCGGCCTTCGCCGGCATGCACGAAGCCAGCGCCCGGCTGGTGGGCGGCTCGGTGGCGGCCGCGGAGGCCGTGCTGTCCGGGGGCAGCGTGCACGCGGTCAACTTCGCCGGCGGCATGCACCACGCCGGCCGGGGCAAGGCGGCGGGGTTCTGCGTGTACAACGACGCCGCGGCCGCCGTCGCCCGCTTCCTCGAAGCCGGTGCCTCCCGCGTCCTGTACATCGACGCCGACGCGCACCACGGCGACGGCACGCAGCAGATCTTCTGGGACGACCCCCGGGTCATGACCATCTCCATCCACGAGAGCGGGCTGAGCCTGTTCCCGGGCACCGGGTTCGCCAACGAAACCGGCGGGCCGGGGGCGGAGGGGACGGCGGTGAACGTGGCCGTGCCGGCCGGAACCTCCGACGCCGGCTGGCTGCGCGCCTTCCACGCCGTCGTCCCGCAGCTGGCCCAGGCGTTCGCGCCGGAGGTGATCGTCAGCCAGCACGGCTGCGACGGCCACGCCGAGGACCCGCTGACCAACCTGCGCCTGAGCGTGGATACCCAGCGGCAGGCGGCGCTGACCATCGCCGACCTCGCCGGCCAGCTGTGCGAGGGCCGGTGGGTGGCCACCGGCGGCGGCGGGTACAACGTCGCCTCCGTGGTGCCGCGGTCCTGGGCGATGCTGATCTCGGCGGCCGCCAACGGCGGCATCCGCTGCAGCACGCCGGTGCCGGGAGCCTGGCGGCAGTACGTTCAGGAGAAGCATGGAATCACGGTGCCCGAGCTCATGGGGGACGGCGCCGACACGTGGTGGCGTTCCTGGGAGGTCGGCTACGACCCCAACGACGCGATCGACCGCACCGTCATGGCCACCCGCAAGGAAGTCTTCCCCCTGCACGGGCTGGACCCCTGGTTCGACTGACCCTCCAGCGCGACCTGCGGATACACGTTCCCGCCGGGAACGGGGCTAAGGTATTGGGCATGGTCATCGACGATGTGTTTGCCGTCATCGCGGAAGGTACCCGACGTGAGATCCTGGCCGCCCTGCGGGCCGGTGACAAGTCCGTCGGCACCCTGGTACAGGAGCTGGAGGTCAGCCAGCCCACCGTATCCAAGCACCTGAAGGTCCTGCGCGAGGCGGGCCTGGTCTCCATGCGCGCCGAAGGCCAGAAGCGCTACTACTCCCTGCTCACGGGCCCCCTCGACGAGGTGGTCCTGTGGCTGCGCGGTTTCGGGCTGCAGTCGCTGCAGCCGGCCGAACCCCAGCCGGGCCTCGCCGCCGTCGGGTCCCGTGCCGGCCGCGGCATCTTCGCCACCCGGACGACGACGGCGCCCGCCGCCGTCCTGCCGCCCGCCGCCGCGGCCGCCGCCGCAGCCGGAAGCCCCGCCCCGCAGGATGATCCGCGCCCCCAGCCGCAGCTGGGCCGCACCGTGGGCCGCGCCGCCGAACGGGCCGCCGACCTGCTCGGCCAGCTGCCGAAGTTCCGCCGCCGCCGCTAGCGGTGCCGGACCCGCGGGCCACGCCCGCCGCTCCAGGCACACCGGACGCACGGGCGTAATCGGACGCCCGCCGAATTTTCTCCGCGCCGCAGCCCCGCTAGCGTAGAAGGGGGCCTGCAACGAGGAGAAATTATGGATGCTGTACTGGAGCGCGTGCGCGACGAGGTGTTTCACCGGAACCCCGGTGAGACCGAGTTCCACCAGGCGGTGACGGAGGTTTTCGACAGCCTCGGGCCGGTCCTGAAGAAACACCCGGAGTTCGGCGAGGCGGCCATCCTGCAGCGCATCTGCGAACCGGAGCGGCAGATCATCTTCCGGGTGCCGTGGACCGACGACCGCGGCCAGGTGCAGATCAACCGGGGCTTCCGGGTGGAGTTCAACTCCGCCCTCGGCCCCTACAAAGGCGGGCTGCGGTTCCATCCCTCCGTCTACCTGGGCATCGTCAAGTTCCTGGGCTTCGAGCAGATCTTCAAGAACGCCCTGACCGGCATGCCCATCGGCGGCGGCAAGGGCGGCTCCGACTTCGATCCGCGCGGCAAATCGGACGCCGAAGTCATGCGCTTCTGCCAGTCCTTCATGACCGAGCTGTACCGGCACATCGGGGAGTACACCGACGTCCCCGCCGGCGACATCGGCGTCGGCGGCCGGGAGATCGGCTACCTGTTCGGCCAGTACAAGCGGATCACGAACCGCTACGAATCCGGCGTGCTCACCGGCAAGGGCGTGAGCTGGGGCGGTTCCCTCGTCCGCCCGGAAGCCACCGGGTACGGCGTGGTCATGTTCGTCGAGGAGATGCTCAAGACCCGCGGCATGAGCCTGGACGGGCAGCGCGTGATCGTCTCCGGCTCCGGCAACGTGGCGATCAACGCCATCGACAAGGCCCAGTCGCTGGGCGCCACCGTGGTGGCCTGCTCCGACTCCTCCGGCTACGTGGTGGACGAGGCGGGCATCGACGTCGGCCTGCTGCGGACCATCAAGGAGGTCGAACGCGGCCGGATCGTGGACTACGCGACGCGGCGCGGCGACGGCGCCCGCTTCGTGCGCGGCGGCAGCGTCTGGGACGCGGGCGCGACGGTTGCCCTGCCCTGCGCCACCCAGAACGAACTGGATGAACAGGCCGCCCTGACCCTGATCAAGTCCGGCACCGTGGCCGTGGCCGAGGGCGCGAACATGCCCTGCACCCCCAAGGCCATCGAGGCCTTCCAGGAAGCCGGCGTGCTGTTCGGCCCGGGCAAGGCGGCCAACGCCGGCGGCGTGGCCACCTCGGCCCTGGAAATGCAGCAGAACGCGAGCCGGGACGCGTGGTCTTTCGAACACACCGAGCGGCGGCTCAGCGAGATCATGTCCAGCATCCACGACCGCTGCGCCCGCACCGCCGACGAGTACGGCGCCCCCGGCAACTACGTGGTGGGAGCCAACATCAGCGGCTTCGTGAAGGTCGCCGACGCGATGCTCGCCCTCGGCGTCATCTAGCAAAGGACCGACGTCCGGGCCCGCCCGGACAGCGCAGGGGCGCGGCACCGGTGATGGTGCCGCGCCCCTGCGCTGTGCGCGCCCCTGGCCTCCGGGCGGGTCAGTTCCGCTGCGCCCAGGTGGTCCGGGTCAGCGCGGCGGCGCTGCCGCTCACGGCCGCACCGGCGGGCAGCCGGACATGGTCCTCCGTCAGCTCCGACATGGACGCCGCGCCCAGCAGCGCCAGGGTGTTGCGCACCTGCGCGCCGAGGATCTCGATGGCCCGCTCGACGCCGGCCTGGCCGCCGGCCATCAGCCCGTACAGGTAGGCGCGCCCGATCAGGGTGAAGTCCGCGCCCAGGGCATGGGCGGCCACGATGTCGCCGCCGTTCATGATGCCGGTGTCGAGGATGATGGCGGTACGGCCCTTTAGCTCGGCCGCGATTTCCGGCAGCAGGTGCAGCGGGATCGGTGCACGGTCCAGCTGCCGGCCGCCGTGGTTGGAGACCACGATGCCGTCCGCCCCGTGGTCGACCACCTTCCGGGCGTCGTCGAGGGTCTGGATGCCCTTGACCACGAGCTTGCCCTTCCACACCTCCCGCAGCCAGTCCAGATCCGCGAAGGTCAGGGTCGGATCGAACATCGAGTTGATCAGTTCGCCCACGGTGCCGCTGTACCGGTTCAGCGAGGCGAAGGCCAGCGGCTCGTGGGTGAGGAAGTTGAACCACCAGGCCGGCCGGTACGAAGCGTCGAGGACGGTCTTGAGCGTCAGCGCCGGAGGGATGGTCATGCCGTTGCGGACGTCGCGCAGGCGTTCACCGGCAACCGCCGTGTCCACGGTGACCATCAGCGTGTCGTAACCGGCGGCCGCCGCCCGTTCGATCAGCTCCAGCGACTTTTCCCGCTCGGTCCACAGGTAGAGCTGGAACCAGTTCCGGCCCGATCCTGCGGTCTCGGCGACGTCCTCGATGGAGGCGGTGCCCATGGTGGAGAGCGTGTAGGGGATGCCCGCGGCCGCCGCCGCCCGGGCTCCGGCGTATTCGCCCTCGGAGTGCATCATCCGGGTGAAGCCGGTCGGGGCGATGCCGAAGGGCAGCGCGGAGCGGGCTCCAAGGATCTGCACCCCGGTGTCGATCCGCTGGACGTTGCGCAGCACGCCCGGGCGGAACTCCAGGTCCCGGAACGCGGCGCGGGCACGGTTCAGTGTGATCTCCTCGCCCGCGGCGCCGTCGGTGTAGTCGAAGGGCGCCTTGGGGGTGCGCCGGCGGGCCATGTCCCGCAGGTCCCAGATCGTCGAGGCGCGCCGCAGCCGGGCGGCCTGCCCCACCACCGGGGGCTTGAACTGCAGCAGCGGGCGCAGATCGGCGGGCTTGGGGATGCGTCGCCTCAGGGCGGGAGGAAGGTGGGTCACGTTCTGCTTCCTTGCAGGTTGGTTCGGGGTTTCCGAGCCTACGGAAACCGCACGTGGGGGGACAAGTATCCTGAACCAATGAGAACCCACCAGCTGGTGCTGAACTGGCTTGAGACCGCCCTGGCCGCCGGGGACCTGGCCGTGGGCGACCGCCTCCCGGGAGAGCGCGCCCTGGCCGAGCAGATCGGTGTGTCCCGGGCCTCCGTCCGGGAAGGCATCCGGATCCTGGAGGCCATGGGCATGGTGCGCGCGGGTGTGGGATCCGGCCCGGAGTCCGGGACGGTGGTGACCGCCAATCCGGCCGCCGCCCTGAGTTCGGCCCTGCGCCTTCACATTGCCAGCTCCCACCTGGCGGTGGCCGACGTCGTCGAGACGCGCGTCATGCTGGAGTCCTGGACAGGGCTCCATGCCAGGGCCGGGGCGCCGTCGCTTGAACAGGCCGGACAGCTGCTGGACGCCATGGATGACGCCGGCCTCGACGTGGCCGACTTCCTGGAACTCGACACCCGGTTCCACGTGGCGCTGGCGGAAGCCGCCGGCAACTCCCTGATCAACGCCATGATGGCCTCGCTGCGTGACTCCATCCGCGGCTACACGCTGGCCCGCGCCCGCAACGTCCCCAGCTGGGAGAACACGGCATGCCGGCTGCGCGGGGAGCACCGCGCCATACTGGCCGCGGTCCGGGAGGGGCGGAGCGGCGACGCGGGCCGGCTGCTCGCGGAGCACATCCGCGGCTACTACCGCGAGTCCGAGCCCGCGCAGCAGGCGGCTGCCGGCTGACGGTGCGTCACGGTTTGCGCCGGGGACGGGCAGGGGTCTAGGGTCGGGGCATGACCAAGCGTTGGTATGCGTATTTTCCGTTGGCTCTGGAGGAGCCCGCGCGGTAATACGCTGACGCTTACCTTCAGAGCCAACAGGGCAGGGAGAATTCCCTGCCCTTCGCCATTCCCGGCGGGTTCTGAGCATCCGGTCCCGCCGTGTCACCACAGGGACGGACCATCATGCACACACTTGCTCCTGCAGCCACCTCGAACCTTCGGGTCACCTCCTTCCGGGCCCTGCCCGCGCCCGGGCAGCTGCTTGACGAGCTGCCGCTCGGCGGGCTGGCCGCCGCCGGCGTGGAGGCCGGCCGCGCGCAGATCCGCCGCGTGCTCGACGGCGAGGACAGCCGGCTGCTGGTGATCGCCGGGCCGTGTTCCATCCACGATCCGCAGGCGGGGCTGGAATACGCCCACCGGTTGGCAGAGGCCGCCGACCGGCACCGCGGCCAGCTGCTGATCGTGCTGCGGGCCTACTTCGAAAAGCCGCGCACCACCGTGGGCTGGAAGGGCCTGATCAACGACCCGCACCTGGACGGCAGCCACGACATCGAGGCGGGGCTGCGGGCCGCGCGGCGGTTCCTCCTGGACGTGGCGGACCTTGGCCTGCCCACCGCCACCGAGTTCCTTGAGCCGATCAGCCCGCAGTACCTGGCCGACCTGGTCGGCTGGGGTGCGATCGGCGCCCGCACCACCGAAAGCCAGATCCACCGCCAGCTGGTGTCCGGGCTGTCCATGCCGGTCGGTTTCAAGAACGGCACCGACGGCGGCACGACCGTCGCACTGGACGCCTGCGCCGCCGCAGCGGCACCCCAGACGTTCCTGGGCATAGACGCGGAGGGGCGGGCCGCGATGGTGGCCACCGCAGGAAACCCGGATACGCACCTGATCCTGCGCGGCGGCAGCGACGGGCCCAACTACTCCTCCGCCCACGTCGCCGAGGCGTCCGCCGGCCTGGCGGCCCGGGGCCTCAACCCGCGCCTGATCATTGACGCCTCCCATGCCAACAGCGGCAAGGACCATGTCCGCCAGGCCGCCGTCGCCCGCCACATAGCCGCCCAGATCGCCGCCGCCGACGACGCCGCGGAGCGGGTGGCGGGAGTGATGCTGGAGAGCTTCCTGCAGGGCGGGGCGCAGAAGCTGCCGGCGTCCGGGCCGGCCCATCTGACCTACGGGCAGAGCATCACCGACGCCTGCATGGACTGGGGCGTTACGGAAGCGGTCCTGGCGGACCTGGCCGAGGCTGCCGGGCACAGGCGGAACGGGCGTCAAACGGTTCCCGGAACTTCCACTATGGTTACTTCAGCCACTAGAGTGGTGGACTAGACGATCACCGCAGTGGTCCTCAAGGCGACACGCCTCCCGGATGGCGGCTGTGGCGCGGCACACCCTCCGTGGACCGCCCCGCTGCCTGCGAGCGAAGGAACTATTGACCAATGGCAGACGAGAGCAACTTCTCGAACGTGCGCTTCCTGACCGTGTCGGAAGTCGCCGATGTCATGCGTGTTTCCAAGATGACCGTCTACCGGCTCGTTCACTCCGGTGAGCTTCCGGCGGTCCGGTTCGGGCGCTCCTACCGGGTTCCGGAATCCGCTGTGCAGCAGGTGCTGCGTGACGCCGCAACCAACCGGCGCACCGACACCGCGTAGCCTTTCCCGCCCGCGGGAACCGGTGTCAACGGGAGCCGCAGCGAAGCGGTACCCTGTTAACGAACGTTTTTCATTCATGGCATGTGCTGCCGGTATGGATGCATCGTTGCCTTCCGGCGGAGGTGCCCCTGTGCCGGAGCAATCCGACAAGAGTTTGTGAGGACTACGTGGGTTCTGTTATCAAGAAGCGCCGCAAGCGTATGGCCAAGAAGAAGCACCGCAAGCTGCTTCGCAAGACCCGTCACCAGCGCCGCAACAAGAAGTAGCCTTCTTCGGCCCTTGTGAAAGGAAGCCCGCATCCCGTCCAGGGAAGCGGGCTTCACGCCTTAACGGCGGCCGGGACAAACAGGGTCAGCGGGCCCGCATCCAGGACCAGCCGCGCCAGAGCCCGTAGGCCGCTCCGGCCGTGGTCGCCGTCTTGAGCCCGAGCGTTGCGGCCCTGCGGCCCGCGCGGAAGTCATAGACGGGCCAGTTGTTGTCCCTGGCATGCCGGCGCAGCCGCGCGTCGGGATTGATGGCCACCGGGTGCCCGACCATGCTCAGCAGCGGCACGTCGTTGTAGGAGTCGCTGTAGGCCCAGCAGGCAGCCAGGTCCAGCCCTTCCTTCCTGGCCAGCTCACGTACCCCTTCGGCCTTGGCCGGGCCGTGCAGGAATTCACCCACCAGGCGGCCCGTGTACAGCCCGTCCGTCACCTCGCTGACCGTTCCCAGCGCTCCGGTCAGGTTCAGCCGGCTGGCGATCACGGAGGCCACCTCCACCGGAGTGCCGGTCACCAGCCAGACCGGGCGGCCCGCCTGCATATGCTGCTGCGTCAGGGCACGGGTTCCGGGCCAGATCTTCGACTCGATCATCTCGTCGTAGACCTCTTCACCCAGCGTGCGGACGTCCTCGGCGGCCAGGCCGGTGGCGAAGGCCAGGGCCGCGTCGCGGACGGAGTGTACGTCCTGCATATTCTCTCCGCGCAGCGTGAAGCGCAGCTGCTTGGCGGCGAAACCCGCCGCATCACGCAGCGTGAAGGCCCCCCGCTGGTACATCTTCCGCCCGACATGGAACAGGCTCGCCCCGCGCATGAGCGTGTTGTCGACGTCGAAGAACGCGGCCTCGCCGGGCCGCCCAGCCGCGGCCTCGGGACCCGGGAGTTTGACGGCGGTGGAACGGGGCATGTTTCGAGTCTACGCAATGCCCGTCGGGCGGCCGCACGGGCCGGTGCAGGCGTCGCACAATGCGGGGCGAGGGGCATCGGACGCTATTTTGGGAGAATGCATGCTTCGCCAGCCTCCGCCACGCCCGACCTGATGCTGCTCACCCGCACCGGATGCCACCTCTGCGAGCAGGCGCGGGAGGTGCTGCGGCGCGTGGCGGGAGACTTCGGGCTGCCGTGGCGGGAGGAATCGGTGGACGGGGATCCGGAGCGGGAGCACCGCTTCGGCGAGGAGCTGCCGGTGCTCTTTGTCGACGGGGTCCAGCGCGACTTCTGGCAGATCGATGAGACCAGGCTGCGCCGGCTGCTCGCTGCGGGGAAAGCATGAGCGTCACCGCCGATGACGCGGCGGCCGGCAGCCCGCGCAACGGCTTCCGGCTTCGCCCGGCGCGGCCTATCGTAGTGCCCGATGGGGGCATCAGCCGGCGGAGCCGGCGTACGTACCGGAGGAGGGAGCAGCTGTGAGCCGTCCTCCGAAACCGATCAAGGCACCTGCGGACAAAGCGCCGGACGACGGCGCCCATTCCGCCGGCAGGCATATCCCGCCCGCGTCCCTGACCCGGCTGACCATCTATCTGCGGGCGCTCGGGGCGCTGCTGACGGAGGGCGTCGAGCGGGTCTCCAGCGAGGAGCTGGCGGAAGCGGCAGGCGTGAACTCTCCGATGCTGCGCAAGGACCTGTCCTATCTGGGGTCCTACGGGACCCGCGGCGTCGGCTACGACGTCTCCTATCTCAGCGGGCGCATAGCCGCAGCCCTCGGACTCACCCTCGACTGGCGGGTGGCCATCATCGGTGCGGGCAACCTCGGGCGCGCCCTGGCCGGCTACCCGGGGTTCGCCTCGCGCGGATTCGAGGTCGTGGCCCTGCTGGATTCCGACCCCGAGGCCGTCGGCCAGCAGGTGGGCCGCCTGGAGATCAGCCACGTCGACGACCTCGAAACCATACTCGAGAGCACCGCGTCCAACATGGCTGTCCTGGCCGTCCCCGCGGAGGTGGCGCAGGTTCTCTGCGACCGGCTGGTCGCCGCCGGGGTCAGGAGCATCCTCAGCTTTGCGCCGGTGCTGCTCCAGGCCCCGGACCATGTCCAGCTGCGGAAGGTGGACATGGCGACCGAGCTGCAGATCCTGGCCTACCATGCCCAGCGCGCACAGGTCTCGGAGATTGCTACGGACGCCAGGGCACAGCTGGCGGACGGCCAGGGCCTGCCCCGTTCCTCGGGAAAGGCCGGCTAGGCGCGCCGCGGTGTTCCAGCGGCGGTGCTTCAGCGGCAGTGGTTCAACGCCGCCGCCTGCGGGCCAGCAGCCCGTTGACGCCCCGCCTCCGGGCGGTGCCGATGCGGACCGCACCCGAATCGGGGGTGTCTGCTCCGCCGACGCCGGCATGGACGCCGGCACGCTCACCGGCAGCGTCGGGACCGGCGGAGCCGGCACCGTCCAACAGGCCCGGCGCACCGTCCAACAGGCCCGGCGCGGCGGTCCGGGCGGCGCCTGAACGTGCCTCGAAGGGGGCTCCGGGGACTCCGGATGTGACCTGGCCGGCGCTGCCGCCGGGCAGGGGCTGTACCAGCGGCCGCCGTCGGGACAGCCTGGCACGCTTCAGCAGGCTGGCCAGACGGCCGGGAAGGCCCAGCCTCAGCCAAAGGCCCCGTTCCCCGGGGCTGCCGCCGGCTGCATGGCGGGTAGGCCGATCTGCCTGCGCCGGGGCGGGCGGAGCATCGTCGCCCCTCGCCGTCGCCTCAGCGGCAGGTTCCGTGACGGAGCCGAGGAGTCCGGAGGCGCCGAGGGCGTCGTGGCCGTCCGGGTCCCGGTTGTCCTCGGATTGCTCGTAGTGTTCCGCTGCCTGGTCGAGGAATGCCCTGGCGGCATCGGCGTCCGCGCGGGAGCGTTCGCGCCGGTCCTCCAGCCACAGCGAGACCTGGTCGGTGAAGATCAGCGCCACGCCCAGCCCGGCGACGAGGACGGCGAACAGCTGCGCCCCGGAATGCGCCGCGCAGGCGGCCGCGGCCGCGGGGAGCGCAGCAGCCGCCCCGAGAACCCGGGCCCAGGGGCGGCCTTCCAGGGCGCAGACGGCGACGAGCAGGTAGAGACCGAATATGACCACCGCTGCAGCCGCGTTGACGAACGCAAACACGCCGTCCAGCACCGGCGGCGGAACTCCCAGGTCGAGGACGAACGCGCCGACGTCGTCGGACAGCCCGAACGGGCCGTCGCCTCCCAGGTTGTCCCTCAGGCCAAAGCAGGCAGCGGCGATGATCAGCGCGGCGCCAAGCAGCAGGGCCGGCGGCCGGCCGAAGACACGGGCCGCGGCGGCACGGCGGAGCAATGACGGCAGGTCCGGAAGGGACCGCCGGGTTTCGGACGCGGCGGAAGCTGCGGGGGAGGGGCGGCGGGCCGGCCGCGGCGGGACGCTGGACAGCGGGCGGACGACGGGGGCGGGCGGCGCACTGGAATGCCGCGGCCTTTTCGATGGCGCGGGTGTGCGCGTGACGCTCAGGGAACGGGGATCGGGGTGGCCGGCTGCGGGGGAGGAGCTCATGGTCATCGCCGCCTTCAAGGGAACAGGTGCGAAACCGCGCTGGTCTGCTGCGGGAGCAATAACGCTACGCTGCGGGCCCTCCGTGCGGACCACATCAAGGGTGCTTTGCCCCTCCCGCAGCCGAAATGAAAGGACGCCGGCGGTCCCGGGGGACCGCCGGCGTCGGACGGTGTGCGGAGCTGCTGACCCGTGGCGCCCGCGGGGCGGTCCGGGGCGCGTGCAGGGGAGGCCCGGGAGCCGAACCCTTCGGGCGGAGCCCGCCGGCTGCTAGTAGGTGCCGTAGGGGTTCGTGCTGCCGGTTCCGCCCCTGGAACCGCTGAAGTAGGGCCGGGACGGGGTGAGCCAGAGCAGGATGATCGCCGCGTAGCCGAGCAGGTTCACCGCGGTGTAAAGCAGGCCGGTGCCCAGGAACAGGGACGCAGGATTCCCCAGCAGGCTGAAGAGGAACGGAACGAGGCTCAGCGCCGCCAGGACGGTGCCCAGGATCCGTGCCCAGTTGCTTCCCTTGCGGATAAAGAAGGCGACGAGCAGGTAGACACCCAGAGCGAGCAGGCCCATCACCACCAGGGCACCGGAAAAGACCGGGAGCACCTCGTCGAGGGACAGGCCCTGGGCTTCGAAGTCACGTTCCTGCTGCGCCGATACGTACCCTTCGGGGTTGAAGGCGGCGACGACGTTGTTGACCAGGGACAGCACCCCGGCCGCGACGAGGAGCCAGAAGCTGATCATCACCTCACGGGGGCGCGGACCCTTCGCGGCCGCTCCGGTGGAACCGGGGTGCGGGTATCCCGACGGCTGGGCAGCCTGGTAGCCGTAGGCGGAAGGAACGCCGGGCTGTCCGTACTGGCCGTACTGCGGCTGCCCGTACTGCTGCTGGCCGTACTGGGGCTGGGCCGGGTCGGCGGGCTGGCCGTTCTGGCCGTACTGCTGCCCGTACTGCGGCTGGGCCGGGTCGGTGGGCTGGCCGTACTGGCCGTACTGCGGCTGCCCGTACTGGGGCTGGGAGGGGTCGGCGGGCTGCCCGTACTGGGGTTGGGCCGGGTCGGCGGGCTGCCCGAACTGCTGGCCGTACTGCTGCCCGTACTGGGGCTGCTGCGTCGGCTCGGCGGGCTGCCCGTACTGCCCGAACTGCTGGCCGTACTGCTGCCCGTACTGGGGCTGCTGCGTCGGCTCGGCGGGGTGGCTGTACTGCTGCTGGCCGGCGGCGTCGGCCTGCCGGTTGGGAGCAGCTGCGGCATCGGCCTTGCCGGCTCCGGCGGAGTGCGAACCGGGAGAGGCTGCGCTGCCGCCGACGGCCCCCGAGCCGTGCGCTGATTCAGGCGCACCGGCGTCGGGCTCGGTCCCGGCGTCCGGTCCCACGGGCCCGGCGTCCTGGGGTTCGGGGCTGTTCGGTGTGGTCATTGCAGTTGGTTCGCCTCTCTGACAGGCCCGGACACCGGCTCGCCGGTGCGGGTGCGGAAATGGACCGGGGCCATGCAGCAGGTCACAGGCCCGTTTTGCCCAGCCTACCTGCGCAGCTGAGGATCCGGACCGTTCCACCGGAGACGTTGCACCCGGCTTTCCGGCTTTGCCGGACCGGGGTCCGCGCGGGGCGCCCCGAAGGGGCAGGCGTGCCGGGCTGCGGAACAGATGAGGCGGCCCCGGACGCGTGGGGGTCAGGCGTCCGGGGCCGCGGTCCATGGCTGCCTGTCAGGCAGCGGTGTCCGTCTGCCGGGTCAGTTGGCCACGAACTCGGCGTCGATGTTGATGGTGACCTTGTCGCCGACCAGGACGCCGCCGGCTTCCAGGGGCGCGTTCCACGTGAGGCCGAACTCCTTGCGGCTCACGCTGGTGCTGGCGGAGAAACCTGCGCGGGTGACGCCGAAGGGATCCACGGTGACGCCGTTGAACTCGGCGTCCAGGACCACCGGACGGGTCACGCCCTTGATGGTGAGGTCACCGGCAACCCGGTACGTCTCGCCGGACGCCTCCAGGCCGGTGTACCGGAAGGTCAGCTCGGGGTGGTTGGCCACGTCGAAGAAATCCTCGCCCTTGACGTGCGCGTCCCGGTTCGCGTCCTTCGAGTTGAAGGAGTCGGCCTTGATCGTCGCCGCGATGCGGGACTCCTCGGCGGTCGGGCCGACCTCGATGACGGCCTCCACATCCTGGAAGGCGCCGCGCACCTTGCTGATGCCCGCGTGCCGGACCGAGAACCCGACCTCGCTGTGGGAGGGATCGAGGGTCCAGGTGCCGGCGGCCAGTCCGTTGGGGATCATGTGGTTCTCCTTGGTGGGTTGGTGGCGACGAGGGCAACCCCGAGGCCATGTTCATGCATATGCATGCAGTCTGGCATGAAACGCTTGAAAGTTCAAGCGTTGATTTAGTGCCCGGCGCCGACTCTGCGAAACTGGGGTGCATGTCCCGCTCATCCATACATCTGGTCCGCCATGGCGAAGTGCACAACCCGGACCGAGTGCTCTACGGCCGGCTGCCTGAATTCCACCTCTCGGACCTGGGGCGGCAGATGGCCGACCGGGTCGCCGGCTACTTCGGGGACCGGCAGCAGGCGGGTGCCAATGTGGTGCGGCTCGTCGCTTCGCCGCTGACCCGTGCCCAGGAAACCGCGGCGCCGATCGCCGCCGCGCTGGGCCTGGAGGTGGTCACGGATGACCGCATCCTGGAAGCGGAGAACCGCTTTGAGGGGCTCTCGGCGGTGCAGCGGCAGCTGCGCAACCCGCGCTACTGGCCGCTGCTGCGCAATCCGTTCACGCCGTCCTGGGGAGAGCCTTACGCCAAGCAGGTGGAGAGGGTCATGGCGGCTGTCGAGGACGCCCGCGTCGCCGCCGTGGAGGCGGCCGGCGACGGCGCCGAAGCGGTCCTGGTCAGCCACCAGCTGCCGATCTGGGTCACCCGGCTGGCCGCGGAAGGCCGGCGGCTCTGGCACGACCCCCGGCAGCGGCAGTGCACGCTGACCAGCGTCACCACCCTGAACTTCGAAGGGCCTGTGCTGACGGGGGTCCGATACGCGGAGCCGTCCGCCGACCTGCTGCCCGGGGCGGCGAACGTCCCCGGAGCGTAATAGAATTACTACGCTTCGTAGAAAGGGCACTGCCCGCGCCGCGATGAAAGTTGGACACCCTTGAACAATCCCCGGAGCCCTGAGCCGGACACCATGGGCCGCCGCCGCTTCCTGCGCGCCGGTGCGGCCCTCGCGGTCGCGGCGCCTTTCGCGGTCATGGCCGCGGGGTGCAGTGCAGAGGAGGACCCCCTGGCCGCCCAGGCCCGCGCGGGTGACAACAAGAACTACATCGCCGGCGACGGTTCCGTCACCGAATACGCGGCATCCGAACGCGGCGAGCCGGTGCAGCTCAGCGCCCGGCTCTTCGACGGGACGGAAGTCAGCTCGGCCGACTGGGCCGGCGACGTCGTCGTCCTGAACTTCTGGTACGCCGCCTGCGCGCCGTGCCGCAAGGAAGCTCCGGACCTGGTGGACCTGCACGGCCAGTTCGAAGCCGAGGGCGCGCGTTTCTACGGCGTCAACATCCGGGACGAGCGGCAGACCGCCGAGGCGTTCGAGCGCACCTTCAACATCCCCTACCCGAGCATCAATGACCGCGACGGCGGCGTGCTGCTGTCCATGACCAGCTACGTTCCGCCGCAGGCGGTGCCCACCACGCTGGTGCTCGACCGGGAAGGCCGCGTCGCCGCCCGCATCCTGGGCCTGGCCGACAAGGGCACCCTCAAGGCGCTCATCACCGACGCCCTGGCGGCCTGATCCGTGCAGCCTTTCCTTCCGGCGGCCCTCCCTGCGGCCAACGTCTTCGCGGAGACCATCCTCAACGGCTCCATGCTGCTGGCCATCCCGGTGGCTGTCCTCGCCGGCCTGGTCTCCTTCCTGTCTCCATGCGTGCTGCCCCTGGTGCCGGGCTACCTCGGCTACGTGACCGGGCTGACCGGCATCGACCTGGCGAACCAGCGCCGCGGCCGGATGCTGGCCGGCATCAGCCTGTTCGTGTTCGGCTTCTCGCTGGTCTTCGTGCTCATCGGCGCCGGCGTCGGCCAGCTGGGCGGCTGGCTGCGCAGCCCCGACCAGGGCTGGGTGCCCCAGGTCCTGGGCGTGCTGATCATCCTCATGGGCGTGGTGTTCCTCGGCGGGCTGAGCTGGTTCCAGCGCGACCGCAAGATCAACGCCCGGCCGCCGGCCGGGCTCTGGGGCGCACCGCTGCTGGGCGTCACCTTCGGCCTCGGCTGGGCGCCCTGCCTGGGGCCCACCCTGTCCGCCGTGCAGCTGCTGTCCTTCTCCGGCGACGACGCCAGCGCCGCCAAGGGCGCCCTGCTGACCTTCGTCTACTGCCTCGGCCTGGGGCTGCCGTTCCTCCTTATCGCCCTCGGGTTCCGGCGTGCCTCCGGCGCCCTGGGCTTCCTGCGGCGGCATCGCCTGGGCCTGCAGCGCTTCGGCGGCGGCATGCTGATCCTGCTGGGCCTGCTGATGGTGACCGGCGTCTGGAACCTGTGGATCAACGAACTGCAGGGCTGGCTGGACTCCGTGACGCTGCCGATCTGAGCACCCCATGACCGAGAACCCGAACACCGAACCCCTTGGGAAGCCCGTGAAGACCGAACACGAAACCCCGTCCGGAAGCCCCGGGCCCGAGTCCGGCAGGTCCCGGCAGGGAGGCCGGGACGCCGACGTCGCGCTCCCGGCGCTCGGCGCCCGCGGCATGCTGCGCTGGGCCTGGAACCAGCTCACGAGCATGCGCACCGCCCTGTTCCTGCTCCTGCTGCTGGCAGTGGCGGCTGTGCCTGGTTCGCTGTTCCCGCAGCGGCCCTCCGACCCCGCCGGCGTCAACCAGTACCTGCAGGAAAACCCGGCCCTGGGGCCCTGGCTGGACCGGTTCCAGCTCTTCGACGTGTATTCCTCGGTGTGGTTCTCCGCCATCTACCTGCTGCTGTTCGTCTCGCTGATCGGCTGTGTCACCCCGCGGGCCAAGGCGCACTTCAAGGCCATGCGGTCCAAGCCGCCGCGGACCCCGCGCCGACTGTCCCGGCTGCCCGAGCACGGCACGCTGGCCGTCCCCGCCGACCGTGGGCTCACGCCGGAGGGCGCGGTCCGCGAGGCCGCCGACATCCTGCGCCGCCGCGGCTACCGGGTGGACGTGCGCGACGCCGACACCGGTGCCCCCTCGGTCGGAGCCGAGCGCGGTTTCGCCAAGGAGCTGGGCAACCTGCTCTTCCATACGTCGCTGATCGGCGTGCTCGTCTCCGTGGCGGTCGGCAGCCTGTACGGGTACAACGGCCAGAAGATCGTGGTGGAGGGCGATACGTTCGTCAACACCCTGGTCGGCTACGACACCTTCACCCCGGGCAGCAGCTTCACCGCCGAGGAGCTCAACCCGTTCTCCGTGACGCTGGACGAGTTCCAGGTGGAGTTCGACCGGGAGTCGCAGACCCACTACGGACAGCCGCTGGACTACACCGCCAA
Source organism: Arthrobacter saudimassiliensis (assembly GCA_900016675.1). GTDB lineage: Bacteria > Actinomycetota > Actinomycetes > Actinomycetales > Micrococcaceae > Arthrobacter_B > Arthrobacter_B saudimassiliensis. The sequence goes on along the minus strand of LN483071.1, from coordinate 628,552 downwards.
GGTCACGGTTCGCGACGACGTCGACGGCGAGCCGCGCACCGACGAGCTGAAGGTCAACTCGCCCCTGTCGGTGGACGGCACGCGGGTCTACCTGGTCGGCAACGGCTACGCCCCGATGGTGACGGTGCGGGACGGAAACGGCGACATCGCCTTCTCCGGGCCGGTGATCGGCGTCCCGCAGGACGGCATGTTCACCTCGCTCACCGTCATCAAGGTGCCGGATGCCCGCCCCGACCAGCTCGGATTTGTCGGCTTCTTCCTGCCCACCGCCATGCTGGACGAAAACGGCGTCTCGTATTCGGGGGACCCGGACCCGTTCAACCCCCAGCTGAACCTGAACTCCTACTACGGCGACCTCGGGCTCGACGAGGGCGTGCCCAGCAACGTCTATGTGCTGGACACCGAGGACCTGACCGAGCTGAACAACCGGGACCTGGAGTCCGGCGGCATCGTGCTGGGCGCCAACGACACCTACGAACTGCCCGAGGGCAAGGGCAGCATCACGTTTGACGGCCTCAAGCGCTACATCGCCGTCGACATCGCCTACGATCCGGGGGAGGTCGGGGCGCTGACCTTCGCCGCGCTCGGCTTCGCCGGACTCATCGCCTCGCTCTTCCTCGCCCGCCGCCGGGTGTGGGTACGTGCCGCCGGCGGGGATGATGGCCGCATAATGGTCGAGTACGGACTGCTGGCCCGCGGCGAGGACGCACGCCTGGGCCCGGAGGCGAAGGCGCTGCACGAACTCTTCGAAAAGCAGTGGTCCCCGGCCGGGACCGCGACCGGAAACGACCCCGTCGCCGCCGACGTGCGGGAAACAGAACCAGGTAAGGACAAGTAATGCCCTCCATCGATCAGACCCTGGCGGAGTACAGCGAGCTGTTCATGCTCCTGGCCGCGTTCACCTATACGGTGGCGTTCCTGGCGTTCTGCTGGGACCTGGCCCGGAGCAGCCGGTCCCTGGCCTCCCTCGAAGAGCGGCTGGCCGCACAGCAGCAGCAGCAGCCGGCACGCGAGATGGTCGCAGCCGGCGCTTCGGCCGGAGGCGGCACGGATGCGCTGCCCGCCGAGCGGGGGGACCGGAACGTCGCCGCGCACACCGCCGATGACGCCATGCAGTACTCCGGCACCCGCCGCAACGCCGCCCGCGTGGGCGTCGCCCTGACGGTCCTGGCCGCAGCCATCCACGCCGCCGGCGTCATCACCCGCGGCATGGCCGCCCACCGGGTTCCCTGGGGCAACATGTACGAGTTCTGCACCACCGGTGCCCTCGTCGTGTCCGTGGTGTTCCTCATCGCACTGGTCAAGAAGGACCTGCGATTCCTCGGCACCTTCGTCATCGGCCTGGTGCTGATCATGATGATGGCCGCCACCATCGGCTTCCCGACGCCGGTTGCCCACCTCGTTCCGGCCCTGCAGAGCTACTGGCTGATCATCCACGTTTCGGTGGCCGTCCTGGCCTCGGCACTGTTCACGCTGACCTTTGCCATGTCGGTGCTGCAGCTGCTGCAGTCCCGCCGCGAGGCGAAGATCCGGGCCGGCGGCGGCAACACCATGGGCTTCCTGCGCCTGGTCCCCTCGGCCCTGAGCCTGGAGAACCTCAGCTACCGGATCAACGCGGTCGGCTTCGTGCTGTGGACCTTCACCGTGATCGCCGGCGCCATCTGGGCCGAGCAGGCCTGGGGCCGCTACTGGGGCTGGGACACCAAGGAGGTCTGGTCGTTCGTGATCTGGGTGGTCTACGCCGGCTACCTGCATGCCCGCGCCACCCGCGGATGGACCGGCACCCGTGCCGCCTGGCTGTCGATCGTGGGCTACCTGTGCGTGGTCTTCAACTTCACCATCGTGAACATCTTCTTCTCCGGCCTGCACAGCTACGCCGGAGTCTGACCGGCACCGGGCACCCAGCCGTCCTGCAGCCCAGACAAAGCAGCCCGCCCCGGAACCTCGGTTCCGGGGCGGGCTGCTTTCTCTGAGCTGCTTTCTCTGAGCTGCTTTCTCTGCGGCTTGGTCTGTTGACGATCTCGAAGGGGTTTCGGAGGAAACCGGCTCCTAGGCGGAGTCCTGCTCCTCGCCCTGTTCCCCGCGCTCCGCGGCGCGCTTTTCCCGCTCACGGATTTCGGCTTCCCGCCGGCGCAGCTCGGCTTCCTTTTCCTGCTGCCGACGGCGGATCTCCAGGTTGCGGAGGAACTCGGGGTCGTCGTCGGGCGCGGTGGGATGGCGGGGCTGGGGCCGCTTGGGGCCGGGCCCGGACCGCGGGCGGCCGAAGAGGAACCACAGCCCTGCTCCGAGCAGCGGCAGCAGCAGGATCACCACCAGCCAGGCGGGCTTGGAGATGCTCCTCACCTCCCTGGCCGCGGACATGATGCAGTCGATCAGCGCGTAGATGATCACGGCGGCGACGACGATGATACCGAACAGCAGGAGGCGTGGCATATCCCAATTGTAGGGGAGGGCCTTCGGCCGGCCGCCAGCCGAAGGCAGAGTGAATGACCTGCGTAGAATGAAGAGGTGGCTTTCTGGAAATTCACCGCACTGCGCCTTGGCCTCGTGGCCGTCTTCTTTGCTGCCTGCCTGTTCCTGGGCCTTGGCCTGATCTTTTCGGCACTGGTCTCCGCGGTGCTCGCCTGGTGCGTGACGTACCTGTTCTTCCGGAACATGCGCGACGACGCCGCGCGCAGCCTGCAGAACCGCTTCCGCGACGGCGCACCGCCCAAGCGCAACCGCGCCGAGCTGGATGACGCGCAGGCGGAGGACACCCTGGTCGACGAGGTCCCCGACGTGCGCATCGACAACGACCGCAAGCCCCGCGGCAACTAGTTCGCCGGCAGCCGCCCCGCTCTTCCGGGCGGTAGGCCGGCCAGGGCCCAGGTCAGGCCAGGATCCGGGTCAGGACCAGGCCCAGGTCAGGCCAGGACCCGGGTCAGGACCAGGCCCAGCCCGTACAGCACGCTGAAGCCCAGGTTGATCAGCCCGGTCTGCTTCAGCACGGGGATCAGGCTCTTGCGCTTCTTGCCGCGCAGCATCAGCCAGGAGGGCATCAGGCAGGCCGGGGTCAGCAGCAGCACCAGCAGCACCCACGGCCGGTCCGGGGCGATCAGCAGCGGCAGCAGCACGGCAAGCGCCAGCATCATCACGTAGCTGATGCGCGCGGCCTCGTCGCCCAGCCGCACGGCCAGCGTGCGCTTGCCCACCTCGCGGTCGGTGGGAATGTCCCGCACGTTGTTGGCCATCAGCAGCGCGGTGGCAAACAGGCCGGTGGACACGGCGCCGACGACGGCCGCCCAGTCCACCGTCCCGGCCTGGGTATAGGTGGTGCCCAGGGTGGCCACGAGCCCGAAGAACACAAAGACGAAGACATCTCCCAGGCCGAGGTAGCCGTACGGGTTGCGGCCGCCGGTGTAGCCCCAGGCGGCGGCGATGCAGCCCACGCCCACCAGCAGCAGGAACCAGGCCTGCGACAGCAGCACCAGCGCCAGGCCCGCGAGCAGCGCCGCGGCGAAGGACGCAAACGCCGCGTACTTGACCTGCCTGGGGGCGGCGGCGCCTGAACCGGTCAGCCGCAGCGGACCCACGCGCACGTCGTCGGTGCCGCGCACGCCGTCGGAATAGTCGTTCGCGTAGTTGACCCCGATCTGCAGCAGCACGGCCACCAGCAGGGCCAGGACGGCATTGACCGGTTTGAAGGCATCCAGCCCGTAGGCTGCGGCGCTGCCGATGATGACAGGCGCCACCGCCATCGGCAGGGTGCGCGGTCGGGCGCCTTCAATCCACTGGGCGGCTGTGGCCACTGTGCATCCTTCTCGTCATGGTGTTGGTATCCCTCGGGACCATTCTTCTCCGCCGCCGCGTCCAGCAGAAATCGGCGCAGGCGCCTCGGCCGGCCCGGCGCCGGCAGCGGCGCGCGGACTCAGCGGCGGGCCGCGGCCAGCAGGCGGCGCAGGCCCAGCCGGTCGGTCTTGCCGTTGGGCAGCAGCGGAAGCTCCTGGAGCAGGAGCACCACCTTGGGCACGGAGGCCGGTCCCAGCGCCGCGCGGACCGCGTCGCTGACCTTCCGTGGATCCACCTCGCCGACGACGGCGGCGCCGACGGCCTCGCCCCACTCGGCGTCCTCGATGCCCAGCACCACCGCCTGGTGGACTTCGGGCAGCTGCTCGATCGCCGCGGCCACCGCGGGAGCGGAGATCTTCACGCCGCCGCTCATCACGACGTCGTCCACCCGCCCGGTGACGCGCACGCTGCGGCCGGCGACGACGCCGGTGTCGTCGGTGCGGAACCAGCGGCGGCCGGAGTGGAACGGGAAGCGGCGGGAGGTCAGCTCGGGCTGGCCGAGGTATCCGTCGGCCAGCACATCGCCGCTGACCCACAGCCGGCCCTCGTCCTGGATCACCTCGACGCCGGGCAGCGGCACGCCGTCGTACACGCAGCCGCCGCAGGTCTCGCTCATGCCGTAGGTGGTCACCACGCGCACGCCGTGGGAGCGGGCGGAGTCCAGCAGCCGGGCCCCGGCCGGGGCGCCGCCGAGGAGGATGGCGTCGAAGCGGCGCAGCACCCGCAGCGTCGCCTCCGAGGGATCCTGCAGCAGGCGGTGCAGCTGCGTGGGCACCAGGGACGTGAACCGGTGCCGGTCGGTCATGTCCGCCGCCGCCTCGGTGAAGGCCTCCGCCGTGAAGGGCTGCGTGAGGTCCATGAACACGGGGTCGGTGCCGGCGAACAGGGAGCGCACCAGGACCTGGACCCCGGCGATGTAGCTGACCGGCAGGGCCGAGAGCCACTGCCCGTCCGCCTCCAAAGCCATCGCCGTGGCCATCGACGACGCCGCGAGCGCGTCGGTGCTGAGCATGGTCTGCTTCGGCAGCCCGGTGGAGCCGGAGGTGCTGACCACCAGGGCGATGTCGTCGTTCGGCAGCTGGCCGGAGAAGCTCTGCCCGGGATCGGCGTGCGGGGCGACGGCCGGTCCTTCACCTGCCAGCGCGGCGGCGAGCGGGGCCAGCAGCTGCCGGCCCTCGAAGCCGGGGTGCGTGTGGACGGGAAGCAGTTCCATTCGGGCCTAGAAGTAGTAGGGGAAGGCGGACCAGTCGGGTTCCCGTTTACCCAGGAACGCGTCCCGGCCCTCGACCGCTTCGTCGGTCATGTAGGCCAGCCGGGTGGCTTCGCCGGCGAACACCTGCTGCCCGGCCAGGCCGTCGTCGGCGAGGTTGAACGCGAACTTCAGCATCCGGATGGCCTGCGGCGACTGCCGGGCGATGTCCGCCGCGTACTCCAGGGCGACCTTTTCCAGGTCTTCGTGGTCCACGGCCTCGTTGACGGCTCCCATGGCGACCATGTCCTCGGCGGAGTACTCACGGGCGAGGAAGAAGATCTCCCGGGCCCGCTTCTGCCCGATCTGCCGTGCCAGCAGGGCGGAGCCGTAACCGGCGTCGAAGCTGCCCACGGTGGCGTCGGTCTGCTTGAACTTTCCGTGCTGGCGGCTGGCCAGGGTCAGGTCGGAGACCACGTGCAGGCTGTGTCCGCCGCCGGCGGCCCAGCCGTTGACGACGGCGATGACCACCTTCGGCATGGTGCGCATCAGCCGCTGCACCTCCAGGATGTGCAGCCGGCCGGCGCGGGCCGGGTCGATCGTCTCCTGCGTCTCGCCCTCGGCGTACCGGTAGCCGTCGCGTCCGCGGATGCGCTGGTCGCCGCCGGAACAGAAGGAGTGCCCGCCGTCCTTGGGGGAGGGTCCGTTGCCGGTGAGCAGGACGGTCGCGACGTCGGGGGTCATCCGTGCGTGGTCCATGGCCCGGTAGAGCTCATCCACGGTGCCGGGGCGGAAGGCGTTGCGCACTTCGGGCCGGTTGAAGGCGATGCGGACGGTCGGCAGGTCGCGCAGGATCCGCCCGTCGGCGTCGCGCTCCACCTGCCGGTGGTAGGTCATGTCCTGCAGGTCCCCGAACCCGCTGACCACACGCCACTGCCGCGGGTCGAAGATGTCCGATACCTTTTCCGGAAGTTCGATGCTCACGCATCGAGTCTATCCCCCGCCTTCCGGGCCGCCCTCCGCACCGCATCGGGCCCCGGGCCGCCCAATACGCCGGCGGGCCCTACCGGCCCGGGAACGGCGTCGCTAGCGTTGCAGAATGGTCAGCTCCCCGGCGGGGATTGACGGCCCCGCATCCGATGCCCTGCTTGGCTTTGGCCGGTTCTTCACCCGGTGGGACGAGAGCGCGGACGGCCGCGCCGTCTACCGGGAAGGCGGCCGGCAGGCCGACGACTTCTACCGCAACCGGTGGAGCCACGACAAGATCGTCCGCTCCACCCACGGGGTCAACTGCACCGGCTCCTGCTCCTGGAAGGTCTACGTCAAGGACGGGATCATCACCTGGGAGGCCCAGGAGACCGACTACCCGTCGGTCGGCCCGGATCGGGCCGAGTACGAGCCTCGCGGCTGCCCCCGCGGCGCGGCGTTCTCCTGGTACACGTACTCGCCCACCCGGGTCCGTTATCCCTACCTGCGCGGCGTTCTGGCGGAGATGTACCGAGAGGCCAAGCGCGACACCGGCGGCGATCCGGTGCTGGCCTGGGAACGGATCGTCACCGACCCGGAGAAGCGGCGCCGCTACCAGCAGGCCCGCGGCAAGGGCGGGCTGGTGCGCTCCAGCTGGGCGGAGGCGCTGGAACTGACCGCGGCAGCGCACGTGTACACGGTCAAGACCTTCGGACCGGACCGCTGCACCGGGTTCTCGCCCATTCCGGCGATGTCGATGGTCTCGCACGCCGCCGGGGCGAGGTTCATCAACCTCATCGGCGGGGTGATGAACAGCTTCTACGACTGGTATGCGGACCTGCCGGTGGCCAGCCCGCAGGTCTTCGGCGACCAGACCGACGTGCCCGAATCCGGGGACTGGTGGGACGCCACCTACCTGATGATGTGGGGGTCCAACATTCCGGTGACCCGGACGCCGGACGCACACTGGATGGTCGAGGCGCGCTACCGCGGCACCAAGGTGGTCTCGGTCAGCCCGGACTACGCGGACAACACCAAGTTCGCCGACGAGTGGCTGCCGGCCGCCGCCGGTTCCGACGCCGCGCTCGCCATGGCCATGGGGCACGTGATGCTCAAGGAGAACTTCGTGGACCGGCGCGTGCCGTTCTTCGAGGACTATGTGCTGCAGTACACCGACCTGCCGTTCCTGGTCACCCTGGATGAGCGCGACGACGGCACCGTGGTGCCCGGCAAGTTCCTCACCGCCGCGGACCTGGCCGGCGCCGACCCGGCCGGCAGCGGGGCAGGCGGGCGCGGTGCGCACCGGGCCGGAGGCCCCCGCCCGGGCGCCGCCGGTGCCGACGCGGCGTTCAAGACGGTGCTGCTGGACCGCGACGCCGGGACGCCCGTGGTGCCGAACGGTTCCATCGGCCACCGGTACAACGAGGCCGACGCCGGGAAATGGAACCTGGACCTGGCCGGCGTGCGCCCCTCGCTCTCCGCGGCCGACACCGCCGGCTGGGACGGATCGGTGAGCCCGCTGCAGCTGCCGGCCTTCACCGACCCGGACGGCACCGGCTCGGTGCTGCAGCGCGGCGTGCCGGTCGCCGTCGTCGCCGGCCGGAAGGTCACCACGGTCTTTGACCTGATGCTCGCCCAGTACGGGGTGGGCCGGGACGGGCTGCCCGGCAGCTGGGCCGGCGGGTACGACGACGCCGCCACCCCCTACACCCCGGCCTGGCAGGAGGAGATCACCTCCGTCGGAGCGGATGCGGTGATCCGCACCGCGAGGCAGTTCGCGCAGAACGCCGAGGACTCGGGCGGACGCTCGATGATCATCCTGGGTGCCGGGCTCTGCCACTGGTACCACGGGGACGTCACCTACCGGGCGATCCTGGCCCTGCTGATGCTCACCGGCTGCGAGGGCCGCAACGGCGGCGGCTGGGCGCACTATGTCGGCCAGGAAAAGTGCCGCCCGATCACCGGCTGGGCCGCGATGGCCGCCGCCACCGACTGGACCCGCCCGCCGCGGTTCATGATCGGCACCGGGTTCTGGTACATGCACACCGACCAGTGGCGTTCCGACGGCTATTCGGGAGATGCGCTGCATTCGCCGCTGGCGGACGGGCACCTGGCCGGCATGCACACCGCGGACCTGCTGGCGAAGTCGGTGCGCATGGGCTGGATGCCCTTCTACCCGCAGTTCGACAAGCGCAGTTCGCTGGACGTCGCCGACGCGGCGGCGGCCGCCGTCGCCGCCGGTGACGCCCCGGACGAGGGCCGCTGGGTGGCGGACCGGCTGAAGGAGGGGTCGCTGCGCTTCGCCATCGAGGACGTGGACGCGCCGGAGAACTGGCCGCGCACCCTGCTGCTGTGGCGCTCGAACCTGTTCGGCTCCTCCGCCAAGGGGGAGGAGTACTTCCAGAAGCACCTGCTCGGCACGCTCAGCAACGTCCAGGGCGCCGACCACGGCGACTCCCGGCCCCGCGACGTGGCCTGGCATGGGCAGGCGCCGGAGGGCAAGCTCGACCTGCTGGTGACCGCCGACTTCCGGATGACCAGCTCCACCCTGCTCTCCGACGTCGTGTTCCCGGCCGCCACCTGGTACGAGAAGAACGACCTCAACACCACCGACATGCACCCGTACATCCACGCCTTCACGCCGGCGATCGCCCCGCCGTGGGAAGCGAAGTCGGACTACGAGCTGTTCCGGCTGCTCTCCGAGGAGTTTTCCCGCCAGGCGCAGACCCACCTGGGCGTGCGGAAGGACCTGGTCGCCACCCCGCTGACCCACGACACCCCCGGCGAGATCCACCAGCCGGGCGGCCACGCACCGGACTGGAAGGGCACGGACCTGCCGGCGGTGCCGGGGCAGAACCTGCCGTCCCTGAAAGTGGTCGAGCGGGACTACACGGCCATCGGCAGCAGATTCGTCGCCGTCGGGCCGCTGGCCGAGCAGCTGGGCTTCGTCACGAAGAACGTGACGTACGACGTCGGCGAGCAGGTGGTGCAGCTGGCGCAGCGGCACGGGGTGTTCGACTCCGGTCCGGCCGCCGGCCGCCCGGCGGTGGACACCGCCCCGAAGATGGCCGAGGCCATCCTGCTGTTCTCCGGCACCACCAACGGTGCCCTGGCCGTGCAGGGGTTCCGGCACCTGGAGCAGCGCACCGGGATGCCGCTGGTGGACCTGGCCGAAGGCTCCGAGGAGAAGCGGATCACCTACGCCGCGACGCAGGAGCAGCCGGTCCCCGTGCTGACCAGCCCGGAGTGGTCCGGCTCGGAGACCGGGGGGCGGCGCTACGCGCCGTTCACCATCAACATCGAGCGGCTCAAGCCGTTCCACACCCTCACCGGCCGGATGCACTTCTTCCTGGACCACGACTGGATGCGGGACATGGGTGAGACGCTGCCCATCTACCGGCCGCCGCTGGACATGCACCGGCTGTTCGGCGAACCCCAGCTGGGGCAGCGGGGCGAGCTGTCCGTGGCGGTGCGCTACCTGACCCCGCACAACAAGTGGGCCATCCACTCCGAATACCAGGACAACCTGTTCATGCTCTCCCTCTCCCGCGGCGGGACTGCGGTGTGGATGAGCCCGCAGGACGCGAAGCTGATCGAGGTGGCGGACAACGACTGGGTGGAGTGCGTGAACACCAACGGGGTGCTGGTGGGCCGGGCCATCGTCTCCAGCCGGATGCCCGCGGGCATCATCTACGTCCACCACGCCCAGGAACGCATCATCGACACCCCGAAGTCCGAGGCCACCGGCCGGCGCGGCGGCATCCACAACTCGGTGACCCGGATCCTGCTCAAACCCACGCACATGATCGGCGGTTACGCCCAGCTGTCCTGGGCGTTCAACTACCTCGGTCCCACCGGCGTGCAGCGGGACATCGTCTCCGTGGTGCGCAAACGCTCCCAGGAGGTGCGGTACTGATGAGGATCCTCGCCCAGGTCGCCATGGTGATGGCGCTCGACAAGTGCATCGGCTGCCACACCTGCTCGGTGACCTGCAAACAGACCTGGACCAACCGGGCCGGCACCGAATACGTGTGGTTCAACAACGTGGAAACCCGTCCCGGGCAGGGCTATCCGCGCCGCTACGAGGACCAGCAGAAGTGGCGCGGGGGGTGGGAACTGAACCGGGCCGGGCGGCTGAAGCTCAAGTCCGGCGGGCGCTGGCAGAAGCTGCTCGGCCTGTTCGCCAGCCCCGTCCAGCCCGAACTGAGCGACTACTACGAGCCGTGGACCTACGACTACGAGAACCTGATCAACGCCCCGGCCGGGGACGACTTCCCGGTGGCCCGGCCGCGGTCGCTGATCACCGGGGAGAACACCAAGATCGAGTGGTCCGCGAACTGGGACGACGACCTCGGCGGATCCCCTGAAATCGGCCCGCATGATCCGGTGGTGGAGAAGATGCGCCGCGACGCCGAGGAGAAGGTGAAGTTCGAGTTCGACCAGACCTTCATGTTCTACCTGCCGCGCATCTGCGAGCACTGCCTGAACCCGTCCTGCATGGCGTCCTGCCCGTCCGGGGCGATCTACAAGCGCACCGAGGACGGGATCGTGCTGGTGGACCAGGACCGCTGCCGGGGCTGGCGGCAGTGCGTGACCGGCTGCCCGTACAAGAAGATGTACTTCAACCACCGCACCGGCAAGGCCGAGAAGTGCACGTTCTGCTTCCCCCGCGTGGAGGTCGGCATTCCCACGGTCTGCGCGGAGACCTGCGTGGGCCGGCTGCGCTACATCGGCATCTTCCTGTACGACGCCGACCGGGTCACCGAGGCGGCCTCCGTCCCGGACCCGCAGGACCTGTACGAGGCGCAGCTGGACCTGATGATGGACCCGAACGACCCGGAGGTGATCCGGGCGGCCCGGGCGGAGGGCATCCCGGAGGACTGGCTGGACGCCGCCCGGCGCTCGCCGGTCTACGCGATGGCCAAGGAACTGCGCGTGGCGCTGCCGCTGCATCCCGAATACCGGACCATGCCGATGGTCTGGTACGTGCCGCCGCTGTCCCCGATCGTGGACGTGCTGAAGGACTCCGGGCACGACGGCGAGGACGCCGGCAACCTGTTCGGCGCCATCGACTCGCTGCGCATCCCGGTGGAGTACCTGGCCGAGCTGTTCACCGCCGGGGACACGGACCTGGTCACGGGGGTGCTGCGGAAACTGGCGGCGATGCGGGCCTACATGCGCAACATCGCCCTGGGCGACGCCCCGGACGAGGACATCGCCCGCGCCGTGGGCATGAGCGGCCGGCAGATCGTCCAGATGTACCGGCTGATGGCGGTGGCCAAATACGAGGAGCGCTACGTCATTCCCAGCGCGCATCTGGAGGACGCGCACAACCTCGAGGAGATCGGCTGCTCGCTGGACGTGGAGGGCGGGCCCGGCATGGGCCAGACCGGCGTGTTCGGCGAGGCGTCCGGGCGGCCGATGCCGATCGCCATCGAGAATTTCGCGGCGCTCGAGGCGCGGCAGCGCGGCGACGACCCGGCCGGCAACCGCGGCACCGGGCGGATCAACCTGCTGAACTGGGACGGCCGCGGCGCCCCGCGCGGCCTGTTTCCGCAGCGGCCCGACGCCGGCGAATCCCGGAACGCCGGCATGACCGACGCCGCCGGCCAGCCCGGCAAGGGCGGCGATCCGGGCTCCGCGGACAACCGAACCGGCCCGGGGACTGGCCCGGACGCGGGCCCGGGGACCGGGCCGGACGGCGGGACGCCGAGCGGCCCCGGCGGCCGTACGGGACCGCCGGCGCCCGGCGGAACGGGAGGCACGACGTGAGCCTGCTCGAGAAGCTGCTGGGCAAACCGGCCAGGGGCACTATGGCGGCCGGTCCGTACGCGGACCCGGATCCCCGGCGCAGTGCGGTCTGCCGGCTCGCCGCCGCCCAGCTGCTGCAGTATCCGGACGACGCGCTGCTGGACCGGCTGCCGCTGCTGCGGCGGGCCCTCCAGGAAGTGGCTACGGACGGCGGGGCGGGCGGGGCGGGCAGCCCGGGGGCAGACGTGCAGGAGCTGTGCGACTGGCTGACGTACCGCCCGCTGCGCGAGGTGCAGGGCGATTACGTCCAGGAATTCGACCTGTCCCGGAAGCACAGCCTGCACCTGACCTACTGGACCGACGGCGACACCCGGCGCCGGGGGCAGGCGCTCTCGGGCTTCAAGGAGGTGTACCGCCGGCACGGGGCGGTGACCGACGACGCCGAGCTGCCGGACTACCTGCCGATGGTGCTGGAGTTCGCGGCCAGGGTCTCGCCGGAGGACGGCTACGGGCTGCTGCAGCGCTACCGCCCGTCGCTGGAACTGCTGCGGCTGGCGCTGCAGGAGGACGGGCTGCCCCACCACGGCGCCGTCGCCCTGATCTGCCGCACCCTGCCCGGGCCGTCCCCGGCGGACCGGGACGCGGTCATGCAGATGGCCGGTTACGGGCCGCCCGCTGAAACGGTGGGCCTGGAACCGTACGACGTGCGGCTGCTGCCGGTGAGCGAGAGGAAACCGTCACCATGAAGCCGATGGACATCCCCACCGACGTGAACGTGGGCCTGGACGATGTGATGCTGTGGGGCGTGCTGCCGTACGTGGTGCTCGCGGTCCTGATCGGCGGATCTATCTGGCGCTACCGGTACGACCAGTTCGGCTGGACCACCCGCTCCTCCCAGCTGTACGAGTCGAGGATCCTGCGCATCGCCTCCCCGCTGTTCCACTTCGGGATCCTGGCGGTGATTGCCGGGCACTTCATCGGGCTGGTCATCCCGGAGTCGTGGACGGACGCGGCCGGGATCAGCGAGCACGCCTACCACATCATGGCGCTGAGCATCGGGGCGGTGGCCGGGTTCGGCACGCTGGTGGGCGTGGCCCTGCTCATCTACCGGCGGCGCACCACCGGGCCGGTGTTCATGGCCACCACCCGCAACGACAAGTTCATGTACGTGGTGCTGGTGGGCGCCCTGCTCGCCGGGCTGGCCACCACCCTGGTGAACGTCTTCGACCCGACGGTCACCGATTACCGGCTCACCGTCTCGCCCTGGTTCCGGTCCATCTGGATCTTCCAGCCGGACATCGCCGCGATGGCGGCGGCGAGCTTCTCGTTCAAGCTGCACGTGCTGTGGGGCCTGGCCCTGTTCGCGATCTGGCCGTTCACCCGCCTCGTCCATGCGTTCACGGCGCCGCTGCAGTACCTGTTCCGCCCGTACATCGTGTACCGGTCGCGTGATCCGCAGGGGGTCGGAGCGGCACCTGTCCGCCGCGGCTGGGCTCCCGTCGGCACCCCGGACCGGGACCGCCGCAACATCCGCAGGTAATCCGCCGCCGTCGTCCGGCCCGGACACCGGCGGCCCGCCCAGGGATCGGAGATGAGATGTCCAGTGCAGCCGATGCGCCGGTGAGCGGAGCCAGCCTGAAGGACGGCCAGCTGCGGAACCTGGTCCTGGCCACGATCGCCTCGACGGTGGGGTTCTGGGCCTGGACCGTCATCGGGCCCCTCTCCAGCCGGTACGTGGCGGAAATGGACCTGTCCCCGGGGCAGGCTTCGGTGCTGGTGGCCATGCCGATCCTCGTCGGTTCGGTGGCCCGGATTCCGGTGGGCGCGCTGACCGACCGCTACGGCGGTCGGCTGATGTTCACCCTGGTGCTCGGGGCCACCGCACCGCTGGTGCTGCTGACCGCCGTCGCCGGGCAGACCGGCAGCTTCGCGTTCACCGTGGTCGTGGCGTTCTTCCTGGGCATTGCCGGAACGGTCTTCGCCATCGGCATCCCCTTCTGCTCCGCCTGGTACGAGCGCAGCCGCAAGGGCTTCGCTACCGGCATCTTCGGCGCCGGCATGGTGGGCACCGCCGTGTCCGCGTTCTTCACCCCGCGGCTGGTGGCCGCCGTCGGCTACTTCCCGGCGCACCTGGTGATCGCGGCCGTCGTCGCGGTGATGGCGGTGCTCAGCTGGCTGCTGCTGCGCGAGTCCCCGGCCTGGTCCCGGCCCACCGAACCGACATGGCCGAAGATCCGGCATGCCTTCACACTGAAGGTGACCTGGCAGCTGTGCTTCCTGTACGGCGTGGTGTTCGGTGCCTTCGTGGCGTTCTCCAACTACCTGCCGACCTACCTGGGCAACGTCTACGACTGGGACGCCACCGCCGCCGGCACCCGGACGGCGGGCTTCGCCGTCGCCGCCGTCATCGCCCGGCCGATCGGCGGAACGATCGCCGACCGCGTCGGACCGCGGGCCGTGACCCTGGCATCCTTCGCCGGCACGGCCGTGCTGGCCATGGTGGTGGCGTTCCGGCCCGAGGAGGAACGCGTCTACGGCACGGCATTCCTGGCCATGGCCGTGTTCCTGGGACTGGGCACCGGGGGAGTGTTCGCCTGGGTGGGGCGGGCCGCACCGGCGCGCGACGTCGGCACGGTGGGCGGCATCATCGCCGCGGCCGGCGGGCTGGGCGGCTACTTCCCGCCGCTGGTCATGGGCGCGACCTACGATGCGGAGAACCGCAGCTACTTCGTCGGGCTGAGCCTGCTGGCGGTCTTCGCGGTGCTCGCGTTCCTCCTGACGTTCATCGTCCGCAACGGCGGGCGCGTGGACCAGCGCGCCGCGGCCGGCACCGGCTGAACGAGTCGATGGGCGCCGTCGAACTCCTGCTGATCCGGCACGGTGAGAGCGCGGCGAACGTCGCCGCCACCGAAGCGCGCCGGGCCGGCCTGGCCGCGGCCGACGTCGGCGGGCTGCGGGACTGGGACGTGCCGCTGACCGACGCCGGGCAGCGGCAGGCCCGGGCCCTGGGGCTGTGGCTCGCCGGGCTGCCGGCCGACCGGCGCCCGCAGTCGGCGTGGTGTTCGCCGTATGTGCGGGCGCGGCAGACCGCCGAGCTGGCCGGGGCCGGAGAGCTGATCAGCGGACGGGCGTCCGGCGGCGGAGCCCCCGGGCCCAAGATGCCAGCCGGCAGTGAAGGCCCCGGGCTGTCGTGGCCCGGTCGGCCAGGGCCCGACGGCGGCGGGATCGGAGCGGTGCGGGTGGATGAGCGGCTCCGGGACCGGGAGCAGGGGGTGCTGGACCTGCTGACCGACGAAGGGATCCGAACCCGCTGGCCGGAGGAGGCAGCCCGCCGCCGGCTGCTGGGCCGGTTCGCCTACCGGCCGCCGGGCGGGGAGTCCTGGGCCGACGTCGCGCTGCGCCTGCGCTCGCTGATGGGCGACCTGGACGCAGCCGAGGATGGGCGGCGGGTGGCGGTGTTCTGCCATGACGCGGTGATCCTGCTGCTGCGCTACGTCTGCGAGTTCCTGCTGCCCGAGCAGATCGAGCAGATAGCGGCCCGGGCCGGCGTACGCAACGGATCGGTGACCCGGCTGGTTCGGCCGTCCGGCGGCGGCCCGTGGCAGGTGGCCGGATACAACCGGGTGGACCACCTCGCCCAGGGCGGTGCATGGATCACCGACCATCGGGAGGGATGACCCGAACCCTGTCGCCGGGCAGCGGGCCGGGCCGGCCAGGGTGGCCTCGGGGAACCGCCCCGGCATCAGGGGCGGGCAGCGGGCCGGGCCGTCCAGCGAACAGTCAAGGTCGCTCGCTAGGCTGGAGCGCATGGCCGAATACCGTGTTCCTCCCCGGCAGTCCGCCCCTTCCGCCTCACCGGAACGGCGGTTCAACCGTGGGGACACCGTGGCCGCCGGTTTCTACCTGCTGTTCGTGGGCGTGTTCAGTTTCCTGCCCATTGCCCTGCCGGAGCAGCTGGCCCAGGATCCGCTGCTCGCCGCCTATGCCGTGAACGTGACCTTCTACCTGGCGGCGGCGGTCCTGGCCTGGCTTGCCTCCCGCCGGGCCATCGCCACGGAGCTGCGCCTCCTCGCGGCCCGGCCTGTGCTGACAGCGGCGGCGATACCCGGCGGGGTGCTCCTGATGCTGCTGGTGTCCATGGTCGCCGTGGTGCTGGCCGGGCCCGCGGAGATCCC
Organism: Arthrobacter saudimassiliensis; assembly: GCA_900016675.1. Classification (GTDB taxonomy): domain Bacteria; phylum Actinomycetota; class Actinomycetes; order Actinomycetales; family Micrococcaceae; genus Arthrobacter_B; species Arthrobacter_B saudimassiliensis. The sequence continues at coordinate 612,643 of LN483071.1, read as the reverse complement.
GGTCAATCAGCAGGCCGCCCAGGACCTGGTGACCGGGCTGCCTCCGCTGCTGGTGATTCCGATGGTGGTGGTGCTGGCTCCGTTCGTGGAGGAGTACGTCTACCGGCACCTGCTGATCGGCAAGCTCAGCCGCTACGTGAACATCTGGATCTGTGCCGGCCTGTCGGTGCTGCTCTTTGCGGGAATCCACGTCGTCGGCAAGCAGGATTTCACTGCTCCGGTGCTCGCTCCCTACCTGGCTATGGGAGCGGTCCTGGTGGCCGTCTACATCTGGGCAGGGAAGAACTTCATGCTCAGCTACGGCGTGCACGCGGCGAAGAACCTGCTCGCCGTCCTGCTCACCTACGCCGTCCCGGCCGAGCTGCTGCAGCAGTAGCCGCGGGCGCCCGGCGCCCCTGCAGCAGCAGCCGCGAACGGGCGCCGCCCCTGGAGCCGTAGCCGCGAACGGCCCCCGCCCCTGGCCGGCCACCGCCCCGCGCCCTACGCGATGCAGAACTCGTTGCCTTCGGGATCGGCCATCGTGTACCACTCGTGCGGCCCCTCGCTGCCGGTCCACAGATACGTGGCCCCCCGGGCCTCCAAGGCGGCGCGGACGGCGTCCTTGTCGCCTCCGGCCAGCCGGATGTCGAGGTGGATCCGGTCCTTGACCGTCTTCGGTTCGGGGACGGCCTGGAACAGGATCCGCGGATGCCCGTCACCGTTGGGGCGGTGCAGCGCGGCGCCCTGCCGGAAGACCCGCACGCCGTTGTGCTCAACCAGGTCGTCCGCCGTGATGAGGCCCCGGGCGAGCAGCCCGTCGAGGAACTGCTGGTCCGTGGGCTCCACCTCCCAGCCCAGGGTCTCCGCCCACCAGTCGGCCTGGGCGAGGGGATCGGTGCAGTCGATGCAGATCTGGATGTCGTAGCTCATGCCTGGAGCCTAGGCGGACGGCAGGGCCACGACGCGGGTATTGCGGACAGGTGCTGTCCGCTGCTGTCGCTGCCACTCCGGGAACCGGCTGCCGGTCCGCAGCGGCAGCGGCTTCCCGAAACGGCAGCCGGAGCGACGTGCACGGGGAGCGGATGCGCAGTGTTCAGCGCACGACGTCGTACACGGACTTCACGATGCCGTTCGAGTAGGCCTCGTGCTCGGCCAGCCGCAGCGTTCCGTGGGTGTCTACGGTGTCATCGAAGAGGCGGCGGCCCCGGCCCAGGACCACCGGAAACACCAGCAGGTGGTAGCGGTCCACCAGGTCCGCCGCCGCAAGGGACTTGGCCAGCGTCGCGCTGCCGTGCAGCAGCAGGTTTCCGTCCGTGTCGTCCTTCACCCGGGCCACTTCGTCCACCGAGCCCAGGACCGTGGTGTTTTCCCATTCCGGGTCGGAGAGGGTCGTGGAGACCACGTACTTGGGCATGGCGTTATACTCGGCGAACTCCTCCATGGCGGGCCAGACGGGCGCGAACTCGTCGTAACTCACCCGGCCGAGCAGCAGGGCGGCCGCCTCGCGCTGCTCCCGGTCCTTGATCTCATATGCGGCTTCGTCAAAGGGCACATCGTGGAAGGTCCAGCCGGCATGCGGATGCGGACCGCCGCCGGGGGAATCGATCACACCGTCCAGCGAAATGAACTCCGTGACGATCAGCTGTCCCATCCTGGCCTCCGTACGCTGTCGCGGGTCGTGCCCGTGGCCGTGTCGTCGGCCCGGCCGGGCCGCTGCGGATGCCACCTACTCTCGCACCGGACAGCGCCTGAGGGAAAGGCCTTCCGGCAGCCCGGGGCCGGTCGCTGCCGCCGGCACACGAACGTCCGCAGTTCATCGGCTTCGGGCCCGCCTCCGCGCGGCCGTGCCGCCCACCCGGCGGCCGGGCGGGCGCGGCGGCCGCATGGCCCGGCCCGGCCGGGGGTCCGCCGTCCTCAGCTGCCGGCGGCGAGTCCCCGCAGCGCCGTGTCCAAGGCGGCGACCAGCACCCGGAAGCTGTCATCCCTGGAATGCGGCAGCCCGAAACCGCCCTGGCATTCGAGGTCCGCGAAGCCGTGCAGGGCGGAGCGGGTGAGGCGGATGGCGTCGATCATCGACTCGTCGGGCAGGCCGTAGCCCACCAGCGCCGCCGCAACGACGTCCACGGCCCGTCCGGCCTCGGCCTGACGTGCACCTTCCCCGGCGGGCACGGCGGTCTGGGACAGGCGGTACAGGCCGGGGTGTTCGCTGCTGAAACGCCGATAGGCCCAGGCCAGCCGTTCCAACGCGTCGAAGCCGGACCGGCCGGCGACGGCGTCCAGCAGGGTGTCGGCGAGCATCCGCGTCGCCTCGGCCGCAACGCGGGCCATGACCTCGTCGCGGCCGGCGACGTGCTTGTACAGGCTGGGGGCTGCCACGCCCAGGTCGGCGGCCAGCCGGGCCACGGTCACCGCCGCCGCCCCGTCCTGGTCGCAGATGGCCGAGGCGGCCCGGGTGATCCGCTCCGGTCCGATTCCCGCCCTAGGCACCGTGCGTACCGCCGTCCGTACCCTCAAAGACGGCCCGGGCGAAGTCCCGGACGGCCGGGCCGGTCACGTCGGCGTTCTCCAGCATGGGTGCATGGCCGCTGCGCGGCACCATCAGGAGGCTGCTGTTGCGCAGCTGGGCCGCCGCCCACCGTGCTTCGGCTGCGGGATCCTTCCAATCCGGGTCCTGTTCGCCCATCACCACCAGGGCAGGCGCCTCGATCCGGCCGTTCAGCCAGGGGGCGACGACGGTGTGGTTCGTGGCCGCCGTGGCCCGGAACGCTGCCCAGCGCCCGGACGAGCTGAGGTGCCGGGTCAGTTCCCGGGCCCGGCGTTTCGCATCCGGCAGGCCCGGCCACAGGGTCGAGGCGTAGTAGCGCCAGACCGCCGGGCCCCAGGGTTTCAGCAAAGCTGCGGAGAGCATCAGCCGCCCCGCGGACGAGGTTCCGTTGCGCAGGAACGGTCCGATGAGCACCAGGCCGGCGGCGAGGTCGGGACGGCGGCCTGCAGCGATCACGGCGGCCGCGGCGGACATGGAAGCACCCACCAGCAGGGCCGGCCCGCCGCCCAGGTGCTCGACGACGGCGATCAGGTCGCGGGCCGTCGCCTCATCTCCGTACGACTCAAAGCTGCTGGAGCTCCCACCATGCCCGCGCAGGTCGGCGACGGCCACGCGGAAGCCGCTGCCGACCAGTTCCTCCGCCAACAGGGCGAACCCGCTGCGGTCTTCGCCGATTCCGGGGGAGGCGACAATCAGGGGCCCGTCGCCATGGACCTCGACGGCCAGCATTCCGCCGTCGGACTGCACTTGGCTAATACTCATAACTCAAAAGCTAATGCTATTAGCCAACCTTGGCAAGGGGTGGTCGTCTCCGGCTTCGGCGGGCGTCACGCGGTTGACCCTCCTCCGCCGGAATGGGACGCTAAAGTGAACGAATGGTCGGTAAATAAGGGCGGGTCTGTGCCCCAAACCGGCCGAGAAGCATCTGGGCAGCCGGATCCGCCGGCGTCCCGCACGAAGGAGTGACATGGCTGAAGCGTTTTTGGTGGGCGGCGTGCGGACCCCGGTGGGCCGCTACGGAGGCGGGCTCTCCTCGGTCCGTCCCGATGACCTGGCCGGCCTGGTGCTCAGCGAGCTCGCGGCCCGGGAAGGCCTGGACCCCGCCGTCGTCGACGAGGTCATCCTCGGCAACGCCAACGGCGCCGGCGAGGAAAACCGCAATGTGGCGCGCATGGCCGCCCTGCTGGCCGGCTTCCCCGACGCCGTGCCCGGCATCACCGTCAACCGGCTCTGCGCCTCCGGCCTCTCCGCGATCATCATGGCCTCGCACATGATCAAGGCCGGCGCGGCCGACGTCGTCATTGCCGGCGGCGTTGAATCCATGTCCCGCGCCCCCTGGGTCATGGAGAAGCCGTCCAAGGCCTTCGCCAAGCCCGGCGACACCTTCGACACCGCCATCGGCTGGCGCTTCGTCAACGAACGCTTCAGCAAGGGCGACCTCTCCCGCGACGGCAAGATGACGTACTCCATGCCGGAGACCGCCGAGGAGCTGGCCGCGGTCGACAACATCTCCCGCGAGGATGCCGACGCGTTCGCCGTCGCCTCCCATGAGAAGGCCCTCGCCGCCATCGCCGCCGGGCACTTCAAGGACGAGATCGTGCCCGTGACTGTCAAGGGCCGCAAGGGCGACACCGTCGTCGACACCGACGAAGGCCCGCGCGAAGGCACCACCATGGAGGTGCTCGCCAAGCTGCGCCCGGTGGTGAAGCCCGGCGGCATCGTCACCGCCGGCAATGCCAGCTCGCTGAACGACGGCGCCTCCGCCATCATCGTCGCCTCGGAACGCGCCATCGAGAAGCTGGGCCTGAAGCCCCGCGCCCGGATTGTCGACGGCGTGTCCGCCGGCGTCGCGCCGGAAATCATGGGCATCGGCCCGGTGCCGGCCACGCAGAAGCTGCTCGAGCGCACCGGCACCCCGCTGGACGCCGTCGGCGCCTTCGAACTCAACGAAGCCTTCGCCACCCAGTCGCTGGCCTGCATCCGCCGCCTCGGCGTGGACGAGTCGATCGTGAACAACGACGGCGGCGCGATCGCCCTCGGCCATCCGCTGGGCTCCTCAGGGTCCCGGATCGCCATCACCCTGCTGGGCCGGATGGAGCGCGAAGGCGTGTCCAAGGGCATTGCCACCATGTGCGTGGGCGTCGGCCAGGGCACCGCCATGCTCCTCGAGGCGGTCTAAGTGGCGGACTTCGCAGCCTTCACGACCCTTCGCGTCACCGAGCAGCAGGACCGCGTCATCGCCGTCCTGGACCGGCCGGAGGTGCGCAACGCCATCGACCAGGCCATGGTCGATGAGCTGCACGCCTTGTGCGCCGAACTCGAGGAAAACCCCAAGGTCCTGATCCTCACCGGTTCGGAGGGCATCTTCGCCTCCGGCGCCGACATCGCCCAGCTGCGCGAGCGCCGCCGGGAAGATGCCCTGCGCGGCATCAACTCGACCATCTTCCACCGCATCGCCAGGCTGCCCATGCCGGTGATCGCCGCCGTCGACGGCTACGCCCTGGGCGGGGGAGCGGAGCTGGCCTTCGCCGCCGACTTCCGCCTCGGCACGCCGACGGTGAAGATCGGCAACCCGGAGACCGGGCTCGGGATCATGGCCGCCGCCGGCGCCACCTGGCGGCTGAAGGAGCTCGTGGGCGAGCCGCTGGCCAAGGAAATTTTGCTGGCCGGCCGGGTGCTGAGCGCCGAGGAGGCCCTCGCCGTCCGGCTCATCACCGAAATCCACGAACCCGACGCCCTGCTCGACGCCGCGAACGCCCTGGCGGACCGGATCGGAAAGCAGGATCCGCTGGCCGTGCGCATCACCAAGACCGTGTTCCACGCGCCGGCGGAGGCGCACCCCGTCATCGACACCCTCGCCCAGGGCATCCTCTTCGAATCCCCGGCGAAGTTCGACCGCATGCAGGCTTTCCTGGAAAGGAAGAAGAAGTAATGGCATCCAGCAGCATTCCGAGCACCATTCCGAAAACCGTAGGCGTCCTCGGGGGCGGACGGATGGGCGCGGGCATCGCCCACGCCTTCCTGGTCTCCGGCGCCACGGTGACGGTGGTGGAGCGCGACGACGACGCCGCCGCCGGCGCCCTGGAGCGGGTCACCTCAGCCGTGGGCAAGAGCGTGGAGCGGGGCACCGTCACGGAGACCCGTGAACAGCTCGAAGCCCGGCTCGCGGTGTCCACCGACTATGCCGCCTTCGCCGGCTGCGACCTGGTGGTCGAGGCCGTTCCGGAGGACTTCGACCTGAAGGTCTCCGCCCTGACCCGGGTGGAGGAACAGCTGGGCGGGACCGCGTGGCTGGCGTCCAACACCTCGTCGCTGTCCGTCTCCGACCTGGCGGACAAGCTGGCCCGCCCCGAGCGGTTCTGCGGTCTGCACTTCTTCAACCCGGTGCCCGCCTCCACCCTGATCGAGGTCGTGCTGGGGCGGCAGACGTCCGAAGAACTCGCCGCCCTGGCTCCGGCCTGGGTGAAGGACCTGGGCAAGACGCCCGTCGTCGTCAACGATGCTCCCGGCTTCGCCAGCTCCCGGCTCGGCGTCGCCATCGCCCTGGAGGCGATGCGGATGGTCGAGGAGGGCGTGGCGTCGGCAGAGGACATCGACAACGCCATGGTGCTGGGCTACAAGCACCCCACCGGACCGCTGAAGACCACCGACATCGTGGGCCTGGACGTGCGGCTGGGGATCTCCGAGTACCTCGCCTCCACGCTGGGCCCGCGGTTCGAGCCGCCGCAGATCCTGCGGGACAAGGTGGCCCGGGGCGAACTGGGCCGCAAGTCCGGCAAGGGTTTCTACGACTGGAGCTGATCCGGCGCGGTGGCCGGGGGCAGGCGCGCAGCCTGCACTCCGGCCGCCCAGCCCGGGGCACGCCCGCCCTCCGGCGGCCGCAGCTCCGCCGCGTCGATCCCGGAACCCTCCAGGAGCCAGGACGCCAGGGAGTTCGAGTTCCACATGTCGCCTCCGGGCATCCGCGTGCCCCACACATGCAGCGGAACCTGGACCGTCCGCCGCAGCAGGGCAGCGGCGTCGGCCGGTGACAGCGGAAACACCACGGGCTCACCGGCGGCGTAGGCCAGGTCGTCGATGATGCCGCCCGGCCAGCAGCGGACCTCGTAGCGGAACAGGGGCGACACCGCCAGAATCCGGTGCCCGACCGGTCCCGTCGCCACCACGCCCCGCGGTGATCGATGCCGCCCCCAGGCCGGAGCCATTTCGATGACCCAGGTGCCCGTGCCGGCGTCGACCTCCAGGGCGGCGTGAAAGAGCGGCTGCGGAGGCCGGTGTTCGCGACGGGCCTGGCGGAGCTCCCACCAGCGGCTGGTGTAAATCACCACATGGCCCCCGGCGCCGACCGGCAGCCACGACAATCTCACCTGGGCCTGCGCCATGGCACCCCGCTTTCCCTTCCAGCGCTTCCTTCCATGCTCTCCGGCCGGGCCCCGCCCCGCCACGGCTCCGGCGTTTCCGGCCTAGGCTGGAAGCATGGATGCAGCCGAGCGTGCCGTGCACTGGGACGGCGCCGTCAACGCCCGGGACCTGGGCGGGCTGCCCGTGGCGGGCGGACGCCGCGTCCGTCCCGGCCGCCTGATCCGGATGGGCCGCGCGGAGTGGCTGACCGAACAGGGCTGGCGCCAGGCCTGGGAGGACGGGGTCCGCACCGTGATCGACCTGCGGAACGAGCAGGAGCAGGGCCGCCGGGATACCGATCCGGAGGTGCCCGACGCCGTCCAGGCCCGCTTCCGCCGGCTGTCCCTGCCGATCCAGGACTGGCAGGATCCGGACTTCACCGCGCTCACCGGCCCCTACATGGATTCGCCCCGGTTCTACCGGGAGAACCTGCGCCGCTGGCCGCGGCGCCTGGCCGCGGTTACGGAGGCTATCGCCGAGGCGCCCGACGGCGGCGTCGTGTTCCACTGTTCGGCCGGCAGGGACCGCACCGGCCTGGTGGCGATGCTGCTGCTGCAGCTGGCCGGCGCGGCCCCGGAGACCATCGCCGCGGACTACGTCCAGGGCCTGTGTGGCATCAATGCCCATCACGCCCGCCAGCGCACGCCGCGGGAACGGCCGCTGACCCCGGCCGAGCTGCATGACCGCGCGGAGGCCGAACGGGCGGCGCTGCTCGCAGCCCTGGAGGGATTCGACGCCGAGGGGTACCTGCGCAGCGCCGGCGTCCGGCCGAGGGTGCCGGACCGGCTGCGGGGCCGGATGCTCGATCCGGACCCGCACCACGGACCTGACGCGGGCCGGCAGCGGCAGCGGACTCGGGGGCGGCTGTCGTCCGAACACAGCTGACCGCCGAACCCTGCTGACCGCCGCCGGCGTCCGAACTACCGGCCGCTCACTGATCGGTCACTCACTCGATGCCACCTGGTCCTCAGCGGATCGGCTGAGGCCCGGGCGCAGGCAGGGGTGAACCCGGTCCAGCCGGGCCAAGTAGAAAAAAGAGCTGCCCGTGGGTCCCTGGAAGCCGCCGGGTACCATCAGCGTCGAGTACCGGGGGCACCACTGGGGTGCGTCGACGGCGATCTCCAGCGCCGCGGCGAGCGCGGCGACGTCGTGGAACCACAGCAGCTGCTGCTTGCCCTCGCGGATCAGGTGGATCAGTTCCAGGTCCCGGTCGACGTGGACTTCGACGTCGACCCAGTAGTCCATCTCGACCATGCGCCGGAAGTGGATCCAGTGCACGCGGTGGCCGGGCGTGTAGCTGTGGCAGCGGAGGTGGGTGCTCAAGAGAATTCCCTTTCGGGTTGTCCTTGCCTGCGCCGGATGCCGCTGCCCCCCCGCCGTACCGGGGCCTTGGAGGCGCCGTGGCGGATGGCCTGCGGCGAATGCAGGCCGCTTCGTCATCCGAACCACCCGCCGAACAAGGGGGTTGGTGTGTGGCAGGTCGGAGCCTTCCCTCGGCGCCGGGCGCGTCGGGTGCCACATCTCGTGAAGCTGGATTCACTCTAGCGCAGGGCACCGACAGCGGAAAGGAGACCTGGGGACAGGCACAGGCCCGGACGCAGCTACAGATACAGGCGCAGGCCTGTATCTGTAGCAGGCACAGGCACACAGCCGGCCGGCCGCCCTGCGCCGGCCGGCCGCCCGGCAGCTGCGGGGAACGTCGGCTCAGCGGCAGCCGTGCCGCCCGCGGCGGTCGTCGAAGGACGCATCGGCGAGGATGGCCGGCAGGTAGCCCTGTTCGTAGCCGGCGGCGTTCGGATGCAGGTCGAACGGCCCGCCTTCGAGTCGGATCCACGGGTCCGGCGAGCCGATGCCGTGCCCGGCGAACTCGTCCACCACGTCCACGAAGACTGCGTCCCCGGGCAGCTGCGCCGAGATGACGGCGTTCAGCTCGTCGGTGCCGGCGTTGAACAGTTCCTGGGCGGGTACGCTCAGCGCGCCGGGTACGGCGGCCTCGAAGAGGTGCGGGTAGCCGGTGACCACGAGTTCGGCCTGCGGGGCTGCGTCCCGGAGGCGCTGCAGGGAGGCGGCAAGGCCGGGGGCCAGGACGGTCCGGGCATACTCCCGGGCCCCGGTAATCGCCGGGGCGCAGGTCGCGGGAAGTCCGGGACCCGCGCACGCCGCAACGACGTCTCCGAAGCGCACATCGTTGCCGCCGATGGTCACGGTGACCAGATCTGTGCCGCGGTGCAGCTGGCCCCGGGCCAGTACGGTGTCGATCTGCTGCGGCAGGTCCACGGGCCCGGCAGGCGGGGCTGGGTCGGTAGCCAGCGCCGTCGCGCCGGCGCAGGTGGCGTCGGCCTGAAGGTCCACCCGGTGCAGGGCGTCCAGCAGAGCCGGGTAGCCGAACGCCGTGCGGCCGCATTCGGCGACGACGTCGCTGCCGCCGTAGCCCGAGGCGTATGAATCGCCGAGGGCCACGTAGTCGACGGTGCGGCCGCGCGGGTGGTGCCCGCCGTCGTCGCCCCTCCCTCCGCGCTCCGGGGCGGCGCCGGCCGGAGCCGGCCCCGCCAGCAGGGCCAGAAGGACGACGGCGGCGGCCAGGCGGGGGCGGCGCAGGAATCCGGGTGCCATGGGAACCTCCGGGGGCAGCGGGTGCGGGGGAGGACCAACGCTAGCGCCCGGGCAGGGGCGCTGCCAGACGGTGCCTCGCGACCGGGCAGCGAAACCCTTGAACCGAAACCATCGACCACAGTGGTGTGCGCCACGCCGGGGTACGGTACGCTGGACTTTATTACCGACCGTCCGGTCAGTTATCTGTGTCCCGTGCAGCCCTGGGCTGCCGCACCGAAGGCCGGAAACCGTCCCGTTCCGAAAGGGCCCGTCAAAGATGACCGCAACAGCCGTTGACGTGCAGATCGTTCCCAGTTTCGTCCAGGACGCCTGGTGGACCCCCGAGCGCAGCCAGGTCTCCGCTCCCGCCGAAGTCCGGGACGCCAGCACCGGCGAAACCCTCGCCCTGGTCAGCTCCGAGGGCCTCGACCTGGCCGCCGCCGTCGAACACGCCCGTACCGTGGGCCAGCGCGAACTTGGCGCCCTGACCTTCCATCAGCGCGCCCTGAAGCTTAAGGAGCTGGCGCAGTACCTGAACGCCCGCAAGGCCGAGCTGTACGAGGTCTCCGCCCGCACCGGCGCCACCAAGGGTGACTCCATGGTGGACATCGACGGCGGCATCGGCGTCCTGTTCACCTTCAGCTCCAAGGGCCGGCGGGAACTGCCCAACTCCACGGTGATCATCGACGGCGCCATCGAGCAGCTGTCCAAGGACGGCTCCTTCATCGGCGAGCACATCTACACCCGCATCCCCGGCGTCACCGTGCAGATCAACGCCTTCAACTTCCCGGTCTGGGGCATGCTGGAAAAGCTCGCCCCGGCCTTCATCGCCGGCGTGCCCACCATCGTGAAGCCGGCCACCCCCACCGGGTACCTGGCGGCCGAAGTGGTGAAGATGATCACCGAATCCGGCATCCTGCCCGCCGGCTCGCTGCAGCTGATCTCCGGGTCCGCCCGCGACCTGCTCGACCACCTCGACTACCGGGACATGGTCTCCTTCACCGGTTCGGCCTCCACCGCCAACCGCCTGAAGTCCCATGTCAACGTGGTGGAGGGCGGAGTCCGCTTCACCTGCGAGACCGACTCCCTGAACGCCGCGATCCTGGGGCCCGACGCCGTGCCCGGCACCCCGGAATTCGACGCGTTCGTGAAGTCCCTGGTCACCGAGATCACCGTCAAGGCGGGCCAGAAGTGCACCGCGATCCGCCGCGCCATCGTGCCCGCGGACCGCGTGAACGACGTCGTCTCCGCCGCCGCCGCCCGGATCGAGGAGCGGATCGTCCTCGGCGATCCCCGCGGCGAGGGCGTCACCATGGGCGCACTGGCCTCCGTGGAACAGCTCGACGGCGTGCGCGAATCGGTGAACCGGCTGCTCGGCGGCGGGGCCCGGATCGCCTACGGCTCGCTGGAGGCGCCCGACGTTGTCCGCGCCGACGGCACCCGCGGACCGGCCGACGACGGCGCGTTCCTGGCGCCCGTGCTGCTCACCTGGGAGAACCGGGAGGCCGAGGAACTGCACTCCGTGGAGGCCTTCGGTCCCGTTGCCTCCGTGGTCGGCTACACCGACCTCGCCGACGCCGTCCGCCTGGCCGCCATGGGCTCCGGCTCCCTGGCCGCTACGGTCTGCACCAACGACCCCGACACCGCCCGCGAGCTGCTGGCCGGCATCGCCGCCCACCACGGCCGCGTGCTGCTGCTGAACCGCGAGGATGCCCGCACCTCCACCGGCCACGGCTCGCCCGTGCCGCACCTGGTCCACGGCGGCCCCGGCCGCGCCGGCGGCGGCGAGGAGCTCGGCGGCATCCGCTCGGTGCTGCACCACATGCAGCGCACCGCGGTGCAGGGCTCACCCAACATGCTCACCGCCATCACCGGCGTCTGGCACACCGGCGCGGACCGCCGGTTCGACGACGTGCACCCCTTCCGCAAGGACCTGGCCACGCTGAAGATCGGCGACGCCGTCCGCTCGGACCTGCGCGAGGTGACCCTGGAGGACATCACCGCCTTCGCGCACAGCACCGGTGACACCTTCTACGCGCACACCAACCAGGAAGCCGCCGAAGCGAACCCGTTCTTCCCCGGCATCGTGGCGCACGGCTACCTGCTGCTCTCCTGGGGCGCCGGCCTGTTCGTGGAGCCGGCTCCGGGGCCGGTGCTGGCCAACTACGGCCTGGAGAACCTGCGCTTCATCACTCCCGTGGCGGCCGGTGACTCCATCCGGGTCACCCTGACCGCCAAGAAGATCACCCCGCGCGAGACCGACGAGTACGGCGAGGTGGCCTGGGACGCGGTGCTGACCAACCAGAACGACGAGATCGTGGCGACCTACGACGTCCTCACCCTGGTCGAGAAGCAGCGCTCCGAAGGCTGATCAGCCGCGGCACTGCACATACGGCGAAGGCCGGCGGAACCTTGGGGGGCCGCCGGCCTTCGCCGTTCAAGCCGTCGTGCCGGATGGTGTCGCAGGCATAGCCTTTGCCGTTAGCAGCCATTTAGCAGCTATTCAGCAACCGTTCAGCAGCCGTGGCCCCGGGTGGCCCAATCACACACCAGATCCGGGGTCAGATGGTTCCCGGCATAGATGCCGATGTGAGGACCAGCGCCACCACGCCGAGGAGGGCGGCTGCCGTGACCATGTTCCGCCGCTTCATTGCCGCTCCTCACGCTTTCCCCGTCGTGCCGCTGCGGCAGACGCGTGCCGCTGCGGAAGACAGCGGCATGGGGGACCGTAGTGCGGCCAAACCGAGGGTGCCAGCGTAAACCGCGGGGAGGGCCGGCAGCCGACAGTCGGCCGGTCGGCGGGAGCCGCGCGGCTCAGGAGCGTGCGTGCAGCCCGTCGAAGACCATGGTGATGACGTCGTCGGCCAGCTTCTCCGGGGAGATCGGGCCGCCGGGCTTGTACCACTCCACGATGGAGTTGATGGTGCCGAACAGCAGCCGGGTGGTGGTGCGCGGATCGATGTCGCTGCGCAGGGAGCCCTCGGTGCGGGCGGCGTCGACCAGTGCCGCAACCCGGCGGTCGAACGCGCGCCGGCGTTCCAGCGCGTCCCGCTCAATCTCGGTGTTGCCGCGCAGGCGCAGCAGCAGGGTCACGTACGGAAGCCGCTCGGCCAGGACCGCGATGGTGCCCCGGAGCACGAACTCCAGGCGCTGCTCGGCAGGACCGTCGGATGCACGCGGGTCGTCCAGGACGCCTTCAAGCCCTCCGAGGGCCTCCTCCAGGGCCAGGCGGAGCAGGTCGCCCTTGGAGGGGACGTGGTGATAGATCGCAGACTTGGTGATGCCCAGGTTCTCCGCGAGGATGCCCATCGAGGTCGCCTCGTAGCCGTGCCGGTTAAACACATCCACGGCGATGTTGAGCACCGACTGCTGGTCGTAGCCGGGGCGTCCGCGGCGGGTGCCGGCAGCACCCGCCGCGGATGAGGTTGAAGTAGGCATGGCTCCCATTTTCGCATGTGTCAAAGAATGAACGGCGGTCGGGGCCCTGCCTGCCCCCGCAGGCCTCAGCCCTGCGGCTGCTCCTTGCGCAGGTCGTAGATGCGGCGCAGCTTGCCGCTGGAGCGGGCCAGCGAGCCCGGCTCGACGACCTGGATGCCGCAGGAGGAGCCGATGTGGATCTTGATCTCCTTCTTCAGGGTGGCGGCCGCCGCGACGGCAGCTTCCGAGGTGCAGTCCTCGCGCCGTTCGATCTTCACGGTCAGCTCATCCATCCGGTCCGGACGGGTGATTTCTAGCTGGAAGTGCGGGCTGAGGCCCGGCACCCGCAGGGCGATCTCCTCGATCTGGCTGGGGAACAGGTTCACTCCGCGCAGGATGATCATGTCGTCGTTGCGTCCGGTGATACGGCCCATCCGGCGCATGGACGGCCGCGAGGTGCCCGGCAGCAGGCGCGTCAGGTCGTGGGTGCGGTAGCGGATGATCGGCAGCGCTTCCTTGGTCAGGGAGGTGAAGACCAGCTCGCCGTGCTCGCCGTCGCCCAGGACCTTGGTGTCGTCGAACGGGTCGATGATCTCGGGGCGGAAGTGGTCCTCCCAGATATGCGCGCCGTCCTTGGTCTCGACGCATTCGCCGGCGACGCCGGGGCCCATTACCTCGGAGAGGCCGTAAATGTCGCACGCGTCGATGTCGAACATCACCTCGAGCTCGCGGCGCATCTCCTCGGTCCACGGCTCGGCGCCGAGCACGGCGTTCTTCAGTGAGGTGGCCCGCGGATCCAGGCCGGCCTTCTGCATGGCGTCGCCGATGGTCAGCAGATAGGTGGGGGTGCAGAGGATCGTGTCCGGTTCAAAGTCGCGGATCAGCTGGATCTGCTTCTCGGTCTGCCCGCCGGACATGGGAATCACGGTGCAGCCCAGGGTCTCGGCGCCGAAGTGCGCGCCGAGGCCGCCGGTGAACAGCCCGTATCCGTAGGCGTTGTGCACCTTGTAGCTGCTCTTGACGCCGGAGGCGCGCAGCGAGCGGGCCACCAGGGTGCCCCAGCGGTCCAGATCTCCGCGGGTGTAGCCGACGACGGTGGGCCGGCCCGTGGTGCCGGAGGAGGCGTGAATCCGGGCCACCTGGTCCTGCGGGACGGCGAACATGCCGAACGGGTAGGTCTGCCGCAGGTCTTCCTTGGTGGTGTACGGGAACAGCCGCAGATCGGCGAGTTCCTTGAGGTCCTCAGGGCGCACTCCGGCCTCGTCGAACTTCTTCGTGTACAGCGGCACCCGCTCATACGCATACTTCAGGGTGTGCTGGAGGCGGGTCAGCTGCAGCGCCTCCAGTTCGTCGCGGCTCATCCGCTCTTCGGGATCCCAGGTGGACGGATCGGCGGCTGTGGTCTTGATCGGTGCGGACGAGGTCTTCATGCGTGACCCTTCGGGTTGGAGCGTGCAGGTGGGGGAGGGAAAGGCTGGTCTACCGGCGCAGGCGCGGGTTCGGAATGGTGCGGGAGCGGCCGCGGACTTCGGCGATGACGGTTCCGGAGCCGTCGCCGGAGCCGGCGGTGATCTCGATGTCGTACACGCCGCTGCGGCCGGCCGAGGCGCGGTGGCGGGCGACGGCGGTGAGCCGGTCGCCCGCCTTGGCCGAGGCGAGGAAGTTGATGTCGGCGCCGGAGGCCACCGTGACGGTGGGCGCCTCGGCCATGGCGGGGCCGTCGTGCGGGTTGCAGGCCAGGGCGAAGGCGGTGTCGGCAAAGGCGAAGACCATGCCGCCGTGGGCGATGCCGAAGCCGTTGAGCATCTCGGGGCGCAGTTCCATGGCGATGGTGGCCTCGCCGGGAGCTGTGTGCACCACTTCGATGCCGAGCCACTCGCTGGTGGCGTCCTGCTCCAGGATCGGGTGTGCCGGGGTGCGCCCGGTGCGGGTGGTGACGGCGCTGTCAGCCATGGGGAAACCTCTCGCCTTATTTACCGAATGTTCATTAGGTAATCCTGTGAGGGTTCTCACTGTCAAGTTTGACCCACGCCACACGCGACCATGACGCGGCTCACCGGCAGCGTTAAGCGGATCAAGCCGGGACCGCCGCCGCAGCGGCCGTCCCGGCCCGATTCCCGCGCCCCTTCGCGGGGTGCGTCATGTCCTCCCGTGGAGGAAGGTCAGCTCCCGGTGCCCCGGTTCTCCGCCGGTACCAGCGGCGCCGTGCCGGGGAGCAGGTCCCTCGCGTGCAGGGCGGCGAGGATGAACGCGTAGTCCCAGGCCCGGTCCTTCCACGCCTCGTACCGGCCGGACGCGCCGCCGTGCCCGCCGTCCATTTCGGTCTTGAGCACGATCGGTTCGCTGCCGGTGCCCTTCTCCCGCAGTGCCGCCACCCACTTGGCCGGCTCCACGTACAGCACGCGGGTGTCGTTGAAGCTGGTCACCGCGGCAATGCGGGGATAGGCCACCTCGCGCACGTTCTCATACGGGGTGTACTCGGCCATGTAGCGGTACACCTCGGGATCAGTGATCGGGTTGCCCCACTCCTCCCATTCCAGGGCCGAGAGCGGCAGCTCCGGGTCGAGGATGGTGGTCAGGGCATCCACGAAGGGAACCTGCGCGACGATGGCCCGGTACTTCTCGGGGGCCAGATTGGCGACGGCGCCCATCAGCAGCCCGCCTGCGGAGCCGCCCATGGCGGCGATCCGCGCCGGGTCCGCCCAGCCGGAGGACGCCACGTGGTCGGTGGCGGCCACAAAGTCGGTGAAGGTGTTCTTCTTGTTCAGCTTCTTGCCGTCGTCATACCAGGCCCGGCCCATCTCGCCGCCGCCGCGTACGTGGGCGATGACGTACACCACGCCCCGGTCCAGCAGGGACAGCCGGGCGATGTTGAACGCCGGGTCCATGCTGATCTCGTAGCTGCCGTAGGCGTACACCAGGGCCGGGTTGCCGCCGTCGCGCGCCACCTCGGCCCGCCGCAGCACCGAGAGCGGAATGCGCGTGCCGTCCGCCGCCGTCGCCCAGTCCCGCTCCGCCACGTAGTCCGCCGGATCGTAGCCGCCGCGCACCGGGGTTTCGCGGCGCAGCTGCAGGTCTCCGGTCTCCAGCACGTAGTCGTACACGCGCGGCGGGGTCAGGTACGAGGTGTAGGAGAGACGGATGACCGGGGATTCATACTCGGCGTTGGACAGGCTGGCCGTGTACAGCTCCTCGTCGAAGGCCGGTTCCACCGGATCGCCCTGGGCCTCGGTGCCCAGCCCCTGGACGGGGAGCACCTGCACCCGCTCGGTGGTGTCCTTGCGCACCGAGACCAGCACATGGGTGGCGGTGACCGCGGCGCCGTTGACGCGCACGTCGTCGCGGTGCGGGACCACGGTGTTCCACAGCTGCTCCTCGAGCGGCTTGGCGAACTCCTCCTCCGCGACCAGGGAGACCATCGAGTTCAGGGCTCCGCGGTTGTGGGTCAGCAGGTACTGGCGCTGCCCGGCCAGGGTCAGCGGCTCCGCCTCGTAGAGGATGCGCGCGCTGCGCGGGATGAGCGTGCGCAGCTGCGGGGCGGGGTCCTCGAAGTCCATCACCCGGTATTCGCTGTACTCGGAGTTGCCGATCCCGATCACCAGCTGCCGCCGGTCCGCGGAGAGCTCGAAGCCGGTCCACATCGCGACGTCGTCCTCCTGGTGGATCACGACGTCGTCGGCCGGATCGGTGCCGAGCACATGGGCCTTGACCTGGTGCGGACGCCAGGAGTCGTCCACCACGATGTAGAAGACGCGGCTGCCGTCGGGGGAGAAGGCCAGGCCGTAGAACACGTTCTCGATGACGTCCGGCAGCAGCTCGCCGGTGCGCAGGTCCTTGATCCGCAGCGTGAAGCGCTCGTCGCCGGCGTTGTCCTCGGCCCACGCGAACAGGTTGCCGTCCTCGGTCACGGCCATGCCGCCGAGCGAGAAGAAGGGCTTGCCTTCGGCCTGGGCGTTGCCGTCCAGCAGGATCTGCTCCCCGGGGACGGGAACTCCGGGCTCGACGGCGGGCGGAGTCCAGTCGGCCTGCACGTCACCGGTGTCCTGCGCGGCGGTACGGCACTGGATGCCGTACTGCTTTCCCTCCTCGGTGCGGGTGTAGTACCACCAGCCGCGCTTGCGGGCGGGAACGGAGAGGTCGGTCTCCACGGTCCGGGCCTTGATCTCGTTGAAGATGTCCTGCCGCAGCTGTTCCTGGTCCTTGGTGACCTCCGCCGTGTAGGCGTTCTCCGCCTCCAGATGGGAGACGACCTCGGGGTTGTCCTTCTCGCGCAGCCACTCGTAGGGGTCGACGAATGTGTGGCCGTGATGCGTGCGTTCTGTGGGTACCTTCTTGGCGACGGGCGGCTGCGAAGTAGTCATCTGTCGAATATATCCAGCCGGGTGCCGGGGGGAAGGGGCGCCGCGGCCGGTTATGCCCGGGGCATAGCCGCATCCGCTGAGCGGGGGAGCGGTTACCGGTTCAACAGGAACCCGGCGGTGACGGCTCCGGCGGCCAGGAAGAGGATCCAGTTCGCCAGTACGGTCAGCAGGGTGCCCGCGTAGGGGCGGGAACTGAGTTCCCGGGCAGGCACGATGACCGGTTCCGGGGCGGGTCCGCGGCGGAACTGGCCCCAGAGGGAGGTGCTGAGCAGCAGGGCGCCGCCCGCCACCGCCACGGGAGCCGCCGGAAGCGTGAACAGCACTACGTGTCCGGCGGCCAGGTGCAGCACGAGCAGGAGGACGGCCGCCGCGATGATGCCCGCGGCCGGCTTCCACCAGGGCATCCGCGCGAGGGTCGGCAGGGCAAAGGGCGCCGCTCCGGCGGAGGCCAGCAGCACGGCAAGGATGGCCGTTGCCGGCAGCGTCACCGCGAGGGTGCCCCCGGTGGAGGCAACGGCTCCGGCCACGGCCACGAAACCGGCGAGGCCGAGGAGCGTGGGGACGGCGATGCGGGCGGCCTGCGCGGCGGTGGGGCGGCGCAGCATCCACCGGTCCGGGCCCTGCCCGGGAGCCTGGGGTTCCTCGGTCTCCACGTTCCTCCCTCCGTCGGATCTTTGGTCCAACTGTCTGTTCCAACGGTATCCCCGTCTCGCCGGCAGCCCGGACGAACGTGCCGTCACCTGCCCGTCCGGCCCTTCCGGGCAGCGGCCGGACCCGGGTGGAAAGCGCGCTGATCCCGGGTGCCGTCTTGACGTGCCGTCGGCCACACCCATATTCTGAACGAACGGTCGGTAAATACGGCCGCGCCTCCGCACCCGCGGAAGGCACCGGGCGGCGGGCGCTGTTCCGGACACAGCAGCGGCAAGACGCACAGTGAGGTGACATACATGGCTACGCAGGCACAGGCATCGCCCGAACTGCACGCTGTTCCCTCGGCCGAGGAGACGGCCGGGCAGGAATACTTCGATCGGATCATTGCCGAGGACTCGCGCATCGAGCCCCGTGACTGGATGCCGGAGGCCTACCGGAAGACCCTGGTCCGCCAGATCTCCCAGCACGCGCATTCGGAAATCATCGGCATGCAGCCCGAAGCCAACTGGATCACCCGTGCGCCCTCGCTCAAGCGCAAGGCCATCCTCATGGCCAAGGTCCAGGACGAGGCCGGCCACGGCCTCTACCTCTACTCCGCCGCCGAAACCCTCGGCACCCCGCGCGAGAAGATGACCGAGGACCTGATCGCGGGCAAGGCCCGCTACTCCTCGATCTTCAACTACCCCACGCTCACCTGGGCGGACATGGGAGCCATCGGCTGGCTGGTCGACGGCGCGGCGATCTGCAACCAGGTTCCGCTCTGCCGGGCCTCCTACGGCCCCTACGGCCGGGCCATGGTCCGCATCTGCAAGGAAGAGTCCTTCCACCAGCGGCAGGGCTTCGAGATCCTGCTGGAACTGGCCAACGGCACCGAGGCGCAGCGGCAGATGGCCCAGGACGCGATCAACCGCTGGTACGCGCCGGCCCTGATGATGTTCGGCCCGCCGGATGACGACTCGCCCAACTCCAAGCAGTCCATGGCCTGGAAGATCAAGCGCTTCTCCAACGACGAGCTGCGCCAGCGCTTCGTCGGCATGATGGTCGAGCAGGTCAAGGTCCTCGGCCTGACCCTGCCCGATGACCAGGTCCGGTTCAACGAGGAAACCGGCAAGTGGGAGCACGGCCCGCTCGACTGGAACGAATTCAAGGAAGTCCTCGCCGGCCGCGGCCCCTGCAACTCGCAGCGCCTGGCCCGCCGCCGCGAGGCCCACGAAGAAGGCGCCTGGGTGCGCGAAGCCGCCGCGGCGTACGCGGCACGACAGGCACGAAAGGCCGAGGTGGCATAGCAAATGGCGCAGGAAACAACCGGAGTCAGCGCAGCCTGGCCGCTGTGGGAAGTCTTCGTCCGCTCCTCCCGCGGGCTCTCCCACGTCCACGCCGGATCGCTGCACGCCCCGGACGCCGAGATGGCCGTGCGCAACGCCCGCGACCTCTACACCCGCCGCAATGAAGGCGTCTCGCTCTGGGTGGTGCCGGCGTCGGCCATCATCGCCTCCGACCCCGACGCCAAGGGCCAGTTCTTCGAATCCCCGCAGGGCAAGGACTACCGGCACGCCACGTACTACACCAAGTCCGAAGGGGTGAAGCACCTGTGAACATGGACAGTGCCACCCGGATCACCCCGGGCAACGCCCTGCGCCCCGAGGACATCGCCGCCTCCGAGCTGCACGCCCCGGAGGACGTGGCCGAGTACGCGCTGCGCCTGGGCGACGACGCCCTGATCCTCGCCCAGCGCCTCGGCTGGTGGATCTCCCGCGCCCCCGAGCTGGAGGAGGACGTTGCCCTGGCCAACATCGGCCTGGACCTGATCGGCCACGCCCGGTCCTTCCTCACCTACGCCGGCACCGCCTGGGGCAAGACGGAGGACGACCTGGCCTACTGGCGCGAGGAGACCGAGTTCCGCTCCGCGCACATTGTCGAGCAGCCCAACGGCGACTTCGCCGACACCATCGCGCGCCAGCTGATCGTCTCCTTCTTCCAGTACGAGCTGTACACCGCCCTGCTGGAGTCCTCCGACGAGACGATCGCCGCGATCGCCGCCAAGGCGGTCAAGGAAGTCGACTACCACCGCGACCACAGCTCCCAGTGGGTGCTGCGCCTGGGCCTGGGCACCGACGAATCCCGCCGCCGGATGACCCGCTCCCTGGAGAAGATCTGGCCCTACGTGAACGAGCTGTTCGTCGACGACGAGCTGGTGGAGAAGCTTGACGGCGTCGCCGTCCGCCCTTCGTCGCTGAAGCCCGCCTTCGACGCCAAGGTCGGCGCCGTCCTGGCCGAGGCCGAGCTGCAGGTTCCCGAGGTGCAGCCGGCTCCCGGCGGCGGCCGCCGCGGGCAGCACAGCGAGCACCTGGGCTACATCCTGGCCGAGATGCAGGTGCTCGCCCGCCAGCACCCCGGAGCCACCTGGTAGCCATGGGCACCTCCCTGCATTCAGCGCTGCGGCCTGCCGACCCCGCCTCCGCCGCCGCCTGGGACATCGCCGCCACGGTGTGCGATCCCGAGATCCCGGTGCTCACCATCGAGGACCTGGGCGTCCTGCGCTCGGTCACGGTGGAGGACACCGGCGACGCCGCAGGTCATCCGGCGGTGCGGGTGCAGATCACCCCCACCTACTCCGGCTGCCCCGCCATGGACGCCATCCGCGACGACGTGACCGCCGCGCTGAAGGCCGCCGGCTACCCGGCGGTGCAGGTGGACCTGGTGCTCTCCCCGGCCTGGACCACTGACTGGATGAGCGAGGCCGGCAAGGCCAAGCTCAGCGAGTACGGCATCGCCCCGCCCACCGGCAAGGCCGCCGCCGGCCCGGTCCGGCTGGGCCTCAGCGTGAAGTGCCCGCAGTGCAGCTCGCTGAACACGCGCGAAATGACCCGCTTCGGTTCCACCTCCTGCAAGGCGCTCTACGTCTGCCAGGACTGCCGCGAACCCTTCGACTACTTCAAGGTGCTCTAAGAATGACAACCGAAACCGCCGCCCCGGCCGCACCGTCGCGCCGCACCACGTTCCACCCGCTGACCGTCAGCGCGGTCCGCCGGCTCACCGACGACGCCGTCGAGGTCACGTTCGCGGTGCCCGAGGAGCTGGCCGGGCAGTACGACTACCTGCCGGGCCAGTACGTGGCGCTGCGCACGACCCTCGACGGGCAGGAGCTGCGGCGCAGCTACTCCATCTGCGCCGAGCCGCGCCCGGGCGAGGTCAAGGTGGCCATCAAGCGGGACCTGGGCGGAAAGTTCTCCACCTGGGCCAACGAGAGCCTCAAGGTCGGAGACGTGCTGGACGTCATGAGCCCCACCGGCGCGTTCATCTCCAAGCACAAGATGACGGAGCTGAACCATCCGGAGCAGATCGACGTCGCCGGCCAGGATGTGTTCGTCGCCGTCGCCGCCGGCTCGGGCATCACCCCCGTCATCTCCATTGCCCGCACCGTGCTGGCCGCCTCCGACACCGTGCGGTTCGACCTGGTCTACGCCAACAAGGCCGCCATGGACGTGATGTTCCTGGAGGAGATCGCGGACCTGAAGGACAAGTACCCGACCCGGTTCGCCGTGCACCACGTGCTCTCCCGCGAACAGCGGATCAGCCCGCTGCTCTCCGGCCGGATCAACTCGGAGAAGCTGACCACGCTCATCGACTCCGTGCTGCCCACGGCCGACGTGGACGAGTGGTTCCTCTGCGGGCCGTTCGAGCTGGTCCAGCTCTGCCGCGACAGCCTGGCCGAGCGCGGCGTTCCCGCGGAGAAGGTCCGCTTCGAGCTGTTCACCACCGGCCAGCCGGCCCGTCCGGAAGGCCAGATCGGCCGTCCGGTGGAGGTGGACCCCTCTGCGGACAACTTCGAGATCACCTTCAACCTGGACGGCCTGCAGGGCAAGGTGGCCAGCCCCACCCACGCCCGCGAATCCATCCTCAACGCCGCGCTGCGGGTGCGCCCCGACGTACCGTTTGCCTGCGCCGGCGGCGTGTGCGGCACCTGCCGGGCCAAGGTCGTCACCGGCACGGTGGAGATGGAGGAGAACTACGCGCTCGAGCCGGATGAGATCGAGAAGGGTTACGTGCTGACCTGCCAGACCCGGCCCACCAGCCCCGCAGTCACCGTCGACTACGACGCCTAGGAGGAGAGGCATGAGCATGATCGAGCTGACCATCGACGGCAACGTTGCCGAGGTGGTGCTGAATGCCCCGCAGAAGATGAACGCGCTGGACGAGCAGGCCCTCGCCGACCTCGACCGTGCCTACGACGACGCAGCCGCTGCCGGCGTCCGGGCCCTGCTGCTGCGCGGTGAAGGCCGCGGGTTCTGCGCCGGGCGGGACATTTCCGGCGTCGTGCCCGCCGACGACGACGCGTACGGCTACCTGGCCGACAAGGTCACCCCGCTGCTGAAGAAGATGGCGGCCTTCCCGGCACCCACCTTCGCCGCCGCGCAGGGCGCCTGCCTCGGCGTCGGGCTCGGCCTGCTGATCGCCACCGACGTGGTGTACGTGGCCGAGAATGCGAAGATCGGCTCGCCCTTCGCCAACCTGGGCGCCACCCTGGACTCCGGCGGGCACTGGCTGTTCACCGAGCGCCTCGGCGCGCACCGCACCCTGGACCTGATCTACACCGCGGACCTGATGAGCGGCGCTGAAGCCGTGGCGGGCGGGCTGTTCAGCCGCGCCTTCCCGGCGGAGGAACTGCTGCCGCGCACCCGGGAAACCGTGGCCCGCGTGGCCGACGGCGCCACCGGCGCCTTCCGTGCCTCCAAGGAGCTGGTGACGCAGATCCGCGACCAGCGCATCGGCCTGTGGGCGTCCGTGGAGGCGGAAAACCGTGCCCAGGGCGACCTTTGCGGCAGCGAGGATTACGCGGAGGGCTTCGCCGCTTTCCAAGAGAAGCGCAAGCCCGTCTTCAAGGGCTGACGGCGGCTCCCTGCCCCCCGCGGGTGATTCCGCCCGCGGGATGTCCCGCGGGTTGGCGACAACCTGCGGGGTGGTGACGGCCTGCGGGATGGCGACAAAGGGTGCGGTGCTGCGGCGACCCCCGCGGCACCGCACTTTTTTGCATCCGACCGACACTATTCGACACCCTGTAGAAATCCGGGCAGAATGGCACTGCCCGGTCTCCCGCGTGACGGCTTCGCAGCGTTGGCGGAGCGGGCCGAGGGCAGACGGAACAACTACGGAGAATCGATGCACGCGCGTACCCTGGGGCTGCTGCGCGGCTGGTCGGCGGCGTTCGCCGCGACCGCCGTCGCCGCCTCGGCGCATGTGCTCGCCGGCGGCGCCATCGGCACCCCGGCCATCCTGCTCCTCTCCCTGGCACTGTCCGGCCTCGTGTCCTGCGCGGTGGCAGGCCGCTCGCTGTCCCTGCCCCGCCTCACTGCGGCGGTGGCTGCCAGCCAGGGCGTCTTCCACCTGCTGTTCAGCGTCGGCGGCGCAGGCGCCTATGCCCCCGGCGCCGGGCAGCAAGCCGCAGTGCCCGGCTCCGGTTCAGCCGCGCTGGCAGCGGCAGGCTCCGGCGGAAGCATGGACCTGCTGGAAACCGCCGCGGGACGGGGCGGGCATGCGCACCATGCCGCCTCCTTCGCCGCGGCCTCCGGAGATATCCCTTCCGGGCTTCCCGCCGGCGGAGCGCTCATGTGGGCCGGACACCTGGCTGCCGCCCTGATCACCATCGTGCTGATCCGGCACGGCGAAGCCACGGCACGGCGGCTGGCCGAAGCCGTGCGCCTGCGCATCACGGCCTACCTCCCGCTGTTCCATCAGCCGGCCGTGCGCTATGTCCGGGTTCCGGTCCTGACGGATTTCCTCTCGCCGCTGCACCGCCTGGGCGCTCCGCTGCGCGCCATGCGCCGCCGCGGACCTCCGCTGCCTGCCTGATCCCCGATTCCCCCGCGGCAGCTCTACCTCTGCAGTGCTGCCGCCATCATCGACATCAGGCTGCGCGGGCCGACAGGTCCGCGAAGTGGCCAGTGCCGCCAACGCTGCCGTTCCTGCACCATGCAGCAGCGGAAACGTTCCCTATCCGGGCGTCGGCGGCAGTCCGGCGACCCTTCGGGGCCGGCGGCGGCCACTTCCCGATCACCTGCCGCACGCGCTGCGGAAAGCAGCTATGACACACCACTCCACCGCCTCCCGAGGCACCCCCGCCGCGACAACCACCGTCCTGGCGGCCCCCCTTCGCCCGCTGTCGACCCCGGACGCGGTGCTGCGCCTGATAGGCGCGCTGATGCTTGCGTTGGCCACGGTCGCCGCGGGGCTCGCGGCCACGCTTGCCACGGCCCCGACCGCTCTCGCGCACGACCAGCTCATCTCCGCCAACCCCGCAGACGGCGACGTGCTCGCCGAGCCGCCGGCCGCCGTCGAACTGGTGTTCAGCGCCGAGCTCATGGACCTGGGCAATGAAATCCGGGTCGAAGATGCCGCCGGCGCCGACGTCACGGGCGGCGAACTGCAGCTGCAGCGCGAGACGTTGACCCAGCCCCTGGCTGCGCTCGAGGACGGAACCTACGAGGTCACCTGGCGGGCGGTCTCCAGCGACGGACACCCCATCACCGGCAGCTTCGGCTTCCAGGTCGGCTCCGGCGGGGCTGACAACCCTGCCGCCGACGCCGCACCAGGCCAGGACCAGGCCGGCGGGGGAACCGGGACGGCGTCCCCGGACACCGCGGAAGCGTCCCCGAACGCCGAGGCCGGCGGGGCGAGCGCCCGCGGCGACGGTTCCGGCCTTCCCGGCTGGGTTCCCGCTGCCGGGCTGGGCGGCCTGGCCGGGATCGGCATTTATGCGGCCGCCGTCTGGCTGCGGCGCCGCTCGCGCCGCGGAACCGACTGACGCCCGGCCACGGCGTTTCCGGTCGCACCGGTTACACATCCGAAACGCGGAATGCGTAAACGGTGCCGCTCGATGCGGCCCGGTGCGGCCGGGCACGGCCGAGCCTGGCCCGCCCCGGCTGCGCCAGCGCCAACGACCGCGGATGCCCGACCATCCGCCGGCATCCGCTGACACCTGACGACTTATCACCTGCAAAGGACAGAACTCCCATGAACACCACCTTCCGTTTTTCCCGCACCGCCTTTTCCCGCACCGCCTTTTCCCGCACCGCCCGCGCCGCGGCCCTGCTCACCGCAGCGGGCCTGGCGCTGACCGCCTGCAACTACGAAGAGGAGCGCGGTGAGGCTGCCCCGCCCACTGCCGAAGTCGCACAGCTGTCCGTCGAGGAGGCCTGGATCAAGGCTGCCGAGGACGGCATGACCGGGGCCTTCGGCACCCTGGTGAACGACGGCGACCGCGACCTGGTCGTCACCGGTGCGTCCTCCGATGCCGCCGATGAGGTCGAACTGCACGAAATGGCCGCCGACGAGCACGGGGCCATGGTCATGCGCGAAGTCGACGGCGGCTTCACCGTTCCCGCCGGCGGCGAATACACGCTGGAACCCGGGGGCAACCACCTCATGCTCATGGGCCTCACCGGGCCGGTGCAGCCCGGAGACACGGTGACCATCGAGCTCAAGCTCGAGGACGGAAGCCTGGTCGACTTCGAGGCCCCCGCCAAGGACTTCGCAGGCGCCAACGAGAACTACGACGGCGGCCACTGATGAGGCGTTTCCGCCGCGCCTCCGGCAGCTCCCGACGCACGGATCCGGGACACACCGATCCGGGTAGGGAGGCTCCCGGTCGGAAGGACCCCGGCCGGGAGCAGCCGGAGGATCCGCGGGAGAGGCCGGACGCGGATCCCGGGGCGCGCGGCGCGGCCCCTGGCACCGCCGGCGCCGCAGTTCCCGCCGGTGCGGCCCCTCCCGCTGACGCCGGAGGACGGGCGGAGGCTGCCGGCGTTCGGAGCGATGCTCCTGCGCCCGCCGGCTCAGCGGGGCGGGAACCCGGCCCCGCCGCCGCCACGCCCGCAGTTCCCGCCGGCGCCGCGGTGCCGGCCGCGCCCCGCCCGCGTTCCGGCGTCGGACGCCGGCACCTGCTGGCCGGAGGCGCCGCGGCCGGGCTGGGAGCACTCGCTGCCGCCGGTGCGCAGATTGCCTCCGGTCGAACGACACCCGAGCGGGCCACGGCACCGGACGACGGCGGCAACGGCCTGCAGACGGTGCCGTTCCACGGACTGCATCAGGCCGGAATCGAGACCCCCGAGCAGGCCCACGCCGTGTTCCTCGGCCTGGACCTGCTGCCGTCGGTCACCCGGGACCGCCTCCAGGCCCTGCTGCGGCTGCTCTCGGACGACGCCGCCGCGCTGACCCAGGGCAGGCCCGCCCTTGCGGACACCGAACCGGAGCTGGCCTTGCGGCCGGCCCGGCTCACCGTCACCTTCGGTTTCGGACCGAACCTGCTCGAACGGGCGAATCCGGGGCTGGCGCCGTCGTGGCTGCGGCCGCTGCCCGCCTTCGGGATCGACCGGCTGCAGCCCGAGTTCGGCGCCGCGGACCTGCTGCTGGCCGTCGCCGCCGACGACCCGCTCACCGTGGCCCATGCCCGGCGCATGCTGCTCAAGGACAGCCGGGCCTTTGCCACGCTGCGCTGGACCCAGTCCGGCTTCCGCCGCTCCTACGGAACGGAGGCGGCCGGGACCACCATGCGCAACCTGTTCGGCCAGGTGGACGGCACCGCCAATCCGCGGGCGGGCTCGGAGGACTTCACCCGCGTAGTGTGGGGCGACGCCGACATTCCGGCCTGGCTGCCCGGCGGCACCTCCGTGGTCATCCGGCGGATCGCCATGAACGTGGACACCTGGGATGAACTCGACCGCCCGGCCCGGGAGGAAAGCGTGGGACGCCGGCTCGATAGCGGAGCCCCGCTCACCGGTACCCGGGAGGACGATGAGCCGGATTTCCAGGCCCGCAGTTCCTTGGGCTTTCCGGTCATTCCGGAGTATTCGCACATGCGGCGGGCCCGGCCCGAGGACCCCCGGCAACGGATCTACCGGCGGTCCTACAACTACGACGAGCCGGCGGCCGCCGGCGGGGCAGGAGGATCGGTCTCGGACGCGGGACAGATCTTCGTCTCCTACCAGGCGGACGTCGATCGGCAGTTCGTGCCCATCCAGCGCCGCCTGGACGAACTGGACATCCTCAACGAGTGGACGGTGCCGATCGGATCGGCTGTCTTCGCCGTTCCGCCCGGGGCCCGCGAGGGCGGGTTTGTGGGGGAGGAGCTGTTCAGCTGAGCGGCCGCGGTCGCCGCACAGACCACGCGGGGACCGCCACAGACGGCGCCGCGCGATGCCGTACTCCGGAGTGGCTGCGGTGCCCGGGACGGCTGACGTCGTCCGGAGTGCCTGCGGTGACCCGGACGGCCGACGTCACCCGGTGGCAGCTGGGGTGACCGGGACAGGCCGTCGTAACGCAGGTTGCCCCGCGACCGTCCGGCGGCTAGGTTGGAGTCAATCTACTAAGCATGCTTAGTTCCGCTTCGGCGGGCGGCGGCTTGAACGGAACCGATGAGGAGGCGGCGCATGGCTGACAGCTACAACCCGAACAACGATCCGGCGAATCCAGACAAGCCCAAGGATGCGCAGATGGGTCCCGGCACCCAGGAGGGCACCGGCAACCACGCCCACAGCGAGGACAAGGCCGGGCACCCCAACCCGGACCCGGCGTCGGGCAACATCACCGGCCTGGAGCCGGGTGGCGGCGTTCCTCCGGGAGAGACCCCGCCCGCCGAGGGCCAGATGAGCACCGATCAGGGCCACGACGAGGACTGACGGCCGAGGCCGGGGGACGGACAATCCGTTCCCCGGCCGGCACGGAGACGGGCCCGGCAGCCATGCGGCTGCCGGGCCCGTCTTTCTGCGTCCGGCGGGCTGCGGCGCCTTGGCCGGCGCCGATCCGGTCTGCGGCGGCGGCCTGCGCCCCTCCGTTCAGCGTGTATCCAGGTCCTCGAACACCAGGAAGGTCTGGGTGTCCAGGACGCCGGGCATCGACTGCAGCTGGTCGAAGATGACCCGGCGCAGATGCACGTTGTCTTCGGCCCGCACCAGCAGGATCACGTCGAAGGAGCCGCCGACCAGGGCAATGTGGTGCACCTCCGGCAGCTTCCGCAGCTGTTCGCGCAGCTCCCGCCAGGCATGCTGGCGGACCTTCAGGGTCACATAGGCGCTCGCCCGCAGGCCCGCCTTGACCGGATCCACGACGGCGGTGAAGCGGCTGAGCACGCCGGTTTCAGTGAGCTTGGCGATCCGCGAATAGGCGTGCGCGCGGGAGACGTGCACGGCTTCGGCCACCGCCGTCACCGAGGCCCTGCCGTTGGCGGTCAGCTCCGCCAGGATGCGTTTGTCGATCTCCTCCAGGGCCGGTGCCTGCGGATCTGCCATGCGTCTACACCTCGTATTGTTATCCAGCTCACTTCGTCAATCAGTCCACAACGTTACTGGGCTTTCTTCAGAACGTCCAGAGTTTCCCGGACTGCTGGATACGAATAATTGGTGCTGCCCATACTGGGGTTACAGAACATCCACCACCCACGCCGGTGGTCCGCGGGCAGTGCTGCCCGGCCTCCGGCCCGAACCGCTCACCGTGGACGGCCGATGCGGACGCAAGGGAGGCACCATGACCATTTCGATGGGCAACACCCGCAGCCAGGACGGGGCAGAGACCGCGGACCTCACCGCCACGATGCTTCCCTCCGCGGAGCCCGTGCAGCTGGTGGACGCCGACGGCGCGCACCGCCACGACGACCGTTACCCGCTGCCCGACGGCGAGGCCCTGCTGGAAGCCTACGCCCGGCTGGTCACCGGCCGGCGCATCAACGACCAGGCCAACGCCCTCGTCCGCCAGGGCCGGATGGCCGTCTATCCCTCCTCGCACGGGCAGGAGGCCTGCCAGGTCGCCGCCGCAGCGGTGCTGGGCGGCCAGGACTGGCTCTTCCCCACCTACCGGGACTCCGTCGCCGTCGTCTCCCGCGGCGTCGACCCGCTGCAGGTGCTGACCCTGCTGCGCGGCGACTGGCACGCCGGCTACAACCCCTACGAGCACAAGGTCGCCCCGCAGGCAACGCCCCTGGCCACCCAGCTGCTGCACGCCGTCGGCGTGGCGCACGCCGCGAAGCTCAAGGGCGAGGACACCGTGGTCCTGGCCATGTGCGGCGACGGCGCCACCAGTGAAGGCGACTTCCACGAGGCGCTGAACTTCGCGGCCGTGTTCCACGTCCCCGTGGTCTTCTTCGTGCAGAACAACGAATACGCCATCTCGGTGCCGCTGAAGAACCAGACGGTCGCCCCGTCGCTGGCGCACAAGGCGATCGGCTACGGCATGCCCGGCGAACGCGTGGACGGCAACGACCTGGCGGCGCTGCTCGCCGTGCTCGGCACCGCCGTCGCCCGGGCCCGCGAAGGCGGCGGGCCGGCCCTGGTGGAGGCGCACACCTACCGCATGCAGGCGCACACCAACGCCGACGACGCCACCCGCTACCGGGCGCAGGAGGACGTGGAGAAGTGGGTGCCGCGCGATCCGCTGCTGCGCATGCGCACCTACCTGCGTGGACTGTCCCTGCTCGACGACGCCGCCGAGGAGCGGATCGCCGCCGACGCCGAGGCCGTGGCCGCCCGGATGCGCGAGGGCCTGAACGCCGAGACCGAGCTGGATCCGATGGACCTGTTCCGCTACGTATACACCCAGCCGACCCCGCAGCTGCGGGAACAGGCCGAGATGCTGCGCGGGGAACTCTCCCGCACCGAGGCATGAAAGGCAGCCGCGAGATGACAGCCACCACCCAGGCGCCCGCCGAGGCCGGCACCGAAACCCTGACCTTCGCGAAGGCGCTGAACACCGCCCTGGCCGACGCCATGGAGGCGGACTCCCGCGTCATCATGTTCGGCGAGGACGTCGGACCGCTCGGCGGCGTCTTCCGCATCACCGACGGGCTGACCGCCCGGTTCGGTGAAGACCGCTGCTTCGACACCCCGCTGGCCGAGTCCGGGATCATGGGCATGGCCGTGGGCATGGCCATGAACGGCATGCGTCCGGTGGTCGAGATGCAGTTCGACGCCTTCGCCTACCCTGCGTTCGAGCAGGTCGTCAGCCACGTCGCGAAGCTGGCCAACCGGACCCGCGGCGCCGTGCGGATGCCGATCGTCATCCGGATTCCCTACGCCGGCGGCATCGGCGGCGTCGAACACCACTGCGACTCCTCCGAGTCCTACTACGCGCACACCCCGGGCCTGACCGTCGTCGCGCCTGCCACCGTGCGCGACGCGTACCGGATGCTGCGCGAGGCCATCAGCCTGGACGACCCGGTCGTGTTCCTGGAACCGAAGAAGCTGTACTGGTCCAAGGACAAGGTGGACCTGGCCGAGGAGCGCCGCCGCGCCGCCGATCCCGACGCGCACCGCACCTACGGCACCGCGTCGGTGGCCCGCACCGGCACCGACGCCACCCTCATCGCCTACGGGCCTTCCGTGTCCACGGCGCTGAACGCCGCCGAAGCCGCCGCCGCCGAAGGCCGGTCGCTGGAGGTCATCGACCTGCGCACCATCGTCCCGTACGACGACGAGACCGTGGCGGCCTCGGTCCGGAAGACCGGCCGCGCCGTCGTCATCTCCGAAGCACCCGGGTTCGCCTCCGTCGCCTCGGAAATCGTGGCCCGGATCCAGGAGCGCTGCTTCCACTCCCTGGCCGCCCCGGTCCGCCGGGTCACCGGCTTCGACATCCCGTACCCGGCCCCCAAGCTGGAACACCACTTCCTGCCGGGCGTGGACCGCATCCTGGACACCGTCGACGAGCTGCAGTGGGAGGACCAGTGAGCGTGCGCACTTTCCTGCTCCCTGACCTGGGGGAGGGGCTGACCGAAGCCGAGCTGGTGACCTGGCTGGTCAAGGAGGGCGAGGTGATCGCCGTTGACCAGCCCGTCGCCGAGGTGGAGACTGCCAAGTCCCTGGTCGAGGTGCCCTCGCCCTACGCCGGGACCGTCGCCCAGCTGCACGGTGCCGCCGGCGAGACGATCGACGTCGGCCGTCCGCTGATCTCGGTCGCCGAGCCGGGAACCGCCGTTCCCGACGGCGGCCCGGCAACCGCCCAGGCGGCCGGCACCGGGGCAGCCGGCGAAACGGCGGCCGGTGCCGCTGAGGCCTCCGGCGCTGCCGATGCGTCCGCTGTGTCCGGCGCTGCGGGATCCGGCACCCAGCCGGATCCCGCCACCCCCGAACATGCCCTTCCGTCGGCCGGCGGCGACGCCGGTGCGGCCGGCGAGGCCTACCGCCAGGAGGAACGGGCCGGCTCCGGGAACGTGCTGATCGGCTACGGGACTCCGGGCGGCCACGGCCAGTCCCGGCGCAGCCGCCGGCCGAAGTACGCCTCCGGCGCTGCGGCCGGCGACAGCCCCGCCGCTGCACCCGGCTCCGCGTCCTCGGGCGGCGCGGCGGCCGGTGCCGCGGCCCCGGCAGCTGCTGCCGACCCGTCGCCGGGTCCGCAGCCGTCGCCGCCGGCGGTCGAGGCTCCCCGCTGCATCTCTCCGATCGTCCGCCGACTGGCGCGCGACAACGGGCTGCGGCTGGCCGACCTGACCGGATCCGGGCCCGACGGCCTGATCCTGCGCCGCGACGTCGAGCAGGCCCTCTCCGTACTGGCCCGCGCCGGTGAAGCCGCCGCAGGAGGGCAGGGGCCCGAGGCACCCGTCGAAGCTGTGGCTGGGGCCCGCCCCGCCCATGCTGCCGGCCGCTCCGATGCGGCGGACCCGGACCCGGGCACCGCCGTCACCGATGCCCGCAGCGGTCTCGGCGTGACCCGTACTCCCGTGCGCGGGGTCCGCAAGGCGGTGGCAGCCAACCTGGCGGCCAGCCGCCGCGAGATCCCCGAGGCCACGGTCTGGGTGGACGTGGATGCCACCGCGCTGCTGGAGCTGCGCGCGGACCTGAAGAAGCGCCACCCCGACTCCACGCCGGGACTGATGGCCTTCCTGGCCCGCTTCGCGCTGGCCGGCCTCGCCCGCTTCCCGGAGCTGAATACCCGCTGGGAGGACAAGGACGGCGGCGCCGAAATCGCGGCCTTCGACGGCGTGAACCTCGGCTTCGCCGCCCAGACGGACCGTGGCCTGGTCGTGCCCTCGATCCGCCGGGCCGACACCATGAACGCCCGCCAGCTCGACGCCGAGATCCGCCGGCTGACCGCTGCAGCCCGGGCAGGCAAGGCCAGCCCGGCCGAGCTGACCTCGGGCACGTTCACGCTCAACAATTACGGGGTCTTCGGGGTCGACGGCAGCGCGGCGATCATCAACCATCCCGAGTCCGCGATCCTGGGCATCGGCCGGATCATCGACAAGCCGTGGGTGGTGGACGGTCAGCTGGCGGTGCGCAAGGTGACCGAACTGACGCTGGCCTTCGATCACCGGGTGTGCGACGGCGGCACGGCCGGCGGTTTCCTGCGCTACGTCGCGGACGCCGTCGAAAACCCGGGCAGCGTGCTCGCCGATCTCTGAATGTTGCGCTTATCCCGGCCGGCTTCGGCCGGCCGGGATAAGTTGGAGGGCAGGCGCAGGATCAGGGCGGAAGGGCGAGCATGAGCGAAGCAACGGCAGCACCGGCACCCCGGGGCGAGCAGATCGCACCACGGATATGGGTCTTCAGCAGTCCCGGCTTCCGGGTCAACACCGGGCTGGTGGTCGGCGACGAACGGGCCCTGCTCATCGACACCGGCAGCGGACCGCGGCAGGCGGCCGCCCTGCTCGCCGCAGTCCGTGAGGTCACCGACCTGCCGCTGACGGTGGTCAACACGCACGCCCACTTCGACCACTTCTTCGGCAACGCGTTCTTCGCGGCCGAAGGCACGGCGGAGGATTTCTGGGCCACCGCGGCGGCGGCCGCCGCGATGGGCGAGCACGGCGAGGAGCAGCGCACCCATGTTGCCGACGCCGAACCCGAGATGGCCGCCGACGCCGGACCCCACACCGCGATCAGGGTGCCGAACCGGCTGGTGGAGGACGCCCCGGTGGACCTGGACCTCGGCGGCATCACGGCCACCCTGTTCCATCTCGGCCGCGGCCACACCGGACACGACCTGCTGATCGGCGCCGGGGAAGTGCTCTTCACCGGAGACCTGGTCGAAGAAGGCGCCGACCCGGCATTCGAGGACTCCTTCCCCAAGGAATGGATCCGCACCCTGGGCAAGATGGTGGCCCTGGAGGACCTCTACACCGTGTTCGTCCCCGGACACGGCGATCCGGTGGAACTGGACTTCGTCACCACGCAGATGAACAAGATGCGTACCGCGGTGACTGTCACCCGCAGCGCCATGGACCAGGCCTCCACCGACGTGACCAAGGCGGTGCCCATCCTGCCCTACGGCCCGGTGCAGAGCCGGGCCCTGCTGAACCGGCTGCGGACCCTGGCGCAGTGGAAGTGGCTGCGGACCTGAGCTGCACGTCTTAGGCTGCCCCGGGAGGCCCGCCGGGCCCCGTGCCGTCCCCGGAGTAGGCTGAATCGGTGCCCACCGAACCGTTCAGCCTGAAGAGCATCGCCGTTCCCGCCTACGGTCCCACGCTGCTGTACGGACTGGCCACCGGCGCCATCCTGCCGGTCATCGCCCTCACGGCGCGGGACCTCGGCGCCTCGGTACCGCTGGCCGCACTGATCATCACGCTGACCGGCATCGGCTCGCTGGTGACCAACGTTCCCGCCACTGTGATCACCACCCGGTTCGGCGAACGCGGCGCCCTGGTCGTCGCCGCCGCATGGTGCGCAGCCGCCATGGTCACGGCGGCAACCGTGCCGGTGCTCGGCGTGTTCGCCCTGTCGGTGTTCATGGTCGGCATGGCCGGTTCCGTGTTCGGCCTGGCCCGGCAAAGCTACCTCACCGAAGCGGTACCGCTGCATATGCGGGCCAGGGCGCTTTCAACCCTGGGCGGCGTGAACCGGATCGGCGTTTTCGCCGGGCCCTTCATCTCCGCCGGCGCCATGCACTTCCTGGGAACTCCGGGCGCGTACTGGACGGGCGCCGTCGCGGCTCTGGGCGCCGGGCTGCTGAGCCTGCAGGTTCCGCCCGTGGCGGCCTCTCCGGCTTATCGGCGGCAGCCGGAGCCGTCACCGACCGAGTCCTCGTCCTCGTCACCCTCAGCGACGTCCTCGGCCGCCTCGGCCTCGCCCGCCTCGTCCTCGCCCGCCTCATCTCCGACCACGCCGTCGTCGGCAGCGGCAGTGCCGGCCGGGCAGCCAGGCGGGCACGCGGCTGCCGACAGCACTGAAACGGGCACCACAACGGGCACCGGCACGGCGCCGGCCGGGACCCTGCCGCCCACGGTCCGGCGGATCCTGCGCAGCCATGCGCGGGTGTTCCGGACCGTGGGGGTGGGCGTGCTGCTGATCGCCGCGGTCCGGGCCACCCGCCAGGCCGTGATTCCGCTCTGGGCCCAGCACCTGGGCTTGGACCCCACGGCGACGAGCCTGATCTACGGGCTGTCCGGGGCCATCGATATGCTCATCTTCTACCCGGCAGGCAAGGTGATGGACCGGTTCGGCCGGCGGTGGATCGCGGTGCCCTGCATGCTCACGATGGGCGCCGGCCTGGCCCTGCTGCCGCTGACCTCCACGCCGGGGCAGCTGCTCGCCGTCGCAATGCTGATCGGGTTCGGCAACGGCATCGGCTCCGGAATCGTGATGACGTTGGGGGCGGACTTCTCGCCGTCGCCCGGCCGCCCGCAGTTCCTGGGCATCTGGCGGCTGCTGGCGGACCTTGGCACCATGGGCGGGCCGGCGCTGCTGTCAGGAGTGACGGCGCTGGCGGCGCTTCCGGCAGGGATCGCCGCGACGGCGGTCCTGGGCTTCCTCGGCGCCGGAGCGCTGTGGGCCTGGGTGCCGAAGCGGCCCGGGTCCTAGTCTCCGGTCTGCTGGTTGAACAGTGCGATCGCCAGTGCCCAGAGCACGTACCCGACTCCTATGATCAGCGTCAGCCCCCACCAGAAGTAGGGCAGCAGCGGATCGGCGGCCGTGGAGGCAGGGGCCAGGAACCGCGCGTACAGGTAGGAGCCCGCACAGGCGACCAGCGACAGCAGGCCGGCGAACCAGCTCAGCAGCCCCCAGACGCCGCTGCCGTGCCGCCGCCCCTGCCACCGGTTCCACTCCGGCTGCAGCCGCATCATCGCCAGCCCGCCCAGCAGGGTCCATGCGGCGACCACCAGGAAGGAGGCGACGACGTCGGCCGGGCGGTGCCACAGATTCACCACGGTCGCCGCGCCGGCCAGCACCGCATAGGTGCCGCCGATGAACGCTGCGGCCGGGCGCCAGCGCGGGGTGGCCAGCAGGAAAATGACGGCGGCGGCCGAGGCCGCGAGGGTGGTGTGCCCGCTGGGCAGGGAATTGAAGTCCAGGGTGATGACGCCGCGGTCCGGGCGGTCAAGCAGCAGCCGCTTGAGCACCTGGGTGGTCACGTTCGCGCCCGCGAAGGTGATGAACGCGATGACCGCCGGGACCAGGGACCGCCGGTAAATGGACACGGCGAGCATCACTATGCCTGCCAGGAACACCGAGATCAGCGGCAGGCTGTCCAGGAACTGCAGGATGGGCAGCCGCTGCGGCGAGACCAGCAGTTCGGCTTCCTTGAAGGCGGACTCGTCCAGCAGCTGTCCGGTGGTGGTACGGACAAACGCCCAGTACGTCAGCGCCAGGGCTGCCGCGCACCACAGGGCGGTGAAGATGAAGAGCGCCGGGTTGTGGGCGGGCCGCCGGGCGGATGTGGCCCGGTTGTTCAACAGGTTCCGTGTGTCCATTGCTTCCAGCGTCGCGGCTGCGGCAGCGGTGGTGCGGTGTCGGGCGGCGCCGCTGATCCCGCCCCGCAGTGAACCAACAGGATACTAAACACTTCTGTGTGCCCGGGGAGCGTAGGCTGGCTGCGTGCCCGATGACGCCCTGCCCGACTCCGCCCAGCCGGAGCCCGTCCTGCCCGACTTCGTGCTCCCGGACCTAGCCGACCTGGCCTGGCGCGCCCGCGTCGTGTCGCTGCCCATGCGGGTGAAGTTCCGCGGCGTGCTGCACCGAGAGGCGCTGCTGCTGCAGGGCCCGGCGGGCTGGGGAGAGTTTGCGCCCTTCCCCGAATACGACGACGACGAGGCGGCCGCGTGGCTCGCGTCGGCCCTGGAGGCCGGCTGGCACGGCTATCCGGAGCCGGTCCGCCGCAGCATTCCGGTCAACGCCACCGTCCCCGCCGTCGGTCCCGAGCGGGTCGAAGAAGTGCTGGGCCGGTTCGGTCCGGTGACCGCGGTCAAGGTGAAGGTCGCCGAGCGCGGCCAGGACCTTGGCCAGGATCTGGCCCGGGTCGCCGAGGTGCGCCGGCTGCTGCCGAAGGCGGCCGTGCGCGTGGACGCGAACGGCGGCTGGGACGTGCCTGCCGCCGTCGAGGCCCTGACCGCGCTTGCGGAGGCCGGCCTGGAATACGCGGAGCAGCCGGTCCCCGGCATTGCCGGGCTGCGCGAGGTACGGACCGAGCTGCTCCGCCGCGGCATCCCTGTGCCGGTCGCCGCCGATGAGAGCGTGCGCCGGGAATCCGATCCCCTCCGGGTGGCCCGGGAAGAGGCGGCTGACCTGATCGTGGTCAAGGCCGCGCCGCTGGGCGGAGTGCGCCGGGCGCTGCGGATCGTCGCCGAGGCGGGACTTCCCGCCGTCGTCTCCAGCGCCCTGGACACTTCGGTGGGCATCCGGACCGGCATCGCCCTGGCCGCGTCGCTGCCGCAGCTGCCGCATGCCTGCGGGCTGGGCACCGTGTCGCTGATGGCCGCCGACGTCACCGCCGATTCCCTGGTGCCCGACGGCGGGCAGCTGCCGGTACGCCCCGTTGCCGTTGACGAGGAGCTGCTGGAACGCCACGCGGCACCGGTCGAGCGCACCCGCTGGTGGCTCGAGCGGCTGGGACGCGTCCACGGTGTGCTGGCGGCACGGCAGCCCTCCGACGACGCCGGGTGAGCCGCCGGGGGGTGTTTTCCGGGCGGTCTTGACGTGGGGATGCGTGTTGCCGACCCTGTAGGCGGGGTCTGGCCCATTCATTGACGTCCGCAGCAGGGATCCGGCCATGAAAACGACCTATACGCTGGCAGCGGTAACCGCAGGTGCCTGTCTTGGCCTGGCTGCGTGCACCGGAGGCGGCGGCACCACGGCGGAACCAACGGCAGGGACGCCGACGGCGTCGCAACAGCAGTCCACGACGGAAGCTACGTCCCCCGGGCAGACCGGTTCACCCAGAGAGCCGAGCAACGGACGGCAGACGGACGATGTGCCGGAGACTGCCGCTTCACCTTCCGGCCCCTCAGCGTCCGCCCCGACTGCCCTTCCGCCGGCAACCCCTCCTTCCGCCACGCCGTCCGCCCCGGTTCCCTCCGGTCCGGCGACGCCGCAGCCGAGCTATCGGTCCCCGACGGAAATGTCGCCGGAGGAGGCCCTGGACGCTGCGCAGCGCGGCCAAATCAGTCTTGACGAGTACTGTTCCCGGGACACATTTGCCTCCTCCGGAGACACCCAGATGTGTTACTACTACAACAATCCCGAGGTCCTGGAGACTCCGGAAACGTATCCTCCGCCGGATTACCCCGATGTCTTCGACTCGTGGCGGGAAAGCCCCACGAGGTACCTGTTTACCTACTATGAGGCCTACGCCGCCTGGCAGTCGGGCATGCCGTATTACCTCGCGTTCTGCCTGAATTACATTCCCGTCACCTCAGGCGGGGTTTCACAGTGCGACGGCATCGAGGCAGGAACCGTCGACGCCGTCACCGGCGAGTACGTCGGGCCCTAGGACCGCCTGCGCGGGCCCCCACACTGAGGCGCCCGATCCTCCCTGCCGGCGCCCCCTGATGCTCTCCCTGCGCCCTCCGTTCCGCACCGGGCCCGGCACGCGGGCCTTCGGCAAGGCCCCCAGTCCCTGGAATCCTGACGCCGTGGCCCCGGGCCCGTGTGCCTCAATTCACTTTCCGTTCACCGCACGGTGGCCCCCGGGCCATCTTGGCTTGCCACGTTGGAGGTGCTCCGGGTCTTTCCCTGCGGCGGACTCTTCGCGCCGCGGGCCCGCATCCTGCCCGGGGCCTCCCTGGACGGAAGGACCTGCCCCGTGACCAACCTGCTGAAGCTGCTGCCCGCCCCGCACGCCCGCGGCAAGCGCAGTCCCGTGACCTGCCGGCTGAAGTGCGACGACGCGTGCACCAAGGCGGTGTGCAACACCTCGTCCAACGGCTACTTCCGGGACATCGCCTCGGCCGAGTTCTCCCGCCGGGCCGCGCTCGGCGCCGGCGCGGCGGGAGCGCTCAGCGCGGCCGTGGTGCTGCTGGGCGGCGCGCAGCCTGCCGCCGCCGGGCAGGGTCCGGCCCGGGGCCCGGGCCCCGGCCGCCCCGGACACGGGGCCCGCGGCAGGCTGCCGTTTACGCCCATTGCCCCGGTGGATGCCGCTTCCGACACCTTCGACGTGCCCGGGGGTTACCGGTGGGAGCCGATCCTGCGCTGGGGCGATCCGCTGTTCGACGATTCCCCGGAGTTCGACTTCGCGGCCCAGACCGCGGCGGCCCAGGCCCGCCAGTTCGGCTACAACAACGACTACCTCGACATCCTGCGCGCCCGGGACGGACGCAGCGCCGTCCTGGTCTGCAGCCACGAGTACGTGAACCCGCAGATCATGTTCCCGGCCGCACCGGCGTCCGCCGCGGAGGAACGCGAGCGGCGCGCGATCTTCCGCAACGCCGTCGGGCTCTCCGTCGTCGAACTGAGCCGCCGACGGCGCGGCGCGCCCTGGGACTACGTGCGCGGGGCACGCCGGAACCGCCGCATCACCATGGACACCGTCTTTGAACTCACCGGCCCGCTGGCCGGCACGGACCTGGTGCGCACCAAGGAGGACCCGGAGGGCCGCTGGGTGCGCGGCACCCTGGGCAACTGCGCCGGCGGCACCACACCGTGGGGCACGATCCTCTCCGGCGAGGAGAACTTCCACGGCTTCTTCCGGGCGCAGGGCACGACGGCGGAGGAACGCCGCTACGGGCTGGCCGACAAGGCCACCGCCATGGGCTGGGAGCAGGACGACCCACGCTTCGACGCCCGCAGCGAGGAGTACCGCAACGAACCGAACCGCTTCGGCTACATCGTGGAGATCGACCCGGAGGATCCCGCGTCGGTGCCGGTGAAGCACACCAGCCTGGGACGCTTCAAGCATGAGGGCGCGAACGTCACCATTGCCCGTGACGGCCGGGTGGTCGCCTACTCGGGCGACGACGAGCGGTTCGACTACCTCTACAAGTTCGTCTCCCGCCACCGGTACCGGAAGAACGACCGGCGGCACAACATGCGCCTGCTGGCCGAAGGCAACCTCTACGTTGCCCGGTTCCGCGGCAGCTCCGAGGGCGAGATCGACGGGTCGGGGACGGTGCCGGCCGACGGCGGGTTCGACGGTACGGGGCAGTGGCTGCCCCTGGTCGTGGACGGCCGCAGCACGGTGCCGGGCATGGACGTGCCCCAGGTGCTGGCCTACACCCGCCTGGCCGCAGACCGCGCCGGAGCGACCAAGATGGACCGCTGCGAGGACGTGGAACCAAACCCCGCCACCGGCCGGGTGTACGTGGCGTGCACCAACAACTCCAACCGCGGCATCCCCGGGCAGCCCGGGCCGGATGAAGCCAACCCGCGCTCGCAGAA
This sequence comes from Arthrobacter saudimassiliensis, assembly GCA_900016675.1. Lineage (GTDB taxonomy): Bacteria > Actinomycetota > Actinomycetes > Actinomycetales > Micrococcaceae > Arthrobacter_B > Arthrobacter_B saudimassiliensis. Next base: position 573,137 of record LN483071.1, on the reverse strand, counting down.
CCGCGACGGACACATCGTCGAGCTCATCGAGCACCGCGGCGACGCGACGGCGGAAAGGTTCACCTGGAACCTGCTGATGCTCTGCGGCGACCCGGCCCGCGGCGGAGCGACCTACTTCTCCGGATACCCGGCGGAGAAGGTCAGCCCCATCTCCTGCCCGGACAACCTCGCCTTCGACACCGAAGGCAATCTGTGGGTCTCCACCGACGGCGCCCCCGGCGGCATCGGATACAACGACGGCCTGTTCAAGGTAGGTCTCGACGGCCGAAGCAGGGGGAAGGTGGAGCAGTTCCTGTCCGTGCCGCGGGAGGCCGAAACCTGCGGCCCCGTGATCCATGATGACGACGGGATGGTCTTCGTCGCAGTGCAGCACCCGGGCGAAGACGGCAGCTACGGGCAACCGCACTCGCTCTTTCCCGACTACGTGGGCACGGGCGGAACGGGAACCCGCCCCGACAGGCCGACGTCGGGCGCCGTGGCCGCACCGCGGCCTTCCGTGGTGCAGGTCTTCCGCGAGGACCAGGACCAGGACCGCGGCGGGGGCCGGAAGGATCGGTGAACCCCAGCGCCGGAGTGCGGGGCCGGGATACCGGCCCGCACCGCAGGCCGGCACGGGGCGGCACGGGGCGGAACGGAAGCGGGCCGCGGTGCCGATCAGTGGCCTGCGGGGCACGCCCCGGGACCGCCGACTGGCCGGGAGGCGGGGGCAGGTTCGTAGGATAAGGGAATGACCGGCCCCCTCACCTCCCTGCAGTCCGCCCGCTCCGCCGTCGCCGCCCTCGCGGCCGGAGGCGTGCAAGACGTCGTCCTCGCGCCCGGGTCCCGGAGCGCACCGCTGGCTTACGCCCTGGCGGAGGCCGAGCTGCAGCACCGGATCCGCGTGCACGTGCGGATCGACGAGCGCGCCGCCGGGTTCCTGGCCCTGGGCCTGGCCCGGGGCGGGCACCGGCCGGCAGCGGTGGTGACCACCTCCGGCACCGCCGTCGGGGAACTGGTGCCGGCCGTCATGGAGGCGCATCACGCAGCGGTGCCGCTGGTGGTCCTGTCGGCGGACCGGCCGGCGGAACTGCACGGCACCGGCGCCAACCAGACCACCGTGCAGCCCGGCCTGTTCTCCGGCTTCCCCGTGGCGGAGGCCAACGTGGAAGCCGGGGAGGATCCGGCCGGCGCCATCGCCGAGGCCTTTGCCGCACCCTCCGGCGGAGCCACGGGCCCCATCCACATCAACCTGCAGTTCCGGGACCCGCTGGTGCCGGGCATCGAGGACCCGCTGGGGCTGGAACCGGCCGCGGGACCGGCCGCCGTGAGCACTGTTCCGGAGCCCGGGGAGGACGAGCGCGTCCGCGTTCCCGCGGAGCCGGGAACCGCCCGCACGGTCGTGATCGCGGGCGACGGCGCCGGTGAGATCGCGGCGCTGTTCGCCCGACGTGCCGGGTTGCCGCTGCTGGCCGAGCCGTCGTCGAACGCCCGGTTCGGCCCGAACGCCGTCGTCGCCTACCGTCTGCTGCTTGAGCAGCTGGGGCCGCGGATCCAGCGGGTGGTCGTGTTCGGCCGGCCCACGCTGTCCCGGCCCGTGGCCGCGCTGCTGGCCCGCCCGGACGTGCAGCGGGCCATCTACCTGCCCCGGCCGGTCAACTGGTTCCGGCCCGGACGCCGGCAGGAAACCGTCATCACCGACCTTACGGCCCTCTTTGCCTTCTCCGGGACGGGCAGCGCGGCGTGGCTGAAGCTCTGGCAGGACGCCTCGGCGGCAGCGCAGCGGGCCCTGCAGTCCGTCCTGGACCGCGAGCCGGGCCTCACCGGGCTGCGGGTGGCGCAGCTGGTGTGGGAACACACGGACGGCAACCTGGTGGTCGGCTCCTCGAACCCGGTCCGCGACCTTGACCTGATCGCCGCGCCGGCCCGGCATCCGCTGGACGTCTATGCCAACCGCGGGCTGGCCGGAATCGACGGGATGATCTCCACGGCCTCCGGCGTGGCCCTGGCCAACGGCATCCCCACCCGCCTGCTGGCCGGAGACCTGACCTTCCTGCACGACGCCGGCGGGCTGTTGGTGCCGCGCACCGAAACCGAACCGGACCTGCAGGTGGTGGTGCTCAACGACACCGGCGGCGGCATCTTCTCCGTGCTGGAGCACGGAGCCCTGGGCGAACAACCTGAATACGCGGAACTGGTGGAGCGGTTCTTCGGCACCCCGCACGACGCCGACCTGGCGGCACTGGCCGCCGGGTACGGCGTCCGCCATCAGCTGGTCACGAGCGATGCCGAGCTCGACGCCGCCCTGGCCGCGCCGATCAGCGGCCGGTCGGTGCTCGAGGTTCCGGTCCAGCGGCACGGGCTGCGGCGGCTGCATGCGGCGGTCCGAAATGCGGTGCAGGGGGCGCTCGACGTCGGCTGATCGCCGGCTTCCCGGAGGGGCGCCCAGCGGGCGTGGCCCGGCAGAGCAGATCTTCACCCGTCAGAGCAGATATGCAGCGGCCCCCGCAGGCGTTGCCTGCGGGGGCCGCTGCATATCCGGGGGCCGGGATCCCGGCAGGATCCCGCGGTCGGCGCGTCTTAGAGCACCTTGGACAGGAAGGCCTGGGTCCGTTCGTGCTGCGGGTTGCCCAGGACATCTTCGGGGCGGCCCTGCTCGACCACCACGCCGCCGTCCATGAAGACGACCCGGTCGCCCACTTCGCGGGCGAAGCCCATTTCGTGGGTGACGACCATCATGGTCATGCCCTCTTCGGCCAGCTGGCGCATGACGCCGAGGACGTCGCCGACCAGCTCCGGGTCGAGGGCGCTGGTGGGCTCATCGAAGAGCATCATGTCCGGGTCCATGGACAGGGCACGGGCGATCGCCACGCGCTGCTGCTGGCCGCCGGACAGCTGCGACGGAAAGGCGTCCGCCCGGTCCCGCAGGCCGACCTTCTCCAGGTTGCGCAGGGCGGTGTCGCGGGCCTCGGCCTTGCCGCGCTTCTTGGCGCGCCGCTGGGCCAGCATCAGGTTGCTCAGCACGTTCAGGTGCGGGAACAGGTTGAACTGCTGGAACACCATTCCGATCCGCGTGCGGACCTTGTCCAGGTCGGTGTCCGGGTCCGTGATGTCGGTCCCTTCGACCAGGATGGTGCCGCTGGTCGGCTCCTCCAGCCGGTTTACGCAGCGCAGCAGGGTGGACTTGCCGCTGCCGGACGGGCCGATGACGCAGACCACTTCACCCTGGTCGACGTGGAAGTCGATGCCCTTGAGCACCTCGTTGCTGCCGAAGCTCTTGTGCAGGTTCTGCACCTGGATCGCGGGTACGCCTGCCGTCGTCGCGGGCTGTGCGGGGTGTGCGGCCACGGAACTCACCGGCCTCTCTGGTTGTGTCGTTCAAGCTTGGCCACCAGCTGCGTCAGCGGCAGGGTGATCACCAGGTACATGAGGGCCGCGACGACAAGGGGCGTCGCGTTCGCGTTCATGGTGACGGCGTCACGGGCAAAGGTCGTGAGCTCCTTGTCCTGCATGGCCATGCCGACGATGAACAGCAGCGAGGTGTCCTTGATGAGGATGACCAGTTCGTTGGTCAGCGGCGGCGTGATGATGCGGAACGCCTGGGGCAGCACGACGGAGACCATGGTCCAGGTCGGGTTCATGCCCAGCGAGCGGGCCGCCTCCACCTGGCCCGGCGGCACCGCCTGGATGCCGGCGCGGATCGTCTCGGCGATGTAGGCCGCCGAGACCACGATGAGGGCCATCAGGCCCAGGGTCGTGCTGCCGCCCGGGGGACGCCAGCCGAACGCAATGGGAACGGCAAACGCGAAGCCGAAAATCACCAGCAGGGCGGGAAGGCCGCGGAACAGCTCGATGTAGGCGGTGGCGGCCCAGCGGTACGGGGCAACGGGCGAGAGCTTCATCAGGGCCAGGATCAGGCCCAGCAGCACGCCGCCCGCGAAGGCGATCAGCGTGTAGATGACGGTGTTCTTCGCCGCGACGGTGATGATCTGGGGGAAGGCTTCGCGGGCAACTTCGGGGTCGAAGAAGTTGACCCCGATCCTCTCCCAGTCGGCCAGGAACACCACGGCGACGACGGCCGCTATGAAGATCGCGTACAGGACGCCCCGGAACAGGCGTCTGCGGGTAGTGGGTTTCACGAGGACCTTTCGGTCTGGTCAGGCGGCGCCGGATGGGTGGGGCGGCCGGCTTCTATCGGTCGGATCACGCGCTGCCCGGCGGCGGCGGTGGCCCCGCCGGGTGCCGGATGCGGATGCTGCGGCTCAACGCGCGGGCGCCGTTCCGGAGATGACCGGAACGGCGCTCTGCGGTTAATTCTCCTACTGCGCTGCTTCGCTGAAGTACTTGTCGTAGATCTCCTGGTAGGTGCCGTTCTCGCGCAGCTCGGCCAGCTGCTCGTTGACGGCGGACACCAGGTCGTCGTTGCCCTTCATCATGGCGAAGCCGTAGGACTCGTCGGTCGGGTATTCCTCGGCGATCTCGTACTCGCCTTCGCCCACGTGGCCGATGTTCACCGGCAGGTCCTGCAGGATCGCATCGATGCCGCCGGACTGCAGGGCCAGGAACAGCTCCGCGTCGCTCGGGTAGGCGACGATCTCGGCGCCCTCCGCGTTCTCGTTTGCGTAGGCCTCGCCGGTGGTGCCCTGCTGCACGCCCACCCGCTTGCCGGAGAGCGAATCGATGCCGGTGATATCGGAGCCGGCCGGGACCAGCAGCGACTGCAGCGAGTCGTAGTACGGGTCGGAGAAGGCCAGGCGCTCCTGGCGCTCCTCGGTGATGGTGATGGCGCTGGCGCCCAGGTCGCACTGCCCGGCGGAAAGCACGGTGCCGGACTGCAGGCCGTCGAAGCCCACCGCCTGGACGCTCAGCTCCAGATCCATCCCGGTGGCGATCTCGCGGACCAGGTCCATGTCGAACCCGGTGTACTCGCCGTTCTCCTCGAACTCGAAGGGCGGGTAGGGAATGTCCGAGCAGACGGTCAGCTGGCCGTCATTGACCAGGTCCAGCCCCGATGCGGACTCGGAGGACCCCTCATCGCCGCCGCCGCAGGCGGTCAGGGCCAGGGTGCCCACGGCAAGGGCGGCCAGTGCCGCTTTGCGGGTTTTGTGCAGCATGCGTTTCTACCTTACGTATCGGGTGCGGTGACTGTTCTCCGTACAGAGCGTTGAAAAGCAGTCTAAAGGAGGGCGGCGAAACCGGGCCGGAATTTCAAATGTGAAGCTGAATCATTTCCCGGCGGCCAATCCGGTATTCAGGCAGCCTCCGGCGCTCACGCTCCGACCGGTGCCGGGGTCCGCCCGGACACCGCGGACTGGCCGCCGGAGTGGCTGTCCAGCCCGAGGGCTTCGAGCATCGGACGGAACTTGCTCCAGGTCTCCTCGAGCTCCGCCGCCGGGTTGGAACCTGCCACGATTCCGCAGCCTGCATAGAGGCGCACCGTCTGCGGATCCTCAATCACCGCTCCGCGCAGCGCGATGCCGAATTCGCCGTTGCCGGCGGCATCGATCCAGCCCACCGGCCCCGCGTACGGGCCGCGGTCCATGTGCTCCAGTTCGCTGATCAGTTCCCCGGCCACGCTGGTGGGGAAGCCGCACACCGCTGCGGTGGGATGCAGGGCGTCCAGCAGGGTGAGCACGCCGGGGCGGGCGCCGTCGGCATCCTCCGCGAGATCGGCGGTGACGTCGGAGGCCAGGTGCCACACATTGGGCAGTTCCAGCACGAACGGTTCGCTGTGGCTGCTCATGCTGGACGTGAACGGCGCCAGCGGCCCGAGCAGCGATTCGATGGCGATCCGGTGCTCCTGCTGCTGCTTCTCCGAACCGGCGAGCATCCGTGCCGCGTATCCCGGATCATCCTCGGGCGCGGTGGCGCGGTCCAGCGTGCCGGCCAGGACCCGGGCGCGGGCGACGCCGTCCTCCACCTTGATCAGCATCTCCGGGGTGGACCCGAGCAGCCCGTCCACCGAGTAGGTCCAGCAGCTGCGGTACCGCAGCCCCAGTTCGCGCAGCACCTGCGGTGCGGCAACCGGGGTGCCGAGCGACGCGACGATGTCGCGGGCCAGCACGATCTTGCTCAGGTCTCCGGCGCTGATGTGCGCCACAGAGCGGGCGACGGCGTTCTTCCATTCGGACTCGCTGAGCATGCCGGGGCGGATCTCATCCTCGGGGGTCGACTCCCGGTGTGCCGGTTCGGCGTCGATCCAGCCGGCCATGGCGGCCAGGACGGCGTCCTCATCGAGCGTCCGCGCAGGGTCCGACGTCGTCATGGTCACCCAGGCGGTGCCGTCGCGGGAACCGATGACCAGCTCGGGAACGATGATGCGGGAGCGGAAAGGCGAGCGCTTGCTGAACGCGAACGACGCAAAGGCGCTGAGCCCGGTACCGGGCGCGCCGATCGGATCGGTGACGTCGGCCGCGGCAACGGTCTGCCGCCACCAGGCCTCGGCCTCGGTGAACCGGTCCGGTCCCGACGCCGTGAAGCGGGCGGCCTCGCCGAAGCCCACCATTCCCTCGCCGCAGCGGAGCCAGCACAGCTGCTCGTCACGGACCAGGTATTCCAGCAGGCCGATCGCCGCCGACGGCTCGCTGATGGGAACGGTAAGGGAACGCAGGGTGGTCATAGTGCCTTCCAGCCTACTCTCGCCCGCACAGTGGCATGTATTACGTGCCGCGCGGCGGCGGTCCCGGGCGGGCGGGGGAGTGAGCCGCTCAACACCACCGGCCACCCGTTCGGTGCCTCCGGCAATCTTTGAGACAATGAACGCGTGAACCGCGCATCGCTGGAAAAACGCCCTGACGAAGTTGCCGCCATGTTCGACGACGTCGCTCCCAAGTACGACGTCGTCAACGACGTCCTGTCCATGGGGCAGACCCGGCGCTGGCGCCGGATCGTCGTGGAGGCGGTGGGCGCGGTGCCCGGCCAGCGGGTCCTTGACCTGGCCGCCGGCACCGGCACCTCCAGCGAACCGTACGCCGACGCCGGCGTCGACGTCGTCGCCTGCGACTTCTCCCTCGGGATGCTCAAGGTCGGCAAGCGCCGCCGCCCCGACATCGACTTCGTTGCCGGCGATGCCACCGCGCTGCCGTTTGCGGACAACTCCTTCGACGCCACCACCATCTCCTTCGGCCTGCGCAACGTGAACGAGCCGCGCAAGGCGCTGGCCGAGATGCTCCGGGTCACCAAGCCCGGCGGCAAGCTGGTCATCGCCGAGTTCTCCTCTCCGGTGGTGCCGCTGTGGCGGACCATGTACACCGAATACCTGATGCGTGCGCTGCCGCCCATCGCGCGCAAGGTCAGCTCCAACCCCGACGCCTACGTCTACCTCGCCGAGTCCATCCGGGCCTGGCCGGACCAGGACGCCCTCTCGGGCTGGATCACCGACTCCGGCTGGCAGGACGTGGCGTACCGCAACCTGAGCGGCGGCATCGTCGCCGTGCACCGCGCCGTCAAGCCGGCCGATGCCTCCGGCGCTGCGGCTTCCGGAGCCCAGCAGGCCTGACGTGGATGTCCTGATCGTCGGTGCGGGCCCTGCCGGCTCCACCGCTGCCTATTACCTTGCCCGTTCCGGCATCAACGTCACCGTGCTGGAAAAGACCGCCTTTCCGCGCGAAAAGGTCTGCGGTGACGGCCTGACGCCGCGTGCCGTGCGCGAGCTGCAGCTGCTCGGCCTGCCGCACCGCGAGGAGGACGGGTGGCGCCGCAACCGCGGGCTGCGCCTGATCGCCGGCGGCCGGAAGCTGGAACTGCCCTGGCCGGAGCACTCCGAGTTCCCGGACTACGGGCTGATCCGCACCCGGCTGGACTTCGACGCCGACCTGGCCGCGCACGCGCGGGCCGCCGGCGCCGTCGTCCTGGAACGCCACACCGTGACCGGGGCGCTGCGCGGACCCGACGGGCGCGTCCAGGGCGTCACCGCCAACGTGCTGGACGAGCGCGGCCGCCGGACCGGAAAGACGCGGGAATTCGCGGCCGACGTCGTCCTGGCCGCCGACGGCAACTCCTCCCGCACCGCGCTCAGCCTGGGCCTGGAGAAGCGCGACGACCGGCCCCTCGGCGTCGCGGTGCGCACCTACTTCACCAGCCCGCGCACCGATGACGAGTGGATGGAAGGGTGGCTGGAGCTGCCCGACGCCGCCGGCAACCCGCTGCCCGGCTACGGCTGGGTGTTCGGCGTGGGCAACGGGACCTCCAATGTGGGCCTGGGCATCCTGAACTCGTCGAAGGAGTTCGGCAAGCTGGACTACCGCAAGGTGCTGCGGGACTGGACGGCGGCGATGCCCGCCGAGTGGGGCTTCACCCCCGAACACCAGGTGGGGGAGATCCGCGGGGCGGCGCTGCCGATGGGCTTCAACCGTACTCCGCACGCCGCTCCGGGCCTGCTGCTGCTCGGCGACGCCGGCGGCATGGTCAGCCCGTTCAACGGCGAAGGCATTTCCTACGCCATGGAATCCGCCCGCTATGCCGCGGAGTGCATTGTCGCCGCCGAGGCAGCCGCCCGCACCCCCGGCCTGCTGTCCTCCAACGCCGCAGCCGACGCCGTGCTGGCCGGCTACGCGGACTACATCCGCGGGCAGTGGGGCAGCCACTTCACGCTCGGCCGCGTGTTTGCCGGCCTGATCGGCCGGCCGGCCGTCATGAAGCTCGCCCTGCGCACCGGAATGCCGGTGCCGGTGCTGATGCGCTTCGTGGTCCGCATGCTGGCCAACCTCACCGACCACAACGCCCCCGATTTCCAGGACCGCGTCATCGCGCTGCTGGAGAGACTGGTCCCCGCGGCCGACAACCGCGGCGCGCTCCCGCCCGCCGTCGGCGGCCAGGCCGCCCGAACCGCCCCTTCCGCCCTAGAGAATAGTTAGTCTGGAACAGTGACTGAATCCACCAACACCAGCTCCAGTGCAGCCGACGGGCAGCGGACGCGGCTGCCCGCGGGGTTTGCGCTCCTCGCCGACGACCCCGACCTGGGTCCCGCCATTGCCGAGGGCCTGGAGCAGGTGGAGTCCCAGCTGCGTGAGGCCATCGCCAACTCGGATCCGTTCGCAGATGCCACCTCCCGGCATCTGGTCGAAGCCGGCGGCAAGCGGGTCCGTCCGCTGCTGACCCTGCTCGCCAGCCACCTTGGCCCCGCTCCGGCCAACGCCGACGTGCTGACCTCGGCCGTCGTCGTCGAACTGACCCACCTGGCCACCCTCTATCACGACGACGTGATGGACGAGGCGCCGGTGCGCCGTGGGGCTCCCACGGCCCACGAGGTGTGGGGCAACTCGGTGGCGGTGCTGACCGGAGACCTGATTTTCGCCCGGGCCTCGAGCCTGGTGTCGGTGCTGGGCGGAGAGGCGCTGGGAATCCAGGCGAGGACCTTTGAGCGGCTCTGCCTCGGCCAGCTGCACGAGACCGTCGGCCCGGCTGACGGGCAGGATCCGCTGGAGCATTACCTGGGAGTGCTCGCCGGCAAGACCGGCTCGCTGATCGCAGCAGCCGGCCAGCTCGGTGCCCTGTTCGGCGGTGCCGACGACGCCGCCGTCCAGGTCATGGTCGATTACGGCGAAAAGGTGGGCATGGCCTTCCAGCTCGCCGACGACGTCATCGACGTCACCGGCCTGGAAGCCAAGTCCGGCAAGACCCCGGGCACCGACCTGCGCGAGGGAGTGCCCACCCTGCCCGTCCTGCTGCTGCGGCGGGCCGCAGCCGGCGGCGATGAATCCGCTGCCCGGGTGCTGGAGCTGGTGGAATCGGACCTGAGCTCCGACGAGGCGCTGGCCGCGGCGGTGCAGGCCCTGCGGGCCCATCCGGTGACGAACGAGGCCTGGGCCGTGGCCCGCAGCTGGTCCGCCGAAGCGATCGCGGCGCTGGCGCCGTTGCCCGACAGCGTGGTCAAGCGCGCCCTCGCAGCGTTCGCCGAGGCGGTCGTGGAGCGCGAAGCCTAGGCGGCCCGCGGAGGCTGAGGCTGCGGGCCGGCAGCCTAGAGGACGGCGCGCAGCTCGGCGGCCTTGACGGCACGCACCTGCGGCGGCACGATCGGACGCTTCGGCGTGAAGTACAGTCCATCGCCGTTCCAGCGGGGCAGGACATGCTGATGGTAGTGCCAGACATGCTGGCTTCCCGCCGGTTCGTTGTGCTGGCGGGTGGTCACGCCGTCCGGCTCCCAGGCGCGTTTGATGGCGACGGCGATGTCCCGCGTGAGAAGCATGATCCGGGCGGCAACGTCGTCGGGAAGTTCGTAGAGCAGCTCATAGTGTGCCCGCGGCGTCACCAGCACATGGCCCGGATGCGGATCGAATCCGTGGGAGGCGATGAACGCCAGCGCGAGGTCGTCGGAGTAGATCAGGTCTCCCGGCTCGCAGAGGTTGCCGGCATACCTGAATTCGCCGGAGGCAAGGTCGCAGAAAGGGCATTCATAGCCCTCCGGGGCGTGGCTGGCCCAGCCTGCCGGCGTCGTCCGCTGAACGTGTCCGGCGCTCAGAGTTCGTCCGCTTCCTCGAAAATCCAGTTGAACATGTCGAAGACGAACTCGCTGAAGGTCCCTTCCTCGGACTTCCAGGTGCCCCGGGCGTTGTTCCTGCGCCACACGATGGGGTCCGGCACATCCAGCTGGTCGGCACGGAAACCCCAGACGAACTTCTCATCCTCGTCTTCGAGGAACAGCAGGTACCCGTCCTCGATCTCCAGCTCATCGGGGTCCCAGAAGAAGTGGTACGCCTCCATCAGGTCATCGCACCCGCCGATGGCGAGGTAGAACTCGCGAAGGACCAGCGGGATCCGCAGCTCACGTTCGGCGAGGATGCCGTCCAGCTCAGGGGCGGGAATGCCGTCCTCCGTCCGCCACCGGTCCTCCAGGTACTTGGGGACCAGGTCGCGGAACTTGTCGAGGAACATATCGCTCATGGGTCGGTCTCCAAAGTTGATGGTGCTGTACTCCCATCCTAGCCGCGGGTCACGGGCGCTTCGGACGGGCTGGCGAGCCCCTGCGGCTCCGGCCGTGGAAGCCCCGCCCGGCCTTTCGGAACCTCACCCAACCGTGGGCGCGGCCTAGCTTTCGGCTCGGCCGACCTAGGCGAAGAGCCCGGCGCCCTTCAGCGGCGCACCCGCGGGCACCGGCGTCGTGCGCTCTGCCAGCCCGGGGTAGTCGAGAACCACGCCGTGCCGGTCCACGGGCAGCTCGGTCGTGAAGCCCGACGCGGTGGAACTGAACAGCACGAGAGCGTGTCCGCGGTCTTCGGTCCAGGGTTTGACCTGGGTATACACCTGTTCGCTGGCGACCACGCGCAGGCTGGGGACTTCGATCCAGGCCATCGTCAGCTTGGTGTCGTCGGCCGGCGCAGAGTCACCCAGCAGGTCGAGGCGGAGCATCGGCATGGTGTTGGTGAGCGGACACAGGCCCAGATCGACGTCCTGGGCGTTGTCCAGTGCAGTGAGGTCATCGATGCCGGCCGGGGGCAGATCCGGGGCCCCCTTCTCATCGACCTCCGCCGTCCAGCGGCCAAAGGCGCTGCGGCTCAGTTCCAGGCTCCGCGACCACCCGTCCCCCTGCACCTCGACGAGCATCCGGCGGGTGACCCACCCCGTGTCCGTCTGGAGCGACCAGCGCAGCCGATAGCCGTCGCAGTCGGAGGTCCCCGAGGCCGCGAGCTCACTCTCCCGGAAGGAAACGACGGCGCTGTCCAGCCGGGACGGGTCGTCGGTTCCACGCCAGCGATAGGTCATCACCGGCTCAACGGGCGGAGTGTGCATCCCTACAGCGTAAGGAGGGGCGGGCGCAGCGCACAACGTGGACCTGTCAGCGCCGCTCCAGCCGCAGTTCTGCCGCCGGCCTGCTCAACACCTCTGCCGACTGCCTGGCCCTGGCCGTCGGTCCGGGCTGCCGCCGGGCTGTTTAACCGGAGAGGCTGTTTAACCGGAGAGGCTGTGGACCCTCAGGGCCAGGAACAGGTGGACGCGGTCGGCGGTCCTGGCCGGGTCGTAACCGGTCAGCTCGCGGATCTGGGCCAGGCGGTACCGGACGGTGTTGCGGTGCAGCGACAGGGCTTCGGCGACAGCGGCGGTGGAGCCGTTGAGGTCCAGGTACTGCTGCAGGGTTTCGAGCAGCCCTGCAGCATGCTCTTCATCGAAGCGGAGCACCGGCTGCAGCGTTTCTTCGGCCAGCGCGGAGAGGGGAACGTCCCGGGCGGTCATCAGCAGGGAGGCAAGGCTCAGCCGGTCCGCTTCGTTGACCCTCCTGCCGTGCGTCAGGGCTTCCCGCGCGGCGAAGTAGCTCCAGCGCAGGCCGGCGGGATCGACAAAGCCGCCGCCGACGCCTATCCGGGCCGGCAGGCCCGCACCGTCAAGGTAATCGCCGAGCGCCTCCGCGAGCTGATGCGGCTCCCTGCGGGCGGAGACGATGACCACCAGCCGCGAGTCCACGACGGCGGTGACCGCATCCACGAACGGCGCGGGCAGGGGCAGGGACGGAAGCTGGCGCGCCTTGTCCTGGCCGACGTCGGCCAGCAGCAGGGCCCGGGGCTCCTCACCACCGAGTCCGGCGGCGGCCAGGCGGAGCGCAGCCTCCCGCCCGGCGAGGCGCCCGTCGCCGACATCGGCCAGCAGCTGGCCGGTGACGGCGCGGTCGCGGGCGCGGCGCCGGGCCAGGTTGCTCAGCTCGACGCTGATCAGGCTCTGCGCATACGCCACGATCTCCGGCTGGCGGTAGGGCTCGGCGATCGCGAGGGTGCAGCGGTCCCGCATGCCGGTGGCGACGGGAAGCCGGTGCCAGCCGTCATCCGTTTCCGCAGGGGCCGGGCGACGGTCGTGGCTGAAGGCGAGGACCTGGGCGCCGTACTGGTGGAGGGTTACCGAGCTGTCGAGCAGCCGGGCCAGTTCCCCGAGCAAACCGGAGAGCCCACGGCCGCTCAGCAGGGCTCCGGCCAGGGTCTGATGGGCACGCAGCAGGCCCTCGAGATGGTCAACGTGTTCGGCGGCCTGCGCCTGGGCCACCATGCGGCCCAGGGCGACGAACGGTGTCTGGTACGGAACCTCGAACACCGGCAGCTTCAGCGCGTCGGCCTGTTCCAGGAGCGGGGCCGGGACCTTGGCATGGCTGAGGCCGGTGCCGAAACCGATGGCCAGGGCTCCGGCCTTGAAGACACTGTCGACGAAGCGGACCTGCGCCGAGCGAGTGCGGTGCCGCAGCCCGGTCGTCAGCACGACCTCCCCGCCGCCCAGGAAGGGCGCGGGGTCCTCCAGCTCCGTGACCGCCACCCACTGAATCGGATCCTCCGAGGCTGGTGCGGCGCCGCGCAGGACCAACTCAAGGTGCGGTGCGGCCAACAGGCCGGACAGAGACAACGCCATGGAAATCATCTTAGGGAGCATCTGGGCGGGTGCACTGCACCGGCGCGGCGTCGTTGTGCGAATGTATGTAGGTGATGCCCTCGTCTGCACGTACCTTGGGACAATGGCAGACGCCGGACTCCGCGGGGACGGAGGCACCGGGTGCCAGCCCTCAATCCCGGTTCCGCTCCGGGCCCTTCCGCCTCCCAGGGTGAAGCGCCGAGCGGAGAGCAGCACACCGACTCGCATCAACGAAAGGCAGCACCATGAGCACTCAGGCAACCCAGCCCAAATACCGGCTGGAGCAGAAGCGGAACATCGCCGGAACGTTCCCGGGCCCGAAGTCCGTTGAGCTCAACAACCGCCGGTCCGCCGTCGTCGCCAAGGGCGTTGCCTCCTCCGTTCCCGTTTACGCGGCCGACGCCGACGGCGGCGTGATCGTCGATGTGGACGGCAACTCCTTCATCGACCTCGGATCCGGCATTGCCGTGACGAGCGTCGGCGGATCCGATCCCGCCGTCGTCGCCGCCGTGCAGGAACAGGTTGCCCGTTTCACGCACACCTGCTTCATGGTCACCCCCTACGAGGGCTACATCGCCGTTGCCGAACGCCTCGCCGAGCTCACCCCGGGCGACCACGAGAAGCGGACCGTCCTGTTCAACTCCGGCGCCGAAGCTGTCGAGAACGCGGTGAAGATCGCCCGCGTCGCCACCGGACGCAACGCCGTCGTCGCCTTCGACCACGCCTACCACGGCCGCACCAACCTGACCATGGCGCTGACCGCCAAGGCCATGCCGTACAAGACCGGATTCGGTCCGTTCGCATCCGAGGTCTACCGGATGCCGATGAGCTACCCGTTCCGCGAGGAGAACCCCGAGATCACCGGCCGGGAAGCCGCCGACCGCGCCATCCTCGCCATCGAAAAGCAGATCGGCGCCGACCAGCTGGCCGCCATCCTGATCGAGCCGATCCAGGGCGAGGGCGGTTTCATCGTCCCTGCCGAGGGCTTCCTGCCCCGCCTGGCCGAGTGGGCCCGGGAAAACGGCGTGGTCTTCATCGCCGACGAAGTGCAGTCCGGATTCTGCCGCACCGGCGAGTGGTTTGCCGTCCAGCACGAAGGCGTGGTGCCTGATCTGATGACCATGGCCAAGGGCATCGGCGGCGGCATGCCGATTTCGGCCGTGACCGGCCGCGCCGAGCTGCTCGACGCCGTGCACCCCGGCGGCCTGGGCGGCACCTACGGCGGCAACCCGGTGGCGTGCGCAGCTGCACTGGCTGCCATGGACACCATGAAGGAGCAGGACCTGGCCGGCCGTGCAAAGGCCATCGAAGCTGCGGTGCTGCCGCGCTTCCGCGCTGTGGCCGAGGAAACCGGCGTGATCGGTGACGTGCGCGGCCGCGGCGCCATGCTTGCCCTCGAGTTCACCAAGCCGGGCAGCAAGACCCCTGACGCGGAGCTGACGAAGAAGATCGCCGCTGACTGCCTCGAGCAGGGCGTCATCATCCTCACCTGCGGTACGTACGGAAACGTCATCCGCCTCCTTCCGCCGCTGGTCATCTCGGACGAACTGCTCCAGGACGGCCTGGACGTTCTGGAAGCCGCCATCCGCGCGAACGTCTAAGACACGCACGACGGCTGACGGAAGGCCGGGATGCCCGCAGGGGCACCCCGGCCTTCCGCGGCTTAAGCACACCCCGGTTCCGAGGGCAGCGTGGGCGCAGGCCAGCGCTGAGAATGATGTGGCTGTTGTGACTAATGTGCTGCTGAGATACATTCACTAGGTCGCTTGGGCCTTTTCTCCCCGAGCGGGCAGCTTCTGGGGTAGCTGCGTGGAACCAGCGCCGGCTGATCAGCCGGGGTCTCATAGATGAAGGTTTGTCGTTTATGCGAATCAAGACGCTACTCAGCGTGCTCGCCGCTCTCGCCGTCACCTTTGTGGCCACCGTGACGGCCCTGCCGATGGCTCCGGCCAGCGCAGCGGATCACCAGGCCGCCAGCCGCATCCACACGCTGATCAATGATTACCGGGCGCAGCATGGGCTGTCTCCGCTGGCCTGGAATGAGGGTCTCGCCGGTGTCGCCGGTGCCTGGACGGAGCACTCCGCCGCCGTTGCCAACGTGCAGGGCGCGGGAAGCTTCATGCACAACCCGAACTTCATGAACCAGTATCCGGCCGGGGCGCTGTCCTATTCGGAGAACATCGCCTGGAGCATGAGCGCGGACCAGTCCTTCCAGTGGTGGGCCGGATCTGCTCCGCATCGGGCCAACATGCTCCGCGGCGCGGATACCGATATCGGCATTGCAGTGGTTCAGCTGACCTCAGGGCCCAATAAGGGCGCGTATCTCGCGACTGCCAACTTCGGCCAGTACGAGGGCACGGCCGCGCGGATTGAAGCTGACCGCAAGGCGGCTGCCGAGGAGGCGGAGCGCGTGGAGGCTGAGCGGAAGGCCGCTGCCGAGGAAGCGGCCCGCGTGGAGGCCGAGCGCAAGGCGGCTGCCGAGGAAGCTGCCCGGATTGAGGCTGACCGTAAGGCGGCTGAGGAAGCTGCCCGGATTGAGGCTGACCGTAAGGCAGCGGAGCAGGAGGCCGCCCGCGCTGACGCTGAGCGGAATGACGCCGCAGATCAGTCAGCGGCAGATAAGGCAGCTGCTGAGAAGGCAGCTGCTGAGAAGGCAGCGGCTGAGGAGGCTGCCCGGGCCGAGGCCGAGCGTAAGGCAGCGGAGCAGGAGGCTGCCCGGGTCGAGGCCGAGCGCCAGACCGCTGAGGAGGCCGCACGCGTCGAGGCTGAGCGCCAGGCCGCTGAGGAGGCCGCACGCGTCGAGGCCGAGAGCAACGCCGCTGAGGAGGCCGCCGGGATCCAGGCTGCCGCCGTGCCGGCCGCCCCGGAGACCACCCCCGAACCGACCTCCGCCGCGACGCCTCCCGCCAGCGCATCCAACGAGGAGGACACGGACGAGGCGGAGCCGGCTGCAAGCGCTGAGCAGGGTGCTCCGGCCCAGGGCTCTGCATCCGCTGACATCAACGGAGCCGCCTCGACGGCGAGGACTCCGGGAATCCCGGTGATGCTCGAGTCCAGCGATGCCGCTGCCCTGACCCCCGCCACCAAGGGTGACTTCCGTGCCGACTCCCGCGGAAGCGGCCTGGCCCTGTCCGGTCTGACACCGGGTGCCACCTACCAGGTCTTCCTGCACTCAACCCCGATCAACATGGGCCTTGTGGCAGCTGATGATCAGGGCGCCCTTGCGCTGGCTGTCCCTGCAGAGCTTCCGGCCGGCGACCACAAGGTCGCCCTCTATCTGGACGGGGAGCTGGTCGGGTGGCAGCCCTTCACAGTCGAGGCAGCAGTCGATGTCATGGCAGCCAGCGCCGTGGCGGGTTCGGGGCCTGCGACCCTGGCCAATACCGGCCTCACCCGTGCACAGCTGATGGTTGGCGGGCTGGGCGCCCTGCTGGTGGCAGGAGGGATGGGAATCCTCCTGATCCTTCGGCAGCAGAAGCGTGTAGGCGACGTCGCAGACGCTTCCCGTATCTGATCGGGAGCTTCCAGTAACTGACCGGGCAGGCGGACCACTATGGTCCGCCTGCCCATTGTTTTCGGCAGGCCGGTCTAAATGCCGGAGTGCTCCCCGGCGTGGAAAAAGAGGTTTCTGAGCGGCCGCTGCCGGGGGTCGACGTAGGGCGGCGGCACAAACCATGGCACTCCGGCGCGCATCACGACGCGCCAGTTTCCGTCATGGATGGTGTGATGGTGAAAGGAACAGAGCAGCGCGCCGTTCTCGGTCCCGGTGGAGCCTCCGGACTCCCAAAACGTTACGTGGTGCGCTTCCGTCCACGGCCCTGGCACCGTGCAGCCGGGGAATGTGCACCCGCGGTCGCGGGCATGCAGCGCCCTGCGAAGGTGCGGAGGGAACAGCCGGGCGGATCGGCCAACGTCCAGGACCCGGCCTTCCGTACCCAGAAGGACCGGGATCAGCTCCGCATCGCAGGCCAGCCTCCTTATGGCGGAGGCTGGCAGCGGGCCGGAGAAGGCGCCTGTGCCGGGTTGGGCCGGCCTGGGCTGCTTCGGACCGAGGACTGCGGCTCCGGACGGCGGTGCAGGTGAGGACGCGGTACCGGTTGAGGAGGCGGCACCGGTTGAGGACGGGGTACCGGTTGGGGAGGCGGCAGCTGCAGGCGGAGCCTCCGTTGTGGCCGCGGCGTCCTCTGGAGACGGCGCACCGCCTGCGGCCGTGGCGTTCCCCGGCGACATGGCACCGACGGATAGCGCGGTGTCCCCAGGCGGCACGGCCAACGCAGGGGACATACCGCCGTCGGCCCCCGAAGTGATCAGCCCATCCAGCAAAGAGCGATGGCTGATCGTGACCATCACCTGCGGGCGAAGCCCGCCTGCGGCCGGCACGCCGCCGCAGGCGAGACCTGCCCGCACTCCGCTGAGGAGTCCTTCCAGCAGGAGCTGCGGCCGCGTCATCCGGGGCAGGCCGGGGTCCTTCGGGACCCGGCCGGCTCCTGCGGCACTGTTGATCAGGGTTTGGAGGGCCTCATGCTGGTCATCGGTGCAGTAGATGTGCAGGTGGCTCAGCCCGTTGCGGCGGCGGCCCGGAAAGATGCCCTGGAACTGCTGCAGCTCCTGCTCCGTAGGCGGCCGGTCCTGGTCTGCGAGAGCGACCCAGTAGCGGGCGGCCCGATGCAGGAAATCCTCGTCCTGGCCGGCGGCGATCTCGGTGAGCTGGGCTTCCATATCCGCAAGGGCCTCCGGCGCCAGACGGGGCTGGGCTTCGCCGAGGGCCTCCAGCACGGTTGCCGCGCCTGATGCTGAGATCTCCGTGCTCCGGCAGGCATCGGCCAGCTGCGGCCACGGTGAGGCGAGCGGTTCGCCGGCGGGCGACGTTGCCGGGAAGAGCGCGGCTGCGGCGGCCAGCCGCCGCTTCGCCGCTGACCGGCTGATCCGAAGCCTGGCTCGCATGAAGTCCGCGGTGGAGCGGAACTCCCGCGCCCTGCGCCGCACGCCGGCGGTCCCGGGCTCCCGTTCTTCTTCGCCACCACCGGTCGCCTCACTGGCGCCGCCGGTACGCGCGCAGCGCTTTGGGCGCCCGTAATTGTCCGCCGGTCGCCCGCCGTCGAGAGCGGCGGCGGCAGTCAGCTGCAGCATGTCGACGGACCGGGAGAGCTGCTCCACGTGCTCGGCGAACCCTGCAGCGTCGTCCAGCGGCAACAGCCGCCACCCTTCTGCTGCTTCCTCGCAAAGCTCCCGCGCCGCCTGGACAAGTCCAAGGGCTTGTTCCTGCAGGTCGGCAGGCGGAAGGAGCGACGGCGGCCGAAGATCAGGTGCAGATGCCTCGGCGGGCTGTTGCTGGAGGAGAAAGGCCATGCCACGAGCATCCCGTCGTGGGGGACGGGTCGGCAGGGGGCAGTCGGCTATGGGGACGGCCACATCCGGCAAAGGCATGAGATCCGCCTGTGGAGGACCGGACAGCTGCGCCCGGAAAGCTGCTCAGGCGACTGCACGCTGGAGCTTCCGGGCCCGGCCCGGTGCGCCCAGCATGTCGACCGTCAGCAGGACCAGGGCGAGCCAGACGAGGCCGAAGCCGGCCCACCGCTCCGGCGGCATCTGTTCCTGGAAGACGACCAGCGCCAGGATGAACTGGAGCGTCGGCGCGAGGTACTGCAGCAGGCCAACCGTCGAGAGGGGAAGCCGGCGGGCGGCGGCCCCGAAGAAGATGAGCGGAACGGCGGTGATCACGCCGGAGGCGGCGAGCAGCCAGAAGTGCGCCGGGCCTTCGGACAGGAGCATGGCGCCGCCGGTCAGGCCCAGCCAAAGCAGCACCGCGGCCGCTACCGGGGTCAGGACCGCGGTTTCGATGGTCAGGCTGGCGACGGCGTCGATCCTGCCTCCCACCTGCTTCTTCACCAGGCCGTAAAAACCGAAGCTGAAGGCGAGCGTCAGCGCGACCCAGGGCACGGACCCGTAGGCGACCGCCAAAACCATGACGGCGGTGAACCCGACGCCCATCGCAGTCCACTGAAGGGGCCGCAGCTTCTCCTTCAGCAGCAGCACCCCGAGCAGCACCGAGACGAGCGGGTTGATGAAGTAGCCGAGGGCAGCCTCGACGGCCCGCTCGTTCAGCACCGCCCATGAATAGGTGAGCCAGTTGGCGGCAATCAGCACCGAGGCGCCGGCCAGGATCGCTACCGTCCGCGGGTTGCGGGCCGCAGTGAGCAGCGGGCGCCAGCTCCGCATGGCCGTCACCAGGAGGACACAGAACACCAGTGAGAAGAGCACGCGGCTGGCGACGATCTCGACGGCGCCGGCGCGCTCCACGGCCAGGAAGTAGAGCGGCAGCACGCCCCACAGCCCGTAGGCGCCGATGCCGAAGAGGATCCCCGACGCATTGGGGGAGAGGCGGGGCGGGCGGGCCGTGGTTTTGTCATCTGTGGGAAGCACGACGGCGGCAACGTTCGGGGGCGTCCGGCTATTCCCGTTTCCGGGCTCGGACTTGGGTGCGGCGCCGTTTAGACGGGGCACGTCCGGACATTTAGAATAGGAAACTGTGCGCTTATTGTCGCGCGCCGCGGTTTCCCCGAGAAAAAGGACTATCAGTGTCTAACCCAGCCACGGACCTCTCGCAGCGTCCCCTGCGAGTTGCCATCATCGGTGCTGGCCCCGCCGGAGTCTACGCCGCAGATATCCTCACGAAGGCCGAGCGCGACTTCGAGGTCAGCATCGACCTGTTTGACCAGTACCCCGCCCCCTACGGGCTGATCCGCTACGGCGTCGCCCCCGATCACCCCCGGATCAAGGGCATCGTGACCGCACTGCACAAGGTGCTGGACCGGGGCGACATCCGCTTCCTCGGCAACGTCAACTACGGCCGGGACCTGACCCTCACCGATTTCAGGCACTTTTACGACGCCGTCATCTTCGCCACCGGTGCCCTCAAGGATGCTCCGCTGGATGTGCCCGGCGTGGACCTCGACGGCTCCTATGGCGGCGCCGACTTCGTGTCCTGGTACGACGGGCACCCGGACGTGTCGCGGGAATGGCCGCTGGACGCGAAGGAAGTCGCCGTCATCGGCAACGGCAACGTGGCCCTCGACGTCGCCCGCATCCTGTCGAAGCACGCGGATGACCTGCTGACCACCGAGATCCCGGCCAATGTGTACGAGGGCCTGAAGAAGTCGCCGGTCACCGATGTCCACGTCTTCGGTCGCCGAGGACCGGCGCAGGTGAAGTTCACCCCGCTGGAGCTGCGCGAACTCTCGCACTCCCGGGACGTCGACATCGTGCTCTACCCCGAGGACTTCGAATTCGACGAGGCCTCCGATGAGCAGATCCGCACGAACAACCAGACCAAGACCATGGTCAACACCCTGACCAACTGGCTGGCCGAGGAACAGGACACGGGCGCTTCCCGCAGGCTGCACCTGCACTTCCTGCACAGCCCCGTGGAGATTTACGACGACGCCGCGACCCCGGGCAAGGTGGCCGGCATCAAGTTCGAGCGCACGGAGCTGGATGGAACCGGCAACGTGCGCGGTACCGGGGAGTTCGTGGATTACCCCGTGCAGGCCGTCTACCGGGCGATCGGCTACTTCGGGTCCGAGCTGCCCGAGGTCGGTTACGACGAGCGCCGCGGCGTGATCCCCAACCAGGGCGGCCGCGTGATCGATGAGGAAGGCAACCCGGTTCCGGGCATCTACACCACCGGCTGGATCAAGCGCGGACCGGTGGGCCTGATCGGCCACACCAAGGGTGACGCCCTCGAGACCATCGGGTTCCTCCTCGAGGACCGGCTGAACCTGCCGGCGGCCTCCGAGCCGAGCCCCGATGCCATCATCAACCTGCTCGAGGACCGCGGAGTCCGCTACACCACCTGGGAGGGCTGGAAGAAGCTCGACGCCCACGAACGGGAACTCGGCGCCGCCTACGTGCACGGGGACCCGGGCCTCGGCGAGCTGGTCCGCGAGCGGGTCAAGGTCGTCGACCGTGAGGACATGATCCGGGTTTCGCGCGGTGAGTAGCAGCGAAACCCCAGCGTGAGCGGGAGGCCGCAGCCGGAAGGCTGCGGCCTCCCGTCGTCTCCGGGGGAGGAGGGGGCCGGGCCCTGTCACCGGTCACTCCGGCCCTCCGGAACCCATGGTTCTTGTCGGGGGCGCGCGGTACTGTAGCGTGCAGCATCCGGCGACTGCCGGGGCGGTCTCCTTATCAGAGCAGATAGGCGGGGCGGTGGACACTGCAGCCGGCGGACAGACGCGCGCGGGTGCCCTGCGCGCAGGCACCGCGCATGAGCGCGACCGGGCGGCGCGACGGGCCCACGACCTGCTGGCACCGGGCCCTCCGTCCGCCTTCCTCGGCCTCAACGACAGGTCCGCCGACGGCGACATGGGCGCGCCCGTGCCGAGAGACACCTCGTCCGCGCGTGCCTGGCCGTTCGCCGATCCGCCACCCGATGCGCAGCCGGATGCGCTGCGCCCCGCTGTCCGGGAGTCGTGGCGGCGTTCGCTCGCCTACGCCCGGAACCCCGACGCCGATACCCCCGCAGTCGTCTTCGCGCCCGATGAGCTCGCCGAGTACCGCAGGGAGCACCCGCTGCACGTGGTGATGCCGGTGATCCAACGGCTGCTGGTGGAACCGGCGGCGGATGCCGGCGTCCTGGTCGCGGTGGGAGACCAGCACGGACGGCTGCTGTGGGTCGAGGGCGACGCCGCGCTCCGGCGGCGGGCCGAAGGCATGTACTTCATGCCGGGAACGGACTGGTCGGAACCGTCCATCGGAACCAGCGCCCCCGGTGCGGCCCTGGCCGCGGGAACGGCCATGCAGATCTGCGGCGCCGAACACTTCAACCGGCGGGTGCATCCCTGGAGCTGCACCGCGGTGCCGGTCCGGGACCCGGATTCAGGCGCGGTGATCGGCGTCGTCGACATCACCGGGGGAGCGGACGCCGTGGCTCCGCACACGCTTTCGCTGGTGGAGGCCACGGTCGCGGCGGCGCAGTCCCATCTGCGGGTCGAGCGCCTGGAGCACCGGGTCCGCAGCCGGGGCCACCGCCGCAGGCGGCTTGAGTCGGTGCGCCGGAGCCTCTACCGCGACAGCCTGCAGATCCTGGGCCGTGACCACGCGCTGCTGACGGTGGGCGGGCGGTCGCTGAACGTGAGCGGTCGGCACGCGGAGCTCCTCACGCTGCTCGCCCTGCATCCGCAGGGGCTGACGGCTGAGGAGCTGGCCACGATGGCGTACGCCCAGGACGTGCCGCCGGCCACCGTCCGCGCCGAGATGCTGCGCCTGCGGGCGCTGCTGGCACGCGCCGCCGACGGGCCTGACGGGTTCGTCCCGCAGTCGCGGCCGTACCGGCTGCCGCGGGAGCTGGTGGTCGATGCCCGCCAGGTGCTCAGCTACCTTGAGCACGGAGCGCACCGCCTGGCCCTGAACATCTACGCCGGCCCCGCCCTCCCGCGGTCCGAGGCGCCGGCGATCGCTGCCCTGCGGGACGAGGTCTCCGCCGTGCTGCGTGAGTCGATGCTCTCCGACGCAGCCCCTGACCTGCTGCTGCAGTACCTGCAGCTGGAGGAGGCCGCCGCCGACGTCGAGGCGTGGACAGTTGCCCTGCGCCTCCTGCCGCCGGACTCACCGCGCCGGGCCGCCGTGGTGGCCCGCCTGCAGCGCCTGGAGAAGGAACTCGGCTAGAAGCGGCCTGCGCCGTCCCCGGGCCTGCACTGTCCCCCGGGCCTGCGCTGTCCCGGGCGCCGCACTGTCCCCGGCGCCGCTCTGTCACCGGTGCCGCCGGCGTCAGGGCCCTTCGGCGCATGCGGTGACCCGGTACAGCCGCGCCTGGCCGGCCTGGTCGATGAGCTGCACGGAGGGGTTATCCGCCAGGTTGTCCAGGCCGGGCGGATCAGGGGCCTCGCCGTGGACCCCGACGGTGCCGAAGTCGAGGGCGTAGTAGGCGCCGGTGCGCTCGATCGCGGCACAGACTTCCCCGCCGGGCACGGCCTCGTCCAGATGATTCAGGATCAGCCACGAATCTGCGGTGTCCGTCCAAAACACATGGGGCGTGAGTGCCGCCCTGTCAGCGAGGGCGTAGACCAGTGCGGTCCCGGTCCACGGATTGCCCACGACCACGGCGTCTTCCGGCACAAGCTGGCCGAGCCGGGACAACAGCGCCTGCTCGTCCCGGTCCAGCAGCCTGCCGTTGCCCTCCGTGTCATAGCTGTGGGCCGCTGACCGGACCGCCTGATCGACCGCGGCGGACTCACCCGCCGCCCAACCCAGGGCACCGGCGCAGAGAAGGCTGACCATCGCCGCCGCACCCGATCCTGGCAGGGGCCGCGGGCTGCGCCGGGAGCGCGGGCTCGGCGGGGCCCCTCCGGCTGACGGCGTATTGGCGGGGCCCGCCGGGGAGCGATGGTCCCGGGGCGCCGCCGCGGCCCCTGTGCCTGTGGGCAGCTGCGCCGTCGCCCGGCGCAGTCCGGAGGCCGGGAGCGACGAGGCGTCCACGGCATGCGGAGCTGCTCTGCGCCCGCCCGCTGGGCCTGTTGCCGGCCGTTCCGCTGACGCCGTCACCTCCCGGCCCCCCGCCGCCGTCCGCCGCGGGCGTGGCGTGGCGTGTTCGGCTGTTCGGCGTGGTCCCGCCGTCGATGTTCCCGCCGGTGCCGTGGCCGTGGACACCGCACCCGTCGTCGGGCGTTCCGCCGCAGCTGGCTCCCGGGCCGCCGGGGACAGGCGGGGAGCAGGGGTCGCAGGAACAGGCGCGGCGGTTCGGAGGGAAGGACCGCGGCCGGAAGCGGTGCCGGCTGCTGTCTCCCGGTCCGGCCTTTCCAGATCTGTGGTTTCCCCCGTCCGGCGTTCCCCGGCCCGGCGTCGCCGCCGCGCCCTTCGAGAGCGCGGCCCGCCGCTCCGCCGGCTCCCGTTCCGAGGTCTCCGCAGCCGGCAGCCGACGCGGGCCGGAACCCCGCCGCACGGCGCGGGCTGCGGCACGGGTGAGCGCCGCCGCCCGGTCGACGACGGCCGTTGCGCCCAGGAGTACCGCGCCGAGCGCGGACGCCGGGAGGAGGGCGGCAAGCCGCGCCGGATCGTTGTACCAGCTGCCCACCAGGGCGGTGCGCAGGTCCGACCAGGGGAATCCAATGGCCACCGTATACAGGCCGACGCCGATCCCCAGGACCCCGATCACCCACCCGTTCCGCCGTGAACGGAGGGCGCTCCCGACGCCGAGGGCGGTGAGCACCGCGACCAGCACCGGGACGGGATTGCTCAGCGGGGCGTTGAGGATGCCCTCACCGAACGCCTGCGCCGGGTTCATCCGGGCTTCCCAGCGGATGCCTTCAATCTCCGGGCGAAGGAACGCCCACACCGTGTACACGACGGCGCCGTAGGCCGACCCGACCACGGCGGCCGTGCCTGCCGCCGCTGACCGTCGGGAGAAGCGCCGGCTCCCGGCAACGGCGGAGACCGCCCGAACGCCCATCGGCAGGCTGAGGGCGGCAAGGGCCACCAGGGAGCTGGGATGGGCAAGTCCGAGGCCGGGCAGCGCCAGCAGGAACAACAGCCAGGAGCGCCCGATCCCGGCCGCACCTTTTTGGGTCCCGCTGACCAGCAGGGCCAGCAGCGCCGGAAGCAGGGCGAGGGAAAGGTAGTTGGGGTACAGCACGCCGAAATCGACCATGAGGTAGGGAAAGGCGGCGAACGCGCCTGCCAGCAGCCCGCTCAGCAGCCAGACGACCGGCCGGTCACCGCCCAGGACTGTTCCGAGCAGCATGACGGCGAGCGGCCACAGGACGGCGCCTATGACCAGGTTGACGCTCGACGCGGCGACCGGCACCGACGCGCCGGAACCCTCGGCAACGAGGGCGACAACGTCATGCCAGGCGGCAGGGTAGGGCTTGAATTCGGCTCCTGGATCCGTCAGCTGCCCGGCAGCCAGGGAGGAGCCGCTGCCGGTGTCCAGGATAAACTTGGCCAGGTTGAGATGAAAGATGTTGTCCAGGGTCTGGGAAATGCTGTCCGGGCGCTGGAAGACCTCGAGCAGCCGCGACCCCAGGACCCCGAAGGCAACGGCGGCAGCGAGGACTTTGCCCGCTGTGGCCCCTGTGGGACGCGCCGCTGCGAACACGGTGGAAGGACCGGCTGTGGCCAGCCTCAGCACCAGGATCGGAACGGCTGCAACAACAGTGGCGACGACGACGGCGGCCGGAGTCAGCGGGCGGTCCATCAGCCCCAGGAGAACGGCGCCCAGGCCGATGATGCTGACCGAGACGGGGCCGGCCAATCCCAGCAGGAGAATGCTCCTCGCACCTGCCGCAGCGCATACGGCCAGACCCGGCAGGAGCAGCACCGCGCAGGCGGTGAGCAGGACCAAACCCGTTTCTTGCCACTCCATCTGTCCCCCGAGTCGACGGCTGTAGGTTCCCTGGCCACGCCCGGAAGGCACAGGTGGACGCGGCAGCCCGGTCAACGTACCGCACGTGAGCGGTGGTTGAGCAGGGGGCAGGGCCTATCCGGAGCCGGAGGTTCCCGAGTCGCCGGCCCCGGCCCCGTTCCCCGCGCGTGTCTCGTTCCCCGCGTCAGTCCCGTTCCGGGCCCCGTCCCCGTTCCGGGCCCCGTCCCCGTTCCGGGCCCCGTCCCCGTTCCCGGCGTCGGCCCCGGACCCAGGCTGCGCCTGTGGTCCGGTGACCGGCCGGATCCGCAGGCTGGTCAGCAGCCCGACCAGCAGCGCGCCCGCAGCTATCCAGCCCGCCAGCGAGGCGCCGTCCGTCATGGCCTCCCGGGCGGCGTCGGCAATGACGGCCGTCGCGGGGTTGTCCGACAACGCCGCAATCGTGCCGCCCGAGCTTGCGTTGACCGACTCCACGGCCTCCGCCAGCCCCGGCGTGGCGGCGACTGCCGCCTCGCTGCCCTCCCGCGTGCCGTCGCGCAGCGCCGTGAAGAACGCCGTGCCGAGCACCGCGATGCCCAACGCCGACCCCGTCTGCCGTGCCGTGCTCTGGGTGGCCGAGCCCTGCCCGCTCCGTTCGACCGGCACCTCCGCGAGGATCACGGACGTCAGCTGCGCGGTGGCGAGCCCGACGCCGAACCCGTAGACGAACAGGAACGGAGACGTCAGCCACGCGCTGCTGTCAGGCCGGATCAGCAGCGCCAGCCCGGCAATGCCCAGCACTTCCAGGCTGAGCCCGATCCGCACCACATAGATGGGGCTGAACCGCCGCGACAGGCCGGCCACCGCACCGGAGGCCAGGAAGGAGCCGACGGCGAGCGGCAACAGGGCCAGCCCGGCTTCGAACGCGGAGAATCCCAGGACGTTCTGGAACCACAGCGGCAGCGACAGGATCAACCCGAACTCCCCGAAGCTGACGATCAGCGCCGTGACGTTGCCGTTGGCGAAGGAGGGGATCCGGAACAGGGACAGGTCCAGGATCACGCCCTTGCCGGCGGCAGTGCGGCTCCGCTCCAGGAGCACGAACGCGGCAAGCGCCAGCACGGCGACCAGGAACGCCCAGGGCACGGGGGAGAGGCCGGCCACGCTGAAGGGCGCGTCGTCCGCCGGCCTCCACCAGCCGTAGCTGCGGCCCTCGATCAGGCCGAACACCAGCGCACCGAAGCCCAGGATCGACAGCGCCGCGCCGCCGACGTCGAGCCGCTGGTCCCGGCCGACCGAGGACTCCGAGGACTCGGCCACGAACAGCAGGAGCCCGGCAACCACCAGCACCCCCACCGGAAGGTTGATGCCGAAGGCCCAGCGCCAGCTGGCGTGCTCGGTCAGCCACCCGCCCAGCAGCGGACCCACGGCAGCCATGCCGCCGATCGTCGAGCCCCAGACGGCGAAGGCGATGCCGCGCTCGCGTCCGTGGAAGTTGGCGTTCAGCAGCGCCAGTGTGGTCGGCAGGATCATCGAACCGCCGAGGCCCTGCAGCGCCCGCCCGGCAATCAGCACGCCGCCGGACTCCGCCACCGCACACAGCAGGCTGGCCGCCACGAAGAGCACGACGCCGATCAGCATCACCCGCCGACGGCCCACCCGGTCCGCCACCCGCCCCCAGGTGAGCAGCAGCGCCGCGAAGAGCAGGGTGTAGATCTCCTGGACCCATTGGATCTCAGTGCTCGAAATACCCAGGTCCCCGACGACGGCGGGAATCGCCACCGAGACGATCGTGGCGTCCATGATGATGGTCGCCACGCCCAGGCTGATGGCCAGCAGGCCCCACCAGCGGTACTTCACGTAGCGGCCGGCTCCGCCTGCGGCGCTGTCGTCGCCTGAGTCCCCGGGTGCCTCCCCGGCTGTGCTCATTTGCTGTTCCTTCCCGTTGCCGCTGCCGGCGCGCCCAGCGCCGCTCTGGGCAGGGCGCTGCCGCGCCGCCATCCTAAGCCCCGCAGGATGCAACGTACATGCAACCTGCCTGGTCCTACCCTCAAAGGCATCCGCAGGCAGCGCCGTCTCCGCGTCCGGAAGCGCAGCCACCCCGGCCCGACCGCTGCGGCGGCAGGCCGCTGACACAAGGAGCTCACAGATGAGTGTTTACGCCCAGCCCGGCACCGACGGGGCCAAGGTTTCCTTCAAGCCCCGCTATGAGAACTGGATCGGCGGCGAATGGGTCGCTCCGGTGCGCGGACAGTACTTCGAGAACGTCACCCCGGTGACCGGGAAGCCGTTCTGCGAGGTGGCCCGGGGCACCTCCGAGGACATCGACCTTGCCCTCGACGCCGCGCACAAGGCCGCCGGCTCGTGGGGCAAGACCGCCGCGGCCGAACGGGCCCTGATCCTGAACCGGATCGCGGACCGCATCGAGGAGAACCTGGAGATGCTCGCCGTTGCGGAGGTCTGGGACAACGGCAAGCCGATCCGCGAGGTGCTGGCCGCGGACCTGCCGCTCGCCGTCGACCACTTCCGCTACTTCGCCGGGGCCATCCGCGCCCAGGAAGGCGGTATTTCCCAGATCGACGACAACACCACCTCCTACCACTTCCATGAGCCGCTTGGCGTGGTCGGCCAGATCATCCCCTGGAACTTCCCGCTGCTGATGGCCACCTGGAAGCTGGCGCCGGCACTGGCGGCCGGCAACGCCGTCGTCCTGAAGCCCGCCGAGCAGACTCCGACGTCGATCCTGGTCCTGGCGGAACTGATCGGGGACCTGCTCCCGGCCGGCGTGCTGAACATCGTCAACGGCTTCGGCGTCGAGGCGGGCAAGCCGCTGGCCTCCTCCAACCGGATCCGGAAGATCGCCTTCACCGGCGAGACCACCACCGGTCGGCTCATCATGCAGTACGCCAGCCAGAACCTGATTCCGGTGACCCTGGAGCTGGGCGGCAAGAGCCCGAACATCTTCTTCGCCGACATCGCCGCCGAGGACGACGCGTTCTACGACAAGGCCATCGAGGGGTTCAACATGTTCGCCCTCAACCAGGGCGAGGTCTGCACGTGCCCCTCCCGGGCGCTGATCCAGGACTCCATCTACGACAGCTTCCTTGCCGACGCCCTGGTGCGCACCGGGCAGATGGTGCAGGGCAACCCGCTGGACACGAACACCATGGTCGGCGCCCAGGCCTCCAACGACCAGCTGGAGAAGATCCTCTCCTACCTGGACATCGGCAAGCAGGAAGGCGCGAAGGTCCTGGCCGGGGGCGAGCGCGCCCACCTCGACGGCGACCTGGCCGACGGCTTCTACGTCCAGCCCACCGTCTTTGAGGGCAGCAACAACATGCGCATCTTCCAGGAGGAGATCTTCGGGCCGGTCGTCTCCGTGACGCGGTTCTCCGACTACGGAGAGGCCCTGGCGATCGCCAACGACACCCTCTACGGGCTCGGCGCCGGGGTCTGGTCCCGCAGCGGCAACACCGCCTACCGGGCCGGCCGCGACATCCAGGCCGGACGCGTCTGGGTGAACAACTACCACGCCTACCCGGCGCACTCGGCCTTCGGCGGCTACAAGTCCTCCGGCATCGGCCGCGAAAACCACGCCATGATGCTGGACCACTACCAGCAGACCAAGAACCTGCTGGTCAGCTACGCCGAGAACAAGCTCGGTTTCTTCTAGGAGGCCCGGCGGGCCCGCGCCGGCGGGCCCGCCGGTACCGCCCCGACCCGCTCCAGCCGGCCGCAGGAAAGGAAACACCATGGAATCCATGCAGGCAGCAGTCGTCGAAGAACTCGGTGCTCCGCTCAGCGTCAAGGACACGCCGATTCCAGAGCCCGGCCCCGGCGAGGCCCTGGTCCGGCTGGTCACCAGCGGGGTCTGCCATACCGATGTCCATGCCGCCCACGGTGACTGGCCGGTCAAGCCGACTCCACCGTTCATCCCCGGGCATGAAGGTGTAGGCGAAGTCGTCGCCGTGGGGGAGGGCGTCACGAACATCAAGGTCGGCGACATGGTCGGCAACGCGTGGCTGTGGTCCGCCTGCGGGGTCTGCGAATACTGTCGGACCGGCTGGGAGACCCTGTGCGAGCAGCAGCAGAACGGCGGCTACTCGGTCAACGGGTCCTTCGGCCAGTACATGCTGGTGAATGCGGCCTACGCGGCCCTGATTCCCCCCGGAGCGGATCCGGTGGAGATCGCCCCGATCCTCTGCGCCGGGGTCACGGTCTACAAAGGCTTGAAGGTCAGTGAGGTGCGGCCCGGACAGTGGATCGCGATCTCCGGCATCGGCGGGTTGGGGCACGTCGCCGTCCAGTACGCCAGGGCGATGGGCATGCGGGTGGCGGCCATCGATGTCACGGAGGACAAGCTCGCGCTGGCGCGTGAATACGGCGCCGAGGTGACGGTCAACGCCCTTGAGGAAGACCCGGCCGACGCCCTGCAGGAAAAGATCGGCGGAGCTCACGGGGTGCTCGTCACGGCTGTCCACCGCTCGGCCTTCGGCCAGGCGATCGCCATGGCCCGCCGCGGCGGCACCATCGTCTTCAACGGCCTGCCGCCCGGGGATTTCCCGGCGCCGATCTTCGACATCGTGCTGAAAGGCCTGACCATCCGCGGCTCCATCGTGGGCACCCGCCAGGACATGGTCGAGGCCATCGATTTCTACGACCGCGGACTCATCCACCCCAAGGTCGCCACCCGGGAACTGGGTGAAATCAACGCCGTCATGGACGAGCTGCTGGCCGGCCAGGTGGATGGAAGGGTGGTGCTGCAGTACTGATGGAGACGGATGATACGACCACCCCGCCACGGGGAGTCCTTGCCGCCGCACCCGGGCTGCCCGGAGAGACCAATTCCCGGGTAGCCCTCACGCAGCCGGCGCTCGACCTCCTGCGCCGGCTGCGCGGGCAGCACGGCCCCCTGATGTTCCACCAGTCGGGCGGCTGCTGCGACGGGTCCTCGCCCATGTGCTATCCGGCCGGTGACTTCATCACCTCCGAAGCGGACGTGCTGCTGGGCGTGTTCGACCTGGACGGCGAGGCGCTTGAATTCTGGATGTCCCGGGAACAGTTCGAGTACTGGAAGCACACCCATCTGACCGTAGACGTCGTCACCGGCCGGGGCAGCGGCTTCTCCGTCGAGGCCCCGGAAGGCAAGCGCTTCCTGATCCGGTCACGACTGATGGGTTCCTGACGCTGCGCGGGGTATCCCTGCACGGTGCCCACTTCACGGTACCCCCCCCTGCACAGCGACGCCTGCCGGCGGTTTCCCCCGGGCCCCCGGGGCCGCCGGCAGGCAGCCAATATAAGCAAGCTTTCTATTTTTTCCCAATCCCGGTATTGTGCCTCGTGAAAGGTATTCACTGGATGCTCCCAGGGGGAGCGGGAATGAGGATAACCATGATGAAGAAGGTCACTTTTCTCGTCGGCATCGGTGTTGGCTACCTCATCGGCTCGAAAGAGGGACGCGAGAAGCTGATGCAGCTTTGGAATGACCCGAAGGTCCAGGACACGGTCCAGCAGGGGACCGACTGGGCCAAGGAGAAGGCGCCGGGCCTGCAGGAGAAGGCGCAGGACGCCGTCGGCTCCGCCAAGGAAAGCGCCAAGGATGCCATGGGCCAGGCCAAGGAGAGCGTCAGCAGCTCGGGCTCCTCGAACTCCGGCAGCTCCGGCTCGTCGAACTCCGGCAGCTCCGGCTCGTCGACCTCGGGCGGCGCCTCGGCCCGCCCCGCTTCGGCCACCGCAGCGGCAGGCGCCGCCGGCACCCAGACTTCCGGCGGTGACCGCCCGATGGATCCGGCCCACCCGCAGCCGGAAACCGGCCGCTAGGCCGAACGCACCCGTCGCCGCCTGCTGAAGGCGGCGGAGAGGCCCGCCCCGAAAGGATCCGTCCTTTCGGGGCGGGCCTTTTGGGTCCGGGGGTGCAGTGCCGCGCTTCCATCCCCCGCCGAAACGGCAGAGTTGCATGCCGTGCAAGTTTGCACGTAGTGTAGGCAACCGTGGAACAGCCTGGAGAAGTCCCGCTCTCGCGGCGGGCCATGAACAAGACCGCCACCCGACGCGGCATCGTCGGCGCCGTGCTGGGGCTGGTGCGCAGCCACGGCCCCGGCAACTTCACCATCGACGACGTCGCGGCGTCCGCCGGCATCTCCCGGCGCACCTTCTTCAACTACTTTCCCAGCGCCGAGGCCGCACTCACGGTCTCCATGGACGAGTTCCTCACCGGGGTGCTGGGCTGCTTCGAAACCCGCCCGCACGATGAACACATCGTCGACTCCATGCTGTACGCCCTGACCCGGCCGCAGGACCCCGAGCAGCTCGCCGTGATGGCTGAACTGCACGCGCTCGCGCAGGCCAACCCGGAAATGATGCGGTACGAGCTCGAAACCTGGGACCGGGCCGAACAGCGCATCGTCACCTCCGTGAAGCAGCGGCTGGGCGAGGACGCGGACCCGTTCTACATCTCCTGCCTGGTGGGCTCCGTGCTGGCCTGCGGCAGGAGCGCCTTCAGCGAATGGCAGCGCAGGAACAGGGGTTCCATCACTCCGGCCTCCCTCGCCGAACTCGAAACGCTCTTCGTCGAGGCAATCGGCTTCCTGCGGCACGGATTCACCCGCAGTCCCTGATCCGCCCGCCCGGCCGGACAGCGCCGGCCCTGGCTCCCCCCAACAGCTTTCGCACCCGGTTCACTCACCGATACGTCAACAGTCAGAAAGAACACGATGGCTTCCCTGCTCTACCGGCTCGGCAAATTCAGTTTCCGCAACAGGTGGTGGTTCCTCTCCGCCTGGCTCGTCATCCTGCTGGCAGTGGGCGGCTCCTTCCTCGCCTTCAGCAAGCCGACGACCAACAACTTCACCATTCCCGGGACCGAGAGCCAGAGCGCGCTCAACGACCTCCAGGAGAAGGTGCCCTCCGCTGCCGGCGGAACCGGGACCGTCGTCTTCGAGAGCACTTCCGACGGCGGTTTCACCGACGCCGAACGCCAGGCGGTCAACGACACTCTGGCAGAACTTGAAGCGCAGGACTTCATGGCCTCGGTAACCAATCCCTTCGCCACCGAAGAGCAGGTGGAGCAGTCCAGGGCCCAGCTCGAGCAGGCTTCGGCGCAGCTGGAGGCCGGCACGGCCGAACTCGAGGCCGGACAGGCGCAGTACGACGCGCAGGCCGCCCAGGCGCAGGCACAGTCGGAGCTCGCCCTCACCCAGGCCGACCAGCTGGCCGCGGCCGGGCAGACGGCCCAGGCTGAAGCGGTACGCGAACAGGTCCGCCAGGGCCAGGCCCAGCTGGAGGCCGCCAAGGCCCGGCTGGACACCGCCCGCGCGGACCTGGAAACCGGCCGTGAGGACTACGACCAGGGCAGGCGCACCCTCGACCTCGCCTCGGACATCAGTTTCGTCTCCGAGGACAACACCACGGCCTACGCTCCGATCCAGTTCACCGAAACGTCCTACTCCGTGACGCCCGAGCAGCGCGAGCAGGTTCAGGCCGTCGGCGCCCAGGCCGAGGACGCCGGCCTGAACGTGTACTTCAGCAAGGAGATCACCGAAGACGTCAGTGCCCTGTTCGGCCCCTCCGAGATCATCGGCGTGGCCGTGGCCGCCGTCGTCCTGCTGATCATGCTCGGCACCCTGGTGGCTGCGGGCCTGCCGCTGCTGCTGGCGCTGGTCGGCGTGATTTCCGGCGTGGGCGCCACCATGGCCCTGACCGGGGTGGTGGAAATGACCTCCGTGTCGCCGATCCTGGCCCTGATGCTCGGCCTGGCCGTCGGCATCGACTACTCGCTGTTCATCATCAACCGCCACCGCGGCCAGATCCTGGCCGGCATGGACCTGGAGGAATCGGCAGGCCGCGCCACCGGCACCAGCGGCAACGCCGTGCTCTTCGCCGGGCTGACCGTGGTCATCGCGCTGGCCGCCCTGGCCGTGCCCGGCCTGCCCTTCCTCACCGTCATGGGCCTCGCCGCCGCCGGAACCGTGGCGCTGGCAATCGCCGTCGCGCTCACCCTGACCCCGGCCTTCCTCGGATTCGCCGGGCGGCGCCTGGTCTCCCGCCGCGCCTGGGCCAAGGCGGAGGCCGACGGCGGCGCGGCGCCGGCTCAGGCCGCAGGCGACGACGACGCCGGCCTGCCGGCGCGGGCCGAAACTCCGCGCCGCTGGGGTCGCCTGGTCACCCGCCACCCGGTGATCACTCTGATCCTGAGCGTGCTGCTGCTGGGCACCATGGCACTGCCTGCCTCGGACCTGCGCCTCGGCCTGCCCGATGGCGGCTCCGAGCCGGTGGACTCCACCGCCTACCAGGCCTATGACCTGCTCGGCGAAAAGTTCGGCGAAGGCGTCAACGGCGCGGTCATCGTGGTCGGGTACATGCCCGACGGCCTGGATGAAGCCGACCGCACCGACGTGCAGCTGACCGTCGCCGAGCGGCTGAGCGAAGTCGACAACGTACGCACCGTGGTCCCGGGAGATATCAGCGAGGACGGCAGCCTCTCCGTCTTCCAGCTGGTTCCCGAAGACGGGCCTGCCGCTGAAAGCACCGAGGACGTGGTGCACGAGATCCGCGACCTGCACGGCGAGATCAAGGACGCCACCGGCGTCGACGTCGCGATCACCGGCATGACCGGCGTCAACATCGACCTGTCCGACCGCCTGGCAGAGGCCATGCCGATCTACCTGGCCATCGTCGTCGGGCTCTCGCTGGTCCTGCTGCTGCTCGTCTTCCGCTCCATCCTGGTGCCGCTGCTGGCCACCGGCGGGTTCCTGCTCTCGCTCATGGCCAGCTTCGGAGCCGTCGTCGCCATCTATCAGTGGGGCTGGCTGGGCCCGGTGTTCGACGTGCAGAACCCCAGCGCCGTGCTGAGCTTCCTGCCGATCATCCTGACCGGTGTGCTGTTCGGGCTGGCCATGGACTACCAGATGTTCCTGGTCTCCGGCATGCGCGAGGCCTACGCCCACGGCGAGGACGCCCGCAAGGCCGTGCGCACCGGCTTCGACCATGGCGCCCGCGTGGTGACCGCGGCCGCCATCATCATGGTTTCGGTGTTCGCCGGCTTTATCTACTCGCACCTGACCATGGTGCGGCCCATCGGCTTCGCGCTGGCCTTCGGTGTCCTGCTGGACGCCTTCGTCATCCGCATGACCTTCATCCCGGCGGTCATGCACCTGCTCGGGAAGAAGGCCTGGTGGCTGCCGAAGTGGCTGAACCGCATCCTGCCCGATGTCGACGTCGAGGGCGCCCGGCTGGTGACCGCTGCGAAGACCGAGCCCCGGGAAGCGCCGCGCGAGGAAGCGGCCGCCGCCTCCCGCTGACCGATCAGTCGGAGGCCCGCCCGGTCGGAGGGGGCCGGGCGGAGGAGGCACAGTCGGAGGCCGCGGAACGGCGCGGCCTCCGACCTGCTGGGCAGCGAGGCGTTTACCCACTATGCTGTGCCGGAATTTCCACACCGCCTGATCGGTTAGCATCAGGTGCCCGCCGCGGAACCGCGACGGGCGGCAGAACAACGAAATGGAGTGTGAACCGCGTAAATGGCTACGGATTACGACGCACCGCGCAAGACCGATGAGGACGCGGGGCCTTCCTCCATCGAGGAACTGAAGGCCCGCCGAAGCGACACGCAGTCGGCCGTGGTGGATGTCGACGAAGCCGATACCGCTGAAGGGTTCGAGCTTCCGGGCGCGGACCTCTCAGGCGAAGAACTCCAGGTGCGGGTGGTGCCCGCACAGACCGATGAGTTCACCTGCGCCTCCTGCTTCCTGGTGCGCCACCGCTCCCAGGTTGCGAAGGAGAAGGACGGCCTGCAGTACTGCGTCGACTGCGAAGGATAGACCCGCTTCCAGGCGCCGCACCGGTTCCACCGGTGCGGCGCCTTTTGCTTTGCCTAGGATGGGCGGATGGACATCAGGGGAGGCGCCGGGCCCGGCGCGGGCCGGGCACGCGGGCACGCCCGGCCCGCCGTGAGCGCGGTGCTGCTGGCCGCGGGGGCCGGCACCCGGCTCGGAGCCGGGCCCAAGGCGCTGCTGCCGTACCGCGGGCGCACCCTGGCGGCGGTACTGGCGGAAACCCTGCGCGACGCCGGCTGCTCGACGGTGGTTCTCGTGCTGGGAGCCGAAGCCCGCAGGGTCGCAGCTGCCGCAGGCCTGGCGGAATACGTCCTGGAGGTCAACCCGGACTGGCAGCAGGGAATGGGCAGCTCCTTCCGCCGGGGAGTCGCCCGGGCCCTCGCAGCGGATCCGGACGCAGGCGTGCTCGTGGCACTGGCCGACCAACCCGGCCTGACGCCCGGACTGGTCCGGCGGCTTGCCGATGCACACGCGGCACGGCTGGCGGCAGCGCCCGGCGCCCAGGCCGGCCCGGCGGTTCCGGGCGCGCCGGGCGCTCGGCCCGGCCCGGCAGTCCCGGGCACCCAGGCCGGCCCGGTCCCGGCAACGCGCGGCGCCCAACCCGCCGCAGACCCTCCAGGCGCTGCGTCCGCGGAACCGTCCCTGGCCACCGCGGCGGCCTATCGCAGCGCGGACGGACGGCTGCGCCGCGGACACCCGGTGCTGTTCAGCCCCGCCGCTGCCCGGGCGGCAGCCGCCGGCGCCGCAGGCGACGCCGGGGCCCGGGCCTGGCTGCGTGCCAACCCCGCTGCTGTCCGGCTGGTGGACTGCTCGGACCTGTCCGACGGAAGGGACATCGACACCCCGGCGGACCTGCCCCTGCTCGACACCGCACCGCCGGGGGCCGGCTGACGTCCGACCGCGGGAGCAGGCCGAAGTCCAAGGTCGTCTTTGCCGGGGCAGTGTTGCGGCCGCTACACTTGAGGCTTCGTAGGGGAGTATCCACCTCGTTTCCACCCGTCAGCACGTGGGGCATCGTTGCCGCACCGGATGGAACGGTCGGCACCGTCAGTGTCGGCGGAGAGACCTATGGTCCTTCGCCGTACCTACGAAAGAGGCAGCATGACTGTTTCCCCCACAATCTGGGGCGTGACCATTGTGGTCATCCTCGGGCTCCTGGCCTTCGACTACTTCTTCCACATCCGCAAGGCCCACATCCCCACGCTCAAGGAAGCGGCCGTCTGGTCCGCCATCTACGTGGGGCTCGCGATCCTCTTCGGCGTCCTCGTGCTGGTCTTCGGCGGTGCAACAGCAGGCGGGGAGTACTTCGCCGGCTACATCACCGAGAAGGCCCTGTCGGTGGACAACCTGTTTGTCTTCCTGATCATCATGGCCAGCTTCCGGGTGCCGCGTGAGGACCAGCAGAAGGTCCTGCTGTTCGGCATCGTCTTCGCGCTGATCGCCCGCACCGGCTTCATCTTCCTGGGCGCGGCCCTGATCAACTCCTTCTCCTGGGTCTTCTACGCATTCGGGCTGATCCTGCTGCTCACCGCCGGCAACCTGCTCAAGCCCGAGGACAGCGAGAAGGATGAGGCGAACAACTTCATCATCCGCATCGCCAAGCGGGTGCTGCCGACCACCGACCACTACGACGGCGACAAGCTGATGACGGTCGAGAACGGCAAGAAGGTCCTGACCCCGATGCTGCTGGTCATGGTGGCCATCGGCGGAACCGACATCCTCTTCGCCCTGGACTCCATCCCGGCGATCTTCGGCCTCACGCAGAGCACCTTCATCGTTTTCACCGCCACCGCGTTCTCGCTGATGGGTCTGCGCCAGCTCTACTTCCTGATCGACGGCCTGCTGGACCGCCTGATCTACCTCTCGTACGGCCTGGCCGCCATCCTCGCCTTCATCGGCGTCAAGCTGATCCTGCACGCCCTGCACGAGAACACCCTGTGGTTCATCAACGGCGGCGAGCATGTCCAGGTCATCGAAGTCTCCACCGGGCTCTCGCTGAGCGTGATCATCGGCGTCCTGGTGGTGACCGTCATCGCCTCGCTGGTCAGCCCGGCCGGCAAGGCGCAGAACGCCGTCAACAACGCCCGCCGGCACGCCGCGGCCTACCTCGACCTGAGCTACACCTCCGACCCCGCCGAGCGGGAGCGGGTGTACAAGGCGCTGTGCGATGAGGAGACGCAGATCCTGAAGATGGACATCAAGCACCGCAACAAGGTCAAGGACATCGAGGAGATCCGCGAAACCATCCGCGAGGCGCACGCCGAACACGAGCGCTACATCTCCCGGTAACCGCTTCCGGCACCACGGTCACAACGACGACGGCGCCCGGCCGGCCCCTCAGGGTCCGGCCGGGCGCCGTCGCTGTCCGGAACGAACCATCCCGCCGGAACGCGAACCGTCCCGTCAGAAAGACCGCCCCGCCGGTGCCGTCGCGGTTTCGAGGGGAGCATCCCGGTATTTCAGGACCGGTTCGAGGCCGGCCGGCGGCCGTCCCGGGATGCGGCAGCGGCAGGGGAGACGCCGCGGCGGCCCATCGTGAGGGCGAGGCCTGCGGCGACGGAGCCGATGCCTCCGGCCAGGAGATCGCCGAGGGTGTCGTCGTAGCCGACGTTGATCCGGCTGTCGATGTAGGTGTGGCCCCACCATTCGCCGAATTCCCACACCACGCTGAGCGCCAGGCCGACGGCGGTCACCAGCAGCACCACGACAGTCCGGAAGGCCCGGACGCCGGCCGGGCCCTGCGGGTCCGGCACGGCCTTCAGCCGCGCCAGCAGCAGGTATCCCATGGCGGCGAGGGCGCCCGTGGCGGCCAGGTGCACGGCAATGTCCCACCAGCTGATCCTCGCGTAGAGGTCGGCCACCGAGCTCCACGCGGCGAGCAGCAGGACCGCCCCGCCGGCGGCGTCAAGGACGGCCGGAACGGCAAGCGCACGAAGGATCAACAGCCCGAGCATGACCAGCGCAAACAAAGCGGTCTCCACCGGACCGAACCATGCGGCGGCGGCGAGGAGGCTCCCCAGGCCGAGGGCGCGGACGCCGTCGGGCGCCACGTCCCCGGGCAGCCGGGGTCGGCGGAGGAGCGCATCGATCATGAAAACACGGTAGCCCAGATACGCGCCGGCCTGCCCTCCGCCGCCCGGCCCGGCACCGTTTTTCGGCCAATCGGGGCGCTCGGCAGCGCGTCCGGGGCCGGTAGACTTCCATGGCATGGCCGCCTCCCCGCCCACCGTTTCCGTCGTCATTCCCTGCCTGGACGACGCTGAGCTGCTGGCCGGTGCGCTGGCTTCCCTGGCCCGCCAGACACGTGCGCCGCTGGAAGTGGTGGTGGTGGACAACGGCAGCACCGACGGGAGCGCGCGGGTGGCGAAGGAAGCGGGAGCCCTCGTGGTCACCGAACCCGTCCGAGGCATTCCCGCGGCCGCCGCCGCCGGTTACGACGCCGCCGCAGGGGACATTATTGCCCGCTGCGACGCCGACTGCGTGCTGCCGCCGGACTGGATCGAAAAACTCCAGGCCGCCTTCGCCGCCGATCCCGCGCTTTCGGCGCTCAGCGGTCCGGGCCGGTTCCGCGGCTTCCCCCGCCCGCTGGCCCGGGCCGTGGACCGGCTCTACCTGGGCTCCTACTACCTGGCGATGGGCGCCGCCCTCGCCCACCGGCCGCTGTTCGCCTCGAACCTCGCGCTGCGGCGGACGGTGTGGGAACAGGTCCGCAGCGAAGTGCACCGGGCGGATCCCGAACAGCACGACGACGTGTGCCTGAGCTTCCACCTGGGCCAGCGGTTCCGCTGCGCGTACCGCAGCGACCTGGCGGTGGCCATGGATTCCCGGGCGGTGCTGGGGGCGGCAAACCTGCGCCGCCGCTTCCGGCGGGCCTTCCATACCCTGCGGGTGCATTGGCGGGACGGCGGGCAGCCCTGGGTGCGGTGGCAGCTCCGGCTGGCTGGCGGCCGTGCCCCGGCCGGGCCGGCCGGGTACGGCAGCGGCGCGGCCTAGCCTGCCGGGTACAGCAACGGCAGCTGCAGCGCGAGCCACGGGCTGAACGCCCAGGGCGCGGCCCGGACGGCAGGCACCAGCTCCTGCGGGTCCGCCCACCGCCACTCCATCACCTCGTCGGCCGAGGGCCGGGGATCTGCTGCGGCCACGGCGGTGTAAACCGGGCAGATTTCATGCTCGACCACCCCGGAGGCGTCCACCGCGCGGTACCTGAAGTCCGGCAGCCGCAGCTCGAGCCGGTCCACCTCCAGCCCCAGCTCCTGCCGCGCGCGGCGGTGCACCGCATCCTCCGTGGCTTCGCCCGGCCCGGGGTGGCCGCAGAACGAGTTCGTCCACACGCCGGGCCAGGTGAGCTTGGACAGGGCCCGCCGGGTCACCAGGATGTCGCCGTCGGAATTAAAGACGTGCGTGGAAAACGCCAAATGGAGCGGAGTGTCCCGGGTGTGGACGGTCGCTTTGGGGTGGGTTCCGATGACCTCGCCGTCGGGATTCACCAGAACCACCTGCTCTGACCGGTGTTCCATTTCTTCCCTTCGTGGTCAGCATGTTTACTCTTGTCTATGGAAATGGCTTCCCTGCCTGCACACGTCACCGGCC
Organism: Arthrobacter saudimassiliensis; assembly: GCA_900016675.1. GTDB lineage: Bacteria > Actinomycetota > Actinomycetes > Actinomycetales > Micrococcaceae > Arthrobacter_B > Arthrobacter_B saudimassiliensis. Next base: position 533,087 of record LN483071.1, on the reverse strand, counting down.
ACGATCTGGTCGAGCGTGTCCTGGACGAATTCTTTGACCAGGCACGTGCGCGGGCAGGAAAACTCAGTCCCCGCTACCTTAGCCTGTGGGAAATCCTGCAATCCTCCGCCCGAGGAGGAAAGCGGGTTCGCCCCCGAATCCTGCTGACGGCTTACGCCGGACTGGGCGGAACCGACCTCGAAGCCGCCGCCCGCGCCGGCGCCGCCTTCGAGCTGCTGCACACGGCGCTGATCATCCACGACGACGTCATCGACCTCGACTTCATGCGCCGCGGGCGGCGGAATGTGGCCGGAGCGTACCGTGACCGGGCGGAGGCCGCGGGCGAGAGTGCGGAGATCGCCCGGCACCGCGGGCTCTCGGCCGGCGTCATCGCCGGAGACCTGGCACTGGTCCACGCCTTCCGCATGCTGGAGACCGTTGAGACCGATTCCGCCACCCGCCTCGCGCTGACCGAAATCCTCGAAGACGCGATGTTCGCATCCGCCGGCGGCGAGCTCATCGACATCGACTTTTCCCTGCATCCGGCAGCTCCGCCCGTGGAGGACATCCTGCACATGGAGCGGCTCAAGACCGCGGTCTACTCGTTCGAGGCCCCGCTGCGGGCCGGAGCCGTCCTGGCCGGAGTCGACGGCGAGGTCAGCGCCACGCTCGGAAAGTTCGGCCGGGACACCGGCATCGCCTACCAGGTCGTGGACGATCTGCTGGGCATCTTCGGCAGCGAAAGCGCCACCGGCAAGTCCAGCCTGTCGGACCTGCGGGAAGGCAAGCGGACAGTGCTTATCGCGCACGCCGCGCAGACCGGGGTGTGGGATGAGCTGTCCGGGCTCATCGGCGATCCGGCGCTCGGCCCCCGGCAGGCGGACCGGGCACGGGAACTGCTCGAATCCTGCGGCGCCCGTGCCTTTGCCGAGGACCTCGCCAACGAATACGCCACCCGGGCCCGTAGCCACCTGGAGTGTCCGGCCGTCCCGGAGCCGCTGCGGGCGGTCCTCTGCGGGATCCTTGCCGACGCCGTCGAGCGGCGCAGCTGATGGCAACCGGCCTGGAACTCTACAACCGGGTGGCCGTGCAAAGCTCAGCGGTGCTGATCCGCTCCTACTCGACCTCCTTCGGCCTGGCCGCCCGGCTGCTCAGCCGCCCCGTGCGGCGCCACATCGAAGCGATCTACGCGCTGGTCCGCCTTGCCGATGAGATCGTGGACGGCGTCGCCGCTGCCGCCGCGGTTCCGGCGGAGGAGATCGAACGCATACTCGATGCCCTGGAGCAGGAAACCGAGCAGGCCATGCGCACCGGCTACAGCGTGAACCTCATCGTGCATTCCTTTGCGCTGACCGCCCGGGCCAACGGCATCGGCCCGGAACTGACCCGGCCGTTCTTCCGGTCCATGCGCGCTGACCTGCGCCGGACCAGGCACACGCCGGAGACGTTCACCGACTACGTCTACGGCTCGGCGGAGGTGATCGGCCTGATGTGCCTGTGCTGCTTCCTGCAGGGCACCGCGACCACGGACGAACAGCGCCTGGGCCTGGAGGAGGGCGCCCGCCGCCTCGGAGCCGCCTTCCAGAAGGTGAACTTCCTGCGCGACCTGGCCGACGACTTCTCCGGCCTGGGCCGCAGCTACTTCCCGGGCATCGACGTCGAACGCTTCGACGAGGCGGACAAGGCGCGCCTGCTGGCCGACATCGACGCCGACCTGCGCGTCTCCGGCGCCGCCGTGCCGCACCTTCCGGCCCATTCCCGGGCCGCCGTCGCCCTGGCCCAGGAGCTGTTCACGGAACTGGCGCGCAGGCTGCGCCGCACCCCGGCCGAGGAACTGCGCACCACCCGGGTCCGGGTGCCGAATCCCGTCAAGGCGCGGATCGCGGCCGAAGCCCTCTACGCCCACCGCCTGCGCCGCAGCACGGGAAGGACAGCATGAAGACCGCTTCGCCGCGCACCGCCGTCGTCATCGGAGCCGGGATCACCGGGCTCGCCGTGGCCGGGCTGCTGGCCCGCGAAGGCCTCGACGTGACCGTCCTGGAAAAGCAGCCGGAGACCGGCGGCCGGGCCGGCTCCTGGGAAACCGGCGGTTTCCGGTTCGACACCGGGCCGTCCTGGTACCTGATGCCCGAGGTCTTCGACCACTTCTTCCGCCTGATGGGCACCAGCGCCGATGAGCAGCTGGACCTGGTCCGGCTGGATCCCGGCTACCGGGTCCTGTTCGAGGACAGCCCGGAACCGCTGGACATCGCCGCCGGCCGGGAGGCCAACATCGCCCTGTTCGAGTCCCTGGAGCCCGGCGCGGGCGAGCGGCTGCGCCGCTACCTGGACTCCGCCGAAGACGTCTACGACATGGCCAAGAAGTACTTCCTGTACACCAGCTTCGCCTCGTTCCTTCCGCTGCTGAACCGCGAGGTGCTGCGCCGGGGACCTCAGCTCGCGCAGCTGCTGCTGCAGCCGCTCAGCTCCTTCGTCGGGCGCCGCTTCCGGGACCCGCGGCTGCGCCAGGTGCTCGGCTATCCCGCCGTGTTCCTGGGCTCCTCGCCCTACGCCACCCCCAGCATGTACCACCTGATGAGCAAGCTGGACCTCGCCGACGGCGTGCTCTATCCGCAGGGCGGCTTCAACCGGATCACCCAGGTCATCGGCGACCTCGCCCGGCGCGAAGGCGTCCGGATCGTCACCGGGGCAACCGTCACCGGCATCCGCACGAAAAAGCAGGGCCGCCGCACGGCGGCTGCCGGCGTGGGCTACCTGGTCGACGGCGGCCGTCCGGCCGCCCTCGACGCCGACCTGGTGGTCTCCGCGGCGGATCTGCACCACACCGAGACCCGGCTGCTGCCCCGCGAACTGCAGACGTATCCGGAGAACTGGTGGAAGCGCCGGATCCCCGGACCCGGCGGGCTGCTGCTGCACCTGGGCGTGCGCGGAGCGCTGCCGCAGCTGGAACACCACACCCTGATGTTCACCAGGGACTGGAAGGCGAACTTCGAGAAGATCTTTGGGCGGGAGACCTCGGTGCCGGATCCGGCGTCGCTGTACATCTGCCGGCCCAGCGCCACCGATCCCGACGCCGCCCCTCAGGGGCACGAAAACCTCTTCGTCCTGGTTCCGGTACCCAGCGATCCGGGACTCGGCCGCGGCGGCGTCGACCGGGCCGGCGATCCGCGGATCGAGGCGATGGCGGACACCGTGATCGGCCAGATCGCCAAGTGGGCGGAGATCCCGGACCTCGCCGACCGCATCACCGTGCGCCGGACCGTGGGACCGCAGGACTTCGTGGAGGACCTCAACTCCTGGCAGGGAACCCTGCTCGGCCCGGCGCATGTGCTCAAGCAGAGCGCCTTCCTCCGCGGCACCAACGCCAGCCGCAAGGTCGACGGGCTGCTCTACGCGGGCGGCTCCACGCTGCCGGGCATCGGCCTGCCGATGTGCCTGATCAGCGCCGAGCTGGTGCTCAAACGGCTGCGCGGCGACGTCAGCACGGGGGAGCTGCCGGTGCCCGACGCCGCCGAGACGGACCGGGGCCGGCGCTGATGGGATTCGCCTACCTGGCGGCACTGCTCGGAGCGCTCGGCTGCATGGCGCTGCTGGACCGCCGCTGGAAGCTCTTCTTCTGGCACCGGCCGGGGCGCGCCGCACTGACCCTGGCCCTCGGGCTGGCGTTCTTCGTGACCTGGGACCTCTTCGGCATCGGGCTGGACATCTTCTACCGCGGAGAGACCCCGTTCATGCTCGGGGTGGAGGTGGCCCCCGAACTGCCGCTCGAGGAGCTCTTCTTCCTCACCTTCCTGTGCTACCTCACCGTGGTGCTGTACGGGCTGTGCGCCGTGGCGCTGGAGACGCTGCGCAGCCGGCGGGGAAGCGGCAGCGGAACGACGGCGGCCGGCCGCGCCGCAGGAGGGCAGGCCCCATGACGTACTGGGCCCTGAACGCCGCGTTCCTCGTTCCTGCAGCCGCGGTGCTGGCGACGGCGGTCCGACGGCGAAGGATGCGCGGCGCCGCCCTCGCCGCGACGGCGGCCATCCTGCTGGTCCTGACCGCGGTCTTTGACAACCTGATGATCGCCGCAGGACTCTTCGGCTACAACCCGGACCGGATCTCCGGGGCCTTCCTGGGGGCCGCGCCGCTGGAGGACTTCGCCTACTCCATTGCGGCCGTGCTGCTGCTGCCGGCCCTTTGGGCGCTGATCGGCGGCCCACGGCCCGCACGGCCGGCCCGGGGCCGGCCCGCCCCGAGCCGCCCCGCCGAATCCGGCCCGGCGCCGGCCCGCACCGGCGGCGTGCGGGCCGACCGGGCCACGACCGCAGAACGATCGGAGAAGCCGTGACCACCCCGCAGGCCGCCCGCACCCCCGGCGCAACGGCCAGGATGCTGCTTGTCTCCTCGCGGCCGCTGTCCTGGGTCAACACCGCCTATCCGTTTGCCGCGGCCTACCTGCTCGCCCACGGGAGGATCGACGCGGCGTGGATCATCGGCACCCTGTACTTCCTCGTGCCCTACAACCTGGCCATGTACGGGATCAACGACGTCTTCGACTACGAGTCCGACCTGCGCAATCCGCGCAAGGGCGGCGTGGAGGGAGCGCTGCTGGACCGGCGCTTCCACAAGGTCACCCTGGCCGCGGCCGTCGCCTCCAACGTGCCCTTCCTCGCCGCCCTGGTCCTGCTGGGGGGCCCGCTGTCCTGGCTGGTGCTCGCGGTCAGCGTCTTCGCGGTGGTCGCCTACAGCGCCCCCGGGCTGCGGTTCAAGGAGCGTCCGTTCCTGGACTCAGTCACCTCCAGCACGCACTTCGTCTCCCCGGCGGTCTACGGCCTGGTCCTGGCCGGAGCCGAGTTCACGCCCGGACTGTGGGCGGTCCTGGGCGCGTTCTTCCTGTGGGGCATGGCCAGCCAGGCCTTCGGCGCCGTGCAGGACATCGTGCCGGACCGGGAAGGCGGGATCTCCTCCATCGCCACCGTGCTGGGCGCGAAGGCCGTGGTCCGCCTGGCCGCCGTCCTGTACCTGGCCGCCGGCGCGCTGATGCTGCTGACCCCGTGGCCGGCCGTCCTGGCGGGGCTGCTGGCCCTGCCGTACTTGGCGAGCCTGCTGCCCTACCTGAACCTCACGGACGCGGAGTCGGAACGGGCGAACGCGGGCTGGAAACGGTTCCTGAAGCTGAACTTCGCAACCGGCTTCCTCGTCACGCTGATCATCATCTGGTACTGGCCCGGACGCTGACCGGCGGCGCAACCGCCCCGCAGAACGCCAAAGGCGGCCGGCCCCCGAAGGGACCGGCCGCCTTTGGCGTGTGTGCTGCCGGAATTACTCGGCGACGCCCACGTACTCGGCCTGCTCGTTGGCCGTGGTCTCGCCGGCGGCCAGGTTGGCGCGCAGCTTGGCGCCCAGCTCGGCGTCGACGTTGGTCCAGTACTGGATGGCGGCCTCACGGATGTGCGGGCGCTTCACGCCGCCCACCGCACCGGTGATGGTCTCCAGGAAGCGGGCCTTCGCGGCGTCGTCGAACACCTCGCGGTACAGCGTGCCGGCCTGGCCGAAGTCGCTGTCCTCGGAGTGCAGGGTCGCGGCGGAGCGCACCAGCGCGCCGTCGTTCTCCCAGGTGCCCTCGCCGGCGAGGGCCGGATCGGCCACCGGGCCGCCCAGGGTGTTCGGCGCGTAGACCGGGGCGTCGGCCGGGTTGAAGTGGTACCGGCCCTGCCCGTCCTGCGAGTAGTTGTGCACGGGAGCCTTCGGCGCGTTGACCGGCAGCTGGTTGTAGTTGGTGCCCACGCGGTACCGCTGCGCATCCGGGTAGGAGAAGATGCGGGCCATCAGCATCTTGTCCGGGGAGGCGGCGATGCCCGGAACCAGGTTCGCCGGAGACAGGGCGACCTGCTCGATCTGCGCGAAGAAGTTCTCCGGGTTGCGGTTCAGGGTGTGGGTGCCGACCTTGATCAGCGGGTAGTCCGCGTGCGGCCAGACCTTGGTCAGGTCGAACGGGTTGAAGCGGTAGGTCTTGGCATCCTCGTACGGCATGACCTGGACGAACAGGTCCCAGGACGGGAAGTTGCCGGCTTCGATGTTCTCGTACAGGTCGCGGCGGTAGTAGTCCGCGTCCGCGCCGGCGATCTTCTCGGCCTCGGCGCCGGTCATCTCGACGTTGCCCTGGTTGGAGACGAAGTGGTACTTCACCCAGAAGCGCTCACCGGCGGCGTTGATCCACTGGTAGGTGTGCGAGCCGAAGCCGGGCATTTCCCGCCAGGAGCGGGGCAGGCCGCGGTCGCCCATCAGGTAGGTCACCTGGTGTGCCGACTCGGGGGAGTTGGTCCAGAAATCCCACTGCATGTCGGCGTCGCGCAGGCCCGAGCCCGGCAGGCGCTTCTGCGAGTGGATGAAGTCGGGGAACTTGATGCCGTCGCGGATGAAGAACACCGGGGTGTTGTTGCCGACGATGTCGTAGTTGCCCTCGGTGGTGTAGAAGCGCAGCGCGAAGCCGCGGACGTCGCGCCAGGTGTCGGGGGAACCCATTTCACCGGCGACGGAGGAGAAGCGCTGGACGGTCTCGGTTACGGCGCCCGGCTGGAAGACAGCGGCACGGGTGTACTTGGAGACGTCCTCGGTCACCACGAACTCGCCGAACGCGCCGCCGCCCTTGGCGTGCACGATGCGCTCCGGGATGCGCTCACGGTTGAACTGGGCCAGCTTTTCGACCAGGTAGCGGTCGTGCAGGGCGATTGCGCCGTCCGCGCCGGTGGCGAGGGAGTGCGCATCGCTCGCGACCGGAGTGCCGGTCTGCGTGGTGGTGAAGTTGGACATGCCTTCTCTTTCTTCTACTGGTCCATGCGGACATGGGGTGTCCGGCCGCGGGAAGCGGCCGGGACGAGTGATGGTGCGGTTCGGTCCGCGCGTCAGCCCTTGGCGGCGCAGTCGGCGCAGAGCCCGCGGTACAGCACCTCGGCGATCTGGATGCTCATTCCGTGGCTGTCCGACGGCGTCAGGCAGGGCGAGTGCCCTACTGCGCAGTCCACGTCTTCGATCTTTCCGCAGCCGGTGCATACGGCGTGGTGGTGGTTGTCGTTGACGCGGGTTTCATACCGGGCAGGGGAATTGGGCGGTTCAAACCTGCGGATCATGCCCGTGTCGGTGAGGTCCGAGAGGATCACGTAGACGGACTGCAGGCTGATGCCGGGGAGCTGGGTGCGTACGGCGGCCGCGACGTCGTCGGCCACCGCATGCGGGGAGTGCTCGACGGCGTCGAGGACGGCGAGGCGCTGTTTCGTGACGCGCCGGCCGTGCGCACGCAGCTCGGCGGACCACCTGTCGGTGCTGCTGCCGGGTGCTGCTGTCGATGCCATGACTCCATCGTACACGCTTATTCTGACTGATTCATAATAAGGCGCACCTAACCCCGTTAGGGTGGAGGAAAGACCCCGGGAGGCGATGGTGGAAATGGCTGCGGAACCTGCTGTGCGACGGCTGCGGGTGGAAGGGCACGACGTCGGGCTGCGCACTGCCGGCGCCGGCCCCGGCGTCGTCCTGGTCCACGGCATCGGGGCCTCCGGACGGTACTTCGAGCGGCTGGCCGCCGAACTTGCCGCCGACCACCGCGTCCACACCGCCGAGCTGCCCGGCCACGCCCGGCTGCGGGCCCCCGGCCATGCGCTCACCATGTCCGGGTACGCGGCCGTCCTGGTCGAAGCGCTGCGGCGGGCCGATGTCGGCCCGGTGCAGCTGGTGGGCCACTCGATGGGCTGCCAGGTGGTGGTCGAGGCCGCCATCCAGGCTCCGGAGCTGGTCTCTTCGCTGGTGCTGCTGGGCCCCACAGTGAACGACGCCGAACGGTCCGGACCGCTGCAGGCGCTGCGCCTGGGCCAGGACACGCTGCGCGAAAGCCCGGCGGTGAACCGGATCGTGTTCAGCGACTACCTGCGCGCCGGACCGCGCTGGTACCTCACGACGCTGCCGAGGATGATCCGCCACCGCCTCGAGGAACGGCTGCCGCTGGTGGACTGCCCCGTGGCGCTGGTGCGCGGAGAGCGGGATCCGGTGGTTCCGCGGGACTGGATCGAGCGGCTGGCGCAGGCCCGGCCCGGCACGCTGGCGGGCGAGGTGCCCGGCGAGCCGCACGTGATGATGTGGCGGCGCCCGGCCGAGACGGCCCGCTGGTGCCGCAGGCTGGAAGCGGAAGCGGAGGCGGATTCGGAGGCCGGACGGTGACCCGGCAGGGGCCCGCCGCGCGGGCGCTCGCCTGGGCGGCCGACTACGCCTACGTGGTGCGCTGGCAGGTCCAGGGCTTCCTGCGGCGCCAGGACCCGGCCGCCTATCTGAGCCCGCCGGCGACCGGCCCCCGGAGGCTGCCGGTGATCCTCATTCCCGGGGTGTACGAGAACTGGCAGTTCCTGCGGCCGCTGGCCGTGCACCTGTCCACCCGGGGGCACCCGGTGCACACGGTCGCGCCGCTGGGCTACAACCGCGGCCGGATCGAAGATATGGCCCGGCTGGTGGAGGCGTACCTGCGGGCCCGCGACGTCGACGCCGCCGCGATCGTGGCGCACAGCAAAGGCGGGCTCGTCGGCAAGCAGGTGATGCTCGGGCCCGAGGGCCACCGCGTGCGCCGGATGGTCGCGGTGAACACGCCCTTCTCCGGCTCCGTCTACGCGCGTTTCTTCCTCAGCCCTGCCATCCGGGCTTTCTCGCCGCGCAACCCGTATCTGCGCCGGCTCCAGTCCAGCCTGGAGGTGAACGAGCGGATCACCAGCGTCTACGCCACCTTCGACCCACACATTCCCGGCGGCAGCCGGCTCGACGGCGGGCGCAACATCGTGCTGGCGTCCTCGGGACACTTCCGCCCGATCGGCGATACCCGGCTGCACGCCATCGTCGCGCAGGAGTTGGCGGACGCCTAGCCGGTCCTTCCGAAGCGGCGGGGGTGTCCGGCGCGGGCCGCCGGCGCGGCGCCCCTAGGACGCGCCGGCGGCCAGTGCCTGCTCGACGGCGGACGCGGCGCCGTCCAGATACGGCTCGCCATGCCCGGTCAGCAGGGTGGGCGCGCCGGTGGCGGCGAGTCGTTCCAGCGAGGCGAGGGCTTCGGAGCTGTCCGCCGTGGCGGCGCCCGATACGATCTGCGGGCCGTGCCGTCCCGTGTACGGGTCCAGCGTCACCAGGGCGTCGCCGGTGATGAGCACTCCCCGGTCCGGGAAGTGCAGCGCCACGTGGCCCGCGGTGTGGCCCGGGGTATGCAGCAGCTCCGGAGCACCGGGCAGCGCCGCCGCCGCCGGCGCGTCCAGTGAATGGACGTCGGTCACGCCGCGCACCGTCAGGGCTCCGGCCAGCGTCATGGCGCCGAGCGTCCGCAGCGCGCCCGGATGCTGGACGGGATAGCGCAGGCGCGCGTTCTCGTGCAGATAGCGGTAGGGGTGCGCGGCCAGGCGGCGGTCCGCGTCGTGGACGAGGATGGGGGTGCGGTACTCCCGGCGCAGTTTCGCCGCCGTACCCACATGGTCGAAATGCGCGTGCGTCAGGACCAGGGCGCGGACGGAGCCGGGGGAGTAGCCCAGCCTCGTCAGCGCGCGCACCAGATGCGGCCACATGCCCGGCAGGCCGGCGTCCACCACCATCACGCCGGCGTCGTCCTCGACGAGGTAGCTGTTGACGTACGCGTGCTCAATCCGGTGGACTCCGTCGGCAACGCTGCGCTGGAACATGGTGCCTCCTGCTCTGTTGGGCGGGCGGTTCTGCCCCTATCGTAAGCATGCTGGCAATCCGGGCGGGAACCCGGCCGCCGCCGCCTGCCGGGCCCGGCATCAGCGCAGCCCGGCGCGGACACATTCCCCGGCGGCGGCGCTGCCGGCCCTAGACTGCTCTGGTGCCCCGACTGCTAGCCGACCTGACCCCCGTCCGGGAGAGCCGGGAATACCGCCGCCTCTGGCTCGGCACCGCGCTGTCCGCCGTCGGCACCCAGCTGACCCTGACCGCCGTGAGCCTGGAGGTCTTCGCGCTCACCGGTTCCAGCCTCTATGTCGGCCTGCTCGGGTTCGTCGGGCTGGCGCCGCTGGTGTTGGCGGGCCTGTACGGCGGGTCCGTGGTGGATGCCTACGACCGGCGCAAGGTCGCGCTCGTTTCGGCGCTGGTGCTCTGGGGAACCACCATCGGCATCGCCGCCCAGGCCTGGCTGGGCCTCGGCAACGTCTGGCTGCTCTACGCGCTGGTCGCGGTCCATGCGGCCGCCGGCGGCATCAACCACCCGGCCCGCAGCGCCATCATCCCGCACCTGGTCCGGCCGGAACTGCTGCCGGCGGCGAACGCGCTGAACATGATCACCTTCGGCCTGGCTGCGGCGGTCGGCCCGCTGGCCGCCGGCGTGCTGGTCGGTTCCGTCGGCTACGGCTGGACCTACACGATCGACGTCCTCACCTTCACCGCGGCGATGAACGCGCTCTACCGGCTGCGCGCTCTGCCGCCGGAAGGGGAGGTGAACCGGGCGGGGCTGCGGTCGGTCCTGGAGGGCCTGCGCTTCCTGGGCACCAGGCCCAACGTCCGCATGACCTTCCTGGTGGACCTGGCCGCCATGGTCCTGGCCAACCCCCGCGCGCTGCTGCCCGCCGTCGGAGCGGTGGTGCTCGGCGGCGGTGCGGAAACCGTGGGCCTGCTGCTGGCCGCCTCCGCCGTGGGCTCGGTCCTCGCGGGGCTGTTCTCCGGGCCCCTCGGAGCGGTCAGGCGGCAGGGGGCGGCCGTCGCTTGGTCGATCACCGCCTGGGGGATGACCGTGTCCGCGTTCGGGGCCGTCGTCGTCCTGGCCGGGGCGCAGGACGGTCCGGCGCACCCCGGCTGGCTCTGGGCCGCCGCCGCCTGCATGGCGGCCGGCGGGGCCGCGGACTCCATCAGCGCGGTCTTCCGCACCACCATCCTGCAGTCGGCCACCCCGGACCACATGCGCGGACGGCTGCAGGGGGTGTTCGTGGTGGTCGTCGCCGGCGGGCCGCGGCTGGGAGACCTGGCGGCCGGGTTCGGCGCGACCGTGCTGGGGGAGGGATGGGCGGCCGTCGCCGGCGGGCTGGCATGCATCGGCGTCCTGCTGCTGCTCCTGCGCCTGCAGCCCGGCTTCGCCGCGTACGATGCCAGGCATCCGCTGCCCTGATCCGGAACAGGGGGACGGTACAAAGCGTTGTACATGGTGGACAAATCCATCCCAGTTCAGAAGCGGCACCGACAGGGATGCCGCACGGAAGGAAACGTGGCTACGTGCACCGTCATTTCAACGGCCTGAAGACCGCGGCGCTGTTCGGCGTGCTCTTCGCCGTCCTGCTCATCATCGGCGGGCTGCTCTCCAGCGGCACCGGCAACTCCGCCTTCATCTGGATCTTCCTGCTGATCGGCCTGGCCACCACCGCCTACAGCTACTGGAACAGCGACAAGCTGGCCATCCGCGCCATGCACGCCGTGCCGGTCACCGAGGCGCAGGCGCCGGAAATGTACCGGATCGTGCGCGAACTTTCCGCCAAGGCCGGGCAGCCCATGCCCCGCCTGTACGTTTCGCCGACCATGGCTCCCAACGCCTTCGCGACGGGACGGAACCCGCAGCACGCGGCGGTCTGCTGCACGCAGGGCATCCTCGCCCTGCTCAATGAGCGCGAGCTCCGCGGCGTGCTGGGCCATGAACTGATGCACGTCTACAACCGGGACATCCTCACCAGCTCCGTGGCGGCGGCCATCGCCGGCGTCATCACCTCGCTGGGCCAGTTCCTGCTCTTCTTCGGCGGCGGGGACCGGCGGAACGCGAACCCGCTGGCCACGATCGCCATGGCGCTGCTGGCCCCGCTGGCGGCGTCGCTGATCCAGATGGGCATCAGCCGCACCCGCGAGTACGACGCCGACGAGGACGGGGCGAAGCTGACCGACGATCCGCTGGCCCTGGCCTCCGCGCTGCGCAAGCTCGAGACCGGCACCCAGCGGGCGCCGCTGCCCAAGGAGGACCAGCGCCTGGCCAACGTCTCCCACCTGATGATCGCCAACCCGTTCCGGGCCGGCGTCCGGGGCCTGCTCTCCACCCACCCGCCCATGGACGACCGGGTCCGCCGCCTCGAGCGGATGGCCGGCCGCCCGCTGGGCTACTAGGAGCACGGCGTGCGCCTCACCCTGGTCCGCCACGGGCAGACACCCTCGAACGTGCGCCGGCTGCTGGACACCGGCGCGCCGGGTCCCGGCCTGACCGACCTCGGCCGGGAGCAGGCCAGGGCCGTGCCCGCGGCGCTCGGCCAGGAGTCCGTGGACGGTCTCTTCGCGTCCAACCTGGTGCGCACCCAGCACACCGCGGCGCCGCTCGCCCGGGAACGGGACCTGCCCGTGGAGATCGATCCCCGGCTGCGGGAAATCAGCGCCGGGTCCCTGGAGATGCGCGGGGACGATGCGGCCGTCCGGACCTATCTCGAGACGGTGTACGCCTGGGTCAGCGGCGACCTTCAGGCGCGGATGCCCTCGGGCCCCGACGGCGCCGAAACCCTGGGCCGCTTCGACGAAGCCGTGGACCGGATGCTCCGGGCGGGCCTGCGCTCGCCGGTGGTCTTCAGCCACGGAGCCATCATCCGCGCCTGGTCCACCGCCCGCGCAGCCAACGTGGCGCCGGACTTCATCACCGCGAATCCACTGAGCAACACGGGCATCGTGGTCTTGGAACACGGCGGCTCCGGGTGGGAGCTGCTGACCTGGATGGGCGAGGCCGTCGGCGGGCGGACGCTCCAGGACGCCGGAGAGGACGGACCCGCCGCCGAAGGCCTGGCCTCCTAGCCGGTCCGCCCGCTGGCCGGCAGCCTGCAGGCAACCGATGAAACGACGACGGCGGTGCCTCCCCGGGCAGGGGAGGCACCGCCGTCGCGCATCCGTGTGCCGGGCCGCCGCGGCCCGCAGGATCAGCGCAGGTTCACGAACTGCAGGTCGACCTCGAGGTCGGAGCCCTTGAGCAGGGCCATGACAGCCTGCAGGTCGTCGCGGGACTTGGAGCTGACCCGCAGCTCATCGCCCTGGATCTGGGACTTGACGCCCTTGGGGCCCTCGTCGCGGATCAGCTTGTTGATCTTCTTCGCTGCGTCCTGGGCGATGCCTTCCTTGATGGAAGCCTCGATCCGGTACTCCTTGCCCGAGGCGAAGGGCTCGCCCGCGTCGAGCGACTTCAGGGAGATCCCGCGCTTGATCAGCTTGGACTCGAAGACATCCAGCACGGCCTTGACCCGGTCCTCGGAGTTGGCCTTCATCAGGATCTTCTCGCCGCTGAAGTCGATCTCCGCGCCGACGCCCTTGAAGTCATACCGCTGCGCGATCTCCTTCTGGGCCTGGTTGAGGGCGTTGGCGACCTCCTGCTTGTCGACCTTGCTGACGACGTCGAACGATGACTCGCTTGCCATGGCTTCTCCTTCTGTGCGTTCTTGCCTGCCTCCAGCGTACTGGCTGGGTGCCGGCCCATCACGGCCCGATCCGTTTCACAGCCTGCGTTCAGGTTCTGTTGGGATTCGCTTAACCCTGGCGGGGCACTGTGGAGCCCGTGAGACAGAACACCTCCCTGAATCGTCACCGCCTCGACCGCTCCGCCGTCGGCCCGCACCCGTTTCCCGCCCCCGTCCTCCGCTCCTTCCCGGTCCTCCCAAGCGCCCTGATGCCCCCGGTGCGCCCGGCTCCCGACGCCGCCGAGCGGCTGGACGGCATCCGCCGGGACCTGGCCAACGCCGTCGCCTGGGGTACCGTCACCGAGGAGCAGGCCGCCGATTTCTACGCCCGCCTCCAGGCCCGGATCGCCCACGGGCACTAGGGTTTCGGAGCCCGATTTCGAAACTGGAGGATTCTTCTGTAAAGTTGTCTTGCCGCGTTGTTGCGGCAGGTCTTCACGGAAGACGTTCGGCAGATTACCCGAGCGGCCAAAGGGGGCTGACTGTAAATCAGCTGGCACAGCCTACGGGGGTTCGAATCCCTCATCTGCCACCGAACGGAAGGGCCCGGAACCGAAAGGTTCCGGGCCCTTCGCCTTTTCCCCGCGGCGCGGTCCGGCCCGGCGGGAGCTTCACCGGAAAGCGAACAGCGGCAGACAGCAGGCTGACGGACCGCTAGCGTGGAGGGATGGCAACTATCGACATCACCGAGGCTAACTTCAACGAAACGGTCGAAGGCAACGACATCGTGTTCGTTGACTTCTGGGCGGACTGGTGCGGACCGTGCAAGCAGTTCGCTCCGGTCTACGACAAGGTCTCCGACGAGTACCAGGACATCGTCTTCGCGAAGGTGGACACCGAGGCCCAGCAGGGACTCGCCGCGGCCGCGGGCATCACCTCGATCCCCACCCTGATGGCCTTCCGCGAGCAGGTCCTGGTCTTCTCCCAGCCCGGTGCGCTGAACGCCACCCAGTTCAGCGGCCTGGTGGAGGCCGTCAAGGGACTGGACATGAAGGCCGTCCACGAGCAGCTGGCCGCGCAGGAGCGCGAGGCGCAGGCCGGTTCCGACGCCGCCGGGCAGTCCTAGTCCGGCCCCGGCAGCCGCACCCCAAAGACCAGGCCGGAAGCCCTCCCGACGGAGGGCTTCCGGCTCTCTTTTTGCCTCTGGCCCCCGTGCCGCGCAGGGAGTAGTGTTCCCGTCACCACGGACGACGCCGCCTGCCGGCAGGCGCCGCCGCAGGTCAGGCAGGGCAGAGCCGCCTTGGCGTCTCTGCCGCCTGTCACCCCACGGACAGGAGCAGGAGCGCAGATGAGTTCAAACCGCGGAGTTGCGTACATCGAGCCGGGCGTGGTCGAGGTGCAGGAGATCGACTACCCGACCTTCGAGCTTCGGGACGGGCCCGGGGTGCACCCGGACAACGTGGGCAGGAAGCTGCCGCACGCCGCCATCCTCAAGGTGGTCACCACCAACATCTGCGGCTCGGACCAGCACATGGTCCGCGGCCGCACCACGGCCCCGCCGAACCTGGTGCTCGGGCACGAGATCACCGGCGAGGTGGTGGAGACCGGTCCGGACGTCGAGTTCATCAAGGTGGGAGACCTGGTCTCGGTGCCGTTCAACATCTCCTGCGGGCGCTGCCGCAACTGCAAGGAGCGCAAGACCGGCATCTGCCTGAACGTGAACCCCGACCGCCCGGGCAGCGCCTACGGCTACGTGGACATGGGCGGCTGGGTCGGCGGGCAGGCGGAGTACGCGCTGGTTCCCTACGCCGATTGGAACCTGCTGCGCTTTCCGGACAAGGACCAGGCCATGGAGAAGATCCTGGACCTGACCATGCTCTCCGACATCTTCCCGACCGGTTACCACGGCGCCGTCACCGCGGGCACCCGGGTCGGCTCCACGGTCTATATCGCCGGTGCCGGCCCGGTGGGACTGGCCGCCGCGGCCAGCGCCCAGCTGCTCGGCGCCGCCGTCGTGATCGTGGGAGACCTCAACGCGGACCGCCTCGCCCAGGCGCGCAGCTTCGGCTGCGAAACCGTGGATGTCTCTCAGGGGGACCCGCGGGACCAGATCGAGCAGATCCTGGGCGTGCCGGAAGTGGACTGTGCGGTCGACGCCGTCGGGTTCGAGGCACGCGGACACGGCGCCGACGCCGCCCGGGAGGCCCCGGCGACCGTGCTGAATTCGCTCATGGACATCACCGCGGCCGGCGGTGCCCTGGGCATCCCGGGACTGTACGTCACCGGTGATCCAGGCGGCGTCGATGAGGCCGCCAAGGTCGGCTCGCTCTCCCTGAACCTGGGTACCGGATGGGCGAAGTCCCTCTCCTTCACCACCGGCCAGTGCCCGGTGATGAAGTACAACCGGGACCTGATGATGGCGATCCTCAACGATAAGGTGCAGATCGCCCAGGCCGTCGGTGCCACCCCCATCAGCCTCGACGACGCCCCGCAGGCCTACCGGGACTTCGATTCCGGGGTGGCCCGGAAGTACGTGATCGATCCCAACGGCATGCTCAACGGAGCCGCCGGGTGAGCTGACCCGCAGACCGGCACAGCCAGGGCGGCAGGCACAGCCGGCACAGCAGGCACAGCCGGCACGGCAGGCACAGCAAGGGCGGCGGGAGCATCAGCTCCCGCCGCCCTTGTCCGCTCCGCCCCCGCTGTTTTGGCCCCGCCCCGGCCGTTCCGCCGGGCTGCCCTTCTGCCTGCCCGGCGGCCGGCGGTACGCTCATTGGGCCCGAACAGCCTGGCCGGTCGACGCGGCGTTCGCCTGGGCCCGACCCGGGAAACGCGACGCCCGCGGACGAACGCCCGGCCAAGGCCCAGCCGAAAGCGGGGAGCCATGGCAATCGAAAGCTCATCTTTCCCACAGCAGCCAGGTCCGGCGGAAACCCTGCGCAGGCATCAGCGCACCCGCGCCGGGGCAGGTCCCCGATGAACGGCGGCGATACCGCATGGGTGCTGATCTGCGCCGGACTGGTGCTGTTCATGACTCCGGGCCTGGCCCTGTTCTACGGAGGTATGGTGCCGGTCCGCAACGTGCTGACGATGATGATGCAGAACATCATTCCGCTCGGCATCATCTCCGTCACCTGGGTGCTGGTGGGATACACCCTCGCCTTCAGCAACGAAGGGGATTCCGTCTTCGGCCGGTTTGACGCCTTCGCCCTGCTGGACGTCGACACTCCCCGGTTCCACACCGTCGCGGCGGGCGTCACGATCCCGGCGCTCGCCTTCGTGGCGTATCAGATGATGTTCGCCGTCATCACCCCGGCGCTGCTCACCGGTGCCACCGCAGGCCGGCTGAAGTTCGCCGGCTGGACCGTGTTCCTGGCGGCCTGGTCCATCCTGGTCTATCCGCAGGTCGCGCGCTGGCTGTGGCATCCTGACGGCTGGCTGGTCCGGCTGGGCGCCCAGGACTGGGCCGGGGGAATGGTGGTGCACGCCGCCGCCGGCGCCGCCGCGATTGCCGTCCTGCTGGTCGTGGGGCGGCGCCGCGGCTGGCCGCACGCGAAGACCTCGCCCAACAACCTGCCGCTGATGCTCGCCGGGGCCGGCATCCTGTGGTTCGGGTGGTTCGGGTTCAACGCCGGCGACGGACTGCAGGCCAACGCCGTCGCCGCCCAGGCCCTGATGAACACCCACATCGCCGGAGCCGCCGCGATGCTGACCTGGCTGCTGGTGGAGCGGCTCAGCGGCGGCCGCTCCACCCTGGTGGGAGCGGCGTCGGGCGCCATCGCCGGGCTGGCCACCATCACTCCCTGCGCCGGCTTCGTCAACACCGGCTCCGCCCTGATCATCGGCCTGGTGGCCGGATGCGTGTGCTGCTTCGCCGTGCGGGCCAAGCGGCGGCTGCACTACGACGACGCACTCGACGTCATCGCCGTGCACTTCGTGGGCGGCGTGCTCGGCTCCTTCCTCCTCGGGTTCTTTGCGGACAGCACCATCAACCCGGTCAGCGCGGACGGTCTGTTCGCCGGCGGAGGCGGGCGTCTGCTCTGGCACCAGGTGGTGGCCATCCTCTCCGTGGTGGCGTTCTCCTTCATCCTGAGCTGGATCATCGCCGCCCTGATCAGCCGCACCATGGGCCTGCGCGAACCGGGTCCGGAGCAGGATGACCTGGACCGTGTCCAGCAGGGCGCCTCCGGCTACGCCCTCAGCGGCATCCTGGCCCGGCCCACGACGAGCGGCCGCGGCGCGAAAGCCGACGGCGGGGCGCCGCCCGCCGAGGTCGGCGCAGGAGGCAACGACGGGACGCAGCATCCCGCCGCACCCGGCACCGGCACCGGCACCGGCAGGGTGCAGCCCGCCCGGCCCGCGGGCACGGACGGCAGCGCAGGTGCGGCCGGAGGGACGGGCAGGGGCGGCTCCGTCCGGGCACACGGCGACGCGCTGGACGTGCACCACCTGATCAGCGCCGTCGTCAACACCTCCCGCGTGGACGGACTGCGCGACGCGCTGCTGATGGCCGGCGCGCGGTCCGTTGAGCTCTCGGAAACCACGGTCTACACCGGCCGCATCCGCACCGAGCTCTTCCGCTCCGAGAAACGGACGCTGGACTTCGATGACCGGCTGCGGGTGCAGGCCGGGGTGGACGACGAGCACGAGGAAGCGGTGGTGGCGGTCCTCAAGCGCTTCGGAGCCGAGCCCCACACCATCCACCGCCTGGACGTCACCCCCTACTGAGCGGCGTCGCCCAGCACTGCGGCGTCACTGCGCCGTGCCGAGCCACGGCCTCAGCGCCGGCGGTGGTCCTCGGGGGCTAGCTTCGGCCCGTAGGCCTGCTTCCGGAAGCCGCTGAGCATCAGCATCCGCACCACCCGCTGCCGGTGCCCGCGCCAGGGCTCGAGCAGGGCCAGCATGCCGGCGTCGTCCGTCCGGCGGCCGGTCAGCGCCGCCCCCACGAACTTGGCCAGGTGGAAATCGCCCACCGAGACGGTGTCCGGGGCGCCGTGCGTGCGCTGCACGGTCTCGGCCACGGTCCACGGGCCGATGCCCGGCACCGTACGCAGCCGGGCCTCGAGGTCGGCGCCCACGGGAGCCTCCGCCAACCGTTCCAGGCCCGACGCCGCGGCGCAGGCCCGCATGACGGCCCCGGAACGGGAGGAGTCGACGCCGGCGCGGTGCCACTCCCAGCTGGGTACCCGTCGCCAGCCGGCGGCGTCGGGGGCCACGCGCAGATGCACCGGCCCGGGGCCGGGGGCAGGCCGGCCGAACTTCGTCACCAGGTACCGCCACGCGGAATAGGCCTCCATCAGGGTGACCTTCTGCTCCAGGATCACCGGCACCAGCGTGTCCAGCATCCGCCCGCAGGCAGGCAGGCGCAGCCCGGGGTTGCGCCGCCGGGTCTCGGTGACCAGGCGGGGCAGGGTCGCCAGGAAACCGGCGTCGTCGAATCCGGACCAGTCGTCGTCGGCGCCGAGCAGCCGCGGCACGCGGTCCAGGGCAGCCTCCGCACCCGGACCCCAGGCGGACGCCCGGACCAGCACCGGCCCGGCGGGCCCGGTGCGCGGGACGGCAGCGCCGGAGGATGGCAGGACGGCCAGACGCAGGGTCGCGTCGCCGTCGGCGGTGGCGAACGCCAGCCAGGCTTCGTCCGCGCCCACAAGAGTGGTGGGATCCCGCCGCCCGTGGGCCAGCGGGGCCAGGGAAGCACCCAGGCTGTAGGGGCCCGGCAGCTCGACGAGGGCGGAGAGACCGGTCCCCGAATCGGGCAGCGCGGACACCGGCAGGGACATGGCTTCATCCTTTCACGGGGCACCCCCATGAAGCCGTGCCGTCACCGCTCCGCGGGGTGTGGCGTTCGCTACCGGCGGGAGCCATTGCTACGCCGGATGCAGCCGAGGCTGACCCGGACAGCGGCTGCCAGTAACGTGGAGCCCATGAAGTATGCCAACACCGTCCTGGACCTGATCGGCAACACCCCGCTGGTGAAGCTCAACCACGTCACGGAGGGCATCGACGCCACCGTGCTCGTGAAGCTGGAGTACCTGAACCCGGGCGGATCCATCAAGGACCGCATCGCCGTGAAGATGATCGAGGAGGCCGAAAAGCAGGGCAGGCTGCAGCCCGGCGGGACCGTCATCGAACCCACCAGCGGCAACACCGGCGTCGGGCTGGCCCTGGTGGCCCAGCAAAAGGGCTACAAGACCATCTTTGTCACACCCGACAAGGTGGGCGTCGAGAAGCGGGATGTGCTGCGCGCGTACGGTGCCGACGTCGTCGTCACCCCCACCGCCGTCGCGCCGGACAGCCCCGAGTCCTACTACGGCGTCTCCGACCGGCTGGTGCGGGAGACCCCCGGCGGCTTCAAGCCCGACCAGTTCTCCAACCCGGCCGCCCCGGCCAGCCACTACGAGAGCACCGGCCCGGAGATCTGGCAGGACACCGACGGGCGGGTCACCCACTTCGTCGCAGGCGCCGGCACCGGCGGCACCATCACCGGCACCGGGCGGTACCTCAAGGACATCTCCGCGGACCGCGCCTCCGGGCCCGTGCGGATCATCGCCGCCGACCCCGAGGGCTCGGTGTACTCCGGCGGCACGGGACGCCCCTACTTCGTCGAGGGCGTGGGCGAGGACATGTGGCCGGAGAACTACGACCCCTCCGTCCCGGATGAGGTCATCGCGGTGAACGACGCGGAGTCCTTCGCCATGACCCGCCGGCTGGCCCGCGAGGAGGGCCTGCTCGTCGGCGGCTCCTCCGGCATGGCCGTGGTGGCCGGCCTCCGCGCCGCGCGGGACCTGGGCCCGGACGACGTCATGGTGATCGTGCTGCCGGACAGCGGCCGCGGCTACATGGGCAAGATCTTCAACGACGGCTGGATGCGCTCCTACGGCTTCCTCGGCCGGGAAGAGGACGGCACCGTGGTGGCCGACGTCCTGGCCGGCGACGCCGGAACGGCACCCGGGCTGCCCTGGCTCAGCCCCGAGACCACCGTCCGCGACGCGATTGCCCGCCTGGCCAAGGAAGCCCTGCCCGCGCTGCCGGTGCTGGCGGCCGAGCCGCCGGTCCGGACCGGCGAGGTCCGCGGTGCGGTGACCGAACGCAGCCTCACCGACAAGCTGTTCCGGGGCGAGGCGGCCGCCGCCGACCCCGTCGCGGACCACCTGGACCCGGCCCTGCCGGTGATCGGGGCCGCCGCGCCCGTGGCCGCCGCCGTCGAGGCCCTTGCCGACGCCGACGCCGTCCTAGTGATGCGCGACGGCGAGACGCTGGGAATACTGGCCCGCCGCGATCTGCTTGCCTTCCTGGGCGCCTGAGCAGGGACCGCCGAAGAGACTTCCAACCGCACCAGCCGGGAGCACCCGGAAAGGAGCACCATGACCAACGGCTTCAACACCCGTGCCATCCACGCCGGCCAGGCCCCGGACCCGAGCACCGGCGCCGTCATTCCGCCGCTGTACCAGAGCACCACGTACGCGCAGGACGGCATCGGCGGACTGCGCAACGGCTACGAGTACGGCCGCGGCACCAACCCCACCCGCGACGCCCTGCAGGAACAGCTCGCTGCCCTGGAGGGCGGTGCCCACGCCTTCTCGTTCAGCTCCGGCCTCGCCGCCGAAGATGCGCTGATCCGGGCGCTGCTGGCGCCGGGGGACCACATCGTGCTCGGCAACGACGCGTACGGCGGCACCTACCGGCTGATCGACCGGGTGCTCTCCGGCTGGGGCATCACCAATGCCGCCGTCGACATGGCGGACACGGAGGCGCTCACCGCCGCCATCGCGGCCGGCAACACCAAGATGGTGTGGCTGGAGACCCCGTCGAACCCGATGATGAAGATCTCCGACATCGCCGCCGTCGCGCAGGCCGCGCACGACGCCGGTGCCTGGCTGGTCGTCGACAACACCTTCGCCTCCCCGTACCTGCAGCAGCCGCTGGCCCTGGGCGCGGACATCGTGGTGCACTCCACCACCAAGTACATCGGCGGGCACTCCGACGCCGTCGGCGGGGCGGTCATCCTCAATGACGACGCCGCCGCGGAGAAGATCGGCTTCATCCAGTTCGCGGTCGGCGCGGTCTCCGCCCCGATGGAGGCCTGGCTGACCACCCGCGGCCTGAAGACCCTGGGCGTGCGCATGGACCGGCACTCGGCCAACGCGATGGCCGTGGCCCGCTGGCTGAAGGAGCACCCCGCCGTCGAATCCGTCCTGTACCCGGGCCTGGAGGACCATCCCGGCCATGAACTGGCCAGGGCCCAGATGAAGGATTTCGGAGGCATGGTCTCCGTGGCGTTCAAGGGCGGGGAGGCGGCCGCGCGCACCGTGGCCGAAGCGACCCGGGTCTTCACCCTCGCCGAGTCGCTGGGCGGCGTCGAGTCGCTGATGAACTACCCGTCAGAAATGACTCACGCCTCGGTCAAGGGCACCGAACTGGCCGTGCCCGAGAACCTCATCCGCCTGTCCGTGGGCATCGAAGATGTGGAGGACCTGATCGCCGACCTGGACCAGGCCCTCGGGAAGCTCCAGGCCGGCTGACCCGGCGGCAGGGCAGGACAACGGCGATACGGCGGCCGGCGGGGAACCGCCGGCCGCCGTACCGTTTCCGGTGCCGATCCGCCCGCCGTCGCAGCGGTGCCCGGACGCCGGGCGCCGTCAGCGCGGGGGGAGGGACCGGCCGCGCCGCGGCGGGCGCGGGTCGGTGGTCCGCAGGTGGCGCACGCTCTCCGGCAGCCAGAGCAGCGCCGCGCAGGCCAGGAGCAGCACGCCCAGCGCGGCGAGCGAGGGGCCGCGGAACAGCAGGGGCACGCCGAGCAGGACGCCGAGGCTGGTCAGGGTCTCCCGCCCGCTGCGCCGACCGCGGCGCAGCTGCACCGCTCCCCAGGCGGCCACCAGCCCCAGGACCAGGCTGAGCACCCCCAGGCTCGTCAGCCCGGGACCGTCGCCGCCGGCGCGCGCGGACAGGATGAAGGAGATCCCGACGGCGCCCAGGAGCAGGGCGGACAGCAGCCACCCGGTGCAGGCGAGGCGCAGGGTTCGTGGCAGGGGAGGACGCGGCGCTTTCATCTCCTCCAACCTACCCGGGCGGCGCTGTTTGCGGGCCCGGGGGTCCTCGGCACGGATGCCCGCCGGTAGACTGGTCGTCGCGGCCCGTCGGGCGGCACCAAGGCGAAGGCAGGAGGGCCGCGTGGCAGCAGTCGGCGGATCCCGCAGCGTGGCCCTGCTTGCGCTGACTGCGGCGGCTGTCCTTGGAGCTGCCGGCCTGGCGTGGCTCGGCTACCTGGCGGCACCCGCGGACGGACTGGACTTCCGGGTCTACCTGCTGGGCGGACAGAGCGTCATAGACGCACGCGGGGAGCTGTACACCCGCTCCATCCCCAACGGCGAAAACCCGCCGCTGATGTTCACCTATCCGCCGTTCGCCGCCCTGCTCTTCGCCCTCCTGGCGCCCTTCGGCGACTCGCTCGGGTTCCTGCTTTTCCGCATCCTCTCCTACCTCCTCACCTTCCTCGCCGCGGTCTGGCTGACCGGCTGGTTCGCCGGACGGCGGAGCGCGCTGCAGGTGCTGGCGCATCCGTGGCTGCGCCCCGTCGCGGTGTTCGGGTTCGGGCTGCTGGCAGCCCTGGGCCCATGGCGGGAGACGATCGCCTTCGGGCAGATCAACATCCTGCTCTTCCTGCTGATCCTCGGAGACAACCTTTCCCCTCGGCCCGGCCGGCCCACCGGGCTGCTCACCGGCATCGCCGCCGGCATCAAGCTGACCCCGCTCGTCTTCGGCCTCTACTACCTGCTCCGGGGGGACTGGCGGGGCCTGCGCAACATGGCGGTGGGATTCCTCGCCACCTTCGCCCTCGGCTTCCTTGTGCTCCCGCGGGAGTCACGCACCTACTGGGGCGAGCTGCTGCCCGAGACCGAGCGGATCGGCGGCCCCGGATATGTGGACAACCTGTCCCTGCGCGGGGCCATCGCCCACATCGCCGGACCGGACTTCCCGGGCACCGGCGTCTGGCTTGTCCTGGCGGCGGCTGCCCTGGCGGCGGTTGCGGTCCTGATCCGCCGGGCGGACCTCGCGGGCCGGCCCATGACGGCCCTGTCGGCGACGGCGCTGCTGATGCTGCTTGTCTCGCCGGTTTCCTGGTCCCACCACTGGGTCTGGGTGGCGCTGCTCGGCGCGGTGCTGCTGCGCGACCTGGCGGACCTTCCCGCCGGGCACCGTCGCCTGCGCGGTACCGGGGCCGCGCTGCTCGCCGCGGGCGCCGTCATCTTCTACCTTTCGCCCAAGAAGACCGCGCTGCTGCTGGGCGCGCAGGACCTGGACGCCCAGGAACCGCAGCTGTGGCTGATCGCGGCGAGCCTGGGCGTGTTCTGGGGCGTGGCCGTGCTGGCCTGGCTGCTGTGCGCCTATCAGCGCCGTCGCCGGTGGAACCGGCGGGCCGTGTACCTGCCCGCCGCCGCCGTCGAAGGGCCGCGGCCGGGAGTACGGGAAAGCCGGTCATAAGCCGGTGCGGGTGCCGCGGCCTCGTCTAGGATGGGCCCCATGACCGCCGGAACCGTGCTGGCCGTGTGCCGCGTCCATCAGCTGCATCCCACCCGGGACACCGTGGGAGTGACCGCCATCGACAAGCGCCCGGTGGACGGGCCGGTCCACGTCTACGACCTGGGCCTGACCGGCGACGTCCAGGTCAGCCGGCGCCACCACGGCGGCGAGACGAAGGCGGTCTACGCGTACAGCCAGGCCGACGCCGACTACTGGGCTGCGGAACTGGGCCGGGAGATCCCGCCGGGGCTGTTCGGCGAGAACCTGCGGGTGGCCGGCATCGACGCCTCCAACGCACTGGTGGGGGAGCGGTGGCGGATCGGCGGCACGCTGGAACTTGAGGTCACCGGTCCGCGGACCCCCTGCCGCAACTTCCAGGACCGGATGGGAGAGCCCCGCTTCACCGCCCGGTTCACCCAGGCCGCCCGCACCGGCGCCTACCTGCGGGTGCTGAAGGCCGGCCCGGTCGCCGCGGGGGACGCCGTCGAGGTGCTCTCGAAGCCGGCCCACGGCGTCAGCATCGCCCAGGTCTTCCGCGGCCCGGATGAGGACCAGATCCAGGCGCTGTTCGACGCCGGACGCGCCGGACTGAAGCTTGCCCCGGAACTGGTGCGCAGCCTGCGCCGGGCATCACGGCGAAATGCCGCCGCCGCCGACGTCGGGCCCGCGGTGGAGGCAGCGGCCGACCCCGCGGCCCGGGCCTGAAGGCAGCCGGAGCGCCGGCTGTGCCCAAGCTCACCGGCCCGGTGGACCGGCCGGGGCGGCACGTAGCGTACACTTGAAACATCCCCCACTCCGGTATCCCTGTTTTTTCGCCGCTATCGGCGGAACGAAAGTGTTGGGGCCCGCAACCACTCTTGCGGGCAGAATCATCTCCTGGGGAAGGCCGGCAAAGAAATCGCCACACCGGCTGCGCGCACAACCCAGTGCCTTCGGCCACCAGCTGTGGCGGAAAGTCCTGCCTGGGATTGGAACAGCGCCGGACTTGCGTCCTGCAGCCGCCGTGCTGCCCGGTTCCATCCCCGTGAGGATCACTGTGCCTGAGAGCATCAACGAAAACCTGTCCGCAACCGCAGCCGAAGAGGCCGGTTCCGCAGCCGCCGTCAACGACGCGCAGCCGGAAGCGGATGCCACCCCCCGCTTTACCGACTTCAACCTCGACGCCCGCGTCCTGGCCGCCCTGACCGACGTCGGCTACGAGAAGCCCTCGCCGATCCAAGCCGCCACCATCCCGGTGCTGCTCGAAGGCCGCGACGTCGTCGGCCTGGCCCAGACCGGCACCGGCAAGACCGCCGCGTTCGCGGTCCCCGCCCTGTCCCGCCTGGCCGAGCTGGCCGAAATCAACGGCCCCAGCCGCGACACCCAGGTCCTGGTCCTCGCCCCGACCCGCGAGCTGGCCCTGCAGGTCGCCGAGGCCTTCACCTCCTACGCCAAGCACATGGAGGACTTCACCGTCCTGCCCGTCTACGGCGGTTCCCCCTACGGCCCGCAGCTGGCCGGCCTGCGCCGCGGCGCCCAGGTCGTGGTCGGCACGCCCGGCCGCGTCATCGACCACATCGCCAAGGGTTCCCTGGACCTGTCCAACCTGCAGTACGTGGTCCTCGACGAGGCCGACGAGATGCTGCGCATGGGCTTTGCCGACGACGTCGAGCAGATCCTCTCCTCGACTCCGGACGAGAAGCAGGTGGCCCTGTTCTCGGCCACCATGCCCGGCGCCATCCGCAAGATCGCCAAGCAGTACCTCAAGAACCCCGCGGAAATCACGGTCAAGTCCTCCGTGACCACCGGATCCAACATCCGCCAGCGCTACGTGCAGGTCATGGGCCCGCACAAGCTCGACGCCATGACCCGGATCTTCGAGGCCGAGCAGTTCGACGGCGTCATCGCCTTCGTCCGCACCAAGATGGCCACCGAGGACCTCGCCGACAAGCTCAAGGCCCGCGGCTACAAGGCCGCCGCGATCAACGGCGACATCCCGCAGAACCAGCGCGAGCGCACCGTCGAGGCCCTGCGTGACGGCAAGATCGACATCCTGGTCGCCACCGACGTCGCCGCCCGCGGCCTCGACGTCGAGCGGATCAGCCTGGTCGTGAACTACGACATCCCGCACGACACCGAGTCCTACGTGCACCGCATCGGCCGCACCGGCCGCGCCGGCCGCACCGGCGACGCGATCCTGTTCATGACCCCGCGCGAGAAGTACCTGCTGCGGGCCATCGAGAAGGCCACCCGCCAGCCGGTCGAGCACATGCCGCTGCCGTCGGTGGACGTGGTGAACAACAAGCGCCTGGCCAAGTTCGCCGAGCGGATCACCGAGACCCTGGCCTCCCAGGACCTCACCGTCTTCCGCGACCTGGTGAACAGCTACGTGGCCGACCACGCCGACGTCACCGCCGAGGAAGTCGCCGCCGCCCTGGCCCTGATGGCCCAGAACGGCCGCCCGCTGCTGCTCGAGGAGCTGCCGCAGGCACCGGCCCGCCAGCGCGACCGCGCCGAAGGCAAGCGGGACAGCTTCAACTCCCGCGGCCCGTCCCGCACCCTGACCGAGGGTAACGCGACCTACCGGATCGCCGTCGGACGCCGCAACCGCGTCATGCCGGGCTCCATCGTCGGCGCCATCGCCAACGAGGGGGGCCTGTCCGCAGCGCAGATCGGCGGCATCGACATCCGCTCCGACCACAGCCTGGTGGAGCTGCCCGCCGACCTGTCCCAGGACCAGCTGCGCGCCCTGTCCCGCACCCGGATCGGCGGCGAGCTGATCCACCTGGAACTGGACAAGGGACGCCGTCCCGCCCGCGACCGCGACGGCGGCGCGCCCCGCGGCGGCGGCTACAAGAAGCGCGACGGCGAGCGGTCCTTCGGCGACCGCGGCAGCGACCGTCCGCAGCGCAAGCGCTTCGACGGCGACCGCGGCGGCAACAAGTTCGCCCGCAAGCCGCGTTACCAGGACTAAGCGCAGCGCGGCCTCCGACAGCCGGCCGCATGCAGATATGGGAAAGGCCCCCGCTCCGGCGGGGGCCTTTCCCATATCTGCGCCCCGGTCCGGTCCCGGGCCGGGGTCAGCTGCGGCCGACGGTGCGGGCCTGTTCAGCGGCCGAACGCAGCATCAGCACGTCCATGACCACCGCGGCCAGGTCCTTGAGGGTTGCCTCCTGCTCACCCGTCAGGCTGCGCGCCCGCCGGTCCATGACACACAGGGTGCCCACGGCACGGCCCTCGGCATCCCGGAGCGGGACGCCTGCATAAAAGCCGAACCCGGGGGAGCGGCGCACCAGCTCGTCGTCGCTGGTGCGCGGGTCGTTCTGCACGTCGTCGACGATGAACGGGCCGTCCTGCCTGACGGTGACCGGACACAGCGAGGATTCCAGCGGCGCCGAGCCGCGCTCGGTTCCGGCGCCGGCAATGGTCCACACCTTGTCCCGTCCCACCATGGAGACCGCTGCCACCGGCACGTTGAGCAGCCGGGCCGTGAGCGAGGCGAGCCGCTCCAGGGTGGGATCCTCGCCGCGGTCGATCACGTCGAGGTCGCCCAGCGCCTGGAGGCGGTCCTGCTCCTCCGCGGAGGCCGGGTCTTCGGCACGCCGCCGGCCGCGGCCCGCCGACGCCATGTCCGCCAGCACCTCGGAGGCATCGTGGGCACTGGGACGCTCCCAGGGGTCCAGTGCGGTCATCGCCCGCAGCAGCTGCGCCCAGTCGGGATCAAGCCAGTCGGGAATTTCCGGTGACCGGAACAGCCGGGAGAGGGCGCTCTCCAGGGCGGGACCGGGAAAGGCCCGCTCACCGGTGAGGCACTGCAGCAGCACCAGGCCCAGCGAATACACGTCGCTCTGCGGGCCGGCCGCTTCCCCGCGGGCCTGCTCGGGGCTCATGAACCCCGCCGTGCCGGTGAACTGGCCCTTTTCGGGGTGCGGGTCTCCCGCCAGCTGGGCCACGCCGAAGTCGGTGAGCTTGGCCCGGAGCCGGGACTCGTCGTCGCGGTAGTCGAAAAGCAGGATGTTGGCCGGCTTGATGTCCCGGTGCACGATGGAGCTGCGGTGCATGTAGTCCAGTCCGATGGCCAGGTCGTAGCCGAGGAACGCCACCTGCCGGCTGTGCAGCCGCCCCTGGGACAGCCGGCGGCTCAGGTCGGGGCCGTGCACCAGCTCCATAGCCAGCCACACGATGGAGGTTCCGGAAGGAGAGACATCGGTTCCGGCGTCGAACAGCGTAATAAGGCTGTGGTGGCTCAGGCGGGCCAGGAGCTTCGCCTCCGCCTCGTCGCTGCGGCGCTGCTCCTCGGTGCGGGCCGTGGAGGCAATCAGCTTGACGGCCACCTCGCGGTCCAGGAACTCATCGACGGCCCGGTGCACCGCGCCCATGGACCCCGAACCGATGCGCTCCACAAGCCGATATCGTCCGCCCAGGACGGTGCCGGCCCCCATATGCCTTGGCATTCGTGCCCCACGCTCCTGTCATCCCCCGACGCCCGTCGGGGGCTCGGCGGGGACGCTGTTGTCCCCCTCTGAAGTTTACGCCGTACGGCTGGTTAGGAAGCCGTAAAAACGCCCGCTGACAAGGAGAAATAGTGTGTTCAGTCACATCCGCCGGGATTTGGCTGCTTCGATTCGCGCAGCGGGAAAACTGCTGGTAGAGTCTTATGTCGTTGCCCCGGTGAGGGGCGATGCCCCGATAGCTCAGTGGTAGAGCGCCATCTTGGTAAGATGGAGGTCCCGGGATCGATTCCCGGTCGGGGCTCTCAAGAGAGCGCCCGCGCGGCCAAGGATGCAGAAACAGCATAGGCCTTGCGCGCGGGTTTTCCTCATTCTTGGCGGTGTAGCTCAGTTGGTTAGAGCGCACGACTCATAATCGTGAGGTCGGGAGATCGAGCCTCCCCACCGCTACGGACAAACCCCCGGGACACCGGGGGTTTTTTCGTTAACGCAACCGTTCACGTCGGGCCGGGTACAGCCATCGGAGCAGCCATGCCGACAGCGAACCCGGCCGCGGCCGCGGCGGCGGCGGGACAGGAGCCGGGGCCGTCGCGGTGGCGGAAGCCGTAACGGGAGGCCGGGCGGGCACGCTCCAATCCGCCCCGCCTGCGCTTTTTGGGTAGTGTGGGAAGGTCGTTAATCGCCTGGGGGAGCGTAGGGGGCGTGCGGCATGCGTGAGCATGCGTGCGCCCCGCGTCCAGCCAATCGCCGAATCCCCGGAACGAAAGACACAGACATGCGCGAGACCAGCCCCGAGTACGATGCTGCCCACGAGCCGCTGACCAGGCGCCGCAGACGTGAGGCGGAAGGGGTGGAGGGAACCGGGTCCAGCCCCCGGGAAGCCATGGCCGCCGCCGAACAACCGACCGATGAAGCACCGTGGCGCGAGCGCGCCGATGCACTCGACGGCACCCCGGATGCCCTGGGGCTCTATGCCGGCATCGGAGGGCAGGTGGACCACGCACCTGCCGCCGGCCCCGTCACCGCGCCCGTGCCCCCTCGGCAGCCGCCGGCCAACCGGATGCCCGGGGCAGCCGGGCGGCTTGAGGCCAGCCAGGGGCAGGTCACGGAGTGGGCGGACCTGCAGCAGGAGTGGTCCGATACCGCCGCTGAGCTGCCGGCGACCCGGCGCGAGGCCCGGCGGCGTGCCTCCTTCCTGGACACGCAGGCACCCACGCCGCCCGCGGCCCGCGGCCTTCGCGGTGTCCTCGCCGGGCTGGGGCTGAAGCTGGGCCCCTCCCAGGCGGAGCTGGAGGAACGGCACGACACGTCGGTCGTCAGCAGGCACTGGCCGGGGCCCCGCACCATCTCCGTCGTCAACGGCAAGGGCGGAGCGAACAAGACCCCCACCACCGTGATGCTGGCAGCGGTGTTCGCCCGCAACGGCGGCGGTCCCGTGCTTGCCTGGGACAACAACGAAACCCGGGGAACCCTGGGCTGGCGCACCGAGCAGGGGCCGCATGAATCCACCGTCATGGACCTGCTGCCGCAGACCGGCGAGCTGCTCTCGCCGTCGGCCCAGTCCGCGCTGCTGGCCCGGTTCGTGCACCATCAGACGGAGGACAAGTTCGACGTCCTGCGCTCCAAGCCCGATGTGCTGGCCTCCGAGCAGAAAATCACCGCGGCGGACTTCGACGCCCTCCATGAGGTGGCATCGAAGTACTTCCGGCTGAACATCGTCGACTCCGGAAACGATGAGAGCGCCGAGCGGTGGCTGCGGATGATCGACCACACCGATCAGCTGGTCATCGCCACGACCACCATGGAGGAGCACGCCGAGGCCGGGGCGCTCCTGCTCGAGGCACTGCAGGCCAGGGGCGGGCACTACGCCATGCTTGCGGAGCAGTCCGTGGTCATCGTCAGCCAGGCGGACCGGAACGGAGGCACCGCGCAGGCCGACGCCGTTGCCGCCGGATTCGCCCCGCTGGCCCGTGCGGCAGTGACCATTCCGTACGATCCGGCGCTGCGCAAGGGGCAGATCCGCTGGTCCGGCCTGCACCCGCGCACCCGCCGCGCCTGGCTTGCCGCAGCGGCGGCCGTCGCCGAGGGACTGTAGCCGTCCGGGCGGCCGCCCCCGACGGCGCCCGGAGGGAAAATCAGCTTGCTTACTATTGAGGTTTTTTCCTAGGGTAGGGAGCGGAAGGGGCCGCAGCGGCCCCGGCCGCCCCACCGGGCGGCATCCATCGTGGAACGGAGGAAAACATGGCTAAGCATGATATTTCCGGCAAGAAGGTCGCCTTCCTGCTCACTGACGGCGTGGAGCAGGTCGAACTCACCAGCCCCTGGGAAGCGGTGAAGGACGCCGGCGGGCAGCCCGTCCTGGTCTCGCCCAAGGAGGGCACCGTCCAGGGCTTCGAAGGCACCGAGAAGGGCGACACCTTCACCGTCGATCTCCAGGTTTCCGCCGCGGACGCCTCCGACTTCGACGCCCTGGTGCTGCCCGGCGGCGTCGTCAACGCCGACTACCTCCGCGTGGACAAGGACGCCCAGGCCTTCGCCCGGGCCTTCTTCGAACAGCACAAGCCGGTGGCCTCCATCTGCCACGGCCCCTGGCTGCTCATCGACGCCGACGTGGTCAAGGGCCGCGACCTCACCTCCTACCACACGCTGGCCACCGACCTGAGGAACGCCGGTGCCAACTGGAGTGACGAGGAAGTGGTCGTGGACGCCGGGTTCGTCACCAGCCGCAACCCCGATGACCTGCCGGCCTTCAACGACAAGCTCCTCGAGGAGATCGCCGAGGGCGAGCATGAGGCCCAGCACGCCTGATCAGGCCCGGGGCCAAGGCGGGGTAGCGTGGAAAGCGCTGCCCCGCTTTTCTCTGCCCGCCCCGCCGGGGCGCCGGGGCGGCCGGAACAGGAACCACACACCATGGCCGATCCTGCTGCGGGCACAGGGCCGGGACCCGTCCCCGGGAGTTCTCCTGCCGGGGACGGCGGACCCGGCACCGACCGCCGTTTTCTCTGCTCCGGCCCGGCCTGGCGGTCAGGCGGGCCGGTGCTGGCACTGCACACGCCCGACGGCCGGCCGGCCCCGCTGCCCCTGGCGCCGGACACCGCGCTGGGCTGGCGGGTGCTGGCGGAGGACACCCGCTGGTGCCTGGGCTGGTGGTCGGTGACCGACGTCGAGCGCCGCCGCCATCATCCCTGTCCCGGCCAGCGCCCCGCGGAGAACGGGTACGCCTGCGCGCAGTGCGCCGACCGCGACGAGGTCCGCCCGCAGCACGACAGCCACCGCAGCGGACGCATGGGCGCCGGCCTGCGCCGCTATCTCGCCCAGCCTCACTGGCTGTACGTGGCAACCTTCGCCGACGGCACGACCAAGATCGGCACCGCTTCCGACACCAGCCGGCATCACCGGCTGGTCGAGCAGGGGGCCCTGCACGCACGGTACGTGGCCCGCACCCGCGACGGACTGGTGGTCCGGGTCCTCGAGGATGCCGTCAGCGCCGCCCTCGGGCTGCCGCAGGCGGTGCGCTCCGCCGCGAAGGCGTCGGCCCTGGCCGCGTTCCCCTCCCCGGGCCGCCTGACCGCCGCCGATGGGCAGGGCGGTGTCTTGGAGGCCGACGGCGGCCTGGCGGGCGTCAATGCGCAGGCGGCGGATCGGGTGCGGTCCGTCCTCGGGGACGTGGCCGTGGACGGTTTCGCCGTGGCGGACCGGTGCTGGGAACGGCCGCCCGCCTTTGAGCAGTTCCTGGCCGGGCTGCCGGCTCCGGTCTATCCGCTGGACCCGGCTGCGGGGGAGCACGGCGTCCGTGTGCTGGCGGTGCTCGGGCCGACGCTGCTCGCCGCCGTACCGCCGGCGGGGGAGAGATTCCTCATCGATCTGGCGCGGCTCAGGGGCAGGCGGCTGCAGCTGGGCGGCTACTCCGCCGCGCTGCCGGCACGGCAGCCGACCCTCTTCGAGGCACCCGGGCTTTGAAGCCCGCCGCCGGCTCCACGGTAAGCTGAAACCATGCTCAACACCCCGTGGGAAGCCGGTTCGCCGCTGTACCGGAAAATCGTGATCGCCGCGCTGATCCTCTCCGGAGTCGGCGTGCTCCTGGTGGTCCTCGGAGCGTTCACCGGCTCCCAGGCCCTGATGTACACGGCGCTGCCGTTCATCGTGCTCGGCATGGCCGCGCACCTGGGCGGCCTCGCCGTCCGGGCCCGCGACGCCCGCCGCCGGGTGGGAGCGCTGACCAAGGACGCACCGAAGAAGGGCCGGCCATGAGCATCAACCCCGAGCTGCAGGGACGCAGCTACCCGGCCATCGGGCCGTACCAGGTCTCCCGGGAGAAGATCCGCGAGTTCGCCCGCGCGGTGCAGGCCGCGCACCCGGCCCACTTCGACCCCGCGGAGGCCGCCAAGCTCGGCTACGCCGACGTCGTGGCACCGCCCACGTTCGCGGTGCTGATCGCCCAGCAGGCCGACGCCGAGCTGGTCCGGGACCCGGAGGCGGGCATCGACTTCAGCCGGGTGGTGCACGCCGACCAGCGGTTCACCCACCACCGGCCGATCGTCGCCGGAGACGACATCTTCGCCGAACTGCACGTCGACGGCGTCCGCGCCATGGGCGCCAGCGCCCTGATCACCACCCGCGCGGAGCTGTCCGACGCCGCCGGGCAGCGGGTGGCCACCACCGTCTCATCCATCCTCGTCCGCGGAGAGGGGCAGTAAGCCATGGCACCCGCACTCGACACCCTGGCCGTCGGAGACAGCATCGGCAGCCGGACGATCTCCGTCTCCCGCGCCGACCTCGTCCGCTACGCCGGCGCATCCGGCGACTTCAACCCCATTCACTGGCATGAGGGCTTCGCCCGCTCCGTGGAGCTGCCCGGCGTGATCGCGCACGGCATGTTCACCATGGGCGCCGCCGTCCAGCTGGTCACCGACTGGGCGCAGGACCCGGGCGCCGTCGTCGACTACCAGACACGCTTCACCCGCCCGGTGGTCGTGGCCGACACGCCCTCGGATCCGTCCGCGCCCGGGGCGCAGATCGAGGTCGGCGGAACGGTGGGAGCGCTCGACGCCGACGCCGGCACCGCCCGCATCGACCTCACCGTCACCTTCGAGGGCCAGAAGGTCCTGATGAAGTCGCAGGCCCTGGTCCGCCTCCCGTGAGCACCGGTACGTCCCTGAAGCTGTCCGGACTGACCACCTCGCGGGTGGGCGGCCCTGCCCGCCGCTGGTTCGAGGCCGAGACGGAGGAGGAGCTGATCGTCGCGGTCCGTGCCGCCGACGAGGCAGGCGAACCGCTGCTGGTGATCGGCGGCGGCTCCAACCTGGTCATCTCCGACGAAGGTTTCGACGGCGCCGTCGTCCACATTGCCACCCGCGGCCGGGAGCTGCGCGAAGAGCGTGACGGCACCGCGGTCCTGCACGCCCAGGCAGGCGAACCCTGGGACGCCCTGGTCGCCTCCACCCTCTCCGAGGGCTGGGCCGGGCTGGAGGCACTGTCCGGCATCCCCGGCCTGGCCGGAGCCACCCCGGTGCAGAACGTGGGCGCGTACGGCGCCGACGTGTCCCAGAGCATCACCGAGGTGCGGGTCTGGGACCGGGCGGAGCGTCAGGTCCAGGTGTTCTCCAACGCCGACCTCGAGTTCGGGTACCGCACCTCGCTGCTCAAGCGGACCACCACCGACGGGATCCCGCGGTACGTGGTGCTCAGCGTCGGTTTCCGGCTGCACCGCGGCCCGCTGGGCGCGGCGGTGCGGTACGCCGAGCTGGCCCGCGTGCTGGGAGTGGAGCCGGGACAGCCGGCGCCCGCCGAGGACATCCGCCGGGCGGTGCTCGAGCTGCGGGCCGGCAAGGGCATGGTGCTGGACGCCCGGGACCCCGACACCTGGAGCACCGGCTCGTTCTTCACCAACCCCATCGTCGACGCCGCGGCGGCGGCCGCCCTGCCTGCGGAGGCGCCGCGCTGGCCCGCCGCCGACGGGCAGGTCAAGCTCAGCGCCGCCTGGCTGATCGACCGCGCCGGGTTCGGCAAGGGCTTCGGCCTGCCCGGCACGGAAGGGGAGCAGCTGGCCGGCGGCCGCGCCTCCCTGTCCACCCGGCACACCCTGGCCGTGACCAACCGGGGCACCGCCACGGCCCGGGACCTGCTGGCCGTGGCCGGAGCCGTGGCCGACGGCGTGGAGGACGCCTTCGGGATCCGGCTGCACCCCGAACCGCTGCTCATCGGTTGCTCACTGCCTGCACGCAGCTGACCTGCGCGGCCCCGACACGGGTCACACCGCGGCCCGATGCCCGCTCGCGGGCGGCCGGTTGGCAGCGGTCCGGGCCGGGGACGGGCAGGTCCTGCCTGCGGTGATCAGCGGGCGCGGCCGCCGTGCCGAGGGTCGGCTGACCGGCGTCGGCGGCTGAGCCAGCCGGAAGTCACGGCTCCTGCAAAGACAATCAGTCCGGACAGCAGCGCCGGCAGCAGCCGGTTTCCTTCGGGGCTGGCAACCAGCCAAGCCGTGGTTCCCGCCAATGCCAGCAGGCCTGCGGCGAGCAGCAGAATCATTGCCTTCACATCGTCCCCCGGTACGCGTTCAGCAGGTGCCGGCGGGTCCGGCTCCTGCCGGCAGTCTATGCGACACAGCTGCTGTCCCGGGGAAACCCTCACCGTCGGCAGGGAACGTGAAAGCCCGCCGCTGCAGCGCAGCGGCGGGCTTTCACGTTGGTGGCGTCGGGCCGCCGGGGACAAGGGGCCTACAGGGTGCCGGTGGCGATCCGCAGCATGCGGCGCAGCGGCTCGGCGGCGCCCCAGAGCAGCTGGTCACCGATGGTGAAGGCGCTGATGTACTCCGGGCCCATCTCCAGCTTGCGGATGCGGCCCACGGGAATGTCGAGCGTGCCCGTGACGGCGACCGGGGTCAGCTGCGCCATGGTCGCCTCCTTGGTGTTCGGCACGACCTTGGCCCACTGATTGTCGGCGTCGATGATCCGCTCGATCTCGGCGATGCTCAGGTCTTCGGTGAGCTTGAGGGTCAGCGCCTGGGAGTGTGAACGCATCGCACCGATCCGTACGCACAGCCCGTCG
Source organism: Arthrobacter saudimassiliensis (assembly GCA_900016675.1). GTDB lineage: Bacteria > Actinomycetota > Actinomycetes > Actinomycetales > Micrococcaceae > Arthrobacter_B > Arthrobacter_B saudimassiliensis. The sequence continues at coordinate 497,755 of LN483071.1, read as the reverse complement.
AAGGGGATCCGCGAGTCGGAGCCGCGGCCGAGGATCTTGTTGGTTTCGGCCCCGCCCTTCCATTCCTCCTTGGACTGCCCGTTGCCCAGGTCCGCGTCGATCCACGGGATCACGGAACCGGCCAGCGGCACGCCGAACTGCGAGGAGTCCATGCCCGGATCCTTCTGCTGGGCCAGCACCGCGCGGTCGATCTCCAGGATGGCCGACGCCGGGTCGGCCAGGTTCGCGGCGACGGCGGAGTTGAGGGCGCCGAACTGGTTGAGCAGTTCGCGCATGTGCCGGGCGCCTCCGCCGGAGGCGGCCTGGTAGGTCATGGAGGTGCCCCACTCGACCAGGCCGTTGCGGAACAGGCCGCCCAGGCCCATCAGCATGCAGGAGACGGTGCAGTTGCCGCCGACGAAGTTCCGCACGCCCGAGGCCAGGCCGGCGTCGATCACGTCGCGGTTGACCGGATCCAGGACAATGATTGCGCTGTCGTCCATCCGCAGGGTGGAGGCGGCGTCGATCCACAGCCCGTCCCAGCCGGCGTCGCGCAGCTTGGGGAAGACCTCGGCGGTGTAGTCCCCGCCCTGGGTGGTGACGATGATCGGCAGCTTCGCCAGCGTCTCGATGTCGTAGGCGTCCTGCAGGGGGCCCGCGCCGTCGGCGAAGGCCGGTGCTGCGCCGCCGGCGTTGGAGGTGGAGAAGAACACCGGGTTGATGCGGTCGAAGTCGCCCTCGTCCTGCATGCGCTGCATGAGGACGGAACCGACCATGCCCCGCCAGCCGACGAAGCCTGCGGTGGGCACGGAGGAAGCTGCAGATCTCATGCGGACCATTCTAGGCCAGCGGCCCGGCCCCGGTCTGTCGGTTACGTCTCTTCCGCTGCCTGCAGCGGACGGCGGTGGACCGGCGGCGGTTCCGCCGGCCCGGCCGGCGCGGCTATTCGGCGGCGTCCTGCCCGGCCCGGGTCCACAGGGCGAACCGGTAGTTCAGGCCGTTCGCGGAGGTGTGCCAGCCGCTCGCGGGATTGACGCCCACAAAGGTCCACTCCGGGCCCAGCCGCGGGGCGAATGTGTCGCCCTCGGCGGTGGTGTCGATGACGGTCACGACGGCGACGTGCGCCAGCGCGGCCGTCTCCTCGAACAGGGCGGCACCGCCGATGAGCCAGATTTCGTCGCCGCCGGGGCTCTGCCAGGCGGTGTCCAGCGCCTTGTCCACGGAATCGACGACGACGGCCCGTCCGTCCAGTTCCTCCCCGAGGGCCGGGGAGGAGGAGACGACGATGTTGGTCCGCCCCGGCAGCGGCCGGTACTGCTCGGGGAAGGACTCCCAGGTGCGCCGGCCCATGATCACGGGGTGGCCCTCGGTCACGGCCTTGAAATGGGCGAGGTCCTCGGGCAGGTGCCAGGGCATGCCGCCGCCGGCGCCGATGACGCCATCGGCCGTCTGCGCCCAGATCATGCCGATGACGGGGGAGGGCACCTCGCCGCCGGTGCGGGCGAGGGCATCGGTCAGGGTGAAGTCCGCTGCCTGGTCCCCGGCGGGCACGGGAAAGAAACGTGTGGGTTCAGTGGGCACGGATAGTCCTTTCAGACCGCGATGGGGGCCTTGATGCCGGGATGGTGCCGGTAGTCGAGGACTTCGAAGTCCTCCAGCCGGTAGTCGAAGATGCTCTCCGGCCGGCGGGCCAGGCGCAGCTGCGGATAGGGGAACGGCTCCCGGGTCAGCTGCTCGTGGACCTGGTCCATGTGATTGTCGTAGATGTGCACGTCGCCGCCGGTCCACACGAACTCACCGGGCTCGAGGCCGGTCTGCTGGGCCACCATCAGGGTGAGCAGGGCGTAGGAGGCGATGTTGAACGGCACGCCGAGGAACAGGTCGGCGGAGCGCTGGTACAGCTGGCAGGAGAGCCGCCCGTCGGCGACGTAGAACTGGAACATGGCGTGGCACGGCGGCAGGGCCATGTTGTCCACTTCGGCCGGGTTCCAGGCGGTGACGATGTGCCGGCGCGAGTCGGGGTTGGCCTTGAGGCCGTCGATGAGCTTGGCGATCTGGTCGATCTGCCCGCCGTCGGGGGTGGGCCAGGAGCGCCACTGCACGCCGTAGACCGGGCCTAGCTCGCCGTCGTCGTCGGCCCACTCGTCCCAGATGCTCACGCCGCGCTCCTGCAGCCAGCGGACGTTGGAGTCTCCGCGCAGGAACCAGAGCAGCTCCAGGGCCACGGACTTGAAGTGCACGCGCTTGGTGGTGATCAGCGGGAAGGACTCCGCAAGGTCAAAGCGCATCTGCCGGCCGAACACGCTGCGGGTGCCGGTGCCGGTGCGGTCCGACTTCTGCGTTCCGTTCGCCAACACGTCGCGCAGCAGGTCTTCGTACGGGGTAGGAATGCTCACCCGAACAGTCTAGAACAGCTCAGCCTGAGGGCTGCCGAAGCCCGTCGGCGTCCGCCCGGGCTTCGGCAGGCAGCCGCCCGGTACAGCGGCCGTCGCCCGCTCAGTCGTCGAAGGCCCGGTACTGCTCCAGGGAAAGCACCTGGGACGTGTCGCGCCGGCTGACCTGGCAGATGACCGCCTCGCCGGGGGCCAGATAGGGGTCCTTTTTCGGCAGCTGCCCGGCCATGTCCGCCGGCATATGCCCGGCCAGGACCTCGAAGACCAGCGGCAGCACCGGGCGGTGCGTGCACAGCACCACCGGCTTGCCCTTGTCGAACAGGCCCTCGACGGCGGCCCGCGCCTTGCCCGGCTTGCGCCGGGCATTGTGCTCGGTCACCGCGTCCACGGTCTTGAACCGCGGGTTCTCGGCCTTCACGTAGGGGCGCACCGTCTGCACGCAGCGCACCCACGGGCTGGTCAGCACCCGTCCGGGCCGCCAGGCCAGCAGCAGCCGCGACACGGCCTTCGCCTGGCGCAGCCCGGTGGCCACCAGCGGCCGGTCGCCTTCGGCCCGCGACCAGGCGGAGCGCGGCTTGGCCTTGGCATGGCGCACGATGATCAGCGGAAAGGTGTCCAGCCGGCCCGCTTCGAACGCCTTGACGAGGGCATCGAGCGGTTCCCGGTCGGTCGGGTTCGTGAGCAGGGTCCGGGCGGTTCCCGGATCCTGCCAGCGTGCCTCATCCACTTCCTTGCCGTCCGGTTCGGGCCGTCCGCGCTCAACCTTGGCCGCCCAGTAGTGCACCACCTTCAACCCCGAACCCACGAGGTAGCGGGTCGAGGGCAGGGGCACGCCCAGCCGGATCTGCAGGCCCACTTCCTCCCGCACCTCGCGCACGGCGCACTCGGGGGTGGTCTCGCCGGCGTCGAGCTTGCCCTTGGGCCAGGACCAGTCGTCATACCGGGGGCGGTGGATGAGCAGGACCTGCAGCGCCCCGTCACGGACCCGCCAGCAGAGCGCGCCGGCGGCGACGACCTTCGGCTCCCCGCCGAGGGGTTCCATCCCGTCCTCGGGCATCGGAGCCACCGGGACGTCGTCCGCGGTTGTTCCTGCGCGCGGCGGGGACTGCGGCGCCGCCCCGGGCACGGCGGCGCCCGTATCCGGCTGCTGCCGTGGCTCGACGGTCACCGGCGGCTTCCGGTGCGCTGCCGGGAATGCTGCGCCAGCAGCCAGGACTGGACGTCGCTGAGCGGAGCGCCGTCGGGATCCTTGTGGTGCCGGGTCCAGATGCCCTTCTCGTCCAGGTGCCAGCTGGAGGTGCCCGGATCCAGGTACCGGTCCATCAGCTCGATCAGCTCGTCGATGTCCTCCTTCGCGCGCAGCTGCACCAGCGCCTCGACCCGGCGGTCCAGGTTGCGGTGCATCATGTCCGCGGAGCCGATGTACACCACGGGATCCCCGCCGTTCGCAAAGGCGAAGACCCGGGAGTGCTCCAGGAACCGGCCGAGGATGGAGCGCACGGTGATGTTCTCGCTCAGGCCGGGCACGCCGGGACGCACCGAGCAGATGCCGCGGACGATGACGTCCACCTTCACCCCGGCCTGCGAGGCACGGTAGAGCGAATCGATGATCGCCTCATCGACCATGGAGTTGACCTTGATGATCACCCGGGCGTCGAGGCCGGCCTTCCGGTTCGCGATCTCGCGTTCAATCCGGTCGATGAGGCCCGAGCGCACGGAGCGCGGCGCCACCAGCAGGCGCTTGAACGTCGACTTCGGCGCGTATCCGGAGAGCTGGTTGAACAGCTTCGTCAGGTCCTCGCCGACCTGCTCGTTGGCGGTCAGCAGGCCCAGGTCCTCGTAGTACCGGGCCGTGCGGGGGTGGTAGTTGCCGGTGCCGATGTGGCAGTAGCGGCGCAGCCCGTCCACTTCCTGGCGGACCACCAGGGAGAGCTTGCAGTGCGTCTTCAGGCCGACGATGCCGTACACCACGTGCACCCCGGCCTGCTCCAGCTTGCGGGCCCAGGAGATGTTCGCCTGCTCGTCGAAGCGGGCCTTGATCTCCACCAGGGCCAGGACCTGCTTGCCGGCCTCGGCGGCGTCGATCAGCGCGTCGACGATGGGGGAGTCGCCGGAGGTGCGGTAGAGGGTCTGCTTGATGGCCTGCACCCGCGGGTCCGCGGCGGCCTGCTCCAGGAAGGCCTGCACCGACGTCGAGAACGAATCGTAGGGGTGGTGCAGCAGGATGTCGCGGCGGCGCATCGCGGCGAACACGTTCGCCGGCTTCGAGGTCTCCGATTCCTTCAGGTGCGTGCTGGTGTGCGGCACGTGCTTCGGGTAGTGCAGGTCCGCCCGGTCGATGTCGCTGATCCGGGAGAGCCCGCGCAGGTCCAGCGGCGCCGGCAGCGCGTAGACCTCGTCCTCCTCCACCCCGAGTTCGCGGACCAGCAGCTCGCGGATGCTCGGGTTGATGTCGGTGGTGACCTCCAGCCGCACGGGCGGGCCGAAGCGGCGCCGCAGCAGCTCCTTTTCGAGGGCCTGCAGGAGGTTCTCGGCGTCGTCCTCCTCCACCTCCAGGTCCTCGTTGCGGGTGACCCGGAAGGTGTGGTGCTCGACGACGTCCATTCCGGGGAAGAGCTGGTCCAGGTGCTCGGCGATGACGTCCTCAAGCGGAATGAACCGCGCGGTGCGCCCGGCCACGTTGCCTGCGCGGGCGCCGTCGACCGAGACCAGCCGGGGCAGCTGGTCCGGCACCTTCACCCGGGCGAAGAACTCCTTGCCGCTGACCGGATTGCGCACCACCACCGCCAGGTTCAGCGAGAGCCCGGAGATATAGGGGAACGGGTGGGCCGGATCCACTGCAAGCGGCGTCAGGATGGGGAACACCTTGGAGGCGAACTGGCGGTGCAGATAGGCCTTGGACGCGTCGTCGAGCTCGTCCCAGCTGACCAGGTAGATCTGTTCACGGGCCAGGGCGGGGCGGATCTGCTTGGCGAACACGTCGGCGTGCCGCTGCTGCAGCCGGTAGCCGGCCTCCATGATCTCCTCCAGCTGTTCCACCGGGCTCAGCCCGGCGGCGGAGGGAACGGCGAGCCCGGTGGCGATCCGCCGCTTGAGCCCGGCGACCCGCACCATGAAGAACTCGTCCAGGTTGGACGCGAAGATCGACAGGAAGTTGACCCGTTCCAGCAGGTACAGGTCCGGATCCTCGGCGAGCTCCAGCACCCGGGCGTTGAAATGCAGCCAGCTGATCTCGCGGTCGAGGAACCGCTCGGGGGTGATGTCCCCGCTGGGCAGCAGCGCCGGCCCGAAGTCGGGCAGGTCTATGCGGTCCTGGGTGGCACGCGGCGCTGACATGGCATCGGCCGAGCCGAAGCCCGACCGCGTGTCGGCGGCGATATCGGAGTCCATCTTTTCTCCTGACTGCTGGCAGCATGGCCGGCAGGGCACGGGCCGCGCAGGCCCGGGCCGCCCGGCCCTCACCTCAACATTACAAGCGACGCGGCACCGGGAACGGTTACCGCTTCGCGTACATCACGTCCACGTCCCAGCGCACGAACCCAAGGCGGCGGTACAGGGCGACGGCGGGCGCGTTGTCGGCGTCCACGTACAGCATGATGGACTCCAGCCCCGCCCGGTGCAGGTGGTCGATCCCGGCCAGGGTCAGCGCCTTGCCGAGCCCGGTTCCCTGGGCTTCGGGCACCACGCCCACCACGTACACCTCGCCGACGTCGGGGTGCCCGGCGGAGCCGGCGTGCACCTTCGTCCAGTGGAAGCCGAGCAGCGCGCCGTCGTCGGTCCGCTCGGCCAGCAGGAAACCGGCAGGGTCGAACCAGTCCTCGGCCATGCGGGCGTCCAGGTCCGCTCGGGTGAGGCTGCCCTGCTCCGGGTGGTGCGCGAACGCGGCCGCGTTCGCGGCCAGCCAGGCATCCTCGTCGCGGCCGGGCTCGAAGGCGCGGAGCCGGACGCCGGGCGGCAGGACCGGCGCGGGCAGCGGTTCGTCCAGGGATGACCGGGTCAGGCGCATCTTCCACAGTTCGCGGACCGGCGCGTAGCCGAACCGTGCGGCCAGCTGTCCCGCCGCCTCGTGGTTTCCGTGCGACCAGGCCGAGGGAGCGGCTCCGGTCGCCAGCACGGCCGCGGCAAGCGCGGTTCCGGCGCCCTTGCCCCGGTAGGTCGGGTGGACGGCCAGCTCCGCCACGGCCGGGCCGTCCCCGCCGGGGATGAGGACGGCGGCGCCGGCCAGGGGCGCGCCGGACGGTTCCCCGCCGTCACCGGAGCGGCAGGTGAACAGGTGCCCTGGAAAGGCGGGCGAGCGCAGGTCCAGCAGGGTCTGCTCGGAGAAGGGCGGGTTGCCGTCCGCCTCCCGCGATTCCGCGGCCAGCCGAAGCACCTCCTGCAGCAGCTCGGACGCGGGCGCGCCGGCGGATTCCTCCACCGGCCAGTTGGTCAGATCATTGGTGGCAGTCGGCTCGCTCATTGCAGCAGCCTAGCGCGGGCGGCGCCGGAGGCGACAGGGCGCCGGGCGGCGGGATCAGGCCTGCGCGTCGCGGCCGGCGCTGCTCACCGGATCCTCCGTCAGGCGCGGCCTGGCGAACCGGTAGCCGACGTTGCGCACGGTGCCGATCAGGTTCTCGTGGTCCGGCCCGAGCTTGGCCCGTAGGCGCCGCACGTGCACGTCGACGGTGCGGGTGCCGCCGTAGTAGTCATAGCCCCACACCTCGTGCAGCAGCTGGTCGCGGGTGAAGACCCGGCCCGGGTGCTGGGCCAGGTACTTCAGGAGCTCGAATTCCTTGTAGGTCAGGTTCAGGGCCGAGCCGTTGACGCGGGCCGTGTACGAGGCCTCGTCGATGACGACGCCGGAGGCGTGGATCTCGGTACCGGTGTCGTTGGCGGCGGCGGTGGCGCGGGCGATGAGCAGCCGCAGCCGGGCCTCCAGCTCGGCCGGGCCGGCGCTGTCGAGGATCACGTCGTCGGCCTGCCAGTTCGCCGCCACGGCCGCCATGCCGCCTTCGGTGAGCACCAGCATCAGCGGGGTGCTCAGGCCGGTGGCCTTGAGCAGCTGGGTGAGGGAACGCGCCCCGACCAGGTCGCGGCGGGCGTCGACGAGGACGGCGTCGCAGGGATCGGTATCCAGCAGCGCGGTGGGCTCCGCGGGCACTACGTGCACCTGGTGGTTGAGCAGTTCCAGGGCGGGCAGGACTTCGACGGACGGGCCGGAACCGTTGGTCAAGAGCAGTATGTGCGACATAGGTCCTCCAAGAGTCGGGGCGCACATCGTCGGGCACTGTCTGAGCCCGGTCCTCGCCGGCCTGAGAGTGGTTGAAAGTATACCCACGCCGGGTCGGACGGCCCGTAGCTTTCGACCCATCCGCGTCATAAGGCAGGATGGCTAGGGTGAAATACTGGAGCCTGGCACTGGGGACGGCCGCTGCCCTCATCGCGGTCGTTGCCGCATCCTTCTGGAATGAATGGGCGGTGGCAGGGGTCAGCGCCGCCGCCGCGGCCGCCGTCGGGCTGGCCTGGCCGCATCTGCTCGACATTCCCGCCCGCAAGAGCCAGGGCGTCGCCCTGGCCCTGGTCGGCGTCGGCTCCGTCGCCGGGGCGGCCTTCGCCCCGCCCACCTCGCTGATGTCCTGGATGCCGGCCGCCGCCGCCGTCGGAGTCGGCGCGATCTTCCTGATCCAGCTGCTGCGCGGCACCGGACAGGCGCACCGGCTGGAGTCCACCATCGGCGCGGTCTCCGGGGCCCTCGTCGTGGTCCTCGGCTCCGGCTGGGTCGCCTTGGACCGGCTGCCGCACCTGGCCGACGGCGGGCTGGTGGCCGCCGTCGCCGGCGCCGCCGGAGCGCTGGTGGCCCTCGCGGCGGCCATGATCCCCCTGCCGGACCGGATGCTCGCCCCGCTGGGGGTGCTGGCCGGGATCATCGCCTCCGGGCTGGCCGCGTTCCTGCTGGATCCCTCCGTGCTGCTGCCCTGCGCGGTGATCGGCGCGGTGGGCGCAGCGGTCATCATGGCGGTGCGCCGGCTCGTGCTGTCCCGGGACGAGGCGCTGAACCTTGGCGGCAAGGTGGCCGTCGCCCTCGGACCGGTGCTGGTGCTGGGGGCGGGCACCTACTTCCTGGGCCGGCTGCTGCTGCCCTGACCCCCCGCCCTCCCGGAGCCCGGCGACTGCGCAACCTTCCCTCTTCGGCGGGCGCGTGTCACAGGCAACGGGTCCGCTCCAACTCCGCGTTAGGATGTAGGCATGTCGCTTCTTGCTCTCGAAATCTTCTTCATCGTCCTGCTGGGCCTCGCCGGCCTGGGTATGGCCGGCTTCGCCGGACTCGTCATCTCCCGGCTGTACAAGGGACAGAAGTAACCTTCTTCCCCTGCGCCCCGCCTGCGGGCCGGACAACCGCATAACGGCGCCGCCGCGGCGCGAATGACCGAAGGGACGGATCAGCAATGCCCATGGAAATCCCCACCGATCTGACGCCCGAGCTGGTTCCCCTGTCCTGGCTGCTGGGCACCTGGGAGGGTGCCGGGCGCCTGGGAGAGGGCGAAGCCGACTCCGAGCACTTCGGACAGCGGGTCACCTTCGCCCAGAACGGGCTGCCGTACCTGCAGTACACCGCCGAAAGCTGGCTGACCGACGAGGAAGGCACCTTCCTGCGTCCGCTGGCCGTGGAAACCGGTTTCTGGGCCCTGGACCGTCCGCTCAACGAGGCCGACGCCGGTCCGGGCCTGGTCCCCGGAGACATCGTCCCGGCGCTGCGCAGCGCCGACGAAGTCGAAGCCCTGCGCAATGACAGCGGCGGGTTCGACATCACCGCCACGATCGTGCATCCCGGCGGCATCGCGGAGCTGTACTACGGGCAGATCAAGGGACCGCAGATCCAGCTCACCACCGACCTGGTGATGCGCGGGCAGAACTCCAAGGAGTACTCGGCCGCGACCCGCATCTTCGGGCTGGTCAACGGGGACCTGTACTGGCGCTGGGACACCGCCGCCGAAGGCGAGTCCCTGAAGGCGCACGCCTCCGCCATCCTGAAGAAGCAGGCCTGAGCCGGGATTACCCGGACGGTGCAATGCGTTGGACCTGTCATGACGTACTCCAGCCCCCTGCTTTCCCGCCCCGGCGCCGTTGAAGCCTCCGGCGCCGACGCCGGCGTCGCGGCCCACTACGGCCGGCCCCTGCCCGAACAGCGTGCCCTGGCGGCGGGGCAGGCCGTCGTCGACCTCTCCCACCTCGGCGTCGTGACCGTTGCCGGGCCGGACCGGCTCAGCTGGCTGCATACGCTTTCCTCCCAGCAGCTGACCGGCCTGGCTCCCGGCACCTCCACCGAACTGCTGCTGCTCAGCGTCCAGGGCCGGATCGATTACCAGGCGCGGGTGCTCGACGACGGCGACCGCACCTGGCTGATCGTCGAACCGGACCGCGCGGAACCCCTTGCGGCCTGGCTGGAGTCCATGAAGTTCATGCTTCGTGTGGAGGTCGCCGACGTGTCGGCGCAGTGGGCTGTCCTGGGCAGCACCGTCCAGGTGCCCGCCTGGTCCGATCACCTGGCGTGGACCGATCCCTGGCCCCGGGTCGCCCCCGGTGGCTGGGCCTACACCGCCGTCGCCGAGGAGTCCCACCCCGGCCACGAGCGGACCTGGCACGAGTACCTGGTGCCGGCGGACGGGCTGGAGGGCGCCGTGGAGGCCGCCGGGCTTCCGCTGGCCGGCAGCATGGCCGCCGAAGCGCTGCGCATCGCCGCGTGGCGGCCCCGGCAGGGACTCGACACCGATGAAAAGACCATTCCGCATGAGCTGGACCTGCTCCGCACGGCCGTCCACCTGTCCAAGGGCTGCTACAAGGGGCAGGAGACCGTGGCCCGCGTCCACAACCTCGGGCACCCGCCGCGGAGGCTGGTCTTCCTGCAGCTGGACGGCTCGCTGCACACCCTTCCCGCCGCAGGCAGCGAGGTCGTGGCCGGCGGGCGCACCGTGGGCCGCGTGACCAGCACCGCCCAGCATTACGAGATGGGCGCCGTGGCGCTGGCCGTGGTCAAGCGGTCCACCGACCCGCAGGCCACCCTCCAGGTGCGTGACGGCGAGGAGATCTACGCCGCCGCCCAGGAACTGATCGTCGCCCCCGACGCCGGCCAGGTGGTCGGTCGCCCCGCCGGGCTGCTGCGCGGGGTCCGCACGCCGCGCTGACCGCCGTGCGAAACTGGAAACCGCAGGTACAGCAGCCCGCCCGGCCGGGGCGGCACGCGGAACCGTGCCGTCGGAACGGCGCGGCGAGGAGAGGACCGATCAATGAGTGAGCATCCGGGCGCCGGGGCCGGCGTCCCCGCCGGCGGCGGCCAGGACGAAGACGAGCAGATGCTGGAGCTGGCGGCCCGCCTGTTCGACGCCGCACGTGCCGGCCACGCCTCCGTCCTGGTGCCTTACCTCGACGCCGGTGTGCCGGTGAACCTCACCAGCTCCACCGGCGACACCCTGCTCATGCTCGCCGCCTACCATGGCCACGCGCCGCTGGTGGAACTGCTGCTGCGCCGCGGCGCCGACCCCGACACCCTCAACGACCGGGGCCAGTCGCCCCTGGCCGGAGCGGTGTTCAAGGGCTACTCGGAGGTCGTTGAGGTCCTGGTGGCTGCCGGTGCGGATCCCGACGCCGGCACCCCCTCCGCCCGCGAGGCGGCGGCGTTCTTCAACCGCCCGGACCTGGCGGCCCTGCTGGGTACCGGCACCGGCCCGGACCAGGCCTAGGCTGCCGGCAGGGCGACCGAGGCGCGCAGCCCGGCCGCGATGAATCCGCTGCTCACGGCGGTGCGGGCGGCGCCCACGTTTCCGGACTCCACCCGCCACTGCGGGATCAGGCCCGCCGCCATGGCGTCCTCCACCGCCACCGCGCTGATGTAGCTGCCCAGCCCGCGGCAGCGCACCGACGGCGCCGTCAGGACGGACATGTCGGCCAGGATCCCCTCGCTGAGGGAGTACCCGGCCCCGGACAGGACCCGTTCCTCCCCGGCGGAGTCGTCGACCAGGGTGAACACCGAGTCCCGCGCGCTCAGCCCTGCTTCGGAAACGTCGTCGGGCGGGCAGAGCCGCTCCAGCGCACTCACCAGCAGGGGGTCCTCGCCGACTGCGTAGTCCTCCGCGGGAAACAGGGTGGGAAAAGTGTCAGCGAAATACAGCAGCTCGGTGCCCAGTGCCCGGCCGCCCACGTCGTGCGAAAGCCGCATGAGGGTCGAACCGCGGGTCAGTTCCGTCAGCGACTTGGAGCGGACATAGTCCGCCGCCCACTCGGGCCCGCAGAACACCTCCCGCCCGAACAGGCGGACGAAGGAAACCTGCCGCGGTTCGGCGGTGACATGGTAGATGCGTTCGTTGGCGTCGGCATCAGCGAGGGCACCGTCATCGAGGCCGAGGCCCCGGGACCATGCCAGCTGGATGATGGCGATTGTTCCCGGATCAAGATCCATAGGTGCCAACCTACACCCGCGGGCGGTCCTGAACAGGAAACCCACAGGCTGCGGGAACTACCCGAAGAGGATTGCCGCTTCCTCGTACCGGGACTGCGGAACACGCTTGAGGTTGCCCAGGGCCTTCTCAAATCCGACGTTGACGATGTTGGTTCCGCTGAGCGAAACCATGGTGCCCCACAGCCCCTGCATCACCGAGTCCACCGAAGCCATGCCCAGCCGCGTCGCGAGCACCCGGTCATAGGCAGTGGGAACCCCGCCGCGCTGGATGTGGCCGAGCACGGTGGCACGCGTCTCGATGCCGGTCCGCGCTTCGATTTCCGGCGCCAGCAGCTCGCCGATGCCGCCGAGCCGCGGGCGGCCGAAGCTGTCCAGGCCGCGCTCGGAGTGCGGGGTTTCCATGTCGGTGGTGACGAAGCCCTCCGCCACGACCACCAGCGGCGCACGGCCTCGGGCCCAGGCCTCGTTGACCCACTGCGCCACCTGGTCCAGGCTCGCCGAATGCTCGGGAATGAGGATGGCGTGCGCACCGGCCGCCATCCCGGAATGGAGGGCAATCCAGCCGACGTGGCGGCCCATCACTTCGGCCACCATGCAGCGGTGATGGGACTCACCGGTGGTGCGCAGCCGGTCGCAGGCCTCGGTGGCGATCTGCACCGCGGTGTCGAAGCCGAAGGTGTAGTCGGTGGCATCGAGGTCGTTGTCCACCGTCTTGGGCACGCCGACAATCTGCAGGCCGGCGTCGGTCAGGCGCTGCGCGGCCGCGAGCGTTCCCTCGCCGCCGATCGCGATGATCGCATCGATGCCCAGGCGGTCCAGGGTTGCCTTGATGTTCTCCGGCCCGCCGTTGGGGCCTTCGAAGGGGTTGGTGCGCGACGTGCCGAGGATGGTGCCGCCCTGCTTCGAGATGCCGCGGACCATCTGCCGGGGCAGGTCCATGACGTCGCCGTCGACGACGCCGCGCCACCCGTCGCGGAACCCGACGAACTCGACCCCGTCGTACTCCTTGATGCCTTTCAGCACCGCGCCGCGGATCACCGCGTTAAGGCCGGGGCAGTCGCCGCCGCTGGTCAGAATCCCGATCTTCATGCTGCACACCCCTGCTGTCGTAAGCGCCGGTCCTCGCCATTCTAGCCACGGGCGCGGCGGGAAGGACTCAGGCGGCTCCGGTACGCCCGATCCGGAGCCTAACGGCCCGGTCCGGGACGCGTCGTGCGGCCGATGAGGCTCTCCAGGAGGATCCGGCCGTCGTACCTGGGCAGCAGCAGCCAGGCCACCAGATACGTTCCGACTCCAATGAACGGCAGCAGGAAGCTGAGCAGCACGCCGATCCGGACCAGGGTCACGTCCCACCCGAAGTAGGCGGCGATGCCGGCGCAGATCCCGCCGAGCCAGCCGCGCCCGCGGCGGAGAGGGGAGCGGCGGAGGAAGGTGAAGAAGCTGTCCATGGGAGGAATCGTTCCTATCTGCGGCAACAGCCGCGTTCGTTGTGACGGTTCCCGGGCCGGGCCGGCCGCGGTCCGGTGTGCCGCCGGAGCATCAGCTCCGGCGGTTCACGGCTGTCAGCAGTCCTCCGACCACCAGCGCGGTGCCCGCACCGATGGTCAGGCCCAAAGCCACCAGCCCGGCGTCCAGCCGGACATCGGCCACCCGCACGGCCAGCAGGAGCGAGGCCAGGGAGATGAGGACCAGGCCCCAGACTATTGTGCCCACGCGCATCGGCCGGCGCTCCCGGGCGGGTCCGTTCCCGTCCCGGAGACCTCCGTTTTCGCCTGCGGCGCCCGGCGCCTGTTCCGGATCGGAGAGGAAGTCCCCGCTGTCCATGCTGCTGCCGCTCATCGGTTGATCCCGCTTTCATTCGTGGTGACCAGGACGTTGCTGACGATGCCCTGAACTTCAATGACCAGCCGGCTGCCCTCTTCGTCGGCATTGAGCCGCTTCTCCTCGCCGCCGGTCCAGATGCCCGCGGAGGTCTGCTGCGAGCCGCCCTCTTCAAGGGAGACGTTCCCGAGCACCATCTGCGAGCGCACGCTCACCGGCACGTCGTCGGGCACGAGGATGGCCACGTCGCCAGCCGCCACGGACACCGGCACGGTGACCGTGCCGTCCCGCAGCTCGTCCGCGAGGCCGGTCAGGTCCAGGTTGCCCTGGGCGGCGGCCACGGTATAGCCGTCGGCGGCGCGGCCGGCCGAGTCCACGGTCCAGGCCGACCGGTTGGCCACCACGAGGTTTGAGTGGAGCAGGTTCCCGCCGGCGGCCGCGCCGCCGACCAGGGCCAGGACCGCCAGCGCCCCGGACGGGCCCGAGGACCGCCCCAGGCAGCCCAGCACCACGATTCCCAGGCCCAGGACCCCCGCGGCCGCGGCGAGGGCCGTGGCCGCAGGAGCTTCGAGCGTCACCGAGCCGGTGTAGTCCAGGGCGAGCAGGACGCCGGCCGTCAGCAGGGCAGCTCCCAGCAGGAGCATGGTCCAGCCCCCGGGAGGGGTGGACGAAGACACCTGCAGGTCCGGGTCCGGACCTGCCCCGCGTCCGGCGCGGCCATAGGTGGTTTCCCAGTCGTGGTGGCCGTTCCGCGCGTCACCGTAGGCATCCGTCCCGTAGCCGGTACCCGCCCGGCGGTCGGCTCCGTACACCCCGTAGCCGCCTCCCGCAGCGGAGTCCGCCCCGTAGCCGCCAGCCCCAAAGGCGGCGGACCAGTCCTGCTCGGCCGCGGAGGGGCCGGCGCCCCGGCCGGCGGCCGAGGCTTCGCCGGCGGCAGGCGAAGCTGTGTCCGGGACGGCCGGATCGCCGTCGGCGGCGGAAACGCCGGTCCCGGAGGACAGGCCGGGCAGGGCATGGCCTGCGGGGGCGCTGTCCGGGCCGGTTCTCCCGTGATGGTCCACGCCCCCGTCCCCGTCGGCCGGGAAGGCGCCCGGCGGGCGGTTGCCGCCGGATCCGCCCGGCTGGCGCTTCCGGGTGGAGAGCCAGTACACCAGCACAATGACCCCGGCGATCCAGAAGACGCCCCAGTAGGCGCCGGACAGCCAGCCGTCCCGGGCCCAGAAGGAGATTCCCGGCCCCCCCAGGCCCAGCACCGAGAACACGAGGGCACCGGTCATGCCTGCGCTCCAGCGTCCGGCGGCTGCCTCTTCGACCTGGATCCGGCCGTCCGGTTCGGGAAGCAGGGCCCAGGCGACGCCGTAGGCCAGCAGCCCGACGCCGAAGAGCCCGAACACGATGAACAGACCGCGGACCAGGGCGGGGTCAAGGCCGGTCCGGACGGCGATGCCCTCGGCGACGCCGGCGATCCACCGGTTCCCGGAGCGCACGACGCCGAGCCCGCGCACCCAGGCGAAGAAGGCGCCGGCCGGAGGCCGGCCGGGGGAGCCGGCGGGACGGCCGCCGGCCGGGGAAGGGGAGTCGGGGGTGCCGGCTGCTCCCGGCACGGAGGATTCGTTCATGGATACCAGTCAACCGGGCACGGGTGCCCGCCGCATCGGGGATGTCCCTGAGGGCGTCCCTGAACCTGCCCTGAACGTTCGGCAAAGAACCGGTGGAACCGCGCCCCGGGGGTCGGCGCGTGCTTGGATGGAGTCGTGAAAGCTCCCCTCGTCCGTCCTTCGCGTGCTCCCGTGGCCGGAGTCTGCGCCGGATTGGCCGCCCATCTCGGCTGGGACCCCGGCCTGGTGCGCGCAGGCATGGCGGCGCTGACCCTCGCCGGCGGCGCCGGTGCGGTCCTGTACGCGTGGCTGTGGGTGAACGTTCCGACGGCCGAGGAGTCGGCCGCCGGCGCCGGCCGCAACCCACGCAGCGTGGCGGAGAACTTCGCCCGGTACCTCCAGCAGGCCGGCGGCGGTTCGGCCGGCGGCCGGGCAGCGGTCCTGGGAAACAGGGATGTCCTGGTCGGAGCCGCGCTGCTGCTGCTGGCCGCGGCCGTCGTCGCCGGGCGTTTCGGGGTCGGCATCGACCTGGGCATGCTGATTCCGGTCGCGGCGGTTGCGGGCGGGGCGGTGCTGGCCTGGTCGCAGGTCGATGCCAGCCGCCGGGCCGAACTGGTCCAGGGCGCCGGCGGCAACCGGGCGGCAGGCCTCGTCCGGCTGCTCCTCGGGCTGCTGCTGGCCATCTTCGGGCTGCTGCTGATTGTCGCCGGCTCGATGACCTGGGATGTGCTCGCGGCGGGAATGCTGGCCTCTCTGGCCGTGGTCGCCGGGGCGGCCCTGGTGCTGGCTCCGTGGGCCGTGAAGTACTGGCGGGAACTGCAGCGGGAACGGTCCGGGCGGATCCGCGAGGCGGAACGGGCGGAAATCGCGGCGCACCTGCACGATTCCGTGCTGCAGACCCTGGCCCTGATCCAGAACCGGGCAGGCTCGGAGGCCGAGGTGGCCAGGCTGGCCCGTGCGCAGGAACGTGAGCTGCGGCAGTGGCTCTACGCGGACCGCAGCCGCACCGCCGGACGGCTGGCGGACGTCCTGGGCACCATTGCGGCTGAGGTCGAGGACGCGTACGGACACCCGGTGGAACTGGTGGCCGTGGGAGAGGAGGCGCCGGGCACCGACACCGGTGCGCTGGCCCAGGCCGCCCGTGCCGCCCTGCTCAACGCCGCGCAGCACGCGGGCGGTCCGATCTCCGTCTACCTGGAGTGCGGGCCGGAGACGCTTGAAGTGTTCATCCGGGACCGGGGCGCCGGGTTCGATCCGGACACGGTGCCGGAGGACCGCCTCGGCGTCCGCGAATCGATCATGGGCCGGATGCGGCGCCATGGCGGCCAGGCGAGGATCAGGAGCGGAGCGGAAGGCACCGAGGTCCATCTCAGCCAGCCGGTGACGGCCCCGTCCCCGGACCCGGGCGGGGACCAGCCGCCGTCGGACCCGGGACACGGCCGACGGCCCGCGGCTGCGGCGGCCGACGGCGGGAAGCCGCCACAGCGGCGCCCGGCAGGCAGGTTTCGAACCGGTACGACGACGGAGGACAAGTGAACACGGGGGAACCGATCAGCGTGGTGGTCGTCGACGACCATGCCATTTTCCGCTCCGGGCTGCGGGCTGACCTGGACCAGCGGATCCGGGTGGTCGGCGAGGCGGACAGCGTTGAGTCTGCGGTCGCGGCGATCCGCGCCGCCCGGCCCCGGGTGGTGCTGCTGGACGTGCACCTGCCCGGCGGATCCGGCGGCGGCGGCGCCGAGGTGATCGCCGGCTGCTCCGACCTGCTGCCGTCCACCCGCTTCCTGGCGCTCAGCGTGTCCGACGCGGCGGAGGACGTCGTCACGGTCATTCGCGCCGGCGCCCGCGGCTACGTCACCAAGACGGTCTCCGGAACCGAGATCTCCGACGCCGTGGCCAGGGTCGCGGAGGGCGACGCCGTCTTTTCGCCGCGCCTGGCCGGTTTCGTGCTCGATGCCTTCGGTACTGCACCCGCGCCCGCCGCCGCCTCCGACGATGAGCTGGACCGGCTCTCGGCCCGCGAACTGGAGGTGATGCGGCTCATCGCCCGGGGCTACAGCTACAAGGAAACCGCCCGGGAACTGTTCATCTCCGTCAAGACGGTCGAAACCCACGTCTCCGCCGTCCTGCGCAAGCTCCAGCTCTCCTCCCGCCATGAACTCACCCGCTGGGCGGCGGCCCGGCGGCTGCTCTGACGGGTACCGGAGGGCAGGCAGCAGAAAGCCCCGGGCCGTTGAACGGACCCGGGGCTTTGTGCTGCCTGAGGCTGCGGGACTAGCGGGCGCGGCCGAGATAGTCCTGCAGCCGCTGCATGCCCGTCGCCAGGTCCTCGTCCCCGAGGGCGTAGGACAGCCGCAGGAAGCCTGACGGGCCGAACGCCTCGCCCGGCACGACGGCGACCTCCGCCTCGTCCAAAATCAGCGCCGCGAGTTCGGCCGAAGTCTGCGGGCGCACCGGGCCCGCAGCGGCCGGGAACTCCCGGCCGAGCAGGCCGCGCACATCGGGATAGGCGTAGAACGCCCCCTGCGGAACGGGGCAGTCCACGCCGTCGATGCTGTTCAGCGCCGTGACCATCGCCCGACGCCGGCGGTCGAAGGCCAGCTTCATGTCCTCCACCTCGGTCAGCGGCCCGGACACAGCGGCCAGCGCCGCCATCTGGGACACATTGGAGACGTTCGAGGACAGGTGCGACTGCAGGTTGGTCGCAGCCTTGACGACGTCGTTCGCGGCGATCATCCAGCCGACCCGCCAGCCGGTCATCGCGTACGTCTTGGCGACGCCGTTGAGCACCACGACCTTGTCGCCCAGCTCCGGAGAGCGGGTGGCGATGGAGGTGAAGGGCACCCCGTCATAGGTCAGGTGCTCATAGATTTCGTCCGTGATCACCCACAGTCCGTGGTCGGCGGCCCACATGCCGATCTCGGCGACCTGGTCGGCGGGATAGACGGCACCGGTGGGGTTCGAGGGGGAGACGAACAGCAGGACCTTCGTGCGGTCGGTGCGCGCCTGGTCCAGCTGCTCCACGGTGACCATGTAGCCCTGCTCCGGACCCGCGAAGACCTCGACGGGAACGCCGCCGGCCAGCCGGATGGCCTCCGGGTAGGTGGTCCAGTAAGGGGTGGGGACGAGGACCTCGTCGCCCGGATCCAGGAGCGTCGCGAACGCCTCGTAGACGGCCTGCTTGCCGCCGTTGGTGACCAGCACCTGCGACGCGTCCACCTCGTAGCCCGAGTCCCGGCGGGTCTTCTCGGCGATGGCCTGCTTCAGCTCCGGAAGGCCGCCGGCAGGGGAGTACCGGTGGAAGCGGGCTTCCCGGGCGGCGGCGACGGCCGCCTCCACGATGTAGCCGGGGGTGGGGAAATCCGGTTCCCCGGCTCCGAAGCCGATCACGGGACGCCCGGCGGCCTTCAGCGCCTTGGCCTTGGCGTCGACGGCCAAGGTGGCGGATTCGGTGATGGCGGCGATGCGCTGAGAGATGCGCCCGGTGGATGGCATTGCGTTCCCGTCTGTGCTGGAGCAGGTGCTTGATGGTGCGGTTCCGGGCAGCGGCCCGGACCGGCTTCCAGCTTAGGTCTGTGCGGCGGCGCACACCACTCGCGGGACGGCACCCGGCGCCCCGGGACGCCATAAAGCGGCGCCCGGCGGAAAGCCGGTTCGACGTGGCGGGAAAAAGTGCGTAAAGTAGATGAGCGGTGCGAAAGACACCCACTGACCTGTGCCCGCAGGACAGGCGAAACCGGGGAAACCGCCCGGTTCGCCGAACGGCAGGTGCAGGCGGTAGAGTGGTTTCCTCCAAAGGGTAGTGGCGCAATTGGTAGCGCAGCGGTCTCCAAAACCGCAGGTTGCAGGTTCGAGTCCTGTCTGCCCTGCGCACGGCTGTCGACGAGGCAGCATTCGCAGTCCACCATGCAGCAGCAGTCATCAGCGCTCGTGCTGGGGCTGTGAACCGACACAGAGTGAGGCGGAAGGTGACCGAAACGGCTGCCAGCAGCTCGAAGGGGCGCCCCTCCAGAGAGCCCGGGAAGCGGGGCTTCTTCGCGTCGATCGCACTCTTCCTGCGCCAGGTCATCGCTGAACTGAAGAAGGTCGTCACGCCGACCCGCGCGGAACTGCTGCGGTACACGCTCGTCGTCCTGGCCTTCGTGGTCGTCATGATGCTCATCGTGACGGCACTGGACTTTGTCTTTGGCACGGGGGCCCTGTGGATCTTCGGCTCGGGCGGCGGCGAAAGCTAGCCGATCCTGTCCGCCAGGCCCGGAGAGACGCCCGAGGCCCTGAGCTGGTGACAAATTCGGAGCTCTGAAGCAGAAAGCAGGAATCTACGTGTCCGAGCAGGAACTCGAAGCACAGACGAACGAGGGCCACGCCGGCCTTGACGCCGAGCCCGAGGTGGCTGCCGCCATCGACGAGGCCGCTGCGGGCGACACCGCCGAGGAGACCGTCGCCGACGCGACGGATGCCGAGGACCAGTCCGACGCCGGCGAACCGGACGAGGGCGAGGGCGCCGCCGAGACGGCCGCCGAGCCCGAGGAAGAGGATCCCGCCGTCGCCTTCAAGGCGAAGCTCCGCCGCCAGGAGGGTGACTGGTACGTCATCCACTCCTACGCCGGCTACGAAAACCGTGTGAAGGCCAACCTCGAGACCCGCATCCAGACCCTGGACATGGAAGAGCAGATCTTCGAAATCCAGGTCCCGATGGAGGAAGTCGTCGAGATCAAGAACACCACGCGCAAGATCGTGAACCGGGTCCGCATCCCGGGTTACGTCCTGGTCCGCATGGAGCTCACCGACGAGTCCTGGGGCGTCGTCCGCCACACGCCCGGCGTCACCGGCTTCGTGGGCAACGCCCACAACCCGGTTCCGCTGAGCCTGAACGAGGTGTTCTCGATGCTGGAGCACACCATCGCCAAGCCGAAGGCCGAAGCAGGCAAGGCCGCCGCCAAGGCCCAAGCCAGCGCCGTGACCGTCGACTTCGAGGTCGGCGAGTCCGTGACGGTCAACGACGGACCGTTCGAGACCCTCCCCGCTACGATCTCGGAGATCAAGCCGGAATCCCAGCAGCTGGTGGTCCTCGTGACCATCTTCGAGCGGGAGACCCCGGTGACCCTGTCGTTCAGCCAGGTCACCAAGATCCAGTAGCCGAAGACTTCGCCGCCCGAGGGAGTGCTTTACCCGCGGGCGGCGTTCGGCCGCCGCGCCACGGCGGCCACCAACCCGGCCGGACGCTCCTGTCCTCCGGGAACAAAATGAAGAGAAGGACCCTTTCATGGCCCCCAAGAAAAAGGTCACCGGCCTCATCAAGCTGCAGATCCAGGCAGGCGCCGCCAACCCGGCTCCTCCGATCGGTCCTGCGCTTGGCCAGCACGGTGTCAACATCATGGAGTTCTGCAAGGCGTACAACGCCGCCACGGAATCCCAGCGCGGAAACGTCATCCCGGTGGAGATCACGGTCTACGAGGACCGTTCGTTCACCTTCATCACCAAGACCCCGCCGGCCGCTGAGCTGATCAAGAAGGCTGCGGGCGTTGCGAAGGGCTCGGCCACTCCGCACACCACCAAGGTCGCCAAGCTGACCCAGGCGCAGGTCGACGAGATCGCCGCCACCAAGATGGAAGACCTGAACGCCAACGATATCCAGGCCGCGGCCAAGATCATCGCCGGCACCGCCCGCTCCATGGGCATCACCGTCGAGGGCTAAGACCCCTCCGCCGCTTCCGCGGCACACCGTCCGCTTTGAGCGGACACCAACCGAAACGCCGCCGCAGGGCGGCACGTGGCAGGGCCCGGCGCGGTCCGACAGACCACAACTGCACAAGGAGAAAAAGCAGATGGCAAAGCGCAGCAAAGCATATGAAGCGGCTGTGGCCAAGATCGATGCGGACAAGCTGTACGCACCGGCCGAGGCTGTAGCCCTGGCGAAGGAAACCAACCCTTCGAAGACCGACGCCACCGTCGAGGTCGCCTTCCGCCTGGGCGTTGACCCCCGCAAGGCCGACCAGATGATCCGCGGCACGGTCAACCTGCCGAACGGCACCGGCAAGACCGCCCGCGTCCTGGTCTTCGCCACCGGCGAGAAGGCTGAAGCGGCCCTGGCCGCCGGCGCCGACTTCGTGGGCTCCGACGACATGATCGAGAAGGTCGCCGCCGGCTGGACCGACTTCGACGCCGCCGTCGCCACCCCGGACCTGATGGGCAAGGTCGGCCGCCTGGGCCGCGTGCTCGGCCCGCGTAACCTGATGCCGAACCCGAAGACCGGCACGGTGACCCCCAACGTCGCCAAGGCTGTCTCCGACATCAAGGGCGGCAAGATCGACTTCCGCGTCGACAAGCACTCGAACCTGCACTTCATCATCGGCAAGACCTCGTTCGACGCCCAGAAGCTGGCCGAGAACTACGCCGCCGCCCTCGAGGAAGTGCTCCGCCTGAAGCCGTCCGCGGCCAAGGGACGCTACATCCAGAAGGCCACCGTGACCACCACGTTCGGCCCCGGCATCGCCGTGGACCCGAGCGTCACCAAGGTCCTCGCCGACGCCTAGTCGTACCTCCGGGCGGCAACGCCCGGAACCGCTGGAGGCGGCCGCAGCATTCGCTGCGGCCGCCTTTTTGCTGCCCCGGCCCCCCCCTGGGGCAGGATGTGGGCCATGACACAGCTGCCCATCACGGTCGAGGCCCTGCCGATCCCGGCCTCCCTGGACGGAACCGACCCGGCCGCCGCGGATTTCGCCGCCGCCGCCGCCCTGGTCAATGAGTCGATGCGGCACCTCTGGGGGAGCGGCGACTTCGATGAATCCGTGCGGGCCCGGCTGGCCGCCCACCGGCCGGGCCCTCTGCGGCGGCGCCTGCTCCTGGCGGCGCGCAGCAACGGCACCATCGTGGGGGTCGCGGAGGCACGGCTGCCGCTCCTGGACAACACGAGGTCCGCCTATGTGCACGTCACCGTGGACCCGGCTGCCCGTCGGTCCGGGGTGGGGCGCAGGCTCTACGCGGCCGTGGAGCAGGCGGTGGCCGCCGCAGGCAGGACAACCCTGATGGCCGAGACCGAGCATCCGTGCCGTCAGCCCGGCGCGGACGGCAGGCCGGGCCCCGGGAACGGAACCTGGGCAGCGTCCCGCGCCGCCCATGTCCTTGCGCCCGGGAGCGGGGCCGGATCCGTTCCCAGGGACGAGGCAGCGGGCTTCGCGCTTGCCAACAGGTTCGGACTCGAGCAGGTGGAGCGGGTCAGCAGGCTGGATCTGGCGGAGGGCCGGCCGCCGCGCGTACAACTGGAGGCGGCCGTCGCCGAGGCGGGTTCCGGCTATGCCGTGGAGTTCTGGCAGGGCGCCTGCCCCGAGGAAACCGTTGCCGGCTACGCCCTTTTGAAGCAGCGGATGAGCACCGATGCTCCCACGGCGGGCCTGGACCTCGAGGAGGAGCGCTGAGATGCCGCCCGGGTCCGGGAGGGCGAGCGGAGGATCGAGGACATGGGCGCCCGAGAGCTGGTCACCGCCGTCCGGCACCTGGAGACGGGGACGCTGGTGGGACACACGGTGCTGATGGTCTTTGACGCCGTCCCGGCCGCCGCCTTCCAGGACGACACGCTGGTGCTGCGCAGGCACCGCGGCCACCGGCTGGGAACCGTGCTCAAGGCGGCCAACCTGCTGCGCCTGTACGAGCAGCTGCCGGATGTGCAGCGGATCTGGACCTGGAACGCCGTCGAAAACCGGCACATCCTGGACATCAATGAAGCGCTCGGCTTCCGGCCCGTGGGAGTTTCCGGGCAGTGGCAGAAGGTGCTCCGGCGCTGACCGTTTCCGGACGCCGCGGGGGATGGATCCGCCCGGTGCCCGTGTGGATTTGTCCCGGCGGAGGATCTCCCGTACTCTGGACGTACCAAAGACCGTCGGTCGATGCTGTTCACACCCCCTTCGCAAAAGCCAACCTGGCCGCTGCGCGGGAAACACGGGATGGACAGGATCCGAAAGTCCCCGCACCGGGGCGGCCTGCGCAGGTGAACGAAGGAAGCTTTCCGGCATGCGCGTGCATGCCCTCCGGCGCCCCGTGCATCTGCCCGGGGCGTTTCTTATGTTCGGGACCCGATCCACCGGCACCAATTCCCCGGAAGGAGGGTTATGGCAACGCCAACCAAGGTGTCAGCCGTCGAGGAAATCGCCAGCGATTTCAAGGACTCGACCGCTGCTGTCCTAACCGAATACCGCGGGCTCTCCGTTGCACAGCTCAAGGAGCTGCGTCGTTCGCTCGGCCAGGACACCAAGTACTCGGTCGTGAAGAACACCCTGACCGGCATTGCAGCCAAGGAAGCCGGCATCGACGCGTTCGACGGCCAGCTGTCCGGCCCCACTGCAATCGCCTTCATCAAGGGTGACGCAGTTGCTGCCGCCAAGAGCCTCACGGACTTTGCCAAGGCAAACCCGCAGCTGATCATCAAGACCGGTCTCTTCGAGGGCAAGGCCCTCGACGCCTCCGGTGTTGCCGAACTGGCTGCGCTCGAGTCCCGCGAGTTCCAGCTCGCCCGGGTGGCCGGTGTCCTCAAGGCACCGATGTCCGCCCTGGCCCGCACCATGGACGCTCTGCGCCTGAAGCTCGAGGAAGAGGGCGGCGCCGCCGCTGCTCCCGCTGCGGACGAAGCCCCGGCTGCCGCAGAAGAAGCTCCGGCTGCCGAAGCCGCCACCGAAGAGTAAGAACTCTTCTTTCCAAACTCCCGGTGCTGAGCACCACTTACTAGGAAGGACGCCACACCATGGCGAAGCTCACCAACGAAGAGCTCCTCGAAGCTTTCAAGGAAATGACCATCATCGAGCTCTCCGACTTCGTTAAGGTCTTCGAGGAGACCTTCGACGTCACCGCTGCCGCCGTTGCCGTTGCCGGCCCGGCCGCCGGTGGCGGAGACGCCGCTGCCGCTGAGGAGAAGTCCGAGTTCGACGTCATCCTCGAAGCTGCCGGCGACAAGAAGATCGCCGTCATCAAGGAGGTCCGCGCGCTGACCTCCCTGGGTCTGAAGGAAGCCAAGGACCTGGTCGACTCCGCTCCGAAGGCCGTGCTGGAAGGCGCGAACAAGGAGACCGCCGACAAGGCCAAGGAAGCCCTCGAGGCCGCCGGCGCCACCGTCACCCTCAAGTAGTATTCCGCCGGTCCGCCGGCAGCTGCTTACGGAAAGACCCCGCTCCCACTGGGAGCGGGGTCTTTCCCGTTAACCGCTGCTTAGGCGCTGCTCAGGCGCTGCCGGCCCGCGCCGTTGTACCCGCTGCGCGGGCTACGCCGGATTCGGGTCGGTGATGTCGGTGACGACGGCCGCCAGGGCCTGCAGCAGGTCATCCGCGGACACGAACAGGTTCACGCCGTGGGCGCCTGCTCCCATCGAGACGCGGCGGCCCCGGATCCGTTCGTCGGCGTACACCGGCCAGGCGCTGCTGCTGCCCAGGGGCGTAATGGTGCCGCGTTCGTATCCGGTCGCCTCGAGGGCCACTGCGGGGGAGGGCATCGACAGTTTGTTGACGCCGACCGCGGCGCGCAGCTTCGGCCAGGAAATCTGCCGGTCTCCGGGGACGAGGGCGAACAGGTACTCGCCCCCGCTGCGGCGTACGACCAGCGACTTCACGACATCGGCGGCGGTGATGCCGAGCAGGGCCGCGGCTTCCGGCAGGTTCGCCGCCGGCGGCCGGACGGTGAACTCGACGTCGAGCCCGGCGTCGCGGACGGCGCGCACCACCCTTGGATTCGCCGCCGGCGTCCCGGGACGGACATCCGGTCTCTGCGCTGCGGCCCCATCCATCGGAGTGCCGGACGGCGAAGCCTTCGTGCCGCCCGGCCGGCCGTCGGGGGTGGTGCTCACTCTCCGTCGCGGTAGAGCAGCAGGGCCTCGCCCTGGCCGCCGCCGCCGCAGAGCGAGACGCCGGCACGGCCCGAACCGCGCCGGAACAGTTCGTGGGCGGCATGCAGGGCCAGCCGGGCGCCCGAGGCGCCGATCGGATGGCCCAGCGCAATCGCGCCGCCGTGGATGTTGCAGCGGTCCAGGTCGATGCCCAGTTCATTCAGTGACTGCACGGCCACCGCGCCGAAGGCCTCATTGATCTCGATGAAATCGAGGTCCGACGTCGTCCAGCCCGCCCGTTCCAGGGCCTGGAACAGTGCGTTGGACGGCTGCGAATGGAGCGTGTTGTCCGGCCCGGCCACCTGGCCCGGGAGGCCGACGGAGGCGAGGACCTGCAGGCCGTTCGCCTCGGCGTATTCCCGGGTGGCCAGCACGAGCGCGCTGGCGCCGTCGGACAGGGGCGAGGAGTTGCCCGCCGTGATCGTGCCCTCGGGATCGAAGGCGGGGCGCAGGGCGGCCAGTGTGTCCACCGTGGTGCCCGGCCGCACGCCCTCGTCGGCGGAGAGCACGAGGGGCTCGCCGCGGCGCTGCGGCACCGTCAGGGGCACGATTTCGACGTCGAAGACTCCCGCATCGGCAGCGGCGGCCGCGCGCCGGTGCGACGCCGCGGCGACCTCGTCCTGTTCCAGCCGCTTGATCGCGAGCCGGGTGTTGCCGCGTTCGGTGGATACGCCCATGGAGTCGCCGTCGAATGCGTCCGTCAGGCCGTCGTGCGCCACGGAGTCGAGCACGGAGATGTTGCCGTAGTTCCAGCCCTGGCGTGAGCCGGGAAGCAGGTGCGGGCCGCGGGTCATGGACTCCTGGCCGCCGGCGACCACCAGCGTGGCCTCGCCGCCGCGGATCAGGCGGGCGGCGTCGATCACCGCGGCCAGCCCGGAAAGGCAGACCTTGTTGACCGTCACGGCGGGCACGTTCCAGCCGATGCCCGCGCCGAGGGCCGCCTGCCGGGCCGGATTCTGGCCGCAGCCGGCCTGCACCACGTGGCCCATGATGACGGAATCGACGTCGCCGGCCGGGACGCCGGAGCGCTCCAGGGCGCCGGCAATCGCGAATGAACCAAGCTCGACGGCGGTGAACGCCGCGAGCTGGCCCTTCAGCCGGCCCTGCGGGGTGCGTGCCCCGCCGACGATGACCACCTCGGGCGTCGGGGCGCCTGCGCCCTGCGCGGGAATACTCATGTGCGTCGAATCACTTTCGTCGTCGAAACGGATGCTGCCCCTTAGAGTACAGGCGCGCCCGCTGATGGGGCAGTGGCCGCCGGAGAGCGGGAGGCCGGGACGGCACCGGCCGGCGGCTGCGCCGAAGTGGCCCCGGCGTCACCGCCGGACGGTCCGCCGGCTGCGTTATCCCCGGAAAACGCCGGAAATGAGGCGCCCGCGCGGAATCTGGGGTAGTCTGTCTCTTGTTCGGTGCGTCAGCGGTGCGCCCGGCAAGCCGGTGCAAGCCGGCAGTTCGAAGCGAACATCCCGCAGCTCCCCGGCAGCGCGCCGCGGCAGTACTGTCCTTCCCGGTCACCGTCCGGGACCGGCTCCTTGCAGAGGGAAGCCCGGAGACAGGAACCCGGCGCAGCGACGAGGTTGAGCGCACCGGGATCGCGGGACCGGGTAGACTTCTGTGCCCGAAAAGCCTATAGTAGGTATTTGCTTCCCTCTGTTAACCTTCAGCCTTCATATAGCGGTGGGCTTTGTTCCGCCGGTCCGTTGCCGGCCGGCGCCATGCGTGCGGACTCTGTCCGCAGCGGGCAGGGGGAGAAGCGCGAAACACGCCTGAAGGTCTGTGGAAGGATCCCTCTTGGTCGCCTCGAGCACCTCTAATATTTCAACCGCTAGCAATGCCGGGAACATCGGCTCCCGGATTTCATTCGCCAAGATTCACGAACCGCTGGACGTTCCCAATCTCCTGGCCCTGCAGACGGACAGCTTCGACTGGCTCGTCGGCAACGAGCGCTGGAAGGCGCGGGTTGCCAAGGCCCAGGAAACCGGTGAGCAGGGTGTCGCCACCACTTCCGGTCTCGCTGACATCTTCGAGGAAATCTCCCCGATCGAAGACTTCCAGGGCACCATGTCCCTGAGCTTCTCGGAGCCGGAGTTCGCCGATCCGAAGTACACGATGGCCGAGTGCAAGGACCGCGACGCGACCTACTCCGCCCCGCTGTACGTCAAGGCCGAGTTCATGAACAACAACACGGGCGAGATCAAGCAGCAGACCGTGTTCATGGGCGACTTCCCGCTGATGACCGACAAGGGAACCTTCGTCATCAACGGCACCGAGCGCGTCGTCGTGTCGCAGCTGGTGCGTTCCCCGGGCGCCTACTTCGAGCGCGCCGCGGACAAGACCAGCGACAAGGACATCTACACCGCGAAGATCATTCCTTCCCGCGGTGCCTGGTTCGAGCTCGAGATCGACAAGCGCGACCAGGTCGGCGTGCGCCTGGACCGCAAGCGCAAGCAGTCCGTCACCGTGCTGCTCAAGGCGCTGGGCTGGACCGAAGGCCAGATCCTGGAGACCTTCGGCGAGTACGACTCCATCCGTGCCACCCTGGAGAAGGACACCACCGAAACCCGCGAGGATGCCCTGCTGGACATCTACCGCAAGCTGCGTCCGGGAGAGCCGCCGACGGTCGAGGCCGCGCAGGCGCTGCTGGAGAACCTGTACTTCAACCCGAAGCGCTACGACCTGGCCAAGGTCGGCCGGTACAAGATCAACCGCAAGCTGGGCGTCGACAAGCCCGTCGACGCGCCGGAGTCCTCGGTCCTGGACACCGACGACATCGTCGCGATGATCAAGTTCCTGGTCGCGCTGCACGCCGGCGAGAAGACCATCCCGGGCAAGCGTGACGGCGAGGACGTCGAGATCCGCGTCGAGGTCGACGACATCGACCACTTCGGCAACCGCCGCATCCGCGCCGTCGGCGAGCTGATCGAGAACCAGATCCGCACCGGCCTGAGCCGCATGGAGCGCGTGGTCCGCGAACGCATGACCACCCAGGACGTCGAGGCCATCACGCCGCAGACCCTGATCAACATCCGCCCGGTCGTGGCAGCGATCAAGGAGTTCTTCGGAACCTCCCAGCTCTCGCAGTTCATGGACCAGAACAACCCGCTGGCCGGCCTGACGCACAAGCGCCGCCTGTCCGCGCTGGGCCCGGGCGGCCTCTCCCGCGACCGCGCCGGCATGGAGGTCCGTGACGTTCACCCGTCGCACTACGGCCGCATGTGCCCCATCGAGACCCCTGAAGGCCCGAACATCGGCCTGATCGGTTCGCTGGCCTCCTACGGCCGGATCAACGCGTTCGGCTTCATCGAGACCCCGTACCGCAAGGTCGTCAACGGCGTCGTCACCGATCAGGTGGACTACCTGACCGCCGACGACGAGGTGGAGCGCACCATCGCGCAGGCCAACGCCCCGCTGCGTGCCGACAACCACTTCGAAGAGGACCTGGTCCTCGTCCGTGCCCGCGGCGGATCCGGCGAGCCGGTGCTCGTCGAGCCCAACGAGGTCGAGTACATGGACGTCTCCCCGCGCCAGATGGTGTCGGTGGCGACCGCCCTGATCCCGTTCCTTGAGCACGACGACGCCAACCGCGCCCTCATGGGTGCGAACATGCAGCGCCAGGCGGTGCCGCTGCTCCGTTCCGAGCGTCCCGTGGTGGGCACCGGCATGGAGAAGTACGCCGCGGTCGACGCCGGCGACTCCGTCGTGGCCGCCAAGCCCGGCGTCGTCACCGAGGTCTCCGCCGACCTGGTGACCGTGCTGAACGACGACGGCACCGAGACCAGCTACCCGATCATGAAGTTCGCACGCTCCAACCAGGGCAACGCGTACAACCAGCGGGTGCTCGTCTCCGAAGGCCAGCGCGTCGAGGTCAACAGCATCATCGCCGACGGTCCCTCCACCGACCAGGGCGAGCTGGCGCTGGGCAAGAACCTGCTCGTCGCGTTCATGTCCTGGGAAGGCCACAACTACGAGGATGCGATCATCCTCTCCCAGCGCATGGTCTCCGACGACGTCCTCACCTCGATCCACATCGAGGAGCACGAGGTCGACGCCCGCGACACCAAGCTGGGCGCCGAGGAAATCACCCGCGACATCCCGAACGTGTCCGAGGAGGTGCTGTCCCAGCTCGACGAGCGCGGCATCATCCACATCGGCGCCGAGGTTGAAGCCGGCGACATCCTGGTCGGCCGCGTCACCCCGAAGGGCGAAACGGAACTGACCCCGGAGGAGCGCCTGCTGCGCGCCATCTTCGGCGAGAAGTCCCGCGAGGTCCGCGACACCTCCCTGAAGGTTCCGCACGGCGAGTCCGGAACCGTCATCGGCGTGCGCATCTTCGACCGCGACAACGACGACGAGCTGCCCCCGGGCGTGAACCAGCTGGTGCGCGTCTACGTTGCCCACAAGCGCAAGATCACCGACGGCGACAAGCTGGCCGGCCGCCACGGCAACAAGGGCGTCATCTCCAAGATCCTCCCGATCGAGGACATGCCGTTCCTGGAAGACGGCACCCCCGTCGACGTCGTCCTGAACCCGCTGGGTGTTCCGGGCCGCATGAACGTCGGCCAGGTCCTGGAGATCCACCTGGGCTGGGCCGCCAAGCAGGGCTGGAAGATCGAGGGCGACCCCGAGTGGGCCCGCGCGCTGACCAACCTGCCGCGCGAAACCGGTCCGACCACCGTCGCGACCCCGGTCTTCGACGGCGCCAGCGAGCACGAGATCACCGGCCTGCTGGATTCGACCAACGTGACCCGCGACGGGGACCGCCTGATCGACGCCTCCGGCAAGGCACGCCTGTTCGACGGCCGGTCCGGCCAGCCGTTCCCGGAGCCGGTCTCCGTGGGCTACATGTACATCCTGAAGCTCCACCACCTGGTGGACGACAAGATCCACGCCCGCTCCACCGGCCCGTACTCGATGATCACCCAGCAGCCGCTGGGCGGTAAGGCGCAGTTCGGCGGCCAGCGCTTCGGCGAAATGGAAGTCTGGGCCCTGGAGGCGTACGGCGCCGCCTACACCCTGCAGGAACTGCTCACCATCAAGTCCGATGACATCCACGGCCGCGTGAAGGTCTACGAGGCCATCGTCAAGGGCGAGAACATCCCGGAGCCGGGCGTTCCGGAATCGTTCAAGGTGCTCATCAAGGAAATGCAGTCGCTGT
This sequence comes from Arthrobacter saudimassiliensis, assembly GCA_900016675.1. Lineage (GTDB taxonomy): Bacteria > Actinomycetota > Actinomycetes > Actinomycetales > Micrococcaceae > Arthrobacter_B > Arthrobacter_B saudimassiliensis. The sequence goes on along the minus strand of LN483071.1, from coordinate 467,508 downwards.
GCCTGAACGTCGAGGTCCTCTCGACCGAAGGCAACACGATTGAAATGCGTGACTCGGATGAAGAAGTCTTCCGGGCCGCGGAGGAACTGGGCATCGATCTGTCCCGCGCAGAGCCCAGCTCCGTCGAAGAGGTTTAGCAGGACCGGCAGGCCCGGGTTGAACGCCCGGGCCTGCCACCGGCCCCGAAGGGGCTTGGAGGAAGGCGGCTTTAATATTTCCCGCGAGCTCTGCGAGCGCGGAAATTTCGTTGCCGCCGTTCCAAGCCCCGCAGGGGCCGCCCGAAACCTCTTCCGCACCCGAGACATTCAGATTTAGAGAACAAGAGAGAACAGGGACCCATGTCCAACGATTCCACGTTCGGCCTCATGCGCATCGGCCTGGCCACTGCGGACGAAATCCGCAACTGGTCTTACGGCGAGGTGAAGAAGCCCGAGACCATCAACTACCGCACCCTGAAGCCGGAGAAGGACGGTCTTTTCTGCGAGAAGATCTTCGGCCCCTCCCGCGACTGGGAATGCTACTGCGGCAAGTACAAGCGTGTCCGCTTCAAGGGCATCATCTGTGAGCGCTGCGGCGTCGAGGTCACCCGTGCCAAGGTCCGCCGCGAGCGGATGGGCCACATCGAGCTCGCTGCTCCCGTCACGCACATCTGGTACTTCAAGGGCGTGCCGTCGCGCCTGGGCTACCTGCTGGACCTGGCCCCGAAGGACCTGGAGAAGGTCATCTACTTCGCGGCCTACATGATCACCGGCGTCGACGAAGAGAACCGCCACGCCGAGCTGCCGAACCTGCAGGCCGAGCACGACCTGGAGCGCAAGCAGCTGGTGGACCAGCGCGACGCCGACATCGCCGCGATCGCCCGCGACCTCGAGGACGAGCTTGCCCGCCTCGAGGGCGAAGGTGCCAAGGCCGCCGACAAGAAGAAGGCCCGCGACTCCGCCGACCGCCAGATGGCCAAGGTGCGCCGCGACGCCGACGCCAACATCGAGCGCCTCGAGCAGGTCTGGGACCGCTTCAAGAACCTCAAGGTCGGCGACCTCGAGGGCGATGAGGGCCTGTACCGCGAACTGCGCGACCGCTACGGCCTGTACTTCGACGGTGCCATGGGCGCCGAGGCCATCAAGAAGCGCCTGGAGGACTTCGACCTGCAGGCCGAGGCCGACTCCCTGCGCGAAGTCATCCAGAACGGCAAGGGCCAGCGCAAGACCCGCGCCCTGAAGCGCCTGAAGGTCGTCAACGCGTTCCTGACCACCACCAACAGCCCGCTGGGCATGGTGCTCGACGCCGTTCCGGTCATCCCGCCGGAACTGCGCCCGATGGTGCAGCTGGACGGCGGCCGCTTCGCGACCTCCGACCTGAACGACCTGTACCGCCGCGTCATCAACCGCAACAACCGCCTGAAGCGCCTGCTGGATCTCGGTGCCCCCGAGATCATCGTGAACAACGAAAAGCGCATGCTGCAGGAAGCCGTCGACTCGCTGTTCGACAACGGCCGCCGCGGCCGTCCGGTCACCGGACCGGGCAACCGTCCGCTGAAGTCGCTGTCCGACATGCTCAAGGGCAAGCAGGGCCGCTTCCGCCAGAACCTGCTCGGCAAGCGCGTCGACTACTCCGGCCGTTCGGTCATCGTCGTCGGCCCGCAGCTGAAGCTGCACCAGTGCGGCCTGCCGAAGCAGATGGCGCTGGAGCTGTTCAAGCCGTTCGTGATGAAGCGCCTGGTCGACCTCAACCACGCCCAGAACATCAAGAGCGCCAAGCGCATGGTCGAGCGTTTCCGTCCGCAGGTCTGGGACGTGCTGGAAGAGATCATCACCGAACACCCGGTGCTGCTCAACCGTGCACCCACCCTGCACCGCCTCGGCATCCAGGCGTTCGAGCCGCAGCTGGTCGAAGGCAAGGCCCTCCAGCTGCACCCGCTCGTCTGCGGCGCGTTCAACGCCGACTTCGACGGTGACCAGATGGCCGTGCACCTGCCGCTGAGCCCCGAGGCCCAGGCCGAGGCCCGCATCCTGATGCTGTCCTCGAACAACATCCTGAAGCCCTCGGACGGCCGTCCGGTGACCCTGCCCTCGCAGGATATGATCATCGGCCTGCACCACCTCACCACCAAGCGCGAGGGTGCAGCCGGCGAAGGCCGCGTCTTCACCTCCCCGGCCGAGGCCCTGATGGCCTTCGACCTGGGCGAGCTGGACCTGAACGCCGTCGTGAAGATGCGCATCGAAGGCTTCGTGCCCAGCGCGGACCAGCCCGCTCCGGAGGGCTGGACCGAGGGTGAGCCGGCGCTGATCGAGACCTCCCTCGGGCAGGTCATCTTCAACCAGACCCTGCCCGTGGACTACCCGTGGGTGGAGAAGGTTGCCGACAAGGGCCAGCTTTCCGCGATCGTCAACGACCTGGCCGAGCGGTACCCGAAGGTCGTCACCGCGGCAACGCTGGACAACCTGAAGGACGCCGGCTTCTACTGGGCCACCCGCTCCGGCGTGACCGTGGCCATCTCCGATATCGCCGCCCCGATCGACAAGCCCGCCATCATGGCCGGCTACGAGAGCCAGGCAGCGAAGGTGGAGAGCCAGTACGGCAAGGGCCTGATCGCTGAAGACGAGCGCCGCCAGGAGCTCATCGACATCTGGAACAAGGCGACCAACGAGGTTGCCGCGGCCATGCGCGCGAACATGCCCACGGGCAACAACATCAACCGCATGGTTTCCTCCGGTGCACGAGGCAACTGGCTGCAGGTCCGGCAGATCGCCGGTATCCGCGGCCTGGTGGCCAACCCGAAGGGCGAGATCATCCCGCGTCCGATCAAGTCCTCCTACCGTGAGGGCCTGTCGGTCCTGGAGTACTTCATCGCCACCCACGGTGCCCGCAAGGGCCTGGCCGATACCGCTCTGCGTACCGCCAACTCGGGTTACCTGACCCGTCGTCTGGTGGACGTCTCCCAGGACGTCATCGTCCGCGAGGAGGACTGCGGTACCGAGCGCGGCCTGAACGTCACCATCGCGGTGCCGGACGCCAACGGCGAGCTGCAGCTGCACGAAGAGGTCGAGAACTCGGCCTACGCCCGGACCCTGGCGGCCGACGTCGTCGACGCCTCGGGCACCGTGCTGGCCAAGGCCGGCGACGACGTCGGAGACGTGCTGATCGGCAAGCTGTTCGAGGCCGGCATCACGGACATCAAGATCCGCTCCGTGCTGACCTGCGAGTCCGCCGTCGGTACCTGCGCGCTGTGCTACGGCCGTTCGCTGGCCACCGGCAAGACGGTGGACATCGGCGAGGCCGTGGGCATCATCGCCGCACAGTCCATCGGCGAGCCCGGTACCCAGCTGACCATGCGTACCTTCCACACCGGCGGCATCGCCTCCGCGGAAGACATCACCCAGGGTCTGCCCCGTATCCAGGAGCTCTTCGAAGCCCGTACCCCGAAGGGCGTCGCTCCGATTTCGGAGGTCGCCGGACGGGTCACCATCGAGGAGACCGACCGCCAGCTGCGCGTCATCATCACTCCCGATGACGGCTCCGAGGAGATCGCCTACCCGGTCCTGCGCCGTGCCCGCCTCCTGGTCGCCGACGGCGACCACGTCGAGGTCGGCCAGCAGCTGGTCACCGGTGCGGTGGATCCGAAGCAGATCCTGCGCATCCTCGGCCCGCGCAAGGCCCAGGAGTTCCTGGTGGACGAGGTCCAGCGCGTGTACCGCAGCCAGGGCGTCGGCATCCACGACAAGCACGTGGAGGTCATCGTCCGGCAGATGCTGCGCCGCGTGACCGTGATCGAGTCCGGTGACTCCGAGCTGCTTCCGGGCGAGCTCGCCGAGCGCCGCCGGTTCGAGAGCGAGAACCGCCGCGTGGTGTCCGAGGGCCTGCGGCCGGCTTCCGGCCGTCCCGAGCTCATGGGCATCACCAAGGCCTCGCTGGCGACCGAGTCCTGGCTGTCGGCGGCCTCCTTCCAGGAGACCACCCGGGTCCTCACCCAGGCGGCCATGGAAGGCAAGTCCGACCCGCTGCTGGGCCTGAAGGAAAACGTGATCATCGGCAAGCTGATCCCGGCCGGCACCGGCCTGCCGCGGTACACCGAGGTCACGGTCGAGCCGACCGAGGAAGCGAAGGCCAGCCTGTTCACCGGCCCGAGCGCCTTCAGCGACTTCGACTACGCCGGAGTCGACGGCGGCCTCAGCCCCGAGTTCCACGCCATCCCGCTGGATGACTACGACATGGGCAGCGAGTTCCGCTAAGGAAACCCGCAGCTGACACGGAAGGACCCCTCCTTTGCGAAGGAGGGGTCCTTCCCGTTTAAGTCGTTTCCGCAGGCATGGGCCTACGACGAGGCGCCCGGCCTGGTGCGGTCCACCGACGACGGGGACAGAGCCCGCGCGGCATACGTCGGAGAAGTGCTCGGCAATTTCGACGGCGTGCTCCACGTCCACCATGAGGGTGAGGACGTGCTCATGTATCCGGCCCTTGCCGGACGGGCCCCGGGATGCGCCCTGCACGTCGCACAGATGCTGGAGCACCACCGGCAGGTGGCGCAGCTGATTGAAGGGATCGAACCGGTCCGGCGCCGGTGGATGGAGACAGCCGAGGCAGCGTCGCGCGAGGAGACCGCTGAACGGTATGAGGAGCTGTCCTCCCTGCTCAAGGTCCACCTGCGACGGGAGGTCACCGAAGTGATGCCCGTCGTCGACCGGGTCCTGAGCGAAAAGGAAATGAGCGCGGTCGCCCAGCACGGTGTCGCGCAGTTCGACCGGAAATTCCTGGTGAGCTATCTCGGGATGGTGCTGGCCACCAATCCTCCGCAGGACCGGAAGGAACTGTTCAAGGAGATACCCCCGCCGGTCCGTCTGGCCTACCGGCTGGTGGGGCGGCGGATGTATCGGCGGCAGTACGCGGAGCTGTTCCCCGGGCGCCGGATTCCGGAGACGCTCTAGCCGACGTGCCCGGGAGCAGGCCTGTGCCAAAGTTAACGCATGGCCAATTCACCGTCCGGGGAGTCCATGACCACCCGGATCGTCCGAATCATCAGCGCCTTCGACGCCGGCCACCCCGCACTGCCGGTGGCCGCGCTGGCGCGCCGCGCCGGCCTGCCGCTGTCCACCACGCATCGGCTGGTGCGCGAGCTCACCGACCACCAGCTGCTGCAGCGCGACGCGGACGGGCAGGTGCGCCTGGGCCTTCGGCTCTGGGAACTGGCCAACCGCAGCTCCGCCGCCGCGGACCTGAAGCAGGTGGCACAGCCGTTCATGGAGGACATCCAGGCGGTGGTGCGCCAGCACACCCAGCTCTCGGTGCTGCAGGACGGCGAGGTGCTCTTCATCGAGCGGCTCTCCAGCCGTGGGTCGGTGCTCAACCAGGCGAAGGTGGCCGGCCGCCTGCCGGTGCACATCTCCTCCTCGGGCATGGTCCTGATGGCCCATTCACCCCGGCATGTCCAGGAAGCCTATCTGCAGCGCAACGCGGAGCAGCCCGACCCGTTCCCGGCCGCCGCCGACCTGCGGCGGCAGTGGGGTGAAGTCCGGCGCAGCGGTTACGCGGCCCTGCCCGGCACGGTGATCGCCGAGACCACCGGAATCGCCGTGCCGGTCTTCGGGCGCCAGGGGAGCGCGGTCGCGGCGCTGGGGGTGGTGGTGCCGACCGGACGCGAGAACACCGCTGCGACCGTCCCGGCGCTCATGACCGCCGCACGGGGCATCTCGCGGGCCTTGGGAGTGCATGCCGGCGCGGCCGGGCCCCACCATGCCGGACAGGGCGCCTCCCCGCCGCAGGCGTCGTCGTCATGAGGCGTGCGTCATCTCATTGAATGAGAACCGCCTGTGTGTGCGGCTGTGCAGCCCATCACACTGGAGGCAGACCTTTCCCCTCTTTCTAGGAGTTTCCGCATGGGCGAGAAGCGCACCGTCCTCAGGACCAAAGTCGGCATCGTGGGCGGAGGCCCCGCCGGCCTCATGCTCTCCCACCTGCTCGGCCAGGCCGGCATCGAGAGCATCGTCGTGGAAAAGCGCGACCATGAGACCATCCGCACCACCCACCGCGCCGGCATCCTCGAGCACGGCTCAGTCCGCATGCTGACCGAGGGCGGCGTCAGCGACCGCGTGCTCCGCGACGGTTACCGGCACGACGGAATCGATCTGCGCTTCGGCGGCGAAAGCCACCGCGTGGACTTCCAGGAGCTGGTGGGCGAATCGGTCTGGCTCTACCCGCAGAACGAGGTCTTCGTCGACCTTGCCGCGGCCCGGGAGCGCGACGGCGGCGACGTCCGGTACGCCGTCACCGACACCGAGGTCCTGGACCAGGCCACGGACCGCCCCAAGATCCGCTTCACCGACGACCAGGGCGCGGACTACGAGGTCCACTGCGACATCCTCGTCGGCGCCGACGGATCACAGGGCATCTGCCGCCGCTCGATTCCCGCCGACGTGCGCAACGACCATTTCATCGAGTACCCCTTCGCCTGGTTCGGCATCCTCACCGAAGCTCCGCCGAGCGCCCCCGAGCTGATCTACGCCAACTCCGACCACGGCTTCGCGCTGATCAGCCAGCGCAGCGACACGGTCCAGCGGATGTACTTCCAGTCTGATCCGAACGAGAACCCGGACGACTGGAGCGAGGACCGCATCTGGGACGAACTGCAGCGCCGGGTCGACGGGCCGGACGGCTTCGAGCTCAAGCGCGGCCCGATCTTCGACAAGACCGTGCTCAAGTTCCGCAGCTACGTCTGCGAGCCGATGCGCTACGGCAACATGTTCCTGGCCGGGGATGCCGGGCATACCGTGCCGCCGACGGGCGCCAAGGGTCTGAACCTCGCCCTGGCCGACGTCTCCGTACTCTTCCAGGCCATCGAGTCCTTCTACGCCTCCGGCTCCCGGGACCTGCTTGACGGCTACAGCGACAAGGCCCTGCAGCGGGTCTGGCGCGCCCAGAACTTCTCCTACTGGATGACCTCCATGCTCCACACCCGCCCCGACGCCTCCGCGTTCGAGCGCCGCCGCGCCCTCGGCGAGCTGAGCGGCGTCGTCGCCTCCCGGCACGGCCAGGCCTACCTTGCCGAGGCCTACACCGGCTGGCCGCACGCCTGAGCGGCGGGGGAGCGGACCTCGTAACCTTTGATGTTCGCCAAGTGAACATCTGTACTCAAAGTGAACGCGGGTGTACTGTTAGGTGACCCGCCTGGAACCCGGCAGGGCGCGACGACGCGCCCCTAGGAAAGGATGCACCACCATGGAGAACGATCCCATGGACGTCAGCGGCGAGATGGCCGATGACCTGTTCCGGAACAGCCACGTCGTGGAGGGACCGGATTCGGCCCAGGCCTCCCAGGACGAAATCTCCGCAGAGATCGGCCAGCTGCACGCCGCCTACCGCAAGGGCGTCGAGGACGGCGCGGCGGAGGAGACCCAGCCGCGGCTGGACTTCCGGCCGTACCGCAGCTCCATCCTGCGCCACCCCACCAAGGACCCGCACCACACGGACCCCGAGACCATCGAACTGTGGTCCCCGGCCTTCGGCCACCAGGACGTGCATCCGCTGGAGGCGGACCTCACCATCCAGCACAACGGCGAACCGCTGGGCGAGCGCATCATCGTCCGCGGCCGGGTGCTCGACGGCGACGGCCGCCCCGTCAGCGGCCAGCTGATCGAGGTCTGGCAGGCCAACTCCGCCGGCCGCTACATCCACAAGCGGGACCAGCACCCGGCGCCGATCGACCCCAACTTCACCGGCGTCGGCCGCGCCATCACCGGCGCGGACGGCTCCTACGAGTTCACCACCATCAAGCCCGGCCCCTACCCGTGGAAGAACCACTACAACGCCTGGCGTCCGGCGCACATCCACTTCTCGCTGTTCGGCACCGACTTCACCCAGCGCATGATCACCCAGATGTACTTCCCGGGCGATCCGCTCTTCGCCCTGGACCCCATCTACCAGTCGATCACCGACCAGAAGGCGCGCGACCGCCTCGTGGCCACCTACGACCACAACATCACCTCGCACGAGTGGGCCACGGGCTACAACTGGGACATCGTGCTCACCGGCAGCAACCGCACCTGGATGGAAGAAGAGGACGCAGAGTAATGAGCGAAAAACTCACGGCCACCCCGGGCCAGACGATCGGCCCCTTCTACGGATACGCCCTGCCGTTCGACAAGGGCGGGGAACTGCTCGCCCCCGGGCTGCCCGGCGCCATCCGCCTCCAGGGCACCGTGCGCGACGGCGCCGGCGAGGTGGTGCCCGACGCGCTGCTGGAAATCTGGCAGCCGGACGCCGAGGGCAACATTCCGCAGCGCACCGGTTCCCTGGTCCGCGACGGCTACACCTTCACCGGCTGGGGCCGGGTCCCGGTGGACAACACCGGCAACTACACCTTCACCACGGTTAACCCGGGCCCCGTCCGCGAGGGTGCCGCCCCGTTCATCTCCCTGCTGGTCTTTGCCCGCGGCCTGCTCAACAAGCTGCACACGCGCATCTACCTGCCCGAGGACGAAGCGGCCCTGGCCGCGGATCCGCTGCTTTCCTCGCTGCCCGAGGAGCGCCGCCGCACCCTGATCGCCACCCGTGAAGCCGACGGCGGCCTGCGGTTCGACATCTTCCTGCAGGGGGAGAACGAGACCGTCTTCCTGGCCTACCCGGGAGCCTGAGCATGGCGCCCGCCGAGAGCGCAGACCACGGATTGCTGTCCCCGGCCTGGGCCGGAACCGAGGCGGCCGCCCTGACGTCCGACACCCGGGTCCTGCAGGCGATGCTCGACGTCGAGCATGCCTGGCTGCAGGTCCTGGCCTCGGCGGGCCTGATCGACCCCGGGCTACCGGAGCAGGCCGTCGACGCCTTCCGGGCCGAGAGCTACGATGTCGCCGACATCGCGGCCCGTGCCCAGGGCGGCGGCAATCCGGTGATCCCGATGCTGGCGGATCTGCGTGCCGTGCTGCGCCGCGAGGCCCCTGCGGCGGCCGCGGCCGTGCACCGGGCGGCCACCAGCCAGGACATCCTCGACACCGCCCTGATGGTGATGTCGGCGCAGGCCCTGGAGGCGCTGCAGTCCGACGTCGCCCGCGCCGCCGACGCCCTCGCCGCACTGGCACGCGAGCACGCGGCCACGCTCAGCGTCGCCCGCACCCTGACGCAGCACTCGCTGCCCTCGACCTTCGGGCTCAAGGCCGCGCAGTGGCTGCACGGGCTCGGCCAGGCCGCCGAGGCGCTGGCCGCCGCCCGCGCGGCGCTGCCCCTGCAGTGGGGCGGCGCCTCCGGCACCATGGCCGCCCTGCGCAGCACGGTCGACGCCGCCGGGGGGAACGGCCGGCGGGCCCCGGGCCCGCTCGAACTGGCCGCCGACCTGGCGTCCCGGCTCGGCCTCGCCGCCCCGGGGGCGCCCTGGCAGACCAACCGGCTGCCCGTCACCCGCCTGGGCGGTGCCCTCCAGGAGCTGCTGGCGGCGGCCGGCCGCATCGCCAACGACGTCCTGCTGCTCAGCCGCCCCGAGGTCGGGGAGGTTTCGGAGCCGCGGGCCGCCGGACGCGGCGGCAGCTCCGCCATGCCGCAGAAGCAGAACCCGGTGCTGTCCGTGCTGATCCGCAGCGCGGCGCTGGCCGCCCCCGGATACGGCGCCCAGCTGCAGCTGGCCGCCGCCGCAGCCGACGACGAGCGTCCCTCCGGATCCTGGCACGTGGAGTGGCAGGCGCTGCGCTCCCTCCTGCGGCTGGCCGGGGGAGCGGCCGCCAAGCTGGCCGAGCTGGCCGAGGGACTCGAAGTGGACCGCGCCCGGATCGCCGCCAACCTCGCCGCGGCCGGCCCGCTGGTCGTCAGCGAGAAACTGATGCTCACCGTCGCCCCGCTGCTCGACGACGGCACGCCCGGCCGCGGCAAGGCCCTCATCCAGGACGCGGTGAACCGCTCCCTGGCCGGCGAGGGCGCCTTCGCGCAGCTGCTGCGCCAGGCAGTGCCGGCCGACGTGCTCTCCGACGATGAGCTGGAAAGCGCACTGGACCCGGCCAACTACACAGGGGAAACGCATGCCCTGATCGAGGGCATCGTGACCGCCTACCCCGGAAGGAAGGACCACGCATGAGCGTGCCCCAGATCAAGGCCACCCGGCTCGCCGACGCCGGCCCGGCCGCCCCCGTCGTCATCGCCGGACCGTCGCTGGGCACCTCCGCGGCGGCGCTCTGGTCCCGTGCGGCCGCCGGCATGGCCGGCTTCACCGTCATCGGCTGGGATCTGCCCGGCCACGGCGCCGCTCCGGCGGCCGCCGAGGGCTTCACCATGGCGGAGCTGGCCGACGCCGTCGCCGGCTTCGTCCGCGCCGCCCGGGAGGCCGGCGACATCGCGGCCGACGTTCCCCTGCACTATGCCGGGGTCTCGATCGGCGGGGCAACCGGCCTGCAGCTGGGCGTGGACCACCCCGGCCTGTTCGACTCCCTGGCGATCATCTGCTCGGGCGCGAAGATCGGCGAGCCGGAGGCCTGGCGCGAGCGCGCGGCCACCGTCAGCGGCCAGGGCACCCCCGCGGTGCTGGTCGGCTCGGCGCAGCGCTGGTTCGCTCCCGGGTTCATTGAGCGGGAGCCCGAGGCCTCGGCCCGCCTGCTGCACAGCCTGCAGGACGCCGACCGCTTCTCCTACGCCTTCTGCTGCGAAGCGCTGGCGGATTACGACGTGCGGGAACGGCTGCCGCAGATCACCGTTCCCGTGCTCGCCCTGGCCGGCGCCGAGGACCAGGCCACCCCGCCGTCCTCCTCGTCGTTCATTGCCGACGGCGTGGCGGACGGGCGCGCCGTCGTCGTCGCCGACGCCGCGCACCTGGTGCCGGCCGAGAAGCCGGCCGAGGCGGCCCGGCTGCTTACCGATTTCTTCACCGCGACCGAAGGGACCGCACGACCGTGACCACCCAGCCCGACGCCTCCAAGAGCCAGCAGCAGGTCTACGACGAGGGCATGGCCGTGCGCCGCGAGGTCCTCGGCGACGCCCACGTGGACCGTGCCAACGCCGGAAAGGACGCCTTCACCGAGGACTTCCAGGACATGATCACCCGGTATGCGTGGGGAACCATCTGGACCCGCCCGGGACTGCCGCGCACCATGCGAAGCGCGATCACGCTGACCGCCCTCATCGCCCACGGGCACCTTGAGGAACTGGCGATGCACGTCCGCGCGGCGCTGCGCAACGGCCTGAGCCGGGACGAGATCAAGGAAGTCCTGCTGCAGTCGGCCATCTACTGCTCGGTGCCCTCTGCGAACTCGGCGTTCAAGGTCGCCCAGCGGGTTTTCGCCGAGATCGACGCCGAGGCCGACACGGCCGACAGCCGCCCGGCCGGCTGAACTCCCGTCCCGACTCCGACCCCGACATTCAGTGCGCCGGCAGGCGCAGCAATCCTGTAAGGAGCAAGGTGAACCAGGCCTACATCTACGACGCGGTGCGCACGCCCTTCGGCCGCTTCGGCGGCGCCCTCGCCTCCGTGCGTCCCGACGACCTCGCCGCCCAGGTGGTGCGGGCCAGCGTCCAGCGCGCCCCCGGGCTCGATCCCGAACGCGTTGACGAAGTGATCTTCGGCAACGCCAACGGCGCCGGCGAGGAGAACCGCAACGTCGCACGCATGGCGACGCTGCTGGCCGAGCTGCCCGTCTCGGTGCCCGGCACCACCGTCAACCGCCTGTGCGGCTCCTCCCTCGACGCTGCGATCATCGCCTCCCGGCAGATCAACACCGGCGAGGCGGACCTCATGCTGGTCGGCGGCGTCGAATCCATGAGCCGCGCCCCCTGGGTGCTGCCCAAGACCGAAAAGCCCTACCCGGCCGGAGACCAGACCCTGGCCTCCACCACCCTGGGCTGGCGCCTGGTCAACCCCAAGATGCCCGCCGAGTGGACCGTGTCCCTCGGCGAAGCCACCGAGCAGCTGCGCGAGAGGCACGGCATCACCCGTGAACGGCAGGACGAGTTCGCCGCCCGCTCCCACGAGCTGGCCGCCAAAGCCTGGGACGAAGGCCGCTACGCGGAGCTGACGATCGCCGTCGAGGGCGCCGCCCTGGACCGGGACGAGAGCATCCGCGCCGGATCCACCGTGGAAAAGCTGGCCACCCTGAAGACCGTCTTCCGCCCCGTCGGGGAGGGCCCCTCCGGCGGCACCGTGACGGCGGGCAACGCCTCGCCGCTGAACGACGGAGCCTCCGCCGCCTGGCTGGGCAGCGAGGCCGCCGAGCAGGTGCTGGGCCTGGCGCCGCTGGCCCGCATCGCCGGCCGGGGAGCGGCCGCCAATGAACCGCAGTTCTTCGGCTACGCTCCCGTCGAGGCCGCCAACCAGGCCCTGAAGCGCGCCGGCATCGGCTGGGGCGACGTCGGCGCAGTGGAACTGAACGAGGCTTTCGCCGCGCAGTCGCTGGCCTGCCTGGACGCCTGGGACATCGATCCGGAGATCGTCAACGCCTGGGGCGGGGCCGTGGCCATCGGGCATCCGCTCGGGGCCTCGGGCACCCGCATCCTGGGCACCCTCGCCCGCCGCCTGCAGGCCACCGGCGAACGCTGGGGCGTGGCGGCCATCTGCATCGGCGTCGGCCAGGGCCTGGCCGTCGTCCTCGAAAACACCCGGACCCGGTAGGAGAGAGCACGTGCTGAACATCGTCCAGGACGCCGACGAAGCCGTCGCGTCCATCCACGACGGGGCGACCGTCATGATCGGCGGCTTCGGCCGCGCCGGCCAGCCGGTGGAGCTCATCGAGGCGCTGCTGCGCCGCGGCGCCACCGACCTGACCGTGGTGAACAACAACGCGGGCAACGGCGAGGAAGGCCTTGCCGCGCTCATCGGCGCCGGCCGGGTGAAGAAGATCATCTGCTCCTTCCCCCGCCAGTCGGACTCGCACATCTTCGACGCGAAGTTCCGCGCCGGCGAGATCGAGCTCGAACTGGTGCCCCAGGGCAACCTGGCCGAACGCATCCGCGCCGCCGGCGCCGGCATCGGCGGCTTCTTCACCCCCACCGCCTACGGCACCCCGCTGGCGGAGGGCAAGGAGACCCGGATCATCGACGGCCGCGGCTACGTGTTCGAAACCCCGCTCCACGCGGACTTCGCGCTGGTCAAGGCGCTGAAGGCCGACACCGCCGGCAACCTGCTCTACCGGAAGACCGCACGGAACTTCGGGCCGATCATGGCCGCAGCCGCCAGGAACGCCATTGTGCAGGTCAAGGACATCGTCGAGGTCGGCGGCATCGACCCCGAAACGGTGGCCACCCCCGGCATCTACGTCAACACGCTCGTGAAGGTGGCCACGGAAAAGGCCCCGGCAGCGGCATGAGCAACGGAAACGGAACCCCGACTGTGACTGAAACCAGCACCGCCGCAGGCGAACGCCTCGGCCGCAACGAACTGGCCGAACTGGTTGCCCGGGACATCGCTCCCGGCTCCTTCGTCAACCTCGGGATCGGACAGCCGACCCTGGTCTCGAACTACCTGCAGCCGGAGCAGAACGTCACCCTGCACACCGAGAACGGCATGCTCGGCATGGGCCGGGAGGCCCGCGGCGAGGAGATCGACGGCGACCTGATCAACGCCGGCAAGATCCCGGTCACCGAAAATCCGGGAGCCTCCTACTTCCACCACGCCGACTCCTTCGCCATCATGCGCGGCGGCCACCTGGATGTCTGCGTCCTCGGCGCGTTCCAGGTCTCCGCCGCCGGCGACCTGGCGAACTGGCACACGGGCGCACCCGACGCCATTCCCGCCGTCGGGGGAGCGATGGACCTGGCCACGGGCGCCAAGGAGGTCTACGTGATGATGTCCCTGTTCGCCAAGGACGGCTCCGCCAAGCTGGTTCCGGAGTGCACGTATCCGCTGACGGGGCTGGGCTGCGTGACGCGCGTCTACACTAATGAGGCGGTGTTCCTCATCACCGCTGACGGCGTCAGGGTCCGGGAGACCTACGGCATGTCCTTCGAAGAGCTCGCCGAGCGCATGGACGTGCCGCTGCTGCCGCCGTCCGCAGGCTAGCCCGTCAAGGGCCCATCACCTAGGGAGAGCAGTGCGGGAAATCATCGCGGACGGCGCCGACGCGTCCGGGGCAGGAGGCTCGGCGGCTCCCGTCGGCGCCAGCGACCACTTTGTCCAGTCGCTGGCCCGCGGGCTCGCCGTGATCCGGGCGTTCGACGCCGAGCACGTGAGCATGAGCCTGAGCGAGGTGGCGCGCCGCACCGGCCTCACCCGCGCCACCGCCCGCCGCTTCCTGCTCACCCTCACCGAGCTCGGCTACGTCCGCACCGACGGACGCAGCTTCGAGCTCACCGCGCTGGTGCTGCAGCTGGGCTACGCCTACCTGTCCGGCCAGAGCCTGCCGCAGCTGGCCCAGCCGCTGCTGGAGGACCTCTCCCGGCAGATCCACGAATCCACCTCCGCCTCCGTCCTGGACGGCAACGAGATCGTCTACGTGGCACGGATCCACACCCGGCGCCTGATGACCGTGGGCATCGCGGTCGGCACCCGGTTCCCCGCCTACGCCACGTCGATGGGCCGGGTGCTGCTGGCCGGCCTGCCGGAGGAGGAGCTCGAACGGTACATCGCCGACGTCGAGCTGGCGCCCCTGACCGAGCGGACCATCACGGATCCGCAGCGGCTGCGCGAAGAGATCGCCAGGGTCAGGGAGCGCGGCTGGGCCGTCGTGGACCAGGAGCTGGAAATCGGGCTGCGCTCGGTTGCGGTGCCGATCTTCAGCCCCACCGGAGCGGTGGTGGCCGCGCTGAACACCTCCATGCAGGCCACCATGGGCCTCGGCGCCCCCGGCCTGGACGAGGCGGCGGACCGGGTGCTGCCGCACCTGCAGGCGGCGTCGGCTAAGATCACGGCGGCGCTGGCGGCCCGATCCTGAGCAGGGACGTGACGTTGGTCTCCCGGTCCCTGCGGGACGGGGAAGTCTGGTAGACTGAAAGCCAATTGTTTGTGTGGCAGTGGATGAAGGCCGCTTGGGAACCCCAGGGTTCACGGGTGGAGCCTGTTTCCGGGTTGCAGGGTTCTTGTGCAACGGATGCCACACTTTTGCACGCCTACGGTCGCTTTCGGCGCGAGTTCCGGAACTTTTCGGGGCAATGCGGCAATGGAACGCCTCCCCGGTTGCCCGGCAGCGGGGCGGGGCAAGCAGAGATTTATCTCGAGAAAAAAACGGAGAACTAACCAGTGCCTACAATTCAGCAGCTGGTCCGAAAGGGCCGCTCACCCAAGGTCGCAAAGACCAAGGCTCCCGCGCTCAAGGGCTCCCCGATGCGCCGTGGCGTCTGCACCCGTGTCTACACCACCACCCCGAAGAAGCCGAACTCCGCGCTGCGCAAGGTTGCCCGTGTCCGCCTCAACGGCGGCGTGGAAGTCACCGCGTACATCCCCGGCGTCGGCCACAACCTGCAGGAACACTCCATCGTGCTGGTGCGCGGCGGCCGTGTGAAGGACCTGCCCGGTGTCCGCTACAAGATCGTCCGTGGTGCCCTTGACACCCAGGGTGTGAAGAACCGCAAGCAGGCTCGCAGCCGCTACGGCGCGAAGATGGAGAAGAAGTAATATGCCCCGCAAGGGTCCGGCCCCCAAGCGGCCGCTCGTACAGGATCCCGTCTACGGCTCCCCGCTGGTCACCCAGCTGATCAACAAGGTGCTGGTCGACGGCAAGAAGTCCACCGCCGAGCGCATCGTCTACGGTGCCCTCGCCGGCGCCCAGGAGAAGACCGGGCAGGACCCGGTTGCCGCCCTGAAGAAGGCCATGGACAACATCAAGCCGAGCCTCGAGGTCAAGTCCCGCCGCGTCGGCGGCGCCACCTACCAGGTTCCGGTTGAGGTCAAGCCGGGCCGCTCCACCGCGCTCGCGCTGCGCTGGCTGGTCGGCTACGCCAAGGCCCGCCGCGAGAAGACGATGACCGAGCGTCTGCGCAACGAAATCCTCGACGCCTCGAACGGTCTTGGTGCTGCTGTGAAGCGCCGCGAGGACACCCACAAGATGGCCGAGTCCAACAAGGCCTTCGCCCACTACCGCTGGTAATACGCCTGGCAGTGGACGCTTGATCGGCTGGCCCTGCTTCTCGCCCCGGGCGGGCAGCAGGGCCACAACCGGATCAGCGCCCGGCCGGCAAACCAAAAAAGGGAGAAACCGTGGCACTGGACGTGCTTACCGACCTGAACAAGGTCCGCAACATCGGCATCATGGCGCACATCGATGCCGGCAAGACCACTACTACCGAGCGCATCCTGTTCTACACGGGCGTCAACCACAAGATCGGTGAGACCCACGACGGTGCGTCCACGATGGACTGGATGGCGCAGGAGCAGGAACGCGGCATCACCATCACCTCCGCAGCTACCACCTGCTACTGGAACGACAACCAGATCAACATCATCGACACCCCGGGCCACGTCGACTTCACCGTCGAGGTCGAGCGCTCCCTGCGCGTGCTCGACGGCGCCGTCGCGGTGTTCGATGGCAAGGAAGGCGTGGAGCCGCAGTCCGAGACTGTGTGGCGCCAGGCTGACAAGTACAACGTCCCGCGTATCTGCTTCGTCAACAAGATGGACAAGCTGGGCGCCGACTTCTACTTCACCGTCGACACCATCATCAACCGCCTGGGCGCCAAGCCGCTGGTCCTCCAGCTGCCGATCGGCTCCGAGAGCGAGTTCGAGGGCGTCGTCGACCTGCTCGAAATGCGTGCGCTCACCTGGCGCGGCGACGCCAAGGGCGACGTGACCATGGGTGCCAAGTACGAAGTCGAGCCGATTCCCGCAGACCTGCAGGAAAAGGCCGAAGAGTACCGCGCCATGCTCGTCGAGACCGTGGCCGAGGCCAGCGAAGAGCTGATGGAGAAGTACCTCGAGGGCGAAGAGCTCACCCTGGAGGAACTGAAGGCCGGCATCCGCAAGCTGACCGTCAACTCCGAGGTCTACCCGGTGCTGTGCGGCTCCGCGTTCAAGAACCGCGGCGTGCAGCCGATGCTTGACGCCGTCGTCGCCTACCTGCCGAGCCCGCTCGATGTTCCGAACATCAAGGGCCACGACGTCCGCGACGAAGAGGTCATCCTCGAGCGCAGCGCCGACGCCGATGCTCCGTTCTCCGCGCTGGCGTTCAAGGTCGTGACCCACCCGTTCTTCGGGCGTCTGACCTACATCCGCGTCTACTCCGGCAAGGCTGCTTCCGGTGCCCAGGTCATGAACTCGACCAAGCAGAAGAAGGAGCGCATCGGAAAGCTCTTCCAGATGCACGCCAACAAGGAGAACCCGGTGGAGGAAATCACCACCGGCCACATCTACGCGGCGATCGGCCTGAAGGACACCACCACCGGTGACACCCTGTGCGATCCGGCGAACCCCATCGTCCTCGAGTCGATGAGCTTCCCGGAGCCGGTTATCCGCGTGGCCATCGAGCCGAAGACCAAGGGTGACCAGGAGAAGCTCTCCGTGGCCATCCAGAAGCTCTCGGAAGAGGACCCGACGTTCACCGTCGAGCTCGACGAGGACACCGGCCAGACCATCATCGCCGGCATGGGCGAGCTCCACCTGGACATCCTGGTGGACCGCATGCGCCGCGAGTTCAAGGTCGAGGCCAACGTGGGCAAGCCGCAGGTCGCGTACCGCGAGACCATCCGCCGCACGGTGGACAAGTACGACTACACCCACAAGAAGCAGACCGGTGGTTCCGGCCAGTTCGCAAAGGTGCAGATCGCACTGGCGCCGCTGGACACCTCCGAGGGCACCTTCTACGAGTTCGAGAACAAGGTCACCGGTGGCCGCGTTCCGCGCGAGTACATCCCCTCGGTGGATCAGGGCATCCAGTCGGCGCTGTCCGACGGCGTGCTCGCGGGCTACCCGGTTGTCGGCATCAAGGCGACGCTGCTTGACGGCGCCTACCACGACGTCGACTCCTCGGAAATGGCGTTCAAGATCGCCGGCCGCCAGGCCTTCAAGGAGGCTGCCCGCATGGCCAGCCCCGTGCTGCTTGAGCCCATGATGGATGTCGAAGTCCGTACTCCCGAGGAGTACATGGGCGAGGTCATCGGCGATATCAACTCCCGCCGTGGCCAGATGCAGTCCATGGAGGATGCTTCCGGCGTGAAGGTCATCCGTGCGCTGGTTCCGCTGTCCGGCATGTTCGGCTACATCGGCGACCTGCGGTCCAAGACCCAGGGCCGTGCGGTGTACTCGATGCAGTTCAGCACCTACGCGGAGGTCCCGAAGGCTGTCGCCGACGAGATCATCCAGAAGACGCGCGGCGAGTAGAAAAACCTCGGCGGCGGTTCCCGCGGACCGCCGCCGCGTGCAGCCGGTTCCGGCCTTCGGGCCGGGACCGGCGGCACAGCCAGACTGAGGCGGCCCAGCCAGGCTGCTGGCAGCCGGCAATTTCAAATAAACATCAGCCCCCGAGTAGACTTACATCAGTTTCAGCTGCGAAAAGCGTGGCTGGAGACCGAGTCTTCTAACCTTTCTAGGAGGAACCCGTGGCGAAGGCAAAGTTCGAGCGGACTAAGCCGCACGTCAACATCGGCACCATCGGTCACGTTGACCATGGCAAGACGACGCTGACCGCTGCCATTTCCAAGGTGCTTGCTGACAAGTACCCCGACCTGAACGAGCAGCGCGACTTCGCGGCCATCGACTCCGCTCCCGAAGAGCGCCAGCGCGGCATTACCATCAACATCTCGCACATCGAGTACCAGACCGAGAAGCGCCACTACGCGCACGTTGATGCTCCCGGCCACGCTGACTACATCAAGAACATGATCACCGGTGCCGCCCAGATGGACGGCGCGATCCTCGTGGTTGCCGCTACCGACGGCCCGATGGCTCAGACCCGTGAGCACGTTCTGCTGGCCCGCCAGGTTGGTGTTCCCTACCTGCTGGTCGCCCTGAACAAGTCCGACATGGTTGAGGACGAGGAACTCCTCGACCTCGTGGAGATGGAAGTCCGTGAGCTGCTCAGCTCCCAGGACTTCGACGGCGACAACGCTCCCGTCGTGCGCGTCTCCGGCCTGAAGGCTCTGGAAGGCGACCCCAAGTGGGTTGCTTCCGTCGAGGAGCTCATGGAAGCCGTTGACAACAACGTGCCGGACCCCGTTCGTGACAAGGACAAGCCGTTCCTGATGCCGATCGAGGACGTCTTCACGATCACCGGTCGTGGCACCGTCGTCACCGGCCGCGCCGAGCGCGGTACCCTGGCCATCAACTCCGAGGTCGAGATCGTCGGCATCCGTCCGGTCCAGAAGACCACGGTTACCGGCATCGAGATGTTCCACAAGCAGCTCGACGAGGCCTGGGCCGGCGAGAACTGTGGCCTGCTGCTCCGCGGCATCAAGCGCGAAGACGTCGAGCGTGGCCAGGTTGTGGTGAAGCCGGGTTCCATCACCCCGCACACCAACTTCGAGGCCAACGTCTACATCCTGTCCAAGGATGAAGGCGGCCGCCACAACCCGTTCTACTCGAACTACCGCCCGCAGTTCTACTTCCGCACCACCGACGTGACCGGCGTCATCACCCTCCCCGAGGGCACTGAAATGGTCATGCCGGGCGATAACACTGAGATGACCGTTGAGCTCATCCAGCCCATCGCCATGGAAGAGGGCCTCGGCTTCGCTATCCGTGAAGGCGGCCGCACCGTTGGTTCGGGCCGTGTCACCAAGATCATCAAGTAATTTGATGCATCTGTAGGGACACCGGATAACGGTTTTCCTGGAAGGCTCCCGCTGCTTCGTGCAGCGGGAGCCTTCCGTGTTAAGGGCCGGCCGGGGGTGGTTGTGCACAGGCGGGGCCCAGGGGACGTAACAGAGCGGACCCGACCCTAGGATGGGGTCGTCGGTTCACCTGGAGAGAGCAGTGTCACATGGGGGTCATCCTGTTCCTTGCCGCGCTCGGCGGAGTCTTCGCGCTGGGCATGGCCATCGGCCGGTCACGCGCACGACGGCGGGCCGCGGGAGCGCTGCCGACCGCAGCCCGCGCCTACGACGAGGGCTTCCATGCCGGCTACCTGGCGGGAAGGCAGGACGCGGGAAGGCAGGACAGCCCCGCCGGGGACCCGGACCAGCGGGCGGCAGGGCAAAGCGCCGCCGCCCGGCCGGGCGGCGCCGCACCGGACCCCGTCGGACGGGCTGCCACGCCGACGGCCGCGGGAGGACCGGCGCTGCCGACTCCGGCCACGGCAGCGGGGGAAGACGGGCCCTCCGTGCAGGTCCCGCCCGTCGGCCGGCCGGGACCGCTCCCGGCTTTTCCTGCTGGCCCGGTACAGCCATCGGTCCAGGTGCAGCCATCGGTCCCGGTGCAGCCCCCGGGCCTGGTACAGCCGTTGGTTCCCGGACAGCCACTGGCTTCCGGCGAGCCTTCGGTCCCGGTGCAGCCCCCGGGCAGGATGCGGCCATTGGCTCCCGCGCAGCCGTCGGCTCCCGGGCAACCATTGGGTCCCGGGCAGCCCCCGGGGAACTTTCCGTTCGGCCTTGGCCAGGCGGGGGCAGGCAGCCGGCAGGAGGACGAGCCGTCCCCGGAGGAGCTGCAGGCGCGGAAACGGCGCCGCGACCTGCGCAACATCAACATCACCCTGTATACGGCCAGCCTGCTCCTCGTCGCCGCGGCGGGACTTTTCATCGGTGCGGCTGTGCCGGAGCCAGCGCGCTTTGGCGGCGTGCTGCTGGCCACGGGGCTGTTCTACGCAGCCGGCCTGCTGGTCCATGCCCGCAGCAGGCGCCTGCGGCCGGCCGCGACGGCGTTCACCGGTACCGGCCTTGCCCTGATCCCCGTTACCGGGGTGGCCCTCTACAGCTTCGTGGTTCCCGACGGGCCGGTGGCGTGGCTGCTGACTTCCGTCGCGGGGACGGTGGCCTTCGCCTACGCGGCCGCCAAACTCGACAGCAGGGTGGTTGCCTACCTTGGCGTCACGTTCCTGCTGTCCACCGGGCTCGCGTTCGGCGCGGCACTCCGCGGCGGGTTGATCTGGTATTTCCTGCTCACCGTTGTCCTTGCCACGCTCATCAGCCTCGCCGCGGTCCGTCGTCCCCGCTGGGTCCACCGGCTCTATCTTGAGGCGTTCGTGGCCTCCCACCGCTTCCTGGTGCCGGCGGTGGCCGTGGGCGTGGTCCTGACGGCCGGGGAAACCGGGAGGTGGCCCTTTGCCCTGGTCTTCCTGGCCTTCGCCGCCTACTACGCGGTGCAGCTAGCCACCGGTCCGGCCACAGAGCACCGCGTCAACGGCTATGCGCTGAGGGCCGCGCTGACGGTCGCCGCCGCGGCGCTGGCCTATGCGGCCACCGCCGAACCGCCCGCAGCGGCCGCCGCCGTCGTCGCCGCCTCGGCAGGGCAACTGCTCCTGGTGCTTCGCAGGCCTGAAAGCTATCCCGGCTCAGCAGTTCCCTTCCCCGCCCGTTGGCACGGCAGCGCCCCGATCAGGCAGGGGGGCGGAAACTCTCCCTGGCCTGCGGTGCGGGCAGACGCAGGGGTGCTGCTGGCGGCGTCGGTCCTCGCGCTGATCCTGCTGGCGGCCTGGGCGGCGGAGGACACCCGGCCATGGTTCGTACCCGTGTTCATCGTCTGCGCCGGGGTCCTGCAGGGGCTCTTCCTCGCCGCCGGGAAACTCGGCACCGGATTCGAACGCGCCGCCCTGGCAGTGCCGCTGGTGGCGCTGTTGCCCAGGCTGGCTGCGCCCGACGCCGGCACGCTGTGGGGCGGGATCTGTGCCTTGACGGTGCTGTGCGCCTGGTACGCAGCAGCAGCCATCCGCACGCAGGCAGCGCAGGCTGCCCCCGTCCTTCTGGCACGTGCGGCTGGTGTTCTCCTGGCACCGCTCACGGTGCTTGCGCTGCTGGAGCCGGCACCGGAAGCGGGCGACTACGCCCTCGGTGCAGGTGCTGCCGCCGCACTGGCCGTCCTGCTGACGGCGGCCGCCCGGGTCGCCGTCGGACGCACCGAGCACCATGCCGCCCCGACGACAGCGGCAGCGGGCTGCCTCGCCGCACTGCTGGCGTGGGTCGTCCGCGCGGCGGAGTACCCGCAGGCCACAGTCAGCGGAGTGCTCCTGTGGGTCCTGGCCGGCGTGGGCATCGCCGCGTCCCTCCTGCTCACCGTCCGCCGGAAGACCAACGAGGGCAGGCACCTGCTGATCGTCGGAACGGTCCTGGCGCCGGCCGGGCTCGTGACGGCGGCACTGATCGGCGGCGGCATCCTGGGGTGGGGCGGCTACACCCTGCTGACCGCGGCCGGGCTCCTGTACTTCGCCGTCATGTCCGTGCGGGCGGCGGAGGAAGAGCAGCGCGGCGTCCACCTGCTGGTGTCACAGCTGCTGCTGGCAGTGACCGTCGTGCTCGCAGCAGGCTGGCGGCACGCAGAACCCGGCGTGCTCTACCTCGCGGGCACCCTGACGCTCGTCCTGGCGCAGGGCATCCGGACCCGCCTGGACGCCACCGGGCGGTTCGGCCTGCCGGAGCCGCCCCGCTGGGCCAGCGCCGCGCTGCTGCTGCTGGCTGCCGCCGTCGGCGTCTTCGATGGCCGGGTGGGGGAGCAGCATGCTGTCGCTCTTGCGGTCCTGGCCGTGGGCACGCCGGTTGCATGGGAGCTGTTCGCGCGGCTGAGACGGGGACGTGGCTCGGGCGAGTGGACCGACGCCGATCTGTACATCTTCAGCGCAGCCGGCGGCCTCGCCCTGATGCTGCCCGTGCTGGGGCAGTCCATCGACCGGAACGTCACGCTGGCCCTCATCTGGGCCTGGCTCGCCGGGAACCTTGCGGTTGCGGGATCCTGCCGGTCGCGGACGCCGGAACTGCTGGCCCCCGCCGGGTTCATCTGGTCCGCCCTGGCGGGCATGGGCGTGCTGGGGGTCCGCGGGTACCTGCTGCTGTCCGCCGCGGCCGTGCTGTGGTTCGGCTGGCGCAGCCTCGCATCGGGTCCCCTCCGGGGCGTCCAGCTGCTGACCGCCCAGGCCCTGGCCGCGGTAACGGCAGGACTGGCCGCCTCGGAGGTCGGCGGCGGTCCGGGGGCAGTGTTCATCACGGCGGCCGCTGTCACGGCGGCCCTGCACCTGGGACGCGAGCTGTTCTTCTCCCGCCTGGCCACCCTGGGGGCGGCGCAGTCCGCCCGATGGATGATGCTGCTGCTGCTCCTGGTTCTTCCGCTGATCTTCAGTGCTGTTCCGGGGGCCGGGGCGGGGGACCTGCGCGTGCTGATCTTCGTCGCAGCGGGCGCAGCAGCCGCAACCCAGATGAGCGCCGCCGTCCGCGTGGCCGGAACCCTTCGCACGCGGGAAGTTGGACCCCCGGATGCACCGCCGGCCGGCGGGCACGCTCCCGGGCTTGAACCGGGCAGGGCATCCGCGGGCGCCGGCGCCGTGTACACCGCCGCTGCGGCCGCGGCTGCGGGCTGGGCGGCGGTCGGCACCGACCGCTGGTTCCGCTTTGGGGACACGGGCCCTTCTGTGGCCCTGTTATGGAGTGTGCTTGCCGTGGGAACGCTGGCCGCCGCTGTGCTCTGGTGGTCTGCGGAGCCTGCGCGTGGAGACGGGGCCCTGCCCGGCAGCACTGCCCGAACTGCCGGCTCCGCCGGTATCCTCGGCGGTTCGGACGCCGCCGGGCCGCAGCCTGCAGGGGGATCCGGCGCCCCCGACGGTATCGGCGGAGGAACGCGTGAATACGGGCCGGGCGGAGCCTTCCGGAGTCTTGCCGCGGCATGGGGAACAGCGATGGGAGCCGCCGGGTTCCCGGCCGCCGCCGCAGCCGGAGCCTGCCTGCTGGGACTGCGCGGCTATGAACTCCTGGTCGGGGCGGCGCTCACGTACTGCCTGGCCTGCATCGCGGCCTCCGGGCCGCGCTTCCGGGCCCTGCATGGCCTTGGCGTGCAGGGACTCGCGGTCCTGCTGGCCGGGCTGGCGGCCGCCGACCTATTCGCTGCCGACGCCGGCGTCGGCCGGGAAGCCGGGGACGGTGGAGCGGTGTGGCTCGGTGCCGGTGCCCTGGCAGCGACGCTGCAGGTCCTGCGCGTCGTCTTCCAGCCACGGCTCCGATCCGCGCATCTGGCAGCCGGCGGCGTCCAGCATGCGGCGGAGTACGCAACCTACGCACTCCTGGCAGCGCTGCCGCTCCTCTACCAGGCTGCCGCTGCCGGGCAGGCCCGCCGCGACACGACCGCCGCCTTGGTCCTGCTCCTGGTCCTGACCGCAGGAGCCGGCGGACTGCGCGGCAGGAGCGTCGGCGGACTTGTCACAGCACTGGCAGCGGCCCCGGCCGTACCTCTGCTGCTGGCCGGCTTCCCGCCCCTGGCCAGTTCCGATCTGCTGCCGAAACCTGTCCCGGGGTGGGCGGCCGCTCTCCTCCTGGCCGGATTGACTGCGGCGGTGCTGCGCGGACATGTGGCCTGCGTCGAATCCCGGCGGGCAGGCGCTGTGCCCGGTGCCGCCGCACGCGCCGCACATGCCCCCGGCGCCGGCACGGCGTATCTGGCCGCAGCCTGCCTGTACCCCCTCCTCACCGTGCTGCCGGCGCTCCGCGACTCCGATCCGCTGCCGACGGCGATCGGCGCAGCTGCCGTGGCCGCGGTACTGCTGACGGTGTCCTTCACCGCACGGCTGCCGTGGCTGGCAGCAGGCTTCGTCGCCGCGGTCTGCTGCAGCGGGGCGGCATTCTTCGCCTGGTTCCGGACCGACCTGCTGCAGGCCCGGGTACAACCGGACACCGCGCTGCTCTGGCAGGCCTGGATCGCGGCCCTGGTCCTCGCCGCCGCACGCCTGCTGCTGTCCCTGCGCGGAGATAACCCGGAGAACGCCCTGCGCGCACGGATCACCGGGGCTGCCGGCTCACCGCTGCTGGCCGCGGCCGGAACCGCGGCCATGGCCGGCTACGGCAGCAGCGCCGTCGTCGGGTCCTTCACCCTGATGGTGGCACTGGCGGCAGCCGTGGCCGAGGTACCGCCCCGCCGCAGGGAGCTCGCGGCTGAGGCCGCCGTCTTCCCGGCGGCGCTCGCCGTCGAGCGGATCCTCTGGTTCTTCCTCGGCGTCGACTGGTTCTGGTCCCTCCAGTACTGGGTCCTCATCCTGGCGCTGCTCGCAGCCTGGGAGCTTCGCCGCGGCAGGGGCAGGCGGGGGAGCGGCTTCCTGGTGGCGGCCGGCACCATACTGTCCGGCGCGGGACTCATCACCGTGGTCGACGGCGATACCGACCGGCAGCTGTGGGCGCTGCTGGGACATGCCGGGCTGCTCGTTTTCGGCCTGCTGAATGCGCGGCGCCTGTTCGCGGTCTGGGGTGCCGCCGGCATCGCCCTGGCCGTGCTGTGGTACCTCCGCGGCTACACCTTCGTGCTGCTGGCACTGCTGGCGGTCACACTGATCGCGCTGGCGGTATGGCGGCTCGTACGGGTACGGAGCGACGGCCCCGACGAGCCGGGAAGCCGGGGCGGCGACGGTCCGCCGCCGCCCGTACAGGGCCCGTCCGGCGCGGCGGACCCGCGGACGCACGCGTCCGGTTCGGGGTCCGCACAGCCGCGGAAGCAGGATGAACCGCGGCCGCCGTGGCATCCGCCGGTGCAGCCGGGACCGGCTGGGGAAGGCCCGTACGCTGCGCCGAACGGAGGGACCGCGTCCGACGGAGCACCTGCGCCCGAGGGTGGCACTGCACCCGCTGGAGGCACTGCCCCCGCCGGCGGCACGGCACCCGGCCGGGCAGGTGCGTCCGGACCCTGGGTGCCGCCGGGGCAGTGACGGGGAGGGCAGCAGGGCCGACCGTCCGCCCTGCCCCGGCCCCCGGCGGCTCCGGTTCCGGTAGGCTCGCTGCATGGAATTGTTGATAGTCCTTGGCGCCGCGGCCGCCGTCGCCGGCGGCACGGTGTGGGTGCGCCGGAACTTCCGCAGCGAGATCGACCGCGCCAAGCGCATCAGGCGGGCCAGGCGGGGCGGCGGCAGGTAGCCGGCGCCCGGCGGGCCGACCGCTCCGCTCGCGGGCCGGAGCCCACCGCACCGCAGTTCGATCGGATTCGGCGGCTGCGCTAGACTGGACAGGGCGCCGCATCCTGTGCGGCGCGGAAAAACTGCAGCCGTCCACGACGGCGCACATATGAACGGGACACTTCTTCGGCCGGTGCCAACCGCACCGAACCGGACGGGCGGACCGGCCGATTGGCCATCCGCGCCGGTTTCTGGCACACTGGAGAAGTTGTTCAAGCGCTTTTGTGCCCGCACGTGCCCTCAGATCGACTTCGATTGCACGTGATGAGACCTAGTCCCGGCCGGGATAATGCCCGGCGCAGGGTCGGGTCCTTCAGGGGAAGAGCCCAAATATAACCCGCCCCCATTCTTGCCGGGCGCCGGTTTCGGACCGGCGACACGCCCGAGCGCGGGGGTCGGAGCCTCGGCAGGGTGAGGAACCCGGATTTATCCGGATTCAGTCTGTCGGAGGGGTGCCGGGTCCGCCAGGACGCCGGGCACGACAACTGTACAGAGCAAGACTCGAAGAAAGAGGCACGACGCCATGGCGGGACAAAAAATCCGCATCCGGCTGAAGTCGTACGACCACGAGGTCATCGACGTATCAGCCCGGAAGATCGTTGAGACGGTCACGCGTGCAGGCGCAACGGTGGTAGGCCCGGTGCCGCTGCCCACGGAGAAGAACGTTTACGTTGTCATCCGTTCGCCGCACAAGTACAAGGACAGCCGCGAGCACTTCGAAATGCGCACGCACAAGCGTCTGATCGACATTATTGACCCCACGCCGAAGGCCGTTGACTCGCTTATGCGTCTTGACCTGCCCGCAGACGTGAACATCGAAATCAAGCTGTAGGGGAGGAGAGGATACATATGTCTACTTCGCTTACACGCCAGGTCAAGGGCCTGCTGGGCACCAAGCTGGGCATGACCCAGGTCTGGGACGAGAACAACAAGCTCATCCCGGTGACCGTGGTCCAGGCTGACTCCAACGTCATCACGCAGCTGCGCAACGCCGAGAAGGATGGCTACAGCGCCGTGCAGATCGGCTTCGGCCAGATCGACCCGCGCAAGGTCACCAAGCCGCTGGCCGGCCACTTCGAAAAGGCAGGCGTGACCCCGCGCCGCCACGTCGTCGAGCTGCGCACCGCTGACGCCGATTCCTACGAGCTGGGCCAGGAACTCTCCGTCGAGATGTTCGAAGCCGGCCAGAAGGTCGACGTCGTCGGCACCTCCAAGGGCAAGGGCTTCGCCGGTGTCATGAAGCGTCACGGCTTCTCCGGCGTCGGCGCCTCCCACGGTGCCCACAAGAACCACCGCAAGCCCGGCTCCATCGGCGGTGCCTCCACCCCCGGCCGCGTCTTCAAGGGTCTTCGGATGGCCGGCCGCATGGGTGCCGTCCGTCACACCACCATGAACCTCACGGTTCACGGTGTGGATGCCGAGAAGTCGCTGCTGCTGATCAAGGGTGCCGTCCCCGGCGCCCGCGGCCAGGTCGTCCTCGTACGCAGCGCCGTGAAGGGAGCTTAGTCTCATGGCAAACGTAACCACTGTCGAATTCCCCGCGGAGATCTTCGACGTCCAGACCAACGTCCCGCTGCTGCACCAGGTTGTCGTGGCCCAGCTGGCCGCTGCTCGCCAGGGCACGCACAAGACCAAGACCCGCGCCGAGGTTTCGGGCGCCGGCCGCAAGCCCTTCAAGCAGAAGGGCACCGGCCGTGCACGCCAGGGCTCCATCCGGGCCCCGCACATGACCGGCGGCGGTGTCGTCCACGGTCCCGTGCCGCGTGACTACAGCCAGCGCACCCCCAAGAAGATGAAGGCAGCCGCCCTGCGCGGAGCCCTCTCGGACCGGGCACGCAACGGCCGTATCCACGTCCTCGAGTCCCTGGTCACCGGCGAAAAGCCGTCCACCAAGGATGCACTGGGCGCCCTGCGCTCGGTTTCCGACCGCAAGAACCTGCTCGTTGTCATCGAGCGCGCCAACGACGTTGCCGCACTGTCCGTGCGCAACCTCGCCGAGGTCCACGTGATCTATGTAGATCAGCTGAACACCTACGACGTGCTTGTTTCCGACGATGTGGTCTTCACCAAGGCTGCCTACGACGAGTTCGTCGGCAAGAACACTGTCAAGGAGGACGCCAAGTGAGCGCGACCACCGGCAAGGATCCGCGCGACGTCGTCATTGCACCCGTCGTCTCGGAAAAGAGCTACGGCCTGATCGACGAAGGTAAGTACACCTTCCTGGTCGACCCCCGCTCGAACAAGACCGAGATCAAGCTGGCCGTGGAGAAGATTTTCTCCGTCAAGGTCGACTCGATCAACACCATCAACCGTGCAGGGAAGCGCAAGCGGACCAAGTTCGGATGGGGACAGCGCAAGAACACCAAGCGCGCGATTGTCACCCTGAAGGAAGGCACGATCGACATCTTCGGCGGTCCGCTCAGCTAGGGCGGAGACCACTTTAACGAGGAATAAATAATGGGAATCCGTAAGTACAAGCCGACTACCCCGGGCCGTCGCGGCTCGAGCGTAGCCGACTTCATTGAAATCACGCGGTCGACGCCGGAGAAGTCCCTGGTGCGTCCGCTGCCCAAGAGCGGCGGCCGGAACAACACCGGTAAGATCACGACCCGTCACAAGGGCGGTGGCCACAAGCGCCAGTACCGTGTGATCGACTTCCGCCGGCATGACAAGGACGGCGTTGCCGCCCGCGTCGCCGAGATCGAATACGATCCGAACCGCACCGCGCGCATTGCGCTGCTGCACTACGTTGATGGCACCAAGCGTTACATCCTGGCTCCGAGCAAGCTCAAGCAGGGCGACCAGATTGAGGCCGGTGCAGGCGCCGACATCAAGCCGGGCAACAACCTGCCGCTGCGCAACATCCCGCTGGGTACCGTGATCCACGCTGTGGAGCTGCGTCCGGGCGGCGGTGCCAAGATGGCCCGCTCCGCCGGCGCCTCCGTGCAGCTGGTCGCCAAGGAAGGCCGCTTCGCGCAGCTTCGCCTGCCCTCGGGTGAAATCCGCAACGTGGACATCCGCTGCCGCGCCACCGTTGGTGAGGTCGGCAACGCCGAGCAGTCCAACATCAACTGGGGCAAGGCCGGCCGTATGCGCTGGAAGGGCGTCCGCCCGACCGTCCGCGGCGTTGCCATGAACCCGGTCGATCACCCGCACGGTGGTGGTGAAGGCAAGACCTCCGGTGGCCGTCACCCGGTCAACCCGAACGGCAAGCCCGAAGGCCGCACCCGGCGCCCCAATAAAGAGAGCGACAAGCTTATTGTGCGTCGCCGTCGTTCCGGCAAGAACAAGCGATAGGAGCCTGGGAACATGCCACGCAGCCTGAAGAAAGGCCCCTTCGTCGACCAGCACCTCTTCGTGAAGGTGCAGGCCGAAAATGAGAAGGGCACCAAGAACGTCATCAAGACGTGGTCCCGTCGCTCGATGATCGTCCCCGACATGATCGGACACACGATTGCCGTGCACGACGGACGCAAGCACATTCCGGTGTTTGTCACCGAGTCGATGGTCGGGCACAAGCTCGGCGAGTTCGCTCTGACGCGGACCTTCCGCGGCCATGTGAAGGACGACCGCAAGGGCAAGCGCCGCTAGGCGCCGCTCTTTCGGCAGAAGACGAGAGAAGGAAAGCAATGGAAGCCAAGGCAATTGCGCGCCATATCCGCGTAACGCCTATGAAGGCCCGGCGCGTCGTCAACCTTGTTCGTGGCAAGCAGGCGAATGAGGCTCTGGCAATTCTGAAGTTTGCCCCGCAGGCAGCTTCGGAGCCGGTCTACAAGGTGGTCGCGTCGGCCATGGCCAACGCCCGGGTCCTCGCGGACCGCGACGGCGTGGCCTTCGACGAGTCCGACCTCTACATCAGCGAGGCATTCGTTGACGAGGGTCCGACCATGAAGCGGTTCCAGCCGCGTGCCCAGGGCCGCGCGTACCGCATCAACAAGCGCACCAGCCACGTCACCGTGGTTGTTGCCACCCCCCAGAACGAGGAGGAACGCTAAGTGGGACAGAAGGTAAACCCGCACGGGTTCCGACTCGGCATCACCACGGACCACGTCTCGCACTGGTTCGCCGACAGCAACAAGCCGGGCCAGCGCTACAAGGACTTCGTCCGTGAAGACGTGAAGATCCGCCAGCTCATGTCCACGGGCATGGACCGCGCCGGCATCGCCAAGGTTGAGATCGAGCGCACCCGCGACCGTGTCCGCGTGGACATCCACACGGCACGACCGGGCATCGTCATCGGCCGCCGCGGCGCCGAGGCCGACCGCATCCGCGGCGAGCTCGAGAAGCTCACCGGCAAGCAGGTCCAGCTGAACATCCTCGAGGTCCGCAACCCGGAGATCGAGGCGCAGCTGGTCGCCCAGGGCGTTGCAGAGCAGCTTTCCTCCCGCGTGGCCTTCCGCCGCGCGATGAAGAAGGCCATCCAGTCCGCGCAGCGCGCCGGCGCCAAGGGTATCCGTATCCAGTGCTCCGGCCGCCTCGGCGGCGCCGAAATGAGCCGTTCGGAGTTCTACCGCGAAGGCCGTGTGCCCCTGCACACCCTGCGTGCGAACATCGACTACGGCTTCTTCGAGGCGAAGACCACCTTCGGCCGCATCGGCGTGAAGGTCTGGATCTACAAGGGCGACATCACGTCCAAGGAACTGGCTGCCCAGCAGGCCGCCGCCCCGTCCCGCGGCCGCACAGGCGACCGTCCGGGCCGCAGCGGTGGCGGCGAGCGTCGCCGTCGCAACGACCGCGGTGACCGGGCCGGAGCGCCTGCCGCAGAGGCTTCGGCCGCTGCGCCTGCCGCAGAAGGAGGACAGGCTTAAATGCTTATCCCACGTCGAGTCAAGTACCGCAAGCAGCACCACCCGGGTCGTTCCGGCGCTGCGACCGGCGGCACCCAGGTCAGCTTCGGTGAGTGGGGCATCCAGGCCCTGACTCCTGCCTACGTCACGAACCGGCAGATCGAAGCGGCCCGTATCGCCATGACCCGTCACATCAAGCGTGGCGGCAAGGTCTGGATCAACATCTACCCGGACCGTCCGCTGACCAAGAAGCCTGCCGAAACCCGTATGGGTTCCGGTAAGGGTTCGCCGGAGTGGTGGGTTGCAAACGTCAAGCCGGGGCGGGTTCTGTTCGAACTCTCCGGCGTCAATGAAGAGGTAGCTCGCGAGGCCCTGCGCCTGGCAATCCACAAGCTGCCGCTGAAGGCACGCATCGTGCGTCGCGAGGGTGGTGAATAGTCATGGCAGTTGGATCCAAGGATCTGGCCGTTGAGCAGCTGGATGGTTTCGATCGGGACCGTCTCGTGGAGGAACTCCGCAAGGCCAAGGAGGAACTGTTCAACCTCCGCTTCCAGTCGGCCACCGGCCAGCTGGAAAGCCACGGGCGCCTGAAGGCCGTCAAGCGCGACATCGCCCGCATCTACACGGTGCTGCGCGAGCGCGAGCTCGGCATTCGTCCCGAGGTTGCCGCCCCCGTCGAGGAGGCAGCGACCGAGAAGGCTTCGAAGAAGTCCAAGAAGAAGGCCGCCGAGTCCGAAGCTCCCGCGGAGGATGATGCCAAGTGAGCGAAAACATGAATGAGGCAGCAGTGACCACTGACGCAAACGGCGCCGATACCCGCGGGTACCGGAAGACCGCACGCGGCTACGTCGTCTCCGACAAGATGGACAAGACCATCGTCGTCGAGGTCGAGGACCGCGTGAAGCACGCGCTGTACGGCAAGGTTATCCGCCGCACCGAGAAGCGGAAGGCGCACGACGAGCAGAACTCTGCCGGCGTCGGCGACCTGGTGCTGATCGCCGAGACCCGGCCGCTGTCCGCCACCAAGCGGTGGCGCCTGGTCGAGATCATCGAGAAGGCCAAGTAACCAAGCAGTACCAAGACCGGCCGGCCCGCCGCCGGACCCGCTGCGGGGAGCCCCGCTCCCCGCAGCGGACGAAGGCGGCACCGTCCACACCGCGTCAGGGCCCCGGCCGCGAACTCATCAGTGATTTCGCTTCCGGGGCCCTTTCGCGGTACACTTGAAATCTTGTCTGTGCGGTGCGGAAGTGTGCCCAGTTCCGGGTGCCGGGCTTCCTCACCGCCGATACGACAAAAGCCCGATAATCTTGTTCAGCTTTCCTTACCGTGCCCGCGTGCCGGAGGGGCGCTGAGTACCAGTATTACGGGGTCCACCCATATCCGTTCCGCAAGGCTCAGCAATGAGAACCGGCGCGACGACAGGAGTAATAAGTGATTCAGCAGGAGTCGCGACTGAAGGTCGCCGACAACACGGGGGCCAAGGAAATCTTGACCATCCGCGTTCTCGGTGGTTCCGGCCGTCGCTACGCAGGCATTGGCGACACCATCGTTGCCACCGTCAAGGATGCAATCCCGGGCGGCAACGTCAAGAAGGGCGACGTGGTCAAGGCCGTCATCGTCCGCACGAAGAAGGAACGCCGCCGCCAGGACGGTTCCTACATCAAGTTCGATGAGAACGCAGCAGTGATCCTGAAGAACGACGGCGACCCCCGCGGTACCCGTATCTTCGGCCCGGTCGGCCGCGAGCTTCGTGACAAGAAGTTCATGAAGATCATTTCGCTGGCTCCGGAGGTGCTGTAGTCCATGGCAAAGATCAAGAAGGGTGACCTGGTTCAGGTCATCACCGGCGCAAAGGCTGAGCGCGGCGGCGACCGCGGCAAGCAGGGCAAGGTCCTGAAGGTTTTCCCGGAGACCAACCGCGTGCTGGTTGAAGGCATCAACCGGATCACCAAGCACACCAAGGTCGGCCAGTCCTCCCGCGGGTCCAAGACCGGCGGCATCGAGGTCATGGAAGCCCCCATCCACGTCTCCAACGTCGCGATCGTCGACCCCGAGACCAAGAAGCCGACCCGCGTCGGCTACCGCATCGAGACCCAGACCCGCGAGGACGGCACCGAGCGTACCGTCCGGATCCGCGTCTCCAAGGCCACCGGGAAGGACATCTAATGACTGAGACTGTCACCAGGACCGTTCCCCGTCTGAAGGCCCGCTACGCTGCGGAAATCAAGCAGGCGCTGCAGGACGAGTTCAACTACGCGAACGTCAACCAGGTTCCGCGCCTGGTCAAGGTCGTCGTGAACATGGGCGTCGGCGACGCCGCCAAGGACTCCAAGCTGATCGACGGCGCTGTCCGCGACCTGACCCAGATCACGGGCCAGAAGCCGCAGATCACCAAGGCCCGCAAGTCCATCGCGCAGTTCAAGCTGCGTGAAGGCATGCCGATCGGTGCGCACGCAACGCTGCGCGGCGACCGCATGTGGGAGTTCGTCGACCGCCTGGTCACCCTGGCCCTGCCCCGTATCCGCGACTTCCGCGGCCTGAACGGCAAGCAGTTCGACGGCAACGGCAACTACACGTTCGGCCTGACCGAGCAGTCGATGTTCCACGAGATCGATCAGGACAAGATCGACCGCGTGCGGGGCATGGACATCACCGTGGTTACCACCGCCAAGACCGACGACGAGGGCCGCGCCCTGCTGCGCAACCTCGGCTTCCCGTTCAAATCCGAAGATTAATTACTACGTGTCAGGTCTGAAGGACCACCCCCGGCACATACCGGGGCAGTCCCGCAGGAAACCGACACGAGGGAGGGCCAGAGCCCAATGACTATGACAGATCCTGTCGCAGACATGCTTACGCGTCTGCGCAATGCAAACTCGGCATACCACGATTCCGTGTCCATGCCTTACAGCAAGCTCAAGGCACGTGTTGCCGACATCCTGAAGGCCGAGGGCTACATCGCCGGCTGGAAGGAAGAAGAGGGCGAAGGCGGCTTCAAGAAGCTGACCCTGGACCTCAAGTTCGGTCCGAACCGTGAGCGCTCCATCGCAGGTGTCCGCCGCATCTCCAAGCCCGGCCTGCGCGTCTACGCCAAGTCCACCAACCTGCCGCACGTGCTGGGTGGCCTGGGCATCGCAATCCTGTCGACGTCGTCAGGTCTCCTGACCGACCGCCAGGCCGCCAAGAAGGGTGTGGGTGGGGAAGTCCTCGCCTACGTCTGGTAGCAGGGAAGGGGAAAGAAAAATGTCACGTATTGGACGTCTGCCCATCCCGGTTCCTGCCGGAGTCGATATCGCCATCAACGGCAACGTTGTGACCGTCAAGGGCGCCAAGGGCGAGCTGAGCCACACTGTGCCCAGCCCGATCACGGTTACCCAGGAAGACGGCACGCTTACCGTTGCCCGCCCGAACGACGAGCGCGAATCCCGCTCCCTCCACGGCCTGACCCGCACCCTGATCGCCAACATGATCACCGGTGTGACCGAAGGCTTCAAGAAGGACCTGGAGATCGTCGGTACCGGTTACCGCGTGCTGGCCAAGGGATCGGACCTCGAGTTCGCCCTGGGTTACAGCCACCCGGTCAACGTGAAGGCCCCCGAGGGCATCACCCTGACCGTCAACGGCCCCACCAAGATCACGGTGTCCGGCATCGACAAGCAGCTGGTCGGCGAGGTTTCCGCCAACATCCGCAAGCTGCGCAAGCCCGACCCGTACAAGGGCAAGGGCATCCGTTACGCCGGCGAGATTGTCCGCCGCAAGGTCGGAAAGGCTGGTAAGTAATCATGGCGATCAGCATCAACAAGAAGCGGACCAACAAGAGCAAGTCCGCAGCCCGTACCCGGCGCCAGCTGCGTATCCGCAAGCGCATTGCGGGTACCCCGGCACGTCCGCGCCTGGTCGTGAACCGTTCCGCACGCCACATCTTCGTCCAGGTTGTCGACGACACCAAGGGCGTCACCGTGGCCTCCGCCTCCACCATGGAAGCGGACCTGCGGGCCATGGAGGCCGACAAGACCGCGAAGGCCCGCCGCGTCGGCGAGCTCGTGGCCGAGCGTTCCAAGGCTGCCGGCATTGAGGCGGTCGTCTTCGACCGCGGCGGCAACCGCTACCACGGCCGCATCGCGGCTGTTGCAGACGGCGCACGTGAAGGTGGGCTGGCACTGTGACCGAGGTTAACAAGGAAAAGGAAAATCAGGTGACTGAAGCTACAGCTGCTGAGGCAACTGAGTCCAAGGACGCCGCAGCCCCCAGCACCGATGACCGCCGCGGCGGTCGCCGGGACGGCCAGCGCAACGAGCGCGGCGGCCGTGGTGACCGCGGCGGCCGTGGCGGCCGTGACGGCGGACGCGGTGATGACAAGGACAAGTTCATCGAGCGTGTCGTGACCATCAACCGCGTGGCCAAGGTCGTCAAGGGCGGTCGTCGCTTCAGCTTCACCGCCCTGGTGGTTGTCGGCGACGGCAACGGCCTGGTCGGCGTCGGCTACGGCAAGGCCAAGGAAGTTCCCTCGGCCATCGCCAAGGCCGTGGAAGAGGCCAAGAAGTCCTTCTTCCGCGTTCCGCGCATCGGCAGCACCATCCCGCACCTGGTGCAGGGTGAGGCAGCCGCCGGCGTCGTGCTCCTGCGTCCGGCTTCCCCGGGTACCGGTGTTATCGCCGGCGGTCCGGTCCGCGCCATCCTCGAGTGCGCCGGTATCCACGACGTTCTGTCCAAGTCGCTGGGTTCCTCCAACGCGATCAACATCGTGCAGGCCACGGTTGCCGCGCTGAAGGGCCTCGAAGAGCCGCAGGCCGTGGCTGCCCGCCGCGGACTGCCGCTGGACGAGGTTGCCTCGGCGGCGATGATTCGCAACATGCAGAAGGCTGGTGCCTGATGACTACTCCCAAGCGCGTTGCCGTCAGCTCGGCACAGCTGCACATCACTCAGATCAAGTCCGCCATTGGCGGCAAGCAGAACCAGCGCGACACGCTGCGTTCACTGGGCCTGAAGCACATCGGCGACTCCGTCGTCCGTACCGCGGATGCAGTGACCGTCGGCATGATCTCCACGGTTCCGCACCTCGTGAAGGTTGAGGAGGCGAAGTAACATGGCCGAACAGAACGAACAGCAGAAGACGCTGAAGGTCCACCACCTGCGGCCGGCTCCCGGCTCGCGCACGGCGAAGACCCGTGTCGGCCGTGGTGAAGGCTCCAAGGGCAAGACCGCAGGCCGCGGCACCAAGGGCACCGCAGCGCGGTACCAGGTCAAGGCCGGCTTCGCGGGCGGGCAGCTGCCGCTGCACATGCGCCTGCCGAAGCTGCGCGGCTTCAAGAACCCCTTCAAGGTGACCTACCAGGTGGTGAACCTGGACCGCATCTCGGAGCTCTTCCCCGAGGGCGGCCAGGTCACCGTCGAGGCCCTGGCCGAGAAGGGTGCGGTCCGCCGCAACCAGCCGGTCAAGGTTCTGGGCACCGGCGACATCACGGTCAAGGTTGAGGTCACGGCCAACGCCTTCTCCGCAAGCGCGGTCGAGAAGATCGCTGCCGCCGGCGGGTCCACGACCACCCTGTAGCAGCCTTGGCAGACGGCATCCGGAGCGCCCGCCGCGCCCTGCGCGGCGGGCGGCCCCCGGAAGCCGGCGCCGAAGCGTGAACGCTGAACTCCCGGCAGGACCCTCACGGGCCCGGCCGGGAGTTCAGCGTCGTTAAGGCACCAATCCGGGAAGCGGCCCGTTAACGCAACAGGCAGCCACACCGGTTAGACTCTCACTGTCACCAGTCCGATCGGACTATTTCTTACCTCAGGAGGACGCTTGCTCAGCGCTATTGGCCGGGCCTTCCGGACGCCAGATCTGCGACGCAAGCTGTTGTTTACGCTGGGAATCATCACCCTTTACCGGATGGGTACGTTTATCCCGGCGCCGGGCGTCGACTACGGCAATGTTCAGCAGTGCCTCGCACTCGGCGCCACCACCGGCGGCCTGTACGAGTTCGTTAACCTCTTCAGCGGCGGCGCCCTGCTCCAGGTGTCGGTCTTTGCGCTGGGCATCATGCCCTACATCACCGCCAGCATCATCGTGCAGCTGCTGCGCGTGGTGATTCCCCGGTTCCAGGCCCTGCATGAGGAAGGCCAGCAGGGCCAGGCCAGGCTGACGCAGTACACGCGGTACCTGACGATCGCCCTGGGCCTGCTGAACGCCACGACCGTGGTGTCGCTGGCCCGCTCCGGCGCCCTGTTCAACAACCAGTGCTCGCTGGACATCATCCCGGACGACAGCCTGATCACGATCCTGCTGATCATCATCACGCTCACCGCAGGCACCGGCCTGATCATGTGGATGGGCGAGCTGGTCACCGAGAAGGGTGTCGGCAACGGCATCTCGCTGCTGATCTTCACCTCCATCGCCGCCTCCTTCCCGAGCTCGCTCGGCGCGATCCTGACCTCGCAGGGCTGGACCGTCTTCCTCGGCGTGCTGGCGATCGGCGTCCTCGTCGTCGCCCTGGTCATCTTCGTCGAGCAGTCCCAGCGCCGCGTTCCGGTCCAGTACGCGAAGCGCATGATCGGCCGCCGAACCGTGGGCGGGACGAACACCTACATTCCGATCAAGGTGAACATGGCCGGAGTGATCCCCGTCATCTTCGCCTCCTCGATGCTCTACCTGCCGGCACTGGTGGCGCAGTTCAACACCCCTGCCGACGGCACGCCGCCGGAATGGGTCGTGTGGATCAACAACTACTTCGTCACCGGTGACCACCCGCTCTACATGGCGGTGTACTTCCTGCTGATTGTCTTCTTCACCTACTTCTACGTCTCCATCACCTTCAATCCGGAGGAAGTCTCGGAGAACATGAAGAAGTACGGCGGCTTCATCCCGGGCATCCGGGCCGGCCGACCCACCGCCGAATACCTGCAGTACGTGCTGTCCCGCATTACCCTGCCCGGCGCTCTCTACCTGGGCATTGTTGCCCTCATCCCGCTGATTGCACTGGTGCTCGTCGGAGCCAACCAGAACTTCCCGTTCGGCGGGACCTCGATCCTCATCATGGTTGGTGTGGGCCTCGAGACGGTCAAACAAATCGACGCACAGCTTCAGCAGCGTCACTACGAAGGGTTACTGCGATGACACGCCTGCTTATTATTGGACCTCCCGGCGCCGGCAAAGGCACTCAGGCCGCCAGGATCTCCGAGCGGCTCGGAGTCAGCGCGATCTCCACGGGCGACATCTTCCGGCACAACGTCAAGGAACTGACCCCGCTGGGCCTGGAGGCCAAGAAGTACATCGACGCCGGCAACTTCGTTCCGGACTCGGTGACCAACAACATGGTCCGCGACCGGCTCGCCAACGACGACGTCGCCGAAGGATTCCTGCTGGACGGCTACCCGCGCACCACGGCCCAGGTGGAGGAACTCGACCGGATCCTCGCCGAGAGCGGGCAGAAGCTCGACGCCGTCCTCCAGCTGACCGCCGACGACGAGGAGCTGGTGCAGCGCCTGCTGCGCCGGGCCGAGATCGAAGGCCGCGCCGACGACAACGAAGACGTCATCCGCCACCGGCTGGATCTCTACAAGAAGGAAACGGCCGACGTCGTCGCCCGCTACTCCGACCGGGGCATCGTCACCCAGGTGGACGGGCTCGGCGACATCGACGAAGTCACCGAGCGCATCATGGACGCGCTCAGCGACCTCCGCTAACCGGGAGGTGCTGCGCGCTCCGCCGCGCAGCACCTCGACCAGCACAGTTCGACAGTAAGCAGGAGAGATTTGGGCCAGCCCAAAATCCAGTACAAGACCAACGCGCAGATGCGCACCATGCGGGAGGCCGGACTCGTGCTGAGCCGTGCGCTCGACGCGGCCTGTGCCGCAGCCGTCCCCGGTGCGCGGACCCGCGACCTCGACGCCGTGTTCGCCGACGTGCTCAAGGAGGCCGGCGCCACCTCGAATTTCCTCGGCTACCACGGCTTCCCCGCCACGATCTGCACCTCGGTCAATGAGGAAGTCGTGCACGGCATCCCGGGGGACAAGGTCCTGGCGGACGGCGACATCATCTCGATCGACGGCGGGGCCATCGTGGACGGCTGGCACGCCGACTCGGCACGGACCGTGATCGTCGGTGAGGCGGACCCGGCTGACCGGCGCCTGTCCGACGTCACCGAGGAAGCCATGTGGCGCGGCATCGCGGCTGCGGCCAGGGGCCGCTTCGTGGGCGACATCGGCAACGCCATCGATGACTACGTCACCGGGGTGCCGGGGGAGAAGCTTGGCATCCTCGAGGACTACGTCGGCCACGGCATCGGATCCGAGATGCACCAGGCACCGGACGTGCTGAACTACCGCACCGGCCACCGCGGCCCGAAGCTGAAGGCCGGAATGTGCCTGGCGATCGAGCCCATGCTCGTGCGCGGGGACATCGAGACCGCCGTGCTGGAAGACGAGTGGACCGTCATCACCGTCGACGGCAGCCGCTCGTGCCAGTGGGAGCATTCGGTGGCGATCCACGAGAAGGGGATCTGGGTGCTCACCGCCCCGGACGGAGGCGCATCGCGGCTGGAGCCGCTCGGCGTGACGCCGGTGCCGATCCCGTAGCGCGGGACGCCTCCGCGCAGGCCATGCGCAGACCGGAACGGACCAAGGAAAACCCGGACCGCCCATCGGCGTCCGGGTTTTCCGTGTCCAGCCGCGCGGCAGCTGCCGCGGCGGCTACCGGGCCGGCGGTTCGAAGGCGGTGCCGGGGGATGCGTGCGGTGCCGGGCCACGTCAGGGCGGCCGCCGGACCGCCGCCTGCGGAGATTTAACTTTCCCGGGCCCGTGGAGTACAGTTATCTGTTGGTTGTCTCTACACCCGTGCCCAATTTCCACCTCGGTGGGGGCCTGGTCGGGGACCATCAAACCCGAAAACCGTCCTCCCCGCAAAACGGAGGACACAGACGTTAGCGGAGGATATGGCCAAGAAAGACGGCGTCATTGAGATTGAGGGCTCGGTCAACGAAGCCCTGCCCAACGCGATGTTCCGCGTTGAGCTGGCGAACGGGCACATTGTGCTTGCCCACATCTCGGGAAAGATGCGTCAACACTACATTCGCATCCTCCCCGGAGACCGCGTTGTAGTGGAGCTTAGCCCTTACGACCTCACCCGAGGTCGCATCGTTTACCGCTACAAGTAAATCCTGCAACCACGCAAAGGAACGCCATGAAGGTTCAGCCGAGCGTCAAGCAGATCTGCGATAAGTGCAAGGTGATCCGCCGTAACGGGCGGGTCATGGTGATCTGCGAGAACCCGCGCCACAAGCAGCGCCAGGGCTAAGACCCCGCTGATCCGGGAGCTTCGGCCCCGGTCAACGGGTCCCGCAAGGGACGCCCACGCGTAGTAATCGAATAACAGGCAGTGCAGCGTCGGTACGCGTGACGCATACCCCCGGTTCGGAGGCCGGGGACCTGGCGACAGGGAATGCACTGCTCCACACCTCCGGAGCAACAAGAGGAGAACCGCCGATATGGCACGTCTCGCCGGCGTAGACATTCCCCGCGAAAAGCGGGTAGTGATCGCGCTTACCTACATCTACGGCGTGGGCAAGACCCGTGCAGAGCAGACCCTCGCGGAGACCGGCATCAGCCCGGACACCCGCGTCAAGGACCTCACTGACGCTGAACTCGTTCAGCTGCGTGACTACATTGAGGGCAACTTCAAGGTCGAGGGTGACCTCCGCCGTGAGGTGGCAGCCGACATCCGCCGCAAGGTCGAAATCGGCAGCTACCAGGGCATCCGCCACCGCCGCGGCATGCCCGTGCACGGCCAGCGCACGAAGACCAACGCCCGTACCCGCAAGGGTCCGAAGCGCACCGTTGCCGGTAAGAAGAAGGCCGGCCGCTAACAGCGGCTGACGCCGGGCCCTTCCGGGGCCGCCCAAAACCAAACTCTTTGTAGGAGAAGTAATGCCCCCTAAGACTCGTGGAGCGGTGCGCAAGCCGCGTCGCAAGGATAAGAAGAATGTCGCGCTGGGCCAGGCGCACATCAAGAGCACGTTCAACAACACCATTGTTTCCATCACGGATCCGTCCGGCGACGTCATCGCCTGGGCTTCCTCCGGTGAGGTCGGATTCAAGGGTTCGCGCAAGTCGACTCCGTTCGCCGCTCAGATGGCTGCCGAGACCGCCGCGAAGCGTGCACAGGAGCACGGCGTCCGCAAGGTCGACGTCTTCGTGAAGGGTCCGGGCTCCGGCCGCGAGACCGCCATCCGGTCGCTGCAGGCCACCGGCCTGGAGGTCGGGTCCATCCAGGACGTGACCCCGAGCGCTCACAACGGCTGCCGTCCCCCGAAGCGCCGCCGCGTCTAATCGGCTTTCCGGCTGACCGGTCCGGAGCAACCACCCTGGTGCCGCTGCTGCCCCTGGCAGCCGCGGCACCGCCGGGTGGATCCTCCAGGAGGCCGGCGACGGGATCCAGCCGTCCAAGACGCCCGCGGGAGACCCCGTCGTCGTCGTTTCCACCAATTGTGCTGCGTCATATAGCGGACGCTCGCTGAAAGGAAATGCAAGTGCTCATTGCACAGCGCCCCACCCTCACTGAAGAAGTCGTAGCCGACAACCGGTCCCGGTTCATCATCGAACCGCTGGAGCCGGGCTTCGGTTACACCCTCGGCAACTCGCTCCGCCGCACGCTGCTGTCCTCCATTCCCGGTGCTGCGGTAACCAGCATCCGGATCGACGGCGTGCTGCACGAGTTCACCACGGTCCCCGGTGTGAAGGAGGATGTCACTGAGATCATCCTGAACATCAAGAACCTGTCGGTGTCCTCCGAGCACGACGAGCCCGTGGTCGCCTACCTGCGCAAGCAGGGTCCCGGCGTCGTCACCGCTGCGGACATCGCTCCGCCGGCCGGTGTCGAGTTCCACAACCCGGATCTGCACATCGCGACCCTGAACTCGAAGGGCAAGTTCGAGCTCGAACTGACCATCGAGCGCGGGCGCGGCTACGTTTCCGCGGCCCAGAACAAGTCCGGCGACCAGGAGATCGGCCGCATCCCGGTCGACTCCATCTACTCGCCGGTCCTGAAGGTGACCTTCCGCGTGGAGGCCACCCGCGTCGAGCAGCGCACCGACTTCGACCGCCTGATCGTCGACGTCGAAACCAAGGACGCCATTGCCCCGCGCGACGCCGTCGCGTCCGCAGGCACCACCCTGGTTGAGCTGTTCGGGCTGGCCCGCGAACTGAACACCGCAGCCGAGGGCATCGAGATCGGCCCCAGCCCCACCGACGCCGCGCTTGCGGCCGACATGGCGCTGCCGATCGAGGACCTCGAGCTGACCGTGCGTTCCTACAACTGCCTCAAGCGTGAGGGCATCCACACCGTGGGTGAACTCGTCGCCCGCTCCGAGGCTGACCTGATGGACATCCGCAACTTCGGCGCGAAGTCCATCGACGAGGTGAAGGCGAAGCTGGTTGAACTGGGCCTGTCCCTGAAGGATTCCCCTCCCGGGTTCGACCTGGCAGCCCGTGCCGCAGCCATTGACGAGGACGAGACCGAGTTCTCGGACGACGAGCTCTAACTAGCAAATTTCTGCCGGCCCGGCTTTCTCCAGAGCCGTCGGCACCGTTTGAGGAGAAAATGTAATGCCTACACCCACCAAGGGTAAGCGCCTCGGAGGCAGCCCGGCCCACCAGCGCCTGATGCTGGCGAACCTGGCTTCGCAGCTGTTCGAGCACAAGCGGATCACCACCACGGTGACCAAGGCCAAGCGCCTGAGCCCGTACGCCGAGCGCCTGATCACCTTCGCCAAGCGCGGAGACCTGGCTGCCCGCCGCCGCGTGCTGACCATGATCACCGACAAGGGGATCGTGCACGAGCTGTTCACCGAGATCGCTCCGGCCGTGGCCAACCGCGAGGGCGGCTACACCCGCATCACCAAGATCGGCAACCGCCAGGGCGACAACGCGCCCATGGCCGTGATCGAACTGGTGCTGGAGCCGGTTTCCGCCAAGCAGGCCGTGGTTGCCGAGGCTTCGGCCGCCGCTGCCGCCGCCGCTCCGGCCGCCGATTCCCCCGAGTCCGCTGATTCTCCGGAGTCCGCTGACAGCGCCGATTCGGCTGAGTCCGCCGACGAGGCGCCGGAGACCGCGCAGGCCGACGTCGAGGCCAAGCAGGCCGCGCAGGAGTCCGCTGCCGCCGCTGCCACCGAGGCTGCGGTCAACAACGCGCCCAACGCGCAGCCGGACCCCCGTCAGTCCTACTGACCTCTGCTGCTGCGCTCCGCCCTCGGCGGAACCGCGTAGCATGGTAGTCATGACGATCGAAGGACCCGCCGCTCCCCATGGGGACGGCGGGTTCCTTCGTATCCGGCTCGACCTGGCCTACGACGGCGCTGCGTTCTCGGGGTGGGCCGCGCAGCCGGGACTGAGGACGGTCCAGGGCACCCTTGAGGACTCGCTTGCCGTACTGCTCCGCCGGCCCGTACGCCTCACGGTCGCCGGGCGCACGGATGCCGGAGTCCACGCCCGCGGGCAGGTCGCCCACCTGGACCTGGCACCTGGGGAATGGGAAGGCCTGACAAGGGGACACGACCTCGAACCCGAGGAGGCCCTGCTGCGGCGGCTGCGCGGGGTCATGAACCGTGAGCTCACCCTGCCGCTGCGGGAGTCAGGCACGCCGCGGCGGATGGCCGAAGCCATGGCCGGAGCAATCCAGGTGTTCTCCGCCCGTCCCGCCCCGGAGGGATTCGACGCCCGCTTCTCCGCGCTGTGGCGGCGGTACAGCTACCGGATCGCCGACCGGCTGCAGAACCAGGACCCGCTGACGCGCGGCATCACGCTCTGGCACCGCAGCGAACTGGACGTGGACCGCATGAACGAGGGCGCCGCCGCCGTGCTGGGAGTCCATGACTTCCTGTCGTTCTGCAAGCCCCGCCTCGGCGCCACCACCATCCGTGAGCTGCAGGCCTTCGGCTTCGCCCGCGGCGCCGACGGAGTGATCACCGCATCGCTGCGCGCCGACGCCTTCTGCCACAGCATGGTCCGCTCACTGATCGGCGCAGCGCTCAAGGTGGGCTCGGGGGAGCGGACCCCCGCGTGGCTGGCCGAGCGGCTCTTCGCCCAGGTCCGCGACTCAAAGTCGCTGCTGGCCCCG
The DNA here is from genome assembly GCA_900016675.1 of Arthrobacter saudimassiliensis. Classification (GTDB taxonomy): domain Bacteria; phylum Actinomycetota; class Actinomycetes; order Actinomycetales; family Micrococcaceae; genus Arthrobacter_B; species Arthrobacter_B saudimassiliensis. The sequence continues at coordinate 423,739 of LN483071.1, read as the reverse complement.
CCCCACCCGCTGGTGCTGGAGGAAGTGCGGTACCCCGACGACGACGGCCTGCGGGCCCGGGCCGACCGCACCCGTGCCCTCCGTGACAGCGCGGCCCTATCCGGGCCCTTTTGACCTGACCGGGTCGAGCGGCTATCGTTTATAGTCGTTGTGCGTGTCCTACCTCGATAGGTCTATGCCCACGGGAGCGGCTTAAGTTGCAGAGCCACCTGGCCCCGGGGAATAGTCGAGAAACTTTGGACCACTGGTACGAGCAGTCCTCACCTGACACTCCGGTAGCGCATAGATGAAGCTGCGAAGCACATGGCTTGCCATGTGCAGCCACCTAAGAAGAAGAAACGAAGGCAAAAAACGTGCGTACGTACACCCCGAAGCCCGGCGACATCAACCGCCAGTGGCACGTCATTGACGCCACCGACGTTGTCCTGGGTCGTCTTGCCAGCCAGACCGCAACACTGCTGCGCGGAAAGCACAAGCCGACCTTTGCTCCCCACATGGACATGGGCGATTTCGTCATCATCATCAACGCAGAGAAGGTCGCCCTGACCGGCGCCAAGCTCGAGCAGAAGCGCGCTTACCGCCACTCCGGTTTCCCGGGCGGTCTCTCCTCCGTCAGCTACGCCGAGCTGCTCGCGAAGAACCCGGTTCGCGCCGTCGAGAAGGCGATCCGCGGCATGCTCCCCAAGAACTCCCTGGCTGCCCAGCAGATGGGCAAGCTGAAGGTCTACGCAGGTGCCGAGCACCCGCACGCTGCCCAGCAGCCGAAGACCTTCGAAATCACCCAGGTCGCTCAGTAGTTCCGGCCCGTTAGCTAAGAAAAGAATTCAAGGAGAATCGTGGCTCAGAACGAAGAGCTCAATGAAAGCACCGAGGAGCTCACCAGCTACACCTCGGAAACCCCGGCGGAGTCCAACGTGGCTGTCGCCGAGCGTCCCGCGCTGACCGTTGCCGGTTCCGCCGTGGGCCGCCGCAAGGAAGCCATCGCCCGTGTGCGTGTTGTCCCCGGCTCCGGCCAGTGGAACATCAACGGCCGCGAGCTGTCGGACTACTTCCCGAACAAGCTGCACCAGCAGGAAGTCGCCGAGCCCTTCAAGGTCCTGGACCTCGAAGGCGCCTACGACGTCATCGCCCGCATCCACGGCGGCGGCCCCTCCGGCCAGGCCGGTGCGCTGCGCCTGGGCATTGCCCGCTCGCTGAACGAGATCGACCGCGAGAACAACCGCCCGACCCTGAAGAAGGCCGGCTTCCTGACCCGTGACGCCCGCGTCATCGAGCGCAAGAAGGCAGGCCTCAAGAAGGCCCGCAAGGCTCCGCAGTACTCCAAGCGCTAAAAAGCGCCTTCCCAAGGTGCATTCGCTGGGGCGAATGCACCTTGGGGCCCGCGGCGCTTTTTGGCGCTTGGCTCCACAAGCGCTGAAAAGCGCCTGGGTCCACAAGCGCCCTTCGGCGCCGCGCAGCAACAGCCCCCGCTGCAGAGCGGGGGCTGTTGCTGTTTAAGACGCAGTCCGGCAGACCGAGGGCCCGCCAGACCAACGCACCGCCCTCCGCTCAGAGGCGTTCCCCTCCACTTTGTCCGTAGCCTCCGCTTCAGGCCGGAGGAAATGAACGAAGTGGAGGGAAAGAGCGCAAACCGGAGGGCGCGACCCCGGAGGGCGGCTCCGGTCGGAATGGGAGCGCTGGGCAGCCGCAAGGGGGTCGTGCATCTGATCAGTGTTCAGAGCCGGACGCGCCGTAGACCGGCGTCGGGTGAGGGAGGCCCAGTGCGCCGGATACCCTGCGACGGGAGGAAAATCACCTGCCTCGGGCGGCCGCTTAGGGCCCTCGATTTCACGCTCGGGGGCATACCGGTGGCAGAATAGCCCGGTAAGCCTGCCGCCTGCGGCCCCTCATTGAGGTGAATAGCGTGTCTTAGGATTGTGTGCGATGAGCAGATTGTTTGGAACAGACGGCGTGCGGGGCCTCGCGAACGGCCTCATTACCGCGGAAGTGGCCCTCAGCCTGGCCCAGGCCGCCGCCGTCGTCCTCGGGCACCGCCGCTCCGACGGCCGCCGCCCGACCGCCGTCGTCGCACGCGATCCGCGCATCAGCGGAGACTTCATCTCCGCAGCGGTGGAAGCCGGCCTGGCCAGCTCGGGCGTCGACGTCTTCGACGCGGGCGTCCTGCCCACCCCGGCCGCCGCCTTCCTGGTGGCCGACCTCGGCGCCGACTTCGGCGTCATGATCTCCGCCAGCCACAACGCCGCCCCCGACAACGGGATCAAGTTCCTGGCCCGCGGCGGGCAGAAGCTCGACGACGCCCTCGAAGACGAGATCGAGCTGGAGATGAGCCAGCCGTCGCTGCGTCCCACGGGCGCCGAAGTGGGGCGCATCAACCGGTTCGCTGATGCCGAAGACCGCTATGTCCTCCACCTGCTGCAGACCCTGCCGAACCGGCTGGACGGCCTCAAGGTGGTCCTGGACTGCGCGCACGGCGCCGCCAGCGGCTGCTCCCCGCAGGTCTTCGCCGACGCCGGCGCCAAGGTCGTGGTGATCGGCGCCGATCCGGACGGCATCAACATCAACGACGGGTACGGCTCCACCCACCTGGGCCCGCTGCAGGCCGCCGTGGTGGAACACGGAGCGGACCTCGGCATCGCCCACGACGGCGACGCCGACCGCTGCCTCGCCGTGGACCATGAGGGCAACGTGGTCGACGGCGACCAGATCATGGCCATCATGGCCACCGCCTTCAAGGCCGCCGGCAAGCTGAAGGACGACGCTCTCGTCGCCACCGTCATGAGCAACCTGGGCCTCAAGCTGGCCCTGCGGGAAGCCGGCATCTCCCTGCGGGAAACCGCGGTGGGGGACCGGTACGTCCTCGAGGCCATGCGTGAAGGCGGCTACAGCCTCGGCGGCGAGCAGTCCGGCCACGTCATCTTCTCGGAGTACGCCACCACGGGCGACGGCGTCCTGACCGGCCTCCAGCTCGCGGCCCAGGTCGCCCGCACCGGCCGGCCGCTGAAGCAGCTGGCCACCGTGATGAACAAGCTGCCGCAGGTCCTCATCAACGTCCGCGGCGTCGACAAGGCGGGCGTCAGCACCAATGAAGCCGTCAGCCGCGCCGTGGAAGCCGCCCAGGCGCAGCTGGGGGAGACCGGCCGCGTCCTGCTCCGGCCCTCCGGAACCGAGCCCGTGGTCCGCGTCATGGTCGAGGCCGCTGACATGGACACGGCGTCAGCCGTCGCCGGCCGGCTGGCCGAAACCGTGGAGACCCACCTGTCGCTGAAGCCCACCGAGGGCGCCGCGGTCTAGGCCTCACCGGCCTCCGCTCCCCGGACGCCCGAGGGGCAGTCCGGAAGTACGGCCGGGCGCCCTGCATTTCCCGGCCGGAGTCCGGGCGGCTGCGCCCGGACCGGCTAGGTCTTGCGCAGGAGCATCCTGGTCACGGAATGGTTGGCGTCCTTGGACAGGACCAGCTGCGCGCGTCCCCGGGTGGGCAGCACATTGGTGACCAGGTTCGGCTCGTTGATCCGCTTCCAGATCCCGAGGGCCGTTTCACGCGCTTCCTCGTCGCTCAGGTCGGCGTAGCGGTGGAAGTAGGACGCCGGATCGGCGAAGGCGCCGCTGCGCAGTTTCTGGAACCTGCGCACGTACCATTCCTCGATGTAGGAGGTGCGGGCGTCCACGTAGATGGAGAAGTCGAAGAAGTCGCTCAGGGCGAGCCCGGCGCGCCCGTCGGCACGGACCCGGGCCGGGGCCAGCACGTTCAGTCCCTCCACGATGAGGACGTCGGGGCGGCGGACGACGATCTCCTCGCCCGGAACGATGTCGTAGGTCAGGTGCGAGTACTTGGGGGCCCGGACCTCCTCGGCGCCGCTCTTGACCGCACTCACGAAGCGCAGCAGCGCCCGCCGGTCGTAGGACTCCGGGAAACCCTTGCGCTGCATCAGGCCGCGGCGCTCCAGCTCGGCGTTGGGGTAGAGGAAGCCGTCGGTGGTGACCAGCTCGACGTTCGGGGTCTCCGGCCAGCGCCGCAGCATCTCCCGCAGCACGCGCGCCGTCGTGGACTTCCCGACGGCCACCGAGCCGGCGACGCCGATCACGAACGGCGTGCGGCTGGTTTTCTCGCCCAGGAAGGTGGTGGTGGCGCTGTGCAGCTCACCGGCCGCCGCGACATAGAGGTTCAGCAGGCGGGAGAGGGGAAGGTAGACCTCGCGGATCTCCTCGAGGCTGAGCTCGTCGCCGATGCCCCGCAGCCGGACAATGTCCTCCTGGTTCAGCGGGGACTTGATCTCGTTCGCGAGCCGTGCCCAGGTGCTCCTGTCGAGCTCGACGAAGGGTGTGAAGTTGCCCTCAGACCCGTTGGACGGCAGCGGCCGGGGCGATGGTTCACTCACTCTGTGCATTCTGCCCTGCCGGGCCCGTCATTCCCAAACACGCGACAAACATATCGGGAACACAGGAAACGCCGGGGTGGCGGGCCGTACGGGCCTGCCGTGCACGGGAGCAGCCGCGCCTGCCGGTACGCTTAGGGCTATGTGTGGAATTGTTGGATATACCGGCCGCCCCGGCGCGGCAGCGGAGCTGCGCGAGGCCGGCTCCCACAGTGCCCTCGACGTCGTCATGGAGGGCCTGCGCCGGCTCGAATACCGGGGCTATGACTCCGCCGGCGTCGCCGTCCTGACCGAAGACGGCGTCCAGAGCCGCAAGAAGTCCGGCAAGCTGGCCAACCTTGCGGCGGTCCTGGAAGAGGACCCGCTGCCCGTCGCGGCCACCGGCATCGGCCACACCCGCTGGGCCACGCACGGCGGCCCGACCGACGCCAACGCCCATCCGCACCTGGCCGACGGCGGCCGGCTGGCCCTGATCCACAACGGCATCATCGAGAACTTCGCCGAGATCAAGCAGGAGCTGCTGCAGGAGGGCGCGGAGTTCCTGAGCGAGACCGACACCGAAGTGGCCGCCGTGCTGCTCGGATCCCTGTACCGCGGAGCGGCCGAGGGTGACCTGCGCCGCGCCATGCAGCTGGCCTGCCAGCGGCTCGAGGGCGCCTTCACCCTGCTCGCCGTGCACGCCGATTCCCCCGGCATGGTCGTCGCCGCCCGCCGCAACTCGCCGCTCGTCGTCGGGCTCGGCGAGAACGAGAACTTCCTCGGCTCCGACGTCTCCGGCTTCATCGACTTCACCCGCCGCGCCGTCGAGCTCGGCCAGGACCAGATCGTCACCATCACCCCGGAGACGATGGACATCACCGACTTCTTCGGCGAGCCCGCCGAAGGCACCGAGTTCGAGGTGAACTGGGATGCCAAGGCTGCGGAAAAGGGCGGCTACGGCTCCTTCATGGAGAAGGAGATCAACGACCAGCCGCAGGCCGTGGGCGACACCCTGCTCGGCCGTTCCGACTCCGAGGGACGCCTCACGCTCGACGAGCTGCGCGTCGATCCCGAGGACCTGAAGTCCATCAACAAGATCATGGTCCTCGCCTGCGGCACCTCCGCCTACGCCGGCCAGGTCGCCAAGTACACCATCGAACACTGGTGCAGGATTCCGGTCGAGGTCGAGCTCAGCCACGAGTTCCGCTACCGTGATCCGATCGTGGACGCCAACACGCTGATCGTGGCGATCAGCCAGTCCGGCGAAACCATGGACACGCTGATGGCGGTCCGCTACGCCAAGGAGCAGGGCGCGAAGGTGCTGGCCATCTGCAACACGCACGGCTCGACCATTCCGCGCGAATCCGATGCGGTGCTCTACACCCACGCCGGCCCCGAAATCGCCGTGGCCTCCACCAAGGCCTTCCTGGCGCAGATCACCGCGGCGTACCTGCTCGGCCTGTACCTGGCCCAGCTGCGAGGCAACAAGTTCCAGGGCGAAATCAAGGACATCCTGGCCGACCTCGCCGCCATCCCCGGCAAGATCCAGCAGGTCCTCGACGCCTCCGGCCAGGTCCGCGAGCTCGCCGAAATGATGGCCGACACGCGCTCGGTGCTGTTCCTGGGCCGCCACGTGGGCTTCCCGATCGCCATGGAGGGGGCGCTGAAGCTCAAGGAGCTGGCGTACATCCACGCCGAGGGCTTCGCCGCCGGCGAGCTGAAGCACGGCCCGATCGCCCTGATCGAGGAGGGCCAGCCCGTGTTCGTGGTGGTTCCGTCCCCGCGCGGCCGGAACTCGCTGCACGCCAAGGTCGTCTCCAACATACAGGAGATCCGCGCCCGCGGCGCCCGGACCATCGTGATCGCCGAAGAGGGCGACGACGCCGTCAAGGACTACGCGGAGCACGTCTTCTACGTGCCGGAGGCCGCGCCGCTGCTCGCGCCGCTGCTGACCGTCGTCCCGCTGCAGATCTTCGCCTGCGCCCTGGCCACGGCCAAGGGGTACGACGTCGACCAGCCGCGCAACCTCGCCAAGTCCGTCACCGTCGAGTAGCCCGGTGATCGTCGGGATCGGCGTCGACGTCGTCGACGTGCCGCGGTTCGGCCGCCAGCTGGAACGCACGCCCGGGCTCCGGGCCCGCCTGTTCACTCCCGCCGAGCGGGAGCTGAACCTGCGTTCCCTGGCGGCCAGGTTCGCCGCCAAGGAAGCGGTCGCGAAGGCGCTCGGCGCGCCGGCCGGCATGAACTGGCAGGACTGCCAGGTCGGGATCGACGGCGCCGGCGCCCCCTTCGTCCAGGCCAGCGGAACCGTCGCTGCGGCCGCCGACGAACGGGGCGTCCGCCGCTGGCACCTCTCGCTCAGCCACGACGGCGACGTCGCCACCGCGATGGTGGTCGCCGAAGACTGAGCCGGGGGACGGTACTAGGCTGGTCGACATGATCAGCGCGTACTCCGGAACCGCCGTCCGTGCCGCCGAGGAGCCGCTGCTGCGGCAGGGCCTGGGACCGGCGCTGATGCAGCGGGCCGCCCACGGGCTCCATGCGGCCGCCGCCCGGCAGCTGCACCGCCGCGGCAGGATCTACGGGGCCGTGGTCATGGTGCTGGCCGGAGCCGGCAACAACGGCGGCGACGCGCTCTACGCGGGCGCCCGGCTGGCCGCCCGCGGCGCCTCCGTCACCGCCCTGCTGTTCGCCGGGCGGGCCCACCCGGAGGCGCTGGCGGAGCTCATCCGATGCGGCGGCAGCGTGCGCTCCCAGCCGGACCCCGCGTCGGCGGCCGGGCTCTGCCGCGACGCCGACCTGGTCCTCGACGGCCTGCTCGGCACCGGCGGCAAAGGCGGGCTCCGCGGCCCGGCGGCCGAGCTCGCCAAGGCCCTCGTGCCCGCCCGCGACAACCAGGGGACGGGCCCCTTTATCCTGGCCACGGACCTGCCCAGCGGCATCGACGCAGACACCGGAGCCGCCGCCGGCCCGCATATCCGCGCCGATGCCACCGTGACCTTCGGCGCCTGGAAGACCGGCCTGATGGCAGGCCCCGGTGCCGCCGCGGCCGGAACCGTCGAATGCGTCGACATCGGCCTCGGCCCGTATCTGGGGGAGCCCGAACTGCACCGGCTGGAAGCAGCCGACCTTGCCGAGGCCGTCTACCGGCCCCTGGCCACCGACCACAAGTACACCCGCGGCGTCCTCGGCGTCGCCGCGGGATCGGCAACCTATCCGGGAGCAGCCGTGCTCGCCGTCGGCGCCGCCCTGGCCACCGGCGTCGGGATGGTCCGCTACCTCGGCGCGCCCGACGTCGCCCGGCTGATCAACATCGCCCATCCGGAGGCGGTCTGCAGCGGGGGCCGGGTGGAGGAGACCCACGTCCAGGCCTGGCTGGCCGGCCCGGGCGCCGGCACCGATGAGGAGCAGCGGCTGCGGGCCCGCGCCGCCATGGCCGCGGAGCTGCCCGCCGTCATCGACGCCGACGCCCTCTCCGAGGTGCACCCGGGACTGGGCGCCGAGACCGTGCTCACGCCGCACGCCGGGGAACTCGCCCGCCTGCTGGGCGCCCTGGACGAACCGGTGGAGCGCGAACAGATCGAAGCGGATCCGCTGTCCTGGGCCCGGCGGGCGGCCGCCCTCACCGGTGCCACCGTCCTGCTGAAAGGCTGGGCCACCCTCGCCGCCGGCCCCGACGGCACCGCCTACAGCCAGGCCGAGGCCACCGCCGGGCTCGCCACGGCCGGCAGCGGGGACACCCTGGCGGGGATCCTCGGCGCCCTGCTGGCCACCGACCACACCGCCCCGGACGAACGGACTCCCGGCCACTACGCCCACCTGGCCGCCGCCGCCGCCAGCCTGCACGGACTGGCGGGATGCCGGGCCGCCCGCGGGGGACCGGTCGAGCCGTCGAAACTGCCGGCGGAGATCCGTTCGGTGGTGGCCGAGCTCACCACCGGGGACGGCACCGGGCGGGGTAAGGTGTGAAACTAAGCAGGCATACTAAATTGGTGTCCTGCACACTACCGACGTCAGGAGCACAGATGGAAGTTTGGCCGGGTGATGCCTATCCGTTGGGCGCGACCTATGACGGGCACGGCACCAACTTCGCCCTCTACAGCGAGGCCGCCGAATCGGTGACCCTCTGCCTGTTCGACGACGAGGGCAGGGAGGAACAGATCCGCCTGCACGAAGTCGACGGGTATGTCTGGCACTGCTACCTGCCCAACGTCATCCCCGGGCAGAAGTACGGCTTCCGGGTGGACGGCCCCTATGACCCGGCCAACGGCTGCCGCTGCAACCCGAACAAGCTGCTGCTGGATCCCTACGCCAAGGCCGTGGCCGGTGAGATCGACTGGGACCAGGCGCTGTTCGGCTACAACTTCGGCGACGAGGACTCCCGCAACGACGAGGACTCCGCCGCCCACATGATGCTCGGCGTCGTCGTCAACCCCTTCTTCGACTGGGACGGGGACCGGCTGCCCCGGATTCCGTACCACAAGTCGGTCATCTACGAAGCCCACGTCAAGGGCCTGACGATGCTGCATCCCGAGGTTCCCGAGGCCGAGCGCGGCACCTATGCCGGCATCGCGCATCCGGCCGTCATCGAACACCTGCAGAAACTAGGCGTCACGGCGATCGAACTGATGCCCGTGCACCAGTTCGTCAACGACTCCACGCTGCAGGAGAAGGGCCTGTCCAACTACTGGGGCTACAACACCATCGGCTTCTTCGCCCCGCACAACAAGTACAGCGCCACCGGCGACGCCGGCCAGCAGGTGCAGGAGTTCAAGGCCATGGTGCGCGACCTGCACCGGGCCGGGATCGAAGTGATCCTCGACGTGGTGTACAACCACACCGCCGAGGGCAACCACCTGGGCCCCACCCTGTCGTTCCGGGGCATCGACAACAAGTCGTACTACCGGCTGGTCGAGGACGACCAGCGGTACTACATGGACTACACCGGCACCGGAAACTCCCTGAACGTGCGGACCCCGCATTCGCTGCAGCTGATCATGGACTCGCTGCGCTACTGGGTCACCGAAATGCACGTGGACGGGTTCCGCTTCGACCTCGCCTCGACCCTGGCCCGTGAGTTCTACGACGTCGACCGCCTGTCCAGCTTCTTCGAACTGGTCCAGCAGGATCCGGTCGTCTCCCAGGTGAAGCTGATCGCCGAGCCCTGGGACATCGGCCCCGGCGGCTACCAGGTGGGCAACTTCCCGCCCCTGTGGACGGAATGGAACGGCAAGTTCCGCGACACCGTGCGCGACTTCTGGCGCGGCGAGCCCTCCACCCTGGGCGAGTTCGCCTCCCGCATCACCGGATCCGCGGACCTCTACGAGTCCTCCGCCCGCCGCCCGGTCGCATCGATCAATTTCGTCACCGCGCACGACGGATTCACCCTGCGCGACCTGGTCTCCTACAACGAGAAGCACAACGAGGCCAACGGCGAGGACAACAACGACGGCGAGTCCCACAACCGGTCCTGGAACTGCGGCGTCGAGGGCCCCACCGACGACCCGACGGTGCTCTCGCTGCGGGCCCGGCAGCAGCGCAACTTCATCGCCACCCTGCTGCTGTCCCAGGGCGTGCCCATGCTGCTGCACGGGGATGAGCTGGGCCGGACCCAGCAGGGCAACAACAACACCTACGCCCAGGACTCCGAGCTCACCTGGGTCAACTGGGACGCCATGGACACCCCGCTGGTGGAATTCACGGCCGCGGTGAACCGGCTGCGTGCGGAGCACCCCACTTTCCGCCGCCGGCGTTTCTTTGACGGCCGCCCGGTGCGCCGCGGCGAGGGCGAGGTCCTTCCGGACATCGTCTGGCTGCGCGAGGACGGCACTCCCATGGAGCCGGAGGACTGGGATGCGCAGCTGAGCCGGTCGCTCGGGGTCTTCCTCAACGGCCAGGGCATCCCCGGCCGGGACGAGCGCGGCCAGCGGATTGTCGACGCGAACTTCCTGCTCTACTTCAACGCCGACGACAACACGGTGAAGTTCACCGTGCCGGGCAAGGAGTACGGCCCGCTCTGGGACCGGGTCATCGACACGGCCGGCGGATACGAGACGGAGGAGACGGTCGCCCCGGACTCGTCGCTGAACGTTGCCGCCAAGTCCCTGGTCATCCTCCGCGCTCATCCGGAGGAGGAAGAGGACCACGACCATTCGGTGGCCGCGTCCCTGGCCGTCCTGGCGGCGGCGGACGAAGCAGCCGCCGACGCGGCCGCGGACGCCGGCGGGGAAGAGGGCGACGAGTGAGGGCACCGGTCTCCACCTACCGCCTGCAGATCACGCCGTCCTTCACCCTCCACGACGCCGCCGCCCTGGTGCCGTACCTGGCGGACCTCGGCGCGGACTGGATCTACCTCTCGCCGATCCTGGCCGCGGAGCCCGGCTCCGACCACGGGTACGACGTCGTCGATCCGTCGGCCGTCGACCCCGCCCGCGGCGGAGCCGAGGGGCTGCGCGCGCTGTCCGAGGCGGCGCACGCAGCCGGGCTGGGCGTGCTGGTGGACATCGTGCCCAACCACATGGGAGTGGCGACGCCGCGCGCCAACGCCTGGTGGTGGTCCCTGCTCCGGGAGGGGCCCGGCTCCCCGTATGCGGCCGCGTTCGACGTCGACTGGGACGCCGCCGGCGGCAGGATCCGCCTGCCGGTGCTCGGCGACGGGGACGATGAACTGGAGAACCTCCAGCTGGTCGACGGCACGCTGCGCTACTACGACCACGTCTTCCCGCTCGCCGAGGGCACCGCCGACGACGGGGCCGACGCCCGTGAGGTGCACGGCCGCCAGCACTACGAGCTGGTCAGCTGGCGGCGGGCCGACAACGAACTGAACTACCGCCGGTTCTTCGGCGTCAACACGCTCGCCGGCATCCGTGTGGAGGAGCCCGAGGTCTTCGAGCAGGCGCATGCCGAAGTCCGCCGCTGGTTCGAGGCCGGGCTGGTGGACGGGCTGCGGATCGACCACCCGGACGGCCTCGCCGACCCCGGCGGCTACCTGGAGCAGCTGCAGAAGCTCACCGGCGGTGCCTACGTCCTGGTGGAGAAGATCCTCGAGCCCGGCGAAGCCCTTCCGGCCGGCTGGGAAACGGCGGGCACCACCGGCTACGACGCGCTGGCCGCCGTCGACCGCCTCTTCGTCGATCCCGCCGCAGAGCAGGCGCTGACCGCCGTCGCCCCCGCCCGGGACTACCGACGGATGATCCACGACACCAAGCGTGCCATCGCCGACGGGATGCTGAACTCGGAGGTGCAGCGCCTGGTGCGCCTGCTGCCGCCGGACACCGGCCTCGAGCCGGCAACCGCTGCGGACGCCCTGGCCGAGCTGCTCGCCTGCTTCCCGGTCTACCGCAGCTACCTGCCCGACGGCGCCGGATACCTCGCCGAGGCCGTGGACCTGGCCATGGTCCACCGCCCGGACCTGGCCCCCGCGCTGGAGGTCCTGCACCCGCTGCTGAACCCCGCCCTCGCAGGAGGAACCGGCCCGCTTCCCGAGCTGCCCGTCCGGTTCCAGCAGACCAGCGGCATGGTCATGGCCAAGGGCGTGGAAGACACCGCGTTCTACCGGTACAGCCGGCTGGTCTCGCTGAACGAAGTCGGCGCCGATCCGTCCGTCTTCGCCCTGGACCCCCTCGACCTGCACCTGGAGCTGCTCCGGCGCCAGCGTGACCGTCCGGCGGCGATGACCACGCTCACCACGCATGACACCAAGCGCAGCGAGGACACCCGCGCCCGGATCAGCGTCCTGTCCGAGCTGCCCGGCGACTGGGCCGCGGCCTTCGCCCGGCTGCAGGAGGCAGCGCCGATTCCCGACGCTCCGTTTGCCAACCTGCTCTGGCAGTCGCTGCTGGGAGCCTGGCCGCTGTCGCGCGAACGTGCGCACACCTATGCGGAGAAAGCCGCACGGGAGGCCGGCAGCTCGACCACCTGGACCGACGTCGACCAGGCGTTCGAGGACGCCATGCACGCCGCCGTCGACGCCGCGTTCGACGACCCGCGGGTCCGTGGGGAACTCGAACGCCTGGACGCGCGGATCACGGCCGCCGGCTGGTCCAATTCCCTGTCCGCGAAGCTGCTGCAGCTGGCGATGCCGGGCGTGCCCGACGTCTACCAGGGCACCGAGTACTGGGACCGCTCGCTGGTGGACCCGGACAACCGGCGGCCGGTGGACTATGCGGAGCGGGGCCGGGAACTCGCCGCCCTGGCGGAGGGAGCGGCCCCCGCGCCCGACGCCGACGGGCGGGCCAAGCTGCTGCTGACCTCCCGGGCGCTCCAGCTGCGCCGGGCCCGGCCCGAACTGTTCACCGGCTACGCCGCCGTGCCTGCCCGCGGCGCGGCCGCCGACCACGTCTTCGCCTTCGACCGCGGCGGCGCGGTCGCTGCCGTCACCCGGCTGCCGATCGGCCTGGCTGCTGCAGGCGGCTGGGGCGACACCGTGCTGCAGCTGCCGGCCGGCAGCTGGCGGGAGGTGGTGACCGGGGCGCTGCACGAGTCCGACGGGACCATCGCCGTGCAGGACCTGTTCAGCACGTATCCGGCCGCTCTGCTCGTACGGGAGGACAACTGATGCGCACCGACTTCACGGTCTGGGCTCCGGACGCCGACACCATGACGCTGCTGGCGGACGGCCGCAGGCTGCCCATGAGCCTCGGGGAGGGCGGCTGGTGGCATGTCCAGCACGCCCAGCTCACCGAGGACATCGACTACGGGTACCTGATCAACGGCGCCGAGACGCCGGTTCCGGATCCGCGGTCCCGACGGCAGCCGGAGGGCGTGCACGGGCTCTCCCGCACCTTCGACCCGGCGGCCTACCCATGGCACGACGCCGGCTGGCGCTCGCCTGGACTCGACGGGCAGGCCATCTACGAGCTGCACGTGGGTACCTTCACCCCCGAAGGCACCCTGGACGCCGCCGCCGGGAAACTGCCCTACCTGCGGGACCTGGGCGTGCAGTACATCGAGCTGCTGCCCGTGAACGCCTTCAACGGCACCCACAACTGGGGTTACGACGGCGTGCTCTGGTACGCGGTCCAGGAGACCTACGGCGGGCCGGAGGCCTACCAGCGGTTCGTGGACGCCGCGCACCAGGCCGGCCTGGGCGTCATCCAGGACGTCGTCTACAACCACCTCGGGCCGAGCGGCAACTACCTGCCCCTGTTCGGCCCCTACCTTTCGCAGGGAAAGTCGAACACCTGGGGAGATTCGATCAACCTCGACGGACCGCTCTCCGACGAAGTCCGCCGCTACATCCTGGACAACGTGGCCATGTGGTTCCGCGACTACCATGTCGACGGGCTGCGGCTGGACGCCGTGCACGCGCTGCACGACGAGCGGGCGGTGCACATCCTCGAGGAGATGGCGGCCGAAACGGACCGGCTGGCCGCGGAGCTGGACAAGCCGCTGTTCCTCATCGCCGAGTCGGACCTGAACAACCCCCGCCTGATCACCGGACGGGACCGGGGCGGCTACGGGCTGGCCGGGCAATGGTCGGACGACTTCCATCACGCCGCCCACAGCAACCTCACGGGGGAGACCATCGGCTACTACGCCGACTTCGGCTCCCTCGGTGCGCTGGCCAAGGTGCTGGAAAAGGGGTTCTACCACGACGGAACCTTCTCCTCTTTCCGGGAGCGCAGCCACGGCCGGCCGCTGGACCCGGACGCGAACACAGCCCGCCAGCTGGTGACGTTTATCCAGGACCACGACCAGGTCGGCAACCGTGCCGCCGGAGACCGGCTCAGTCCGGCGCTGGGATATGACCGCCTCGCGCTCGGCGCGGTGCTGTACCTGACCGGCCCCTTCACCCCCATGCTGTTCATGGGGGAGGAGTTCGGCGCCTCCACGCCCTGGCAGTTCTTCACCTCCCACCCCGAGCCGGAGCTGGGCAGGGCCACTGCCGAGGGGCGGCTGAAGGAGTTCGAGAAGATGGGCTGGGACCCGGAGACGGTGCCCAACCCGCAGGACCCGGAGACCTTCCGGCGCTCCAAGCTCGACTGGAACGAACCCGGGCAGGGCGACCACGCCCGGCTGCTGGACCTGTACCGCCGGCTGCTGCAGCTGCGGCGGTCCCTTCCCGAACTGACGGATCCGGACCTGCGGCACACCGGCGTCGAGTACGACGAGGATCAGGGGTGGCTGGTGGTCCGGCGCGGCGACGTGGGGATCGTGCTCAACTTCGCCGACACCGAACGGCTCGTGCCGGTCCCGGCCGGCGCGCCGGGCGGCGGTGAGGTCCTGCTGGAGACCGTGCCGGCGGAGGTGTCCGCCGAGGGGATCAGGCTGCCGCCGCACGGGGCCGCCGTGCTGCGCCTGGCCGGCGAAGGCTGACATGCGCAGGAGAAGCTGAGCAGGCGGCGGTTCAGCTCCGTCGCTGCCGCCGCACCGCGGCGGCGACGGCGGCCGCCGGGAGCAGGGCGGCCAGGGTGTTTCGCCGCACCGTCCGTGCCCGGCCATGCCAGCCGCCGTCGACCGAGCCCGCGGCATCGGCGGCGGCGGGCCCGTAAATGGAGCCGGGTGACGGCGCGGCCGGCTCGCGGCGGGAGAGCTGGCCGCGGTCCACCTGCACCGCCATGAAGGCCTCCACGGGGCGCGGCATGAGCCGATGCTGCGCGACGAGCGAGCGCCCGATCAGCCCCACGACCGCCTCCGGGCGGGGGCGGCCGAGCAGGCGCAGGATCTGCCTGGCCACGGCGTCGGCGGTGTACACCGGCGGCATCGCCAGGGCCCGGCGTCCGCTGTAGTTGGCGCCGTGCTGGAAGAACGGCGTGTCGATGGTCGGCGGCAGGACCGTGCAGACATGGATGTTCCGTGCCCGGGCCAGCCGCAGCTCCGAGCGCAGGCTGACGCCCAGCGCCCGGACCGCGGCCTTGGACATGGAGTAGGGCGCCGTGTAGGGCTGGGGCACTTCCCCCACGATCGAGGCCACGTTGATCACCGTGCCCGCCCCCTGCGCGCCCATCTGTTCCAGCGCCTGCCGGCAGCCGTACACATACCCCATGACGTTGACGTCCAGGACCCGCCGGAAATCAGCCAGGGGTGTCTGCAGGAAGGGCGCGAAGGAGCCCACGGCGGCATTGTTGATCCAGACGTCGATCCGGCCGAATTCCTCCCGGGCACGCTCGGCGAGGACACGGACGGCGCGCTCATCGGCAACGTCGGTGGGCACGGCAAGGCTTCGCACCCCGTGCCTGCGGCACTGCGCCGCCACCTCCTGAAGCGCCTCGCCCCGCCGGGCGGCCAGGACTACGTCGGCCCCCCGGCGGGCCAGGCGGAGGGCCGTGGCCCTGCCGATGCCGCTGGAGGCTCCGGTCACGACGGCGACCGATCCACGGATCTTCACGGCTGGCTCCTGTTCGTGCCCTGGGCGGGCGGAGAGGCGATGGCTGGCGGGGCGGCGGCGTCGGGCCGACGACGGCGGGCGCCGGAGCTGCGGCGCTACAGGATCGGGTTGCCGCCGGTGACGGCGATGCGGGCGCCGGACATGTAGCTGCCGTCGTCGGAGGCCAGCAGGACGTAGGCCGGGGCGAGCTCGGCCGGCTGGCCGGGGCGGCCCAGCGGAACGTCGGAGCCGAAGCTCTCCACCTTCTCGGGCGGCATCGTGGACGGGATCAGCGGGGTCCAGATCGGGCCCGGCGCGACGCTGTTCACCCGGATGCCGCGCTCGCCGAGCAGCTGCGCCAGGCTGGCGGAGAAGTTGGCGATGGCCGCCTTCGTCGCCGAGTACGGTGCCAGGGTGGGCACCGGATTGTCCGAGTTGACGGAGGAGCTGCCGATGATCGAGGACCCGGGCCCCATGTGCGGCAGGGCTGCCTTGATCAGGTAGAACATCGCGTTGATGTTGACCTTGAAGGTGTATTCCCACTCCTCATCGGAGATCTCCTCCAGGGTGGGCCGGTCCATCTGGAAGGCGGCGTTGTGCACCAGCACGTCGATGCGGCCGAATTCCTGCACCGCGGTGTCGATGACCCTGCGGCACTGGGCGGCGGTGTCGAGGTCGCCGGGCACCAGGACGGCCTTCTGCCCGGCCTCCTCGACCAGGCGGGCGGTGTCGCGCGCGTCGTCGTCTTCGTTGAGGTAGGAGATCAGCACGTCGGCGCCCTCACGCGCGAAGGCTATCGCCACGGCGCGGCCGATGCCGCTGTCGGCGCCGGTGATCACGGCCTTTTTGCCCTTGAGCTTCCCCGAGCCGCGGTAGCTCTGCTCACCGCAGTCGGGGATCGGCTCCATTTTCGACTGGATACCGGGAACGTCCTGCTGCTGCGCCGGCTGGCTCATTGTGGTCCTTCCTGTCGGATAACACGGTGACCCCACAAACCTAAGCAGGCTTAGTAGTTTTCAGCAAGGCGCAGGCCCCTGCCCCGCGGCCCGGCGACACGCGCTCTGACGGACTGCGGGCCGTGGGTGGCAGGATAGGGCCCATGACATATGTTGCTGCCGACAACCGATATGAATCCATGCCCTATCGACGGGTGGGCCACAGCGGGCTCCAGCTGCCCGCGGTCTCCCTGGGCCTCTGGCACAACTTTGGCGATGACCGGGAGTTCGAGACCCAGCGGCAGATCCTGCGCCGGGCCTTCGACCTGGGTGTGACCCACTTCGACCTCGCCAACAACTATGGACCGCCCTACGGCTCCGCCGAGACGAACTTCGGCCGGCACCTGCGCGACGATTTCCGCCCCTACCGGGACCAGCTGGTGATCTCCACCAAGGCCGGATACGACATGTGGCCCGGGCCCTACGGCAACTGGGGTTCGCGCAAGTACCTGCTCTCCAGCCTGGACCAGTCGCTGGAACGGATGGGCTTGGACTACGTCGACATCTTCTACAGCCACCGGCCGGACCCGGACACGCCCCTGGAGGAGACCATGGGGGCGCTGGACACCGCTGTCCGCTCCGGGCGGGCGCTCTACGCCGGCATTTCCTCCTACTCCCCGGAAAAGACCCTGGAAGCGGCCCGGATCCTGCGCGAGATGGGTACCCCGCTGCTGATCCACCAGCCCTCCTACTCGATGTTCAACCGGTGGGTGGAGCAGGGCGATCCCAACCTCTTCGCGGCCCTGGATGAAGCGGGCGCCGGCTCGATCGCGTTCTCGCCGCTGGCCCAGGGCCTGCTCACCGGCAAGTACCTGAACGGTGTGCCGGAGGGCTCCCGGGCATCGGCCGGAAAGTCGCTGGACCCCGGGATGATCACCGATGAAAACCTCGCCCGGGTGCGTGCGCTCAACGAAATCGCCGAGTCGCGGGGCCAGACCCTGGCGCAGATGGCCATCGCCTGGGTGCTGCGCCCCCAGGCCGGCGGCGGGCAGGTCACTTCGGCGCTGATCGGGGCCTCCTCGGTGCGGCAGCTGGAGGACAGCCTCGCAGCCGTGCAGAAGCTGCAGTTCAGCGACGAGGAACTGCGCCGCATCGACGAGCACGCGGTCGACGCCGGCATCAACCTGTGGGCGAAGGCCCTCGAGGCATGAGCGGCGCGGCGCACCCGCAGCCGGACACCCTGCAGGTGCGCCGCGCCGTCGACGGCGACTGGCCCGGGATCTGGGCCGTGATGGAACCGATCGTCCGCGCGGGGCAGACCTACTGCTGGGACCGGGACATGGATGAGGGCACCGCCCGCGATGAATGGATGGAGCCGGCCCCGGCCGCGGTGTACGTCGCGGTGGACGGGGACGGAACGGTGGTGGGCACCGCCCTGCTGCACCCCAACCGGTCCGGCCCCGGCGACCACGTGGCCAACGCCTCCTTCATGACGCATGCTGCCCACGGCGGCCGGGGCATCGCCCGCAGGCTGGCCGGGCATGTCCTCGCCGAGGCCCGGGCCCAGGGGTATACGGCAATGCAGTTCAATGCCGTGGTGGAGGCCAACCGGCGCGCCGTCGCGCTCTGGCAGTCGCTGGGTTTCCGCATCCTGGCCACGGTGCCCGAGGCCTTCCGGCATCCGACCGAAGGCCTGACCGGACTGCACATCATGTACCGTGCGCTGGAGCCGGAAGCGGCCGATCCGGGCGAATAGCCCGGCGGCGGGTGGAACAATGGAGGGCGTGAACTACCTGGAAACCGCTCCCGCCTCCGAACGCCGGGCCGTCGTCGACCTGGCCGCGATCCGGCACAACGTGCACCGTTTCGCCGAGATCGCCAGCCCTGCCCGCATCATGGCGGTGGTCAAGGCCGACGCCTACGGCCACGGGGCGGTGCCCGTCGCGCAGGCCGCGCTCGCCGCCGGCGCGGCCTGGCTGGGAACCGCGCACATCTCCGAGGCCCTGGAGCTGCGCAGCGCCGGCATCACCGCTCCCGTGCTCGCCTGGCTGCACACCGTCGAAAGCGACTTCTCCGCCGGCATCAGCGCGGACATCGACCTCGGCATCTCCGGATGGGAGCTGGAGTCCGTGGTGGCGGCCGCGCGCTCGCTGGAAATGCCCGCCCGGGTGCACCTGAAAATCGACACCGGCCTGGGCCGCAACGGCTGCCCGCCCGACCTCTGGGAGGCCTTCGTCGGCCGCGCCCTGGCCTACCAGGAGGAGGGGCTGCTGCGCGTCGTCGGGATCTTCTCGCACTTCGCCGTGGCGGACGAGCCGGACCGGCCCGAGACCGATGAACAGCTGGACGCGTTCCGCACCGCCGTCGCCGTGGCGGAGGACGCCGGGGTGGACGTGGAGGTGCGCCACATCGCCAACACCCCCGCCGTCCTGGCCCGGCCCGACACCCACTTCGACCTGGTCCGCGTGGGCCTGGGCCTGTACGGCCTGTCTCCGTTCCCGGGGCAGACCTCCGCGGAGCTGGGCCTGCGCCCGGCGATGACGCTGGCCACCACCGTCGCCAACTGCAAGGAGGTGCCCGCCGGCCAGGGCGTGTCCTACGGCTTCCGCTACCGGACCCCGGAGGCGACCACGCTGGCGTTGATCCCGGTCGGCTACGGCGACGGCATTCCCCGCACCGCCGCCGGCGGCGTCGTCAGCATCGACGGCACCGTCCACGAAGTGGTGGGCCGGATTGCCATGGACCAGATGGTCGTCGACCTGGGCACCACCGGCATCGCCGGCACCGAACGGACCCTCATCGGCCGTGAAGCGGTGCTGTTCGGCGGGCCGGGTCACCCGAGCGTGGACGCCTGGGCCGAGGCCGCCGGCACCATCAACTACGAGATCATCACCCGGATCGGCTCCCGGGTGACCCGCGTGCACATCGACAGCGGGCAGGGAATCCGGCAGGATGTGGACGCCGACGCCGACGCCGGGGCCTCCTCGGTGCCCACCGACACCGTCCCCGCACCGGACGTGGACGCGGACGGCCCGCAGGACATCTCCGCCGACACCGCCGCGGCAGGCAACCGGTGACGGGCGGCGCGCTCCCGGCATGGGAACGGGAGTACCGGACCGCCGGGGCGGACGCCACGCGCGGCTTCGCCGAACGCCTCGCCGGTTTCCTCGGGCGTGGCGACCTGCTCCTGCTCACCGGTGAGCTCGGCGCCGGCAAGACGACCTTCACCCAGGGGCTGGGCAGGGGGCTGGGGGTGCGTCCGGGCATCATTTCGCCCACCTTCGTCCTCGTCCGCCAGCACCCGAACCTCGGCGACGGCCCCGACCTGGTGCACGTCGACGCCTACCGCCTGGGCTCCGAGGGGGAGATCGACGACATCGACCTCGAATCCACCATGGACCGTGCGGTGACGGTCGTGGAGTGGGGACGCGGCCTCGTGGAGCACTTGGCCGAGAGCCGGCTCGAAGTGGTCCTGCTGCGCGCCGTCGGCGGCGACGGCGCGCCCGGCGGCAGCGGCGCCGGCCTGGACTTCTCCGCCGATGACGACGACGAGGAGCGGGTCATCCGGATCGCCGGCTACGGGCCGCGCTGGGAACAGGCGCCGGACCTGGACTGACTGCGGCCCCCGGGCGCGCACCATCCCGGCGGCCCGCCGCCCCGTGCCGGGCGCGGAGCCGGGGGACGTAAAATAGGCACCGTGCTGATTCTCTGCCTCGATACCTCCGCCATTGCAAGCGCCGCGCTGCTGACCGGGGAGGGAGAGGTCCTGGCCGAGTTCGCCACCGAGGACACCCGCAGCCACGCGGAAGTGCTCGCCCCGGCCATCCGCGACCTGCTGGCGGCAGGCGGCACCGCGCCGGCCGACCTCGATGCGCTGGTGGTCGGCGTCGGCCCCGGTCCCTTCACCGGGCTCCGCGCGGGAATCGCCACCGCACGCACCCTCGCGTTCGCCTGGGGCAAGCCGCTGCACGGAATGATGAGCCTTGACGCGCTGGCCTTCGACGCGGCGCTGGACGCGTGGCGTTCCGGCGTCGACGAGTTCCTGGTGGCCACCGACGCCCGCCGACGCGAGGTCTACTGGGCCCGCTACCAGAGCACGGGCGGCACCGCCCACCTGATCGACGGCCCGCATGTGGGCGCCGCCGGAGAACTGCCGCAGCTGCCGGCCTACGGCGCCGGCGCCGGCCTCTACGACGGGGTGCTGCCCGCCGTCCCGGCCTTCGCCGCCGCCCAGCCCACCGCCGCCGCCCTGGGCCGGGCCGCCGTCGTGCCGCTGACCCGGGGCCTGCCGCTGCCCGACCCGGCGCCCCTCTACCTGCGGGAATCCGACGCAAAGGTCCCCGGGCCGCGGAAGCGCGCGCTGTGAGTGCGTCCCTTCGCCCCATGACCGCCGCGGACCTGACGGAGGTGCACCGGCTGGAAACCGCCCTGTTCCCCGTCGACGCCTGGCCGCTGCAGATGTTCCGGGATGAACTGGCCCACGCCGACACCCGCGCCTACTACGTGGCCGAGGACGGGGACGGGCGGATCATCGGCTACGCCGGGCTGATGTGCGTGCTGCCCATCGCCGACGTGCAGACCATCGCCGTCGTTCCGGAACGGGAGGGTGCCGGCGTCGGCTCACGCCTGCTGACGCTGCTCATCGAGGAAGCGCGCCGGCGGGGCGCGGCGGACGTGCTGCTCGAGGTGCGCCGCGACAACCCCCGCGCCCAGCGCCTGTACCAATGGTTCGGCTTCCGGCAGATCCACGTCCGGCCGCGCTATTACCGCGACGGCGTGGACGCGCTGATCATGCAGCTGCCGCTCCACGAGTGGCAGGGCCCGCCCGCCCGCACCGGCGCGGACGGCGCCGACCCCCATGGACCCCTCACCGAAAAGGACCCCTCATGAACCGCACCGAACCGCTGGTGCTCGGCATCGAATCCTCCTGCGACGAGACGGGCGTGGGCATCGTCCGGGGAGAAACGCTGCTGACCAACACGGTCTCGTCCTCCATGGAGGAGCATGTGCGGTTCGGCGGCGTGATTCCCGAAATCGCCTCGCGCGCCCACCTGGAGGCCTTCATCCCCACGCTGCAGGCCGCCCTCGACGAGGCCGGCGTGACCCTGGCGGACCTTGACGCCATCGCCGTCACCTCCGGTCCCGGGCTGTCCGGGGCGCTGATGGTGGGAGTCGCCGCCGCGAAGGCCCTGGCGGTGGCCACCGGCAAGCCGCTGTACGCCATCAACCACCTGGTCGCGCACGTGGGAGTCGGGGTGCTCGACGGCGGGGCGCTGCCGGAAAACCTCGGCGCCCTCCTGGTCTCCGGCGGGCACACCGAAATCCTGCGGGTGCGTTCGCTGGCCTCCGACGTCGAGCTGCTCGGCTCCACCATCGACGACGCCGCCGGGGAGGCCTACGACAAGGTGGCCCGCATCCTGGGCCTCGGCTACCCGGGCGGACCGGTCATCGACAAACTGGCGCGGGAGGGGAACCCGACGGCGATCCGCTTCCCGCGCGGCCTCACCCAGCCCAAGTACATGGGGACGGCCCAGGAGCCGGGCCCGCACCGGTACGACTGGTCCTTCTCCGGCCTGAAGACCGCCGTCGCCCGCTGCGTGGAGCAGTACGAGGCCGCCGGCGAACCGCTGCCGGTGGCCGACATCGCCGCGTCCTTCCAGGAGGCGGTGGTCGACGTGATCACCGCGAAGGCGGTGCTGGCCTGCACCGAGCACGGCATCACGCATCTGCTGCTCGGCGGGGGAGTGGCGGCCAACTCCCGCCTGCGCGCCCTGGCCGAGGAGCGCTGCGCGGCCGCCGGCATCAAGCTGAGGGTCCCGCCGATCAGCCTGTGCACCGACAACGGGGCGATGATCGCCGCGCTGGGGGCCCAGGTGGTGATGGCCGGGGTGCAGCCAAGCGACCTGGGCTTCGCCCCGGACCCGTCGCAGCCGGTGTCGCAGATCAGCCTCTGAGGAATCGGCGGTCCTTCCCCGGACAGCCGCCCGCTCCGGGAGCGCCGGTAGCGCTAGGCTTCGCCGCGCAGCTGCCGCACGTTGTCCCGGACGACGGCGCGCAGGTCCCCGCCGTTCTCTTCGGCGGCGCGGCGCTGGCGCTGGTAGCCCGCGCCGCGCTCGATGATGCGCGCCACATCGGCCAGTTCCTGCGGGCAGCCGAGCTTGTCCGCGACCGGTGCCAGCCGCGGAAGGACGTCCTCGAGCAGATGGTCGGTGACCAGCTTTTCGTTGCCCGCCGCGTCGAGGATGATGATGGCGTCCAGCCCGTACCGTGCCGCCCGCCACTTGTTTTCCTGCACGTGCCAGGGCGGCATGGTGGGAATGCTGCCGCCGTTGTCCAGGATGGTGGAGAACTCATCGACCAGGCACTGGGTCAGGGCGGCGACGGCGCCGACCTCCTCCAGGGTCGCCAGGCCGTCACAAACGCGCATCTCGATGGTGCCCAGGCCCGGCACCGGGCGGATATCCCAGCGGATCTCGCTGATCGCGTCGATGACCCCGGTGGTGAACATGTCCTGCACGTAGCCCTCGTACTCCGACCAGGTGCGGAACTGGAACGGCAGCCCGGCGGTGGGCAGCTGCTGGAACATCAGCGCCCGCTGCGACGCGTAGCCGGTGTCCTCGCCGCCCCAGAACGGGGAGGAGGCGGACAGGGCCTGGAAGTGCGGGAAGTAGTTGACCAGCCCGTCCAGGACCGGAAGCGCCTTGTCCCGGGAGTCCAGGCCCACGTGCACGTGCACGCCGTAGATGAGCATCTGCTGGCCCCACCACTGCGTGCGGTCGATCAGCTTTGCGTAGCGTTCCTTGTCCGTGACCGGCTGGGAGCGCGGCGCCGCGAACGGGTGCGTCCCGGCGCAGAAGAGCTCAACTCCCATGGGATCGGTGACCCGCCGGACGGCGGCCATGGAGCGGGCCAGGTCCGCCTTCGCCTCGGCAACGGTGGTGCAGACGCCGGTGACCAGCTCGACGGTGTTTTCCAGCAGCTCCTGCTTGACCTGGGGATGTTCGCTGCCCGGTTCCAGGCCGGCGTCGGCGCACAGCTGCGCCAGGACCTCGTCGGCCACGGAAACCAGCCCGCCGTCGGCGCGGTCCACGAGCGCCAGTTCCCATTCCACGCCCAGGGTCGACTGCGCGGACCTGGCAAACTCGATTTCCACTGCTGTCTCCCGCGGGTCGGTACCTGTTGCCGGTTCCCCGGCCTTGGCACAAGGAGGGCACAAGGAGCGGGGAACCGGCTTTAATCCTAGCCGCGCGGAACAGGCAGTCCGTCCACCAGCCGGAACAGGGTGCCTGCGGTAAGGGCGGTGAAGCGGGGCACCGCCTCGAGGCGGATGTGCTCGTGGCGGGCGTGTGCCCCGCCGCCGACCGCTCCCATGCCGCAGAGCACCGGGATGCCCAGCGCGGCCACGAAATTGGCGTCGCTGGCTCCGCCCACGGAGACGTCGGGAAGGGCGAGCCCGATCTCCCGGGCCGACTCCCGCGCCGCCTCCAGCAGGGGATTCGGAGTGACCGGAGCCATGGGCGGACGGTTCCAGAAGTGCTCCACCTCGATGCGCACCCGCGGGTCCGACACGGTGACGGCGTCCAGTTCCCGGTCCACCCGGTCCATCTCCGCGGAGTCAGGGACCCTGATGTCGAGCATGGCCGACGCCGAACCGGCTGCCACGTTGGTGCCCGAGCCGCCCTCGATCAGCCCGACGTTGACCGAGGTGCCCCGGCCAAGGTCGGCGACCTGCACGGCCTTGACCACGAACTCCGCCAGGGCATGGATGGCGCTCGCGCCGGCGGCGGGATCCAGCCCCGCATGTGCCTCCACGCCCGTGGCCCGGACGGTGAAGATGCCCACCCCCTTGCGCCCGGTCTTGACCGCGCCGTCCGCCGTGGCTTCAAGCACCAGCACGGCATCGGCGTCCTGGGCCGCTTTTTCGATCAGCGGCCGGGAGGCCACCGACCCGATTTCCTCGTCGCCGTTGAACAGGAACGTGACCGTGGGCATCGGCAGGGAGGCCTCACGCAGGAGCTTCAGCGCCCAGATGCCCTGCGCCAGCCCGGTCTTCATGTCGAAGATGCCCGGGCCGGAGAGGGTGCGGCGGCCTTCCGCATCCGCAGCCTCGGTCAGCGGCCAGCCGGCCAGGGTTCCGGTGGGCCACACGGTGTCGTAGTGCCCGACGATGAGCACCCGCCCGCTCCCGGTGCCGCGGTAGGTCATGGTCAGCACTTCGCCGTGGGCGCCGTCCGCGGTCAGGTCCTCGTCGTCGGGCTCGCCGAGGCGTTCGACCACCAGGGTGCGCAGGTCCGCGCGTGCCTGCTGCAGGGCCGGCAGGTCCCGGCTGTAGCTTTCCTGTTCCACCAGGGCGGCGATGTCGGCGACGATCGCCTCGGCCGCCGCGAGCGCGGCCTCGTGCAGGTCGGCATCCGGGGAGGGAAGGGGATTCATTGTTCTCCTTGAAGCGGTGGGGGACGGGATCAGATGCCGAACGGGATGCCGGCGGCGTACCAGACCATGAACAGGGCGATCCAGACCACCCAGACCACGGCGGCCAGCGGAATGGTGAAGGAGGCGAGGGTGCCGATGCCGGCGTCCTTGCGGTACTTCTGCACGAAGCCGAGGGCCATCACGAAGTAGGGGCTCATCGGCGTCACGCAGTTGGTCACCGAGTCGGCGACCCGGTACATCGCCTGGGTGGTGGCCGGGTCGATGTCCAGCAGCATCAGCATCGGCACGAAGACCGGTGCCGCGAGGGACCACATGGCGGAGCCGGAGGTGATGATGAAGTTCATCACCGAGATCAGGACCGCGATGCCGAGCAGGATGGCCCAGCCGGGGGCGTTGATGTCATCGAGGGTGTGCGCGCCGCTGATGGCCAGGACCTCGCCCATGCCGCTCCACTTGAAGTAGGCGATGAACTGCGAGATGGCGAAGAACAGCACCAGGATCGGTGCCATGGAGCGGAAGCCGTCCACCATCCCGGCCAGGACATCGGAGGCTGAGCGGAAGGTGCCGGCCATCCGGCCGTAGAGCCAGCCGGTCACGATGAAGAACAGGCCGATGACGAAGGCCATGCCGCCCAGCACCGGGGACTTCAGGATCGAGCCTTCCTCGCCGCGGAACGGCGAAGACTCCGGGACCAGCACACCCACGGCCAGCGCAATGAACGCCACTGCGGCAATTCCGGCCGCGCGCAGGGCGCGCCGCTCGCGGGCACCGATGCGCAGGTCCGCCAGCGACGCGCCGTCGTCCTCCGCGTCGTCGTCCGAGGCCAGGTCCGGACGCTTGGACAGGACCTTCTCCACCACGATGGTGATGACCAGCGCCACCACCACGGAGGATGCCAGGGAGAAGAAGTAGTTGGAGAGCGGGCTGACCATCACGTCCGGGTCGATGGTCGCGGCCGCGGCGGTGGTGATGCCCGAGAGCAGGACGTCGGTGGTGGTCACGGAGGGGGAGGCGTCGTACCCGGCGGAGATGGACACGAAGGCCACGATCGCGCCCAGCATCGGCGGCTTGCCCACCGCCTTGAACACCAGGGCACCCAGCGGGATCAGGGTGACGTATGCGGCGTCGCCGGCGACGTGGCCGATCATGGCGGCCATGGCCAGCGCGAAGGTGACGTACTTGGTGGGCACCCGGGTCACGGTGTTGCGCAGCACGGTGTCGATCAGGCCGCTCTTCTCGGCCACGGCGATGCCGAGCATGGTCGTCAGGATGCTGGCCAGCGGCGGGAAGGACGCGAAGTTCTCGACGGCGTCGCCCAGGATGACCTGGATGCCCTCCGGGCTCAGCAGGCTCCGGACGGCGACGGCTTCGTCGCTGCCCGGCTTCAGGGCGGAGACGCCGGCGGCTTCCAGCGCGGCGCTGAGCAGCACGACGAAAACGCCGAGGATGCAGAAGAGCCAGAACGGGTGCGGCAGCATGTTGCCCACCCGTTCGATGGCGGAAAAGACGCGGAACGCACCGCGCAGGGCGCGGGATTGTCCGGCGGTGGCTGTCTGGGCCATCGGTGTCCCCTCATAGGGTCGGCGGGCGCTCTGGCCCGGTCGCTCAATGTGCAGGAATAGCTACAATATGAGGAATCTAATGCAGGAAGTGCTCATTTGGAAGATCTTCGAGCAGAAAGTTACGTAACCGGGCATACTTGTGGAGTGGAGATCCTCGACGAACCGGACCGCCGCCTGGCGGCGGCGCTGCACATCGCGCCGCGGGCGACCTGGGACGAGCTGGCCGCCGTGCTTGGTGTGGACGCCAGCACGGTATCGCGCCGGTTCGCCCGGCTGGTGCGCAGCGGGATCCTCAGGATCGTGGGGGAGACGGACTGGGGGCTGTTCTCCTCCACCCTGCCCGTCCACCTGCGCCTGCAGACCGGATCGGCTTCGCCGGCGCAGGTGCTGGAAAAGCTCGCGGACTTCCCGGAGGTCCAGCGGCTGGCCCTGACCTCGGGCACTCATCCGATCTTTGCCACCGTCCATGCCGCCAGTGAACCGGCCACGGCTGAGCTGCTCAGCCGTATCCATGACCTGCCCGGCGTCGCGGCGGTGACCAGCCTGCCCGTGCTGGATTATTCGGGGAAAGGCTCCGGCTGGGTGCCGGATGTGCTCGACGAGGCGCAGCGCAGCCGCTGCGTGGAGCTGGCCGCGGCCGCCGAGGCGCCGGACGCGGGCCGGGGACGGCCGGAGGGCACCGAAAGGCAGGCCGTGGAACTGCTGCGGGCCGACCCGCGCCTTGCGGCCTCCCGGCTCGCCAAACCGCTGGGAGTGGCGCGCTCCACCGCGCAGCGCATCCTCCACCGGGTCTTCGAGCAGGGCTGGCTTCGGGCCCGGGTCGAGATCGACGGCTCGCACCTGGGCTATGCGACGCCGTTCGTGCTGCGGGTCAAGACCGAGCCGTCCGCGGCGCTGCAGGTCCGCCGGGTGCTCGGCGCCCATCCGAGCACCCGCTTTGTCACGCAGGTGGCCTCGGAGCACAACGTGCTGTGCAACGGCCTGGCCCGCAGCCGCACCCATCTGGCAGAGCTGATCAACAACGACTTCGCCGCCGTCGCCGGCGTCCGGGAGCTGGACGCGGACCTGTTCCTGGCTGAGACCAAGCGGTACTGGATTCCGCGCGGTGCCTCCGGGACGCTCGGGGAGTTCGCTCCGCCGCCGCTCCTCTGACCTGCGGCGGCCGCCATAATGGTCAGATGCCGATCCTGAACAAAGACATGGTCCTGTGCATCTCGCTCGCCGCCCGGCCCAGCAACATCGGGACCAGGTTCCACAACTACCTCTACGAAAAGCTCGGCCTGAACTATGTCTACAAGGCCTTCGCCCCGGCGGACCTCGGGCAGGCCATTGCCGGAGTACGCGGCCTGCCGATCCGGGGCTGCGCGGTATCCATGCCGTACAAGGAGGAGGTCATTGCGCTGGTGGACCGCATGGACCCCTCCGCGCTGGCGATCGATTCGGTCAATACGATCGTCAATGACGACGGCGTCCTGACCGCCTACAACACGGATTGCCTGGCGGTGGCCCGGCTGCTGGCCGAGCACGGGGTGCCGGCGGAATCCTCCGTCCTGCTCCGCGGTTCCGGCGGGATGGCCAAGGCGGTCGCTGCCGCCCTGCGGGACGCCGGGTTCCGGCAGGTGACCGTCGTTGCACGCAATTCGGAGACCGGCCCGGCGCTCGCGGAACGGTACGGCTTCACCTGGGCCGCCGACGGTGCAGGTCTGACCGCCGATCTGCTGATCAACGTCACCCCGCTGGGCATGGCCGGAGCCGACGAGCAGGTCCAGTCGTTCAGCGACGAGGCGGTCGCCGCAGCGGCCACGGTGTTCGACGTGGTTGCCCTGCCCGCCGAAACGCCGCTGATCAGGGCAGCGCGGGCTGCCGGCAAACCGGTGATCACCGGCGCGGAGGTCATCGCGGGCCAGGCGGAGGAACAGTTCGTGCTTTACACCGGGGTGCGCCCGTCACCGGAACTGGTGCGCGAGGCAAGCGGATTTTCGCGCGCCTGACCGCGTACGGCTGCGAGAGAACCGACAGGAACCCAACCGACAGAGAGGGCGGAGCGATGACGGACCGGGACTGGACCGAGTCTGAGTGGACGCAGCTGCAGATGCAGGAGATGCGCGAGCACGTGATCCTGCGCCTGTTGGGACGGCAGCCGATCTGGATGCGGCCGGACGTCATCACGCCCGACCTCGACGCGGCGGACGCCTGGCCGGAACTTTTCGCCGGCCTTTCCGAGGATGCACGGCGTGCGGTCCGCGAGGCCTGGGCCGGATCGAGCCTGGCAGCGCGGGGCCTGGGGCGCCCGGCGCCCACGCGGGCCATGGTTGCTGAGCTCGCTGCCGAGGCCCGGGAACGGGCGGCCGGCGACGGCACCTGGCCCTCTCCCGGCAACAGGCGCAGGTGACCGCCGCAGCTCCCGCTTTCCCTAAGCCGAGGGCAGCGGCTCGACGACGATCGCGACCCGCTCCTCGCCGATCCGGGTCAGCACCAGCGTGGCCTTGTTCGGGCCCTTGGCCCCGCCGGAAAGCAACTGCCGGCGCAGCTCCTCGGGCGTCACGGACATGCCGCGCTTCTTGATGTCCAGTACCCCGATGCCTTCCTCCCGGACCCAGGCCTTCAGTGACCGCACGTTGTAGGGGCGCACATGGTCGATCCGGTACCCGCGCGCGAACGGCGAATACATGGCTTCGGGCGCCGCGATGTAGGCGATCTGCTCATCCAGCAGGTGCCCGCCCAGGGCTCGGGCGGTCTCGGCTACCAGTCCGGCGCGGATCACCGCGCCGTCCGGCTCGTACAGGAATCCCTCGGCCGGCCCGGTCTCCACGTCCTGGGCTGCGGGGTCATAGTCCACCGGGCTCGTCAGCTCGGCCGCACCGCCGTCGCTGATGACCAGCGCGGCCCGCCGCACGCCCTCGCGCGCCAGGGCGTTGAACCACAGCGTGGCTTCGGTGACGTCTCCGTCCACCGACACCCACTGGGCCTCGCAGCCGGCCGGCAGCGACTCGTGCGGAATGCCCGGCCCCATCTTCACGCCCACCGGCATGCCGGTGTCCGCGAGCCGCTCCACGAAGGACAGCGGCGGGGAAAACGCCTCCGGGTCGAAGATCCGCCGGGTGCCCGACGACGAGGTGGACCGGCGCGCCGGATCCATCCAGACGCCGTCGAACCCGGAGACGTCGAAGTGCTCTGCATCGCCCTGGACCACCTTCGCATTGGGCCAGGGCATCAGGTTGATGGTCGCTGCCGCGGCGGTGATTTCGTCGAGCTCGACGGCGGTCACCTGCCGGTCCAGGGTGGCCAGGGCCAGCGAGTCGGCGCCGATGCCGCAGCCCAGGTCCGCCACCTTGTCCAGGCCGGCCTGCTGGAAGCGCTGCGCATGCAGCGCCGCGACGTTCAGCCGGGTGGCCTGCTCCAGGCCGGGGGCGGTGAACAGCATATGCTCGGCAAACGGCCCGAACTTGGCCCGGGCCTTCATCCGCAGCTTCGCCTGGGTCAGCACCGCCGCGACCAGCTCGGGGGAGTGCCCGGCCCGGCGCAGGTCGGTGTTCAGCTTCAGGGACTCGGACTCCAGGTAGGGGCCGAGCGAGTTCAGCAGTTCCCATCCCTCCGGGGTCAGGACATGGGCGAGGGAAGTATCGGGCATGCCTACAAGCCTAGTGGCTGCGGGGGCGGCCCCGGCGTGCGGCGGCGTGCGGCGGCGCTTCGGAGCGGGTGCCCCGGGCGGAGAGGTTCGGTAGGTTGGGGCCATGAGCAACCTTGCCGCTGATCCCCTTGACGTCCTGCGCCGGCGCACCAGCGCCAAGTGGCGCACCTACTCCGAGGATGTGCTGCCGCTGTTCGTGGCGGAAATGGACTTTCCGCTGGCGCCGGCGGTCAGCGCCGCGATGATCGACCGGATCGAAGCCTCCGACGTCGGCTACGTCTCGGGTCCCGGCCCGGTGGGACCGGCCTTCGCGGGATTCGCGGCGCGCCGGTGGGGCTGGCAGGTGGACCCGGCGGATGTGCGCACCACCACCGATGTCAGCGTCGCCATCGTCGAGACCCTCCGGCAGGCGGTGCGGCCGGGCGGGGAGGTGGTCATCACGCCGCCGGTCTATCCGCCGTTCTTCGAACTGCCCGTCGAGGCCGGTGCCGTGGTGCGCGAGGTGCCGCTGCTTGCCGGCCCGGACGGTTGGTCGCTGGACCTGGCCGGGCTGGAGGCGGCCTTCGCCGACGACGGCGTCGAGGCGTTCCTGCTGTGCAACCCGCACAACCCCCTCGGCCTCGTGCACGACCGGCACACCCTGGCGCGGGTGGCGGACCTGGCCGGGCAGTACGGGGTGCGGGTGGTCAGCGACGAGATCCACGCCCCGCTCGTCTACCGGCCGGAGGACTTCACGCCGTTCCTTTCGGTGTCCGATGCCGCCCGCGCGGTGGGCGTGTGCGTCACCGCTGCGAGCAAGGGCTGGAACATCGCCGGCGCCAAATGCGCGCTGATGATTGCCTCCGATGACCGTACCCGTCTGCTGCTGGACGAAATGCCGGCCGAGGTCGGC
Source organism: Arthrobacter saudimassiliensis (assembly GCA_900016675.1). Classification (GTDB taxonomy): domain Bacteria; phylum Actinomycetota; class Actinomycetes; order Actinomycetales; family Micrococcaceae; genus Arthrobacter_B; species Arthrobacter_B saudimassiliensis. The sequence goes on along the minus strand of LN483071.1, from coordinate 392,626 downwards.
TTCCGGACCAGCATCCTTGGCCTGGCCGGGACCACGGCCGCCTACGCCGAAGCGGACCCCTGGCTGGACGATGTCCTTGCGGTCCTGGACGCGAACCGCAGGCTGCTGGGCGACCTCCTGGCGGCGGAGCTGCCGCAGGTCCGGTACCGGATTCCCGACGCCGGCTACCTGGCCTGGCTGGATTTCCGGGGCCTGGGCTGGGGTGAGGACCCGGCCGGAACCGCGCTGGAGCAGGCGCAGGTGGCGCTGGAATCCGGGCTGAAGTTCGGCTCGGAAGGCACCGGGCGGGCCCGGCTCAACTTCGGCTGTTCCCCGGAAGTGCTCCAGGAAGCGGTGCGCCGGCTGGCGGCGGTCCCGGCGTCGGGGGTATGAGGGCTCAAAGCAACAACTTACTGAGCAGTTGCTAACCATTCTCTCGACCCGGACGATACAGAAGACCGGGGATAATGGCTGCCGTCGGTGATCTATCTATCTAGCCTCTCGGCACCGAAGATAAATGCCCTTCAAATCACGCTAACGAAACGTCGCACCCTGATGTGCGCGTCTTCGTATCAGGAAAGGTACAAATAATGAGTGGCATTGTCTTTGCGCCGGGAGAAACTGGAGTCAGTACTTCCAAGTTCAGTCCTTCGGTCGTGCTGTTCTGGCTTAAGACTGAGATTGCCGTTACCAATACGAGAGTGATCTCGAAGAGCCCCAACACCCTCTTCGGTATCATCCCTCTCGGGTACAAGGATGAAGCCTATCCCTTGAGTGGGACTGCCAGCGTAGGGGTAGAGGTCAAGTTCTCCCTCGGGCGGGCTATCTTCGGGTTGATCTTCCTTGCCGTCGCTCTCAATATGCTGGATAACTTCTTCGGATACGTATTCCTGATTCTTGCTGTGTCTCTCATTCTCAACGCGATGAGTGCCGCAATGAAGATCAAGAACCACGGTGGCGGCGACAGCATGATCCGTGTATCGGTACTGGAAAAATCGAAGCTCGAGCAGATGCGGGACGAGATCAATTCCCGCCTCTTCGCAGATCATGCCCGCCTCCGCCACGAGGAGTCCATGAACATGCAGGCTATGGGCCTGCTAAACCAGCAGGCCCAAATCAATCTGCAGCAGCAGATGAATGCAGGTCTGGGCGGCGGTACCGGTCAGAACGTCCCGGGATCCGCGGTCCAGCAGTAGCGCTGCACAGGCCCGCTCTTCACGTCTGCCCCGGAGTCATGCTTCTCCGGGGCAGACGCATATCCCCGTTTTGTTCAGTCTCAGACTAAACATGACCTCTGGTTGCGGCGGTCCACCGCTAGGCGAAGTAGACGCCGATCCGGTTGCCTTCGATGTCCTCGATGCGGATGTCGATCTCGTAGATGTCCTGGAGCACCTCGGGCCGCATGATCTGCTCCGGCGTGCCCTGGTGCAGCAGGCGCCCGTCGGCCATGGCGATGATGTTGTCGGAATAGCAGGACGCGAAGTTGATGTCGTGGATGACCAGCACCACCGTCTTGCCGAAGTCGTCGGCCAGGCGCCGCAGCAGGCGCATCATCTCCACCGAATGCTTCATGTCCAGGTTGTTCAGCGGCTCGTCCAGCAGCAGGTAGTCGGTGTCCTGGGCCAGCACCATGGCGATGAAGGCCCGCTGGCGCTGGCCGCCGGACAGCTCATCGACGAACTTGTCGGCCAGCGCGGTCAGGTCCAGGTACTCCATGGCCCGCTCGATGTGGCCCTTGTCCTCCGTCGTCGGCCGGCCGCCGTTGTGCGGGTAGCGGCCGAAACCGACCAGGTCCCGCACAGTCAGGCGCACGGTCAGCTGGTTGTCCTGGCGCAGGATGGCCATCCGGCGGGCCAGGTCGCGGCCGGGAGTGGCGACGACGTCGAGCCCGTCCACGGAGACCGAACCCGCATCCAGCGGCAGCAGGCGGCTGATCATGGACAGCAGCGTGGACTTGCCGGCGCCGTTGGGCCCGATGATCGAGGTGATGCCGCCGTCGGCGATCGAGCAGGTGACCTCGTCCACCACGGTCTGCGTTCCGTACCGCTTGGTGACGCCGGAGACCTGGATCATTTGATGGAGCCTTTCAACAGCAGGAGGATGAAGACGATTCCTCCGACGAATTCGATGATGATGCTGAGCGCGGTGTCGAAGGAGAACACCTGCTCGAGGACCAGCTGCCCGCCGACGAGGGCGATGATGCCCAGGAAGACGGCGATGGGCAGCACGGCGGTGTGCCGGAAGCGGGAGCACAGCTGGTAGGCCAGCGAGGCGATCAGCAGCCCGAAGAACGTGACGGGACCGACCAGTGCGGTGGACACGGCGACCAGCACGGAGCAGATCAGCAATGTCTTGGTGACGGCGCTCCGGTGCTCCACGCCCAGGTTGATGGCGGTTTCGCGTCCCAGCGAGAGGACGTCGAACTGGTGGCGCATCCGCCAGGCGACCACGGACACGGCGGCGACGGCGAGAATCGAGACGCCCAGCAGGGTCGGGTCGACCCGGTTGAAGCTGGCGAAGAACAAATCCTGCAGGATGATGAACTCGCTGGGGTCGATCAGCCGCTGCAGCAGCGAGTTGAAGCCGCGGAACATGGTGCCGAACACGATGCCCACCAGCAGCATCAGGTGCAGGCTGCGCCCGGCGCCGGTGAACAGCCACCGGTAGAGCAGGAACGAGAAGCCGACCATGAGGGCGATCTCGAGCAGGAAGCGGACGGACTCGGGGGCGGAGAGCAGCACCTGCCCGCCGAGGGCGAAGACCAGGACGGTCTGGATCAGCATGTACAGGGCGTCGAAGCCCATGATCGAGGGCGTGAGGATCCGGTTGCTGGTCACGGTCTGGAACAGCACGGTGGACACGGCCACGGCGTAGGCCACCAGGATCATGGTGCCGACCTTGATCGCCCGCCGGGGCAGGACGTATCCGAGGTTGCCGCGCAGGTCGATGGTCATGAACAGCAGCACCAGGACCGCTGAGGCAATGCCGAGGATGAGGATCCAGGTCCGCGGGGAGACCGAGCGGACCGGCTTGCGCCGGGTCTGCGTCATGGCCTGGGGCAGCGGGGAAACCGCCGCGTCGGAAGGGGGCTTAGCCACGGGCGGAGCGCTTTCGCAGGAGCAGGTACAGGAACAGGGCGCTGCCCAGGGCGGAGACGATGACGCCCACCGGGATTTCGTAGGGGAAGCGGATGGTGCGGCTGATGATGTCGCAGACCAGCACGAATCCGGCGCCGAAGACGGCGACCCAGGGCACCGCGCGGCGCACGTTGTCGCCGATCATCAGGGACACGAGGTTGGGCACGATCAGGCCGAGGAAGGGAATGGAACCGACCGATACGACGACGACGGCGCTGATCAGGGAGACGATGACCAGGCCCAGGCGCATCACCCGGTTGTAGTTCAGGCCGAGGTTGGTGGTGAACTCCTGGCCCATGCCGGCCACCGTGAAGCGGTTGGCGGCCAGGAAGCCGACGAGGGTCAGGGCGGCCACGATCCAGAGCAGTTCGTAGCGGCCGCGCAGGACGCCGGAGAAGTCGCCGACGGTCCAGCTGTTGAGGGTCTGCAGCAGGTCCCAGCGGTAGGCGAAAAAGGTGGTGACCGCGGCGATCACGCCGCCGAGCATGATCCCGACCAGCGGCACCAGCAGGGTGTTGCGCAGCGGGATCCGGCGCAGCACGAGCAGGAACAGGGCAGTGCCGGCCATGGCGAAGACGGAGGCGACACCCATCTTCACGAACAGGGACGCACCGGGAAGCAGCACCGTCACGACCAGGATGCCCAGGGAAGCCGACTCCACCGTGCCGACGGTGGAGGGTTCCACAAACTTGTTGCGGGCCATCAGCTGCATGATGAGCCCGGCCACGCTCAGCGCCATGCCCGCCAGCACCACGGCCAGGGTCCGGGGCAGCCGGGAGATCCAGAACATGTCCCACGCATGGGCGTCGCCGGCCAGCAGCGCGCCCAGCGAGACATCGGATACGCCGATGAACATGCTGGCAACGGCCAGGGCCAGGACGGCGAGCCCGGACACGGCAAGGGCCCCGGCCTGCGTCAAGCGGCGGGGCCTGGGCGGTTCTCCGGCCGACGCCGGAGTCGGGGGAGCGGTGAGCGCTGCGGTCATGTCACGATCCGTGGGAAGTGCCGCGGTTCCGGCCCGGCGGGGCCGGAACCGCGGGAGCGAAGGTGCTAGGAAATGGCTTCCAGGATGGTGTCGACCTGGGACTGCACGTTGTTCAGCCCGTAGCCGACCAGGTACCAGCTGGAGGAGTCCAGCATGGTGATCTGCCCGTTCTTCGCGGCGTTGGTGCCCTTCACCAGCTCGTTGTCGAGCACGGCGGAGGCTGCCTCGCCGGCCTGGCCGACGGCGGCGTCGCGGTCGATCACGAACAGGTGGTCCGGGTTGGTGTCCGCGATGTACTCGAAGGACACGGCCTCGCCGTGCTTGCCGTCGGAGGCGATGTCCGCGGCGGTCTTCACGCCCAGCACGTCATGGATCAGGCCGAAGCGCGAGCCGGCGCCGTAGGCGGTCATCTCGCCGCCGCTGGTCATCACGATCAGGCCGGTGCCGGCGTCGGCGGCCGCTGCCTTGGTCTCCTCGACGGATTCGTCCAGGGCGGCGAGGGCCTCGGCGGCCTCGTCTTCCTTGTCGAAGATCTGGCCCAGGATCTCGGTGTTCTCCTGGAACGAGGTCCACGGGTCCTCGTTGGAGACGCTGAGGTTGATGGTCGGGGCGATCTTGCTGAGCTCCTCGTAGGAGTCGGCGACGCGGCCGGACATGATGATCAGGTCCGGGGCGCCTGCGCTGATGGCCTCGAAGTCCGGCTCCTTCATGCTGCCGATCTTCTCGTATTCCTCGCCGTCGTACTTGGACAGGCTCTCGGGGAAGTTGGCGGCCGGAACGCCGTCCACCTCGACGCCGAGGGCGTCCAGGGTGTCCAGGGCGCCCAGGTCGAAGGCGTAGACGGTCTCGGGGTTCACGGGAACCTCGGTCGTGCCCTGCTCGTGCTCGACGGAGATGGTCGACGGCGCTGTCGACGATGCCTCGGCGTCGGCGGACGCGCTCTCGGTGGAGCAGGCGCTCAGGGCCAGCAGGGACACGAGGGCGGTGCCGGCCAGCAGGCGGGACTTGGCGATCATGGGGGCTCCGTGGATCTCAGGGTGACTTACCGGCGGTGCGGAGAATAGGTCACGCAAATGTTTGCTAATTGGTGCGCGCAGTTGAAAGCTACATGGGTTAGGCAAGGCTAAGCAACTTCCAGTCCCACTCTGTGACACCGGCGTCTTCCGGCTTGACGGAGCCCCGCCCGATGTGCGGTTTGAAGAGGCGGCACCGATGCTGGCACTCTGCTTGACCGAGTGCTAACCAGTGCATAAAGTCTCAACTAGCACTCCCGCTGTGCGGGTGCTAATTCCGTAAGGGAAGCGCCAACCGGCACCGCGACGACGGCCAGCGCCAACTTTCGGTCCACAGTCCGTTAGCAGAACTACGCAAAGGAGAGCCCGAGTGTCGGTCTCTATCAAGCCCCTTGAGGATCGTATTGTTGTCCGTCCGCTCGAAGCCGAGCAGACCACCGCTTCCGGCCTGGTGATCCCGGATACCGCGAAGGAGAAGCCCCAGGAGGGGCAGGTCGTCGCGGTTGGACCGGGCCGTGTCGATGACAACGGCAACCGCGTCCCCGTCGATGTCGCCGAGGGCGACGTCGTCATCTACTCCAAGTACGGCGGAACCGAGGTCAAGCACGGCGGCGAGGAGTACCTCATCCTCTCCGCCCGCGACGTCCTCGCTGTCGTCACCAAGTAGTTCCACGGGAGAACCCCGGCCCGATGCGGCCGGGGTTTTCTGACGCAGTTCTCGGAAGGGACACATATGTCTAAGCAGTTGGAGTTCAACGACTCCGCCCGGCGCTCTCTGGAAGCCGGCGTCGACAAGCTGGCCAACACCGTCAAGGTGACCCTGGGCCCGCGCGGCCGCAACGTGGTGCTCGCCAAGACCTGGGGCGCCCCCACCATCACCAACGACGGCGTGACCATCGCCCGCGAGGTCGAGCTGGAGGATCCGTACGAGAACCTCGGCGCCCAGCTGGCGAAGGAAGTCGCCACCAAGACCAACGACGTCGCCGGTGACGGCACCACCACCGCCACCGTGCTCGCCCAGGCCCTGGTCAAGGAAGGCCTGCGCAACGTGGCCGCCGGCGCCGCCCCGGGCGCGCTGAAGCGCGGCATCGAGGTGTCCGTGGACGCCGTCGCGGCCCGCCTGCTGGAGAACGCCAAGGCCGTCGAAGGCAACCAGGTGGCCCACGTCGCGGCCATCTCCGCGCAGAGCATGGAGATCGGCGAACTGCTGGCCCAGGCCTTCGAGAAGGTCGGCCAGGAAGGCGTCATCACCATCGAGGAATCCTCCTCGACCCAGACCGACCTGGTCGTCACCGAGGGCATGCAGTTCGACAAGGGCTACCTGTCCCCGCACTTCGTCACCGATCCGGAGCGCCAGGAAGCCGTCCTCGAGGACGCGCTCATCCTGATCAACTCCGGCAAGATCTCCTCCGTGGCGGAGTTCCTGCCGCTGCTGGAGAAGGTCCTGCAGGCCGGCAAGCCGCTGTTCATCATCGCCGAGGACGTCGACGGCGAAGCGCTGTCCACCCTCGTGGTCAACAAGCTGCGCGGCACCCTGAACGTCGTGGCCGTCAAGGCCCCGGGCTTCGGCGACCGCCGCAAGGCCATGATGCAGGACATCGCCGTGCTGACCGGTGCCCAGGTCGTGTCCCCGGACCTCGGCCTGAAGCTGGACGCCGTCGGCCTTGAGGTGCTGGGCTCCGCCCGCCGCGTGACCGTCACCAAGGACACCACCACCATCGTCGACGGCGCCGGCTCCGAAGCCGACGTCGCCGAGCGGGTCGCCCAGATCCGCGCCGAGGTGGAGCGCACCGACTCCGACTGGGACCGCGAGAAGCTGCAGGAACGCCTGGCCAAGCTCTCCGGCGGCGTCGGCGTCATCCGCGTGGGTGCCGCGACCGAGGTTGAGCTGAAGGAAAAGAAGCACCGCATCGAAGATGCCGTGTCCTCCACCCGCGCCGCCCTCGAAGAGGGCATCGTGGCCGGCGGCGGTTCGGCTCTGGTGCACGCCGCCAAGGCCCTCGACACCGATCCGGAGGTGGCCAAGCTGGAAGGCGACGCCGCCACCGCCGTCGGCCTGGTCCGCCGCGCGCTGGCCCAGCCGCTGCGCTGGATCGCCGAGAACGCCGGGGCCGAGGGCATGGTCGTGGTCTCCAAGGTCGGCGACCTGGAGGTCAACAACGGCTTCAACGCCGCGACCGGCGAATACGGCAACCTGATCGACGCCGGCGTCATCGACCCGGTGAAGGTCACCCGCTCGGCGCTGCGCAACGCGGCCTCGATCGCAGCCCTGGTGCTGACCACCGAAGCCCTCGTCGTGGAGAAGCCCTCCGACGACGCGGACGACCACGGTCACCAGCACTAAGCAGCACCGCTGAAGAGAAGGTCCCCGCCCGGCAGGCTGCCGGGCGGGGGCCTTTTTCGTCCCCGGGCCGCCGGCCGCGCAGCCTGCCGATTTGCACCGCGCCGATAAACTCGTGAGGTTGTCCACCGACCGAAAGGGACTCCTCCGTGTCCGCACTCCGGCTCCAGGCGCCAGCCCGGCCTGCCTCCGGCAACTCCGACGCGGCGGCCCGCCCCGGGTACCGGCCCGAGGTCCAGGGCCTGCGGGCCCTGGCCGTCGTACTGGTGGTGCTCTACCACGTCTGGCTCGGCCGGGTCTCCGGCGGTGTGGACATCTTCCTGCTGATCTCCGCCTTCCTGCTCACCGGTTCCTTCACCCGCCGGCTTGAGGCCGGCCGCCCCTTGGAGCTGGCCCGGTACTGGGCCCGCGCCTTTAAGCGCCTGGTTCCGGCGGCCGGCCTGGTCCTGCTGGCGGTGCTGGCGGGAGCGGCGATGCTGCTGCCGGTCAGCACCTGGAGCGGCCTGTTCCGCCAGGGCTGGGCCTCCCTGCTGTACGTCCAGAACTGGGTCCTCGCCAACAGCGCCGTCGACTACTACGAACGCGACAACAGCTCCGCCAGCCCGCTGCAGCACTTCTGGTCCCTGTCGGTCCAGGGCCAGGTCTTTGTCCTCTGGCCGCTGCTGTTCGCCGCAACTGCCTTCGCCGTGCGCAGGTTCGGGCTGCGGCCGCGGCCGCTGCTGATTGCGGTGTTCGGAGTCGTCTTCGCCGCCTCGCTCGCCTTCTCGGTCCAGCAAACGGCGACCAACCAGGCCTACGCCTACTTCGACACCCGGACCCGGCTCTGGGAGTTCGCGCTGGGCTCGCTCCTGGCGCTGCTGCTGCCGTATCTGCGCCTGCCGGCCGCCGTGCGCGGCGCCCTGGGCTGGATCGGCCTGGCGGCGATGCTCAGCTGCGGCCTGGTCCTGCAGGTCCAGCAGCAGTTCCCGGGATGGATCGCCCTGTGGCCGCTGCTGGCGGCCGCCCTGATCATTGCCGCCGGGCACACGGGGCTCCGCTGGGGAGCGGACCGGCTCCTGGCCTGGGGGCCGCTGGTGAAGCTGGGGGACAACTCCTATGCGCTGTACCTGTGGCACTGGCCGCTGCTGGTCTTCTCACTCGCCTGGAGCGGGCAGCCGAGGGCGGGGCTGGCCGGCGGCGCGGGAATCATCCTGGCCTCCCTGGTACTGGCCCTGCTGACCACCCGGCTCGTGGAGCGCCCGCTGCGCGGCTGGCACTGGTCGGAGGCCACCGCCCGGCGCAGCGCCGTCGTCACCGCGGCCTGCGCGGCCCTCGTGGCCCTGCCGCTGGCCGGTGCCCAGGCGAAGGCCCACGCCGACGCCCGGCAGCTGCAGCAGCAGAGCATTGCGGACAACCCCGGTGCCCGCGTGCTGGACCCGGACTTCGAACACGCCGCCTCCACCCAGGCGCTGGTCAAGCCCGCGGCGGCCAACCTGGACAGCGAATGGGCCCGCTTCGACGGCCCCTGCCCGGCGGACATCGCCCCGGCGGAGGACTCCGTGCTCGACGGGCACTGCCAGCAGATCGGCACGGCCGAGGGAGCCGAAAAGACCATCCTGGTCCTGGGCGACTCGCACGCCATGCAGTGGTCCGCCGCGCTGCGGCCCACCGCCCTGGCCAATGACTGGCACGTCGTCACCATCCTGAAGATGGGATGCCGCTACGGCGCCGAGGACCCCGAACGCTCCGCGGAGTGCAACGCGCACAACGCCGCGGCCCGGGACTATGTGCTGGAGCACCGGCCCGACGCCGTCTACACGGTGGCATCCGTCACCCGCGAATCCAGCCCGGACGAGGTCCTGGCCGGCGGCTACGAGGACGGCGTCCGCCCGTTCGCCGAGGCCGGGATCACGGTCCTGGCGATGCGGGACAACCCGCGGTTCGAGTTCGACATGTTCAAGTGCCTCGAAGCCAACGACCTCGACGTCCAGGCCTGCCGGGTGCCGCGCAGCGGGCTGCTCGCTGCCGTGTCGCCGCTCGAGTCCCTGCCCGGACGGATCCCCGGCGTCAAGGTCCTCGACATGACCGACCAGCTCTGCACGGCGGAGGAGTGCCCCGGCATCATCGGCAACGTGGCCGTCTACATGGACCACGACCACGTCACCCGCACCTACGCCGAGAGCACCGCCGAAGTGTTTGCCGAACGGATCCGCGCCGCCACCGGCTGGGAGGCCGAGGCGCCGGAAGCCGTCCTGCCGGATTCCCTGCAGGAATAGGGAGGGCCGCCGGATCGTTCTAGGATGGAAAGAAGCCCGTTTATAACGGCCACATCCCCTCCCGGTCCGTCGCGAAAGAGGCGCAGCTTTGTCCCAGCAGTCCCCAGAACATGACCCGTTCGGCTTCGTCGGCCTGACCTATGACGACGTCCTCCTGCTGCCCGGCTTCACGGACGTCATTCCGTCCGAGGCGGACACCAGCTCCCGGCTCACCCGGCGCATCACCGTCCAGACCCCGCTGATCTCCGCGGCCATGGACACCGTCACCGAGTCCCGGATGGCCATCGCCATGGCCCGCCAGGGCGGCCTGGGCGTGATCCACCGCAACCTGTCCATCGAGGACCAGGCCGAGCACGTGGACCGCGTCAAGCGCAGCGAATCCGGCATGATCACCAATCCGGTGACCGTCTCCCCGGACGCCACCCTGCAGGAACTGGACGACCTGTGCGCCCACTTCCGCGTCTCCGGGCTGCCGGTGACCGACGACGACAAGCGCCTGCTGGGCATCGTCACCAACCGCGACACCCGCTTCATCCCGCGCTCCGACTACCCGCTGCGCAAGGTCGCCGAGGTCATGACCCCGATGCCGCTGGTCACCGGGCGGGTCGGCATCACGCCCGAAGAGACCATGGAGCTGCTGGACAAGCACCGCATCGAGAAGCTGCCGCTGGTCGATGACGCCGGCCGGCTGCAGGGCCTGATCACGGTCAAGGACTTCGACAAGGCCGAGCAGTACCCCCTGGCCACCAAGGACGACGAGGGCCGGCTGCGCGTCGGTGCCGCCGTCGGCTTCTTCGGCGACGGGTACGAGCGGGCCATGGCGCTGGTCGAGGCCGGCGTCGACGTGCTGGTCGTGGACACCGCCAACGGCCACAGCTCCGGGGTGCTGGAGATGATCGCCCGGCTCAAGAAGGATCCGGCCGCCGCGCACGTCGACGTCATCGGCGGGCAGGCAGCGACCCGCGAGGGCGCCCAGGCACTGATCGACGCCGGCGCCGACGCCATCAAGGTCGGCGTGGGCCCGGGCTCGATCTGCACCACCCGCGTGGTCGCCGGCGTCGGCGTGCCCCAGGTGACCGCCATCTACGAGGCGGCGCGCGCCGCGATTCCGGCCGGCGTGCCGGTCATCGCCGACGGCGGCCTGCAGTACTCCGGCGACATCGGCAAGGCCATCGTGGCCGGCGCCGACACCGTGATGCTCGGGTCCCTGCTCGCCGGCTCCGCCGAGAGCCCCGGCGAACTGGTGCTCGTGCAGGGCAAGCAGTTCAAGGCGTACCGCGGCATGGGCTCCCTGGGCGCCATGCAGACCCGCGGCCGGAACACCTCCTACTCCAAGGACCGCTACTTCCAGGCCGACGTGCCCAGCGACGAAAAGCTGATTCCCGAGGGCATCGAAGGCCAGGTGCCCTACCGCGGCCCGCTGTCCGCCGTCGCGCACCAGCTGGTCGGCGGCCTGCGCCAGACCATGTTCTACACCGGCGCGCACACGATCCCCGAGCTGAAGGCCAAGGGCAAGTTCGTGCGGATCACCTCCGCCGGCCTGCGCGAGTCCCACCCGCACGACATCACCATGACCGTGGAGGCGCCGAACTACGGCACCAAGCGCTCCTAGCGCTTCCACCCGACGGCACCAACGGCACTGACGGCATCGACGGCGCCGCCCGCACTGCGGGCGGCGCCGTCGCGGCTTTAAGGCCTTTCCCGTGAGTGCGGACGCGCTGTCCCGGCGGGCCGGCAGGTGACTGGGATAACCTAGAGGCGTGAGTACTGAGATTGAGATCGGCCGTGGCAAGCGCGGGCGCAGAGCCTTTTCCCTGGACGACGTTGCGATTGTCCCCTCCCGCCGGACCCGCGACCCGCAGGACGTGTCCATCGACTGGCAGATCGACGCCTACCGCTTCGACATGCCGGTCATCGGCGCGCCCATGGACTCGGTCATGTCCCCGGCCACCGCGATCGCCCTGGGCCGCCTCGGCGGGCTCGGCGTGCTCAACCTCGAGGGCCTCTGGACCCGCTACGAGGACCCGCAGCCCGTTCTCGACGAGATCGCGCAGCTGAAGGGGGACAACTTCAACCCCCAGGCCACCCGCCGGCTGCAGGAGATCTACGCCGCGCCCATCCAGGCCGAGCTGATCACCTCCCGGCTCGCCGAGATCCGCGAAGCCGGCGTCACCGTGGCCGGTTCCCTCACCCCGCAGCGCACCCAGGAGTTCTACAAGACCGTCCTGGCCGCCGGCGTCGATGTCTTCGTCATCCGCGGCACCACTGTCTCGGCCGAGCACGTATCCAAGAACGTGGAGCCGCTGAACCTCAAGCAGTTCATCTACGAACTCGACGTCCCGGTCATCGTCGGCGGCGCCGCCGGCTACACCCCGGCCCTGCACCTGATGCGCACCGGAGCCGCCGGCGTCCTGGTCGGATTCGGCGGGGGAGCGACCACCACCACCCGCCGCGCCCTGGGCATCCACGCGCCCATGGCCACCGCCATCTCCGACATCGCCGAGGCCCGCCGCGACTACATGGACGAGTCCGGCGGCCGCTACGTCCACGTCATTGCGGACGGCGGCATGGGCACCAGCGGCGACATCATCAAGGCCATCGCCATGGGCGCCGACGCCGTGATGCTCGGCTCCGCGCTGGCCCGCGCCGACGAGGCCCCGGGCCACGGCTGGCACTGGGGCCAGGAGGCCCACCACAGCGAGCTGCCGCGCGGCGACCGGGTGCACCTGGACACCGTCGGACCCCTGAAGGAAGTCCTTTGGGGCCCCTCGCACCACACCAACGGAACGTCGAACCTGATGGGCGCGCTGCGGCGCGCCATGGCCACCACCGGGTACTCGGACCTGAAGGCCTTCCAGCGCATCGAGGTCCTGGTCTCGCCCTATCTGTACAGCAGTTGATTTCCTACAGTTGACGCACCTGCGTCAGACCGAGGGGTCCGGACCACACGCCGGAGCCGAAGGAGGAAGCCTTGACCAGCACCACAGATGCACTGAGCCCGGCCTACCGCGAGGAGGCGATGGCCCGGCTGCGGGCCACGGCTGAACCCGGGAACGCCCTGGATGTCCTGATCGTCGGCGGCGGCGTCGTCGGCGCGGGTGCCGCCCTGGACGCCGTGACCCGCGGCCTGAACGTGGGGATGGTCGAGGCAAGGGACTGGGCCTCCGGCACCTCCTCCCGCTCGTCCAAGCTGATCCACGGCGGCCTGCGCTACCTGGAGATGCTCGACTTCGCCCTCGTGCAGGAGGCACTGAAGGAACGCGGCCTGCTGCTGCAGCGGATCGCCCCGCACCTGGTCAAGCCGGTGCCGTTCCTCTACCCGCTGACCCGCCGGTTCGTGGAGCGGCCCTACGTGGGGGCGGGAATCCTGCTCTACGACACGATGGGCATCACCTCCGGCAACGCCCGCGGCGTTCCCGCGCACAAGCACCTCAGCCGCCGCGGGACGCTGCGGGCGGCGCCCAGCCTCAAGGACGACGCCATGGTCGGCTCGATCCGCTACTACGACGGCCAGGTCGACGACGCGCGGTACGTGGCGACCATGGTGCGCACCGCCGCCCACTACGGGGCGGCGGCGGTCAACCGGCTGGCCGTCGTCGACTTCCTTCGCGAGGGCGAACGGGTGGTCGGCGCCCGGGTGCGGGAGACCGAAACCGGCGAGGAATTCGACATCTTCGCCAAGCAGGTGGTCAACGCCACCGGCGTCTGGACCGATGAGACCCAGGCCATGGTCACCGACCGCGGCCAGCTGAAGGTCCGTGCCTCCAAGGGCGTGCACCTGGTGGTGCCGCGGGACCGGTTCCAGTCCACGGTGGGACTGATCCTGCGCACCGAGAAGTCGGTGCTGTTCGTCATCCCCTGGGGCCGGCACTGGATCATCGGCACCACCGACACGGACTGGAACCTGGACAAGGCCCACCCCGCGGCCACCTCCGCCGACATCGATTACATCCTCGAGCACGTGAACCTGGTCCTGAAGACGCCGCTCACCCGGGAGGACGTCGAGGGTGTCTATGCCGGCCTGCGGCCGCTGCTGGCCGGGGAGAACGACTCGACCGCCAAGCTCTCCCGCGAACACGTGGTGGCGCACCCGGTGCCGGGACTCGTCGTCGTCGCCGGCGGCAAGTGGACCACCTACCGGGTGATGGCCACGGACGCCGTCGACGAAGCAGCCCGGGCGATGGACGAGCGGGTTCCGGAAAGCTGCACCCAGACCATCCCGCTGCTGGGCGCCACCGGATACAAGGCCGCCTGGAACCGGCGGCACCGGCTGGCCGAGGAGTACGGGGTGCACGTGGCCCGCGTGGAGCACCTGCTGAACCGCTACGGATCCCTGGCGGTGGAGGTGCTGGACCTCATCCGTGCCGACCCCGCGCTGGGGGAGCCGCTGCCCGGCGCCGACGACTACCTTGGGGCCGAGGTGGTCTACGCGACCACGCATGAGGGCGCCCGGCACGTCGAGGACGTCCTGGCCCGCCGCACCCGGATCTCCATCGAGTCCTGGGACCGCGGCGTCGCCGCCGCACCCGTGGTGGCGGAACTGATGGCACCGGTGCTGGGCTGGGACGAAGCCAGGATCGAGAACGAGACGCTGCACTACCTGGCCCGCGTCGAGGCCGAGCGGCGCAGCCAGGAACAGCCCGACGACAAGTCCGCGGATGCCGCCCGGCTGGCCGCCGAGGACATCGTTCCCACGGTCTGACCGGTGCGGATGGACAGCGGGCTGCAGCTGGGTGCCGGCGACACGGTCCTGACCGAGCCGGAATTCGTGCTGCTGGACATGGTGGCGGCGGACCGGTACGACGCCGCCGCGCAGCTCGCCGGACTGCTGCACGCGGGGGGCCGGGTGCGCAGCCTGCCCGAGTTCCTCGAGCAGGTCCAGGCCCGCGAACACCAGCTGGCGACGGGACTGCCGGGCGGGATCGGGCTGCCGCACGCGCGCAGCGAGCAGGTCACGGCGGCCTCCATCGCCGTCGGCGTGACGAAGTACGGCCACAGCCTCGACTTCGGCGCCGCCGACGGGCCCGCCACCGTGGTGCTGCTCATCGCCACCCCGGCCGGATCGTTCTCCGAGCACCTCGAAGTCCTGGCGACCCTGGCGCGCTCCCTGTACCGGCCGGCGTTCCGCGAATCGCTGCGCCGGGCGCAGGACGCCGGAGTCATCGCGGAGCTGATCAACTCCTCGATCGTCTTCTTCGACCATTGAGGGCCCATTGGGTTTTCTACAAGGGTTCGAAGTACGGTTAATCCCGTGCTGAGAACCGCCATGAAGCCGCGCTGGATCGCCGCGCTCGTCTTCGCCCTCGCCTTGTCGTGGGTGTTCGTGCTGCTGAGCCAGTGGCAGTTCTCGACGGCTGAAAGCGAGCCGCCGCCTCCCGCCGCGGACACCGAAAACGTCCGTCCCCTGACCGAGGTCTTCACGCCCGCCACCGATCTGATGGGCAAGGAGGCGGACCGGATGGTCACCTTCACCGGCGCCTTCGACGACGGCCGCACCGTGCTGGTCGAGGAGCGCCTCCAGGACGGCGAGACCGGGTGGTGGGTCGTGACGCCGATGTCGGTGGACGGCGCACCGGGCGGGGAATGGATCCCCGTGGTCCGCGGCTGGATTGCCGACCCGCAGGACGCCGAACCGGCTCCCGAAGGAGACGTGACCGTCGTCGGGCGCCTGCTGCCTCCCGAGGCGCCCGAACCGCGGCAGCCCGACGGCAGCGACGCGGTGCCCACGCTCTCCCCGGCGGAACTGACGAACCGGTGGGACCTGCCCCTGTACGCCGCCTTCGTGCCCGCCCACGAAACCCTGGACGCCGCCGGCGAACCCGTCGACGCCGGAGCCATGGAGCCCGTGGTGATCGGCCCGCAGCCGCAGGAGACCAGCATCAACTGGATGAATGTCTTCTACGCCGTCGAATGGGTCATTTTCGCCGGCTTCTCGGTCTTCCTCTGGTGGCGGCTCGTCGCCGACGACCACCGCCGCGCCCTCGAGGACGCGGAGGACGAGGACGACTGGGAGGACGAGGAAGAGCCCGCGGACGGGCCGGACCGGGCAGGCAGCGCGCCCCGCGCCCCGGGGGACGGGACGGCCCCCGGCCCCTCGCCGGCCCGCGAACCCTGACCCCGCCCCGCCATCCGCCCGAAGGAACAGTGAGGAACGCAGTGACCGATCAAGCCCCCGCCCGCAAACCCCGGCCCAAGAAGCGCCGGTTCGGCGGCACCCACGCCCAGATCCGCTCCGCGCTGGGCTTCTACAAGGTCTTCTCGTACGTCACCGGCATCTTCCTGCTGCTGCTGGTCCTCGAGATGATCATGAAGTACGTACTGGACATTCCCGCGCCGATGATCGGGTCCCTGAACCTCTACACCGGCGTGCTGATCGCCCACGGCTGGCTCTACGTCGTCTACCTGATCGCCGACTTCCGGCTCTGGCAGCTGATGCGCTGGCCGTTCTCCAAGTTTGTCCTGATCGCGCTCGGCGGCGTCGTGCCCTTCCTGTCCTTCATCGTCGAGGCCCGCATCCACAAGCAGGTCCTGGCCGAGCTCGAAGCGCATCCCGAGGCCGCGTCCCGCTACTGAGCCGGCGGCCCGGCCGTCCTGCCCGGAGCCGGGCAGGACGCGATGTGCCAGCGGGGGCGGGCGCCGACTATCCTTGGAACCGTGACTGATTCCGCCCCCACCGATCCCATCGAAGAGCGGCCCGTGCTCGTGGTGGACTACGGCGCCCAGTACGCGCAGCTGATTGCCCGGCGCGTGCGGGAAGCCGATGTCTACTCCGAAGTCGTGCCGCACACCTATTCCACCGAGCAGCTGCTGGAGAAGAACCCGGCTGCCATCATCCTGTCCGGCGGGCCCTCCAGCGTCTACGCCGAAGACGCCCCGCAGGTGGACGGCAAGCTGTTCGAGGCTGGGGTGCCGGTCTTCGGCATCTGCTACGGCTTCCAGGCCATGGCCGCCGCGCTCGGCGGCAAGGTCGCGAAGACCGGCCTGCGCGAATACGGCTCCACCGACGCGATGGTCGCCGGCGGCGCCCGCTCCATCCTCGAAGGCACTCCCGAGCACCAGAACACCTGGATGAGCCACGGCGACAGCGTGCAGGAAGCCCCGGAGGGCTTCGAAGTCCTGGCCAGCACGGCCGGCGCCCCGGTGGCCGCGTTCGCCAATGAGGAAAAGAAGCTCTACGGAGTGCAGTGGCACCCCGAGGTCAAGCACTCCGCCTACGGGCAGCAGGTGCTGGAGAACTTCCTGTTCAAGGGCGCCAGGCTGGACCGCAGCTGGACCACCGGCAACATCGTCGAGGAACAGGTCGAGCGGATCCGCGCCCAGGTGGGCTCCTCCCGGGTGATCTGCGGCCTGTCCGGCGGCGTGGACTCCGCCGTCGCCGCCGCGCTGGTGCAGCGCGCCGTCGGCGACCAGCTGACCTGCGTGTTCGTCGACCACGGCCTGCTGCGCGAAGGCGAGGCCGAGCAGGTCGAGCGTGACTTCGTCGCCGCCACCGGCGTCAACCTCTACGTCGCCAACGAGCAGGAACGCTTCCTCTCCGCCCTGGCCGGGGTCACCGACCCGGAGACCAAGCGCAAGATCATCGGGCGCGAGTTCATCCGTTCCTTCGAGGAGGCCGAGCGGGCGATCATGGCCCAGGCCGAAGCCGAGGGCGAGCCCATCCGCTTCCTGGTCCAGGGCACGCTCTACCCCGACGTCGTCGAATCCGGCGGCGGCGAGGGCGCGGCCAACATCAAGAGCCACCACAACGTGGGCGGCCTGCCCGAGGACATGCAGTTCGAACTCGTCGAACCGCTGCGCCTGCTGTTCAAGGACGAGGTGCGCGCCGTCGGCCGCGAGCTTGGCCTGCCCGCCGAAATCGTCGGCCGCCAGCCGTTCCCCGGCCCGGGCCTGGGCATCCGCATCATCGGCGAGGTGACCCGCGAGCGGCTCGACCTGCTGCGCCGGGCCGACGCCATCGCCCGCGCCGAGCTGACCGCCGCCGGCCTGGACGACGACGTGTGGCAGATGCCGGTCGTCCTGCTCGCCGATGTGCGCAGCGTGGGCGTGCAGGGTGACGGCCGGACCTACGGGCACCCGATCGTGCTCCGCCCCGTCTCCAGCGAGGACGCCATGACCGCGGACTGGTCGCGGCTGCCGTATGACCTGCTGGCCCGCATCTCCAACCGGATCACCAACGAGGTGGACGGCGTGAACCGCGTGGTGCTGGACGTGACCAGCAAGCCGCCGGGAACCATCGAATGGGAGTAAAACCGGGAAACTGAGGACAGTTTCTCCCGCGGGGGACGGCCGATCCGGCCGCCCCCCGCGTTGCTTCCCCGCCCAGGCCAGGGGAAGCGATAGCGTTAAACCCATGCCAATCTGGTCGAGATCGTCGCGCGCAAGTGCAGAAAAGAGGGCAGGAGTGCCTGAGGAGAACACCGGGGACGCTGCGTCTGACTTCCTGCTGCCCTGGCTGGCACAGCTGGGACACCCCAGCGGACCGGACACCCTGCTGCGGTTCGTGCCCTCGCCCAGCAACAGCATCGACCTGACCCACGCGCACCCGTCCGGGCTGGCGCAGCTGCTCGCCGGCCGGCGGACCCGTCTCTCGACCCTGCTGCGGGACCCGGAACAGTACCGGGCCGCGATGCGCGCCGCCCGGCAGCTGCGCGCGAAGATCTACGAGCTCGGCACCGACCGCGGCATCGACGTCGGCTACATGGCCGCCGGAACGGCCTCCTGGCGCTACGCCGCCGACGACGCGCTCCGGCCGGAATCGCTGACCGCCCCGGTGTTGCTGACGCCCGTCTCCCTGACCGTGCACGCCTCGCAGGACGACTACGAGTTCCAGCTGACCGGCAAGGCCATGCTCAACCCGGCCTTCGTCCGCCATCTGCACCGTGAGCAGGGCCTGGACATCGACGCCGGCAACCTGGCCCGCCTGGCCTACAGCACCGCACGGTTCGATCCGCATCCGGTGCTCGAGCGGCTGCGCACGCTGACCGAGGGCGTGCGCAGCATCAACATCGAACACAAGCTGCTGGTCTCCACCTTCGCCGACCTCGCCGACCCGGCCGACGACCCCGCCCTGGACCCGGCGCATCCCGTGCTCCGGGCCCTGATCGACAGCGCCACCGGGTCCGCCGGTGAGCCCGCCCAGGCCCGCGTGCCGGACCTGCCGCCGCTGGATGAACGCGATCCGGCCGACGAGCTGCTGATCCTCGACGCCGACCCGGCCCAGCAGGAGGTGCTGGACCTGGTGGCCGACGGGCAGTCGCTCGTGGTCTCCGCCCCGCCCGGCACCGGACAGACCCAGACCGCGCTGAACGCCGTCGCCCAGCTGGTGGCCGACGGCAAATCCGTGCTCCTCGTCGCCGAACGCCGCGGCACGCTGAACCAGTTCGTCCAGCAGCTGGACTCCCTGCAGCTGGGCTCCCTGGTGCTGCAGCTCGGCGGCGGGCTCAGCGAGGAGCAGCTGAAGGACCAGCTGGTGCGCGCCGTCGTCCGGAACGAAAAGGCCACGGAACCGAACCTGGCCAGCCTGCACAAGGTGCTCACCGAAAACCGGCACCAGCTGCGCGACCACGTCAAGTCGCTGCACAACGTGCGCCGCCGGTGGGGCTGCTCCCCGTACCAGGCCATGCAGTCCCTGGCCGAGCTGACCGGAATGAACCCTGCCCCGGCGACCACCGTGCGCCTGAAGCGCAGCGTCCTGGACAGCATCACCGACCGCACCGAGCTCACCGGACGGCTGCGCCGGGCCGCCGAGCTGGGCAGTTTCAGCCGGGCGGCCACCACCAGCCCCTGGTTCGGCGCCAAGCTGCTCAACCGCAAGGAGACCGAGGAGGCGCACCGCCTGGCGCTTTCCCTCGCCGAGGAGCTGCCGCAGCTGCGTGCCAAGGTGCAGGAGGTCGCCGGACATTCGCAGATCCGTCTCGGCGAGACCTTCGCGCAGTGGGGCGAGCAGCTGGAACTGCTGGTCGCCGTGCGCGAAAGCCTGGACAAGTTCACCGCCGACATCTTCGACCGCCCGGTCACCGACCTCATCTCGGCGACGGCCTCCTCATCGTGGCGCCGGGAACACGGCGTCGACATGACCTCGATGACCCGCTCGCGGCTGCGCCGCGTGGCCAAGGAGTACATCCGCCCCGGCGTCCACATCTCCGACCTGCACGCCTCCCTGGTCCAGGTCCAGCAGCAGCGCGCCACCTGGGCGCGCTACGCGACCACCCAGCGGCACCCGTCGGTGCCCACCGGGCTGGCGGACCTCAACGCGGACTACCGCCGCATCAAGGCGGAGCTGGACCAGCTGACCGGAATCCTCTCCGGCACCCCGGACCGGCCCGACCTCGCCGGCCTGCCGCTGGATGACCTGGAGAAGCGCCTGACCGCGCTCTCGGACGACCGGCAGACGCTCGAAACCCTTCCGGAGCGGACCCTGCTGCTCGACGAGATGCGGGCCCAGGGGCTCGGAGAACTGCTCGACGACCTGGAAGCCCGGGAAGTGCCGGCCCGGCAGGTCGGCTACGAGCTGGAACTGGCCTGGTGGCAGTCCGCGCTCGAGGCCATGATCAGCGGCGACGACTACCTTGCCATGTCCGACGGCGACAGCCTGCGCCGCCTGGAGGCCGAGTACCGGCTGGCGGACAACGCGCATATCGCCTCCGGCGCCGGCCGCCTGCGCTGGGACCTGGCCCGCCGCTGGCAGGCCGCGCTGGAAGCCGACAAGGCGGCCGCCGGCGAGCTCCGCCGGATGCTCAAGGATGGTCCGCTGACGCTCTCCGGGCTGGCGGCCCTGCCGGATGCGCTGGTGTCCTCGCTCATTCCGGTCTGGGCCATCAGCCCGCACCTGGTGACGCGCGTGGTTCCCGCCGACCGGACCTTTGATGCCGTCATCGTGCTCGACGCCGAGTCCACCAGCCTGCCGGCCGCGGTCCCTGCCCTGGCCAGGGCGGAACAGGTGGTCGCCTTCGGCGACGGCGAGCTCGGCGCCCCGGTTCCCTTCACCATCGGCGTGGACAGCCCCCAGCCCGGCCCCGGCAGCGACGACACCAGTGTCTTCGAGGCCCTCGCCGGGGTGCTGCCGGTGCGCCGGCTCACCACCGTCTACCGGGCCGTGGACCGGGCCCTGGTGGAAATGATCGGCGGCGAATTCTACGGCGGCCGGCTGAGCATGATTCCGCGCGGCAGCGAAGTCACCGCAGGCGACCGCGGCGTCGTCGTGGAGTACCTGCCCGACGGCACGGGCATGCCCAGCGCCGACCATGAGGGCGTCGAATCCGTTGCCGCCGAGGTGAACCGCGTGGTCGACCTGGTCTTCGACCACGTCCGGCGCCGCCCGCACCAGTCGCTGGCCGTCATCACCGCCACCCCGCGCCATGCGGCCAGGGTTGCCGAAGCGATCCGGCTGCAGATGGCGAACTTCCCCTGGTCCTCCTCGTTCTTCTGCCCGGGCCCGGAGTCGTTCCGGGTGGTGCCCGTGGAGCGCGCGGCGGGAATGGTCCGGGACTGCGTCATCTTCTCGCTGGGATTCGGACGCACCCCGCACGGGCGGGCGCTGCACAGCTTCGGTCCGCTGTCCGCTCCCGGCGGCCGCGGCCTGTTCGTCACCGCAATGAGCCGGGCGAGGAACCGGCTGCACGTGCTCACCTGCTTCCGCCCGGAGGACCTGGACCGCAGCCGGCTCGGCTTCGGCGCCCTCGACTTCTACGAGCTGATCAGCCGGGAGCTCGACCGCCCCGAAGGGATCCGGCCGGAGCCCCCCACCGGACGCAGCCGCATCACCGAGGACGACCCGCTGGTGGCCGACCTGGTGGAGCGGCTCCGGGCCCGGGGCGCGAGCGTCTGGGACCACTACGGTGAAATCGACATCGTGGCCACGACGGACCAGGCGGGGGAGGACGCCGTTCCGCTCGCCATCGAGTCCGACGGCACCGACCGCTACCGCCGGATGACCGTGCGCGAGCGCAGCCGGCTGCGGCCGCAGATGCTGGAGCGCCAGGGCTGGCGCTACCTGCCGCTGTGGACCATTGAAGTCTTTTCCGATCCCGCGGCCTGCGCGGACCTCGTGGGCAGCTACCTCGGCCTCGGTCCGGCTCCGGACGGCACCGGCCGCCAGGCCGCACCGTCCACGGGAGGACACCCCGCAGCCGAGCAGGCCGCGGCACCGTCCGACGGCGCAGGAACCGGCGGCGGGGGAACCGGCGGCACGGCCGCAGTTCCCGACGGCGCGGCGCCGGCTGCGGAGGCCACGGGCAGTTTCGTCTCGGTTACCCCACACGGCAGTACACGGTTCCGGGCCCGGGGGATCCGGGACACGGGGGCGGACGCCCCCGCCCGGCAGGAAGAGGAGCATGACGGACAGCAGGCAGCAGGCTCCAAGTAGCACGGGTTCCCCGGCCCGGCAGCAGCCGGCCGGGGAGGCCGCGCCCGAGAGCAAGGCGCCGACCACGGCGCAGACCCTGCCCGACCAGGGTGCCGGTCCCGCCGCGCCCCGGCGGCGTCGGGGGCATCGACGCGTCAGCACCGGCGGTGCGGCGGCGTCGCCCGGTGCCGCGTTCAACCTCAAGGCCGCCGAAGACGAGCCCGCCGCCTGGGGGGACAAGGGCGAGGACCGCGAATCCTGGCTCAAGGCCCAGCGCCCGCCGCACTGGGGCTGAGCCGGCGTACCGGGAGCCGGGCGTGGCCGGCGGCGGCGGCGTCGTGGCTCACCCGCCACCCGTAAGCACCAGCGACAAGCCGCCGCCGCGGGAGGCCGAGGACAGCTCGGCCGCCTGCGATCCGGGCACGGCGAGCACCACGAGGCCGTCGTCCGCTTCGCCCCAGGGGCCGCCGGTCAGCCCCGTAGAGGACCCCTCCGCCCCGCCGGTCCACAGCACGGGCAGCCCCCGGCCGATCGTCCGTGTCCCGGGCTCGGCGGCGAAGCCCGGTTCCCCGCTGACCACCACGTCCACCAGCTCTCCGGGGTGCAGGAGCCTAACGGCGGCCGGGTCGTCGGGCCGAACTGCGACGGCTGCCGTGCCCGGCGGCGAGCCCCGGAGCAGGCCGGGACCCAGGAGCACCGTTTCGGACAGGGGCATTCCGGCCGGAAGGGGATGGGCGAGCCGCCGTCCGGTAACGGAGGCGGGATCGGTGACGGCTCCGGGCGGGACGGCGTCGGCCGGGAGCCGCAGCGAAGCCAGGTGGGCGGGTTCGAGCAGGCTGCCGGCCGCGAGGTCCTGGCGGGCGGTCACGACGGTGCTGTACTCGCTGGCCGCAGGAACCAGGGACTGGACGGCCACGCCGGCAGCGAGGCAGAAAAACACCGCGGCGGCGCGGCGGCGGTTCCGCAGCAGGAACCGGTGCAGGCGTCCCCGCGCCGGCAGGCCGGCGACGGTGCGGGAGGCAGCGCCGGAGGCCGGACCGGATGCGGTGCGGGAGGAGCCGAGAACAACCATGCCGCGAGCCTGTCGGGGCCCGCGGCATGGAGGAAGCGGTTGGTGAACGGCCGGGGACGGTGCCCCGGGCGAACCTGCTTGTGGAGGAGCGGAGGAATCAGCTGCCGGATGCGGAGGCCGCGGCGGGGGCAGGGGAGGACTTGGCCTCGGCTGCACCGGATCCTGAAGAGGTGTCGGATCCGGAGGACGCGCCGGCGGATGAAGCGGAGCTGTCCGACTTGGCGGCGGGAAGCGAGCTCTTGCCCTCGCGGGAATCCGTCCGGTAGAAGCCGGACCCCTTGAAGACCACGCCCACGCTGTTGAACTTCTTGCGCAGGGTGCCCCCGCATTCGGGGCACTCGGTCAGGGAGCTGTCGGAGAACGACTGCTGGATGTCAAAGGCGTGGCCGCAGTCCTTGCAGGCGTATGCGTAGGTAGGCACTGTTTTCCTCCTGGATGCGAATCAGGATGTCCCTCGGGGCCGCCGCCCTGCGGCACCCGCTGGCACTCGTGGGCTTCGAGTGCTAACTATACACCCGGCGCACGCCCAGTTCCCGCCAGCCGGCCGGCGTCAGGGCCGCAGCCACGGGGGCATCCAGGTCCGTGACCGGGAAGCTTCCGGAAGCCAGGACTTCGTGGTCGTAGAGGACTGTGGCCACCGGAACAGCCGGCGGCAGGGAAGCCAGGAACCTGTCGTAGTAGCCGCCGCCCTTTCCGAGCCGCCCGCCGGCGGTGTCCACGGCCAGGCCCGGGGTGAGCACCGCCGCCAGCGGCAGCTGGTCTGCGGGCACGCCGGGGACCTGCGGTTCCGCAACAGCGGCGTACCGGCTGCGCCCGATGGGCGTTCCGGGCCGCCACGGGGCCCAGCTCAGCCGGTAGCCGGGCTCGCAGATGGGCACGACGACGCGGCGTCCGCCGGCATCCAGGGCCTGCAGCAGCGGCAGCGTGGGCGGCTCCGATCCCACGGACAGGTACGCGGCTACCGTGCCTCCTTCCGGGACGAGCGCAGCGATGGCGGCCGCCCCGCCGTCGGCCAGCGCCCGGCCGGCGGCGGCCTTTTCGTCGGCGGTGAGGGCGCGACGCCGCAGCAGCAGTTCGGCACGGACCTGATCCTTCGTGAGCATGGGCCTATTCTGCCCGGAGGGCGGAGCATTTGGTCGAATCAAACGGATTCTATGTACGCTTACGCTCATGACTTCCCGACCTGTGAACAAAGCCGTTATTCCGGTAGCCGGTCTTGGCACCCGGTTCCTGCCCGCCACGAAGGCCATGCCCAAGGAGATGCTGCCGGTGGTCGACAAGCCGGCCATCCAGTACGTGGTCGAGGAGGCCGTCAACTCCGGCATGCCGGACATCCTGATGATCACCGGCCGCAACAAGCGCTCCCTTGAGGACCACTTCGACCGGGTCCCCTTCATTGAGCAGACGCTGGAGAACAAGGGCGACCTGGACAAGCTGGCCATGGTCCGTGCCTCCTCCGACCTGGGCGAAATCCACTACCTTCGCCAGGGCGATCCCAAGGGCCTGGGCCACGCGGTGCTGCGTGCCCGCCAGCACGTCGGCAACGAACCGTTCGCGGTGCTGCTCGGTGATGACCTGATCGACGCCCGCGAGGACCTGCTCGAGCGCATGGTCGAGGTGCAGGCCCGCACCGGCGGGTCCGTCATCGCCCTGATCGAGGTCGATCCGGAACAGATCAGCTCCTACGGCTGCGCGGACATCTCCGTGGTCGAAGGCGAGGACTACGTCCGCGTCAACAAGCTGGTGGAAAAGCCGGCCGCCGACGAGGCGCCGTCGAACCTCGCCGTCATCGGCCGCTACGTCCTGCACCCCGCGGTGTTCGACGTGCTGGAGGAGACCGGCCCGGGCCGCGGCGGCGAAATCCAGCTCACCGATGCGCTGCAGACGCTGGCCGCCGCCGAAGGGGAGGGCGCCGGCGTGTACGGCGTCGTCTTCCGCGGCCGACGCTACGACACCGGTGACAAGCTCAGCTACCTCAAGGCCGTGGTCACCCTGGCCTCCGAGCGTGAGGACCTGGGCCCCGAGCTGCGCGAGTGGCTGAAGGACTTCACCGCCGACGCCGAAGCCTAGCGCCGTGGGGTGGCCCGGCCTGCGGTCGCTGACGCTGGAGCACGGTGACGTGCTGCTGCGCCCGATCCGCTACCGCGACCGCTCCGAGTGGACACAGCTGCGGGCACGCAACGCCGCCTGGC
The DNA here is from genome assembly GCA_900016675.1 of Arthrobacter saudimassiliensis. Lineage (GTDB taxonomy): Bacteria > Actinomycetota > Actinomycetes > Actinomycetales > Micrococcaceae > Arthrobacter_B > Arthrobacter_B saudimassiliensis. The sequence goes on along the minus strand of LN483071.1, from coordinate 367,309 downwards.
TGGGGCCGTGGGATGCAACGGACCCCCGGCCCGGCGGTGTTGCGCCCAGTTACGGGCAGATGGTCCAGGCGCTGCGCGCGCAGGCCCGGGACCATACGGGCCTGCCCCTGGTCATCACCGAGCGGCAGGGCGGGCCCGGCGCCCGTCCGGCGCTCATCGGCCAGCTGAACGTCTCGTCGATCGTCTGGGGCGCGGCCCGCACGGCCACCCTGGGCTACTGGGTGGACCGGGACCGCGCCGGCCGCGGCATCGTGCCCACCGCCGTCGCCCTCGCCACGGACTACTGTTTCGGCGAGCTGGGACTGCACCGGATGGAAATCAACATCCGGCCGGAGAACGCGCCCAGCCTGCGGGTGGTGGAGAAGCTGGGCTTCCGCGACGAGGGCCTGCGGCAGCGGTTCCTGCACATCGACGGCCGCTGGTGCGACCACCGCTCCTTCGCGCTCACCGCCGAGGAAGTCCCCGGCGGCCTGCTTTCCCGCCTGCAGGCCGGATCCGGAGCGGGCTGATCGCGACACACCGCAGCGAATGCGGACCCGGCCCCGGCTTAGCTCATACGGTCATAGTGTGGATTTTTCCCTGAACAGCTCCCTGGTCCTGGCACTTGCCGTGGGCCTGTGGCTGCTCTGGGTGGCTCCCTACCTGCTCGGCGGCCGGTCCTCTGCCTCCGGGAGTTCCGTCGACGGTGCCCGCAGGCCGACGGCGCCTCGGCGCCCGGAGGTTCACCGTCGCACCGTCCCGCCTACTCAACCCGCACCGCCACGGTCCTCCCAGGGGAACACCATGAACCACGCCTCCGAACGCAGCGGACAGACCCCCCGCCCCTCCAACGCCGCACCCGCGCTGCGCATCCGCTACGGCCGCCTCGCCCTGGCGCTTGCCGGCCTGGCGGCACTCGTGGCGGTGCCGGTCACCGTCGTCCTCCTCGTGGCCGGCGCGGCGCCCTGGTGGGCTCCCGTGTCCGCAGCGGGGCTCCTGGCCGCCGACGTCGCGGCCCTGCGCCTGCTCGCCATCCGGGACCGCCGACGTCGCGTGCAGCGCGCATTCCGCGATGCCATGGCCGCCCAGCCGGCAGCCGCACCCGCCGCGGCGCCGGAGCCGGCACCGATGCCGGCGCCTGAACCTGAAGAGCCGTTCGACGCCGAGCTGCATGAGGAGCCGCCGGCACCCAATCTGTCGGCCGAGGAGCTGAGGGCGGCCGCCCTCGCCGAAGCGGTCCGTTCCGGTGCCCTGGCTCCGCGGCCCGCCGAAACACCATGGCAGCCGGTCGAGCTGCCCCGTCCCACCTACGTCGACGCCCCTCGGGCGGAACGGCCGGAGCCGGCGCCGTTGGACCTTCCCGAGGAACCCCGCCCCACCGCCCGCACCAGCCTGCGCGCTCCCGCGGCAGCCGGCGCAGCAGAGACCGCGTCCGCCGACCTGCCCGGTTCCGGAAACCGGCAGGAGCCGTCCCCGATGACGGGCATCCTGAACCTCGACGACGTCCTCCAGCGCCGCCGCGCCTAAGCCGGGCTCCGCACGGCCCGTGGAGGAAGCATCCGCCTCCGGCGGCGAGGCCGCCCTGGTCGGGCTGCTGCAGGCGCCGGCAATGGAGCCCGCGCTGGCGCAGCTGCTGCGCCCGCTGCGGCTGCGGCTCACGGACTGGCGGCACCTGCGCACCCATCATCGGCCCCGTGCCGGTGCAAGCGCCGTCTACCGCCTGCAGGCCCAGGCCCGCGACGGGCAGCTGCTGACCCTCCACGCCGTTGCCACCACCGCTGCGGCTCCGGGAACCGTCACAGCGCGGGTGGCCGGCACGCAGCTGCGGCTGTGGCTGCATCCCCGCGACCCGCAGCTGCCGGACCTGCCCTGGGCCACCAGCGCGGCTGCGGTGGGCCGGGACCTGTTCGACGGTGCCCTGCCGGCCCTGGAAACCCTGGCCTACCGGCCCCTGCGCCGGGCCGTGATCCGGGCCGCCGACGCCGAGAGGGTCCGCTACCTCAAGGTGCTCCCGCCGCGGGCCGCGGCGGCGCTGGCGACCAGGCATGTGCTGCTGCAGGAAGCCGGACTGCCCGTGCCGGTGCTGGCCGAAGGAGCCCCGCCGGCCACCGTCGCCACGGAGCAGGCGCCCGGGACCCCGCTGGTCCGCCCGCTGATCACGGGATCATCGGCCGGCCTGGACCCGCTGCAGCTGCCGGCCCTGCTCGACCGGCTGCCCGCCGGAGTGCTGGCGCTGCGGGCGCGGCCGGCCTGGAGCGAACGTGTGCTCGACTATGCCCGCGCCGCGTCGGTGGCCCTGCCCGAGGCGCAGGCACGCATCCGCAACCTGGCGGAGGCCGCCGCGCGGCGGGCCGCTGCCTCCGACGCCGGGCCCGTGGTCCCGGTCCACGGAGACTTCCATCCCGGGAACCTCCTGATCCGGCAGGGGCAGGTCACCGGCCTGCTCGATCTGGACGCCGTCGGTCCCGGACACCGGGTGGACGACCTTGCCTGCTTCCTGGGACACGCCGCTGTCCTGGCTGCGGTGAACCCGCACCGCCCCGAGGCAGCCGCCGAAGCTGCCCGGATCCGGTCCGCGTTTGAAGGCGTCGTCGATCCCGGGGCGCTCGCGGCCCGCGCCGACGCCGTCGCGCTCACCCTGGTGGCCGGAGCCCGCGGGCGCGCCTTCCGGCCGCGTGCGCACGAAGCGGAACTGCGGCTGGCCGCCGCTGAGGCGCTGTTGCACCGGCGGCTGCCGGGGGAGCCCTGAGCCGCGGCCCCACGTAGGGTGGAACCCATGCACGAACCTCGCTTTGACGCCGCGGCCGAAGACGCCGTCGGCCTGGACATCGGCGGGAGCAAGACCCACGCCGTCCTCATCCGCGGCGGCCGGGTGGTCGCCGAGGCCGTCGCCGGCAGCGCCAACGTCCAGAACGTCACCGTCACCGACGCCGAAGACGCCCTCGCGGACGTGTTCGGACAGCTGGAAGCACGCGACGTGTCACGGGTGGTGGCCGGGGCCGGCGGCATCGACACCGAGGAGGACGCCGCCGCGCTGACCGCGCTGATCCGGCGCGCCGCGCCCGACGCCCGGGTCGACGCCGTCCACGACACCCGGCTCATCCTCGCCGCGGGCCGGGCCTCCGCGGGCATCGCCGTCATCGCCGGCACCGGTTCCGCGGCATGGGGCGTTAACGCCGACGGCGCTCAGGCGCGCAGCGGCGGCTGGGGGTACCTGCTCGGAGATGAGGGAAGCGCCTACTGGACGGCCCGCGAGGCGGTCCGGCACACCCTGCACCGGCACGACCGGGGCCTGCCCGCCGACAGCCTGGGCGAAGCAATCCTCCACGGCTGCGGGGCGCAGCGGCCCGAGCAGCTGATTGCGCTCTTCCATTCGGCGGCGGGCCGGCGCTGGTGGGCGGCCCGTGCGCCCCTGGTGTTCGACGCCGCTGCGGCAGGCAGCACAGCCGCCGCCCGCATTGTCGAACGCGCGGCCGATGACCTCACCGAGCTGGCGGCCGACGTCGCCGGCAGGCTCGGGCTGCCCGGCCCCGTGGTCGTCGGCGGCGGGCTGGGGGTCCACCAGCCGCTGCTGCAGGAGCAGCTGCGCAGCCGGATGGCCCGCCGGGGCCTGGAGCAGGTGCGTTTCCTGGACCGGGACCCGGTGCACGGGGTGCTGTTCCTCCTGGGCCTGGAACCGGAGGCGGCGGCATGAGCGGCGATTTCGATGTCCGGGTGGGCGCCTATGCCGTCATCGTGCGCGACGGCCGCATCCTGCTCGCGCACTGGAACCAGGGCGGGCACAGCGGCTGGACCCTGCCCGGCGGCGGCCTGGAGCTGCTGGAGGACGCTCCCACCGCCGCCGTACGGGAGGTCTTTGAGGAGACCGGCTACCACGTCCGGCTGGACGGCCTGCTGGGCGTGGACAGCCACTTCATCCCGCCCGAGCGCCGGATGCACGGTACCCGCACGCTGCACGGGCTGCGGGTCCTCTACCGGGCCGAGATCGTGGGCGGCAGCCTCACGACGGAGGTGGACGGCACGACCGACGGGGCCGCCTGGTTCGACCTGGCCGATGTGCCCGCGCTGGACACCGTGAGCCTGGTCGACGTCGGGCTGCGGCTGCATGCCGCCGGCCCGGTCGACCGTTGACCGGGCGGACCGGTGATCCAGGGCATGCGCTGGACGCGGTTTTGCCCGTGAAATACGTTAAACGCAGGCCGGGCACCGGCCTGCCCGCACGTCCCGCCACTGAGAGGGCCCTGCCATGACCGCCCCGAGCCCCGCCGGGACCCCGGAGCCGATGATCCGGTTCCGCGGCGTCACCAAGACCTATTCCGGCTCCGCCGCCCCCGCCGTCGAGAACCTCACCCTGGACGTGCCCCGCGGCAGCATCACCGTCTTCGTCGGTCCGTCGGGCTGCGGCAAGACCACCTCGCTGCGCATGATCAACCGGATGGTCGAGCCCAGCAGCGGGACCATCACGGTGGACGGGCAGGACGTCACCGCCGTGCCGGCGGCCACCCTGCGCCGTTCCATGGGCTATGTCATGCAGTCCTCCGGCCTGCTGCCGCACCGCACGGTCCTGGACAACATCGGCACCGTGCCCCGCCTCAACGGCGCCTCCCGTGCCGCGGCCCGGCAGCGGGCTGCGGAGCTGCTCGCCACCGTGGGGCTCGACGCCGACCTGGGCCGCCGCTATCCCGCTCAGCTGTCCGGCGGCCAGCAGCAGCGGGTGGGCGTGGCACGGGCGCTCGCCGCCGACCCGCCGGTGCTGCTCATGGACGAACCGTTCAGCGCCGTGGACCCGGTGGTCCGCGCCGAACTGCAGGACGAGCTGCTGCGCCTGCAGCGGGAACTGGCCAAGACCATCGTGTTCGTCACCCACGACATCGACGAGGCCACCCTGCTCGGTGATCGGGTGGCGGTGTTCGCCGAGGGCGGCCGGCTGGCCCAGTACGCCCCGCCGGAGGAGCTGCTGCGGGCCCCGCGCGACGAGTTCGTGGCGGCCTTCGTGGGCCGGGACCGCGGGTTCCGTCACCTGTCCTTCCAGGACGGCGGCGCCGTCCGGCTGCACGGGGTCCAGATCCTCGACCCGGCCCAGCTCGCCGACCCGCGGGTGCCGGTGCGTGACGGCTGGGCACTGGCGGTCGATGCCGACCGGCGTCCGCTGGGCTGGGTACCGGCCGCGGCGCGCGGGCAGGTCACCGCTCCGGAGCAGCTGGTGCCGGGCGGATCCATCTACCCGGTGGGGGAGAGCCTGCGCCGGGCCCTGGACTCGGCGCTGTCCTCGCCGTCGGGCCTGGGCGTGGCCGTGGACCGCGCGGGCGCCGTCGTCGGCTGCATCCGGCCCGCCGAGGTGCTGGAGCTGATCGAACGGGCGCGGATGCGCCGCGGCCGGGCCCGGCACGGGACGGCGGTCTGAGATGCAGTGGGCGCTGGAGAACTCCGACATGCTGCTGCGGCTGACCGGGCTGCACCTGTTCCAGGCCGTGGTGCCGCTGGTCCTGGGCGTGCTGATCGCGGTGCCCCTGGCCTGGCTCGCGCGCAGCCGCCGCAGCGTGGGCGGGGCGCTCATGGCCGGCTCGGCGATCATGTACACGGTGCCCTCGCTGGCGCTGTTCGTGCTCCTGCCGGTGCTGCTGGGCACCAAGATCCTGGACATCACCAACGTGATCGTCGCGCTGACCCTGTACGCGGTGGCGCTGCTGGTCCGCTCCACGGTCGACGCGCTGAACTCCGTGGACAACGACGTCCGGCAGGCCGCCGCCGCCATGGGCTACCGGCCGCTGCGGCGCTTCCTGGCCGTGGACCTGCCGCTGTCGCTGCCGGTGCTGATCGCGGGCCTGCGGGTGATCTCGGTCAGCAACATGTCGCTGGTCAGCGTCGGTTCGCTGCTGGGCATTGAAAGCCTGGGCCGGCTGTTCATGGACGGGTTGTTCCGCAGCTTCCCGACCGAGATCGCCGTCGGCATCGTGCTGATCCTGGCGCTGGCCCTGCTCCTGGACCTGCTGCTGGTCGGCCTGCAGCGGCTGCTCACCCCGTGGACGCGGCTGGGCCGGGCCGGCACCGCGACCCTGGCGGCGCGGGTGCGGGCGGGAGCGGCCTGATGGACTACTCAAGCAACAACGTCCTCGTGCAGATGGCCGAGTGGCTCACCGCCGCCGAGAACTGGAGCGGAGACCGCGGCATCCCGGCCCGGGTCGCCGAGCACCTGGGCTATTCCGCGCTCGCCGTCCTGCTCGCCGCCGTCGTCGCCGTGCCGCTGGGACTGTACGTCGGACACACCGGGCGCGGGCGGGTGCTGATCATTTCCGGAGCCGGGCTGCTGCGCGCCCTGCCCACGCTCGGCCTGGTTTTCCTGTTCGTGCTGCTGTGGGGACTGGGCCTGATGCCGCCCGTCTGGGCGCTGGTGCTGCTTGCCGTCCCGCCGCTGCTGACCGGTGTCTATGCCGGGATCTCCTCGGTGGACCCCCGGCTGGTCGACGCCGCCCGGGCCATGGGCATGACGGAGCTGCAGATCCTGTTCCGGGTCGAACTGCCCAACGGGCTGCGCGTCATCATGGGCGGAGTGCGGGCGGCGACCCTGCAGGTCACCGCCACGGTGGCAGTGGTGGCCTTCATCAGCCTCGGCGGCCTGGGCGTCTTCCTGGTCGAAGGAACCCAGCTGCGCGACAACGGCCGCCTCTTCGGCGGCGCCCTGCTGATCGCGGTGACCGCCGTCGCCGTCGACGCCGTGCTGGCCCTGGGCCAGCGCCTGACCATTTCACCCGGCCTGCGGACTCCACACCGCACCCCGACCCCGTCCGCTACCCCCGCGGCCGGCTTCCAAGGAGGAAACCCATGAACAACCCCTTCCACCGGCGCAGCAGCCGCACCCGCCTGCGTGCCGGCCTCGGCGCCACCGGCGTGCTTACCGCCGCCGCGCTGGTCCTGTCCGGCTGCGGCGCCAACGACGACCCCCAGGCCGAGGAGACCGCCAGCTCCGCTCCCGCCTCCGGCGAGCTGGTGGTCGGCTCCGCTGACTTCCCGGAAAGCCAGGTCATCGCGGAGATCTACGCCGGAGCCCTGAACAGCGCCGGGATCACCGCCACCACCCGGCCCAACATCGGCTCCCGCGAGATCTACTACCGGGCGCTCGAGGACGGCTCGGTGCAGATCCTGCCCGAATACAGCGGCAACCTGCTGCTGTTCGCGGATCCGGAAGCCACGGCTGAATCCGCCGGCGAGATCATGGACGCCCTGCCGGAGGCCCTGGAGCAGGAGTCCCCGGATGCGAACATCGCCGTCCTGGAACCGGCCGAGGCCGAGAGCAAGGACGCCATGGTCGTCACCCAGGCGACGGCCGAGAAGTACGGGCTGGAGAGCATCGAGGACATGGCCAAGGTCTGCGACCAGCTGACCATCGGCGCGCCCACCACCTTCCAGGAACGTGCCTACGGGCTGCCCGGGCTGCTGGAGAAGTACGGGTGCGAGCCCGGAGGGTTCGAGGCCATCAACGACGGCGGTGGAGAGGCGACGCTGCAGGCGCTGCTGACCGACCGGATTCAGGTGGCCGACATCTACACCACCACCCCGTCGATCGAGGAGAACGGACTGGTGGTCCTGGAAGACCCGGAGAACAACTTCATCGCCCAGCAGGTGCTGCCGCTGGTGAACCTCGACGCGGTGAACGACCAGGCCCGCGAGGTGCTCAACAACGTGTCCTCCATGCTCACCACCGAGGACCTGATTGAGCTGAACCAGGCCGTCAGCGGCGACCGCAAGGAAGACCCGAAGACCGCCGCCGAGCGCTGGCTGAAGGAAAAGGGGCTGATGGAGTAGGGGCGCCCCTTCCATCGCTTCCGGGCGCCGGGCCACCGTGCGGCCCGGCCACCCGGCCGTCCGGCCCGGAGGACGCCGTAACTGCGTCCTCCGGGCTGGGGCTTTGGGAAAGCGCTGTGGCATCCTAAGAAAATGGCAGAATTCAAGCAGTCCCAGAAGCTCCACAACGTGCTGTACGACATCCGTGGACCGCTGCTGGACGCGGCCCAGCAGATGGAGGCTGCCGGTCACCGCATCCTGAAGCTGAACATCGGCAACCCGGCGCCGTTCGGCTTCGAAGCGCCCGAGGCGATCCTCGTGGACATGATGCGCCACCTGCCCAAGGCCCAGGGCTACAGCGATTCCAGGGGCATCTTCTCCGCCCGCACCGCCGTCGTGCAGTACTACCAAAGCCGGGGCATCCAGAACATCGACGTCGACGACGTCTACCTCGGCAACGGCGTCAGCGAACTGATCACCATGTCCATGCAGGCCCTGCTGGACAACGGCGACGAGATCCTCGTGCCCGCCCCGGACTACCCGCTGTGGACCGCGTCCGTCTCCCTGGCCGGCGGCACCGCCGTGCACTACCTCTGCGACGAGGACAACCACTGGTGGCCGGACCTCGAGGACATGGCCTCGAAGATCACCGACCGCACCAAGGGCATCGTCCTGATCAATCCGAACAACCCCACCGGTGCGGTGTATCCGGAGAGCGTGCTGCGCCGGATCGTGGACCTGGCCCGGGAACGGGACCTGATCATCTTCGCCGACGAGATCTACGAAAAGATCCTCTACGACGAAGCCGTGCATGTGAACGCCGCCGCCATCACCGGCGACGACGTGCTCTGCCTGACCTTCAGCGGCCTGTCCAAGGCCTACCGGATCGCCGGCTACCGCTCCGGCTGGATGGCCATTTCCGGGCCCAAGCGGCAGGCCGCGAACTACATCGAAGGCATCAACCTGCTGGCGAACATGCGCCTGTGCGCGAACGTGCCGGCGCAGCACGCCATCCAGACCGCGCTTGGCGGCTACCAGAGCATCAACGACCTGATCCTGCCCGGCGGGCGGCTGCGGGCGCAGCGGGACATGGCGCACAAGCTGCTCAACGACATTCCCGGCGTCAGCTGCGAGCTGGCCCAGGGCGCGCTCTACCTGTTCCCGAAGCTGGATCCGGAGGTCTATCCGATCAAGGACGACGAGCAGTTCGCACTCGAGCTGCTCCGCCAGCAGAAGATCCTCGTCTCGGTGGGCACGGCGTTCAACTGGATCCGTCCGGACCACTTCCGCATGGTGACCCTGCCGAACGTGGAGGACATCGAAGAGGCGATCGGCCGCCTGGCCGAGTTCCTCTCCACCTACAAGCCCTGACGCCGGGAATTCTGCACGCAGACGGCGGCGGCACCCTTCGGGGGGCCGCCGCCGTCTGGGTGTGTGCAGGCTGCGGGCGAGCCGGCGCCGCGGGGGAACCGCGCGGGGTGCGGCTACTCGGCGGTGCGCTCGCGGGCGGCGTCGAGCCGGCGCCGCGCACCCTCCAGCCAGGCCTCGCAGCGATTGGCGAGCTGCTCGCCGCGCTCCCAGAGGGCCAGGGACTCCTCGAGGCTGGCTCCGCCGGTTTCCAGGCGGGTGACCACGGTGACGAGCTCGTCGCGGGCCTGCTCGTAGCTCATGGCTTCGATGTCGGCGGGCAGGGCGGGGGTTTCATTCATGGCGGGATCCTGTCGTGACGGGTGGAATATCAGTTGCCGCGGGCGACGGCGCCGAACTCGCCCTCGGCCACGCGGATGCGAAGCTCGGCCTCGCCGGGCACGGCGTCCGCCTGCCGGACGACGCTGCCGTCGGCCAGCTGGACGACGGCGTAGCCGCGGTCGAGGGTTTTCTGCGGAGAGAGGGCCCGCACCTGGGCGCGCAGATGGTTGATCCGGTCGGCGTCGCGCCGGATCTCCGCCGTCATGGCCGTGGTGGCCCGCCCGCGCAGCCGCTCGATGTCATCGGCCCGGGCCTGGATGGTGACGTGCGGAGAGGCCAGCACCGGGCGGGAACGGATGTGCTGCAGCCGTTCCCGTTCGCGGCCGACCATGACGTCGAGTATGCGCCGCATCTGCGCCCGGGCATGGCCGATCCGCTGCAGCTCCTCGCCGACGTCGGGCACCACGCGCTTGGCGGCGTCGGTGGGGGTAGAGGCGCGCAGGTCCGCCACGTAGTCCAGCAGCGGCCGGTCCGCCTCATGTCCGATGGCGCTGACCACCGGGGTGGAGGCCGCCGAGACGGCGCGAATCAGGTCCTCGTTGCTGAACGGCAGCAGGTCCTCCAGCGAGCCGCCGCCGCGGGCGATGACGATGACGTCGACCTCGGCCATGGCGTCCAGCTCGGCCAGCGCCCGGCTCACCTCGGCGACGGCGCTGACGCCCTGCACCGCCACCTCGCGGACCTCGAAGGCAACCGCCGGCCAGCGCAGCGCGGCGTTGCGCATCACGTCCTTCATGGCATCGGAGTTCCGGCCGGTGATCAGCCCGATCCGGCCCGGCAGCAGCGGCAGCGGCAGCTTCCGGGAGTCGTCGAACAGGCCCTCGGCCGCCAGGGCCTGGCGGAGCCGTTCGATCCGGGCGAGCAGGTCGCCCAGGCCCACGGGGCGGATGTCGCGGGTCTGCATGGACAGGCGGCCCGTCTTCATCCAGAAGTCCGGCTTGATGCAGGCCACCACGCGCGCGCCGCGTTCCAGGGGCAGCTCCAGCCGGTTCATCACCGTGCTCCACACGGTCAGCGACAGCGATACCTCGGCGTCGACGTCGCGCAGCGTGATGTAGCTGGCGTTGGCCCGCCGGTTCAGCTCAATGACCTGCCCTTCCACCCAGGCCGCGGGGGCCCGGTCCAGGTAGGACTTGAGGTTGCGGGAGAGCAGGGCCAGCGGCCAGGGGTTGTCCGGCGACGTTTCCGCCGCCGTCGCGGGAAGGGTGGTCCGCTGCGGTGCTGCCGCGGCGTCGACACCGATCTCCTCGTCGTACATGCGTCTGCTCCCTTGATTTCGGCCTGCAGTTCCGGCCTGCGTCTCCCGCTCCGGCCCGATGCGCCGGTTCGGGCCCGGCTGCCCCGGGTGGACCTCGTTAATGTCTACCAGCTGCCACCCCCGCCGGCGGCATCCTCCGCGCCGGTTGTGGAGGGGCGCACACGGGCCGGCGCCGGCGTGCGGCAGACTGGGGAAGGTGCCGCCGGACCCGGCGGAGGAGCGACACAGATGGGAGTGTGGATGCGCGCGCTGCTTTCGGGGCTGCTGGTGCTGGCCTCGCTGGTGCTGGGGACCGCGGCGTTCTCCGCCGCATGGCTGGAGCGGAACGTCGTGGCGGCCGAGGGGTTCGCCGCGCTGGGTGAGCCGCTGGGCCGTGACCCCGGCTTCCAGGCCGAGCTCCGCGAGGCGCTGGCCCAGCAGGCGGCGGACTCCGCGAACGTGCCGGGACCGCTGGCCGGGCTGGTGGCGCCGGCCGTGGAGCGGGTGCTGCAGGGGCTGCAGGAGGCGCCCGGCTACGGCGAGGCCTGGACCGAATCCCTTGAAGCCTCCCATCAGCGGACCTTCTCCGCGGACGACGCCGGCCCTGCCCCCGCGGTGCTGGACCTGTCCCCGCTGGCCCGGCTGGCGACGGAGCGGATCGGCGAGGACCTCGGCGTTCCGCTGCCGGCGCCCGGGGACGTGGTGGCCGACGTCGGTCCCGCCACGGACTGGCCGGCCCGCATCGCCTCGCTCGCCGGCACCTGGCCCGCGCTCGCCGTCGGCGCCGGCCTGGGCGCGCTGTTGGCCTTGGCGGTGGCCCGACGCCGTGGGGCGGCGCTGGCCTGGCTTGGGGCCGGCGTCGTGGTGGTTGGCGCGGTGCTTTGGTTTGCCGCCGGTGCGGTGCCGTCACTGGCCGCCGACCAGGCCGGGGCCAGCCCGGTGGCGTCCGCCTTCGCGGCGGGGCTGGCCGAGCAGGCCGCGGCGTCGCTGCACGGCTGGCTGATTCCGGCCCTGCTCGGCGGCGGCATCCTGCTGGTGCTCGGGCTGCTGGGCATGGCCCTGGCCCCGCGGCGCCGCTGAACGCGGAAGGCGGTGCGCTCTGAGCGGAAGAACACATCCCCGTTCGACCTGCCCCCGCACCCAGCCGATAGCATAGGGACCATGACCAGCACAGCAGTCTCCGTGCCCATGCCCACCGTCCCGAGGCGCCGGCGCAGCCCCGAGGATGTGGCTGCGGCTGCCCCCGTGGCCGGCCCCCGCCGGGTCCTGCTGGCCGCCCCGCGCGGATACTGCGCGGGCGTGGACCGGGCCGTGATCGCCGTGGAGAAGGCGCTGGAGGCCTACGGCCCGCCGGTCTACGTGCGCAAGCAGATCGTGCACAACCTCCACGTGGTGCAGACCCTGGAGGAGAAGGGCGCGATCTTCGTGGAGGAGACCGAAGAGGTGCCCGAGGGCGCCCTGGTCGTCTTTTCCGCCCACGGTGTCTCGCCCGCCGTCGTGCAGTCCGCCGAGGACCGCGGCCTGCGCACCATCGACGCCACCTGCCCGCTGGTGACCAAGGTGCACCGCGAGGCCGTGCGCTTTGCCCGCGACGACTTCGACATCCTGCTGATCGGCCACGAAGGCCACGAGGAGGTCGAGGGCACCTACGGCGAGGCCCCCGAGCACATGCAGATCGTCAACGGGCCCGAAGACGTGGAGAAGGTCTCCGTGCGGGATCCGGAGAAGGTCATCTGGCTGTCGCAGACCACCCTGAGCGTGGACGAGACCATGCTGACGGTCAACAAGCTGCGCGAGCGCTTCCCGTCGCTGCAGGACCCGCCCAGCGATGACATCTGCTACGCCACCTCCAACCGGCAGACCGCGGTCAAGAAGATCGCCCCGCAGGCGGACCTGGTGATCGTGGTCGGCTCCTCCAATTCCTCCAACTCGGTGCGCCTGGTCGAGGTCGCGCTGGAATACGGCGCGAAGGCGGCGTACCGGGTGGACTTCGCCAACCAGGTGGATGAGTCCTGGTTCGAGGGGGTGGCCACCGTTGGCGTCACCTCGGGTGCGTCCGTGCCAGAGAACCTGGTCCAGGACGTGATGCGCCTGCTCGCCGAGTACGGTTACGGCGACGTCGAGGAAGTGGTCACCGCGCAGGAGGACATCATGTTCTCGCTGCCCAAGGAACTGCGCGCCACGCTGAAGGCGATGGGGGACGACTCCCGCGGCCTCGGCGGCCGGCGCAGCAACGTCAGCTAAGCCTCTAAAGCGCGCGCCCGACGGCGGCTCTCCGGCACCCGGGCCGGCGGGCCGCCGTCGTGCTTTTAGGCTGTGGAGCCACCCCCGGTATCATTGGCTAACGTGGCTCTTACAATCGGCATCGTCGGCCTGCCCAACGTCGGCAAATCAACTCTGTTCAACGCGCTGACCCGCAACAACGTGCTGGCGGCGAACTATCCGTTCGCGACGATCGAACCGAACGTCGGCGTCGTGCCGCTGCCGGATCCGCGGCTGGAGAAGCTTGCCGAGCTCTTTGGCTCCGCACGCATCCTGCCCGCCACGGTGTCCTTTGTGGACATCGCCGGCATCGTGAAGGGCGCCTCCGAGGGCGAAGGCCTGGGCAACCAGTTCCTCGCGAACATCCGCGAAGCGCAGGCGATCGCCCAGGTGATCCGCGTGTTTGATGATCCCGACGTGGTGCACGTGGACGGCAAGGTCGATCCGCGCTCCGACATGGAGACCATCAACACCGAGCTGATCCTCTCGGACCTGCAGACGCTGGAGAAGGCGATTCCGCGCGTCGAGAAGGAAGTGAAGATCAAGAAGCGCGACGCCGCCGAGCTGGCTGCCATGCAGGCCGCCCAGGCGGTGCTGGAGCGCGGCGACACGATCTTCTCCGCCATTGAGTCCGACAAGCTGGACATGGCCGCGCTCAAGGAGCTGGGCCTGCTCACCGCCAAGCCGTTCATCTACGTATTCAACGTCGACGACGCGGTGCTGGGCAACCCGGACCGGCAGGCCGAGCTGCGCGAACTGGTGGCTCCGGCCGACTGCATCTTCCTGGACGCCAAGCTCGAGGCCGACCTCGTGGAGCTGGACGAGGAGGAGGCCCGCGAGATGCTGGAGATGAACGGGCAGACCGAGTCCGGCCTGGACCAGCTGGCCCGCGTCGGCTTCCACACGCTGGGCCTGCAGACCTACCTCACCGCCGGCCCGAAGGAGGCCCGTGCCTGGACCATCCGGCAGGGCGATACCGCTCCGGAGGCTGCCGGCGTCATCCACTCCGACTTCCAGCGCGGCTTCATCAAGGCTGAAGTGGTGTCCTTCGAGGACCTGGTCGACGCCGGATCGATGGCCGAGGCCAAGTCCCGTGGCAAGGTGCGTATCGAAGGCAAGGACTACGTCATGGCCGACGGCGACGTAGTGGAGTTTAGGTTTAACGTCTAGTTGCTCGGAGATATAGGGTTGGTTCGGCAGATTGCACACTGCCGAATCAGCCCTTTTCTTGTCGAGAACCTACTCGTCCAGGAGTGAGTTCCAGGCTGCGCGAACGACCCGCTTGCGGCGAGAGTGATATCAGCGGATCCTGACGTTCACGTCGACGGGCTTGCTTAGGGCTGCACGTGTTTGCGCGCCTTCGCGTCGTATCGTCCCGATTACCGCTCCCTGCATCGTAGCGTTGACCACGGTGCCGACGGCCATGAGCTTTCGCGTTCGTTGTGCCTCAGCCAGTTGCCAGGCTTGCATGTTTTCCATTCGCTGGCGGTGCCGTTCAGTCTCGTAGAGGTTGATCGCCTCGTGCAAGGCGATGGCCCGGTGGTTACGCACCACCTGGAGGCAGAAGCTGACTGCTTCGTCATAGAGGTAGGCCTGGGGAAACCTATCGCCAATATTCGTGGCAAAATCACGGCTGGCTTGGCCCAATTGGGCGTCCACGTGCTGCTCTTCAACTGAAACGGCCTGGTTATGGGTCTCACGCTGCTGATTCGCTCGTTGGATCCGGGCGTTCAGGTGGGGGAGAACCACCTTGTTTCGGGCAAACACGATGGCCAATGCAAGGATAAGGGCCACCGGGATCGCGAGGATGCCCACGCTGAGCGGCTGGATATTCGGGTAGTGGAACTGCCCTTGCGCGTATGCTTCAGCTTTCGCCCACGCCTGAATGATGGGCGTTCCGATTGCGGTGGAAAGGACCACCACGCCAACGGTCAAGAGCGCGAACGGCAGCAACCCCCACTTCTTGTGGAGTGGCTTTAGTGGCCTGTAGCGCTGTGCAATCGCTATCTTCTCCTGCCACCGCGCGTCGATGAATCGCAGCAGGTTTTGGAGGTACGTAAGTGTGCCTTCGAGCTGGGCTCTGGCGTCACCGCTTTGTTGAG
Source organism: Arthrobacter saudimassiliensis (assembly GCA_900016675.1). Lineage (GTDB taxonomy): Bacteria > Actinomycetota > Actinomycetes > Actinomycetales > Micrococcaceae > Arthrobacter_B > Arthrobacter_B saudimassiliensis. The sequence continues at coordinate 352,198 of LN483071.1, read as the reverse complement.
TGTTTTCCATGGGAGTCCCTTCCTGGCGCTGGTCTCAGGGCGCTGTTTTCCGTTTAAGCAGCCCGGTCCGTTTTCGCTTGCCGATGTTTGCTTTCATAAAAAGCCATGAGGTGAACGTTTTGCCGCTTCTGGCCCAAAATCCCGCGAAAACATCGTCGAGGGCGAAGCGGCAGGGAGTAGGTCGGACGTCGAGGCCGCCAACGTGACAGCCTGCTTGGCGACCAGGGTTACTCCTTGTCTTATGCAAGAAATCGAGTGCGTGTTCGTTACTGTGAACCCTCGTGCCCAGGTCGCGCTCGATACCTGCAGCGATCGCGCACATGAGACTCGCAGCTTTGGCGGGCTGAGGCTGTCCAGGCTCAACTGAACCGCTTCCTTCGCTTCGATGATCCGTCCACACAGGTATATGTCGGTAGGGCAAACGGAACAGTGGGTACTGGCCGGTCAACGTCACTATATTGTGACCCGAATTCTCTACCGGCCGTTTTCGGCACAGAAATCTCGGTTTTCGATGAGCATCAGGCCGAGTGCCACTGCCAGTTATAGCTACGACCGCTGGGCACCCCGGGGAACTGACCATACTGGGGACGCCAAACGCGCTGGCGAGTGCTGGGAATCAATCCTTGGGCATGAGCGTCCGCACAGTTGACTCGACAACGCACCCGACTGTCTTCGCAGAGGGCGGCCCCGTCCTCGTTTACCTTGAATGAGGAGGACGAAGCGGAGCGGGACCAGGGCAAAGTACTCCCCGGAGACGAAGGCCTAGTCCTTCAGGAAGAGCCGCCGCAGTAACTCCACGAAGCAATCCCCGGCGGCCTCGGCGCTGAGCGCTGTCCGTCCGCTTAACAGTTCTCATTCGGTGTGGAGCAGCGGTTACGTGCGCCGCTGATTCTGCCTCATGAGAGGGTCGGCGCGTCCGCACTATTGCGACGGTCCTCATAAAACGCGGCCTAGGCAATCAATGGAGAAGCGGAGAAGATCTACGAGTATGCTCCCTTTTGGAATCGGCTGAGCTGCAGAAGGCATTGCTGGAAGGAATGAATAGTGCCCGGTTTTAGGACACGTCCGAGGATCCTCACGGCCGCCGCTGCCGTGCTCATGACAGGAATGACGCTGAGCGCGTGCGCTGAGAAGGAGTCGAACATGTCAACATCGGAGAAGGACGCCCCTGAAGAGACAATCAGTGCCAGAGAGGGGCGGGACCGGGCCGTCGAGCTTGTTTTCAATACTGCCGAACAACTTGATGTCACCGGGTGGTGGCCCCGCAACGGCGTTGCGTGGGCGCAGGAGTGCACCCCCAAGAGCAGCCGTGGTCTGGAGCATGCCACTGCTAGTTATAGCTACGACCGCTGGGCTCCCCGGGGAACTGACCATATCGGGGACGCCAAACGCGTAGCCGAGTACTGGGAATCACTCGGCATGAGCGTGCGGATCATAAACCCGACGACGCACCCGACCGTCTTTGGAGAGGGTGGTCCCGTCGCCCGGGCGGAATTCGATACTTACGCAGCAGACCAGTCGTACATGGTTGGCGCTACTGCGCCCTGCTCGCCGGGCGACGCGTTTACCTTGAATGAGGAGGATGAAGCGGAGCGGGACCAGGGCAAAGTACTCCCCGGAGACGAAGGCCTAGTCCTTCAGGAAGAGCCCCCGCAGTAACGCCGCGAAGCAATCCCAGCCTGCCCCAGCGCTGAGCGCTGGCCGACCGCTGAACAGTTCTCATTCGGTGTGGAGCAGTGGTTACGTGCGGAGCGGATTCTGCCTCATGCGCGGGCCAGCGCGCCAGCACTATTGCGACGGTCCTCATAAAACGCGGCCTGGGCAATCAATGGAGAAGTGGAGAACATCTATGAGTATGCTCCCTTTTGGAGTCGTCTGAGCTGCAGAAGGCCTTGCTGGAGGGAATGACAGTGACCGGTTTTAGGACACGTCTGAGGATTCTCCTGGCCGCTTCGGCCGTGCTCACGACGGGAATGGTGCTGGCCGGCTGCGGTGAGCAGGGGCCGGACACTTCAATGTCGGGGAAGAACACCCCCGAAGAGACAATCAGTGCCCGCGAAGGTCGGGATCGGGTGGTTGAGCTGGTCTTCAATACAGCCGAACACCTCGATGTCACCGGGTGGTGGCCCCGCAACGGCGTTGCGGGGGCGCAGGAGTGCGCCCCCGAAAGCAGCCTTGGGCGGGGGGATGCCACTGCCAGTTACAGCTATGACCGCTGGGCTCCCCAGGGGACTGACCATGTTGGGGACGCCAAACGCGTCGCCGACTATTGGGAGTCCCTGGGCATGAACGTACGCACCGTAAATCCGACAACCCACCCGACCGTCTTCGCAGAGGGCGGCCCCGTCCTCCGGGCTGTATTCGATACTGATGCACCTGAGAAGTCGTACAGTATTGGCGCTACTGCGCCCTGCTCGCCGGGTGACGCGTTTACCTTGAATGAGGAGGACGAAGCGGCGCGGGACCAGGGCAAAGTACTCCCCGGAGACGAAGGCCTCGTCCTTCAGGAAGAGCCCCCGCAGTAACTCCGCAACTCCGCGAAACAATCCCGGTCGATCAGCGGGGAAGAGAGGTTTTCGGCGGCGCAAGGTGGTGGAGTTCCGGTTTAACCTCTAGTCGAGCCCTGTCTGCTGCAGTAAAGAGCACCGGACCATCCGGATCATATGGCAGGGTGGCACGCAAGAGCCTGCCCACGCCAACGCAGCATGCCGAGCGGCTACTGCTGCGCCCCTTTGCGGATACGTATGTGAACGAGGAGGACGGAGCGGAGCGGGATCAAGGCAAAGTGCTCCCCGGCGACGAAGGCCTCGTCCTTCAAGAGGAACCGCCGCGGTAACCAGACATCGGGCTTCGACAGGCAGGTGCTGACCGAAGGACTCCTCGACAGCGAGGCCGGCACGCCACGGTTAGCTCAAACGTTGCCCTGCTAGATATCAAGAGGTCGGAGGGAGACCACCCTGGTACAACGAATCAAGTTCCCGACTCTCAGGGATGGCGATGTCTTCAAGGTTCCCTTGGGGGACGGAAGAGCGGCAGTCGGACAAGTTATATCGACCTATTTATCGGCGCATTACATGGTGGTTTTCGATTTCGTCGCACCGGATGCTGAGGTCGATCTGGACGTCACGGATGCCCTCCAGGCTCAGCCACTCTTTGGCGGTTTAACGTTCGACGGGCTATTTCGCCCAGGGCGGTGGCAGCTTTTTGGCAACAGTGTCGTGGACGGCAGCAAGTTCCTTCCGGCATACAAAATCGGGGCAAGCGAAAATGGAAACTGTGTCATAGAGGATTTCAAGGGAGAGCGGCGGCGGGTCGCTACCGACGTGGAAGAGGCGATTGTTCCCTTTCGAACGACAATCTCCCCGATCATTCTGGAACGCGCCATGAAGGCTCATCTAGGCATGGAACCTTGGCTCGATATTTTCGAAGGAGTTCGTCTGGGGCAAATGGTGAAGAGTGCGGAAATTTTCGACGACTGAAAGCTCAACCTCGAAGATGTCCTCACGGTGAACGCGCGACGGTTATGCCCCTGCCCTGCAAGGCGGCGCTGCGGCGACGACGGCTTCCCTTGGGCAAGGACCGGATGGGGACGGCGATCGCGATCCTGGTCGGTTCCGGACTTGCTGAGGCGGATTCGTCCTGGGGCGTGAAGCTCACAGATGAAGGCCAGCGGCTCAAGCGGTCTGCGTCGAAAGGCAGCCAGGGCATGCGGCTCATCCCGGGCGCCATCAGCGAGCTGCTCGCGGCACGCCCCTTGAGACGTGCACCGCTGGACCTGCCGTCGGCGGTCTTCGATCCGGCGCGCGAGGACTACTTTGACGCAGCCCGGCACAGATCCGACCGCACGGAGAAACAGCGGCCTGGGAAGCGCTGGTGGTGGCCCGACCGGTTCGGACGCTACGGCCGGTAAAGCCCATCGTCAGTGGCCGACGGTGAACCGCTCGCGAGGGTGCGCGTGGTTCTCGATTTCGTCGACGAAGGCCAGCGCAAAGTCGGTGCCCGAGATCTCCGAGGAGCCGTCCTCCTTGGTTACGAGGGCGTCACCGTCGGTGCGGTAGGCGCCGGTGGTCTCGCCCGGGGCGAAGGAACCGAAAAGGGCCGCCGGGCTCACGTAGAACCAGTCAAGGTCTTCGGGAGCCTGCCGCAGCGCCTCGAGGACTTCGGCGTGGGCAAGGGCCTCGGGCTTCCAATCGGGGTGGAAGTCCGGGGTGTCCACCAGCCGGGGGCCTCCCTCCGCCACCAGGGAGGAACCGGCCCCGCCGACGAAGGAAAGCCGCACACCGTTGCTGCGCGCGGCCTCGATCAGTTGGGGCAGGTAGGTGACCAGAGGAGCGCCGTCGACGTCGGCTCCGTGCACGGCCACCACGAGCTGGTCGGCAGCGGCGGCCGCAGCCGTGACCACCGCCGGGGAAGCGAGGGAACCGATACGGTACTCCATCGCGTCCAGCGGCTGGGCCGGGGCATTGCGGGAGTAGGAGATGACCTCGTGCCCGCGGGAGGCCGCCTCACGGGCGATGCTGCTTCCGGCATAGCCGGTTCCACCGAAAATCACTATCCGTGCCATGTCTGATCCCTCCTTGCGCTGCGATGCCGGCCATCACCGGCGATGACACAACTCCCGACCGAGCCGATCCATTCCCTTCCCCGACGCGAGGCGTCCCGTCCCGGCGGGGCGGGAATGTCGGAGGTGACCGCCAAGGTGTAAGGATGAGCTCCATCCATAAGGCGGACGACGGCGCCCGTTCCCTCCGCCGTCCCGAGCCCCGACCCGTCCGGCGAACGCCTACCGAGGCGATGCGGACGGCGCCGTACCATCTGGGCGCCGTCATGTGGACTAATCCATGGGAGACCACCGACGACGGGGCCCTGTTCCGCTGGGTCGTTGCGCGTTCCGACGTCCTCCGGGGGAGCACCGAGTTCATCGAAGACAGCAATGAAACGGTTGGTGGTCAGTCGCTGGCCGACGGATCGGCTGCAGGCTGACATGTCAGCCTGTGTCTGACGTCCCGGACCGCAGCATCGAAGGTCTCGGGCCAGCTCCCGCCGAACGCCGGCGCCCCGGCGAGCTCCAGGGACACCAGCCCATGGACCTGGCCCCAGACAATGCCGACCATCCGGGCGACCTCGTCCTGCCCGGCTCCCGACATCGCCTCACCCACCGCCGCGAACAGCGGCGCGATCGACGGCTCGGAAGCTCCCGGCGTCGGCTGGCAGGGCACCTGGCTGTTCAGTGAACCGCCGAACATCAGCCCGTACAGGGCCGGGTGGTCCAGGGCCCAGGCCCGGTAGGCCCGGCCGAGTGCTTCAACATCGCCCGCCGCAGCCTGCTGGGACGCGGCAAAGGAGGCAAAGCCGTCATCAAGGACGGCTGTCAGCAGCTCCGCCTTGCCGCCGAAGAGCGAATATACGGCCGTCGTCGAGGTCCCGGCGGCAGCGGCAATGGCGCGCAGCGATACAGCGGCGGCGCCGTCACGCGCGATCAGGGAGACGGCGGTGTCGAGGAGCCGGCGGCGCAGGGCCTCATCGTGGACAACAGGTCTTGCCATGGATCCAGTATTGCATAACACTGTTTCGTAACATCGTTACGAATGGAGAGACAGATGGCCATACCAGTGCAGCCAGGACGTTTCACCGCAGACCCCAAGGCCGGACCGGTCACCGTTTTCCTGATCGGAATGCGGGCAAACCGGTGGTGGAAGCTCGGGCAGGTGGCGCGGGTGGCCGCAGCTATGCCCAAGATGCTCACCCACCTCGCCAAGACGCCGGACGCCGGGATGTTGGGCTACCAGCAGTGGCTGGGTCGGACGACCATCATCGTCAGTTACTGGAAGAGTCCGGAACACCTCCAGCGGTTCGCAGCCGACGGCGCCGCCCCGCACCTTGAGCCCTGGCGTCGGTTCATGCGCACGTCCGCGGGCACCGGCGACGTCGGCGTGTGGCACGAGACGTACGAAACCACGCCGGGCGGTCGGGAAGCGGTGTACAGCGACATGCCGATCTTCGGCCTGGCAGCCGCCACGGGCCACGTACCGGTAGCGGCGGGACTGAACACCGCACGGCAGCGGATGGAAGCCGGTGAGGCACGCACAGGTGCATGAAACCCGGCAGCCGTAGGAGAGTGCGGCGCCAGGGCGCCGACCGCACCGGCTTGGAGCCCTTCGCAAAGCTGCCGGACCGGTGGAATCCGACAGCACCGGACCTGAAAAGTCGGGCGGCGTCAGCCCGCCGGCGAGGAGAGTGGAAGGAGAAGGGAGCAGCCGTGATCGGGATCCTCAACCGTCTGGTCGACGAGATCGAACAGCGCCCGGGCGACGACGTCGACATCGATGCCTTCGCCGCAGCGGCGGGCACCACCGGCTACCACCTGCGTCGGATGTTCACGTCCCTGGCCGGCATGCCGATCTCCGCCTATATACGGCGGCGGCGCATGACCCTTGCCGTAGCCGACATCATCGGCGATGAGGACCTGCTCACCATCGCCGTGCGCTACGGATACGGCTCCACCGAAGCCTTCGGGCGCGCGTTCCGTGCCGTGCACGGAGCGAGCCACGGCGACGTCCGCCGGACCGGCGGCCCCCTTCACAGCCAGCCGCTGCTCAGGTTCCGCCTGGCCGTCGAAGGGAGCACCCCCATGGATGCCCGCATCATCAACCGCCCCGCCTTCCGCCTGATCGGCCACGCCGCCCGCGTGCCCCTTCTCCACGAGGGAATCAACCCGCACATCCAGCAGCTCATCGCCTCTCTGCCCGCCTCCGAGCACGACCGCCTCAAGCAGCTTGGCAACACCGAGCCGTCGGGCCTGCTCCAGGTCAGCGCCGACGTCGACCCCGACTATGCCGAAGGCAGCGAGCTGACGTACCTGCACGGCGTGGCGGTCGACGCCGACACTCAGGTGCCGCCCGACCTGGATGTCATCGCCGTGGACGCGGGGGAGTGGGTGGTCTTCCGTACCGCCGGTCCGCACCCGGCCGCACTGCAGGAGGCCTACGCGCGGTCCGCCACGGAGTGGTTCCCGTCGAACCCGTTCCGGCTCCGCCCCGGGCCGTCGATCGTCTCGGTGCTCGACCATGCCCCGGACTTCACGAGGGCGACCTGTGAGCTCCGGTTTCCGATCGAGCGCGCCTGAACGATCCAGGGGGGCCTCCGTTATCCGGTGCGGGTCCAGGCAAGGTATGCCTCCGCCAGCTGGGCCCGCACCTCCGGGGCCGCCTCACGGATGGGCGCCGCCTGAGGTCGGGTGATGGTGGCCAGAGCCACGATCACGTCCAGGCCGCGCAGGCCGCCCCGCACTGCCTTGGCGTCCTGAAGCACCGCCACCAGCTCATCGAGGGCGTCCAGGGCCGGCTGCTGAATCCGGGCAAGCGGCGAGGCTGCATCCGATCCGCCACCCCGGGCCACGTTCGAAGCGGGCCGTGCCTGCACGCCGAGTCCGTCCGTCAGCGCCCCCAGCTCCAGGTCCAGCAGCCGGGTGAGCAGTGTTTCCCAGGCCGCAGCCGCATCCTCGACGGCCTCCGTCTTCGCCTCCTCGACGGCGTCGAGGATCTGCTGCACCATGTCGTCCACTACCGCAGCGATCAGGTCCTCACGGCTCGGGAAGTTCCGGTACAGGGTCGCGATGCCGACACCGCTCGCGGCGGCGATCGCCTCCAGGGCGACGTCACCGCCGCGCTCGGCGAAAATGTGCCGGGCCTGGGTGATGATCGCCTCCCGGCGTCGTGCGGCGTCCGCCCTCATGTCGGCTCCCTTCGGTTTTCCCAAGTCTAACCGGAGAGAATTCATCCGGTAGGATGTGGAGGAATTTCCTCCACTAACCTGAAAGCCCGCATGTCTGCTCCCAGCATCACCCCCGGCACCCCATCGACAACCCCCGCGCCGTCCGGCCCGGCCAAGCCCTCCCGCGGAAAGCCGGTGGTCATCTGGGCCGGCCTCACCGTCGGGCTCTCCGCGATCCTCCTCGCCCTGTTGATGCTGTTCATCTCGCCCTCCCTGCTCTCCGGCCCCCGGGACCTGCAGGTCGGCATGGTGGGAGGAACCGAACAGGCGGAGCGGGCGGCCCAGCTGCTCGACGATCAGGCCCCGGGAGCGTTCGAGGCGAGGACCTATGCGGACGCCGCGGAGCTGCAGCAGGGCATCGAAGTGCGCGACGTCGTCGGCGGGTTCGATCTGTCCGGGGCGGACGTGTCCGTCTATGTGGCCAGCGCCGGCTCCACCGCCATTTCCGGGGCCGTCAGCAACGCCGGTGCCGTGCTGGCCGGCAGCAGCGGCGCCCCGGCCCGGGTCATCGACGTCGTGCCGCTGCCGGCGGATGATCCCACCGGCGTCGGCATCGGCGGCCTGGCCTTCCCGCTGGTCTTCGGCGGCATCGTGCCGGCCGTTGCGTTCAGTTCAATGCTGGCCGGCCGGCGCGGCTGGATCCTCGGCGGGCTGTTCGGATTCTCGGCCGCCGGCGGGCTCGTCGTCGCGGCCGTCCTGAAGTTCGTCTTCGGCAGCATCGACGGGCCGGTTCTGCCGGTGGCGGCAAGCGTCGGACTTGGCATCGCCGCGCTGGCCCTGCCGCTCGCCGGGCTCAAAGAGGTCTTCGGCACCAAGGGCTTCACCGTGGCCGCCATGTCGATGATGTTCGTCGGCAACCCGTTCGCCGGGATCGCCGCCGGCGCCCAGTGGCTGCCCGCGGGCGTGGCGGTCATCGGCCAGCTGCTCCCGCCGGGCGCGGCGGGCACGCTCGTCCGCGCGGTGGCCTACTTCGACGGCGCCGGCGGCCTGGCGGCCGGAATCACCCTCGGCGGATGGGCGCTCCTGGGCCTGCTGCTGTGGTTCATCGCGCCCCGCCTCAAGGGTGCGGCACAGTAACCGGCACCAGCCCGGGCCGCCGGAACGGCTAGCTGCTGATGCCGACGGCCTGGCCGATGGCCGCGTCGTCGGTCAGCGCCCGCAGCATGAACGCGGCGAGGCCACGCCGCGGAATCGAACCGCCCAGCTTCCCGCCGTCGCCCACCACATGGGTCCGCACGGAGCCGGTCGGCTCCTTGTCGTTGAGGCCGGAGGGCCGGACGATGGTCCAGTCCAGGCCGGAGCCGGTCACCGCGGCCTCCTGCTCGTTGTGGTCGGCCAGCGGCTTCGCCAGCACGGCCTTGGTGATGAACCCCAGCGGACCGGGCAGCTGGGAACCGGAATCTCCGGCGCCGAGCGAGGACTGCACCAGGAGCCTGCGGACGCCCTGCTCCTGCATCGTCGTGATCACCGCCCGCGTGACGGCGGCCCGCTGATGGGCCACACCCTTGGCCCCGCCCACGGTGACGACGACGGCGTCGGCTCCGGCGACGGCGCGCGCGGCCGCGGCGGGGTCGGTTGCGTCGCCGGCGGCCGCCTGAACGCCTTCCGGAGCGCGTCCGCTGCGGGACAGGACGGTGACTTCATGCCCGGCGGCCGCCGCCAGCGACGCGAGCTGTGCGCCGGTGCCCTGGGAGCCGCCGACAATGGTGATCTTCACGGGAGCCTCGTTTTCTGGCAGGGGCCGGATGCGCGTCCATTCTATCGACGGCCGGCCCGGGACGGCGGGTTCCGTAGGGGGTCGACGCCGGCCGGGGCCTAGCTGTCGTCCTGCCCGTCCTCCCGGACATACCGGTCACCGAAGCGCCGCGGAGAGAACTCGACCGTCCACCCTGGGCCTCGGCGCCCGGCCTCCATCAGCTTCATCTCCCGCTCGGCCACCAGTTCATCGAAGGTCCGGGACGTGTGCGCCTCGAGCTCCTCCGCCCGGCGCAGCACGGCGGCGCGCACGTCCTCGGGCAGCTCCGGCGCCACCGCCCGTACCTCCCGGATCAGGGACCGTGCCGCCGCTGCGGCTTCCCGGTGCTGCAGATAGGCTTCCCACATCCCGTGCTCGGCCGCGTGGAAGGCCTCCCCGGCCTCCCGCAGCGCGGCCGCGCGGTCCACCCCGTCGCCGCTGGGGGCCGGAACGGCAGGTGAGCCGCCCGGGAGCCCTGGAGCCGCAGCCTGGCGCCGATCGTCCCGCCGAAAAAGTCCCATGCCAGACAGGATAGGAGGCCTGCCCCTGAACCCGGTCATCACGACGCTCGCCGCCCGCCTTGCCGTCGACCTGCCCCGAGGGCGCAGGGCGCTGGTGGGCGTTGACGGCGTCGACGGCAGCGGCAAGACCACCTTCTCCGCTGCCCTGGCCCCGGCGCTCGCCGCTGCGGCCGGCCGCCCGGTCCTCCTGGTCCACCTCGACGGCTTCCTCAATCCATCGGCCGTCCGGCACCGCCGCGGCCGCCGTTCACCGGAGGGTTTCTGGCTGGACACCTACGACCACGCGGCGTTCCACGAGTTCATCCTGGCCCCGCTGGGACCCGGCGGCGACGGCGGCTACCGGGCGGCGTCGTACGATCCCGCAGCCGACGCCGTACGCCCGGCGGAGCAGCGGCAGGCGCCGGAGGACGCCGTCGTCATGGTGGAGGGGATGTTCCTGCACCGCGACGGCCTGCACGGCCGCTGGAACTTCTCGGTCTTCCTGGACGTGCCCTTCACCGAGACGGCGCGCCGAATGGCACTGCGCGACGGCACGCACCCGGATCCGGAGCACCCCACCATGCGCCGCTACGTCCAGGGGCAGCGCCTCTACCTGCAGGCTGCGGATCCGCGGAGCCGGGCCGACGTCGTCGTCACCGACACCGGCACCGACACCGGCGCGGCGCGCATCCTCAGGGACCGGAGCCGCAGCTTTCCACCCGGCGCCGCCCCGTTGTCTAATGCTGGAAGTCCAACGCAAGGAGACCGATGATCCGGGCCCGTTTGTCCACCACGCTCGCCGCCGCAGCCACGGCCGCCGTCCTCCTGCTGGCCGGGTGCAGCGATCCGGAGCCCGACGCCGGTCCGGCGCCTGAGCCTTCGCGCACGCTCGGCGGATCCGTCGCCGTCGCCGAGGCCAACGACTTCACCTCCTTCAACCCGCAGTCGGTCTCCGGCAACAACGTGGCCAACGCCCGGATCGCCTACGCCACGCACTCCGGCTTCAACTACGTGGACAACAACCTGGACATCGTGAAGCTGGAGGACTTCGGCCGCTACGAAAAGACCTCAGACGACCCGCTGACCGTCAAGTACACCGTCAACGAGGGCGTGCAGTGGTCCGACGGCGAGCCGGTCGACGCCGACGACATGATGCTCGCCTGGGCGGCCTTCTCCGGCTGGTTCGACGACGGCGACACCCGGTACTTCGACTTCGCCGGCTCCACGGAGGCCCTGGCCTCCACGGACCTGCCGGAGATCGGCGACGACAACCGCAGCATCACCCTGACCTGGTCCGAGCCCTACGCCGACTGGGAGACCGCGTTCGGTTCGCTCACCGACTGGGGCGGCATCGGCATGCCCGCCCACATCGTGGCACGCAAGGCCGGGCTTGCCGACGACGAGGCCCTGACCCGACTGATCCGCGAAACGCCGCGGGGGAGCGGGGAGGACGAGGAGCTGCGCGCCGTCGCCGATTTCTGGAACACCGGCTTCAGCATGGACACGCTGCCGGCGGATCCGTCGCTGTACCTGTCCAACGGCCCGTTCATCGTCCATTCCATGGCCGACGACGGCACGCTCACCCTGGTGCGCAACGACGACTACGACTGGGGGCCGGAACCGGCGCTGGACGAGATCACCGTCCACTTCATCGCCGATCCGGCCGCCCAGGTCGAGGCGCTGCGCAGCGGCGAGGTGGACATCGTCTCCCCGCTGCCGGACAGCGGGACGGTGACCGCCCTGCAGGCGCTGGACAACGTGACCGTGCAGCAGGGAAACCAGCTCAGCTACGACCACCTGGACCTGAAGTTCAACGGCGTCTTCGCCGACCGCAGCGTGCGGGAGGCGTTCCTGCTGACCGTGCCGCGCGCCGAGATCGTCGAGGCCGTGCTCGGCGGGGTCGATCCCGCCGCCCGCCCCCTGGACTCACAGGTGTTCCTGCCCGACCAGCCCGGCTACGAGGCCGCCGCCGCCGAGAACGGCTCCGACGACTTCGCCGAACCGGACCTGGACCGGGCCCGCGGACTGCTCGATGGTGACACCCCCGAGGTTCGCATCCTGTACAACGCCGACAACCCGAACCGGGCCGAGGCCTTCCGGCTGATCGCCGACTCCGCGGCCGAGGCCGGCTTCCAGGTGGTCGACGGCGGGCTGCCGGGGGACCGCTGGGCCCAGGCGCTGGAGGAGGGGAACTACGACGCCGCGCTCTTCGGCTGGACCTCCACCGGCGTCGGCACCGCCGCGGTGGCGCAGGTCTTCGGCAGCGGGTCGCCGTCGAACTACAACGGTTTCTCCAGCGCCGCCGCGGACGGGCTGATGGACAAGCTGCGCCTGGCCGGCGACGCGGAGGAGCAGGAAGCGCTGCAGATCGAGATCGACGCGCTGATCTGGGAGGCGCGCTACGGGCTCCCGCTGTTCCAGATGCCGGGCGTGGACGCCTTCGCCGACACCGTGCGGAACGTGGAGTACATGCCCAACGAGCTGGGTCCGTGGTGGAACCTCTGGGAATGGAACGTGTCGTCCTGATCTCATTTCGGGCGCTCGGGGAACCCCGTCCAGAGGGCGATGCGTTCGTCAAGAGTGCCGTAACAGGGCGTCACTTGGCGCTTTGTCGAGGGAGTAGGCCGAATCGTTATGAGCATGCCCCGGTGGCTATAATTCCTAGCAAGGGGGCGCATAGTTTACGGGTTGGGCGGGTTCCCGGGAAGAGCCCATGCCAAAACATGCACCTCCCCGGGTCGCACGGGTCAGTCCCGAGGCTTATGCTTGTGTGCTTGTGAGTCGGCTCACCCCAGAAGGGCAGCCGAATTGGCCGGTTTTCAGACGCCGGCACCTACAGAATCTAGGAGGCGGAATGCGCTTCACACGCACTTCCAAACTGCTCAGCGTTGCAGCGGTTGCTGCACTGGCTCTGAGCGCCTGCGGCGGCGGCGATGCCGACAACAACGCGGGGAACACCGCCGATTCCGGTGCGATCATCACCGCGAACGGCACCGAGCCGCAGAACCCCCTGCTGCCCGCCAACACCAACGAGGTTGGCGGCGGCCGCATCATGGACCTGCTCTTCGAGGGCCTCGTGAGCTACGACGCCAACGGCGCCACGGTCAACGAGCTGGCCGAGTCCATCGAGACCGAAGACTCGCAGACCTACACGATCAAGATCAAGGAAGGCCAGACCTTCACCAACGGCGAAGCGATCACCGCCTCGTCCTTCGTGGACGCCTGGAACTTCGGCGCAGCCGCCAAGAACGCGCAGCTGAACTCCTACTTCTTCGAGCCGATCAAGGGCTACGAAGAGGTCAGCGCCGAGGGAGCCACCACCGAGACCATGAGCGGCCTCGAGGTCATCGACGACACCACCTTCAAGGTGACCCTGAACCAGCCCGAGTCGGACTTCCCGCTGCGCCTGGGCTACACCGCCTACTTCCCGCTGCCCTCCGAGGCGCTCGAGGACCCGGCTGCCTTCGGCGAGAGCCCTGTCGGCAACGGCCCGTACATGCTCGCCGATGAGGACGCCTGGCAGCACGAAGTCCAGATCGACCTGGTCGCCAACCCCGACTACGAAGGAACCCGCGAGCCGCAGAACGGCGGCGTGACCTTCAAGTTCTACTCGTCCTTCGACTCCGCCTACGCGGATCTGCTGGCGGACAACCTGGACATCCTGGACACGATGCCGAACAGCGCGCTCCAGACGTTCAAGACCGACCTGGGCGAGGGCCGCTACTCCGAGAAGGCGTACGCGGGCAACCAGACCCTGACCCTGCCGACCTACATGGAGGAGTTCTCCGGCGAGGCCGGCCAGATGCGCCGCCAGGCCATCTCCATGGCGATCAACCGGGAGGAGATCACCGACGTGATCTTCCAGGGTTCGCGTGAGCCGGCCGTTGACTTCACTGCCCCGGTGATCGACGGTTTCAGCGACGAGATCCCCGGCAACGAGGTCCTCGAGTACAACCCGGAAAAGGCGAAGGAGCTGTGGGAGCAGGCCGACGCCATCTCCCCGTGGCCCGCTGACCAGGCCCTGACCATCGGCTACAACGCCGACGCGAACCACAAGGAGTGGGTCGACGCCGTCGCCAACAGCCTGAAGAACACCCTGGGCATCAACGCCGAAGGCAAGCCGTACGCCACCTTCAAGGAGCTGCGCGCCGACGCCACCGCCAAGACCCTGACCGGCGCCATCCGCACCGGCTGGCAGGCGGACTACCCGTCGCTGTACAACTTCCTCGGCCCGATCTACGGCACCGGTGCCGGCTCGAACGACGCAGTTTACGAGAACCCCGAGTTCGACCAGCTGCTGAAGGACGGCCTGGCCGCCGGCACCCCCGAAGAGGGCGCCAAGGTCATGAACCAGGCACAGGAAATCCTGCTGCAGGACCTGCCCGTGGTGCCGCTGTGGTACCAGGTGGCGCAGTCCGGCTGGAGCAGCGCCGTGGACAACGTGGAGACCGGCTGGAACGGCGTGCCGATCTACTACAACGTCACCAAGTAAGCAGTTTCCATTTCGACGCGACCGGGGCCCGGCCAGGTGGCCGGGCCCCGGCCTGCATCAGGGTTTGACCCGAGAAATACAGGTTTGCAAATGCCAACAACGCACCCCCCTAAGCAGCCAGGAGGCCACCCCTAATGGCGCGCTATGTCCTCCGTCGCTTCCTGCAGATGATTCCGGTCTTCTTTGGGGCGACCTTCCTCGTCTACTTCCTGGTGTTCTCCCTCCCGGGAGATCCCATCGCGGCGCTGTTCGGTGACAAGCCTGTCAACGAAGCGGTCGCCGCCCAGCTGCGGGCCCAGTACAACCTGGACCAGCCGTTCATCGTGCAGTACCTGCTGTTCCTGAAGAACCTGGTCACCTTCGACCTCGGCACCGACTTCTCCGGCCGTCCCCTCGCGGACGTGCTCGCCCAGATCTTCCCCGTCACCGTTCGCCTGGCCGTGCTGGCCCTGCTGTTCGAAGCCGTCTTCGGCATCGTCTTCGGCCTGATCGCCGGCCTGCGCAAGGGCAAGTGGTTCGACGCCACCGTCCTGGTCGCCTCGCTGATCGTCATCGCCATTCCGGTGTTCGTGCTGGGCTTCCTGCTGCAGTTCGTCTTCGGCGTCCAGCTGGCGTGGACCTCGCCGACCGTCGGCGGAGACGCGAGCTGGGGCAACCTGATACTTCCGGCCTCCGTGCTCGGCCTGGCCTCGTTCGCCTACGTGCTGCGCCTGACGCGCACCTCCGTGATCGAGAACATGAACGCGGACTATGTCCGCACCGCCACCGCCAAGGGCCTGTCCCGCCCGCGCGTGGTCACCGTCCACATCCTCCGCAACTCGCTGATTCCGGTGGTCACCTTCCTCGGCGCCGACCTCGGCGCCCTGATGGGCGGCGCGATCGTCACCGAAGGCATCTTCAATGTCCCCGGCGTCGGCCAGAAGCTGTACCAGGCCGTCGTCCGCGGTGAGGGACCGACCATCGTTGCCATCGTGAGCGTGCTGGTCCTGGTCTACGTGATCGCGAACCTGCTCGTGGACCTCCTGTACGCCTGGCTTGATCCGAGGATCCGTTATGCATAAAGACACCGTCCGCTCCGACATCGAACACTTCGTGGCGCCGCTGGACGAGACTCCCGTCTCGGCCACCGACAGCGTCAAGGAGGACTCCCAGCCCCTGAGCCTGTGGGCCGAGGCCTGGCGGAACCTGCGCCGGCAGCCGCTGTTCATCATCTCCGCGATCCTGATCCTGCTGGTGATTGCCGTCGCGGCGTTCCCCAGCCTGTTCTCGTCCATTGACCCGTCCTCCGAGCAGTGCCTGCTCGCCAACTCCAACGGCGGCGCGGTCTCCGGGCATCCGCTCGGCTTCACCAACCAGGGCTGCGACGTGTACGCCCGCATCATCTACGGCGCCCGCGCCTCGGTTACCGTCGGGCTGCTGACCACCATCTGCGTGGTCATCCTCGGCGGCATCCTCGGCGCCCTCGCCGGCTACTACGGAGGCTGGCTGGACGCGGTCATCGCCCGCCTGGGCGACATCTTCTTCGCCCTGCCGCTGATCCTCGGCGCGATCATCATCATGCAGCTGCCGGCCTTCCGGGAGAACCGCAACGTGTGGACGGTCGTGGTCACCCTGGTGATCTTCGGCTGGCCGCAGATCGCCCGCATCACCCGCGGCGCCGTCATCTCGGTGCGCAACGCCGACTTCGTGGTGGCTTCCCAGGCACTGGGCGTCTCGCGCTTCAAGGCGCTGCTCAAGCACGTGATCCCGAATGCCATGGCCCCGGTGATCGTCATCGCCACGATCTCGCTCGGTACCTTCATCGTGGCCGAGGCCACCCTGTCGTTCCTGGGCATCGGCCTGCCGCCGAGCGTCATGTCCTGGGGCAATGACATTTCCTCCGCCCAGCCCCACCTCCGGGTCAACCCGGCGGCACTGCTGTGGCCCGCCGCGGCCCTGTCCCTGACCGTGCTGAGCTTCATCATGCTCGGCGACGCCGTCCGTGACGCCCTCGATCCGAAAGCGCGGAAACGATGACCGAAGCAAAGCAGGCAGCCGCTCCGCTGCTGGAAATCCGGGACCTGGCGATCACCTTCGCCACCTCCGGCGGCGACGTGAAAGCCGTCAAGAATGCACACCTGTCCGTCATGCCGGGCGAGACCGTGGCGATCGTGGGGGAGTCCGGCTCGGGCAAGTCCACGACCGCGCTGGCGGCCATCGGCCTGCTGCCCGGCAACGGCAAGGTCAGCAGCGGGCAGATCCTGTTCGACGGCGAGGACATCACCAACGCCAGCGCCAAGCGGATCGTCGAGCTGCGCGGCAGCTCTATCGGCATGGTGCCCCAGGACCCGATGTCCAACCTCAACCCGGTCTGGAAGATCGGCTTCCAGGTCAAGGAAACGCTGCGCGCCAACGGGCTGCCGCACGCTCCCGCCGACGTGGCCAAGGTCCTGTCCCAGGCCGGGCTCCCGGACGCGGAGTCCCGTGCCCGCCAGTACCCGCACGAGTTCTCCGGCGGCATGCGCCAGCGCGCCCTGATCGCCATCGGCCTGTCCTGCCGTCCGCGCCTGCTCATCGCCGATGAACCGACGTCGGCGCTGGACGTGACCGTGCAGCGGCAGATCCTCGACCACCTGGAAACGCTGACCACCGAACTGGGCACCGCCGTGCTGCTGATCACCCACGACCTGGGCCTGGCCGCCGAGCGCGCCCAGAAGGTGGTGGTCATGTACAAGGGCCAGGTGGTGGAGTCCGGCCCGGCGCTGGAGATCCTCACCAACCCGCAGCATCCCTACACCCGCAAGCTGGTGGAATCCGCGCCGTCGCTGGCGTCCAAGCGGATCGACACGGCCAAGGCGATGGGCATCGAGTCCGAGGAGCTGCTGACCTCCGAGGTGGACGCGGCCAAGGCCGACGATGTCATCGAGGTCCGCAACCTGACCAAGGTCTTCAAGCTCCGCAGGGGCCTGGGCCGGTCGGTGGACTTCACCGCGGTCGACGACGTTTCCTTCAGCATCAAGCGCGGCACGACGACGGCGGTGGTCGGCGAGTCCGGTTCCGGCAAGTCCACGGTGGCGCGGATGGTCCTGAACCTGGAGACGCCCACCTCGGGCAGCATCCTGTTCAACGGCACGGACATGACGACGCTGGACAAGAAGCGGCTGTTCGAGTTCCGCCGCCGGGTCCAGCCGATCTTCCAGGATCCGTACGGCTCGCTGGATCCGATGTACAACATCTTCCGCACCATCGAGGAGCCGCTGCGCGTCCACGGCATCGGCGACGCCAAGAGCCGCGAGAAGAAGGTCCGTGAGCTGCTCGACCAGGTGGCCCTGCCGTCGTCGGCCATGCGCCGGTTCCCGAACGAGCTGTCCGGCGGCCAGCGCCAGCGCGTGGCGATCGCCCGCGCGCTGGCCCTGGACCCGGAGGTCGTCATCTGTGACGAGGCGGTCTCCGCCCTCGACGTGCTGGTGCAGGCCCAGATCCTGAACCTGCTCGCCGAGCTGCAGAACGAGCTGGGACTGAGCTACCTGTTCATCACCCACGACCTGGCCGTGGTCCGGCAGATCGCGGACAACGTCTGCGTCATGCAGAAGGGCCGCGTGGTCGAGACCGGCACCACGGACGAGGTGTTCGATGCGCCGCAGCAGGCTTACACCAAGGCGCTGCTGGCCGCGATTCCCGGCGCCGGCCTGATGCTGCCGCCCGAGGTGGCCTAGCCCACGGACCGGGACGCCGTCACCGACGGGCGCCGTTGCGGGCGCGGAGGAGACCGACTACGGTAGCCTCCGCGCCCTCGGCATATCCGCCGTCGGGCAGCTCCGTTAGGCTCGCTGGACGGCGGGTACTACAATGGCAGGGTGCCTGCTGACGGCGGGTACCGGCGGGCAGCTGTGCCGGCCGCCGCGCAGGGCACCATGGCGCAGGCGCCGCAGCTGGCAGCGGTCACGGCATACGGCCGGGCCGCCCGGCGCCTTTCGAATGAACCTCTAGGAATTGAGTCCTCACGCATGTCAGAAACCAACACGGCTGTTAACAGCGCGGTGCGAAGCGACCTTCGCAACGTCGCGATCGTGGCCCACGTCGACCACGGCAAGACGACGCTCGTCGACGCGATGCTGAAACAGACCAACTCGTTCGCCGCCCACGGCGAGGTCGAAGAACGCGTGATGGACTCCGGGGACCTCGAACGCGAAAAGGGCATTACGATCCTCGCGAAGAACACCACGGTGTTCTACAACGGCCCCGCCTCCAACGGCGAGACCATCACCATCAACGTCATCGACACCCCCGGCCACGCCGACTTCGGCGGTGAGGTCGAGCGCGGCCTGTCGATGGTCGACGGCGTCGTGCTGCTCGTGGACGCCTCCGAGGGTCCGCTGCCGCAGACCCGCTTCGTGCTGCGCAAGGCGCTGGCCGCCAAGCTGCCCGTGGTGCTGCTGGTCAACAAGACCGACCGCCCCGACGCCCGCATCGACGAGGTCGTCGGCGAAGCCATGGACCTGCTGCTGGGCCTGGCCAGCGACCTGGCCGACGAGGTGCCGGACCTGGACCTGGATTCGGTGCTCAACGTGCCGGTCGTCTACGCCGCCGCCCGCGTCGGCGCCGCCTCGCTGGAGCAGCCGGCCGACGGTTCCGCACCGGCGAACGACAACCTGGAACCGCTGTTCAAGACCATCATTGAGCACATCCCGGCGCCGACCTACGACCCGAACGGGGTCCTGCAGGCGCACGTGACCAACCTTGACGCCTCGCCGTTCCTGGGCCGCCTCGCCCTGCTGCGCATCTTCAACGGCACCCTGCGCAAGGGCCAGCAGGTGGCCTGGGCCCGCCACGACGGCACCATCAAGCCGGTGAAGATCACCGAGCTGCTGGCCACCAAGGCCCTCGAGCGCGTGCCGGCCGAGTCCGCCGGACCGGGCGAGATCGTCGCCGTCGCCGGCATCGAGGACATCACCATCGGTGAGACCCTGACCGACATCGATGACCCGCGGCCGCTGCCGCTGATCACCGTGGACGATCCCGCGATCTCCATGACCATCGGCATCAACACCTCGCCGCTGGCCGGCAAGGTCAAGGGCGCCAAGGTCACGGCCCGGCAGGTCAAGGACCGGCTGGACAAGGAACTGATCGGCAACGTCTCCCTGCGCGTGCTGCCCACCGAGCGTCCGGACGCGTGGGAGGTGCAGGGCCGCGGCGAGCTGGCGCTGGCCATCCTCGTCGAGCAGATGCGCCGCGAGGGCTTCGAGCTGACCGTCGGCAAGCCGCAGGTGGTCACCAAGACCATCGACGGCAAGGTGCACGAGCCGATCGAGCAGATGACCATCGACGTACCCGAGGAGTACCTCGGCGCGGTCACCCAGCTGATGGCCGCCCGCAAGGGCCGGATGACCAACATGTCCAACCACGGCACCGGCTGGGTGCGCATGGAGTTCACCGTTCCGGCGCGTGGCCTGATCGGGTTCCGGACCCGGTTCCTGACGGAAACCCGCGGCTCCGGCATCGCCTCCTCCTACGCCGGCGGCTACGAGCCGTGGGCCGGCCCGATCGAGTACCGCACCAACGGCTCGATGGTCGCGGACCGCGCCGGCGTCGTCACCCCGTTCGCCATGATCAACCTGCAGGAGCGCGGTTCCTTCTTCGTGGAGCCGACCTCCGAGGTGTACGAGGGCATGATCGTGGGCGAGAACTCGCGCGCCGACGACATGGATGTGAACATCACCAAGGAAAAGAAGCTCACCAACATGCGTGCGGCTTCCTCGGACAGCTTCGAGAACCTCACCCCGCCGCGCAAGCTCACCCTTGAGGAGTCCCTCGAGTTCGCCCGCGAGGACGAGTGCGTCGAGGTCACTCCGGAAGCCATCCGCATCCGCAAGGTTGTGCTTGACGCCAACGAGCGCCTGAAGGCAGCTCGGGCCCGGGCGAAGGCATAACAACGGCCATGGAGCAGAACAGCCGGGAGGGCACGCTGCGGCGGGCCCTCCCGGTCTCCGTGCTGTTGGGGCTGGTGGCTGCGGTGCTCGGCACCGCGCTGCACGGCAGGATCCTCTACCAGGAGGACGGGATGTCCGGGCTGCCGCTCGGCGCTCTCGCCGCCCTGGTGCTGAGCGGTGCCGCCGCGGTGTTTGCCGGAGTGCTGTACCGGCGGCCCGTGATGAGCGCCGTGGCCGGTGCCGTGACCTACCTCGTCCTGGGGGCGTTCTCCATGGACATTTTCGGTGGTCCGCTGATCGTCACCGGCACCTCGTCGGACCAGACCCTGCCCATCACGGTGGCAGGGCAGATCTGGCTCTTCGGCCAGGCAGTCGTCACGCTCGCTGCCGTGGTGATCAGTGCGATGGTCCTGGGCCGCCAGCGCCGGGCCGATGCCCGTGCCGCGGCCGTTCCGTCTTGGCAGGGCGGGTCGTCGCCTTCGGCGCAGGGCAGCGGGGACTTGCGTCCCTGACTCCGTGGTGTGCGTTGAACCGCCGGTTCCTTTGGGAGCCGGCGGTTTTGCGTTTAAGCGGAGGTGGGGCGTTTCGATCACTCCTCCGTCGCTACTCGGGCAGGCTGACGAGGGCGGAGACGTAGCGGTGTCCCGTCGGCGTCGTCAGCTCGGTCCGGTTCAGTTTGCCGTCCCCGCCCTTCCCTTTCACGCCGGCCGAGTCACCGGAAGGGCCGGCCTTTGACCGATTGCCGAGAGGCGTTGTGCCCCCGGGCAGCGTGTCCATTGCCGTGCCGCTCCTGCTCCTCCAGCCGGGTGCCTGCTTGGCGTAGTTGCAGTTCTCGCAGAGTCCCTGGCCGTTGGAGGCCGTCGTGCGGCCGCCCTGTGCGTAGGGCTCGGCGTGGTCGATATGCCGAATGGGCGCCCCGCACCAGGGAGTGCGGCAGTGCTGGTCGCGGCTGATGATGAAGCGGGCCAGGCCAGGGGGAAAGGCGCGGGCGCGGGAGTCCATGGCGATCAGTTCCCCGGTTCCGGGGGCGGTGTAAAGCCGTCGCAGGGTAAGGTCCGGGGAAGGCTGCTGACGGGGTCGTCCGCGGGCGGTTGGGGCGTCTGCCGGCTGCCCTGCAGTTGTCGTTTTCGGTGTGGTCACGGTGGTGCCGCCGGGGTCCATTGGTCCGGTGGCCGCCGCGAGGGCGGACCCGACCAAGTCCCTGGCCCATGGGGCGGGCACGGTGTCGTAGCCGTGGAGCAGGGCCGGTTCGTTATCGCCGTGGAGCAGGGTGCGGTCGGTGATGACCAGCTGGACCTCCATCCGGGGCGGTTGTGCTGGGTCCCTGCCGGTGATGCGTTCAATCAGTGTGTCCGCCATGACCTGGCCTCTGCTGCGGGGTTGTCCGCCGGCGCCGGCCGAGCCGCCCGCATCCGGATGGGCCGCAGCGTGGGAGCGGGCGCTGTCAGCGGCCCGGGAGAGCGCCGCGTAGACGGCCACGCCTTGGGCGACAGGCAGGAGGGCGGTGAGCCAGCACATGGTGTCCGGCGCGGGACGGAGGGAGACGTAACGTTCCGCCTCCGCTTTCCGAGCCCGGTTCACCACGGCCCGAGGATCCAGCCGGTACGTGTGGCGGCGCAGCCGCCCGATGAGCCGCCGGTCTCCGAGGCGCTCGACCTCGTCGAGATTGCCGGCGATCAGACGGTCCACCTCCGCCCGGTCAGCGGGGTCAAGGCAGGCGGTTTCCCGGGCAATCAGCGTGGCCCGCCACTCGCTGATCCGCCCCGCGGCCAGGCCGGCCAGGGTGCAGGGCAGCTCCGTGACCAGGGCCTTGGCCAGTCCCAGGTGGCGGCCGCCGCGGGCCGGGGAATCGCGGCGCGCCAAGGCGACCTGCGCGCCGACGACCCGGCCCAGCTGACCGCGCGGCACCCCGGCCGCTTCCTGCGCCCGCCGCTGCGAGGCATCCAGCCGCACCGCAGCCAGCGCCTGCCCGGCAGCGGCTGAGGCCTTCAAGTCCTCCAGCCCGCGCAGCGCATCCACCAGCTCCGCGTCAGGAACCGAGGCCCGGCCCAGCACATCGATCAGTTCCGCCACGGCCTGCCCCGCGCCGGACATCAGCGCCTGGACACGCCCCGCACGGCGCTCAACAGGACCTGCATTGCCCTGAACCGGATCTGCGCTGCCCTGACCGAGCCCCGCGCTGCCCTGACCGCGTCCCGGACTGCCCTGACGGGCGCCCAGCAGTCGGGCGGCCGCTGCCGCATCCGCCTCCCGGGCCCCGCCCGACTCGCTCCGAGAGCCACGTGGGCCTGACGCGGACAAGAGAGCCGGTGGGCTAAGGGGCGCCGCGTTCTCCTGTGCACTGCTGGATTCATCGAACATGTGTTCGAATCTATGGTGCTGACATCGCCGTCACAAGGGCAGAAATGAGGCTGTGGACGCGTAGGCGTCAGAGAAACACGCGTATCGCACCCGTACCGGAACTCGGGAGGTGAGGGCGCCGTGGTATCACCGAGGCCGACCAGCGGCCGGGTGGCGGCGTCTGGTCGGTGATTGGTGATTGGTGATCGGGGACTGGCGGTTTGCGACCGGCAGGCACGGAAGGGAGCGACCGCCAGGGCTGCGCCGGCTAAGCGACCGCCGGGCTCCGAACCGGGCTACCGCAGGGCAATCAGTGGCCTTCCGGCTCCGCGCGAGGGCGACGTCGGGGGAGCGGAGGGGGCACGCGCCGGGCAGCCGCAACCGATGACAGCTCGATAGTGGCGACACCTCGTCGGGTCGTGAGGGAAACAGTGCGGCCGTCCGAGTCGCGCAGCTCCCCGACGGCATCGGTAAACCCGCCTTCAATGCGGTACCGAACTACGACCCGGGTGCCGATGGGGAGCGAGGACAGCATCTCCCTCGCGACGCCTCCGCCAGCCGGGCGGAAGCCGGCCCCGGCGCCCGCGGCGCCCGCGGCGACCCCGGCACCCGCGGCACCGCCGTCGTTGGCCTCCGGCTCAGGGCGGTTCTCGCGGATCTCAGGCACCGGACCATGGTACGCCCGCAGGCCCGGGCTGGGAGATAATGGGTCCTGACCACTAACGTGGGAGATGGACGCCCCGTCCGGGCGATCGCAGATCAGGAAGGCAAGGGCAGTGACGTACGTAATTGCGCAGCCATGCGTGGATGTCAAAGACAAGGCATGTATCGAGGAATGCCCGGTCGACTGCATCTACGAGGGTGAACGCTCCCTCTACATCCACCCCGACGAGTGCGTCGACTGCGGCGCCTGTGAACCCGTCTGCCCCGTCGAAGCCATCTACTACGAGGACGACGTGCCCGAGGAGTGGGCCGACTACTACAAGGCCAACGTCGAGTTCTTCGATGACCTGGGTTCGCCCGGTGGAGCAGCCAAGGTCGGCAACACGCACAAGGACCACCCGATCATCGCCGTCCTGCCGCCGCAGAACCAGGACGCATGAGCACCTCTGAGGCCCCGGGCTTCGGCCTGGACCTGCCGGAGTATCCCTGGGAGGCCATGGCGCCGTATGCCCGGCGGGCCGCAGAGCACCCCGACGGGGCGGTCAACCTCTCCATCGGCACCCCCGTGGATCCGACGCCGGAGCACATCCGGGCGGCGCTAGCCGCCGCCGCCGACGCGCCCGGCTACCCGACCACGCACGGCACGCCGGCGCTCCGCGAGTCGATCGCCGGCTGGTACGCCCGACGCCGCGGCACGCCCGACCTGGATCCGGCGGACATCCTGCCCACGGTCGGCTCCAAGGAACTGGTCGCCTGGCTGCCGCTGCTGCTGGGGCTTGGCCCGGGCGACGTCGTCGTCCGCCCGGTCGTTGCCTACCCCACCTACGACATCGGCGCCCGGCTTGCCGGCGCCGAAGCCGTCGCGGCCGACAGCCTGGACGAGCTCGACCCCGCGGTCCGCCGCCGGGTTCGGCTGGTCTGGGTCAACTCGCCCGCCAACCCGACCGGGGCGGTCCGCAGCACCGAATCCCTGCGCGCCCTGGTGGACTCGGCGCGCGCCCAGGGCGCCGTCGTCGCCTCCGATGAGTGCTACGCAGAACTCGGCTGGGGCGAATGGGACGAAGCCCGCGGCGGACAGCGTGTCCCCGGCGTGCTGGAACCCGCGGTCAGCGGCGGGGACCTGTCCCTGCTGCTGTCGGTCTACTCGCTGAGCAAGCAGTCCAACCTGGCCGGCTACCGGGCCGCCTTCACCGCCGGCGACGGCGCGCTGATCGCCTCCCTGGTCAACAGCCGCAAGCACGCCGGAATGATCGTCCCGGCGCCCGTGCAGGCCGCCATGCGGGCCGCGCTCGACGACGACGCGCACGTCCAGGCGCAGAAGGATCTGTACCGGGCGCGCCGTGAGGTCCTGGTGCCGGCGCTGGAGGCGTTCGGGCTGCGGATCTCCGACTCCGAGGCGGGCCTGTACCTGTGGGCCACCGCCGGTGAGGACACCTGGACCACCATCAAGCGGCTCGCCGAGCTGGGCATCGTCGCCGGGCCCGGCGTCTTTTACGGAGAGGCAGGGGCAGGTTATGTCCGTGTCGCCCTCACCGCGGACGACGACGGCGTTGCCGCCGCAGCCCGCCGGCTCACCAACGCATCGGGCAGCTGAACGCCATGTTGCGCTTGGACAACAACCCGGCCGCTGATTAGTGGCCTGCGCTACTAAGCAGGTAGCGTTTTATCGAAACAGTTGGAGCGGAAACCGGTCTGCCGCCCGCCCGAGCGGGAACAGCGGCAGGGGTCCGTACACTCCAGAAGGAGACATAATTGACTGAGCGAGCAAGCGCGCGGCTTCTCTATGGGGAGGGCCCGGAGGACGGACTCGAGCTTCCCCGGATCGCCGCCGCCGAGGGCAACGACGGCCTGGACGTTTCGAAGCTGCTGAAGCAGACCGGCACCGTGACCTACGATCCCGGCTTCATGAACACGGCCGCGACGTCGTCGGCGATCACCTACATCGACGGTGACGAGGGAATCCTGCGCTACCGCGGCTACCCGATCGAGCAGCTGGCGAAGCACTCGAACTTCCTCGAGGTGTCCTACCTGCTGATCTACGGGGAACTGCCCACCGCCGCGGAGCTGGAGTCGTTCGACCAGCGCATCCGCCGCCACACCCTGCTGCACGAGGACCTCAAGGGCTTCTTCGGCGGGTTCCCGCGCGACGCGCACCCGATGCCGGTGCTCTCCTCCGCGGTCAGCGCCCTGTCGACGTTCTACCAGGACGCGCTGGATCCGTTCGACGAGGAGCAGGTGGAGCTGTCCACCATCCGCCTGATGGCCAAGCTGCCCGTCATCGCCGCCTACGCGCACAAGAAGAGCATCGGCCAGCCGCTGCTCTACCCGGACAACTCGCTGAACCTCGTCGAGAACTTCATGCGCCTGTCCTTCGGCTTCCCGGCCGAGCCGTACGAGATCGACCCGGAGCTGGTCAAGGCCCTGGACCTGCTGCTGATCCTGCACGCAGACCACGAGCAGAACTGCTCGACGTCGACCGTGCGCCTGGTCGGCAGCGCCAACGCGAACCTGTTCGCCTCCGTCTCCGCCGGCATCAACGCCCTCTTCGGCCCCGCCCACGGCGGCGCGAACGAAGCGGTGCTGAAGATGCTGCGCCAGATCCAGGCCGAGGGCATCAAGCCCGAGGACTACATGGAGAAGGTCAAGAACAAGGAGGACGGCGTCCGCCTCATGGGCTTCGGCCACCGGGTCTACAAGAACTACGACCCGCGCGCCAAGATCGTGAAGGCCACCGCGCACGACGTGCTGGCCAAGCTCGGCGGCAACGACGAGCTGCTGGACATCGCCATGCGCCTTGAAGAGAAGGCCCTGGCCGATGACTACTTCATCGAGCGCAAGCTGTACCCGAACGTCGACTTCTACACCGGCCTCATCTACAAGGCCATGGGGTTCCCGGAGAAGATGTTCACGGTCCTCTTCGCCATCGGCCGCCTGCCGGGCTGGATCGCCCAGTGGCGGGAAATGATGAAGGACCCGCAGACGAAGATCGGCCGCCCGCGCCAGCTCTACATCGGCGCCCCGGCCCGCGATTACCCGCTCGGCTAGGAGCCCGGCACCGGCCGGTTCCCGGCCCGCCAAACGGAAGGACCCCCGGACACTGTCCGGGGGTCCTTCCGTATCTATGGCTGGTGATGCGCGACGCCGGCCGGCGGCCCGCCTGCGACGCGGCCGCAGGCAGGCGGCGGCTAGGCGCCCGCGTAGCCCTGCGGGTTCTGTTCCTGCCAGCGCCAGTGGTCGCGGCACATGTCGTCGAGGCTGTGCTTGGCGCTCCAGCCCAGGTCGCGCTGCGCGGCGGTCGCGTCGGCGTAGCTGACGGCGGCGTCGCCCGGCCGGCGATCGGTGAACTCGTAGGGCACCTCGCGCCCGGCGGCCTTGGAGAACGCGGCGAGGACCTCCAGCACCGAGGAACCGTTGCCGGTGCCCAGGTTCCACCGGTACACCCCGGCCTGGCCGCTCACGTAGTCGAGGGCGGCCAGGTGCCCTGCCGCGAGGTCCACCACGTGGATGTAGTCGCGCACGCCGGTGCCGTCGGGGGTGGAGTAGTCGTTGCCGAAGACCATGACCTTTTCGCGGCGGCCGACGGCGACCTGCGCGACGAACGGCAGCAGGTTGTTGGGCACGCCCGTGGGGTCCTCGCCGATCCGGCCGGACTCGTGGGCGCCCACCGGGTTGAAGTAGCGCAGCAGGGCCACGCGCCAGCGCGGATCGGCGGTGCCAAGGTCGGAGAGGATGTCCTCGATCTGCTCCTTGGTGCGCCCGTAGGGGTTCACCGCGTCCATGGGCATGTCCTCGGTCAGCGGGACCTGCTCGGAGGCGCCGTACACGGTGGCGGAGGAGCTGAAGACGATGGTGCGGACATCGTGGCGGTCCATGCACTGCAGCAGGTTCAGCGTGCCGACCACGTTGTTGGTGTAGTAGTAGAGCGGCTTGGCGACCGACTCGCCCACGGCCTTCAGCCCCGCGAAGTGGATGACCGCCTCGGGCCGGGACTGCGCAAACGCCGCTTCCAGCGCCTGCTCATCCAGAAGGTCGGCCTTGATGAAATCCAGGGACCGCCCGGAGAGCTCCTGGACCCGCCGCAGGGACTCCTCGCTGGAGTTGGCCAGGTTGTCCAGGACGGTCACGTCGTGCCCGGCCTCCAGGAGCGCCAGGGTCGTGTGGGAGCCGATGTACCCGGCGCCGCCGGTGACTAGAATTCGCATGGTTTCAGCGTAACCGACCCTGCCGCCGTCGGGCCTCCCGTGCCGGGCCTGCCGCCGCCGGGGCTACTGCCCGGGCTCGGGTGCGGCGACCCCCGCCACCGCAATGGCCACCTCCGCGGCGGAGGCATCCGCAGCTTCCCAGGTGCCGGTTCCACGCCGCCACTGCTGCCCGTCAAAGGAGACGGATTCGATGGACAGGGCCGCGGCGTTGGCCACCGCCCACTGCGCCACGGACCAGCCGAAGGCGCCCTCCGCCTCCACCAGCAGCACGGAACCGAACACCTCGGCGGTCACCGGGCCATAGGCCGCCGTCACTGAATCGAGGACCGCATCGGGATTCCCGACGGCGGCGGCCGGGCCGAGCACGCAGCTTAGCGCGGCGGGGGACTGGCCGGTCAGGGCGGACGCGAAGGCCCTGCCCTCGGACTCGTGGTCCGCGTACGCGTCCGGATAGGCGGAACGCTGGACCTCCTGCGCGGCGACCGTGATGGGCAGCTCGGTGTACCCGGGAACCTTCACGAGCGCGTTGTAGAACGCGTTGGCGGCGTAGTAGGGATCCATGACCTGCTCCGGGGTGCCCCAGCCGCTGGAAGGGCGCTGCTGGAACAGCCCGCGGGAATCGGGGCCGGCCTCGTCGCCGTAGTCCAGGTTCCGCAGCGACGATTCCTGGATGGCGGTGGCGATGGCGATCGACGCCGCCCGCGGCGGCAGGCCGCGCTGCACGGAGACGGCCGCGATCAACGCGGCGTATTCGGTCTGGGCGGGGGAGAAGGACCAGCCGGCGCCGTCGATCGTGGCGGTGCACCGCTGGCGTATCGGAGCCGCGCGGTCCTGGCCGCCGCCCAGCGAGGCCAGGGCCCAGATGCCGGCGCCCAGCAGCGCCAATACCAGGGCACCGACGAGCAGGCGGCGGCGCCGATACACCGCTGCCTGCCCGCCGGCCACGCCCCGGTCCCGGATCCGTGCCTAGTTGGCGTGCAGGTCGGCGTTGAGCTCCACGGTGCGCCCGTTGCGCGGCAGGGCCTGGACCGTGCCGGTGGAGGAGTCGCGGCGGAAGAGCAGGTTCGGCACGCCGGAGAGCTCCACGGCCTTCACGGTGCGCGGCTCGCCCTCCGGGTCCAGGACGGTGACCCGGGTTCCGGCGGTCACATAGAGCCCGGCCTCGACGACGCTGTCGTCGCCGATGCTGATTCCGACCCCGGAGTTGGCGCCCAGGAGCACCCGCTCGCCAATGCGGATCTTTTCCTTGCCGCCGCCGGAGAGGGTGCCCATGATGGAGGCGCCGCCGCCGACGTCGCTGCCGTCACCGACGACCACGCCGGCGGAGATACGGCCTTCGACCATGGAGGTGCCCAGGGTGCCGGCGTTGAAGTTGACGAAACCCTCATGCATGACGGTGGTGCCCTCGGCCAGGTGGGCGCCGAGGCGCACGCGGTCGGCGTCGGCAATCCGCACCCCGGTGGGCAGCACGTAATCGACCATGCGGGGGAACTTGTCCACGCCGTAGACGGTCACCGGGCCGCGGGAGCGCAGGTGCAGGCGGACGGAATCGAAGCTCTCCGGCAGGCAGGGGCCGTAATTGGTCCAGACGATGTTCGGCAGCTTGGCGAAGATGCCGTCGAGGTTCACGGTGTTGGGCTGGACGAGGCGGGCCGAGAGAAGGTGCAGGCGCAGGTAGGCATCGGAGGTGTCGGCCGGGGCGGCGTCGAGGTCGATCTCGGCGTCGACCACGGTGCAGTGCACGCCGCGGATACCGTCCGCGAGGGACGCGGCAGCGGCCTCCAGCTCGTCGCGGAAAGCAGCGTCGACGTCGAGGGCGCCGAGCGCCGGGCGCGGGTACCAGGTGTCGAGCACGGTGCCGTCGGCCGCCACGGTGGCCAGGCCAAGCCCGGACGCGGTGCGGGAGGGGGAGGCGGTAGAGGTGCTAAAAGTCATGGGCTCCACTTTACCGAGCGGTACTGTGGGACGGTGCCCACATTACCTTCAGTCCTCGACCTGACCGCCGACCCCGCCCAGCTGACCGCTGCGC
This sequence comes from Arthrobacter saudimassiliensis, assembly GCA_900016675.1. GTDB lineage: Bacteria > Actinomycetota > Actinomycetes > Actinomycetales > Micrococcaceae > Arthrobacter_B > Arthrobacter_B saudimassiliensis. The sequence continues at coordinate 322,555 of LN483071.1, read as the reverse complement.
TGGTGGACCTTGAAAGCGTATCCGGCAATGAGAAAGCCGTGGCCGACGCCGTCGAGGCGGCGCTGCGTGCCCTGCCGCACCTGAGCGTGGTGCGCGACGGCGACTCGATCATCGCCCGCACCGAGCTGGGACGGGCCGAACGGGTTGTGCTGGCCGGGCACCTCGACACGGTGCCGCTGCCCACCGTTCCCGGTTCGCGCGGCACCGTTCCTTCACAGTGGGACGGTGACGTGCTCTACGGCCGCGGCACGGTGGACATGAAGGGCGGCGTCGCCGTGCAGCTGGCGCTCGCCGCCGAGCTGGCCGCGCCCAGCCGCGACGTCACCTACGTCTTCTACGACCACGAGGAGGTCCAGGCCTCCCTCAGCGGACTGGGCCGCCTGGCGCGCCGCTGGCCCGAACTGCTGCAGGCAGACTTCGCGATCCTGCTCGAACCGACCGACGGGACCGTCGAGGGCGGCTGCAACGGGACCATGCGCTTCCACGCCACCACCACCGGCCGCGCGGCGCACTCCGCCCGCGCCTGGATGGGGGAGAACGCCATCCACGCCGCTGCGGAGATCCTGGTCCGCCTGCGCGACCATGAGCCGGCCACCGTCACCGTCGACGGGCTCGAGTACCGCGAGTCCCTGAACGCGGTGAAGATTATCGGCGGAACCGCCGGCAACGTCATCCCGGATTCGGCGACGGTGGAGATCAACTACCGCTTCGCCCCCGACAAGGACATCGACGCCGCGGAAGCCTACGTGCGCAGCCTGCTGGAGGGCTTCGACCTGGTGCGCACCGACGCCGCGTCCGGAGCCCGCCCGGGGCTGCAGCACCCGGCCGCCGCCAGCTTCGTCGCCGCCGTGGGCGCCGAGCCGAAACCCAAGTACGGATGGACCGACGTCGCCCGCTTCAGCGAAATGGGCATCCCGGCGGTGAACTTCGGGCCCGGTGACGCGCTGCTGGCGCACACCGACAACGAGCACGTGCATGCCGACGCCGTGCGGGCCTGCCACGCAGCCCTGCGCACCTGGCTGGGCTAGGCGGCGCACCTCAAGAAACCCCGGAAACCACAAAGCGGGAGGACAGGCTGAGCCTGTCCTCCCGCTTTCTGTGTCGATCCGGCTACCGGGCCGGGGCCGGAACGCCTTCCGGATCCACGGCGGCGTCGGTGGCCAGGGCCTTGCCGGCGCGGGCGCCGAGGCGCCCGGAGAGCCGCTGGGCCGCAAAGGTGAGCAGCGCATTGAGCAGGATGAAGATTGCCGCGGTGACCAGCAGCGCGGGTAGGATGTTGCCTTCTCCCGAGGCCAGGCGGCGCGCGTAGGCCAGCAGGTCGGTGTAGCCGATGAAGGTGCCCAGCGCGGAGTCCTTCAGGATGACCACGAACTGGCTGAGCAGGGCCGGCAGCATGGCCACCAGCGCCTGCGGCACTTCGATGCTGCGCAGCGACTGGCCGCGGGTCATGCCGATCGCCAGGCCTGCCTCGCGCTGGCCCTTGGGCAGGCCGAAGACACCCGAACGTACGAGCTCGGCGATCACCGAGCCGTTGTAGAGCGTCAGGGCCAGCACGACGGCGGTGAAGGGCACGTACTCCGAATCCAGCGAAGTGGACTTGGAGAGGAACTGGTAGAAGAAGATCATCATCAGCAGCACCGGCACGGCGCGGAAGAACTCGACCACCAGCCCGCAGATCCAGGCCACGGGCTTGAACGCGGACAGCCGGCCCAGGCCGAAGAGCAGGCCGAACATGATGGAGGTGACGATCGCCAGGGCGGCCGCCTTCAGGGTGTCCAGCAGGCCCGGCAGCATGAAGTACTGCCAGGTACGCCACTCAAGGAACGGCGTCCACTTCGCAGCATCGAACTGGCCCTTGTCGGCCAGCCCGTTGACGACCAGGGCCAGCAGTGCCAGGACGAACAGAGCGCCGGCGATGTTTCCGATGAGGATCCGCCGCCGGGCCTTCGGGCCCGGAGCGTCGAACAGGACACGTGAGCTCATCGGGCCACCGCCAGCTTCTTCGAGGCCCACGTGGTGAGCAGGCCGATGGGAATCACGATGATGACGAAGCCGATCGCGAAGGTGAGGAAGATCTGCGTCATCAGGTCCGGCCGGAACTCGATCATGGTCTTCATCAGCCCGGACGCTTCAGCGACGGAGGCCGTGGCGGCCACCGTGGTGTTCTTCGCCAGGGCGATCAGGACGTTGCCCAGCGGGGCGATCGCGCCGCGGAAGGCCTGGGGCAGGATGATCAGGCGTGCCGCGGGCAGGAACCCGAGGCCGATGGACCGTGCCGCTTCGGCCTGCCCGAGCGGCACCGTGTTGACGCCGCTGCGGATCGCTTCGCAGACGAACGCGGCGTGATAGATGGTCAGCGACAGCACCGCGAGGCGGAAGAAGTTGACGTTGAAGTCCTGTGCGAGGCTGAACTGAAGCTGCGACCACAGGGCCAGGGTGCCGAAGACCATAATGATCGTCAGCGGGGTGTTGCGGAAAATGTTCACGTAGGCCGCGCCGAACCACTGCAGGCTGGCGATTGGGGAAATGCGCATGAGCGCCAGGACGGTGCCGAGCAGCAGGGACCACAGGGCGGCCCAGAAGGTCAGGCGGATGTTGACCCAGAAGGCCCCGACGACGTCGTAGTTCTCGAAGAGCGCGAGGAAACCTTCCATATGTCACCTCTTCCGTAGAGATAAAAGTGCGGAGCTCGGGGCAGGGCCGCGGCCCTGCCCCGAGCTTTGCCGCCGAGAACCCCGGCGGAGGCGTATCAGTTAGGCGCAGGCGTCAGCTGCCGGCGGGTTCATTTCGGCGTTGTAGGTGTAGTCGGCGCCTTCGGTGTTCTTCTTGATGGCTTCTTCCCACGCACCGTCGTCGACCATCTTCTGGATGGCGGCGTTGATGTCCTCGCAGGTGACGATGCTGCCTTCCTTCTGCAGGCCGACGCCGTACTTCTCCTCGGAGAAGGTGTTGCCCACGACCTTGAACTGGCCCTTGTTCGCGGCGGTGGAGGCCAGGCCGGCGAGGATGATGTCGTCCGTGGTCACGGCGTCGATCTGGCCGCCCTGCATGGCGGTCACGCACTCGGCGTAGGAGGGCTGCTCCATGAGGTTCACGCCGGGGACGACGTCGGCAATCTTCTGGGCGGAGGTGGAACCGGTGACCGAGCACAGGTTCTTGCCGCCCAGGTCCTCGGGGCCCTTGATGTCGTCGTTGTCGGCGCGGACCAGCAGGTCCTGGCCGGCAACGAAGTACGGGCCGGCGAAGGCGACCTTCTCCTTGCGGGAGTCGGTGATCGAGTAGGTCGCGAAGATCATGTCGACCTGGTCGTTCTCGAGCATGTTCTCGCGCTGTGCCGACGGGGTCTCGATCCACTCGATCTGGTCCTCGCCGTAGCCCAGCTCGTTGGCCACGTAGGTGGCGACGTCGACGTCGAAGCCGCTCTTGGAGCCGCCCTCGTCGAAGCCCAGGCCCGGCTGGTCGAACTTGATGCCGATGCGGATGTTCTCGCCGCCGGCCCCCTCGGAGCCCTCGGCACTGCTGCCGGAGTCGCCGCCGCAGGCGGAAAGGGTCAGGGCGGCTGCGGCAGCCATGGCGGCCGCGGCGTAACGGGTCTTGCGCATGTTGTCTCCTTGCTTTCGGCCGGCCCCTGCGGGACGGCCTTGCCTCAAGGGGTTGCCCCCCAATGTGTGAACCTGCAGCTCCGCCGGGACGGCGGCGGATCAGTGGGCGAGGATCTTGCCGAGGAAGTCCTTCGCCCGCTCGCTCTTCGGGTTCGTGAAGAACTCTTCGGGTGCGGCCTGCTCCACGATCTGTCCGTCGGCCATGAAGATGACCCGGTCGGCGGCCTTCCGGGCAAAGCCCATCTCGTGGGTGACCACGATCATGGTCATGCCCTCCCTGGCCAGCTCGACCATGGTGTCCAGGACCTCGTTGATCATTTCCGGATCCAGGGCGCTGGTCGGCTCGTCGAAGAGCATGACCTTGGGCTTCATGGCCAGGGCGCGGGCAATGGCGACACGCTGCTGCTGGCCGCCGGACAGCTGGGCCGGCAGCTTCCCGGCCTGGTTGTCGACGCCCACCCGCTTCAGCAGGGCCATCGCCTGCTCCTTCGCCTCGGCCGGCTTGGCCTTCTTCACCTTGACCGGGCCGAGCGAGACGTTCTCGAGGATCGTCTTGTGCGCGAACAGGTTGAAGGACTGGAACACCATGCCGACGTCGGCGCGGAGCTTGGCCAGCGCGCGGCCCTCGGCGGGAAGTTCCTTGCCGTCGATGAGGATCTGGCCGTCGTCGATGGTCTCCAGGCGGTTGATCGCGCGGCACAGGGTGGACTTGCCGGAACCGGAGGGACCGATGACGACGACGACTTCACCCCGGGCGACCTCGAGGTTGATGTCCCGCAGCACATGCAGGTCGCCGAAGTGCTTGTTGACGTTCTTCAGCGAGACAAGGGGCGCATTGGGCGCGGACGTGGGTGTGTCACTGCTCATACGAGCAATCTAGTGGACGCGGGCCGATGTGCGGCGTAAATCACTTTCGGCGTGGGGAAATCGTGACGCAAGAGAAACCAAAAGCGTCCCCGGGGCGGGTTGGGGCGGGTTGGGGCGGGCCGGGTCGGGTGCCGGTGCCACCCGCAGTGGGGCGGCCCACAGGCAGCCGTTAGCCTAGGGGCATGGCTATAAGTAACGAAGACCGGCCGACCCGGGACCAGGCGCGGCGGCGGGGACCGGTGGAGCTGCGGCGCCGCGAAGCGCGGACCCCGCAGTCGGACCGGTTCCTGCTCGACTCCCAGGACGGCGGCGGATTCACCCACACCGACCCCTGGCGGGTCCTTCGGATCCAAAGTGAATTCGTCGAAGGCTTCGGCACCCTCTCCGAACTCGGCCCGGCCGTCAGCGTCTTCGGCTCGGCCCGCACCCAGCCGGGAGCACGCTGGTACCGCATGGGCGAGGAGGTGGGGCGCCTGCTGGCCGAGGCCGGGCTGGCGGTCATCACCGGGGGCGGGCCCGGATCCATGGAGGCGGCCAACAAGGGCGCCGTCACCGGCGGCGGCACGTCGGTGGGGCTGGGCATCGAACTGCCGTTCGAGACCGGCCTGAATGAGTGGGTGGACCTGGGCATCAACTTCCGGTACTTCTTCGTCCGGAAGACGATGTTCGTCAAGTACGCCCAGGGCTTCATCGTGCTGCCGGGCGGCTTCGGAACGCTGGACGAGCTGTTTGAGGCCATGACGCTGGTCCAGACCCAGAAGGTCACCAGCTTCCCGATCGTGCTGATGGGCAGTTCCTTCTGGGGCCCGCTGCTCGACTGGGTGCGCGACACCCTGGAAGCCGAGGGAATGGTGTCTTCCTCCGACCTGTCCCTGCTGCACCTGGTGGATGATCCCGCCGAAGCGGTGCGGATCATCCTTGAAGACAGCGCCGGACACCAGGCGCCCTGACCTCCCGCGGCCTGCTGCCGTCCGGCGCCCGCTTCGTTGAGCGCCCGTGCCGATCTGGCACGATGGTCCGGTGACCTTCTTCCTGCTCTTTGCCGCAGTCATCGTTGCCGGCGCGGTTGCCGTGCTGGCCGCGGGCCCGCGCCGCGCGGGTGGGGAAGCCGGGCCTGTGTCCCGGTCCCGGGCCCTCCGGCGGGACGCCGTGCCGGCGCTCGCCGAACCGGATCCGCGGCTGCCGGCCGTCCTGCTGCCCGAACATCCGCAGGCCGCCGACGTCGCCGACCTCCGGTTCTCCGTGGCATTCCGCGGCTACCGGATGGACCAGGTGGACGAAGTGCTCACCCGGCTGGCGGCAGCGCTCGCCGAGCGTGACGAGCTGATCACCCGGCTGGGCGGGAACCCCGGCACCCGCTTCGACAGGCATGGCACCGGCCGGCCCCTTCCCGGCGGGCAGGAGCAGGGATGAGCGACGCCGTTCCCGGCCCCGACGGGCTGCTGCGCTGTCCCTGGGCGGCCGGCCCCGAGGACTACACCGCCTACCACGACACGGAATGGGGCCGGGAGGTGCACGGCGAGGCGGCGCTGTTCGAGCGGCTGAGCCTTGAGGGTTTCCAGGCCGGGCTGAGCTGGCTGACGATCCTGCGCAAGCGCGGGGCTTTCCGGGCGGCCTTCGCCGGATTCGATCCGGCCGCCGTCGCCGCTTTCACCGCCGCAGACGTCGAACGGCTGATGAACGACCCCGGGATCGTGCGCAACCGCGCCAAGATCGAAGCGGTGATCGGCAACGCGCGGGCCCTGCTGGCCCTGCCGGCGGGGGAGACCCTGGCCGGGCTGCTGCAGGCCCACCGCCCGCCGGCCCGGGCAGCTGCCCCGGCCCTGGCGGAGATTCCGGCCAGCACTCCCGAATCCACCGCCCTGGCGCGGGACCTGCGCCGGCGCGGCTTCCGGTTCGTCGGGCCCACGACCGCCTACGCGATGATGCAGGCCACCGGTTACGTCAACGACCACGTCGCCGGATGCTGGGTGCGCGATGCCGGCTGAGGCACCGACCCCGGTCCATCGGCTGCTGGGCGGCGGCGTCCGTGCCGCGTCGGCGGCGTTCCTCCGCCTGCCCTGGTACGTCCAGGTCCTGGCCCTGTGGGCAGGCGCGCGTGCCTTCTCCGCTGCGGTCTTCCTCGCCGTCGCGGCCCGGCAGGGCGAGAACCCGTGGTGGGGTCCCTCGCCCGGGTACCTGGAGTTCGTCGATATCTGGGACAGCGAGTGGTACCGGCGCATCCACGACGGCGGGTACCCCTCGACGGTGCCGCGGGCTGCCGACGGCACCGCCATGGAGAACGAATGGGCCTTCTACGCCCTGTTCCCGCTGGTGGTGCGGCTGGTCACCTCCCTGGGGCTGGGGTGGTCCGCCGCCGGCGCGCTGGTGGCGACGGCCTGCGGTTTCGGAGCGGCGCTGCTGATCTACCGGCTCTTCCGGCTGCGGGCCGGCCACGGCGACGCACTGTGGGGCACCGCCCTGGTGGCGGTGCTGCCCGTTTCGCCCATCCTCCAGGTGCCCTATGCGGAGTCCCTGAACCTGCTGCTGCTGGCCGCCGCCCTCTACCTGCTGGTCGGCGGACGGTACCTTGCGGCGGTGCCGGTCGTGGCCCTGATGTGCCTGTCCCGCCCGGTCGGCGTGCCGTTCGCGGCGGCCGTCGGTATCTTCTTCGTGGTCCGGTGGCTGCGCCGCGGGCGTACGCCTTTTCCCTGGCCTCAGGCCTGGCGGCTGGGGCTGCTCGCCGTCTTCTCCTGCGCCGCGGCGCTGGCCTGGCCGGTGCTCGCCTGGCTGGGGACGGGAGACCTGCTGGCCTACACCGACACCGAGGCCGCCTGGCGGGGCGGGAACCTCGTCCCGTTCCGGCCCTGGCTGGACATGGCGGGGCTGCTCTTCGGCGGCGCCGGGCCGGCCGTGCTGGGGCTGCTGGTGGTGCTCGGTGCGCTGGCGTTCACCAGCGCACCGGTCCGCCGGCTGGGCCCGGAGCTCGCCCTGTTCTGCGCCTGCTACGCCCTCTACCTGTTCGTGTTCCTGAACCCGCAGACCAGCACCTTCCGGCTGCTGCTGCCGCTCTTTCCGCTGGCGCTGGCAGCGGTCACGCTCAGTTCCTCCCGGGCCTACCGCTGGAGCCTGGTCGGGGCCTGCCTCGCCCTGCAGGTGGTGTGGGTGACCTGGCTGTGGCGCTTCACCGCGCTCCCCGGAGGCGGCGACTATCCGCCCTGATCCGGGACCGAAAGGGCGGTACGGCAGGCCGGTGAGCTGTGGCCTGCGACACACCAGATTTCGCCCGGCACGGTGATGTACGGAATAATGGTGACAATCGCCGTGCTCAGAGCGCGGCGGCAGAAGATAACGGGTGACTCGGGGGAGCACCTTGAAAGGGGAACTTCGAACATGGCCGCGATGAAACCGCGTACGGGTGACGGACCGATGGAGGTCACCAAAGAAGGGCGCAGCCTGATCCTGCGCGTGCCCATCGACGGCGGCGGACGGCTGGTGGTCGAGCTGAACGCCGAGGAGGCCGGCAAGCTGAAGGAATGCCTGCTGGGGGTTACCGGTTAGGCAGGCCCGGAACATGCAGCGCAGGACGAAGGGAACCCCGGCCCGGGGCGCGGGAGGATCAGCGCGCCGGGCCGGCGAAGCCGCATTGGCCGAAGTGACGGTGCTGCCCAGCCTGCACCCGTCCCGCCGCGGCCCGATGAGCGGCAGCGGCCTGGAGCCGCTCCCTGCCGAGGACGTGGATGTCCTCGCGGTCGCCGTCGCCCCCTCACCGGATCCGGAGCACGAGGAGGACGGCGACGGCGCCGCTGCGCGCCCCGTGCCCGAACCCCGCCTGGGCGCCGTGGAGGCGGCGGTGCGCTACGGCGCCGACGCCGCTGCCCGCGCCCTGGCCGCGGGCATGTCGGGCCGGGCCGGAGAGCTGCTGGTGATTGAGCCGCCCCGGGGCAGGGAGGACCTGCCCGCCCGCCTGTTCCTGGTCGGGACGGGGGACGAAGGCCCCGCGGCGCTGCGCCGCGCCGGAGCTGCGCTGGCCCGCGCCACGCTCGGCGCCCGCCGGATCCGCACCACCGTGGTCGACGGACTGGAGCCCGACCGGCAGCGGGCGTTCCTGGAGGGCTTCCAGCTCGGCGGCTACCGGGTTCCCTCGGCCGCTGCGGCGGCCGGCCCGGAGATCGCTGAACGGCTCGAGGTCACCGGACTGGACCCCGACGCCGCGACGCGCGCGCACGCCACGGCGCGGGCCGTGTGGCTGGCCCGCGACCTGACGAACACCCCGCCGAATACCGCCACGCCGGCATGGCTGGCGGAACAGGCGGAAGCCGTGGGCCGGGCAGCCGGCCTGGAGACCGAGGTCCTGTGCCCCGAGGAGCTGGCCGCCCGCGGCTTCGGCGGCCTGCTGGCCGTGGGCTCGGGCTCCGTCCATCCGCCCCGGCTCGCGCGCCTGAGCTACCGCCCGCAGCACGCCGAGGGCACCGAACCGCCCCACCTGGTGCTGGTGGGCAAGGGCATCAGCTTTGATTCCGGCGGCCTCTCGCTGAAGCCCCGCGACTCCATGATGAGCATGAAGACCGACATGGCCGGCGCCGCCGTCGCGCTGGCGGTGGTGCAGGCCGCCGCCGCCCTGAGGCTCCCGGTCCGGATCACCTCGGTGCTCGCACTGGCCGAGAACCTGCCCGGCGCCGACGCGTACCGGCCCGGCGACGTCGTCCGCACCTTCGACGGGACCACGGTCGAAATCGGGAACACCGACGCCGAGGGACGGATCGTCCTCGCCGATGCGCTGGCCTGGGCCGCGCAGGAACTGGAACCGGACCTGCTGGTGGACATCGCCACGCTGACCGGGGCCGCGCAGCTGGGCCTGGGGAACCGGTACGGCGCGCTGTTCGGCAGCGAAAGCCATGTGCTTGACGCCCTCGTGGAAGCCGGGGAACGCTCCGGTGAACCGCTGTGGCCGCTGCCGCTGGTGCCCGAATACGCGGCAGTGCTCGACTCCGCCGTGGCCGACACCGGCCACGTCGCCCCGCCGGGAGCGAAGGTCGGCGGAGGCGCGATCATCGCCGCGCTGTTCCTGCAGAAGTTCACCGGCGGGGCGCCGTGGGCCCATCTGGACATCGCCGGCCCGGCGCGGGCCGGCGCGGACCACGCCGAGAACCCCAAGGGGGCCACGGGCTTCGGCACCCGGGTGCTGCTGTCGTACCTCGAGACCCTTAGCGGTGGACTGCTGCAGGGCCAGGGGCAGGGGAGCGGGGCGGACTGAGTCAGGCGGTCTTGACCGCAAGCAGCAGCCCGTCACCGGTGGGCAGCAGCGCGGTGACCAGCCGGTCGTCCTCACGCACGGCCCGCCCCACCTGGCGCATCACGGTGGTCGAGGCCTCCCGCACCGCGGGCTCGGCGACCCGGCCGTGGTCCAGCGCGTCATTGACCACGAGCAGGCCGCCGCGCTTGAGCAGCCGGACGCCCTGGTCCACGTAACGCGGGAAGTTCGGCTTGTCGGCATCGATGAACACCATGTCGTACGCGCCGTCGGTCAGCCTGGGCAGCACGTCCGCCGCGCGCCCGGAGATGGTCCGGGTCCGGTTGCCCGGAACGCCGGCCTCGGCATAGGCCTCCCGTGCCGCCCGCAGGTGGTCGACGTCGACGTCGATCGTGGTCAGCACCGAGTGGGGGCCCAGCCCGCGAAGCAGGCAAACTCCGGACACCCCGGCCCCCGTGCCGACCTCCACCACGGTCTGCGCCTTGGAGGCTGCGGCCAGGACGGTCAGCGCCGCACCCGTGCCGGTGGTCACCGGCGCCACGCCGAACTCGTGGGAACGTTCCCGGGCGCGCAGCAGGACCTCATCCTCGACAGGCAGGGCCTCCGTGTAGGACCAGCTGGTCTGCTTATCGGCGCGCATCATCTTCACTTTCAGGCGGTTTCGGGAGGATCGGGGACGGTACAAAGTACAGCTCCAAGCTTACGGTGCGCGGACGCTCCCGGCCGCGCCGACGCACGAGGCCCCCGGAAGTCCTTGCCTTGAAAGGTCGGGCATGCTAACAGGCAACTCCCAGATTGTTGGGCCACCATGGACGGAGGAATTCTGACGTAAGAGCAGCCGGGTTCGAGGGAGGACGATTGTGACTGTCACGCCTTCAGCGGGAGCCGTGCCGGGCACGGACCCGGACTGGGTGCGCCCTACCTGGGAGGAAGTCGTCCAGAGGCACAGCTCCAAGGTCTACCGGCTTGCCTACCGCCTCACCGGCAATCGCCAGGACGCGGAGGACCTGACCCAGGAGGTCTTCGTGCGGGTGTTCCGCTCGCTGGACCGGTTCCAGCCCGGGACCCTCGACGGCTGGCTGCACCGCATCACCACCAACCTCTTCCTGGACCAGGCCCGGCGCCGCAGCCGGATCCGCTTCGACGGCATGAGCGAAGATGCCGAAGCGCGGCTGCCCAGCCAGGGCCCCGGCCCGGAGCGCAGCTTCGAATTCAACAATCTCGACGTCGACATCCAGCGTGCGCTGGAGGAACTGCCCCCGGACTTCCGCGCCGCCGTCGTGCTCTGCGACCTTGAAGGCCTGTCCTATGACGAGGTGGCCCGCGCCCTCGGCGTGAAGCTGGGCACCGTCCGTTCACGCATCCACCGCGGCCGGAGCATGCTCAAGGACAAGCTGGCACACCGGGACCCGCAGCGGCGCTCCGCGGGGACCCGGCTGGCCCTGCCCCGGATCGCGGGAGCGAACTGACCCCATGCGCCATCCCACGCGAGACCTTCGCGCGTTCGTGGACGACGGGCTTCCGGACGGACGCCGGCGAGCCGTCTCCCGGCACTTGGAGCAGTGCCCGTCCTGCCGCGCCGAGGTCGCCGAGGAACGACGGCTGCGCAGCAGGCTGCGTGCCCTGAAGGTCCCGTCCCCGGCCGCGGGATTGTCGGAAGGACTTCCCCTCGCCGCCCCCGAGGCCCAGCCCCGCCAGGCTGCGGTCACCGCGCGCGGAGCCCTCGTCGTCGCAGCGGGCCTGGGGCTCGCCGGAGCGGCGGTGATCGGCGGGGCCTACGCGGTGGGCAACAACGTGGGCGACGTCGCCGAAGGCCAGCGGGCCGGACTGACGGCAGGCTGGGCGCAGGCCAGCACCCAGGACGAACTGGGCCCGGAGGGGCTGCAGGCGCTGCGGGCCAGCGGCTGGACCTGCCCGGAGCTGGAGGGACTGGACCTGGAACTCGTTTCCGCGAAGGCTGTGGAGGTGGCCGGCCAGCCCGCCGTCGAACTGGAGCTGGAGGGCCGGGGCGAACGGATCACGGTCTATGAGCAGCGGCCCGGGGCCCGCGGAGCAGGCGACGAAGCCGCCGTCAACGCGGTCAGCGGACGTGCCGTGGGAGAGGACGGGTTCGTGCCTGATCCCGACTCGGTCGGGGCCCAGGTCTGGGAGCATCCCGAACAGCCGGGGCTGGTGGTCCTGGCCTCATCCAACGTCACCTACACCCTGAAATCGTCCCTCCCGGTCCGCAGCCTGCCCGAGGCCGTGCAGGAACTGTCCCTCACCGAATCGGCACGGCTGGTCCCGGCGAGCGGGGCGGACCAGGACGCCCTGGTCCGGATCCTGCGGGGGCTGCGCCTGTTCAGCGAACCGGGCGCTCCGTGAGTACCGGCGCCGCACCGGCGGGCAACTGGCAGCGCCGCGGAAGAAAGCGATAACCTGCAACAGTGTTAGGAATCAACCCCGGGGAGTTCCTCATCCTTGCCGTGCTGGCGGTGGCGATCCTCGGCCCCGAACGCCTGCCGGAGTACGCCTCCCAGCTGGCGCGCCTGGTGCGTGAACTGCGCCGGATGGCCACAGGCGCGCGCGAGCAGCTGCGCGAACAGGTCGGCCCGGAAATCGACGAGGTCGACTGGCGCAAGCTCGACCCGCGGCAGTACGATCCCCGACGCATCATCAAGGAAGCCCTGCTGGACGACGTCGAAGACGCCATCCGGCCGGCTGCGTCTCCGCTGCGCCCGGCCACCCGGACCGCCGTTGCCGGTGCTGCCGCCGCACCGGCCGCCGCAGCGACTGCGTCGTCGGCAGCCATGGCGCCGGCGCGGCGCATCGAGCGCCTGGAACCCGGCACACCGGCCCCGTTCGACACCGAGGCCACCTGATTTTCCGTTCGGCCCCGCCCGAGACCTGCCGAAGCCGACAGGTCGTGGACGACATAGCCGCCGATCACGCAAAGGAGCGGTCCTCCACCGAGATGGAGGACCGCTCCTTTGCCTTTTCCAGGCTGCGGGACCCGTGGGCTACTGCTCCTGGCCCGGCAGGCCCTCATATGCGACGTTGCCGCTGTCCAGGTTTTCATCGACCAGTTCCGGCAGGCGCTCGAGGAAGGCCTCGCGGTCGGTCACCACGTTCTTAAGTGCGTCGCCGACGTTCTCGGAGGTGATGGCCGGCATGATGTACGTCTGGTCCGGGTCAACGTCCTCGCCCCGGGCGAGCCGGGCGGCGACGGCCAGGCCGGCGGCCATCTGCACGGTCCCGTGCTGCAGGGAGGTGCCGATAAAGTCACCGTTTTCGACGGCGCGCAGGCCGTCTTCGATGCCATCGATGCCGACGATCGGCACGTCGGTGATGCCGGCTTCCTTCAGCGCCTGCAGGGCGCCGAGGCCCATGTCGTCGTTCTGGGAGATGACGCCGTCGATCTCGCTGCCGAAGGCGGAGATCCAGTTCTTCATCTTGTTCACCGCTTCATCGCGCTTCCAGTTGGCGGTGTCTTTGGCCAGGACGGTGATGCCCGGGTTCTCGGCGAGGACCTGGTCGATCCCGGCGCCGCGGTCGATCTCGCCGGAGCCGCCGAGCGGACCCTGCAGGATGACGACGTTGCCTTCGCCGCCGAGCGCGTCGACCATCATCTGCGCCTCCTGGGCGCCGGCCGCGACGTCGTCGGGCTGGACGCTGCCGTCCAGGGCCTCGTTCTTCAGCGAGGCGTTGACGTCCACGAAGGGAATGCCGGCGGCCTGGGCGGCGGCGACCTGCGGTTCCAGCGATCCGGCCTGGACCGGGTTCACCAGGATGGCGTCCACGCCCTGGTTGATGAACTGGTCGACCTGGTTGGCCTGCGTGTTCACGTCCAGCGAGGCGGAGTTCCACAGCACCTCGATGTTGTTGGCTTCGGCGTAGGCGTCAATGCCTTCCTTGCCCTGGGTGACGAACGAGGACATGTCGTAGACGCTGACGCCGATGGTGATGGTGTCGCCGTCGCCGGTCGCCGCGGGGTCGCCGGCGCCGCAGCCGCTGAGGGCCAGGGCGCCGACGGCGGCCATGGCGGCGGCGGAAAGGAACCGGGAGCTGATTCGAGTCATCTTTGATTCTCCTTAGTGGGGGGTTTGGTGGTGCGACGCGGCCGGGCGCGGCTATTTTTCCCGCCGCTTGTTGGCCCAGACATCGACCGCCACCGCGGCGACGATCAGCACGCCCTTGATGACGTCCTGCCAGTAGGCGGGGACGATCAGCAGGTCGAGGCCGTTGTTGAGGGTCTGGATGAGCAGCAGGCCGAGCGCGGTTCCCCAGACGGTGCCGCGTCCGCCGAGGAGGCTGGCCCCGCCGATCACGACGGCGGCAATTGCGTCGAGTTCGTAGCCGGCACCGAGGTTGGGGGCGCCGGAGATGACGCGGGAGGCCAGCATCAGGCCGGAGATGCCGGCGAGGACACCGCTGATGGTGTAGACGCTGAACAGGGTTCGGCGGGTCTTGATGCCGGCGATTTCCGCCGCCAGCCGGTTGCCGCCGACCGCGTAGACGCGCATGCCGTAGGCGGTGCGCTTCATGAGGACGGCGAAGCCGATGATGCAGATGATCATCAGCAGCACCGGAATCTTCAGGCCGAGGACCTCGGTGTTCGCAAAGGAGCCGAATCCGGCGGGCAGGCCGTTGATGGGCGCACCGTCGCCGATGACGTAGGCAGCGCCGGAGGCGAGGGTCAGCATGCCCAGGGTGGCGATGAAGGGCGGGACGTTGATCCAGCTGACCACGATGCCGTTGATGGCTCCGGCCACGAAGCCGACGAGCACGGCGACCACCAGGGCCAGCCAGAGCTGGTCCGGGTAGTTCTTCGCGGTGAGGGCGGAGGCCATGGCGCTGGCGGCGATGACCGAACCCACGGAGAGGTCGATGCCGCCGGTGAGGATCACCAGGGTCTGGCCCAGGGCGATGAGCGCGAAGGGCGCGGCGGCAATGAGGATGGTGACCATATTGTCCGTGGTGCCGAAGCGGGCGCTGCGGTAGAGGAAGAAGGCGATGACGAACAGCATCACCACCACCATCGCGTTGCGGATCAGCAGGTTCTGCACCCAGGGCCAGCTCAGGCCGGCGCGGGGGGAGGCTTCGGCCGTCGCCGCCGGGGCCGTCCGGGTTGAATTAGGAGTGGGCATTGCTCTGTTCCTTCACGGAGGTGGTTTCTTGGCCGGATGCATGTCGGAAGATCCGGTCCTGTACGGAGGGGTCCATCAGCTCGGCGCGTGAGAGTTCGGCGGCGACCGTGCCTTCGCGCATCACCAGCGCACGGTGGGACAGGGAGAGGATTTCCGGCATGTCGCTCGATGCCATGATCACGGCCATGCCCTGCCCGGCCAGTTCGACGATGATCCGGTAGATCTCGTTGCGGGCGCCGACGTCGACGCCGCGGGTGGGCTCATCGAGCAGCAGCACGTCGACGGGACCGGTCAGCCAGCGGCCAAGGACGACCTTCTGCTGGTTGCCGCCGGAAAGGGTCTCCATGGACTGGTTCAGGTTCCGGCTGCGCAGCCGCAGGGAGGCCATGACCTTCTCCACGGCCTGGGTGCGTCCGCCGCTGACCCAGCCGCCGGAGCTGAAGGCACGCAGGCGGGGGAGGGTGGCGTTGTCCAGGATGCTCATGGACAGCACGCCGCCGGCGCCCTTGCGGTCCTCCGGCACCAGCGCCATGCCTCCGGCAATGGCCGCGGCGGGTTCGTTGCGTCGGACCCGGCGTCCGTTCAAGAGGATGTCCCCGCCGTTCGTCCGGCGCATACCGAAGATGCCTTCCAGCAGCTCGGTGCGTCCGGCGCCGACCAGCCCGGCCAGGCCCAGGATTTCCCCCCGGTGCACGGTCAGGCTCAGCGGCGGCCGGTCCTGGACCACCAGGTCGCGGAGCTCAAGCACGGGGGCGGTGCCGGCGTCGGGCAGGTCGGGGAACAGGTCCTCGAGCTCACGGCCGATCATGGCGTGCACGATGCCGTCGTCGGTAATGTCCGAAATGTGCCGGTCCTCGACCAGGGATCCGTCGCGCAGGACGATGACCCGGTCCGCCATGGCCCGGATCTCCTCCATCTTGTGGGTGGTGAAGAGGATCGCCACGCCCTGCCCGCGCAGGGACCGGATGACGTCCGCGAGCCGGGCGACCTCGCGCTCGGCGATCGCGCTGGTCGGCTCGTCCAGCAGCAGGACCCGGGCGCCGCGGCTGGTGGCCTTGATGATCTCGATGATCTGCCTGATGCCGACCGGCAGCAGGCCCATGCGGGTGGACGGATCGATGTCCAGGCCGAAGCCCTGCAGCCGTGCCCTGGCCTCGGCGGCCATCGCCCGGCGGTTGAGCAGGCCGAACGGGTGGCGCAGCTCCCGGCCCAGGAACAGGTTCTCGTAGACCGTCATCTCCGGAATGGAGGCGAGTTCCTGGGGCACGATCGCCACGCCGTGACGATGTGCCGCGGCGGTGTTGCCGGCGGGCAGCTCCTCGCCGTCGACACTGACCGTCCCCCGGTCGGGGCGGTACTGGCCGGCGGCGATCTTCATCATGGTGGACTTGCCGGCACCGTTTTCGCCGGCCAGCGCGGTGACGGTTCCCGGTTCGAGGACCAGGCTGATGTCCCGCAGCACCGGCACCCCGCCGAAGGCCTTGCTGATGCCGGAGCAGGCCAGGACGCCGGAGCCCGCCGGGGTGGTTTCGAACTGTCCCATGTCAGGACCCCGGCGTCACGATGGTCTTGAGGCTGGTGGAGCGGGTGGACGCGATCAGCGCCTCCTCCACGTCCGCCAGGCCGTAGCGGCCGGTCACCAGCGAATCCAGGTCCACCCGGCCGGTGCGGACCAGCTCGATCGCGGTGGGCCAGGTGTTGGCATAGCGGAAGACCCCGGTGAGGGTGATCTCGTTGTTCTGGATCACCGGGATGGGCAGGGCGATCTCGTCGGCGCCCATGCCGACCAGCACCACGGTGCCGCCGGGACGCACCGAGCGCAGTCCGGAGAGCACGGCCGGGGTGGCGCCGGAAGCGTCGATGAAGCAGTCGACGCCGAGGTCCAGGGCGGCCGGGTCCTCCCGGATCGGGTTGACCGTGCGGGTGGCGCCGAAGCGGACGGACTGCTTCAGCCGCGCGTCGTCGACGTCGGAGACGATGATCTCGGTGGCGCCGAAGGCCCGGGCCACCTGGGCGGCGATGATGCCGATGGGGCCCGCGCCCGCGATCAGGACCCTGGACCCGGCGGTGATGCCGCCCTTCTGCGCGGCGGCGATGCCGACCGAGAGCGGCTCCATCAGGGCCGCGGCGTCGTCGCTGACCTCATCGGGCACGGCGAAGGCGAAGTGCGACTGGATCTTCACGTACTCGGCGAAGGCGCCGTCGACCGGCGGAGTCGCATAGAAGCGCATGTGCGGATCCAGGTTGTACCGGCCCGAAAGGCTCTCGGCGGAGGTGGGGTCCGGGTGCTGCGGCTCGATCGAGACCCGCTGGCCCACGCGGTCCGGGCTCACCCGGTCACCGACGGCGACGATGGTGCCGCCGGCCTCGTGGCCGAGGATCAGGGGCTGCTCCACGACGAAGTCGCCGATCCGCCCCTCCGCAAAGTAGTGCACGTCCGAACCGCAGACGCCCACGGAGGCGACCTTGATCAGTACCTCATCGGGCTCGAGCTCCGGAACGGGCCGTTCCTCGATCGCCAGCTTGCGCTTCTCCAGCAGGACGCTGGCCCGCATCACGGCGGGTAATCCTGTCGTCATTGTCATCGACTCCCTCGCTGGCCCGCGGCGGCGGCACCTCTGTGTGCGCGCCGTGCCGTCGGGCCTGTCCGAGTATTACCCAAGACACAACATGTGTGCAAAACTGTTGCTCACATGAGCGCAACGAACCGGTAGACTTCCATCCGGTGGAAATCGGCATGGAGGAGGACGGCAGTGGGGGAAGGCACGATCGGGCCGGACGGCCTGGTCCAGATGGCGCATGTGGCGCACCGCCACTACGTTGAGGGGCGGACCCGCATCGAGATCGCGGAGGAGCTGGGCGTCAGCCGGTTCAAGGTGGGCCGGCTGCTCGACGAAGCGGCGCGGGCCGGCGTGGTCCGGTTCGTGATCTCCACCCCCGGCCCCCTGGACCTGGAACTGTCCCTCGAGCTGCGGCGCAGGTTCGGGCTGCGCCGCGCCCTGGCGGTCCGCACGCCCACCGAAAACCCGGAGACGGTGCAGGAACACCTGGGCCGCAGCGCGGCTGAACTGCTGGAGGAGATCGCGACCGAGGACGACGTCGTCGGCCTCACCGCCGGGCGGACGCTGACGGCGGTCGCCCGCTCCCTGCGGCAGCTGCCGGGGTGCGAAGTCGTCCAGCTGGCAGGGGTGGCCGGTCCCATCCAGGAAACCGGCGTCGAAGTCATCCGCCGCGTGAGCACCGTGGCCGGAGGCACGCCCTGGTCGATCTACGCGCCGCTGGTCGTGTCCGACGCCGCCACCGCACGCGCCCTGCGCCGGCAGAACGACGTCCAGCGCACCTATGAGCAGTTCGGCCGGGTGACCCTGGCGCTGGTGGCGGTCGGCAGCTGGAACCCACCGGACTCGCAGATGTACGACAACGCCGCCATCACCCCTGAAGCGCGCAGCCGGCTGCTGGCCTCCGGGGCCGTCGCGGAGGTGTGCTCGACCGTGCTCGACGCCGACGGCCGCGTCCTGCCGGACATCGAGGACCGCTGCATTGCCGTCAGCACCGAGCAGCTGAGGAAGATCCCCGAAGTCATTGCCGTGGCCGGCGGCTCGAAGAAGACCGCCGCCGTCCGCGCCGCCCTCGCGTCAGGGCTGGTCACCTCGCTGGTGACCGACGCCGCACTTGCCCGCCGACTCCTTGGAGCCTCCGAATGACCCGTACCGTGGTGGCCGGGGTCGACTCGTCGACCCAGAGCTGCAAAATCGTCCGCGTCGACGCCGAAACCGGCGAAGTCCTGTCCAAGACCGTCGCGCCGCACCCCGACGGCACCGCCGTGGACCCGGAGCGCTGGTGGGACGCCTTCAGGCAGGCCGGCGGCCAAGACCTCGACGACGCGGCGGCCGTCTCGGTCTCGGCACAGCAGCACGGCATGGTCGCCCTCGACGGGGCCGGGGTGCCCGTGCACGAGGCCCTGCTGTGGAACGACGTGCGCAGCGCCGCGCAGGCCGAACGCCTCCGCAGGGAGATCGGTCCCGACAACTGGGCCCGCGAGGTCGGCGTCGTCCCGGTGTCCTCGTTTACCATCACCAAGCTGGCCTGGCTGGCCGAGGCCCGGCCGGAACTCGCCGCACGGGTGCGGCAGGTCCTGCTGCCGCATGACTGGCTGACGTGGCGGCTGACCGGCCGTGCCGACACTCCGGTGACCGATCGCAGCGACGCCTCGGGCACCGGGTACTGGTCGGTACCGGAAGGCCGCTACCGCGAGGACCTCCTGGCGCATGCCTTCGGCAGGGTGCCGGAGCTTCCGGTGGTGCTGGACTCCGCCGCGGCGGCCGGGCGCACCCGGGCCGGCGCGCTGGTGGCCGCCGGCTGCGGCGACAACGCCGGAGCGGCGCTGGGCCTGGGGCTGCAGCCGGGGGAGGTGGCGGTGTCGATCGGCACCAGCGGCACCGTCTTTGCCTCCACGGACCGCACGGTCACGGATCCCTCCGGCATGGTTGCAGGATTCGCCGATGCCAGCGGACGCAACCTGCCCCTGCTGGCAACCATCAACGGGGCCCGGATCCTCGCCTCGACCGCTGAGCTGCTGGGCGTGGACCTGGACGAGCTGGACCGGCTGGCGGCCGCGGCGGAGCCTGACGCGGGCGGGCTGACGATGATTCCGTACTTCGACGGCGAACGTACGCCGAACCTGCCCCACGCCAGGGCCAGCCTCACCGGCATGTCGCGGGCCAACATGAGCCGGGCGAACATGGCCCGGGCAGCGGTGCTGGGGCTGCTGTGCCACCTGGCCGAGGCCCTCGACGTGCTTCGGGCGCAGGGCATTCCCACCCGCCGGGTGCTGCTGATCGGCGGCGGGGCGCGTTCCCTGACCCTGCGATCGGCCGCCGCCGACATCTTCCAGACCGAGGTCGTGGTGCCGGTGCCGGGCGAGTATGTCGCCCTGGGCGCGGCCCGGCAGGCCGCCTGGGCGCTGGCCGGCACCGATGCTCCGCCCACCTGGCAGCGCAGGGTGGAGTCGGCCTTCGCGCCGGACCCATCGGCGGATTGGGCGCAGCAGGTCCGTGCCGACTACCGTGCTGCCCGCGCCGGGTTCTACGGAGCCTGATGCGTCCTGGCTATGACGCCGTCCTGTTCGACCTGGACGGCACCCTGATCGACTCGACACCGGCGACGGAACAGGCCTGGGCCCGCTGGGCGGAGGAGGAGGGCCTTGGCGGCGGCTACCGGCATGCCGGGCACGGCCTTGCCGCCCGGGACGTTGTCCGGGCCGCCCTACCCGCCGACCGTACGGCGGCGGCGCTGGCCCGCATCGACGAGCTGGAGGTCGCCATGACCGACGGCATCTCGCCGAAGGAGGGTGCGCCTGCGCGGCTCGAGGAGCTGCCTGCCGGCAGGTGGGCCATCGTGACCTCCTGCAGCCGCCGGCTGGCCTTGGCCCGGCTCGCCGCGGCAGGGCTGTCGGCACCTGCGGTGCTGGTGACGGCCGACGACGTGGGGGCGGGCAAGCCGGCGCCGGACGGCTACCGCCTCGCGGCCCGGCGGATGGGCCTCGACCCGGCCCGGTGCCTGGCTGTCGAGGACACTCCCGTGGGCGTCGCCGCGGCGGCCGCCGCGGAGTGCACGGTGCTGGCCGTGGCCGGCACCGTCCCGGCGGACGAGCTGGCGGCCGCGGACCTGGTCTGCGCTTCCCTGGCCCAGATGCGGTTCCAGCTACAGGAGGATGGGGTCCATCTCCGGCAGGCCGGAACCGTCCGTCCGGTCAACTGGGCGTGACGCCCAGGTTCAGGCCCGCGAGGCCACGCGGACGGCGCGCCAGCTGACCGGCGATCCGCCGCAGCTCCGCCCCCGCGGCGGAATCCTCCTCCAGCACTGCGGGGGAGCCGGCGTCGCCGCCCTCCCGCAGCCGCACATCCAGCGGAATGCTGCCCAGCAGGGGCACCTCGGTGCCCAGCGCGGACGTCAGGCGGGCCGCCACCTGTTCGCCGCCGCCGGAACCGAACAGCTCCATCCGCTGCCCGTCGGGCAGCTGCAGCCAGGACATGTTCTCGATGACGCCGGAGACCTTCTGCCCGGTCTGCGCGGCCACGGTGCCGGCCCGCTCGGCCACTTCGGCGGCCGCGGCCTGCGGGGTGGTGACGACAAGGATCTCCGACCCCGGCAGCAGCTGCGCCACGGAAATCGCGATGTCGCCGGTGCCCGGGGGCAGGTCCAGGAACAGCACGTCGAGGTCGCCGAAGAACACGTCGGTGAGGAACTGCTCCAGCGCCCGGTGCAGCATCGGCCCGCGCCAGGCGACCGGCTGGTTCTCGGGCAGGAACATGCCGATGGAAATGGTCTTGACCCCGTAGGCCACCGGGGGCAGGATCATCTCGTCCACCCGGGTGGGGGGCTGCGTGATGCCCATCAGGCCGGGCACGGAGAAACCGTGCACGTCCGCGTCCACGATGCCCACGCGCAGCCCCCTCCGGGACAGCGCCACCGCCAGGTTCACGGTCACGCTGGACTTGCCGACGCCGCCCTTGCCGCTGGCCACCGCGTAGACGCGGGTGAGTGAACCGGGCCGGTTGAACGGCACGCCGCGCTCGGCGCCCGGCCCGCGCAGCTGCTCCTTGAGCCGGTTCCGCTGCTCGGGCGTCATGACGTCCATCTCCACCCGTACGCCCGTGATGCCGGGAACCCCGGCGACGGCGGCTTCGACGTCACCGGTGATGGTGCCGCGCAGCGGACATCCCGCCACGGTGAGCAGCACGCCGACGACGGCGGTGCCGTCGGCTTCGACGGCGACCTCCCGGACCATGCCCAGGTCGGTGATCGGCCGGCGCAGCTCCGGATCCAGCACTGCGCCGAGCGCCCGGAGGACGGCGTCCTCGGCCGCGCTCATCGGCTGCCTTCCCGGCCGCGGGATCGCCGGCCGCCGTCGTCGCGCCCCTCGGCCTCGAGCAGTTCCTCCAGCAGGCCGCGGATTTCGGAGCGTACGTAGTCGCGGGTGGCGACCTCGCGCAGCGCGATCCGCAGCTCGGCGATCTCCCGGGTCAGGTATTCCGTGTCCAGCAGGTTCCGCTCGGCCCGCTCGCGGTCCTGGCGCATGGCGACCCGGTCGCGGTCGTCCTGCCGGTTCTGGGCCAGCAGCAGCAGCGGCGCCGCGTAGGAGGCCTGCAGCGAGAGCATGAGGGTCAGCAGCGTGAAGCCGAGGGCCACCGAGTCGAAGCGCAGGGGTTCGGGGCCCCACGTGTTCCAGAGCAGCCAGACCACGCAGAACACGGTCATCCAGACCAGGAACTGCGGGGTGCCCATGAAGCGGGCGAACTTCTCCGTCGCCTGTCCGAAGGCGTCCGGGTTGGGGGAAAGCCTCGGCATCCAGCGGGTGCGGGCGGTGCGGGGCGTGTCCAGGCCCCGCGCGACGGACTTTCTCTTCTCAGCCATTGGTCCTTCCCTGCGGTCCCGCCGGAGCATCATCGGCGGCCCGCCAGTCATCGGGCAGCAGGTGGTCCAGGACGTCGTCGACGGTCACCGCGCCGACCAGGCGGCCGCCGTCGTTCACCACCGGGAGCGAATTGAGGTTGTAGGTGGCCAGCATGCGCGAAACCTCGCTGATGCTGGCCTTGTCGTTCACTGCCTCGAGGTCGGTGTCGAGCATGTTGCCCAGGGCCTCCGGGGGAGCGGCGCGCAGCAGCTGCTGGATATGCACCACGCCGAGGTAGCGGCCGGTGGGCGTCTCCAGCGGAGGGCGGCAGACAAAGATGGAGGAGGCCAGGGCCGGAGTCAGCTCCTCGCGGCGCACGTGGGCCAGCGCTTCCGCAACGGTCGCCTCGGGAGGCAGGATCACCGGCACGGGAGTCATCAGCGAGCCGGCGGTGTCCTCTTCGTAGGAGAGCAGGCGGCGGACGTCGCGGGCGTCCTCCGGCTCCATCAGCTGGAGCAGCTCCTCCTTCTGCTCCTCTGGCAGTTCGTTGAGCAGGTCCGCGGCGTCGTCAGGGTCCATTTCCTCGAGCACGTCGGCGGCGCGCTCGACGTCGAGGGCCTGCAGGATCTGCACCTGGTCGTCGTCGGGCAGCTCCTGGAGCACATCGGCCAGGCGTTCATCCTGCAGCTCGGCGGCGACTTCGATGCGGCGCTTGCCGCTCATCTCGTGCAGCGCCTCGGCGAAGTCGGCGGGCTTGAGGTCGTCGTGCTGGGCGACGAAGGCGGTGGCCGCCTGGGGACCGGTGAGGTCCCAGTGCCAGGCGTCCTCCCAATCAATGATCAGCTCCTCGCCGCGGCGGCGGCCGCGCAGCAGCCGGGGCCCGTCCTGCAGCCGGCGCACGAAGAGCGCGGAGACCTGCCAGTCGCCGGCACGGTTCTGCTCAATGGCAATGTCCTCGATCGCCGCCTCGCCGCTGCCGTCCTTGAGCACGACCCTGCGGTCAAAGAGCTCGGCGACGACGAGGGTCTCCGCGCCGCGCTGCTCGAACCGGCGCAGGTTGACCAGCCCGGTGCAGATGATCTGCCCGGGATCCATGCTGGTGATCCGGGTGATGGGCACGAAGACCCGTTTGCGGCCCGGAACCTCGACGACGATTCCCACCGCCTGCGGACGGCGGCCGGGGCCGCGGTCCAGCACCACGGCGTCGCGCAGCCGGCCCAGGCGGTCTCCGAGCGGGTCGAAGACGTCCAGGCCCAGCAGGCGGGCAACGAAGACGCGGGTCGGATTTGAGCTCACCCTATTAGGCTACTTTGCAGGCACCTCCAACGCCGTATCACGGTCCCCGGGCACCGGGCGCGCGTTCACTGCCAGCGATCGCGGCCCCCGCCCGGGGCCGAAGTGCGAAAGAATGGACAAATGTCGAACCTATTTGCCGCCGGAAGTCCCCGCGACCAGGGCCGCAGCCTGCCGCGCGGAGAGGTTGTCGGCCGCTACACCGCCTACTTGGACGCCCAAAAGGCGGTGGACTACCTCGCGGACAGCAAGTTCGCCGTGCAGAACGTCTCCATCGTCGGCAACGACCTGAAGACCGTGGAACGGGTGACCGGCCGGCTCAGCTATCCCCGGGTGGCGCTGTCGAGCGCGCTCACCGGCGCCTGGTTCGGCCTGTTCGTGGGCCTGGTCCTTTCCCTCTTCGGCGGTGCCCCCGCCCTCGGATCGCTGGGCCCGACCATCGCGCTCGGCGCGGTGTTCTGGCTGCTGTTCGGAGTGATCGGCTATGCCCTGCAGCGCGGACGCCGGGACTTCACCTCCACCAGCCAGGTGATCGCCACCAGCTACGACGTCATCGTTGCCCCCGAAGTCGCCGGGGAAGCCCGCCGCCTGCTGGCGCAGCTGCCGATGGTGGGGCAGGCCGGCCACCCCGCACCGCAGGGCCAGGCGGGCCAGCCGCCCTACAGGCAGGGTCAGCCGGGGTATGGGCCGGGCCAGCCGGGCCAGCAGCCGCCCTACGGGCAGCCCGGGTACGGGCAGGGTCAGCCGGGCCAGCAGCCGCCCTACGGCCAGCCCGGGAATGGCCAGGGCCAGCCGGGACAGCCCGGGTTCCCGCCGCAGGGCCAGCCGCAGGCGCCGGAACGGCCCGCGGGATGGCAGGACCCCTACGCCGCCTCCGGGCAGGGCGCACACGCAGCGGGCCCTGCCGACGCCGCCGCACCTGCGGCCGGTGAAACCCGCCGGGGCCGTTTCCCCGACCTTCCCGACGGCCGCCCGCGCTACGGGGTGCGCCTCGACGCGCAGGGCCGGCCCATCGAGCCGAACAGCCGGCAGTCTGCCGCAGACGCTCCGCAGGGAGCTGTCGAAGATCCCGCCGCGGGCGATGTCGCCGCGGGGGCGTCCCGGGACAACGACGCTGCCGGCAACGCGCAGAGCCAGGCCGGCGGGGTTTCCACACCGGACTCCCGGCAGGACAGCCAGGGAGCGCGGCAGGCGCCCGAGGCCGGATCCCAGGAGGACAGCGGCGCGCAGCAGCGCTGACCGGGGCCGGAACGCCGAGCGCCCGGTTCCCGGAGCCGACACACGAGGAGGGCCGCACCCAACGGGTGCGGCCCTCCTTTTGTCTGGTGTTGTCCGGTGCAGACGGCCCGGTTCAGCGGGCCTGTATGACGCTGCCCGGGCCCTTACTGGTCGGCGGCGTAGATCCCGGCCATCCAGTCCTCGACCTCATCCGGCGTGCGGGGGAGGGCGGAGCTGAGGTTCACGGGACCGTCCGCGGTGATCAGCACATCGTCCTCGATCCGGACGCCGATGCCCCGGTACTCCTCGGGAACGGTGAGGTCCTCCTCCTTGAAGTACAGGCCCGGTTCGATGGTGAAAACCATTCCCTCGGTGATCGTCCCGTCCAGGTACAGGTCCCGGCGGGCCTGGGCGCAGTCATGCACGTCCAGGCCGAGGTGGTGGCTGGTGCCGTGCGGCATCCAGCGGCGGTGCTGCTGCCCGGCGTCGGACAGGGCCTCCTCGAGCGGGACCGGCAGCACGCCCCATTCCGCGAGGCGCTCGGCCAGGACACGGACGGCCGCGGCGTGCACATCGCGGAACTTCGCCCCCGGGACCGCGGCGGCGAAACCGGCGTCCGCGGCGTCGAGCACCGCCTGGTAGACCCGGCGCTGCACGTCGGTGTACCGGCCGTTGACCGGCAGGGTGCGGGTGATGTCGGCGGTGTAGAGGCTCTCGGCCTCGACGCCCGCGTCCAGGAGCAGCAGCTCGCCGGCGCGGACCTGGCCGTTGTTGCGGATCCAGTGCAGCACGGTGGCGTTGTTGCCGGCAGCGGCGATGGTGTCGTAGCCGAGGTCGTTGCCTTCCTCGCGGGCCCGGGCGAAGAAGACGCCTTCGACCACGCGCTCGCCGCGCGGGTGGGTGATCGCGCGCGGCAGGGCCTTCACGACTTCGGTGAAGCCGTTGACGGTGGCCGCGACGGCCTCGCGCATCTGCTGGATCTCCCACTCGTCCTTGACCAGCCGCAGCTCGGACAGGGCTTCGGCCAGCTCGTCGTCTCGGGCGTCGAAGACGCCCAGGTCCAGGTTCTCGGGGTCGGGGGCGGTGTTGTAGCGGACCGTGTCGACCAGGGCATCGACCATCTCGTCGACCTTGCGCAGCAGGCGCACGGAAACGCCGCCGAAGGCCGGCTCGCCGACGTTGCCGGCGATGGCGGTCTCGGCCTCGTCCAGGTGCCGGGTGGGCAGGTCCAGCATGGCGCTGACCTCCGCCAGGTTCAGCCGGTCGCCGATCCAGAAGGAGCCGTAGCGCGCGTTGGAGTAGAACTCCTCGCTGTCGGTGCCGGCCAGCGGACGGAAGTAGAGGGTGGCGGCGTGGTTGCCGCCGTCGTCGCCCGTCCCCTCGGCCACCGGCTCCAGCACCAGCACGGCGTCCGGCTCGTGGTCCAGGCCGAGGCCGGTCATGTGCGCAAAGCCGGAATGCGGGCGGAACCGGTAGTCGGTGTCGTTCGAACGGACCTTCAGCGGGCCGGCGGGGATCACCAGGCGCTCCCCGGGGAAGCGGCGGGAGAGCGCGAGGCGGCGCTGCCGGGCGTAGCCGGCGACGGCGGAGCGCGGCGGCAGCTCGGCGCTGCGCTCGGCCCAGCCCGAGGCCATGAACTCCTTGAAGGCCTCGGAGGAGGGGCGCTGGGAACGGTTGTTCACACGGTCGCCCAGCGGCTGCCCCTCGGACATCTCTTCGGTCTCGGCGGCGGTCGACGGCAGGGAAGTGGCTTCGTTGTTCACGCCTCCCATGCTCTCACCGGCCTGCGGCGCGGACAAACACCCCCGGGCCCGGCGGACGCGTAGATTGGGAGGGTGAACATCGATTTGCACACGCATTCCACGGTGTCCGACGGCACTGAATCCCCGGCCGACGTCGTCCGGGCAGCTGCGCGGGCGGGCCTGTCCGCACTGGCGCTGACGGACCACGACTCCACCGCCGGCTGGGCCGAGGCCGCCGACGCGGCCGGGCGGGAAGGGCTCACCCTCATACCCGGCATGGAGATCTCCTGCCGCACCGCCGAGGGCATCAGCGTGCACCTGCTCTCCTACCTGCATGATCCGGAGCACCCCGGACTGCTCGAGGAGATCGACCGGTCCCGTGCCGCCCGCGAGACCCGGGCCGAGGTCATGGTCCGCCGGCTCGCCGAGGACTTTCCCATCGACTGGGAGCTGGTGCAGGAGCATGTGGCTCCCGGAGCCACGATCGGACGGCCGCACATCGCCGACGCGCTGGTCAGCGCAGGAGTGGTGCCGAGCCGCTCGGCGGCGTTCGCAGGGATCCTCACCGCCCGCTCCCGGTACTTCGTCGCCCACTATGCCCCGGACCCCGCGCGGGCGGTGGAACTGGTGCGCGCCGCGGGCGGCGTGCCCGTCTTCGCCCACCCGGTGGCGACGGCGCGCGGCCGGGTGGTCGGTGAGCGCACCTACCGGGACATGATCGACGCCGGCCTGCTCGGCGTCGAGGTGGACCACCGCGACAATCCGGAGGAGGGCCGGGCCTTCCTCCGCACCCTGGCCCGCGAGCATTCGCTGCTGGTCACGGGCTCAAGCGACTACCACGGCACCGGAAAGCCGAACCGCCTGGGCGAGAACACCACGGCCCCGGCCGTCCTGGAGCGGATGCTGGAACTGGGCACGGGCAGCCGCCCCGTCCTGCCGTAGGACGACCTGCCTAGCCGGCGGGCAGCTCTTCCGGCAGCGGCGGGCGGGCCTGCCAGTCCACGACGTCGGCCCGGCCGGCCAGCCGGGCGGCCATGACTTCCACGGCCGCCGGGTTGGAGTCGACCAGCACGAAGCGGCGGCCCATCTTGGCCGCCACGGCGCCCAGGGTGCCGGAGCCGGCGAAGAAGTCCAGCACCCAGTCACCGGGGCGGCTGCTGGCGGCGACGGCACGGCGGATCAGGCCCTCGGGCTTCTGGGTCGGGTAGCCGGTCTTTTCCCGCCCGGTGGGGGAGACGATGGTGTGCCACCAGACGTCGGTGGGCAGCTTGCCGAGGGCGGCCTTCTCCGGGGTCACCAGGCCCGGGGCCATGTAGGGCTCCCGGTCCACCTCGGCGCTGTCGAAGTGGTAGCGGTCCGGGTTCTTGACGTACACGAGGATGTTGTCGTGCTTCGCCGGCCACCGGTTCTTGGCCCGGCCGCCGTAGTCGTAGGCCCAGATGATCTCGTTGAGGAAGCAGTCCCGGCCGAAGAGGGCATCAAGCATCACCTTGACGTAGTGCACCTCCCGGTAGTCCAGGTGCACGTACAGGGTGCCGTCGTCGGCGAGCAGCCGCCACGCCTCGGCGAGCCGGGGCTCCAGGAAGGCCCAGTAGTCCTCGAAGGCGTCGTCGTACTTGGTGAGCAGGCCCTT
Source organism: Arthrobacter saudimassiliensis (assembly GCA_900016675.1). Lineage (GTDB taxonomy): Bacteria > Actinomycetota > Actinomycetes > Actinomycetales > Micrococcaceae > Arthrobacter_B > Arthrobacter_B saudimassiliensis. The sequence continues at coordinate 294,445 of LN483071.1, read as the reverse complement.
GACCGTGGAATAGCTGCGGCCCTTGAAGCCGGTCCGGTCGCCGGTGCCGTCGACGCTGCGGACCATGGTGGTCTGCTGGCGCCGCTGGACCCGCCCCGTGTTGAAGGGCGGGTCCACGTAGATCATCGTGAAGGCACCGTCGGGCAGGCTCGGCAGGAAGTCCGCGTTGTCGGCGTGGACCACGAGCGAGCCGCCGTCGGGATCGAAGAGCGTTCCGCCCATGGGCCGGAGCGGCTACTCGCCCGCGGGGCGCTGCTGCACCACTTCGCCGTTGCGGCGGCGGGTGCGGCTGCGGCGGCGGCGGGGACGCTCGGAGCGGGCCTCGTCGGAGGCCGCGGGTGCCTCGGCGGGAGCGCCCTCGGCGGCTGCGGCGCGCGGGGCACGCTCGGTCCGCTCGCTGCGGCGGCCGCCGCGGTCACGGTCACCGCCGCGTCCGCCGCGGTCACCGCCGCGCGACCGGGACTTGCCGGTCTCGCCCAGGTCCTCGATGCGCTCGGCGTCGATGCCGGCCAGCTTGCGCTTGGCGCGGGGCAGCCGGCCCTTGGTGCCGGCCGGGATGTCCAGGTCGGTGAACAGGTGCGGCGAGGAGGAGTAGGTCTCCACCGGCTCGGGCTGGTCCATGCCCAGGGCCTTGTTGATCAGGCCCCAGCGGGGGACGTCTTCCCAGTCGACGAAGGTGACGGCGGTGCCCTTGTTGCCGGCGCGGCCGGTGCGGCCCACGCGGTGCAGGTAGGTCTTTTCGTCCTCGGGGCACTGGTAGTTGATCACGTGGGTCACGTCGTCGACGTCGATGCCGCGGGCGGCCACGTCGGTGGCGACCAGCACGTCGACCTTCTCGTTGCGGAACGCGCGCATGGCCTGCTCGCGGGCACCCTGGCCCAGGTCGCCGTGCAGGGCCGCGGCCGCGAAGCCGCGGTCCACGAGCTCCTCGGTGACCTTGGCGGCGGTGCGCTTGGTCTTGGTGAAGATGATCGTCCGGCCGCGGCCGTTGGCCTGCAGCAGGCGGGCCACCACTTCGATCTTGTCCAGGTGGTGCGCCCGGTAGACGACCTGGCGGATGTCCTTCTTCGTCAGGCCCTCGTCCGCCGGATCGGCTGCCCGGATGTGGGTGGGCTTGGACATGTAGCGGCGTGCCATGGCGACGACCGGGCCGGGCATGGTGGCGGAGAAGAGCAGGGTCTGCCGGATCGCGGGCACCGCGCCCATCAGGGTTTCGACGTCGGGCAGGAAGCCGAGGTCGAGCATCTCGTCGGCCTCGTCGAGGACCACGATGCGCACGTTCTTCAGGCTCAGGTGGCGCTTCTGGTAAAGGTCGATGAGCCGGCCCGGGGTGCCGACGACGATCTCGACGCCGGCCTGCAGGGCCTCGATCTGCGGTTCGTAGGCGCGGCCGCCGTAGATGGTGGCGATGCGGGTGCCCTTGCGGCGCGACGCGGTCTCGAGGTCTCCGGCGACCTGGACGGCAAGCTCACGGGTGGGGGCCACGATCAGGGCCTGCGGAGCGCCCGGCGCCGGCAGCTGGTCCCAGCCGTCCTCGCCGGGGGAGATGACCCGCTGCAGGGCGGGGATGCCGAAGCCGAGGGTCTTGCCGGTGCCGGTCTTGGCCTGGCCGATGATGTCGTGGCCGTCCAGTGCGACGGGAAGCGTCATGGCCTGGATCGGGAAGGGGTGCAGGATGCCTGCGTCCGCCAGCGAACCGACGATGTCGTCCCGGACCCCGTAGTCCGCGAACGTTGCCTCGGGGGCGACGGCCTCTTCGGCCGCGGCGAGGGTCTCCGTGACGTCAACCTGGTCGTCGCTGTCCTCGGCGTGCAGGAGGCCGTCACCTTCAAGCTGGGAAATTTCAGTGTTCAATTACATACCGTTCCGTAAGGCGCCGGGGTCTCACGCTGGGCCGACGGCCGGGGGCCGGGTCAGAGCGGACAACGCGCGGGCGCATCCAGTGGAAGCCGATCGCGGGCTAACAACTGCGGGCCGCGCGCCGGTGGCGGCGGCCGGAAAATCAAGATCGCGTAGGTATTGCGGGTCGGGGCGGTGTCCGTGCCGGCATGGGCCGGCACCGTAAGCCGCCGCCGTTCCTTATCCATGGGGATTAAAGAATCTGACGACCGGGCATCCGTGTACTACATCCGCCAGTCTACCCGGTGCCCTCCCGGCCCGCGAAAAGCAGCCGTTCTTGGGCGCGCCCGGGCCGAATCGGTAGGGTGGGATGCCGGTGCAGTCGAGCGTTACGGGGAGATTTTTGATGGCAGCAGGCGCCCGCCGCCGTGTCCGCCGCGGTGCCCGACGCCGCCGCCTGCCGCTGATGGCGGCCGCGGTGCTCGCCGCACCGGTGCTGGCGCCGCTCTCCCCGTGGCAGCCGCCCGTGCCTCCGACACCGCCGCAGCCCGTGCTGCGCACCGTCCTGCCTGCGGACCAGCCCGTGACGTCGCGGCCGATCGTCGCCGCTCCGCCGGAGGGGACCGACCCGCAGGCATGGAACGCCCTGATGGATTTCCGCCGGGTCCAGGCGGCGGCCGGACATCCGCTGGGCCAGCCGACGTCGGACATCTCCTGCCCCGCCTCGCTGGGGGCCTGCTACCAGCGGTTCCGGGGAAAGGTGGTGCTCTGGCACGGCCCCACCGGGGCGCGGGCGCTGCGGCCGGAAGTGTTCGAGCTGTGGAGCCGCCGGGGTGTCGGGAAGCTCGGCTACCCGGTCTCGAGCGAGTATGCGGCGGGAGAGGACCGGCGCACGGACTTCCAGCGCGGGTCGCTGGTGTGGGTGCCGCGGCTGCAGCGGGTCATGGAGTTCAACCCCGGGGTGGAACAGGCCGCCGTCGTGGTGGGAGACTCGCAGGCCGGCGACCGGACCTGGATCGGGCGGGGGCTTTCGCAGCTGGGCTACACCCCGGTGGTGCGCGGCGCCGGCGGAACCGGCTACCTGAACTCCTATGCCGGCGTCGACCGGTATGAAACGGCCCTCGACAGCGGGCAGTGGCTGCTGCCCGCCGGCAACCCGCCGGTGGTGGTCCTCGAAGGCGGCGGGAACGACACCGCCTACCCGGACACTGCCATCGCCCAGGCCGCCCGCACCATGGTCCGGGACCTGCGGCAGATCTACCCGTCGTCGACGCTGGTGATGGTGGGGGTCATCGGCGACGGCAAGGGGCGCCGGGCCACGGTGGACCGGCTGCTGTCCCGCGTCGCCGCGGAGGAGGGCGTACCGTTCATCAGCCCGCAGGACTGGTGGAAGCGCCACAAGCTCAAGCTGGAGGACGGACGGCACCTGAGCGATGCGGGCCATGCGGCCGCGGCTCCGGTGTTCGCCCGGGAACTCTCGGCCGTGCTGGGGCGCTGAACCGGCGGCCGGGGCCGGCGGGGGAGGGAACGGGGCAGGGGCCGGAGCTAGAGGCGCAGTGCCCGGTCGAGGTCGGCCGCGTCGCGGCGGGCACGGCGGGGACCGGCAACGGCGGCGGCGGCCACGGCGGCGAGGGCGCCCACCGCTATGGACACCGCCCAGGTGAGCCAGTGCAGCTCGGGATGCGAGCCCAGCCCGGCGATCCGGAGCCCGACCCAGCACAGGCAGCAGGCGGACAGGGAAACGCCGGGGGCCAGGAGGACGCCGTAGCGGCTGCGGCGCCGGTCCGCGCCCCAAACGGCGAAGCCCGCCGCAAGCGCGGCGGGCACCATCACGATGAGTTCAACCACACCGTTCAAGGCTGTCGTCCGTTCAGAGGGCCCCGAAGCCGACGCGGCGGACTTCCTCGGCACCGATTTCTACGTAGCCGATGACGCCGGCGGGCACCAGGATCAGCCGGCCCTTCTCGTCCTTGAGGCGAAGCTCGGTGGAATTGTTCATGGCCGCGGCCACGAGGTCGGCGACCTCGTCGGCGCTCTGCCCGGACTCGAACGCAATTTCGCGGCCGACGTTCTGGATGCCGATCTTTACTTCCACGTGGTGCCTCCTAGTAATGCTGACAAAGCAGATGCTGGTTCGAAATCTACCCTAGGTTTCCTTGGGGAAACGGCTGATTCCGCGCCAAGCTAAACGGTAGACCAGCTCGCTGGCGGCCTCGATGTCGAGGTCCCCGTCGGTTTCCAGCCAGTAGCGGGCGCTGACCTGGGCCATGCCGGCCAGGGCGCGCCCGAGCAGCTTGGCCTCGACCGGCGGAAGCTTGGTGTCCTCGGCGATGACGCCGGCGATGCTGTTCGCGAAGCGCGCGTTGAAGGCCTCGATCCTGGCGCTGACCTCCTGGTCGCTGGTCAGGTCGGATTCGAACACCAGCCGGTGGCCCTGGCTGTCCTGGGCGACGAAGCGGAAGTAGGCGCGCATGGTCTCGCGCACCCGCTCCCGGTTGTCGGTGGTGGAGGTCAGGGCCGTGGTGAGGAACTGCGTCAGCGTCTCGAGGTGGTCCTCCAGCAGGGCGAGGTAAAGCTCGCGCTTGCCGGGGAAATGCTGGTACAGCACCGGCTTGCTGACCCGGGCGGTGTCGGCAATGTCGTCCATCGCCGCTCCGTGGAAGCCGTTGCTGACGAAGACCTCCTGGGCGGCGCGCATCAGCTGCCGGCGCCGCTCCTCGCGGGGCAGGCGCGTCGTCCTGCCGGCTGGCTGGTTGCTCACGGGTGGTGCTACCTCGTCTCCTGGTGCGGGCGCCCGGCGCCCGCGGCATGAAAGACCAGTCTACCTGCGGCGGCTTTTCCGGACAGCGTGCCCGACACGGCGGCAGCGCCTAGATTTGTTCCCATGACTACCCTCGCCGCGCAGGACCTGCCCGCCCTGGTCGCCCCCGGGCCCGAGCTCACCCGTGAGGAGACCGTCCGCTACTCCCGGCACCTGATCCTGCCGGGGTTCGGGGTGCAGGCGCAGCGCCGGCTGAAGAACGCCCGGGTCCTGGTGGTGGGCGCCGGCGGGCTGGGCTCGCCGATCCTGCTCTACCTGGCCGCGGCCGGGGTCGGCCGGATCGGCATTGTCGACGACGACACGGTGGAGGAGTCGAACCTGCAGCGCCAGGTGGTGCACGGCATGGCGGACGTGGGGCGGACCAAGGCGGAGTCCGCCCGCGCCGCCGTCCTGGACCTGAATCCGCTGGTCCAGGTCGACCTGCACCCGGTGCGCCTCGATGCGGACAACGCCCTGGACATCCTCGCCGGGTACGATCTGGTCCTGGACGGCGCCGACAACTTCGCCACCCGATACCTGGTCAGCGACGCCGCGGAAATCCTGGGCATGCCGTGCGTCTGGGGCTCGATCCTGCGGTTCGACGGACAGGTCAGCGTCTTCTGGTCCGGGCACGGCCCCACCTACCGGGACCTGTACCCGCAGGCACCGCCGCCGGGCGAGGTGCCCTCCTGCGCCGAGGGCGGGGTGCTCGGGGTGCTCTGCGCCCAGATCGGCTCGGTCATGGCCAACGAGGCGATCAAGCTGATCACCGGCACCGGCACCACCCTGCTGGGCCGGCTGCTGGTGTTCGATGCGCTGGAGATGAGCTGGCGGGAAATCCGGGTGCGGCGGGATCCGGCCAGGACCCGGGTCACCGAACTCGCGGACTACGAGGCCTTCTGCGGCATCGCGCCGCAGCCGGGAGCGGACCTGCCGGAAGTGACCGTGGAGCAGCTGAACGCGCTGCTGGCCGAGCGGGCCGCCGGGCGCGCGGACTTCGACCTGCTGGATGTGCGGGAACCGGACGAACGCGCCATCGTCAGCATCGACGGGGCGACGCCGGCGCCCCGCGGCACGGTCCTCGCTGGGCAGTTCCAGCCGGCCAGGGACCGCCGCATCTACGTGCACTGCAAGTCGGGGGCACGCTCCGCGGAGGTGGTGCGGCACCTGTTGGAACAGGGCTACGCACAGGTGTGGAACGTCAGCGGGGGCATCCTGGACTGGGTGCGGCGGATCGAACCTGAAAAGCCGGCCTACTAGCCGGGGCTAGGCCGTGCGCGGCTCCGCGTCCGGGTCCTCGGCGGCCGGGCCGTGTCCGACCACGCCGCGGGCAGGGGCCGGGGCTTCCTCGCCCACCGTGATGCCGTACAGGGCCTCCAGGGCGCGGACGTAGTCGTCCTGGCGGCCTTCGGCGGCCAGTTCGCGTGCCCGGACGGCCGGCACGTGCAGCAGCTGCTTCACCATGCGGCGCATCGCGAATTCGACTTCCTGCGCGGCGCCGGTGCACCCGTGCTGCGCACGGACCTTCTCCAGCTCCGACTCGAGGACATCCAGGGTATGCCGGCGCAGGGCGACGATCGCGCCGCTCAGCTCGCGGCTGAGCTGGACCTGGTTGAAGTTGCGGGCCGCCTCGGTCACGATCTCGCCGGCCTGCTTCAGGGACTCGGCCTGCTCGGCCGGCGCGGCCAGCCGCACGGACTCCAGGGTGATGAGGTCGACGCCGTCCAGCTCGCGGACCGCGGGATCGAAGTCGTGCGTCAGGGCGAGGTCGATGATGACCAGCGGGCGGTCGGCTCCTGCCCGGACCCGGCGCACGTCGTCCACGCCGACGGGGGCGTCGCTGCCGCTGCAGCCCACCACGACGTCCGCGGCGGCGAGGGCGGCGCCCAGGCCGGCACGGGACAGCGGGGTTCCGCCGCGGGTGGCCGTGAAGGACTCCGCCCGTCCGGAGGAGGACCACACCGACACATCGGTGCAGCCGCGCTCCTTGAGCAGGGCCATGGTGGCGCCGGCGTAGGCGCCGGTGCCGAAGACCACGACCTTCTTGGCGGACCAGTCAGGCTCCAGGGACAGGTCGGTGGCCAGGTCCAGCGCCACCGACACGATGGACAGGCCGCGGCTGCCGAGCGACGTCAGGGCGCCCACGTCCTTGGCGGTGCGCGAGGCGGTCTGGAACAGGCGGGTCAGGGTGCCGCTGGCGGTGCCCTTCTCCTGCGCCTCGATCAGCGCCCGGCGGACCTGCCCGGCGATCTCACGCTCACCGACGACGGCGGAATCCAGGCCCGCGCCGACGGCGAACAGGTGCTTGGGCACGTCCTCGCCCGTGTTGGTGGAGAAGCAGCGGGAGACCGTCTCCTTGGGCAGCCCGGAGCGGGCGCTGATTTCGCCCACCACGGCCGCGCGCGCCGCCTCGGCGTCTTCGTCCGAGCGGGTCTCGCAGTAGATCTCGTAGCGGTTGCACGTGGCCAGGACGACTGCCCCGGACACCAGCTGGCCGCTGGAATCGAGCAGCGCAGCCGGGACCTCGGAGGCGCCCGCGCTGAGCCGGGCAACGGTTTCCAGGTCGACGTCGGAATGAGTCGCAGTCAGGGAAAGAAGAGCCACAATGGCTTAATACTAGCCATCGAAGCGCCCATCGACGGCATCGGGGGTCTCGTCGACGGGTGATTTGGGACGCATCCGTGCCGTCCCGGCCAGCAGGAGGGCGGCAGCCGGCGGCGCTGCGCCGAAGTAGGCTGTGGGCGGAAGTGACGGAACCGACCCGAGAGCACCAGGTGGCCCCCAGTGGCGCAACGCAAGACCGACCGCAGGAACCGGCAGGGCGAGCAGACCCGTACGCGGCTCCTGGAGGAGACCATGCGCCTGGCCGCCGGCCACGGATACGAGGGCACCAAGCTGTCCATGGTGCGGCGGGCGACCGGACTGTCCGCCAGTTCCATCTACTGGCACTTTTCCGATAAGGACCAGCTCCTTGCCGCCGCCCTGGAGCATGCCTTCCGCGTCCAGTCCGCGTCCACGCCCAACTGGCTCGACTCGCCCGCCCGGCAGCCGCGGCGTGAGGACCTGTACGAGAAGCTCCTGGCCTTCCCCTCCACGGACAGCGAGATGGACTACTGGCGCTTCGGCCTGCAGCTGGTCGTCGTCCGCCCGCCGGAGGAGTCACCGGCCAGGGCGCGTTTCCTGGACATCCGCAGGCAGAGCGTCGACTGGCTCGGCCGGTGGTGGGAGCGGGGATTCGATGAGGACATGGACCAGAGCCGGGACGCCGCACTGCTCATGGGACATTTCACCGTCGCGCTCCGGGACGGTGCGATCATTCGGGACGGTGCGCTCATCCGGCGGCACGGGCAGCGGCCCCTCGACCAGCGCAGGGTGATGTGGCTGCTCGCCTGCTGCCTCGACGCGGCGGAGATCCGCCTGGCGGAACTGGCCCGGACCGAGCGGCTTGACCGGCTCCCGCCCGCCGCGCCGGCACAGGTGGACGCGGGGGAGGGCCAGGGGCCGCGGGAGGTGTTCCTGCGGGCCGCCGAGGAAGCCGTCGCCGAATACGGGTACGGGGGCGTCACCGTCGCCCGGGTCTGCGAGAAGGCCGGCCTGCCGCCCAGCTCCCTGTACTGGTCCTTCAAGGACAAGGACGAGCTGATCAGCACGGTCGTCGCGGGGGCCTGCCGGCGCTGGGATGCGGCCCGCCCGCCGCTGGCGCCCCGCCCGGAGGACGGGAACTGGTCCAGGGTGCTGGCCGTCCAGCTGCTGCGCACCATGGACAACCTGGCCGCGGAATCCGGGGTCATGCGGCTGGGCCTGCTGCTCCTGCTGCAGCGGGCCGCCGTGGCCGAGGCCGACCGGCGGAACCTTGAGGCGGTCCTGCAGGACATGCAGGCCATGACCGCCCAGTGGTTCCGGACCGTGCTGTCCCCGGCCCTGGCCGACGACGAGCGCGCCGAGCTGGCCGACTACCTTGCCGAATGCCTGTTCATCCTGCTGGAGGGCCTGCTGCTGAGCCGCCAGATCGGTGAACGCCAGTGGGATCCGGAGCTGCTGGCCGACCTGATGGGCGCGGCCCTCCACGGGGCCGCGCTGCAGGCTGAACAGGACTGCGCCGTCCCGGCCGGCAGCGGGGCTGCGGCGGGGACGGCGGTCCCGGACGGCGGAGCAGCCTAGCCCGGCTGCGCTCCGCTGCCGGTGAGCTGCTCGACCGCCGCTGCGGCCTGCAGGAGGCGGTCGGCCCATTGCCGCACCCGGTCCGCCGGAGCGCCGGCGGGAAGGTCCGAGATGCGCAGCACGAGCCGCACCTTCCCGTCCGCGTCGCGCACCGGCGCGAGGATCGAGTCCGCGTCGTAGCTGCGCCCCTCCTCCAGGGACACCGGCGCGTAGCTGGACGAGGTGCGGGAGATGATCTCCCGGATGCGCCGTTCCTGGGCGGGCGTGTAGCAGCCCGAGGAATACTCACGCAGCGCCTCGTAGACCTCCTCGTCCGGGTAGCCGCCGCGCATGGTCATCGACCAGCCGCGCGCACGGACCGCGGCCAGGCGCTCGCGGTACTCCCCGGGCGTGCATTCGTCGCTCGGCATGGCCCGGGCCAGCCACCGTTCGATGGCCTCCGGTTCCTCCCAGGCCAGGCACAGCTCGCCCATGGGCGGCATCAGGGGAATCCGCTCGCCCAGGCGGGCCTCGGCCGCGGCCCCGGTTGCAGCCACGATCACCGCCATCTGGTCGCCGATCATCGCCATCGCGGTGCACTCCACTCCCAGCTCCCCGGCCAGGCGGTCCATCTCGGTGCGGCTGCGCTCGGCCAGCCGGACGCCCGAGATCAGGTCGGCGTCGAACGGAGCGCTCAGCGACATCGGAGCGAACCGGCCGTAGCCGCCCTGGAAGAACAGCAGGGGCGCCACGGGGCGGCAGACCTGCAGCTCGTGCACCGCGCCGATGACGATGTGGTGGTCGCCCGCGTCGTTGATCGACTCGAAGGTGCAGTCGATGAAGGCGACGCTGTCCTCGAGCACCGGCGCGCCCGACGGGGAAGGCCGCCAGGACACCCCGGCGAACTTGTCCTCCTCCCGGCCGGCGAACCGCCGGCAGACATCCTCCTGGTCCGCGGCGAGGACGTTGACGCAGAAGGAGCGCGCCGTCCGCAGCTTGGCGAACGTCCGGGAGGAGACCGTGGGGAGGAAGGCCACCAGGGGCGGATCCAGGGACACGGACGTGAAGGAGCCGACGATCATCCCGACGGGCGCGCCGTCGTCGGCGATGCCGGTGATCAGGACCACCCCGGTGGGGAAGTGCCCGAGCACGTTGCGGAACACCATCGGGTCGCTGCTGCCTGCGGTGAGCCCCTCGGCGCTGACTGCGGTCATTGCGTTTCCTTTCGCCTGCATTTCGGTGCGCTCAGCGCCGGGCGGCCAGGTCCAGCGCCACGTCGACGATCATGTCCTCCTGGCCGCCGACCATCCGCCGTTTGCCCAGCTCCATGAGGATGTCGGTGGTGGGGACGCCGTAGCGGCTGCTGGCCTTCTCCGCGTGGCGGAGGAAGCTCGAATAGACCCCCGCATAACCCAGCGAGAGGGTCTCGCGGTCCACGCGGACCGGGCGGTCCTGCAGGGGTCGGACCAGGTCGTCCGCCGCGTCCATCAGGGCCGGCAGGCTGCACCCGTGCTCGAAGCCGAACTTGTCGGCGGCGGCGATGAAGGCCTCCAGCGGAGCATTGCCTGCGCCGGCGCCCATGCCGGCCAGCGAGGCATCGACCCGCACGGCGCCGTGCTCGACGGCGGTGATCGAGTTCGCGACGCTGAGCGAGAGGTTCTCGTGGGCGTGGATGCCGATCTGGGTTTCGGGCTCCAGGACCTGCCGGAAGGCGTCGATCCGCTCGGCGACGCCGGGCATGGTCAGCGCCCCGCCCGAGTCGACCACGTACACGCAGGTCGCGCCGTAGGACTCCATCAGCTTCGCCTGCCGCGCCAGCTCGGCCGGCGGATTCATGTGCGACATCATCAGGAAGCCCACCGTGTCCATGCCCAGTTCACGGGCCGCGGCGATGTGCTGGGCGGAGACGTCGGCTTCGGTGCAGTGCGTTGCCACGCGCACCACGGAGGCCCCCGCGCTGTGGGCGTCCTTCAGGTGGGAGATGGTGGCGATGCCGGGCAGGGCCAGGGTGGCGACCCGGGCCTGCTTGACGGCGCCGGCGACGGCGGAGATCCACTCAAGGTCCGTGTGCGCACCGAAGCCGTAGACACAGGACGAGCCGTTGATGCCGTCGCCGTGGGCCACCTCGATCGAGGCGACGCCGGCGGCGTCGAGCGCCGTGGCGATCTGCACGGCCTGGTCGACGGTGTACTGGTGCCGGATGGCGTGCATGCCGTCCCGCAGGGTGACGTCCGAGATGTAGAGCTTGTCCACGCTTATGCCTCCTGCATCGCCGGTGCGGCGGAAAAGTCGGGGACCCCGGCCTCTTCGGCCCACCGCTCGGCCGTGGCCATGGCGGCGGAGGTCATGATGTCCAGGTTTCCCGCGTAGGCGGGGAGGTAGTGCGCGGCGCCGGTGACCTCCAGCATCACGGTCACGCGGGTGCCGCTGAAGCTGCCGGAGCCGGGCATGTGCAGCGGATTCGCTGCGTCGAAGGTCTCGAACTGGACGGCCTGCTTGAGCTTGTAGCCGGGGACGTACTGCTGCACCTTCTCGGCCATCGCCAGGATGGAGGCCTCGATGGCCGAGTGGTCCGGCGTTCCCTCCACCAGCGCATAGACGGTGTTGCGCATCAGCATGGGCGGTTCCGCCGGGTTCATGATGATGATGGCCTTGCCCTCGGCGGCACCGCCCACATGGACCAGGGCCTCCGACGTGGTTTCCGTGAACTCGTCGATGTTGGCCCGCGTGCCGGGTCCCGCCGACCGGGAGGACACGGAGGAGACGATCTCCGCGTACCGGACGGGAGCCACCTGGGACACGGCCGCGACCATGGGAACCGTGGCCTGGCCGCCGCAGGTGACCATGTTCAGGTTCCGCTCCCCGAGGTGGTCCTCCAGGTTGACCACCGGAATGCAGTACGGGCCCACGGCGGCGGGCGTCAGGTCCAGGACCCGGACGCCGGTGTCCTTGAGCAGTTCCCAGTTGGCCAGGTGCGCCGAGGCGCTGGTCGCGTCGAAGACGACCTTGATGTCCTTGAAGTTCGGCAGCGCGAGCAGCCCCTGCACGCCCTCGGCGGTGGTGGCAATGCCCATCCCGGCGGCGCGCCGGAGCCCTTCGGAATCCGGCTCGATGCCCACCATGGCGCCCATTTCCAGGCGGCCGGATCCGCGCAGGACCTTGATCATCAGGTCTGTCCCGATGTTGCCCGGGCCGATAATGGCCACCGGCCAGCGTGCATCCGTTTCCACTACTTCTCCTCTAGATTGATACGAACCTGGCCGAGTCCCTGGATGGTCGCGGCTGCGCTCGAGCCGGGCCGGAAGTCGACCATGGGGCCGAGGGCCCCGGTCATCAGGATTTCCCCGGCGCGCAGGGGCCTTTCCAGCTCCGCCATGCGCCTCACCAGCCACAGGCCGGCGCGGTAGGGGTGGCCCAGGCAGGCCGCCCCGGAGCCGACCGACACGACCCGGCCGTCAACCTCGACGACCATGCCGGCCGACGCCAGGTCCACGGCCGAGGGCAGGACCGGGCGGGTGCCCGTGACGATGCGCCCGCAGGACGCGTTGTCGGCAATGGTGTCCAGGATCGAAATGTCCCAGTTGCGGATCCGGGAACCGACGATCTCGATGGCCGGCAGCAGGCAGTCCACCGCCGCCATCAGCTCGGGGAGCGTGGTGTCCGCCCGCGGCAGGTCCTTCTTCAGGACCAGGGCCACCTCGGCCTCGATCCGCGGCTGCAGGACGTCCCCGACGGCCATGGTGTCGCCGTCGCTCAGGCACATGTCGGCGAACAGGACTCCGAAGTCCGGCTGGTCCACACCCATCTGCGCCTGCACGGCCTTGGAGGTCAGGCCGATCTTCCGCCCGACGACGCGCCGTCCTTCGGCGATCCACGCGTCTTCGTTCACCCGCTGGACCTCATAGGCGGCGGCGATGCCGCCGTCGGCCAGCTCGGCCCGGATGGGCTCGATGGGCATGCCCTCACGCTCGGCGCGGCGCAGCCGTTCGGCAAGCTGAGGGATATCGGGGGCGCCGGCCGGCGCCCTCTCGGCGGTTGCTGTCATGGATCCTCCCGATTTGAGGCTTCAGTATGTCCCGGCCGGAAGCGGCCCGGGGCGGCAGTCCCGCAGAGCGGGATGCCGTCCGGCGCGTGCCTCTGGCGCAGCGCTGTAGCGATGTGTACAGTGAAGCCCAACGTGGCACAGATCACACGCCGCGTTCCCCCCTGCTGAAGTCGTAAGAAGTACCTGGAGGTTCAACGGTGAATATCTCCTTTCCGACGCTGCCGCGTACCGGAAGCGATCCCAAGGGATGGCGCCGATGAGCGCCGTCGCCGCCCCCGCCGTCCGTTCCCTGGCTCCGGCCGGCGGGCCGCCGCCGTCGATGGTCGCCCGCATGACCCTGATCATGGAGGCCTTCCAGCCCCGGTCGGTGGCCCTGATGCTGGACGAAATAGCGGCCAGGGCGCACCTTCCCCGCTCCACCACGCACCGGATCCTGGACCAGCTGGTCCAGATGGGCTGGCTTGAGCACACCCCGGACGGCTACTGCATGGGCTGGCGCTCGCTGCGCTACACCGGGCTGGACAACGGCAACAGCCAGATCCGTGCCGAAGCGGCCCCGGTGCTGCACAGCCTGCAGGTGCGCACCGGCATGGTCGTGCACCTGGCCGTGCTGGACGGCACCAACGTCCACTACCTGGACAAGATCGGCGGTCCCTCCGCCGTGAACATCCCCTCGCGTGTCGGCGGAAGCGCTCCGGCGCACGCCACGGCCCTGGGCAAGGCCATCCTGGCGTGGCTGAACCCGGAGAAGGTGGACGCCCTGTTCTCCGCCGGGCTGCCCGCCGTCACCTCCCGCACCATCGGAGACCTCAGCGGGCTCTACGCCGAGCTGAACCGCATCCGGCAGCGCGGCGGCGTGGCCTATGAGAGCGGGGAAAGCTTCGACGGCATCGGCTGCGTGGCGGCGGCCATCCGGGGCCGCGGGGGCCCGGCGGCGAGCATTTCCCTGGTGGGCCGGGCCACGGATCCGCTGGAACGGCTGGCGCCGCTGGTCCTGGGCGCAGCCCGGCAGGTCTCCGCCGCGCTGAATCCGCGGGAGAACACCGCGCCGCTGGTGTCTGCCGCAGGGTGAGCCGACAAGCAAAGGGGGGGTGCAGCCTGCAGGCTGCACCCCCCCTTTGCTTTGCTGCGGCGTCAGCCGGCCGGGACGGCCGCGGCCTCCTTCGGCACGAAGGCCGCGAGCGGCTCGGCGCCGGTGTGGTCGTGGCCCCAGTAGCTTTCCGCCGTGATTTCCTCGGCGGTGTAGTAGGACTCGTCCACCAGCATGCCCTGCGTGCCGTACTCGATGTCCCAGCCGCCCGGAGCCCGGACGTAGAAGGAAACCATCTTGTCGTTCGTGTGCCGGCCCAGCGAGGCGGTGATGTTGAAGCCCATGCCGCGGACCTTGTCCAGCGCCTGGCCGACGGTGTCCAGCTCCTCGACCTCCACCATCAGGTGCACCAGGCCCGGCTCTTCGCCGTGCGGGGCCGGGCCGATGGCCAGGCTGTGGTGGCGCTGGTTGATGCCGAAGAAACGGAACCGCACCGCGGGGCGCTGCGGGCCCAGGCGGACGGCGCCGCGCGGCAGAAAGCCGAGCACGTCGGTGTAGAAGGCCGTGGTCTCCTCCATCAGGGTGGTCGGCAGCACGACGTGCCCCATGCCCTGGGCGCCGGTGACGAACTTCTGGGCGTATCCGGTCTTCAGCGGGCTGTGGTCCAGCCGCGGTCCGAAGAAGACCTCCACGGGAGTGCCCCCGGGATCGGTGAACGAAATGACCTGCTCGAGCCCGCGCTCGTCGTTGGCCTCCTCATCGAGCCAGGTGACGGAGATGCCGGCGGCTTCCACGTCCTTGGCCACCGCGGCCAGCGCGAACTGGTCACGGACCTCCCAGCCGACGGCCAGGACCCGGTCGGAGTCTCCCGGCAGCACGATCAGCCGCGCTTCCCGTTCGTCCATCCGCAGGTACAGCCCGTCCGGGTCCGGGCCCACGGTTTCGGCGAAGCCGAGACCCTCGACGGTGAGTTCCCGCCAGCGGGCAATGTGCTGGGTCTGGACCTTCAGATAGCCCAGTCCGCGGATATGTGTCATGGTTTCCTCGCTTTGCTGTAGGGGATGGCAGGAGATGGAGCTAGACGGCCGCGGCCAGGTTGGCCGGGGGATCGATGCCCAGCTGGGTCATGATCGCCGCGTGGTAGGTGGGCCCCGGCACGTGGATGGCGTGGGCCAGGCCCATATGGGCGTCGCGCCAGAACCGCTGCACCGGATTGTTCATGCGCAGCCCGTTGCCGCCGGAGCGGGACAGGATGGTGTCCACCGCCGCCGTCGCCCGCCAGGCGGCCTGGATCTGGGTCCGGCGGCCGACGGCGCGCTGCTCAAGGCTGACCTCGCGCCCGGAGCCGACGGTGTCGTAGATCCGGCTGATGTTGTCGAGCAGGGCGGCGCGGGAGGCCCGGATCTCGCCGGCGGCCTCGCTGACCACGTACATGTTGTACGGGTCCTCGGCGCCCTTGAAGCCGTTGATCTGGATGCGGTCGCGCTGGTAGTTCAGGTAGGCATCCAGGGCGCCCTCGGCGATGCCGATGACCGCGCTGGTCAGCCCCAGCGGAAACAGGCAGTAGAAGGGCATGCGGTGGATCGGCTCGTCCTTGCCGGCCTCGCGGGCCACCCGGCCCTCGAAGAGATCCGTCTGGTCGACCACCCGGTAGTCCGGCACGAAGACATCCTTGATGATGATGTCCTTGCTGCCGGTGCCGCGCAGGCCGACCACGTCCCACGAATCCTCGACGATCGTGTAGTCGGCGCGGGGCACGACCACGTGCAGGGAACGGAACGGGGTCACCGGCTTGCCCTCGGCGTCGCCGAGGAAGGCGCCCAGGATGACCCACTGGGCGTGGTCGGTGCCGGAGGAGAACTGCCAGTGCCCGCTGAACCGGTAACCGCCCTCGACAGGGGTCGCGACGCCCATCGGCGCGTAGGGGGAGGAGATCCAGGTGTCCTCGTCGGCGCCCCAGATTTCCTCCTGCAGCTTCGGCGGCATCAGCTCCAGCTCCCAGGGGTGCACGCCCACGACGCCGGCCACCCAGCCGGCGGCCCCGTCCAGGGAGGCGATCTTCATGACCGTCTCCGCGAACTCCACCGGGTGGGCGCGCGTTCCGCCGTATTCCACCGGCGCCAGCAGCTTCATGACGCCGGAGGCGCGCAGGATGTCGACGGTGGCGTCGTTGAGCTTGCCGAGGTCTTCATTGACCTGGCCGTAGGAGCGAAGCTCTTCAGCGCGCTCGGAGAGCACGTCGGAACCTGCAGTGATAGTCATTGATCGCTTCTCGCTTCCTCATTCGGGGCCTCGGCTCGGCCGCTGGGGAAAATCTAGGCGGCTTCCCGACGGCGGGCGGCCAGGGTCCCGTTCACCGGGATCGGGCCGCCCGGAGCATCGACGGCAGCTGCATCCCGGTGATCGGGACCCGCCGGACGCCTCCGCTGCCGGGGCAATTAGGGTTCCGCGTAGACAGACGAACGCGTACCACGAGGAGCCCAGGAAATGACCACCGATCTTGGCCTTGAACCAGGCAGCCCCACGGCCGTTGGCAACGCCAAACCGACGCTGCACGAGCTGCAGACCGCGCAGGGGACGCTTCGCTGGCACCAGGTCGGGGAAGGCCCGCCGCTGCTGTTCCTGCACGGCTCGGGCCCGGGCGTCACGGGCCTGCGGAACTTCGGGGCGGTCCTGCCGGCCTTCGCCGAGCACTTCCAGTGCCTCGTGCTGGAGTTCCCCGGCTTCGGGGTCAGCGACCCCGTGGACGTGCACCCCATGCAGGCCGCCGGCCGTGCGGTAACCGACCTGCTCGACGCCCTGGGCCTCGACCGGGTGGACATCATCGGCAACTCCATGGGCGGCATGGTCGCCACGCAGTTCGCCATCGCCCATCCGGAACGGGTGCGCCGGCTGGTGACCCTGGGCGGGATGGGGCTGGGAATCTTCAGCCCCTTCCCGGCCGAGGGCATCAACCTGCTGGTGGAGTTCACCGAGGACCCCACCCGCGAGCGGCTGGTGCAGTGGCTGAGGTCGATGGTCTTCGACCAGGACATGGTCACCGAGGAGCTCATCAATGAGCGCTGGGAGCAGGCGACGGAACCGCTGACGCTGGAAAGCGCCCGCAGGATGTACAGCCGTGAGGCCATGGCCGCCACGGCCGCCGCCGGCGCCGCCGCCGAGGCGCAGCCGGCCTGGGCGCAGCTGCACAGGATCCAGGCCCGTACCCTGCTGCTGTGGGGACGTGATGACCGCGTGACCCCCCTGGACGGCGCGCTGGTGCCGCTGCGGACCATTCCGGATGTGGAACTGCATGTGTTCCCCCGGTGCGGCCACTGGGCGATGATCGAACAGAAGGACGCCTTCGAAAGCACCGTCCTGGCCTTCCTGCGCCGGCCGGAGGCTGCGCTGTGAGCGCCGCCGCCGCGCCCCTGCAGGCCCGGGTGGTCGAAGTGATCCGCGAGACGGCGGATGCCCACACCCTGGTGCTCGAACCCGCCGGCGGGCGGGAGGACAGCTTCAGCTACAAGCCGGGCCAGTTCCTCACCATCCGCATCCCCAGCGACCGACCGGGCGGCGCCGCACGCTGCTATTCGCTGTGCAGCTCGCCCCTGCAGGACGAAAAGCTGAAGGTCACCATCAAGCGCACCCGTGACGGCTACGGCTCGAACTGGATCTGCGACAACGTGGTGGAGGGGCACGTCCTGGACGTGCTGCGGCCGGCGGGCACCTTCACCCCGCACTCGCTGGAGGCCGACTTCCTGCTGTTTGCCGGCGGCAGCGGAGTCACCCCGGTGATGTCCATCCTCAAGTCCGCGCTCGCCGCCGGGACCGGCTCGGTCACCATGGTCTACGCGAACCGGGACGAATCCTCGGTGATCTTCCGTGAGGAGCTCATCGCCCTGGGCCGCGCCTATCCGGGCCGGCTGAACGTCATCCACTGGCTGGAAACCGTGCAGGGCATTCCCGACCAGGCCGCCATCGGCGCGCTCGCCGCCCCCTACCGCGACCGCGAGGTGTTCATCTGCGGGCCCGGGCCCTTCATGGACTGCGTGGAGCGGTCCCTGCAGGCCCTGGGCATGCCCCCGGAACGGATCCACATCGAGCGCTTCGTCTCCCTGGCCGCCGATCCCTTCGCGCCCGTGGAAACCGTGGTTCCCGAAGCCGGGCCGGGCAGCTCCGTGGTGGAGGTGGACCTCGACGGCGAACAGCGGACCGTGAACTGGCCGCAGGGCGCCAAGCTGCTGGACGTCCTGCTCGGCTCAGGGCTGGAAGCGCCGTACTCCTGCCGCGAAGGCGCCTGCAGCGCCTGCACCTGCCTGGTCCTGGAAGGAGAGGTGCGGATGGAACGGAACGAGGTGCTGGACGCGGCCGACATCCGTGACGGCTTCATCCTGGCCTGCCAGGCCGTGCCGGTCAGCGACAAGGTCCGCATCACCTACGAGGCCTAGGAACAGGCGACGGAGCAGCCAAAAGGCGCGGACCCCGGGGTCCGCGCCTTTTGGCTGTGCCGGGTGCGCCGCATGCCGCGCGGCACCTCTGAGGTACTGCGCCATGAGGTACCGCGCGCCGGCGGTCCAGGGAAGCAACGCAGAGTGGACGCAATACAGAGAGAAGGGGTGGAGGAACCGGTTGGAACCGGTCCTTCCACCCCTTCCCGGGAAAAGGAACTACTGCTCGGGCTCATCCCGGTGGATGACCGGAAGCCGCCCCTCGGTCGAGGCCTGCCGGATGCTGGCGGCCAGCGTCTCGCAGCCCGCGAACCGTTCGGCAGGCTCCCCGCCGGCGCAGAAGCCGGGCCGCTCGCGGCAGGCCTTCAGCGCATCGGCGTCCCACTGGATGCTGGTCTGCTGCCAGCTGGACTTGCGGACCTGCACGACGGCGATGCACTCCCGGCACGCCAGCGGCTGCATGGGGGTGTCGAGGAGCCTGGTGTCGGTTGCCGCTGCCATCAGACCAGCTGCTCCGCGGGCTGCTGCGCCGCCTGCTGCGCCGCCTGTTCGGCGGCCGCCTTCCGGAGGGCCAGCTGATGGGCGACCTCCTTGTGCCAGCTTTCCATCGGCCGCTCGGTGTCCAGCTCGTATTCGAAGCGGTCGGTCATCTCGGGCTGGACGTCGGCGACGTCGACAAAGAACTGCTCGTACCACCGGCGGAGCTGGTAGACCGGCCCGTCCTCCTCGCAGAGCAGCGGGTTGTCGATGCGGGTCTTGCTCTTCCAGATCTCCACGTCCTGGGCGAAGCCGCGCAGCACCCACTTGGCCTGGTCGGCGGCGATCTGCTCGGCGTCCTCTTCGAGGTCCGGGCTCTTCTCGACGATGATGCCCGACATCAGCACCAGCGAGTTCTCATCGATGGGGTAGTGGCAGTTGATGAAGATGGTGTCCATTTCGAAGCGGTCGTAGACATACTTCAGCTCGTCGATCATGAAGGACGGCCCGTAGTAGGACGCCTCGGAGATGGTCTTCAGCATCTTCGGGGCATTCGGGTCGACGCTCTCCGGGGCCATGTCCTCCCGGATGTCGCCGTCGAAGTACTGGGTGGCGACGTGGCCCTCAAAAACGTTCTTGAAGTACGTGGGGAAGTTGCCGTGCACGTAGAAGAAGTGCGCCATGTCGACCACGTTGTCGACGACTTCCCTGGTGGAGGTGTCGACGACGATCTCGTTCCAGAACCACTTGGTCCACCCGTCGGTCATCGCGCCGCGGATCTTCGGGATCGTGACGTTCTCCGGCGGAGGGTTGCCCTCCGGGTCGTTCCAGACGAACAGCAGCCCGTCCTGGTCCAGGGTCGGCCAGGTGCTGGTGCGCGCCCGCAGCGGAACCCGGCGGGCGTACGGGATGTCCTTGCAGCGGCCGTCGCCGCCCCAGCGCCAGTCGTGGAAGGGGCAGGCGATCTCGTTGCCCTTGACGGTGCCGGTCGAAAGGTCGGCGCCCATGTGCCGGCAGTAGGCATCAAGGACGTTGATCACGCCGTCCTGGCCGGTGAAGACCACCAGCTTCTGGCCAAACGCCTTGACCGTGTGCGGCTTGCCGTCCTTGAACTTTTCGGAAAGGCCCAGGCAGTGCCAGCCCCGGGCGAACCGGGTCGGCAGCCCGTTGTTCTCGATCTTCCTGATTTCTTCCTGCTCCGGCTCAACAATGGCCATGTAATCGTCCCTTCAGGTGCGCCTATGCGGACTGGAACGTCCTGAGCCTGAAATGTAGGCGGGCAGGGCAGGCCGCGGTACGGCCAGTCCCAATGGCCGGGACCCGCCCTGGAACCCGGCCGCCTGCGGACGGCCGGCCCGGATCCTGCTGGGTGGGACGGGCGGCCCGGGGAGCGGGCCGCCTCTGCTTGGGTGGGGCGCGTCAACGGCGGAACGGCCGGGAGCGGAACAGGGGAGAAAGCGCGATGGGCGGACAGGTTTGGGACAGCAGCTATGACGTGGTGGTGGTCGGGTCCGGTGCCGGTGCGATGGCCGGCGCCTTCACCGCCGCGGCCCGCGGGCTGAAGACCCTCGTGGTCGAGAAGACGGACCTGCTGGGCGGGGCCTCGGCCTACTCCGGCGCCTCGTGCTGGCTGCCGGGAAGTCAGGTGCAGGAACGGGCCGGAGTCCAGGACTCGCGCCAGGACGCGGAGGCCTATCTGGTCTCGGTCCTGGGGTCGGAGCAGGCCGAACGGCGCGAGGCGTTCCTGGCGACCGCGCCGGAGCTGGTGAAGGCACTCGAAGCGGACCCGGCGCTGGAGTTTTACTGGACCGCGTTCCCCGACTATTTCCCCGGCCCCGGACGCCGGGAGCTGGGCCGGTCGATGATGCCGGTGGACCTGCCGCGGGAGGAGATCGGCCGGCTCGCGGAGCTGGTGCGTCCGCGCGTCGAGAGCGACCGCTACCGGAAGCCCCATCCGGAAGGCCCGCTGACCGCCGGCCAGGCCCTGATCGGCCGGCTGCTGCTGGCCCTTACCCGCACCGGGAACGGCACGGTGCGGACCCGCACGTCCATGACCGATCTGCTGACCGAGGGCGACGCCGTAATCGGCGTGGTCGTCGAGACCGCAGAGGGCACGGAGCGGATCCGGGCCCGGCACGGGGTGCTCCTCGGAGCAGGCGGCTTCGAAGCCAACGCCGACATGCGCCGGGAGCACGGAACGCCGGGGTCGGATCAGTGGACCATGGCCCCGGCCGGGGCGAACGTCGGCACCGCCATCCTGGCCGCCGAACGGGCCGGCGCGGCCACCGATCTGCTCGACGAAGCCTGGTGGTGCCCGGGCGCCGTGCAGCCGGGCGGAGGCGCGGCCTTCACCCTGGGCTTCCGCGGCGGAATCATCGTGGACGCCGCGGGGCGGCGGTTCGCCAACGAGTCGCTGCCCTACGACCGGATGGGCCGGGTGATGGCGGCCGCGCCCGAGGAACGAATTCCGTCCTGGGTGATCTTCGATTCGCGCTTCGGCGGCCAGCTGCCGGCGATCATGCGCCCGGACAACACCGAACCGCACGAGCACCTGGCTGCGGGAACCTGGCTGCAGGCGGACACGCTGGAGGAGCTCGCGGAGCGGACCGGGCTGCCGGCGCCGGCGCTCCGGGACACCGTCGCCCGGTTCAACGGATTCGCCGAGACCGGCGTCGACGAGGACTTCCACCGCGGCGAGGACCCCTACGACCTGTTCTTCGCCGATCCCGCCCACGGACCCAATCCCGCGCTGGTGGCCCTGGAACAGCCGCCCTATTTCGCCGCGCGGCTGGTCCTCAGCGACCTCGGGACCAAGGGCGGGCTGCGCACCGACGCCGACGGGCGGGTCCTGACGGCGGCCGGGGGACCCATCCCGGGCCTTTACGCGGTGGGCAACACCAGTGCCTCGTTCTCGGGCCGGGCCTATCCGGGCCCGGGGATTCCGCTCGGCTCGGCGATGGTCTTCGCCTACCGTGCCGTGCAGGACATGGCCGCGCACGCCGCCTGACCGGGGCCGGTCCCGTGGGGCGCGGCGCCGATGCGCCCAGCGTCACACGGGACCGGGAGCGGGCCGGTTATCCATCGGCGTGAAATTTGGAGAGAATCGGAGTATGACTCTTAGCGCCACTCATCCGCTCATGGATGGCCGTACCGCCGATTCGCCCCTGATCACCGCCTACCGCGGCGGGCGCCCGTCGCGCCGGCCCGTCTGGTTCATGCGCCAGGCCGGGCGGTCGCTGCCGGAGTACCGGCGGGTCCGTGAAGGCATCTCCATGCTGGATTCCTGCCTGGATCCCAAGCTGGCCGCCGAGATCACCCTGCAGCCGGTGCGGCGGCACGACGTCGACGCCGGCATCTTCTTCTCCGATATCGTCATTCCGCTCCGCCTGGCCGGTGTCGACGTCGACATCGTGCCCGGCGTCGGGCCGGTGCTCGGCACTCCGGTGCGCACGCTCGCCGATGTGCAGGCGCTGCCGGAGCTGGACGACGCCGCGCTCGAGCCGATCCGGGAGGCCGTGCGGCTGACCGTCGACGAACTCGGCGGCACCCCGCTGATCGGCTTCGCCGGCGCTCCCTTCACCCTTGCCGCCTACATGGTCGAAGGACGGCCTTCCCGCGACCACCTCGGCCCGCGGACCATGATGCACGCCGACCCCGAAGCCTGGGCCGCCCTCACCGATTGGGCCGCCGACGCCTCCGGACGGTTCCTGCGCGCCCAGGTCGAGGCCGGCGCCAGCGCCGCCCAGCTCTTCGACTCCTGGGCCGGGTCCCTTTCCGAGGCGGACTACCGCGCCTACGCGGCCCCCGCCTCGACCCGCGCCCTGGACCACGTGCGCGGGCTCGGCGCACCGCTGGTGCACTTCGGCACCGGAACCTCCGAACTGCTGCCGGCCATGCGCGACGTCGGCGTCGACGTGGTGGGCGTGGACTACCGGCTGCCGCTCGATGAAGCGGACCGACGGCTCGGCCATTCCGTGGCGCTGCAGGGCAACATCGACCCGGCGCTGCTCAGCGCCCCCTGGGAGGTCCTGGAGGCGCACGTCCGCACCGTCCTCGCAGCGGGGGAGTCCGCGCCCGGCCACGTGGTCAACCTGGGCCACGGCGTGCCGCCGGAAACGGACCCCGAAGTCCTCACCCGCGTGGTGGAGCTCATCCACTCGGTGGAGCCGTAAATGGCGCCCCGGTCGCTGCGCCCGGGCCGGGACGGCGGGGCGCCGGACGCCGCCGGAACCGCGGCCACCGGAGGCGCTGACCCCGCCGGACCCCGACGCGCCGTCGTCGTCGGCGGAGGCATCTCCGGCCTGCTGGCGGCCCGGGAACTCGCCCTGGGCGGCCTGGCCGTCACGGTGCTGGAAGCGGGAACCCGCTTCGGCGGAAGCGTGGGCACGCACCGGGTGGCCGGGCTGGACCTGGACAGCGGGGCGGAGTCCTTCGCCACCCGTTCCCCGGCGGTCGCCGCGCTGCTGGAGGAGCTGGGCCTCGCGGCGGACATCGTCCAGCCCGCGGCGGCGGGAGCCTGGCTCCAGCTGCCCGGCGAGGACCTGGCCGCCGCCGCACAGCCGATGCCCGCCGGCGGCATCGTCGGCATCCCGGCCGATCCGTCCGCCCCCGAGATCGTCCGCGCCATCGGCCGGGACCTGGCCGCCCGCGCCGCGCTGGACCGGGTGCTGCCCGCCGGCGCCGCCGCCCGCAGGCCGGGCATGAGCCTGGGGGAGCTGGTGCGCACCCGGATGGGTGAGCAGGTGCTGCGCCGGCTGGTGTCCCCGGTGGTCTCCGGCGTCTACTCCGCAGACCCCGACGTCCTCGACGTCGACTCCGTGGCCCCCGGGTTGCGTGAAGCCCTCGGCCGGGAGGGCTCCCTGGCCGCGGCCGCCGCGTCGCTGCGCAGCGCCGCCCCGGCCGGGTCCACCGTCGCCTCGCTGCGCGGGGGCATGGGCCGGCTCAGCCGGGCGCTGGAGGATCAGCTGCGCTCGGCCGGGGCCGTGCTGGAGACCGGAATCCGCGTCGACTCCCTGGTACGTACTGAACAGTCCTGGGAGGTGGGAGCGGAAGGGCGCCGATGGAGCGCGGACGCCGTCGTCCTCGCCACCGACGGGCCGACCGCCGTCGACCTCCTCTCGCCGCTGCCGGGACTGCCCGCGCTGCCCGACGACGCGCGCCCGGCGCCCGGGCCCGGCGTCGCCCTGGTGACCCTGGTCCTCGACCAGCCCGCGCTCGACGCGGCGCCCCGCGGCACCGGGATGCTGGTGGCGCGCGAGGTGGAGCAGGTCGCCGCCAAGGCCCTCACGCACGCCACCGCCAAGTGGCAGTGGCTGGCCGACGAGGCCGGCCCCGGCACCCATGTGCTGCGCCTGTCCTACGGGCGGGCGCTGGGGCCCGACGACCTGGCCAGCTCCGCGGACCGCGCAGCCTTCCTGCCGGACGACGAGCTGTTTGCCCAGGCCCTGGCCGATGCGTCGGCGCTGCTGCAGGTGCCGGTCGGCGCCGACGACGTGGTGGGCTGGGACGTGGTGCGCTGGACCGGCGCGCTGCCGTCGGCCGCCGTCGGGCACAAGGCCCGCGTGGCGGCGGTGCGCGACGCGGTGGGCGCCGTTCCCGGCCTTGAGGTGGTGGGTGCCTGGCTGGCCGGCACCGGGCTGGCCGCGGTCACCGCCGATACCCGCCGCCGGGCAGCCGGGCTGCTGGCGCAGCTGGGCACGATATGATGGCCAATAGCTTCTACGGGACGTAGAAAACCTGTATTTCGACTTTCAACCTGACGAAACGGCAGACTGTTAAATATGAGTGAGACCCTGGGCCAGAGCACCCCCGAGACCGCGGAAGAGGAACTCTTCTACACCCTGTGGACCGTCTTCAAACGGTCGGCGGTTTCCGCCGCCGCATCCGAGGGAGCGGTCGCTGAGTTCGAGGCCCTGGCGGCCGAACTCGAAGCCGGGCAGGTCACCCTGCGCGGCCTGTACGACGTCTCCGCTATGCGGTCCGACGCCGATGTCATGGTGTGGGTGCACGGACCCCGCCCGGAGGCCCTGCAGGAGGCCATCCGCCGGATCCGCCGCAGCGCCCTGTTCAGCGGCACCGACATCGCCTGGTCCGCCATGGGCGTGCACCGCCAGGCCGAGTTCGCCAAGAGCCACAGCCCCGCCTTCAGCCGCGGCGTGCCGGCCAGCGACTGGCTGTGCGTGTACCCCTTCGTCCGCTCCTACGAGTGGTACATCCTTCCCGCTGAAGAGCGCGGCAAGATGCTCCGCGACCACGGGCTGCTGGGACGCGACTTCCCGCAGGTGCTCTCCAACACCGTCGCCTCCTTCGCCCTGGGCGACTGGGAATGGATCCTGGCCCTGGAGGCCCCCGAGCTCGTGGACCTGGTGGACCTGATGCGCCACCTGCGCACCACCGAGGCCCGCAACCACGTCCGCGAGGAAATCCCCTTCTACACCGGCCGGCGCATCGCCGCGGCCGAAGTTGCCGAGGTACTGAAATGACACGTGACACCGAATCCCAGGCGATCCTGGAGGCGGCCAAGGCCGACGGCCGGATGGCCCCGAAGCCGTACGACGCCGTCCTGCTGGCCTCCTTCGGCGGCCCCGAGGGGCAGGAGGACGTCATCCCGTTCCTCCGCAACGTCACCCACGGGCGCGGCATCCCCGATGAGCGGCTTGAGGAAGTGGCCACGCACTACCGCGCCAACGGCGGCATCAGCCCGATCAACGCGCAGAACCGCGCGCTGAAGGCCGCCCTCGAGGCGGAACTGGAGCGCCGCGGCATCGACCTTCCCGTCCTCTGGGGCAACCGGAACTGGGCGCCCTACATCAAGGACGTGCTGCAGGAGGCCTACGACGCCGGCCACCGCCGGATCCTGACCCTGACCACCAGCGTCTACTCCTCCTACTCCAGCTGCCGCCAGTACCGAGAGGACCTGGGCATGGCCCTGATGGAGACCGGCCTGGACGGCAAGCTGGAACTGGACAAGGTGCGCCAGTACTTCGACCACCCCGGATTCGTCGAACCGTTCGTCGAGGGCCTGGCCGAGAGCCTGCGCAAGGTCCGCGAACAGCTGGCCGAACGGGGCGAGGCCGACGCCCCGATCGAGGTATTGTTCGCGACGCACTCCATCCCCACCGGCGACGCCGAGGCCTCCGGCCCGCGCGGCGTCGACTTCGAAGGCGGCAGCGCCTACGTCGCGCAGCACCTGGCCAACGCCCAAGCCATCATGGACCGCGTTCCCGAGGCGAAGGACCTGCCCTGGCAGCTGGTCTACCAGTCCCGCTCCGGCGCACCGCACATCCCGTGGCTGGAGCCGGACATCAACGACGCCCTGGCCGAACTGCCGGCCCGCGGCATCAAGGGCACCGTCATTGTGCCGCTGGGCTTCATCAGCGACCACATGGAGGTGATTTGGGACCTCGACACCGAGGCCCTGGCCACCTGCGCCGAGCTGGGCCTGGCCGCCGACCGGACGCCCACCCCGGGCATCCACGACACATTCGTCACCGGCCTGGTCGACCTGATCTGCGAACGCACCGAGGCGAACAACATCGCCGACCGCCCGGCCGTCACCAAGCTGGGCCCCTGGTACGACGTCTGCCCGGCGGGCTGCTGCGTGAACCGGCGCGGCGAAAAACCGACCATCGCCGGCAAGGACTCCACCGTGGGAGCAGGCTAGTGGCACATTCGCCCGTGCTGGTCGGCACCCGCGGCAGCGCCCTGGCGGTCACGCAGACCACCACCGTGGCCGAGGCCCTCGCCGACCTCGGCGGGTTCGAGGTTGAGCTGGTGCGGGTCCGCACCGAAGGCGACGTGAACCGCGCCGCGCTGTCCCAGATCGGCGGCACCGGCGTGTTCGTCGCCGCGCTGCGCGACGCCCTGCTGCGCGGGGACTGCGACGTGGCCGTCCATTCGCTGAAGGACCTGCCCACCGCCGACGCCGACGGCCTCACCGTGGCCGCTGTGCCGCCGCGCGTGGACGTCCGCGACGTGCTCTGCGCCCGGGACGGACTGACCCTGGCCCAGCTGCCCGCCGGCGCCAAGGTCGGCACCGGCTCCCCGCGCCGCGCCGCGCAGCTGCGCGCCGCCCGCCCCGACCTTGAGGTGGTGGACATCCGCGGCAACGTGGACACCCGCCTGGGCCGGGTCAGCGGGCTGGTCGACGGCGGCCCGGGCGACCTGGACGCCGTCATCCTGGCGGCGGCCGGCCTGGCCCGGCTCGGCCGGCTCGGCGTGGTCACCGAGTACATCGATCCCGCCGTCATGCTCCCGGCGCCCGGACAGGGCGCCCTGGCCGTGGAAAGCCGCCAGGCCGACGCCGCCGAAGGCCGGCTCAGCCGGGCCCTGGCCAGCTACGACGACGAGGCCACCCGCCTCGCCGTCACCGCCGAGCGGTCCCTGCTGAACCGGCTCGAAGCCGGGTGCACCGCGCCGATCGGCGCCCTGGCCCAGCTGGGCGAGCGCGGCCTGACCCTGGAGGCCGTGGTCTGCAGCGACGACGGCTCGCGGGTCATGCGCCGCCACGCCTCGACAGCCCGCATCGACGAGGACGGCGCCCGGGCCCTGGGCGTGCGGCTCGCGGAGGACCTGCTGGCCGCCGGAGCCGCCGAGCTGACGGACCTGCCGGCTTGAGGCCGGCGCGGAGGCGCTGACATGCCCGGACCGGATCCCCGCACCGGGCCCGTACCCGGAGCCCGGCCGCTGGCCGGACTCCGGGCCTGGCTGGGCCGGAGCCCCGACCGGGCCGCTGCAGCCGTCACCGCCCTTGAAGCCGCCGGAGCCGAGGTGCGGCTGATGCCGCTGATCGGCTTCCGGCCGGTGGCCGACCCGGCGCCGCTGGCCCGGGCCGTCGACCGGCTCTCCCGCGGCGACTTCGACTGGATCGTGTTCACCAGCGTCACCACCGTCCTGGCCCTGGAGCGGTGCGGGGCCGTCCGCGCCGCCGGCCTGGCCGCCGTCGTCGGAGCCGCCCGCGTGGCCGCCGTGGGGGAGGGGACCCGGGCCGCGCTGGCCGCGCGCGGCGTGCCGGTGCACCTGGTGCCGGAGCTGCAGTCCGCCGTCGGCCTGCTGGCGGAATGGCCCGCCGACGGCGCCGCGGTGCTGCTGCCGCAGTCCTCGATCGCCCGCCCGGCCCTGTATGAGGGCCTGCTGGCCCGAGGCTGCAGCGTCGAGCAGGTGAGCGCGTACGACACCGTGGACTGGCCGGCGGGGGAGGATGCGCTGGAGGAATCCGCCGCTGCCCCGCCCGCACCGCTGGATGCCCCGGAGCAGCTGGCGGCCGAACCCGCCGAGGGACGCGCCCGCGCCGTCGTGCTCAGCTCGCCCAGCACCGCCCGCCGCTTCCTGGCCCGCTGCGCCCCGCTGCCCGAAGGCCTGCTGCTGGCGGCCATCGGAGAGAGCACGGCGGGGGAACTCGCCGCCCTGGGCCGGCCCGCGGACGCCGTGGCGGCCGCGCCCACGCCGGCGGGAATAGTCCAGGCCCTGATTTCCGCTATGCCTGGGGAGCGCGGCGCCGGCCCCGCCGGCCCGTGACCTTTCCCTGAATATCCATCCCACGTTTCCTCCGACCGGAAGGCAGAAACCGCGTCCATGAGCTTCCCCCAGCACCGTCCCCGCCGGCTGCGCACCACCCCCGCCATGCGGCGGCTGACCGCCGAGTACCGGCTGGATCCGGCCGAGCTGATCCTGCCCGCGTTTGTCCGGGAAGGCATTGCCGAGCCGAACCCGCTGACCTCCATGCCCGGCGTCGTGCAGCACACCATGGACTCCCTGAAGCGGGCCGCAGCCGAAGCCGCGGACCTGGGCGTGGGCGGCATCATGCTCTTCGGCATCCCGGCTGAGCGCGACGCCGTCGGCAGCGCCGGCACCGACCCCGAGGGCATCCTCAACCGCGGCATCGCCGCCGTCCGTGCCGAAGTGGGCGACGAACTGGTGGTCATGAGCGATGTCTGCCTGGACGAGTTCACCGACCACGGCCACTGCGGCGTGCTGGATGCCAACGGCGTCGTCGACAACGACACCACCCTGGAGATCTACGGCCGGATGGCCGTCGAGCAGGCCCGGGCCGGCGCGCACGTGCTCGGCCCCTCCGGCATGATGGACGGGCAGATCGCCGTCATCCGCCAGGCCCTGGACGAGGCAGGCTTCCAGGACGTGTCCCTGTTCGCCTACGCCGCGAAGTACGCCTCCGCCTTCTACGGCCCCTTCCGCGAGGCCGTCGACTCCCAGCTCAAGGGCGACCGCCGCACCTACCAGATGGACGCCGCCAACCGCCGCGAGGCGATCCTGGAGGTCGAGCTCGACCTCGAGGAGGGCGCCGACATGGTCATGGTCAAGCCGGCCATGAGCTACCTGGACGTCCTGGCCGACGTCGCCGCGATGTCCCCGGTGCCGGTGGGGGCGTACCAGATCTCCGGCGAGTACGCGATGATCGAGGCCGCCGCCGCGAACGGCTGGATCGACCGGCGCCGCGCCATCGAAGAGTCCGTGCTGGGCATCAAGCGCGCCGGCGCGAACATGATTCTGACCTACTGGGCCACTGAGCTGGCAACCTGGCTGAAGGAAAGCAAGTAAATGAGCACCTCCGAAGAACTGTTCGAGTCGGCCCGGGCCCTGATGCCCGGCGGCGTGAACTCCCCGGTCCGCGCCTTCGGCTCGGTCGGCGGCACCCCGCGCTTCATGGTCTCCGCGCAGGGGCCGTACATCACCGACGCCGACGGCCGTGAGTACGTAGACCTGGTCTGCTCGTGGGGCCCGGCCCTGCTGGGCCATTCCCACCCGGCCGTGCTGGCCGCCGTGCACGAGGCGGTGGACCGCGGGCTGTCCTTCGGCGCCTCCACGCCGGCCGAGGCACAGCTGGCCCGGCTCGTGATGGACCGCGTGCCCGGCGTCGAACGCCTGCGCATGGTCTCCACCGGCACCGAAGCGACCATGACCGCCGTCCGGCTGGCCCGCGGCTTCACCGGCCGGAACCTGATCATCAAGTTCGCCGGCTGCTACCACGGGCACCTGGACGCGCTGCTGGCCTCCGCCGGCTCCGGCCTGGCCACCCTCGCGCTGCCCGGCTCGGCCGGTGTCACCGAAGCGGCAGCCGCCGAGACGCTGGTGCTGCCCTACAACGACATCGCCGCCGTCGAGGCCGCCTTCGCCGAGCACGGCGAGCGGATCGCCGCCGTCATCACCGAGGCCGCCCCCGCCAACATGGGCGTCGTGACCCCTGCGGAGGGCTTCAACGCCGCACTGTCCCGGATTACCACCGCCCACGGCGCGCTGCTGATCCTCGACGAGGTGCTCACCGGCTTCCGCACCGGCCCGGCCGGCTACTGGGGCCTCACCGGAGCGCACGAGGGCTGGACGCCGGACCTGTTCACCTTCGGCAAGGTCATCGGCGGCGGCATGCCGGTCGCCGCCCTGGGCGGCCGCGCCGAGGTCATGGACTACCTGGCCCCGCTCGGCCCCGTCTACCAGGCCGGCACCCTGTCCGGAAACCCGATCGCCATGGCCGCCGGTGTGGCGACGCTGACCGCCGCGACGGACGAGGTCTACGCGCACGTGGATGCCCGCTCCGCCGAGCTGTCCGCCGCCGTGTCCGCCGAGCTGGGCAAGGCCGGCGTGGACCACAGCATCCAGCGCGCCGGCAACCTGTTCAGCATCGCCTTCGGCACCTCCGCCGCCGGCGTGCACAACTACGAGCAGGCCCAGGCCCAGGAGGCCTTCCGCTACCGTCCGTTCTTCCACGCCATGCTCGACGCCGGCGTCTACCTGCCGCCGTCGGTCTTCGAGGCCTGGTTCCTCTCCGCAGCCCACGACGACGCCGCCATGGAGCGCATCTACGCGGCCCTGCCCGCAGCCGCGAAGGCCGCTGCGGCGGCGACAGCCCAGCCGTAGGCAGCGCAGCACGACAGAGCCCGCCTTCCCCTCGGGGAAGGCGGGCTCTGTCGTCAGCCAGGCTCTGCCGTGCGCGGGCTCCGGAGCCTAGAAGGCCGGGCTCACGTCACCGTTGGGCCACTGCTCCTTGATGAAGTCCCGGACCTCGTCGGAGTGCAGCAGCTCCTCGAGCTTCTCCACCCGGGCGTCCGCCCCGCCCTCGTTCCAGACCAGGAAGTTGGCGTACGGGTTGCCGTCCACCGACTCGACCAGCAGCGCGTCCTCGGTCTTCAGGCCGGCCTGCAGGATGTAGTTGCCGTTGATGATGGCCAGGTCCACCGTCGGGTCCGAGAGGTCGTTGACCAGCAGCTCGGCCTGGTTCTCCACGAACTCCAGGTTCTTCGGGTTCTGCTCGTCGGTCAGGTCCAGCACCGAGGCGTCGTCGGAGACGTCCTGCAGCAGGCCGGCCTCCTCGAGGAGCATCAGCGCACGGGCCTGGTTGCTGGGATCGTTGGTGATCGCGACGCGGGCGCCTTCGCCGATCTTGGAGATGTCGTCGTGCTTGTCCGAGAAAGCGGCGTAGGGCTCGATGTGCACGCCCTCACCGTGTTCGAACGTGTAGCCCTGGTCCTGCATCTGCGCCTCCAGGTAGGGCAGGTGCTGGAAGTAGTTGGCGTCGATGGAGCCGTCCTCGAGGGCGATGTTCGGCGTCGTGTAGTCGTCGAACTCCTTGATCTCCAGGTCGAGGCCGGCGTCGGCCGCCAGGTTCTCGTCGACGAACTCCAGGATGCGGGCGTGCGGCTGCGGGCTCGCGCCCACGGTCAGCGTCACCGGGTCTGCAGGGTCCAGGCTTTCCACGGCGCTGGAGGAGGCCGAAGAGCCTCCGCAAGCCGTCAGCGCCAAAGCCGTGGCCGCCGCAGCAGCGGCGAAGGTGAATGTCTTACGCATCGGATGCGTTCCTTTCAGGCGATCCGGGTCCGGACGGGACACGGATGATGTGCAGCTAGCGGCTACTGGCTGCAGGCCGGCCCGCCGCCGGAGGCACGAGTCCTCCGGCGGAGGCCGGAAATCTTGGTCAGACCCGCGCGTCGTCCCGGCGGTCGCTGCCGGGGGCAGCGTCCGCAGCGGGGGTGACGACGGCGGCCGGCTCGGCCGGCGCGGTGCGGCGCCGCAGTCGGCTGCCGGCGGCGGACCGGTGGTCCACGCGGCGGGCGGCGAAGTCGCCGAGGAGCTGGATGATCTGCACAATGGCCACGATGACGACGATGGTCACGATCATCACGGTGCTGTCGAAGCGCTGGACGCCGTAGTTGTAGGCCAGCCGGCCCAGCCCGCCGCCGCCGATGATGCCGGCCATCGCGGAGTAGCCGACCAGGGTCACCAGGGTGGTGGTCAGCGCGGCGACCAGGCCGGGCATGGCCTCCGGCAGCAGGACCTTGCGGACCACCTGCATCTTGGTGGAGCCCATGACCAGCGCGGCGTCGATCTTGCCGCCGGCTACGTCGCGCAGCGAGGTTTCCACCAGCCGGGCGAAGAACGGAATGGTGGCGATGCTCAGCGACACGGAGGCGGCCACCGGTCCGATCGAGGTGCCGGTGATGAACCGGGCGAGCGGAATCAGCGTCACCATGAGGATGGCGAACGGCACCGACCGGGTGATGTTGACGATGATGTCGGACACGATCCGGTTGGTGACGCGCAGGGGGCGGAGCCCGCCCGGTGCGCTGGTGTGCAGGAAAACGCCCAGCGGCAGGCCGACGAGCAGCGTGGCGAGACCGGACAGGCCCACCATCTGCAGCGTCTCCAGGACGGCGGTCGGCAGGGCTTCGGTGACGCCGCGGTTGGCGGCCAGTTCCTCGAAGAAGTTCATGCGGCCACCTCCACGGCCACGCCCTGGCTGCCCAGGTACTCGACGACGGTATCAATGTCGGTATGTCCGTCCAGCTGGATCCGCATCCGCCCGAACCGTCGTCCGGCCAGGGTCTCGATGCTCCCGGCGAGGACGTTCACGTCGGTGTCGAAGCGGCGGGTCAGGCCGGAGAGCACCGGCTCGCCGGCACTGTCGCCGGCCAGCAGCAG
Organism: Arthrobacter saudimassiliensis; assembly: GCA_900016675.1. GTDB lineage: Bacteria > Actinomycetota > Actinomycetes > Actinomycetales > Micrococcaceae > Arthrobacter_B > Arthrobacter_B saudimassiliensis. Next base: position 261,755 of record LN483071.1, on the reverse strand, counting down.
TTCCAGGACCGGGCCCCCGCCGTCCACCGGGGTGGGCGGCAGCGGCACCAGGGCCTTGGCCAGGGTGCCGGCGGGGTCCGCGGCGACCTCGTGCAGGGCGCCGCCTTCGATCACGCGGCCGCCTTCGAGCAGGGACACCGAGTCGCAGATCCGCTTCACCACGTTCATCTCGTGCGTGATGATCAGCACGGTCAGCTGCAGCCGGCGGGTCAGGTCGGAGATCAGATCCAGGATGTCGTCGGTGGTCCGGGGATCCAGGGCCGACGTCGGCTCGTCGCAGAGCAGCACGTCCGGGTCGGCGGCGAGGGCGCGGGCGATGCCCACGCGCTGGCGCTGGCCGCCGGAGAGCTGGGCCGGGTAGGCCCGGGCGAAATCCTCCAGGCCCACCAGGCGCAGCAGCTCGGCGACCTTCGGCTGGATCTGCGCCTTCTTCCAGCCGGCGAGCTCCAGCGGGTGGGCGACGTTGGCGGCAGTGGTGCGGGAGTCCATGAGGTTCGCGTGCTGGAACACCATGCCGATGCGCCGCCGGGCGGTGCGGACCTCGGCCTCGCGGACCGCGGTGAGGTCCCGCCCGTCGATGGAGACGGACCCCGACGTCGGGCGGTCCAGCAGCGTAAGGCAGCGCACCAGGGTGGACTTGCCGGCTCCGGAGTGGCCGATGATGCCGTGGATGGAGCCCTTGGGCACCGACAGGCTGACGCCGTCCAGGGCGACGACGTCGCGGGCGCCCTGCCGATAGACCTTGCGCAGGTCTTTAACTGTGATCATGGGGTCCTCAGGGTCTACGAGTTGCCGCAGCACGAATGCGGCCGAAAAGGCGCGCGGCGCCGGCCGTTCAGAGGGTGCCTGCCAATCGCGTGGCACGAGACGCGCGCAGCCGCGCGCCTGGGGCGCCATCAGCGCCAAACACTCGGTTCAGTATCGCATGCGCCCGGCCACGGAACGGAATCCGGCGTAACATGCTTGCGCGACGGCGCCGCGGCAGGTATGGCTGCCGGGGTGCCGGGAGGTATAGCCGCCGTCGCGCCGTGGGGGGCTCAGGCCGGCTGCGGGGCGGAACGCAGCGGCCAGCTGCCGTCCACCACGGCTTCCGGATCCCGGCGGCGCAGGTACTCCTGGAAGCTCTCCGCCTGCCCGGCGCACCAGGCGACCTGCGCGCGGTGCAGCTCGGGGGCCGGCAGGCGCAGTTCCTCGAACCGCTCAGCGAGCACGGCGGCGACCCCCAGGGTCGCCATGACGTCTGCGGCCGAGGTGTGCGCGTGCTCCAGCTCCACCCCGTAATGGGCGCACAACGCGCTCAGAGTGCGCTTGCCGCGGCGGTAGCGGTCCGCCTGCTTGTCCATGACGTAGGGGTCGATCACCGGCATGGGCTCGGGAGCCTGCAGCCCGTGCCGGGCGCATTCGCGGTCCAGCACGGTGAAGTCATAGCAGGCGTTGAACGCGAGGACGGGGATGCCGGCCTCGAACAGCCCGGAGAGCACGGCGGCCAGTTCGGCCGCGACGGCACCGGGCGCCTGACCCTCGGCCCGTGCCTGCTCAGTGCTGACGCCGTGGATGGCGGTGGCCTCGGCGGGAATCTCCACGTCCGGGGCGGCCAGCCATTCGTGCTGCTGCAGGACCTCGTTCCGGGCGTTGACCAGGACCACCGACGCGGTGACGATCTGGGCGGTCTGCGGATCCCGGCCCGTCGTTTCCAGATCGAAGGCGGCTCGGGGAAGGGTGTGCCAGCTGGTGTTCATGATTCCCCAAGCTACCGGCCCGCACCGACAATCCGTGATTTCGGCGCGGCTAGGCTGGAAGCATGCGGACGGAGTACGTGGAGGCGGTGCTGGCCCTGGCCCGCCTGATACCGCCGGGACGGGTCCTCGCCTACGGAGACCTGGCGGAGCTGCTCGGCGTCGGCGGCCCCCGCCAGATCGGCGCCGTGATGTCACGGTACGGCTCCTCGGTGCCGTGGTGGCGGGTGCTCCGCGCCTCCGGGCAGCCGCCCCGCTGCCATGAAGGACGGGCGAGGGAGCACTACCTCGCCGAGGACACGCCGCTGCACCGCGGCGGGGAGGACGCCGCGGAGTGCCGCGTGCGGATGGCCGCCGCCCGCTGGCAGCCGGACGACGCGGCGTGGGATCGAATCGCCCGGCTCGCCCGGCAGGCCGCCGGAACAGCCGACGTCGGCAGTGCGCCTGCGGTCCGCGGCGATGAAGGAAATGTCAGTGCCCCGTGATGGAGTATCCGCATGAGCGTTGAACTTCGGCTGGTTCCCCCGGACACCGCCCACGCCGTCGACGTGCAGCTGAGCCCCGACCAGGCGGCCGTGACGGAGCTGCCCACCGGCAGCGGACCGGTGCTGGTCCTCGGCGCCCCGGGCACGGGCAAGTCCACGGTGCTCGTGGAAACCGCGGTCCGCCGGATCGGGCGGGACGGCCTGGACCCGGCGGGTGTCCTGCTGCTGGCACCGTCCAGGCTCGCCGCGGCCGGCCTCCGCGACGCGCTCTCCGCACGTCTGCAGGGCACCCTGAGCACCTCCCCGGCCCGCACCTGGGCCTCCTACGCCTTCGACCTCATCCGCCGGGCCAAGGCCGAGGGGCGGCTGCCGCACATCCAGCGCCCGCCCCGCCTGCTGTCCGGCGCCGAGCAGGACGTCATCATCAAGGAGCTGCTGGAGGGGCACGGGCAGCACGGGGTACCCCAGCTGCCGTGGCCTGAATCGCTGGAACTGGCCCTGCCGACCCGCGGCTTCCGCCAGGAGATCCGGCAGCTTTTCGACCGGGTGATCGAACTGGGCATGAGCCCGGAGGAACTGGCCGCGCACGGACGTCGCCACGGGCGGCCGGACTGGACGGCCGCCGCGGCGCTCTATGCCGAATACCGCGACGTGCTCGATATCCGCATGCCCGAGGCCTTCGACCCCGCCGGCATCATCACCAGCGCCCTGCACATCCTGCAGCAGGACCCGGATTTCCTGGCCGCCGAACGGGCCCGGCTGCGCCTGATCCTGGTCGATGATCTGCAGGAGGCCAACCCCGCGATCCACGCCCTGCTGGCCGAGCTGGTGGGGGCAGGCGGCGGCGCCGCCTCCGACGCCGTGCTGACCGCCTGCCCCGATACCGTGGTGCAGGGCTTCCGCGGCGCCCGGCCCGACCTGGTCGGCCGGCTCTCCCACACCCTGGGCACCGAGCCGCAGACCCTGGTGCTGCATACCTCGCACCGGCTCAAGGGCACGGTGGCCGAGGCCTGGCAGCGCACGGCCGCGCGTATCGCCGTCGCCGGCAAGCTGCCCTCCTACCGGCTGCTCGCCGACACCGTCCCGCCCGGGGACGGCTCCGACGACGCCGGCGGAACGGATACGGCCGGGGCGCCCCGAGCCGATGCCGGCAGGTGGCGGGCCGCCGCCCACGTGGTGGACTCGCCCATGCACGAACAGCGCTACATCGCCCAGCGCATCCTGCAGGCGCAGCTGCTGGAGGGCCGGTCCCTGGCGGACATCGCCGTGATCGTGCGTACCGGCGGGCAGCTGTCCCGGCTGCAGCGCTACCTCGCCTCGCAGGGGATCGAAGCCACCATCCCCGTGGCCGAAAAGGCGGTGCGCGACGAAGCCGCCGTCCGGCCCCTGCTGGAAGCCTTCGCCGTCGTCCTGGATCCCGGGACCCTGACGCCCGAGGCCGCCGTCTCCCTGCTGACCAGCCGGATCGGCGGGGCAAGCCCGCTGGAGCTGCGCCGGCTGCGCCAGTCCCTGCGCCGCGAGGAACGGCGTGCCGGCGGCGGGCGGGCCAGCGATGCGCTGCTGGTGGAGGCGCTGCTCGAGCCCGGCTCCGACAGCGGCCTCGCCCTGGCCGGCCTGACCTGGGAGGCCCGCTCGGCCCAGCGGATCAGTGCCATGCTGCAGGCCGGGCGCCGCGCCGCCGAACAGCCCGGCGCCACCGCCGAGACGGTGCTCTGGGCCCTGTGGTCCACCTCCGGGCTGTCCCGCCGATGGGCGGAGCTGGCCCTGGAGGGCGGTGCCAACGGTTCACGCGCCGACCGGGACCTCGACGCGATGATGGCGCTGTTCCAGACCGCCGAACGGTACGTCGACCAGCTGCCCGGTTCCACGCCCGCGCAGTTCCTCGATTACCTGACCAGCTCCGAGCTGCCGATGGACACCCTGGCCGCGCGGGCGCAGCGGAGCGAGGCGGTTGAGCTGCTGACTCCGGCCAGCGCCGCCGGTCGCCAGTGGCCGGTGGTGATCGTCGCCGGCATCCAGGAGGGGGTCTGGCCCAACCTGCGGCTGCGCGGCGAGCTGCTGGGCAGCGGAGACCTGGTCTCCGCCGTCGAGCACGGCGACGACTTCCGCCGGCACCGCAGCCCGGTGTCCCTGATGCACGCCATCCGGCACGATGAGCTGCGCAGCTTCTCCACCGCCATTTCCCGTGCCGGCGAGGAACTGATCTGCACCGCGGTGGAGTCGGAGGACGAACAGCCCTCCCAGTTCCTGGACCTCGTCGACCCGCTGCCGCCGCAGGCGAAGCGACGGCCCCGGACCGAGGTGGTCCGCCCGCTGACGCTGCGCTCGCTGGTCGCCGAGCTGCGCGCCGCGGCCCAGCAGCCCGACGCCGATCCCGGTGCCGCCGCCGAGGCGCTCACCCACCTGGGGACCATGGTGAACCATCCCTGGCCGGTCCCCGGGGCCCATCCGGACTCCTGGTGGGGGCTGGCCGACCTGTCCACCCGTGGCCCCGTCATCCCGCCGGAGGCGGTCATTCCGGTCTCGCCCTCCAAGGTGGATGCGGTGCTGAAGTCCCCCCTGAGCTGGTTCGTCTCCGCGGCCGGCGGCGAGGCCGCCACCGATTTCGCCCGCTCGCTTGGCACGCTCGTCCACCAGCTGGCCCAGGAAATGCCCGACGCCACGGGCAGCGAGTACGCGGCGGAGCTGCAGCGCCGCTGGCCCTCGCTGGGCATGAAGGACAACTGGGAGGGCCGCAAGGACCTGGAGCGCGCCGAACGCATGGTCCGCAAACTGGCGACCTACGTCATCTCGATGCGGCAGGAAGGACGCTCCCTCGTCGACGTCGAAAAGGACTTCGAAGTTGCCCTGCCGGTGCTGCTGGACGGCGTTGAACGCACCGCCCTGCTGCGCGGGCAGATCGACCGGCTCGAACGTGACAGCCAGGGCCGGCTCTACATTGTGGACCTCAAGACCGGCAAGTCCGCTCCGTCGAAGAAGGACCTTGAGCAGCACCCCCAGCTCGCCGCCTACCAGGAAGCCGTCCGTGAAGGTGCCCTCGACGACGCCGGCGGTGCCCCCGGGACGCCCGGCGGCGCCGCGCTGGTGCAGCTGGGCACCGATGCGGTCAAGGTCGCCGTGCAGGAGCAGCCGGCCCTGGCGCCCGACGCCGGCTGGGCCCGGGAGATGATCGAACAGGCCGCCGGGCTGATGTCCGCCGCCGAGTTCGAAACCCGGCACGAAGCCGACGGCGGCTACGGCGGCCACGGCTGCCGGCTGCCGGAAATCTGCCCGCTCTGCCCCGAAGGAAAGCAGGTCACCGAATGAGCGTCTCCCTGGCCGACGTCGCCGGCTCCGGCACCGGGGAAGGCATCCGCTACTCCGCCCACCGGCTGGCCGAGCTGCTGGCCGACCCGGGGGAGACGGTCCTGTATCCCACCCCGGAACAGGTCCGGGTGATCGAGGCGCCGCTGGAACCGCTGCTGGTCATCGCCGGCGCCGGATCCGGCAAGACCAAGACGATGGCGGACCGGGTGGTCTGGCTGGTCGCCAACGGGCTGGTCGAGCCCGAGCAGATCCTCGGCGTGACCTTCACGCGCAAGGCGGCCGGCGAGCTGGCCACCCGCATCCGGCAGCGGCTGGCGCTGCTGTACCGCTACCAGGACGCCGAGGCCGGGATCGACCCGGGCTCGGCCGACGCCGAGGCGCGCATGGAACCGACCGTCTCCACCTACCACTCCTACGCCAACGGCATCGTGGGCGACTACGGACTGCGCATCGGCGTCGAGCGCGACTCGGTGATGCTCGGCGGCGCCCAGTCATGGCAGCTGGCCAGCCAGGTGGTGGAGGCCTACGCCGGCGAGTACGAGCACTTCATTGCGGCCAAGTCCACCCTGGTCAGCGCCGTGCTGCAGATGGCCTCGGAGTGCTCCGAGCACCTGGTTTCCCCGGCGGAGGTCAGCGCCCAGCTGCAGGAGCACCTCTCCTGCGCGTCGGCGCTGCCCTACCAGTCCGGCAAGACCAAGGCGCCCACCGCGGCCGTGAAGAAGATGCTGGACCGGCTGCGCACCCGCATCACCGTCACCGAGCTGGTGGAGGCCTACCAGCAGGCCAAGGCGGACCGCCGGCAGCTGGACTTCGGCGACCTGGTGGAACTCGCCGCCCGGATCGCCGGCAGCATTCCGGAAGCCGTGCAGATGGAGCGCGCCAAGTACCGGGTGGTGCTGCTGGACGAGTTCCAGGACACCTCGCATGCCCAGATGGTGCTCTTCTCCCAGCTGTTCGGCGACGGCCGGGCGGTGACCGCCGTCGGCGACCCGCACCAGTCCATCTACGGGTTCCGCGGCGCGTCCGCCGGCCAGCTGGGCACGTTCCGGGAAAAGTTTCCGGTGGTGGCGGCCGACGGCGACCGGTCGCTGGCTCCGGTGGCGACCCTGACCACCGCCTGGCGGAACGACACCTCCATCCTCGCCGCCGCCAACGCCGTGGCCGCCCCGCTGAACGACAAGGCCCCGTGGCTGCGCGTGCAGCGGCTGCCGCCGGTGCCGCCGCTGGCGAAGAACGAGCGTGCCGGGGTGGGCGAAGTGCTGCTGGCCCGGTACCTGAGCGAGACCGGCTTTGCCGACGGCGAGGGCCCGGACGCCCCGCGGATCGCCGGTGAGGCCGAGGAAGTCGCGGACATGATCGCGCAGGTGCGCACCCGCGGTCGGTTCGACGCCGGAGAAATGCCCACCGTGGCCGTGCTCTGCCGCAGCCGGCGCCAGTTCACCGCCTTCCAGAAGGAACTTGAGGCACGCGGCGTGCCCGTGCAGGTGGTGGGACTGGGCGGGCTGCTTTCGACCCCCGAGGTGGTTGAACTGCTGGCCGTGCTGCGCGTGCTGGGTGACCCCGGCCGTTCCGACTCCATGCTGCGCATCCTGGCCGGGTCGCGCTGGCGGATCGGGCCGGCGGACCTGATGGCCCTGGCGGACTGGTCACGACACCTGGTGCGGGTGCGGGAACGGGCCGCCACCATCCGAGAGGCCGCCGACGTTCACGTGCCCGACGAGCCGGGGGAAGCGGACGTGCTGGAGGCTGACATGGCCGAGGGCGGCAGCCTCGTCGAAGCCGTGGACTCCCTGCCCCGGGCCGAGTGGGTCTCCAACGCCGGCCGCTCGGTCTCCGAGGAGGGGCTGCGGCGCCTGGCCCGGCTGCGGGACGAGCTGCGGGCCCTGCGCACCTTCGTGGGGGAGGATCTCACCACGCTGATCGGCGAGGTCGAACGGCGGATCCTGCTCGACATCGAAGTGGCGGCCAAGCCCGGCGTGAATGTCCACGAAGCCCGGCGGAACCTCGACGCCTTTGCCGATGCCGCCGCGAACTTCAGCGCCTCCGCCGACCGGGTGGACCTGGTGGCGTTCCTCGCCTGGCTGGAGGCGGCCAACGAAGAGGAAAACGGCCTGCCGGTCACGCAGCTGGAAGCCAGCCGGGAAACAGTCCAACTGCTCACCGTGCACGCCTCCAAGGGCCTGGAGTGGGACGTGGTGGCCGTGCCCGGCCTGAACCAGGGCCAGTTCCCCAGCGACAAGGACTCCCGCTGGAGCTCCGGGCACGCGGCGATCCCGTGGCACCTGCGCGGCGACGCCCCGGACCTGCCGCAGTGGGACTGGGAGCAGGAGGACCAGAAGACCTGGCTGGACTGCGAAAAGCTGTTCGCCGACGACGCCCGGGGCCACGCCGAGCGGGAGGAACGGAGGCTGGCCTACGTCGCCTTCACCCGGGCCCGGCACCTGCTCATCTGTACCGCCAGCGCCTGGGGCGGCGGACGGTCCAAACCCACCGGACCGTCCGACTACCTTGAGGCGCTGCGCGGTCTGGCCGCCGACGGCGAGGAAGGCTACCGGGTGCTGTCCTGGACTCCCGTGGGAGAGGAGGGCGACGCGAATCCTGCCGCCTCCCGGCCCGAGACCGCGGTGTGGCCCATCGACCCGCTGGGCAGCCGCCGGGCCCCGATGGAGCAGGCGGCCGCCGCCGTCCTTGCCGCAGCACACGGGCAGACGACGCCGGCGGCCGGAGCCGCCGGCGCGGCCGATGCGCAAACCGGCCGCTGGAGCCGCGAGGTCGAACTCGTCCTGGCCCGGCACCGGCCGCCGGAGTCGGTGGTGTCCGTGCAGCTGCCCGAACATATCTCGGCCTCCATGCTGGTCGACCTGCGCGAGGATCCGGAGGCGGTGACCCGGCAGCTGCGCCGGCCGGTGCCCCGGGAGCCGGGCATCGCGGCCCGCAAGGGCACCGCGTTCCACGCCTGGGTGGAGGAGTTCTTCGGGCGGGCCGGAATGCTGGACATTGACGAGCATCCCGGCGCGGCGGACGCCTACGTCGACGAGGCCTATGACCTTGAGCAGATGGTGGCCACCTTCCAGGCCTCGTCCTGGGCGCAGCGGGAACCCGCCTTCGTGGAGGTGCCCGTGGAGACCCGGGTGCAGTCCGTCGTCGTGCGCGGCCGGATCGATGCGGTGTTCCGCGACGCCGACGGCAGCTGGGACCTGATCGACTGGAAGACGGGAGCGCCGCCCACGGGCAGGTCGCTGGAGGTCCGGTCGGTCCAGCTGGCCGTCTACCGGCTGGCCTGGTCCCGGCTGCAGGGCGTGCCGCTGAAGGATGTGCGGGCCGCGTTCTACTTCGTCGGTGCGGACAAGCTGGTGCGCCCGCACAACCTGCTGGGAGAAGCGGAGCTGGAGAAGATTATCCTGGACGCGGCCGCGGGCTGACCCGGCACGCCGGGAGCACGGGGAAGGCCGCCTTCCGGAGCGGAAAGGCGGCCTTCTCTGCGCAGGTCAATGCGGGTCAGGGGACTGCGCGGCGCAGGGTGCCGTAGGATCCCACGGCGAGCACCACTCCGGCCAGCAGCAGCCAGCCGGCCAGGGCCAGCGGGGTCAGCTGCACGAACCACGCCCCCACGGCCGGCCACGACTCGGTGTAGGTGGCCAGGGCCACGGCGCCGAGCAGGATGACGCCGAATCCGACCAGGGCGAGGACCAGCCCGGTGGTGCGCCAGCGCTTGTAGACGGTGGCGAACCAGAACCCGAACATGAACAGCAGCATCGACAGGGCGAAGTAGAGCAGGATCTGGGCGTACCAGGGCGCCTCCGCGATCCAGGGCAGGGCGTAGATGTGGCCCTCGACGCCCCAGCCGTTGGTGGCCTGCTCCGCCAGGCCCAGCAGCCAGTAGAGCACGCCGAGGCAGAGCGACATCACCGAAAAGAGCCCCAGCGTGCCTGCATAGAACGATCGGCGGCTCACGCTCATCGCCTGGGAGAAGGGGAAGGTCAGGGTCAGCGCCTGGACGCCGATGGCGAGGAAGTACCACATCACCGCTTGGCCCGAGAAGGCCATCCGCACCTCGCCGTCATCGTTGGGAATGATGGCCAGGATCGCCAGGGCGAGCAGGGTGGAGCTGGCCAGGATGATGCCGGGGATGCCCAGGTAGACCCATTTGTTCAGCATCTGCATGCGGGCGACGGCGAGTGCGCGGTTCATCGCAGGACCTCCAGATCCTCGTTGCTTTCGGCACTGTGGCCGAAGGATTCGTTGGCTTTGAGCGTGCGGCGGATGATCAGCTGCTGCAGGGACACCGGCGCCAGCTCCAGGCCCATGGCGGCGGCCCGCTCCCGGTCGTTGCCGGCCAGGGGAGCGTCAACGGTCACCGACGCGAGGGCACCGAGGCCTTCCCGGTGCAGCACCGGACGGCCGGCCACGAACTCCTCGACGGAGGAGGCCTTGCCGGCGACGGCGAACGCGGACCCGGTGATGGCCTCCACCTCGTCATCCATGACGATCCGGCCCCGGTCGATGACGATCACATGCTCCAGGAGATTGGCCACTTCGTCGATCAGGTGCGAGGAGAGGATGATGGTCCGCGGGTGGTCCGCGAAGTCGGTCAGCAGCCGGTCGTAGAACAGCTGCCGGGCCACTGCGTCCAGGCCCAGGTAGGGCTCGTCGAAGAACGTCAGTTCGGCCCGGGAAGCCAGGCCGATGATGACGCCCACTGCGGACAGCTGGCCGCGGGATAGCTTCTTGATCCGGTGTTTCGTCGGCCGGGGCAGCTGGAAATCCTCCAGCAGCTTCCCCGCCAGGTCGGCGCTCCAGTTCGGAAAGAACAGCGCGGCGGCGTCGAGCGCGTTGCGGATGGTGAAGTCGTCCGGATACTTCTGCGACTCGCGGACGAAGCAGAGGCGGGACAGCACCCGCTCGTTTTCAAACGGATGCTCGCCGAAGACCCGTACCTCGCCCGAGCTGGCGAATCCCTGGGCGGTCAGGATGGACATCAGGGTGGTCTTGCCGGCACCGTTGCGGCCCAGCAGGCCGTAGATGCGGTTCGCCTGGACGTCCAGGCTGACGTTGTCCAGGGCCGTCTGGTCCCGGTAGCGGCGGGTGAGGTTGCGGGTTTCTATGACGTTCATGGTGCCGGGGTCCCTTCGTGTTCAGCGGCACTGCGGTGAATGAGGTCAGTCAGCTCCTCCGGGGAGATGCCCAGCTTGCGGGCCTCCACGGCCAGGGGCTGCACATACTGGCGGTAGAACTGCTCACGGCGTTTCTCCAGCACCGCGGCTCGGGCTCCCGGTGCCACGAACATGCCGATGCCCCGGCGCTTGTAGAGAAGGCCCTCGTCCACCAGGAGGTTCACGCCCTTGGCGGCTGTGGCGGGATTGATGCGGTAGAACGCGGCGAACTCGTTGGTGGAGGGGACCTGGCCCTCCTCCTGCAGCACTCCGTCCAAGATGTCCCCCTCAATCCGCTCCGCCACCTGCTGGAAGATCGGCCTGCTGTCATCGATCAAGGGCCGCTCCTCTCGTCTGCACCAAGGTTCATCGGTGCGGTGGTTCATTACTCAACCAATTAACCATAGAGCCAGGAGGACGGCAAGAGGAGAACTAACAGTTTTCGACAGGAGTCCGGAGTCCGGAAAGGAGGCGGGGAAGGAGGTACAGGCAACCCGAACTGGAGGGGGGCAGGGTTGCGGAAGCTCCGTGCCGCCGGGCAGCGGGGCTGTGCGCTCTGAGGCGCACGCCAGCCAGAGGTCGGCGGGTCGGCGGGTCTGCAGGGGTGGAAGCGACGCACACCGGTCATGGCGCAGGCTGAATGTGCGCCGTCGGAAGGGGCGAGGTGTGCTCAGCTGGCAGGCAAAAGCCCTTGCCCGGCGCGGTGCAGGGAACGGCGACGCTCCCCCGGGAGTCCGTCCTTACCGACGCTGGGGGCGGCCGGCCGCATCGGCGGACCCGGCTGCTGCGCCGTCCTCGGGTGCCGCGTCGTCCGCGGTGTTCCGGGACCTCGTGGGCAGGGCAATGACGACGGCGTCGCCGTCGTCATTGCCTGGAGCGCCGGCCCCTGCATCGGCAGCGGGGTTCCCGCAGCCGTTCTTCGATCCCTCGTGGCCGTCGGCGTCGACGACATCGTGCTGTTCGCCCGCGTCGCGGGCATCGGCGGCGACCGCACCTTCGATGTCATTCCCGTCATGGCCGGGCTCCGCGGACTGGACATCGATGGGTTCCGCGGAGACCTTCGTCGAGTTGGCCCTGGACCCGGACCCGGGACCTGCGGGATGTTCCTCCGCGCGGGGCCCGTCCGGTCGGACGGCGCCGGGCTGTCCGGCCGACTGATCGGCGTCACCGGCCGGAGCCGCCGCAGCGTCGCCGGCCGGAGCTGCCGCACCGTCGCTGCCGGGCACCCCGGCTGAAGGAGCGGCGCCGTCGGCCGAGGTCGAGTCCGCCGCAGTACCGGCCGTCGCAGTACCGGCTGCCGCAGTACCGGCTGCCGCAGTACCGGCCGGGGCCGCACCCTCGGCATCGGCGGGCCCGATGGGGGAGACGGTCACCTTCGGGGCCCGTGCCGGTTCTGTCCCTGCAGCGGGCTCGACGACGCGCTGCTGGCCGGTGGCGGGACGCCATCCGGATGCGGACCGGGCGGTCCGGGCCTGCTGGGCCTCCTGCACGCGCACATCGGCTTCCAGCGTGGCGAGCATGTCCGTTGCCTCGGAGACCATTTCCGCGCTGCCGACGGCAAGGCCGCGGACCATCCACTGGGCCAGGGCGAACTCGGCGGAGAGCGCCGCGCGGCGGATCAGGTGCGGGTCGGCGACGTCGCCGCGGGCCTGCATGTAGGCGGTGTGCACCTTGGCCGTGAACGTCTGGTCGGCGGCGGCGATCAGCCAGGCGAAGTCGTCCGCGGGATCGCCCACGCGCAGGTCGGTCCAGCCGGTGACGGCGGAGACCCGGCCGTTGGCCACGAGCAGGTTGTCCTCGTGCAGGTCGCCGTGGACCACCACCGGGCTGAACCGCCACAGCGTGACGTCCTCCAGGGCGTGTTCCCAGCGGCGCAGCAGCACCGGCGGGATCTTTCCGGTGCCTGCGGCGGCGTCCAGCTCGTTCAGGCGGCGCTGCCGGAATTCGTTGGCCGTGTAGCTCGGAAGATCGGCGTTGTGCACGATCGACTGGGGCAGGGTGTGGATCGCGGCGATGGCCTTGCCGATGTCGGCGGCCACGGCGTCGCCGGCCGCCGCCAGGTCATCGATCTCGCGGGCGGTGCCGGAGAGGTGGGAGTAGACGCAGGTGCACAGGTCGCCGCGGCGCACCGTGCCGGCGACGTAGGGAACGGTGAACGGCAGCTCGGCACGCACGGCCGGGACGAACGCGCGCAGGACCAGCAGCTCGGTCTCCAGGCGCATGCTGGCCTCCACATGCCGGGGGCAGCGCACCCGCCAGCGCCGGCCGGAGGCGTCGACGATGACGGCGGCGTCGAAGTCCGCGGCATCGTCCGGGGAGCCGGCAACGCCGGTCGGAGCCAGGCCGGGAACAGCGGCGCTGGCCATTGCTGCCAATTCCATGGGGGTCCGTTTCACATCTTCAACCGTAGGGCCAGATGTGGTGCGAGTTACCGTTTCCGGCCCGGCGAGTCGCCGCAAGCGTGATCGAGAACTCACAGCCGCAGCCCGAACTACAGTGTTGGGGGAGGGGGAGACTACGGTAGAGGCATGACCAGCCCCGCCCCGGTAGCCGTTGTCCCGCCCCTAGGCCTGCTGCCGCTGGCGCGCACCGCCGTGGACCGCGGATCGGACCGTCGGGTGGCACCGGACCTCTTTGAATCCATCCTCCACGCTTCCTCCACCCGCGTGCTCTACCTGGCCGGCGGCCGGGCCCTGGTCGGCGAGGACGGCCTGGTCCTCTCCACGGTCGGGCCGGAGGGCTTCGGGCCCGAGCCGGTCTACCTCGGCCGCACCCTGGTGGACGGCGGCGCGCCGGCCGGGACCGACGTCGTCCTGGTGACCCTGCCCGAGCCCGACGAGCAGCTCGCGGGCGACGGCGTGCGGTGGGCCTCGGTGCGCGACGCCGCGGTCTCGCTCAGCGGCCTGGACAGCGGCCTGCTGGTGGAGGCAGCCGCCGTCGCCAACTGGCACGCGGTCCACACCCACTGCCCGCGCTGCGGCAAGCCCACCGTTCCCGAGCAGGGCGGCTGGGTTCGGCGCTGCCCGGCGGACAACAGCCAGCACTTTCCCCGGACCGATCCGGCGATCATCGTTTCCATCATCGACGACGAAGACCGGATCCTGCTCGGCTCGGCCGCGGCATGGCCCGGCCCGCGGTACTCGACCCTGGCCGGATTCGTGGAACCGGGGGAGTCGCTGGAAGCGGCCGTGCTGCGGGAAGTGGAAGAGGAATCGGGCATCACGGTAACCGAGCCGCGCTACCTGGGCTCCCAGCCCTGGCCCTTCCCCTGCTCGCTGATGCTCGGCTTCACCGCCCGCGCCGTCAACCCCGGGGCGGCGCGCGCCGACGGCGTGGAGATCGAGGACCTGCGCTGGTTCACCCGGGCGGAACTCACCGCGGCCGTCGCGGCCGGCGAGATCACCATCCCGGGCCGCATCTCCATTGCCCGCAACCTGATCGAACGCTGGTACGGGGGCCCCATCAGCGAACCGGAGGCACCCGGCGCCGCATGAGCACAACGACACTCGAAGAACGGATCCTCGCCGGGCTCGACGATGAGCAGCGCGAGGTGGCGACCACCCTTACCGGGCCGCTGTGCGTGCTGGCCGGCGCCGGCACCGGCAAGACCCGCGCCATCACCCACCGCATGGCCTACGGCGTGCACACCGGCCTGTACACCCCGCAGCGGGTGCTGGCCGTGACCTTCACGGCCCGCGCCGCGGCGGAGATGCGCAGCCGGCTGCGCGACCTGGGCGCCGGCGGCGTCCAGGCCCGCACCTTCCACGCCGCCGCGCTCAAGCAGCTGCAGTACTTCTGGCCGCAGGCCGTCGGCGGCCCGCTGCCGGCCCTGCTGGACCACAAGGCCCAGCTGATCGCCGAAGCCGCCCGCCGGCTGAGGCTGTCCACCGACCGGGCCGCAATCCGCGACGTCGCAGCGGAGATCGAGTGGGCCAAGGTCTCCATGCTGACCCCGGAGAGCTACGTCCGCGCCGCAGCGGGCCGCGAGGCGCCCGCGGGCTTCGACCACACCGCCGTCGCGCGCATCTTCCAGTCCTACGAGGACGTGAAGGTGGACCGCAACGTCATCGACTTCGAAGACGTCCTGCTGATCACCGTGGGCATCCTGCAGGAGGACCCGCGGGTGGCCGCTACCGTGCGGGACCAGTACCGGCACTTCGTGGTGGACGAGTACCAGGACGTCTCCCCGCTGCAGCAGCGCCTGCTGGACCTCTGGCTGGGCGAACGCAGCGAGCTGTGCGTGGTGGGCGATGCCAGCCAGACCATCTACTCGTTCACCGGCGCCACCTCCAGGCACCTGCTGGAGTTCACCCGCCGGTTCCCCGACGCGAACGTGGTCAAGCTGGTGCGCGACTACCGCTCCACGCCGCAGGTGGTGAACCTGGCGAACCGGATCCTTGCCGCCCGCACCGCCGAGGGACAGCGGATGCGCAACGCCCCGGCCTGGCCCACACCGCTGGAGCTGGTGGCCCAGCGGCCCGCCGGCCCGGAGCCGACCTTCACCGAGTGCTCCGACGACGAGGCGGAGGCCGCGCAGGTGGCCGGCCGGATCAGGGAACTGATCGCCCAGGGCGTCGAACCGGCCCAGATCGCGATCCTTTTCCGCACCAACGGACAGTCCCAGGCCTATGAGCAGGCGCTCGCCTCGGCGGGCATCGGATACCAGCTGCGCGGCGGGGAACGCTTCTTCGCCCGCCGCGAGGTGCGCGACGCCGTGCTGCAGCTGCGCGCCGCCGCCCGCTCCGTGGGCAACCAACCGGTGCCCGAGACCGTGCGGGACATCCTCACCTCCCTCGGCTACAGCGAGCAGGCGCCGACGGCGAGCGGCGCCGTCCGGGAGAAGTGGGAATCGCTGGCCGCGCTGGTGGCCCTGGCCGATGAGCTGCACGCCGCGCGCACGGCCGACCCCGACTCCCTGTTCACCCTGCAGGACTTCGTCGCCGAGCTGGAGGAGCGCGCGGCTGCGCAGCATGCGCCCACCGTGCAGGGGGTGACCCTCGCCTCGCTGCACTCCGCCAAGGGCCTGGAATGGGATGCCGTGTTCCTGGTCGGGCTCAGCGAGGGCCTCATGCCCATCTCCTTCGCCGACACCCAGGAGGCGGTGGATGAGGAACGCCGGCTGCTCTACGTCGGGATCACCCGGGCCCGCGAGCACCTGGCCCTGTCCTGGTCCACGTCGCGCACCCCGGGCGGGCGGGCCAGCCGCCGCCCCTCCCGGTTCCTGGACGGACTGCGCCCGGACTCGGCGCCGGTCCGGCGGGGTGCCTCCGGCAGCCCGGCGTCCGGAACCAAGCGGCGGCGCTCCAGCGGACCCGTGCGCTGCCGTTCCTGCGGGTCGCTGCTGACCACAGGGGCCGAGCGCAAGACGGGCCGGTGCGGCAACTGCCCGCCCGGCTACGACGAAGCGACCTTTGAGGCCCTGCGGGAATGGCGGCGCACCGAGGCGGCAGATGCCGGGGTGCCGGCGTTCGTGGTCTTTACCGACGCCACGCTCGAGGCCATCGCCGAGGACCGGCCGGAGAACCTCACCCGGCTCGGCACGCTGCCCGGCGTCGGCCCGGCGAAGCTGGAACGGTACGGCGAAGCCGTGCTGCGGATCCTGGCCGACAACTAGCGGCCAGCGCCCCGGCGCCCGGGGCGGCGCGGCACGGCGGGCGGGGCACGGCTGGTCCGGAGTGATGAGCCTGGCGCAACGGGTGGTGCGGTGCGGAACGGCTCAGGCGGCGCCGCGCCGCTGGAGCCGGCACAGGCACTCCGGATGCTGCTCCAGCGGCAGGCGGCCGACCCATCCGTCCGCCGAGCGCACACGCAGCACCGCCGACCACGCCGCCGGGCGCACCCGGGCCTCGATGAAGGCCAGGACCTGCAGGACGGCCAGTCCCGCGGCTGCGCCGGACCCGGCGGTGTCCTCCGTCCCGGCAGGACCCTCGGCCAACAGCTCCGGGTGCGCCAGGCGCAGGCAGTCCAGGCACGGCGTCCGTCCGGGGACCAGCAGCGGGCCGACGTTCCACCCGTCGCCGCCGGGCCATAGGCAGAGCAGCGGGTGCGGCCCGGTCCAGGCCTCCGGAACCCGCCCCGCGGCCAGCAGCAGGTCCAGATGGGCCGGCGGCAGCCCGGCCGGCAGCGGCAGCACCCGCAGCGTCGGATCCGTGCGTGCGGCCAGCCGGAGCGCAGCCTGGGTCCGCGGCAGCCCCACATCCGTCAGCGCGTACGCCCCGCCGACGTCGGCGGATCCCACCCGCCCAGGATCCTCCAGCAGGAGGGTCCCCACTCCGGCGCCGGCCAGCAGGCGGACCGTGAGGGCTCCGGCCCGCCCCAGTCCCCGCACCTGGACCACCGCATCGGCCCGGCGGCCCAGGAAGAGGCCGTCTCCTCCCGCGGGAGGCGGCCGGTGTCCTTCCCCGGCCAGCCGTTCGGACCGCAGCGCGGGCACCGGCGCCACGGAAACGAGGATGCCGCCGAGGGCCCGCAGCAGCCCGGTGCACCGTTCCGGGTCCAGCCCCGCCGCCGCCCCGGCCGCCTGCTCGGTGCCGTCCGGAACCCCTGCCTCCAGCTGTGCCAGGAACGCCTGGTCGCCGGGCAGCAGGCCCTGCAGCAGAAGGCAGTCCGGTTCGGCTCCGTAACGCCGTGACCCGGGCTCCGGGATCGTGACGGTCAAACGGGGATCGATGCGCATGGCTCCTCCTCTGCCGGCTTCGGGGCGCGGCGGCTGCGGACCCATGGTGCCAGCCGTCCGGGGGCGGCAGCGGGCTGTCCACAGGGTGGTCCTGTCCACAGGGTGGCCGGAGAACCACCCGAAGCGCCTAGGGTTAAAACCATGGCTTCCCGCAGCTCCGCGCAGACCGAGATCCCCTCCGTGACTCCGGGCGGTGTGCCCATCGAAGTCCGCCGTTCGGCCCGGCGGCGGCGGACCGTCAGCGCGGTCTTCCGCGACGGAGCCGCAATTGTCTCCATTCCGGGCCACTTCACCAGGGCGCAGGAACGCGAATGGGTGGAGAAGATGGTCGCCCGGCTGGAAAACAGCGCCGCACCCGGCCAGGCGGACCCCGGAGGCCCCGACCGGCTCCTGGCGGAGCGCGCCACCCGGCTCTCCGCCACGTACCTGGGCGGGCGGGCGAAGCCGTCGAGCGTGAAATGGGTGGCCAACCAGAACTCCCGCTGGGGCTCCGCCACCCCGGGACGGGGCACTATCCGGCTGTCCAACAAGCTGCAGGGCATGCCTGCCTGGGTGGTGGACTACGTCCTGCTGCATGAACTGGCGCATCTGATCGAGGCCTCGCACGGTCCCCGGTTCTGGAAGCTGCTTGAGGGCTATCCGCAGACCGAAACCGCCAAGGCCTATCTGGCGGGAGCGGCGTTCGCCAGCGCCCGCGGCCTCAGCGGAGGCATGGACGAGGACGATGTCGCAGGCACCGGGGCCGACGCCGCGCCCGGAGAGTGACCGCCCGGGAGACCGGCCGCCCGGGCCTTGATATGAAAGGTGCCCGCCCGGAACAAGCCGGGCGGGCACCTTTCGGTTGTGCTCGTGGAGGATCAGGAGCGGGGGCCGTCTCCGTCTGTGTCCCGGCTGTTCGGACCAGCCGGGCCGTCGTCGGGGCCGTCGGTGCCGGCGTCGTTTCCGTCTTCCCCGGCCGGCGCTTCCCCGGCCGGCGCTGCGCCGTCGTCCTGCGCGCCGTCAGCCAGCGCCTCGGTGCCAGCCTGCGCCTCGGCCTCGGCCGCGGCGTCAGTGTCGGCCTGGGGCGCCTCGTCGTATCCGCCGGCCAGCAGCTTGGCCAGGGCATCGTCGAGCTCGCTGCCGCTGGCCTCCAGCAGCTCGCGGCGCTTGCCGTATCCGAGCGGGTCGTCGAGGTCGGCAGCGGTCGGCATCAGGTCCGGGTGCTGCCAGATCTCGTCCCGGCCTTCGATGCCGCGCTCGTCGCGGATACGGGCCCAGAGCGCCGCAGCGTCCCGCAGCCGGCGGGGCCGCAGCTCCAGGCCCACCAGCGACGCGAACGTGTGTTCGGCGGGACCGCCGGAAGCACGGCGGCGGCGGATCATTTCCCGCAGCGCGGCCGACGAGGGCAGGTTGGCGGTGGCTGCCGCGGTGACTTCATCCACCCAGCCCTCGACCAGGGCCAGCGTGGTCTCCAGGTTCTGCAGGGCGGTCTCCTGCGCCGGAGTCCGCTCGGGCTGGAAGACGCCGCCGGAAAGCGCCTCCTGAAGGGCCTCCGGGTTGGACGGGTCGATGTCGCGGGCCATGCCTTCGATCTTGGACATGTCGATGTGGATCCCGCGGGCGTAGTTCTCGATGGAACCGAACAGGTGCGAGGCCAGCCACGGCGCATGCGCGAACAGGCGGCCGTGCGCGGTCTCGCGCACGGCAAGGAAGAGCCGGATCTCGGCCGCGGGCACGTCCAGGCCCTCACCGAAGCCCGCCACGTTGGCCGGCAGCAGCGCCACCGTGTTCTCCGCCAGCGGCAGGCCGATGTCCGTGGAGCTGAGCACCTCGCGGGACAGGGCCCCGACCGCCTGGCCCAGCTGCATGCCGAACATCGCCCCGCCCATGTTCGCGAGCATCGACGTCGCGCCGCCGAGCATGGACTTCATTTCCTCCGGCATCTGCGTGCTGATCGCATCCGACAGCGCCTGCGAGATGGACACCGCCACCGGTTCGGACAGCCTGCGCCAGGATCCCATGGTGGCCTCGACCCACTCCGCCCGCGACCAGGCGCGGGGCAGGGCGGACGTTGCGCCGAACTCGGTGGCCTGGTCCAGCCAGAGACCGGCCAGGTGCAGGGCCTCCTCGACCTCGCGCTTCTGCGCTGCACCCACCGTGGGGTCCCCCTCGGCGGCAGCGGCCTGGCGGGCCGTGTCATGGGCCAGCTTCCAGTTCACCGGGCCCTCGGAGGAGGCACTGAACATGGCCTGGACCTGCTGGAAGATCATGGCCAGGGCGTTGGGATCATGGGGCAGCCCGGCTGCGCGCGCCAGCTCCTGCGGATCCATGCCGGCGCCGCCCTGCCCGCCGAACAGTTTTGCGAGCATCTCGGAGAACGGATCGCGGGGGGAATCCCCGGAGTCGGATGGATTGGAGCTCATGGATACCACCGGTTCAGTCGTTGATCAGTGCCGGTCCCGCAATCGGGAGCCGTGTTTTTCCACGTTACCGGCCGGGCCCGACGCTGTCCCGTCCCGCACCGTCCGTTCGCTGAGGGCAAAGGGCCGCGGCGGTGCAGGCCGCGGCAGCCGCCTGGCGTAGCCTAGTGCAGTCAGTTCGAGGCCTTTCCGGCCTCCGCCGGAAACGAAAGCTGGATCCTTGAGCACTCCCGACACCCTGCCCGCCCGGCGACCGGCCCGGTTCGAAGGCCCGCGCCGCCGCACGCTGCTGGTGTCCGGCCTGCTGGCCGGCGGACTGGCACTGGCCGGCCTGCTGCTCCCGGCTCCGTACGTGGTGGAGTCCCCGGGCCCGACCTTCAACACCATCGGCGAGGTGGACGGGCAGTCCCTGATCAGCATCGAGGGCGAACGCACGTTTCCGGTCAGCGGGCAGCTGGACCTGACCACCGTGTACGTCACCGGTGCGCCCAACGGGGTCGGTTCGCTGGACGCGGTCGGCTCCTGGCTCAACCCGGAATCGACGGTGATGCCCCTGGACCTGGTCTATCCGCCCGGCACCACCGCCGAGGAAGTGGACGAGGAGAACGCGGCCGCCATGACCTCCTCCCAGGAGGCCGCCGTCGCCGCTGCGCTGCGCGAGCTGGGCATCGGTTTCACCGAAGAGCTGGCCGTGGCCGGAATCGTCCCGGAGTCGGCCGCCGAAGGCCGGCTCCGCGAGGGGGACATCCTCCTGACCGTCGACGGCGAGGAAGTGGATGGGCTCGGGAACCTCCGCGAGGTGCTCAACGCCGGCGGGGGAGAGGCAGCCGAGATCACCGTGCGGCGCTCCGGGTCCGAGGCGGACGTGGAGGTGGTGCCCACCGAAGGCGAGAACGGCAACTACCAGCTCGGGGTCTTCCTGAGCACCAGCTTCGATTTCCCGTTCGAGGTGTCAATCGCCCTGGAAAGCGTCGGCGGTCCCTCCGCCGGCCTCATGTTCGCCCTGGGCATCATCGACCGCCTCGACGAGGAGGACCTGACCGGCGGGCGGCACTTCGCAGGGACGGGAACGATCGACTCCAGCGGCACGGTCGGACCGATCGGCGGCATCCGCCAGAAACTGATCGGAGCCGCCGACGCCGGTGCCGAGTTCTTCCTCGCCCCCGCCGGCAACTGCGGGGAGGTCCTCGAAGGAGGCGTCCCCGACGGCCTTGAAGTGGTGAAGGTAGAGGACCTCGCCGGCGCCCTGGACGCCGTACGCACGCTGGGCGCCGGCGGCAGCCCGGACACCCTGCCGCGCTGCACCGATTCCTGAGTACATCAGGGGGCCGCGCGGGGAAGTGGCCCCGCGGGCAGCAAACAGGGCAGAATGGCGTTAACGGCCCCATGTACCGGCCGGCATATCAACGTTTTCCCGGCTGCCTTCGGCGGTCCGGGGATCCAGTGCCCGCCGTCTGCTGCCGGCGCCGCGAGCCGACGCACCGAACGATGAGGTAACAGTGACTTCCGGACCAAACGGCCCATTTTCCCGACCAGGAACCAGCTCCCCGCCCAGCGGACGGCGGCGCAGCCCGCTGATCCCCACCCTCATCGCGGTGGCAGTGCTGGTTGTTGGCTTCGTCTACTTCACCCAGATCTACACCGACGTCCTTTGGTACAACCAGATAGGCTTCCTGGAAGTCTTCGTCACGGAAAACCTGACCCGGATCGCCCTGTTCCTGGGCGCGTTCCTGATCATGGCGGCCGCGGTGTACACGAGCATCCGGGTCGCCTACCGCTCCCGGCCGGTCTATGCCCCGGACAGCTCGCTGCAGGAAAGCCTGAGCCGCTACCAGGCGCAGCTTGAGCCGATCCGCCGGATCCTGATGATCGGCATTCCCGTGGTGGTCGGCGGCTTCGCCGGCGCCGCGGCCATGAACATGTGGCAGCAGGTGCTGCTGTTCATCCACCGGGTGGAGTTCGGCCAGACCGACCCGCAGTTCAACATGGACTACAGCTTCTACCTGAACACGCTGCCGTTCCTGGGCTTCCTCGTCGGCTTCCTGCTCAGCGTGGTCGTGATCAGCGGCATCGCCGGCCTGCTGACCCACTACCTCTACGGCGGCATCCGCCTGGAGGAAAAGGGCATCTTCGTCAGCCGCCCCGCCCGCATCCACATCGCCGTGATCGCGGCGGCATTCCTGGTGCTGCAGGCCGCCAACTACTGGCTGGACCGCTACGCGACGCTGCAGGACACCTCCGGCAACTGGACCGGCGCGATGTACACCGACGTCGAAGCGGTGATTCCCACCCGCACCATCCTCGCGATCGCCGCCCTGATCGTGGCCGTGCTGTTCATCCTGTCCGCGTTCATCGGCCGCTGGCGCCTGCCCATCATCGGCACCGCCATGCTGATCATCACGGCCATCGTGGCCGGCGGCGTCTACCCCTGGCTGATCCAGCAGTACCAGGTCCGTCCGTCGGAGCTGGCGCTGGAACGGCAGTACATCCAGCGCAACATCGACCTCACCCGGGTGGCCTACGGGCTGGACGACACCGAGGTCATCCCGTACAACGCCACCACCGAGGCGGCCAGCGGCGCGCTGGCCGACGACGTCGGCACCACCGAGAACGTGCGCCTGCTGGACCCGAACGTCGTCTCCGACACCTTCCGCCAGCTGCAGCAGTTCCGCCAGTACTACCAGTTCTCCGACACCCTGAGCGTGGACCGCTACGACGTCGACGGCGATGTGCAGGACACCGTCATCGCGGTGCGTGAACTGAACATGGGCGGCGTGCCCTCCGGCTGGGTCAACGAGCACGTGAACTACACCCACGGCTACGGCGTGGTTGCCGCCCGCGGCTCCACCGTGCAGCCCGACGGCAAGCCGAGCTTCATGGAGTCCGGCATCCCCTCCAGCGGCGTGCTGGGCAACTACGAGCCGCGCATCTACTTCGGCGAGCAGTCCCCGGACTACTCGGTCGTCGGCGCCCCCGAGGGCACCGATCCGGTGGAGATCGACCGGCCGCAGACCGGCAACTCCGAGGAGGAGACGCTCTACACCTACACCGGCGACGGCGGGCCCAGCGTGGGCAACCTGTTCAACCGGCTTGCCTACGCCATCAAGTTCCAGTCCACGGAACTGCTGCTGGCCGAGAGCATCAACGAGGAATCGCAGATCCTGTACGACCGCGACCCGCGCGAACGCGTGGAAAAGGTGGCTCCGTACCTGACCGTCGATTCCAACGCCTACCCGGCCGTCGTGGACGAGCGGGTGGTGTGGATGGTCGACGCCTACACCACCAGCGAGTACTTCCCCTACTCCACGAAGCAGGAACTGCAGTCGGCCACCACCGACTCGCTGACCCCGGGCCAGATGGCCCTGCCGCCGGAACAGGTCAACTACATCCGCAACGCAGTCAAGGCCACCGTCGACGCGTACGACGGCACCGTTACCCTGTACGCCTGGGACGACACCGACCCGCTGCTGAAGGCCTGGCAGAAGGTCTTCCCGTCCAGCCTGAAGCCGTACAGCGAAATGTCCGCGGACCTGATCGACCACGTGCGGTACCCGGAGGACCAGTTCAAGGTCCAGCGCGAGCTGCTCGGCCGCTACCACGTGACCGACGCCGACTCGTTCTACCGCAACGACGATGCCTGGTCGGTGCCGCTGGATCCGACCCAGCCGAGCGCCAACGAGAAGCAGCCCCCGTACTACCTGTCCCTGCAGATGCCGGGCCAGGAGGAGACCACCTTCTCGCTCACCTCGACCTTCATTCCGTTCGTCGCCGAGAACAGCGAAGCCCGCAACGTGCTGTACGGCTTCCTGTCCGCGGACGGCGACGCCGGTACCGGCGCCGACGGTGAGAAGGCCGAGAACTACGGTGCGCTGCGGCTGCTCTCGCTGCCGACCGACACCGCGGTGCCGGGCCCGGGCCAGGCACAGAACCGGTTCAACTCGGATCCGACGGTCTCGAACGCGTTGAACCTGCTCCGCCAGGGCGCCTCCGAGGTCATCAACGGCAACCTGCTCAGCCTCCCCGTGGGCGGCGGCATGCTGTACGTGCAGCCGGTCTACGTCCAGTCCTCCGGCGACGCCTCCTACCCGACGCTGCAGCGCGTGCTGGTGAACTTCGGCGAGCGGGTCGGCTTCGCACCGACCCTGGACGAGGCCTTGAACCAGGTCTTCGGCGGCGACTCCGGAGCCGTGACCGGCGATTCCGAGAACGCCGGCGAGGCCGGCACCGAAGCGGGCACCACGCCCGGCGGCGGGACCGGCACCGACCAGGAGGAGCTGTCCCGGGCCCTGTCCGACGCCGGGGCGGCACTGCAGGAGGGCCAGGCGGCCCTGTCCGAGGGGGATTTCGCCGCCTACGGCGAAGCCCAGACCAAGCTGCAGGACGCCATCCGCCGGGCCACCGAGGCGCAGGACCGGATCGACGGCGCCAACGGCGCCACCGCCCCGGAGTCCGGCGACGGAGGCACCGACAGCGGTTCCGACACCGGCGGCGGTTCGGACGAGGGCTAGGACCCGATTTGCGGCTCCACCCCGCGGCGGCTAAGGTAATTCAAGCGCCGCGGGGTGGAGCAGTTCGGTAGCTCGCTGGGCTCATAACCCAGAGGTCGCAGGTTCAAATCCTGCCCCCGCAACCAAGAGAAAAGGCCCCGTCCGGCATCAGCCGGACGGGGCCTTTCGCTGCCTGCGGCAGCACTTCAGCAGTGCTGCCGCAGGCGCAGGGCGTCAGCCCTGGCCGATGGCGTTCTGGTTGGAGCTGCCGGACTTCAGGGCGGCCAGCCGGGCTTCGACCTCGCTCTGCTCGCCCAGGTCCTCCAGGGACTCGAACTGGGCGTCCAGGCTGGAGGCCGCCAGCTCGTTGGCGCCGCGGACACGGGCCTCTTCGCGACGGATCTTCTCCTCGAAGCGGCCGACCTCGGAGGTCGGATCCATCATGTTGATGCTCTTCATGGCGTCGTGCATCTGGTTTTGCGCCGCGGCGTTGCGGGAGCGGGCAATCAGCTCGTTGCGCTTGCTGGTCAGCTCGCCCAGCTTGCCCTTCATCTGGTCCAGGCCGGTCTTGAGGCGCTCGACAATCTCCTCCTGCGAAGCGATCGTGGGCTCGGCGCCGCGGGCTTCGTTCTCGGCGGCGATCTGGCGCTGGATGGCGACCTTGGCCAGGTTGTCGAACTTCTCGGCGTCGGCCGTGTTGCCGGCGGCACGGTACTCGTCGGCCTTCCGGGAGGCGGCGAGGGCCTTGTTGCCCCAGTTGCGGGCGTTCTGCAGGTCCTCGTTGTGGTCATCCTGCAGCATGCGCAGGTTGCCGATGGTCTGGGCGACCGCGCTCTCGGCCTCGGCAATGTTGTTGCTGTAGTCCCGGACCATCTGGTCCAGCATCTTCTGCGGATCCTCCGCGGAGTCGAGGAGGGCGTTGATGTTCGCCTTCGCCAACTGGGTAATCCGCCCGAAAATAGACTGCTTAACCATCGTTTCTGCCTTTCGCTGTGCCTCGTTGTGGGTCGAAAACTGTGGAACGTGCAACCGCTGCGCGCCCGGCGGGCGGCAAATCTGCGGCGGGCCGGCTAGAAGTTGCCGCCGAAGCCGCCGAAGTCCCCGCCGCCGCCGCCGTCGGCGCAGGATGGAGTCGATGAGGATGCCGCCGAGGATGGCGCCGCCGAGGCCGCTGCCTCCGCCGCGTCCGCCGAACCCGCCGCCGAAGCCCCCGCCGCCGTAGCCGCCGAAACCGTCGACGTCCTGGCGGGCCATTTCGGCGGCCTGGGCGGCCATCACGTCGGCCTGCTGGGCGTAGGAGAGTGCGGAGACCGGGTCGGAGGACTGCAGGGCGACCGCCTGCTGCAGGTGCCTTTCGGCCTCGGCCAGCCGGGTGCGGGCCTCGCTGCCGACACCGCCGCGCCGGGCGCGGATGTAGTCGGCGGTGCCCGAAATCTGTGCCTGCGCGGACATCAGCGCGTGGGAGAGGGCCTCCCGCGCCCGCCGTTCCTGGTCCTGGCGGTCCCGGATGCCGGCCAGCGCGGCGTCGAGCTGGCCGTTGGCCTGCTCCACCCGGCGCAGCAGATTGACCGGATCGATGCGGCCGTCCGCCGAGTCCTCCTCGACGGTCTGCAGGGCAGCCTCCATGCCGGCCACAGGGCCGGCCAGGGCCGGGTTGGCGCCGCTGTCACGGATCGCCCGGGCCTGGGCGAGATCCTGCCGCGCATCCGCGATCGCGGTGCGCAGTTCGTTGCGGGCAGCATCCAGGTCGCGGCCGGTGCGCTCGATGGCATCCAGCAGCAGGTTCGCCTGGTGCACGCTTTCCTCCGCGGCGCGGACGGCGACGACGGCGGCGGAGGTGTCGGAGGCACCGAGCTTTTCCTGCGCCTCGGCTGAGGCGTCGGCGACGAATTCCAGCCGCTGCGTGGCCTGTTCGATGTTGTCGCTGATCTGGGCCAGCGCGGAGTCCGAGTACCGGGTGCGCAGCTCGGTGAGCTTGGCGGAGGCCCGGTCCAGGCGCAGGCGTGCCTCCTGGGCTGATGCCTGGGCAGCGGCCAGGGCCTGCGGGGCGGTGCGCTCCAGCTCGCGCAGGGAATCGAATTCGGCCTTGTGCGCCTGCAGGGATTCGCCCACCTTCTCGCACCGGCGGATGATGTCCTTGAGCCAGGTGCGCTGCTGCTGCTCCGTGTCGGGGATGTGGTCATCAAGCTGCTGCTGCAGCTTGAAGCTCTCGGCCATGTGGTTGCGGGCGGCGTCGAGGTCGGCCTGGAAGGTCTTCACCGCGTCGGTGCCGTACTGGACCTCGGCGAAGGCGAGCTCCTGCTCACTGGACTTGATCGCGTCGTCGGCGGCGACCAGCAGGCTGCCGGCGCGCTTGCGCAGGTCCGGGATGCTGACGCTGTCCAGGGGATCCGGCGCCTGGACCTGGCCGCGGGCCTGCGGGCCGCGGGCGACCTGCGGCTGCCCGCCCCGGCCCCGGCGGATGAACATGAAGGCGGCGACTCCGCCCAGGACGACGGCGGTGAACAGCACGAGCAGCGGCACCATGGAAGATCCTCCGGTTGAGTTGTTGCCGCTGCCGGCGCTCCGGCCCGAGCCCAGGGCTTCGGCGGCGTTCACGGCGGATTCGGCCCAGTCGGCCGATGAGGGGTCGCTGTTGCCCCTGAGGGGCTCGACGGCGGCGTTGTAGATCGCCTCCTGGCGGGCATCGTCGATGCGGCTGTCGTCGCGGACGGCGACCTGGAGGTTGCGCTGCTCCGTGGCGACCGCGACCAGGGCCTCCCGGGGACCCATGTTCTTGGCGGTGACGACGTCCCTGGCCCACGCCTCGGCGTCGGAGGGGGAGGTGAAGGAATCGACGTAGACGACGTAGAGCGTGTAGCCGCTGTCGGACTGGACCTCGCTGATGGCATCCGTTACCCGGGAGGCGTCGCCGCCGAGCACGCCGCTGTCATCGACGATGTACTCGCCGGGCGGAATGGTGACCGGAGGCTCGGCGAAGGCGGCGGCTGCGGGCCACACCGCCGCCGCGCTCAACGTCAGCACGGCTGCCAGCCGCGTGGTCCTCAACCGCATGTATCCAACCCCTGGTTCCGTATGTTCCACGTCCGGCCGATCCGGGTGCAGCGGCAGCGGAGCCGTTGCGCCGCTGCGGGCCCTGTGCCCCCGATTCTATGGTCCGGTGCTCAGGCCAGTCCACCACGCGAAACTGGGCGTTGCCCGGATGACCTGCGCCGACGCAGGCAGGCCGGATGCGGTGACCTCCACGTGCGCCCTGCACCTTTCCCGGGGCGCTGAGGAGGCTCCCTGCCGGTTCCCAGCGGACGTCCAGCGTTCATAGAATGGAGTCACAGGAACCCCTGCGATAGTGAGGAAGCGCCCTACGGGCGCTCCGACCTCAGAAAGGACGACCACACATGTCTGAGCATTTCGGGGGTACCGAAGGACCGCAGCGCCCGCTGCCGCCGCGTCCGCCGGCCCCGCCGTCGGGCGGTGCCTCCGCCACCGGGGCGGCCGCACCGGACGCCGGCGTCCAGCCTGCGGAGAACGCCGCAGTCGGCGGTGCCCACGCCGCATCCGAGCAGCGCGGCTACGGGGCCGCGCCCCCTGAAGGCACTCCGTACGGCACCGCATACAGCGGCACCGCCTACAACGACGCCGGCTACAACGACGCCGGCTACAACGACGCCGGCTACAACGGCACCGGCTACAACGGTGCCGGCTACAGCGGTGCCGGCAGCCCGAACCCGGGCGGCGCCGGCGACGGGGCGGCACCCTACGGCGGTTTCGGCCAGGCACCGGGGTCGGCCCCGGCAGCTGCCGGCCGCCGACGGCACGGCACCGGAACCCTTGTCTCGGCGATGCTGATCGCCGGCCTGCTCGGCGGCGCCGTGGCCGTGGGAGCCGACGCGGTGCTGGACAACGGTGACGTCACCGCGGGGACCACGGGACAGGAACGCTCGGTCATCGTCAACAACGAAGACAGCGTCAACGCGGTCACCGCGGCTGCGGTGAAGGCATCGCCCAGCGTCGTCACCCTGGATGTCTCGGCCGGCGGCTCCAGCGGCACCGGCTCTGGCATCATCCTGGACACCGACGGCCACATCCTGACCAACACCCACGTGGTGACCCTCGGCGGTACGGCCTCGGACCCCTCGGTCTCCGTCCAGCTCAACGACGGACGCGTCTTCCAGGCCGCCGTGGTCGGCACCGACCCGCTCTCGGACCTGGCCGTGGTCAAGATCGACGCCGACGGGCTGACCGCCGCCGAGCTGGGCAGCTCCGACGACCTGAATGTCGGCGACCGGGTGATCGCCATCGGTTCGCCGCTGGGCCTGGCCGGAACGGTGACCGACGGGATCGTCTCCACCCTGGACCGCACGATCAGCGTTCAGTCCTCGGCCGCCCCGGAAGACGGCTCGGACACCTCCGAGCAGGCTCCGGACGACGAGAACTGGTTCCGGTTCGCGCCGCCGGACGGCTCCAGCCAGAACCAGAGCACCGCGTCCAGCTCCATTTTCCTCAACGTGATCCAGACCGACGCCGCGATCAACCACGGCAACTCCGGCGGCGCCCTGGTCAACACCTCCGGGCAGATCATCGGCGTCAACGTGGCCATCGCCTCGGCATCCAGCACCTCCGCCAGCGAGGAGGGCGGCAACATCGGCGTCGGCTTCTCGATTCCGATTAGCTACGCCCAGCGGGTCGCCGAAGAGATCATCGACACCGGCTCCGCCAGCCACGGGTTCCTGGGGGTGACGGTGCAGCCGGCGACGGCGAGCGACACCTCCTCGTTCACCGTCGGCGCCGAGGTCGCCGAGACCGTGCCGGACTCCCCGGGTGCCCGGGCCGGACTGCGCCCCGGCGACGTTGTCACCGCCGTCGACGGCATCCCGGTCACCGACGCGCAGGCCCTCACCGCGGCCGTGCGGATGCAGCCCGCCGGGGCCAAGGTGAGCATCGACTACACCCGGGACGGACAGCCGCAGACCGCCGAGGTCACCCTCGGGGACTCCGCGGACCAGTAGGTCCCGGGCCCGTACGCGCCGAGCCGTCCCTGCCCGCCGGAACCGGCGGGCAGGGACGGCTCACGTGTGATTAGCTTAAACCCGGGTCCGCAGCCGGTCGGACCGCCCGCCGGACACCCCGGCCGGGAACCGCTGAGAAGGAAAGGCCGGGATGCAGCAGCCAGCCACCACCCCGCTGAACATCGTCGTCTTGGTCAAGCACGTCCCCGACGCACAGTTCGACCGCCACCTGAACGGACCCGGCCATATCCTGGACCGGTCCGAGAGCATCCTTTCGGAGCTGGACGAGTACGCGATCGAGGCAGCCCTGCAGCTGGCCGAAGCCCGCGGGGGAGAGGCCGCGGGAAACCAGGTCACCGCGCTGGCCATGGGGCCGGCCCCGGCGGCGAACGCCGTACGCAAGGCCCTGCAGATCGGCGCCTACGCCGGCGTGCACCTCACCGACGAGGCCCTGGCCGGCTCGGACGCCGCAGCCACCTCCCTGGCACTCGCAGCAGCCATCCGGCACCTGGGCGAACCCGACCTCATCGTCACCGGCATGTCCTCCACCGACGGTGAAACCTCCCTGGTTCCGGCCCAGCTCGCCGAACGGCTGGGCATCGCCCAGCTGACCTTCGCCGCCGAGCTGGAGCTGGACGGCGACGTCGTGCGGGTCCGCCGCGACGGCGACTCCTTCTCCGAACGCCTTGAGGCGCCGCTGCCGGCGCTCGTCTCCGTCACCGATCAGGCCAACGACCCCCGGTACCCCAATTTCAAGGGCATCATGGCGGCGAAGAAGAAACCGGTGACCGTCCTGTCGCTGGCCGACCTCGGGCTTGCCCCGGAGCAGGTGGGCGCCGCCGGATCCTGGACCGAGGTCGCCGCGGCCGCCCCGCGTCCGCCGCGCGGGCAGGGCACCGTCATCAGCGACACCGGTGATGCCGGCGTGCAGCTGGTCGACTTCCTGGCCGCCCAGAAGCTTCTCTAGCCCCTCCCGCCGGGCCTGCCGCAGCCGCGGCGCAGGCACCGCACCGCACCGAATAGGAGAGTCCATGGCATCCGTCCTGGTCTTTGTCGACATTTCCTCCGCCGAACCGACACGCGCCGCGCGGGAGCTGCTGGCCATCGCCGGCACCCTGGGCGAACCGGTGGTCGCCTGCCCGCATCCCGTCTCCGACGAGGCCGCGGAGGCGCTGGGCCGCCTCGGCGTGGCCGAGGTGTTCGAACCCGCCGCCGAGCTGCCCGACGTCCTGGTCGCCGCCAAGGCCGCCTTCCTCGCCGCGGCCGTCGAAGCGGCGCAGCCCCGCGCGGTGCTGCTGGGCAACTCCTTCGAAGACCGTGAAATCGCGGCGCGCGCGGCCATCCGGCTCGGGTCCGGCGTCGTCACCGACGCCGTGGCCGTGGCCCCGGACCTGTCCGTCACGAAGTCGGTGCTGGCCGGTGCCTACACCTCCACCTGCCGGGTGCGCTCCGGGGTGCCGGTCATCACCGTCAAGGCCAACAGTGCCGAGCCGGCGGAACCGGCCGACGGCGCTCCCGCGGTCCGGCGCGCCGTCGAGCCGCAGCCGGTGCCGGCCGCAGCCCGCGTCACCGAGCGCTCGGGCCGGATCTCCTCCGGCCGCCCCGACCTGGCCGAAGCCCGCGTGATCGTGGCCGGAGGCCGCGGCGTCGACGGCGACTTCGGCCCGCTGGAGGAACTCGCCGACCTGCTCGGGGGAGCGGTGGGCGCCTCCCGGGCCGCCACCGACGCAGGCTGGATCGAGCACTCGGCCCAGGTGGGGCAGACCGGCAAGACGGTTTCCCCGCAGCTGTACATCTCCGCCGGGATCTCCGGGGCCATCCAGCAGAAGGCCGGCATGCAGACCTCCAAGGTGATCGTGGCGGTCAACAAGGACGCTGACGCCCCGGTCTTCGAGATCGCCGACTTCGGCGTGGTCGGCGACCTGTTCAAAGTGCTGCCGCAGGCCGCCGAGGAGATCCGGAAGCGCCGCTCGTGACCGCCCCGGCCGCGGTGCCGCGGCGGGTGCTGGCCTTCGCGGCCCACCCCGACGACGTAGATTTTGGCGCCGCCGGGACGGTGGCCGCGTGGGCCGCCGCCGGCGCGCAGGTGACGTACTGCGTGATGACCGCCGGAGACGCAGGCGGGTTCGAGCCCGGTGACCGCGACGCGGTGCCGGACCTGCGCAGCGCCGAGCAGCGGGCCGCCGCCGAGCTGGTCGGCGTGCACGATGTTCGTTTCCTCGGCGAGCGGGACGGCTACCTGGAACCCAACCACCGGGTCATCTCACAGGTGGTGGCGCTGATCCGCGAGGTGCGCCCCGACGTCGTGCTCTCCATGCATCCCGAGCGCAACTGGGACCGCATCCAGGCCTCGCATCCGGACCACCTGGCCTGCGGCGAGATCGTGACCCGGGCGGTGTACCCGGCGGCGGAGAACCCCTTCGCCTATCCGGAACTGGCGGAGTCCGGCCTGGCGGCCTGGAAGGTGCCGTGGCTGTGGTTCTACGGGGCGCCGCGGGAACGCGAAAACCGTGCCGTCGACGTCACCGACACGGTCGAACGGAAGCTGGCGGCCATCCGGCTGCACGCCAGCCAGCACCCCGACCTGGCGCATATGGAAGCGTCGGTGCGCGGGTTCCTGCAGGACAACGCAGCCCGGCACGGGCTGCCGGCAGGCCGCAGCGCGGAGGTCTTCCACGCCGTGGGCGTCAACACCCCGGACACCATCGCAGGGTTCTGAGCCCCGTCCCCGCGCCGGCCGGCCCGGTGCGGACCGTCCCGGGTTCAGGCCGCGCGGCGGCCGACGGCGAGCAGGCTGTCGGCGTTGAACGCAGACTCCCCGCCCAGTTCGCCCAGCAGCCGGCTGCGCACCCGCTCCACGGCGGCCGGATCCTCCGGCAGCAGCCTGCGCAGGTCCGAACCCAGGACCAGCGACCAGGCCAGGTCCGGGGTCAGCTGGACGGTGGCGGGGACCGCCTGCACCTGGACCTGTTCCAGGCCCAGGCCTTCGAGCCAGTTCCGCAGCCGATCCGGCGTATTCAGCCGGCCGATCCGGTCCGCCAGTTCCCGGGCGAGGCCCGGATCGACGCCCTCGGCGGTGCAGGCTTCGGCCAGGAGCGGTCCGAAGGGAACCAGGGCGCCGTCGGCCCAGGTGCTCAGGGCGAGCGTTCCGCCGGCCCGCAGCATCGCGACCAGGCGGGCCGCCCCCGCATCGAGCTCTGCCAGCCCGTACACGGCGTAGGCCGCGAGGACCACGTCGTACGGTTCGGCGGGGTCCCACTGCATCGGGTCCGCCGCATGCAGCCGGATCGTGTCGAGGTTCAGGGTGCGCGCCTTGGCTCCGGCCGCCTCGAGCATGGCGTCGGAGCGGTCCAGGCCGTCCACGTACCCGTCCGGGCCGGCGGTCTGGGCCGCCGGGATCGTCGCGGCGCCGGTGCCGCAGCCCACGTCGAGCACCCGATCGCCCAGGCCCACCTCCGCTGCCGCGACGAGGGCGTTGCCGACGGGATTCCACAGCGAGGGGGCCAGCCGTTCGAAGTGTTCCGCATCTTCGCGGAAGGCTGAGCCGGTGGGGGTCAGGGGCATGGATGCTCCTTAGAGCTTGGCGCCGGGGAAGCCGTGCTGGCGCCAGGCTTCGTAGACGGCGATCGAGGCGGAATTGGCGAGGTTCAATGAACGCAGCGAGGGCAGCATGGGCAGGCGCACCCGCGCAGTGACGTGCGGATCGTGCTTGACCTCCTCCGGGAGGCCGACCGATTCGCGGCCGAACATCAGCACATCGCCGGGCTGATAGGCGATGTCGGTGTAGGAGGCCTCTCCGTCGGTGGTGAAGGCATAGACGCGTTCAGGCTCCAGCGCCTTCCACGCCGTCTCGAGGTCCGGGTGCACGTGCAGGACGGCCAGGTCATGGTAGTCAAGGCCGGCGCGGCGGAGCTTGGCGTCGCTCAGGTCGAAGCCCAGCGGCTCCACCAGGTGCAGTTCGGCGCCGGTGATGGCGGCGAGGCGGATCGCGTTGCCGGTGTTGCCCGGGATTTCAGGCGTGTGGAAGAGGATGCGGAACACTCCTCCATCCTATGCCAGCGGCGGTTTGGGTCAGCGGTCCGCTGCCTCGATCAGGGCGCCCAGGACCGGCAGGCGGACGACGGCGGGCTTCGGGCCCTCGCTGAAGAAGCGGCGCAGGGCCCGGCCGAGGGTGCCGGCGTTGACCGGGCGTACATCGGCGGGAGCGGACCGAGGGGTGCCGGCGGCCTGCGGCGGATAGTCGATGACCGGTTCAAAGGGGTTGCCGCGCGGATCGTGCAGCACCAGCCAGCCCGCGACGTTGAATTCGCCAAACCGCGCCTGCAGGGTCCGCACGGCCTCGGGCAGATGCTGCAGCCCCGGCGCCCGGCCGGCGGTGCGCAGCTGGCGGCCGTCCCACCGGTAGTGCCCGGAGGAAGCCATGGCGGAGCCGATCACCGCCATCCGGTAGCCGCCCATCACCACGTGGCCGATGTCCA
Source organism: Arthrobacter saudimassiliensis (assembly GCA_900016675.1). Taxonomy (GTDB): domain Bacteria; phylum Actinomycetota; class Actinomycetes; order Actinomycetales; family Micrococcaceae; genus Arthrobacter_B; species Arthrobacter_B saudimassiliensis. Next base: position 228,029 of record LN483071.1, on the reverse strand, counting down.
GCATGCCTCCGCGGGGACCGGTGTCCGGGATCCGGAGCCCGCTGACCAGCCGCGCCGACGGATAGTCCGGCAGCAGCACCTGCTCCAGCAGGGCGACCGTCCGCTGCTCGGCCTCCCACCGGGATCCTGCGGCGCCCATGCGCTGCAGCACGCCGGGCCGGCGGGGCTCCCCGTGCACCTGCCGGCCGGCCAGCGCCAACGGCAGGACCGGCGGCTGCGAGGGGGAGAAATCCGGGCTGAACTGCGGCGGCCGGTTCAGCACCTGCGCGGGGGAGGCCGCGGCCGCTCCGGCACCGGGGTGCGCCGCCGTGCCCGCGGGGCGGGCGGCGTGAGGTTCGTCTCCGGCGCCGCGGCCCAGCCGCCGGTCGTAGTCGGCCCGCCGGGCCGGATCGGAGAGCACCTCGTACGCTTCGGCCGCCAGATGGAAGCGGGCGTCGCTGCCGCCCCGGTCGGGATGGAAATCGCGTGCCGCGCGGCGCCAGGCAGCCTTGATTTCGGCGGCGGTGGCGTTGGGGGCCAGACCGAGGACGTCGTAGTGGGTCCTGCCTGACGGGCTCACGCGGGTCCTTTCCAGAAGGCGGGCTGTCCGGGCCGGAAGGAGCCTGCGGCACCGGCCCGCCGTAAAAGCTGGGTCAATTGTAGCGGTGGCCGGCGGGGGCCACCGCTGCGGACTGCGGCTAGAATTGACGGGTGCCCGTGTACCTAGACCACGCGGCGACCACGCCGATCTCGGCCTCGGCCCTCGCCGCCCTCACCCACGAACTGAGCCGCAGCGGCAATCCGTCCTCGCTGCACGGCTCCGGCCGGCGCGCCCGGATGGTGGTCGAGGAATCCCGCGAAGTCCTTGCCGCCGCCCTCGACTGCCACCCGTCCGAAGTCATCTTCACTTCCGGCGGCACCGAGGCCGACAACCTGGCCGTCAAGGGCCTGTACTGGGCCCGGCGGGCCGAGGACCCGCGCCGCACCCGGATCCTGTGCACCGGCATCGAGCATCATGCGGTGCTGGATACCGTGGAGTGGCTGCAGAAGCATGAGGGCGCCGACGTCGTCTGGCTGCCGGTGGACGGCGAAGGGTTCGTGGACCGCGAAGCCCTGCGCCGGGAGCTGGCCGAGCATGCCGACACCATTGCCCTGTTTACCCTGATGTGGGCGAACAACGAAGTGGGCACCGTGCAGGACATTCGCGCCGCCGCAGCGCTCGCCGCCGAGTACGGCGTGCCGATGCACTCCGATGCCGTGCAGGCGTTCGGCGCCGTGCCCGTCTCCTTCCGCAGCTCCGGGCTGGCGACCATGGCGGTCAGCGGACACAAGATCGGCGCCCCGGTGGGCGTCGGGGCGCTCGTCGTCGGCCGGGCCATAAAGCTCACCCCGGTGCTGCACGGCGGCGGCCAGGAGCGCGATATCCGCTCCGGCACCCTGGACGCTCCGGGCACCGCCGCGTTCGCCGCGGCCGCACGCGAGGCGGTGGACCGCCTCCCCGGGGAAGGACCGCGGCTGCGGGCCCTGCGCGACGCGCTGATCGCCGGCGTCAAGCAGGCGGTCCCCGAGGCGGTGCTGCGCGGGCCGCGGGACGCCGACGGCGCCGGCACCCGGCTGCCCGGCAACGCCCACTTCACCTTCCCCGGCTGCGAAGGCGACTCGCTGCTCTTCCTGCTCGACGCCGCCGGCATCGAATCCTCCACCGGTTCGGCCTGCACGGCGGGCGTGCCGCGCCCGTCGCACGTGCTGCTGGCCATGGGGCTGAGCGAAACCGAGGCCCGCGGCGCGCAGCGGTTCAGCCTCGGGCATACATCCGGGCCCGGCGACGTTGACGCACTGGTGGCCGCCCTTCCCGAAGCGCACGGGCGGGCGAAGAAGGCCGGGCTTTCCGGCCATGCAAGCAGCATCCAAACGGCAGGGACAGGTTTTACGGCATGAAGGTATTGGCAGCAATGAGCGGCGGGGTGGACTCCGCCGTCGCCGCCGCCCGGGCGGTTGACGCCGGGCACGACGTCGTCGGGGTGCACCTGGCGCTCTCCCGCATGCCCGGCACGCTGCGCACCGGCAGCCGCGGCTGCTGCACCATCGAGGACTCCAGGGACGCCTGGCGCGCCTGTGACATCCTGGGCATCCCCTACTACGTCTGGGACTTCTCCGAGCGGTTCAAGGAAGACGTCGTGGACGACTTCGTGGCCGAATACGCCGCCGGACGCACCCCCAACCCCTGCATGCGCTGCAACGAGCGGATCAAGTTCGCCGCCCTGCTGGAAAAGGCCCTCGCCCTGGGCTTCGACGCGGTGTGCACCGGCCACTACGCCAAGGTCATCACCGACGCCGACGGCAACCCCGAGCTGCACCGCGCCGCCGACTGGGCGAAGGACCAGTCCTACGTGCTCGGCGTGCTCACCCACGAGCAGCTGCGGCACGCCATGTTCCCGCTCGCCGAGACGCCCTCCAAGGCCGAGGTGCGTGCCGAAGCCGAGCGGCGCGGCCTGTCGGTGGCGAACAAGCCCGACAGCCATGACATCTGCTTCATTCCCGACGGCGACACGCGCGGCTGGCTCGAGGAACGCATCGAGATGAGCGAGGGCGAGATCGTGGGGCCCGACGGCGAGAAGCTCGGCACGCACCCCGGCGCCAACGCCTTCACCGTCGGACAGCGCCGCGGCCTGAAGCTCGGCCGGCCGGCCGCCGACGGCAAGCCCCGCTTCGTGCTCGAGATCCGGCCCAAGGAGAACAAGGTGGTCGTCGGTCCGGAGCAGCTGCTGAACATCGACCAGATGCGCGGCATCAAGGTCTCCTGGGCCGGCCTGCCCATTGCCGCCGTCGAGTCCGGCGACCGGTTCGACTGCATGGTCCAGGTCCGCGCGCATGGCGACCCGGAGGCCGCCGTGGCCTGGATGGAGCCGTCTGCGGATCCGGAGGCACCGGCGGAGCTGGTGGTGCGGCTGACCGAACCGATGCGCGGCGTTGCGCCCGGCCAGACCATGGTGCTCTACCAGGGCACCCGGGTGCTCGGGCAGGCGACCATCGATTCGGCCCGCTCGCTCGAATGGGACCCCGCGGCCGTTTCCTGACCCGGGCGTAACCGTCCCGGCAGGCTCCCCACGGCTGTGCCGCCGCGCGCACCGCGCTTGAGCCTGTGCAGGAGCAGCAGCGTCGCGGCGGGCCCGACCACCGGAAGCAGGAGGCAGGCGGCAAGCAGGCCCAGCCGTTCAGGGCCGCTCACCAGCCGGTTGTACGCCAGGGCGATCACCGCATGGATCAGCAGGGCAATGATCAGGAATCCCATGCCGCCGACCAGCACCTCCCACTGTGCGGGGACCAGGGGATTGGCGCCGCTTCCCATGCCGTGCTCCTTCCGCCGAGCGGGCCCCGCGCCGTCCGGCACCTCCCGCGTGGATGGCCCATACTCTGCCACACCACAGCGGGCAGGCCGTCCCACAACGCTCTGTCGGGCGGTCAGCCGGCGACGTCGAAGCCTGCCTCCTGCAGCCATGTGGCCTGCTCGCTGCCCGGCTCCAGGGCCCGGCCGGCGGTGAAGACGACACGGGTGTTCTCCGGCGTCCGGATCTCCAGGTCCAGGGTGTTCCAGGCCGTGGCCCGGGGGCCGTCGGTGCAGCCGGGAACCAGCCCGCTGCAGGCCGCCGCGATGGCCTCGATCTCGTCCAGCACGCAGGCGTAGCTCACGGTGGCGGCGGGTGCCTCGGCCGCAGGCGCACCCGGCACCAGGAGGGCATCCTGGAAGGCCCAGCGGCGCATGTGGGTGAGCTGCCCGGGAATGGTGAACAGGTCGATGAACCCCAGGCCGCGGGTCCAGAAATCGACGGACGCGGCCAGGTCTGCGGTGGGCAGGGTGACAAACATGGGCATGCCGTAGATGCCGCGGTAGGGGCCCGGAGGCGTGGCTCCGGGGCCGGGAGGAGGAACCGGGCTGATATCGAAGGCGTCGAAGTTGTTTTCGTTCATGCCCGCCATTGTTCACCTTGCCACAGCGGCAACCTCAAGCCCGGGCTGGGCACCGCCGGGCCGTAACCTGGTCGGCGGCGCGGGAGGCCAAACCCTAGACTGGAACAATGACTGATACACCCGAGGATGAGTTCGACCCGGCTGCCAGTTCGCTGACCGGCCATGTCCCCGACGAGGTCATGGCGGAGCTGCTCGCCATGCGCGGCAGCATCGACAACATCGATGCCACCCTGGTGTATCTGCTCGCCGAGCGCTTCAAGGCCACCCAGCGGGTGGGCCACCTCAAGGCCGAACATCGGCTGCCCCCGGGCGATCCCGGCCGCGAAGCCGCGCAGATCGCCCGGCTCCGCAGGCTGGCCGCAGACGCGCACCTGGACCCGGCCTTCGCGGAAAAGTTCCTCAACTTCATCATCAGCGAGGTCATCCGGCACCACCAGGCGATCTCGGAGACCCGGAACGGAAACGGAAATGGCCGCGCCGACAGCTGAGCCTGCAGTCCCCGAACCTGCACCGACCACGGTCGCCGCAACCGCCGGCCCCGGCTGGCCCGGGACCGACGTCGCCGAGGCGATCCGGATCAGCCGGGGAGAACTGGGCGAGCCGCACCTGCCGTTCCTGCCCCAGCTGCCGGATCGCGGGATCGGAGCGGACGCGGTGGGCCGCACGGCCTCCCTGCTGGTGGACCTTCCCGTGGATCTGCAGCCGCACGGCTGGCGCCTGGTCGACCGGCCCGGCCGCGACCTGGCCCGCGCGCAGGCGCTGCTGTCCCGCGACCTGAACACGCTCGCGGACCTGGCCGGAGAGGAGGACCGGCCGTCCACCGGGCTGCGGCTCTCGCTGCTCGGACCGCTCAGCCTCGCGGCAGGCCTGCACCTGCACAACGGCGAACGGGCCCTCGTCGACGCCGGCGCCCGCCGGGAACTGGCCGAGTCGCTGGCCGCAGGCCTGGGGGCGTATCTGCATCGCGCCGCCGAAGCGGTGCCGGGCACCCGGCTCGTCCTGGCCGTGGAGGAACCCGACGCCGAGCGGGTGCTTCGCGGACGCATTCCCACCGCCAGCGGCTACCGCACGCTCCGCGCAGTGCCGGACGCCGAGGCACGCCGCACCTGGCAGCTCATCCGCGATGCCGCCGCCGAGGCGGGGGCGCGCACCGTGCTGGTGCTGCCCGGCGTCGGCCGCCCCGCGGACCGCGCCGCGGCGTCCGCGGCAGATCTGGCGCTCGCCGCCGGGTACGACGGCGTCGGTCTTCCCGCCGCCGGGCTCCAGCCGCGGGACTGGGAAACCGTTGCCCGGACCGTGGAGGAGGGGCGGCGGATCGAACTCGGGCTGGTTCCGCTGCCGGCCCCGGCTGTGCAGGTCCGGCAGGTGACCGCCCTGGTGGACTCCGTGCTCCGGCCCTGGCGGGATGTCGGCCTGCCGCTGCGGCAGCTGCCGGCGCTGGCGCCGGTTCCGGCGGCGGACCTCGCGGCGGCTCCGCCGGCCACGGCGCGGGCGGTGCTGGCCCGGCTGACGCAGACGGCGTCGGCCCTCGAACAGGTCGCCGCCGACGCCTGAGCGTCCGCGCGCTCAGCCCACCGCGTAGTCGAAGGCGCCGTCGTAGACGAAGACGGTGCCCAGCTGCCGCTGGCGGACCTCGGCGCTGATCCGGAACCGGCCGGACGCCGCATCCCACCACTGGACGACACGCGCCGACGCTCCCACGGGTCCCGGCAGCGGCACCCGCACCGGCCCGAGATGCAGGGCCGCGCCGAAGGAATCCATCACCAGCGCCCCGTCCGCACGCGGGGACAGGGCAAGTCCGGTGACCAGCCGGCGCCCGGTCCCCAGGGCATCCTGCAGCCGGCCCGGCGCCACCAGGGTGGTGGTGTCCTCGAAGATCCGCGTGGCCGAGGGAAACCGGAAGGTCCGCACCGCGGTCAGCGCGGGGCGGCCGGCGGCGTCGCGGTGCGCGCGGTTCTCGATGCTGAACGGCACCTGCTCGCCGTAGTCCCCGAAGAAGGCTCCGCGCAGCGGCACCGCGCGCATCAGCGGCCGCAGGGCCGGCCGCGGGCAGCCCGCCCGCGCGAACGTCCCGGTCCCTGTGCCGACGGCGCCGACGGGCAGCGAGAAGTAGTCACGGAGCTCCGGCCGCAGCCGATCGAAGGCTGAACCGAGGACCTCCCGGTAGATGCCGCTCACGCCGGCCTCCTCTCCTGGCACCCGCACCGCGGCCGCAGCTACAGCCTGCCGGCGGCCTTGAGCTGGATGTACATGTCGGCAAGCTTGGGCGGCAGCTCCTGCGGGGTCTCATCCACCACCTCCACGCCCATGGACCGCAGCTGGGCGGTGACCGAGGCACGGTCCAGCAGGGCACGCTCCGCGGCGGCGGCGCGGTAGGCCTCGGCGGCCGTGCCCCGACGGGCGCGCATCGCGTCCAGTTCAGGATCGCGCACCGAAGCCACCACCACCAGATGGCGTTCCAGCAGCTGCGGCAGGAACGGCAGCAGGCCGTCCTCCACCGCACCGGAGTCCAGGGTGGTCAACAGCACGACCAGGGCACGCCGCGGCGATATCCCGTGGACGGCGGAGGGCAGCAGCGAGAAGTCCGCCTCGATCAGTTCCGGTTCCACCGGGGCCAGCGCCTCGACCATCCGGTTCAGCAGGTTGCCCTTCGCGGCGGAATCCACCCGGGCACGGGTCCTCCGGTCAAAGGCCAGCAGGTCCACCCGGTCACCCGCGCCGCCGGCGAGTGCGCCCAGCAGCAGCGCCGCTTCGATGCCGGTGTCCAGCCGGGGCTCGTCCTGGATCCGGGCCGCGGCGGTGCGGGAGGTGTCCAGCACGATCACCACCCGCCGGTCCCGCTCCGGACGCCAGGTGCGCACCACGGTGTCGCGGCGCCGCGCCGTCGCCCGCCAGTCGATGGAGCGGACGTCGTCGCCGCGCACATAGTCGCGCAGCGAGTCGAACTCGGTGCCGGCCCCGCGCAGCTGCACCGTGGCGTTGCCGTCCAGCTCCCGCAGCCGGCGAAGCCGGCTGGGCAGGTGGCGGCGGGAGGCGAACGGCGGCAGCACCCGCAGCAGGCCCGGAACCGGCAGGGCCCGTTGCCGCGCGGCCAGGCCCAGCGGCCCGAAGCTGCGCACAGTGACCGTCGCGGCGCGCAGGTCACCCCGCCGCTCCGGTACCAGCAGCGTGGCCGCGCGCCGGGCCTCCCCGGCGGGCACCGTGAGCCGGTGCACGGGGTTGCGGGCACCGGCCGAGGGCTGCCAGCCGTCCCGGAGCACTGCGTGCAGGGTCCGCGACGCCGGGTTGCGGACCACCAGCCCGGCCCGGGCCTGGCCGCCCAGGCGGACCCGCTCGAGCGGGTCCCGGGTGAGAGCCAGCACGCGGGGCGAAACCGCCAGCAGCAGGTCCACGGCCGCCGCTGCGCCCAGGACCAGCACCCAGAGCCAGATGGTCAGTGCCCGCGGCCACAGGAACACCGCCGGCGTCCCGGCGGCGGCAAGGATGACGAAACGCGCGGATACCGCCACCGTTTACCTCGGCACGGGCACGGTGGCCAGGATCCCGGCCAGCACGTCGTCCGCCCGTACGCCGTCCATCTGGGCTTCGGGACTGAGCGCCACCCGGTGGCGCAGGGTGGGCAGGGTCAGCGCCTTCACGTCGTCGGGAGTGACGAAGCCGCGCCCGGACAGCCACGCCCAGGCCCGGGCGGTGTTCAGCAGGGCGGTGGCGCCGCGGGGGGAGACGCCCAGCTGGAAGGACGGGGCGGTGCGGGTCGCCCGGGCCAGGTCCACGATGTAGCCCAGCACCTCAGGGGCGACGGCGACGGCGGCCACCGCCTCCCGTGCGCGGGCCAGGTCGTCGGCGGAGGCCACCGCGCGCACGCCGGCGGCGTCCAGGTCCCGCGGATCGAAGCCGCCGCCGTGCCGGCGGAGAACCTCGATTTCGTCCTCGCGCGGGGGCAGGTCCAGGGTGAGCTTGAGCAGGAACCGGTCCAGCTGGGCCTCCGGCAGCGGATAGGTGCCCTCATACTCGACCGGGTTCTGCGTCGCCGCGACGATGAAGGGCTCCGGCAGCGGGCGGGAGACCCCGTCCACCGTGACCTGGCGCTCCTCCATCGCCTCGAGCAGCGAGGCCTGCGTCTTGGGCGGGGTGCGGTTGATTTCGTCCGCGAGCAGGATGTTGGTGAAGACCGGGCCTTCGCGGAAGCTGAACTCCGAGGTGCGGCCGTCGTAGATCAGCGAGCCGGTGACGTCGCCGGGCATCAGATCGGGGGTGAACTGCACCCGGCGGGTGTCCAGGGACAGGGCCGCGGAGAGGCTGCGGACCAACAGCGTCTTGGCCACGCCCGGCACGCCTTCCAGCAGGACGTGCCCGCGTGCCAGCAGCGCGATGATCAGTCCGGTTACGGCGGCGTCCTGGCCCACCACGGCCTTCGCCACCTCGGCCCGCACCTGCATCAGGGCCTGCCGGACCGGGTCGGCGGGGGACGGGACCCGAGGCTGGCCCTGCGGCGCGTCCACGGGCGGGGCGGCAGACGGGTGGGCGGGGGCAGCCGCCGCAGGCTGCTGTGCCGGTCCGGCGGACCAGCCTGCCCCGGGCGGTGCGGTCGGCGGCTGGCCGCCGGGCTGCCGGGCAGGCCAGGACTGGTGCGGCTGGTTCATGATCCGAGGACCTCTTCCTCTAGCTGTTGGATGGACTGTGCCCAGCGGACCAGGTCCGCGTCGCCGGCCGGCAGTGGCCCGTACAGCAGCTGCAGCACCTCGTGGACCGGGCGGTCCGCGGCGGCGGCGACGGCGGCGGCCAGCTGGTGTGGACCGGTGGTGGAATGCAGCCGCAGGAACCGGGCCAGGCGCACCTTGGTGCCGGAGCGCAGCACCTGCGCGGCGCGGTCGGCGGCACGGCCGTCCTGGTACAGGCGGGCCCGGCCCTCGGCGGTCTCGGAGGAGCGCACCAGCACCGGGAGCGGTTCAACGGCCAGCGGTCCCAGCCGGCGTCCGGCGGCGAAGGCTGCGAAGGCGGCGACGATGACCAGCCAGGCCGCGACCGGTCCGACCCAGTCCGGCAGGGGCGGGGCCTGGGCGGCGTCGTCCGCGGGGAGGATATCGGCGGGCGTGGGGGAGAACCAGACGAGGGTCGGCTCCGAGCCGAGGGTCCGCAGCACCAGTGCGGCGTTGCCGCGCGAGGCAACCGTGCTGTTGGCCAGCAGGTCCGGGTTGCCGAGCACCACGGCGGTGCCGTCTGCCGTGGCGGCGTAGCTGCCGGCGTCGGCCGGACCGTCCGGCAGCGGGAAACAGGTCACGGGCCCGCGGTAGAGCTGGCCGCCGGCGTCAATGGTCCCGGCGGCGGACGCATCCGCGGCCGGGCAGCCGGCGCGCAGTTCCCGGGGTCCGTCACCGTCCCCGGTGGCGAGGCTTTCCGGCACCAGCCCCGCCGCGCTGATCTGCGGGGCGGCGGCGGAGAGCTGGGCGAAGTCCGGGCGCAGCAGCACCACCCGGCTGGAGCGCCCGGCCAGCGCCTGCAGCCGCTCGGCGTCGAGCCACCCGTTGGGATCATGCAGCAGAAGCGTCGTGTCCGGGCCCAAGGCATCCAGGGCCTGGTCGTAACCGGCCGGAACGCGGACATCGACGCCGCGGGAACCGAGCACCTCGGCCACGGCCATCGCGCCCTCCGGCGCCGGGTTGCCCGGCCCCAGCGGTTCTCCGCTGCTGCCGCTGCGGCCGAGCGAACCGATGACGGCCACGAGGACCACCAGGAGCCCGAGCGCGGTCCAGAGCAGCCGTCCGCGCCGGCGGGCCGCCTTCGTGGAGCCTTCGGCCCCGGACCGCTGCGGCCGGCCGGTCTGCAGCTCCGTCATCGCGGAACCGCCGGAAACGTGCCGGCCGCGGGGCCGGCGGCGGGCGCAGCAGCCAGAAGCCGGGCGTCCAGGTCCTGCGCACGGGCGGCGTCGGCCGCCGTGGCATGGGCGTTTCCGTACCTGACCTCGTTGAACCGCTCGGCCAGCCATCTGATGTCGGCGGCGTCGGCAGGGTAGGCCCCGACCAGCCGGGACGCCGCCTCTGTGGCCGTCTGCCCCGGCACCGGGTCCAGCACCACCCGCTCCTCGGCGGAGCGGATCATCGCGCGCAGCAGCTGCGTGAGGGCCTCATTCCAGTCGCTCCGGCCGGCCGCATCACGGGCCAGGCGGCGGTGGTCCACCGCTCTCGACGCCGCCTCGTCGTCGAAGACCGGGCGGGACCCGGCGGGTGAAGCGTTCAGCCGGGGCCGGACCACCAGGACCACCAAAAGCAGGACCACGGCCGCGATGACGGCGACGACCAGCACCCCGGTGACCGGGCCGGCGGCCTCCAGCCCGGACAGCACGCTGTCCAGCCACTCGGCCAGCGCCGCAAGGACGCGCTCGGTCAGGCCCGGCTCGGCCTCCTCGTACACCGGTCGGGAAAGCTCCTCCTCCATCCAGCGCCGGGCCTCTTCCTCATCGGGAAGCACCGGCACGTCGAGGCGGAAAGCCCTGGTCAGCTCCATGGCGCCGACGGCGGCTGCGGACGGGACCCGGGGCCTGCGGAGACCGGGCCCGCACCGGGCACGGCATCAGGATCGGGCCGGGGGTTTTCCTGCTCGCGCAGCAGCGCCACGTCGAAGCCCTCGCGGCGGATCCTCAGGTCGACGTAGAGGAGGGAGGTGACCGAGGACTGGAAGGCGTAGGCGACGGCGGCGAAGACGTTCGTGACCAGGAGGGTGGCCGGCAGCACCAGGTTCAGGTAGGCGGAGGGGTCGTCGCCGGCCACCGAGCCGGCCAGCAGCCCCGCCAGCAGGCTGACCGGCGTCGCCACCACCGACGTGATGACGCCGGCAATGAGGGAGGTCAGCAGCAGGATGCCGAACGTACGCCACCAGTTCGCGGCGGTCAGCCGCCAGGAACGGCGCAGCGAGGCCAGGACGCCGCAGTCCTCCAGCACCAGAACGGCCGGAGCCAGGCACAGCTTGGTCCCGGCCCAGAGCGCTGCGACCCCCGCACCGGCGGCCAGCACGATTCCGACGAGCACCGCGCCCCAGCCCAGCGCCGGAACGCTCAGCGCCGTCAGGCCGCCGACCAGCAGCGTCGCCGCCGCCCCCGCCCCGCACCACAGCAGCAGGAGCAGAAGCAGGCGGGGCAGCCGCGGGGCACCAAGGCGCCACAGCTGCGCGAACGCCGTGCGCCGGTCCAGCGTTGCCCGGGCCACCACCAGCACCAGCAGCCCCTGGAGCAGGAAGATGCCTGCGGCGGTGACCAGGCTGACCAGGAGGCTGCCGCCCAGGTAGCCGCCGAGGAACGAGAAGACCTGCTCATCGCTGGCCGCGGGATTGAGCAGGATGTCGAAGTCGTAGGTGGCGCTGGTGACCAGCCAGGACAGCAGGGAGACCACGGCCATGATGATGACGGCGGATCCGAACGTGGCCCCCGGGTTGCGGCGGCAGGCCTGGAAGGCGCCGTCCAGCATTTCGCCGAGGCCAAGCGGCCGCAGCGGAATGATCCCGGGACGCGGCGGGGGGACATATGCGGGCATCGCCTGGCCCCACTGCGGCGGAACGGCGCCCGACGGCGGCTGGCCCCACTGTGGCGGAACGGCACCTGACGGCGGGGCACCCCACGCCGGAGGCGAAGCCCACGACGCTGACGGACCGGAGACGGGGGAGTCCTGCTGCGGGGGCTGCCACTGCGGGGAACCCTGCTGCGCAGGCTGCTGCTGCCAGGGAGCGCCGGTCGGGGGAGTGTCCAGGGGCGGCTCCTGCCGCGGGGGCACCGGCTGCTGCGGCGGCGCCGGCTGCTGCGGCTCCGCCGGCTGCTGCGGGTCCGCGGGGCCGCTCCGCTGCGGTTCCTCCCCGCCGTTGTGATTGTCCTGACCCATCTGTCCCCCAAGAAACGCCGTATTGGTCTTGAACCGACTATAGTTCCTGCCGCCGGCGCGGCACCCCCGATCCGGCCGGCCGGCAACCTTCCCTTAGGATGATAGGGATGACATGGCCCGCCCGGGTCCGGGTCCAGCTGCCCGCGAGTCCGGACGCGGGCGCTTCCGCCGCGGTGCGGAAGGGCAGACCAACGGAACAGGGAGCAATGAAGGCACGCATTCTGGTCGTGGACGATGACGAGGCGCTGGCCGAGATGATCGGCATCGTCCTGCGGAACGACGGCTTTGACCCCATTTTCTGCGCGGACGGCTCCAAGGCGCTGGAGGTCTTCCGCAGCTCCCGCCCCGACCTGGTCCTGCTGGACCTGATGCTGCCCGGAATCGACGGCATCGAGGTGTGCCGGCGCATCCGCGGCGAGTCCGACGTGCCCATCGTGATGCTGACCGCGAAGTCCGACACCGCCGACGTCGTGCGCGGCCTCGAATCCGGTGCCGACGACTACGTGCCCAAGCCGTTCAAGCCCGCCGAACTGGTAGCCCGGGTCCGGGCACGCCTGCGCCCCGTGGACCAGCGCTCCCCGGAAACCCTGCGCATCGGGGACGTGGTGATCGACGTCGCCGGCCACGCCGTCTCCCGGGGCGGGCAGTCGGTGGCGCTGACCCCGCTGGAATTCGACCTGCTGGTCGCCCTTGCCCGCAAGCCGTGGCAGGTCTTTACCCGTGAAATGCTCCTGGAGCAGGTCTGGGGCTACCGGCACGCCGCGGACACCCGGCTCGTGAACGTGCACGTGCAGCGCCTGCGCTCGAAGATCGAACGTGACCCGGAGGCCCCGGAGGTCGTGCTGACCGTCCGCGGGGTCGGCTACAAGGCCGGCCAAAGCTAGTTGGAGGCCACCGCTGCTCCGCCGTCCCGGGTTCGCGCCCTGCACGCGGCGCTGCTGGACCGGGTCCGCCGCGGCGGCCGGTTCCTGCAGCGGCACCTGCTGCAGCACGTGGCCAACCGCTGGCGGCGCTCGCTGCTGTTCAAGACCGTCACCTCCACGCTGCTGCTGGTGGCCCTTGCCTGCGGCGGCGTCGGCGCGTTCCTCTCGCACCAGATCGCCGGCGCCCTCTATGAGGAGCGCTTCGATCAGTACCTTGCGGAGTCCTCAACCGACCTCATGAAGGTCAAGGAGGTCTTCCGGACCACCACGGCGACCGACCGGGAGGAGACCGACCGGCTGGTCTCCGACACCCGGTCGCTGCTCGAAGGCGAAGGCATCGACGAGCCCCGCAGCTACCTGCTCCAGCCGCTGCACCGCGACCCGTACGTCTCGCCGCAGGGCCTGAACTTCACCGCCAGCCAGATCCCCGTGGCCCTGGCGGACGCGGTCGACGCCTCCGACGCCGTCGGCGACGCCGACCGGGTGTACTGGTCCGCCCTGGAGCTGCCCAGCGGCGGGCCCGGCCTGGCGTTCGGCACCAAGGTGACCCTGCCGCCGGACCGGTCGGAGTATGCCCTCTACCTGATCTACGACCTGTCCTCGATGCAGGACACCCTGGACGGCATCCACGGCATCCTGTGGATCGCCGGCGGGCTGCTGCTGGTGATCATCGGGACCATCGCCTGGATCGTGACCAAGGCCGGCGTCGGCGCGGTCAGCGACGCCGCCGTCGTCTCGGAAAAGCTCGCCGCCGGTGAGCTGCAGGAACGGATGGACGTGCGGGGGGAGAACGAGGTGGCCCGCCTCGCGGCCTCGTTCAACCACATGGCGGCCACGCTGCAGGACCAGATCACCCAGCTGGCCCAGCTTTCCCGCATGCAGCAGGTCTTCGTCTCGGACGTCTCCCACGAGCTGCGCACCCCGCTGACCACCGTGCGGATGGCCGCCGAGGTGCTCTACGACGCCCGCGCCGATTTCGACCCGATCAGCCGGCGGTCCGCCGAGCTGCTGTACAACCAGGTCGAACGCTTCCAGGCGCTGCTGGCGGACCTGCTGGAAATCTCCCGGTTCGACGCCGGCGCCGCCGCCCCGGACATGGAGCCCACCGACATCGTGGGCGTGGTGCGCGACGTCATCGAGGCCACCGAGCCCCTGCTGCTCAAGTCCGGGTCCGAGGTGTCGGTGGTGACCCGCGAGGAACGCTGCGTGGTGGACGCCGATCCCCGCCGCATCGAACGCATCATCCGCAACCTGGTGGTCAACGCGGCCGAGCACGGGGAAGGCCGGCCGATCAACATCGCCGTCGCCGCCAACGACGACGCCGTGGCCGTGGCCGTGCGCGACCACGGCATCGGCATGAGCGAGGAGGACGCGGGACACGTCTTCGACCGGTTCTGGCGGGCGGACCCGGCCCGGGCCCGCACCACCGGAGGCAGCGGCCTGGGCCTGTCCATCGCTTTGGAGGACGCCCGCCTGCACGGAGGATGGCTCCAGGCCTGGGGCCGGCCCGGCGAAGGATCCTGCTTCCGGCTGACCCTGCCCCGCCGGGAGGGCGGCACCTTCGAAACCTCGCCGGTGCCGTTGTCCCCGTACGACAGCCTGCGGGCCGGGCACCGCCAGCTGCTGCCCGGCGGTCCGGTCCGCGACGAGGAGGAACCGTCATGAGCCCTGCACGCCGTCCGCGCCTGCTGCTGGTGCTGCTGGTGCCCCTGCTGCTGTTCGTCCAAAGCTGTTCCTCCATACCTACCGTCGGTCCCGTAGGCACCCAGACCGTGGGCGCGGGCGGAAGCAACGGGACCGAGGGCGTGCGCATCACCCCGGCGGGCCCGGAGGACGGGGCCTCGCCGCAGGACATCATCGAAGGCTTCATCAACGCCGGCGCCGGGACCAGCGAGGACTACAGCGTCGCCCGCGAATACCTGGCCGGGAACCTGTCGGACAGCTGGTCGGCGACGGACCGGGTGCTCGTCTACGGCGGGGAGCAGCCGCAGATCGTGCCGCTGCCGGAGGAGAACACCTACCAGATCCGGATGGGGCTGGCTTTCAGCGTCGACGCCGACGGCATCCGCACGGCAGCCGAACCCGGCCGGATCGAGACCCTGACGGTCCGGCTCACCGACACCGGAGACGGCTGGCGCATCGCGGACGTGCCGAACGGGATCATGCTCAGCCAGGTGAACTTCAACCTGGTCTTCACCTCCCACAACCTCTACTTCTACAGCAGCACCTATGAGTACTGGGTGCCGGACACCCGCTGGTTCGTCCAGCGCTCCGGCATGGCCACCGCCATCGTCAAGGCCCTGCTCAAGGGCCCGGCACCGTATCTGCAGGGCGCCGTCACCAGCGCCTTCCCCTCCGGCACCACCCTGGCGCGCGACGCCGTCCCGCAGGCCAACGGGGTGGCCACCGTCGACCTCAGCGCGGATGTGCTGGAGAACGCGACCGACCTGAACCGGCAGCAGATGGCGATGCAGCTGCAGCGGAACCTGAAGCTCAACAACATCAACTCCGTGGAGATGACCGCCAACCAGCGGCCGGTGGACCTCGGCAGCGAAAGCTCCCAGCTGATCCAGCCCGAAGACGGCCAGACCGTTCCGGCGACGCAGGTGGCCGTGCTGGACGGGGATGTGGTGTTCTACGAAAACGAACAGCCGCGGTCGATCGAGGGCTTCTCCGCCGCCGGCTTCGGGCCGCAGGACCCGGCGGTCTCGCGCGGACTGGATGCCTTCGCCTTCCTCGACGGCGCCCGCAGCACCCTGCTCGTGGGAGCCCCGAACCAGCCCGTGCGCGAGGCGGGACGCGGCGAGGCGTTCACGGCGCCCGGCATCGACCCCCACGGCTGGGCCTGGACCGCCGGCACGGTGCCCGGCGGATCCGAGGTGATTGCCGCCCCCACCGACGGAGCGGGCAGCACCCGGATCACCGCGGAGTGGCTGGCCGGACACACCGTGACGTCGCTGCGCATCTCGCGTGAGGGCGCCCGGGCCCTGCTGGTCACCCGCACCGGCGAGACGACCCGGATCTACCTGGCCGGCGTCGTCCGCTCCTCCGACGGCGTGCCCTCCGCGCTGACCGAACCGGTGCTGCTGCGCAGCGACGACCCGGTCACCGCCGCCAAGTGGGCCGGCGAGGATACCTACGTGGCGCTCAACGACAGCGGAGCCCGCTCCACGCCGCTGGTGCTGAGCACCGGATGGCGGCAGGAGGAAGGCGAGGACGGGCTCAGCACGCTCACCGGCATCAGCGGCTTCAGCGTCGGCAACGGAATCAACCAGCTGTTCGTGGTGGCCTCGGATCCGGCATGCCGTTCCGAGGACGGCGGTGAAGACAGCGTGGGCATGTGCACCATGGTCGAACCGCCCGCCGGATGGGCGTCCACCACGCTGGTGTACGACCCTTCGTTCTCCGGCTAGCCGTCCACAGGCCTCCGGCGTCCCCTGTCGCCCGGCCCGGCCGGCGGCGAGGCTGGGCCCATGCGGAAACATGCCCGCCGGCCGGCCGGACCCGATGCCCGGAGCATCGCCGCGCACCTCGACGCCCTGGTGCTGACACCCGCCGGAAGAACCGCCGCGCAGGCGGCCGGTGAGCTGCTCGCGGTGCTGCTGCCCTCGCCCTGCCTCGGCTGCGCCGGCGCCGAGGGTCCGCTCTGCCCGCGGTGCCGTGCCCGGCTGCGGCGCGGGACCGCCCGGCCGTTCCGGGCGGAAGGTTCGGCCGAGTCCCTCCCGGACCGGCCCGGCGGCGGGGTCCTGCCGGTGCTGGCGGCCGGCCGCTACGCCGGGCTGCTGGCCGCCGTCCTGCTCGGCTACAAGCAGCGGGGCCTGACGGCGCTCGGGCCGGTGCTGGCCGCAGCCCTGGCGGGCACCCTGCACCAGGCGTACGACACGTTCGGCCGACCGGGCCGGGCACCGGATCCGGCCGGTGCGCCGGCGTCGAGGCCGCTGCTGCTGGTGCCGGTGCCGCCGGCCCCCGGCTCCTACCGCAGGCGCGGGTACCTGCCGCTGGACCGGCTGCTTCGCCGCCTCGCCCGGCAGCGGCTCCTGCCCGCCGGCTGCCGTTATGCCCCGGTGCTGAAAATGTCCCGCAGGGCCGGCCTGCAGTCCCAGAAGCGGCTGGGCGCCGCCGCACGACGCCGCAACCTCCAGGGCCGCATGTCCGTGCCGGACGGAGCCGTCCCGGCCGGCGTCAGCGCCCTCGTGGTGGATGATGTGCTGACCACCGGAGCCACCGTGGCCGAGGCGGTCCGGGCGCTGCGGGCCGCCGGCGTCGAGGTCCGCGCGGCCGTGGTGCTGGCGGCGGCAGGGGCGCAGGCCGGCCCGGAACCGGCCCCCGGGGGCCTCGCTGAGGGCGGTTTCCCGGGAACGTGAATAACGGGCGAATCTCCACTAACGTGTTGGGTATGGAGGGCTTCAAGCAGAGGAGCCATCCTGCGGCAGCGGCCGCGTAGGAAACAGGCAGCGGCCGTTGTTGTGTCACCGAAACCATTGGAGGGCACCATGGAATTCATGATCAGCGGCCGCAATGTTGCCGTATCGGAGCGGTTCCGCGAGTACGCCGAAGAGAAGATCGGAAAGGTGGAGCAGCTCGGGGACAAGGTCCAGCGCGTTGACGCGCGGGTGACCAAGGATCCTAACGCCCGCGAGGCCGACAGGTCCCTCACCGTCGAGCTGACCGTCATCGGCCGCGGCCCGGTGGTCCGCGCCGAAGCGCACTCCGCGGACAAGTTCGCGGCCTTCGACATTGCCTACGGCAAGCTGCTGGAACGCCTCCGCCGCGCCTCCGATCGGCGGAAGGTGCACTACGGCCGGCAGACGCCGGTACCGGTGTACGCCGCCACCGCTTCCCTTGAAGCCGTGGACACAGCCGCCCCGCTGTACGAGACGGCGGCCCGCTCCTCCGAGGAGGCGGAGGCCGCGCAGCCGGAGGCTGACAACGATTCGTCCGCCGGCGAGTGCCCCGTCCTCATCCGTCGCAAGGTCTTCCCGGGTGCCCCCATGAGCCTTGACGACGCCGTGGACAACATGGAGCTGGTCGGCCACGACTTCTACCTCTTCGTCGATTCCGCCACCGGTGCGCCGTCGGTGGTCTACCGCCGCCGCGGCTGGACCTACGGCGTCATCACCCTCGATTCCAAGTGCGCCGAGGGCGTCGAGGAGCTGAAGGAGGAGGAACGCGGCTACCGGGAGCAGGTGACCGCTCCCGCCGCTGAGGGCTGATCCGGCGCCGGCAGCGACGCCGGCACTACGATGGTCCAATGATTCCCGTCCTTGACCTCCGGCAGGCCCGCAGGACAGCCCTCGGAGCGCAGGGGCTGGCACGGCAGCGGCCCGCCCGCCCGGTGACCGCCGGGCGGGCGGGCCGTACCTTTGAGCAGCTTCGGCTGCTGCAGATCGACTCCATGAACGTGCTGGCCCGCAGCCATTACCTGCCCCTGTTCTCCCGGCTGGGCCCGTACGACACCTCGATCCTGGACCGGATGGCCTCCCGCGGGCCGCGGCGCATGGTCGAATACTGGGCGCACGAAGCCAGCTACGTCCGGCCCGACCTCTTCGCGGACCTGCGCGCCTGGCAGCGGCGGACCTGGCCGACCGCGGCCCGCCTCGACCCGGGACTGGTCGAGGAGGTTGCAGGCAAGATCATGGCGCTGCTCGAGTCGGGTCCGCCCCTGACCTCCCGGCAGGTCAGCGCCGAACTGGGATACGGCCCGACGGCGGAGCCCGCCGGCTGGGGCTGGAACTGGAACCTCGTCAAACGCGTGCTGGAGGACCTGTTTGCCTCCGGGCAGCTGGGTGCGGCTGGCCGAACCTCCCAGTTCGAACGGCTGTACGCCCCTGTCGCGGACGTGCATCCGCTCGGGGCGGCGGCGCTTGCCGAGGCCGACCCCGCCGAGGCCCTGCAGCGGCTCACCGCCCACGCCGCCGAGGCGCTCGGCGTCGCCACCGCGGCGGGCCTGGCGGACTACTTCCGGCTCCCGGTCCGGGATACGGCCGGCGCCGCCGAGCGGCTCGTCCGCAGCGGGGAACTGGAGAAGGTCCGGGTGCCGGGCTGGGCCGACACGGTCTTCCTGCATCCGGGCTCGCCGCGGCCCCGCCGCGCCGTCGGGCGGGCCCTGCTCAGTCCCTTCGACTCCATGGTGTTCGAACGCCGGCGGCTCGAAGCGCTGTTCGGCTTCCGCTACCGGCTGGAGGTCTACACTCCGCCCGCGGCACGCCGCTACGGCTACTACGTGCTGCCGTTCCTGCTCGGCGAACAGTTCGCCGCCCGCGTAGACCTGAAGGCCGACCGGTCCGCCGGCGTGCTGCTCGTGCAGGCCGCCCACGCCGAACCGGACGCGCCGGCCGGCACCGCCGTCGAGCTGGCCGGGGAACTGGCGCGGATGGCGGAGTGGCTGGGCCTCGCGGGGGTTATGGTAAGACCGGCGGGCAACCTCGCCGGGCCGCTCAAGCTGGCAGTTGACCGGGAATAAAACGACCTCGGGAACACCGGCGGGCCGCTGTGCGTCCCTCACGTAGACTGGGGTTCGCCAGCACGGGCAACAAGACATTGGGAGCAGATCAGGTGGCATCACTACTCGAACGAGTTCTTCGCACCGGCGACAAGAAGACACTGAAGACCCTGCGCAACTACGCCGACGCGATCAACCTGCTCGAGGACGAGTTCAAGGCAATGAGCGACGAGGAGCTGCGCGGCGAGACGGACCGCCTGCGCGCCCGCTACCAGGAGGGCGAGTCGCTCGACGACCTGCTGCCCGAGGCCTTCGCGGCCGTCCGCGAGGCCGCCTCCCGCACCCTCGGCCTGCGGCACTTCGACGTCCAGCTGATGGGCGGGGCGGCCCTGCACCTGGGCAACATCGCCGAAATGAAGACCGGTGAAGGCAAGACCCTGGTGGCAACCGCTCCCGCCTACCTGAACGCCCTCACCGGCAAGGGCGTGCACGTGGTGACCGTCAATGACTACCTGGCCGAGTACCAGTCCGACCTGATGGGACGCGTCTACCGCTTCCTGGGCATGAGCTGCGGCTGCATCCTGTCCAACCAGGATCCGGCCGTCCGGCGGGAGCAGTACGCCGCCGACATCACCTACGGCACCAACAACGAGTTCGGCTTCGACTACCTGCGCGACAACATGGCCTGGAGCGCCAAGGAACTGGTCCAGCGCGGACACAACTTCGCCATCGTCGATGAGGTGGACTCCATCCTGATCGACGAGGCCCGCACTCCGCTGATCATCTCCGGGGCGGCGAGCGGAGACGTCAACCGGTGGTACACCGAGTTCTCCAAGGTGGTGCAGCGGCTTGAGCGTGACCGCGACTACGAGGTCGATGAGAAGAAGCGCACCGTCGGCGTGCTGGAGCCGGGCATCGAAAAGGTCGAGGACTACCTGGGCATCAGCAACCTGTACGAGTCCTCCAACACTCCGCTGATCGGGTTCCTGAACAACGCCATCAAGGCCAAGGAACTGTTCAAGCGGGACAAGGACTACGTCGTGCTCAACGGCGAAGTCATGATCGTCGACGAACACACCGGCCGTATCCTCGCCGGCCGGCGCTACAACGAAGGCATGCACCAGGCGATCGAAGCCAAGGAAGGGGTGCAGATCAAGGCCGAGAACCAGACGCTGGCGACGGTCACCCTGCAGAACTACTTCCGGCTCTACGAGAAGCTCTCCGGCATGACCGGCACCGCCGAGACCGAGGCCGCCGAGTTCATGAGCACCTACAAGCTCGGCGTGGTGCCCATCCCGACCAACCGGCCGATGGCGCGTATCGACCAGCCTGACCTGATCTACAAGAACGAAGTCGCGAAGTTCGACGCCGTGGTCAAGGACATTGCCGAACGGCATGCCGCGGGGCAGCCGGTGCTGGTGGGCACGACCAGCGTCGAGAAGAGCGAGTACCTGTCCAAGCAGCTGGCCAAGGCCGGCATCCGGCACGAGGTCCTCAACGCGAAGAACCACGCCCGTGAGGCGGCGATCGTGGCGCAGGCCGGACGCAAGGGCGCGGTCACCGTGGCCACCAACATGGCCGGCCGCGGCACCGACATCATGCTCGGCGGCAACGCCGAGTTCAACGCCGTCGCCGAGCTGGAGCGCCGGGGCCTGGACCCCAACGAGAACCCCGAGGACTACGAGGCCGCCTGGCCCGATGCCCTCGAAAAGGCCCGGCAGGCCGTCGCCGCCGAGCAGCAGGAAGTGATCGACCTGGGCGGCCTGTACGTCCTCGGCACCGAGCGCCACGAATCCCGCCGCATCGACAACCAGCTGCGCGGGCGTTCGGGCCGCCAGGGCGATCCCGGCGAGTCGCGGTTCTACCTCTCGCTGACCGATGACCTGATGCGGCTGTTCAACTCCGGTGCTGCGGAACGGATCATGAACAGCTCCTCCATGCCCGACGACGTCGCGCTGGAATCCAAGATGGTCTCCAAGGCCATCCAAAACGCGCAGGGCCAGGTCGAGTCCCGCAACGCCGAGCAGCGCAAGAACGTGCTGAAGTACGACGACGTCCTCAACCGCCAGCGCGAGGCCATCTACGGCGACCGGCGCCGCATCCTGGAAGGCGATGACCTGCAGGAGAAGATCGGTTTCTTCCTCGAAGACGTCATCACCTCCGTGATCGACGCCGCCACCGCCGAGGGCCACGCCGACGACTGGGACTTCGAGCTGCTCTGGAAGAACCTGCGCAGCATCTACCCGGTGGGCCTGGAGGCCGAGGAGATCATCGAGGAGGCCGGGGGCAGCTCCAGCCTGACCCGCGAGTTCCTCAAGGAGGAGCTGCTCTCCGATGCGCGCCTGGCGTACCGGAACCGCGAGGACACCCTGGGCGCCGCGACCATGCGCGAGCTGGAGCGCCGCGTGGTGCTCTCGGTCATCGGGCGCAAGTGGCAGGAACACCTCTACGAGATGGACTACCTCAAGGAGGGCATCGGCCTGCGCGCCATGGCCCAGCGTGACCCGCTGGTCGAATACCAGCGCGAGGGCTTCGTGATGTTCCAGGCCATGATGGAGGCCATCCGCGAGGAGACCATCACCACGCTGTTCAACGTCGAGGTTCAGGTGGCCGAACCGGCGCCGTCGCTGGAGGGCGTCAAGGACGCCCGCGGCGTCGTCGGCGCTCCGACCATCAAGGCCGCCGGTTTGGAGGAGCCGGCACGTCCCGCCAGCCTGCAGTTCACCGCCCCCGACAGCCAGGGCGGCGTGCAGACCCGGGTCGAGCGGCAGGCTCCCGCCGAAGGGACGGCCCCGGCTGCCCCCGGCCGGCGGAGCGGCAAGCCCGGAGCGGCCGGCCGGAAATCCAAGCGCCGGAAGTAACCTCAGCCGATCTCCAGTTCCGTGACCTTCCAGAGGCCGCGCCGCAGCTCGATTCTCAGGGCGACGGCGCGGCCTCTGGCTTCGGTGCGCCCCGCGGGTCCTGCAGCACCTCCGGTCTGTTCGAACGCG
The DNA here is from genome assembly GCA_900016675.1 of Arthrobacter saudimassiliensis. GTDB lineage: Bacteria > Actinomycetota > Actinomycetes > Actinomycetales > Micrococcaceae > Arthrobacter_B > Arthrobacter_B saudimassiliensis. Next base: position 205,858 of record LN483071.1, on the reverse strand, counting down.
ACCACGCAGGCCTCATACTTGCCTTCAGCGACGGGGCAGATCCGGAATGACCGGATACAGACGCCCCGGCGGGCCCTGTCCCCGAGTCCGGCAGCCGCGCGCCGCCGGTCCTGATCAGCGCGGCGCCGCATCGCCATCGAGGTGCGCAGCTGCATCCGTTCGTAGTTCTCGGGGCCCAGCCAGCGCGCCATCTGCTGGAGCGGGCGGGTGCCGGCGAGCACTTCCAGGGCCGCCTGGGCGACGCTGCGGGCGATGACCGATACGCGCTCGTCGTCGTCGGGATCGCTCTTCCAGTTGCCCTGCCCGGAGTCGGGGCCGGCCGAGACCGCAGGCTCCGGCGATATCCCGGACGCAGGATACGGGGGCAGCAGCTGCAGGGGAGGCAGCGCCGCCGGATCCCCTGGTACGGGTTCGGACAGCACCTGGGGCAGGGGGCGGGGAGCCCCGCTGGCCCGGGCCAGCTCCTGCCGGTCTGCGGGTTGGGGGAGGGTAATGACGATGGCCATGGGAGTCCCGGTCCTTTCCTGATGCCGCTGCGGCTGGGCAGCGGTCGGTCGGTTTCGGTCGAAGAAGCGGTTGCCTGCACCCGCGGGCGGGCCGTATCGGTGGAGCCGTGTGCCGGACGTCCCTCAGGGTCCGGGGTCCGGCGGCGGAACGGTGAGGAGCTGGCCCGGCAGCAGCAGGTCCGGGTCCGGCCCGATGACGTGCCGGTTGAGGTCGTACCAGCGGGGCCACTGGCGGGCTATTTCGACGTCGGTGGCCAGCGGCCCCAGCTGGTCGGCCGCCAGGGTCCACAGGCTGTCCCCGGACCGGACCGCCACCGTGCCGGGCTCGCCGGTTTCGCCGGTGCCGGACCCGGGACGGGCCAGCAGGCCCGGCGAGTCGACCGGGCGGCCGGGCTGCCACAGCAGGGTCGGCGGCTCCTGCCCGACGTTCGGGCCCTGCTCCTCCGGGCCCGGCCCGTCCCGGCGGTCCAGGACCGCCGTGGCCGGGCCGGCGTCACCGTGGCCCGGGATGCTTCCGGACAGGGACACGCCGGAGGTACCGCCCCCGCCCCAGGCCGCACCGCCCCAGGCCGCCGCGGCCGAGGACGCCGCGGCCGGAGGCAGCGCGGCTGAAGCGGGTGCCCCGGCGAGCAGCTGCACGCCGATGACGCCGGCGGCCAGCCGACGCAGGAAGGCGGGGGTGCACCGGGCCACTGCGTATGCGCCGGCGGCCCGGCCGGTGCGCATCAGCAGGGCGCCCAGGAGCCCGAACAGGAAGCCCGCTGCCAGCCAGGCGAGCAGGCCCAGTCCCAGCGCCGCGGCCGCGGCTCCGGCCAGGGCCTCCAATGAGCCCGGGGAACCGCCGTTCCTCAGGGCGGCATCGGCGGCAGGGGCAAGGAACCGTCCGGCCAGGAAGAGCAGCGTGCCCAGGGCGGCGAGGGCCGCGGCGGCCGCCAGGTCCGCACGGCGGACGCCGGGTCCCGGCGGGGGAGTGTGCCGTCCCATTGACGCTCCTTCAGTCAGCGGTTCAGTCAGCGATCCGGGCCTCGGGGGACCGAACCCGTGCGGGCCGGTTCCGTGCTGTGCGGCCGGATCCAGGCTGCGTTGCAGTTTGATGCCGTTTGATGTGCTTTGGTGGATGTCTACATGGGCACGCCGGGTCCGTCTAGGGTGGTGCGCCCGGGGTGTGGAAGATAGCCTTGCCCGATGCGCTGGAGTGCCTTGTTCGCGGACCTGGAATCACAGCTGGCGGCCGCCGGGCAGGCGGGCCTCGAAGCGGAGGCGGCGGAGCGGACCCGCAGCGAATACGCCGACCTCAACCTGGTCGGGCGCCTGGGCGGGCAGCTGGGCAGGATTCTGGACGTTCGCGCCGCCGGCGTCGGTTTCTCCGGCATCCTGCGGCACATCGGCCGCGGCTGGATTCTGCTGGAGGAGGAGGCCGGGCAGGCGCTGATCAGCCTTGCGGGCGTGGCCTGGATGGGCGGCCTGGACCGATACGCGCTCAGCGCCGGCGCCCGTCGCTCGGCGCTCGGCCTGGGCTCCGCCCTGCGGGGCCTGTCCAGGGAGCGGGCCGACGTCGCGGTATACCTTGACGGCGCCGCCGACGCAGGCCAGGTTCTCCGCGGTCGGCTCGAGCGGGTCGGCGGCGACTTCTTCGAGCTGTCGGCCGCCCGGGCGGACGGTCACCGGAGCGGACTTATCGTCCGGACGGCTGCGGTGGCGGCGGTCCGGGCGCGCTGAGCCGCCGCCCGCTGAGCCGCCGCCCGTTCAGGCGTCGTGGCCGGCGGCCTCCCGGACCGGAGTGCCGGAACGGCGGTACGCCTGCTCTATGAACTCCTCGAGCTTGCTCGACTCCACCCGCCACTGGCCCCTGCCGCCGATCTGGATGGCAGGCAGCTCTCCGGACCGGACGAGGGCATAGGTCTGGGAGGACGAGATATTCAGGATCTCGCCGACGTCGGCGAGTGTGAGAAACCGCTTTTCCGCCACCATGGTGCCTTTCCCTTTGCGGCCCGGGCATGCCTCCGGCCGGGCGCCGGGGGCCCGAAGGGCCGCGGCCGCCAGGGTCCGCTTCGCAGACCCAGTCTGGCACCCCCGGACCGCCGTCGGGCGTTATCCACAGAAAACGACGCAGGTGTTTCTACCGTTTCCATCCCGCCCGCCGTGCCGCACAATGACCCCGTCGCGGGGCCCGGCGCCCCAGGCAAGTCTCGCAGGACGCACCGGCCCGACGTCGGCGCGGACCACGCAGGAGGGGAACAGGGGGAACCATGAGTGTGCAGACAGCGGCGCCCGCGGCCGGAACATCCAGGCTGCAGAAGCCATCGTGGAAGGACCCGAGGCTGCTGTTGGGGCTGCTGCTGGTCTGCGCGAGCGTCGCGGGGGTGACCGCCCTGGTCGAGGCGGCCGACGACACCGTGGAGGTCTACGCGGCCGGGACGGACCTGCCGGCGGGTAGCCCGGTACGGGCACAGGACCTCCGCGCCGTTCCGGTGCGGCTGGGAGATCTCCAGCAGAACTACCTTCCCGTCGCCGACGGGGTGCCCCGGGACGCGGTGGCGGGCGTGCTGCTGCGCGAGGGGGAACTGGTCTCCCGTGCCTCGCTTGGAAAGGCGCAGGCGCTGGACCGCAAGCCGGTGGGACTGACCGTCACCGACCCACTGCCGGCCGGCCTCGGGCCGGGCTCGCGGGTTGACGTCTGGGCGTCGGCGCCGGATGGGCGCAACGGCTACCTGGCGCCGGAACAGCTGCTCGTCGCGGCGGAGGTCTTCGAGACGGAGGCGGACGCCGGGGTGCTGGGCGGCGGCGGGGAGACCCGCCTCCTCGTGCTTGTGGAGGACAGCCGCATGGCCCGGCTGCTGGGGGCCATGGCGAACCAGGCCAGGCTGACCGTCGTCATGAACCCCGCAGGCAGCTGATGAGCATCCCTGTCCTCACCGCCGGCGGAGGAGCCGCCGCGCCCGTCGCCGACCTGGTGCGCCTGGACGGATCGCTCTCGCTGATCCGCCACTGCGAGGAGCTTCCCGAACTGATCGCTGCGTGCCAGGCGGGCCTGGCCCGGGCCGCGGTGATCACCGACGAGGGGGCCGACCTGACCGCGGCCCTGGCCGAACGGGTGGCGGCGGCCGGCGTCGCGCTCGTGGTGCTGGCCGATACCCCGGCGGCCCAGCGGCGGCTTGACGCCCTCGGGGTGCGGCATGTCCCCGCCGCCGCGGGGGCCGCCGCGCTCGCCGCCGCGGTGCAGGCGGCGGTCAGCGAGACCATCGCCCATTCCGGGCGGTCGCTGTCCGACCCGGCGTCGGCCTTCGGCGGGCCCGGCTCGGGACCGGAAGCGCCGGCGGCGGCAGTGCCCGAGGAACCGGAACAGCGTCCGGCCAGGACGACGGCGGTATGGGGGCCGGCCGGGGCGCCGGGCCGCACCACCGTGGCCGTGAACCTCGCGGCGGAAGCGGCTGCAGCGGGCGCCCGCGTGCTGTTGATCGACGCCGACACCTACGGCGGCAGCATCGCGGTGCACCTGGGTCTGTTGGACGAAGCGGCGGGAACCGCCCAGGGCTGCCGGCTTGCCGACCAGGGCATGCTCGACGCCGAGGCGCTGCAGCGCATCGCCGCGGAGGTGGTCCTCGGGCGGACCGGCCGGCTGCTCGTGCTCACCGGAATACCGCGCGCCGGCCGCTGGACCGAGGTGCGCCCGGCGGCCCTGTCCGCGCTGCTGGCCAGGGCCCGGAGCATGGTGGACGAAGTGGTCGTCGACGTCGGGTTTTCCCTTGAGGCCGACGAAGAGGCCAGCTTCGACGTGATGGCCCCGCGCCGCAACGGCGCGACGCTGCGGGTCCTGGAACTGGCGGACAGGATCATTGCGGTGGGCGCGGCGGACTCCGTCGGGGTACCCCGGCTGGTGCGCGGGCTCGAGGACCTCGCCGAGGCCGTGCCTACGGCGTCCCCGCTCGTCGTCCTGAACAAGGTCCGGGCCGCCGCCGTCGGCCGCTCGCCCGAGGCCCAGCTCCGCCGGACCTGGGAACGCTTCGCGCCCGGGAGCATCCACGCTTTCCTGCCCTGGGACCCCGCCGCAGCCGACGCCGCGCTGCTCGCCGGGTCCACCCTGCTGGAGGCTGCCCCGGGCTCGCAGCTGCGCTCTGCTGTGGCCTCGCTCGCCGGCGCCGCCGCCGGATCCCGCAGCCGGTTCCGACGGCGTTCGGGGGCAAAGTGAAGTTTTGATCACGGCGGGCTAGGCTCTGTTGGAGCGGTCCGCAACGGAGCGGGCCGGACGAAAGACAATCGCGGAGGCTGTTTACATGTCGACTGGGTCCCACACCACGGATCTCACCAGTTCGGACGCATCAGGGAACGAGTTCATCGGGCACTACTACGAGCATCTTGCCCGCGAAGACGCCGAGGGTTATCCGCCCGGGGCGCTGGAGGAAAGAGCACTTCGCCACCGTGAGCTGGCCGCAGTCCGTCCCGAGGCAACCGCCTGCGTGGACATCTGGGACCAGGGCGGGGCCAGCATCGTCATGATCGTCACCGACGACATGCCTTTCCTGGTGGATTCGGTCACCGCCGAACTGGTGAGGCGCAACGCTGCCATCCAGCTGGTGGTCCACCCCACGTTCCTGACCTCCCGCGACCGGGAGAGCGGACGCCTTGAAGCGGTCCGGCGGGTTCCGGCGGCCACGGCCGTGTCGAGCGGGGACACCGCGGCCCTGCCCAACATCGCCGGCCTGCTGGGAGGCGTCGGCGAGGCCGCGCGGATCGAGTCCTGGATCGCCGTCGAGGTGGCCCAGCTCAGCGGCGACGCCCGCGCCGAGCTTCTGGACGGACTGCGGAAGGTGCTCAACGACGTCCGCGCCGCAGTGGGGGACTGGAGCGCCATGCGCGCCAAGGTCCACGAGGTGGCGGCCTCCCTGAAGACCGTCGCGGAGCCCCACGGCATCGAGGACCTGCAGCAGGCGCAGGAGCTGCTGGCCTGGCTCGACAACGGCAATTTCACCTTCCTCGGCTACCGCGAATACGACCTGGTGGAAATCGACGGACAGGACGCCCTGCGTCCGGCATCCGGAACCGGGCTGGGCCTGCTGCGCCGGGAGCAGTCGGACAAGCGGGTCCAGGAACTGACCGAAGCGGGCCGGGCCAAGGCCCGCGAGCGCCGCGCCCTGGTCATCACCAAGGCCAATTCCCGGTCCACCGTCCACCGCGCCGCCTACCTCGACTACATCGGCATCAAGCGCTTCGACGCCCAGGGCAACGTCAACGGCGAGCGCCGCTTCATCGGCCTCTTCGCCACCGGCGCGTACACCGGTTCCGTGCGCAACGTGCCGATCGTGCGGGACAAGGTCCGGGCGGTCATGGCCCGCTGCGGCTTCCCGGCGGACTCCCACTCCGGCAAGGACATGCTCTCCATCCTGGAGACCTATCCGCGCGACGAGCTGTTCCAGATCGACGTCGACACGCTGCTGGAAACGGCCCGCGGCATCCTGCGCCTGCAGGAGCGGCGCCGGACCCGGCTGTTCCTGCGCCCCGACGTCTACGGGCGGTTCATGTCGGCGCTGGTGTTCCTGCCGCGGGACCGTTACAACACCGGCGTCCGGCTGCGCATCCAGGACGAGCTGAAGTCCACCTTCAACGCCGAGGCGATCGAGTTCGAGGCGCGGCTGACCGAATCCGCGCTCGCCCGGCTGTTCTTCCGGATCCGGCTGCCCCGCGGCTCCGAGGTTCCCCGCGTCGACGCCGCGGCGCTGGAGCGCCGCCTGGTGGTCGCCGCCCGCTCGTGGGCCGAGGGCATCGAGGAGGTCCTGGCGGCCCACCACGAACCGGAGGAGGCCGCACGGCTCGCCGCCCAGTGGGCCGAAGCCTTCCCGATGAGCTACCGGGTGGCGTACACGGTCGAGGACGCGCTGGAGGACCTGGGCCGGCTGGAGGCCCGCGCGGCGGGCAGCGGTCCCGAACTGTCCGTCTACGTGCCCGAACCCGCGGACGACGGCGCGCCCGGTGCCGATGCCCGGGTCAAGCTGTACCTGCTGGAGCCGCGGTCGCTGACCAGGATCCTGCCCTTCCTGGAGCACATGGGCCTGGAGGTGCTGGACGAGCGTCCCTTCGAGATCGAGCGGGCCGACGGCACCCGTTTCTTCCTCTCCGACCTGGGCCTGGCCTATCCGGCCGGCATCGACCCGCGGTCCACCGGCACCCTGCTGGCCGAGGCCTTCGCGGCCGGGCTGCAGGGGCGCAGCGAGTCCGACTCCTTCGACCGGCTCATCCTGCGGGTGGGCATGCCGTGGCGGCAGGTGGTGATCCTGCGCAGCTATGCGAAGTACATGCGCCAGATGGGCGCCACCAACTCCTACGGCTTCACCGCCGACACGCTGCTGGCCAACCCGGATGTCGCCCGCGGCCTGGTGGCGCTGTTCGACGCGCACTTCAACCCCGACCTGGCCGAGGACGGCCGCGCCGAACACGTGGAACGGGTCCGCGCGGAGCTGGACGCCGCCCTGGAACAGGTGCCCACCCTCGACGCCGACCGGGTGCTGCGCACGTTCCGGAACCTGATCGAGGCGACCCTGCGCACCAACTTCTACCAGGACCGCGACTACGTCTCCTTCAAGCTCAACACCACCGCGATCGACGCCGCGCCGTTCCCCCGGCCCAAGTACGAGATCTGGGTGTACTCCCCGCGGGTCGAGGGCGTGCACCTGCGCTTCGGCGAAGTCGCCCGCGGCGGCCTGCGCTGGTCGGACCGGAGGGAGGACTTCCGCACGGAGATCCTGGGCCTGGTGAAGGCCCAGACGGTGAAGAACGCCGTGATCGTCCCGACCGGCGCCAAGGGCGGTTTCTTCGCGAAGGCCCTGCCGGACCCGGCGGAGGACCGCGCGGCCTGGATGGAGGAGGGCAAGGCCAGCTACCGGACCTTCATCCGCGGCCTGCTCGACATCACCGACAATCTGGTCGTGACGGATGACGGGGGCGAGGCGGTCGTGGTGCCGGACCGGGTTGTCCGGCGCGACGGCGACGACAGCTACCTGGTGGTCGCCGCGGACAAGGGCACGGCGTCGTTCTCCGACATCGCCAACGGGCTGGCGGCCGAGTACGGCTTCTGGCTGGGCGACGCGTTCGCCTCCGGCGGCTCGGTGGGCTACGACCACAAGGCCATGGGCATCACCGCCCGCGGCGCGTGGGAATCGGTGAAGAAGCACTTCAGCGAACTCGGCGTCGACACCCAGACCGAGGACTTCACCGTCGTCGGCGTGGGCGACATGAGCGGTGACGTGTTCGGCAACGGCATGCTGCTCTCCGAGCACATCCGGCTGCTCGCGGCGTTCGACCACCGGCACATCTTCCTGGACCCGGATCCGGACGCCGCCGCCTCCTACGCCGAGCGCCGCCGGCTGTTCGAGCTGCCCCGTTCGTCCTGGGCCGACTACGACTCGTCCCTGATCAGCGAGGGCGGCGGCGTGTTCCCGCGCACCGCCAAGAGCATCCCGGTCTCCGCGCAGGTGCGCCGCGCCCTGGGCCTGCCGGAGGGCACCACCCGGCTCAGCCCGCCGGAGATGCTCCGGGCGATCCTGACCGCCGACGCCGACCTGCTCTACAACGGCGGGATCGGCACCTACGTCAAGGCCTCCACCGAGTCCCACGCCGACGTCGGGGACAAGGCCAACGACGCCATCCGCGTGGACGGACGGGACCTGCGGGTCAAGGTCGTCGGCGAAGGCGGAAACCTGGGCATGACCCAGCGCGGGCGCATCGAAGCCGCCCAGGCCGGGGTCATCCTCAATACCGACGCCATCGATAACTCCGCCGGCGTGGACTGCTCCGACCACGAGGTCAACATCAAGATCTTCGTGGACCGCATGGTTGCGGCGGGCCGGCTCGATCCCGCGGAGCGGGCGGACTTCCTGCATTCGATGACCGACGAAGTGGCCCGCCTGGTCCTGCAGGACAACATCGACCAGAACATGCTGCTGCTCAACGACCGCCAGCGGGTGGTGGAATGGGCGCCCAGCCTGGGCCGGCTGATGTCCTGGCTCGAGGAGAAGGCGGACCTGGACCGCCGGCTTGAGGCGCTGCCGACCGACGAGGAGCTGCAGGAGCGGCTCTCCCGCGGCCAGGGCCTCACCTCGCCGGAGCTGGCCGTGCTGGCCGCGTACGCGAAGATCGAACTGACGAAGGCCCTTACCGCCTCCGATCTGGCGGACGATCCGTGGTTCACGTCCGCGCTGCGCCGGTACTTCCCGCGGCAGCTGGTGGAACGCTTCGGGGACCAGCTCGACACGCATCCGCTGCGCCGCGAAATCATCGCCACCATGGTGGCCAACGACATGATCAACATCGGCGGCATCACGTTCGCCTTCCGGGTCATGGAGGAGACCTCCGCAGAGGAATCGGTGATCGCCCGGGCCTTCGTGGCACTGCGGGAGATCTACGAGCTGGACGGCGTGCTCGATGCGCTGGCCGCCCTTCCGCCGGGATTCCCCACCGAAATCTGGTCCCGCATCCACCTGGACATGCGCCGGCTGCTGGACCGTTCGGTCCGCTGGTTCGTGAACCACGTCAGCCGGGGCACGTCGATCACCGAGGACATCCAGGCCTTCAAGCCGCTTATCGATCCGCTGCGGGCCAACCTGGTCGAGTACCTGCACGGGCATGACCTGGAACGGGTGCAGCGGGCCCGGAAGCAGGCCGGGGAATGGAACCTGCCCGAAGGCCTGGCCCGGTACTGGGCGGAGCAGTTCGAGAGCTTCAGCCTGCTGGACATCGCCCTCGCCAGCCGCCAGGTCGATGCCCCGGTGGGAGAGCTGGCCGCCCTCTACTACGCGGTGTACGACCGCTACGGCGTCGACGACCTGCTGGAGCGCATCACCAAGCTGCCCCGCGGCGACCGCTGGCAGGCCCTGGCCCGGGCGGCGCTGCGCGACGATCTGTACTCCACGGTCGCGGACATCACCGTGGCGGCACTCGAGGCCAGCCGGGACGGCGGCTCCACCGACCCGGGGGAGCGGCTCGCGGCGTGGGAGGAACGCAACGCGGACCGGCTGCAGCGGGCCATCCGCATGTTCGACGAGGTCAACAGCCTCGAACGCGACGACATGGCTTCCCTGTCGGTGGCCCTGCGCCTGCTGCGCTCGATCGTGCGGCGGTAGCCGGTGGCGATCTTCACTGATCCGATCAAGGACCACGCCGACTTCGGTCCCGGAGACGCGGAGTGGCTGCACCTGCTGGTCGGGGACTGGCAGCTGGTCGCCGATCTTGCCTTCGCGGACCTGGCCTTGTGGTTCCCGCTGCCGGACGGCAGCTACGTGGCCCTGGCACACGCCAGGCCGTCGACGTCGCACACCGTGTTCCACAGCGACTTCGTGGGCGAGCGGATCCGCTCGGACCTGCAGCCGCTGGTGGACAAGGCCTGGCGCAGCCAGACCATCGAGCGCTCCAGCGAGACCAGCTGGACCGCCGATACGGCCATGCGGGTGGAGGCGGTGCCGTTCGTCCGGAACGGACGGACGCTCGCCGTCGTCACCTCGCACATGGACCTGTCCAGTTCACGCATGCCGTCCCGGCTGGAGCTGACCTACCGGCAGTGTGCCTACGACCTGCTGCGGATGGGCACGCTGGGGCTGTGGCCGGACTTCGCCACGCCCACCGGCTCGCGCCGCGGGGCGCCGCGGGTGGGCGACGGGCTGATCCGGCTCGACGTCGACGGGGTGGTCCAGTACGCCAGCCCCAACGGCGTCTCCGCCTTCCGCAGGCTCGGGGAGGTCGAGTCGCTGGAGGGCCGCCCGCTGGCGGAAATCACCACCGCCCTGCTCAAGGACCGGCGCATGGTGGACGAGACGCTGCCCCTGGTGGTGACCGGACGGATGCCCTGGCGCACCGAGATCGAATCGCGCGGCGTCAGCCTGTCCCTGCGGGCCATCCCGCTGCGCAACGAAAAGGAGCGGTTCGGGGCGCTGGTGCTGTGCCGGGACGTCTCCGAGCTTCGCCGGCGGGAGATGGAACTGGTGTCCAAGGACGCCACCATCCGGGAGATCCACCATCGCGTGAAGAACAACCTGCAGACGGTCGCGGCGCTGCTGCGCATGCAGTCGCGGCGGATGGAGAGCGAGGAGGGCCGGCAGGGCCTCGCCCAGGCGATGCGGCGGGTCTCCACCATCGCCCTGGTCCACGAGACCCTTTCGCAGGGGCTGACCCAGAACGTGGATTTCGACGAGCTCATCGACCGGCAGTTCCGGCTGGCGGCAGAGGTGGCCTCGCCGGGCCAGGAGGTGCGGACCGAGCGCGAAGGAAGCTTCGGCAACCTGCCCAGCGAACTGGCGACTCCGTTGGCGCTGGTCATCAACGAACTGGTGACCAACGCCGTCGAGCACGGACTGGCCGGCCGGCGGAACGGGACGGTGCGGCTGAGCGCGCACCGGGACCAGGCCGGCAGCGGGCGGGACCGGCTCACCGTCACCATCTCCGACGACGGGGCGGGGCTGCCGCCGGAACCGCGCCGCGAGGGCCTGGGCCTGCAGATCGTCCGGACCCTGGTGCAGAGCGAGCTGGACGGCACCATCGAGTGGCTCGGCCGGCGGGGTGGCGGCACCGAGGTCCGGATCGAAATGCTCATCGATCCCACCGGCCAGCGGCACTGATCTGCGCAAACGCCAACGGCACGGCCCGCTGCGGGCCGTGCCGTTGATGCTTTATCGGGCCGGAGCCCGCAGGTCTGTGGTGCGTATCAGGACGCGCGCCGGGCGCGGGCTGCGCGACGCTTCAGCGCGCGGCGCTCATCTTCGCTCATGCCGCCCCAGACACCGGCGTCCTGTCCGGTTTCGATCGCCCACTGCAGGCAGGTGTCGATCACGGGGCAACGGCGGCAGACGCTCTTGGCTTCCTCAATCTGAAGAAGGGCCGGACCGGTGTTGCCCACGGGGAAGAACAGCTCGGGATCCTTGTCCAAGCATGCTGCACGGCTCCGCCAATCCATGGGTATCACTTTCTCCTCTGAAAAGTTGGCTCCTAGTGTTTGTGAAAACATTCACGAGCAACTGCAAATTAAAGGGGCCGGTTGCGGCCCCTTCCCCTCTTCAAGACTGTCACGTAACAAGAACGCAAACAAGAGGTAATGAGGCGTTAATCAGCCCCTGGGCATGAGGGATACATCACAGCGGTCAACTTGTAAGCCTCCTGACTGTCGATGCATTCCGACTATCTCCGGTAGTGTGCGAATGTGTCAAGACCCGAAGAAGCCTCCGCGGCGCGACGGCCTGCCGCCGTCCTGTTCGTCAGCGCGGTGCTGGTGCTTGAAGCGCTGGCCCTCCTCGCGGCCGCCGGCTGGTACATCTACAACCTGCTCACCACCACGCCGCTGTCCATGGGCGGCGCCATCTTCACCACCGTCCTGCTGGCGGCGGCCGGTATCTGGCTGCTGGCCGTAGGCCACTTCTTCTTCCGCGGCTACCGCTGGACCCGCGCCGCCGCCCTGGCCTGGCAGCTGTTCATGGTGGTCCTGGCCGTCACCGTGCTCCAGGCCGGCCTGCTGCCGGCGGGACTGCTGATGCTGCTGCCCGCAGCAGCCGTGATGCTGCTGGTCTTCAGCACGCCCGTGCTGAACTACACGGTCCGCCGCGGCGGGGACACCAAGGCGCCCTAGCGCCGGTCCCGCTTCAGGCAATGCGGTCCCGGTCCGTGCTCCGGCGGGACGGCACCGGAGAGCCGGGCAGCGCGAACTGCGCCTGCACCGCGGCCGAGGGGGTGATCAGCCACCCCCGGCCGGGCCGGGGCTCCGGGGAGGCATCGGGGCGAAACCCGAAGAGATCCTGCTCCAGCGCCCCGGTTCCCGCCAGCAGCGCACCCAGCGGCCGGGCCCGGACGGCGGCGGCCGGCGGAACCCGTGTCGGCAGTCCCGGTCCCGGCGCCGCGGACAGGACCACCCGTGCCCCCGCTGCGAGGAGCGCCGACACCTGCTGCAGGCGCGCCGGAGGAAGCCTGTCGGCGTCGTCGGCAATGATCAGCACCTCCCGCCCCTCTTCGGCCGCCGACGCCGCTGCGGTGAGCGGCTCCCCGGCATCCGCCACATGGCAGCCGGACAGGCGCCCGACCGAGACGCGGATGTGCTCCAGCAGGCTGCTGCGTCCGGAGCCTGCCCGTCCCAGGACCAGGAAGGCATCCCCGGCACGCAGCCGAAGCACTGTCGCCTCCAGCTCATCCCCGCTGACGCCCACCGGCACAAGCAAGCTCCCGTCGCTCTCGCGCACGGCGTCCGGCAGGGCAGCAGCCGGCACCGCGCGGGGCAGTGGATCAACGCGTGCCGGCCGCGTCGCACCGGGCGGCAGCGGCGGGGGAGCGGGGAGCGGAAACGATTCGCCCGCTGCGGCCAGCTGGGCCACGGCGCCGTCCGGATCCCGTCGCGTGCCGGGCCGCGCCCCGCCCGGACCGGAGGCCGGCGGGTCCGGGAACCCGGCGGCCAGCGGAGCCTGTGCGCGCCGCACCGCCGGCCCCAGGCAGTAGGCCCGCCCGGGAAGCGGATCGGTTCCGGGCATCGCCGGCCAGGACAGCAGGGTCTCCGGACCGGCTCCGGCGGGCAGGAAGAACCTGTTGGGCAGGAAGCCGAAGAAACGGGCGGAGGGCAGCTCCCGGCCGCCGGCAACGGCGAGGACCGTTCGGCTCGAGCGGTTTCCACGGGCGAGATCCGCCAGCAGCTCCTCCGCGTCGGCACCCCGCAGTCCCCGCAGCGGGGACAGCCACGCACCCCAGCCGGAAACCAGGAGCGTGGCCTCCAGCCCGACGAGCCGGCGCAGCACCCGGACCGCGCGTGCCGGATCGTCCGGGCGTACCCAGGCGCCCACCTGCGGCGCCCGGGCAGCCCAAGCCAGGGACCCGTCGCCGTCAAGCAGGTAGGCGGGCCGGCCGGGGAACGCGTGCAGGTGCCCGGCCAGCAGCGCGGACAGGGCCTCGTCGGCCCCGCTGCCGGGCAGCCCGAGCATGGCCACATGCCCGTCGTCCGGACGCCAGGGCAGCTCGGTCCTGGCCTGCAGACGGGGCAGATCGAGCACGCCCAGGGCCACCTGGTCGGGTTCGGCGGCCAGGGCGGCGGGACACCGCTCCGGAAGCGGCTCGGCGACCGGACGGCGGACGGCGGCCAGGGAGAGCGCGGCTGCTGCCGACGCCGCGGCCGCCACCAGCTGCTCGCCGGCGGAAGACGTGTCACGGGGTTCCGGCGCCCTGCCGCCTGCCAGGTACTCGGCGAAGGTTGAAACGGAGGCCGGCGGGTCCTGCGGCAGCGCGAAACATCCCGCTTGGAACAGGACGGGCGGTGACGACCCCCGCCGCAGGTATCCCCGCCCCGGCGCCGAAGCCGGTATGCCGGCCGCCTCCGGAATGCCCACGACATCCCGCGATTCCGCTTCGGACTGGACGCGCAGGCAGACCGCAGCGGAGACGTTGGCCCTGATTTCCGCGGACACCGCGCCCTGGGGTCGCTGCGTCGCCAGGACCAGGTGGAGGCCCAGCGACCGTCCAAGGGACGCGATCCGCATCAGCTCGCCGAGCGCATCCGGGACCTCCTCGCTGAGCACGCGGAACTCGTCCACGACCACGACCAGCCGGGGCATCTCACGGCCGTTGTTGGCCGCGTTGAAGGCGGGCAGGTCGGGGCAGCCCGCGGCTGCAAAGAGGGCCTCGCGGCGGCGCAGCTCCGCCTGGAGAGAGACCAGGGTACGGGTGGCGTTGCCTGCCCCCAGGCTCGTGAGGAGCCCGACCGTGTGGGGCAGTCCGGCCAGCGGCGCCAAACCGGCGCCGCCCTTGAAATCGACCAGCAGGAAATTCACCCGGGCGGGGGAGGAACGTGCCGCCAGCCCCGCGATGAGGGCACGGAGGAGGTCGGATTTGCCGGCCCCGGTGGTTCCCGCCACCAGCAGATGCGGACCGTCACGGACCAGATCGAGGTCGACCGGCCCCTGCCCGCCCACCCCCAGCCGGACAGGCAGGCCGTCCGACGGGGCGGCCCAGGCGTCCTCGAGGGCAGCCTGGTCCGAGCGGTACAGGCTGTCGAGCGGCACCGCCGGCGGCAGGGCAGCGGGAGCCCTGCCGCCGGCTCGGCTTCCACGGGCGGCCAGGGCCCGGCAGGCCCGGTCAAAGGCCGTGGCACCCAGCCCGTCGGCACGCAGCGACAGCCATTGCCCGCCGTCACGGAAGCGGGCGCCGTCGGGACCCAGCTCGATCCTGGCTCCACGCACCTCCGCCCGGCAGTCCAGCACGCACTCGTCCGCGGCGACCGGTCCGCACGCTCCCGCCGCATCCGGAGGGCACCCAGGTCCGAGGATCAGGACCCGGGACGTCGGGGCACCCGGGGCGGAGGACGGGACCGGTGATGGTACCGGTGCGGTTCCGGAACCGGCCGGAAGCAGCCGGACCCCCGGGAGGAACCGTGCGGAGGCCGCCGTCTGCGCAGGCAGGCCGAGCGCCGTGACCGCAACGGGAACGGGCCCGGCCGCCAGCTGGAGCAGAATGCTGCGCAGCAGCGCAGCCACCTCTCCCCGGGTACCGGAAACGCCCACCCGGCCGGGAGCCAGGTCCAGGACCACGGGGGCGTCGACGACCGGCGGCATCGGTTGCTCGGGCGGAGCAGGGGACAGCGCCACCCGCGCCGGCTGGGCGCCGCGGCCAATCCGCACCCGCGGCCCGTGGCGCCGCAGGCCCGCTGCCTTTCCGACGCCGTCGGCCGGGAGTGGCTCGTCGGGCGCGGAACGGGCCTCCGGCGGCTCGGCCCGGGCGGCTTCTGCGAGGCAGCGCAGCACCAGGGCGCCCGGCCCGGGCCAGGCCTGCCGCCGGCGCCGCAGGTCACGGGCAGCCGCATCCTGCAGCAGGCGCCGGGTACGTCGCCGCCTGTGCCTGCCATGGACTATTCCGACGACCGCCGTCACGGCGGAAAGGGCGCTGAACACGAGAAAGAGCCAGCTGCCGGTCACCGACGCCAGGACGATGCCCGCGGCCAGGGCCAGCATGGCTCCGACCAGGACCATGGGCCCGGCACCGTTGCCGGAGAAGGCAACCGTGAGGGGCGTCTCGGCGTCGTCCGCAGCGGACGGATCGGGAAGGTCGGCGGAGGACAGCAGCCGCAGAACGGAATCGCCGGCGGCAAGTTCGGTCCCGGAGGCCAGCAGGCGGCCGCGCGGGCCGATCCCGCCGCCGGCCGGCCCGGCGGAGCGGGGCCCGCTGATCCGGACGCTGTCGGTGTCCACGGACAGCTGCGCATGCTCCCGGGACACGGCCGGGTCGGCCACTGTCAGCCGGCGGAATCCCGACGGCGCCCGACCGATGCGGTAGCGGCCCCGTGCCAGCGGCCACAGATCGCCCGCGGCCGGGCCCTCTTCGACGGCCAGGAACAGCGGGGGAAGCTCCGGCCAACGGCGGACCGATACCGGTTCCGACGTCCCCCGCCGGTCCGGTGCGCCGACGATCACCGAACCGGACACCAGCGGCGGGTGCCCGGGCCGAAGCTCCTCGAGGGGGAGACCCCCGACCGTGAAGCGTCCCCGTCCCCAGCGCCGCCCCAGGGCGGCGGCTATCTCGGCGCCCGACCCTGAGCCGTTGATCACGATTTCCCGGGGGCCGGGCAGCCTGCGCGGCCCCTCTCCCGGGTCCGCGGGCCACCCCGGAGCGCAGACCAACGTGGCGTGGATTTCCATGCTCCTCCTCGTCAGCGGCCCGCTTTCCGTCAGGTACAAGGTAGGTGCACGTGGGCGCGGCGGACAGCCGGGGGGCCCTCCTGTGGACAGCGGACGGGCCCTCCTGAGGACAGCGGACGCGGCGGCCGGATCAGGGCCGGGCCGCGCCGCAGGTACACTTCAAGACGGGGAAGAACGCGTTCCCGTCGAAAGGTCTCCGTGTCACAGCAACATACGCAGGCTCTGCCGCAGGCCGAATCCGCGGCAGGAGTCGCCCCGAGCACCCGCTTCCGCCCCGAAGTCCAGGGCCTGCGCGCCCTCGCGGTGCTGATGGTCGTGACCTACCACATCTGGTTCAATCGGGTGTCGGGCGGGGTCGACATCTTCCTGCTGATCTCCGCCTTCCTGCTCAGCCTCTCCTTCATGCGCAAGGTGGAGGCAGGCCGGCCCCTGGAACTCGGGCGGCACTGGCTGCACCGCTTCAAGCGGCTCCTGCCCGCCGTCGTCGTGGTCCTTCTGGGCACCCTCGCCGCAACCGCGCTGGTAGTGCCGCGGACCCGGTGGGACGGGATCCTCGACCAGACCTGGTCCTCCCTGCTCTACTACCAGAACTGGGCGCTGGCCGAACTCAGTGTCGACTACTACGCCTCGGACAACAGCGTAGCCAGTCCGCTGCAGCATTTCTGGTCGCTGTCCGTCCAAGGGCAAGTCTTCATCCTCTGGCCGTTGCTCTTCGCGGCGGCCGCACTTCTGGCCCGCTACGGCCGTCTACCCTTCCGCCGGGTGGTTCTGCTGCTCTTCGGCTCCGTGTTTCTGGTATCCCTCTCCTACTCGGTAGCAGAGACCTACTCCAACCAGTCCTACGCGTACTTCGACACGCGCACCAGGCTGTGGGAGTTCGCCTTCGGCACCCTGCTCGCCCTGGCCCTGCCGTATCTTCGGCTGCCGCGGGGCGTGCGGGTCGCGGCAGGCTGGCTGGGCCTGGCGGCAATGCTCTCATGCGGCTTCCTGATCGATGTGCAGGGCGCATTCCCCGGCTTCGTGGCGCTCTGGCCGCTGACGGCCGCTGCCCTGATCATCGCCGCCGGGCAGACCGGCAGCCGGTTCGGAGCCGACCGACTGCTGACCTGGCGGCCGCTGATCCGGCTCGGCGACATTTCATACGCCCTTTACCTGTGGCACTGGCCCATCCTCGTCATCTACCTGATCTGGCGCGGGCGCTCCGAGGTGGGGTTGGTCGGCGGGGCCGGGATCATCACGCTCTCGCTGGTCCTGGCCTGGCTGACCACGAAGCTCATCGAAAACCCGCTGCGGTCGAACCAGTGGCTGGAGTCGAGCTGGCGGCGCTCCGCCCTGGTCATCGCCGCCTGCTGCGCGTTGGTCGCCGGGCCGGCGGGCCTGTGGCAGGAGGGGCTGCGGCTGCAGGCTGAACGTCTCGCGGCGGACGCCGAACGCAACAACCCCGGTGCCGCCGTCCTGCTGCCGGGATATGAGGACCGGTCCGATCCCGACGCCGCCATCCTGCCGCTGGCGGATCAGGTGGACGGAGAATGGGCGCAGTTCCCCTCGGACTGCCGGGACGCCGAGAAGCAGGAAGTAAGCTGCGAACTGCACACAGGTGCACCTGGAGCCCCGAGAATTATCGTGGTCGGCAGCTCCCATGCGGAAGCATGGGTAACAGCGTTAGAAGAGATCGCCGAGGAGCGGGACTGGACGCTTTCGGTTCTCTTGAAAGCCGGCTGTCCCCTAAGCTTGGAGGAGACCGTGGGGTCAGAGTGTCGGGAGTACGCTAGCCGTACTCTCGGTCACTTGCTATCGACCCGGCCCGATCTAGTCGTGACCACCAGTAGCCGCACTGTGCTCGACGGCGATGAGTATGTAGACGCGTCATGGGCAGCGTCCATAAGCCGTCTCCTAGACGCTGGCATCCGCGTTGCGGCTATCCGGGACACGCCTAGGCTACCTGTGAATGCTCCTGACTGCCTGGCGGTTCACTCAGAACCCGAGGCCTGTGGGGTGGCAGAAGATCGAACCTTGGGCGCGGTCAATCCTGCTGAGACGATTATCAGCGGCCCGGGGATAACCCACATCGACTTTTCACCGTACTTCTGCTTTGAGGGCTACTGCCCGCCTGTCATTGGCAACGTACTGGTTTACATTGACCACAACCACATCACGAGTACCTACGTGAAGAGCATGGTTCCCATCCTCGCGGAGCGTCTCGACGAGTCGCTGGGGAGCGCAGGCGCAGATAGAGGCGGGCAGGCTGAAGTGCCAGGGCAGGAATAGTTCGATAACCTAGACCGTCGGGCGATCCCGGGCCCTCGCGGTCCGACCGAATTCAAACAGGAGAAAATGTGAACGTTGACCTTGTCGTCGTCGGGTCAGGCTTCTTCGGCCTGACCGTGGCCGAGCGCGCCGCCAGAGAGCTGGACCTCAAGGTGGCCGTCCTGGACCGCCGGCACCACATCGGTGGAAACGCCTACAGCGAGAAAGAGACGCAGACGGGCATCGAGGTGCACCGCTACGGCGCCCACCTCTTCCACACCTCCAACGAGCGGGTCTGGGAGTACGTCAACCGTTTCACCGACTTCACCAGCTACGTGCATAAGGTCTACACCTCCCACAAGGGCGAGGTGTACCCCATGCCCATCAACCTGGGCACGATCAACCAGTTCTTCCGGTCCTCCATGGGCCCGGCCGAGGCGCGCGCGCTGATCCAGGAGCAGGCCGGCGAGCTGGCCGGCACGGATCCGGCGAACCTCAACGACAAGGGCATCCAGCTGATCGGCCGGCCCCTGTACGAGGCCTTCATCAAGTACTACACCGGCAAGCAGTGGCAGACCGACCCCAAGGACCTGCCCGCAGAGATCATTTCCCGGCTGCCCGTGCGCTACACCTACGACAACCGCTACTTCAACGACAAGTACGAAGGCCTGCCGATCGACGGCTACACGGCGTGGATCGAGCGGATGGCGGACCACCCGAACATCCAGGTGCACCTCAAGACCGACTTCTTCGACGAGGGCCACGAATTCTCCCGGAGTAGGGTCCTGGGCCAGGTGCCCGTCATCTACACCGGACCGGTGGACCGCTACTTCGACTACGCCGAAGGCGACCTGTCCTGGCGCACCATCGACCTGGACGAAGAAGTCCTGCCCATGGAGGACTTCCAGGGCTGCGCGGTGATGAACTACCCGGATGAGGACGTGCCCTACACCCGCATCCACGAGTTCCGCCACTTCCACCCGGAGCGGGACTACACGAAGGACGCGACGGTGATCATGCGCGAGTACTCGCGCTTCGCACAGAAGGGCGACGAGCCGTACTACCCGGTCAACACCGGTGAGGACCGCGCCAAGCTGCTGGCCTACCGCGACCTGGCGAAGGGGGAGCAGAATGTGCTCTTCGGCGGCCGGCTCGGCACCTACAAGTACCTGGACATGCACATGGCCATCGGATCCGCGCTGTCCATGTTCGACAACAAGATCAAGCCCCATTTCACCGGCGGGGCGAAGCTGCAAAGCGGAGGAGTGGACGCGTGAGCGCGCAGAAGACTGACAAGGTGCCCGCCGGCACGGAGCAGGACCAGGCCTGGCACGTCCTGCAGCGGGTCATCATCCCGGAGCAGAGCCAGATGGACACGGCCTTGCTCTACGTAGACAGCGGCTCGGCCATGGGTGCGCAGTTCAACACCATGGACGGGTCGATGCTGAAGCCGGGCAAGGATTCGGCTGCGGCAACCGCTCCGATCGCTACCGGCGGCGAAGTGCACGTCGAGGACTTCCTGTCCCGCTGTTCCACCATCGCCCGCCCGGGCCAGCGCCTGTCCTTTGGCACCTACTTCAACGCCTTCCCGGCCAGCTACTGGCGCCGCTGGACCGACGTCGAGGCCGTGCGCCTGAGCGTCTCGGCCAGCGGCACCGGCGCGGTTAGTGTCTACCGGTCCAACGCCCGCGGTTCCCTGCAGCACGTGGAGACCCGCCGCGTCAAGGGCTCGGAGGAGCTGAGCTTCGACCTGCCGCTGAAGCCCTTCGGCGACGGCGGGTGGTACTGGTTCGACATGGTCGCCGGCGCAGAGCCGCTGGCCCTGCACCACGCCGAGTGGCTGGCCGAGGGCGAAGCCGGAACCCCGGGCACCGTGACCCTCGAGATCACCACGCTGAACAAGAACTCGTTCTGCCTGAACAACCTGCGGATACTCGCGGATCACCCCGAGGCGCTGGACTGCGTCAGCGAGGTGCTGATCGTGGACCAGGGCACCCAGAAGCTCGAGGACGCAGAGGGCTTCGAAGAGGCCAAAGCCCGCCTGGGCGGCAAGCTGCGGATCATTAACCAGGGCAACCTGGGCGGTTCCGGCGGATTCGCCCGGGGCATGTATGAGGCGGTCGAAAACGGCAGCGATTACGCGCTGCTGCTCGACGACGATATCGTCATGGAACCCGAGAGCATCTCCCGGATGCTCACCTTCGCCGACCACTGCCGCAAGCCGACCATCATCGGCGCGCACATGTTCGACCTCTACAACCGCTCCGTGCTGCATACCTTTGGCGAGACGGTGAACCTCTACCGCTTCCAGCCGGACCAGCCTGTCAAGGAGCAGATCCTCGGCCACGACTTCGCGCGCTCGAACCTGCGCACCACCCCCTGGATGCACCGCCGGGTGGACGTCGACTACAACGGCTGGTGGATGTGCATGATCCCCACCGAGGTCATCCGCAACATCGGGCTGTCCCTGCCGGTGTTCATCAAGTGGGACGACGCTGAGTACGGCCTGCGCGCCAAGGCTGCTGGATACAACACGGTCTCGCTGCCCGGCGCGGCGGTCTGGCACATTACCTGGGCCGACAAGGACGACGCGGTGGACTGGCAGGCTTACTTCCACAGCCGGAACCGCATCATCACCGCCCTCTTGCACAGCCCGTATCCCCGGGGCGGGCGCGTGGTCCGCGAGGGAAGCTTCATCGACGTCAAGCACCTGATCTCCATGCAGTACTTCACGGCCCAGGGCCGCGTGATGGCCCTGCGGGACCTGCTTGCCGGTCCGTACGGACTGCATGAGATCCTGCCGAGCAAGCTGCCCGCCATCCAGGAGATGCGCAAGGAATTCTCCGAAGCGCAGTTCAAGGCCGATCCGGAGGCGTTCCCGCGCCCGGGTATCCGGCGTCCGCCGCGGCACGGACAGGGTTTCAAGGCCCCGTCCTATGTCTCCCTGGTTCCGTGGGCCGCCAAGACGATCGCCCGGCAGCTGGTCAAGCCCGTGGCAAAGTCGAGCCTGGAGCGGCCGGAGGCGCAGGTTGCCCATATCGACAACCGCTGGTGGCGGATGTCCCAGTACGACTCCGCCGTGGTCACCAACGCCGACGGCACGGCCTCGTCCTGGTACCGGCGGGATCCGCAGAAGCTGCGCAAGCTGCTGGCGGAGGGCACCCGCCTCAACGCGGAGATCCTGAAGGACTGGCAGAAGCTCAGCCAGCAGTACCGCTCGGCGCTGCCGGAGATCACTTCCATGGAAGCTTGGAAGAAGACCTTTGAGAAGCACTCAGAAGCGGGTCGGTAAATTGTCCACCGGTGAACTGACGGTTCCCGGGCGGGGGAGGGGACTGGGAGACGTCGTGCGCTCGCGGTACCTCCTCAAGCTGCTGGTGTCGAAGGAACTCAAGGTCCGCTACCGCGGTTCGGTCCTGGGCCTGCTCTGGTCCTACGTGAAGCCGGCTGTGCAGTTCGTGGTCTTCTACGTCGCCCTGGGCGTGTTCCTGGGCCTGGAGCAGAGTGAGCGGAATCCGCGCGGCCTTCCCAACTACGCGGTGTACCTGTTCGCGGGGATCGTGCTCATCAACTTCTTTACCGAGGCCCTGAGCAACGCCTCGCGGTCCATCGTGATCAACGGCGGGCTGATCAAGAAGATCTACCTGCCGCGGCAGCTGTTCCCGGTCGCGTCGGTGTGGGTTTCCGGCGTCCATTTCGTGCCCCAGATCTTCATCCTGGTGGTGGCATGCCTGTTCACCGGGTGGTCGCCGTCGCTGCTGCAGCTGGCAGCGGCGGTGGCTGGCTTCGTCATCGTGGCGATGCTCGCCACCGGGCTGGGGCTGCTGTTCGGCGCCGTCAACGTGTACTTCCGCGATGCCGAGAACCTGGTGGACATGCTGCTGATGATCGCGACCTGGGCCTCGCCGGTGCTCTACTCCTGGATGATGGTCCGCGACGAGTTGGGGGAGACCTTCTTCAACCTGTACCAGCTGAACCCGATCACCGTGGGCGTGGAGACATTCCACTTCGCGTTCTGGCTGCCGACGACCGACGGCGCCGAGGCCATTCCGCCGCATCTGCTCAGCATCTGGATCCCGGTGGGACTGGCGGTTTCCGCCTTGGTGCTGCTCATCGGCCAGACCGTATTCCGTCGCCTCGAAGGCCGTTTCGCCCAGGAGCTGTGAAAAAGTGGCCGTTGCCATAGAAGTCAAGAACGTCAGCAAGCAGTTCGTGCTGCGTCATACCCGCTCGATGAAGGAAGCCTTCGTCTGGCTCATCAAGGGCCGCAAGGGGGACCTCTCCGAGAAGTTCCATGCGCTGAACGACGTGAGCCTGTCCATCAACGAGGGGGAGACGGTCGCACTGCTCGGACTTAACGGGTCCGGGAAGTCGACGCTGCTCAAGCACATGTCCGGCGTCATGCGCCCGGACTCCGGAGAGGTCCGCACACGCGGACGGGTGGCCGGCCTGATCGAGGTCGGCGCCGGGTTCCACCATGACCTCAGCGGCCGGGACAACGTCTTCCTGAACGGCGCCATCCTGGGGATGAGCGAGGAGGAGATCAACGAGAAGTTCGACTCCATCGTCGACTTCTCCGAGATCGGCCAGTTCATCGACACGGAAGTAAAATTTTACTCGTCCGGCATGTACCTGCGGCTGGCGTTCTCCGTCGCCGTCCACACTGATCCCGAGGTATTCCTGGTGGACGAGATCCTCGCCGTCGGCGATGAGCCGTTCCAGCGGAAGTGCATAGCCAAGATCAAGGAGCTGGCGGCCGAGGGAAAGACCTTGGTTGTCGTCAGCCACGACCTGGACCTGGTCTCCAAGATCTGCGAACGCGGCGTCTTGCTTGAGCACGGGAAGATCGTCATGGACCGCCCCGTTGATGAGGTGGTCGGCCAATTGCGGGGTCGTTAAGGGCATGAGCCGCCCTAGGAACCAATGAAGCAACTACCTGATTTCCTACTAGTTTATTATCGAGTCCCTTCGCGGGGCTGAGAGAAAGGCCTTGCGTGTCTTGGTTGTCTGCTTTGCCGGTGCTGGCGGCAGCGGTATGTCTCCTGCTGGTGCCGGGGCTCGTTTTCGGGCGGTTCGCTGGAATGCACGGCCTTGCATGGGCAGCGATGGCTCCAGCGTTCTCAGTTACTGTCGTATCGGTCGGTGCCGTCGTCGCGGGTCTGCTCTCCGTCGGTTGGTCGCTGTCGATCATAGTTGCCGCTACTGCCGTCCTTAGTCTGATGGCATGGCTGCTGCTCCGTACTGGCCGAGGTGCACTCCGTCCGCGCCTTGAGCCTACTGGCCGGGTGCAGAGCACGGGTGCTGCGCTAGCGGTTGTTCTCGGAAGCGCATTGCTCCTGCGCCGGATCGTTTTCTTCATGGGCGAACCGGCGGCGATATCCCAGACTTTCGACAACATCTTTCACCTCAACGCTGTTCGATACGTCCTCGACACGGGCTCTGCCTCGTCGCTGACGTTGGGAGAAATGAACGGAGGAGGGTTCTATCCGGCTGGCTGGCATGGCCTGGTGTCGGGGGTTGTCCT
Source organism: Arthrobacter saudimassiliensis (assembly GCA_900016675.1). GTDB lineage: Bacteria > Actinomycetota > Actinomycetes > Actinomycetales > Micrococcaceae > Arthrobacter_B > Arthrobacter_B saudimassiliensis. The sequence continues at coordinate 181,943 of LN483071.1, read as the reverse complement.
TCTCACGGGTGCCGAGATTCCGATTGCGACGAACATGGTTGCGATCGCGGTGGCAGCGCTGGTGTGGCCGCTCGGGTGCGTCTTCCTGACCCGACAGATTGTGGGTGACAGGATCCTACCGATGCTGGCTGCAGGTGTCCTGTCCGCTGCCTTTGGTGCGTTCCCCATCCTGATGCTCGATTTCGGCGTACTGTACCCGAATGTACTCTCGATCAGCCTGCTGCCGATCGTACTCGGCGCGCTGCTCCCCGCCGTGGGATTGTCCGGGCAGAGCGTCTCAGGACAGCCCGTTGTGTGGCGGTGGTTGGTGGTCCTTGCAGCCGTTCCCGGGTTGGCGCTGGCACACCCCAGCACGCTGATGGCGCTGCTGGCCCTGATGGTTCCAGTAGCTGTCCGAGCCTGGTGGCGCCAAGCGTCGCGAATCCGATGGGCAGAGCGGGGGACAGTAATGACCGGGGTGTTGAGCACCATCGTCCTCATCATGGGTCTGCTCGTACTAGCTGTGCTCTGGTATTACGTCCGACCTGTGAAGGAAGACGCCTTCTGGGGGCCTATCGAGAGCCCGGGACAAGCGGTCGGTGAGGTGATAACCGGCACACAGATGGGAAGGCCGTTCAGCTGGTCTCTCTTTGTGCTCATCGTGGTCGGAATCGGTGTTCTCGTAGCAGGCCGTTGCTGGTGGCTAGTGGGAATGTTTGGAGTTCTCGGATTCCTGTATGTGGCGGTGGCCGGTTTTCCAATGGGGGACACCCGCTGGTTCTTCGTCGGCATTTGGTACAACGATCCGACCCGGTTGGCGGCGCTGATTCCAGTGATTGCTGTGCCTTTGACGGCTGTAGCCGCCACATTCTTGGTACAACGGCTTTGGATTCTGGTTGGGAGGAAAACCGTTGCCGATCTGTACACAGAGTCTTCGCGGATCCAGCGCCCGACTCTGGCTGCCTTCGCAGGTGCAGTCTTGATGGTGGTGGTGCTGACGGCATTCACGCAGCAGGCGCCAAATATCCGCTATGCTGCCGCGAACGCCGTCGCCAGCTACCAGGTTGGTCCTGACTCGGCGCTCCTCAACCAGGATGAGATGGAACTGTTGAGCCGGCTTGATGAGAAACTACCGGAGGACGCAGTGGTAGTCGGGAACCCTTGGAACGGCAGTGGACTGGCCTACGCGCTTTCGGATCGTGAGTCCGTCTTCACGCATACTTTTTACGAGGTGCCTGAGTCCGCGCACATCCTGGCAGATAGGTTGAACCAGGCGGGGGAGGACCCCGAGGTCTGCGCGGCGGTTGAGGAGCTTGGTGTCGATTACGTGCTGGATTTCGGACACAGAGAAGTTCACGGCGGAGACCACGGTTTCGATGGCCTGGATGATCTGCAGGAAAACGGCGTTGGTCGAGTCATCGATGTCGTGGGTGATGCCAAGGTCTATGAGATCACGGCTTGCCCGTGAACAGTGGCCAGATTAGTCGCCGTGACTGGCGTTTGTAACTTACTAAAGGTAGATAATTATGAGTTGGGCTAGTTTCGACCGGGTTTTAGTTATCGTGCCGGCTTGGAATGAAGCTGAGGCCGTAGGTGGGACTGTACGGGAAATCCGTTCGACGCTCCCGACAATTGACGTCCTCGTCGTAGATGACGGTTCGAAGGACAATACGGCCGACGTCGCTGAGGCAGCGGGTGCAACGGTGCTTCGACTTCCGTTTAATCTAGGCGTGGGTGGCGCCATGCGTGCCGGGTTCACATACGCCGTCCGCTGCGGCTATGACGCGGTGATCCAGGTAGATGCCGACGGGCAGCACGACCCGCGTGACGTGGAGCGTGTGCTGGAGGGACTTCAAAACGCCGATATATCCATTGGCGCGCGTTTCGCCGACCGGGGTAGCTACGAAGTGGGGGGACCCCGTAAATGGGCTATGGTGGTGCTCGCCAAGACCATTTCCAGGCTGGCAAAGACACATCTGACAGACGTCACTTCAGGTTTCCGGGCAGCGAACCGCAAGGCTCTGATGCAATACCTCGATCATTATCCAACTGAATACTTGGGCGACACGATCGATTCACTTGTGGTTGCCCTGCGCTCAGGATGCTCCGTGACCCAGGTGCCCGTCGAGATGAGGGAACGGCAAGGAGGAACACCGAGCCATGCGCCGGTCAAGGCTGCTCTGTATCTGGGCAGGTCAGGTTTCGCCCTGCTGTTCGCGCTAGTAAGAAAACGCCCTAGTGGGCCGAACGCCCGAGCGGAGTCTTAGAACGTGACCAACGTATTCACAGTAACAACGGCATTCGTCGTAATAGTCGTCATAGCGGAGCTGCTTCGACGTCGGCGGTTGCGGGAGAAGTATGCGATACTCTGGATCGTCGCGGGTATTGCCGTCGTCGTCCTGGTATTTTTCCCCTCCCTTCTCGCTTTCGCGGCTGAAGTGGCCGGTGTCCAGGTTCCTGCGAATCTGCTGTTCACGCTGGCGATTCTCTTCCTCATGGGCGTCTGCCTTCATCTTTCACTGGAAGTAACGGCGGTAGAGGATGAGAGCAGGAGCTTGGCGGAGGAGGTCGCAATCCTCCGTGTGCAGATAGAGCAGCTGCAGCGGGGTACGCCAAGTGGGCATGGCCACCTGCCAGAGGACAACTAGGCACGGCGTGGGAGACAAAAACGCCGTCAGGCCCCCGGAGGGCGACGCCCCGCGAACCACATATTTTGGAGCACGAAATGCTTCCGGTGTGGGGATGGCAACTATGCTTGCGGCCTTATCTGGGTTCCTGATCCTGTTTATCGTGGCCCGCGTTCTCAGCCCTGCCGACAACGCCGAGTTCCTTTCCTTCTGGGCTGCGCTCTTTGCGGTGTACGGGGTACTTAATGGCCTTACAGCTGAAACAACCCGAGCTGTCGGATCGGTGAATAATCGAGCGACTGCCCAGCCACATCGCATCGGTGTCTCCGTTTTCTCAGCCGGTCTTCTGGTGGGTGGTGCGCTGGCGGCACTTGTTCTGGCACTCGGCCTGCCGTTCGCCCATGCGTTGTTCGGCGCCACCCATGGGCAATTGATAGTACTGATCCTGGCAGCGACGTGCATCGTATACGCAGTTCATGCCTCCCTTGGTGGAGCCCTGCAGGGAATGGGGCTATGGCCCCCTTACACCATGCTCGTGGGCCTTGAGGCCATGTTGCGTGTTGGTGCAATTGGTCTTGCTGCCGCACTCGGAGCAGGCCTGCTGGGGATCGAAATGGCGACGCTGGCTGCCTTGGGCACATGGCTGCTGGTCCTGCTGTTTTCACCGTCGGCGCGCGCTGCACTTCCAGCAAGGGCCGATGTCACGTTGGTTCCGTTCCTGCGACAGACGGGGCACGCCCTTGTCTCCTCGGTTGCCACCGCGGCATTGGTAGTTTCCTACCCCTTGTTGGTACGGCTTACGACTTCACCAGAGGAGTTTGCACTTTCAGCTCCGTTGTTGCTGGCCGTGTCCCTGACCCGGGCACCAATCATGCTTCCACTTCAGGCCTTTCAAGGCGTTGTCATCACGCAGGTGATCAGAGCCCGAGACCGAGGACTCCAGATACTGCGCAAACCGGCCCTCGTGGTTCTCAGCCTGGGCGTCGGTGGCGGTGTACTAGCGGCGTGGGTGGGCCCCTGGATTATGCTGCTGTTTGGTCCAGACTACGTCGTGGAGGGCTGGGTTCTCGGGGCGCTGACTCTGGCGGCTTCCTTCATCGCGTTTCTGACGCTCTTCGGGACGACGTTGCTCGCACAGGGAAACCATCGTGCCTATGCAGCCGGTTGGTTGCTCGCAACCGCCCTAGCGGTCGCCGCGCTCCTGCTTCCCTACTCAACCGAGGTTCGTGTCATACTCAGCCTGTCCGTTGGCCCTATGGCTGGGATAGCCGTGCACGCGCTCGCGCTCCGCAGCAGGCAGGGACACTGACCAGTCAGGTCAGCGCCCTGCCTGCTGCGGAATCGTTACAACCTACCCGCTGCAGCAGCCCTTCGGTAACCCTCGTCGACCATTCCATCGCCTCGATAGAGCCAAAGCTCGGAGTTCCGGTCTACCGTGAGAATGTCGTCCTTCCCATCTCCGCTCAGATCTAGACCGCCGAGTACTTCACGGTAGATGTGCCAGCCAGACCCCACTGGTTCTGCCCCGCGGAATCGCCCGTTTCCTTCACCCCGGTAGAGGGTGAGGCCGCCATCGGAATATCGGGCGAGAATATCGTTGCGGCCATCATCGTCGAAGTCACCGGCACGGACGATTCCCGCTTGGTGCTGCCAGCCACCCCAGCCCACCGTTAGGCCAGGACGATAACCCTCGCTGCCGCTCCCGACCCTGCCGGTTCCTTGATAAAAAACCAGGTTGCCGCTTGTAGAGCGGGCGAGCAGGTCGTTGCGGCCATCACCGTTAAGGTCCCCTGCCCCGAGAACCTGGCTGTACGTGTTCCACCCGTATCCGACTTGGACCGCGTGCCGATAACCTTCCTCGTTTCCGCCTACCCGTCCGGTCCCCGCGTAGAACCACAGCGTGCCGTCCGATTTGCGTGCAAGTAGATCTGCCCGCGAGTCGCCATCGAAATCGCCTGTGCTAAGGACTTCAGTGTAAATATTCCAGCCGCTGCCGACTTGAACGGGCTGAGCATAACGGCCTGTTCCCAAGCCTGCCGAGAACCACAGAGTCCCGTTGCTGCGGATCGTCAAGAGATCCCCACGGCCATCGGTGTTGAAGTCCGGCACACTGATCACCCGCCGGGCGGCAGCAAGTCCGACGGCTTGACCGGCCGCCCGCGCGTGGTAGCCCTCGGAGACTCTGCCGGTTCCGGCGTAGAAGGAGAGGCTTCCATCGGACTTACGCCCAAGGAGGTCCATGTTGCCGTCCCGGTTGAAGTCAGCGCCTCCGAGTACAGCCGAAAAGGTTGTCCAGCCGGTACCAATCCGCAGGGGGGGTGCGTAGCTGCTTCTTCCTGTGCCCCGCTGAAGCCAAAGGGCGCCGTCACGGTCCACACCCACCACATCTGCCGTGTCGTCACCGTCGAAATCCTTGGCGCCGATAATTGAGGTGTACTGGCCCCAGCCTCTGGCAAGCGAAGACCAGGGTCCGTGCCCGCCGGTGCCGGTCCCCGAATACAGCCGTGCACTACCGTCCGGGAGTCGTGCGAGCAAGTCGGGGCGGGCATTTCCGTCAGCATCGCCAACACCGACAATAGTGTCGAAGGCGTCCCAGCCAGAGTTGCCGATGCGCCGGGCAGGCCTATACCCCTCGTCTTTGCCTCCAACCCTGCCCGTTCCCGAATAAAGCCAGAGGCTGCCGTCCACATGCCGAGCAAGGAAATCGCTTCGGCCGTCTCCGTCGTAATCGCCGGCACTTATCAATCGGTCGTAGATCTGCCAGCCCGTGCCGATCCGGGCCGCAGGACGGAACGTTCCGGAACCGGTTCCTGCTGAAAACCAGAGGGAACCGTCGCTGCGTCGGGCGAGGAGGTCGCCGACACCGTCGCTGTCCAGGTCCCCCGGAGAGAAGAGTTGATAGCTTCGATCGGGTGCCCGGTTCAGGGCGAACAGGCGCAGATCGTCGAGCGTGCCGTTCCAGAGGTTGGAGTCACCGGGGTATGGACCCGTCGAGCTGTACTGCCATACGTCGTACGCGGTCCATCCGGCGGGAAGCGATCCAGGGCCGGATGTGTTGTATGCGGCGATGTGTAGGGGGTGATCGCTGAAAGCGTCGGTGTCGCCGGTACAGGTCCTCCACCAGTCGGTGGTCGTGTAAATCATGGGAAGGCGGCCTGTGCGCGCCTTTATGGTGTTGGAGAAATCGCGAATCCAATTCACCATCTGGGTAGGAGACAGATTATAGCAGATGTTGCCCTCATAGGGGTTGTACTCTATGTCCAGCAGCGGGGGGAGCGTCTTCCCGTCAGCTGACCAGCCCCCGCCGTTGCTGACAAAGAAGTCAGCCTGGCTGCCGCCCGAGCTGGTCGCCGGATTCGCAAAGTGGTAGGCACCACGGATCATTCCCACATCAGTCGCGCCTTTGTACTGCTTCGCGAAATAGATGTTGCGATAATATTCACCCTCGGTCGCTTTCACGTATGCAAATCGAGCCCCGTCGCTCCAAGCGTCCCTCCAATTGACAGTGAGGCCAATGGCTGGATTTTCCTGATGGCTGCTGACGTCCAGCCCTTGGATTCCCCAGTTCGGCCTCCAAGACGCCTGGGTATGAACCTCAGGCCCGGCGGCGGGAGCGCCCATCGCTGCTGCCGCCTCCGGTTCTTCAGCGGCCAAGATTAGCTCTGCTTCCGTGGGAACGGTGGGATCACCCGATTCACGAATCCGGTCCAGTCCCTGGCCCATGCGCGCTCCGTTTTCACGAATCAAGCGGCTTAGCGCCTCTGCCTGTTCATTTTCCGGGGAGACCAGGTTATCCGCCTGCCGTGTCTTTTGGACAGGTTGGTTCTCGGTGGGAGGGAGGGTAGGGGCAACACTGCCCGTAGACGCCGGGACAGGGGAAAGCCGCCGATCAGAGGCGCCACTTCCTCCCGGCGGCCCGGGATCGAAACTGGATGAAGGGGTGTCCCCTGAAATAGTCGGCGCTAGATCCGTCCGAACGGGAGCCGGCACGTCCGGCAGTGGGACTTGTTCCATTACGGGCATAAGCCCGGCAGCGAGGGTACCGGCGAGCAGGAAACCGCCGACGAGGTGTTGGATACCCCAGATGTTCACGATGTTCTCCATGTTGGTGAGTGGTGCAGGAGTGGGTCTGACCATACCCCTGATGCCCCGCTTGCCCGCCCAGATCAGGCGGAGCGCCACCCGGATGGCACCGAATCGTGATGATGCGTGTTAGGGCCCGTTCTTTGCCCTGCGCGTTCCAGCAAAGGTTTGAAGAGCGTATCTGCACAGCCGCAGTGCGGAAGCCCTCCTCCCGGGCCGGGTTAATTGGGCGGGTACCAAAGACAATGCGTGTAGCCGCGAGGTCCAGTGGAGGCGGGCGGCGCGTTCGGCTCGCTGCCAGCCTCCTTCATGGAACCTCTGAGCCTGAGCGGCGAAAAAACGTCCTTCCTCGTCGAATCTCCCGCCATCCGTCGCCCGGACTGACGAATCAGAAGCACTGTGTCGGCGATATTGGAAGACCACGGTCGGATCTAGGAGTATCGCGTGTCCCGCAACGACGAGATCTATCAACAACGCGAGGTCTTGGACAACGTGGTATTCGCGGCGGAAGCCTATCTGATGCACAATTTCCGTGCGCCATGCCAAGGACGGAAAGTAATGCCAGCCGCCATGCATCAGGCTCGTGGCCAGCTCCTCACCCCACATCAGCTGGGGCACGGATACTTTTGGCCGAGCTACATCCTTGACCCGGTCGGCGAGTGGCCTCGACACGCGGCCTGTCTCGTCAATGACCTCGACTCCGGGTTGCACAGCCGCGGCCCCCGGAGAAATGTCGAGCGCGTTCCGGACAAGCTCGAGATATCCGGGCAGCATGCGGTCGTCTGCGCCCATCATGACGAAATATGGAGACGAGGCGAGCGTGAGAGCTAAACGGAAATTCGCGTTGGCCCCTAAATTCTCCGCATTGCGGTTATATTCGATCCGATCGTCGTCCAGAGCACGCAGCCATCCTTCCGGCTTGGCGTGGGGATAAGCGTCGTCGATGATTACCAAACGCCAGTCCGGGTCCGTCTGCGCCAATACGCTCAGCACAGCTTCCCTTAGCAGTTCCTCACTGCCGTAATAGGGCATAAGGACGTCGATGAGTTGCATGCGCCGCTTCCCTTTCCGTGGATCTGTGTGCCGGTTCCCAAGACTCTGGGGGTGAACCTATGCAATGGCACCACGGCCAGACAACCCTGGTTTTGAGATCCCGACTGGACATAGGTGCAACGCGGCAGCCGTTAGCATCGGTAGCGTCCCCCTAGGGAAGCATCGGCAGCGTCGTCCTAGGGAACGGAATCGGTCTAAGACCCAAGAGTTGGGCGTTATGACAGTGTTTTCGTTGAGTTGCACGGAGGAGCCGCTGATGGTCGCGTCCGAGGAGACGGGGAAGGGCGCCATCGGCGCGCGCGGGCTGTCCGGCGTCGGCGCCGCCTCCCTGCTCTCCGCGCTCTCCGGCTTCGTTATCCTGTTCGTGGTGGCCCGGGTCCTCTCGCCGGCAGAGAACTCCGAATTCCTTGCCTACTGGGGGGCCCTCTTTGCCGTGTACGGCATCCTGTTCGGGGTCATCGCCGAAACCACCCGGGCCGTCGGTCGGGCTGAGCTCGACCGGGAGGCTCCGATGCCCGAGGGTGCCGGCGGACGGCCCCGCGGAGCGAGCGTCGTGGGCGCGGCTCTGATCGTGGGTGCCGGGCTCGCGGCCCTCGTGGCCGCCGTTGGCTTCCCCTTTGCCGATCAGCTGTTCGGTTCCCAAGGCACGGCCATTGTGGCCCTCCTGGCGGTGTCCTGCCTGTTCTATGCCTGGCACGCTGCCATTGCAGGCTCCCTCCAGGGCCTCAGGCTGTGGCAGCCGTACACGAAACTGGTCACAATGGAGGCGTTGTTTCGGCTACTGGCCGTTGTGACCGTGGCGCTGGCCTCAGGGACACTGTTCGGCATCGAGCTGGCCTGCCTGGCCGCACTCGCCGCCGCACCCGTGCTCTTTTCCGGTTCCCGGTCGGCACGGGCGGCCTCCCGCGCCCGTGCTGATATTCCCATGGCGCCGTTCCTGCGGCAGACCGGCCAGGCGCTGATATCTGCGGCTTCCTCGGCTGCCCTGCTCGTGTCCTTCCCGATCCTGGTCAAGGTCACCACGGCGCCGGACGCCTACGAACTTGCCGCCCCGCTGTTGCTGGCCATCTCCCTGACCAGGGCGCCGATCATGCTGCCGCTGCAGGCCTTCCAGGGCGTCGCGATCTCCGCCGTGTTGAGGGCACGTGACGAGGGTGCCGGGGCCGTCCGCCGCCCCATCGGCGCGGTCCTGGCCGCCGGCGTCATCGGTGCGGCCCTTGCCTGGCTGATCGGGCCTTGGCTGATGCTGCTGTTCGGGCCCGATTATCTCGTTGCCGGCTGGGTCCTGGCGGCCCTGACCCTCGATGCGGCGCTGATCGCCCTGCTGACATTGTCCGGAACGGCGCTGCTCGCCCTCGGCCGGCACCGGGTCTATGCCCTGGGGTGGCTGCTGGCGACCGTGGTGGCTGTCGGCTTCCTGCTGATACCGGACAGCACTGAGCTGCGCTGCATCCTTAGCCTGACCGTAGGTCCGCTCTGCGGCATCGTCCTGCACTTCGCGGCCTTGCTGCGCGGAGACCGAAGCGAGCGGCGTGTCCGCGATCAGTGAGCCGGATCGCGTAGCGACGCATTTTGTCCACCAGAGAGGCACACGCGCAGGGGAGGGGATGCGCTGGTCCAACCGGGGCGCCGTCCGCTGGGCCGGGTCCTGCTGCCCCGCTCCCGTACGCCATGACGCTGACCGCGGCCGCAGTGGGGATCCGCGTATGCTGTTCGGCAGCGTCAAGGGCCTGGACGAAGCCTTAACGGTGAAATGAGCCCTCCTGCTCTTGACGGTGCGTGGCCCGCACCCTGATGGTGTGATGGTGCACACCGCCCGTCCGTTCCCTCCCGGGCGGCGGTAGCCTGCAGCGGATGACGGAGGGATCGGGACCATGCAGCCGGAAGACGCCGTGGCCATAGACGGGGACGCGCCGGTTCCCCGCGTCAGTGTGTGTATGGCCGCGTACCGCGGAACAGCGTTCATCGAGGAGCAGATCCGCTCCATCCTGGCCCAGCTGGCCCCCAGCGATGAACTGGTCGTGGTCGACGACGCCTCGCCCGATGACACCGCCGTGACGGTGAAGGACATCGACGACCCCAGGATCCGGCTGTACACCAACGACATGAACCGCGGATACGTGCGCACGTTCGAACGCGCTCTCGGGCTGGCCCGCGGGCGGTACCTTTTCCTCGCTGACCAGGACGACGTGTGGCTGCCCGGCCGGGTGGAGTCGATGATCGCCGCCCTCTCGGGCCCGAGCGGCGCGGGTGTGGTGGCCGGAAATTTCGGCTTCCTGGGTGCCTCGCCGCGGCGTATCGAATCGCTCCGGCTCAAGGGGGCGGACAGCCGCCGCCGGGTGGCCAATCTGCTGGCCCTGTGGATCGGAGTTCGTCCGTACTATGGGTGCGCCATGGCCATGACGATGCAGTTTAGGAACCAAGCGCTGCCCTTTCCCCCCTTCCTCACCGAAACCCACGACCAGTGGATCGCCATGGTGGGCATCCTGCACGGCCAGATGAAGCACCTGGAACAGGACACCCTGCTGCGCAGGCTGCACGGGGACAACGCCACGCCGAGAACCATGCGCAGCCCATCAGCCATCCTGCGGGCCCGTCTCATGCTGGCGCGGGCCTTCGTCGTTGCCCTCCGGCGGCGGCCGGCCTGACCGTTATCCACCGGTCGCGAAACTACGCTCGCGCGCGGACGGCCCTTGTCGTAGTCTCTCGCCTGCAGCGGAGGCAAATCAGTCTCGCAGGGCCGGCCGCAGAAGGGGACAACGGGGGATGAACGCATGGATGCCGTCGGGATAGTCGAGGGGGAGGTCCGCGAGCTGATCCGGACGCGCGGGCTGGACCCGCAGCGCCAGCCGGCGGAAGTCCGGCGGCTGGTGGACGAGGCCCTGCGGGACTACGACGAGCGTTCGCTGCTGGGGCGGCTGCCACCCCTGGGGCAGTTCGAGCAGGTGCGCCGGCGGGTGCTGGATTCGGTTGCGGGATTCGGCCCCCTGCAGCCCCTGCTCGATGACCCCGAGGTGGAGGAGATCTGGATCAACGCGCCGGCCGAGGTCTATGCCGCCCGCGGCGGGCGGGCCGAGCTGACCCCGCTGACCCTCACCGCCGAACAGGTCCGGGACATCGTCGAACGGATGCTCAAGAGCTCCGGCAGGCGGCTGGACCTCTCCACCCCCTTCGTGGACGCCGCCCTGCCCGACGGCTCGCGCCTGCACGTTGCCATTCCGGACATCACCCGTCGCCACTGGGCCGTGAACATCCGCAAATTCATCGCCCGGGCCAGCCGCCTCGAGCACCTGGTGGAACTGGGCACGCTGACCCCGCAGGCCGCCAGGTTCCTGTCCGCGGCGGTCGCCGCCGGCCTGAACATCCTGGTCTCCGGGGCGACCCAGGCCGGCAAGACCACCCTGCTCAACTGCCTGGGAGCAGCCGTGGGGCCCGGGGAGCGCGTGATCACGGTCGAGGAGATCTTCGAGCTGCAGCTGCCGGTCCGCGACGTCGTGGGCCTGCAGTGCCGCCAGCCGAACCTGGACGGGGTGGGAGAGGTTCCCCTGCGCCGGTTGGTCAAGGAAGCCCTGCGGATGCGCCCGGACCGGATGATCGTGGGGGAGGTGCGCGAGGCCGAAAGCCTGGACATGCTGATCGCCCTGAATTCGGGCCTGCCCGGCATGTGCAGCATCCACGCGAACAGCGCCCGGGACGCCGTGATGAAGCTGTGCACCCTACCCCTGCTGGCGGGCGAGAACATCTCCAGCGCCTTTGTGCTGCCCACCGTGGCCGGCAGCATCGACCTCGTGGTGCACTGCATGCGCCTGCCCTCCGGCCACCGCACGGTCACCGAGATCCTAGCCCTGGGCGGGCGGGTCGAGAACGGGGTGATCGAAGCCGGATCGGTGTTCCGGACCATCGACGGCCGCCTACAGGTCACTGCCGCATCCTTTCCCGCTCCGGAGAAGTTCGCGAGGGCCGGCTATGACGTCGGCGCACTGCTGGAGGCTGCATGAGCGCGGCGGCAGGGCTCGGCCTCGGCCTCGGACTGTTCCTGCTGTGGTGGTCCTGCTGGGCAGCCCCGGCAGCCGGACGCGAGCGCCGCCCGGGCCGCCTTGCGGCGATGATTGCACAGTCCGGCATCGAACGGCTGACGGCGGGCGGGTTAATCTGGGCCTGCTGCGCGGCTGCGGTGCTGATGTTCCTGGTGTTCCTTGCCATTACGGCCTCCCTTCCCGTGGCCGCCTGCTTCGCGCTCTTCGGTGCGGCCCTCCCGCCGGCCCTGGTGAACTGGCAGGCCTCGCGGCGCCGCAGCCAGCGTGAGCAGCTGTGGCCCGAGGCCGTGGACCATCTGCGCTCCGCCATCCGCGCCGGGCTGCCGCTGCCCGAAGCGCTGGGGCAGCTGGGCAGCACCGGTCCGGAGGACCTGCGCGGCCCCTTTCGGGAGTTCGCCGCCGACTACCGGTCCGGAGGACAGTTCTTTCCCGCGTTGGACAACCTTAAGGAGAGGCTGTCCGACCCCGTGGCGGACCGCATCATTGAGGCGCTGAAGGTGACCCGGGACGTCGGCGGCTCCGACCTGGGCCGCCTGCTGGGGACTCTGTCGACGTTCCTGCGCGACAACGCACGCACCCGCAGCGAGCTGCTCGCTCGGCAGTCCTGGACCATCAATGCCGCCCGGCTTGCCGTGGCGGCCCCGTGGATCGTGCTGGTCCTGCTGTCCAGCCAGCCGGCGGCCGCAGCCTCCTACAACACTCCGGCGGGAGCCGGGGTGCTGGTGTTCGGGCTGGTCGTCTCCCTGGTCTGTTACCGGCTGATGCTGCGCATCGGCGCGCTGCCGCAGGACGAGCGGGTCCTGCGGTGACCCCGCTGCAGAGCACCACGTCGCTGCTCGGTCTGCTGCTGGGTGCCGGCCTCTGGCTGGTCTCGGCACGCCTGCCGTTCCTGCGGAGGACCGAGTTCGCCGAGCGGATTTCGGCCCACCTCCGTCCGGCGGCAGGTCGGTCCCGCCTGCTGCCGGCACCCCGCGAGCTGACGCCGTTCGGGCCGCTGGAGCGGGTGCTGCGACCCGTGCTGCGTGAGCTGGTACTGCGCCTGAACCGGATCAGTCCGGCCGGCAAACCGCTCAGCATGCGCCTGCAGCGCGCCGGACTGCGGCAGGGAGTGCTCGACTTCCGGGCCGAACAGGTGCTCTGGGCCGGGCTCGGACTGATCGTGGGCGGGGCAGCGGCCGTCGTGCTGGCGGGAGCAGGACACATCGGGCTGACTGCGGTCCTGGTGCTGACGGCGGCGGGCGCCGTCCTTGGCTACCTCTTTCGCGATTACCTGTTGGGGGTGCGGATCCGTCGCCGGGAAGCGAGGATGCTTGCGGAGTTTCCGGCCCTGGCGGAAATGATGGCGCTGTCCGTCGGCGCAGGAGAAAGTGCGGCCGCTGCCCTGGAACGGATTGCGCGGACCGCGCGCGGCGAGCTGGCAGGGGAGTTCAGGGAAGTCGTGGTCCAGACCCGCTCAGGGGTGCCGTTGATCCAGGCGCTGCGCGGTTTCTCGGACCGCCTGCAGCTGGACCCGCTGGCCAGGTTCGTCGACGGCGTGTGCGTGGCGATGGAACGGGGAACTCCGCTCGGGGATGTGCTCCGTGCGCAGGCCCAGGACGTACGGGACCTGGCCAAGCGTGAACTGATGGAAGCCGCCGGGCGCAAGGAGATCGCGATGATGGTCCCCCTGGTCTTCGGGGTGCTTCCGCTGACGGTGCTTTTCGCCGTCTTCCCGGGACTGGCCCTGCTCAGGCTGGGTTTTTGAGGTGCTGCACAAACAACGAACGAGGGGAGGCCGGTGATGGGCCGGATGAAAAGGGCGATGGCGGTTCCGGGAGAGCTGGCAGCCGTGGCGTGGCTGCGGCTGCTGGCGGCGGCGCGGCCGAAGGACGGCGAGCGCGGCGATGTTCCCGGCTGGGTGATGGTGACCTTGATGTCAGCCGTGCTCGTCGTCGCGCTGATCGCGGTGGCACAGCCGCTGCTGAAGGAGCTGTTCGAAACGGCGATCCAGCGCGTCCAGAATGCCAAGTGATCTGCCGTCTCGGACAGGATGCAGGGACACGAACGACCGGGGCTCCGCAGTCGCTGACTTCGCGATGGTTGCCGCACTGCTGACCATGGTCTTCGCTGCTGTTCTGCAGCTGGCCCTGGTGATGCACGTGCGCAACACCCTGGTGGACGCGGCGTCCTCCGGTGCGCGCTACGGTGCTCTGGCTGACCGGACGCCGGAGGACGGGGCGCAGCGTACCCGGGACCTGATCGGAGCGACCCTGGGCGACGGCTACAGCCGTGAGGTCAGCTACGCCGAGCAGTATTCCGAAGGGCAGCGGCTGCTGCAGATCCGGGTCCAGGCGCCCCTGCCGGTGGCCGGACTGCTGGGGCCGGGCGGGGTGCTGGAGGTGACCGGCCATGCGCTGTGGCCTGCCGGGGCGCCGTAGCCGGCCCTCGGGCCGCCGCCGGGAGTGCGGCGGGGAGGAAGGCAACGCGGCCGTGGAGTTCGTTTTCCTCGGCGTGCTGCTGCTGGTGCCGGTGGTCTATCTGGTGCTTTCCGTCGGAGCGATCCAGGGTGCATCGTATGCAGCTGCCGGAGCCGCGGAACACGCTGCACGCTCCTACGCCCAGGCGGCTGTCCCCGAGGAGGGGGAAGCGGCCGGCCGGCAGGCGGCGGCGGTCACGCTGGCGGATTTCGGATTCGGCGTTGTCGCACCGGATGTTTCCTTCAGCTGCGCCGATGCCTCCTGCCTGGAAGCCGGCGGGTATGTGACCGCAAGGGTCGCTTTCCAGGTTCCGCTGCCGCTGATCGGGGCGCTGCCGGGAATGGAACAGGGGCCGGTAGAGGTGTCCGCGACGTCCACCCAGCGGGTGGAGCGGTACCGATGACCAGCCGGCGGTACAGCCGCGCGGGGCGCGGCGGCAGCGGTGCACAGGACGGGCAGGCGATGCTGGCCGCGGACCGCCGGCGAGACGGCAGCGGCAGCGCCGGGGATGAAGGGCAGGTGACTGTGCTGGCGCTGGGCTACGCCGTGCTGACTCTGCTGGTCGTCACCGTGGTCCTGGGGGTCTCGGCGGTCTACCTCGAGCATAAGCGGCTGCTTTCGCTGGCTGACGCGGCCGCGGTAGCCGCCGCAGGGTCCTTCACGCTGGCCCAGGAAACGTCCGGCGCCACCGGGCCGGGCGTGCGCCTGCAGTCCGAGCGTGTGCAGGCCGCCGCCCGCGAACACCTGGCCAGGTCCCCGGAAGCTGAGCGTTTCAGCGGCCTGACGCTTGGCCCCGGCACCGGGTCACCGGACGGACGGACGGCCGTCGTCGAGCTGACCGCCGCCGCGCATCCGCCGCTGGTGAACTTCCTGGTGCCGGCCGGGATCCAGATCGAGGCGATCAGCGACGCCCGCGCCCGGCTGACCCGCTGAGAGCCGCCGCGTCGGCCGTGTGGGCGTTCCCGACGGGCAGCGATGCCGCGGCCGATGATCCGGATATCGGCTCCGGTGCGCGGAGACACCGGCACCGGGGCGTGGAAGACTGGCGGCAGGGGAGACCGACCGCTTACGCGCAGGGCAGGAAACGCCGATAGGACCGGGTGAGGCATCAACCGTCACGCCTGCCAGGAGAGGAATATGAGCCGCTTGCCCGCAGCCGTGCTGCCGTTCCTGCTGGGGGCGGTCGCAGCGGGAGTCGGCTACGACCTCGGGACCTACAGCGACGGCCGCGCGGCCGTTGACGCCCTCTACCAGGACATGGGAGCAGGCTCCGGCCCGCTCGGTGACCCCGTCGAAGGCACCCGGTGCAGCAAGGGCATCCACGGCTGCGTCCGCGGGTTTGAGCACGGGTTCATCGCCTGGAGCGCGGACACCGGCGCCCAGCCGGTCCAGGGCGCGATCGGTGCGGAATGGGGTACCGGTGGCACGCGGGGCCTGCTGGGCCTGCCGCTCGCCCCCGAAGCCTGCGGTGAGGGCACGTGCAGCCAGCAGTTCCAGCGCGGCCGCATCAACTGGAACGCGGGGGAGGGAACGAGGGTCACCCGGGCGATCGACGACCCGGCGGACGTGCGGGTGGTGGTGAACAAACAGCGCCCGCTGGTGCCCGCCGACTGGGCCCCCGGCGACCTGGGCGCCGTCGACGGCCAGCCGCTGCGCGTCGAGGCGGCGCAGGCACTGCAGCGGCTGATCGACGACGCCGCGGCCGAAGGCGTGCCGATCCGCGCCATCAGCGGATACCGCCCGCAGCATGAGCAGGACGGGCTGTACCGCAGGTACACCGCGCTCTACGGCCAGGCCACGGCCGACGCCATCTCGGCCCGGCCGGGACACAGCGAACACCAGACCGGGCTCGCCGTCGACATCGGCAACCCCGACGGCGCGTGCGCCCTGCAGGCCTGCTTCGAACAGACCCCTGCAGGCCGGTGGGCCGCCGAGAACGCCCACCGCTACGGGTTCCTGATCCGGTACCCGGCGGGTGCGGAACCGGTGACCGGCTACGCCTACGAGCCCTGGCACCTGCGCTACGTCGGAATCCAGCTGGCCGGGGAGGTCAGGGCCTCCGGCACCGCCACGCTCGAGGAATACCTCGGGCTGCCGGCGGCGCCGGGGTACTGACCCTTCCCAGGGGCGGCGGCGCCGCTCAGCGGCCCAGGACCGTCCGCGCCCTCCGCCAGAGGCTGGGCGCCCCGCTGTCCGCTTCGGGGTCTGTATCGACCGTGCTCCGCCGGGAGTACAGGGCGTCCGCCTCGGCGCGCTTGTCCGCGGTGAGGGCCGCCAGGTTGCCCGCCAGCGGCCCGCGCCGGACCGGCATGTGCAGCGGCCCGCCGTCCTCCAGGGTCCACCCGCTGCCGATCGCCGCCAGGGAGCCGTGCTTGACGTCGTAATAACCCGGCCGCACGCTCAGCGCGATGCCCCGCGCGCCTGCCGCGGCGGCCAGCAGGTGCAGATGGAACCGCGTGGTGATCCACTGCTGGTTCGGCCCCACCGGGAGGCCGTGCCGCCACACATGGGAAAAGGGGAGGAAGTTATCCTCCGGGATCAGGTCGGCCAGCTGTTCGTACGCGGCGTAATCGACGCCGGGAATGGCCTCCAGATAGCGGACCTCCCTCCCGTCCTCGACGGCCTGCCGGATCATCGGCCGCACGGTGGCGATGATCTCCTCCAGCCGTCCCGGCGCAGCCAGGTCCGACTGGATGCAGACCATCAGACCTCTCGGGGCACCGGGAGCAGCAGCGGCCACCGCGTCGGAGGCGGCCAGGAAGGCATCGTCCAGGCGGGCCGGGAGGCCGAATGCCTCGGCGCTTTGGTGGTCACGGGCCGCGGCGTAATCGAAGCCCTCGAACAGGCTGCGGGGATCCGGCAGGCCCTCGGCAACAGGCAGCAGCCCCTGGCCGGTCGCATACAGCCGGGCACCCGTCACGCTGCGCACGGCCTTCATCGCGGCCACCAGCCCCAGGTGCTGCGGCCAGATGCCGTTGATGTATCCGCCGCCGATCAGGTGGAGGGACGACGCTTCACGGACCTGCATCAGCCCGAGGTCGTAGCGCGGGGATCCGAAGTTCCGGACCAGGGCGCCGATGCGGTCCGCGGCCTCTTCGGGAGGCAGTGAGCTGTGCTCGCCCATGAGGCGCCACAGCGTGTTGGTCACGCGCAGCCGGGGATGGAGCCCGGCAAAGAGGTGCTGGGCGTTGCCGGGGTCGGGGCTGTCCAGCCAGACATCGGTGTCCGGGTCAACGTCGGCCAGGTACCGCAGCCACGCTGCTGCAATGAATTCGTCACCGAAATTCGGGTACCCCGCTGAGCCGACCAGGTAGTGAGAGCGAGTATTCATCCAGCCAGACTAGCCCGCGTCCGGCCATCGGAACGGTCAACGCCCGGACGCCGCGGCTCAGGACGCTTTGGCCTGCCCGCGGACGGCCGGGTAGTGGCCCCAGCCGCCGTGATCGATGTCGATGATCTGCCCGTCTTCGCCGTAGCAGAAGGTCACGGGTTCTCCGAACTGCTCACAGTCCTCGTCGGGGCACTTGTCGGTGAGCTGCCCCGAATACTCGTCCGCGAAGGTGCGCTCCCATTCATCCACCTTGCCCATCGCCCAGCCGTCGCCGGCTTCGGCCAGGTCCTGCAGCTCCTCCAGGGAGTAGCGCCGGCCCGGCTCGGGATGCCGGACGTCGCCGTCGTGTGTGTTGGTGCCTGCCGTCATCGCTGCACTGACTCCTCACGCTTGTTGCTGACGCCCACCAATCTACTCCCGGGCGCCGACACCCCCTGCCTCCGGCCCCGGCGCGTCGGCCGCCGCGGGCCGTGGCCGGGGCTTCATCCCGCCCATCGGGTGAAGGCGATGGCGTAGTCTGGAGGAACCATGGCAGAAATCGATTTTTCCGCGGAGATCCGCGCCCTGCGTTCCACTTACGCCTCCATCGAGGAGGTCTCCAACGTGGAGGCCATCCGCGAGGACATCGAAGAGCTGAGCGAGATGGCCGGCGTCCCGGACCTGTGGGACGACCCGGCTGCCGCGCAGAAGATCACCTCCAAGCTCTCCCACCGCCAAAGCGAGCTGGAACGGCTGGAAAAGCTGGCGGCACGCATTGACGACCTCGAGGTGCTCGTCGAGCTGGCACAGGACGAGGCCGATGAGGACAGCCGCGCGGAGGCCGCGGCCGAGCTTGAGTCCCTGCGCAAGGCGCTGACCCAGCTCGAAGTGGTGACCCTGCTTTCCGGCGAGTACGACGAGCGGGAAGCCGTCGTCACCATCCGTGCCGGGGCGGGCGGCGTGGACGCCGCCGACTTCGCCGAGATGCTGCTGCGCATGTACCTGCGCTGGGCCGAACGCCACGGCTACCCGACGCAGGTGCTGGACACCTCCTACGCCGAAGAGGCAGGCCTGAAGTCCGCCACCTTCGAGGTCAAGGCCCCCTATGCGTACGGCACCCTCGCCGTCGAGGCCGGCACCCACCGCCTGGTGCGGATCAGCCCCTTCGACAACCAGGGCCGCCGCCAGACCTCCTTCGCCGCGGTCGAGGTCATTCCGCTGATCGAGGCCACCGACCACATCGACATCCCTGACAACGAAATCCGGGTGGATGTGTTCCGTTCCTCCGGGCCGGGCGGCCAGTCCGTGAACACCACCGACTCGGCGGTGCGCCTGACCCACATCCCGACCGGTGTCGTGGTCTCCATGCAGAACGAGAAGTCCCAGCTGCAGAACCGCGCCGCGGCCATGCGCGTGCTGCAGTCCCGCCTGCTGCTGCTGAAGAAGGAGCAGGAGGACGCCGAGAAGAAGGCGCTCGCCGGCGACGTGAAGGCCTCCTGGGGCGACCAGATGCGCTCCTACGTGCTGAACCCGTACCAGATGGTCAAGGACCTGCGCACCGAACACGAGGTCGGCAACACCTCGGCGGTGTTCGACGGCGAGATCGACGACTTCATCGACGCCGGCATCCGCTGGCGCGCCCACGGCAGCATCCCCGCCGCCAAGTAGCCGCCAAGCAGCGCGGGCGGCTCCGGCGCCCGCGCCCACCCCTCACCGCCGCGCCGCTCCCTGCGGCGGGCCTTCCGCCCCGGGCCGCTGATCCGTGCTAGGAATGCGCCAACGGCCGGGCGCGGGCGCGGAGCTCTCCGCCGCCGCCGGCTCCGCGAGGTGAAGGGGAGGGTCCCATGACTCAGGACAGGCTGGCAGGCCTCCGGGTGCTGGTCACCGGGGGAGCGGGAGGCATCGGCGCGGCCTGCGTCCGTGCCTTCGCCGAGCAGGGTGCCGCAGTCACGGTGGCCGACGTCGACGGCGACGCCGCGCGGAAAGCCGCCGACGACGCCGGCGGCACCGCCTGGACGGTGGACCTGACGGACACCGCGGCGCTGGAGGACCTGCAGCTCGACACCGACGTGCTCGTCAACAACGCCGGCATCCAGCGGGTGGCCCCCATCGACGAGTTCGACCCTGCCGCGTTCCGGCTGATCCACCGGCTGATGGTCGAGGCGCCCTTCCTCCTCATCCGCGCCGCGCTGCCCGGGATGTACGCGCGCGGGTTTGGCCGCATCATCAACATCTCCAGCGTGCACGGCCTGCGGGCCTCGGCCAACAAGTCGGCGTACGTCAGCGCCAAGCACGCCCTGGAGGGGCTGTCCAAGGTCTGCGCCCTGGAGGGCGCCGCCCACGGGGTCACGTCCAACTGCATCAGCCCCGCCTACGTCCGCACGCCCCTGGTCGAAGGGCAGATCGCGGATCAGGCGCGGCTCCACGGCATCCCGGAGGAGGAGGTGCTGGCCCGCATCATGCTCGCGGAACAGGCCGTCAAGCGCCTGGTGGAGCCGGAGGAGGTCGCCGCCCTGGCGGTCTGGCTTGCGGGCCCGGACGCCGGGATGGCCACCGGAGCGTCGTACCCGCTCGACGGCGGGTGGAGCAGCCGCTGACCGCCGGGCCCGTTCGGCGACACACGCAGCCGAACGCGGCGGATTCTCCCGCGGTGCCGATATAGTCGACTAGCCGGTGCCCCATATCCCGACCCAGGCCCGTGCCCCGGCCGCAGAAGATGGGCACAAAGAGCCATGATCACATTTGACAACGTAACCAAGGTCTACGACCGTACTTCGCGCCCGGCGCTGAGCAACGTGAACCTGGAGGTCGACCGGGGCGAGTTCGTCTTCCTGGTCGGCGCCTCCGGCTCCGGCAAGTCGACCTTCATCCGCCTCGTGCTCAAGGAAGAGCACGCAACCCGCGGCACGGTCTACGTGGCCGGCGCCAACGTGGCGCGCATCCCCGGCTGGCGGGTGCCGCGCCTGCGCCGCAACATCGGCGTCGTGTTCCAGGATTTCCGGCTGCTGCCCAACAAGACGGTCTTCCAGAACGTGGCCTTCGCCATGCAGGTGATCGGCCGCAGCCGTGCCGTGATCCGGGACTCGGTGCCCGAAGTGCTCAAGACCGTGGGCCTGGAAGGCAAGGACGGCCGGCTGCCGCACGAACTCTCCGGCGGCGAGCAGCAGCGCGTGGCGATCGCCCGCGCGATTGTCAACCGCCCGGGCATCCTCCTGGCCGACGAGCCGACCGGCAACCTCGATCCGGCCACGTCGCTGGGGATCATGAAGGTCCTGGACCGGATCAACCAGAACGGCACCACCGTGGTCATGGCCACCCACGACGACGACATCGTCAACGCCATGCGCAAGCGCGTCGTGGAGCTGCGCTCCGGCAAGGTGGTCCGCGACGAGCGTGAAGGCATCTATCTGGGTGAGCCGCCGGCCGCCGACGCCGCCGCCGAAACGGCTGCGGCCGGCGAAACGGCCGCGGCCGGCGAAACGGGCAGCCCTGCAGACGACGGCGGGGCCGTCACCGGTAAGGGGAACACGGAATGAGACTTGCCTTTGTCCTGGGGGAGATCGGCTCCGGCATCAGGCGCAACCTCTCGATGGTCGTCTCGGTGGTCCTGGTGACCTTCGTGTCGCTGACCTTCGTGGGGGCCGCGGCGATGCTGCAGATGCAGATCGGCCAGATGAAGGGTTACTGGTACGACCGGGTCCAGGTCGCGGTCTTCCTGTGCGTGGACGAGTACTCCTCGCCCAACTGCTCCGGCGGCGCGGTGACCGACGAACAGCGCGAGGCCATCGAGGAACGCCTGAGGTCCCCGGCGTTCGCGCAGTACGTCGACACGGTGGAGTACGAGGACCAGCAGACGGCGCTGGGCCACTTCCAGGACCAGTTCGCCAACTCGCCCATCGTGGACCAGGTCACCGCCGAGCAGCTGCCCGAGTCCTTCCGGGTCGGCCTCGTGGACCCCGAGAAGTACGAGGTCATCAACGAGGCCTTCTCCTCGATGCCCGGCGTCGATGAGGTCAGCGACCAGCGCGAACTGCTGGAGAAGGTCTTCTCCGTCATGAACGGCGCCTCGGTGGTGGCCGTCCTGCTGGCGGCCGTCATGCTCGTCTGCGCCATCCTGCTGGTCGCCACCACCATCCGCCTCTCGGCCTTCAGCCGCCGCCGCGAGACCGGCATCATGCGCCTGGTCGGGGCGTCGAAGGCCGTGATCCAGCTGCCGTTCGTGCTGGAGGGCGTCATCGCCGCGGTGATCGGGGCCCTGCTCGCATCGGCTACCCTATGGGGGCTGGCCCGGTTCGGCATCACCCGCCTGGCCGAGATGTATCCCGATACGGCGTTCATCTCGGCGCAGCAGGTGCTGCTGCTCAGCCCTGCACTACTTCTTCTCGGCGCGCTGCTTGCGGGGGTATCCTCGCTCTTGACGCTCCGGCGGTACCTCAAGGTGTAGGCGGATGCAGGAAATGCCACCGATTTGCGGTACACAGAAACACCGAACGAACACTATTGGGGAGCCGTAGGTATGCAGGTAGCTGCTGGTAAGCGCCGGAGCGCGCGGATACTCGTGGCGTGGCTGGCCGCTGCCCTGGCCCTGGTCCTGGCCATGCCCTTCAGCGGCACCGCCGCCGCTGACGAGCTGGATGACCGCAAGGCGGAGCTCGACGCCGCCCAGCAGCAGGTGCAGGCCGAGTACGAATACCTCGACGCCGACATCGCCCGGACCGTGGCCGAGCTGTCCCTGCTGCGCGGCCAGCTGCCGGCCCGCCAGGAGGCGCTGACCGCCGCCGAGGGGCGTGTCGACGCCGCCGCGGCCAAGGTCGCGGACCTGAGGGACCGCCTGGCCCTGGCCCAGGAAACCCGCAACTCGCTCACCGCCCAGATCGAGCGGGACGCCCAGGCGATGACCGAGGCGGAGCGCAAGGTGGGGCAGATCGCGAGCCAGGCGTACAAGAACGGCGGCATGCCCTCCAGCCTCTCACTGATGCTGGGCGCCGAGGGCGCCGAGAGCCTCAGCGGGTCCATGGGCCTGGCCGAACACGCCCTGCGGAACCAGAACGCCGCACTGGCCCGGCTGTCCGAGCAGAACGCCACCAACGTGAACTCCGAGGCCCGCCTGGCCGCGGTCGAAGAGGAAATCACCGACCTGGAGAACCAGGCCACCGCCGCGCTGGAAGCCGAGGAGGCCGCCCGCAACGAGGCGGCGGCCGAGAAGGAGAAGCTGGACAGCCTCATCGGGGAGACCGAGACGCTGAACAACCAGCTCGAGGAGCAGAAGCCGGCCATCCAGGCGAAGCTCAGCAACATCCAGGCCCAGCAGCAGCAGGTCACCAACGACATCGCCGAGCGGCAGCGGCGCCAGCTTGAAGAGGCACGGCGCGCCGCCGAGGAAGCCGCCCGCCGGGCGGCCGAGGAAGCGGCCCGCAACGGCCAGGGCGGTGTCGCCCCGCAGGCGCCCGTCGCGCCGTCCGCGCCGAGCGCGTTCGGCCTGCGCCACCCCGTCAGCGCCCCGATCTCCTCCGGCTTCGGCTGGCGGGCGACGCCGGCAGGCACCATCGATTTCCTGGGCAGCGGAGGCTACCTGCACTCCGGGATCGACTACGGTGCCCGCTGCGGCACCCCCGTCTACGCTCCGGCGGCCGGCGACGTCTGGCGGGCGGACCAGGGCGGCGGGGAAATGATCGGCACGGGCAACCGGGTGGTCCTGAACCACGGGGTCATCGGCACCAACGTCCTGGCCACGAACTACTACCACCTGAGCAGCTTTACGGTCTCGGTGGGCCAGTACGTGCAGGCCGGTCAGCTGATCGGCTACGTGGGCACCACCGGCAACTCCACCGGCTGCCACCTGCACTTCGAGACCATGCTCAACGGCAACCTGGTCGATCCGATGGGCCTGCTCTAGCCGCGCCGCTGCACGGCCGCGTCCGGGCCCGGGGGAGGGCAGGGCCTACAATGGAGAGTCCTGCACCCCGGAGATAAAGGAGCGTTTCCGTGCCCAAGGAAAGTGGCCGGAAGGTCGTTGCGACCAACCGCAAGGCCCGGCACAACTACGAAATCCTTGACACCTACGAGGCGGGGATGGTGCTGATGGGCACCGAGGTCAAGTCGCTGCGGGAAGGCCGGGCGTCCCTGGTGGACGGCTTCGGGACCTTCTACAACGACGAGCTGTGGCTGGAAGCGGCCTACATTCCCGAATACCTCAACGGCAGCTGGACCAACCATGCCGCACGCCGTCGCCGCAAGCTGCTGCTGCATCGGGAACAGCTGGACAAGATCGCCCAGAAGACGCGGGAATCCGGCTTCACGATCGTGCCGCTGCAGCTGTACTTCGTGGACGGCCGCGCCAAGGTCGAGATCGCCGTCGCCCGCGGCAAGCGGGACTACGACAAGCGTCAGGCGCTGCGCGAGCGGCAGGACAACAGGGAGGCGCAGCGCGCGATGCGGGAGAAGAACCTGGCATGAGCGGTACCTTCTGGGAGCCCCAGGAAGAGGAAGAGACCGAAGTCAAGACCCGCATCCCGCTGTGGTGCTGGCCGGTCATCGTCCTCGACCTGCTGCTCGTGCTGGCCCTGGCCCCGGTGGCGATCCTTGTCGTCGTGCCGTTCTTTGCGGTGTACTGGATCGCGCTGGCTCAGTTCGTGGTCTGGATCTCTCCGCTCCTGGCCGCCGTGAACATCGCCCAGTTCGCCTGGGCGTTCCGGCGCCGGCAGGCGGGGATCACCGGGCTGTCGATCCTGGGAGTGCTGATGACCGTGGTGGCCTGGATCATGGTCCTGGCCTGGCAGGCACCGGTGGTCGTTTTCGGCGTCCAGCTGTAGCGTCCGGAATACCCCGCGGCGGCCGTGGGTTATACTGGGTGTCCGCGCTTCGGCGCGGCGCAGCCGGGAAACCGGCCGCAGTTGGCAACAAAATACGGGGATGATCGGTTTCGACGATGTTTGTCGCGACAGGGGAAGCGGGCCGAGGATGCAGAGTTATCTCGTAAACGCTCTCTGCAAACCAATAAGTGCCGAATCCAAGCGCACTGACTTCGCTCTCGCTGCCTAAGCAGCGGGCATAGTCCGTCAGCCCGGGGATGCTCTCGCCCCGGATCCTGGCGTCATTTAGAGAGCCACTGCTGGACACCTTCGCCGTCGGGGTGTCCGGGACTCTTAGACGGCTGGGCCCGGATCAGCCACTCGTTCGCGAAGATGGCTGGGGCCAAGAAAATCCGACGCGGACTGCGCCCGGAGAAGCCCTGACAACACGACATCGGACGGGGGTTCGATTCCCCCCATCTCCACGAGAAAGGCCCTGGATTTCCAGGGCCTTTTTTGTGTGCCCGGGTTCAGGGCGGCGGTCCCCGCGGAGGCCGTGATATTTCTCTCGCGGGGTGTCCCTGCCGCTGCCTGCGGGGGCGGGCGGACGGGAAGCAGCCCTCGGCTTGGTAAGCTGGTAGCCGGCCAGCCGCGGACCCGCCGGGCTTCGACGGGAGCCATCCGGCCCGCTGCTGCTGCCCCTTTCCACCGCACCCACCACTGTTCAGCTGCTCCGTTTCCGACCGCCCCCGTGGCGGGGGACGGCTCCTGAGACGTGCCCGGGATCCGGCGGCGGGAAGAACCGCACCACCGTAGGAGACCCCCCACCCCCATGCACACCGCCACCGTTTCCTCCCCCCGCGACGAGCTCTGGAACCGCCGCTACGAGCCGAACGTAGCCGCAGTCAACGAACTCTGCGATGCGCTGAAGGAGCTCAAGCCGGGCTCCGAAGTGCCCTATGTCGATCCGATGCATGACATCGACGAATGCCGGATCATCAGCCTGTTCTCCAACAACGGCGGCGAGCCGGACCCCTCCGGCTTCATCACCCCGGGCCAGGGCGAGGCGGCCACCCGCCTGCTGGGCGTGCACTGGAAAGCCGGGCTGCACCCCCGGTACGTCATGCCCTGGAACACCTACCCGTGGTTCCTGCCGGGCCAGGACGACGCGAAGCTGACCAAGGAGCAGGTGGCCGAGGGCCTGAAGCCGCTGCTGCGCCTGCTGGCCATCGTGCCGCGTGCCTCCGCCATCGTCGCCCACGGGGCGGAGGCCCAGCGCCTCGCGGCCGCCTTCCTGAAGACCGAGAACCGGATGATCTACCGCCGCAGCCTGAAGGTGTACAAGGTCCGGTCCCTGGTCGGGCGTTCCTTCGGCACGACGCCGGAACGGCAGGAGCTCTCGCTGGCGGAGATGAGCCTGGCCTACAAGGACGCGATGGCCCGCACCGGCCTCAACGGCCGGTAGCGCCCCGGCCAACACGGCAGGGCCCATTGGGGCCCGGGCAGCGCAGGCACAGCACGAAGGGCACGGACCCGGAAGGTCCGTGCCCTTCGTGCTGTCCTGCGGCTACTCGGCGAAGGCCGCGCGCAGGTTCTGCTCCTGGTCCTTCGAGAGGTTGGTGTAGATCAGGCTCGCGCCCGAATAGCCCTTGAAGGCCTCGGCCACCCTGTCCTCCACCGCGTCGGTGGAGAGGACGAAGAGGGCGGACGTGCCGGGAGTGACCTCCTGGCGGACCTGCTTGATGAAGTTGTCGTCGATGCCGACGTCGACCATGGAGCCGGTCATCGCGCCGATCGCGGCGCCCACTGCGGCGCCGATCAGCGGGATGAAGAAGATCAGGCCGAAAAGCAGGCCCCAGAAGCCGCCGCCCAGGGCGCCGGCCCCGACCGTGTTGTGTTCCTGGACGGTCTTGGGCTTCTTCCGGCCCTCCGGCCAGGTCACGATGGCCTCATCCTGCACGTTGATTAGGCCCTGCGACTGCAGGCTGGCAAGGGTCTGGGTAGCCTTCTCCGCCTCACCTGCATCCGAGAATTTCCAAACGGTCAATGTTGCCATAGGAAGACTCCAAACGATTCGGGATCCAGGCGCACACCCTCTGTCCCGTCCGGGGATCGGGCCGGCCTGGCGGGTATCGACCACAGTAGTGACGGGGCCGGGGACGGAACAAGACACAAGGCCCGGAGCCGGGCGTCCGGCGGCAAACCGGTCCCTTTCCGCCCCTGCGCCGCCTAGACTCGCATCACGCCGCCCCGCACCGCGGGCACCGGGCCGAAAGGATGCGCCATGAACGATACGGCTCCCGCCTGGTGGACCCGGGCCGTCGTCTACCAGATCTATCCGCGCAGCTTCGCGGACGCCACGGGCGACGGCGTGGGGGACCTCGCCGGCATCATCTCGCGCCTGGACCACCTCGCTGACCTGGGGGTGGACGTCATCTGGCTCTCGCCGGTCCATGAGTCCCCGGGACACGACAACGGGTACGACATCAGCAACTACCGGCGCATCGACGCGGTCTTCGGCACGGCCGAGGAGTTCGACGAGCTGCTGCGCCAGGTGCACCGGCGCGGCATGAAGCTGATCATGGACCTGGTCGTGAACCACACCTCGGACCAGCATTCCGCCTTCGTCACCTCCGCCTCCGCCCGGGACAACCCCTCCCGCGACTCGTACTACTGGCGGGACGCGCGCCCCGGCTTCGACCCGGGGGAGCCGGGGGCCGAGCCGAACAACTGGGGCTCCTTCTTCGGCGGTCCGGCCTGGAGCTACCACCGGCCCACCGGGCAGTACTATCTTCATCTGTTCACCCCCCAGCAGCCGGACCTGAACTGGGATTCCTCGCGGGTGCGGCAAAGCGTGTACGAGATGATGAACTGGTGGCTGGACCGCGGCGTCGACGGTTTCCGGATGGACGTCATCAACTTCATCTCCAAGGACCCGCGGCTGCCGGACGGGCTGGTGGAACCGGGCAGCGCGTACGGCGACGGCGGCCCCTGGTTCACCAACGGCCCGCGGATCCACGAGTTCCTGCAGGAGATGCGCCGCAGCGCGTTCTCGCACCGCGAGGGGGACTTCCTGACCGTGGGGGAAACGCCGGGGGCGACGGTGGAGCAGGCGCTGCTCTACACCGACGCCGCCCGCGGGGAACTGGACATGGTGTTCCAGTTCGAGCACGTGCAGCTGGACCACGAGCCCGGTTCGAAATGGGAATACCGGGAGCTGGACCTGCGGGACCTGAAGACGTCCTGGAACCGCTGGCAGCGGGGGCTGGCGGACCGGGGCTGGAACAGCCTGTACCTGAGCAACCACGACCAGCCCCGGCAGGTGTCCAGGGTCGGCGACGAAGGCCGCTACCGCTATGAGTCCGCCACCCTCTGGGCCACCCTGCTGCACCTGCAGCGCGGTACGCCCTACATCTACCAGGGCGAGGAGATCGGCATGACCAGCGCGGGATTCACCGAGATCGGCCAGTACCGGGACATCGAGTCGCTGAACTTCCACCGCGACGCGCTGGCGCGGGGCATGCCCGAGGCCGACGTGCTGCGGGCCCTGCGCCGGATGAGCCGGGACAACGCCCGCACGCCGATGCAGTGGGACGCCGGCCCGCACGCCGGCTTCTCGGAGGCGGAGCCCTGGATCAGCGTCAACCCGAACCATGCGGAGATCAACGTCGAGGCCGACCGGGCGTCGGAGCGCTCCATCTTCCGCTGGTACCAGCGGCTGATCCGGATGCGGCACGAATCGCCGCTCATTGCCCTGGGCAGCTGTCACCTGCTCCACGGCGACCATCCCCGGCTGTACGCCTTCGAGCGGCTGCTGGGGCAGGAACGGCTGCAGGTGGCCGCCAACGTCTCCGCCGAGGACCTGCCCCTGCCTCCGGACCTGGCGCCCGGCAGGACGCTGATGGACAACTACGACGACGGCGGGGACCCGCTGGTCCTGCGCCCGTGGCAGGTGCGCGTCAGCGCGGCCTGACGCTAGTCCTCGGAGGTCACCGAGGAACGGTAGAGCTCGAGCAGGGCGGCCGTGCCGCCGTCGGCCATGGCACGGCGCTGGCGTTCGGAGCCGGTGCCCTGGGCCCGCAGCTGGCGAAGCCCGGCCCGGACCCACTCGGTGTCGCCCTCGGCCTCCAGTGCCGGGCCGATGAACTCCAGCAGGGCCTCGACCCGGTCCCAGGCCGGCACCAGCCGCGCGCTGACGGGATCCACCAGGTTGGAGGTGAGCCCCTCGCGGGCGGCCTGCCACATTGCGGCATCAAGCAGCTCTTCATCCGGAACGGCATAGCCGGCTCCGCGCCGGGCCTGCTCGACGGCGGTGCTGACCAGCCCGCGGATGAGCCCGCCCAGCAGCACCGAATCCCGGGCCTGCAGCTGCCCGTCGCCGGCCCGCACCTCGATGGTGGGGTACGCGTCGGAGAGGCGGGCCATCCAGGTCAGCACGCCGCGGTCGATGATGGCGGCCGTGTCCACCAGGCGCTGGATGCGCCGCTCATAGTCGGCGGCGTCGCGGAACACCGGCGGGCAGCCCTGGACCGGCCAGCGGCGGTAGTGCACGACCCGCCAGCTGCCGAATCCGCTGTCGCGGCCGAGCCAGAACGGGGAGTTGCAGCTGAGCGCCACCACCAGGGGCAGCCATTCGCGGATCCGGTTCAGGGCCTGGACGCCGGTCTCCTTGTCCGGGATGGAGACGTGCACGTGCAGTCCGTTGACGAACTGGTCCCCGACGATGCCCGGCGCGCTCTGCTGCAGCTCGCGGTAGCGTTCCTTGTCGGTCAGTTCGGGATAGTGCTCCTCGACCCGGGGAGCGGTGGCCGTCCCCGCCGCGACGACGGAGGCCTTTTCCGCCGCGGCGGCCAGCTGCGTCCGGAAGTTGAGCAGGTATTCCTCGGCTTCGGTGAGGGTGGAGCAGACCGGGGTGGCGGTCTCGATCTGGCAGCTGAGCAGTTCACGCTGCACTTCGCCCTCGGTCACCCGTGGCGAGTCGTGGAGGTAGCCGGCCACCTCGTCGGCCTTGTGGGAGGGCAGCCCGGTGCGCGGATCGAGCAGCAGGTATTCCTCTTCGATACCCAGCGTGGCCATGGAACTCCTTAGGACAGCCAGGCGTGCCCGGCGGCTCATCGTTATCTCTACGAGACTAAACACCTCACCGGCCGCTGCGCCAAACGGTGCCCGGACACCGGAGGCGGCGCAGGCCGCCGGTCCGTTCGGCTCACCGTGCCGTGAGGGCGGCGGCAAACAGGCCGGCCACGCCGCGGGCGCCGCCGTCAGCCGCGGCCCGGCGCTGGCGGCGGGCTCCCGTCCCATGGGCCAGCAGCCGGGCCAGGCCGTTCCGCACGTAGGGGAGGTCGCCGCTGGCCTCCAGTTCGGGGGAGACAAACATCATCAGATCCTGCAGCTGCTCGCGGGCGCTGCGCAGGCCGGCGTGGGGCGTTCCGTGGCCCAGCAGATTCCCGTCCAGCCCGTACCGGGCCGCCTGCCACAGCCCGACGTCGAGCAGTTCAGGATCCGCCGGCCCGTCCTCCGGCGGCTGCCCGGCCAGGGTGGACACGAGCGCGCGGATGAGGGCGGCCAGCAGCACCGAATCCGCGGCCTCGAGCTGGGCGTCCGCCACCCGGACCTCCACCGTGGGCAGGTGCCCGGAGAGCCGTGCCGCCCAGCCGACATGGCCGGCGTCGAGGACGACGTCGGTGGCCAGCAGGGCGGCCAGGCGGCGTGAGTAGTCGGCCGCGTCGGCGAACTGCGGCGGGCAGCCCTGCACGGACCAGCGCCGGTAGTGCACCAGCCGCCAGCTCGAGAACCGGCTGTCCCGGCCGCGCCAGAACGGCGAGTTGGCCGCCAGCGCGCCAAGGGTGCCCAGCCAGGGCCTCAGCCCGTTCAGCACCCGCACGCCCTCCTCGGGATCGGCGACGGCGACGTGCACATGCGTGCCGTTCACGTACTGCTCCATGCCCACTGCCCCGGTCATCGCGCCCATGAGCCGGTAGCGGGGCACATCGGTCACATCCGCAGGGGAGCCGGAGATACGCGGCGCCGCTCCGGTGACCGCCACCGCCTGGCCGGCCTCGGCCGCCGCGGCAGCGATCCGGACACGGAACTCCAGCAGGTCGGCGGCGGCCTCTTCCACGGTGGTGCAGATACCCGTGGCGTGCTCCACCTGGCAGGTCAGCAGCTCCGGCTGGCCGGAGGCGCCGGGCGCCGCGCGGGCAATCACTTCCGCGGCCTTCTTTCCGGGCAGCCCGGTGGCCGGATCGATGAGGAGGAACTCCTCTTCTATGCCGAAAGTGCGCACGGGTCCTCCGGGGGAAGGCATCAGCGGTCGGACCAGTCTAGGGGCGCAGGTCCTGCGGCGGGAGGCCCGGGCGCTGTTACCGGGCGGTGGACAGCCAGTCGCCGACGAGCCAGCCGCCGGCGCATGCGGCCGCGCCGAGGACCACGTTCAGGGCCAGGTTCAGCACCGCGGCCAGGCGCCTGTCCCCGTTCCAGAGCAGCACCGAGGCAACTGCCCACGAACTGAACGTCGTCAGGCCACCGGCCAGCCCTGCGGTGACGGCGGCGTAGGCCGGGGCGCTCAGCCCGCCGCCCTGCAGCAGGGCATAGGCAGCGCCCTGATCGGCGCCGCCTATGCCCTGCTGCAAGGCGGCGCCGATCAGGGCGCTGCCGGCCACGTTGACGAGCAGCGTGCCCACCGGCAGGGCCGCCCAGGGGCGGGTTCCGGCGCGGCGCAGCAGGAGCGTGTCGAGCCCGAAACGGGCCAGCGCGCCGAGCATGCCGCCCGCCGCCACCGCCACGGCCGCAAGGACGCTCATGCCCCGGCCCCTGCCCCGCGGTTCCGGCCCCGCCGCAGGCCCAGGAACAGGCCCAGGGCAGCGGCGCCGAGGCCGAGCAGCAGGGAGGCGGCCAGATAGCCGGCCGCTTCGGCTGCGCTGCCGGCGGCGGTCAGCCGTTCAAGGCTCAGGGCCAGCGCCGAGAAGGTACTGAATCCGCCCAGCAGTCCGGGACCCAGTCCCGCCCGCACCCAATCCGGGGCCGGGCGGGCGCTCCACCGGCCGGTGAGCCAGCCCAGGGCCAGGGAAGCGGCGACGTTCACCCAGAGGACCACCAGGTCGACACCGGCGGCGGGCTGCGGAAAGGCCAGGCCGAGCAGGTAGCGGGCTTCGGAGCCCACCGCCCCGCCGACGGCGACGGCGGCCCAGACCCGGGGTGCCGGCAGGCCCGCCCGCTGCGGTCCGGCCGTCACGTCACGGCCCCGGACTGCCGGCGTGCCCGCCAGGACAGGGTGAGGTAGGGCAGCTCCAGCACGGTGTCGGGACGGTGGCCCAGATGCTCGTACAGGTACCAGTCCAGGTTGGCGTGCATCCGCCGGCGGCCGCTTTCGCCGGCCGTCCGGTACCAGGAGCGGGACTGGGCGAGCGCCGGCAGCTCGTCGGCCCGCAGCGGCTGGGACCAGGACACCGTGGAGTGCGCCTGGAGGACGAACTCGGGGCCGACCTGCGGCCGGAAACCGGGGCGCAGGACATCCCCGGCGTGGCTGATGCGGGCAAACCGGTGCACCCACGGCACGGAGACGTCCAGCTGGTTCCAGACCAGGCCCAGGAGCCCGTCCGGGCGCAGGATCCGTGCGAACTCGGTGCTGGCAGCCAGCGGATCGCACCAGTGCCAGGCCTGCGCGACCGTCACGGCGTCGAAGCTGCCGGCGGGAAGGCCGGTGTGCTCCGCGGTGCCCTGATGGACGGGAACCTGGGGCAGCGCGTGCCGCAGCTGTTCCAGCATGTCGGCGCTGGGATCAACCGCCGTGACGCGGAAGCCGGCCTCGGCCAGCACCCGGGTGTACTTGCCTGTTCCGGCCCCGACGTCGGCCACGGCCCGCACGGCGGAGCCGTGCACCTGGCAGCCGGTGAACAGCCAGTCCACCGCGTCGGCCGGGTAACCCGGCCGAACCCGCTCATAGTGGCTGCCGCCGGCGCCGTACCCCTCGGCCAGCTGGCGGCGCCGTTCATCGCTGAGCCGGGGACCTGTGAGGGCCACGGTCAGAGCAGGTCCACGAGGTCCGGGTTCAGGCGGCTGAGGACCTCGCCGTGCAGGATGCCGTTGGTGGCCAGGGCGTTGCCGCCGAACGGGCCGTCCTCGCCCTCCAGCGAGGAGAAGCGGCCGCCGGCCTCCGTCACGATGGGCACCAGCGCCGCCATGTCGTAAAGGTTCAGCTCCGGCTCGCAGGCAATGTCGACCGAGCCTTCGGCCACCATGCAGTAGGACCAGAAGTCCCCGTAGGCGCGGGTCCGCCAGACCGCTTCGGTGAGGTCCAGGAACTCCTCGAGGTTCCCCCGCTCCTTCCACCCGCCGAGGCTGGAGTAGGACAGGGACGCGTCCTCGAGGCGGTTCACGCTGGAGACCGCCAGCCGCGTCGCGGAGGCCAGCGACCGGCCCATGTAGGCGCCGGTGCCCTTCGCCGCCCACCAGCGCTTGCCCAGGGCGGGGGCGCTGACGACGCCGACCACCGGTTCGCCGTCGTCCACCAGGGCGATCAGGGTGGCCCAGACCGGCACGCCGCGGACAAAGTTCTTGGTGCCGTCGATCGGATCGATGATCCAGCGCCGCGGCCCGCCGCCGGTGGAGCCGAACTCCTCTCCGAGCACGCCATCCCGCGGCCGGGCGCGCGAGAGCTGGCCCCGGATGGCCTCTTCGGCGGCCTTGTCGGCGTCCGTCACCGGGGTCAGGTCCGGCTTCGTCTCCACGCGCAGGTCCAGCGCCCGGAAACGGGACATGGTCTGGTCATCGACCGAATCGGCCATCACATGGGCCAGGCGCAGGTCGTCGGTGTAGTTTTTTGCTGCAGGCATACTCCCCAACCTATCCTGTGGGCCTGTCCAAGCCGGCGTTTGACGTGCGGGTGCGCGCCTAGGTGGTGCCCAGTTCCTTGGCCGATGCGCGGCCCTCGGTCCGGTCGCTGGTACCCATCAGCCGGCGCAGCGAGGCGAGCCGGGCGGGGCCGGCCTCGCCCGCGCCGCCCGAGGCCACCCAGGCGTCCAGGCCGCAGTCCGGCGCCGCGTCGTCGTGCCGGCAGCCGCGCTCGCAGTCGGCGGTGCCCGGTTCCAGGTCCGGGAAGGCCCGCAGGATGCGGTCCGGGTCGACGTGGGCCAGCCCGAAGGAGCGGATGCCCGGGGTGTCGATGATCCAGCTTCCGGGCGGGGCGTCGCGCAGCTTCAGGGCCAGCGCGGAGGACGAGGTGTGCCGGCCGCGGCCCGTGACGGCGTTGACGCCGCCGGTGGCACGGTTCGCCCCGGTGAGGGCGTTGACCAGGGTGGACTTGCCGACGCCGGAGGGGCCGAGCAGCACGCTCACCTTCCCCGCCAGATGCCCGCGCAGCTGCTCGACCGCGCCGCCGCGCAGGCGCGCGGAGAGGCCCTCGGCCGATTCGGCGTCGACGCCGTCCTCGGCGGTGCCGCTGACCAGCACCGTGAGGTCGAGGTGGGCGTAGTTGGCCAGCAGCTCGGCGGGATCCTGCAGGTCGGCCTTGGTCACGCACAGCAGCGGCTCGATGCCGGCGTCGTAGGCGGCCACCAGGGCCCGGTCGATGAAACCGGTGCGGGGCTCGGGATTGGCGGCGGCCACCACGATCACCAGCTGGTCCGCGTTGGCGACGACCACGCGCTCCACGGGATCGGTGTCGTCGGCGCTGCGGCGCAGCACGGTGGCCCGCTCCTCGACGCGCACCAGCCGGGCCAGGCTGTCCGGCGCCCCGGAGACGTCTCCGACCAGGCCCACCATGTCGCCGGCGACGACCGGGGTGCGGCGCAGCTCCCGGGCCCGGGCGGCGACGACGATGCGCTCCTCGGGGGTGTCTTCGGCGACGACGGCGGTATAGCGGCCGCGGTCGACGGTCACCACCCGGCCCAGGACGGCGTCTTCGTGGGCGGGGCGTTCCTTGGTGCGGGGCCTCGAGCCCTTCTTGTTCGGCCGGATCCGCACATCGGATTCGTCCCAGCCGCTGGTTCCGCGGCCCATCAGCGCACCTGCCCGCCGTCGGCGGTCCCGCCGGAGACCAGGGACTCCCAGAGCGAAGCGAACTCGGGCAGGGTCTTGGCGGTGGTCGCGATGTCCTCCACCTGCACGCCGGGAACGGCAAGGCCGAGGATCGCCCCCGCCGTGGCCATCCGGTGGTCCGCGTAGGTGTGGAATATGCCGCCGTGCAGCGGCGCGGGGCGGATCAGCAGCCCGTCGGCGGTTTCCTCCACGTCACCGCCCAGGCCGTTGATCTCGGCGGTCAGGGCGGCGAGGCGGTCCGTCTCGTGGCCGCGCAGATGCGCGATGCCGGTCAGCCGCGACGGCGAATCGGCCAGCGCGCACAGGGCCGCGACGGTGGGGGCCAGTTCGCCGGTGTCGGCCAGGTCCACTCCGTGGAGTTCGCCGGTGCCGGAGACGGTGAGGGTTCCGTCGGCCCAGACCGCTTCGGCACCGAACATCGGCAGGATCTGCCGCCAGCGGTCACCGATCTGGGTGGAGCCCTGCGGCCATCCCGTGACTGCGACGGTGCCGCCGGTGACCACCGCCGCGGCGAGGAACGGGCCGGCGTTGGACAGATCCGGCTCGACGGCGACGTCGAAGGCCCGCACCGGGCCGGGGGAGACCCGCCATTCGTTGGGCACCGAGTCATCCACCTGCACGCCCACCGAGCGCAGCACCTCGACCGTCATGCCGATGTGCTCCATGCTGGGCACCCCGGAGCCGCGGTGCACCAGGTGCAGGCCGCTGCGGAAACGGGGGGCGGCCAGCAGCAGGGCGGAGACGAACTGCGAGGAGGCGCCGGCGTCGATCTCCAGCCTGCCGCCTTCGACGGCGCCGGTGCCGTGCACCGTGAACGGCAGGGCCGCCCGGCCCTCGTCGTCGACCCGGACGCCGAGGCCGCGCAGGGCCTGAACCGTGGTGCCCATCGGACGGAGGCGGGCGTGCGGATCGCCGTCGAACCGGGTCTGCCCGGAGCGCAGGGCCGCCACCACGGGCACGAACCGCATCACCGTCCCGGCCAGCCCGCAGTCCACGGCGGCGGGGACGCCGCCGCCGGACCCGGCCGGGGCGGCCGTGACGAGCAGGTCCGGACCGTACGCTCCTGATCCGGCGGTCTCCCGGACCTCGGCGCCCAGGGCGCGCAGCGCCTGGACCATCAGCGCCGAATCGCGTGAGTGCAGCGGCGCCCGCAGCCGGCAGGGACCGTCTGCGAGTGCGGCCAGCACCAGGTAGCGGTTGGTCAGGGACTTGGACCCGGGAACGCTGAGCGTGCCGGTGACGGGGGAGCCGGCGGTGAAGGGGGCGGGCCAGGCGGCCGGGGCGGTGGAGCGGACCATGTCAGGCAGCGAGCCCGCTCACGGTGGAACGGATGGCCTTGTCCGCGGCCTTGACCCGGCGGCGGGCCGTCCGGTTCACGCGGCGGGCCGTCCTGCCGGTGCTGTGGGTGGCGGAGGACAGGCTGCGGCGGGTGTCGTCGGCCAGCTTCCCGGTCCGCCAGGCCAGGCCGGGCCGGCCGGAGGTATCGACGGCGGCGAGGAGCACCGCGCCCAGCATCGACAGGTTGCGCAGCAGGGCGGAGCGGCGCGAGGCCTTCTCCTCATCGGTCCCGGCCGGGGCGGCCCGGTGGTCCAGCCAGGTGTCCAGCGCCCAGGTGGAGGCAAGCACCGTGGCGGCGAGGCGGGGCATGCGGCCCAGCCCCAGCAGGATGCCGGCCCCGAGCTGGGCTCCGGCGGCGGCGCGCGCAACGGTGCGGCTGCGGCCGGCGAGGGCGTCGTCGGCTCCGCCGGCACCCTGGGCGGCGGCGAGCAGCGGCTGCAGCTGTTCGGCGGTGGCGTCGACGCTGCGCAGGCGCCGGGCGCCGTCGGCAACGAACCCTGCGGCGAGCAGCGGGCGGGCGGCGAAACGGACTATCGACATGGTGCCTCCTTCTGACGGCTGCCTGGAAGGCCGCCGGGCCGGTCCGCCGTAGCGGAGTGTTCCTCCTAGTCTGGCATTTACCGTCGACGGTGGCACTTTCCCCGCGCGCGCCGGTGCGTTCGGGCAGGGACGGAATACCCGGAGGTCCTGCCGTGTTGTGCAGGAATGTCCGGGGCCGCAGCGGCCCGCCGGTACGAGATGGAGGAAGATGACACCGCCTGCCGCCACCGCTTTGACCGCCGGCCCTGCGGCCGCCGCCGCCGCCGTCCGCCTGGACCTGCCCGGCCGCCGCTCTCCCGGGAGCCGCCGGTCCGGACCCGTAGACTGGAACGTGATGAAGACTCACGTGCCGGAAGGCAGCCAGGAAGTGGACAAAAGCCAGGTGGAGGCGCCCTTGGACGTGGCGGAGGAGTCCGAGGCGGAACGGAAGCTGCGCTTCGAACGGGACGCCATGCAGTATGTCGACCAGCTGTACTCGGCCGCCATGCGCATGGCACGCAACCCCTCCGACGCAGAGGACCTGGTGCAGGAGGCCTACACCAAGGCGTTCTCGGCCTTCCACCAGTACAAGCCGGGAACGAACCTGAAGGCCTGGCTCTACCGGATCCTCACCAACACCTACATCAATCTGTACCGGAAACGGCAGCGGGAACCGCAGCAGGCCCACTCCGACGGAGTCGAGGACTGGCAGCTGGCCCGGGCGGCGGAGCACACACCTGCCGGCCTGCGCTCGGCTGAGGCGGTGGCCCTTGACCATCTGCCGGACTCCGACGTGAAGAACGCCCTGCAGTCCATTCCGGAGGACTTCCGCCTGGCGGTGTATTTCTCCGATGTGGAGGGCTTCGCGTACAAGGAGATCTCCGAAATCATGAACACGCCCATCGGGACCGTCATGTCCCGGCTGCACCGCGGCCGGCGGATGCTGCGCGAGCTGCTGGCGGAGTACGCGCAGGAGCGCGGCATCCGCGGCAAGGCTGACAGCCCGCAGGGCGGGAAAACCCAGACAACGAAACAGGGGAAGACGCTATGAGCGATTGCCAGAGACTGGGCGATTGCGACGACGCCCGCATCGAGCGGCTGTACGAATACCTCGACGGGGCGCTGTCCCATGAGGACCTGGTCGAGATCAAGGAACACCTCGAAGGCTGCACCGAGTGCGCCCGGGAGCACGACCTGGAGTGCGTGATCCGTTCGGTGGTGAAGCGTTCCTGCACCGAGGCCGCTCCCCAGACCTTGAAGGCAGGCATCCTGGCGCGGATCAACCAGATCCAGGCGGCCGCCGACCACTGAGCGCGGCCCGGACGCCGGGCAGACGGCAAAAGGCCCCCGCACCGAAGTGCGGGGGCCTTTCTCGCGTCTCAGGTGTTGGGACGCTTGCCGTGGTTTGCGCCGCCGCGCTTACGGTCACGACGCTTGCGTGCACGCTTGCTCATGGCTGCCTCCTTCGCTCTTGATCACACTCTGCCCTCCAGTCTCCCACAGGGAGTCCGCCGCCGCCTAACGCGGACGGCGTCCGACGCCGCGGGCCGGTCAGGAGCCGGCCGAGAGCAGGGCCAGGCGCTGCTCCCGACGGTAGGCCTGTTCCTGCGGATCCGGTACCGGCGCGGCTGCGAGCAGGCGCCGGGTGTACGGATCCTGCGGGTACTTCAGGACCTGCTCGGTGGAACCCTGCTCCACCATCCGGCCCTTCTTGAGCACCGCGATGTGGCTGGCCAGGATCTCCACGACCGCAAGGTCGTGGCTGACGAACAGGCACGCGAATCCGTACTGCTGCTGCAGGTCCTGCAGCAGCTGCAGCACCCGGGCCTGGACGGAAACGTCGAGGGCCGACGTCGGCTCATCGGCCACCAGCAGCGTGGGCCGCAGCGAGAGCGCCCGGGCAATGCCGACACGCTGGCGCTGGCCGCCGGAGAGCTCGTGCGGATACCGGTTGCGGAAGCTGACCGGCAGGTGCACGTCCTCCAGCAGCTGGGCGACCTTCGCGTCCAGCTCCCGCCGGGAGGGCTTCTCGTGCAGGTACAGCGGTTCACCGATGCTCTCGCCGATGGACAGGCGCGGGTTGAGCGAGGCCGCGGGGTCCTGGAAGACGATGGCAAAGCTGCGCCGCAGCGGCTTCAGCTCCTTGGCCTTCAGGCCGGTGATTTCGGTGCCGTTGATGCGGATGCTGCCGGCGGAGGTCTTCAGCAGCCCGGTCACCGCGCGGGCGATGGTGGACTTGCCCGAGCCCGACTCGCCCACCAGGCCCATGACCTCGCCGGGGTTGATGGTGAAGCTGATGTCCTGGGCGGCCTTGAACGCCGGCTGGCGGAACCGGCCGGGATACTCGATGTCCACGCCCTCCAGGGCCAGGGCCGGCACCACGTGCGATGCCGGCTCGCTGATCCGCTCGGACTCGGCCAGCAGCTCCCGGGGAGCCTCGGCCACCTGCAGCGACCCGTCGTCCTCGACCTCCACGGAGGACAGGACACCGCCGACCTTCGAGCCCAGGTGGGGAACCGCGGACAGCAGCTGGCGGGTGTACGGTTCGCGCGGATTGGCGAACAGCTCCCGGGTGGGGGCCGTCTCGACGATGCGTCCCTTCTCCATGACGACGACGTGGTCGGCCAGGTCCGCGACCACGCCCATGTCGTGGGTGATCAGGAGGATGGCGCTGTTCAGCCGCTTGTTGAGCTTGCGCAGCAGCTCGAGCACCTCGGCCTGCACGGTGACGTCCAGGGCGGTGGTCGGCTCATCGGCAATCAGCAGGATCGGATCGTTGGCGATCGCGATGGCGATCATCGCCCGCTGCCGCTGGCCGCCGGAGAACTGGTGCGGATAGTGGCCGAACTTCTCCTCCGGATCCGGCATTTCCACCATGCGCAGCAGCTCGATGGCGCGCTCCCGCGCCTGGGCCGGCGTAGCGGGGGTGTGCTGCTCGATGATCTCGGCGATCTGCTCGCCGACGGTCAGCACCGGGTTCAGCGCGGTCATCGGCTCCTGGAAGATCATGGCGATGTCGTTGCCGCGGATCCGGCGCAGCGCCGACTGCGGGACGCCGATGAGCTCGCGGCCCTGCAGCTTCGCGCTGCCGGTGGAGCGCCCGTTGCGGGGGAGCAGGCCCAGCAGCGCCATCGAGGACATGCTCTTGCCCGAACCGGATTCGCCCACGATGGCCAGGACCTCGCCGGGGTGGACGGCGTAGGTGACGTCCTCGGCGGCCATGACCCATTCGTTGTCGACGTTGAACTCCACGCCCAGGCCCTCCACGGAGAGGATGGGCCCGCCGTCGGCCGCGGGGGCGCCGGCGTCGGAGTAGACGGGGGAGGCGCTCATTGCTTGATCCTTGTCTGTCGGGGGTCGAACGCGTCGCGCAGGCCGTCGCCGATGAAGTTCACGGCGAGGGCGATGGTCACGATGAACAGGCCGGGCCAGAGGAACAGCCAGGGGCGGGTGGTCATCGCCGAGCGGTTCTCGTTGATCAGCCGGCCCAGTGACGTGTCCGGCGGCTGCACGCCCAGGCCGAGGAAGCTCAGGGAGGTCTCGAGCAGGATGGCGCTGGAGATGGCGAGCGTGGCAAAGACGATGATCACGCCGATGGTGTTGGGCAGGATGTGCTTGAAGATGATCCGTCCGGAGCCGGCGCCCACCGACTTGGCCGCCTCCACGAACTCCTTCTCCCGCAGGGACAGGAACTCGCCGCGGACCAGCCGGGCCAGCGAGGTCCAGCTGATCAGGCCGAGGAAGATCGCGAAGACGACGATGCCGTAGCGGGAGACCATCGCGGCCAGCACGGCCGCCACGACCAGCAGCGGGATGGTGATGACGACGTCCGTAAGGCGCATCAGCACCGCTTCGGTGAAGCCGCGGAAGTAGCCGGCGAAGGCGCCGACGATGGTGCCCACGATCGTGGAGACGATCCCGACCATGAAGGCGATGATCAGCGAGATCTGCGTGCCGCGCATGGTCATGGCGAAGTAGTCGCGGCCCAGGGTGTCCTGGCCGAACGGGTGGTCGCCCAGGCCGGTCCAGGAGAGGGTGGGCCCGCCTTCGGCGATCGGCATCACTTCCGAGAAGTTGTACTTCCACCAGCCCGGGATCGGGCCGACACCGATGGAGGTGAAGGAGAGCAGCATGACGAACAGGAGCATCGCCATGCCGACGAGGGCGCCCTTGTGGCGCAGGAACCGCTCGAGGACCAGGCGTCCCTGGCTCTTGGCCGCGGTGGGGGCGGGGCCGCCGGCGGGGGCGACGGCGTCGGGCCGGGTGCCGGCCTGGCCGGCCTCCAGTCCGCTGTTCTGCAGGACCATGGCTGCGGCCTCGGGGTTGGACCCGACGCTGCCCGGCTGTGCCCGTGACGGGCTGGTGTTTTCAGTCATTTCTTCCGCCTGCTAGTTCAGGGTGATGCGCGGATCGAGGAAGGCGTAGGCGATGTCGGCGAGCATGTTGAACAGCACCGCCGCCGCGCCCGTCACCAGGAAGAACGCCATGATCACGTTCGGATCGACATTGTTCAGGCCGTTGACGAACAGGCTGCCCATGCCGTTCCAGCCGAACACGTTCTCGGTGACGACGGCACCGCCGAGGACGGCGGCGAAGTCCACCGCCACGAGGGTCGTGATGGGAATCAGGGCGTTCCGGAAGGCGTGCTTGACCACCACGGTCCGCTCGCTGAGGCCCTTGGCCCGTGCGGTGCGGATGTAGTCCTGGTTCATGACGTCGAGCTGGCTGGCCCGGGTGTACCGGGTGTACAGGGCAAACGAGATCAGGGTCAGCGCCACCGTGGGCAGCGCCAGGTACAGCACGTAGTCGAGCTGGACCTCCCAGAAGGTTCCCCGCAGGTTCGGCGTCTCGGAACCGGTGGTCGGAATGGGCCGGCCGCCGTTCTTGCGGGACAGCGAGCTGTACGCCGAGAGCAGGTGGTCCAGGAAGATGAAGAAGCCCGTGCCCAGGCCCGCGACGACGCTCACCCGGCGTGCAAGCCGAGCGTAGGGCCCGCCGAGCAGGTGCCCGATCAGCAGCGAGACACCGACGGTGACGACGGCGAGGGCGGCGATGACCAGCCAGTTCGGATCCTCGAGCAGGCCCATGGTCAGGAAGTAGGCGGCGAAGCCCACGGCCACGGTCACCAGCGCGGATCGGAGCACCTCGCGCCGCCGCATCCCGGAGAACAGGCTGACCGCGGCCAGGGCCAGGCCCAGCGAGCTGAGCAGCACGCCGACGGGACCGAGCCCGGGGTCCCGGAACCAGTTGGTGGTCAGCAGGATCAACAGGATGGCGGCCGTGGCCGCCGTCGCGATGCCGAACACGGTGAGGCGGCGCCGGGCGTTCCCGCCGACGATCACCGTCCAGATGACGCCCACCACGGCGCCGACCAGGAGTATCTGCAGATAGGACATCACCGGATTGCCAAGCCAGGAGTTCAGGTCGATGGCCAGGTACTGCTTCAGGAGGGTGGAGAGCCAGAAGACCGGCATGGAGAAGAGCAGGAACGCCAGGAACGTCACCGAGTAGTCGAAGGTGCTGTACTGGCGCAGCGCGGTGACCATGCCGGTGATGACGCCGAGCAGGATCGCGATGATCGTGGCCACGACCACCAGGCGGAAGGTCGAGCCCATGGCGTTGACCAGCTGGGGCAGGACCGGATTGCTGGAGCGGTCCAGGCCGAGCGTGCACTGCGCTCCGCCGGGCACCACGCAGCGCCCGATCTCCTGCAGCCAGAGCAGGTAGCGGATGTGGACGGGCTCGTCGAGGTTCATGGCGGCCGTACGGGCGGCGATACGCGACTCACGGTCGCTGCTTTGCAGTTCAATGAGGTCGTGCAGGGGGTCGCCGGAATTGACGGCGAGGACGAACATGAGGGCCGTTGCGGCCAGCAGGATGAAGAACGAGGTCACCGTTCTTCTGAGGATGAAGAAGAACACCGGAAGGCTCCTAGGGAATGGTGCAGGTCCGCGCCGGGGGTGTGCGCGGGAAACGGGAATGGGCAGACCCGAATGGCCTGCCCATCCCCGCTTTGCTGGATCAGCTGCCCGGAAAGGCTAGCCGTTGCTCTTGGTCCACTCGTAGGCATTCCAGGTGATGCCGGTCTGGGTGGGGTTGTACTTCACGCCCTCCATGTTGGAGTTGTAGGCAACGAGGCCCGGGTTGGCGTAGAGGACCACGTTGTACATGTCCGACCACAGGGCCTCTTCAATGCCCTTCTTCAGCTCCACGGCCTCGGAGGCGTCGGTCAGCGTCACCACTTCGCTCCAGAGCCGGTCGACTTCCTCGTTGCTGAAGTCGCCGTAGTTCTGGACGCCCTCGGAGATGTAGATGGATTCGCCGCTGGCGATCAGGCCGGAGCCGGCCCAGGCGAACAGGGCGGCATCCCAGGCGCCCGGCTCATCGAGCTTGGACGTCCACTCGGCGTCCGGCTGGGCGATGATGTTGAACCCGGCCTTGTCGCAGGAGTTCTTGATCAGCGCGGTGATGTCGGCACGGACCTGGCTGGAGGCGGAGAACATCAGGCGCACATCCACGGGAGCGGTCTTGCCGGCCTCTTCGAGCAGGGCCTTGGCCCCCTCGACGTCGACGTCCTTGTACTCGGCGGCCGTCGGCACGGCCTCCAGGACCTCTTCGTACTCCGGGCTGGACGGCTGGAACTCGCGCAGGTCCATCACGACGCCCTCGGGGTCGACGGGCTTGAGGAACTTGTCGACGATTTCCTGGCGCGGGGTGCACTTGGCGAAGGCCTGGCGGACTGCCAGGTCCTCGAAGACGGCGCCCGGGCGCTGGTCGAAGTCGATGTGGCTGAAGGTCATCTGGCTGCCGACCTCAAGCTCGATGCCGTCAATCGCCTCGAGCTGCGTCTTGGTGTCGACGGTCGGGCCGGAGGGCTCGATGACGTCGACGTCGCCGTTCTGCAGCGCCTGCACGGCCTCGGTGTCCTCGATGGCCTTGAAGACGATGGTGTCGGTCTTGCCGGCCCGCTCGCCCCAGTACTGGTCGTTCTTGACCAGGGTCAGGTTGCCGTTGCTGCCGGTTTCCATCTTGTAGGGGCCGGAGGCGGGCATGAGGGCGGTGTCGGGGATGCTGGAGAGCTCGGCATCGGCGAAGTTCCAGCCGCTGTTCCAGAACTCGGCGACCGGCGTCAGGGCCTCGATGTCGTCGTTCTGGATGGCCTCGACGAGGGCCTCGCCGTTGTTCTCGACGCTCAGGCCGGCCTGCTCGGCGGCAATGTGCGCCGGCATGACGGGCTCGGTGAGCAGCGCTTCCCAGTCCACGTAGGGCTCGGTGAACACGAAGGTGAATTCCTTGTCCCCGGCGCTGCCTTCGGGCTTTTCGATCTGGGAGTAGCCGTTGTTGGAGGCGGGCTGGAAAATGTCTTCCTCGCCGTTGAGGAACTTGCCGGAGCGGGAGGCCCAGTCGAGCAGGTAGTCGTCGAAGTCGATGGGCGTGCCGTCGGACCAGACCGCGTCTTCGTGGATCGTGTACTTGATCGTGAGCGGATCCTCGCTGACCTTTTCGTATGAACCCATGTCGGGGTTCGGGGTCAGTTCGCCATCGCTGTTCATGGCGGCGAAGTTGCTCATCGTCAGGTTGGTGACGTACGTGTTGTAGACGCTGTTGGCGTTCGA
The DNA here is from genome assembly GCA_900016675.1 of Arthrobacter saudimassiliensis. Classification (GTDB taxonomy): domain Bacteria; phylum Actinomycetota; class Actinomycetes; order Actinomycetales; family Micrococcaceae; genus Arthrobacter_B; species Arthrobacter_B saudimassiliensis. The sequence continues at coordinate 138,096 of LN483071.1, read as the reverse complement.
GGTGTTGCTGTTGTAGGCATCGGGTGCCTGGCTGATGGCGATGTTGATCGTCGAGGCGATGTTCTCGTTGCCGCCTTCGCTTTCGGCGGCATCGTTGTTTCCGCCGGCCGAGCCGCAGGCGCCCAGGAACAGCGCGCCAACGGAGAGGGCGGCAACGGCCGCCGTGCGCTTTGTACGCATTCGTAGTCCTAACTGATGGTGAGCGTCAGGAACCCCCTGTGGCGGTCCCCCCATGAAGGCGCCCGTGATGGACGCCACATGGGAAGAAGCGTAGCCAGTAAATGTTTCGGCCGAGAAAACTGTTAGCCGTTGTTAACCGATCGTTATGTGTACCCGGTGGCCGCCGGGCAGCGCAGAGGGACCCCCGGACGATGCGTCCGGGGGTCCCTCTGCGTCAGCCGTGCCGCGGCGGCGGAAAGGCTCAGTTCATGTCGGGCAGGTCCAGCCACCGGTACCAGCCGCGGTGCAGCACCAGCCAGGCCATCAGGCCGTACCCGGCCTGTCCGGGAGTGCCGCCGTTCGCCGCCAGGTCGCTGCGCCACTGTTCGTGGTTGATCAGCGGGGTCAGGGTGTCGACGTAGACGTGCTTGCGCCGGGTGGTCACGTCGCCGAAGGCGGCGGAGAGGTCCGCGAGCCGACGGTTCCGCTCGGGGTCCAGGCCCGGGGGAGGACCGACGACGAACACCTTGATGCTCATCTGCGCGGCGCCGTCGAGGATGTTCGCCAGGTTCAGGCGGCTCCGCGCGGTGGTCAGGTCCAGGTCGAGGTCGCGTCCGGACAGGCCGATGACCAGCCGGTTTTCACAGCCGTCGTCAAACCTGCGCCCGGCCTCCTGGAGCCACCGGTTCGCGAGCGCTTCGGTGCCTTCCGCGGGCGCCGCCAGCGTATAGGCCTGCAGGGTGGCGTTTTCCGGCGTCGTACGCGCCAGCACCCGGCCGATCCAGCCCAGTGCCCGGGGGTCTCCGTGGCCGGCGAGCAGTTCGTCTCCGACTGCTGCGAGCCTGATTCTGCGTTGTTCCACTAGCTCCCTTTTCCGCTCCGAGGCTTCCTGCGCCGCGGGCGGGGTGCCGGTGGCACCCCGCCCGCGGATCAGCCGGCTACTGGCGTTCGAATGCCTTCCGAACCAGGATGTCCTGCTCCACGGCGTGCCGCTTGGCGGAGCCGGTGGACGTGGCCGCCGAGGCCGGGCGGGACACCAGGCGCAGGCGCCGGTCCAGCTCGGGTGCCAGGTTGAGGCCGATGAAGGGCCACGGACCCTGGTTGGCGGGCTCGTCCTGCGCCCAGACAAGTTCGGCGTTCGGGTACTTCTCCACGGCTGCACGGATCTCGGCCAGGGGCAGCGGGTACAGCTGCTCCACGCGGACGATGGCCGTCTTGTCGTCGCCGGCCTTCTGGCGCTGGGCCAGGAGGTCGTAGTACAGGCGGCCGGAGACCAGCAGCACCCGGTCGACGGCGTTCGCGTCGAGCTCGGCGTGCTCGGGGATCACCGGCTGGAAGTCGCCCTGGGTGAAGTCCTCCACCGAGGTGGCGGCGGCCTTCAGGCGCAGCAGCTGCTTGGGCGTGAACACGATCAGCGGCTTCCGCGGACGGCTGTAGGCCTGGCGGCGCAGCAGGTGGAAGTGCGAGGCGCCGTTGGAGGGGTTGGCCACGATCATGTTGTCCTCGGCGCACAGCTGCAGGAAGCGCTCGATGCGTCCGGAGGAGTGGTCCGGGCCCTGGCCTTCGTAGCCGTGCGGCAGCAGCATGACCAGCGAGGACCGCTGGCCCCACTTCTGCTCCGCGGAGGAGATGAACTCATCGATCACCGTCTGCGCGCCGTTGACGAAGTCGCCGAACTGGGCCTCCCAGAGCACCAGGGCGTCCGGGCGCTCCACCGAGTAGCCGTACTCGAAGCCGAGGGCGGCGTATTCGGACAGCAGGGAATCGTAGATCCACAGCTTGGCCTGGTTCGGGTCGAGCTCGGCCAGAGGCGTCCACTCGGCTCCGGTCACCCGGTCGTGGAAGACCGCGTGGCGCTGGGTGAAGGTGCCGCGGCGCGAGTCCTGGCCGGCGAGCCGGACCGGCACGCCCTCCATCAGCAGCGAACCGAAGGCCGCAACCTCGGCGAAGCCCCAGTCGATGCCGCCGTTGCGGGACATCTGCTCGCGCTTTTCAAGCAGGGCCTTGAGCTTCGGGTGCACGGTGAAGCCCTCCGGCACGGCAAGGTGGGCCTTGCCGATGTGCGCCAGGGTCTCGGGAGCGATCGCCGTGGTCGCCGGGGAGACGATGCTGTTGCCTTCCTGCTGCGCGGCGGGGCGCTCCAGGTCGGAAACGGCCTCGGTGTCCTTGGTGATCACCGGGATCGGGGAGGTCTGCGCCGCGTGGGTTTCGGCGAAGACGCGCTCCAGCCGGCCCTGGTAGTCGCGCAGCGCCTGCTCCGCCTCTTCCTGGCTGATGTCGCCGCGGCCGATCAGGGACTCGGTGTAGAGCTTGCGCACCGAGCGCTTGGCCTCGATCAGGCTGTACATCATCGGCTGGGTCATCGACGGGTCGTCGCCCTCGTTGTGCCCGCGCCGGCGGTAGCAGACCATGTCGATGACGACGTCCTTGTTGAACCGCTGGCGGTACTCGAAGGCCAGCTGGGCCACCCGGACCACGGCCTCGGGGTCGTCGCCGTTGACGTGGAAGATGGGCGCCTGGACCATCTTGGCCACATCGGTGGCGTACACGGAGGAACGCGACGAGGTGGGGGCGGTGGTGAAGCCGACCTGGTTGTTGACCACCACGTGGACCGTTCCGCCGGTGCGGTAGCCGCGCAGCTGCGACAGGTTGAGGGTCTCGGCGACCACTCCCTGTCCGGCGAAGGCGGCGTCGCCGTGAATGAGGATCGGCAGGACGGGGAACTCGTCGCCCTGGTCCAGCCGGTCCTGCTTGGCGCGGATGATGCCTTCGAGCACCGGGTCCACCGCTTCGAGGTGCGAGGGATTGGCCGCCAGGTAGACCTTGGTGGTCTTGCCCGAGTCGGAGGTGAAGGTTCCCTCGGTGCCCAGGTGGTACTTCACGTCGCCGGAGCCCTGGACGCTGCGCGGATCCTGGATGCCCTCGAACTCGCGGAAGACCTGTGCGTAGGTCTTGCCGGCGATGTTGGTGAGCACGTTCAGGCGGCCGCGGTGCGCCATGCCGATGCCGACTTCCTCCATGCCGGCCTCGGCGGCATCGGAGAGGACGGAGTCCAGCAGCGGGATCAGGGATTCGCCGCCCTCCAGGGAGAAGCGCTTCTGGCCCACGAACTTGGTCTGCAGGAACGTTTCGAAGGCCTCGGCGGCGTTGAGCTTGCTCAGGATGCGCAGCTGCTCATCGCGGGTCGGCTTGCTGTAGGGCGCCTCGAGCCGGTCCTGGAACCACTCGCGTTCCTCGGGGTTCTGCAGGTGCATGTACTCCACGCCCATGGTGCGGCAGTACGCGTCGCGCAGCACGCCCAGGATGTCCCGGAGCTTGAGCATCGGCTTGCCGCCGAACCCGCCGGTCGGCCATTCACGGTCGAGGTCCCAGAGGGTCAGGCCGTGGTTGAGGATGTCCAGGTCCGCGTGGCGGCGCTGCACGTACTCCAGCGGGTTGGTGTCGGCCATCAGGTGGCCGCGGACCCGGTAGGCGTGGATCAGCTGCTGGATCCGGGCGACCTTGTTGATCTGCTCTTCGGGGTTGACCTGGATGTCCGGGCTCCAGCGCACGGGCTCGTAGGGGATCCGCAGCGACTCGAAGATCTCGTCGTAGAAGCCCTGCTCGCCCAGCAGCAGCTGGTGGATGATCTTCAGGAACTCGCCGCTGCCGGCGCCCTGGATGACCCGGTGGTCATAGGTGGAGGTCAGCGTGATGATCTTGCTGACGGCGTTGCGGGCCAGGACCTTTTCGTTGGAGCCCTGGAACTCGGCCGGGTACTCGAGGGCGCCGGCGCCGATGATGGCGGCCTGGCCCTTCGAGAGGCGGGGCACCGAGTGGACGGTGCCGATGCCGCCCGGGTTGGTCAGGGAGATCGTGGTGCCCTTGTAGTCGTCGGCGGTCAGCTTGCCGGCGCGGGCGCGCTTGACGATGTCCTCGTAGGCCTGCCAGAACTCGGAGAAGTTCAGGGTTTCGGCCTTCTTGATGTTGGGCACCACCAGCAGGCGGGTTCCATCGGGCTTGGGCATGTCGATGGCCAGGCCGAAGTTGATGTGGGCCGGCTGCACCGCCGTGGGCTTGCCGTCGATCTCGTCGTAGTAGACGTTCATGGACGGGAACTGCGCGGCGGCGCGGATGATCGCGTAGCCCAGCAGATGGGTGAACGAGACCTTGCCGCCGCGGGCCCGGGCCAGGTGGCTGTTGATGACGATCCGGTTGTCGATCAGCAGCTTGGCGGGGACGGCGCGCACGGTGGTGGCCGTCGGGACGCTGAGGCTCAGGTCCATGTTCGTGGCGATGGCCTTGGCCGGGCCGCGCAGGACGGTGACCTTGTCCTCTTCGGTCTGGCTGTTCGGCGCGGACTTCGGCAGCTGGGCCGGAATCGGCGCGCCCTTGGTCTCGGGCTTCGAGGCTGCGGCGGCCTCGGCGGCGGAGGGGCGGCCCTTGGCGGCCGGCGCGGCGTCGGCCGCCGGCTCCTTGGCCACCGGGGGACGGCCGGACTGCTGGGCCGCTGCGGGGGACTCGCCGGAGGCCTTGGGCGCGGCCTGCTCGCTCTTCACCACCGGCAGCTGGCGGGTGGGCGGGTTCGACTCCTGCTTCGAGGCGGCGGCGGTGCCGTTCCCGCCTGCGGAGGATGAGCCGCCGCCGTCGGCCTGCCCGTCCTCCTCCTTGAAGGAGTCGAAGATGCTCCACCACTTCTTGTCAACCGAGTTCCGGTCCTTCAGAAACTGCTCGTACAGCTCGTCGACCAGCCACTCGTTGCCCCCGAATTCCTCCGGTAGACGGTGGCTAAATTGGTTTGGCACTGGTTATACGCCTCTTCCATGAGTTGCCTTTTGCCCTTGCGGCAGCCTGTTCCGAGGACGTGCGCCTCAAGACTTGCCGGTATGCGCCCGGTGCGCAGTGACCGAGACCTCCTGACAGTCTAGTGACAGTTGACAAGAACTGGCTAATCCCCCACAGAGGCGTGGCGGCTGCGCCTCCGGATGCCAAAGCGCGGACGGCGGCGCCATTTTCGGGGCCGCGGACGGGCGCCTGTGGCGGCCGCGCCTGCCGGAAAGAACCTGTCGCGGCGCAGGGTCGACACTGTAGAGTTGTGCGTCTATGGACAGTTATTCCAGACGCCGGCCCGCGTCCCGTTCAGCCGAAACCGGCACCGGGACGCCCAGCGCCGGCAGCACCCCCGACCCCGGCGGAAGCGGCTTCGCCCGCGCCGCCCGCGACAGCTCCCGCGCACCATCGGAGCCTTCCAGTCCGGGTTCCTTCCCGCCCCGCACTGATGCCCCGCTTACGCCCCCGCCCGCGGCGGTGGCCTGATGGAGTGGCTTTATCTGGGCTTCGGCCTCATCCTGATCTTCGGCACCGGGTTCTTCGTGGCCGTCGAGTTCGCGCTCGTCGCCCTTGACCAGCCCACCGTGCGCCGCGCCGTGGAAAACGGCGACAAGGCCGCCGAACCGCTGCTGCGCTGCCTGACCTCGCTGTCCACGCAGCTCTCCAGCTGCCAGCTGGGCATCACCCTCACCACGCTGCTGACCGGGTTCGTCATGGAGCCCTCGGTGGGCCGGCTGCTGCAGCCCCCGCTCGCGGCCCTGGGCCTGCCGCCGGTCGCGGTGCAGTCGACGTCCGTGGTCGTGGCCATGATCCTGGCGACGCTGCTGTCCATGCTGCTGGGTGAACTCATCCCCAAGAACCTCTCCATCGCCGAGCCGATGGCCGTCGGCAAGGCCCTGGCCCGTCCGCAGCTGGCCTTCACGTTCGTGTTCCGTCCCGCCATCGTGCTGCTGAACGGCTTCGCGAACCGGATCCTGCACCTGTTCGGCCTTGAGGCCAAGGAAGAGGTCAGCGGTGCACGCACCCCGGCCGAGCTGTCCTCCATGGTCCGCCGGTCCGCCGAGCTGGGCACCCTGGACGCCGGCACGGCCACCTTCCTCTCGCGGACCTTCTCCTTCTCCGAACGGACTGCGGCCGACGTGATGACCCCGCGGATCCGCCTGGAGACCATCGATGCCGATCAGCCGGTGCAGGACATCATCGACGCCGCCCGGCGCACCGGCTACTCCCGCTTCCCCGTCCTCGGCGATTCGCCCGACGACGTGCGCGGCGTCGTCCACGTGAAGAAGGCGGTCGCGGTGCCGCGGGACCGGCGTGCGGAGCTGCCGGCCGCGGCCATCATGTCCGAAGTGCTCCGGGTGCCCGAAACGGTGCACCTGGATTCGCTGCTCAACGAGCTGCGCAGCGCCAACCTGCAGGTCGCCGTGGTGCTCGACGAATACGGTGGAACCGCCGGCGTCGCCACCTTGGAGGACCTCGTCGAGGAGATCGTGGGCGAGGTATCCGACGAACATGACCGCCTGAAGCCGGGCGTGCTCCAGAGCGCCGCCGGCAACTGGTACTTCCCGGGCATCATGCGCCCCGACGAGGTCTCGGCCCTGGTGCCGGGACTGCAGGTTCCCGACGAGGCCGGCTACGAGACGGTCGGCGGGTTCATCATGGCCGAACTGGGCCGGATCGCCGAGGTCGGCGACCGGGTCGAGGTGCCGGGCGGAATCCTTGAAGTGGAGCGGATGGAGGAACGCCGCGTGGACCGGGTCAGCTTTGTACCGGCCGGGCCGGAGGTTTCCGCCGGCTCCGACGGCACCTCCGCGGGAGGTGCGCGATGAGCGACGTGGCTGGCATCGCGTGGCTGGTGGTCCTGCTGCTGGGCAACGCGTTCTTCGTCGGTGCCGAGTTTGCGGTGATGTCGGCGCGCCGTTCCCAGATCGAGCCGCTGGCCGAAACCGGATCCAAGCGCGCGAAGACCACCATCTGGGCCATGGAGAACGTGTCGCTCATGCTGGCCTGCGCCCAGCTGGGCATCACCGTGTGCTCCCTGCTGATCCTCACCGTGGCCGAGCCGGCCATCCACCACCTGCTGGCGGCGCCGCTGGAGGCCGTCGGGCTGCCGGTGGAGGCGGCCGACGGCGCGGGCTTCCTGGCGGCGCTGCTGATCGTGACGTTCCTGCACGTGACCATCGGCGAGATGGTGCCGAAGAACATCTCGGTCTCCGTGGCCGACCGCGCCGCGCTGGTGCTGGCGCCGCCGCTGGTGATGGTCTCGCGCATCGTGCGGCCGGTCATCTGGACCCTGAACTGGCTGGCCAACCACGCCCTGCGTCTGCTCGGTATCACGCCCAAGGACGAGGTGACCTCCAGCTTCACGCTGGAGGAGGTGCAGTCCATCGTCCAGGAATCCACCCGCCACGGGCTCGTGGCCGACGACTCCGGGGTTATCTCCGGTGCCCTGGAGTTCTCCACGCAGACGGCCGGGGACGTGATGGTGCCGCTGGCGGACCTGGTGACGCTGCGGACCGACTCCACGCCGGCCGAGTTCGAGAAGGCCGTGGCCCGGACCGGGTTCTCCCGGTTCGTGCTGGTGGATCCGGCGGGCAACCTGACCGGCTACATGCACCTGAAGGATGTCATGGCCGTGCCGGCGGAGGCCTACGGGCAGCCGATCACGGAGAACCGGGTGCGGACCCTGGCCAACCTGCAGGTCGGGGACGGTGTCGAGGACGCCCTGGCCGTCATGCAGCGGACCGGCTCGCATCTGGCCCGCGTGCTGGGGCCCGACGGCGGAACCCGTGGCGTGCTGTTCCTGGAGGACGTCATCGAGGAGCTGGTGGGGGAGATCCGGGACGTGACGCAGGCCCAGGGCGTGCGCCGCTCCGGCGAGGGGCTCGGCCGGTAGCGTGCAGGGCGCCCACCCGCACCGCTTGATGCGAACCGTTCGCGATTGGGCTACGATGGGTTGGTCCCCGCACTCCGGGAGGCCGTCCCCAGCCAGCAAGGAAACCACCACCATGAGCCGCATGACCGCCACCGTTGCGGCGGCGCTGACCGCTGCCGCCCTGACCCTTTCAGCCTGCTCCGGCGGGGAGGACGGCGGGACCGACACCGCCGCCGGAGACGCCCTGCAGGTGGTGGCCTCCACCGACGTGTACGGGAGCATCCTCGGAAGCGTCGGAGGGGAGCATGTCAGCGTCCGGTCGATCATTGACCGGCCCACCCAGGATCCGCACTCCTACGAGGCCACCGCCCGGGACCGCCTCGCGGTGTCCGACGCGCAGCTGGTGGTGCTCAACGGCGGCGGCTATGACAGCTTCATGGAAACCCTCGTGGCCGAGGAACAGGTGCCGGAGGAGGACGTGCTGAACGCCGTCGAGATCTCCGGCCTGGACACCGGAACCGAAGATCACGCCGATGAGCATGCCGACGACGCCGCGGAAGAGTCCGGAGACCATGCGGGCCACTCGCACGGCGCGTTCAATGAACATGTCTGGTACAGCCCCCAGGCCATGGGACTGCTCGCCGAGGCCGCGGCGGAGCGCCTGGCCGAACTGGATCCGGACAATGCGGAGGCGTTCCGGGCCAACGCGGCGGACTTCGGTGACGGCATCGACGCGCTGCTGGAGCGCCTGGCGGCGCTGCGTCCGGAGGCCGAAGGCCGCGACGTCGCCGTGACCGAGCCGGTGCCGAACTACCTGCTGGAGGACGCCGGCCTGCACAACGTCACCCCCGACGACTTCACCGAGGCGGTGGAGGAAGGCTCCGACGTCCCGGTGGCCGTGCTGAACGACATGGAGCAGCTGGTGCGGTCCGGGGACCTCGCCTTCCTCGCCTACAACAGCCAGACGGCCTCGGCGCAGACCGAAACCGTCCGCCGGGCGGCCGAGGACGACGGCGTGCCGGTCCTGGATTTCTCCGAGACGCTGCCCGAGGGCGAGGACTACCTGCAGTGGATGGACGCCAACGTGGAGAGCATCGAGGGCGTGCTCCGGTGAGCGCTCCCGCCGTCAGGCTGCGCGGGGCAGGGATGTCCTTCGGGGACCGGGTGCTGTGGCAGGGACTGGACCTGGACATCGCCCGAGGGGAGTTCCTGGCCGTGCTGGGGCCCAACGGCTCAGGCAAGACCACGTTCCTGAAGGTCCTGCTCGGCCTGCAGCCCCTGAGTGCCGGCACCGTGACCGTCAACGGCGCGGCGGTGACCCGGGGCAACGCCGACATCGGCTACATCCCGCAGCAGAAGACCTTCGCCCCGTCGACGCCGCTGCGCGGCCGGGACCTGGTGGGCATGGGCATCGACGGCAACCGGTGGGGCATCCGGATGCGCCGGGCCCCGGTCCGGCGCCGGGTGGATGAGCTGCTGGGCCAGGTCGGGGCCGCCGCGTACGCCGACCAGCCCGTGGGCCAGCTTTCCGGCGGAGAACTGCAGCGGCTGCGCGCCGCCCAGGCCCTGGCCACCGACCCCGACGTCCTGCTCTGTGACGAACCCCTGCTCTCCCTGGACCTGCATCACCAGCAGGCCATCAGCGCGCTGATCGACCGGCGCTGCCACCAGGAGGACACCGCGGTGGTCTTCGTGACCCATGAAATCAATCCGATCATCGACTACGTCGATCGGGTGCTCTACCTCGCCGGGGGACAGTTCCGCACGGGCACGCCCGCCGAGGTGCTGCGCAGCGACGTCCTGTCCGACATGTACGGCAGCCGGGTCGAGGTGATCCGCAGCCACGGCCGGATCGTCGTCCTCGGCATTCCGGACGCCACCACCCACCACCACCTGGAGAACGAGGACGACCTTGGACCTGCGTGACTTCCTCTCCGAGGTCTTCAACTTCAGCGACTACGGGCAGCTGCTGCCCCTGGTGCAGAACTCCCTCTGGGCCGCGGCGATCCTGGGCCTGGTCGGCGGACTGATCGGCGTCTTCGTGATGATGCGGGACCTGGCCTTCGCCGTGCACGGCATCGCCGAACTCTCCTTCGCCGGGGCCGCCTTCGCCCTGCTGGTGGGCGCCAACGTCATTGCCGGCTCCCTGGTCGGCTCGGTCGCAGCGGCCGTCCTGCTTGCGGTGCTGGGCCTGCGGGCCCGGGACCGGAACTCCATCACCGGCGTCATCATGCCCTTCGGCCTTGGCCTGGGCATCCTGTTCCTCGGCCTCTACGAGGGACGGTCGGCGAACAAGTTCGGGCTCCTGACCGGCCAGATCGTGGCGGTGGACACCGTGCAGCTGAACCTGCTCGCCGCGTGCGCCGCGGTCGTCGTCGCCGGCCTGGCCGTGCTGTGGCGCCCGCTGACCTTCGCCAGCGCGGACCCGGAGCTGGCCGAGGCCCGCGGCGTGCCGGTGCGGGGGCTCTCGATTGCGTTCATGTTCCTGCTGGGCCTGTCCGTGGCCCTGTCGATCCAGGTCGTGGGGGCGCTGCTGGTGCTCTCGCTGCTGATCACCCCGGCGGCGGCGGCGCTGCTGGTGACCTCCTCGCCCCGCCTGGTGGTCGCGCTCAGCGTGGCGTTTGCCGTGGTCTCCGCCGTGGGCGGGATCCTGCTGGCGCTGGGCGGACGGATCTCGATCAGCCCCTACATCACCACGATCTCGTTCCTGATCTATCTGGCCTGCCGCCTGGTCCGGCGGATGCGGGGCCGGCGGACACCGGTCCGGTCCGCCGGGGCGTCCGCCGCCTAGTTCTCCGCGGCCGCCCGCCGGGCGGCCGTGCAGGCGGGGCAGAGCCCGAAGACCTCGACGGTGTGCGCCACTTCGGTGAAGCCGTGGTCCGCGCCCAGCCGGGCTGCCCAGGATTCCACGGCCGGCGCCTCGACCTCGACGGTCCGCCCGCAGGACCGGCAGACCAGGTGATGGTGGTGGTGCCCGGCCTCGCAGCGGCGGTAGAGGGCCTCGCCCTCACCGGTGCGGAGCACGTCGACCAGGTTGTCCTCGGCCATGGACTGCAGGATGCGGTAGGCGGTCGCCAGGGACACCTTCTCGCCGCGTTCCTGCAGCAGCCGGTGCAGTTCCTGGGTGCTGACGAAGTCGTCGAGTTCGTCCAGGGTGCGGCCGACGGCGATCCGCTGGCGGGTGACCCGCTGCTCCGGGCTCCGCCTGGCGGGGCGCGGCGGTTGGCCGGTCATGGCATCCTCCTGCACTGGGCACGATTGTCCCGTCCAGCGTACCAGCCGGGCCGCCGCGGGAGCCGGGAACGGGACGGGTGCGGCCGGGCCCGCGGCACCGGTCCGCCGGGTACTGTGGGCGCATGAAGATGACCAAGTTCTCACACTCTTGCGTGCGTTTTGAAAAGGACGGCCGGGTACTGGTGCTGGACCCCGGCAGCTTCTCCGAGACGGACCGGGCGCTGGCCGGCGCCGATGCCGTGCTGGTCACCCATGAGCACCCGGACCACCTCGACCGCGCCCCGGTCCTGGCGGCGATGTCCGCCTCCCCGGACCTGGTGCTGCATGCTCCGGCGTCCCTCGCCGGGGCCCTGCGGGGCGAGGCGCCGGAGCTGGCGGAGCGGATCGTCGACGCCGCGCCCGACGCCGAGTTCGAGCTGGCCGGCTTCTCCGTCCGCTCCTTCGGCGGCCAGCACGCCCTGATCCACCCCCTCGTGCCCCTGGTCGCCAACCTCGGCTACCTCATCGAGGGCAGCGTCTACCATCCGGGCGACTCCTTCATCGTTCCCTACGGCCTGCGGGCCCGCATCCTGCTGCTGCCCATCCACGCCCCGTGGTCCAAGGTGGAGGAGGTCCTCGACTTCCTCATCGCCTGCGGGGCGGATACCGCGTATCCCATCCATGACGCCCTGCTGAACGGCAACGGCCGCGGCGTCGTCGAAAAGCACCTGGAGCGGATCGGCGGGATGTACGGCACCGAGTATGTGGCGCTGCAGCCCGGTGACGAGGTCCGGATATGACTCCGGTGCTCATCGACGTCCCGGCCCTGATGGAGAAGCGCAGCCAGGGCGCGCCCCTGCGGCTGCTTGACGTGCGGTGGGAGCTGGGCCGCACCGACGGGCACGCGCAGTACCTGGCCGGGCACATCCCCGGCGCCGTGTACGTGGACCTGGACGGCGAGCTGTCGGCCCCACCGGGGCCGGGCGGCCGGCATCCGCTGCCCGCACCGGAGGACTTCGCCGCCGCCGCGCGCCGCTGGGGCATCAACGACGGCGACCTCGTGGTGGCCTATGACGCCTCCGGCGGCAGCGCCGCCGCACGCGCCTGGTGGCTGCTGCGGCACGCCGGCTTCGGGAACGTGCGCCTGCTCGACGGGGGCCTGCGCGCCTGGCAGGACGCGGGCGGCCGGCTGGCCGGCGGCGACGAACTGCCGGAACCGGGGTCCGCCGGCCTCTCCTGGGGGCACATGCCCGTCGCGGACCTGGCCCGGGCCGGGCAGCTGGGGCAGGAGGGTGTGCTCCTGGACGCCCGGGCGCCCGAACGCTACCGCGGCGAGACCGAACCGGTGGACCCGCAGGCCGGGCACATCCCCGGCGCGGTCAACGTGCCGGCTGCGGGCAATCTGGACGAGCGCGGCCGATACCTGAGCCCGCCGCAGCTGCGGGCCCGGTTCGAGGCGGCCGGGGTGGACGGCGTGAGGCCGACGGCGGCCTACTGCGGCTCCGGCGTCTTCGCGGCCGGTGAGGTCGCAGCCCTGGCGCTGGCCGGATTCGAGGCCGCCCTGTACCCCGGGTCCTGGTCCGAGTGGTCCACCGTCCCCGGGCAGCCGGTGGCGACGGGCGACGGGGAGCGGTAGCGTCGAAGCCATGTTTACCGGCCGCCCCGTTCCGCCGCCCCTGCGCAGGCCCCTGCGGCCGGGCGGCCCCCGTTCCCAGCAAGGAGACTCCATGCCGACCCTGTTCACCCGCATCATCGAGGGCGAGATCCCCGGCCGCTTCGTGTGGAAGGACGACGACGTCGTCGCGTTCCTGAGCATCGGCCCGCTCGCCGACGGACATACCCTGGTGGTGCCCCGCCGTGAGGTGGACAAGTGGACCGACGCGCCGGCGGACCTGATGCAGAAGCTGACCGGCGTCGCCCAGGTGATCGGCGCGGCGCAGGTGGCAGCCTTCGGCTCGGAGCGGGCGGGCCTGACCATCGCCGGGTTCGAGGTCGACCACCTGCACCTGCACGTCTGGCCGGCCAACTCCCTGGCCGACTTCGACTTCAGCCGCGCCGAGCAGGACCCCGATCCGGAGCGGATGGAGGCCAACGCACAGAAGCTGCGGCAGGCGCTGCGCGACGCCGGGCACGGGCAGTTCGTGCCCGAGCAGTAGCCGGCCGGCGTCTCAGCCGGCCGGCTACTGCCGACCTCAGGCAGGGGCGAGCGCCTTGTTCAGGGCGGTCCGGATCCGTTTCTCCGAGACGGACCGGGCCGTTCCCAGTTCCTGGGCGAAGAAGCTGATGCGCAGTTCCTCCAGCATCCAGCGGACCTCCCGCAGCGCCGGGGACACGGCGGCGCCCGGGGGAAGGGCCGCCACCGCGTCGTCGTAGTCGTCCTCGAGGGCCTGCACGACGGCCATCTGCGCAGCGTCGCGGGCCACGTTGGTCGGCAGCTTCTCCAGCCGGCGTTCGATGCCGGCCAGGTAGCGGGGCAGGTGGGCCAGCTGTGCGTAGCCGGTGCGGGCGACGAACCCGGGGTAGACCAGGGAATCCAGCTGGGCGCGGATGTCCTGCAGCGCACCGATCAGGGCGGGGGAGCCGGTGGCCTTGACCTGCACGGTGATCCGGCGGGCAGCGGACAGCACCTTCTCCACGATCGCGGTCACCGTGAACACGGTGTCGATCAGGTCCGCCCGGACCCGCTCATACAGGGCGTCGAAGTCCTGCCGGTTCCACGGCAGCGCCTCGGGCACCAGCTTGTCGATCGCCGCCAGCGAGCAGTCGGCCATCAGGGCCGCCGCCGAGCCGTGCGGGTTCTGGCTGAAGGACAGCTTCTCCCGGTTGTTCAGGTGCTCCAGCACGTACCGGGACGGGTCGGGCACGCGGAGGGCCAGCAGCCGGATGACTCCCGAGCGCATGGCCGCCGCCTGCTCCGCCGGGTCAGAGAACACCCGCAGCCCGGCGGTGGTGCCTTCGTCGACCAGCGCCGGGTAGCCGGTGACCGTATGCCCGGCGACCATCCGCCGGACCTGCCTTTCGACCGTCCCGACGCTCCACTCGGTCAGGCCGGAACGCTCCTGCACCGATCCGGTGTCGGTGCCTCCGCGGCTGCCGGAAGCGGCACCGTCGGCCGGCTTGTTCGGACGTCCGTTCCCTCGGCCGTTCCCGCCGGCCGCCGCGCCCCGGCCACCCCCGGGTTTGCCGGCGGAGGCGGCTCCTCCGCCTGCCGGAGCGGCGCCGAGGGATTCGGCAATGGCACGGCGGGTGGCCGGGGCCAGCTTCTCCTGCAGCCCGGCCAGGTCCCGGCCCTCACCGAGGACCCGCCCGCCGGCGTCGAGGACCGTGAAGTTCATCCGCAGATGCTCCGGTACGGCGTCCCAGTTCCAGGATCCGGGCGGCACGATCGAGCCCTTGAGCCGGCGCAGCACCAGTTCCAGCGAGGGCTCCAGCTCGTCCCGGGCCGGATCGAAGTCCTCCGCGAGGGCCGCCGCGGCGGCACGGGCGACGTCGGGGGCCGGGATGAAGTTCTTCCGCACCGCCTTGGGCAGGGACTTGATCAGGGCGGTGATCAGCTCGGCCCGCATGCCCGGGATCAGCCAGCGGAACGGCTCGGGCGCCAGCTGGTTCAGGAACAGGACCGGCACTTCGGCGGTGACGCCGTCGGCCGAGGCATCGCCCGGAGTGAACTCGTACTGCAGCGGCAGCTCGAAGCTGCCGTAGCGGAAGGTCTTCGGGTAGGCGGACTCGTCCAGGTCGGCGGCCTGCTCGGTGAGCAGGGCCTCGGGATCGAAGTCCAGCAGCTTCGGATCCTCATGCCGCGCGTGCTTCCACCACTTGTCGAAGTGCCGCTCGGAGACGACCTCCCGGCCCACCCGGGCGTCGTAGAACTCGAAGAGGGTTTCGTCGTCCACCCGCAGGCCGCGCCGGCGGGTGCGGTTCTCCAGCTCCTCGACCTCTTCCAGCAGCGCGCGGTTGCGGGCGAAGAACCTGTGGTGGGTGCGCCAGTCGCCTTCCACCAGGGCATGGCGGATGAACATCTCGCGGGCCAGTTCCGGATCGATCCGGCCGTAGTTGATGCTGCGCTGGGCGATGACGGGCACGCCGTAGAGGGTGACCTTCTCGTAGGCCATGACCGAGCCGTTGCGCTTGGACCAGTGCGGTTCGCTGTAGGTGCGCTTGACCAGGTGCGGGGCGACCTCCTCGACCCACAGCGGGTCGAACTTCGCCGCCGTCCGGGCCCACAGCCGGGAGGTCTCCACCAGTTCGGCGGCCATGACCCAGTCCGGGGACTTCTTGAACAGGGCCGAACCGGGGAACACGGCGAACCGGGTGCCGCGGGCCCCGGCGTACTCGCGTTTGCGCTGGTCATAGAGGCCGATGTGGCTGAGCAGCCCCGAGAGCAGGCTGATATGCACGTCCTTGTCCCGGCCCACCGGGTCCACCGGGCCGGGGGAGAGGGTGATGCCCAGCGGCTTGGCCAGCTGGCGCAGCTGCGCGAACAGGTCCTGCCATTCGCGGATGCGCAGGAAGTTCAGGAACTCGTTCCTGCACAGGCGGCGGAACGCCGAGGAGGAGAGTTCCTTCTGCTTTTCCTGCACGTACCGCCACAGGTTCAGGTAGCCGGTGAAGTCGGAGTTCTCGTCGATGAACCGCTTGTGCAGCTCCGCAGCCTTCTGGGCACGGGCCGGATCGTCCTTGGACGGGCGTTCGCGCGGATCCTGGATGGTCAGGGCCGCGGTCAGCACCATGACCTCCTTGGCGGCGCCGCGCCCTCCGGCCTCGACGATCATCCGGCCCAGCCGGGGATCCACCGGAAGCTGCGCGAGCTTGCGCCCGACGCCGGTCAGCCCGCCCTTGGGGTGCAGCGCGCCCAGCTCCTTGAGCAGTGCGGCGCCGTCGTTGACGGCCTTGGCGTCCGGGGCCTGGACGAAGGGAAAGTCGACGACGTCCTTCGGGGCGCGGGCCACGCCCATGGCGGCCATCTGGAGGATGACGGCGGCCAGGTTGGTGCGCAGGATCTCCGGGTCGGTGAACTCCGGGCGGGCCTCGAAGTCCTCCTCGGAGTACAGCCGGATGGCGATGCCGTCGGAGACGCGTCCGCAGCGGCCCGAGCGCTGGTTGGCGGAGGCCTGCGAGATCCGCTCGATCGGCAGCCGCTGGACCTTGGTGCGGTGCGAGTAGCGGGAGATGCGCGCGGTGCCGGTGTCGATGACGTATTTGATGCCCGGCACGGTCAGCGAGGTTTCGGCAACGTTCGTCGCGAGCACGATCCGCCGGGCCCTGCCGGGGGAGAACACCCGGTGCTGCTCGGCCATGGACAGCCGCGCGTAGAGCGGCAGGATCTCGGTGCCGGCCAGCCGCGGCACCCGCTGCACCGTTCCGCGCAGGGCCTCGGCGGCGTCGCGGATCTCGCGCTCGCCGGGGAAGAACACCAGGATGTCGCCCGGTGCCTCGCGGGAGAGCTCCTCCACGGCGTCGCACACGGCGTCGACCGGGTCGCGGTCCTCCTCGAGTTCGTCGTCGTCGGCGTCCTCGTCGCGGCCGTCGGCGGGCTGGTTCAGCGGCCGGTAGCGGATCTCCACCGGGTAGGTGCGTCCGGAGACCTCGATGATCGGCGCCGGAGTGCCGTCCGGGGCGGCGAAGTGCTCGGCGAAACGCTCCGGATCGATCGTCGCGGAGGTGATGATGACCTTCAGGTCCGGCCGTTCGGGCAGCAGCCGCTTGAGGTAGCCGAGGATGAAGTCGATGTTCAGGCTGCGCTCGTGCGCCTCGTCGATGATGATCGTGCTGTACTTCTTCAGCAACCGGTCATGCTGGATCTCCGCCAGCAGGATGCCGTCGGTCATCAGCTTGACCCGGGTGTCACGGCTGACCTCCCCGGTGAAGCGGACCTGGTAGCCCACCTCGGCGCCGATGTCGACGCCGAGCTCCTCCGCGACGCGCTCCGCGACGGTGCGCGCGGCCAGCCGCCTCGGCTGCGTGTGGCCGATCAGGCCCTTCTCCGCCAGGCCCAGCTCAAGGCACATCTTGGGGATCTGGGTGGTCTTTCCGGAGCCGGTTTCGCCGGCAACGATGGTCACCTGGTTCGCCGCAACGGCGGCCATGATGTCTCCGCGGCGCTCGGAAACGGGCAGCTGGGGAGGATAGGAAATAGTCAGTGCCATGATTGGCACCAGTCTAGCCGTCCCGGTTCGCGCTCCCCGGGGCGGCCGCCCCCTCTTTCGCCGCCGGCGGAGCGCCCGGGCCGTCCGGTGACGCCGCGGCCGCGCGCAGCAGCAGGGCCGCGGCGTCGCGGGCCCGGTTGCGCAGCTGGACCGGTTCCAGCACCTCGAACTCGACGCCCAGGGTGGCCAGCTGGATCAGCGGCAGGTCCAGGGAGTCCCAGCCGCCGCGCAGGACGGTGTGCCCGGGGCCGTCCGGTTCCAGCACCGCGGTGTCGGCGGGGAACCGGTCCGCGAGGACCGCGGGCGGGGCGGCCAGCCGCACCACGACGTCGTACCGGTAGGGGAAGCGGGTGATCGATTCCCGCACGTAGTCCACCAGGTCCGGCGCCGGGAGGGGGCGCGGCGCGAACCGGGCGCGGGGCGAGGGAATGCTCTGGAGCCGGTCCACCCGGAAGGTCCGCCAGTCCGCCCGCTCCAGGCAGAAGGCCACCAGGTACCAGCGGCGCCCGGTGCTGACGAGCTTGTAGGGCTCGACCGTCCGCCTGGCGGAGGCACCCTCGGCGCCGGTATAGCGGAAGGCCACGGTGCGGCGTTCCGAGATCGCCGACGACAGCGTGGTCAGCATTTCCGGATTCACGGTGGCCGCCGGTCCGGCCAGCACGCTCACCGCGTTCCGCAGGGCGGAGAACTTGGGCCGCAGCCGGGCCGGCAGCACCTGCTCCAGTTTCGCCAGTGCCCGCACGCTGGCCTCCCCGGTGCCGGAGACCGGTCCGGTGGCGACGGCGGTCAGGCCCAGGGCGACGGCGAGGGCCTCCTCATCATCCAGCAGCAGGGGAGGCAGCTGGGCGCCGGCGCCCAGCTGGTAGCCGCCGGCTATGCCGGGGGAGGCGGAGATCGGATAGCCGAGCGTGCGCAGCTTTCCGATGTCCCGCCGCACCGTGCGTTCGGTGACCGCCATGCGTTCGGCCAGCGCCGCGCCCGTCCACTCCCTGCGCATCTGCAGCAGCGAGAGCAGATGCAGCAGCCGGGCTGAGGTTTCGAGCATGGAAGCAGGCTACGTCCGATCGCGGACAACAGCTGTCCGCAACGCAAAAAAACGTGCCCGCCGCCGGTGTCTTCCCGGTCACTGCGGCTCCGGGGGACGGGACCGCCGGGCGGCTGCCGGCCCTATAATCCGAAGATGCCGTTCATACGAGTCGACCGAGACGCCCACGCCCAGCGATCCGCCCCCGTCCGAAACGGAGCGGGCCGGTGAGCGGCGGGCTGGTTGCCCTGCTGGACGACGTTGCGGCCCTGGCCCGCATCGCGGCCGCCTCGGTCGACGACATCGCCGCCGGAGCCGCCAAGGCGGGAGCCAAAGCGGCCGGCGTCGTCATTGACGATGCCGCGGTCACCCCGCAGTACGTATCCGGTGCCGACCCGTCCCGCGAGCTGCCGATGATCAAGCGGATCTTCTGGGGCTCGCTGCGCAACAAGCTGCTGATCATCCTGCCGGCGCTGCTGCTGGTCAGCGCCTTCATCCCGTGGATCATTCCGTTCATCCTGATGCTCGGCGGCACCTACCTCTGCTACGAGGGCGCCGAGAAGGTCTGGCACAAGATCCGCGGGCACCACGAGGCCGGGGAATCGCCGGCGGTGAACCGGGGCCCCGACGCGGAGGCCAAGGTGGTCAAGGGCGCCATCACCACCGACTTCATCCTGTCCTGCGAAATCATGGTCATCGCCATGAACGAGGTGGCCGAGCAGTCCCTGTGGGTCCGGGCGGTCATCCTGGTCGTGGTGGCGCTGGCCATCACCGTCCTCGTCTACGGCGCCGTCGGACTCATCGTCAAGATGGACGACATCGGCCTCCACCTGGCCGGCCGGGACTCCGCGGGATCCAAGCGCGTCGGCGCGCTGCTGGTGCGGGGAATGCCCGCCGTGCTGGCCGCCATTACCCTGGTGGGCACGATTGCCATGCTCTGGGTGGGCGGACACATCATGCTGCAGGGCGTGTACGACCTCGGCTGGCACCTGCCCTACGACCTGGTCCATGTCCTCGAAGAGCCCGCAGCCGGCGTCCCGGTGGCCGGCGGCTTCCTGGCCTGGCTGGTGAACACCCTGTGCTCGGCCGTCCTCGGCCTGATCTGGGGCCTGGCCGTCATGGCCGTCCTGCACCCGCTGCTGAAGGTGCTGCCGTTCGGCCGGAAGCCGGAGGACGGGCACAGCGGGGGCGAGCTTCGGGCGGCAGCGGCCGGATACCGGCCGAAGAAGGACGGCGCGGACTCCGCCCACTGAGGCGCCGACGGGTGTGCCGGCGGCCCGGGGCGCCGGCACACCCGCCCGGGCCGGTCTATTCGGGGAGCGCCCCGGACGGCATCGCCGGGACCTGCCCGTCGTACCCGGTGACCTCGTCACCGGAGACCACGTAAGGCGTCCCCACGTAGGACTGCACCCCGCCTTCCACCGTGGTGATCATGGCCCCGGTGTATCCGCGGTGGCTGTCCCCGCTGAAGCCCAGGGGAACCAGTCCGTTGCCGGTCACGTCGCCGGACTCCAGGGCTTCCAGCAGCGCCTCGCGGGTGGGGTTCTCCCCGGCCTGCTTCAGCGCCTCCACGAACAGGTACCCGATGGACATCCCGAAGATGGTGTTGCCGTCGAACGGGGCGCCGCCGTTGTACTCCTCGTTGATCTGCTTGAACTGCGCCGTCCACTCGTTCTGCTCATCGGAGTAGATGGGCAGGTAGTTGGCGGACCGGAAGCCCTCCAGCAGCGGTGCGGCGTTCTCCCCGAGATAGGCGGCCAGCGTCGAGTAGTCGCCTCCGGCGGAGGAGGCGAGCCACTGCGGCGAGTACCCCAGCTTCGCCGCCGTGCCGACCGCCTGGGCGCTGAAGCCGTTGATGGTGGCCATGAACACGACGTCGCAGCCGGACTCCTTCAGCGAGCTGATCTGAGCGGCGATGTCGGTGTTCGCGGTGGAGTAGGACTGGATGTCGGCCAGGCCGTCGGCGCCCAGTACGGCTTCAAGCCCGGCCTGGAACTCCTCGCCGAAGTCGTCGTCCTGGCCGAAGAAGCAGTACGTGCCGTCCGGGAACTGCTCCTGCGCGTAGGTCGCCAGGACACGGGACTCGGTGGGGTAGTCCACCATGAAGCCGTAGGTGTACGGGTAGTCCTCCGGCTGGTCCCAGGTGGGGCTGCCCGAGGCGACGAACAGATCCGGCACCTCGTTGTCGTTGAGGAAGTCCAGCACCGCGCTGTGCGGCGGGGTGCCCAACCCGCCGACGAGCGCGAAGACCTCCTCCTGGAGGACGAGTTCGCGGACCGCGGATTGGGTGTTCGCCGGATTGTAGCCGTCGTCCTTGACCAGGTATTCGATGGTGCGGCCGTTGATGCCGCCGTTGGCGTTGACGTAGTCGAAGTACGCGCGGGTGGCCGGCGAGATGGTCGAGTATCCGGCCGCGGCGGGCCCGGTCAGCGGCTGATGCGTGCCGACCGTGACGGTGGTGTCGGTGACGCCGGGAGCGGCCTCGGCGGCCGCGGTGCCGCCGGACGCGGAGCAGGACGTCAGCGCCAGCGCGGCTGCGGCGGATGCGGCGGAAAGGGAGGAATACCTGGTCATGGCGTGCCTTTCGGATGGACGGGGAGGTGCCGGGAACCGGATGGTGCAGTGGAGGCAGCGGGGAGGGCAGGCGACGGCGCGGCGGGCGGCCGCCGGCTGCGGACGGGGCGGCGGAGCGTGGGGGTGAGGCCCGCGATGCCCCGGGGGGCCAGGATGATGACGCCGATCAGCACCGCGCCCAACACCGCCACGGAAAGGTTGCCGTCCAGCCGCTGGGCCAGGTCCGGGGAGAGCGACAGGGCGGAGGTGGCGGTGCTGATCAGGTGGGGCAGCGCCACCAGCACCAGGGCGCCCCAGGCCGCGCCGCTGAGCGAGCCCAGCCCGCCGACGACCGCGGCCATCAGCAGGAACAGGGAGAACACCAGCGAGTACGCGCCCGGGCCGGCGCTCTGGGTGATGTAGGCCAGCAGGCCGCCGCCGGTGCCCGCTGCGGCGGAGCTGACGACGAAGGCCGTGACCTTGGTCCGGGCGGGGGAGATGCCGGCCAGGGCGGCGGAGGCCTCGTTGTCGCGGACCGCGCGCAGGGATCGCCCGAACCGGCCGGCGAGCAGGTTGGCCAGCAGCACGAAGACGACGGCCGCCGCGGCAATGGCCAGCCACGCCTGCCACTGTTCCGTCCCGACGGCGCCGCGCAGCGCCGTCGGGCGTTTCTCCACCGTGATCCACAGCCCCTGTTCGCCGCCGAGCACCCCGGAGAAGGTGCCGGCCGCTGCGGGCAGCGCGACCACCAGCGCCATGGTGACGCCGGCGAGGTACGGGCCGTGCAGGCGTGCCGCGGCCAGCCCGACCAGCAGTCCGAGCAGGGCGGCGCCGGCCACGGCGGCCGCACCGGGCAGCAGCAGCAGGGCGGCGCCCGTCACGCCGGCCTCGGCCAGGGCGTTGGCGCTGAGGCCGTAGCCGTATGCCCCCGCGGCCATCATCGCCGCCTGGCCGAGCGAGAGCTGTCCGCCCGCGCCGGTGAGCAGGGTCAGCCCGGCGACGGCGCAGGCATACGCGCACACCGTCGCCAGCTGGTAGGAGGTGAAGGGCGGAAGGATGAAGGTCAGCATGATCAGCCCGGCGGTGATGCCGGCGGCGGCGAGGATCCGGGTCCGTGCTCTCATGCTGCGCGCTCCTTGGCGAGGGAAAACAGTCCGGAGGGCCGCAGCAGCAGCACTGCCAGCAGCAGGAGGAGGATGGCGACCGGGGCCAGCACGGCGCCCAGGTAGCCGCTGACCCAGCTGAGCAGCACGCCTACGGCGAGGCCGCCGACGACGGCGCCGCCGGGGGAGTCCAGGCCGCCGACGACGGCGACCGTGAACGCATAGACGAAGACCGTGTCCGCGGCGTGCGGGTTAAGGCCGAACTCCGTGGGGATCAGCAGCAGCGCCGCGAGTGCTCCCAGCGCGGAGGACAGGGCCCAGCCCAGGGTCAGCATCCGGCGGGAGCGGACGCCGAGCAGCCGGGCCAGCTCCGGGGCGAAGGCCGCAGCCCGCAGCTGCAGCCCCAGCCGGGTGCGGGTGAACAGCAGCATCAGTGCCAGCACGACGGCGCAGATGCAGGCAAAGACGAAGAGGTCGTAGGAGGAGACCGCCGAGACTCCGAGGATCTCCACCGGCTCGCCGCTGAACGGCGCGTCCATGGTGCGGTAGCCGTTGCCGAAGATCATTCCCAGGACGGCCTGCAGGACCATCAGCACGCCCAGGCCGGCGATGACCGTGTTCAGCGGGGAGGCGCCGGAGACGTGCCGCATAACGCCGCGCTCGACGGTGGCGCCGATGACGAACCCGGCGGCGAGGGCGGCGGCGAGCCCGGCCCAGTAGCTGTCGGTGGCCGCGGTGACCATGAACGCGACGTAGGTGGCCGAGACGGCCATGGCGCCCTGCGCGAAGTTGACGATGCGTGCGGCCCGCCAGATGAGCACCAGGGAGAGGGCGAAGGCGGCCAGGACGGCTCCGCGGGCGAGCCCGTCGAAGGTCAGGAAGAGGAATCTGTCCATTAGAACCCCAGGTAGGTGTGGCGCAGGCCGGTGTCGGCCGCGAGGTCGGCGGCGGGCCGGGCCGCGACGACCCGGCCCAGGTTGAGGACGACTCCGTGGTCGGCGACGGCCAGCGCGCTGCGCACGTTCTGCTCCACGAGGACCACGGTGAGCCCGGTCCCGTCGCACAGCCGGCGGAGCAGCGTGAAGATCCCGGCCGTCACCTTCGGCGCCAGGCCCAGGGACGGTTCGTCGAGCAGCAGCAGCTGCGGGACCGCCATCAGGGCCCGGCCCAGCGCCAGCATCTGGCGCTCGCCGCCGGAGAGCTGGTGCCCGGCGGCCGCGCGGCGCCGGGCGAGCGGCTCGAAGTGTCCGTAGACCTCGTCCAGGGTCCGTGCGGCTGCGGCCCGGTCCTTCCGCCACAGTCCGCCGAGCCGCAGGTTCTCGTCCACGCTCAGGTCGGTGATGACGCTTCGGCCTTCCGGTACCAGGGCGACGCCGGTGCGCACCATGTCCTCCACGGCCACCCGGCGCAGGTCGATGCGCCCGCCCATCCGGATGGACCCTGACGCGGCCGGCAGCTGGCCCGTGACCGTGCGCAGGAGGGTCGTCTTGCCGGCGCCGTTGGCCCCGACGACGGCGGTGATGGAACCTGCGGGGACGTCCAGGTCCACGTCATGCAGCACCGGCAGCGGTCCGTATCCGGCGCAGACCCCCGCCAGGGCCAGCCCGGCGCTCACGCGGCGCCCGCCCCGAGGTAGGCGTCGGTGACGGCCGGGTCCTCGCGGACCGCCGCGGCGGTGCCGTCGGCGATGACGCGCCCGAAGTCCAGGACCGTGATCCGGTCGCAGACGGCCATGACCAGGTCCACATGGTGTTCGACCAGGACCACCGAGCATCCCCGGCCGGGTATCGCGCGGATCAGGTCGGCCAGTTCGTCGATGTCGTCCCGGCCGAGCCCGCCGGCCGGCTCGTCAAGCAGGAGCAGGCGGGGGTCGGTGGCCAGGGCACGGGCCAGGGCGGCCTTTTTCCGTACCCCGTAGGGGAGCGTGGCGGGCAGCGCCGAGGCGTGGGAGGCAATGCCCAGGGACTCGAGTTCCTGCATCGCCCGCTCCCGGGCGGCCTTTTCGGCCCGGGCCCCGCCGGGCAGCGCCAGCAGGTCCCGGAGGAAGCCGGTTCCGGCGGGGCGCAGGGCCGCCGTGACGTTCTCCAGCACCGTGAGGCCCTCGAAAAGGCCCAGCGCCTGGAGCGTGCGGCTGACCCCCAGCGGGGCCAGCCGGTGCGGCACCGGGGTGAAGGCCGCGCCGTCGAGCTCCAGCGTGCCGGAGGAAGCCCGGACCAGGCCGCAGACGGTGTTGAACAGTGTGGTCTTGCCGGCGCCGTTGGGGCCGATCACCCCTGCGGCGCGGCCGGGTGCGACCTCCAGGTCCACGGAGTCCAGGGCGGTGAGGCCGCCGAAGCGGACCGAGATGTTCCGCAACCGCAGCCGCGGCGGTTCCGACCGGTCGGTATGTTGCACGTGCATGAGTACTCCATCGTCTCTGCGGGTGGTGCGCTAACGGTGGTGCAGTAGTGCCGTGGTGCTGACTGCCGTGGTGCGGGTGGTGCGGGTGGTGCGGTGGTGCCGTGGTGCCTGTGGCGCCTGGCCGGGTGGTTCTGCGGGCGGGCCCGGGCCTCAGCCGTTCCGGGGAGGCCGAAGGCCCGCGAGGTAGAGCTCGGTCAGCTGGGCGGCGACCTCCTCCTTGCTGAGGCTGCCGTCGGGGGAGTACCAGTACGCGAGGTAGTGCGGGTCGGAGAAGAAGTTGGCCACCAGGACCGGCAGCGGCATGTCGGTCCGGACCGAGCCCTCGGCGCGGCCGCGGCGCAGCAGTCCGGTGAAGACCTCGTTGTATTCCCGGCGGCGCCGCTTGACCTCCTCGAGCCGGTCCTCGCTGAGCATGTGCTGCGAGCGGAAGAACACCGCCCCTTCCCTGATGCGTTCGATGGAGGTGATGATCAGGTCCTCGCACACGAGCCGGATCGTTTCCGTCACGGGCAGCCCCCGGGCGATGATCTCGGTCAGGCGCTCGTGCTGGACCGTCAGGATCCGGTCGTAGATGTCGAAGAGCAGGTCATCCTTGGAGGAAAAGTAGTGGTACAGCGCGCCCTTGGTCACGCCCGCGGCATCCACGATCTGCTGGACGCTGGTGCGGGCGTACCCCTGGGTCGCAAAGAGCTCGACCGAGGTGCGGGCGAGCTGCTCCTTGATGTTCAGTGTCTTCATTGCTGGCGGGCCGGTTCTCTTCTGGTGGCTGGCTCCGGGGGAGGAACATACCCACCGGTCGGTATGGCACACCCTACCCCTGCAGGCACCCCGGTGCGCAAGGGGGCGGGCGAGGAGATTCCCTCAGACCGGGCGGGCAGGCCCCGGACGCAAAGGAACCCCGCCGCCGGTTTCCCGGCGACGGGGTTCCTGTTCCTGCATCCGTGCCCTCGATAGGATTCGAACCTACGGCCTGTTGCTCCGGAGGCAACCGCTCTATCCCCTGAGCTACGAGGGCGGATCGCCGTTTCCGGCGGCATCCTTGGGACTCAAGAAGCTTAGCAGGTAATCGGGGCGGGCAAAAACCTGCCCGGCCGCCGCGGCGCGTCCGGCCGCTCAGTAGCCGGTGAAGGCATCGGTCACGGTCCTGCCGCCGCCGGCGGCGCGGACGGCCCGACGGGCCGCAGCCACCGCGCGCGGAGAGCCGGAGGCATAGGCGGCGCGGGCGCCGACGTCGGGCACCAGGGTGCGCAGTCCCGGCCCGTCCGGCAGCCGGTCGGCGGCCCGCACGAAGCCCGGCACCTCCTCGCGGCAAAAGATCAGCACCCGCAGCCCTCCGTCCGCGGCGGCGGCGCGCAGCTCGGCGGCATAGGCGGCTTCCTCGGCGGAGGCCACGGAGTAGACCAGGACGACGTCGCGTCCGGACAGCGCGCCGGAGCGCAGCCACCCGATGAACGGGGTGATGCCGATGCCCGAGGCGATCAGCAGCAGCGGCTTCCGGGACTTCGGCGGCGTGAAGTCCCCGCCCACGGCAGTGCCCGTCACCGTCGCCCCGGGTGCCAGGCGCAGCAGGGCGGCCTTGAAGGTGCTGGGCGGGTCCTGGACCCGCAGCCCGAAGCCGATCCGGCCGCCGGGGCCGGTGCTGATGCTGAACGTCCGGCGGCTGCCGCGCCCGTCCACGGGCGCGTGCGGAAGGCTGAGCTCCATGTACTGGCCGGGGGAGAACCGGACCGGGCGGGCCGGTTCGAAGACCAGCTCCCGCGCGGTGGGAGTCAGGGTCCGGTTCTCCGCCAGGCGCAGGGTGACCGCGCCGCGCTGGCCGAAGCCGAAGGCGACGGCGTTGCCGATCAGCAGGGCCAGCTCGGGGGACATGTGCACCGGTCCCAGCTGCAGCGGCAGGCAGAACAGGACACCGACGAGGCCGGCCGTCACGAGCCGCTGGGACCGCCTGGGCGGCAGGGTCAGCGGCTCGGTCAGCATGAAGCCGGCGAGGAACACGACCGGGAAGGACGCCAGCGCGGTCCACAGCCCGGCGGCGAACCCCGTACCGTTCAGCTGGAACTGCAGGGCGCTGCCGGCCAGCGCCGTCGCCGCGAAGACCGCGGCCGTCCCCGCCAGGCGCGTCCGCCACAGCAGCAGCGCGGCGGCCGGCAGGACGGCGACGAGCATCAGGGGCGCGGCGACCCACCAGGCCGGGCCGGGCAGGCCGACGAGCACGGCCGTGAACGCCCCGAGGGCGGCCGGGTTGAAGATGTGCCGACGCCGCCAGGCCAGCAGGTATTTGGAGACGGTCGCCGCCGCCGCAGCCACCGCGGCGGCGGTGAGGTCCTGCGCCGCGGTGGAGGGCCAGAACAGGAAGAACAGGATCAGGGCGGTGATCACCGAGGATTCGGTGTGCGGGCGGGTCCGCAGCAGCAGGCCCATGACCCGGCTGGAGACAAGGGTGACCGAGACCGTCACCGCCAGCAGGGCGGCCAGGTCGGCCGGGGAGTAGTAGAGCGCCCCCGCCAGGGACAGGAGGAAGGACCACGCCGTGAGGGCCAGCAGCAGCAGGACCGTCAGGCGGTACATGCTCAGCCGGCCGGCGGCGGCGCCGGGGCGGAGGAACGGCCGGGTGGGCGAAAGGCTCATGTGAACAGGACTCCAGTGAGGGCGTCGGAGAATTCGGCCCGTCCGTCCGAGAAGACCCGGACGTAGTCGAAGCCGAAGGCGGTCCGGAGCCGGAAGGGCTCCGTGAGGAACAGTGCGGTGGCCAGCCCGTCGGCGGTCATGGCGTCGTCGGCCAGGACCCAGGCGGCGGTCACGGTGGAGACGGGCCGGCCGGTTGTGGCGTCCAGGACATGGTGCAGCCCGTCGCCCCAGGCGCGACGGTTCGAGGCGGAGGCGCACAGGGCCCGGTTCCGCAGGTCGAGCACCCCGATCGCCCGGGAGGGATCGTAGGGATGTTCCAGTGCCGTCCGTACCGGCGCCGGGCCGCGGTGCAGCATGTCGGACCCGGCGTCGACCAGGTACTCATCGACGCCCGCGGCGGCCAGCTCGGCGGCCACCAGGTCCACCAGCTGGCCCTTCCCGGCGGCCCCCACGTCCAGCAGGACCGGCCCGGCCTCCTGCGCCGGGACCCGGACGGCGACTCCGTCCGGGGTGTCCCGGCGGACCAGCTGCCCCCACGGCGGCGCCGGCAGCGCCGGGCCCGAGGGGCGCAGGCTGAGGGCGGCGTCGTAGCCCAGCCGGGCCAGGCCGCCGCCCACCAGGGGGTTCATCCGCCCGTCGGTCAGCGTATGCAGCCGGTCGAACAGGCGGAAGAGCGCCCGGGCCTGCGGAGGCAGTTCCGCTTCGCCGTCGCGGCTGAGGCGCGCCACGAGCGAATCCGGCCGGAACCGGGAAAAGGCGCGGTCGTAGTCCGCCGTCAGGGTCAGCACACGCGCGCGCAGGGAGCGGCCAAGCGCGGCGGGCGTGGTGATGGTCCAGGCGGTGCCGATCGCCTCGAAGCGGAAGTCCGGCACGGGACGGTCAGCTTCGGGCTTCGGTCTTGATCCGCTCCAACGCTTCGTTGAAGCCCCGGCTGGTCAGCGAGGACCCCGCCACCTTGCCGACGTCGAGCTCGTCGATGTTGCGGCCGACGACCTGGTCCTGGATGTTGTCGGTGAATTCCTGCTGGTAGCGGGCCGACGTCGGGTTGGTGCCCGAGGTGGCCACCTCCAGGGCGGTGACCGTGCCGTCCTCGAGGGTGAGCTCGACGTCGACCTGCTCTGCGGTGCCGGACGGCGGAATGTAGCTGCCCTCTGCGGCATAGCCGCCGTCGGCGTAGGTGCCCGAGGGGGCGGCGGTCTTCCCGGCGGATGAGGGCCCGGCGGCGGGCGCTTCCGGCGCGGCCTCGTCCGCGGCGCAGCCGGCGGCGCCGATCAGGGACAGCCCGGCGGCGACGGCGAGCAGGTGCTTGCGGGCGGGGGGTTTCACTGCGGTTTCTCCTTCGGCAGGGGACAGTTCCATTATGCCGGGGTGCCCGTGCCCGCCGCGGTCCTCCACCGGCGGGAGCATCGGGCGCCGGTGTTGGCGGCCTGACGCAAAGCGGCGGCGCTTGGGGCGGGCCGCCGCGCCCCGGCTATGCTTAACCGGTGACTCCTGAAGAACTTTCCGCCGCCGTAACTGCCTGCCTCCAAGACGCCATCGATGCCGGTGACTTCAGCATCGAGCTGCCCGGGGAGGTGCGCGTCGAGCGGCCGAAGAACCGGGACCACGGCGACTGGGCCACCAACATCGCCCTGCAGCTGTCGAAGCAGGCCGGGATGAACCCGCGCCAGTTCGCGGAACTGCTCAAGGGCCGGCTGGAGAAGATCGACGGCGTGGCCAAGGTCGACATCGCCGGCCCGGGCTTCCTGAACATCACCCTCGACGCCGGTGCCGCCGGCGAACTGGCCAAGGCCATCGTGGCGGCCGGGCCCGATTACGGCACCTCCACCGCCCTGGCCGGAACCCGGATCAACCTGGAGTTCGTCTCCGCCAACCCCACCGGTCCCATCCACCTGGGCGGCACCCGCTGGGCCGCCGTCGGCGACGCGCTCGCCCGCGTGTTCGAATCGCAGGGCGCCGACGTGACCCGCGAGTACTACTTCAACGACCACGGCGCGCAGATCGACCGGTTTGCCCGGTCGCTGCTGGCCGCCGCCAAGGGCGAGCCGGCCCCCGAGGACGGCTACGCCGGCGCCTACATCGAGGACATCGCCAAGCGCGTGCTGGCCGTCGAGCCGGACATCCTCTCGCTACCCGAGGCCGAAGCGCAGGAGCGTTTCCGCGCCATCGGCGTGGACCACATGTTCGGGGACATCAAGGAGTCGCTGCACAGCTTCGGCGTGGACTTCGACGTCTACTTCCACGAGGACTCGCT
Source organism: Arthrobacter saudimassiliensis (assembly GCA_900016675.1). Taxonomy (GTDB): domain Bacteria; phylum Actinomycetota; class Actinomycetes; order Actinomycetales; family Micrococcaceae; genus Arthrobacter_B; species Arthrobacter_B saudimassiliensis. The sequence continues at coordinate 108,932 of LN483071.1, read as the reverse complement.
GCACGAAAACGGGCAGGTCGACAAGCTCCTGGAGCAGCTGAAGGGTTCGAAGAACCTGTACGAGAAGGACGGCGCCTGGTGGCTGAACTCCACGGAGTTCGGCGACGACAAGGACCGCGTGGTCATCAAGTCCGACGGCAACGCCGCGTACATTGCCGGTGACATCGCCTACATCCAGAACAAGCGCGAGCGCGGCTTCGACCTGAACATCTACATGCTCGGCGCGGACCACCACGGCTACGTGGCGCGGCTGAAGGCCGCCGCCGCCGCGCTGGGGCACGACCCGGAATGCGTGGAGGTGCTGATCGGCCAGATGGTCAACCTGGTCAAGGACGGCGTCCCGGTGCGGATGTCCAAGCGTGCCGGCACCGTGGTCACGCTCGAGGACCTGGTGGATGCCGTCGGCGTGGACGCCGCCCGCTACACGCTGGCCCGGTTCTCCGCCGACTCGAACATCGACGTCGACCTGGACCTGCTGACCCGGCGCACCAACGAGAACCCGGTGTTCTACGTGCAGTACGCCCATGCCCGCACCCACGCCCTGGCGCGCAACGCCGAAGCCGCCGGCGTCGACGATTCGGCCTTCGACGCCTCGCTGCTCACGCATCCCACCGAGGGCGCGCTGCTCGCCGCGCTGGGCCAGTACCCCGGCGTCGTCGCGCAGGCGGCCTCCTTCCGCGAGCCGCACCGGGTGGCCCGCCACCTCGAAGTCATCGCCGGCACCTACCACCGCTGGTACGACGCCTGCCGCATCGCCCCGGCGAACGGCGAGGACGTCACCGACGTCAACCGCACCCGCCTCTGGCTGAACCTCGCCGCCCGCCAGGTCCTGGCCAACGGCCTGGGCCTGCTGGGCGTCTCCGCACCCGAACGGATGTAGCTCCATGACCGCTTCCCCCCTCGCCCCGGGCTGGCTTCGCCACCCGGAGGACATCAACGCGCTTTCCCCCGGCCTCTGGGCCTGCGACGTCGCCCGCGGCGCCGCCGGCGAGCTGGAGATCTCCGGGATCGGCGTCTCGGCGCTGGCCGCCGAGTTCGGCACCCCGCTGTTCGTGGTCTCCGAGGCTGACTTCCGTGCCCGCGCCCGGGCCTTCAAGGACGCCTTCGACGCCGCGTTCGCCGACCTCTGCGGCGGCGTGGACGTGTACTACGCCGGCAAGGCGTTCCTGTGCACCGAGGTGGCCCGGTGGGTCCGGGACGAGGGCCTGCGCCTGGACACCTGCTCGGGCGGGGAAATGGCGGTCGCCGCCCGCGCCGGCCTCGACGGGGCCCTGCTGGGCCTGCACGGCAACAACAAGTCCGACGCCGAACTGGTCCGGGCACTGGACCTGAACCTCGGCCGGATCGTCGTGGACTCGCTGGCCGAACTCCGCCGGCTCTCCGCCCTGGCCGCCGCCCGCGGCCAGGAGGCCAACGTGGTGCTGCGCCTCACGCCGGGCGTGCATGCCTCGACCCATGAGTTCATCGCCACCGCCCATGAGGACCAGAAGTTCGGCCTGTCCATGGCCGCCGACACCGGCGGCGACGACGGCGCGTCCGGCGCCGGGGGCTCCGCCGCGGAGGAGGCGGTCGACCTGGCACTGAAGCTGGACGGCATCCGCCTGCTGGGCGTGCACTGCCACATCGGCTCGCAGATCTTCGAACCCGAGGGCTTCGCCCTGGCGGCCCGCCGGCTGCTCGGCTTCCTCGCCGGCGTCCGCGACCGGCACGGCGTCGAGCTCACCGAACTGGACCTGGGCGGCGGGTACGGCATCGCCTACACCGAGGCGGACACGCCCCGGCCCCCGGCCGAGATCGCCGACGCCCTGGCCGCCGTCGTCCGTGAGGCCGCCGCGGAGCACGGGCTGGCCGTGCCGCGCATCTCCATCGAGCCCGGCCGCGCGATCGTCGGGCCGAGCACCTTCACCCTGTACCGCACCGGCACCGTCAAGACGGTGCGCACCGAGGCGCCGGACGGCACCGCCGCGGCGCGCCGCTACGTCTCGGTGGACGGCGGGATGAGCGACAACGCCCGCCCCGTGCTCTACGACGCCGATTACTCCGCCGTGCTGGCCTCGCGCGCCTCGGAAGATGACGCGGTTATGTCGCGGGTGGTTGGCAAACACTGCGAAAGCGGGGACATAGTGGTCCGGGACGTCTACCTGCCGGCCGACGTCGCCGGCGGCGACCTGCTGGCTGTTCCCGGAACAGGCGCCTACTGCTGGGCCCTGTCGAGCAACTACAACTGGATCGCCCGCCCGCCCGTGGTGGCGGTGCGCGACGGGGCGGCCCGCCTGATCGTACGCGGCGAAACCGAGGACGACCTGCTCGCGCGGGACGTCATGAGCTGAGTGTTGAGGAGCGACGCAGCAATGAAGACCCTGAAGGTGGCCCTGCTGGGCTGCGGCAACGTGGGATCCCAGGTGGCGCGGATCCTGCGCGACGACGCCGAGTCGCTGGCCTCCCGGGTCGGTGCCCGGCTGGAGCTGGCCGGCATCGCCGTGCGCTCCGTGGACGCGCCGCGCGACGTCGACCTGCCCCGCGAACTGTTCACCACCGACGCGGAGAAGCTCGTCGAGGGCGCCGACATCGTGATCGAGCTGATGGGCGGCCTGGAGCCGGCCCGCTCGCTGATCCTGCACGCCATCGGACACGGCGCCGCCGTGGTGACCGGCAACAAGGCGCTGCTCGCCGCCGACGGACCGGCCCTGTACGGCAAGGCCGACGCCGCGGGCGTCCAGCTCTCCTATGAGGCAGCCGTCGCCGGTGCCATCCCCATCCTGCTGCCCATCCGGGACAGCCTCGCCGGGGACCGGATCACCAAGGTCATGGGCATCGTCAACGGCACCACGAACTACATCCTCGACGAGATGGACACCACCGGCGCGCAGTTCGCCGACGCGCTTGCCGACGCGCAGCGCCTGGGCTACGCGGAGGCGGATCCCACCGCCGACGTCGAGGGCCATGACGCCGCAGCCAAGGGCGCCATCCTCGCTTCGCTGGCCTTCCACACCGACTTCGACCTGAACCAGGTCTGGTGCGAGGGCATCAGTTCGGTCACCGCCGAGGACATCGCCGCCGCTCAGGAGGCCGGATTCGTCATCAAGCTGCTCGCCATCGCCGAGAAGATCGGCGACGGGGCCGACGGCGGCGTCAGCGTCCGCGTCCACCCCACCCTGCTGCCGCGCCGGCATCCGCTGGCCGCCGTGCACGGGGCCTTCAACGCCGTCTTCGTCGAGGCCGAAAACGCCGGCGAGCTGATGTTCTACGGCCAGGGCGCCGGCGGCACCCCGACCGCCTCGGCGGTCATGGGCGACGTGGTGCGCACCGCCCGCCGCCTGGTCCTGGGCGGCCCGGCCGCTCCGGGATCGGCCACCGGCCGGGTGCCCGAGCTGCCCATGGACAAGGTGACCACCAGCTACTACATCGGCCTGGAGGTCTCCGACCAGCCCGGCGTGCTGGCCGCCGTCGCCCGGGTCTTCGCGGACAACGGCGTCTCCATCGAAACCATGCGCCAGACCGTCCCGGCGGACGGCGGGGGAGCGGCGGCGCAGCTGCGCTTCGTCACCCACCGCGCCACCGAGGCGGCCCTTGCCGCAACCGTCGAGGCCATCCGCGGCCTGGACGTCATCACTTCCGTCACATCCGTCCTGCGGGTAGAAGGGGTCTAGTTCCTTGGCTCATCAATGGCGCGGCGTCATCCGTGAATACGCCGACCGGCTGCCGGTCACGGCGGATACGAAGGTCATCTCCCTGGGCGAGGGCGGCACGCCGCTGGTGCCCGCCCCGGCACTGTCCGAGCTGACCGGCTCCGAGGTGTACCTGAAGGTCGAGGGCATGAACCCCACCGGGTCCTTCAAGGACCGGGGCATGACCATGGCCATCACCGCCGCCGTCGAGGCCGGCGCCAAGGCCGTGGTCTGCGCCTCCACCGGCAACACCTCCGCTTCGGCCGCCGCGTACGCCGTGCAGGCGGGCCTGACCTGCGCCGTCCTGGTTCCGGACGGCAAGATCGCCATGGGCAAGCTCAGCCAGGCCATCGCCCACGGCGCTGAACTGCTCCAGGTCCGCGGCAACTTCGACAACTGTCTCGAGGTGGCCCGCAAGCTGGCCGAGGCCTACCCGGTGTTCCTGGTCAACTCCGTCAACCCGGCGCGCATCGAGGGACAGAAGACCGCCGCCTTCGAGGTCGTCGACGCCCTGGGCGACGCCCCGGACTACCACGTCCTGCCGGTCGGCAACGCCGGCAACATCACCGCCTACTGGAAGGGCTACCGCGAGTACGCGGCGCCGTACACCAACGCCGCCGGGGACGAGCTGGCGCCGGTCGCCACGAAGACTCCGGTCATGTGGGGCTTCCAGGCCGAAGGCGCGTCGCCGCTGGTCAAGGGCCACCCGGTCACTGAACCCGACACGATCGCGACCGCCATCCGGATCGGCAACCCCGCCTCCTGGGATTCCGCCGTGGCCGCCCGGGACGAGTCCGGGGGACTCATCGACGCCGTCAGCGACGCCGAGATCCTGGCCGCCCACCGCTGGCTGTCCGCCCGCGAGGGCGTGTTCGTGGAGCCGGCGTCCGCCGCCGGCGTCGCCGGCCTGCTGAAGAAGCATGCGGCCGGCGAGGTCCCCGCCGGGAAGCGGATCGTCATCACCGTCACCGGGCACGGCCTGAAGGACCCCCAGTGGGCACTGCGCATGGCCGACGGCTCGGAGGTCGAACCCACCCGGGTGGACTTCGACGTCGTCTCGGTCGCCGCGGCGCTCGGGCTCGAAGCAGCTCCCGCGCGGAGCTGACGATGCAGCTGAACCAGACGCCGGCGCCCCGCCTTCCCGCGGGACGGACGGTGGAGCCGGGGCGTGCCGCGACCGTGAGCGTCCCGGCCACCAGCGCAAACCTCGGCCCGGGCTTCGACACCCTGGGCCTGGCCCTGGCCTTCCACGACCGGGTGCGCGTGGAAGCCGTCGCGGACGGGTCCGTGGAGGTCCGGATCACCGGCGTCGGTGCCGACACGCTGCCCCTGGACGAGAGCCACCTCGTGGTGCGCACCATCCGGCGGACCCTGGCCGCGGCGGGCTACGCCGACACCGGGCTCCGGCTTGAGGCGGAGAACGCCATCCCGCACGGCCGGGGCCTGGGATCATCGGCCTCCGCGATCGTCTCGGGGGTGCTGGCCGGCAACGCCCTGCTTCCCGAGGCGGACCGGCTGGACGCCGACGCCGTGCTGAACCTCTGTTCGGCCATCGAGGGGCATCCGGACAACGTCGCGCCCGCCCTGCGCGGCGGCCTGGCCATCAGCTGGGAGCAGGACGGGGTGTTCCGCTCCGCCCACGTGCCGGTGCACCCCGAGGTGCACCCGGTCGCTGCCATCCCGGCGGTCGAACTCTCCACCGAGCAGGCCCGCGGACTGCTGCCCGCAGCTGTGCCGCATGCCGAGGCCGCGGCGAACTCGGGGCGGGCCGCACTGCTGGTGCACGCCCTGGCCACGGCGCCCGGACTGCTGTTCGAAGCCACCGAGGAATTCCTGCACCAGGGGTACCGCGCCCCGGCCATGCCGGCCAGCGCCGAGCTGATCCGCCGGCTGCGGGCCCGCGGACTGCCGGCCGTGGTCTCCGGTGCCGGGCCGACCGTCATGGTCCTCGCCGGCAGTGCGGCGGACGCCGGCGTTGCCGAGGCGCTGATCCAGGAGGCCGCAGCGGACATCGGCGGGAATTGGACGGTGCGTCGGCTTCCCGTGGCGGCAGATGGTGCTAAGGTGGACATGCACCAACGGTGATAACCGTCTTGTGCTTTCACCGGCCGGCCGCCTTCTCCAGGCCGTCATGGACTTTCCGCTGACCCATCCGTCCGACACGCCGCAGCGCCGCTCGGATGACCGCAGCGGAAAACCGTGCCGGTAAAGCGCATAATTCGGTGTAGCCTTCCGTGGGCAGCCGGTTTCGGCCGGCCCACGACGTGAATGCCGCACTGTCTCCGCCAGCACCCGATGCCGGCGCAAACTGAGTGGATTCTTCCGATCAAGGCACCCAGCACATTCGCCGTGCCGGTTTCTTCCGGTCTTCGGCGAACACCTGACTTCCGGTATCTGACCTGGGGACAGGACCAACAACCGCGGCCGGTATCCTGCCGGACCGCCCGACGAGGGGGAAGGATCCTTCGTGACAGACACCACCGACCTGACTGCAGGTGTGGACTCAAAGGCCGCAGGCACCGCTGAAGCGCCCGGCCGCAGTTCCGGACTTGCCGGACTGAAGCTTGCCCAGCTCCAGGCCCTGGCGGGCCAGCTGGGCATCACCGGCGGTTCCCGGATGCGCAAGGGCGACCTGGTCGCCGCGATTTCCAACCACCAGCGCGGCGGCGCCGTGGCCGACCGCCCGGTCCGCAGCGCCCGCCGGGACGAGACGGCCCAGGCACCGGCCGCCGACGCCCCGGCCAGGGACGCGGTGAAGGAAGCGCCCGCTGCCAAGGAGGCCCAGGCCGCCCCCGCGCAGGAGTCCGAGGCGCCCGAGCGCCCCTCCCGCACCCGCAACCGGAACCGGCGGGCCGGCAGCGACGGCGTCGTCAGCCCGTCGGCCGACGCAGGTGCGCAGAGCGCAGGGAAGCCGGAGCGCGCCGAGGAGGCCCCCGCCGCCGACAAGGCCGCCGCGGACCAGGCCCCCGCGGCCGACAAGGCCCAGGACGGCGAGAAGCCGTCGGCCAAGGCCGACGAGCAGGGCCGCAGCCGCGAGGACGGCCAGCGCGAGCGCGGCAACCGCCGCGGCCGGGGCCGGCGCGGCGAGGCCGCCGAGGGCCAGGAGGCCGCCGAGTCCGGCGAGGGCGAGGCCCGCAGCCGCCAGGACGGGCAGTCCGAGGAGCGCAGCCGAGGCGAAGAGAAGAACGAGGGCTCCGCCCGCGACGAGCGCCGCGAGCGGCGCGAACGCAACCGCGACAACGCCCAGAACAACGCCCAGAACAACGGCCGCGACCGCGACAACCGTGAGCGCGACAACCGCGACGACGATGAAGGCGGCCGCGGACGCAACCGCCGGGGCCGCAACCGGAGCGACCGCAACGACCGCAACGACCGTTTCCGGGACCGGAACGAGCGCCGCCGGAACCGCAGCCAGAACCCCGACGTCGACGACGTCGAGGTCACCGAGGACGACGTGCTGCTGCCCGTCGCCGGCATCCTCGACGTGCTGGAGAACTACGCCTTCGTCCGGACCTCGGGCTACCTGCCCGGCCCGAACGACGTGTACGTCTCCCTGGCCCAGGTCAAGAAGCACAACCTGCGCAAGGGCGACGCCGTCGTCGGTGCCATCCGGGCCCCCCGCGAGGGCGAGAACCAGGGCAACAGCCGGCAGAAGTTCAACGCCCTGGTGCGCCTGACCTCGGTCAACGGCAAGCCGGTCGAGGAGAACAAGGACCGCGTCGAGTTCTCCAAGCTCGTCCCGCTCTACCCCTCCGAGCGGCTGCGCCTGGAGACCAGCGCCAAGGCCATCGGCCCGCGCGTCATCGACCTGGTCGCCCCGATCGGCAAGGGCCAGCGCGGCCTGATCGTCTCCCCGCCGAAGGCCGGCAAGACCCTGATCCTGCAGTCGATCGCCAACGCCATCACCATCAACAACCCCGAGGTCCACCTCATGATGGTGCTGGTCGACGAGCGTCCCGAGGAAGTGACCGACATGCAGCGCACGGTCAAGGGCGAGGTCATTGCCTCCACCTTCGACCGCCCCGCCGACGACCACACCACCGTCGCGGAGCTCGCCATCGAACGCGCCAAGCGCCTGGTGGAGATGGGCCGCGACGTCGTCGTCCTGCTGGACTCGATGACCCGCCTGGGCCGCGCCTACAACCTGGCCGCCCCGGCGTCGGGCCGCATCCTCTCCGGCGGCGTGGACTCCTCGGCGCTGTACCCGCCGAAGCGGTTCTTCGGTGCCGCCCGCAACATCGAGAACGGCGGTTCGCTGACCATCCTCGCCACCGCGCTGGTGGAGACCGGGTCCAAGATGGACGAGGTCATCTTCGAGGAGTTCAAGGGCACCGGCAACATGGAGCTGCGCCTGTCCCGCAACCTGGCGGACAAGCGGATCTTCCCGGCCGTGGACGTCAACGCGTCCGGCACCCGGCGCGAGGAGAACCTGCTCTCCGCCGAGGAAGTCCAGATCATGTGGAAGCTGCGCCGGGTCCTCTCCGGCCTGGACACGCAGCAGGCACTGGAGATCCTCACCGGCAAGATCAAGGAAACCCAGTCCAACGTCGAATTCCTGATGCAGGTCCAGAAGACCACGCTGGGAACGAAGGACAACTAGCTGCACCACCGGGCCGCTCGGCTCCGGGGCCCGCGCCTGCGCGGGCCCCGGAGTTTGGGCGGTCCGGCCGGTTAACGGCACAGTTGGAGATAAGCACCGGCGGCACGGGCCGCGACGGTTCGGCGCACCGCTTCGCCGCGGGGGCGCCGGACCGTGGATTCACAGCCGAAAGAGGAAGCACCACACATGTTTGAGTCCATTCAGGGTCTGCTCGATGAGCACTCCGAGCTCCAGGACCGGCTCGCCGATCCCGCCGTGCACGCCGACCAGGGCCTCGCCCGCCGGCTGGGCCGCCGCTTCGCGGAGCTGAGCCGCATTGTCGACGCCTACAACACCTGGCACGGCCTGGAGGACGACCTCGCCGCCGCCGAGGAGATGGCGGCCGAGGACGCCGAGTTCGCCGCGGAGGTGCCGGTGCTCAAGGAGCAGCTGGCCGACGCCCAGGAGAAGCTGCGCCGGCTGCTGATCCCGCGCGATCCCAACGACGGCCGCGACGTCATCATCGAGGTCAAGGGCGGTGAAGGCGGTGACGAGGCGGCCCTGTTCGCCGGCGACCTGCTGCGCATGTACACCCGTTACGCCGAGTCCCGCGGATGGCGCACCGAGATCATCTCCGCCACCGAGTCGGACCTGGGCGGCTACAAGGACGTGCAGATGTCCATCAAGGGCAGCGCCACGGATCCGGCCGAAGGCGTCTACGCCCGGCTCAAGTACGAAGGCGGGGTGCACCGCGTCCAGCGGGTTCCCGTCACCGAGTCCCAGGGCCGGATCCATACCTCGGCCGCCGGCGTGCTGGTGCTGCCCGAGGTGGACGAGCCCGAAGAGGTCGAGATCAACCAGAACGACCTCAAGATCGACGTCTACCGTTCCTCCGGTCCGGGCGGGCAGTCCGTCAACACCACCGACTCCGCGGTGCGCATCACCCACCTGCCGACCGGCATCGTGGTGGCCATGCAGAACGAGAAGTCCCAGCTGCAGAACCGCGAGGCGGCCATGCGCGTGCTGCGCTCCCGCCTGCTGGCCCACCAGCAGGAACAGATCGACGCCGCCAACTCCGAGGCGCGCAAGTCCCAGATCCGCACCATGGACCGCTCCGAACGCATCCGGACCTACAACTTCCCGGAAAACCGGATCGTCGACCACCGCACCGGCTACAAGGCCTACAACCTCGACACCGTGATGAACGGGGACCTGGAGGCCGTGGTCCAGTCCTGCATCGAAATGGACGAGCAGGCCCGGCTCGAAGCCATCGGTGACGACAAGTAGTCCCGGCACGGCCGGCGACCTCGGCTCCGCCCTGGCGGCGGCGGCCGCCGAGCTCGCCGCCGCGGGCGTTCCCGCTCCGCGGGTCGACGCCGAGCTGCTGGCCGCCCATCTGCTCGGCTGCAGCCGGGGACGGGTCCGGGCCCTGGCCTTCACCGACGCCCCGGTTCCCGCGGGCTACGCGGACCTGGTCCGTGAGCGCGCCCGGCGGATTCCGCTGCAGCACCTGACCGGCCGGGCCGCCTTCCGGCACCTGGAACTGGCCGTCGGCCCGGGCGTGTTCGTGCCCCGGCCGGAGACCGAGACGGTGGCGCAGCTGGCGATCGACGCCGCCCGGGCGCGGCTGGCCGCCGACGGCACCGTGCGCGTGGTGGACCTCGGCACCGGGTCCGGCGCCATCGCCGCGGCGGTGGCCGAAGAGGTGCCCGAAGCGGAGGTCACCGCCGTTGAACTCAGCGACTTGGCCCTGGCCTGGGCCGAGCGCAACCTCGAACCCCGCGGCGTGCGCCTTGTCCATGCGGACCTGCGCACCGCGCTGCCGGACGAGGACGGCCGGTACGACGTCGTCGTCTCGAATCCGCCCTACATCCCCGCAGCCGCCGTACCCAACGAGCCCGAGGCGGCGGACCACGACCCGAAGATGGCGCTGTACGGGGGAGGCGAGGACGGGCTGGCCCTGCCGCACGCGGCCGCGGCAACGGCCGCCCGGCTGCTCCGCAGCGGCGGCTTCTTCGTCATGGAACATGCCGAAGTGCAGGCCCAGGCGCTGGCCCGGCACCTCGAAAACGCCGGATCCTGGCTCGATGTCCGCGGCCACGAGGACCTCAACGGCCGGCCCCGGGCCACCTCCGCTGTGAAAGAATAAGCAACGTGACAAGCACTTTCGACTGCACTGATCCCGCCCTGCTCAGCGAAGGCCTGGCCCGGGCACAGCAGGCCATCGCCGCACGGCAGTGCGTGGTCCTGCCCACCGACACCGTCTACGGCATCGGCGCCGATGCGTTCTCCGCACAGGCCGTCGCCACGCTGCTGGCCGCCAAGGGCCGCGGCCGGAGCATGCCTCCGCCCGTGCTGATTCCCCGGGTGCAGACCATGGACGGACTGGCGGTCGACGTCCCTGAGCAGGCCCGCGCCCTGGCCGAAGCCTTCTGGCCGGGAGGCCTGACGCTGATCCTCCACGCCCAGCCCTCCCTGACCTGGGACCTGGGCGACACCCGGGGCACGGTCGCGCTGCGGATGCCGGACGACCCGACGGCGCTGGAGCTGCTGGCCCTCACCGGCCCGCTGGCGGTCTCCTCGGCCAACCGGACCGGCTCGCCGGCGGCAGCCACCGCCGCGCAGGCCCGGGAACAGCTGGGGGAGGCCGTGGAGGTCTACCTGGAAGCCGGGGAGCGCACCGGTGCGTCCGGGCCCGCGCTGGCCTCCACCATCGTCGATGCCACCTCGCTGCCGCTGCGGGTGGTCCGCCGGGGCGCCGTCGACCTTGACCGGCTGCGCTCCGTGGTGCCGGACGTGCTGGACCTGGGCGAGGAGCCCGGAGACGTCAGCGGTTCGAGTGCCGGCGGGGAGCCGGCCGCCGGGTAGCTCCGGGTCGGTTTCTCCGGCCGGCGCCGGCGCGCCGCAGGACGGCGTGGACGGAGGGGGCGGGGACGTTGCCCGTCCGTTCCGCCCACCCCGGTTCCTGGCGCTGGCCGAACCACATCAGCTCCACCCGGCGGAGCGGCCCGTGCAGGCGTTCGGAGGCCAGCGACGAGAGGCCGTAGCCGACACGCAGCACCAGCCGGCACAGCCAGGCCGGCAGGTGCAGCGGACGGCGTCCGCCCGCGGCCTGCAGCACATCGGACACGGATGCCTGTTCCCAGGGCTGCAGGACCACGGCCGGAACGTCGCCGGGATACATGGCCACCAGCTGCACGAAACGGGCCAGGGCGTCCACCGAGCTGACCGGCGTGGGCGCGGTGCCCGGCGCCGCGACGGAGGCCAGCGGTGAGCCGGCCAGCCTGGCCAGGCGTTCCGTCGTCGGCCGGCCGGGTCCCTGCACCGACGTCGCGCGGATGGTCACCACGGAGCAGGAGCCGGCGGGGCGGGCCGCCAGGGCCTGTTCCCCCAGCGCCTTGGAGCGCGAATAGGGCGAAAACGGTTCCACCTGGCCGCTCTCGTCGAGGCAGGGCCGGTGGCCCTGGACCGCCGCGCTGCTCAGGTGCACGAAGCGCCGGACTCCGGCGGCCTCCGCGGCGTCGGCCGCCAGCACCGGCAGCAGGGCGTTGGCCCCGCGCAGGGCGGGGGAGTCCGCTGCGTCCGGGACCGCCAGCCCGGCGGCGTTGATCACGGCGTCCGCGCCCAGGAAGGCGCGGGCCAGGCGGGCCCGCTCCGCGTCCAGGCGGCCGGCTTCCGCCGCCAGTTCGGCTGCGCCGGAGGCGGCGGCCTCCAGCCGCGGCGCGGCCACGGCGCGTACTTCGGCGCCGGTTTCCTCCAGCACCGCGCGGACCGCACCGCCGACAAAGCCGCCTGCTCCCAGGAGCACGACGACCGGCCGGCCGGGCACCGGCGACGGGGAACCGGAGGGGCGGGGCAGGGAGGTACCGGAACTCATGAACCGCTTTCCACGGAGGACGGGGGGAGGGACTCGGTCAGGGGCGGCATGGGCCGCCAGGAGTCGTCGCGCAGGATGCGCCGGGCTTCGCGCCAGCCGCGCAGCAGCGCAGCCGTTCCGCCGACCCGGTGCTCGACGGCCACCAGGCGCAGGACTTCCTTCGCGGCCGTCAGGGCCGTGCCGAGGGCAAAGCCGGCGGGGCTGAACACCCCGTGCTCCTGCAGGTACCGCGCCAGGTAGCCGCGGTTGCGCATCATGCAGAACCGGCTTAGGTCGCTGGAATCGTTCAGGTGCCGGATGCCCAGGTCGATGCTGCGCTGCGGGCGTACCTTGCGCAGCACGAAGTCGTTGACGTAGAGCACCTCGTGGCGGCGGGAGGCAAGCCAGCCGTAGATGGTGTCGTCGCCGTTGATGAAGAACCGCGCATCGGGCAGCCCGATCTTCCGCACCAGCCCCGCGCTGATCAGCATGCCCTCGAAGCAGCCCACGTTGGTGCGGAAGACGGGGCTGTCGCGGAACACGTTGCCGGGGACGGGGTAGTGGATGCCCAGGGCAGGCAGGAACCGGTGCTGCCAGAAGAACGGCTTGCCGGCGTCGTCGAGCCGGCGGCCGTGGATGCAGTCGGCGGAACCGGTCCACTTCCCCAGCGCGGCGAGAGCTCCGGGGAGGATTTCGACATCGTCGTCCATCAGCCACAGCCACTGTGCGCCGGCGGCCAGCGCATGCGCGGCGCCCGCGGCGAATCCACCGGCGCCTCCGGTGTTGACGTCGAGGCGCACGACGTCGAGCGGCGCGGGCAGGGTGTCCCGCGCGGCGTCGATCACGTCGCCGGTGTTGTCGGTGGACGCGTTGTCCACGACCACCACCCGCTCGGGCGCCGGATCGAGGGCGGAGACCGTCGCCAGCAGCCCGGCCAGGTAGTCGGCGCGGTTGTACGTGGCGATGACGATCGTGACGGCCGGGGCGGCCGCGGCATCGGCGAAATCGGCGGAGGCCATGGCGCGCCCTAGAAGCCCAGCTCCGACGGAGCCCCGAACTTACGGCCCCGCAGGCCGGCGCCGTAGGCCTTCAGCCAGGCGGCGAAGCCCCGCAGGTCGCGGCGGCGGGCAAAGTACACCGGGTAGCCGACGACGTCGGCGACCAGCGACCGCACCCGGCGGTACCGGCGGGTCAGTTCGCCCCGGTTGCGGTAGTAGTAGAACTGCTTGAAGGCCGTCTCGGGCACGAGCACATGCCAGCGTTCCCCGAAGACCTCCTGCACCTCGGCCCAGGCGGCCGGATGGCTGAGGGCGGCGGTGGTCACCGTGCCGAAGGGCACGCCGGCGCGCCGCAGCCGCAGCATGAAGTCGGTCTCGTCGCCGCGGATGAACAGGCGCAGGTCCGGCAGGCCGACCTTGAAGAACACCTCGCGGCGGATCAGGGCGCCGTTGAAGAAATGCCCGACGCCGGGCAGGAACCCCTGCCGTTCGACCTCGGCCCGGTCATGCGTGAGCCGTCCGTCGATCCGGAAGTGGAAGGACAGGGTGTCGGGGCTGCCCGGGGCGACCACCAGGGGAAGCACGACGTCGAGGTTCCGCTCCCGGGCGGCCGCGAGCAGCACTCCCAGCACCTCGGGATCCTCGGGATGGGCGTCGTCGTCCATGATCCAGATCCACTCGGCGCCGGAGGCCAGCGCGGTCAGGATCGCCAGGGAAAAGCCGCCGGCGCCGCCCAGGTTCGTCTTCGAACGGACGTAGCTGACCAGGCCGCCGGCCTCGGCGGCGATGTCGGCGACGTCGCGGCTGCCGGAATCGACAAGGGCGACGGTCTGCAGGGGAACGGTCTGCGCGGCGAGGGCCTTGAGCAGGGTCCGGACGTCGTCCGGACGGTCGAAGGTCACCGCTGCAACGGCCACGGAGTCAGCCACATTGATCCTTTCGCGGCCGCGTCCGGGCAACGGCGCTGAGCCGGTGCGCGCGGGGATGCGGTTAGTATTCTGGTTGGAGTCCACTCTATTACACGTTGACTCCGGAGCCCGGGCGCACCGGCCGGGCCCTGACACCAGAACGGGCACCATCTCGGGCAGCGGATCGGGTACGGAGCCGGGACCTACAGCCGTTTGAGGAACATGACGCAATCACGCACGGAGCAGTCGGCAGCACACGGCGGGGACAAGCCCGCGCTGTGGCTCTGGTCCCAGTACGCCCTGGATTCCCTGGCCTGGATCGTGGCCATCGTGCTGGCCCTGGTGCTGCGCTATGAGCTGACCGTTGAACAGATCAGCCTCGGCGGACTGGCCGTGTTCTGCGCCGTCGCCGTGCTGACGCAGCTCGGCGTCGGCTGGTCGTTCGCGCTCTACCGGGGCCGCTACAGCTTCGGCAGCTTCCACGAGATGCGCCTGCTCGCCGTCGTGACCCTGGTGGTCTCCTCGATCCTCGTCCTGGTGAGCGTCCTGTTCGGCCTGGTCATCGACATTCCGCGCAGCACCGGCATCATCGCCTTCCCCTTCGCATGCCTGTTCATGGCCGCGATCCGCTACCTGAAGCGGATGTACGTCGAGAGCCGGGTCCGCCCGGGAGACGAGGCCCACCGGGCCCTGATCTACGGAGCCGGGTTCCTCGGCGGCTCCCTGGTCACCCGGATGATGAAGGACCCCTCCTCTCCCTATTACCCGGTCGGGCTGATTGACGACGATCCGGCCAAGAAGCACCTGCGCCTGTCCACCGTGCCGGTCCTCGGCCGCCTGGGCGACCTGCCCGACCTGGTGGCCCGGACCCGGGCCACCGTGGTCATCATCGCGATCGGCGACGCCGACGCCCGCCTGGTCCGCGAGGTCACCGACCGCGCCGAGGGCCTGGGCGTCCGGGTCCTCGTGCTGCCGCCGCTGCGCGACATGCTGGCCAAGGGAACGGCGGCGGGGCTCACCGACTTCCGGGAAGTGGCCGTCGAGGACCTGATCGGCCGCCGCCCGGTGGACATCCACGTCGACGAAGTGGCCGGCTACGTCTCCGGCCGACGGGTCCTGGTCACCGGCGCCGGCGGTTCCATCGGGTCGGAGCTGTGCCGGCAGCTCACCGGGTTCGATCCGGCCGAGCTGATCATGGTGGACCGCGACGAGACCGGCCTGCAGCTGACCCAGCTCTCCATCACCGGGCGCGGCCTGCTCAACGGCCGCGACACCGTGCTGGCGGATATCCGTGACGCCGCCGCGCTGGAACGCATCTTCCGGGAACGCCGGCCCGAGGTGGTCTTCCACGCCGCGGCGCTGAAGCACGTCTCCCTGCTGGAGCAGTACCCGCAGGAGGCATGGAAGACCAACGTCCTGGGTACGGCGAATGTGCTGCGCGCCGCGGAAAAGACCGGCGTGCGGCACTTCGTGAACATCTCCACCGACAAGGCGGCGAACCCGACCACCGTGCTGGGCCACAGCAAGCGGGTCGCGGAAAAGCTCACCGCATGGATGGCCGGACACACCGGTGAGCGGTACGTCTCCGTCCGGTTCGGCAACGTGATCGGCAGCCGCGGTTCCATGCTGCCGCTGTTCACCGAGCAGATCCGCCAGGGCGGGCCCGTCACGGTCACCGACCCCGAGGTCACGCGGTTCTTCATGACCATCCCCGAGGCCTGCCAGCTGGTCATCCAGGCCGGCGCGATCGGCCGCGGGGGAGAGGTCCTGATCCTGGACATGGGCGAGCCGGTGCGCATCCTCGACGTCGCGCGCCGCATGATTGCCATGTCCGGCAAGGACATCGAGATCGTGTTCACGGGCCTGCGCAAGGGCGAGAAGATGCACGAGGTCCTGGTCGGCACCGGCGAGGACGACTCGCGGCCCTTCCACCCCAAGGTCTCCCACGCCCGGGTCCAGAGCCTGGACCCGGCGGACCTGGAGCTGGACGAGTGGCTGGAGCGCTGCGGCCTCGGCCCCGAGGGCGGGCAGCCCGCCGCCGAGGCCGCGGAGAACGGCGAGGCCACGGTCCGTACCCTTGACTCCGGCGCCGCGCGCCGCGCAGACCCGTCGGCGGACCTGCCGGAACGGCGGATCGGCTGATGCTCCTGGCTGCTTCGGCCGCCGCTGCCTTCCTGGTCAGCCTGCTCCTGCCGTTCGCCTTCATACCGCTGCTGCGCCGCCTGGGGGTCATCGACGTCCCGAACGAGCGCTCCTCCCATACCCGCGCGGTGATCCGGGGCGTCGGCGCCACGGTGGCGGCGGGCGTGCTGGCCGGCCTGGCCGCCGTGCTGCTGACCGGCTACGTCGCCGTGGACCGCTCCATCATCCTGATCCTTGCCGGGATGCTCTTCCTGGCCGCGCTGCTGGGCTGGGTTGAGGACTGGCGCGGGCTGTCCGTCCGTACCCGCGCCGGGCTGCAGCTCGGCATCGGGCTGGCCGGCACCGGCGCGTTGATCCAGGCCATGGACCAGAGCTGGTGGTGGGCTCCGGCCGGCATGCTGGCGATTGCCGGCTACATCAATGTCGCGAACTTCATGGACGGCATCAACGGCATCTCCGGGCTGCACGCCGTCGTGGTCGGCGGCCTGTATGCGGTCAGCGGGATGCTCACCGGGCAGCTGTGGCTCACCGCCGCCGGCGTCGTCGTCGCCGCCGCCTTTGCCGCCTTCCTGCCGTGGAACCTGGGACGCGGGTCCGTCTTCCTGGGCGACGTCGGCAGCTACCTGCTGGGCGCCTCGATCGCGGGGATGGCCGTCGCGGCGTTCCTGGCCGGCATCTACGTGGAGTACCTGCTCTTTCCGGTCGTGATCTACCTGGCCGACACCTTCACCACGCTCCTTTCGAGGGTGCGGCGGGGCGAGCGCTGGTACGCCGCCCACCGGGAGCACGTCTACCAGCGGCTGACCGACGCCGGGCTGAGCCACCTGCAGGCCACCGGCGTCGTCACCGCCTGCACCCTGCTGGTGGGCTCCACGGGCCTGGTGACGGCCGGCGCATCGCTGGGCGTGACTGCTGCGGGAACAGTCTTTGCCGCAGCCGTGACCGCCTTCTATCTGGCCTCCCCGCGGATCTTCGCGGCCCGGGCGAACGCCTGACCGGAGCGAACTTCTATGTGCGGTAGAATTCCTGAGGGGCCGCCGCAGGCCCCGACTTTTTCCGCAGTTCGACCACAGCAAGGATGACCCCTCCGCCATGAGCACCGCAGACGGCGCCCCGGCCGCCGGCTTCCTTGCCGCCTCCGGGGAGGAACGGTCGCCGTGGCTGAAGGTCCTGAAGACCGCCCTGGCCTGGTCCGGCGCGGTCGGAGCAGCGTGCGCCGTTGCCGGGCTTGCCGCAGCCGGAGTGTCCGGCCTGGGAAGCGTGGCCTTCGCGTGGGTCCTGATTGTTGCGTTCTTCGCACTGAGCCTGCTCGTCGGGCACCTCGTGGGCCGGAACAATCCGGGCGGAGCGATGGCCATGTTCGTGGTGGTCTACGGCATCAAGGTGGTCCTGTTTGCGGCCGTCCTGCTGTTCCTCGGCCGCCCGGAGTGGCTGGAGTCCGGCTGGTTCCTGGGAGCCGCGGTGGCAGCGACGATCGCCTGGCAGGCGGGGGAAATCCGCGCGTTCTCACGCGTGCGTTTCCTGCTTTATGACGACGCCGCGGACGCTTCGGCGCGCCCCGGCAGCGGGAGGGAAGCCTGAAATGCAGGAGAACAACGGCGGGGCCGGCTACGACGCCGGCATGCGCGTTTTCAGTTACATCGTTGGCGGGATCGTCGCCTGGGGTTTGATAGGGTTACTTCTGGACAATCTGTTCGATATGCGATGGCTGGTGCTCGTAGGAATGCTCTTCGGCGGTGCCGCTGGTTTCTACCTCGCCTACGCACACGGGCTGACCCGTCCCGTTGACTCAACTCCCGGCGGCACCGAGGCCAGGAACCGGGAGACCGAGCAGTAATGCCACAGCTTTTTCCAAGGGCACACAGATCTGCCCCGATACATATGCCCGATGAAGTACACAGCAGAGAGGAAACGCGTTGATCGCGCTTGCGCTCCCGGCGACCACTGAGGACGGATTCGTTCCGCCGGCAATTGATGAAATGCACCTCCCTGAAGTTTGGCCCTGGGGCGCGGAGTACGGCGAGGGCATCGGGAAGCAGATGATCCTCGTCCTGCTGTCGGTGGGCATCATCGCCTGGTTCTTCATCGCCGCCTCCCGGCGCGGAACCCTGGTTCCCGGCCGGCTGCAGTTCCTGGGTGAGTCCGCCTACGGCTTCGTCCGCAACGGCATCGCCCGCGACGTGATCGGTGAGCGCGACTTCATCAAGTACGTTCCCTTCCTCTTCGCGCTGTTCTTCTTCATCCTCGTCAACAACATCTACGGCGCGATTCCGTTCATCCAGCTGCCGAGCTTCTCGCACCCCGGCGGTGCCTACCTGCTCGCCCTGATCGTGTACGTGACCTGGATCGGCATCGGCCTGAAGAAGCACGGCATCCGCTACTTCAAGATGGCCGTCGTGCCCTCCGGCGTGCCGTGGTACATCCTGCCGGTGCTGGTGCCGATCGAGATCATCTCCAACTTCCTGGTCCGCCCGATCACGCACAGCCTGCGTCTGTTCGCGACCATGATGTCCGGCCACCTCATCGTCATGCTCTGCGGCGCCGGAATCGAATACCTGCTCGTGCTGCAGGACAACGTCCTGCTGCAGGGTGCCTCCATCCTCGTCCTCGTGGGCGGAATCGCCATGTACATGCTGGAGGCGCTGATCATGGTCCTGCAGGCCTACGTCTTCGTCCTGCTGACCGCGATCTACATCCAGGGCGCCCTGGCGGACGAGCACTAAGACTTCCCCGACGGGGAACCCCCAAGCAACCTCAACCTGCCTTCGGGCATCTTGAAAGGAAAAATAAGAAATGGAAATCTCGGGTAGCCTCAACGCCATCGGTTACGGCCTCTCCGCCATCGGCGGCGCCATCGGCGTCGGCCTGGTGTTCTTCGCCTACATCTCCGGCGTGGCCCGCCAGCCGGAGGCCCAGCGCGTCCTGCAGCCCATCGCCTTCCTCGGCCTGGCCCTGACCGAAGCCCTCGCTATCCTTGGTCTGGTTCTCGCGTTCATTGTTGGCTAACCCCAGCCGACCGACCAACCAACCAGATAGGACGGGTGAATAGTGGATCAGGTAGCTATCCGGGCTGCCGCTGAAGGCGCCAACCCCCTGATTCCCAATGTTTGGGAAATCCTGGTGACGGGCATCAGCTTTGCGATTCTGATGTTCATCGTCGTGAAGTTCGTGGTTCCTGCCTTCGAGAAGGTGTACGCCGAGCGCGCCGCCGCCATCGAAGGCAACATCGAGAAGGCCGAAAAGGCGCAGGCTGAGGCCAGCGCTGCCCTTGAGGAATACAAGGCGCAGCTGAACGACGCCCGCACCGAAGCCAACCAGATCCGCGAACAGGCCCGTGCCGAAGGTGCGCAGATCCTGGCCGACCTCAAGGCCAAGGCCGCAGCCGAGTCCGCTCGCATCACCGAGCAGGCCCACGTGCAGATCGCCGCGGAACGCCAGGCGGCCGTCACGTCGCTGCGCGCCGAGGTCGGCACCCTGGCCACCGAGCTGGCCGGGCGCATCATCGGTGAAGCACTCGAGGACGATGCACGGTCGGCCCGCGTGGTGGACCGCTTCCTCGCGGACCTCGACAAAGAGAATGCAGGTGCAGCTAGGTAATGGCAGGTGTATCGAGCGAGTCGCTGGCAGCGGCACAGGAGCAGCTGGAGAAGTACCTCCCGCATGCGACTCTGTCGCTGGCTGAGGAACTCTTTGGAATCGTCGGCGTCCTCGACGCCGGTGCCGGGGTTCGCCGCGCACTGACCGATCCGACCCGCGAGGGTTCCGAGAAGGCGGCGCTGGTTTCCAACCTGTTCGCCGGCAAGGTCTCGCCTGAGGCGGAGACCATTGCCACGGGACTTGCTGCTTCCCGGTGGCGCGATCCGCGCGACATCGGCGACGCGCTCGAGCTCCTGGCGGCGACCGTGGTCTCCGCCGTGGCTGAGAACCGCGGTCCGGGAAGCGCCGGGCTGGACGCGCTGGAGGACGACCTGTTCCGGTTCAACCGGGCAGTTGCCGCCAGCCACGAGGTCCAGCGGGCGCTTTCCGACCCGCAGGCCCCGGTTCAGGCCCGCACGGCGCTGGCCGAACGGCTGGTGCCCGGCGCCGGCCCCGAGGCCCTGGTGCTCATCCGGCAGGCGGTTGCGCATCCGCGCGGCCTGCGCCCCACCGGTGTGATCTCGCGCTTCCTGGAGCTGGTGTCCGCACGCCAGCGTCGGTGGATCGCGGAAGTCCGCTCCGCACGGCCCCTGACGGCCGAGCAGCGGACCCGCCTGCAGGCATCGCTGGACGCGCTCTACGGCCGCGAGCTGAAGATCAACGCCGAGGTGGACCCCTCCTTGATCGGCGGGGTGCGGATTACAGTGGGAGACGAGGTGCTCGACTCATCGGTCGTCTCCCGACTTTCCGAACTTCGACGGAAGCTCGCCGTCTAGGAGCTGGCCGAACAGCCCGTTCCACGAGCACGTTTTGAGAATTAATCCCGGTCATCGGCGTTCATCCGATGATCACAACATAGGAGAGCAGGGACTGCAGATGGCCGAATTGACCATCAACGCCGACGACGTCCGTAATGCGTTGAACGAATTTGCGGCGTCCTACGAACCCGGAAGCGCCGATCGCGTTGAGGTTGGCCGAGTCACCACCGCCAGCGACGGCATCGCCCGTGTGGAGGGCCTGCCCTCCGTCATGGCGAACGAGCTTCTTCGGTTCCAGGACGGCACCCTGGGCCTGGCCCAGAACCTTGACACCCGTGAAATCGGTGTCGTTGTCCTCGGTGACTTCACCGGCATCGAAGAAGGCCAGGAAGTGCACCGCACCGGCGAGGTGCTGTCCGTGCCGGTCGGCGACGCCTTCCTCGGCCGCGTGGTGGACCCGCTGGGCGAGCCCCTGGACGACATGGGACCGATCGAGGCGGAGGCCCGCCGTGCACTGGAGCTGCAGGCTCCGGGCGTGACCCAGCGTAAGTCGGTGCACGAGCCGCTGCAGACCGGCCTCAAGGCCATCGACGCGATGATCCCGATCGGCCGCGGCCAGCGCCAGCTGATCATCGGTGACCGCAAGACCGGCAAGACCGCCATCGCGGTCGACACCATCCTGAACCAGAAGGCCAACTGGGAGTCCGGCGACGTCACCAAGCAGGTCCGCTGCATCTACGTCGCGATCGGCCAGAAGGCCTCCACGATCGCCGAGATCAAGCGCACCCTCGAGGACCAGGGCGCGATGGAGTACACCACCATCGTGGCCTCCCCGGCGTCCGACCCGGCCGGCTTCAAGTACCTGGCGCCCTACGCCGGCTCGGCCATCGGCCAGCACTGGATGTACGGCGGCAAGCACGTCCTGATCATCTTCGATGACCTCTCGAAGCAGGCCGAAGCCTACCGCGCCGTGTCGCTGCTGCTGCGCCGCCCGCCGGGACGCGAAGCCTACCCGGGCGACGTCTTCTACCTGCACTCCCGCCTGCTGGAGCGCTGCGCCAAGCTCTCCGACGAGCTCGGTGCCGGCTCGATGACCGGCCTGCCGATCATCGAAACCAAGGCGAACGACGTCTCGGCCTACATCCCGACCAACGTCATCTCCATCACCGACGGCCAGATCTTCCTGCAGTCGGACCTCTTCAACGCCAACCAGCGCCCCGCGGTCGACGTCGGCATCTCGGTGTCCCGCGTCGGCGGCGCCGCGCAGCAGAAGGCCATGAAGAAGGTCTCCGGCACCTTGAAGCTGGAGCTGGCGCAGTACCGCGACATGCAGGCCTTCGCCATGTTCGCCTCTGACCTGGATGCCGCTTCCCGGCAGCAGCTGACCCGCGGCGCCCGCCTGATGGAGCTGCTGAAGCAGGGCCAGTACGCGCCCTTCCCGGTCGAGGACCAGGTCGTGTCCATCTGGCTCGGCACCAACGGCCACCTGGACGACGTCCCGGTGGAGGACGTGCAGCGCTTCGAGTCCGAGTTCCTGGACCACGTGCGCCACACCTCCAAGGTCCTGACGGTCCTTGCCGAGACCGGCAAGCTGGAGGACAGCACGGTCGAGGAGATGCAGCGCCTCGTCGAGAACTTCAAGCCGGGCTTCTTCGGTGAAGGCGACAACCGCATGGTTTCCGCCGGCCACGAGGAATACTCCGCGCTGGACGAGGAAGCCGTCGACCAGGAAAAGATCGTCAAGCAGAAGCGCTAGCGGCTTTGGTGCTCCGCGGCCGGGCAGCCCCCGGCCGCGGAGCCCTCGCCAAAGCCACGTAGCCCCCGGCCGAAGGGCCGGGAACCGAAAGGAAAAGTATGGGAGCCCAAATTCGGGTCTACCGCCAGAAGATCGCCTCGACCACGTCGATGCAGAAGATCTTCAAGGCGATGGAGCTGATTGCTGCCTCTCGCATTGGAAAGGCACGCAACCGAGTGGCTGCGTCCCTGCCGTATTCCAACGCGATCACCCGTGCCGTTTCTGCTGTGGCGTCCCAGTCGGAGATCGACCACCCGCTGACCACCGAGCCGGAGCAGATCCGACGGTCAGCAGTGCTGATCCTGACCTCCGACCGCGGCCTGGCCGGTTCCTACTCGGCCGGCGTGCTCAAGCAGAGCGAGTCCCTGATTGAGCTGCTGCACGAAGAGGGCAAGGAAGTCCGCCCCTACCTCGTGGGACGCAAGGCGCAGGCCTACTACGACTTCCGCGGACGTGAAGCCGTCAAGGTCTGGACCGGCGGCACCGATGCCCCGGAGTTCGAGACGGCACGCGAAATCGGCGCGGCCCTCCTGGAGGCCTTCAACACGCCTTACGAGGACGGCGGCGTCGACGAGATCCACATCGTCTTCACGCGCTTCAAGTCGATGGTCGTCCAGGAGCCGGCGGTCATCCGCCTGCTGCCCCTGGAGGTCGTTGAGGAGGACCAGGCACCTGCCGAGGGTGAGCTGCTGCCGCTTTACGAGTACGAGCCGGACCCCGAGCAGGTGCTTGACGCACTGCTGCCGCGGTACATCGAGTCCCGTATCTTCGCAGCCATGCTGCAGGCTGCCGCCTCCGAACTGGCGGCCCGCCAGCGCGCCATGAAGGCCGCCGGCGACAACGCCAACGACCTGATCAAGAAGTACACCAGGCTCCGGAACAACGCCCGCCAGGCGGAGATCACCCAGGAGCTTTCCGAGATCGTGGCCGGAGCGGACGCCCTGGCGTCCTAGCCGTACGAGCCTCAAGAACTTAGCCCACACGCCATCTACTGAGTGAAGTGAGAGAGATGACTGCCCAGACTGTCGAGCACGGAGCGACCTCCGCGGCTTCGGGTGCCACCGGCCGTATCGCCCGTGTCATTGGCCCGGTTGTCGACGTCGAATTCCCGGCTGACGCAATCCCCGAAATCTACAACGCGCTGACCACCGAGCTGACGCTCAACGGTGAGACCAAGACCATCACCTTCGAGACCTCGCAGCACCTGGGCGACAACCTCGTGCGTGCCATCTCGCTGCAGGCCACCGACGGCCTGGTCCGCGGCGCGGCCGTGACCGACACCGGTGCACCGATCACCGTTCCCGTCGGCGACGGCGTCAAGGGCCACATCTTCAACGTCCTCGGCAAGCCGCTGGACGTCACCGAGGACAAGCTCGAGATCAACGAGCGCTGGCCGATCCACCGCAAGGCCCCGAACTTCGCGGACCTCGAAGGCTCCACCGAGATGCTGGAGACCGGCATCAAGGTCATCGACCTGCTGACCCCGTACATCAAGGGCGGCAAGATCGGCCTGTTCGGCGGCGCCGGCGTCGGCAAGACCGTCCTGATCCAGGAAATGATCACCCGTGTGGCCCGCAACTTCGGCGGCACCTCCGTCTTCGCCGGCGTCGGCGAGCGTACCCGCGAGGGCAACGACCTCTGGGTGGAAATGGAAGAGGCCGGCGTCCTGAAGGACACCGCCCTTGTGTTCGGCCAGATGGATGAGCCGCCGGGAACGCGCCTGCGCGTGGCCCTGACCGGCCTGACCATGGCGGAGTACTTCCGCGATGTGCAGAACCAGGACGTGCTGCTGTTCATCGACAACATCTTCCGGTTCACCCAGGCCGGTTCCGAGGTGTCGACCCTGCTGGGCCGCATGCCGTCCGCCGTGGGCTACCAGCCCAACCTGGCTGACGAGATGGGCCTGCTGCAGGAGCGCATCACCTCGACCAAGGGCCACTCGATCACCTCCATGCAGGCGATCTACGTCCCGGCCGATGACTACACCGACCCGGCTCCGGCGACCACCTTCGCCCACCTGGACGCGACCACCGAGCTCTCCCGCGAGATCGCCTCGCGTGGTCTCTACCCGGCCGTGGACCCCCTGACCTCGACCTCGCGCATCCTCGACCCGCAGTACGTGGGCCAGGAGCACTACGACACCGCGATCCGCGTGAAGCAGATCCTGCAGAAGAACAAGGAACTGCAGGACATCATCGCGATCCTCGGCGTCGACGAGCTCTCCGAAGAGGACAAGATCGTCGTGGCCCGCGCCCGCCGCATCCAGCAGTTCCTCTCGCAGAACACCTACACCGCCAAGCAGTTCACCGGTGTCGAGGGCTCGACCGTGTCCATCAAGGACACCATCGAGGGCTTCAAGGCCATCTGCGACGGCGACGTTGACCACATCGCCGAGCAGGCGTTCTTCAACGTCGGCGGCATGGACGACGTCGAGCGCGCCTGGGCGAAGATCCAAGAGCAGACCGGGAAGTAAGCCCCATGGCCGAACTCGAAGTTGAGATTGTCGCGGCCGACCACTTCGTGTGGTCCGGCCCGGCCCGCCTGGTCAAGGCGCGCACCACGGAGGGTGACATCGGCATCATGCCGGGCCACACCCCGCTGCTCGCGATCCTGGCCGCCGGCGAGCTGGCCATCGACCCGGTGGACGGTTCGCGCATCGAGGTGACCGTCGACGGCGGATTCTTCTCCGTCGACAGCAACCGCGTGGTGATCGTCGCCGACAACGCGAAGGTCAACGAGTCCGCAACCTCCGGGAACCGCTGACCAGACGCAATGGGCAGCTTCTATGTGTTCATTGCCCTGGCGGGCCTGCTGGGCCTCCTGGTTCTGGCCGTAGTGCTGTTTTGGGTGCGCCGCACACAGCTGCGGCGCACCCTTGGCACATTCGACGCCTCCATCTGCCTCCCGCCCGGCGGGTGGCGGATGGGGGTGTGCCGTTATACGGACACCCGGCTGGAATGGCTGCGGCTGGTCTCCCTGAGCCCGATCCCGCGGTACCGCTTCCTGCGCAGCTCGCTGGAGATCGACGGCTGGCGCCAGCCCACCGAGGCCGAACGGGCCCGGATCCAGCCCGGCGCCGTCGTCGTCAACCTCCGCTACGAGGGCGAGCCCCTGCAGCTGGCCATGCGCTACGAGGTGTACACCGGCCTGTCCTCCTGGCTGGAGGCCGGTCCGGTCATCGGCATCGGCACCTGGCGCTGACCCGCACCTGTCCATCCCCGCCGTCCCCCTAGGATGGAGGACATGGAAGACGTCATAGCAGTCAGCGGCCCCTCCACGCTCAACGGCACCGTCCGGGTCCCCGGAGCCAAGAACAGCGTCCTGAAGCTGATGGCCGCCACCCTGCTGGCCGAGGGCGAATCCACCATCACCAACGTGCCCAACATCCAGGACGTCTGGATCATGGCCGAGCTGCTGCGCCGGCTGGGCTGCGCCGTGGACTACGACGTCGAGGCCGCCAGCGTGCGGATCGACGTGCCGCCGATGCCGGGACACCAGGCGGACTACGACCTGGTCCGCGCCATGCGGGCCTCCATCAGCGTCCTCGGGCCGCTGGTGGCCCGCTGCCGCCGGGCGGAGGTCGCACTGCCGGGCGGAGACGCCATCGGCTCGCGCGGGCTCGATATGCACCGCGCCGGCCTGGAGCTCATGGGCGCCGAGATCAGCATCGACCACGGCTACCTGATCGCCAGCGTCCCCGAAGGACTGAGCGGGGCCCGGCACATCCTCGACTTTCCCTCCGTGGGCGCCACGGAGAACCTCATGATGGCCGCCACCCTGGCCGAGGGCCGGACCGTGCTGGACAACGCGGCACGGGAGCCGGAAATCACGGACATCGCCGAAATGCTCATCGAGATGGGCGCCGACATCAGCGGCGTGGGCACCAACACCCTGGTCATCAACGGCGTGCCCAGCCTCCGCCCGGTCACCCACCGGGTGGTGCCGGACCGGATCGTGGCCGGCACCTGGGCCTTCGCCGCCGCCGTCACCGGCGGCACCATCACCATCCAGGACGCCGACGCGTCCGCGCTCACCGTGGTGCTCGACAAGCTGGTCCAGGCCGGCTGCGCCGTCACCGTCGACACCGACGGGTTCACCGTCAAGGGGCCGGAGCGGCCCGAACCCATCAACGTCTCCACCCTGCCGTATCCCGGCTTCCCGACGGACCTGCAGCCGTTCGTGGTCGCCCTGAACGCCGTGTCCAGCGGCTCCGGCATGGTCACGGAAAACGTGTTCGAGGCACGCTGGGGCTTCACCTCCGAACTCGCCCGGCTGGGCGCCGTCGTCCGTCTGGACGGGCACCACGCCCTCGTGCAGGGCGTTCCCCGGCTCTCGGGAGCACCCGTGGTGGCCAACGACATCAGGGCCGGAGCCGCGCTGGTCATTGCCGGCCTCGCCGCGGAGGGCACCACCGAGGTGCGGGGAGTGGACCACATCGACCGCGGCTACGAGCGCTTCATGGAGAACCTTCGCGGTCTCGGCGCCCGGGCGGTCCGGCGCCGCGCCTAGGTGCAGCCGGCGCAGGTCAGGGTGCTGCCGCCGTGACCGCGGGTTAAATGCAGGGACGGCTTCCCCGCATGCGGAGAAGCCGTCCCGAACCGCGCCGACAGGCGGCGCTGCAGATGAATCAGAGGGCGGTGACGCCGGTGGCCTGCGGGCCCTTGGCGCCCTGGCCGATCTCGAACTCAACGCGCTGGTTCTCGTCGAGGGTCTTGAAGCCGTTGGACTGGATCTCGGAGTAGTGGACGAAGACGTCGCCGTCGGAATCGTCCGGAGTAATAAAGCCGAAGCCCTTTTCGGCGTTGAACCACTTCACGGTTCCCTGTGCCATGTGAATCTCCTCAGAAAAGAAACTGCACCCGCCACTGTTATGGCGGGCCGCGCCCGGGGCGCCCTTACCGTTACCGAGGCGGGAAGACCCAATTCCTTGCCGGGGTAAACGGCAGTTCCTTGAGGAGCTTCACGCTCGCAACCGTCTTGCGAGCATGCAAAACACCTACACAAAGACTGGCTATAGCCTCACATATGAAAACGTGGCCGGTCAACGGATTTGGACATTTTTCTTTCGCATTTCTGGAGCGGGGGCGTAGGCTTTGCCCCGCGCTCAGGCCTGGACCCGTCCGCCGTGCACCACGGCCAGCGGTTCCAGGCCCGCCGTGACGGCCACCAGGTCGGCCCGCAGGCCCGGGCGCAGGGCCCCGACGACGTCGCCGAGGCCGAGTACCGCCGCCGGAACGGACGAGGCCGCGGCCACGGCCCGGCACAGCCCGACGCCGGCGTCGAGGGCGGTGCGGACACCGTCCAGTACGGTCGAGGTGCCGCCGGCCAGGGAACCGCCGTCGGCGAGGACGGCGCGGCCGCCCTGTACCGTGACGCGCGAGGAGCCCAGCAGGTAGCTGCCGTCACCCAGGCCCGCGGCGGCCATCGAATCGCTCACCAGCGCCACGTTCTCCGCGCCCGCAAGGGCGAAGACCGTGTGCACGATGGCCGGGTCCAGGTGGACGCCGTCGGCGATGAGTTCCACCACCGCCTCTCCGGCCGCGGCGGCGCGCAGGCAGGCTCCCGCCGGGCCGGGCGCCCGGTGGTGCAGCGGGGCCATGCCGTTGAAGAGGTGGGTTACCGTGGGCCGGGCTCCGGGGGCCGCCGCGGCCAGCTCACGCCGGGCCGCGGCCAGGGAGGCCGCTGCGGTGGCGTCGTCGGCTTCGGTGTGGCCGGGGGAGGGGACGACGTCGGCGGCGGCCAGCGCGCGGACCAGCGCGTCGGCCCCGGGCAGCTCGGGGGCGTAGGTCATGGTCGCCAGCGTGCCGTCCGCGGCCTCGAGCAGCTCCTCCAGCACCGCCGGATCCGGGTCGATCAGGAATGCCGGGTCCTGGGCTCCGCACCTGCGGGCGGAAAGGAAGGGCCCTTCGGCGTGCAGTCCGGCGATCAGCCCTTCGGCTGCCAGCGGGGCCAGCGTCCTGAACGCCGCGGCCATCCGGTCCGGCGGCCCGGCGACGACGCTGGCCAGGAACGTGGTGGTGCCGCTGCGGTGCAGATGGGCCGCGGCGCGGCGGGCTTCGGCGGCGGAGGCGGTGCTGAAATCCACGCCGGCCGCGCCGTGGCAGTGCAGGTCGACCAAACCCGGCAGCAGCAGGGCTCCGGCCGGCAGCGGCACGGCCGGGCCGCCGGAGGCTGGTGCGGCCGAGGCCTCTCCGACGAACGTGACGACGCCGTTCTCCCAGCAGACCGCGCCGTCGTCGATGACACCCCCGGGGGCCGCGACCGTGCCGAAGGCGCAGCCCGAGGCCGCCGTTCCGGGGGAAGGAACCGAGGTGGTGCTCATATCTGGATTCTATGCATGGTCCGGCGCCGCTTTTGTCCACCCGCGGCGGGCGGCCGGGGCGCTAGAACAGGCGGGACTCGCTGTCGTCCACGCCCCGCATCTCGTCGTAGTCCAGGGTGAGGCAGCGGATGCCGCGGTCCTCCGCGAGGACCCGGGCCTGGGGCTTGATCTGCTGTGCGGCGAAGACGCCGCGGACCGGCGCCAGCAGCGGGTCGCGGTTGAGCAGCTCAAGGTAGCGGGTCAGCTGCTCCACGCCGTCGATGTCGCCGCGGCGCTTGAGCTCCACGGCCACGGTGGCGCCGGAGGCGTCCCGGGCCAGGATGTCCACCGGACCGATCGCCGTCATGTACTCGCGCCGGATCAGGGTGCTGCCGGCTCCCAGCAGGTCGATCTGCTCGGCCAGCAGGCGCTGCAGGTCGGCTTCCACGCCGTCCTTGATCAGGCCGGGATCCACGCCCAGGTCGTGGCTGAGCTCGGAGAACTGCTCGTAGACGTTGATCACCAGGCGGTCGTCGGTCTTGGTGCTGGCGACGTTCCAGACTTCGAGGACGCCGGCCTCGGCGTCGTCGGGCCCCGGCTCGGTGATGCGCAGGGTGGCCGGGGGGCTCATCCAGTTCAGCGGCTTGTAGGAGCCGCCGTCGGAATGGATGAGGACCGACCCGTCGGCCTTCACCATCAGCAGCCTCACGGCCAGGGGCAGGTGGGCGCGGAGGCGCCCGATGTAGTCGACGGAGCAGCGGGCTATCACTAAACGCACAGTTGCACTTTACCTGCTGGGCTCGGGCACAATGATGATCATGCCCCGCTCCAACCGCCCCCGCCGCACCCCCGGCGCAGCAGCCGCCGGGCGGACGGCCCGGAGCAAATGGGCGCGGCCCGCCCCCGAGTTCGACCTCGAGCGGACCCGTGCGGGCATTCCCCACCATGAATCGGCCGTCGACGGCGAGTGGTCGGTGCGGCGCATCACCGCCTCGAATGCGGCCAAGGAGTACCGCTGCCCGGGCTGCGGGCAGGTCATCCCGCCGGGCATCGCGCATCTGGTGGCGTGGCAGGAGGACTCGCTGCTCGGCCGGCAGACGGCCGTGGAGGACCGCCGGCACTGGCACGAGCGCTGCTGGCGTTCCCGCCCCGGCGGCCGGCTGCTCCGCTGAGCGCTGTCCGCCCCTAGCGTTGGTCCTGCCGGCTGATCAGCACTTCCTTGAGCAGCAGCATGACCGCCGCGGCGGTCGGGATGGCGATCAGCGCGCCGAGGACGCCCAGCAGCGAGCCGCCGGCGATGACGGCGATCACGGCCACGGCTCCCGGCACGGCGACGGCCCGGCTCATGATCCGCGGGGACACGAAGTAGGCCTCGAACTGCAGATAGGCCATGTAGAGGATGGCGAAGACGACGGCCGTCTGCCAGCTGGCCGTCAGCGCCACCAGCGACACCAGGATCAGCGCGATCGGCGGGCCCACCAGCGGGATGAAGGCCAGCAGCGCGACCACGAAGGCCAGCAGCACGGAGAAGGGCACCCCGGTGATGGTCATCACGATGAAGGCATAGGTCGCGTCCAGCACGGCGACCACGCCCTGGCCGATCACGTAGTTGCCCACGGAGGAGGTGATCTCCTCCGACAGCTGCTCGACCCGGCGTCGGCGGCTGCGCGGGGCCAGGCGGTAGGCCCAGGCCTTCATCGACGGCAGGGACGCGAGGAAGTACAGGGTCAGGACCAGGATGATCAGCGTGCCGAAGAGCCCGTTGGCGATCACCGATCCCACGCTGAGGACCCCGCCGAACACCCCGCCCAGGGCCTCGCTGTTGGAGAAGAAACGGTTGATCTCCTCGCCCAGCCGTTCCCGGACGTGGAACTGGTCCTCGACCGTGCGGAAGAAGTCCGAGTCGAGGAAGGCATTGACGTACCCGGGCGCGTTGGCCGCGATCTCGCTGGTCTGGTTCACGATGGTCGGAATCAGGGTCGCGAAGAAGCCGGCGATGATGCCGGCCAGGGCCAGGACGGTCAGGGTGATGCCGGCCGGGCGCGGCAGGCCGCGGGCGGCCAGCCAGCGCACCACCGGATCCAGGCCCAGGGCGATGAACAGCGCCGCCCCGATCCAGACCAGCAGCTCGCCGACGTTGGTGACCATGAAGTACAGCAGCAGGGCAAAACCGACACCGACGGTGAACAGGAAACCGAACCGCACGGGATTGGTGCTCACGTCCCGTGCCGGTGCCGGGTGGACCGCCACGGCTCCGGCGGCCTCCTCGGGCGCCTGCGGCGCGCTGGAGCCCGTCTCGGGAGGAAACTCGAAGCGGCGGCGCGGGCGGGCACCGGGCACCCTGGCCCGGGACAGGCGTGCCGCCGCGGAGACCAGCCTGCCGCGCAGCTCGTGCCCGGATGCGGAGGGCTGCTGCGGAGCGCCGTCGGAACGGGTCCCGTCGGCTCCGCCCGTCCCGCCGGTTCCGCCGGACGGGGCCGGCCCGCTGTCCTCGCTCATCTGTACGGATTCCCCTTGCTGGTGCCTGTGGATATGAAGCGAAGGTTATCAGGACCGTCCCCGACGGCGGGGCGGTCCGGACAAGCCCAAATAGGAGCGTCTATGCCGATTCGTTACCATTGGGCTGTAAACGGCCCGCCGCGCCCGGCGTGCCGCTGCTCCGTGCCGCCGGGCCCACCGGCTCCGGCAGACCCGTGACGACGATAGGTAAGTTGTGCGAAACAAGACAGCAGTTCCGCTCATAGTGCTCGGCGTCGTGCTGATGCTCATCGGCATCGGCCTGCGTACCGTCTGGGCGCCGCCGGAAACGGCAACCGCCCGCTCGGCGGAGGACACGCCTGCCTCCGCGCTGACGGTCCTGGAGCCGGAGGTCCTGCAGGACCGCTCGGGCCCGGTGCGGATCAAGGCGACCGGCGAGGGGAACCTGCTGCTCGCCGTCGGCCGGGACGACGACGTCGACGCCTGGGTGGCCGACGCCGCGGTGACCAGGCTCAGCGGCGACGGCGAAGCGCTGGCCGGCGAGCGGACCGAGGGCGAGTCCGAGGTGCCTTTCCCCGCGGGCTCCGACCTCTGGGTCGTAGAGGAGACCGGCGAGGGCACCGTTGAGTACGCCTACGAGCCGCCAGCCGAGGGCAGCTGGAAGGTCCTGCTGGCCTCCGAATCGGGCCAGGCCCCCACGGCCGTCGAGGTCAGCTGGGACAACGACTCCACCAACCCGCTGGCGCTGCCGCTGATCGTGCTCGGCGCGCTGGTGGCCGTCCTGGGCGCGGCCCTGGGCTTCCTGCCCGGCCGCGGAAGCGGCGGACGCCGCGCGGCGGACGCGCCTGCCGGCAGCCGGCCGCCGAGGGAGAAGCAGGAGGCCGGAACGGCGCAGCGCCGTGCCGTGCGCCCCGCAGCGGCCCTCGCCGCACTGGCCCTCGCCGCGGTCCCTGCAGCGGGAGCTTCCGCCGCCGGGGACGAGCAGCCGGCCGCGGCCCCCGTGGTCCTGGACTCGCAGCTGCAGCGGATCCTCGAGGACGTCTCGGCCACCGTGGAGGCGGCCGACGCGGCCTCCGACCCCGCAGCCCTCGAGGCCCGGGTCGCCGGCGCCGCCCTGGCCATGCGCACCGCCAGCTACGAGGTGCGCGCCAAGGCACCCGACCTGCCCGCCCAGCTGCCCGTCGCGGCCGAACCGGTCCGGGCCCGGCTCGTCGAGTCCACCGACGCCGGAGAGTGGCCCCGCCGGCTGCTGGCCGTGACCCAGGCCGAAGGCCAGCAGGTGCCGCAGGTGCTGATGCTGGTGCAGGACTCGGCCCGCCAGAACTACCGCCTGACCAGCGCCGTGGGCATGCTGCCCGGCACCACGTTCCCGCCCGTCCCGGCTGCCGGCTCCGGCGTCGACGCCGTCGCCGCGGACTCCGCCGAGGGCCTGGGACTCTCACCGTCGGCAGCCATGGACGCGGTCGCCGACGCCCTGACGAACCCCGAGGGAGCCAACGCGGACACCTTCGCGGAGAACACCTTCGCCGAGGCGGTCACGCGCTTCCAGTCCGAGGTCACGGCCAACCCGGAGAACGAGTTCGCCACCATCAGCTTCCAGCACACCGCCGAGCAGAACCAGACCCAGGCCCTGCGCACGGCCGACGGCGGCGCGGTGGTCACCGGCTACATGCTGCACAACTACAGCAGCTCCCCGCGGGAGGCCGGCGACTCGATCAACCTCAGGGACACGGTCTACGAGACCCTCACCGGAGAAGCCGTGACCGACACGGGCATCGACGTCCGGTACGGCGAAGCCGTGCTGCTCTACCTGCCGCCGGCCGACAGCGGCGAGCAGGCCCAGGTGATCGGCGCCGCCCAGCAGCTGCTGAACGCGGTCCTGAAGTAGCCGGCCGCAGACCGATGCCGGCCCGGACAGCTGTCCGGGCCGGTTTTCGCTGCCGGTACCCGGCGGGTGCCTGCAGCGGCCTCCTGACCGACCCGAGAAGACGTATTAGGGTGAAGCAATGAGCATTCCGAACGGCCGTCCCGCACCGGGGCCTTCCGCGTCCATGAACCTCAGGGGGGCGGTGGACCTCTCCGCCCTCAAGGCCCGCGCCTCCGCCCCGGCGCCGTCACCCGGCGGCTCCGCCGAGGCCGGCGCCGGCGCGTCCGCCTGGACCGCGGAGGTGAACGAGCAGACCTTCCCGCAGGTCATCCAGGTCTCGTCCCAGGTGCCGGTGCTGATCGACCTCTACTCGGCCGACCTTGAAGCGTCGCGCCAGGTCAGCCAGGCGCTGGCCGGGATCACCGCCTCCCTCGGCGGCCGGGTCCTGCTGGCCCGGGTGGACGTCAACGCGTATCCGCAGATCGCGCAGGCCTTCCAGGCGGTGGCGGTGCCGACCGTCGCGGCCGTCCTCAAGGGCCAGCCGGTGCCGCTCTTTGAAGGCCCGGTGCCCGAGGACCAGATCCGCGGCGTCATCGATGAGCTGCTGCGGGTGGCGGAGGCCAACGGCGTGACCGGCTCCCTCGGCGCCGACGCCGGAACGGGCGCCGCGGACGAGGCGGAGGAGCCGCCCCTGCCGCCCCTGCACCAGGAGGCCTACGACGCCATCGTGGCCGGCAACTACCAGGGTGCGGCGGAGGCCTACCGGAAGGCCCTGGCCGAACAGCCGGCCGACGCCGAGGCCCGGGCCGGACTGGCGCAGGTGGAGCTGATGGGCCGGCTGCAGGGAGTCGACGCGCAGCAGCTGCGCGACAACGCGGCGCAGAACCCCGACGACGTCGACGCCCAGCTGGCGGTCGCGGACCTGGATGTCTCCGGCGGCCATGTCGACGACGCCTTCAACCGGCTGGTCCGGCTGGTCGCCCGCACCGCCGGTGAGGACCGGGAGCGGACCCGCCTGCGCCTGCTGGACCTGTTCGAGGTCGTCGGCACGGCGGACCCGAGGGTCACGAAGGCCCGTTCGGCCCTCGCCCGCGCCCTCTTCTAGGAGCCCGCCCTCTTCTGCGGAGCCCGCACTCTTCCAGGGGAGGGGGCGGCCCGGATGCCCCCTGCGGACTACTCCGCCGGGGGCAGAAGCGGGCGCCGCAGCAGGCGCGGCCCGCGCCGGCCGCCCCGCCGGCCCCGGGTCTGGTCCCTGCGACGGATGGCAGCAGGCCCCCGGATTGCTAGCGTGGGAGTCATGTCACACGCTTCCTCCACTCCGGCCCCCGCCGGGGCCCAGGCCGCCCCGCCGGCCCTGGCCCTGCGCGGACTGGTCAAGACCTTCGGTCCCAAGGTCGCCGTCGCCGGCATCGACCTGGACGTTCCCGCCGGCTCCTTCTACGGACTGGTCGGCCCCAACGGCGCCGGCAAGACCACCACCCTCTCGATGGCCACCGGGCTGCTGCGCCCCACCGCCGGCGGGGCATGGGTGCACGGCACCGATGTGTGGGCGGAGCCGCTCAAGGCCAAGCGGCTGATGGGCATCCTGCCCGACGGCGTCCGCCTCTTCGACCGCCTCACCGGCGAGCAGCTGGTCACCTATGCGGGGCTGCTGCGCGGCATGGACCGGGACACGGTCCGCGAACGCGTCGCGGACCTGCTCTCCGCCCTGGACCTCGCCGGCGACGCCGGAACCCTGGTGGTCGACTACTCCGCCGGCATGACCAAGAAGATCGCCCTCGCCTCCGCGCTGATCCACGCGCCGAAGCTGCTGGTGCTCGACGAGCCCTTCGAAGCCGTCGATCCCGTTTCCGCAGCCAACATCCGCGCCATCCTGGCCAACTACGTCTCCTCCGGCGGGACGGTCATCGTCTCCAGCCACGTCATGGACCTGGTCCAGCGGATGTGCGACCACGTCGCCGTCATCGCCCGGGGCCAGGTCGTCGCGGCCGGAACGGTCGACCAGGTGCGTGCCGGGCGCAGCCTGGAGGAGCGCTTCGTCGACCTGGTCGGCGGCCGGACCACGGGGGAGGACCTTTCATGGTTGCGCACCTGATCCGGCTGAAGCTGCTGCTGCTGCGCAACTCCCTGCGGCGCAGCCCGTGGCAGCTGGTCGGCCTGATCCTGGGCGGGCTCTACGGCCTGGGCATGCTGGGGCTGTTGATTGTCGGCGTCTTCGTGCTCACCTCGGCCGAGCCGGCGCTCTCCGCCGTGACGGGCGTGATCGCCGGCAGCCTGGCCGTGGCCGGCTGGGCGCTGCTGCCGGTGTTCCTCGCCGGCGCGGACATGACCCTGGACCCGGCGCGCTTCACGACCTACGCCGTCCCCCTGCGCCAGCTCCTGGCCGGCCTGGCCATCGGCGGCCTGATCGGGCTTCCCGGCCTGCTGACGCTCCTGGCCGCCCTCGGCTGGGGCCTGTCCTGGTGGCAGGAACCGGCGGCGGCCGCCGCCGGCGTCGTGTTCGCGCTGGTGGCGGTGCTGACCTGCGTGGCGCTGTCGCGGGTGGTGGTGACGGCGGCGACGTCGCTGACCGGCAACCGCCGCTACCGCGACATCACCGCGTTGGTCGCCATCGTGCCGCTGATGCTGATCGGCCCCGCCGTGGCCCTGATCCCGGAGGAGCTGGAGGGCTGGGGCCCGTTCCTGGAGCGCCTGGCCGGCTATCTGGCCTGGACGCCGCTGGGGGCGGCCTGGGCCGTTCCCGCGGACCTCGCACTGGGCAGCCCCGGGACCGCCGCCCTCCGGGGCCTTCTGGCCCTGGCCTTCCTGGCGGCGGCGCTCCAGGCCTGGAAGCTCCTGCTCAGCCGGGCCCTGGTGACTCCCGGACACCAGGCCTCCGCCAAGCGGACCGCCGGCCGG
This sequence comes from Arthrobacter saudimassiliensis, assembly GCA_900016675.1. Classification (GTDB taxonomy): domain Bacteria; phylum Actinomycetota; class Actinomycetes; order Actinomycetales; family Micrococcaceae; genus Arthrobacter_B; species Arthrobacter_B saudimassiliensis. The sequence goes on along the minus strand of LN483071.1, from coordinate 73,048 downwards.
CTGGGGTTCTTCGACCGCTTCCCCGCCACCCCCGCCGGTGCCGTGGCCGCCCGGGCGCTGACCTACTGGTTCCGCGACCCCCGCTACGGCGCCTCGCTGCTCATGGTGCCACTGCTCGCCGTCGTGCTGGTGGCCGCCGGCGGCAACAGCGGACCTGGCATGCTGCTGGTCCTCGGCCCGCTGGTGGGTTTCCTGCTGGGCATTTCCCTCGCCGCCGACGTCGCCTTCGACAACACCGCCTTTGCCCTGCACCTGGCGGCCGGGGTCCGGGGCCGGGATGACCGGGCCGGCCGGGTGCTGGCCGCCGCCACGTTCTCGGTGCCGCTGACCGTGGTCGCCGCGGTGCTGCCGCCCCTGGTCGTCGGGGGAGCGCCCTCACCGGCCGTGCTGGGGATCTCCATGGCCCTGCTGCTGTGTGGTTTCGGCCTCTCCAGCGTGGTGTCGGCCCGCTTCACCTACAACGTGCCGCTGCCGGGCGAAAGCCCGTTCAAGACGCCGCCGGGCTCGGCCGGGCGGTCGCTGCTGGTCAACACCGGCTCCATGGCGGCCCTGATCATCCTGTGCCTGCCTGCACTGGTCCCTGCCGTGGCCGCCTTGGTCACCGGCAGCCAGGTCTGGAGCTGGACGGCCCTCGCGCTGGGCGTCGGGTGGGGAATCGCCGTGATGGTCATGGGCATCCGGATCGGCGGCACCTGGGTGGACCGCCGCGGACCCGAGCTGCTGGCCCAGGTCGCCGTCCACAAGTGAGCAGGCCGCGGACGGCGGCGCGCGCCGGGCACCTGGGCGCCGCCGTCGGCCGCGGGTACTAAGATGGTTCCCATGAGCCTGCCACCAGATCCCTTCGAGAACGATCCGGCGCACAGCGACCCCCGCGGCGGAACCGCCGTCATCGAACGCCAGGAGCAGCGCGAGCTCGTTGAGCCGGGCGACGCCGAGCGTTTTTCGCACTACGTGCGCAAGGAAAAGATCATGGAGTCCGCCCTCACGGGTGAACCGGTGATCGCCCTGTGCGGCAAGGTGTGGACTCCGGGCCGCGATCCGAAGAAGTTCCCGGTCTGCCCGCAGTGCAAGGAGATTTACGAGGGTCTGCGCCCCGGCGGCGACGACTCCGGCAAGAAGCGCTGACTTTTCCCCAGGCCACGGCCCCGGCACAGCTGCCCGGGCCGTGGCCTGAGTGCGTCCAGCGCCCCGCGTTCCCCTGTCCGCGGGGGCTGCGCACCGGCAACACCCCGCAATCCTGAAAGGTGCCCTCCGACGAGTGAGCTCTGAAACCCTCTTCGGCTCCGGCCCGACCCTGCCGCCCGCCTATCCCGAACGTGCCGCCTGGGGCACCGCGCCCAAGCTCCGCCAGTGGCAGGCGGAGGCCCTGGAAAAGTACTTCGCCAAGAACGCCAGCGACTTCCTCGCCGTCGCCACCCCCGGCGCCGGCAAGACCACCTTCGCGCTGCGCGTGGCCACGGAGCTCGTGGACCGCGGCATCGTGAACCGGATCACCGTCGTCGCGCCCACGGACCACCTCAAGCGCCAGTGGGCCGACGCCGCGGCCCGGGTGGGCCTCGCCCTGGATCCGAACTTCAAGAACTCCGACGGCCGGCACGGCGCCGGCTTCATCGGCGTGGCGGTCACCTACGCGCAGGTGGCCTCCAAGCCGATGCTGCACCGCGCCAAGACCGAAGCCGCGCGCACCCTGGTGATCCTGGACGAGATCCACCACGGCGGCGACGCGCTGAGCTGGGGCGACGGCATCCGCGAGGCCTTCGAGCCGGCCACAAAGCGGCTGGCCCTGACCGGCACCCCCTTCCGTTCCGACACCGCGCCGATCCCGTTCGTGGACTACGTGGAGGACGGGGCCGGGATCCGCCGCTCCAAGGCCGACTACACCTACGGCTACGGCAGCGCGCTGCGCGACCACGTCGTCCGCCCGGTGATCTTCATGGCCTACTCCGGCCAGATGCGCTGGCGCACCAGCGCCGGCGAGGAGATGGCGGCCTCCCTCGGCGAGGCCGCGGTGACCAAGGACATCACCGCCCACGCGTGGCGGACGGCGCTGAACCCGCAGGGTGAGTGGATTCCCGCGGTGCTCGCCGCCGCGGACCGGCGGCTCACCGAGGTGCGCCGCACGGTGCCCGACGCCGGGGCGCTGGTGATTGCCACCGACCATGAGGACGCCCGCGCCTACGCCGGCCAGCTGAAGAAGATCACCGGGGAATCGCCCACGGTGATCCTCTCCGACGACGCGAAGGCCTCGGAGAAGATCGAGGAGTTCTCCGCCGGCACCACCCGCTGGATGGTGGCGGTGCGCATGGTGTCCGAAGGCGTGGACGTGCCGCGGCTGGCGGTGGGCGTCTACGCCACCTCCACCTCGACGCCGCTGTTCTTTGCCCAGGCCGTGGGCCGTTTCGTGCGGGCCCGCAAGCGCGGCGAGACGGCGTCGGTGTTCCTGCCGTCCGTGCCGGTGCTGATGGCGCTGGCCAACTCCATGGAACAGGAACGCGACCACGCCCTGGATCGGCCGGAAAGCGCGGAGGAGGACGGCTTCAGCCCCGAAGAGGCGCTGATGGAGGCCGCGAACCGCTCCGAGAAGGCCTCCGACGAGCTGACCCGGCAGAAGTTCGAGGCCCTGGAGTCCCAGGCCTCCTTCGACCGGGTGCTCTTCGACGGCAGCGAGTTCGGCACCGGCGGCGAGATGGGCAGCGAGGAGGAGGACGACTTCCTCGGCATTCCCGGCCTGCTGGACGCCGACCAGGTGGCCGTGCTGCTGCGCCAGCGCCAGCACGAACAGCTGCGCCGCGGCAAGGGCCGCTCCGCCCCGGCGCCCGAGCCCGCCGCGCAGGTGGTCGACCACCGCCAGCTCACGGAGCTGCGCGCGCAGCTGAACAAGAACGTCGCCGCCTGGTCCGCCCGCTCCGGCATGCCGCACGGCGTCATCCACACCGAGCTGCGGCGCATCTGCGGCGGGCCCGCCGTTGCGCAGGCCAACGAGGAGCAGCTGAACAAGCGGCTGAAAAAGCTGCAGGACTGGTTCATCGGACGCAAGTAGCGTCCGCTGAACCAGCCCTGCGGGCTGCGGCGGCGGCCGGTCCGGTTACAGGTCGGCCAGCTCGACGCCGGCGTCCTCCATTTCGGCGAAGGCCGCCAGGACGCCCTCGCGGCTGATGCCGCGGGTCAGGTCCTTGATCACGGTGGTCGTGTAGCCGGCCGCGACGGCGTCGAGCGCGGTGGCACGCACGCAGTAGTCGGCCGCGAGGCCCACGATGACGACCTCGTCGACGTCGTTCTCGCGCAGCCAGTCGTCCAGGCTCACCGCTTCGTCCGGCTCCTGCACGGCGTCCGGGTCTCCGGTGGGCACCTCGTCGTCGGGCACCAGCAGCGCCTCGAAGCCCGAATAGGCCGCCTCGTACTGCCCCTTGCGGAAGAACGCGTCGATCAGTTCCGGATCCAGGTCCGGGTGCAGCGCGGCACCGGAGGAACCGGCCACGCAGTGCACCGGCCAGCTGTCCACGAAATCGGGATTCTCGGAGAAATGGCTGCCCGGATCGATGTGCCAGTCCTGGGTGGCGGCCACCAGGTCGTACCGGTCGGCATTGGTCTCCAGGTAGTCCGTGATCTCGCCCGCGGTGTCGGCGCCGCCGGCCACCGCCAGCGAACCGCCCTCGCAGAAATCGTTCTGGACGTCTACCACGATCAGTGCACGCGCCATCGGCTACTCCTCGTACTCGGTGGGAATGACGGGTTCCCCGCGCTGCAGTCGGGACGCAGCAGGGGGCAGTTCGGCCAGCGAGGCGGCATGCCGCTCGCCGGCCCGGGTGACGGCCTTGGGGCCGGTCCAGCCCGGCAGCACCTCGCCGTCGGCGACGAACTGGTGCAGCAGGGGACGGTCGTTGCTGTCGGAACGCGGGGCGTGGCCGACGCCGATCACCTCCGTTGTGGCGGTCCCGGCCTCGTCCAGGCGGCGCAGGGCGTACTTGCGTCCGCCGAGGGAGGCCTTGCCCTTGGAGGCCTTGGCCACGTCCACGAATCCGTCGGCGCCTTCGCGGCTGACCAGCTTGTACACCAGCCCGGCGGTGGGCGCGCCGGAACCGGTGACGAGCGAGGTCCCGACGCCGTAGGCGTCCACCGGGGCGGAGGCCAGCGCGGCGATCGCATACTCGTCCAGGTCGGAGGTGACCATGATGCGGGTGCCCGGGTTGCCCAGGTCATCCAGCAGCGTCCGGACCGAGCGGGCCAGCTCGACCAGGTCGCCGGAGTCCAGCCGGACGCCCCCGAGCTCGGCCCCGGCCACCTCGACGGCGGTGCGGACGCCCTGCTCGACGTCGTAGGTGTCCACCAGCAGGGAGGTGCCCAGGCCGAGCGCGGCGGTCTGCGCCTCGAAGGCCTGCTTTTCGGAGTCGTGCAGCAGGGTGAAGGAGTGGGCGGCGGTGCCCACCGTACGCAGGTCGTAGCGCAGCCCGGCCTCCAGGTTGGAGGTGCTGTTGAAGCCGGCGATGACGGCGGCCCGGGCCGCGGCGACCGCGGCCTCCTCATGCGTGCGGCGCGAACCCATTTCGATGCAGGGCCGGCCCTGCGCGGCGAGAGTCATCCGGGAGGCGGCGGAGGCGACGGCGCTGTCATGGTTGAGGACCGACAGCAGCATGGTCTCGAGGATGCAGGCCTCCGCGAAGCTGGACTCCACGATGAGGATCGGCGAATGCGGGAAGTAGGCCTCGCCCTCCGCGTAGCCGAAGATGTTGCCGCTGAAGCGGAAGTCGGCCAGCCAGTTCAGTGTGCCCGCATCCACCACGCGGCTGTTCTCGAGGAACGCGAGCTGACGGTCCGAGAAGCGGAAGGTCGAGAGCAGCTCCAGCAGGCGGCCGGTGCCGGCCACCACGCCGTAGCGGCGCCCGTCCGGCAGCCGCCGGGCGAAGACTTCGAAGACCGAGCGGCGCTCCGCGGTGCCCGCGTGCAGGGCGGCCTGGAGCATGGTCAGCTCGTAGTGGTCGGTGTACAGGGCCGAATTGGGCGGCTGCCAGGTGCTGAGGCTGTTCACGGATACGACTCTAGCCCCCGGGGCCGGATGCCGCTCCTGCTGTGACGGCGGCTCCCTACAATGGAACGATGAGCATTGCCACCGAGCCCGGCACCCGCACCGGCGGACAGACGGAGCAGCAGGACCTGACGGTCTCCGACGTCCCCTGGGTGGTGATCGTCTGGAACGACCCGGTGAACCTGATGAGCTACGTCAGCTACGTCTTCCAGAGCCACTTCGGCTATTCGGCCGCGAAGGCGCACCGGCTGATGCTTGAGGTCCATGAGCAGGGCCGGTCCGTGGTGGCCTCCGGCAGCCGGGAGGAAGCCGAGCGGCATGTGCAGGCCCTGCACACGTACGGGCTCTGGGCAACGTTCCGCCGCGCCGACGAGTCCTGAGCCGGCTCCGGCTCCCGAAGACCCCAACCACGACGTACGGACGGACACCATGGCAACAGGTTTCAAACTGACCCGCCGGGGCATCGCGGCCTCGCTCGAGCCGGGGGAGCGGGACCTGCTGCGCAGCCTCTTCGCCGACGTGCTCGGCATGCTCGAGGCCGCCGCGCCCCGGGACGAAGACCCGCTGGCGGCCCTGGTGGGCATGGACTCCACGGCCCGGGTACCGGAGGATCCCGCCCTGCTGCGGCTGCTGCCCGACGCGGTGCGCGGCGACGACGGCGAGGCCCTGGAGTTCCGCCGGCTCACCGAGCGCTCGCTGCGGGAAAGCAAGGCCGGAGCGCTGCGCGGTGCCGCCCTGCTGCTGGAATCCTCGCCCGTCGTGCTGGACGACGAGCAGGCCCGCTGGTTCGCCCGCGCCTTGAACGACGTCCGGCTGGTGCTGGGCGAACGGCTCGGGCTGCGCACCGACGAGGACGCCGAACGCCTGCACGGGATCACCGATCCGGGCAAGGCCGAAAACGTCGAGGACTACCTGGCGCTGGTCTACAACTTCGTGACCTGGCTGCAGGAGACGCTCATGACAGCCATGCTCGGGCAGCTGCCCCGGCGCTAGGCGGAAACCCGGGCGCAGGCGGTTCCCGATCCGCGTGTTTTGTGACCAACGGCACGGACCCCCGGGTGGGCCGGATGGACCGCGAAGACTATTGTCGATACATCATGAGCTCGAACCCCGCCTTTTCCCTGCAGCAGACCCCGGACGCCCCGATCGGTATCTTCGATTCCGGTGTCGGCGGGCTCACCGTGGCGCGGTCGGTCATCGACCAGCTGCCCAAGGAATCCATCCTGTACGTGGGCGACACCGCCAACGGTCCCTACGGGCCGCTGCCCATCGCGCAGGTGCGGGCCAACGCGCTCGGGGTCATGGACGAGCTGGTGGATTCCGGCGTCAAGGCCCTGGTCATTGCCTGCAACTCGGCGTCGGCGGCGGTGCTCCGCGACGCGCGTGAACGCTATACACGGCGCTGGGGGATTCCGGTGATCGAGGTCATCCAGCCTGCGGTCCGGCGCGCCGTGGCCGCCACCCGCACCGGACGGATCGGCGTGATCGGCACGGCGGCGACGATCGGCTCCCGGGCCTATGACGACACCTTCGCCGCCGCCCCGCACCTGGAGGTGTCCTCGGTGGCCTGCCCCGCCTTCGTTGACTACGTGGAGGCCGGCATCACCTCCGGCGCCGAGCTGCTCGCCACCGCGGAGGAGTACCTCGCACCGCTGAAGGAACGGCAGGTGGACACGCTGGTCCTGGGCTGCACGCATTACCCGCTGCTCACCGGCGTCATCTCCTACGTCATGGGCGAGGAGGTCACCCTGGTCTCCAGCGCCGAGGAGACCGCGAAGGACGTCTACCGGGCCCTGGTCTCCCATGGGCTGCAGCGCGACGCCGACGCCGTGCCCGAGCACCACTTCCTGGCCACCGGCGACGCCGCCTCCTTCGAGCGCCTCGCCCGCCGGTTCCTCGGCCCCGAGGTGACCGCCGTCGAGCAGGTGGAGAGCGTGTCCGCGCACTATCCCACCGGCAGCATGGCCCGGATCACCCCCGAGCTGGCCGCGGCGGCCCGCGCCGAGACCCGGCTGCGGGCGGCATCGGGAAACGGCGCCGCATGAAGCTGACCATCGTGGGCTGCAGCGGCTCCTTCCCCGGCCCCACCTCACCGGCCTCCTGCTACCTGGTGACCGCGAACGACGGCGAGCGGGACTGGCGGATCCTGCTGGACCTGGGCAACGGGTCTCTGGGCGCCCTGCAGCGCTACATGGACCTGCGCGACATTGACGCCGTGCTGCTCAGCCACCTGCACCCGGACCACTGCATGGACCTGTGCGGCCTGCACGTGGCCGTCCACTGGGACCCTGCCGGCTGGAACCGGGACCGGATCACGGTCTGGGGGCCGGCGGACACCGCCGACCGGATGGCGACCGCCTATGGGCTGGAGCTGGATCCGGGCATGCATGAGGACTTCGAGTTCAACGCCTGGACCGCCGGCCGGCCGGTGACCATCGGACCGTTCACGGTCACTCCCTATCCGGCCCGCCACCCGGCCGACGAAGCCTACGCGCTGCGCGTTGAGGCCCGGGGCGTGGCGGCCGACGGCAGCGCCACGCTGCGCACGCTGGCCTACTCCGGCGACACCGACTCCTGCCAGGGACTGATCGACTCGGCCCGCGACGCCGACGTCTTCCTCTGCGAGGCGGCCTTCCACGAAGGCCGCGACGACGCGATCGAGGGCGTGCACCTGACCGGCCTGCGCGCCGGCGAGGCGGCCTCCCAAGCCGGAGCGCGCCGGCTGCTGCTGACCCACCTGCCGGTCTGGAACGACGCCAACCTCAGCGTGCAGGAGGCCCGACGGGCGTACGCCGGGGACCTCGCGGTCGCCGTCGCCGGGGTCTCCTATGAGGTCGGCAGCGCCTTCACGGCGCCCCTGGCGGCGGCCCCCGGCCCGGCCGCGCCGGCGGCGGGCCGATAGACTGGCCCCATGACTTCAGCTTCCGCCGGTTCCTCCCAGCCCTCCAGCTCCGTCCAGGCGGACGGCGCCGTCCGCCGCGCCGACGGGCGCACCCCCGACCAGCTGCGCGACATCAGCATCACCCGCGGCTGGTCGAGCCAGGCTGAAGGATCCGCGCTGATCGAATTCGGCGGCACCCGGGTGCTGTGCACCGCGTCGCTGACCGCAGGTGTGCCGCGGTGGCTCAAGGGCGAGGGCAAGGGCTGGGTCACCGCCGAGTACGCCATGCTGCCGCGGGCCACGAACACCCGCAACGACCGCGAGTCGGTCAAGGGGAAGCTGGGCGGGCGCACCCACGAGATTTCCCGGCTGATCGGCCGGTCCCTGCGCTCGATCATCGACACCAAGGCCCTCGGCGAGAACACCATCGTGCTGGACTGCGACGTCCTGCAGGCCGACGGCGGCACCCGCACCGCCGCGATCACCGGCGCCTACGTGGCCCTGGCGGACGCGGTGGCCTGGGCCAAGGCCAACAAGCTGATCAACGCCAAGGCCGAACCGCTGCTGGACTCGGTGGCGGCGGTCAGCGTCGGCATCATCGACGGCGTGCCCATGCTGGACCTGCCCTACGTCGAGGACGTGCGGGCGGAGACGGACATGAACGTCGTGGTGACCGGTTCCGGCAAGTTCGTCGAGGTGCAGGGCACCGCGGAAGGGGCGCCCTTCGACCGGGCGGAACTGGACGCGCTGCTCGACCTGGCCCTGATCGGCACCGCCGAGCTGGCCGACATCCAGCGCCGCACCCTGGGCCAGGCGTGAGCGCGGCGCCCCGCCTGGTGCTGGCCACCCGCAACGCCGGCAAGCTGCGCGAACTGCGGGAACTCCTCCGCGGGCAGGTGCCCGGGCTCGACGTCGACACCCAGGTGATCGACGCCGAAACGGCCGGTGCGCCCGACGTGCCCGAAACCGGCACCACCTTCGAAGCGAACGCCCTGCTCAAGGCCCGCGCCGTGGCCGACGCGACCGGCCTGCCGGCGGTCGCCGACGACTCGGGCCTCGCCGTCGACGTGCTGGGCGGCGCCCCCGGCATCTTCTCCGCCCGCTGGGCGGGCCGGCACGGCGACGACGAAGCCAACCTGCAGCTGCTGCTGGCACAGCTGGCCGACATCGCCCCCGAGCACCGCTCGGCGGCCTTCGTGTGCGCCGCCGCCCTGGCGCTGCCGGGCGGAGCGGGGGAGCACGTGGAGCGCGGCGAACTGCGCGGCACGCTGCTGCAGGCCCCGCGGGGCGCCGGCGGCTTCGGCTACGATCCCATCCTCGCGCCGGAAGGGTCCCAGCGCAGCACCGCCGAGCTGTCGCCTGCCGAGAAGAACGCGATCAGCCACCGCGGGCAGGCCTTCCGGGCGCTGCTGCCCACCCTGGTCCAGGCCCTCGCCGGGGCTCCGGTTCCGCCCCCCGCAGCCCCGTAAGGCAGAATGGGGAGCGCTATGACTATCCTGATTCCCGCCGCCGCCGAGGCTGCCGCCACCGACGGATCCCTGATCGAACGCTTTGCCGACTGGTCGGTCGAGCTCATGGAGACCATCGGTGCTCCGGGAGCCGGGCTGGCCATCGCCCTGGAAAACCTGTTCCCGCCGCTGCCCAGCGAAGTGATCCTGCCGCTGGCCGGCTTCGCCGCCAGCCAGGGCAACTTCTCCATCATCGCGGCCCTGATCTGGACCACGGTGGGCTCCGTCGTCGGCGCCCTGGCGCTCTACGGGATCGGTGCCTGGCTGGGACGGGACCGGATGCGGGCCATCGTGGACAAGATGCCGCTGGTGGACCTGGAGGACGTGGACAAGGTCGAGGCCTGGTTCGCCCGCCACGGCTACAAAGCGGTGTTCTTCGGACGGATGATCCCCATCTTCCGCAGCCTCATCTCCATCCCCGCCGGCATCGAGCGCATGCCGGTGGGCATGTTCCTGCTGCTGACCACCGCCGGCTCGCTGATCTGGAACGCCATCTTCATCTGCGCCGGATTCCTGCTCGGCGAAAACTGGCACGTGGTGGAGCAGTACGCCGACATCTTCCAGAAGATCGTCATCGTGGCCGTGCTGATCGGCGCCGCCTGGTGGCTGGTCTCCAAGATCCGCAGCAACCGCCGCCGCCGCGCCGCGGAGCGGGGCGACGCCTGAGTGCAGGACCTCGCCTTCACCGCAATTGACTTCGAAACGGCCAACGGGTTCCGCGGCTCTCCCTGCGCCGTCGGCCTGACCAAGGTCCGCGGCGGCAGGGTGGTCGAGGAGGCCGCCTGGCTGATGCGCCCGCCCGCCGGGCACGACCACTTCGACTTCCGCAACGTGCGGATCCACGGCATCGAAGCGGAAATGGTGGCCTCCGCGCCCCGGTTCGGCGAACTGTTCGCCGAAATCGGGGCGTTCATCGGAGAGGACATCCTGGTCGCGCACAACGCCGCCTTCGACCTGGGCGTCATCCGCTCGGCACTGGAGGTCTCCGACCTGCCCGGGCCGGCCTACGACTACACCTGCACGGTGCAGCACTCCCGCCGGACCTACACGCTGGCGTCGCATTCGCTGCCCTTCGCGGCCGAAGCCGCCGGGGTGCCGCTGGTGAACCACCACGACGCCGCCGAAGACGCCCGGGCCTCCGCCGGGATCATGATCGACGTCGTCCGCCGCGCCGGCTGCGCCTCCCTTGCCGAGTACTTCGCGGCCACCAACCTGCGGGCCTCGCACATGCCGGCCTACCGCCCCGGCATCGACGAGATGTCCCGTCCCACCCGCGACATCCTGGCCCGGGGCACCGTGCCGCCGGCGCCGCGCTGGCCGCAGGAGGGCGAGAACACGGCGCCGAATCCCGACGCCGACCCGGGCCACCCGCTGTACGGCCGCTCGATCGTCTTCACCGGAGAGCTGGCAATGCCCCGGCAGACCGCCAAGGACCTGGCGGCGGGCGTGGGCGCCCGGCCGGCCAGTTCGGTCACCCGCAGCACCGGGGTGCTCGTGGTGGGGGACGGGTTCGACGCCGCCGAACTGCGCAGCGGCCGCCTCACCGGCAAGGCACGGCGGGCGCTGGACCTGATGGAGCAGGGCCGGGACATCATGGTGCTTTCCGAGGTGCAGTTCCTGCAGATGCTCGAGGCCAGGCTTCCCGCCTAGCCCTCCGCCGCGCTCCCGGTGACCCGGATGAGGTCCGCCGCCACGAGGTCCAGCGCCGCCGCCGGTTCCGCCGCGGAGACCGCCGGCACCGCCTCGTCGCCCAGCCACGTGCCGATCAGCGCGCCGGCCGCCGCCCCGGCCACAGGTCCGCCGGCGGCCGCCGCCGCGCGGACCGCGCTCCGGTAGCTGGTCGCAGCCGGGCCGGCAGGCCGGACAGCCGATGAGGAGCCGACCGGCTGGTTCTGCTCCTCGTCTGCCGGCTGGTCGTCCGGCAGCTGGGCGTCCGGCAGCTGGGCGCCCGCAGCGACGGCCAGCACGGCCTGGACGGCCGCAGCCAGCACCACGTCCGCCCGCCGGCCGCTGCCGTCACCGGCGCCGGCCGGAGCGGGGACGGGCAGCCGCCCGGCCGCGCCCTCCGCCTCCGCGGACGCCAGGGCCCGGGCCAGTTCGGGCACAGGCGCGGAGACGGCGACGCCGACGCCGGCGGACACGGCCGCCTGCGGCGCCCGGCCTTCTGCGAGGGCGTGGACGACCGCGGCCAGTGCGGCCGCAGCATGCCAGGCCAGCGGATGGCCGTGAGTCAGCGCGGCGCCGTTCAAGGCGATCCGGGCAGCGGCCTCCTCCGGAATGTACGGAATCAGCCCGGCGGGCACCGAACGCAGCAGCGCGCCGTCGTCGTCCGCCGCGGGGTTGACCGGCCGGCCGGTGGTGCCCATGTCGGAGAGAATGAGGGCCCGCCCGGCGGGAGCATCGGGCCGGGCAGCGGCGCCGGTGCCGGCCAGCAGCCGGTCCAGGGGCCGGGCCGGAGCGGCCGGGGCGCCGTCGTCCACGGGCAGCCCGCGCAGCCGGGCCCAGCGCAGGTAGGCCAGCCAGAGGCAGGCCGTCTCGTCGGCGCTCACGCCGTCATTGGCCCACTGCAGCGCCTCGACAAGCCCGTCCACCGTGTAGAGGGCGAGCTCGGCCTCATCCGCGGGGCGAGCCGCAGAGGCAGGGTCCTGCCGCAGCTGGCTGTCGGCGGCGAGCAGGCCGGCGAGGCAGCCGCGGATGCGTGCCGCTGCGGAGGGGACGGCGGAGTCGGGCGCTGGATGCGGAAGGGAAGTCACGGCTACCAGCTTAGGCCGCTTCCCGAAGGGGGCGGCGGTCCTCCTGCCGGCGCCCAGGGTTTTTCCATGCTGTGCACAGACGCCCCGGGCAGGCTGGGGTAGTTTGTAGCCGGGGCCGCACGGCCCTGCGAAGATCCCGCGGGTTATCCGCCCGCCCAAGGACAGGACGCGTTTTCTCCATGACTTCTCCCAATACTTCCGGCGCGAGCGCGGCCGGGACCGCACACCCCGAACCCTCCGCGCGCGCCGGGCACCGCTACGGTCTGGTGGGCCGGTCCGTCGCGGAGGCCGCAGGCACCGCGCTGCTGATCTTCGCGGGCTTCGGCCTGACGATCTTCAGCACGCAGGGGGGAGTGCCGGCACCGTTCGGCTTCGGCCTGGGCCTTGCCGCCGCCATGGTCGCGTTCGGCTACGTCTCCGGCGGACACTTCAATCCCGCCATCACCGTGGGCTCCGCCGTCGCGGGCCGCACGCCCTGGATCGCGGTCGCGCCGTACGTCGTCGCGCAGCTGATCGGCGCCGTCTTTGGCGTCTTCGTGCTCTGGACCGCCCTCAGCGGATACCCGCAGGTAACCTCCGTCAGCCAGATCTTTGCCCAGTCCGTCAACAGCTTCGGCGAGGACAGCGCCCTCGGCTTCCCGCTGGCGGGCGCGCTGCTGCTCGAGGTGATCGCCGCCGCGCTGCTGACCGCTGTGTTCCTGGGCGCCACGGCCGGTTCCGGCGTGCGTTCCGGTGCCGCGCCCTTTGCCGTGGGCCTGGCCTACGCGGTCCTGCTCGCGGTCCTCGGGCCGGTCACGGGCGGCGGCCTGAACCCGGCGCGGTCCACCGCCCCGGTGCTGTTTGCCGACTTTTCCGGCGGCGGGCAGCTGTGGCTGTTCTGGGTGGCTCCGCTGGTGGGCGCAGTCATCACCGGCCTGATCTACCGCAGCATCGACCTGGTCCCGGGAGCCGCAGAGCGCATTGGCCATGACGCAGCGGAGACCGGGTCCGCCGCGGAAGGGAACCGGGCAGAGGTCCACACGCAGCCCCGCACCGCCGGGACCGCAACCGCCGCGACCGGCGCCGCAGCCGCCGGGACCGACACGACCGACGCCGGGACTGACGTGGCCGATGCCGGACCGGCTGCCGCCGGAGACACCAGCGCCCCCGACGGCGCGACCGGTGACGCTGCGCGCAGCTTCGACACGCCCGGCGACGACGGCGGCGAGGGGCGCGGCCGCAGCTAGGACCGCTGCCCGCCGGACGCCCGTACCGCTGCCCTGCCTTCCCGCCGGCCCCGGCCTTCCCGCCCCGCCCGGCCTTCCCGCCCCGCCCGGCCTCGGAACCGGAACTGTCGGAGGGGGCGGGTAGGTTGAAGGTATGCGGATTCTCCACACCTCCGACTGGCACCTCGGCCGTTCCTTCCACGGCGTCGGCATGCTCGAAGCGCAGCGGGACTTCCTGGCCAGGCTGGTAGAGACGGTCAGGGAACACAGCGTTGATGCTGTCCTCGTGGCCGGCGACGTGTACGACCGTGCCCTGCCGGGCGTCGACGTGGTCCGGCTGCTTGACGAGGCCCTGGCGGCGGTCACCGGCGCGGGCGCCCAGGTGATCATCACCTCCGGCAACCATGACTCCGCTGCGCGGCTGGGCTTCGGCGGCCGGGTCCTGGAACGCGGCGGGGTGCACCTGCGCACCCGCCCCGCCGACCTGGACCGGCCGGTGCTGCTGGGCGACGCGTCGGAACAGGGCGGCGGACAGGGTGCCGGTCCGGTGGCCGTGTACGGGATTCCCTACCTGGAGCCGCGGCTGGCCGCCGCCGAGCTGGGCGTGGACCGTCCCTCGCATGAAGCCGTCCTGGCCGAGGCCGTGCAGCGGATCCGCGCAGACGTTTCCCGGCGTGCCGCCGACGGGGCTCCGGTACGGCCCGTCGTCATGGCCCACGCCTTCGTCAGCGGAGGCCTCAGCTCCGACAGCGAGCGGGACCTCGCCGTGGGAGGGGTGGGCGCCGTCCCGCTGGACCTGTTCGACGGCTTTGCCTACACGGCCCTGGGCCACCTGCACGGCCGGCAGGTCCTCGCCCCGGCCACCCGTTACAGCGGGTCCCCGCTCGCCTATTCATTCTCAGAGGCGGGCCAGGACAAGGGCGCCTGGCTGCTGGACTTCGGGGAGGGCTTCTCGCCCGCGGTGGAGCCGGTGTCCTGGCCGCAGCCCAGGCGCCTGGCCGTGCTCCGGGGGGAGCTGGACCAGCTGCTGGCCGACCCCGGGCTGGCCTGGGCCGAGCAGGCCTGGTGCCAGGTCACGCTCACCGACCGCGAGCGGCCCGCCCGCGCCATGGACCGGCTCCGGCAGCGCTTCGCCGACACCCTGGTGCTGTCCTTCGACCCGCCGCCCGGGGCAAACGGTCCCGTCCAGACCTACAGCCAGCGGATGGCCCGCGCCGCCGACGACCTCGACATCTGCTGCGGGTTCCTGGAGCATGTGCGCTCCCGCGCCGCCGACGACACCGAACGCACGCTGATCGCCGACGTCCTGGCCGCCGTCCAGGCGGAGGAGGTCACGGCATGAGGATCCACCGGCTGGAGATCCAGGCCTTCGGGCCGTTTGCCGAACGCCAGGTCATCGACTTTGACGACGTCGGCGCGCAGGGACTGTTCCTGCTCAACGGCCCCACCGGCGCGGGCAAGACCAGCGTGCTCGATGCGATCTGCTTTGCCCTGTACGGGGGCGTGCCCGGGGCGCGGCAGCAGGCCAAGCGGCTGCGCAGCGACCACGCCGCGCCGGCGGCCGCTCCCGAGGTCGTCCTGGAGTTCTCCTCGGGCTGCCGGCGTCTTGAGGTGGCCCGGTCACCGCAGTGGGAACGGCCGGCCAAGCGCGCCGGAGGGCGTGCGACGGTGACGGAACAGGCCCGGACCCTGCTCCGCGAGCTGGTCGGCGGACAGTGGGTGGAGAAGTCCGCCCGCAACGACGAGGCCTCCGCGGAAATCCAGGCGCTGCTGGGAATGAACAAGGAACAGTTCACCCGGGTGGTGATGCTGCCGCAGGGCGACTTCGCCGCCTTCCTGCGCGCCGACGCCACTGAACGCGCGGTCCTGCTGCAGAAGCTCTTCGGCACCGACCGGTTTGAGCGCGTGGAGGAACAGCTGCGCCAGGAGGCGGCCGCGGCTGAGGCGAAGCTCGCGGCCGAGCAGCAGGAACTGGACCACATCCTGCGGCGGGCCGATGACGAAATGCTCCGGCACCGCAGCGATCTGCAGGCGGACGACGGAGCGCAGGGCGACGAGGCCGCCGGGGAGGGCATTGAGCCGGGCGAAGCCGGGGAGGGGGCCGAAGCGGCACCGGAGAAGGACACCGATCCGGTCGAGCGTATCGCGGCCGCCGAGGAGCGGCTGAGGACCCGGCTCAAGCAGGCCGAAGAGGACCTCGCCGGCGGCGAAGCGTCCGTGGCCGAAGCCGACGCAGCCTGCACCGCCCTGCACACCCGGCGGGAACGCGGCCTGGAGCGCAGCCGCCTGGCCCGGGACCTGGAGCGGCATCGGCAGGAGGATGCGGCGCTGGAGCCGGTGCGGGCGCAGCTGCAGGCCCACCGGCACGCGTGCGCCGTGGCCGGCGTGCTCGATGCCTGGCAGAGCGCGTCGGATGCGGCCGCGCAGGCCGAAGACGCCGCGGCCGATGCGGTTGCTGCCCTGGTTGGCCGCCTGCACCAGCCGCCCGTGGCTGCGGCCGCCCTGCCGGCTGACCGGCAGGCCCTGCCGGAGGCGCTCACCGGACTGGACTACTCCCTGGCCGAGGACCTGGCCGCCGCCCGGGCCGGACTGGCGGAGGAGGAGCGGGCGGCGCAGCTGGCGGAGGAGGCGGCGCTCGCCGCCGATCAGGCCGCGGAACACTCCCGCGGCGCCGAAGCGGCCGCCGCCGAACGTGTCCGGCTGCGCGTCGAGCTTGACGCCGTGGAAGCGGACCTGGAACGGCTGAAGGACGCCGGGGCGGTGCTGCAGGGCCTGCGGCGGGACCTCGCGGAGGCTGAGGCGCGGCGCAGGGCCGTCACCGCCTTCCGGGAGGCAGCGGCAGCTTCGGCGTCCGCAGCGGCCGTGGCCGCCGACCTGCGCGGCCGCTACCAGGACCTGCGCGGGCAGTGGCAGGACGCCGTCGCCCGCCGGCTGGAACAGGCCGCCGCGGACCTTGCCGCCGGGCTCGTTCCCGGGAGCAGCTGCCCGGTGTGCGGAGCCCTGGAGCATCCGGCGCCTGCACCTCCGCCGGCCGACGGCGAAGCCGTTGACCAGGAGGCCGAGGAGCAGCTGCGCGACCGGGTTGCGGCCGCCGAAGAGGACTGGGAGGCGGCGCGGCGCCAGGCCGAGGCGCTGGCGCTGCAGCAGGAAGGCCTGCGCGCGCAGGGCGGCGGCGGCGACGCCGCGGAAGCCGCCGGGCGGGTCCAGGCCCTGCAGCAGGCCATACGGCAGGCCGAGGCCGAGGCAGAGGCCCTCGCCGCCGGTGAACAGCGCCGGGAACAGCTCCTGGCCCGGCAGCAGGCCCAGGCCGGGGCCGAACAGGACGCCCGGGTGGCGGAGGCGGCGGCCCGCGCCCGTTCGGCGGAGGCGCAGCAGCGCGCCGCCGAACTCGCGGCACGGACCGCAGAGCTGCGCGGCGGGTTCGAGACCCTGGCCGGGCGGGTCGCCGTCCTCACCGAACTGCGGCACCTGGTCGAAGCGGCGCGCACGGCGCTGAGCCGGGCCGAAGCGCGCCGCGCCCGGAGCGTGGAGGCGGAGGCCGCCCTGGCCGGCGCCCTGGCCGACACCGAGTTCGCCGACGCCGGCGAGGTCCGGGGAGCGCTGCTGGCAGATGCCCTGGCCGGGCAGCTGCAGGCGCGGATCGATGAGCACGAGGAGCAGGGCCGGCGGCTTGCCCTGCGGGAAGAGGCCCTGGCCGGGCAGGAGGACGACGGCGGCCGGCCGCTGCCCTCGGAGGAGGACATCGCCGCGGCCGAGGCCGGGCTGGAGTCCCTGCGGCAGCGGCGCCGCGAAGCGGACCTGCTGGTGCAGCGGCTGCGGGACTCGGCCGATGTCCTCGCCGGCTACGCGGTCCAGGCGCGGGCGGTGAGCGCACGCGTGGACCCCATGGCGGCGCGCTGCGAGCTGCTGCGCGGGGTGGCGGACGCCGCCCGCGGGGCAGGGGAGAACCGCTACCGCATGGCCCTGAGCACCTATGTCCTGGCCGCGCGGCTCGAGCAGGTGGCGGCCGCCGCCACCGAACGGCTCGCGGCGATGACCGGGGGCCGCTACGCCCTGGTGCACAGCGACGCCCGGTCCGGGAACCGCAGGGCGGGGCTCGGGCTGCACGTGATCGACGGCTGGACCGGCCAGACGCGCGACACCGGCACCCTGTCCGGCGGCGAAGGCTTCATGGCGTCGCTGTCGCTGGCGCTGGGCCTCGCCGACGTCGTGCAGCAGGAAGCCGGCGGCGTCAGCATCGAGACGCTCTTTGTTGACGAGGGGTTCGGCAGCCTCGACGACCAGTCACTGGAGCAGGTGATGGACGCGCTGGAAGGCCTGCGCGACGGCGGACGGATCGTCGGGCTGGTCAGCCACGTGGCCGAGATGAAGCAGCGGGTGACCTCCCAGCTGCAGATCGTCAAGGGGCGCCGCGGCTCACACATCGTCACCCGGCTGGCCGGCGGCGACATCGGGTAGAATGGCGGGGAAAGCCGGGTCCGGCGCATCGGGAGGAGGGACGATGCGCACAATTTTTCCTGCCTAAGGTCAAATGAGTATCCGCACTTCATCTTCAGCCTCATCCGATGTCCCCACCGAATCCCCCCGGGACCACTCCGGAGCGGGTGTTGCCGACACCGACACGCCGGACCTTGCCGGCAGCCGGTTCGGCCGGATCCGCCGCCTGGCCGGCGGCAGCTTCTTCACCATCGCCTTCCTCGCCCGGCTGCCCCTGGCCATGCTCACCGTGGGTGCCCTGACCCTTGTCACAGCGGCCAGCGGCTCCTACGCCACCGGCGGTTTCGCAGCCGGAGCGGTAGGCATCGGCTCGGCGATCGGCGCCCCCGTCGTCGGCTTCCTGGCCGACCGCCTGGGCCAGCGCGGCGTCCTGCTCACCACCGCCGTCCTGAACCCGCTGGCCATCGCCGCCACCCTGCTGGGCGCCGCGGCGCTTGAGCCGGACACCGCTCCCTGGGCCGTGCTGGCCGCCTGCCTGCTGATGGGTGCCTCCACCCCGCAGGTGGGACCGATGGCCCGGGTCCGCTGGATGGCCCTGACCTCCCGCCGGGGATCGGCGCAGGACCTGGACACCGCGCTGTCCTACGAGGGCACCGCCGACGAACTGACCTTCGTGCTCGGACCGGCGCTGGTCGGGCTGCTTGCCTCCGTCGTCGCCCCCTGGCTGCCCCTGGCCCTGGCGGCCCTGCTGACCGCCTCCATGGTTACCGCCTTCGCCCTGCACCCCACCGCCGGCGTCGTCAACGCCGGCCGAAGCGGGAAGGCCGCGCCGGCTCCGCTCTCCCTGCGCACCGGCGCCACGGTCGCCGTGCCCGTGCTGGGCATGCTGGCCATCGGCACGTTCTTCGGGTCCATGCAGACCAGCCTCACCGCGTTCAGCGGAAGCTTCGGCATGACCTCCGCCGCCGGGCTGCTCTACGCCGTGATGGGGCTCAGTTCGGCGGCGGCGGCACTGTCCGTCGCGTACTGGCCGGCCCGCATCGGCCCGGTGGCCCGCTGGCTGCTGTCCTCCGCCGGAATGTTCGCCCTGGTCTGGCTCGTCCTGCTGCCCGCCGATGTCCCCACCATGGTGGTGGCGCTCTTCGTGCTCGGCATCCCGGTCGGCCCGACGATGGTGAGCATCTTCGCCGTGGGCTCCGTCGTCGCCCCCCGCCACCTGGTGGGAACGGTCATGACGCTGCTGGCCAGCGGCACCGTCGCCGGCACCGCGCTGGGGTCCGCGCTGGCCGGACCGCTCGCCGAGGCCCACGGGCACGGCGCCTCGCTGCTGGTGCCCGCCGGGGCGGCCACGGCCATGCTCCTGCTCAGCCTCGCCGCCCACCTCGTCCTCCGCCGGACCGCCCGCTCCTGAAACGCTCCGGGCGGGCATGCAGGTTGGCCGGCCGTCATGCTTCCGGCAGGCTCTGGCCGCGGACCGGAAGGTGGCTTAGTATCGATGAAAGCGCAGGTGGGAGCCATATCCGCCTGCGGAACCGGAACAAGGAGCACCGATGAGCGAATCCCAGAAGGAAAACGGCGGGGCCGGCCCCGAAGGCACCATCCCCGCGCAGGAAGACGGCGTCGGCGCCGCCGCGACGGATGAGCCCACGAGCTTCGAGCCGGAGGAGGACCCCGAAGCCGCCGAGGACCAGGGCGACAGCTAGCCGGTCAGGTACAGACGAGGAAGGCCCCCGGGATGTTCCCGGGGGCCTTCCTCGTCTTCACATGCGAACGTTCAGCCGGCGGCGCTGCTCAGAGGGACGGCGCGTGGTCCGGCGGCTGCGGAATGTAGATGTTTCCGGTGGTGATGCCTCCGGTGACCTGGTCTTCGGGCGCCGGCCCGGCAGCCGGGGGCTCCGGGAGGGACTGCTCGGGTTCAACCGCCAGCGACCGCAGGGCAACCGCCGCTTCATGGGCCTCCGGGCGCTCCCCGACGCGCCGGGACGTCATCGCCCGCAGCACCTCCCGCCATTCCGGCCCGATGTACGCGGGAATCTCGGGATCGCGCAGCAGCCGGGCCACCGCGGATTCAACGATCGGCCCGGGGAAGGCCTTTTCTCCGGTCAGGCATTCCAGCAGCACCAGGCCCAGGGAGTAGATGTCGGAGCGCGGGGTGACCTCGCCTCCGGAGGCCTGCTCCGGGCTGAGGTAGCTGGCCGTGCCGATGGTCGCTCCGTGTGCGGTGGCCACCGTGGCTTCGATCAGCCGGGCAATGCCGAAGTCGGTCAGGCGCGGGTAGAGCCGGGTGTCCTGGTCCGACTGCGGAAAGAGGAGGATGTTGGCCGGCTTCACGTCCCGGTGGATGACGCCGTTGGTGTGCACGTAGTTCAGCGCGTCCGCGAGATCGGCGCCCAGCGTGGCGGTGGTCAGGGCCGGCAGCGGGCCGTTCTTCAGGCGCCGGCGCAGGTCCGGCCCGTCGACAAGCTCCATCACGAGGTAGCTGGAGCCGCGGCCCGTCTCGTCGTGGTACACGCCGGCGTCGAGCAGCGTCACCAGGCCAGGATGGTTGAGGGTGGCCAGCAGGGAGGTCTCCGTCTGCTGGCGGCGCTGTTCGTCATCGCCGACGGCGCTGGGCTGGAACAGCTTCACCGCCACTTCACGCCCGAGGTTTTCGTCCACCGCGCGGTAGACAGCGGCCGCTCCGCCGGAACCAATCAGCTCAACGGTCCGGTACCGCTGCCCCAGGAGTACATCCACGGGTGTCCTCCTCGAGGGTCATCAAACACATTCATCAGCAGGCTGAGGAATATTTCTCCACAGGAACCCGCCTTGACCATCCTATCTTGTCTTTCTAGTTATTTAGACAATGCGGATAAGCCGTAGCCAAAACGAGATAATCGGCGCGTCCGCGGGGGCCGTGCGGCCCCCGCGGAGGGCGTCTATCCGGCCAGGAACGCCGTGGCGGCGGACTTGAAGGCGCGGGAGGTCACCGCGTTGGTGTGGATCCTGGCGGGCAGCGTGAGCAGCTCCGCCTGTCCGCTGAGCTCCACCAGCTCCGGAGCGGAGGCGGCCAGGTCGTCCCGCTCGCCGGCGACCAGGAGCAGGGGCATCGACGGCACGAGCGCGGACGGGGTGAACGGCTCGGCCTTGATCGCCTCCACCATCTGCAGCAGGGCGGCGATGTCGTTCCCCGGGGCGAGCTGCGCCATCCTGAGCAGCTCCGCGGTGCGCGGATCGCTCACCGGCTCGCCGCCGGCCAGTTCGCGGCGCGCGCCGTCGAGGTCGAACTCCGCCAGCGGGTCTCCGCTGCCGGGCCCGCCGAGCACCATGCGGCGGACCAGCTCGGGCTGGGTCGCGCCGAATTCCCAGGCCAGCCGGGAGCCCAGCGAGTAGCCCACGATGTCGACGCCGGAGTCCGGGTCGTCCGCGGCCAGCGGAGCCGCGCCGGCGTCCTGCAGCAGCTGCAGCAGCTCGGCGCGGATCCGGCTGGGCCGGTACTCCTCCCGGTCCGAGGGCGCCGGGCTGCGCCCGTGGCCCGGCAGGTCCACCGTGATGACGGTGCGCCCGGCCGCGGTCAGCGCCGCGATCCAGCCCGAATCCTCCCAGTTCAGCTTCGTCGAGGAGGCGAACCCGTGCAGCAGCAGGACCGGGCGCCCGACGGCGGCGGCGCCGTCGGGCGCATGGGTCTCACTGAACAGCCGGGGAGCGGTGCCCTCGACCAGGTGGGCTTCGACGCCCACGCTCAGTCCTCGTCCAGATCGACGGCGGACAGGCGCACCCGGCGGCGGGCCGGGCCCTCCTGCGGCACGGTGCCGACGATGCCGGCCGTGTCGTCGGGGACCTCGAACACGATGAGCGGCTCGCCGACGTTGATCTTCTCGCCCGGCTCGCCGTAGATGCGGGCCACCCGGCCGGCCTGCGGTGAGGGCAGTTCCAGTGCGGACTTGGTGGTCTCCACCTCGACCAGCGGCTGGTTGCGCTCCACCTGGTCGCCCACGGCGACCAGCCACTCCAGGACGGTGGCCTCGATCAGGCCCTCACCGAGATCGGGCAGGGGAAAGGGGATTTCAGCCACGGCGGTACTCCAATACTCGCTGGATTCCGAAAAGGATCCGGTCAATGTTCGGGATGTATTCGTCTTCGAGGTCACCCGAGGGATACGGTACGTCGAATCCGGTGACCCGCTCAACGGGCGCCTTGAGCGTGTCGAAGCAGTGCCGGGTCACCAGCGCGGCCACCTCGGCGCCCAGCCCGGAGGTCAGCGGCGCCTCATGCACGACGACGGCGCGGCGGGTCCGGGACACCGACGCGGCCAGCCCGGCGGCGTCGATCGGCTTGAGCCAGCGCAGGTCCAGGACCTCGACCTCGATGCCGTCCTCGGCGGCCAGCTCGGCCACCTGCAGGCAGCGGGCCACCATGGCGCCCCAGGCAATGAGGGTCACGTGCCGGCCCGGGCGGACCACCTTCGAACCCAGCGGCGAGCCGCCGTCGGCCAGGTCCACCTCGGCCTTCTGCCAGTACCGGGACTTCGGCTCCATGAAGACCACCGGGTCCGGGCGGGTGCCGGCGTACTTGAGCAGGTGGTAGGCCTCGTGCGGGCTGGACGGCGAGACGACCTTGAGCCCGGGCACGTGCGCGAAGAGCGCCTCCAGCGACTCGCCGTGGTGCTCGGGGGCCCGGATGCCGCCGAAGCTGGGCACCCGCAGGGTGATCGGCATCGGCAGGGTTCCGCGGCTGCGGTAGTTCATCCGCGCGACCTGGGTGATGATCTGGTTGACCGCCGGATAGGCGAAGCCGTCGAACTGCACCTCGGGGATGGGGTGCCAGCCGGCCATCGCCATGCCGACGGACAGGCCCAGGATGCCGGACTCCGCCAGCGGGGTGTCGAAGACCCGGTCGGCGCCGAAGCGCTGCTGCAGTCCGTCGGTGATGCGGAAGACGCCGCCGAGCCGGCCGACGTCCTCGCCGAGGACGGCGGCCTTGGGGTTGGCCTCCAGGATTTCGGCCAATGCCCGGTTCAGGGCCTGCTGCATCGACAGGGTCTCGGTACGCGGGCCGGTGCCGGCGGGGGCGACGGCGTCCACGGACTGCTCCTGGGCGGCCGCGGCCTCGGTGTTGGCCTGTGCGGCGGCGAGGTCCGATGCGCCGGGGGCGGTGCTCAGCTGCTCAGACATGCTCGGACTCCTCTCGCCAGGCGCGGGCCTGGGCCTGAAGTGCTTCGGTGGGTTCCTGGAAGACGAACTCGAACAGCTCGCTGCCGGGGCGCGGTCCCAGCGCCATGACGCCCTCCCGGACGCGGTCCGCCGCGGCGGCTCCGGCGGCACGGGCCTCGTCCAGGAACTGCTGGTCGGCGATGCCCTCGGAGAGCAGGCGGGAGGCCAGCAGCTCCAGCGGGTCGGTGCCGCCGTCGCGCCGCTCCTCGTCGAGGCTGCGATAGCGGCCGGGATCGTCGGAGGTTGAATGCGGGCCGCGGCGGTAGGTCATGGCCTCGATGAGGACCGGGCCCGCGCCCGAGCGGGCGTGCGCCAGGGCGGCGCGCGTGGCCTGCACGACGGCGGCGACGTCGTTGCCGTCGACGGTGATGCCGGGCATGCCGTAGCCGGCGGCCCGGGCGGCGACGCGGCCGCCGGCCACCTGCGACTCGGTGGGCAGGGAGATCGCCCAGCCGTTGTTCTGCACGAAGAAGACCACCGGGGCCTTGAGCACGCCGGCAAAGTTCATGGCTTCGTGCACGTCGCCCTGGGAGCTGGCGCCGTCGCCGAAGTAGGTGATCGCGGCGCCGTCGGCACCGTCCAGGCGCTGGGCGTGCGCCCAGCCGACGGCGTGCAGCACCGAGCCGCCGACCACAGCCTGGATCGGGGCCAGCCGGGTCTCGACCGGGTTGTAGAGGCCGCCGTGCCAGGAGGCCTTGTGCGTGGACATGTACTCCACCATGTCCACGCCCATGGCCAGGGCGACGCCCATTTCACGGTAGGTGGGGAAGACGAAGTCGCGGGTGGTGTCGACGGCGAACGCGCTGCCGACCTGCGCGGCCTCCTGCCCCAGTTCCGGGGCGTAGCCGGGAATGATGCCCTGGCGCTGCCAGGCGACGGCGGCGACATCGAGTTCGCGCACCGCCGCGAGCAGCCGGTACAGCCGGCGCAGCTCGTCCGCGGTCAGCGCCGGGATGCTCGTGGTGTTTAGGTCCATGGGCGTCAACATAGCTGTGGCTGGCGTCACTGAGCAAAGCGGTGCGGAAACCCTGAGCAGCGTGTACAGATCGTGCCGCACTGTGCGGTCCAAGCTAGGCAATCTGTACAGTTGGCGGGAGACATGCCGAAACTGCAGGAGGCCCGCCATGACCGTAGATACCCTCGATGCCCGCCTGGTGCGCCTGTTCACCGACGACCCCCGGATGTCGGTGCTCGAGGCGAGCCGGGTGCTCGGCGTCGCCCGGGCCACGGTGCAGGCCCGCCTGGACCGGATGCAGCGCGACGGCGTGATCGCCGGCTGGGGTCCCAGGATCGATCCCGCCGCCCTCGGGTACGACGTCGTGGCCTACTGTTCGCTCACCATTGCCCAGAACCGGGGCCACTCCGCAGTGGTGCAGGCGCTGGAGCAGATCCCGGAGATCCAGGAAGTGCACACGGTCTCGGGGGAGAGCGACCTGCTGGCGCGGGTGGCGGCCCGGTCCAACTCCGATCTGCAGCGGGTGCTGGACTCGATCGTCGCCACCGGAACCATCATGCGTTCGTCCTCGGTGATCGTGCTGAACACCCACTTCGAACACCGCACCCTGCCGCTGCTGGATGCCGCGGCCGCCGACGGCGCGCCGCGCGGCCGGGGTGCCCGGGCCGTCCGCGCCGCCTCTCCCGGCACGGACGGGCCCGGCGCCGGCTGACCTGAGCACGGGCCGGCCGGGCGCCGGGCGTCGGCCGGCATGTCACATCCGGGTGCAATGCCGCGGCATGAGTTAGAGTCAGCCTGACCTTAAGCATTTTCATGCATTCGCACCGCCGCGGTTCCCCGGGAACCCCGGCCCCACCCGGACAGGAGGCGGAACCGTGCACCTGCCCTTCGCCAACGTCTCCGAACGCGAGCAGCAGCCGCCGAGCCTGGCGCTGTCCACGGTGATCTTCGCGCTGCGCCCCGATCCGCGGACCGGACGCAGCTCGCTCTGGCTGCCGCTGGTCCGGCGGATCCGCCAGCCGTACCGGGACCGGTGGGCCCTGCCGGGCGGACCGCTGCTGGCCCGCGAATCCCTCGCGGAAGCTGCGGCCCGCAACCTCGCCGAAACCACCGGCCTGGCCCCCCGGTACCTGGAGCAGCTCTACGCGTTCGGCGGCCCCGAGCGCTCGCCGGCGCCCCGCGTCGTCTCCATCGTCTACTGGGCGCTGGTCCAGCCCGACGAGGCGGCTCTCGCCCGGGAAGAGGAAAACGTGCGCTGGTTCGAGGCGGGCAGCCCCGGCGAGCTGTCCTTCGACCACAACGACATCGTCGCCTATGCCCTGTGGCGGCTGCGCAACAAGATGGAGTACGCCTCCATCGCCTACGCGTTCCTGGGCGAGAAGTTCACCCTCGCCCAGCTGCGCGAGGTGTACGAGGCGGTGCTGGGCCGGGAGCTGGACCCGGCCAACTTCCGCCGCCAGCTGCGCAGCGCGTCGGACATCGAGCCCACCGACGAATACCTGCAGGGCGGCCGGCACCGCCCGCCCCGCCTGTACCGCTACACCGGTTCCCTGGCCGCCGCCTCCGGCGCGCCGTCGTCCACCCACCACCTGGAGCAGCCATGACCATCGCCCCCTCCGCCGGCGTCGCCGCCGCCGTCCGCCTGCTGACCGGCGCCGAAGCCGCCGCCGGCACCGCCTCCAACGGCGTCTGCACCCCGGGCCTCGCCGCCGCGCCCTGGGAGCTGGATGCCGCGCCCGCGCCGGCCTACGGTCCGGGCGCCTCGCTGGCCGATCCCGCGCCGGCCGGCACCCCGCGGCAGGGGCCCCTGCCCGAGGCGTACCGCCTGGCCTCCGACGAGGAGCTGGAGGAACGGATCCGGGCCGCCCGGCGCGCGCTCGGGGACCGCGCCGTCATCCTGGGGCACTTCTACCAGCGCGACGAGGTGGTGCGGCATGCCGACTTCGTGGGCGACTCCTTCCAGCTCGCGCAGGCGGCCCTGGACCGCCCGGACGCCGAGGCGATCATCTTCTGCGGCGTGCACTTCATGGCCGAAACCGCGGACATGCTCTCCGGGCCGGAGCAGGCCGTGATCCTGCCGAACCTGGCTGCCGGATGCTCGATGGCGGACATGGCGGACATCGACTCCGTCACCGACTGCTGGGACCAGCTGACCGCCCTGTTCGGCAATGCACCCGACGCCGCCGGCCGGCAGCCGGTGATCCCGGTGACCTATATGAACTGCTCCGCGGACCTGAAGGGGTTCGTCGGCCGGCACGGGGGCATTGTCTGCACCTCCTCCAACGCGGCCACCGTGCTGCAGTGGGCCTTCGAACGGGGCCGGCGTGTGCTCTTCTTCCCGGACCAGCACCTGGGCCGCAACACCGCCAAGGCGATGGGCGTGCCGCTGGAGGCCATGCCCATGTGGAACCCGCGCCTGCCGCTGGGCGGCAACACGCCCGAAGCCCTGGACAAGGCGCAGGTGCTGCTGTGGAACGGGTTCTGCTCGGTGCACAAGCGCTTTACCGTCGCCCAGATCGAGCAGGCACGGGCCGAGCACCCGGGCGTGCGGGTGATCGTGCACCCCGAATGCCCCATGCCCGTGGTCGACGCCGCCGACGAAGCCGGCTCCACCGACTACATCCGCCGGGCCATCGCCGCCGCGGAACCGGGCAGCACGTTCGCCGTCGGCACCGAGATCAACCTGGTCAACCGGCTGGCCGCCCAGCACCCCGAGCACACCATCTTCTGCCTCGATCCGGTGATCTGCCCCTGCTCGACCATGTACCGCATCCATCCGGGCTACCTCGCGTGGGTACTGGAGGAACTGGTGCAGGGCCGGGTGGTCAACCGGATCACCGTGCCCGACGACGTCGCGGCGCCGGCCCGCGCCGCGCTGGAACGGATGCTGGCGGCCCGTCCATGACAGTCGCCGTCGTCGGCTCCGGCCTGGCCGGACTCTGGACCGCGCTGTGCACCGCCGCCGCCTGCCCCGGCGAGGATGTCGTCGTGGTGACCAAGGGCCGGCCGGGGGAGGGCAACACCGCCTGGGCGCAGGGCGGCATCGCCGCCGTCCTGGCCGAAGGGGCGGACCCGGGTGACAGCCCGGACCGCCACGCCGCGGACACGCTGGCGGCGGGGGCCGGCCACGGCAGCGCCGTAGCGGTCCGGCTGCTCTGCGCGGCGGCGGACGGACAGATCCGGAACCTGGTCCGCGCCGGGGCCCGCTTCGACACCGGCCCCGACGGCGCGCCGGCGCTGGCCCGGGAAGCGGCCCACTCCTTCCGCCGCATCCTGCACATGGGCGGCGATGCCACCGGGGCCGGGATCATCGCCGCCCTGCTGCCGGCGGTGCGCTCGCAGCCGAACATCACCGTCCTGCCGGAGACCATGGCCGTCCGCGTCCTGCTCGACGGCGGCCGGGCAACCGGACTGGAGGTGCTCTCGGGCGGAGCGCGGCGCCGGCTGGCGGCCCGCGCCGTCGTGCTCGCCACCGGCGGGGCCGGGCAGATGTACGAGCACACCACCAACCCGGCCTCGGCCACCGGCGACGGCGTGGCCCTGGCCGCCCGCGCCGGCGCCAGGCTGCGGGACCTGGAGTTCCTGCAGTTCCATCCGACCTCGCTGGATGTGCCCGGCAACCCGCTGATCTCCGAAGCCGTCCGCGGGGAGGGAGCGGTGCTGCGCGACGACGCCGGGCTGCGGTTCCTGCCCCGCTACGCCCCGGACGCGGAGCTGGCGCCGCGCGACGTCGTGGCCCGCGGGGTCGCCGCGCATCTGGCCGCCACCGGAGCGCGCCGGGTCTGGCTCGACGCCACCGGGGTCGCGGCCCTCCACGGGCCCGGATGGCTGGAACGCCGCTTTCCCGCCCTGGCGGCGCTGACCCGCGGCCACGGCTGGAACTGGGAACGCGAACCGGTCCCGGTGGTGCCGGCCGCGCACTACTGGATGGGCGGCGTGGCCACCGACCTTGACGCCCGGACCTCCGTGCCCGGCCTGTACGCCGCCGGGGAGACCGCCTGCACCGGCGTCCACGGCGCCAACCGGCTCGCCTCCAACTCGCTGCTCGAGGCCCTGGTCTTCGCCGCCCGGGCAGCAGCGGCGCTCGCCTCACCCCCCGGACAGCGGGAAGCGGCGGAGGAGGCAGCGGCCGGGGCGGTTTCCGGAACCCGGGCATCCGTCGCAGCGGCCGGCGCGGTCTCCACGCACGATGCCGGGTCCGAAGCCGCGCCCGGCGCCGGACCCGCCCCCGATGCCGTCCGGCGGCTGATGACCGCCCACGCCGGCATCCTGCGGTCCGGGCCCGGCCTCAGCCTGGCCCGGACCGCCATCGGCCGGCCGGGGGAGCCGGAGGCAACCGACCCGGCCGCCCACGAAGCCGCCAACCTGGCCGCCTGCGCGTCGCTGCTGGTGGAAGCGGCGCTCGCCCGGCCCGGCAGCCTCGGCGCCCACTGCCGGACCGACGATCCGGCGCCCGGCCGCCACACCGCCGTCCCGGCCGCAGCCGCAGAAGCACCAGCCGAAGAACCCACCAGGAGCCTGATCCCATGACCGCAGCCCACCCTCTTCCCGCGGCCGGATTCCCCGCCGCCCCTCCCGCCGCCCCCGCAGCGGCACCCGGGCAGGACGCGTCTGCCCCTGCGTACGGCTCCCCGGCCGCCGCCCGGGGCACCGAAGGCCCGGAACCTTCAGCGGTCGAGGCGGTGGTCCGGGCCGCACTCGCCGAGGACCTGCCCTGGGGCGACCTCACGTCCACCGCGCTCATACCCCCGCACACGCGGGCGACGGCGTTCCTCACGGCGCGCGAACCCGGCGTCTTCTGCGGCGGCGCCGTCATCGAAGCGGCCTTCCGGGCACTGGATCCGCAGGCCGAGGTGCTGCTGCTGGTGAAGGACGGCGACCGGTTCGACGCCGGCGGCCTGCTGGCCGAGGTCAGCGGCAACGCCCGGGCGGTGCTGGGTGCCGAACGGGTGGCCCTGAACCTGGTGCAGCGCCTGAGCGGCATCGCCACGCTCACCGCCGCGTTCGTGGCCGAAACCGCCGGAACCAAGGCCCGCATCGCCGATACGCGCAAGACCACCCCCGGCCTGCGGGTCCTGGAGCGCTGGGCCGTGCGCTGCGGCGGCGGATCCAACCACCGCTTCAGCCTTTCCGACGCGGTAATGGCCAAGGACAACCACCTGGCCCTGCTCGCCGCCGCAGGAGGGGACCTCGCCCCGGCGCTGCGGGCCGCCAAGGCGCGGCTGCCGCACACCGTGCACTTCGAGGTGGAGGTGGACCGGCTGGACCAGATCGAGGAGGTCCTCGCCGGCGGCGCCGACACCGTCCTGCTGGATAACTTCACCCTTGAGGACCTGCGCCGCGGGGTGGAGCAGATAGCCGGCCGGGCCCTCACGGAGGCCAGCGGCAACGTCCGGCTCGACACCGTACGGGCCATCGCCGAAACCGGGGTGGACATCATCTCCGCCGGCGCGCTGACCCACAGTGTCCGGGCCCTGGACCTGGGCCTGGACGTCGGCTTTGACGACGGCGGCGAACCGGACGCCCGCGCATGATCTACCTCGACGCCGCCGCCACCGCTCCCGTGCGCGAAGACGTGCTGCAGACCATCGCCCCGCTGCTGACCCGGGACTTCGGCAATCCCTCCAGCAGCCACGGTGCCGGCGAGACCGCGGCGAGGGCCCTGGACTACGCCCGGCGGACGGCCGCCGGGGTGCTCGGCTGCCGGCCGGGGGAGATCGTGTTCACCTCGGGCGGCACCGAGGCCGACAACCTGGCCGTCAAGGGCTGGGCCCTGGCCGCTCCGCGGGGCCGGCACCTGGTCTCCTCCGCCGTCGAACACCCCGCCGTCCTTGAGTCCCTGGACTTCCTGCGCCGCGTCCACGGGTTCCGGGTCACCCTGGTTCCGGTGGATGCCGAGGGCCGGGCGGACCCGGAGGCCTTCCGGGCGGCGGTCACCGCGGAGACGACGCTGTGCACCCTGATGTACGCCAACAACGAGGTGGGCACCGTCCAGCCCGTGGCCGAGGTGGGCGAGCACTGCCGGGCGCTGGGAGTGCCCTTCCACACCGATGCCGTGCAGGCGGCCGGCTGGCTGCCGCTGGACGTCGGAGCGCTGGGCGTGGACGCCATGAGCATCTCCGGGCACAAGCTGGGCGCGCCCAAGGGCAGCGGGCTGCTCTACGTACGCGGGTCGCTGCCGCTGGAACCGCTGCTGCACGGCGGCGGGCAGGAACGCGGGCGGCGCTCCGGCACCGAGAACGTCGCCGGCGCCGTCGCGCTCGCCGTCGCCCTGGCCCGGGGCGAGGCGGAACGGAGCGAGGCCGCCGAGCGGATCGGCCGGTATCGGGACCACCTGGTGCGCCGGGTCCTGGCCGAGGTGCCTGAGGCGGTGCTGACCGGGCATCCGGAGCAGCGGCTGCCCGGCCACGCCTCGTTCTGCTTTCCGGGCACCAGCGGGGAATCGGTGCTGCTGGAACTGGAACGGGCCGGAGTGCAGTGCTCCAGCGGCTCCGCCTGCGCCGCGGGCCGGGACGAGCCCTCACCGGTGCTGACCGCCATGGGATATGGCCCCGACGTCGCCGGCACGGCGGTCCGCTTCAGCTTCCCGCGTTCGGTGACGGAGGCGGAGGCGGCGCTGGCCGCATCCGTGGTCGGGCCCGCGGTGGCACGGGTGCGCGGCCTGGCGCCCCGCGCCTGACGCCGGGGCCCCTGCCGGGGGCCGAAGGCAGTGCTTAGCCTGCCCGCGGTGACGTCCCGGCGGAAAGAGTGAGCGCCGTTACACTGCGTGCATGCGCATACCCTTCCGGCAGGCCGCCCGGTTCCGCGGCCCCGCGGCCCTGCCGCCGACACGCTCCGGGGCGGCCGCCCCGGACGCCTCCCGTCCCTCCGCCGGTGCCGGCCCGGAGGAGGACGCAGCCGTCCTGGGTGCGGAGGCGTCCGGGCGCCTGGCCCGGCTGATCCGCTGCCGTACCGTCTCCTCCCGGAACCCCGCGGAGGTGGACACCGGCGAGTTCGAGGCCTTCATCGAGGCGCTGCGGGAGCTCTATCCCACCGCCCACGCCGTGCTGGAGTACGAGCGGGTCAACGGGTACGGGCTGCTCTTCCGCTGGCCGGGACGCACTGCGGACCGCCCCGTGGTGCTGATGGCGCACTACGACGTGGTGCCCGTGGCGGACCCGGACGCATGGGTGCACCCGCCGTTCTCCGGAGCGGTCGCCGACGGGTCCATCTGGGGCCGCGGAACCCTCGACGACAAGGGTGCGCTCGCGGCGATCATGGAGGCCGTGGAGTCGCTGGCTGCGGCCGGCTTCGTGCCGGCCCGGGACGTGTACCTCTCGTTCGGCAACAACGAGGAGACCGCCGGAGACACCGCCGCCGCAGCCGCGGCGCTGCTGGCCGCGCGCGGCGTGCAGCCCTGGCTCGTCCTCGACGAGGGCGGAGCCGTCGCGTCGCAGGCCTTTCCCTTCATCGCCGCCCCCATGGCCGTCATCGGCGTCTCCGAGAAGGGCATCCTCGACGTCGAGCTGTCCGCGGAGGATCCCGGCGGGCATGCCTCCACGCCGCGCCGCGGAGGAGCGACCGCCCGGTTGGCCCGGGCCATCCTGCGGATCGACCGGCGTCCCTTTCCGGCGCTGCTGCCGGATGTTCCGGTCGAGATGCTGCACCGGCTGGCCCCGGCGGCGCCGCTGCCGCTGCGCCCCGTGCTGCGCCGGGCCCACCGGCTGCGTCCGGCGCTGGCCGCCGTGTTCGGCAGGCTGGGCGGGGAACCGGGAGCGATGGTGCGCACGACGGCGGCGGTCACCGAGATGCACGGCTCGCCCGCCTCCAACGTGCTCGCCACGCGGGCAAGCGCCAACGTCAACATCCGGGTGGCGGTGGGGGAGGACATCGCCGGTACCCTGGACCGGCTGCGCCGGGTGATCGCGGATCCCACCATTGGGCTGCGGGTGGTCGAAGGCACCGAACCGTCCCCGGTGTCGGAGCGTGGCAACGACCAGTTCCGGCTGTTGGAGGAGACCGTCACCGCTGTCTTTCCCGACGCCGTGGCGGCGCCCTACATCATGCTCGGCGGCAGCGACGCCCGCCGCTTCACCGGAATCAGCGACGCCGTGTACCGGTTCGCCCCGTTCCGCATGGACGGGGCGGCGCGGGCCTCCATCCATGCCGACAACGAACGCCTGGGCATTGCGGCGTTCGGCGAGGGCATCCTGTTCTACCGCCGGCTGCTGCAGGCCCTGCCGGCGGCCGGGCTGTGAGCGCGCCCGCCGCCGGCCTGCGCCGGCTGGGCCCGGTGGTGCTGTTCCTGGCCCTGGTCGAGGTCACCAGCGGCATCCTGCAGGGCTACTACACGCCGATCCTGACCGACATCGCCCGGCACCTGCGGATCGCCGACGGCGACGTGAACTGGTTCGAGGCCGCGCAGCTGATGCTCAGCGCACTGGCCGTGCCGGTGCTGTCCAGGCTGGGTGACCTGTACGGCCACAAGCGGATCCTGATGGTCTCCACGGTCCTCACCGCCGCGGCCTCGTGGGGCGTGGCGCTGGCCCCGGACTTCTGGACCTTCCTGCTCGCATGGTCGCTGCAGGGCTTCTACGTGGTGTGGCTGCCGCTGGAAGTGGCCCTGGTCTATGGCCGTGCCGCCGCTGAACCGGACCAGGCCGCACTGACCCGGCGCGCCGCGGGGCTGCTGGTGGGAGCTCTGCAGTTCGGCGTCATTGCGGGGGCACTGGCTGCCGGTGCCCTGGTGGAGGTCTTTGCCGGGAACCTGGTCCTGACCCTGGCCGTGCCCGCCGCCGCCGTGACGGCGTGCATTGCGGCGGTGCAGTTCGGTGTTCCCGACACGGGCGTCCGGGGGACCGGAGGGGTGGACCGGACCGGATTCGCCCTGCTGGCCCTGGCGCTGCTGCTGCTGACCTCGGGGCTGACGTTCCTGCGGATCAACGGCCCCCACACGGGATGGGTGTGGCTGGTGCTGGCGGCCGGGCTCGCGGCGTTCGTGCCCTTCGTCCGCTGGGAGCTGGGCCGGAAGGACCCGCTCGTGGATATCCGGATGCTGCGCAGCCGGCGGATGTGGCCGGTGCAGCTGACCGCCGGGCTGTTCGGGATCTCGGTGCTGGGCGCGCAGGCGCCCATGTCCACCTTCGCCCGCACCGACCCGGGGGCCCACGGCTACGGGCTGGGCCTGTCGGCCGGCTCTGTCTCGCTGATCATCGGCGCGTACGTGCTGTCGGTGCTGGCCGGAGCCCTGCTCTTTCCGGCCGCCGCCCGGCGCACCACCCCGCGGAACACCCTCTGCGGCGCCGCCGTACTGGTGGGCCTGGGCTACGGCCTGCTGCTGCCGCTGCACGGCAGCCTCGTCCAGGTGCTGGTCAACATGGTGATCGCCGGCCTGGGGTCTGGCGCACTGGTCGCGGCGCTGCCCGCCGCGGCCGCCGCAGCGGCTCCGCCGGACCGTACCGGCATGGCGACCGGCCTGACGAACACCACCAAGACGGTCGGCGGGTCCTTCGCCTCGGCGGTGTTCGGCATCGCCCTGCTCGGCGCGGCGGCCGGCGGCGTCGGCGATGTCGCCGGCGGCGATGCCGCGGCCCCGCTGGCCGGCTACCTGACGGTCTGGGCGGTCTGCTCAGGCACCGCCCTGGTTGCCGCCGTGCTGCTGACGGCGGTGCCGAAGCTGGCCTTCGCCGATGTGCCGCCGGGTGTGGCGGCAGGCTGAGGAAAGACGCGTACCCGGGGACGGGCTAGGCCTTGGCGGCCGCTCCGCTGCGCCGCCCGCCGGCTGCCCGCACCCTGGACTTGGCGTCGGTTGCGGGCAGGCCGCCGCGGAGCTTGTCGGTGAGCCGGCGCAGCTCATCGAGCTCATCGCCGCTGAGGGACGCCGTCATCATGGCGTGGATGTCCTCGACGTGGACCCGGCCCAGCCGGCGCTGGACCTGGCGGCCCTCCTCGGTGAGGGAGAGCTCGACGCCGCGCTGGTCCTCGGCCGCCGGACGCCGGCAGACCAGCCCCTTGGCCTCCAGCCGCTCCACCATGCGGCTCAGGCTGGGCTGGCTGAGCAGCACGTGCTCGTTGAGCTCGTTCAGGCGCAGCCAGCCGGTGGGGCAGCGGGTCAGGTTGAACAGCACGTCGTACTCTCGCATGGTGAGTTCCTTGAACTCCGGGCTGCTCTGCAGCCGGCGCATGACCGCCACCTGGGCGCGGAACAGGGACTCCCAGGCCTCGGCGGCCTGCTTCAGGGGAACGTTGCTCTCCACGGACATTCTCCTAGCCTACTGTTGCCGCGCCGCCCGCGGCGGCAGGCTCGGGCGCCGCGGGTCCTGCGGCCGGGCCGGTGCGGCGCGCGGCCACGCGGGAGGCGTGGACGGGCCCGTCCGGCACGTGCGCCGGACGGCGGGAGTCCAGTTCGCGGCGCAGCTCCGGCAGCACATGCTCGCCGAACAGGTCCAGCTGCTCCAGCACGGTCTTCAGCGGCAGGCCGGCATGGTCGATCAGGAACAGCTGGCGCTGGTAGTCGCCGAAGTACTCCTGGAAGGTCAGGGTCTTTTCGAGCACTTCCTGCGGGCTGCCCACGGTCAGCGGGGTCTGGGCGGTGAAGTCCTCCATGGAGGGCCCGTGGCCGTAGACGGGAGCATTGTCGAAGTAGGGGCGGAACTCCCGAACCGCGTCCTGCGAATTCGGCCGCATGAAGAACTGGCCGCCCAGGCCCACGATCGCCTGGTCCGCCGAGCCGTGGCCGTAGTGCTCGTACCGTTCCCGGTACAGCCCGATCAGGCGCATGTAGTGCTCCTTGGGCCAGAAGATGTTGTTGGCGAAGAAGCCGTCACCGAAGTACGCCGCGATCTCGGCGACCTGCGGGGTGCGGATGGAGCCGTGCCAGACGAACGGGGCGACGCCGTCGAGCGGCCGCGGCGTGGCGGTGAAGCCGCGCAGCGGGGTCCGGAACCGGCCTTCCCAGTTCACGACGTCGTTGTCCCACAGCTGGCGCAGCAGGTTGTAGTTCTCCACGGTCAGGTCCACCGAGTCCTGGGGGTTCTTCCCGAACCAGGGGTAGACCGGCGCGGTGTTGCCGCGGCCCAGGACCAGGTCCACCCGGCCGTCGGCGAGGTGCTGCAGCATCGCGAAGTCCTCCGCGATCTTCACCGGATCGTTGGTGGTGATCAGCGTGGTGGCCGTGGAGAGGATGATCCGTTCGGTCCGGGCGGCGATGTAGCCGAGCAGGGTGGTGGGGGAGGAGGCGTAGAACGGCGGGTTGTGGTGCTCGCCGGTGGCGTACACGTCCATGCCGATCTCTTCGACCTTTTGGGCGATGGCGACGGCGGCCTTGATCCGCTCGTGTTCCGTGGGGGTCCGGCCGGTGGTGGGGTCCGGGGTGATGTCGCTGACGCTGAAGACGCCGATCTGCATGGTGTGCCCTTCCGTGGAGTTACCCGTCAAGTATATGCGTTTGCATCTACCAACGGCTACGGCCCCGGGGTTATTCCGCCGCTGAAGCGCCGCAGGCCCGGACCCGCGGGGAGCGGATCCGGGCCTGCGGCCGTGGGGGTCCCGGCGGACCGCCGGTCGGTCAGCCGGCGGTATCGGCGCCGGCCGCGGTGCGGCGTGCCGCACGGTGGGCGGCCGCCTTCTCACGCCGTCCCTCAACGAGGCGGTAGAGCACCGGCACCAGGATGAGGGTCAGCGCGGTGGAGGAGACCAGGCCGCCGATGACGACGATCGCCAGCGGACGGGAGATGAACCCGCCTTCCCCGGTGAAGCCCAGCGCCATCGGCGTCAGGGCGAACACGGTGGCCAGGGCCGTCATCAGGATGGGCCGCAGCCGCTGCCGGGCGCCGCGCATGATGGCCTCCTGCAGCGGCATGCCCGGGCCGCCCTCCTCGCGGGGCCGGCGGTACTGGTTGATCAGGTCCATCAGCACGATCGCGTTCGTCACCACGATCCCGACCAGCATCAGCATGCCCACCAGCGAGGGCAGGCCCACGGGCACGTTGGCCGCCAGCAGGAGCAGGATCGCGCCGGTCGCGGCGAACGGCACCGAGACCAGCAGGATCAGCGGCTGGATCAGGGACTTGAAGGTGGCCACCATGATCACGTAGACGATGGCGACGGCGGCCAGCAGGGCCAGGCCCAGCTGCCGGAAGGACTCCTCCTGCTGGGTCGCGGCGCCGCTCAGCGACGCGGTCACGCTGGCGGGCAGGTCCAGGGTGTCCAGCTCGGCCTGGACCTCGGCGACGGTGGCACCCAGGTTCTCGCCCGAGGGCGAGACGGAGACGACGGCGGTCCGCTCGCCGCCGGAGGAGGAGACCGACGTCGGCACGTCCACCTCCGCGACGTCGGCGACGTCGGCGAGGGTCAGGGCGCCGCCGGTGCCGGGCAGCGGCAGCGCCCGGAGCTGGTCGATGTCGCTGATCTCGGTGCCTTCCCCGATCAGGACCGGGAAGTCGTCGGTGCCGATGCGCACCGTGCCGCCGGGCAGGGGGCTGAGCGTGGCGGCCACCAGGCCGGAGATCTGCTCCTCGTCCAGCCCGGCGGCGACCGCCCGGGCCCTGTCCACGCTGACCTGCACCACCGGCTGGCTCGCGGACAGGTTGCTCGTGACCTCGGCGGCGCCGGGAAGCCCGCGCATGGCCTCGGCGACCTGGTCCGCGGCCGGCTGCAGCTCGGCCGGGTCGCCGGCCGAGAGGCTGATGTCCACCGTGTTCGAGGTGCCGAACCCGCCCCCGGTGGTGCCGATGGAGATGTCGCCCGCGCTGTCGTCGAGGTCCTCGAGCCCGCTGCGCACGGCGTCCCGCAGGGCCACCTGGTCGGCGTCCTGCTCCGTGATGACGGTGAAGGAGGCGGTGGAGGCGCTGCCGCCGGTAAAGGCGGAGAGGCCGGTGGAGCTGGTGCCCATGGTCACCTGCACGTCGCGGACGCCGTCGATGCCGGTCAGGACGTCCTCCACCTGTTCCGCCGCGGCGGAGGTGGTCGCCAGGCTGGTGCCGGCGGGCAGCTCCTGGCTGACGCTGAAGGTGTTCTGCCCGGTGTCCCCGAGCAGGTTGGTCTGCAGCAGCGGAGTCAGGGCCACGGTCCCGGCCAGGATCACCGCGCCCGCGGCCAGGGTGAGGCCCGGCCGGCGCTGGGTGCCGCGCAGGATCGGCAGGTAGCCGCGCTGCAGCGCGGAGCGCTGTTCCTTCGCCTCGGCCTCGGCCCGGAAGGCCTCGGGGTCCGCCACCGGCGGCCCGGACTTCAGGAACCAGTACGCCAGCACCGGAACGATCGTCAGCGAGACCAGCAGGGAGGCCAGCAGCGCCAGCGCCGTGGTGACGGCGAAGGGACGGAACAGCTCTCCGGCGAGGTCGCCCACGAACGCGATGGGCGCGAACACGGCCACCGTGGTCAGGGTCGAGGCCGTGATCGCCCCGGCCACCTCGCGGACGGCGGTAAGGATGGCGGTGCGTTTGTCCTCGCCGTAGCCCAGGTGCCGCTTGATGTTCTCGATGACGACGATGGAGTCGTCCACCACCCGGCCGATCGCGATGGTCAGCGCGCCCAGGGTGAGGATGTTCAGGGAATAGCCGAAGGCGTACAGGCCGATGAAGGTCACCAGCAGCGAGAGCGGAATGGAAACCGCCGTGACCAGGGTGGAGCGGATCGAGAGCAGGAAGACCAGGATCACCAGCACGGCGAAGCCGAGGCCGAGGATGCCCTCGGTGGTCAGGTTCTCGATCGACTCCTCGATGAACGGCGCCTGGTCGAACACCACGGTGAACCGGGCGTTGGAGCCGAGCTCCTCGGAGAGCGAGGGCAGCAGGTCCACCACCTCATGGGAGATGCCCACCGTATCTCCGGCCGGGGTCTTGGTGATGGAGATGGCCAGGGTCGGCTCGCCGTTGGTGCGCGTGATCGAGGTCTGTTCCCGGTCCTCGATCTGCACGGACGCCACGTCCGCGATCGTCGGGGGAGGCCCCGCCGCGCCGTCGGAGGCCGCCAGGGGCAGGGCGGAGATTTTCTCCACGCTGTCCAGCGGGCTGCCGACCTGGATGGAGAGGCTGCGGCCCTCCTCCTCCAGGGTGCCGGCCGGAACCAGGGCGCCGCTGTTCGCCAGGGCGTCGGCGATCGCAGAGACCGGGACGCCGGCCTCGGCCAGCGCGGTCTCATCCGGCAGGATGGAGACGAAGCGGGACGCGCCGCCGGTGACGTCGGCGGTGCGCACTCCTTCGATCTTCTGCAGCCGGGGCACGGTGAGCCGCTGCAGGTCCGCGCTGAGCTCGCTGAGCGGCTTGTCGGAGGAGACGGCCAGATACACGATGGGAAAGTCGCTGATGCTGCCGGCCAGGGACTGCGGGGTGACGTCCTCGGGCAGCACCTGCCGGGCGTTGGAGATGGCCCGGTCCACCTGGCCGCGGGCACGGTCGAGGTTGGTGCCGTAGGCGAACATCAGGTTGATGGTGGAAATGCCGGAGCGCGAGGTCGCCGAGGAGGATTCCAGGCCCTCGACGGCGGTCAGCGCCGCTTCCAGCGGTTCGCTGATCTGCGCGTCCACCACTTCGGGAGAGGCGCCGGGCAGGGCGCTGACCACGGTGATCTGCGGAAACTCCAGCGAGGGAATGAGTTCCTGCTTGAGCGAGCCCAGGGAGATGACGCCGAAGACCATCGTGAAGACGGTGATCAGCGCGATCAGGGCCCGGTTCGCCAGGGACAGTTTGGCCAAACGCTCCATGTGCCTTGCCTTGCTCAGGGGCTCAGCGGGGACCGGGGATGCGGCGTCGGCCCGTGCGCTGTCGCCGCGGGGGAGAGGGACTTGCCTGCAGTTCGGGGCCGGAGGAACAGTGTTCCTCCGGCCCCGAACTGATGCTAACCGTCCAGGCCGAGGACCCGGTTGGTGTCGTTCGTGAGTTCCTCGAGCAGGTTCTCGTTCTCGTTCAGCTTGACGCCGTAGCCGGGGATCATTTCCTTGAT
Organism: Arthrobacter saudimassiliensis; assembly: GCA_900016675.1. Lineage (GTDB taxonomy): Bacteria > Actinomycetota > Actinomycetes > Actinomycetales > Micrococcaceae > Arthrobacter_B > Arthrobacter_B saudimassiliensis. Next base: position 34,175 of record LN483071.1, on the reverse strand, counting down.
CTTCGGCTCCCAGCCGCCGAATTCCTTCGGGAAGCAGCGCTTGAGCAGGTTCACCATGATGGGCGGTGCCGTGGAGGCGCCGGGGGAGGCGCCCAGCAGGGCGCCGACCGTGCCGTCGGCGGAGGTGATCAGCTCGGTGCCGAACTGCAGGATGCCGCCCTTCTTCGGGTCCTTCTTGATGACCTGGACGCGCTGGCCGGCGGTGATCAGCTCCCAGCCCTCGGTGGCGCCTTCGGGGTAGTACTCCTGCAGGGCGCCGGTCTTGCCCTCGCGGGTCTTGAGGACCTCGGTGACCAGGTACTTGACCAGGGACGTGTTGTCCTTGGCCACGGCCAGCATCGGCACCAGGTTGCCCGGGCGGACCGAGAAGGGCAGGTCCAGCAGCGAGCCCTTCTTCAGGAACTTCGGCGAGAAACCGCCGTACGGGCCGAAGAGCAGGGACCGCCGGCCCTCGACGAAGCGGGTGTCGAGGTGCGGCACCGACATCGGCGGGGCGCCCACCGAGGCCTGGCCGTACACCTTGGCGTTGTGCCGGGAAATGATGCTCTCGTCGGTGCAGCGCAGGAACTGGCCGGAGACGGGGAAGCCGCCGAAGCCCTTGCCCTCGGGAATGCCGGAGCGCTGCAGCAGCGGCAGCGCCCCGCCGCCGCCGCCGATGAACACGAAACGGGTGTGCACGGTGCGGGCTTCGCCGGTGGCCCGGTTCTTCACGCGTACGTCCCAGCCGCCGTCGGAGGCCCGGGTCAGGTCCAGGACCTGGTGGCCGAAGTTGAGCTCCACGCCGGAGGCGCCCAGGTGGTCGACCAGCTGGCGGGTCAGGTTGCCGAAGTCGACGTCGGTGCCGCCGGCCACGCGGGACGCGGCGACGCGCTGTCCGGCGTCGCGGCCTTCCATGATCAGCGGGGCCCACTCGGCGATCTTCGAGTGGTCTTCGCTGTGCTCCATGGTGCGGAACAGCGGCTGGGCGCTGAGCGACTCGTACCGGCGGCGCAGGTAGTCGGCATGCGCGTCGCCCCAGACGAAGCTCATGTGCGGAAGCGGGTTGATGAAGCTGTTGGAGATATGGCCCTGGGACACCAGGAAGGACCAGAACTGGCGGGACACCTGGAACTGCTCGTTGATGCCGATCGCCTTGGCCGGGTCGACGGACCCGTCCGGTCCGGCCGGGCTGTAGTTCAGCTCGCAGAGCGCCGCGTGGCCGGTGCCGGCGTTGTTCCACGGATCGGAGCTCTCCAGGCCGGCCCGGTCCAGCCGCTCAAAGAGGGCGATGTTCCAGTCCGGGGCGAGCTGCTTCAGGAACGTACCGAGCGTGGCACTCATGATGCCGCCGCCGATGAGCAGTACGTCGGTTGTCGTGGCGGAACCCTCCGCCGGGCTTTGTGCAGTCAACTTCATATCTCCAGTCGCGTGGGCGCTAGCCCTAGAAGGGTATCTCCGAAAGCGCGCTTACAGACAATTCTCCGCGCTTCGAAGTCGCAGCAGGTCAGGTGCCCTGCGGATCGGTCAGTTCGATCAGGTTGAAGACCTCGTTGAGCACCGGGGAGGTCGGGTACCGCACCACGCGCGGGGACATGGCAAGGATGGAAACGGGGAAGGCCAGGGGCACGGCGGGAATCCGGTCGGAGATGCGCTTGGCGATCTCCGCGTAGGCGTCGGCCTGCTCCTGCCCGGCGGGCAGCGTCCGTGCCCGTTCGATCTTGGTGGCCAGCTGCGGATCCTCGTAGCCGAATTCCTGGCTGTAGCTTCCGAAGAGCGGGCCGAGGAAGGTGTCGGGGTCCTCGTAGGTGCCGGAGATCCCGAGCAGGTGCATAGCCCGGTCCCCGTCCGACTGCACCTGGTCGAGGTAGCCCTCGGACCAGTACACCGGCACCGGGCGGATGTTGAGCCCGACGGCGGTGAGCTGTCGGCTGAGCACCGCGTAGACGCGCTCCGGGGAGGGCAGGTACGCGCGGGTCACCCGGCGGGGGTAATGGAAGGGCAGCTCGGCGCCGTCGTAGCCGATCTCCTCCAGCAGCGCCTTGGCCTTCTCGGGGTCGTAGCCGTAGTTGGTGACCGAGGAGGAGGTCAGCCCCAGCTTCTCCGGCAGGAACTGGTTGGCGGTCTTGGTGCCGTTGAGGAACAGGCCCTCCAGCAGGGCGGGCTTGTCGATGGCATGGGCGATGGCCTGGCGCATCTTGGGCTCGTCCAGGCCCGGGAAGTTCTGGTTCAGGCCCAGGTACAGCACCGAATAGGGGTCGCGCTGCAGGATCTGCTGGCCGCCGCGGGCGAGTTCGTCGACGTCGTCCACCGTGACCAGGTCGTAGCCGTCCACCTCCCCGTCCTGCAGGGCCCGCAGGCGGCTGCTCGGGCTGGTGATCGTCTTGAACACCACCGTGCCGATCTGCCCGCGCGTGCCCCAGTACTCGGGGAAGGAGCTCAGGCGCACCTCGTCGCCCTCCCACGAGTCGAAGCGGAACGGCCCCGTGCCCACCGGGTGCAGGCCGTACCTGCTGACGGGAATGTCGTTCATCCGCTCGGTCAGCTCGTTGGCGGCGGCCTCGCGCAGCGCCTTGGGCGAGGACATGGCGAAGGCGGGGGAGGCCAAGGCGGGAATGAAGCCGGTCAGCCGGTTGCGCAGCGTGACCGCCACCGTGAATTCGTCCAGGACCTCGCAGGATTCATACAGCGCCAGGTCGGGGCTGTCGGCGTAGCCGCGGAACACGGCCCCGTACATGAGGTTCTCGGTGCCGCGGGCCGACACGGGAAGGTTGTACCAGCGCTCGAAGTTGGCCCGGACGGCGTCGGCGTTGAACGGCTCGCCGTCATGGAAGCGGACATCGCTGCGCAGGGTGAAGGTGTAGGTCCGCCCGTCCTCGGACTCTTTCCAGCTGGCGGCCAGCAGCGGGGCCGGGGCGCTGGTGAGCGGGTCGGTTCCGACCAGGCCCTCCAGCACCTGCCGGGTCACCCGGTGCGACTCGGTGTCCATGACCAGGGCCGGGTCCAGGCCCGCCGGCCGGGCGGCCGTGGCCAGGGTGAAGACGGCCGACGGCGCCGCGGCGGTGCTCGCTGCGGCGGAGGCGCTGCCGCTGGGCTCGCTGGTGCGGGCGGCGGTGCAGCCCGTCAACGCCAGGGCGGCTCCGGCCAGGCCGGCCCTCAGGACGGACCGGCGGTCGCAGGAACGGGCCACAGTTGAATCTCCTCCGGGACGGTGCGTCCCTGCAGTTCGGGGGTCGGATTCCAGTCTAGGCGATAAAAAACCCGCGAAACCGGAGGAGATCTGCCTCACACTCTTCCCTTTGTGGGGCAGGATGAGTGCATGACTGAATCCAGCCCTGCCCCGGCGCTGCTCGAGGTGAGCAACCTCGCCATCAACTTCCGCACCATCGACGGGGAGGTCGAGGCCGTCAAGGAGGCGGGCTTCGTCCTGCCCCAGGGGCGGACCCTGGCCATTGTCGGCGAGTCCGGCTCCGGAAAATCCACGACGGCGATGTCCGTCATCGGGCTGCTGCCCGGCAACGGCCGGGTGGTGTCCGGATCCATCCGGTTCGACGGACAGGAACTTGTGGGCCTGCCGGAATCCAAGATGCGCGCCATCCGCGGCCGGTCCATCGGGCTGGTTCCGCAGGATCCGATGTCCAACCTGAACCCGGTGACGAAGATCGGCACTCAGGTGGCCGAGACGCTGCTGGTCCACGGCATGGCCACGTCCAAGGATGTGGACCGGAAGGTCGTGGAGGTCCTCACCGCTGCCGGACTGCCGGACGCCGCGGAGCGGGCCAAGCAGTATCCGCACGAGTTTTCCGGCGGCATGCGGCAGCGGGCGCTGATCGCCATCGGGCTGGCCTGCCGGCCGCGGCTGCTGATCGCCGATGAGCCCACCAGTGCCCTCGACGTGACGGTGCAGCGCACCATCCTGGACCAGATCGACCGGATGACCGAGGAGCTGGGAACCTCCGTCCTGCTCATTACCCACGACCTCGGCCTGGCGGCCGAGCGCGCGAGCGACGTCGTGGTGATGCACCGCGGCCGGGTGGTGGAAACCGGGCCGGCGCGGCAGCTGCTCGAAGACCCGCAGCACCCCTACACACAGTCCCTGGTCCGGGCCGCCCCGAGCGTGGCCGCCGTCCGCCTCACGCCCGGCGCCTTCGCCGCTCCCTCCCGGCGGCTGCACGCCGTCGACACGGCCGTCGAGGCCGGCGCACCCGGAGCCGGGACGCCGCAAGCCGCGGGCGGGGCCGTGCCGTCCGCAGCCGCACAGGACAACGCAGCGGTGCAGGACAACATTGTCGAGATCCGGGACCTGAGCAAGGTCTACAAGGTCCGGGGCAAGGGGGAGTTCCACGCGGTCCGGAACGTCTCGCTTGAAGTGCCGCGCGGGCAGACGGTGTCGATCGTCGGTGAATCCGGCTCGGGCAAGACCACGACGGCGCGGATGCTGCTGAAGCTGGTGGAGCCCACCGCGGGAACCATGACCTTCGACGGCCGGGACGTGGCCGCTTTGAAGAAGGACGAGCTGCGGCAGTTCCGCCAGCGGGTCCAGCCCATCTTCCAGGACCCCTATTCCTCCCTGGACCCGATGTTCACCATCGAGCGGATCCTCGAGGAGCCGCTGAAGACCTACCGCCGCGGTGACCGGGCGGCACGGTCAGCACGGGTGCGGGAGCTGATGGACCAGGTGGCGCTGCCCGCCTCCATGCTGACCCGGTACCCCGCCGAGCTGTCCGGCGGCCAGCGCCAGCGCGTGGCCATCGCCCGGGCGCTCGCCTTGAAGCCGGAGCTGATCGTCTGCGATGAGCCCGTCTCCGCGCTGGATGTGCTGGTGCAGGCCCAGATCCTGACGCTTCTGGGAGACCTGCAGCGGGAGCTGGGGCTCAGCTACCTGTTCATTTCGCACGACCTCGCGGTGGTGAGGCTGATCTCCGACTATGTGTGCGTGATGAAGGACGGTGAACTGGTCGAGGCCGCGACCTCCGAGGAGGTCTTCTCCAACCCGCGCCATCCCTACACCCGCAGGCTGCTCGCCTCCATTCCCGGCAACGAGCTGGGCATTGAGGCCGCCGAGGAAGCCTCCTAGCGGCCGGCCGGAAAACCAAAAGGCTGCGGCCCCGGTGGAAACCGGGGCCGCAGCCTTTTGCGTCGGCCCTGCGCCGGCTACTTGCGCCGGGTCTTCGGATCGAGGGCTTCGCGCAGGGACTCGCCCAGCAGGGTGAAGCCGAGCGCCGTCACGGCGATGCAGATGCCCGGCAGGAACGCGAGCTGGGGCGCCACCGCGAGCTCGTTCTGGGCGTAGGTCAGCATGCGCCCCCATTCCGCGGATTCCGGCCGGCCGCCGCCCAGGCCCAGGAAGGACAGCGCCGCGGCGTCGATCACGGCCGTGGCAAGGGTCAGCGTGGCCTGCACGATGACCGGCCCCACGCTGTTGGGCAGCAGATGGCTCATGGTGATCGTGCTGCGGCTCAGGCCCAGGGTCTGTGCGGACAGGATGTAGTCCGCCCCGCGCTGGGAGAGCATGGACGAGCGCAGCAGCCGGGCAAAGATCGGCACCTGCGAAACGCCGATGGCGATCATCACCGCGGCCGGGGTCTGCCCCAGCACGGCGGCGATGCTCACGGCCAGCAGCAGGTTGGGCACGGAGAGCAGCACATCTACGAACCGCATGATGAGCGAGTCCACCCAGCCGCCGAAGCCGCCGGCCAGCAGGCCCAGGATCATACCGCCGACCAGGCCGAGCGCGGTCGAGACGACGCCGATGAGCAGCGACGCGCGGGCGCCCCAGATCAGCTTGGACACCACGTCCCCGCCGAAGCGGTCCAGGCCCAGCGGATACCCCTCCAGCTCGCCCGGCCCCGGAATGGAGGTGGGGGTGATTTCCGTGCGGCCCGGCAGGTCCTCCCCGCCGTAGGGGGCCAGGACCGGGGCCAGGATGGCCACCAGCAGGAACAAACCGATGATGACCGCCCCCGCGATGGCCGCCGGGTTGCGGCGCAGCCGCCGGAAGGCGTCGCGCCACATGCCGCTGCCGCGGGCTTCGGCCGTCAGCGGCTTCTCGTCCGGGGTTGTGACGGTTCCGCCGGGGGACGGCGGCAGGACTGTACTCATTGCACCCTCACCCTCGGGTCGATGAAGCCGTAGGACACGTCAACCAGCAGGTTGATCAGCGAGTACGCCACGGCAATGAAAATGATGAAGCCCTGCAGCACCGGATAGTCCAGGTTGAAGATGGCGTCCCGCAGGAAGCGTCCGATGCCGTTGAAGGCGAACACCGTTTCGGTGAGCACCGCCCCGGAGATCAGCAGGCCGGTCTGCAGACCGATGGTGGTGGTGACCGGCAGCATGGCGTTGCGCAGCACGAACCGGCCGCGGATCGTCTTCTCCATCAGGCCCTTGGCGCGGGCGGTGCGGACGTAGTCCGCGCCCTGCACCTCCAGGACGGAGGCGCGGGTGATGCGCACGATGATGGCCAGCGGAATGGTGCCCAGGGCGATGGCCGGCAGCACCAGGTGCATGATCGCGTCCCAGGACGCGTCCCATTCCCTGGTCAGCAGGCCGTCCAGGACATAGAACTCCGTGACGTGCGTGGCGTTGATCCTCGGGTCCTGCCGGCCGTCGGTGGGGAACCAGCCAAGCTGGATGGCGAAGGCCCACTTGAGCATGAAGGCGAGGAAGAACACCGGGATCGTGATGCCCAGCAGGGAGAGGACCACGGAGCCGTGGTCCAGGATCCGCCCCTGGTGCCGGGCGGCGAGGTAGCCGAGCGGAATGCCGATGGCGATCGCGAAGATCAGGGCGACGACGGCAAGCTCCAGCGTCGCGGGAAAACGGTTGGCAAATTCCTCGAGCACGGGCCGGCCCGTGACGGTGGAGACGCCGAAGTCTCCCTGCAGCAGCTTGCCGACGTAGGTCAGGTACTGCTCGATCAGGGGACGGTCGAAGCCGTAGGCCTCATTGATGCGTGCAATAGCTTCAGGTGTCGCCTTTTCGCCCAGCAGGGCGGTGGCGGGGCCGCCCGGAAGGCTGCGTACCCAGAGGAACAGCAGGACCGAGAGGCCGAAGAGGGTGGGGACCAGCAGGAGCAGGCGTTTGCCGATGACTCGCAGCACGGAAGTCCTTTCTCAGCCCGGAAGGAGCTGACAGGAGTCGAGAAAGGTCGGCCGGAAGGCCGGGGACGGCGCGCGTCCCCGGCCTTCCGGTGGATGGTTTCGCTACTCGGTGAGCTTGATCTTGTTGAAGACCTCGTCGTTGACGGGGCTGGCCGGGTAGGACTCGACCCGCTCGGAGAACGCGAGCGACGGCGCCGGGTGCGCGAGCGGTACGGCGGGCAGGAACTGTGCGATGTCCTCGTTGATCTGTTCGTACATCGGGGTCTGTTCCTCGACCTTGGTCACCTGGCGGGCATCCTCCAGGGCCTGGAACAGCTCCGGGTTGTTGAAGCCGAACTCGTCCTTCTCGCTGCCGAAGAACACGCCGACGAAGTTGTCGGTGTCGTTGTAGTCGCCGGTCCAGCCGAGCAGGTGCAGGCCGTGCTCGGGTGTGGCCTGGACCTGGTCCAGGTAGTCCGGGGACCACTTGGCCGGCTTGGCCTCAACGGTGATGCCCACCTCGGCCAGCTGGGCCGAGATGTTGGAGAACACCTGTTCCGGCGTCGGCATGTACGGGCGTGAGACGCCGGTGGGGTAGTTGAAGTCGACGGTGAAGCCCTCCGGGTAGCCGGCCTCCGCCAGCAGCGACTTTGCCTTCTCGGGGTCGTACTCGTAGGTGGTGACGTCCTCGTTGTAGCCGTTGACCACTTCGGGGATGAACTGGGTGGCCACCTTGGTGCCTTCCGGCAGGGTCTGCCGGACCAGGGCGTCCTTGTCGATGGCATGGGCGATGGCCTGGCGGACCAGGGGATCGGCGAGCTGCTCGACCTTCTGGTTCATGCCCAGGTAGAGGATGGTGAAAGGCTCGCGGGGAATGACGTTGAAGCCTTCGTCGGCCAGGGCCTGGGTGTCGGCGGGCGCCACCAGGTCATAGCCATCGATGTCGCCGGCCTGCAGGGCCTGGCGGCGGGAGTTCGGGTCGTCAATGACGCGGAAGATGATGTCGGTGACCTGGCCCTGCTCGCCCCAGTAGTCCTCGTAGGCGGAGAGGGTGATCTGGTTGCCCACTTCCCAGCCTTCGAACTTGAACGGTCCGGTGCCCGTCGGGTGCTCCTTGGCGTAGGCGGTCAGCTCCGGAGCCTCCTCGGTGCCCGAGGCGTTGTTGGCGCCGTATTCCTCCATCGCGGCGGGGCTCTGCATGGCGAAGGCCGGCAGGGACAGGGCGGCGATGAACCCGGCGAACGGCTTGGCCAGGGTGACCGTGGCCTCGTTGTCTCCGGTCGCTTCGCAGGACTTGTACGTGGCGGCCTCAGGAGTGTCCGAGAACCCCTTGAACAGCATCCGGTAGTAGTAGGCCTGGCTCTCGGCCTGCTGGATGCCGGTGAAGTTGTACCACCGGTCGAAGTTGGCGCAGACGGCCTCGCCGTTGAACTCGGTGCCGTCGTGGAAGGTCACGCCTTCCTTAAGGTCGAAGGTGTAGGTGAGCCCGTCCTCGGAGATTTCCCAGTCCTCGGCCAGCAGCGGCTCGGGATCGGCCGTGCCTTCCTTGACCCCCACCAGTCCTTCGAAGATCTGGCGGCTGACGCGGAAGGACTCCCCGTCGGAGGCGAAGGCCGGGTCGAGGGACTTCGGGTCGGACGACGCCGCGAAGATGAACGTGCCGTCGACGTTGGATTCCCCGCCGCCGCCGGCGTCGCCGTCGCGGTTGCTCTCGGCGCAGCCGGAGAGGATGAGGGCGCTCATGGCGAGTCCGGCCGTGATGGCCGAGGCCCGCCTGCCGGACGGGCGGCGCCCGGCGTTCTTGCCAGCAGGTGACATATCAGTGCTCCTAGGGGGCGAGTGGTGAGTCACGGCGCGATGGCGCCGCGACTGTGTCATGCGACACAAGCCATGCACAGAGCCTAGGGGCATCGACGGCCCGGGACGGGCAGGCGGAAGGGGCGGGTGTGGTCACAATTGGGTCACGGCCGGCGACGGAGCCGTGCCGGAAGTGGCGGGGCAAAAGAAAACACCCCGACCGATGGGTCGGGGTGTCGGAGCCGAAGGGGCTCGGATGCCGTCCGGGGGACCGGGCGGCGGATAAGTGCGCGAGGAGGGACTTGAACCCCCACGTCCGAAGACACTGGAACCTAAATCCAGCGCGTCTGCCAATTTCGCCACTCGCGCCTGGCCGCCCCGGGGGGCCGGGCCAGCCTACAGTGTACCGGAGCCTAGTCGAGGCCGAGGTCGCGGCGCAGCTTGGCAACGTGGCCGGTCGCCCGGACGTTATACTGGGCGAGGCTTACCACGCCCTCGGGGTCGACCACGATTGTGGAACGGATGAGTCCTTCATAGACTTTTCCGTAGTTCTTCTTCTCGCCCCAGGCGCCGTAGGCTTCGGCGACGGCATGGTCCGGGTCGGAGAGCAGCGGGAAGTTCAGCCCCTGGTCCTCCGCGAACCTGGACAGCTTGCTGACCGGATCGGGCGAGATGCCCAGGACGGCGTAGCCGGACTGCTGCAGGCCGGCCAGGCTGTCACGGAAGTCGCAGGCTTCCTTGGTGCAGCCCGGAGTGGCCGCGGCGGGATAAAAGTAAACAATGACACTGCGGCCGGAAAAATCGGACAGCGAGACCGGGGAGGACGCCGAGTCTTCGAGGGTGAAATCGGGGGCGGCGTCGCCGACGGTCAGTCTGGACATCAGGTGCTCCTGTTTTGTATCGATTAGGTTGCGGGGCCCGGGGCCGCGCGACAGCTCAGGACTGCGGTGGCTATCGTAGTCAGTGGATTTCAGGCTAGCCGATCGGCCTATTGAATCCGAACCCCTGAAAGGAAGAGTTCTGCTTTATGCCGGATATGGAGCGTTGGCCCACCGGTCGCCTGTTGTCGACTGCCGCACGGCTTGTTGAGCACGCCTGGAATGAGCGGCTGGTCAGCATTGGAGTAACCCACGCCGGCGTCATCGCCCTGGGCGTGCTTGATTCCCAGGGCCCCATGACGCAGGCCCACCTGGCCCAGCTGGTGCGGGTCCAGGCCCAGACCATGGGCAAGACCCTCGCCCGGCTGGAAAGCCACGGGCATGTCACGCGCGTGCGCAACGACATGGACAAACGCAGCCACATGGTCTCGATCACCGACCAGGGCCGGGAGGCCCTGCGTGAGGCACAGAACATCGAGCGGACCCTGCTGGAAGGCGGCGAGCTGATGTCCGAGGAACTGCGCGGCCAGCTGCGCAGGGTCATCACCGAACTGGGCAGCCCGCGCTGGCAGGCCGCCGTCGACGTCTCCGGGATTCCGGTGGCCATCGACCCGGCTCCGGGAATGCCGCAGCCTCCGGTGCTGAACGCCGGCTAGCCACCCCGTTTTCCACGACGGCGGGAGGAAGGCCTTCGGGCCTTCCTCCCGCCGTCGTCGTTTACGTCCCGGCGGGGCGGGTGCCGGCCCGGCGGCCGGCGCTCCCCGGGCACGGCCGCCCGGCACGGACGCCGCAAAACTAAAAAAGACTCCCGCCGACGATGTCGGCGGGAGTCTTTCCCGATGGTGCACCCCCCGGGACTTGAACCCGGAACCCATTGATTAAGAGTCAATTGCTCTGCCAATTGAGCTAGAGGTGCATTTGCCGCTGCGCCGGATATCTCCGCGGTGCGCTGCAACGACATGAAACATTACCAGCCGTTTGCCCGGAACCTGAAATTCAGGCCGGAAAAGTAGGGCAGATCACACTTCGGGGTCTTCGGGGCGCCTGATCACGGACTCCTCGGGGGCGCCGTCCCACTCCGGGCCTGCCTCCACCACCCAGACCCGCCGCGGTTCAGAGGGGGACGGATCGGCCGGCGCCGGCGGCCCGGTGCGGATCCGGCGGGGGAGCGTGCGCCGCCAGGCGCCGTGCCGCGCGTCCGCCTGTCCGGCCGCGCCCTCCCCGCCCCGCCGCACGGTCACCGTGACGGAGTTCCGGGCGGGCGGGACGGTGCCGCCGGCGCCGCCCGGGGATCCCTCGGAGGGCGCGCCGCGCCCTGCCCGCCGTCGGAGGGCGGCGAGCAGGGCACCGCCGGCAAGGGCCCCCGCGAACACCAGCCGACTGAGCTGTGAGCGTTCCATCGCCGGTCCTCCCGTCTCTGCCCCACTGCCTTAAGCCTCCTACGACGGTAGGACCGCGCCGGCCGGGGGTAAACCCGCCCGGACGGCACGGGCCCGGGCGGTGCCGGATGCGCCGAACCGCGCCGGTAGGCTGGCGGGCATGGCAGACCAGATTCCGTTCCGTCCCGTCCGCACGCTCACCGTTCCGGATGCGCAGCTGCTCCGTGAGCTGGACCCGCTTCCGGAGGGCATCACCGCCGCGGTGTGGGACCTGGCCGGGGAGCCCGACGGCGTGGACGCCGCGGATGTGGACGCGGTCGTGCTGCCCTACGCCCCCGCGGGGAACTGGGGCCCGGCGCTGGCGCGGGCGCCGCGCCTGCAGCTCGTGCAGACCCAGACCACGGGCTACGACGGCGTGCCGGAACTTATCGGCCCGCAGACCGCCGTTGCCACCGCGGCGGGAGTTCATGCAGCGGCAACCGCCGAACTGGCCGTTGGACTGATGATCGCCTCGCTGCGGGGCATCCCGGAGGCCGTCCGCAGCCAGGAGCGCCAGGCCTGGGAACCGGCACGGTGGCCCGGGCTGGCGGACCGCCGCGTCCTGCTGCTGGGAGTGGGCGGCATCGGCCGCGAAATTGCAGCGCGGCTGAAGCCCTTCGACGTCGAGCTGACCCGGGTGGGCTCCCGGGCACGCACCGACAAGGACGGGCAGGTGCACGGGCCCGCGGAGCTGACCGCGCTGGCGCGGACCGCCGAGGTGCTGGTGATCATCACCCCCCTGAACCCGGACACCCGCCATCTGGTGGATGCCGAGGTCCTCGCCGCGCTGCCCGACGGCGCGCTGGTGGTCAATGTGGCCCGCGGACCCGTCGTCGACACCGCGGCCCTGACCCGGGAAGTGGTCTCCGGGCGGCTGCGGGCCGCCCTCGACGTCGTGGATCCGGAACCGCTGCCGTCCGGCCACCCGCTCTGGTCGGCGCCCAACGCCCTGATCACCCCGCACAACGGCGGCAACAGCGGCGCGTTTCCGCCGCGGATCGCTGCCCTGCTGCGGCGTCAGGCCGCCCGCCTGGCCGCAGGCCGGGAACCGGAGAACCTTGTCATCCCCGGGCCTTGGGCGCGGGGTGGACGCTAGCCGATGCGGCGGAACTCCGCCAGGAATCCCGTGAAGTCCTCCAGGTCAGCGGCCTGCTCGATCACCCCGGCGCCCTCGGTGGCCGGCAGGCCGGCCTTCGGGTGCACCTCGAACGTAAACACCCGGCCGGTGATCGTCGCGACGGTCAGCCGTCCGGGCCCGACCAGCTCGGTGTGGGCGAGGTTGGTGGATCCGACGGACGTCGGGACTTCAACGCCCTGAAGGCTCTGCGGATCGAAGGGGGCGAGGATCAGCTCCAGGGGGTTCCAGCGGTAGCCCAGCACGTAGTGCCGGTCGTCATCCCCGGCGGGCGATGCGCACACCAGGTTGTAGCTTCCGTAGTTCGGAATCTGGGAATCGAAAATCCTTCGCAGGGCTGCCTTGAGTTCGTCGCTGTCCGGGTGTCCCTGATCGGCAGTCATGGGCCCAGTCTAGGGAGGCGCGCCGCCGTCGAGGGAGCCCGGGCGACGGACTGTTACCGGATCGTCAGCACCGGCCGGGAACCGTCCCGGCCGGTCCGGGCGTTGGAAACCGGGGGAGGCCCAGGCAGGAAACATGTCCGTAACAAGGCACCGCGCCCCGTCACATCGCCGGGCCGCGGCCGGCAATGGTCATAGGATTTAGCGCATGAGCGTGGAGAACACCCCAGACATCAAACCGAGAAGCCGTGTCGTCACCGACGGCATTCACGCTGCCCCGGCCCGCGGCATGTTCCGTGCGGTCGGCATGGGCGACGACGACTTCGCCAAACCCCAGATCGGCATCGCCAGTTCCTGGAACGAAATCACCCCCTGCAACCTGTCGCTGAACCGCCTGGCCCAGGGAGCCAAGGAAGGCGTGCACGCAGGCGGCGGCTTCCCCATGCAGTTCGGCACCATCTCCGTCTCCGACGGCATTTCCATGGGCCACGAGGGCATGCACTTCTCCCTGGTCTCCCGCGAAGTGATCGCCGACTCGGTCGAAACCGTCATGATGGCCGAGCGCCTCGACGGATCGGTCCTGCTCGCCGGCTGCGACAAGTCCCTGCCCGGCATGCTGATGGCAGCGGCCCGCCTGGACCTCTCCAGCGTCTTCCTCTACGCCGGTTCGATCATGCCCGGCTGGGTCACGCTCGAAGACGGTTCGGAGAAGCAGGTCACCCTGATCGACGCCTTCGAAGCGGTCGGCGCCTGTGCCGCCGGCAAGATGAGCCGCGGCGACCTCGACCGCATCGAACGGGCCATCTGCCCCGGCGAAGGCGCCTGCGGCGGCATGTACACCGCCAACACCATGGCCTGCATCGGCGAGGCCCTGGGCATGTCCCTGCCCGGCTCCGCCGCCCCGCCCTCGGCTGACCGGCGCCGCGACGAATTCGCCCGCAAGTCCGGCGAAGCCGTCGTCAACCTGCTGCGCAAGGGAATCACCGCCCGCGACATCATGACCAAGAAGGCCTTCGAAAACGCCATCGCGGTCACCATGGCCTTCGGCGGCTCCACCAATGCCGTCCTGCACCTGCTGGCCATCGCCCGCGAAGCCGAAGTGGACCTCACCCTCGAGGACTTCAACCGCATCGGCGACCGGATCCCGCACCTGGGCGACCTGAAGCCCTTCGGCCGCTACGTCATGACCGACGTCGACAAGATCGGCGGCGTGCCGGTCATCATGAAGGCCCTGCTCGACGCCGGCCTGCTGCACGGCGACTGCCTCACCGTCACCGGCCGCACCGTTGCCGAGAACCTCGCCGAGATCAACCCGCCGGACGTCGACGGCAAGATCCTGCGTGCCCTGGACAACCCGATCCACAAGACCGGCGGCATCACCATCCTGCACGGCTCGATGGCTCCCGAAGGCGCCGTCGTGAAGAGCGCCGGCTTCGACGCCGACATCTTCGAAGGCACCGCCCGCGTCTTCGAACGCGAACAGGGCGCCCTCGACGCCCTCGACAACGGCGATATCCACGCCGGCGACGTCGTCGTCATCCGCTACGAAGGCCCCAAGGGCGGCCCGGGCATGCGCGAGATGCTCGCCATCACCGGCGCCATCAAGGGCGCCGGCCTCGGCAAGGACGTCCTGCTGCTCACCGACGGCCGCTTCTCCGGGGGCACCACGGGCCTGTGCATCGGGCACGTCGCCCCCGAAGCCGTCGACGGCGGCCCCATCGCCTTCGTCAAGGACGGCGACCGGATCCGCGTCGACATCGCCGCCCGCAGCTTCGATCTGCTGGTGGACCCCGAAGAGCTCGAAGCCCGCAAGGTCGGCTGGCAGCCGCTGCCGGCCAAGTTCACCAAGGGCGTGCTGTCCAAGTACGCCAAGATGGTCAACTCTGCCTCCACGGGCGCCTACTGCGGCTGATACGGCCTCCCCAACTCCATCCGCCGGGGCGGATGGAGTTGGGGCCCCTAAGGCCGTTGCAGCCTTATTAAGCCCTGCCGCCGAAGTGCCTCAGTGGTGCCTGCCGCCTGGCGGGGCAGGCACCCCGGGATCACGCAAAGAGCAGGGCAGGCCTCCGGCCAGCGGGCGCCCTCCGGTTCGCGCGGGTTTCCTCCACGTGGTCCGGTTCCTCCGGTTCGCGCGGGTTTCCTCCACTTGGTCCGGTTCCTCCCTCTGGAACCGGCAGGGAAGTGCCAAAGCGGAGGGGGCTGATGCGGAGTGGAGGGTACCGGGAGGGCCACCAGGGCGTAATGTCCGGTAAGTGGACGGATCGTCTCATATAATGAGACGAAGGTAACGCCGGTTGACACTCACCAGAGGGGACCGGAAGACTGAGGGTTATGCAGAAGGTAACCGTCGTCCTTATTCAGCGCGTGGCATAAGAGCCCCGTCTGGTAAGTGACGCCACGCGCAGACCCCTACGGAGCCAACCGGCTCGAGGGGTTTTTTTATTGGCTTCAGGAAGCACAAAGACCGCGCCGGGCTAATCCCCGGACGGCCGCCGCACACATCAATATGGATACCCATCCGCAAAGGAAGTCCTTATGACCAAGGGATCGCCGATCAGCCCCTCGCTGATGGCCCACCGAGCCGGACCGCCGCGCGCGGTGCAGGCCAAGGCCCGAGAAACAGCAGGTAGTGCGCCGGTGCTTGCTGACGCCGTGGATGACCGCATCCAGGGCCCGAACAACATTGTTCCGCCCACGGAGATGACCGGATCCCAGGCCATCGTCCGCGCCCTCGAAGAGCTGGGCGTCACCGACGTCTTCGGCCTGCCGGGCGGAGCCATCCTGCCCACCTACGATCCGCTGATGGATTCGCAGAAGATCAACCACATCCTGGTCCGCCACGAGCAGGGCGCAGGCCACGCCGCCGAAGGCTACGCCATGGTCACCGGACAGGCGGGCGTGTGCATCGCGACCTCCGGCCCCGGCGCCACCAACCTGGTCACCGCCATCGCCGACGCCCACATGGACTCGGTGCCGATGGTCGCCATCACCGGGCAGGTCTCCAGTGCCGTCATCGGCTCCGACGCCTTCCAGGAAGCGGACATCGTCGGCATCACGATGCCGATCACCAAGCATTCCTACCTCGTCACCAAGGCCGAGGAGATCCCCGCCGTGCTCGCGGAGGCCTTCCACATCGCCACCAGCGGCCGCCCCGGCCCGGTGCTGGTGGACGTCACCAAGGACGCCCAGCAGGCAAGAACCATGTTCTCCTGGCCGCCGAAGATCGACCTGCCCGGCTACCGCACCGTGGTGCGCGGGCACTCCAAGCAGGTGCGCGAGGCGGCCCGGCTCATCGGCGCCGCGCAGCGCCCGGTGTTCTACGTCGGCGGCGGTGTGCTGAAGGCCAACGCCTCGGCCGAGCTGCTGGAACTGGCCGAACTGGTCGGCGCCCCCGTGGTCACCACCCTGCAGGCCCGCGGCGTGTTCCCCGACTCGCACCGCCAGCACGCCGGGATGCCCGGCATGCACGGCTCCGTATCCGCCGTCACCGCGCTGCAGCAGTCGGACCTGCTGATCACCCTGGGCGCCCGCTTCGACGACCGGGTGACCGGCGTGCTCTCCTCCTTCGCGCCCGGCGCCAAGGTGATCCACGCCGACATCGACCCGGCGGAAATCTCCAAGAACCGCCCGGCGGACGTGCCGATCGTCGGCTCGGTGAAGGAGATCATGCCCGAGCTCACCGAGGCCGTGCGGGCGCAGTTCGACGCCGCCGGCACGCCCGACCTCTCCGCCTGGTGGCAGGTCATCGACAAGCTGCGCGAGACCTACCCCACCGGCTGGACCGACCCCGAAGACGGGCTGATGGCCCCGCAGAAGGTCATCGAGCGCATTGGCGCCCTGACCGGGCCGGAGGGCGTGTACGTCGCCGGCGTCGGCCAGCACCAGATGTGGAGCGCGCAGTTCATCAAGTACGAACGGCCCCGCGCGTGGCTGAACTCGGGCGGCCTGGGCACCATGGGCTACTCGGTGCCCGCCGCCATGGGCGCCAAGGTCGGCAACCCGGACCGGGTGGTCTGGGCGATCGACGGCGACGGCTGCTTCCAGATGACCAACCAGGAACTGGCGACCTGCGTGATCAACAACATCCCGATCAAGGTCGCCGTCATCAACAACTCCTCGCTCGGCATGGTGCGCCAGTGGCAGACGCTCTTCTACGAGTCCCGCTACTCCAACACCGACCTGAACACCGGGGCGGACACCGTGCGGGTGCCCGACTTCGTCAAGCTGGCCGACGCCTACGGCTGCGCCGGCCTGCGCTGCGAGCGGGACGAGGACATCGACGCCACCATCCAGGCGGCGCTGGAGATCAACGACCGCCCCGTGGTGATCGACTTCGTGGTCAGCCGCGACTCCATGGTCTGGCCGATGGTGCCCGCCGGAGTCAGCAACGACCTGATCCAGATCGCCCGCAACATGACGCCCAGCTGGGACGAGGAGGAGTAGGACATGGCCCGCCATACCCTGTCGGTGCTGGTCGAAGACGTCCCCGGCGTGCTCACCCGGGTCGCCAGCCTCTTCGCCCGCCGCGCATTCAACATCCATTCCCTGGCCGTGGGCCCCTCCGAGGTGACCGGGCTGTCCCGGATCACCGTGGTGGTCGACGCCGAGGGTGACCTGCTCGAACAGGTCACCAAACAGCTGAACAAGCTCATCAACGTCATCAAGATTGTCGAGCTCGTTCCCGAATCCTCCGTGCAACGCGACCACATCTTGGTCAAGGTTCGCGCGGATGCCGCAACCCGGCTGCAGGTAACCCAGGCAGCCGAGCTGTTCCGCGCTTCAGTGGTCGATGTGTCCACCGACTCCCTGATCGTTGAAGCCACAGGCACCGCCGAGAAGCTCAACGCACTGCTCTCAGTGCTCGAGCCCTTTGGCATCCGCGAAATTGTTCAGTCCGGAACCCTGGCGATCGGCCGCGGCGCGAAGTCGATGAGCGACCGCGCGCTGCGCAGCGCCTAGTTCCCCCGGATACCTTCATCCAAGACCCAACAGGAGACACACAAGTGACCACCATGTTTTACGACGACGACGCCGACCTGTCGATCATCCAGGGCCGCAAGGTCGCCGTCATCGGCTACGGCAGCCAGGGCCACGCCCACGCCCTCAGCCTGCGCGACTCCGGCGTCGACGTCCGCGTCGGCCTGAAGGAAGGCTCCGCCTCCCGTGCCAAGGCCGAGGCCGAGGGCCTGCGCGTGCTCAATGTGGCCGACGCCGTCGCCGAGGCCGACCTGATCATGATCCTCACCCCGGACCAGGTCCAGCGCTTCGTCTACGCCGAGGAGATCGCCCCCAACCTCAAGGCCGGCGACGCCCTGTTCTTCGGCCACGGCTTCAACATCCGCTACGGCTACATCCAGCCGCCGGCCGACGTCGACGTCGCCCTGGTCGCCCCCAAGGGCCCGGGCCACATCGTCCGCCGCGAGTTCGAGGCCGGCCGCGGCGTGCCGGACCTGATCGCCGTCGAGCAGGACGCCTCCGGCAAGGCCCGCGACCTGGCGCTCTCCTACGCCAAGGCGATCGGCGGCACCCGTGCCGGCGTCATCGAGACCACCTTCACCGAAGAGACCGAAACCGACCTGTTCGGTGAGCAGGCCGTGCTCTGCGGCGGCGCCTCGCAGCTGATCCAGTACGGCTTCGAGACCCTGACCGAGGCCGGCTACCAGCCGCAGGTCGCCTACTTCGAGGTGCTGCACGAGCTCAAGCTCATCGTCGACCTGATGGTCGAGGGCGGCATCGCCAAGCAGCGCTGGAGCGTCTCCGACACCGCCGAGTACGGCGACTACGTCTCCGGCCCGCGCGTCATCGACGAGCGCGTCAAGGAAAACATGAAGGCCGTCCTCGCGGACATCCAGAACGGTGCCTTCGCCAAGCGCTTCATCGACGACCAGGACGCCGGCGCACCGGAGTTCAAGGCGCTGCGCAAGAAGGGTGAGGACCACCCGATCGAGGCCACCGGCCGCGAGCTGCGCAAGCTGTTCTCCTGGCTGAAGAACGAGGACGACTACACCGAGGGATCCGTCGCCCGCTGATTCCCGCCGGGTAACAATCCCTGCGCTGCGGACTCCTGAGCACGGCGGGCGATAGGCTCGAAGTGCACGCCGCATCGGCAACGGGGCCGGGCCCGGCAACCGCCGGGCCCGGCCCTTTTGCGCGTGAAGCGCGGAACCACCAGAACACGACACCAGCTGAAGAGGTCACCGGTGACTGCCACCAAACCCGTAGTACTCCTCGCCGAGGAACTGTCCCCCGCCACGGTCGAGGCCCTGGGCCCCGACTTTGAGATCCGCCAGGCCAACGGCGCGGACCGCTCCGAGCTGCTGCGCGAGATTGTCGACGTCGATGCGATCCTGGTCCGCTCGGCCACGCAGGTCGACGCCGAGGCGATCGCCGCCGCGAAGAACCTGAAGGTCATTGCCCGCGCCGGCGTGGGCCTGGACAACGTGGACATCAAGGCCGCCACCCAGGCCGGCGTCATGGTCGTCAACGCCCCGACGTCGAACATCATCTCCGCCGCGGAGCTGACGGTCGGGCACATCCTGTCCCTGGCCCGGCACATCCCGCAGGCCTCCGCCGCCCTCAAGGGCGGGGAGTGGAAGCGGAGCAAGTACACCGGCACCGAGCTGTACGAAAAGAAGGTCGGCATCATCGGCCTGGGCCGCATCGGCGCGCTGGTCGCCGCCCGCCTGCAGGCCTTCGGCACCCAGATCCTGGCCTACGACCCCTACGTCACCAGCGCGCGCGCCGCCCAGCTCGACGTCGAGCTGGTGTCCCTGGACGAGCTGCTGGAACAGTCCGACTTCGTCACCATCCACATGCCCAAGACCCCGGAGACCCTGGGCATGCTCGGCACCGAGGCGTTCGCGAAGATGAAGGACACCGCGTACGTCGTCAACGTCGCCCGCGGCGGCCTGGTCGATGAGGAAGCCCTCTACACCGCGCTGACCGAGGGGCAGATCGCCGGCGCCGGCGTCGACGTGTTCGTCAAGGAGCCGAGCACCGACCTGCCGTTCTTCGCCCTGGACAACGTCATCGTCACCCCGCACCTGGGCGCCTCCACCGATGAGGCCCAGGAGAAGGCCGGCATCTCCGTCGCGAAGTCCGTGCGCCTGGCCCTGGCCGGTGAACTGGTGCCCGACGCCGTCAACGTCGCCGGCGGCGTCATCGCCGAGGACGTGCGTCCCGGCATCCCGCTGATCGAGAAGCTGGGCCGGATCTTCACCGCCCTGGCGCACGATTCCGTGACCGCCATCGACATCGAGGTCGCCGGCGAGATCGCCGCCCTCGATGTGAAGGCGCTGGAGCTGGCCGCGCTGAAGGGTATCTTCACCGACATCGTCTCCGACCAGGTCTCCTACGTGAACGCCCCGGTGCTCGCCGAACAGCGCGGCATCGAGGTGCGCCTGCTGACCACCACCGAGGCAACGGACTACCGCAACGTGCTCACCCTGCGCGGCGCGCTGTCCGACGGCACCCGCATCTCGGTGGCCGGCACCCTGACCGGCCCGAAGCAGATCGAGAAGCTGGTGGGCGTCAACGGCTACGACCTGGAGATCCCGATCAGCGAGCACCTGCTGGTCCTGCTCTACCAGGACCGCCCCGGCGTCATCGGTGCCCTGGGCCGGGTGCTGGGGGAGAAGCAGATCAACATCGCCGGCATGCAGGTCGCCCGGCACAGCGAGGGCGGCCAGGCCCTCTCGCTGCTGACCGTGGACTCCTCCGTGCCGCAGGAGGTGCTGGAGGCCCTGAAGCAGGAAATCAGCGCCGACGTCGTCCGCGAGGTGGACCTGCAGGACTGACCGGCCGGCCGCCGGCACGGCGCCTGCCAAGGCGCGAAACGGCAGGGACGGCCCGCTTCGGCGGGCCTGTCCCTGCCGTTTCGGCTTCCCCGGCCGGCGGCGGGATGAGCGGGCCTCCGCCCAGGGTAGGAGGAGCGCCCGGCCCGGTTTCATGCCCGGCTCCGACGCGGGCGGCACCCGGGGCGGGACAGCATGGAGGCATGAGTACATCCGCGCCGGGAGCGCCCCTGCTGAGAGCCGAAAACCTCGTGAAGTCCTACGGCGGTCCGCCCGCCCTGGACGGGGTGTCACTGGCCGTCCGGTCCGGCGAAGCGGTGGCCGTGATGGGCGCCTCCGGCTCCGGAAAGACCACCCTGCTGCACTGCCTGGCGGGCATCCTGCTGCCCGACGCCGGCAGAGTCCTCCTCCTCCGGGGCGGGACCGCGCCCGTGGAGGTCACCGCGCTGACCGACGACGAACGGTCCGCCCTGCGCCGCCGGGACTTCGGCTTCGTCTTCCAGCAGGGCCTGCTGATCCCCGAGCTCACGGCGGGGGAGAACGTTGCGCTGGCGCTGATGCTGAACGGTGTCGCCCGACCGGATGCCGAGCAGGCCGCAGCCCACGCCCTGGCCGCCCTGGGCCTGACCGGCATGGAGCAGCGGCGCATCGGCGAGCTCTCCGGCGGCCAGGCCCAGCGGGTCGCCATTGCCCGGGCCCAGGTGACCGGCGCGCGGATCCTGTTCGCGGACGAACCGACCGGCGCCCTGGATTCGCACACATCTGCGGAGGTCATGCAGCACCTGCTGCGCTCCGTACAGGGAAGCGGCCGGGCCCTGGTGGTCGTCACCCATGATCCCGAGGTGGCGCGCTGGTGCGGGCGGGTCATCACCCTGGCCGACGGCCGGATCGCCCACGACACCGCCGGCACCCCCGGCACCGGCCCGATGGACGCCGCCCGATGAGCGCCCCTGCAGCGGCCTCCGCCGCGTCCGTGCCGCCATCGGCCCCGACGGCCACCGTGCCGTTCCGCGTGGCGTGGATGCTGAACCGCCCCGGCACCGCGGGCCGGGCCGCGGCCGCGCTGCCCGCGGCGTCCTTCGCCGTCGTCACCACGCTCCTGCTGACCGTGCTGGCCGGGGCCCTGTCCTTCGGGAAGTGGAACGACGAGGAAGGCGTCCTCTACCAGCTGCTCGCCGGGTTCGCCCTGATGCTGCTGGTGCTTCCGCTGATCACCCTCGGCGGATCCGCCGCCCGTCTGTCGGCCCGCCGCCGGGACGAGCACCTGTCCACCCTGCGCCTGCTCGGTGCCTCCGCGCGGACCGTCGGCCTGGTGACGGTGCTCGAAGCCACCGCCGTCGCCGCCGCCGGGGCCCTGGCCGGCGTGGTCGGTTATCTGGTACTTGCTCCTTTCGTGCAGCTGATCCACTTCCGCGGAGAACCGCTGGGCTCCGCCTACTGGCTGCACCCGGCCGCCGCGCTGCTGACCCTGGTGCTGGTGGTCCTCCTGGCCGCGGTCAGCTCGGCGCTCGGACTGCGGCGGGTGGTCCTCTCGCCCCTGGGCGTACGCAGCCGGGCCCTGCCCGACAAGGTGCGCAAGGGCCGCGCCTGGGGCGCCGTCGCCGTCATCGGCCTCGGTTTCCTGGCCCTGCAGGTCCCGTACGGCTCCACCGTGGTGGGGGCTGCGGTGGTCACCGGCGTGTTTGCCGCCGGCATGGCGGTCCTCAACCTGGTCGGTCCCTGGCTGGTGGCCCGCTCGGCGCGGCGCCGGCTGCGACGGGCCCGCACCCCGCAGGCCCTGCTCGCCGCCCGCATGGTCCTCGACGCACCCAAGGCCGCCTGGCGGCAGGTCAGCTCCCTGTCCATGGTCTGCTTCACCGCCGTGATCGGCGGTTCCCTCACCGCGGCCGCCCGGGGCTCGCAGGGCGAAAACCCGGAGGACTTCCTGCTGCAGGACCTGCAGACCGGAGTCCTGATCACCGTGGTGGCGGGGTTCCTCATGGTGGCCTGCTCCGCGGGCATCTCCCAGGCGGCGGCGATCCTGGACCGGGCGGACCTTTACCGCAGCCTCGACCGGATGGGGATGCCGCGCGGGGTCATCGACGCCGCCCGAATCAACGCCGTCATGCAGCCGCTGCTGCTGGTCTGCACTGCCTCGGTGGCTGCGTCCGCCCTGCTGCTCTCTCCGCTGGTGGGCGCGGCGCTGCTGTTCGGCCCGGCGTCCATGGCCATCCTCGCCGCAACCGTGGCCGCCGGCGTGCTGCTGGTCCGCGCCGGACTCGCCGCGACGGGGCCCGTGCTGAGCATGGCGCTGGAGGCGGAAGCCGGCAAAAGAGGGTAATTTTCTAGTGTGACTTCTTCCGAATCCCGAACCCCGTTCTACATCACCACGGCCATCTCCTACCCCAACGGAGAGCCCCACATCGGGCACGCCTACGAGCACATCGCCACCGACGCGATGGCCCGCTTCAAGCGGCTGGACGGTTACGACGTGTTCTTCATGACCGGAACGGACGAGCACGGGCTCAAGATGCAGCAGTCCGCGGATCGGGAAGGCATTACCGCCAAGGAACTCGCGGACCGCAACTCCGCCGCCTTCCTGCAGATGGAGGCGGACATGGGGACCTCCTATGACCGGTTCATCCGCACCACCGACGCCGACCACTACGCCGCCGCCCAGGCCATTTGGAAGCGGATGGAGGACAACGGCGACATCTACCTCTCCAAGTACGCCGGGTGGTACTCGGTGCGCGACGAGGCCTACTACGGCGAGGACGAAACCGAAGTCCGCGAGGACGGCGTGCGGTACTCCAAGGAGACCGATACCGAGGTGACCTGGACGGAGGAGGAAAGCTACTTCTTCCGCCTCTCCGCCTACCAGGACAAGCTGCTGGCCCTCTACGAGTCCCAGCCGGACTTCGCCGCTCCGCGCTCGCGGTTCAACGAGGTCATCAGCTTCGTGAAGGGCGGCCTGGAGGACCTGTCGATCTCCCGCACCACCTTCGACTGGGGCGTCCCCGTGCCGGGCAACCCGGACCACGTGATGTACGTGTGGGTGGATGCGCTGACCAACTACCTGACCGGCGTCGGCTTCCCCGACACCGACAGCGAGGCGTTCCGGAAGTACTGGCCGGCCGACGTGCACGTGATCGGCAAGGACATTTCCCGATTCCATGCCATTTTCTGGCCGGCGTTCCTGATGTCCGCCAAGCTGGAGCTGCCCAAGCGGATCATGATCCACGGCTTCCTGCACAACAAGGGCGTGAAGATGTCCAAGTCGCTGGGCAACGTGGTGGCGCCCAAGGACTGGGCGGACCAGTACGGGCTGGATGCCGTGCGGTTCTTC
Source organism: Arthrobacter saudimassiliensis (assembly GCA_900016675.1). Taxonomy (GTDB): domain Bacteria; phylum Actinomycetota; class Actinomycetes; order Actinomycetales; family Micrococcaceae; genus Arthrobacter_B; species Arthrobacter_B saudimassiliensis. The sequence continues at coordinate 10,391 of LN483071.1, read as the reverse complement.
CTGCTGCGCGAGGTGCCCTTCGGCGCGGACGGCTCGTACAACCACGAGGCCGTCGTCGCCCGGATGAACTCCGACCTGGCGAACAACCTCGGCAACCTGGCCCAGCGCTCGCTGTCGATGGTGGCCAAGAACTGCGGCGCCGCCGTGCCGCAGCCGGGGGAGTTCACCGCCGAAGACTCCGCGCTGCTCGAGGCGGCCGGAAAGCTGCTGCAGATTTCCCGCGAGGCGTACGACGTCCAGGACTTCCACGGCGCCCTCGAGGCGACCTGGAAGGTCCTCGGCGACACCAACGCCTACTTCGCCGAGCAGGCGCCGTGGGTGCTGCGGAAGACCGACGTCGAGCGCATGAACACCGTGCTGTACGTGACGCTTGAGGTGCTGCGGATCGTGGCGATCCTCGTCCAGCCGGTGATGCCGGCCAGCGCGGCCAAGCTGCTCACGGTCCTGGGCCAGGACGAGGGCGCGGCGCGGCAGTTCAGCGCCATCGGCACGCCGCTGGCCCCGGGCACGGCGCTGCCGGCCCCCGCGCCGATCTTCCCGAAGTACGAGGAACCCGCGCAGTAGCAGGGGTTCACGACACGGCAGGGCCCACACCGATCACGGTGCGGGCCCTGCTGTCGTCCGGCGCCGTCCGCCGGCCGAAGCCGGGGGTGCCGGCGGGCTCAGGTGAGGAAGCGGGCGACGGCGGTCGCCTCCATCACGTGGGCCACCTCCTGCTGCTGGCGCTGGGCGGCGTCGAGCAGTTCACGCAGCCGGACGGGATTGAACCGGCGGTCCCGGGCGGAGAGCACCAGCAGGGTCCGCCACATGGATTCCTTCTGCCGGACCAGGGACTGCAGCATCTCCAGCTCCAGCTGGCCGGTCGGGCCGCCGCCGGTGCTCAGCGGGTTCATGGGACCCAGCCGGCCGATCAGGGCTCCGGCCCACCCGGCCAGCGCCTTGACCTTCGACCTGCCGTAGCCCAGGGCGATGATCAGGTTCTCCAGCTCGTCCCGCTCGCCGGAGAGTTCCTCCGCCAGCGAGGTGAAGACCGACTCGTATTCGGACCCCTGCCAGGTATCGGACGCGGCGCGGAACAGGCGCACGCCCGTCTCCGCGCCCACCAGATGGTCGTTCAGGTACGCGGCCAGCGACTCGTGGGCCGGTTTCCAGTCCTGCTCTGCCATCGTCTGTTCCTCCGATTCGGTCTCGGTTGTTCCTGCCTGCAGCTCAGTGTGCTTAGTATCCTTGCAGATCGGCCGGGCTGCTGCGAGTTTCGGACGGCCGAAGGCCCGGCCCGCCGTATCGGCGGACCGGGCCTTCGCTCCTCTGCGGATCCGGCCGCGGGGCCGGCCGGGCTGCCCGCTCAGTCGGCGGCCAGGCCTTCCACGGGGGAGAGGCGGGCGGCGCGCCGGGCCGGAAGCACGCTGGCCAGCAGACCGGCGACCAGGGCCACGGACAGCACCGCGATGAGCTGCAGCCAGGGCACCACCGGCACGACGGCGGCGAAGGCGCCGAGTGCGGACTGCGCCCCCAGCCAGCCGTACACCACCCCGAGGACGCAGCCCAGCAGGGCTGCGACGCCGGCGATGAGCACGGCCTCCAGGGCGAGCATGCCGCGCAGCTGGGCCCGGGTCAGCCCCAGGGCCCGCAGCAGCGACGATTCGCGGGTGCGTTCCAGGACGGACAGCGACAGCGTGTTCGCGACGCCGACCAGGGCGATCACCACGGCCACGCCGAGCAGGCCGGTGACGACCAGCAGCAGGACGTTGATCACCTGTTCGAAGGCGGCCCGCTGGATGGCGGAGCCGTCGATGTAGTAGTCCTCGACGTCCAGCACCGCGGACAGCTCGGAACGCAGGTCCATCAGCTGGTTGGTACCCAGGCCGTCCTCGACGCCGAGCCAGAGCTGCGGCTGGGCGGCAGGCTCGCCGATCACCGGAGCCAGGGCGCCGCCGATCTGCTCGGCCGTAGCCGGGGAGATCAGGGGGTCGAAGTACGGGTTGCCGGAGACCACCACATCCAGCTCCACCTGGGCCACGGCGCCGCGGACCGTCACGGTCTTCGCCTTGGTGCCCTGCGGCATGGAGATGGTGCCGTCGGCCGGGACCAGCCCCTGGTCCTGGAGCACGGACCCGTCAGCGGGGTCCAGGACGTAGACCGTCCAGTCCGAGCCGTCGACGTCCACCGCGCCGCCCGGTGCCAGCAGGACCGCCTGGTCCACCCCGTCCAGGGCCAGGACCTTCTGCACATCGGCGTCCGTGTAGGGCTCCCCGCTGTCCATGCCCTGCTCGACGCTCACGTCGACCGGAAACTCCTGCGCGAGGGTGTCGTTGAAGGCGGTTCGGGCCATTGCGGCGCCGGACATCATCATGGCGACGAGGGTGACGCCGATCAGCAGTGCGGAGGAGGTCGCCGAGGTCCGCTGCGGGTTGCGGACCGCGTTGACCGCGGCCAGCTTGCCCGGCACGCCCAGCGGGGCGGCCAAGGCACCGACGGCCCGCACCAGCGGCGGCACGAACAGCGTGGCGCACATCAGCACGCCGATGAAGCTGAGGATGCCGCCGGGCAGGGCGATCAGCAGGTTCGCCATGACGGCTCCGACCCCGAGGAGCAGGGCGCCTCCGGCCAGGAACACCAGGCCGATGCCCAGCCGGATCCGGCCCCGCCGGCTGCCGACCCGCAGGTCCTCGGCCGGGCGCAGCGCCGCCAGGGGCGCGACCGCAGTGGCTGCCCGGGCCGGCACCAGGGCCGCCAGCACGGTCAGCAGGATACCTGCGGCGAGTCCGGCCGCGACGGCGCCGGGCCCGACGGCGAGGGTGGCGAATCCGGCTTCCGGCACGGTCTGCAGGTAGGCGATGATGCCGGCCATCAGGCCCACCGCCAGCAGCACGCCGATGACGGAGGACACCACGCCCACGACCAGCGCCTCCACGATGACCGAGCGGCGGATCTGGGCCCGGCCTGCCCCGATGCAGCGCAGCAGGGCCAGTTCCCGGGTGCGCTGGGCCACCAGGACGGAGAAGGTATTGGAGACGACCAGGGCGCAGACCAGCAGCGCCACGGCAGCGAACGCCAGCAGGATGACGGTGAGCTGGTCCTCCCCGCCGGTGAAGCCCGCCATCGTCCGGTCGACCTCTTCCGCGGCAGTCCGTACGGTCACGCCGGCGACCCCTGCGTCGGTGAGTGCCTGCTGGAGGGCGGCCGCGGCCGCAGCCGTATCCGCGTCGTCGGTGAGGGCGATCTGCAGGTTGGTGAAGCCTTGCTCGGGTTCCCCGAGCCTGGCCACCGTGGCATCGGCCGCATAGAGCTGCGCGCCGCCCATCAGGGTGGGATCGTCGGAAGCGGTGACCAGCCCGGTCACGGTCAGCTCAGTCAGGGGCGGCAGGCCGGCGTCGGCCTCCGTATCCGATTCAGGCTCAGGCTGGGTCTCCAGGGGGAGGACGGCGCCCGGTTCCAGCTCCAGCCGTTCCGCCGTCACCTCGTCCAGGAGTACCTCCGCTTCAGCGGCCGGAAGGTTTCCCTCCACGAGGTCGACCGGCAGCAGCGGGGCGGATTCGGGCAGGCTGCGAACCTGCCCGTAGTTGCGGTTCCGGCCCTCGCCGAAGACGGCGTAGGCCGAGCGGAGGGCGTAGGTTCCGGCAACGCCCTCGGCGTCGGCGACGGCGTCGACGGCGGTCTGGTCGAGGATGTCCGGCTCGCCGTTCTGCCCGTACGGATCGTCGGGACTGAGCACCAGGTCCGCGTGGCGGAACCCGTGCCCCACGCTCTGGGCCAGCGACGCCTTCGAGGAGGAATTGATGATCAGGGTGGCCGTCAGGAACACGACGGCGATGATCACGGCCAGGGAGACGGCGATGAACCGCCGTGCATTAAGGCGCACCTGCGCCAGGGCAACCCGCAGCATGCTCAGGCCCCCAGCGTGGACAGAGCGGCCAGGACGGAGTCCGGGGTGGGGCTGTCCAGCTCCCCGACCAGCGCGCCGTCGTTCATCAGGACGACGCGGTCCGAGTAGGACGCCGCCACCGGGTCGTGCGTGACCATGATGATGCTCTGGCCCAGTTCGCGGGTGGAGCGGCGCAGCAGGGACAGCACCTCCGCGCCGGACTTGGAGTCGAGGTTGCCGGTGGGCTCGTCACCGAAGATGACGTCGGGGCGGGTCAGCAGGGCCCGGGCGACGGCGACGCGCTGCTGCTGGCCGCCGGAGAGCTCATGCGGGCGGTGCTTCAGCCGCCCGGTCAGGCCCAGGGTTTCGGTAACGTAGCCCAGCCAGTCGCGGTCCACCGTGCCGTTGGCCAGGGCGACCGGGAGGGTGATGTTCTGCTCGGCGGTGAGAGTGGGAACCAGGTTGAAGGACTGGAACACGAAGCCCACGCTGTCGCGGCGCAGTCGGGTGAGCTCGGCGTCCTTCAGCCCGGTGATTTCGGTGTCTCCGATCCAGATGCGCCCGTTGTCGGCGCTGTCCAGGCCGGCGAGGCAGTGCATCAGGGTGGACTTGCCGGAGCCTGAGGGGCCCATGATGGCGGTGAAGGTGCCGGCGTCGAAGCTGACGTCCACGTCCTTCAGGGCATGGACGCGGGTGTCGCCGCTGCCGTAGGTCTTGTTGAGCTTCTGTGCTGCCGCCGCGCGGGCCGGCCTGCCGGCGCCGGACGCGGCGGAATGCTGTGCGAGTGTCGTCATGCCCCTAACGCTATGGCGGGGGCCGCAGGCGGCACATCGGAGGGTGGAACGGTTCGCCGGTGCCCGTCCTCATACCTTGGGTGGAGTACCTCCGGCCAGCCGGTAGGACTCGAGGAGGGCCTCGGCGAGCTCGTCCTGGGGGACGCGGGCAATGCGCATCAACAGCAGGAGCGGGGAGCGCTCGTGGTGGGGCGTCCAGAAATAGGTGTCCGGATCCAGGGCCGCCAGCGCCTGGCGTTCAGTGCTCTTGACCGTCAGGGTCTCCGCGTCCCACATCCTGGCCATCAGCGTCCGGGCGAACCAGGCCGGCTGCTGCCAGCTCAGCCGCTCCGTGACGCCGGGCAGCGAGAGGCTGATGGACCGGACGTCGTCGACTGTGCTCATCAGCGGACTCCTCGCCGGCGGAGAGGGGGGCAGGTGCCGCCGGTGACCCTAGGGTGCGACGATTCCGGTCTCGTAGGCAATGACCACGGCCTGCACCCGGTCACGGGCCTCGAGCTTGGCCAGGATGTGCCCCACGTGCGTCTTGACGGTCGCCTCGGAGAGGAACAGCTCCGCGGCGATCTCAGGGTTGGACAGGCCGCGGGCAATGAGCGTGAACACCTCGCGCTCGCGGGGGGTGAGCGACTGGACCCGCGCGGCATTGCCGCTGGCCTCGGCGCTCGGCTCGCGCAGCAGGGGAGCGACGTGGTCCAGCAGCCGCCGGGTAGTGGACGGGGCGATCACGGCGTCACCCCGGTGGACGGTTCGGATGGCCTCGAGCAGTTCCTCGGGCGGAGCATCCTTGAGCAGGAACCCGCTGGCGCCGGCCCGGATGGCCGAGAGGGCGTACTCGTCGAGGTCGAAGGTGGTCAGCACCACGACCTTGAGCCGGTCCGGATCCGCCGCGCCGTCCTCCCCAAGCAGCCGGGTGGTCGCCTCGATCCCGTCCATCCCGGGCATCCGGACATCCATCAGCACGACGTCGGCGGGCATCGCGGCGAGTGCCTGCAGGGCCTCCCGGCCGTTCCCGGCTTCGGCCACGACTTCGAGGTCGGGCTGGGAGTTGATCAGCATCTTGAAGCCGCCGCGGACCAGCTGCTGGTCATCGACGAGGGCGACGCGGATGGGGCCGGCGTCTTCGGGCATGGGGTCAGGCCTCCGTGTAGGGGATGAAAGCGTCCACGTGGAAGCCGCCGCCCGTGGCCGGGCCGGCGGCCACGGTTCCATCGTAGAGGCCCACCCGCTCGCGCATCCCGTTGATGCCCTGCCCGGCGCCGTCGGCCGCCGCGGCGGCGGCGCCCCGGCCGTCGTCGTGCACGGACAGTTCCAGGCCGCGGGCGGTCCAGCCCAGATGCACCCGGGCGCGGGCCGACGGACCGGCGTGCTTGAGCACGTTGGTCAGCGCCTCCTGCACCACCCGGTAGGCGGTGAGCTCGGCGCCGGCGGGCAGCGACCGCCGCGGCGTTCCCTCCAGCGACAGTGCCACGTCCAGGCCGGCCCGGCGGACCGACTCAATCAGGCCGCCGACGTCGGCGAGCGTGGGCAGCGGGCGTGTGGAGGCGGTGTCGTCGCCGCGGAGCACGCCGAGCAGGCGGCGCATCTCGCGCAGGGACCCGCGCCCCGTCTCGGCGATGGTGCCCAGGGTGGCGACGGCGACGTCCGGGTCCTGTGCCGCGGCGTACCGGGCGCCGTCGGCCTGGGTGATGATCACCGAGAGGGAATGCGCCACGATGTCGTGCATCTCGCGCGCAATATGGCTGCGCTCGTCGGCGGCGGCGAGGTCCCGTTCATGCTGGCGCTCGGTCTCCAGCCGGCGGGCCCGGTCCTCCAACGCCTGGACGGTCAGCCGCCGGGTGCGGGCGAGATCCCCGAAGGTCCAGGCGACCAGGACGGTGGCCTCGATCGCGATCAGGCCCAGGCCGTTGAAGATGAGCGAGCCGGAGGGCAGCATGCCGGGGCCCAGCATTGGCAGCAGGAAGTAGCGGAGGACGAACAGCGCCCCGCCGACCAGGGCCAGCACCAGGCCCGCCAGCGAGGCCCAGCGGGGCCCGTAGGCGGCGAGGGCGTACACGACGGCGATGACGAACACATCGGCGGGCAGCCCGGTCTCCGGTACGAGGAACAGCTGCAGGATGCACGCGGCGGCCTGGACCGCGGCGGCCTCCACCGGCTTGGTGCGGCGCCAGGCCAGCGCCATGCAGATGACAGCGGAGAGGAGGAACTCGACCGGCTGGGTCCGCGAGAACAGGGAGGCCAGCAGGAACGGGAAGGCAAAGAGTGCGGTGGCGAAGAGCGCGCCGGCCAGGTCGACCTTGCCGGGGTTGGCCTGGGTCCAGGCATAGATCTGTCGGTGCACGAGCATGGACACCAACTCTAGGCGGCACCGGCACGCCGCCGCCTCATGCCGGGGTATGAACCGGAGGCCGCAGCCGATGCCCGGGACAGGAACGTCCGGCAGCACGCCGTGACGCTGTGTTTCGCCCGCGGTGTCCACAGTATGGACCAATTGCCCAGCATTCGGACGCCGTTCCTAGAATGCCGATATGAGCCAAGAAGCAGCGCGCACCGTGTCACTGGCCGTCATCCCCGGGGACGGGATCGGCCCCGAGGTCATCGCCGAGGCCGTCAAGGTCCTCCGCCGTGCCACCGCCGCCGGACCGGCGGCCTTCGAGCTGACGGAATACCGGCTCGGCGCCGAGCACTGGCTCGAGACCGGTGAGACGCTGACCGAGGAGACCCTTGACCAGCTGCGCGGCCACGACGCCATCCTCTTCGGCGCCGTCGGCGCCGCCCCCGGCGACACCCGCATGCCGTCCGGCCTGATCGAGCGGGAGATGCTGCTGAAGCTGCGCTTCAGCCTCGACCACTACGTGAACCTGCGCCCGTCCAAGCTCTACCGGGGCGTGCCCAGCCCGCTGGCAGCGCCCGGCGAGGTCGACTTCGTCGTCGTCCGCGAAGGCACCGAGGGTCCCTACGTCGGCAACGGCGGGGTGCTGCGTGAAGGCACCCCGCATGAAATCGCCACCGAGGTATCGCTGAACACCGCGCACGGCGTCGAGCGCGTGGTGCGCGACGCGTTCCGCCGCGCCGCCGCCCGGCCGCGGCGGAAGCTGACCCTGGTGCACAAGCACAACGTGCTCGTGCATGCCGGTCGGCTGTGGAAGCGCACCGTGGAGCGGGTCGCGCAGGAGTTCCCGGAGGTCACGCACGACTACCTGCACGTGGACGCCGCGACCATCTTCATGGTCACCGACCCCGCCCGCTTCGACGTCATCGTCACCGACAACCTGTTCGGCGACATCCTGACCGACCTCGCGGCCGCGGTCACCGGCGGCATCGGGCTGGCGGCGTCGGGCAACATCAACATGGACGGCACCGCTCCGTCCATGTTCGAACCGGTCCATGGGTCGGCGCCCGACATCGCGGGCCGGCAGCTCGCGGACCCGACCGCGGCGATCCTGTCCGCTGCACTGCTGCTGGAGCACCTGGGCTTCGCTGACGAAGCCGCCGCCATCAACCGGGCAGTGGAGCAGGACATCGCTGCCCGCACCGGTGAACCGCGCTCCACCGCCGACGTCGGCGATGCGATCGCCGCCGCCGTGGCATAAGCTCGTCCTACCCAATCAACGCCGTATTGCCGGGCGGCCGTGCCGTCCGCTGTGGAGGAACCATGTCTGTCAGCGCTCTGGAATTCACCAGGAAGCTCTCCGCCCACCCGAAGTCAGCGCAGGAGCGGGCGGCGATCCTGGCCGACCCGGGCTTTGGCAACCACTTCACCGACCACACGGCCGTCGTCGACTACCGTGCGGGGGAGAGCGGCGAGGGCAGCTGGCAGGAGGCACGGATCGAGCCGTACGGGCCGATTCCGATGGACCCGGCCGCCGCCGTCCTGCATTACGGCCAGGAGATCTTCGAGGGCCTGAAGGCCTACCGGCACGCTGACGGTTCCATCGTCACCTTCCGTCCGGAGGCCAACGCCGCCCGGCTGAACGCCTCCGCCCGCCGGCTGGCCCTGCCCGAGCTGCCCGAGGAGCTGTTCCTGGAGTCGCTGCGCCAGCTGGTGGACGTCGACCGCGACTGGGTGCCGACCGGAGACGGGGAAGCGCTCTACCTGCGGCCGTTCATGATCGCCACCGAGGCGTTCCTGGGGGTGCGGCCCGCGCGGGAGGTCTCCTACCGCGTCATTGCCTCACCGGCCGGCAACTACTTCGGCGGCGAACTGAAGCCCGTGTCCATCTGGCTTTCCACCAAGTACGCCCGCGCCGGGCGCGGCGGCACCGGCGAGGCCAAGTGCGGCGGCAACTACGCGGCATCGCTCATCGCCCAGATGGAGGGCGAGGCGCACGGCTGCAAGCAGGTGCTGTTCCTCGACGAGGCGAATGACAACGCCGTCGAGGAGCTCGGCGGCATGAATGTGTTCTTCGTCTTCAAGGACGGGCGCCTGGTCACCCCGGCACTGTCCGGGACCATCCTGCACGGCGTCACCCGGTCCTCCGTGCTGCAGCTCGGCCGCGACCGCGGCCTGGACGTGCAGGAACGCAAGATCACCCTGAACGAATGGCGCGACGGCGTCGCCTCTGGTGACATCACCGAAGTGTTCGCCTGCGGCACCGCGGCGGTGATCACCCCGATCGGCGAACTGAAGTCCGAGGACTTCACGGTCGGCTCGCCCGACGCCGCCGCCGGTGAGGTCACCATGTCCATCCGCGAGCAGCTGCTCGGCATCCAGACCGGCACCGTGGAGGACACCCACGGCTGGCTTACCCGCCTGGCCTAGCATGCAGACGCCGGCGCCCACCCCCGTTCGCAGCTCGGAGCTGTCCAGCTTCCTGCTTGCGCCCAACCCCGGACCGATGAGCCTCGACGGGACCAACAGCTACCTGCTGTCGGCGCCCGGAGCGCAGGGCCTGGTGGTGGTGGACCCGGGCCCGGCCGATGAGGGGCACCTGCAGGCGCTGGCCTCGGCGGGCACGGTCGAACTGGTGCTGATCACGCACCGGCATCCGGACCACACCGAGGGCAGCGTCCGCTTCGCCGAGCTGACCGGGGCGCCGGTGCGCGCCCTGGACCCGGAGTACTGCGTCAACGGGAAGCCGCTGGAAGACGGCGAGGAGATCACCGCCGGGGGAGTGCGGATCCGGGTCGTCGCGACGCCCGGGCACACCTCCGATTCGGTCTGCTTCCTCCTGCCCGACGACGGCCCGGCCGGCGCCGTGCTCACCGGGGACACGATCCTCGGCCGCGGCACCACCGTGCTGGACTGGCCCGACGGAACCTTGGCGGACTACCTGCACTCACTGGATGTGCTGGACCGGCTTGGCCCCGCCACGGTGCTGCCCGCGCACGGACCCGTGCTGCCCAACCTCTCTTCGGTGGTCCTGACCTATCGGGACCACCGGACCGAGCGACTGGCGCAGATCAAGGCGGCGCTGGAGCACGCGGGCCCCGACGCCACACCGGAACAGGTCGCGGATCTGGTCTATGCCGATGTGCCGGCGAACGTCCGGGCCGCCGCCGAGCTTTCGGTGGCCGCCCAGCTGGAGTATCTGCGCAGCCGGTAGTTTCCGCCGGGACGCCTGCGCCGGCAGGACCTGGCGGGGCCGCAATGCGGCCCTCCGGCCGTTTGACCGGGATCACATCGGGTCGAGTTGCGGTGCGGTGGCCGGGTGCGTATAGTTGAATCTGTTGCCCGCCGGAGAGCGGAGCGACGATCCCCTTCACAACTGATCGGATGAGAATTCCGGGTGGCT
>LN483070.1 GCA_900016675.1 Arthrobacter saudimassiliensis | reverse complement strand
GGGGGTTGTTGGTTGGTGGCAAGGGTTACGGCGGTCACAGCGTGGGGGAAACGCCCGGTCCCATTCCGAACCCGGAAGCTAAGACCCACAGCGCCGATGGTACTGCACCCGGGAGGGTGTGGGAGAGTAGGTCACCGCCGGACAACCATTACAAGGAAGAGGGCCCCGCAACGACGCGGGGCCCTCACCCCTTTAACCCACGTACCCCTTCCCGGCTTAAAGCAACCCGGATCCAGGCCAGGCCCGCCCCGGCCGGACTGTTCGGTTCAACCGGGCCGGCACACAGGTGCGGGCGGATACGGGCAGGATAGGCTTGAGCCTATGCGTATTGCCCGATTTGTACATGAAGGAGATCCCACGTTCGGCGTGGTCGATCCCGGTGATAACCCCGCCGAAGTGGCCGTCATCAAGGGGGACCCGTTCTTCTCCGGCGTCCAGCTGACGGGTGAACGGCACAAGCTGGAGGACGTGCGCCTCCTGGCACCGATCATTCCCCGCAGCAAGGTGGTCGGCATCGGCAAGAACTACGCCGACCATGCCAAGGAAATGGGGGGAGAGGTACCTGCCGCTCCGCTGATGTTCCTGGTGCCCAACACCGCGGTCATCGGTCCCAACGATCCGGTGGTCCTGCCCGCTTTCTCGGACGAGGTGTCCTACGAAGCCGAGCTCGCCGTCGTCATCGGCCGTATCTGCAAGGACGTTCCCCTGGAACGCGTGGACGAAGTCATCTTCGGCTACACCTGCGCCGACGACATCACTGCCCGGGACGCGCAGCGGACCGACGGCCAGTGGGCCCGGGCCAAGGGCTTCGACACCTCCACACCTCTCGGCCCCTGGATCGAGACGGACCTCGACGTCGACGACCTCGCCGTGCAGGGCCGGCTCAACGGCACGCTCGTGCAGGACGGGCGGACCAGCGACATGATCTGGGGCGTCCGCGAGCTGGTCTCCTATGTTTCGCAGGCGTTTACCCTCCTGCCCGGCGACGTGATCATGACCGGCACCCCCGCCGGCGTCGGCACGCTCAAGGAGGGCGACCGCTTCGAGGTCGAGGTCGAAGGCATCGGACGGCTGACAAACACGGTTCGTTGAAATCCGGCAGGAACGACGCCGGGCGGCCTGCGGGCCGCCCGGCTGCTGCTGTTCCTTCCGGCATCACCTGGGCCGTGCTGCTGTTTGCCGCGCCCTTTGCTCACGTGGGCGGCTGGCCCGGTGTTGTCTGGGGAACGGGAGCCGCCTTGCTCATCGCCGTTTTTCCCTGGCTGCTGGTGACCGTCCTGGACCGGCGGGGTGACCTGCGCTCAGGGCTGCGCCGCCTCGGCGCGCCGCCGGTCATCCTGGGAGCTGCCGGCGCGGGCTACGTCCTGCTGCGGGTCATCCTCTGGCTGGACGGACCAAGGTCCCTCGCTGCCGTCATCTTCGCGATGATCGCCGCCTATGCGGTCCTGCTGCTGGTCGAGCGGGTGCGTCCGCTCGCCTGGCGGACGGTCAGCAGCGGTGCCGCCGTCGTCCTCCTGCCGGCACTCCTGTATTTCGGATGGGGGTACGGCGCGGCGGCAGCCGGAGCGGTCGCCGCCGTCGTCGCCCTGGCAGCTGCCGTGGCAGCGGAATGCCACCGCGGCGCTGCTCTTGCGGCAGCCGGGCTGGGTGCAGCTGCCGGCGGCGGCGTCGGCCTCTGGCTCCTGAATGTGCCGCTCTGACCCGCAAGGAACGGCGCTGGACCGGCGGCGTCGGCACCGCCGCGCAGCGGGCCGGAGGTCGGGAGACTAAACTGGGTTCATCATGACTACTGAGCCTTCCTCTCTCGCGTCCCTGCCCACCGTTGACGAGAACACCCCGGTGCGGGTGCGCTTCTGCCCGTCGCCGACGGGCACCCCGCACGTCGGGCTGATCCGGACCGCCCTGTTCAACTGGGCCTATGCCCGGCACACCAAGGGCACCATGGTGTTCCGTATCGAGGACACCGACCGGGCGCGCGACAGCGAGGAAAGCTACCTGCAGCTCCTTGATGCCCTGAAGTGGCTCGGCATCACCTGGGATGAGGGCGTGGAAGTCGGTGGGCCGCACGAACCGTATCGCCAGTCCCAGCGCGGCGAGATCTACCAGGACGTCATCGCCAAACTGCGCGAGGGCGGCTGGGTCTACGAGTCCTACTCGACCCCCGAGGAGATCGAGGCACGGCACCGCGCCGCCGGACGTGACATCAAGCTCGGCTACGACAACTACGACCGGGACCTCACCGAGGAGCAGATCGCGGCATTCCGCGCCGAGGGTCGGGAGCCGGTGCTGCGGCTGCGGATGCCCGACGAAGACATCACCTTCAATGACCTGGTCCGCGGCGAGATCACTTTCAAGGCCGGCACCGTTCCGGACTTCGTGGTGGTGCGGGCGAACGGCGCTCCGCTCTACACCCTGGTCAACCCGGTGGACGATGCCCTCATGGACATCACCCACGTGCTGCGCGGCGAGGACCTATTGTCCTCGACCCCGCGGCAGATCGCCCTCTACCGGGCGCTCATCGAGGTGGGCGTTGCCAAGTACATGCCGCTGTTCGGCCACCTGCCGTACGTCATGGGCGCCGGCAACAAGAAGCTCTCCAAGCGCGATCCGGAATCGAGCCTGTTCCTGCACCGTGAGCGCGGCTTCATCAAGGAAGGCCTGCTGAACTACCTCGCCCTGCTGGGCTGGTCGCTCTCCGCCGACGAGGACATCTTCACCGTCGACCAGCTGGTGGAGAACTTCGACATCCACGACGTGCTCTCCAACCCTGCCCGCTTCGATTTGAAGAAGGCCGAGGCCATCAACGGCTCGCACGTCCGCATGCTCGAGCCCGAGGACTTCCGGGCCCGGCTCGTGCCGTACCTGCAGCAGGCCGGCCTGGTGGGGGAGACCCTCACTGAGCGCGAAGCGGAAATCGTTCGCGAGGCCGCCCCGCTGGTCCAGGAACGCATCACCCTGCTCGGCGAAGCGCCGGAGATGATGGGCTTCCTGTTCAAGGCCGACGACGAGATCGACATTGCCGACGACGCGCGCAAGGGCCTCCCGGCGAACCTGGCCGAGGCGCTCGACGCCGCCCTCGCGGCCCTGGAACCGCTGGAGGACTGGACCGCGGAATCGCTGCAGGCCGCGCTGCGCCATGCGCTGGTGGAGGAGATGGGGCTGAAGCCGCGGCTGGCCTTCGGACCCGTACGTACCGCCATCTCCGGTCGCCGGATCTCCCCGCCGCTGTTCGAGTCGATGGTGATCCTGGGCCGCGAGTCGTCGCTGGCCCGGCTGCGTGCCTTCCGGGCACAGGCCTGATTCCGTTGATGAGCGCCGGAGCGGTCCACGGGGTCCTGTTCGACATCGATGAGACCCTTGTGGACCTCTACACGGCCATGGGCAGCACGCTCCGCGCGGTCAGCGCGGAGCGGCTGTCCCATTTCTCCGAAGAGCAGTGGCAGGCCTACCACGGCCTGTTCACGTCGGACCCCAAGGGTTATTACGACGCCTATCTGGCGGGGGATCTGTCCTTTACGGAGCAGCGCATCCTCCGCGTCCAGCACGCCGAGCAGGCCTCAGGACTGGACGGGCTGGACGAGGCTGCCGCGTCCGCCTGGAACGAGGAGTACGACGCGCTGCTGCCGCTGCATTTCAAGCCTTTCGCGGATGTCTTTGCCCTGCTGGACCTGCTGGAGCTGCGCGGCATCCCCTACGGTGCCGTGAGCAACAATGTCGCCGACTACCAGCGGGCGAAGCTGGATGCGGCCGGGCTGAACCGTGTGGAGATCCTGGTGGGCATCGACACCGTGGGGGCCGCCAAGCCCGAGCCTGCGATCTTCCTGGAGGGTGTCCGGCAGCTGGGCACCGATCCCGGCCGTACGCTCTATGTGGGCGACAATCCGGTGGTCGACGCCGAAGGGGCCTGCGCCGCCGGACTGCAGGGCGTGTGGGTGGATCGGACCGGTGCCGCGGGGCGGGACGGCAGGAACTTCGGCTTTCCCGTGGTCACGTCCCTGTCCGAGGTTTCCAGCCTGCTGAACTGAGGCGGGGATCACAGCCGGTTCGGTTTTGCGCGGTGGCCCAACCTCGTGTAGAGTTAATACTCGTTGCTGAGGGGTTGCAACGGAGACAAGCGCTCCAAAGCTTCCGGCAGGAACATTGGGATATGGTGTAATTGGCAACACAACGGTTTCTGGTACCGTCATTCTAGGTTCGAGTCCTGGTATCCCAGCGCTGATTGTTCAGGTGAATATCTGAAGCGATATGCAGCAATATCAGCGGCCCCATCGTATAGCGGCCTAGTACGTCGCCCTCTCACGGCGGTAACGCGGGTTCGAATCCCGCTGGGGTCACATATGGAAACCGGCTCCGGACATTGTCCGGAGCCGGTTTTTTTGTTGTTGGGTTTCCTCCGAGGACCTCCATGGCTTCGATTTCAGCTTTGTGCCGGGGGTATGGCATACTTGTTGAGGCCCGCAGATATGCGGGAAGTGCCTGGCCCCATCGTATAGCGGCCTAGTACGTCGCCCTCTCACGGCGGTAACGCGGGTTCGAATCCCGCTGGGGTCACCAAGGAAGGCTCCGGACCAATAGGTCCGGAGCCTTTTTCTTTTCCACGAAATCCGCCGGCTCGCCCGAAGAAGCCCAGGACCGGCACAGCACCCGGAATAATGGGGAAAGACACCAGCAGGATGAAGGGCGGAGCATGTCGGCAGAAACGGTCGGTGGACTGGGCGAGAAAGCGCTGCTCGAACGCATCTTTCCCCGTTTGGGGCCCGTAACGGCCCTGCTGGGCCCCGGGGACGACGCGGCGATAATCGCCGCCCCGGACGGCCGAACCGTGATCAGCATCGACACGCTCGTCCAGGACGCCGACTTTCGGCTCGAGTGGCCGAGCGGCTACAGGAGCACCGGATTCGACGTCGGCTGGAAATGCGCGGCCCAGAACCTGTCGGACATCAACGCAATGGGGGCGACGCCCACCTCGCTCGTCGTCAGCCTGACGCTGCCGCCGGACACCCTCGTGTCCTGGGTCGAAGCCCTCGCGGACGGGCTCGCCGCAGCTGTCTCCTCACTGACTGCCGACGCCGGACGCTGCTCGGTGGCAGGCGGAGACCTGGGGCGCGGCCGCCAGATCGTCGTCACAGCAGCCGTTACGGGCGACCTGGCCGGCCGAAGCCCGGTCCTGCGCTCCGGCGCCCGCCCGGGCGACATCGTGGCCCACTGCGGGGCTCTGGGGCTGGCAGCCGGGGGACTGGCCGTCCTGGAAAGCCCGCAGAGCGTGATCAACATGGCCGACCCCGGCAAGGCCGAAGACCAGGAGCTGGCGGGCCTGGCCATGGCCCAATGCAGGCCACGGCCCGTTCTCAACGGCCCGGCCGCGGCGCAGGCCGGCGCCACGGCCATGTTGGACGTCTCCGACGGCCTGGTCCGTGATGCCGGGCGGATTGCCGCGGCCTCCGGCGTGCGCATCGACTTGGACGCCGCAACCCTCGCCGAACGGGCGGCCCGGCTGGCTCCGGCCGCGGCACGCCTGAAGGCCGATCCGCTGTCCTGGGTGCTGGCCGGGGGAGAGGACCACGGGCTGCTGGCGACCTTCGGGCCCGAGGCTGAGCTTCCGCAGGGGTTTGCCCCCATTGGCCGGGTGCTGCGCGGCACCGGTGTCACCGTCGGCGGCGCTGCGCCGTCGTCGGTCGGCTGGGACCACTTCGGCGGGTAGCTGCACGCACCCGCACGGGCCGCGGTCGCCTACGGCGGCAGGACGCGGCGTTGCCGCACGCGCTCCGAAAGGTCCTGCAGCTGCTCGGGGGACAGTTCCGTCAGGTGCTCCAGCTCATCGACGAACTCCGCCAGGCTGGAGCGGGCACGGACCTTCAGGAGCTCGTTGTAGAAACTCACCAGAACACCGGTCAGCAGGGCGACCACCACAATGCCGTACAGGGAGACGACGACGGTGATCAGCCGTCCGGCGAAGGTCACCGCCACCAGGTCGCCAAAACCGATCGTGGTGAAGGAAACGAAGAGGTACCAGAGGGCGTCACCGAGCGTCGGGATCCCGGATTCCACGCGGGGCAGCACGACGGCGGCTCCCGCCAGGACAGCCACGAAACCGATGAAGACATAGCTGGCACCCGTGAGACGGATGACGTTCCACAGCACGCGAAGCCGTTTCATGCGGCCCTCCCTGGGTTGGAGGGCACCAGACTAGGGTCAGTCCGGGGTCTTGCGCAGCGCGTCGGTGAGCTGCGCGGCTGCCCGCACCACCACTTCGGCGTGAATGCGCCCGGGCTGTCGGCTCAGCCGCTCGATCGGCCCGGAAATGGACACCGCCGCAATCACGCGTCCGGAGGGGCCGCGCACGGGCGCGGAGACCGACGCAACGCCCGGCTCCCGCTCGCCGAGGCTCTGCGCCCAGCCGCGACGGCGCACGCCCGCGAGCACCGTGGGAGTGAACCGAGCCTGCTGCAGGCCCTCCAGCAGCCGTTCATGGTCTTCCCAGGCCAGCAGCACCTGCGCTGCGGAACCGGCCTTCATGGACAGCTGCGTGCCCACGGGGATGGTGTCCCGCAGCCCCACCGGCCGCTCCGCCGAGGCCACGCAGACCCGCCACTCTCCCTGCCGGCGGAAGACCTGCGAGCTTTCGCCGGTGGCGTCCCGCAGCGCCAGCAGCACCGGGCCGGCCGAGGCGATCAGGCGGTCCTCGCCCGCTGCGGAGGCCAGCTCCACCAGGCGGCCGCCCAGCACAAAGCGCCCCTGCATGTCCCGGGTGACCAGCCGGTGGTGCACCAGGGCGATTGCCAGCCGGTGCACGGTGGGCCGGGCCAGTCCGGTGGCGGAAACGAGCTGGGCCAGTGTCGTCGGGCCCGCCTCGAGTGCATCCAGCACCATGACTGCCTTGTCGATCACGCCCACGCCGCTTGTGTTGTCCATAAGTTGATACTGCCGTCTCACTATTTGAGATGCAATAGATGAAGCTGGCGGAACCTACGAGGCTGGGGGTTAGCTGGATTCAGCGCACCAACGGCCCGCCCTCCGGCGGGCTCCAAAGCAATTGGCAGGCGCAAAGGACAAGGAGCACCGGTCATGGGTGAACATGTGGCAGGCAGGACGCTGGCGCAGAAAGTGTGGGACGACCACGTCGTCGCCAAGGGCACGGACGGCGCCCCCGACCTCCTCTACATCGACCTGCACCTCATCCACGAGGTCACCTCGCCGCAGGCCTTCGAGGGGCTGCGGCTGGCCGGCCGGAAGCTGCGCCGCCCCGACCTGACGATCGCGACGGAGGACCACAACACCCCGACGCTGGAGATCGACAAGCCGATCGCCGATCCGGTGAGCCGCACGCAGATCGAAACCCTTCGCGCCAACTGCGCCGAGTTCGGCGTCCGCCTGCACCCGCTGGGCGACGCCGAGCAGGGCATCGTGCACGTCGTCGGACCGCAGCTGGGCCTGACCCAGCCCGGCCTGACCGTGGTGTGCGGAGACTCGCATACGTCCACCCACGGGGCGTTCGGCGCCCTGGCGATGGGCATCGGCACCTCCGAGGTGGAGCACGTCATGGCCACCCAGACGCTGTCCCTGAAGCCCTTCAAGACGATGGCGATCAATGTCGAAGGCACGCTGCGCCCCGGCGTCAGCGCCAAGGACATCATCCTGGCCGTGATCGCCAAGATCGGCACCGGCGGCGGGCAGGGCTACGTGCTCGAATACCGCGGCTCGGCCATCCGCGCCCTCTCCATGGAGGCGAGGATGACCATCTGCAACATGTCCATCGAAGCCGGCGCCCGCGCCGGCATGGTGGCCCCCGACGACACCACGTTCGCGTACCTGTCGGACAAGCCGCACGCGCCGCAGGGCGCGGACTGGGACGCCGCCGTCGAGTACTGGCGGTCGCTGGCCACCGACGACGACGCCGAGTTCGACGCCGAGGTCTTCCTGGACGCCGACGAACTGGAGCCGTTCGTGACCTGGGGAACCAACCCCGGCCAGGGCGTGCCTCTGTCCGAAAAGGTGCCCGCACCCGAAGACTTCACCGACGAAAACGCCAAGGCCGCCGCGAAGCGCGCCCTGGACTACATGGGCCTGGAAGCGGGAACCCCGATGAAGCAGATCCGGGTGGACACCGTCTTCCTGGGTTCGTGCACCAACAGCCGGATCGAAGACCTCCGCCTGGCCGCCTCGATCATCGAGGGCCGCGCCAAGGACCCCGCGGTCCGGATGATCGTGGTCCCGGGATCGGCTCGGGTCCGGCTGCAGGCCGAAGCCGAGGGACTGGACCGGGTCTTCAAGGACTTCGGCGCCGAGTGGCGCTTCGCCGGCTGCTCCATGTGCCTGGGCATGAACCCGGACCAGCTCGCGCCGGGGGAGCGCTGCGCGTCCACCTCGAACCGCAACTTCGAGGGCCGGCAGGGCAAGGGCGGGCGCACCCACCTCGTCTCCCCGGTCGTCGCCGCCGCCACGGCGGTGCGCGGCACCCTCTCCTCACCCTCGGACCTCGACCCGCTGCCCGCCGCCGCCGCCGCGGCCGCCTAGGAGCCCACTATGGAAAAGATCACGTCCCACACCGGCATCGGCGTACCACTGCGGCAGTCCGACATCGACACCGACCAGATCATCCCGGCCGTCTACCTCAAGCGGATCACCCGCACCGGCTTCGAAGACGCCCTGTTCGCCGGCTGGCGCAAGGACCCGCAGTTCATCCTGAACCGCGAGCCCTACTCGGCCGGCTCGGTGCTGGTCGCCGGTCCTGATTTCGGCACCGGCTCCTCCCGCGAACACGCCGTCTGGGCCCTGAAGGACTACGGCTTCCGCGCCGTGCTGTCCTCCCGGTTCGCCGACATCTTCCGCGGCAACGCGGGCAAGCAGGGCCTGGTGGCCGCCCAGGTCGCCCAGGATGACATTGAACTCATCTGGAAGGAGCTCGAAAACTCCCCGGGCACCCAGGTGACCGTGGACCTCGCCGCCCGCACCGTCACCTGCGGACCGGTCACCGCCGGGTTCCAGATCGACGACTACACCCGGTGGCGGCTGATGGAAGGCCTGGACGACATCGGCCTCACCCTGCGCCATGAGGCGGACATCACCGCCTTCGAGGCCCGGCGCCCGGCCTTCAAACCGCAGACCCTCCCCGCGCTCGGCTGAGGCCCCGGTTCGCCCCCGGCCGACAGGCGGAAGTATCATGGACAGGCCCCCGATCCCGGGGGCCTGTCGGCGTTCTCCCTCCGGGAGAGCAGCAAGCCGGGCAGGAGAGGGCAGGACGCAGGGGCGCGTGTTTCTGAACGGATGCCCTTCCTCCTATGCTTGATGCAGTCGTGTTCGTACCGGGGGCGTTGGGACTAAAGGAAATAGGTGTTCATGGGTAGCGTTCTGACCATCCGCGGTGGAGTTCCGCTCACCGGGAAGGTCCCGGTTCGCGGGGCCAAGAACCTCGTCCCCAAAGCCATGGTGGCGGCGCTGCTGGGCAGCACCCCCTCCCTGCTGCGGAACGTGCCGGAAATCAAGGACGTCGAGGTCGTCACGTCCCTGCTCAAGCTGCACGGCGTCGAGGTCACCAAGGATCCGGTGACCGGAGACCTGACCATGGATCCGAAGAATGCCAAGACCGCCGCGTCGAAGGACATCGACGCGCACGCCGGCGATTCGCGCATCCCCATCCTCTTCTGCGGCCCGCTGATGCACAGCCTCGGCGAGGCCTTCATCCCCGACCTGGGCGGCTGCCGCATCGGCGACCGGCCAATCGACTACCACCTGCAGATGCTGCGCGACTTTGGCGCCGTCGTCGACAAGCGGCCCGGCGGCATCTCCATTTCCGCCCCGAAGGGCCTGCGCGGCGCCAAGCTGCGCCTGCCGTATCCGAGCGTCGGCGCCACCGAGCAGGTGCTGCTCACCGCCGTCCGCGCCGAAGGCATCACCGAGCTCTCCGGCGCCGCCGTCGAGCCGGAGATCATGGACCTCATCGCGGTGCTGCAGAAAATGGGCGCCATCATCTCCGTGCAGACCGACCGGGTGATCCGGATCGAGGGCGTCAGCGAGCTGACCGGCTTCAACCACCGCGCCCTCCCGGACCGCAACGAAGCCGCCTCCTGGGCCTCGGCCGCCCTGGTCACCCGCGGCGACATCTACGTGGAGGGCGCCTGCCAGCAGGACCTCACCGCGTTCCTGAACATCTACCGCAAGATCGGCGGCGCGTTCGACGTCGACGACAACGGCATCCGCTTCTACCACCCGGGCGGGCGGCTGAATCCGCTGGTGCTGGAAACCGATGTGCACCCGGGCTTCATGACCGACTGGCAGCAGCCGCTCGTCGTCGCGCTCACCCAGGCCGACGGCGTGTCCATCGTGCACGAAACCGTGTACGAGAACCGCTTCGGCTTCACCGACGCGCTGATCCGCATGGGCGCCGGCATCCAGGTCCACCGGGAGTGCCTGGGCAGCGTGCCCTGCCGCTTCGGCCAGCGCAACTTCCTGCACTCCGCCGTGATCTCCGGACCAGCGAAGCTGCACGGAACCCGGATCGACATTCCGGATCTGCGCGGCGGCTTCAGCCACCTGATCGCGGCCCTTGCCGCCGAGGGCGTGTCCACGGTCACGGGCATCGACATCATCAACCGCGGGTACGAACATTTCCAGGGCAAGCTCGAGGGCCTGGGCGCCGACTTCGACGTGGCGGAAGCGGCGTCCGGCGCCGCCATGCGGTAGACAGGTTCCTTATGAGCAATGAAACAACGAAATCACGGCTCGTGTTCGCCCTCGTGGCCGGAGCCGTGCGCCCGGTCATGAACGCGCTGATGGCTCGGGACTGGCGCGGCATGGACAAGCTGCCCCGGGACACCGGCTTCATTGTCTGCCCCAACCACGTCACGGAGATCGACCCGCTGGTGGTGGGCCACTACCTCTACAACCAGAAGATCATGCCGCGCTACCTGGCCAAGGAGTCGCTGTTCCGCGTGCCCGTGCTGGGTGCGGCGCTGCGCGGCACCCGGCAGGTGCCGGTGGCACGCAGCACCGGCAAGGCCGGCGCCTCCCTGGAGGTGGCCCGGGACGTGATCGACGCCGGCGGCGCGCTGATCATCTATCCCGAAGGCACCCTGACCCGGGACCCGGATCTGTGGCCCATGCGCGGCCGGACCGGAGCCGCCCGGCTCGCCCTCGAAACCGGCGCGCCGGTGGTTCCCATGGCCCACTGGGGCGCGCAGGACGTGCTGCCCCGCTATGGGCGGAAGATCCATGCCTTCCCCCGCAAGCGCGTCACCGTCCTCGCCGGGGACCCCGTCGACCTCTCGGATCTGCGCGGACAGCCGCTGACCCGCGAGACGGTCGACGAGGCCACCCACCGCATCATGGACGCCGTCACGGCCCTGGTCGCGCAGCTGCGCGGTGAGCAGCCGCCCGCCGAGCGCTGGGATCCCGCCGCCCATGGCCAGCCCGAAACCGGACGGAGCACCTCATGAGCCCCCGCACGCAGGGCCCCGCCCGCATCGCCGTCCTGGGCGCCGGCAGCTGGGGAACCACGTTCGCCAAGATCGCGGCCGACGCCGGCGCCGCCGCCGGGACCCCGGTGGCCGTCTGGGCCCGGCGGCCGGAAGTGGCCCGGGACATCAACGGGAACCACCGCAACAGCGACTACCTCGGCGACATTGCCCTGCCGGAGAACCTCACCGCCTCCACCGACGCGGCCGAAGTCCTGGCCGGAGCCGACCTGGTGGTCCTGGCGGTGCCGGCGCAGACGCTGCGCCAGCGGCTGCGCGAGTTCCGCGGGCTGATCCCCGCGCAGGCGGTCCTGCTGTCCCTGGCCAAGGGCCTTGAGGTCGGTACCGACGCGCGGATGAGCCAGGTCATCCGGCAGGAGCTCGACTGGCCCGAGGAGCAGGTCGCCGTCCTGTCCGGACCGAACCTGGCCCTGGAGATCGCCCGCGGCGAGCCGACGGCCTCCGTGGTGGCCTGCACCAGCCTGGAGACCGCCGGATGGATCGCCGCCGCCTGCACTCCGCCCTACTTCCGGCCGTACACGAACACCGACGTCGTCGGCACCGAAATCGGCGGCATCGTCAAGAACGTCATTGCGCTGGCCGTGGGGATCTGCGAAGGCAAGCAGATGGGCGACAACACCAAGGCCTCCGTGATGACCCGCGGGCTCGCGGAGACCACCCGGCTCGCCGTCGCGCTCGGCGGCAGGGCCGAAACCCTGTCCGGGCTCTCCGGCATGGGAGACCTGATCGCCACCTGCTCCTCGTCGCTGTCCCGCAACCACACCGCCGGACGCCTGCTGGCCCAGGGGCTGACCCTGGACCAGGTGACCGAGACCATGCGGCAGACCGCGGAGGCCATTAAGTCCGCTCCGGCGGTGCTGGACCGTGCCGTCCAGCTGGGTGTCTCCATGCCCATCACCGAAAACGTGGTGGCCGTACTGCAGGGGGTGATCTCCGTGGACGAGCTCGGACCGCGGCTGCTCGCCCGAGAACTGAAATCCGAAGGTGTGCACGCGCAGTGACCGAGAACTCAATCGTCCCCTCCGGCGCAGGGCAGCCGACGGCCAAGCCCCGGGTCGCGGTGCTCTTCGGCGGGCGCTCCAGCGAGCACGCCGTCAGCTGCGTCACCGCCGCCGGCGTCCTGGACGCCATCGACCGGGACAAGTACGACGTCGTGCCCATCGGCATCGCCCGCAACGGCCAGTGGAGCATCGTCTCCGAGGACCCGCATGCCTGGTCCCTGCGTGCCACCTCGCTGCCCGAGGTGCTGCCCGGCAAGGAGGCCGTGGTCATCGCGGCCCGGGACGCCGGCCAGGAGCTGGTGGCGCATGCACCCGGCGAGGAGCCGCGCAGCCTGGGCGCCGTCGACGTCGTGCTGCCGCTGCTGCACGGCCCGTTCGGCGAGGACGGCACCCTCCAGGGCATGCTCGAAATGGCCGACATCCGCTACGTGGGTGCCGGCGTGCTGGCCTCCGCCGTCGGCATGGACAAGCACTACATGAAGGTGGTCTTCGAGGCCGCCGGCCTGACCGTGGGCCCGTACGAGGTCATCACGGACCGCCAGTGGCAGCGCGACCCGGAGGCGGCGCTGACGCGCGCAGCCGCCCTCGAGCTGCCGCTGTTCGTCAAGCCGGCCCGGGCCGGATCCTCCATGGGCATCACCCGGGTCACCGATCCCGCGCAGCTGCCCGCGGCCATCGAAGCGGCACGGGCGCACGACCCCAAGGTCGTCGTCGAAGCCGGCATCACCGGCCGCGAGATCGAAGTGGCCGTGCTGCAGGGCCGCGGCTTTGCGGAGCCGCGGACCAGCCAGCCGGGGGAGATCGCGGTCCAGCCCGGCGCCCACCAGTGGTATGACTTCGAGGCCAAATACGTCGACGGCGCCGCCGCGCAGCTCAGCTGCCCGGCCGACCTGCCGGCTGAGGCCATCGACGAAGTGCGCTCCCTCGCTGCCCGCGCCTTCGACGCCGTCGGCGCCGAGGGCCTGTCCCGCGTGGACTTCTTCTACACGCCCGACGGCGCGCTGATCGTCAACGAGATCAACACCATGCCCGGCTTCACCCCGGTCAGCATGTATCCGCAGATGTGGGCCAAATCCGGAATGCCCTACACCGAGCTGATCGACGAACTGATCCAGCTGGCCCTGGAACGGCCCACCGGCCTGCGCTAGGTGTGCGCAGGCCGGCCGGGCGCTCGGCCTACGGGATCTCCAATGTGTCCTGCGGGCTCAGGCACTCCCCGGTGGGTTCGATCCGGGACACCGGCCCGGCCAGCTCCACCAGCAGGGTGGAGGAGGCGACCTCGTTGGGGTTGAACACCACTTCCACGGCCGGCTCCCTGCCGTAGGTCGTTGCGCGCCAGACGTCGCCTTCCTCCCGCAGCAGCCAATCCACGCCGTTGACGCTGGCGCAGGGATCCGTGGTCGGGCCCGGGACGGGCACCCCGCAGCGCAGGATCACCTTGGACGGGTTGCCCCACGCCGCCGTCGCCTGGCTGTTGGTGTCCCGCAGGGGAGTCTCCGCGAGCTCGACGGGCAGGTACACCATGACCTCGGCGCAGGCCGGGTTTTCGGCGTCGGGAGCGGCTTCGACATCGGCAACCGGGGTGCAGGCGGAGAGCAGGGCGGCCGCGGCAAGGACACCCGCGGCGGTGGGCAAACGCTTCATGCCTTAAGCCTAGCCGCCGGGCGCGGACACCCTGGCGCGTGGAGCTGCGGGAGGCTGTAGACTCTTACGGCACTGGGGCAACAGCAGGCACAATGAACCCGCTGATCGCAGGCCCACCTTTTCATTCTCTCGGGGGAGAACATGAGCATTCGCAACCGCGCGGCTGCCGCCGTCCTGGCCGGCGCCCTTCTGTGGTCGCCTGCAGCGCCGGCGTTTGCGGAGGATCTGCCGGGTGCCGAGGTCCCGACCCAAAACGAACCGGTGAGCCCGGAACCGGGAACCGGTGAAACCCAGCCGGTAACCGGTGAGACCCCTCCACCGGCCGTGACGACTCCGCCGGTCCAGACTCCGTCGTCCCCGCCGGCCCTCCCGGCCCCGCCGCCGAGCAGCGACCCAGCTCCTGCCCCGTCCGGCATCGTCGAGCCTCCGGTGACGCCGGCTCCGCAGAACGGTCCCACCTACGACGGGGCGACCGGCTATCTCATTGATGCCCGCTCCGGCTACCTGGTGCATCCGGACACCGGCTGGCTGATCGAACCCGGCACGCTGAAACTCATCGATCCCGTCACCGGGGAGTACACCGACTCGGTGTGGGACCCGGCGACCGGCGAGGCAGTGGGGCCGTCTCCCGAGTCGACGCCGAGCACATCACCGTCGGCCTCGCCGTCGCCGTCACCGACCCGCTCGGCCACCCCTTCGGCCACGCCCTCCGCAGCCCCGACTGAGACGGCCCAGGCTGCCCCTGCCTCCAGCACCTCCTCGGGCGGGGGCTTCGATGCGGGCTGGATTCCCCGTGCGGCGGTGATCGTCCTGCTGCTCGCCGGCGGCGCGTTCTATTACAGAAAATTGAAGACTTCCGCAGCCCGGCCATCCGTAGCAGGGCGTACCGGGCAGTAACGCTATACTGTGAACCGATCTTTTTCGCCGGCAAAAAACTGCGGTAAGCAGGGGGGACTAAACATTGCGCGTCTTATTGTTTAGCTCCTCCTATTCGCCCGAAAGCAGCCCGCCGCAAAGACGGTGGAGCCAGTTCGCCCGGTACCTGCGGACCGCGGGCTGGGAAGTCGACATCATTGCGCCGGTGGCGCATGCACCGCACGGACGGCGCGTCCTGCCGCGCGACGTCGCCGGACGGGCCTTTCGCCGAGACGCGGGACGTCACGGGGAAAGCACCCTTCGGGTTCCCTTCCTGCCCCACCCCACCACCCGGATCGGGCGATTCGCCAGCCATTGCTTTTCCGCGGCTGCCAGCGTCGTGGCCGGAACTTATTCCCGGCGTCCGGATGTCCTCGTCGCGACGGTTCCTTCCCTTCCCATTCTCGTGGCCGGCTTTGTTACGGCCAAAATCCGCCGAGTGCCCTTCGTCGCCGACATGCGCGACGCCTGGCCGGATCTCGCGAGGGACGCCCGCATTGTGCGCGGCTCGGCCAAGAGCCTCGCCGAGTCCGTCATCAGCGCCATCCAGCTGCGATCCGACCTGGTCGTGACGGTGACGCAGGGGTTCGCGGACATCCTGCGGAAACGGGGAGTGCCCCAGGTCGCAACCGTCTCCAACGGCGTGGACATCGCCGGACGGGATCTGCTGCCGCCACCTCCGGCCGAAAGGGACCGGCTGGAGGTGCTGTACCTGGGCAACCACGGCGAGAGCCAGCGGCTCGAGGTGGTGATCCAGGCGGCGGCACTCGCCCGGGACGCGGTACACCTGTCCATGGTCGGCTCCGGCGTGCGCCGCCGGGAACTGATGGCCCTGGCCAAGGCGCTGGACGCGCCCGTCACCTTCCACGAGCCGGTCACCGGACCGGCAGTCATGGATTTCTACCGGCAGGCCGATACCTGCGTGGTGTCCCTGCGGGATGACTGGAAGTCCTTCGAAACGACCATCCCCTCCAAGACCTATGAGGTCCTGGCCGTCGGGCGGCACGTCACGGGGATCGTGCGCGGGGAGGCACGGACCATCATCGAGCAGTCCGGCGCCGGCGACGTCGTGCCCTCCGACCCCGCTGCGATCGCGGCCCTCTGGAAGGAACTGGCCCAGGACCGCTGCCGGCTCCTCACCGGGACGTCCGGACGGGACTGGATCCAGGCCCATGCGAACCTTGACCTGCTGGCGGCCCAGTACGTCACGCTGCTGCGCGAGGTCGCCCGGAGAGCCCGCACCTGATGGTTGTTTCCCACCTGCTGCGCAATCTTCCCCTGGCCGCCGGTACCGTCCTGGAGCATTTGGGGGACGACCCGGTGATGCTGGCCCTCCAGGCGTCCCGGAAACTGCCCCACGGCTTGGTCAAGACCGCCGCCGACGCCGCGTCCCGCCTGCCCGGCTCCGGGCTCGCCGCCGCCCTGTCCGCCCACCTGCGCGGAGATGCAGCTGAAACGGAACGCCTGCTCGCCTCCGCGGTCACGGGGTCTGCCCCCGCCCGTCGTCGGGTGCGGCTGGCAGATGTGGCCGTGGCGGCCAACCTCCCCGACCATGCCGATCGGCTGCTGGCGGACATCCCCTCCGGCACCCGCGGGCTCCAGGCCGCCGTCGCACGCCGGCGCTGGCATGCCGGTGACATGGACGATGCGATCAAGGCGGCCGCCGCCGGCGGCAGGGCCGAGCAGCGCATGGCGCGCCGCCTGGCCGCGGAACGGCGTGTACTTGCCGGATGGCAGCCGGAACTGCCCCCAACCGCCGGGTACCGGCCGCGGCCCGCGACAGTCCTGCACCTGCTGACCAACTCGCTTCCCCACACGGGCAGCGGCTACGCCCAGCGGACCCACTCACTGCTGCGCGCCCAGGCCGCAGAAGGCTGGTCGGTACACGCCGCAACCCGGGTGGGCTACCCGGTGCTGGTAGGTGGCCTGACAGCGGGCCGGCAGGACGAGATGGAAGGCGTGACCTACCACCGCCTGCTGCCGGCCAGGCTGCCTTTCGGCATGGACTCGCGTCTGCAGCTGCAGGCCGAACTCCTCCTCGACCTGGCCCGGAAGCTGCGTCCGGCCGTGCTCCACACCACCACGCACTTCGTCAACGGCATCGTCGTCCGCGCCGTCGCGGAGTCCCTGGGCATCCCCTGGGTCTACGAGGTCCGGGGGCAGCTGGCCGACACCTGGGCCTCCACCCGGCCACCGCAGGCCCGGTCCAGCAGCCGGTACCTCGAGTTCCAGGCCAGGGAAGCAGAGACGGCCGCCGCGGCGGATCTCGTCCCCACCCTGGGAATGGAAATGGCCGGGCAGCTGACAGGCGCGGGCGTGCCCGAGGAGAGGGTTCTGCTGCTGCCCAACGCTGTCGGCGAGGGTTTCCTGGCGGAACCGCTGGACGCCGCTGCGGCCCGCACCCGGCTCGGGCTGCCGGCCCGCGGTCCCTTCATCGGAACCGTGAGCAGCCTGGTGGACTACGAGGGGCTGGACACTTTGCTTCGGGCCGCCGCCCTGCTGATGCCGGCCCGGCCGGACCTGCACTGCCTGATCGTTGGAGACGGAGCGGCGCTCCCGGCGCTCAGGGCCCTGGCCGAAGAGCTTGGCCTGGGCGGCAAAGTCCTGTTCCCGGGCCGCGTTCCCCGCAGCGAAGCCCAGCTATATCACCAGGCACTCGATGTCTTTGCAGTGCCGCGGAAGGACCTGAACGTGACCCGTGCGGTAACACCGCTCAAACCCGTAGAGGCGCTGGCCTCTGCCCGACCCGTGGTGGCCAGCCGCCTGCCGGCGCTGGCCGAGCTCATCGCCGACGGGACCACCGGGCTGCTGGTGCAGCCCTCGGACCCAACGGCCTTGGCCGAGGCCTTGCAGCGCCTGCTCGACGACGAACCCCTTCGGCACCGGATGGGTGCCGCCGGACGGGCCGCAGTGCTGGCCACCCGAACCTGGGAAGCGAACGCCCAGCTGTGCCTCGGGCGCTACCGCGACCTGATCGGGGAACGCCGATGAGCGCCACCGACGAAACACCCGCCGTCCAGCCGCTGTCGGTGGACCTGCGCGGACTCCACCGGGTCGGCGCCCGGCCCGGCTTCGTGGACTACCTGGTCCAGCTGTGGAACTACCGGCAGTTCGTTTTCTTCGACGCCAAGTCACGCGTGCAGAGCGGCAACCGCCGGGACCGGCTGGGCAGCGCGTGGCTGCTGCTGAACCCGGTCCTGAACGGACTCACCTACTTCCTCATCTTCGGCCTGCTGCTGAACACCGGCGCCGGCATCGAGAACTTCATCGGCTACCTGGTCATCGGCATCTTCCTGTTCCAGTTCAGTTCACGCTCCATCACCAACGGCGCACGCTCGCTGCAGCAGAACAGGGCCGTGGTTCAGGCGTTCAGCTTTCCCCGCGCGACCCTGCCCATCGCGATCAACCTGCGTGAACTGCTGGCGAACGTGCCGGTGTTCATCGTCATGCTGCTGCTGGTGCTCCTGATCCCGCCCACCGAGGCCGTGACCTGGCTCTGGCTGCTGATCCTTCCGGCCATCGCCCTGCAGTGGGTGTTCAACCTTGGCGTGGGCCTGATTCTGGCGAGGATCATTTCCAAGGTCAACGACGTGGTGCACCTGCTCAGCTTCGGCCTGCGCGCATGGATGTACGGCTCCGGCGTCTTCTATTCCTTCGAACGGTTCATCGACCACCCGGTCCTGCTCCAGATAGTCCAGCTGAACCCCCTGTTCGTGGTCCTGGACATCGTGCGCGACTGCCTGCTCTATGCCCAGGTGCCGTCCTGGCAGTCCTGGGCGTTGCTGGGAACCTGGTCCATCGGCGCCCTGGCGGTGGGCGCCGTCTACTTCTGGCAGGCGGAGGAAACCTATGGTCGCGACTGAACCGGTGCAGTACCTGCAGGAACCGCCGAGCGTGGTCATCGACCGGGTCAGCATGCAGTTCCGCGTACCTACCAGCGAAGCCACGGAGGGGCCGGGCGGCCTGCGCGGGCTGCTGCGCCGGCGGGCCAACATGGTGACCGTCAACGCGCTGAACCCGATGTCCCTCGTCGCGGAGCGGGGCGACTCAATCGGCATCGTCGGACGCAACGGCTCAGGCAAGAGCACGCTGATGAAACTCATCTGCGGCCAGATCAGCCCGACCGGAGGCGCCGTCTACGCGTCGTCGACTCCGGTGATGCTGGGCGTGAACGCCGCCCTGGTGCCGGAGCTCCCGGGGGACCACAACGTGGTCCTGGGCTGCCTGGCAATGGGGCTCAGCCGTGAAGAGATCAACGAGCGGTATGAATCCATCGTCGAGCTCTCCGGGCTGGAAAAGGCGATCCACCTGCCCATGCGCTCCTACTCCTCCGGCATGGCTTCACGCCTCCGGTTCGCCATCGCGGCGAGCATCGATCCGGAAATCCTGCTCATTGACGAGGCGCTGAACACCGGCGACGCGCAGTTCGCCGACCGCAGCAAGAAACGGATGGCCGAACTGCGCGAGAACGCGGGCTGCGTGTTCCTCGTCAGCCACAGCCTGGGCACGGTCAAGGACATGTGCACCCGCGCCGTGTGGATCGACAAGGGCGACCTGCTGATGGACGGGCATCCCAAGGACGTCGTGAAGACCTACCAGGACTTCACCCGGCACCTCACCAAGGGCAACAACATCAGCGCCGCGAAGATCCGGGACGAAGCCGCCGCCGCCCTGACGGCCACGCAGGTCCTCGAACGGACCACCGGACGGAGGCGGGCACGGTGAGCACGCTTTCGACCGCCCGCACCGCACTGTGGCACCTGCGCCGCGGGGGAGTGGCCGGCGTGCGGCGCTGGAATGCCCGCCGTCGGGCCGAGATCCGCTTCGCCACGCCGGCCCAGGCCCGGGGCGTGGAGGGTGCCTGGACCGGCCGTGGCAGCCGGCGCCGACTGTCCTTTAACCCCGCCCCGCTGCCGGAGCCGACGGCCCGCCGTGCCGACCTGCGGGTCGGGGTCATCCTCGATGAATTCTCCGCACACGCCTTCGCCCATGAGTGGAGCGCGGTGCCCCTGGACCCGCGCACCTGGCAGGAGCAGCTGAAGGACGGGCTCGACCTGGTCTTCGTCGAATCCGCCTGGGCCGGCAACAACCGGCTGTGGCGCGGCAAGCTTGCCGGCCCTACGGGCCCGAACGGGCAGCTTGTCGAACTGCTCGCAGCCTGCCGCAGGGCCGGAGTGCCGACGGTGTTCTGGAACAAGGAGGACCCGCCGCACTACGACGACTTCCTGCCGGCAGCCCGGCTCTTCGACTTCGTCTTCACCACCGACAGCGGACGGCTGGAGGCCTACCACCGGGACCTGGGCCACGAGCGGGTGGGCGTGCTGCCCTTCGCCGCGCAGCCCGCCATCCACAACCCGGTGCGGCCCCGGCACGGGCGGCACAGCCGTGACGTGGCGTTCGCGGGCATGTACTTTGCCCA
The DNA here is from genome assembly GCA_900016675.1 of Arthrobacter saudimassiliensis. Taxonomy (GTDB): domain Bacteria; phylum Actinomycetota; class Actinomycetes; order Actinomycetales; family Micrococcaceae; genus Arthrobacter_B; species Arthrobacter_B saudimassiliensis. The sequence continues at coordinate 1,959,133 of LN483070.1, read as the reverse complement.
CAAGTATCCTGAGCGCCGCGAACAAATGGACATGCTGCTCGGCGGAGCAGCTGATGCGTCAGGCCGGCTCCCGACCGGACTGGAGATCTTCTCGCGCCGCCTGGGCGGCGAGCCGGAGTACCAGTTCCCGGCTCCGCTTGATTCCCGCGTGGTCGGTTCCCTGAGCTATCCGCAGATGCTCTCGGCCTACAAGGCCTACCGCCTGTTCCTGAACGTCAACTCCGTCACCGACTCGCCGAGCATGTGCGCCCGCCGCATCTTCGAAATCAGCGCCGCGGGCACACCCGTACTGACGGCGCCCAGCGCGGCGGTCAGCAACTTCTTCCCCGAGACCGAAGTACCCGTGGCCCGCACCCGCGAGGACGCCGAACGGCTCACCCGCGCGCTGGTGCGCAGCCCGGAGCTGAACGACCACACGGTGCACCTGGCGCAGCGCAGGATCTGGCGCGAGCACACCTACGCGCACCGGGTCGAGACCGTGCTCGAGGCCGTGCTGCCCGCGCGGGCGCGGCCGGTGGAACTGCCCTCCGTCACCGCGCTGGTCCCGACCATCCGGCCGCACCAGGTCGAGCATGTGTTCCGTTCCGTTGCGGCGCAGGAAGATGTCCGTGCCCAGCTGGTGCTGCTCACGCACGGCTTCGAGCTGCCCGCGGACCGCCTGCTGGACCTGCGCGAAAAGTACCCGCTTGCCGACGTCGTCGTGCTCCAGGCCGACGGCGCCGTTCCCCTGGGAGCCTGCCTGAACCGGTGCGCGGAGGCGGCCGACGGCGAGGTGCTGGCCAAGATGGACGACGACGACCACTACGGCCCGCAGTACCTGGCGGATCAGCTGCGGGCGTTGTCCTACTCGGGAGCCGACATCGTGGGCAAGCAGGCGCACTACATGCACCTGGCCGCGTCCAACGCGACCATCCTGCGCTTCGCGGAGCGGGAGCACCGCTTCACCGACCTGGTCATGGGCCCGACAATCCTGACCCGGCGCGAAGTGCTGAAGGACAACCCGTTCCCGGAGCTGGGCCTCGGTGAAGACACCGGGTTCCTGCGCTCAGCGGCCGCCGCCGGCCTGAGCATCTACTCCGCGGACCGATTCAACTATTTCCAGATCCGCTCAGGCCACGGCCACACCTGGCAGGCCAGCGACTACGAACTGCTCGCGACGGGCGAGCTGAAGTTTTATGGGGGACCACATGAACACACCGACATCTGACGCTGCGGCCGGCTTCGGCACCGGAGAGACCGCCCCTTCGGCCATCACGGTAGCGGTGATCGGCCTGGGCTACATCGGGCTGCCGACGGCGGCGATCCTGGCCAGCAACGGTGCCGCCGTCATCGGCGTGGACGTCAACACCGCGACCGTCGACGCCGTCAACGAGGGCCGCGTGCCCTTTGCCGAGCCCGACCTGGGTGTCTTCGTGGCCGGCGCGGTGAGCACCGGCGCCCTGCGCGCCCAGACCGGGACGCCGCCGGCCGACGCCTACATCGTCGCTGTCCCCACCCCGTTCAACGCCGACCGCAGCGCCGACCTCAGCTACGTGGATGCAGCGGCCGCGGCCATCGCTCCGCAGCTTCGCGGCGGTGAGCTGGTGATCCTCGAGTCCACCTCGCCTCCCGGCACCACCCGCCGGATGGCCGACGTCATCCTCGCCGCCCGCCCGGACCTCAGCCTGGACGGCAGCGGGGGCCGCCCCGCCGTGCTGTTCGTGCACTGCCCGGAACGGGTGCTGCCCGGCCGGATCATGGTGGAACTGGTGACCAACGACCGGATCGTCGGCGGCCTGACGCCGGAGGCCTCCGCTGCCGCCGCCGCGCTCTATTCCCGCTTCTGCCAGGGCAGCATCCACCAGACGGAGGCCACCACCGCGGAAATGGCGAAGCTGGTGGAGAACTCCTACCGGGACGTGAACATCGCCTTCGCCAACGAGCTCTCCGTGATCAGCGAGAACCTGGGCGTCGACGTCTGGGAGCTGATCGAGCTGGCGAACCACCACCCCCGGGTCAACATCCTGCAGCCCGGCCCGGGCGTGGGCGGGCACTGCATCGCGGTGGACCCCTGGTTCATCGTGGCCGCGGATCCGGAGAACAGCCGGCTGATCCGCACCGCCCGTGAGGTCAACGACGCCAAGCCGGCGCGCGTCGTCGCGTCCATCCTGGAGGCGGCCGAGGGCTCCGAGGCCCCGGTCGTCGCGGCGCTGGGACTGGCCTTCAAGGCCAACGTGGACGACGTCCGGGAGTCTCCGGCCGTCGCGATCGTCCGCAGCCTCGCTGAGCAGCGGCCGGACATCCAGGTCCTGGTCGGTTCCCCGCACGCGACCGTCCTGCCCCGGGAGCTGGCCGAACTGCCCAACGTCAGCATCGCCGAAACCGACAAGGCGATCGCCGAGGCGGACGTTGTGGCCCTGCTGGTGGACCACGACGTCTTCCGCGAGATCCGGCGAGAACAGCTGGCAGGCAAACGCATCATCGACACCAGGGGCTTCTGGCGCGCATGGGCGTAACCGGACGGCTCCGCGGCTTCGCGGCACGCCGGGCCCGGCAGCTGCATCCGGCGGTCCGCGCCCGGATCGCCCGTTCTCTGGGCTCCGGCGGCGGAGCGGCGGACCACGGGCTGCTCAGCGTCGTCATTCCGGTGCACAACGTGGAGCCCTACCTGGAGCGCTGCCTGGCGAGCGTCGTCGGGCAGTCCTACCGGAACCTGGAAATCCTGGTGATCGATGACGGGTCCACGGACCGGACCATGGACATCGCCCGCGACTATGCCCGCCGGGACCGGCGCGTGCGGCTGCTGGCGCAGCCCCGCGGCGGCAACGGCCGTGCGCGCAACGTCGCCATCGCCGCCGCGCAGGGCAGCTTCCTGGCCTTCGCCGACGGCGACGACGTCGTCCAGCCCGAGGCCTACCGGCTCATGGTTGAGTCGCTCGTCGCCTCCGGCTCGGATTTCAGTTTCGGCTCCTACTGCCGGCTGCGCGGCGGCTCCCGGATCCCGGTGAAGGCCGCCGACGAGCTGCACGGAAAGCCCCGCATCGGGGCCCGCCTGGCCGAGGTGCCGGAGGCCATCCATGACGTCTTTCTGTGGAACAAGGTTTTCCGCCGGGATTTCTGGGACCGGGCGGTCGGGGAGATTCCGGTGGACATGCGCTATGAGGACCAGGAGACGATTGCCCGCGCCTTCCTGCGGGCCCGGTCCTTTGATGTCCTGGAACCCCTGGTCTACCAGTGGCGGCTGCGCGAGGACGGTTCCTCCATCACCCAGGGCAAGCACCTGATCGAGGACCTGCGCGACCGCCTGCAGGCGGCGGCGTCGGTCGCCGCGCTCATCGAAAGCGAAGCCGCCGCCGGCGTGCTGGCGGTGTGGCGGCGCAGGCTTTTCGGCGCTGATCTGCTGCCGTACCTGGAGCAGGCGGTCGACGCCGATGACCAGTACCGGGGGCTGCTGACCGAAGGGCTCGGGGAGCTGGCGGCCCGGCCGCTGCTGGAGCAGGCAACCGACGCGGATGTCCAGGCCCGGGTCCTGCTGGACCTGGCGCGTCGCGGTGAATGGGCGGACCTGCGGCGGGCCGTGGCGGCGCGCGCCGACCAGGGGACCCAGACTCCGTACCTGATCGGTGCCGACGCCGTGGCCGGCGTGCTGCCCTTCCCCGTGGCGGCTGGAATCCCGGATACCCTGCTGAGGGCGGATCCGCGGGTCCTCGCCGCCGAGGCCGGCGTGACGGATGTCCGTGACGAATCCGACGGGCTCATCGTCACCGGCTACGCCTATGTGCGCGGGGTGGACGATTCCCGGTACCGGCCGGACCTCACCGTGACCTGGCCCGGCGGCAGCGGCGGCACCGGCGGGGGCCGGGGTGCGGCGGCCCGGATCCGGGACGCCGAGATCGACCTGCTCTCGACCGACCGCACCTGCAGCCACGCCGACGCCGGCTTCACCGTCCGGCTGCCGCGTCCGTTGCCCGCTGAACTTACGGTTGCTCTCGACGTCGCCGGCCGGTCCGTGATGACGACGGTGCCCCTTCCGGCGCCGGCCGGGAAGGACTATTCGACGAGGGTGCGCGCCGAGGCCAGGGGCCAGGCCCTGACACTGCGTCTGCCGCCGGGGATCCCCGGCGATTCGTTCGTCCTGGCGACGGCGCGCTGTGCACTGCCTGCGTCCGTGGTGACCCGGCACGAGGACGGCACGGCGCGGGAACTCGCCGTCGTCCTGGCCCGGGACAGCTGGGGGCGCACCCTGCCGGCACCCAGCGGGGCCTACACCTTACGGTCCCGGACCGGTCCCGGGCAGGCGACCGCAGCCGACCCCGCCGTCACGATCCCCGCCTCCGCCGCGCTGGGACTGCGCTCCCAACTGCTGGAAACCCTGCGGGTCCGGCCCTACCGGACGGCGGCAGGCACCCTCGCCGTCGCGCTCTCCGCGCCCCTGGCCGCCGAGGAGGCCGGCGGCTGCCACCAGCTGGCGCTCCGCCGCGGTTTCGGAGGCTCCGGCAACGGTCGCCTATCCGGCCTGCAGCCCGGAGTCCTCTTTGAAAGCTATGGCGGCAAGAGCTGTACGGACAGCCCGCGGGCCATCTCCGATTTCCTCGCCGCCGACGGCTTCGACGAACCGATCTACTGGTCCGTGACGGACTGCTCGGTCCCGGTGCCCGACTACGCCGTGCCCCTGATCCAGGGAACACGGGCATGGTTCGAGCGGCTGGCCGGTGTGGGCCGGCTGGTCAACAACAACAACTTCCCCTGGTTCTTCCGCAAGTCACCGGGACAGTTCTATCTGCAGACCTGGCACGGAACGCCGTTGAAGAAGATCGGGCTGGATGTTCCCGGCCGGAACATTGCGCTGTCCTATCGGGAGCTGATGGCACGCGAGGCTGGGTACTGGGACCTCCTGCTGGCCCAGAACGACTGGGCGGCCGACGTGCTGCCGCGGGCCCTGGGCTACACCGGACCGGTGCTGACCGCCGGGTATCCGCGCAACGACGCGCTGGTGGACGACGACGGCAGCACCCGGGAGCGTACCCGCAAGCTGCTGGGCGTCGGCGAGGGGCAGCAGGTGCTGCTGTACGCGCCCACGTGGCGGGACTCGGCGCGGGACGGCTCCGGCCGCTCGGACTGGGTGGGATTCCTGGACGTCGCCGAGGCCGGGCGCCGGCTCGGCCCGGAGTATGTGTTCCTTATCCGAGGCCATCACAACGTCGCCGCCCAGCGCCGCATCGAGGCGCTGCCCAACGCCATCGACGTGACGGACTATCCCGAAGTCAACGACCTGTACCTGGCCTCGGACGCGCTGGTCACCGACTACTCGTCGGCCATGTTCGACTACGCGGTCCTCGGCCGGCCGATGTTCTTCCTGGCCCCGGACCTGGAGGTCTACCGGGCTGAAAGAGGGCTCTATCTGGGCACCGGCTCCCTGCCCGGACCTGCCCTGGGCAGTACAGCCGAGCTGGTCGGAGCGATTCGGGCCGGCGGGGCCGACTCCGAGGCACGGGCCTCCTTCGCCGACACGTACGCCGGGCCCGCCGGCGCTTCGGCCGGAGCCGCTGCCCGTGCACTCACCACCCGGGGCCCCGCAGCGGGCAAGGAAGCGTAGGAGAAACCCATGGCTGGACATCAGTTCTCACTGGTTGTGGCAATGTACAACGTTGCCGAATACCTGCCCGCCTTCCTGGAATCGCTGCGGGTGCAGCGGTATCCGTTGGAGAACCTGGACATCGTCGTCGTTGACGATGGTTCCGTCGACGACTCGGCGGAGCTGGTGGAGCGATGGCGGGCCCGGCACCATCCGGGGCTGCGGTTGATCCGGCAGGAGAACGCCGGGCCGGGAGCGGCCCGGAACGCCGGCCTCGAGCTGGCCCAGGGGGAGTGGGTGACCTTCTGCGACCCCGACGACGTCTTCCATCCCGGCTACTTCGAGGAGGTCGCCGGCTTCCTCGCAGCCGACCGCAACGCCTCGGCGCAGCTCCTCGCCACCCGGCTGGTGCAGTTCAAGGACGGCACAGCCGATCTCTCCCACACGCATCCGCTGGGCCGCAAATTCCGCCTGGGCAATGTGCTGGCGGACCTCGACGCCAACCCGGAGCTCATCCAGCTGCACGGTCCGACCGCGTTTCTCAAGCGCGCGGTTCTGCGGGAGCACGCCCTCCGGTTCGACCCCCGGGTGCGGCCAAAGTTCGAGGACGCGCACCTGATCGGGCGCTACCTCGCCGCCGTGGAGGCCCCCGTGCTGGGCATCGTGGCGACCGCCCGGTACTACTACCGCCGCAACCGGCGGAACGGCTCCTCGCTGGTGGCCGGAGCGTGGGCGGATCCGAGGGCGTACGAGGAACTTCCCCGTTACGGGTACCTGGGCCTGCTCGAGGACGTCCGGACCCGGCTTGGCCGCCTGCCGGCATGGGCGCAGTACATGGTGCTGTACGACCTGGTCTGGTTCTACATCGATGACAAGCGCATGCACAGCCAGACGGCCGGGGCCACGGACGAGCAGCGGCACTCCCTGCATCGGTGGCTCGAGCGCATCTTCGCCCTGATCGACCACGACGTCGCGGACACGTTCAGCGTGGTCAGCCAGGGCTGGGTCTTCCACAACATCCTGAAGCAGCACTATCAGGGCCGCCGGGACCAGCCTCCCGTCCTGCAGCAGTGGGACACCGACGAGGCACGCGGCGTGACCAGGTACTCCTACCTGTTCACCGGCGACCTGCCCGAGGAGAAACTCTTCATCGACGGCCGCCCGGCCGAGCCGGTGGCGGCGAAGATCCGCGATCACCGTGTCCTGGGCCGGACGCTGATCCGTGAACGGATCCTGATCCTCCCCGTGGACGGGCAGTTCGAGCTCGTCCTGGACGGCGTCCCGGCGGTGCCGACCACCGACCGGGGCGTGCCTTTCCAGCCCGGGAGGCGGCCGGACCAACGTCCGGGCTTCGACCTCCTTGCGTCCCCGGGCGCCCGCGGTCCGCTGGCATCGCTTGCCCGGCGCGGAGGCAGCCTGCATGAGCGGCTGCTGGTGCGCGCGATCCTGACGGGGAGCACCCCGATTCAGGCAGGCGGCACGATGGTGTCTTCCACGATCCGCCGCCGGCGAAAGGCCCTGCGGGACAGGCGGCGTGAAACCGCGGACGCGAGGCTCATCAGCGCGGCCGGGCAGGAACCTGCCGTCTCCCGTTATGCCTACGCGTGGGTCCTGATGGACCGCATCGACCGGGCGGACGACAATGCCGAGCACCTCTACCGGTACCTGATGCAGCACAGACCGGATATCAACGCCTGGTTCCTCCTGGATGCCGCCAGCCCGGACTGGGACCGGTTGGCCGCGGAGGGTTTCCGGCTGGTGCCCTACGGCTCCGACGAGTCCGTCCTGCTCCTGCTGAACGCGGACTTCAAGATCTCGTCCCATGCCAACGCAAACATCGAGTTCCCGATCAGCCGGAAACGGTTCGGGGAGGGCAAGGCCCGCTTTGTCTTCCTGCAGCACGGCATCACCAAGGACGACATGTCCCGGTGGCTGAACATGAAGAACATGGCCCTGATGATCACCGCTTCCCCAAGGGAGCACGAGTCCATCGTCGGCGACGGCACCGAATATTCGGTCACCGCCAACGAAGTCACGCTGACCGGGTTTCCCCGCCACGACGCGCTGTTAGCCGCGGCCAAGGAGAATCCGCTGGAAAAGCGCCGCAACATCCTTGTTGCACCCACGTGGCGCGAGTACTTACGCGACGATTTGGCGTCGGCGATCACGGAAGAGGATAAGGTAACGCGCTTTGAAGCAAGCGTCTTTGGGGGGACTTGGCTCGAACTGCTCCGGTCCCCGGAAATGGAGCAAATGTGCCGCCGGCGAGGTTACCAGGTAGTCTTCCTGCCGCACCCGGAGCTGGAGTCGATTGTGCCGCTCTTGGACTTGCCTGCCCACATCACCGGGCTCACGTACCGGCAGATCCGCGTTCAGGAACAGCTGGTAAAGGCCCACACCTTAATAACGGACTATTCATCAATCGCTTTCGACGCCGCCTATGGCGGTGCTCGGGTCTTGTACCTCCAGCCGGAGGAAGACGACATTTTCTCTGGAGGCCATGTCTACCGTAAAGGCTACTTTGACTACCGAGGTCACGGCCTGGGCCCGGTGACCACAACGACAGCCGAGGCACTGACTGCCCTCACAACCAATCTGCCGGAAAGTGAAGTATTTGCAACTCGTTCCCGTGGAGCCTTCGCTTACTGGGACGAGGATTCGAGAAGCAGGGTAGTGAGGGCTATCGAAGGGCTGAAAAATCCCACATGCAAATGAACAGACGGACCTTTCAAGTAACCACTCTCACGGAACCAAGAGGACACATGATACCTGAACGAAACTTACTGTCTCGTATGGCAAGGGCAGCTTGGAGGAACTCTCCTGAACTAGTCCGATCAACGATTCGTCCGTACTTGGGGAACAAGGCTAAAAAGGATAAGAGTGCTGATAAAGCGGCGAGTCCGCTTCTCAGTGTCGTGATACCGGTATATAACGTCAGCTCTTATCTGGACGAATGCCTGCAGAGTGTTCTTAGCCAAGATTACAAGACACTCGAAGTGATTCTGGTGGACGACGGGTCCGAAGATGGCTCGAAGGAAATTGTCGCGAGATATGCAGCACAGCACAAGCGGGTCAAGGCAATATACATGCCTCACGGCGGGAATGGAGCCGCGCGTAACGCCGGCATCAAGATCGCACAAGGGAAATATATTACTTTTGTCGACTCGGACGACCGAGTAAAGCCGGGGGCCTACTCGGCCATGATTGCTCAACTGGAGGGATCGGGTTCAGACTTCGTAGTCGGTTCATTCTCGAGAATCCGAGGAAGCCGAGAGTGGACCCCTAAAATGACTGAGGAGCTCCACAGCAAGTCTCGCACAATCAGCTCCCTGACGGAATTTCCTGATATTATGCGGGACGTATTTCTCTGGAACAAGGTCTATCGACGAAGCTTCTGGGACGCGAACGTCGGGAGTATTCCTGAAGGCGTCTTGTACGAAGACCAGGAAACACTGGCGAGAGCATATCTCAGTGCGTCGGCCATAGACATCATGGCCCGGCCTGTCTATATCTGGCGAATGAGAGAGAACAATTCGTCTATAACCCAGCAAAAAGGCAGGGTGGATGATCTCCGCGACCGTATGGCCGCAATGGCTTCGGTTGCCGCGCTTGTCGACGCGCAAGCCGAACCTGAAGTTCGCCTCGCGTGGTATGCGAAATCCCTCGGCGAAGATCTACGTTTATACGTTGAGAAAATTCCTAACGCCGGAATAGATTATTGGGAATGCTTGCGGACTACGGTAGCTCACTTGCATGAGCAAATGCCTGGGGGAAGTCTCGAACTTATCCCAGTCAACGAGCGAGTGTTAGCGCATTTGATAGCCAATAACCGTTACGAAGACACGGTCCAAGTGTTGATCTTCCTCAAGGAGAACGGAGGAGCATTTCGGGCTCGCTCCATCGAGGGCAGCCTAGAGGCTCATCCCGGCTATCTCGCTTTGTTGGGAGCGGATCTTCCCCGCCACCTACTAAAGATCCACGACGTGGATGTCAATGTCCACACCTCACTGACCGGATTCCGGTGGAAGGGGACGGTTCTCTCTATTGATGTCTCAGCGTACATACGAGGAGTTGACGCAGAGCACTTCACCTACTCAGTAGACGCAGCACTCCACAATAGAAGAACGAAGCAAGTCTACGAGCTTGACATGAGGCAAAGAGACGATGCGCGAATTGATATAAAATCGGGCGACAAATGGAACTCTTATGAGCACTGCTGCTTCGCAACGTCGTTAGACACGAAGACGCTGGCGAACGGCCCGGATCTTCGTAACGGAGACGAGTGGGATCTCCGCCTGCGGATCAAAGCGGGTGGTCTCGACCTCGAGACCTCGGTCACTCGCCGAGATGGGGAGTTGCTCCCACATCAGCTCCCCATTGGTGGTCGCACTCAATTCGGAAGGGTGGTCGGACAGATCGATCGCGTCCGAGGGCTTAGGTTGCGATATGTAGCACACCCGTTTCTTGCTGTATCCGCTGGGGTTCGTGGCAGCAAACTGCATGTCGTGTTCGATCCCCATGCCCCCTTACCGGATGCATTGGTTTTGCGTACCCCCGGACATCCGGACGTTAAAGGGGGTAGGGGAGAGCGTGCCGCGAACGCATACGAGTTGAGTCTGCCCAGCGCACTCGTTAATGCCCCGAAAGAACTTCTCAGCGACCTTTATGCGTCTACGCAGGACGGGGCCCTCAAGCCAATCGGTTGGGTGGGAACAAACACAGAGTGGGACGGCCTCTCGAGCCCGGGTGATTCCCACCGGCTCGAGGTGACCGGCTACGGTTATTTGCGCTTGTCGTCTATCCGCTGGCGCTTGAGCGTTGATGGTTACGAGCTGCTTGATGACGGACGTCACCTTGAACTTCGGGGTCGGTCGTCATCGGTAGGGCGGGGAGAGCCTATTCTGGATCTTGCGCTGGTGACCCGCAGGAATACGGTTCCAGTCGAAGACCTGCGTTTCCTGCCCGGATCTGATCGCTTTATCGCTGTGTTTAACCTTGCCCAGGACCGATGGGGCGAGGGAGCACAAGCCCCGGAATCTGGGCATTACGAGGTAGTCACGCGGTATGCAGGACAAGATGGAAGGGTGCGCCACAAGAAAGCGCTGGCCGTGGGTTCTGTGCTCAACCGTTTACCTGACGAACGCCGCTACAAGTGCTACCGGGTCGGGATTACTGCCGAGAGTCGGGCTCGGTCCCTAGTTGTCAAGATTCTTCCACCATATGCTCAGAATGAGCGGGGTGCGTACGCCCAACAGCAGCTGCGCGAGCAGTTCCTGACGGGGCGAGGGGAGATAGACAAGTCCATAGTGCTTTTGGAGAGTTTCTCCGGAAAAGGCGCTACGGATAGCGTGAGGCCGCTCTCGGAAAAATTGGCCGATCATGTCCCTGACGCAAAGCTCTACTGGTCTATAGCGGATTATTCCGTGCCTGTTCCAAAAGGCGCGGAAGGGGTGCTCATCTATAGCCGGCGCTGGTACGAACTCCTCAATACAGCTGGAACGCTTGTAAACAACAACAATTTTCCGCCATACTTCCGCAAGCGAGAGGGCCAGTTCTACATACAAACCTGGCACGGTACACCTCTTAAAAAGATCGGACACCATACACCCCGGTTGAACATCACGGCATCTTACAGGGCGTTGATGGAACGGGAGGCCGAATACTGGGATGTTCTTATCGCTCAGAATCAGTTCAGTGAAGAGGTGCTTCCTGCTGCTTTCGGATACACTGGGCCCGTCATCGCAGCTGGTTATCCACGCAACGAATCGCTTCACCGAGCTCCTTCTGGGGACACAGAAGTACGGCGAGCCCTGGTCCGAGACCGCCTTGGAATCGACAGAGACCGCAAGGTCGTACTTTACGCGCCTACTTGGCGTGACAACCTAAGAACCCAAGAAGGTAAGTTCGATAGCGTGGCTTACTTGGACTTCAGGGTCTTTATGGAACAATTGGGGCCGGATTACCTTGTGCTCTTGAGAGGCCACCACAATGTAGCAGGACAGCGCGTCGTATCGGCGTCTGACAGCTATCTGGACGTTACGTCGTATCCGGAGGTTGCTGATCTTTATTCCGTGGCGGACGTGCTTGTAACCGACTACTCCTCATGTATGTTCGACTTTGCTGGTACACGCAAGCCGATGATATTTCTTGCTCCGGATATCGACGAATACAGGAATGTGACACGGGGTTTCTACATCGACTTCGAGGCGGACGCGCCGGGCCCCATTGTAAAGACAACGACGGAACTTGTAGAACAACTTAGGAGACTGGAAGAAGTGCAGGCAGAGTTTTTGAGCCGGTACGACAGCTTCTTTGCGCGATATGCGAGCTGGGACGATGCTGAAGCCTCAAGCAGAGTGATGAAGGAAATCAGCATCTTACTCGATTAGATCAAGTCTTCAGCGTCAGGCGCGGGCGGCCTTGAGGCCGCCCGCGCTGGAGGATCATCTGGACTTCTGCCCCTGGTGAGCTGCGAGGACACGGGCATACATGCCAATTGTTTCAAGTTCCGACGGTGCCGTAACGGGCACAAAGTGGTCGAATCCGTCGATAGTTGATGCATATGATAGCCACAGGTTACGGTAGGCGTATATGGACGTCTCGTTAGCTTTCACGTAGCCGTCAAGATAGCGGAAATCTACATCTGCCTGGAGTCTCGTAGCGGGGCGCGGGGCGCCATGGAAGTCCATTGCACGCGGGGCATCCAACCAGGGTATTAAAGTGTGAGAAAGGGTATGGTTTGGTTCGGGGGACACGACCGTACTGTATGACATGCATCGCTGCTTCTGCTTTGGTGCTGGCTTTCCCCTCTCGTCTAGACCGATAGGAAACTCAATGACCGTACAGGCTGTTATTCTCGCTGCCGGGATGGGAACTCGTCTTGCGCGGCCTCATCCGAAGGCTCTGACACCGCTGGCGGATGGAAGAACTATTATGACCCAGCAGGTGGACAACCTTCGGCACGCGTTCGGAGAACAATTGCGGCTGACTATAGTTGTTGGCTATAAGCTGGAGCAGATTATGGAGCATGTACCTGATGCTTCTTTTGTTTACAATGAGGCCTATGACCAAACCAACACCTCGAAAAGCCTCCTTAAGGCACTTCGCAACTCTGCCGATGGTGGAGTTCTATGGATGAATGGCGACGTTGTTTTTGACCCAGAGATGCTAGCTTATCTGGCTCGATATGTGGAAAACGACGTCTCATTCTGTGCCGTGGATACTTCTGTGGTTTCTGACGAAGAGGTTAAATATACCGTGACGACTCATGGGTACATACGTGAGTTATCTAAGGCGGTCGAAAATGGGCTGGGGGAAGCGGTCGGTGTAAATTATGTTGGATCGATGGATAAGGCGGCACTTATCCGACGATTGTCGCACGTTGACGACCAAGAGTATTTCGAGGGAGGCATAGTCGAAACAATAGAGCGGGACGGTCTTCGGTGGGCTCCGGTTGATATCAGCAACTATTATGCGGTGGAAGTTGACTTCGCTGAAGACCTAGTACGAGCAAACGAAGAGCTTGTTGTGTCGCAAAATATAGACTAATAGCACATAGTTAGAGGTCCCGTTGCCTGCATGAGTCCGCAGGCGACGGGACTGCATGTACTAGTTGGCATTCTGGCTATACGAGTCAGAAAAGAGCGCAACGCTTATGGTGGTTGCCACGCGGCACCAAATGCTCCTAGCGACGCTTCAGTCCCCTAACCGTTGAACTAACAGCGAAGGGCTGCGCGTCTCTCTAATGCGTTCACCGTCGTTGCAGCAGCGTCGCCGCTACCATAGGGGTTAGTTGCCTCGGCCATAGACTTAAAGTGGTAACGGTCGTGCAGCAACAATAGAACCTCTGCCGCTATTCGATCCTCAGAGGTGCCAATCAGCTTGGCAGTTCCGGACAGAACTGCTTCGGGCCGTTCGGTGTTATCCCGCATGACAAGTACGGGAATGCCCAGGCTTGGTGCCTCTTCTTGAATGCCGCCGGAGTCGGTTAGGACCACATACGCGAGAGAGAGCAGACGGCAGAACTCGCCGTATGATAGGGGTTCGGTCACCAGCACATTAGGGAGTCCATTTACCGCGGGAAGGACAGCTTCACGGACGGCAGGGTTGGCGTGTGCAGGGAATACGACCGATAAGTCGGGTTCGTCACTCGCGATTCTGGCCAGCGCCCTCCCGATCCCTCGCATGGCCTCTCCCTGGTTTTCTCTACGATGTGTTGTGACCAGCAGGACTCGCTTTCCTGAGGCTGCTAGCTGTTCGAGCCTCGGGTCGTTGAATGGGACGTTTTTGCCGACGGTTTCAAGCAGCGCATCAATTACGGTGTTGCCGGTAACTACAATGTCCTCGTCCGGCACGTTCTCCCGCAGCAGGTTCTGTCGGCTGGTCTCGGTAGGGGCCAGATGCAGGCTCGCAATCTGGGTGATCAGCTTGCGGTTGCCTTCCTCAGGGAACGGCGACCACAGATCCCCGCTGCGCAGGCCGGCCTCAACATGGGCCACGGGGATCCCGTGGTTGAAGGCTGCAAGGGCGGCCCCCATGGATGTAGTGGTATCCCCCTGGACCAGGACCACGTCGGGGCGATTGACGGAGAACAGCTTGTCCAACCCGTCCAAGGTGCGTGTCAGGATGCCGTTGAGGCTCTGGCCTGGCTGGAAGATATTCAGGTCGTGGTCCGGGACGATGCCGAAGAGGGTGTTGACCTGGTCGAGCATCTCACGGTGCTGACCCGTGACCGTTACGAAGCAGTCAAGGTCCGGCGACTTCTCCAGTTCCTTGATGATAGGGGCCATCTTTATTGCTTCCGGACGGGTCCCGTAAACGGGCATGACAACCGGCAATTTTCCCCCCAAGGATGCTCCTTCAGTGCGTAAGTTCAGAGCATTCTACGGCATTTACATTTCGCCGGTTGTTCATCTGCCGTTCACCTACCTCCGGGGGCCGCCGAGACGGTCTCGGTCGAGCCAGAAGCGATGAAGGTTCCCGGGGACCTCGAACGGTGTCGGTGCCCTGCGGTAGGCTCAACACTGACAAATGGGGCTGCGGGCAACGGCGCCCGCCAGCCGGAAGGCAGGCCAGCATGGAACGGAACCGTTTTGCAGAATAAGATCACCGCCAATGCGCAAGCGCTGAAGCGATGGTTGAGCAACGCCGAAGTGTCCTTGGGCAACCACAGCGACCGCCTTAACGCCATCAACATCTTCCCGGTCGCCGACGGCGACACCGGCACCAACCTGTACCGCACCCTCTGCGCGGCCGCCGAAGCGGCCGAATCGCTGGAGACCACAGACATCGGGGAACTGCTCGGCACCGCCGGCCGGGCCGCCATGGAGCAGGCCCGGGGCAACTCCGGCACCCTGCTGTCGGTCTTCCTCACCTCCATGTCGGAACCCCTGCACGGACACACCCGGCTTTCCGCCCCGTTGCTGGCGGCAGCCCTGCAGCGCGCGCAGCTGCGCTCCTGGTCCGTGCTCAGCGACCCGGTGCCCGGCACAATGCTCTCCGTGCTCGAGGAAGCCGCCCACATAGTGTCCGAACAGGACGGCGCGAAGTCCGGCGACGACAGCAACGTCGCCCTCGCCGAAAGCCTGCGGGCCATGGTCACCGGGGCGCTGGCCGCCGTCGTGCGCACCGAGCAGCAGCTGGACGAACTTGCCGCCGCCCGCGTGGTGGACGCCGGCGGGGTGGGCTTCCTGCTGATCCTCGACGCGCTGCGCGCCGCGGCGCTCGGCGAGGAGCTGCAGGAGGAGCTGCTCGACGGCCTGCACGGCTACGACGTGCAGGCACCGCACATCCACTCCGAGCAGCCGCAGATGGAGGGGGTGGAGGTCATGTGCACCATCACCCTCAGCCCGCTCGACGCCGCCACCCTGCGCCTGCAGCTCGACGAACTCGGCGAGTCCGTCATCATGAGCGCCGTGGAGCCGGTGGGGGAGGGCTACCGCTGGCGGGTGCACGTCCACACCCCCGACGCCGGCTCCGCACTCGACGCCCTGCGCAGCGTTGGCGAACCCACCAACGTGACCATCACCGAGCTGTCCGCCGACGGACACGAAACCCGGGAGATCCCCGAGACCCATGAAGTCTGACCTGCCCGCTGAACTCGATTTTCCGCTGGACCGCCGCCTGGGCAAGGCCTCGGCGGGGAAGCTGGAAAAACAGCTGGGCCTGAAGACGGTGGGCGACCTGCTGCACCACTTTCCACGCCGATACCTGGAACGCGGCGAGCTGACTCCGATCGCGGAGCTGCCCTATGACGAGGACGTCTCCCTGATCGCCCGCGTGCAGAGCGCCAACTCCCGCCGGATGCGCACCCGCAAGGGCATGCTCCTGGAGGTGGTGGTCACCGACGACACCGACGGCACGCTCGGCCGGCTGCACCTGAGCTTCTTCAACGGGTACAAGGCGGAGAAGGAACTCCGGGTGGGCGTCCGCGCGCTCTTCTCCGGGAAGGTGGGCGCCTACCGTGACCACCTCACCCTGACCAACCCCACGTACGTGGTGCTTGACGAAGACGCCGACCTCGACGAGGACATCGCGCGCCGGCCCATCCCGGTCTATCCCGCCACCGCCGCGCTGGCCAGCCCGAAGATCGCCGACGCCGTCGCCGTCCTGCTCGACGGCCTGCAGGGCGCATCCCTGACGGACCCGGTGCCGGAGCGGATCCGCCGCCGCGACGGGCTGCCCCGCATGGTCGAGGCCTTCGAGATGATCCACCGGCCCGCCGAGCTCTCCGACGCCTACCGCGCCCGCCACCGCTTCCGCTACCAGGAGGCCCTGGTGCTGCAGACCGAGCTGGCCCGACGTCGTGCGCTCACCGAGCTGGAGGACGCCACCGCCCGCCCGTCCCGGGAGGGCGGGCTGCTGGACCGGTTCGACGCCGACCTGCCGTTCACGCTCACCGCCGGACAGGCCGACGTCGGGCAGCAGATCAGCGCGGACCTCGCCCGCCCGCATCCGATGAACCGGCTGCTGCAGGGCGAGGTCGGCTCCGGAAAGACCCTGGTGGCGCTGCGGGCCATGCTCCAGGTGATCGACGCCGGCGGGCAGGCGGCCCTGCTCGCCCCCACCGAAGTCCTCGCCGCACAGCACTATGCCTCCATCACCCGAACGCTCGGCCCGCTGGCGGAGGGGGGCCTGCTCGGCGGCGACGACGAAGGCACCCGCGTACGGCTGCTCACCGGCTCCATGACCACCGCCCAGCGGCGTGCGGCGATGCTGGACATTGCCAGCGGGGAGGCCGGAATCGTGGTGGGCACCCATGCGCTGCTGTCCGAGAACGTCCAGTTCGCCGACCTGGGCCTGGTGGTGGTCGACGAACAGCACCGATTCGGCGTCGAGCAGCGTGACGTCCTGCGCAGCCGCGGCCGCAGCACCCCGCACCTGCTGGTCATGACCGCCACGCCCATTCCGCGCACCGTCGCCATGACCGTGTTCGGTGACCTGGAGGTCAGCACCCTCGCCGAGCTGCCCGCCGGCCGTGCGCCGATCAGCACGCACCTGGCCCCGCTGGCGGACCATCCGGGCTGGGAGGCGCGGATCTGGCAGAGGGCCCGCGAGGAGATCGACGCCGGGCGTCAGGTCTACGTGGTGTGCCCCAAGATCGGCGACCGGGAGGAGGAGCCCGGCTCCGATCCGGGACTGCTGCCGGGAACGGCGGAACCGGCCGGAACGGGAATCCAGCGTGAGCTGGCTTCAGTAGCGGCCGTCTATGAGCGGCTCTCGTCGCTGCCGGCGCTGGCCGGCACCCGGATCGGCATGCTGCACGGCAGGATGGAGCCGCAGGAAAAGGCCGCCGTCATGGAGGGCTTCAACCGCGGGACGGTGGACCTGCTGGTGGCCACCACGGTGATCGAAGTGGGAGTGGACGTTCCCAACGCCACGCTCATGGTGATCCTCGACGCCGACCGGTTCGGTATCTCCCAGCTGCACCAGCTGCGCGGCCGGGTCGGCCGGGGCGGGCTGCCCGGCACCTGCCTGCTGGTCACCGGGCTCGAGAACGGGCACCCCAGCCGGGAACGGCTCGATGCCGTCGCCTCCACCACCGACGGCTTCGAACTCTCGCGCCGGGACCTTGAGCTGCGCCGCGAGGGCGACATCCTCGGCGCCGCGCAGTCCGGCGGCCGCTCCACCCTGCGCCTGCTCCGTGCCGTGCAGGACGAGGCCCTGATCGCGCAGGCACGTGACGACGCCCAGCTGCTGATCCGCCAGGACCCGGAACTGGCGGAGTTTCCCGCGCTCGCGGCAGCCATTTCGCGCTACCTCGACCCCGAGGCGCAGGCCTTCCTCGACCGCGGTTGACCGCACACCGCCGCTGCCGACGGAAACATGCTTCCACCGCCGGCGGATAAGGTTGAACCATGAGCCGCATCATCGCCGGAACCGCCGGCGGCACCACCCTGGCAGCCGTTCCCGGGGACAACACCCGCCCGACCACCGACCGGGTCAAGGAAGCGCTGTTCTCCCGCCTTGAGTCCTACGGCGTGCTCGACGGCGCCCGGGTGCTTGACCTGTATGCCGGCTCGGGTGCCCTCGGGCTGGAAAGCGCCAGCCGCGGCGCCGCCGCAGTGGATCTGGTGGAGGCGGCCGAAAAGGCCGCCGCTGTCTGCCGGCGCAACGCGGACCTCATCAATGACAGGGTCGGCGCCCCGCGGGTCTCCGTCCACCGGGCCAAGGTCGAGACCTACCTGGCCCGCGTCCCGGCGGGGCTCACCTGGGACCTGGTGTTCCTTGACCCGCCCTACGGTGACGCCGAACCAGACCTCGGCACCGTCCTGGCGCAGTTGGCCGGGCACCTGGCCGACGGCGCCGTCGTCGTGGTCGAGCGTTCCGCCCGCTCACCTGAACCCCAGTGGCCCGCGGGCCTGGAACGTTTCGCGGACCGGAAGTACGGCGAGACCGTGCTCTGGTTCGCTGAACCGGCCTGACAGGCCTGTTCCCCCGGGAAAGCAGGGCTGAACCCAGTACCTCCTACTGTGGCGCGACCCGGTCCTGGCCGTTACCTTCCCCCTCCTCACGTCCTTTTACCGATGACGCCGGTTGCTGACAGCAGTATCCGGCCGGGGCGTGAGATGGACTCGTCCGCCTCGGCGGGCAGTATCACCGGGGGAGCAGCTCATGAGCGCATTATCGCTGGCCTGCAGGCGCAGGACAGATCCGTTGCCGATAACCGGGCGGCGGGCGAGGCCTCAGGGCAGCGGGGCGCATACCCGTGGCTAGAGGGCAGTTTTCACTCGTCGTAGCCGTCCACAACGTCGCGGAGTATCTCCCGGCCTTCCTGGAATCCCTGCTGCGGCAGCGGTACCCGATGGAAGACCTGGACATCGTCATGGTCGACGACGGGTCCACCGACGGCTCCGGCGATCTGATCGCTGCATGGAACACCCGCCACCGGGCCGGAGTGCGGCTCGTCCGCCAGCCCAATGCCGGGCCGGGGGCCGCCCGCAACACCGGGCTGGCCTTGGCGAACGGGGAATGGGTTACCTTCTGCGATCCGGACGATATCCTCCACCCGTCCTACTTCCGGGCGGTGGAGGCCTTCCTTGCCACCGACGTCAGTGCACGCGCCCAGCTGCTGGCGACCCGGCTGGTGCAGTTCCAGGACGGCACGGCGCAGATGTCCCACCGCCATCCGCTCGGCCGTAAGTTCCGGTACGGGAACATGCTGGTGGACCTGGACGAGAACCCCGAGTGCATCCAGCTGCACGGCCCGACGGCGTTCCTGCGCCGCCGTGTCCTGCAGGACCATGGGCTGCGGTTCGAGGAACGCCTGCGCCCCAAGTTTGAAGACTCGCATCTCATCGGCAGGTACCTCGCCGCCGTCGGCGCGCCCGTCATCGGCATCGTCGCGGACGCGCGCTATCTGTACCGGCGCAACCGCCGGAGGGGAGCCTCGCTGGTCGCCGGGGCCTGGGCCGACCCCCGTGCCTATGATGAGCTGCCCCGATTGGGCTACCTGGGGCTGCTGGAAGCCGTCCGGGACCGGCTCGGCCGGATTCCGGCCTGGGCCCACTACATGGTGCTATATGACCTCGTCTGGTTCTACATCGACGACAAACGCATGCACAGCCGCACAGCCGGCGCCAGTGCGGAGCAGCAGGCCACCATGCACCGCTGGCTGGAGCGGATTGTCGCCCTCATCGATGATCCGGTCATCGATTCCTTCGGAGTGGTCAGCCAAGGCTGGATCTTCCACCACATCCTGCTCCTGCACTATCGCCGACGGCAGGAGGGCCCGCCCACGGTGCAGCAATGGGAGACCGACCACGACCGGGGGACCACCAGATATTCCTACCTCTTCGAAGGAGAGACGCCGGAGGAGAAGGTGTTCATGGACGGACGTCCCGTGGAGCCGGTGGCCACCAAGATCAGGGACCACAAGGTGCTGGGCCGCACCCTGATCCGCGAGCGCATCCTCATCCTGCCTGCCGGCATTCGGCCCGAATTCGTCCTCTCCGGGACTGCCGTGGAGCCGACCACTGACCGAGGGGTGCCTTTCCCGGCCAGCGAGCGTCCCCGCCGGCGGCCCGACCTGGTGCTGGCGCAGCCCCGGCCCGAGCCGCCGGCAGCCCGCCGCCTCCGGAGCCTCCACGACCGGGTCACGGTGCGCAGCCTGCTGACCGGGGCCCCACAGGCGCTCGCCGCCTGGGACACCGCCCGGCGGACGGCGACCCGTCCGGCCCGGAGGCTGGCCGACGGCAGGCGCCGCGCGGCGGACCGCGCCCTAACGCGGCAGGCGGCCCGCGAACCGGCCGTCTCCCGCTACCGTAGTGCCTGGGTGCTCATGGACCGCATTGACCGTGCAGATGACAACGCGGAACACCTCTACCGCTATCTGATGCGGAACAAACCGGACGTCAATGCCTGGTTCCTGCTGGCCCGGGACAGCCCGGACTGGGACAGGCTGGAGCATGAGGGCTTCCGACTGGTGCCCTACGGATCCGCCGCTGCCGTGCCGCTGGTGCTGAACGCCGACTTTGTTCTTTCCTCCCACCTGAACGCCAACATCCACGACCCGATCGGCCGCCGCAGGTTCGGAGACGACAGGGCCCGCTTCGTCTTTCTGCAGCACGGCATCATCAAGGACGATTTGTCCCGCTGGCTGAACCAAAAGGACATAGCCCTGATGATCACCGCCTCCCTGGGGGAACACGAGTCCATTACCGGAGGCGGCAGCGAATACGTGCTGACCAGCCAGGAAGTGCGGCTGACGGGTTTCCCCCGCCACGACGCCCTGCTCCAAGCCGCTCGAGAACACCCGCCGCATCTGCGCCGGAACATCCTGATTGCCCCCACCTGGCGGGAGTACCTCCGCGACGAACTGGCCGACCATCCGACCGCAACGCAACGGCGGACCCTCTTCGAGACCAGTGAATTTGGACGGAACTGGCTGCCGCTGCTGCGTTCTGACCGGCTCGCAGAGTACTGCCGCACCAACGGTTACCGGTTGGTCCTGCTGCCGCACCCGGAACTGGAGCCGTTCATACCGCTGCTGAACCTGCCGGACCACATCCAGCTGAGGGCGTACCACGACGGCAGCGTGCAGGAGGAGCTCGTGAACGCCAGGCTCCTGCTGACGGACTACTCATCCATTGCCTTTGATGCCGCGCACGGCGGAGCCAAAGTCGTCTACCTGCAGTTCGATCCGGAAACGATCTACACCGGCGGACACATATACCGTCGCGGCTATTTCGATTACCTGCGGGACGGATTCGGCCCGGTGACGGCCACGGCCGAAGAAGCAGTGGCGGCCATCATCGACGCAGCGGCGGACGAGCCCCGCTACGCGGAGCGGCGGCGGGCCACGTTTGCCTTCACCGACACACAATCCTGCGCAAGGGTCGCAGCGGCCATCGAAGCCCTGCGAGCGCCGGGACGAGCCGAGGGACGATGACGAACAGCAACCGCTGCCACACGGGATGCAGGGTCCGGCGGGAAACCCGCATGCACTCATCGGGACAATGCGTTACCTTGCGAGCCCTCAGCGAAGGCCCAGTTGTCCGGGCCGCGTACTGCCTCGAGTCAGGACTCACCTGTGATTGTTCAAGCAGTTATTCTTGCCGCCGGCATGGGAACCCGGCTCGCCCGTCCGCATCCGAAACCCCTTACGCTTCTGGACGACGGACGCACGATCATGACGCAGCGGGTCCAGAACCTGCGGTCCGTTTTCGGCGACGTCGTCTTCGACCCCCGGATGCTCACCGATCTGCATCGCTGGATCCTCGAGGACCGGTCCTTCATCGCCGTCGACACCTCCTCGATCTCGGATGAAGAGGTCAAGTTCACGGTGACGGAGAAGGGCTTCATCAGTGAGCTCTCGAAGACGGTGCCCGGCGGTCTCGGCGAAGCCATCGGCATTAACTACGTCTCCGGGGCTGACCAGGATGGGCTGATCAGCCGGCTGGCGGAGGTGGACGACCAGGAGTATTTCGAAGGCGGCATCGAACTGTCCATTTGGCGGGCCGGCGCGCGCTACCTGCCGCTCGATATCAGCACTTCTTACGCGGTCAAAGTGGACCTCGCAGAAGGACCTCGCCCGGGCGAACAGCGAAATGCTGGCCCGGCGACAAGTAGGCGTCTAGCCCAAGGCAACGCGGGGCGCCGCAAGGCCCTGGGAGATGGGGGAGAGAATGATCGGTTGGCAGCTCTAGTTCCTCGGCAGCGCCGGAGCCTGCTATCTGGAGGAAACGGATGAGTAAAGCCAGAAGACCCGCAGTGTGGAGGTGCCGCGCCCGGCCCTGAGAGGAGTGTGGTATTCCGGAACATGGTGGAGGCGTTCAGTGCTGGATGCAGCGCTGTGTCCTGCCGGTAGATCCCGCGTCTCTCATCCTTTTGGGAAACGGCAGGCGCCGTGCGGCGCTTACCGCCCTTGAGAACGGGGCGCGGGTGATCTATGCGGAGCACAATAACCAACTCTCCAAACAACACCGCTACGGCGAACGGTCCGCCCGGAAACGGCAGACCTGTTGGAGCATCTGCCCGACACCCTGCGCGTCGCTGGCCGAGAGCATGGCCGCCGGCTGCGTCCCGGTCGCCTACGACATCAAGTATGGGCCGCGGGAAATGATCCGCAACGGGGTCAACGGGTTCCTCGTGGAGCACGCAAACGAAACCGAGCTGGCCGACGCGCTGGTCCTCGTACTGACTGATCTGGAATACCTGGATCGGCTGTCGGTCCAGGGCCGCAAAATCACGGCCCGGTTCTCCCGGCGCAGGTTCATCGAAGACTGGAAGGCGGTCCTCAGCCGCTGATCTCCTCCACCAGCCGCTGTACCGCCTCTACGCTGCGACGGGCCGCCCGGCCGTCTCCGTACGGGTTCGTGCTCCCGGCCATCTGCCGGTACCGGCGCTGATCGTCCAGCAGCGACGTCACCTCGGCTTCGATCCTGGCCTCATCGGTGCCCACGAGCCGGGCGGTGCCGGCGGCGACCGCCTCAGGCCGTTCCGTGTTCTCCCGCAGGACCAACACGGGGACCCCCAGGCTCGGTGCTTCCTCCTGGATGCCCCCGGAGTCGGTGAGCACAAGGTAGGAAATGGAGAGCAGCCGGCAGAACTCCCCGTAGGGGAGGGGATCGGTGACCAGCACGTTGGGAAATCCGTTCAAAGCGGGCAGCAGGGCCTCGCGGACTACGGGATTGGCATGGGCGGGCAACACGATCGCCAGGTCGGGGTTCCTGGCGGCCAGCCGGGCCAAAGCCCGTCCGACTCCCCGCATCGCGCCACCCTGGTTCTCGCGGCGGTGGGTGGTCAACAGCAGGATCCGGCGGCCGGCGGAGGCCAGCTGCTCCAAGGCCGGGTCCCGGAACGGCAGGGGTTTTTCGACGGCGCCGAGCAGCGCATCTATAACCGTATTTCCGGTGACCACGATGTTCTTGTCGGCGATGTTTTCCCGCAGCAGGTTGCGGCGGCTCGCTTCGGTGGGGGCAAGGTGCAGGCTGGCGATCTGGGAGATGAGCTTGCGGTTGCCCTCTTCGGGGTAGGGCGACCACGGATTCCCGCTGCGGAGTCCGGCCTCGACATGGACGACCGGAATCGCGTGGTTGAAGGCTGCAAGTGCCGCCGCCATGGATGTGGTGGTGTCTCCCTGGACCAGCACGACGCGCGGCCGGTTCACGGTGAACAGCTTGTCCAGTCCGTCCAGGGTCCTGGTGAGGATCGCGACGAGGCCCTGCCCGGGCTGGAAGATGTTCAGGTCATGATCCGGGACGATCCCGAACAGCATGTTGACCTGGTCGAGCATCGCGCGATGCTGGCCGGTGACCGTCACAAAGCTCTGCAGGGAGGCTGAAGCCTCGAGCTCCTTGACTATGGGAGCCATCTTGATTGCCTCCGGGCGGGTCCCGTAGACAGGCATCACGAGCGGTGGCGTCTGCCCCATGTGACCCCCAACGAGCTCGGACCTGCGGTGATTCGCCCGAGACTAGGCGATGGCGGAGGATCTGCCAACAAGCGTTTTTGGGCCGCTCCGCTGCTGAATCCGGGCTACCCGAAGAGCACGAGTGCCGTGATCAGGCCGGCCAGGGCAAGCGTCATCAGGATCACGACGGCGGTCGCCGCCACCCGCTGCCGGCGGTACTTCTCGGCGGGTTCACGGCGGACACCGGCCGGTGCCGGCCGATCACGCGCCGGGCGGACAGGACCACGATCGGCCGCGGCGGAGGGACGGGCTTCCGACGAGGCGAGCGGTCCCATATGCCGTGCAGCGGGCAGGTCCGGATAGTGCTTGGGCATGTCCTCAACTTTCGCATGTGATCTGCGGGGGAACGCAATTGCCTGGACCGTTTCCCCGTTCAGCCGGCGAAGCGGTCCAGTTCTTCGCCGGTAAGCACCGCTGCCGGATGCGGCCCGGCGGCCAGCAGCGCACCGGTCCACTCCTCGGGCCAGCCCGCCGCCGCGGCGGCCAGCACGATGTTGCCCGGGTAGCGGCCGGAGAACATGCTGCGTTCAGCCAGCGCAGCGACGCCGGCGGCGGGCCGCGCCGATTCCACTGCTTCCTGCAGCGCCCGCACCTGGGCCCGCGCGAAGGTCAGCGGCGGATCGTCGCCCACGTTCACCAGCAGCACCCCCGACTCCGAGAGCAGCGAGAGCAGCTGCGCGTAGTAGGCCGGCTCGGTCAGGTGGCCCGGCGCGTCCGCGCCCGCGAAGATATCGAGCACGACGGCGTCGAACGCCCCGGGAGCATACCGCTCCAGTTCCTCCCGCGCGTCGCCGATGACCGGCTCCAGCCGGGTGCCCTCCGGCAGTGGCAGATGCGCCAGGACGAAATCCAGCAGCTCGCGCTCCAGCTCAACCGCGTGCTGCTCGGAGCCCGGACGGGTGGCCTGCAGGTAGCGGGCCAGGGTCAGGGCGCCCGCACCCAGGTGCAGCGCCCGCAGCGGCCGGCCCGGGGGAGCGGCCAGGTCCAGCACGTTCCCGATCCGCCGCAGGTACTCGTAGAAGATCTCCTGCGGCCGGGCCAGATCCACATGCGACTGCTCCGCGCCGCCGATGCTCAGGACCCACGCGCCGTCGCTGTACCCGTCCGGATGGATCACCGCGTGGGCACCGATGCCGCGCAGCAGCCTGGAGGGGTGCCGCGCGCTGCCGCCGGTCCCGGTCACAGGGCAGCGCCCAGCTTGGCCAGCCGATCCGCGGCCTCGGTGAGCACATCGGTCTTCTTGCAGAAGGCGAACCGGAGCAGCGTCCGGGTCCGTTCGGCGCCCTCGTCATGGCAGAAGGGTGCGACCGGAATCGCCGCGACGCCGATTAGTTCCGGCAGCCGGCGGGCTAGCTCGGTGGCGTCCTCGAAGCCCAGCGGGGCGACGTCGGCCAGGACGAAGTAGGTCCCCTGCGGCCGGTACACGCCCAGCCCGGCGGCCCGCAGCCCCTCGCTGAGCAGGTCCCGCTTCGTGCCCAGGACGGCGGCGGTGCCGGTGAAGAACGACGTCGGCAGGGCCAGGGCCTGCGCGACGGCGATCTGGAACGGGGTGCCGGAGGTGTAGCTGAGGTAGGACTTGACCGTGCGCACCGCCGCGACCAGCTGCGCGGGACCGCTCAGCCAGCCGACCTTCCACCCCGTCACCGAGAATGTCTTGCCGGCCGAGGAAATGGTCAGGGTCCGCTCCGCGGCACCGTCCAGGGTCGCCACCGGAACGTGCGGCGCCTCGAAGGTCAGGTGCTCATAGACCTCATCGGTGACGATCACGGCGGAATGGCGGGCCGCCAGGTCGACGACGCGCTGCAGCAGCTCCGCGGGAAAGACGGTGCCGGTGGGGTTGTGCGGGTTGTTGATCAGCACCACCCGGGTGCGGTCGCTGAAGGCGGCGGCCAGCTGCTCGTCGTCGGGCAGGAAATCCGGGGCGTGCAGCGGCACCGTGACGTGATCCGCGCCGGTGAGGCCGATGACGGCGCCGTAGGAGTCGTAGAAGGGTTCGAAGGTGAGCACCTCGTCGCCGGGCCCGCACAGGGCCAGCAGGGCGGAGGCAATGGCCTCGGTGGCCCCGGTGGAGACCGTGATCTCCGTGGCCGGGTCCAGGTGCAGCCCGTAGAACCGCTCCTGGTGCGCGGCGATGGCCTCGCGGAGCACCGGCAGGCCCTGCCCCGGCGCGTACTGGTTGTGTCCGGAGGCAATGGCGTCGCGGGCCGCTTCCAGCACCGGCGCGGGCCCGTCCTCGTCCGGGAAGCCCTGGCCCAGGTTGATCGCGCCGTGGCGGGCGGCGAGCCCGGTGATCTCCTCGAAGATGACGGTGCCCAAGGCGCCGTCCGGCCCCAGCAGGTTGGCGCCGGCGGCGGTGCGCTGCCAGGGCGCCGGAGCGGAACCGGAAAGGGTGAGCGGAGTGCCTGCGTTCGAGTCGGTCATGTCCTCCAGTATTGCCTGCCGACGCGCGGACGGCGCGGTTTGTCACGGCGGGCGGCTGGCGGTGACGGGCGGGCTTGGTAGATTCGTGGGATGCAACGTGCAGTGTGCCCCGGCTCATATGACCCCATCCACAACGGACACCTGGAGATCATCGCGCGGGCCGCGAACCTCTTCGACGAGGTGATCGTGGCCGTGTCGACGAACTACGCCAAGAAGTACCGGTTCACCGACGAGCAGCGCCTCGTGATGGTGAGCGAATCGGTGCGCGCGCTCGCCGGCGTGCGCGTGGTTCCCATGGGCGAGGGCCTGCTGGCGGATTTCTGCCGCGAACACGGCGCGAACGCCATCGTCAAGGGCATCCGTTCCACGCAGGACTACCAGTATGAGCTGCCGATGGCCATGATGAACCGCCACCTCACCGGCGTCGAAACCGTCTTCCTGCCGGCGGAGAGCGGCTACACCCACCTGTCCTCCACCCTGATCAAGGAAGTGGCCGGCCTGGGCGGCGATGTTACGGAATATGTGCCGCACGGTGTGCACAAGCGGCTCATGGGCGACTGACCGGGGAAGGAGCGCCCGGGCGGGCGGGTACCGCTCAGATCGCGTTCGCGCAGGCGGGGCGCAGCACTGCCGCCGCGGTGCCCGCCGACTCCTCGACGAAGCGGGACAGCCACTGGCCCGGGCCCAGCTCGGGCTCCGACGCCGCCATGGTGATCTCCGCCCCGCTGCACTGCTCGAGGTTCGCCTGCGCCCGCACCACGTGGTAGCGCGAGGTCACCACGATCAGCTCGTCCCAGCCGTTGTCCGCGGCCAGCCGGGCGACGGCGCGCGCCTCGCCCCGGGTGGTCATCGGGTCGGGGCTGAAGCAGACCACCCGGGGGTTGGTGCCGTGGTCGCACAGCACATCGGTCCGCTGGTTTCCGGGCGTGTCGGTGGTCGAAAGCACCAGGACCGGCGCCCGGCCCTCCCACCACAGCTGCCGGCCGACGTCGAGCCGCTCCTCCGCCGCGCCCGCCAGCACGACGACGGCGTCCGCCGACTCCGGCAGCCGGTCCGGGTGCGGAAAGCGGAACAGAATGACCGAGGTGAACACCCACAGGAACGCCACGCACATCAGGGCCGCGGCCGCGGAGAGCAGGCGGCGGCGCAGGCGGGGACCGACAAAGGTGGAGCTGGGCACACCGCAACCTTAGGGCAGGAAGCCGCCGCCGCCTGAACCGGGGGAGCGCCCCGGCGGCCGTGCGCCGGTGCCCGCGCGCCGGTGCCCGCGCGCCGTCGTCGTCCGCCTGCCCCCGTTTTGGGGTCTGCCCCCCGCTGCCGTCGCGGCAGGGGCGCGCGCTAGGATGGAAGTGGTATCCGGCCCGCAGGGCAGGGCCCGGAAAGTCGGCGCACGCGCCGGTTTGGGTCTGGGGGCCGACTCAGGCTAAGATGATATGTCGGTCTATGTTCTACAGGAGTTCTCATTAGCGTTCATTCGCGGACAAATCCGGGTTCGCCCCTGACGGTCAACGTCAAGGACCTCGGGCGCAGCCCGGGGACCATGCGAACCATGCAGGAACATGTGCCGGCACCGAAGGATTTCGGTGTGGCGCTGATCGGCGTCGACGAGGGTTCGGAACTTGCTCTGGACCTGAGGCTCGAGGCCGTGCACGAAGGGATTTTGGTATCCGGAACCGTGGTCGCTCCCATTCGGGGCGAATGCGGGCGGTGCCTGAAGCCCCTCGCGTATGACCAGGAAGTCGACGTGCAGGAACTCTTCTACTACGAGGACGCTGAGTCCTTCGAAGAGGAAGAGGAGCAGCGCCGGATCGAGCAGGATAGCATCGACCTTGAACCGGCACTGAGGGACGCAGTGGTGACCACCCTGCCGTTCCAGCCGGTGTGCCGGGAGGACTGCAAGGGCCTCTGCTCCGAATGCGGAGCCAGCCTTGAAGAGGATCCGGAGCACCACCATGAGGTCGTGGATCCTCGCTGGGCAGCCCTCGCCGGGCTGGCTGGCATGACCGCGGAAGCGGCAACAAGTACAGAGTCAGACGAGAGAGAAGAGAGTTAGTCGTGGCTGTTCCCAAGCGGAAGATGTCCCGCGCGAATACACGTGCCCGTCGGTCCCAGTGGAAGGCCACTGCGCCCAACCTGGTCAAGACCGTCGAGAACGGCCGCGTGACCTACAGCCTGCCGCACCAGGCCAAGGTTGTCACCGACTCGGCCGGTACCGCGCTGTTCCTTGAATACAAGGGACGCAAGGTCGCAGACGTCTAAGACCGGTGTCCGCCGGGCCTTCCCGGAGAAGGGCCGGCACTGCACCGCTTTTCAGGTCGAATCTCAAAAGTGAAGAACACTGAAGAGCTTACGAAGCGTCTCGGCGTCGACATCGACGCCGAGACGCTTCGTCTTGCGCTCACACATCGCTCCTACGCCTACGAACACGGCGGCATTCCCACGAACGAACGCCTCGAGTTCCTGGGCGACTCCATTCTCGGCTTCTCCGTGACGGACGCGCTGTTCCGCGACCACCCGGACCTCTCCGAGGGCGAGCTGGCCAAGCGCCGCTCCGCCGTCGTCAGCACGCGTGCCCTCGCCGGGATCGCCCGCGACCTTGGGCTGGGCCAGTACATCCTCCTCGGCCAGGGCGAAAAGCTGACCAACGGCCGCGACAAGGCCTCCATCCTTGCCGACACCACCGAGGCCATCATCGGCGCGGTCTACCTGACCAACGGCATCGAGGCCGCCCGTGCCATGGTGATGCGCCTCATCGGCCCGCTGCTGGCCGACACCGAAGCCCTCGGCGCCGGCACCGACTGGAAGACCAGCATCCAGGAGATCGCCGCCGCCCGAAAGCTCGGCGACATCGAATACCAGGTGAGCGGTTCCGGTCCGGACCACGCCCGCAGCTTCGAAGCCGTCCTGGTGATCGGAGGCCGCCCCTACGGCAGCGGCACCGGGCACTCGAAGAAGGAAGCCGAGCAGGAAGCCGCAGCCGCGTCCTGGAAGCTGCTGCGCAGCGCCGAGGAACGGGCGGCGGCGCGGACCGACACCGGCCTCGCGGACACCGTGCGCAGTTCCGCAGCCGCACCGGCTTCGCAAGCCGCCGAACGCTGAGCCCACATGCCCGAACTGCCTGAAGTCGAGGTGGTGCGCCGCGGACTCGCCCGCTGGGTCCGCGGCCGCAGCATCAAGACGGCGGAGGTGCTGGACGCCCGGTCCGTCCGCCGGCACGCCGCCGGCGCCGAGGACCTGCGCGCGAACCTGGAGGGCGCCGTCGTTCTCGATGCCGTCCGCCGCGGAAAGTTCCTGTGGATGCCGCTGCGCGGCGAGGGCGAGCAGCCGACGGCGCCGCCCACCCAGGCGCTGATGGCGCACCTCGGCATGAGCGGACAGCTGCTGGTGGAGGACTCCCACCAGCCCGATGAGAAGCACCTGAAGGTCCGCCTGGTGCTGGGCGAGGCGCACGACGCCGACGGGACGCCGCTGCCGGCCGAGCTGCGGTTCGTTGACCAGCGGATCTTCGGCGGCGTGTTCCTCTCCCGGCTGGTGCCGACGCCCGATGGGCAGCCGGGCGGCCTCGCCGAAACCCCGCTGCCGCTGGTGCCGGAGGAAGCGGCCCACATTGCACGGGATCCGCTCGACCCCGCCTTTTCCCGCGACGCCTTCCACGCCGCGCTGCGACGGCGCAAGACCGGTCTGAAACGGGCGCTGCTCGACCAGGGGCTGGTCTCGGGCATCGGCAACATTTATGCGGACGAAGCGCTGTGGGCGGCCCGCCTGCACTACGCCCGCGCCACCGATACGATCCGCCGCCCGGAGACCGAACGCCTGCTGGACGCGGTGCAGGACGTCATGGCGCGTGCGCTTGATGCCGGTGGAACCAGCTTCGATTCGCTCTATGTCAACGTCAACGGCGCGTCCGGCTACTTCGCGCGATCCCTCAACGCCTATGGGCGGGAAGCGCTGCCGTGCCCGCGCTGCGAGGAGCAGGGGCTGGCGACGCTGATTCGGCGCGAGTCCTTCATGAACCGCTCCTCGTACACCTGCCCGGTCTGCCAGCCCAGGCCGCGGAACGGGCGCTGGTAGGGCCTTTCAACCGGGCGGGCAGCCGCACGCCGGCGGACCCGGTGCCCAGCCGTCACGTTCGATACGGCAACGCGTTGTGCAGGGGCACGGTTTTGGGTGCGTTGTGGAGGCACGGTTCTGGGTGGGTTGTGGAGGACGGGTACGCCGCAGCGGGGCGGGTAGGCGTACGCCGTGGAGTGAGGTAATGCCCCCGCATTCCTGAACCTGTTCCGGGAGCAGGGGCCGCAATAGACTCGAACACATGTTCGAATGGGATGGATCTCGAGGGCGCGGCGGGCAGCCGCCGTCAGACGCCGTTTCCGTGCCATCGCCCGCCGCTGAACCGGTGACCGAGCGTACGGAGTTCAACCAGAAGGTAGCCGCCCGAAGCCCCAGGGCGGTCTCCGGTCGGGCAGGTAGCGCTCCTGCCGACCGAGGGCTCCTGCGAGCGGAACGTATTCGGGAATGGAAACAGATCCTGGAACGAGGCGGCGACGCTTCGGTGTCGGCAGCGGCCGCTCCGTCAGCAGCAGTAAACGCGGCGGGAGGACCGGGGCCGGCAGCCGAGCCTGGCCCCGGCACCGACGCGGAGCTGATTGAGCGGATCCGGGCTTTGGAGGAGCTGAAAGCCGCTGCGTCTGCCGTGCAGGCCCGAGCTGCGGCCGCATTCGATGCCTCCCAGCGTCGGCAACAGGCCTTGGCCGGCCTGTCCCGCGAACAGCAGGGGAGAGGCGTGGCTGCACAGATTGCTTTGGCCCGCAGGGAGTCGCCCAGTCGGGGCGGCCGCCTGCTCGGCTTCGCCAAGGCACTCACGGCCGAGATGCCCTGCACGCTCAGCGCGCTGTCCGAAGGACGGATCAGTGAATGGCGGGCGACGCTGCTGGTGCGGGAAACGGCGTGCCTGAGCGTGGAGGACCGGCAGCAGGTGGACCGGGAGGTTGCCGGGGATCCCGAGGTGCTGGAGCGGCTCGGTGACCGGCAGATCATCGGTCGGGCGAAGGCGGCTGCGTACCGGCTCGATCCCCAATCTGCCGTCAACCGGGCAGCGAAGGCGGCTGCAGACCGGTTCGTCTCCTGCCGTCCGGCACCGGACACGATGACCTACCTGACCGGACTGCTGCCCGTCGCCCAGGGGGTCGGTGTGTATGCGGTCCTGAGCAGGGAAGCGGACCGGCTCCGCGCCGCCGGTGACACTCGGGGGCGTGGGCAGATCATGGCGGACACCCTCGTGGAACGCATTACCGGCCAGGCCGATGCCGGGCAGACCCGGGTGGAGGTGCAGCTGGTCATGACCGACAGGACCCTGTTCGACGGCGACGCCGAACCCGCGCTGGTCCCCGGGTACGGTCCTGTCCCTGCCCAATGGGCCCGAAACCTGGTGCGCGCACAGCGGGAGAGCACCGCTGGCCCCGGCACCGGGACCGGCGGCTCCGTTGGCGCCAGCGGGAACGAACCGGATCGGACGGCGGGCAGCCGTGGCCGCGAGGAGCCACGGGGCATCGGCAGTAGGGAGGAACGGTGGATACGCCGGCTGTTCGCGTCCCCCCATACCGGCGAGCTGGTGGCCATGGACTCCCGGGCGCGGCTCTTTCCGTCCTCGCTGGCCCGTTTCATCGCGGTACGCGACCAGGTCTGCCGGATGCCGTGGTGCGGGGCACCGATTCGGCACATCGATCACGTTCGGCCGCACAGCCGCGGAGGACCGACAACGGCCGCCAACGGGCAGGGGCTGTGCGAAGCCTGCAACCAGGCGAAGGAAGCTCCCGGTTGGAGCAGCGAGGTGGCAGGGTCCGGCTTATCCGTCGTGGAGACCGTCACGCCCACCGGACATCGGTATCGATCCACAGCGCCGCCGCTGCCCGGGACACGGCAACGCCCCGAGATATCGTGAAAGGCCCGGAGATGGCATGACAACGTCCCGAGACACTGAAGCCGGCGGAACGGCGCAGGCAACATCGTGCCGGTGCTGCTTCGAGCAGCCGGTACTGTCAGCCGATGCCCAGCTCGGCGAGCACGCCGTCGGTGTACGCAGGCCACGCTTCTGCAGCCCAGGGGCCGAAGTCCCGGTCCGACAGGCCAATGAGTGCGGCCTGCGCCTGCGGATCCACCCACAGGAAAGTGCCGGACTGGCCGAAGTGGCCGAACGTGGCCGGAGAACTCTTCGTGCCCGTCCAGTGCGGTTCCTTATGGGCGCGGATCTCGAAGCCCAGGCCCCAGTCGTTCTCCTTCTGCCGGCCGAAGCCGGGAAGGACACCCGACAGCCCGGGAAAGACCACCCGGGTGGCCTCTGCCAGTCGGCCCGGATCGGTCAACGCAGGCGACTGGAGCTCGGCTGCGAACCGGCTCAGGTCACCGGCGGTGGACACCGCACCGGCAGCCGGAGAACCCTCAAGGGAGGTGGCCCCCATGCCAAGCGGCTGCAGGACACCCTGGGACAGGTACTCGGCGAACGGTATGCCGGTGGCCTCCTCAAGGGTCTCACCGAGCACCTCGAACCCCGCATTCGAGTACAGCCGGCGGGATCCGGGCTCGTACCGCACGGTGCGCTCGCCGAAGTCGTATCCAGCCGAGTGCGCCAGCAGGTGGCGCACGGTGGAGCCCTCCGGCCCGGCAGGCTGGTCGAGTTCCAGCGCCCCCTCATCGAGGGCAATCAGCACCGCGTAGGCACTGAGCAGCTTGGTCACCGAGGCCAGCGGAAAGCGGCGGTCCTGGTCGCCGGCAGTGTCGAGGACCTTGCCGTCGGCGGACACCAGGGCGGCCGCCGCGTTCTCCACCGGCCAGGACTCAATCTTCTTCAGGCTGTTCACGGGCTCGCTTCCTTGCAGGTTGGCTGGATCTGTCGGTACGGGGTCTCAGGCCCGGCCGGCGGGCGGATCGTGCCGGTCGGGCTGCGCCTGCGCCGAGGACCGGCTGCCGGATCGAAGTCCGGCCGTTCGCGACGGCGCGCTCGCGGGATCGGCAGCGGCCGTCCCGCCGTAGTGCCGGGCGAGCCGGTGCATGCCTTCCTCGATGGAGACCTCCGGCACCCAGTCCAGCACCTCCCTCGTCTCCCGCTGGTCGAACCAGTGGGAGGTGGACAGCTGTTCGGCGAGGAACCGGGTCATCGGCGGCTCGTCGTGGACCAGCCCGCGTTTACCGGCAGCCAGCCACGCCTTCTCGATGAGGGTTCCCGCCTTGCGCGCGAGGCTGCCCGGAACGCTGCGGCCCGGAGCCTTCACCCCGGCCGCAGCGCAGATGCCCGCGATCAGCTCGCCCACCGGGCGGGGCTGGCCGTTGGTGACCACCACGGCACGGCCGTGCGCGGCCTGCATGCGCTCCAGGCCGCGCACGATGGCCGCCGCGGCGTTGTCGATGTAGGTCGTGTCGATCAGCGCCGCCCCGGCATCGAGCAGCGGCAGCCGGCCCGAACGGGCGCGGTCAATGACCCGTTCCACCAGCTGGGTGTCCCCGGGACCCCACACGATGTGGGGCCGGATGGCCGTCACCCGGAACGACTCGGAGTCCTGGTCAAGGGCGATCAGTTCCGCCTCGGCCTTGGACGCGGCATAGAAGCCCCGCGCCCGGGCCGGGTCCGCCGTTCCCGCGCCGGCTCCGGCGATCGGCTCGCCGAAGTGCGCCACGGACGGCGAGGAAACGAACACGACGTCGCGCACCCCCTCGGCGCGGGCAGCAGCCAGCAGTACGCGGGTGCCGCGGATGTTGGTCTCCTCAAACTCGCGCCATTCCCCGGTGAAGGAGACCTTCGCGGCCAGGTGGATGACGGCATCCATTCCGGCCACGGCCCGGGCCGCAGCCTCGGCGTCGGCCACCGACCCGGCCACCGAGTCACGTCCCGGCCGGCCCGGACTGCGCTGGAAGGTGCGCACCTTGTGGCCCTTGGCCTCCAGCAGGTCGGCGACCGCACCGCCGAGCAGCCCGCTGGCTCCGGTCACCAGGACGTTGCGCGGCACCTGGACGTCGGCGGCGGTCATCGGCGGGCCCCCTGCCCGGCCGGCTCGGCCGCAGGCACCGCGGGTCCGGCCTTGCCCGGGCGCGGCACCGGGCCGCCGGCCAGCACCTTCGAGGCCCAGCCGGCCAGCGCGGTCCGGTCGATCTTGGAATTGTGGCGGATGTCCGTTGGCATCTGCGGCAGCACCAGCACCGCCGCCAGATCCAGCCCGCACTGCTCGCGCACCCGCGCCCGGACGGCGGCGGAGAGCTCGGCGGAGGCCGGTCCGGCCCGGCGCGCCGGCGGCTGGGTTTCGACGACGGCCACCGGAACCTGCGCTCCGGCGGGACCGACGCCGACGACGGCGGCCCGGCCGACGCCGTCGACCGCCTCGGCTGCCTGCTCGCCGGCCACGGGGGTGCGGACCCCCTGCGCGGTGGTCAGGATGTGCCCCAGCCGTCCCTGCACCCAGAGCCGGCCCTGGTCATCGAGGTGTCCGACGTCGCCGGTCCGGTGCCAGCCCGGAATGGAGGAGCTGCGGGACTCGGTGATCCACAGTCGGTCGTAGCGGTCCTTCACGTGCGGGGCGCTGATGAGGATTTCACCCGTCACGTTCGGCGTGGTCAGTACCTCGCCGCCAACCGAGCCGTCCGGGAAAACCTCGGCGACGGCTACCCGGGCCCCCGAGACGGGGGTGCCGACGCAGACGCCGTTCCCGGACCCGGCGGCGCGGATGCCGGCCAGGTCGATGTCGGTCACCGGCAGCGCCTCGGTCATCCCGTAGGGAGTGTGCAGCGCGGCCTGCGGCACCAGGTCCTGCACCCGGGCCAGCAGCGGCTCGGGAATCGGAGCTCCGGCGGAGAGCAGCAGCTCGACCTTCGCCAACGCCTCGCGCTGCCGGCCGCTGAGCTGGCCGGCCGTGGCCAGCACGTTGGCCAACGCGGCCGGGGAAGCGAACACCGTCGTGGCGTCCACGGCCAAGGCGGCCTCCGCCAAAGCGGCGGCGCTGAGGGTGCGCGGCGAGGTGACGTCCATGTCCGGGGTCACCGACGTCGCTCCCAGCGCCGGGCCGAGCAGCGCGAACGGCGCGAAGCCGGCCACCAGCGACGTGCCGGCGCGCAGGTTGTAGGTGTTCCGGATGGCGTCGCGCATGGCGGTCAGCTGCCGGTGCGTGTAGACGACGCCCTTCGCGGGGCCGGTGGACCCGGAGGTGAACAGCACGGCGGCGTCGGCGTCGGGCTCGACGGCGGGCCAGGCCCGGTCCGCTCCGGCGCGGGAGCCTGCGGCGATGAGGTCAGGCACCGAGTGCCGGATGCCGAGCAGCCGGCGGCGGGCGGGGGAGAGCTCGGCGACGCTGATCCGGGTGCCCGGCCAGCCGAACGCCCGGGCACCGATCAGCGCCCGCTCGATGCCGATGAGGAATGCGGGGCCTGCGCCCTTGATGGCCCGGCTGAGCCCCTTGGTGCCCAGCCCGGCGTCGGCGACCACAATCACCGCGTTCAGGCGCAGGCAGGCGTAGATCAGCGAGGTCAGCTCGATGCCCGGCGGCACCAGCAGGTTCACCCGGGTTCCGGGCCGGACGCCGGCGGTGGCCAGCCCGGCGGCGAGGGCATCGACCCGCTCGGCCAGCTCCGCCCAGGACAGAGTCAGCGGTCCGGCGCCGTCCTGCCCGCCCAGCGGCGCCATGTCGACCACGGCGGGGGAGGAATCGGTGCGGCGCTCGTCCAGTTCGGCCAGCATCGGCCGGAACCGGTCGGCGGCCTCGGCGGTTGCCGCAGCGGTCGCCGCAGCGGCGGCCGGCACGGCGGCTGAGCGTACGGGTGCAGCGGCCTCAGCGTCCTCGGCGGGCGCCGGCGCGGCGGACCTGCCCTCTCCGGCATCGCCCAGGTTCGCGTGCAGCCACTGGAACAGCGGCGCGGCAATGTCCCGGTCCTCGGCGACCAGGTGACCGGCGCCCTCGAAGCGGTGCACATCTGCCTGCGGCAGCCGGCCCAGCAGGTCGCGCAGGTAGCGGTCGCTGAACACCGGATCGCGCGGGCCCCACATCATCAGGGCGGGCACGTCCAGGGAGCGGATGCCCTCGGCCACGGTATCCAGCGCCGGCCAGCTGGGGTGCGACGGGTCGGCAGGAATGTCCGCCACGAAGTTCGCCACGCCGTCGCGCCGCTCGGCTCCCCGGTACGGGGCGTTGTAGGCCCGCCGCACGTCCGCGGGCAGCGCCGGGTGGGCCAGGGACAGCGTCGTGCGGATGAACGCGTCGGTGCTGCGCGTCCCGGCCCGGTGCACGGCCGGATGCAGGGCCAGGCGCAGCGGGGCGGGCAGCTCGAAGCCGGCCGGATGCACCGCGGTGTTCAGCAGCGCGACGGCGGCCACCTCGCTGCGGTGCCGCAGCGCCCACCCGAGCGAGATGGTGCCGCCCCAGTCATGGCCCAGCGTCACCACGGGAGTGTCCAGGCCGAGCGCGTCGGTGAGGTCGGACAGGTCGGTGAGCCGGTCCGCCAGGCGGCGGAACGTTCCCGTGCGCTCGGAGAAGCCCATGTCCAGCTGGTCCACGGCCACCACGCGCCAGGGTCCGCCCGGAGCGTCGGCGGCGGCAGCTGCCACGCTGCGCCACAGATAGGACCAGGTCGGGTTGCCGTGCACGCACAGGATGGTGCCGCGCGGGGCCAGTCCCCGTTCCGCCAGGTCGGCTGCCGTATCGAGGACGTGCCAGGTGCGGACGGTGCCGGGCCGGTCGACGGCGGCGGTGGAGGGCACCTGGACATGGGTGGACCAGGAAGCGGCCACGCCGGGCCAGTCTGCAGCTACCACGCAATCTCCATCATGGTGGTGTTCAGGCCGGAGCCGACGCCCATGCAGAGCACCCGGTCGCCCGGGTTCAGCGATTCGGCTTCCTGGGCGAGGGTCATCGGCAGCGACGCCGGGCCCACGTTGCCCCACTTGGGGAAGGTGATCGGCACCCGCTGCCGGTCCAGCTCCACCGCCTTGATGATCGCGTTCGTGTAGGAGGTGGAGACCTGGTGGGTGACGTAGCGGTCCATGGCGGTCCAGTTCCAGCCCTGCTCCTGCGCTTCACGCCACGCGGTCACCACCAGCTCCAGGCCGCCGTCGAGCAGGCCCTTGGTGTCGGTATACATGCCGTCATGCCCGCCCACGCACAGCTCGTGGTGCTCGGTGCCGGCCCGGGACACGCCGCCGAGGATGCGGTGCGAGCCGGGATGCGCGTCGGCCCGGCCGATGACGGCGGCGGCCGCACCGGAGCCCAGGGTCAGGCTGGCGAACTCGCGCAGGTAGTCCTCGCGGGTGGAGTCCTCCCGGTTCAGGCGGGCGAACGTCGCCTCGGCCACCTTCTGCGAATCCTCGCCGGCCACGATCAGCGCGTAATCGATCTGGCCGGACTCGATCATGTTCGCTGCCAGCGTGATTCCGTTGACGAATCCGAGGCACGCATTGGCCAGATCGAAGTTCAAAGCGGAGGACGGCAGGCCCAGTCCGTGATGGATTTTCACGGCCACCGACGGCTCCAGGTTCCGCCGCGTGACCGACGTGTTGATCAGCAGGCCCACCTGGTGCGGCTCGATGCCGGCCTCGGCCATGGCCTTCGCGCCGGCCTCGATCGCGCCGTCGTCAAAGTCCGCCCCGGGCGCCCACCAGCGGCGCTCCTCGACGCCGGCGACCCGCTCCAAAAGCCTGCGGGAAAGCCGAAGCCGCTTGAGGGACGGGGCAAGCCGCTTGTCGAATTCGTCCGACGAGACCACCACCGGCGCTTCAACGCTGGTCACGCTCAAGAGGGCCGTGTTGCTGTGCTGGAAGGTGAAGTTCCCGGTCAAAATGCCTGCCTTGTCTGCTGCCTGTTACTCATGCGCTGGCGGCCGCCGCACAGCTCAACCTCGCGTCGGGATCGTCTGATCCCTCCAAAAGCCTACTTTCCTCCGGCGGGTTGTCGTGCGCGCTCCCCGGGACCATGCCGTGCGGGTACCCGGTTTATTCTGGTGTACCGCGTAGATTTATGGAATGACTCCAGCAGCAGGAAGCGTGCATCAGCTGTGCATTTGAAGACCCTCACGATGCGCGGCTTCAAGTCCTTCGCATCGGCGACCACGTTCGAGTTCGAGCCCGGCGTCACGGCCGTGGTGGGCCCCAACGGGTCGGGCAAGTCGAACGTGGTCGACGCCCTCGCCTGGGTGATGGGCGAGCAGGGCGCCAAGACCCTGCGTGGCGGCAAGATGGAGGACGTGATTTTCGCCGGGACCTCCTCCCGCCCGGCGCTCGGCCGCGCCCAGGTGGCGCTGACCATCGACAACGCCGACGGCGCGCTGCCGATCGAATACTCGGAGGTCACCATCTCCCGGACCCTGTTCCGCGCCGGCGGCTCCGAATACGCGATCAACGGCTCCCCGTGCCGGCTGCTGGACATCCAGGAACTGCTCTCCGACTCCGGCCTGGGCCGGGAGATGCACGTGATCGTGGGGCAGGGGCAGCTGGACCGGGTGCTGCACGCCGGCCCCGAGGAGCGCCGCGGCTTCATCGAAGAGGCCGCCGGCATCCTCAAGCACCGGCGCCGCAAGGAAAAGACAGTCCGCAAGCTCGAGGCCATGCAGGCGAACCTGGCCCGGCTCACCGATCTCACGGCGGAGCTGCGCCGCCAGCTGGGGCCGCTCGGCAAGCAGGCCGCCGTCGCCCGCCGTGCCCGGCAGGTGCAGCAGGATGTCCGCGACGCCAGGGCCCGGCTGCTGGCCGATGACATTGCCGGCCTCGAGGCGGCACTGGCCAAGGACGCCGCCGACGAACAGGCCCTGAAGGAACGCCGCGCCGCCGTCGAGCAGGAGCTCGCCGCCGGGCAGGAACGCCAGCAGCAGCTCGAACGGGCCGCCGCCGACGCCGCGCCTCGCCTGGCGG
The DNA here is from genome assembly GCA_900016675.1 of Arthrobacter saudimassiliensis. GTDB lineage: Bacteria > Actinomycetota > Actinomycetes > Actinomycetales > Micrococcaceae > Arthrobacter_B > Arthrobacter_B saudimassiliensis. Next base: position 1,919,869 of record LN483070.1, on the reverse strand, counting down.
CCGCCCGCGAGGCTTGGTACCAGCTGTCCGCGGTCCGCGAGCGGCTGCGCTCCCTGGGGGAGCTGGCCCGGGAGCGGGGCCGGCTGCTGGGGGCCGCGGACGGCGGGCCGGCTCCGGGGCGGGACCCGGAGCAGCTGCGCGCCCAGGCCGAGCGGATGCGCGCCGAAGCCGGCGCCCTGCAGGAGGAGGTCGGGCTCCGCCGGGAGGCCCTGGAGGATGCGGTGGAGGTCCGCATCGAGGCGGAGGAGGACGCGGCCGCGGAGGAACAGCGGCTGGCCGCAGTGCTCCGCGCCGCCGCGGACCGCCGTGAGGGCCTGGCCCGCCTCGCCGGCACGGCCGGGGCCGCCCGCTCCCGGGTGGAGTCCGCGCAGGCCGAGCTGGGCCGGCTGCGCAGCCTGGTCGCCGAAGGCCAGGAGCGCCGCGCCCGGGCCGCCGAGGAGTTCGCGGCCCTGGAGGCTGAGGCCGCCGGAGCCGAGCAGGGCGAGGAGGGCCTCGACGAGGAATACGAGCAGGCACTGGCCCGCCGGGAGGAGGCCGACGCCGAGGTCCGGCGGCTGCGGGACGAGGAACGGCAGGCCGAGCGGGACCGTGAAACCCTGGCCGCCCGCCGGGACGCCCTCGCGGTGGGGCTGCAGCGGCGTGACGGCAGCGCCGCGCTGCTGGACGCCGGACTCGACGGCATGCTCGGCCCGCTGGCCGAGCTGGTGACCGTGGCCGCAGGACGCGAACGTGTTGTCGCCGCCGCCCTGGGCGGCGCCGCGGAGGCGCTCGCGGTGGCCGGCGTCGACACGGCCGTGGCGGCCCTGGAACAGCTGAAGGCCGCTGACGCGGGGCAGGCCGAGCTGCTGCTCGCTCCGCGGACCCCGGCGGCGGCCGCCGCCGGAACACCGGCGCCCGTTCCCGACGGTGCCGAGCCGGTCGCCGGGCTGCTGGCCGGTCCCGACCACGTGCTGGAGCCGTTGCGGCAGTTGCTGGCGGGCACCGTGGCGGTGCCCACGCTGGCCGACGCGGTCCGGGTGCTGGCCGAGGCGCCCGGGCTGCGGGTCGTCACGGCGGACGGAGACCTGGTGTCCTCCGTCCACGCCCGCGGCGGATCCGAGTCCGCGCCGGGCCTGATCGAGGTGCAGGCCGCCGTCGACGAGACGCAGGCCCGGTTGCGGGACGCCGAGGCCCGCCGTGACACGGCCCACGAGGCCCTGGCCGCCGCCGTCGCCGCCCGGGACGAGGCCGCCGCCCGCGCCGATGCCGCGCTCGCGGCCCTGCACTATTCCGATGCCCGGCTGGCGGGCGTGGCCGAGCGCCTCGGCTCCCTGGGATCGGTGCTGCGCTCGGCCGAAGGTGAAGCCGCACGGCTGCAGCGCTCCATCGAGGCGGCCGAGCAGAACCTGGCCGCCGAACGCCAGGCCCTGGAAGAGGCCGAGGACCGCCTGGCGGCAGCCGAACAGCAGCCCGCCGACGAGGAGGAACCGTCCCGGGGCCGGCTCGAGGCGCTCAACGCCGCGGCGGTCCAGGCCCGGCAGGCGGAGATGGAAGCCCGGCTGTCCCTGCGCTCCTGCGAGGAGCAGCTCTCCGCGGCGACCGGCCGCGCCGCCGCCCTGGAGCGGAGCGCCGAGGCCGAGCGCCGGGCCCGTGCCGCCGCCGCCGAGCGGGCGGAGCGCCGCCGTCGGCAGTCCGCCCGGGCACACGCCGTCGCGCAGGCCGCCGACGCCGCACTCGCCTTCGCCGACGTCTCGCTTGCCCGGGCCGCCGCCGAGCGGGACGAGGCCGAGGCCGTGCGCAACGCGCGCCGCGCCGAGCTGGAGACGGTGCGCTCGGCCAACGCCGAGGCCGCGGCCCTGCTGGCCAAGCTCACGGACTCGGTGCACCGCGACGAACTGCAGCGCGCCGAGCAGCGGCTGCGGCTGGAAACGCTGCAGGCCCGCTCGGTCGAGGAACTGGGCATGACGGCGGACCACCTGCTCGCCCACTACGGCCCGGACCAGCCGGTTCCGGTCCCGGAGGACGGGGGCGGCGACAAGTGGGCGGCCCTGCGCCAGGAGGTCGACGACGACGGCAACCCGATCCCGCCGGGGGTGCCCTATGTGCGCGCCGAGCAGGAGAAGCGGCTGCGGAAGGCCGAGCGGGACCTGGCCGCCCTGGGCAAGGTCAATCCGCTGGCGCTGGAGGAATTCGCGGCCCTGGAGGAGCGGCACAAGTTCCTCAGCACCCAGCTCGAGGACCTCAAGGCGACCCGCAAGGACCTGCTGGACATCATCAAGGAAGTGGACCAGCGGGTGGAGCAGGTCTTCACCGAGGCCTTCCACGACACCGCCGCCCAGTTCGAGCGGGTCTTCGGCCGGCTGTTCCCGGGCGGGGAGGGCCGCCTGGTGCTCACCGAACCCGAGGACATGCTCACCACCGGCATCGAGGTGGAGGCCCGGCCGGCCGGCAAGAAGATCAAGCGGCTCTCGCTGCTCTCCGGCGGCGAACGTTCCCTGACCGCGGTGGCGCTGCTCGTGGCCATCTTCAAGGCCCGCCCCTCGCCGTTCTACGTGATGGACGAGGTGGAGGCCGCCCTCGACGACACGAACCTGGGCCGGCTGATCACCATCTTCGAGGAACTGCGCGAGTCCAGCCAGCTGATCGTCATCACGCACCAGAAGCGGACCATGGAGGTCGCCGACGCCCTGTACGGCGTGACCATGCGCGGCGACGGCGTCTCCACCGTGATCAGCCAGCGCATGGAGCGCACCGACCGGCGCGAAGAGGCAGCTCCGCCCCAATAAGCGCGGCCGCCCCGGCGCAGCCCGGCCGGGGGAGCCGGCCGCTAGCGGGCGTAGCGGCGGACGAAGTTGTGCAGGATCCGCGGCGGGGCCTGCACGTTGGCGCCGCGGACCGAATCCATCACCGCCTCGGCGTCCTCCTCGGGGAAGTATCCGGCGTGCCGGTAGACCGAGATGCGGGTGAGCAGGCCCGGGACGTCCAGCTCGGGATGGAACTGGGTGGCGTACAGGTTGCTGCGCACCCGGAACATCTGCACCGGGCAGGTGGCGGACCCGGCCAGGTTCACCGCGTGCGCGGGCAGCTTCGCCACCGCCTCCTTGTGCCCGACAAAGGCGTGGAAGCGCTCCGGCATTCCCTCCAGCAGCGGGTCGTCGCGGCCGGCGTCGGTCAGCGACACCTCGACGGCGCCGATGGGCTCGCCGAAGCGGCGGTCGACGACGGCGCCCTGGTGCCGGCCCAGCGTCCCGACGCCGTAGCAGGCGCCCAGGAACGGGAAGTCCCGTGCCGTCACCTCGTCCAGCAGACGGGCCAGATCGGCCTCGACGCGCCGCTGCACCGGGCTTTTGGCGTCCTGGGGGTCGCTGGAGTTGAAGACGGAGCCGCCGGTGATCAGGCCGCTGTAGCGGTCCAGGTCCAGGTCCGGCAGCGGGCCCTGCTCCAGCCGCAGCCGGTGCAGGCCGGAGGCGTCCAGGCCGGCGAAGCGGGCGAAGGCTTCGTATTCCTCATCGGCGGCGTCGTCCTCTGACCGGGTGGCCAAAAGCAGGAAGGGCTTCATTCCTCGATCGTAGACCCGGTGCGGGCGGCGGGGCGGCCGGCCAGGGTTTCCCGCGCGCCCAGCCACACCAGGAAGGCGAGCAGGGCGACGGCCCCGGTCAGGGCGAACGCCCATTCGTAGCCCAGCGTGTCCGCGAGCACCCCGGCCAGGATCGGGCCGATGATCGCCCCGGAGTCCGCGGTCATCTGGAACGCGGCCAGCACCTTGCCTCCGTTGCGCTCGTTGCCGACGACGTCGGCCACCGCCGCCTGCTGGGCCGGGTTCAGCATCCCGGTGCCGAGTCCGGCCAGCGCCGAGACGGCCAGGAACAGCGGAACGTTGTCCGTGAAGCCGATGACCGCCGTCGCCGCGGCGTTCAGCGCCAGGCCGGAGAGCACCATCGGCCGTCGCCCCCAGCTGTCCGTCAGCCGGCCGGAGAACAGCAGGGCCAGGGCGGTCCCCCCGGCGAAGAAGGTCAGGGCGATGCCGGCGGTTTCGCTGCCGCCGGACAGCACCGCGGCCGCGAACAGCGGCAGCAGCGAGTTCCGGACCCCGAAGGAGGACCAGCCGTTGGCGAAGGAGGATGCCAGGGCCGCCCGGTAGGCCGAATCCTGCAGGGCTTCCCGCACGGTCAGGCGGGGCCGGGTGTCGCGCCCGGCCCGGCCCGCGGTCCGGCCGTCCCCCGAGGAGCTGCCGGAGGCTGCCCGCCCGGCGGTCCCGGCCTCGGCGGCCACCTCGGTCACCGGCTCGCCCTGGACCGGTCCGGCGGCGGCCACGGCCTCGTCGGCGGCGTCCTGCCCGGAGACGGGGGAGGCACCCGCCGATGCGGTGCCGGAACCTTCGGCGGGTCCGACGGCGTCCTTCAGCTGCCAGGCCACGCCGCCGGCGGCAATGAGCAGCGCCACGGCGTAGACGAGGAACGGCACCTGCATGCCGAAGCCGGCCAGCAGCCCGCCGACCAGCGGGCCCACGATGTTGCCGACGAGGAAGGAGGACGCGTAGAGGCCGGACACCCGCCCGCGCACTCCGGCCGGCGCCAGGCGGATGATCAGGCCCATCGCGGAGATGGTGAACATGGTGGAGCCGATGCCGCCCAGCCCGCGGAACAGCAGCAGCTGCCAATAGGTGCCGGCGAAGGCGCAGGCCGCGGTGGACAGGGCCACGATCAGCAGGCCCCAGATGTAGACCGGCCGCTCGCCGAACTTTTCCAGCAGCTGCCCGCCGGCCGGAGCGAACACCAGGCGGGTGAACGCGAAGGCGCTGACGATCACCGATGAGGCGGTGACGCCGACGTCGAAGCTCTGCGCGAACTGGGGCAGCACCGGTGCCACCAGCCCGTAGCCGAGGGCAATGACGAAGGCCGCTGCGATGAGGACCTTGATTTCGCGGGGGATGAGGAGTCGGGAAGCGCGCACCATGATGCCTTGATTCTCGCACTGCCCGGGACCGTGTGCCCGCCGACGCCGATATGCAATGCTGGGAGGCGTGAATGAGACTCTTTCGATAGTGATCTATGTGGTCATCGCGATCGCCGTGGTCGGTTCCGTGGCAGCGCTGCTGGTGCGCGGCCGCCGGCAGCGCCCGGAGATCTACCCGACGAAGCGCGACGCCGACGACCTCCCGCAGGCCTCGGGCAGCACCGCCGTCGCTGAGGCTCCGCCGGCGGAATCCGCGCCCGACGTCGTCGTTCCCGACGACCTGCGGGACCTTGAGGAAGCGGCCCCGGCGCCCGCACCGACGATCGAGACCCCGGAACCCGTGCAGGGCCGGCTGGCCCGGCTGCGCGCCCGGCTGGCGAAGTCCAACAACGCCCTCGGCAAGGCGCTGCTCGCGCTGCTGGCCAGCGACAAAATCGACGAGGACGTCTGGGACGAGATCGAGGAGACGCTGCTGCTGGCCGACCTCGGCACCGAGCCGACCATGGAGCTCGTCGACAACCTGCGCGAACGCGTGAAGATCTCCGGCAGCCGCGACCCGGAGGAAGTGCGCTTCATGCTGCGCGAGGAACTGATCAAGCTGGTCGATCCGTCCATGGACCGTTCCCTGGCCGTGGACCGGCACGCCGACAAGCCCGCCGTCGTCATGGTGGTGGGCGTCAACGGCGTCGGCAAGACCACCACGGTGGGCAAGCTGGCCCGCGTGCTGGTCGCCGAGGACAAGGACGTCATCCTGGGCGCGGCGGACACCTTCCGCGCCGCGGCCGCCGAGCAGCTGGCCACCTGGGGACAGCGGGTGGGCGTGCCCACCGTCAAGTCCGACGTCGACGGCGCGGACCCGGCGTCCGTCGCCTTCGAAGCGGTCAAGGCCGGCATCGACGGCGAGGTGGACACCGTCCTGGTCGACACCGCGGGCCGGCTGCAGAACAAGGTCGGGCTGATGGATGAGCTGGGCAAGGTCAAGCGCGTGATCGAGAAGCAGGCCGAGGTGGACGAGGTGCTGCTGGTCCTGGACGCCACCACCGGCCAGAACGGCCTGGCCCAGGCCAAGGTGTTCTCGGAGGTCGTGAACATCACCGGCATCGTGCTGACCAAGCTGGACGGCACGGCCAAGGGCGGCATCGTCGTCGCCATCCAGCGCACCCTCGGCGTACCGGTCAAGCTGGTCGGCCTGGGCGAAGGCCCCGACGACCTCGCCCCGTTCGAGGCCGAAGGCTTCGTGGACGCCCTGCTGAACTGACGCTCCGGCGGCATCCGCCGCGACGCAAGGAGCCCCGCAGCCCGGATCGGGCTGCGGGGCTCTTTGCATGCCCGGCCGGGGACGCGGGCCTTACCGGCCGGCCTTACTGCAGGGTGAAGTGCAGGACGGTCACCGTGCCGGCGCTCAGCGGGAAGGTCTGCGTGGTTTCCCCGTAGGCGAAGCCGGGGACGGTCAGCCGCTCGGCCGCCGGCACGCTCTCGGTCCGCCCGCCGTCGATCGTGGTGGTGTCCTCCGAGGCGAACGCGGCACCGGTCATCTGCGTCATCGTGCCGGTCAGCGCACGGCCCGGCAGCTTCAGTGTGACCTCCGTCTGGGCCGCGGTCTCGGGGTTGTTCTGGTTGATCAGCGCGACCGAGATGCTCCCGTCGGCGTGGCGGACGGAGTAGGCGTAGGCAAGCCCGCCGCCGGCGGCGTCCGTGGCGAGGAACTCGCCGGCCGGGATCTCCGCGACCATGGACAGGCCGTAGTAGTTGGCCCGCTGGTCCACCTGGCCGTTGGGCTGCAGGTAGGCCCCGCCGGTGCAGATGGCGGACATGGGCGGGCCGCCCTGGCAGGTGATCAGCGAGCTGTGGAAGCTCATCGCCTCCACGCCCAGCTCGGCCCCGCTCAGCGCGTAGTCCGCCGCCCACAGCGCCGAGGCGTGGGTCTTGGTGGTCTCGTTCGAGCCCGGGCACGCGGACTGCCCGGTTTCGGTGATCCAGGTGGCCAGGCCGTTTTCCCGCCCGGGCGCCAGCGCCTGGGCGCGGTAGTCCTGCGCCCGGTCATGGATCAGGGGATCGATCAGGTTGGCCATGATCGGCTCGCCCTGCGGGTCGCCGCTGCCGTCGCAGGCCGAGAGCGGGTAGTGGTGCAGCGAGAGGATCTTCTCCTGGGGCAGGTCCACGGAGGCAAAGGGCCCCCACCAGGATTCCGCGTACGTGCCCGGGCCGATGATCGGCACCTCGGGGGCCACCTCGTAGATCGCCTGCGCGTAGGTCTTCAGCTCGTCGAGGTACTGATCCACCCCGTAGTCTGCGCCGCGCAGCCCGGTCTTGGCGTAGCCGTTCGGCTCGTTGCCCACGGTGATGCCCACCAGCCGCTCGCCGAACGCGTCCCGGGCATGGCGCGCCATGTCGGCGGCCCGGGCCGGGTCGTAGTTGCCCAGGTCGACGGTCAGGGCGATCCGCCCGTCCACCGCCTCCAGGAGGGTGGCCACCCGCGCCAGGTCCTGCGGAGTCACGGCGCGGACCGGATGCGCCTTGTCGCCCTTCAGGTTGCCCGGGATGGGCTCGCCGGCGGAGGTCCAGAAGAACCGCCGGTCCACCGCGTTGCCGCCGAACCGCAGCAGCGGCCGGCCCAGGCCCTGCAGGGCGTGCACCATTTCCGGGTTGTCCCCGGCCAGGGCGGGATCGGCCAGGTCCGTGGCTTCCAGGGACAGGCCGATCAGGTTCTCCGGCAGCGCGGTGCCGGTGGTCTGGCCGGCGACGGTGACGGACCACGGCTCGACCGGCTCCAGGGGCGACCCGGCCGGCGGGCCGATCTGCTCGTAGTAGGTGAACTCCGGGGCCGGCGGCAGCGCCGCTTCAGTCTCGTAGGCCACCGGGGTGCCGGTCGGGGCCGCAACGGACGGCTCGTCGTCGTCCGTCACCAGCGGGAAGATCACCGCGCCGGCCGCCAGGGCGACGGCGGCCGTGCCGGCGCCGCCGATCAGCCACTTCCGGCGGGCCGACCCGCCGGAGTTTCCCCGGGAGCGCCGGGAACCGTCGTCGGGGTTCCGGGCGGAAGCGTCCTCGGGCAGGGGTGGTTCAACGGGCATGGGGGCATAACCTCCGGGGGATCGTGGTCTTAGACGGCCATCCTAGCCGCAGCGCTGTGACGCCCGTCGCGGCGGCGGTCGGTGCGCGCGGCCGGAGGGGGCCCGGCAGCGGCGCACGCAAGCCCGGACGCGGCGGCGGGGCTGCGGAAACGAAGTCGAAACACTGCCGTTACGGCGGTTTTACACCGACCTCCGGTTTGTAATCCGCAGGCAATCAAACACGGCCTTTTCCGAAATGCGGCCCCGGCAGAGTTTCGGAGTGCGGGAAGTCCCCGCGGATTTCGAAAGGACGTGGAGATGGATCTGTCTGCAGGTCACGTCTGGGTGATGGTCTCAGCGGCGCTCGTGCTGCTCATGACGCCGGGACTGGCATTCTTCTACGGCGGCATGACCCGGGCCAAGGCGGCCCTGAACATGATGATGATGAGCTTCGTGTCGATCGGCCTGGTCGGCGTGGTCTGGGTGCTCTGGGGCTACTCGATGACCGGCGGCGACGGCTTCGCGGGGCTGTTCGGGAACCCGTTCACGTCCTTCGGCCTCGGGGGCCTGCTCGGCAGCGAGGACCTGATCAGCGCCGGGTTCGGGGCCACGTTCGCCATCATCACCGTCGCCCTGATCAGCGGCGCCATCGCCGACCGCGCCCGGTTCAGCGCCTGGGCCGTCTTCGTGCCGATCTGGGTCACCCTGGTCTACTGCCCGCTGGCGTTCATGGTGTGGGGCGGGGGACTGCTCAGCGCCGAGGGCGCCGTGGGTTCGGTGGTCGGTGAAGCCATCGACTTCGCCGGCGGCACCGTGGTGCACATCAACGCCGGCGTCGCGGCCCTCGTCCTGGCCCTGATCATCGGCAAGCGCAAGGGCTTCGGCAAGGACCCCAGCCAGCGTCCGCACAACATCCCGTTCGTCATGCTCGGCGCGACCCTGCTGTGGTTCGGCTGGTTCGGCTTCAACGGCGGCGCCGCCGGCTCCGCCGAGGAAGGCGGGCTGATCTGGGTCAACACCCTCGCCGCCCCCGCAGCCGCAATGGTCGGCTGGCTGGTCACCGAGCGCATCCGCGACGGCCGTCCCACCTCGCTGGGCGCCGCCTCCGGCATCGTCGCGGGCCTGGTGGCCATCACCCCCGCCTGCGCCAACGTGAGCCCGCTCGGCGCCGTCGGCCTGGGCATCATCGCCGGCGTCCTCTCGGCGCTCGCCGTCGGGCTCAAGTACCGCCTGGGCTACGACGACTCCCTCGACGTGGTCGGCGTGCACCTGGTGGCCGGCATCGTGGGCACCCTGGCCCTGGGCTTCATCGCCCTGCCGGCCGACGGCGAGGCCGGCGGCCTGTTCTACGGCGGCGGCTTCGCCCTGCTGGGCGCGCAGCTGGTGGCCGCGGTGATCGCGATCCTGTTCTCCGCCGTGATGACCCTCATCATCGGACTGGCCGTGCACAGGACCATCGGCTTCCGGGTCTCCGAAGATGAGGAGATCTCCGGCGTGGACCTCAGCGAGCACGCCGAAACCGCCTACGAATTCGGCGGCCTGGGCACCGGCGGGTCCTTCCGCCCGGTCGCCGCCGCCACCGCCGCGAAGGAGACCGTGAACTCATGAAGCTCGTAACCGCCATCGTCCGGCCGGAAAAGATCGACGCCGTCCGCGGCGCCCTGGAAAGCTACGGCGTGCAGGGACTGACCGTCAGCCAGGCCAGCGGCTACGGCCGCCAGCGCGGGCATACCGAGGTCTACCGCGGCGCTGAGTACACCGTGGACCTGCTGCCCAAGGTGCGCATCGAGGTGCTGGTCTCCGACGAGTGGCTGAATGACATCGTCGACGTTTTGGTGGCCACGGCCAACACCGGGCGGGCCGGCGACGGGAAGGTGTGGGTGGTCAACGTCGAGGAGGCGCTGCGCGTGCGCACCGGCGAGCGGGGAGTCTCCGCCCTCTGATCCGCGGCGGGCCGGGCCCGCCGCCCGATCCGTTCCGACGCCCAACGGTCCGCCCGGCTGGAATTCCAGCCGGGCGGACCGCGTGTTTGCGGACGGTATCCCCGGTCACGGGCCCCACGTCCCACCCGGCAGCGTCGCTTGGTACCCTTAACAGCTGGGCCTGGCAATTTCAGCCGAAGTACACGCCAAAGTATCCGACGAAAGAAGTGCGCGGCACGTGTTCAATTCACTGTCTGACCGGTTGACCTCAACCTTCAAGAACCTGCGCGGCAAGGGCCGGCTCTCCGAAGCCGACGTCGACGCCACCGTCCGGGAGATCCGGCGCGCACTGCTCGACGCCGATGTGGCCGTTCCCGTGGTCCGTGCCTTCACCGCCTCGGTCAAGGAGCGCGCCCTCGGCTCCGAGGTCTCGCAGGCCCTGAACCCGGGCCAGCAGGTCGTCAAGATCGTCAACGAGGAGCTCGTGGGCATCCTCGGCGGCGAAACCCGGCGGCTGCGCCTGGCGAAGAACCCGCCCACCGTGATCATGCTGGCCGGCCTGCAGGGCGCCGGCAAGACCACCCTGGCCGGCAAGCTGTCCAAGTGGCTCAAGGGCCAGGGCCACAGCCCGCTGCTGGTCGCCGCCGACCTCCAGCGCCCGAACGCCGTCAAGCAGCTGCAGGTCAACGGCGAACGCGCCGGCGTTCCGGTCTACGCCCCGCACCCCGGCGTCAGCTCCGAGTTCGAGGCCGCCACCGGCGATCCGGTGGCCGTGGCCCGCCAGGGCGTCGAGGAAGCCCGCACCAAGCTGCACGACGTGGTCATCGTCGACACCGCCGGCCGCCTGGGCGTGGACGCCGAGCTCATGCAGCAGGCCGCCGACATCCGTGCCGCCATCAGCCCCGACGAGGTGCTGTTCGTCATCGACGCGATGATCGGCCAGGACGCGGTCAACACCGCCCAGGCCTTCAACGAGGGCGTGAACTTCACCGGCGTCGTGCTCACCAAGCTCGACGGCGACGCCCGCGGCGGCGCTGCCCTGTCCGTCGCCTCCGTCACCGGCAAGCCGATCATGTTCGCCTCCACCGGCGAGGCGCTGACCGACTTCGAGGTGTTCCACCCCGACCGGATGGCCAACCGCATCCTCGACATGGGCGACATCCTCACCCTGATCGAGCAGGCCGAGAAGAACTGGGACAAGGACGAAGCGTCCCGGATGGCGAAGAAGTTCGCCGACCAGGAGGACTTCACCCTCGACGACTTCCTCGCCCAGATGCAGCAGCTGCGCAAGATGGGCTCCATGAAGAAGATGCTCATGATGATGCCCGGCGCCGCCGGCATGCGTGAGCAGCTGGAGAACTTCGACGAGCGCGAGATCGACCGCGTCGAAGCCATCGTCCGGTCCATGACCCCGCACGAGCGGGTCGCCCCGAAGATCATCAACGGCTCCCGCCGCGCCCGCATCGCCCGCGGCTCGGGGGTACACGTCTCCGAGGTCAACGGCCTGCTGGAGCGCTTCGGCCAGGCGCAGAAGATGATGAAGAAGATGGCCGCCGGCGGCGGCATCCCGGGCATGCCCGGCATGGCCGGTCCGGGCGGCTTCGGCGGTGCCCGCAAGAAGCAGCAGGCGGCCAAGGGCAAGAAGAAGGCCCGGTCCGGCAACCCCGCCAAGGCCGCGCAGGAGCGTGCCGAGGCCGAGGCCCGGCGCAGCGCCTCCCGGAGCGCGCTGCCCACCGGCGCGGCGTTCGGTGCCCAGGATGCGGACTTCGATCCCAGCTCGCTGAACCTGCCCAAGGGTTTCGAGAAGTTCCTCGGCAAGTAGGGCCCGCAGTCGCCGGAGGCCGTCCCACGGAGGTGGGGCGGCCTCCGCCGTTTAAGCGGTGGGACATCCTTGTGTCGTCCTCGGCGCGCATTGAAAATACATGAAGCTTCAACTAAACTAGTTACATGAACCTTCAAGTAAAGCCTGTCGACCTGCTGCCCTCCGATCTCGCGATGGGAACGGTGATGCTGAAGGTGGGCAACCTCGCAGCGGTTGCCGGCTACTACCGCCAGGCGCTCGGCCTCGCCGTGGTCGCCGAGGCGGACGGCGGGCTGTACCTGGGCCGGGCCGGGACGCCGCTGGTGCACCTGGCCCCGGCCGCGGGGCTGCAGGTGCCCGGACGGGGCGAGGCCGGACTGTTCCACACCGCCATCCTCTTTCCGAACCAGGCGGACCTCGCCGCCGCCGTGGCCACCGCCTACCGGCACGACCCCGGCGCCTACGTCGGCAGCGCCGACCACCTGGTCAGCGAGGCCTTCTACTTCCAGGACCCCGAGGGCAACGGCATCGAGCTCTACTGGGACCGGCCGCGCTCCGAGTGGGGCTGGGACACCACCTCGTCCGGGCCCCGGGTCCGCATGGATTCGCTGCCCCTGCCGCCGGCGCAGTACCTGCAGCGCCACCTGACCGAGGCCTCGCTCGCGGGGATGGAGGAAGCCGCTGCCGACGTCGGGCACGTCCACCTGCAGGTGGGCTCCGTCGAGACGGCCGAACGGTTCTATGTGGAGGTGCTCGGCTTCGAAAAGACCGCCGACTTCGCCGGCCAGGCCCTGTTCGTCTCCGCCGGCGGCTACCACCACCACATGGCCATGAACGTCTGGAACTCCCGCGGCGCCGGCCCCCGCCGGGACACGCTGGGGCTGGGGGAAGTGCTGCTGTCCGTGCCGACGGCCGACGACGTCGCGGCGCTGGCTGACCGGCTCGCCGCCGCAGGCATCGGCAGCCACCACACCGGTGCCGAGCTGCGCTTCGAGGATCCCTGGCGCAACCGGCTGCGCGTCGCCGTCGGCGCCGCCGGCTGACCGGCAGGGGAAACCGCAGGCGCCCGCCCGGCCTCCAGCCGGTCCGTCGCGCAGGCATCGGTGCGGCGAAGTCGCAAAACTTGCCGCTCTCTGGCATCATAGTCAGGTACTCGATCTGCGCGGCCCCTCTCTCCGCGCATGCATCTTGTCCTTTGAACCCCTCAGTATGGCCCGCCCCACGGGAGCAGAAGTCGGCGGTTCGCCCCCTTTTTCAGATCAGGAGTGACCACAAAAGTGGCCGTAAAGATTCGCCTCAAGCGCCTCGGCAAGAAGTTCTCCGCGCACTACCGCGTCGTTGTCATGGATTCCCGTGCCAAGCGCGATGGCCGTGCCATCGAGGAGATCGGGCTGTACCGCCCGACCGAGGAGCCGTCGTACATCGACATCAAGTCCGACCGCGCCCAGTACTGGCTCGGCGTCGGCGCCCAGCCCACCGAGCAGGTCGCAGCGCTGCTGAAGATCACCGGTGACTGGCAGAAGTTCAAGGGCCTGCCGGGCCAGGAGGGCACCCTCCGCACCAAGGCCCCGAAGGAAGCCTTCGTGGCTCCCGAGAAGGATTCCGTGATCGTCCCCGAGGCCATCACCCCGAAGGCCAAGAAGGAAGAGGCTGCTTCCACCGAGGCCGAGGCTGAGTAACTTGCTCGCCGAAGCGCTGGAACACCTGGTCCGCGGCATCGTTGACAGCCCCGAGCGTGTCAAGGTTTCCGCCCGCAGCAACCGCCGCGGTGAAACGCTCGAGGTCCGCGTCCATCCGGACGACCTCGGGCGCGTCATCGGCCGGCAGGGCCGCACGGCGCGCGCACTGCGCACCGTGATCGCCGCCCTGCCCGGCGGCGACCAGGTTCGTGTGGACGTCGTGGACACCGACCGCCGGCGCTGAGCCTGCGGCCCCGGCCACACCGTCACAGCGGTTTCTTCAGCATCCGGCCCCGCACCAGATAATGGTGGAGGGGCCGGATGTTTTTTTACGCCCGCCCGCCCCGGCCGGGCGGGACAGCAGCACTAAGGAGAGTTCATGCAGTTACAGGTGGCACGCATCGGCAAGCCGCACGGCATCCGCGGCGAGGTGACCGTCCAGGTCCTCACCGATGCGCCCGAGGACCGGTTCGTTCCCGGCGCCCGGCTCATCGTCGAGCCGGCGGCCAAGGGCCCGCTCACCGTCGCGGGAGCCCGCTGGAACAAGGCCATCCTGCTGCTGGCCTTCGAGGAGATCGCCGACCGGAACGCCGCCGAGGAACTGCGCGGCGCCAAGCTGTTCATCGATACCGACACCGAAGCCGACGACGACGCCGACGAGGGCTGGTACGAGCACGAGCTGGTGGGCCTCTCCGCCCGGGTGGGCGACGACGTCGTCGGCACCGTCAGCGGCCTGCGCACCACCTCCGCCCAGGACCTGCTGGTGCTCACCGACACCCACGGGCGGGAGGTCTTCGTGCCCTTCGTCGACGAGATCGTGCCCGAAGTCGATCCGGAGGCCGGCTACGTCCTGCTCACTCCGCCGCCGGGCCTGCTGGAGCTGAATGCCCCCGACGACGAGAAGGCCGGCAGCTGACGTGCGCATTGACGTCATCAGCATCTTCCCGGAATACCTCGCCGCGCTGGACCTGTCCCTGATCGGCAAGGCACGGCGGGACGGGCTGCTGCAGCTGCAGGTCCACGACCTGCGCGGATGGACCACCGACCGGCACCGCACCGTCGACGACACCCCCACCGGCGGCGGAGCGGGCATGGTCATGAAGCCCGAGCCCTGGGCCCAGGCCCTTGCGGACGTGGCCGGCGCTGCGGACGGACTGCCCGGCGGAGCCGCAGCCGACGGCGCACGCCGTCCCGTGCTGATCGTGCCGTCCCCGGCAGGTGAGGTGTTCACCCAGGCCACCGCCTACGAGCTGGCCGGCGAGGAGCACCTTGTCTTTGCCTGCGGCCGTTACGAAGGCATCGACGAGCGGGTCCTGGAGTGGGCCGCCGAGCAGTACACCGTCCGACCGATGAGTCTGGGGGACTACGTCCTCAACGGGGGAGAGGTCGCCGTGCTGGCCATGGTCGAGGCCGTGGGCCGCCTGGTGCCCGGCGTCGTGGGCAACCCCGAGTCCCTGGTCGAGGAATCCCACTCCGACGGCCTGCTGGAGTACCCCGTCTACACCAAGCCCGCGCTGTGGCGGGACCGCGCGGTCCCCGAGGTGCTCCTGAGCGGCAACCATGCCGCCATCGCCCGCTGGCGGCGGGACGAGCAGCTGCGCCGGACCGCCCGCCGCCGCCCGGACCTGCTGGAGCGGCTCGATCCGGCCGTCCTCGACAAGGGGGACCGGGCGGTGCTGGCCGCACTCGGCTGGAGCGTCGGGGTGGACGGCCTGCGGCCAGGCCCGGGAGCCGGGCTTGGAGCCGGCAACGAGGCTGTGGCAGAATAGGAAACTGTGCCATCTGGGTCCGCACCTGCCGCAGGGGGAGCGAGGCCAACAGCTACGGCACACCGGGCGGCCTGTTCCATGGCCTGCCGGTAAATCAGCTTCGACGGCATTTGTGCGGTCTTCCGCATCCTTGCCGCCGTGACCAAAGTGGATGACCTGCGGCGTTCACCAGGAGTGACAACTATGCACATCCTCGACTCCGTCGATGCAGCCTCGCTGCGCAATGACGTTCCCGACTTCCGCCCGGGCGACACCATCAAGGTGCACGTCAACATCATCGAAGGCAAGAACTCCCGTGTTCAGGTCTTCCAGGGCTTCGTTGTCGGCCGCCAGGGCGACGGCATCCGCGAGACCTTCACGGTCCGCAAGGTGAGCTTCGGCGTCGGCGTGGAGCGTACCTTCCCGGTGCACTCCCCGATCATCGAAAAGATCGAGGTCGTCTCCAAGGGCGACGTCCGCCGCGCCAAGCTGTACTACATGCGCAACCTGCGCGGCAAGGCTGCCAAGATCAAGGAGAAGCGCGACTTCAAGTAAGTCCGCCCACCGCTTCTTGGACGCAGTACCCTCCGTGCACGGGGACAACCCCGCGGCACACACGAAACGCCGGCTCCGCTCTGCGGGCTGGCGTTTCGTGCTGTGTGCCCTCGCCGCCGCCGTGATCCTGACCGCACTGGTCCGCGCGTTCATCGTGGACCTCTACTACATCCCGTCCGAGTCGATGCAGCCGCTGCTCGAACCGGGAGACCGGGTCCTCGTGAACCGGCTCGACGGCGAGGTACGCCGCGGCGACGTCATCGTCTTCGACGGCCGCGGCTCGCTGGCCCCGCTGGACAGCGGCCGCCCGCCCCTGGCCGAGGCCGCCCACACCGCCGGGCGCTGGCTGGGCCTGGCCGGCAGCGACACCGCCTACGTCAAGCGCGTCATCGGCGTGCCGGGGGACCGGGTGAGCTGCTGCGGCCCCGACGGCCGGATCACCGTGAACGGCGAACCGATCGACGAGCCCTACCTCTACCCCGGCGACGCGCCCAGCGAGACCGCGTTCGACGTCGTCGTGCCCGAGGGCCGGCTCTGGCTGCTGGGCGACCACCGCGCCGAGTCGGCGGACTCACGGTCCCTGCTCGGCGCCCCCGGCGGCGGACTGGTCTCCGAGGAGCGGGTGATCGGCCGCGCACAGCGGATCGTGTGGCCGTTTGGGCGCAGTACCCAGATTGGGCGGATAGAGTTGGAAACCGAGCGGAACACCGCGGAATAAGAGGACGGCACATGGCTCACAGCACCCCGGAGGAACCGCGGGACGCGCAGCACGCGGCGTCCGGACGAGGGATCGGCAGCTGGCTCAAGGAAGTCGGCATCATCATCGTGGTGGCGCTGCTGCTGTCGTTCCTGATCAAGACCTTCCTGTTCCGGGCCTTCTACATCCCGTCGGGCTCCATGGAGGAGACCCTGGAGATCAACGACCGCATCTTCGTGAACCTCCTGGTCCCGGACGTCATGGACCTGCAGCGCGGCGATGTGGTGGTCTTCGAGGACACCAAGGGCTGGCTGCCGGCCCAGGCCGCGGACGACGGCGGGGAGAACCTGCTGCGCGAGGCCCTGGTCTTTGTCGGGCTGCTGCCGGACGAATCCGAACAGCACCTGGTCAAGCGGGTCATCGGCCTGCCCGGCGACCGGGTCACCTGCTGCGACGCCGAGGGCCGGATCACGGTCAACGGCGAGCCCCTCGACGAGCCGTACATCTACCCGGGCGCCACCCCCTCCGACATCCCCTTCGATGTCACCGTTCCCGAGGGCAAGGTCTGGGTCATGGGCGACCACCGCAACGCCTCCGCCGATTCCCGGGAGCACCAGGACTCCGACGGCGGCTTCATCGACATTGACGACATCGAAGGCCGGGCCGGGATCATTGCCTGGCCGCTGAACCGCATCAGCGGGGTGGACAGCTACGAGGAAGTCTTCGCGGACGTTCCCGAACCGGCCGGCAGCGGGCAGTGACGACCGTGCCTGCCGTACCCCGCCGCACCGCCGGCGCCGCCCTCGACGGCCCGGCCGGGCCCACCCTCCGCCACGAACGGACCTACGCCGAGGCCGGCCACCGCATCCTGGCCGGCTGCGACGAGGTTGGCCGCGGGGCGCTGGCCGGTCCGGTCACCGTCGGGATGGTCGCCGTCGACATCGCCGCCGTGAAGCCGCTGAAGGGCGTCAAGGACTCGAAGCTGCTCGCCCCGGCGGACCGCGTGGCGCTGGTGCCGAAGATCCAGGCCTGGGCCGCGGCGTCCGGCGTCGGGCATGCCACCGCCGCGGAAATCGACCGGCTGGGGCTCACCGGCGCGCTCCGGCTGGCCGGAACCCGCGCCTGGGCGCAGGTCTGCGCCGACCTGACCCCCGACGTCGTGCTCCTGGACGGCAACTACAACTGGCTCTCCCCGGCACAGGCCAGCCTGTTCGACGACCTCGACGCAGCCGTCGCCGGCGACGGCCCGGCGGAGGCCGGCGTCGGACGCGGGACCATCACCCACCCGATACCCGCCGCACCCGCCCTGCCGTGCGAGGCGCCGGTGCACACGCGGATCAAGGCGGACCTGTCCTGCCTCAGCGTGGCGGCCGCCAGCGTCTTGGCCAAGGTGGCCCGGGACTCGCTGATGCTCGAGTATGCGCGGGAATACCCGCAGTTCGGCTGGGACGAAAACAAGGGGTACGCCACCGACGCGCACCGCGCGGCGCTTCAGGCGGACGGACCCTCGCCGCTGCACCGGCTATCGTGGAGGCTTGGCGGGACGCCGCGGCCCGCCGCCGCAGCGGAGCCCGACGACGAATACGGGGTGGACGAGCTCCAGCCCGGGGGGATGATAGAGCTATGAGTGCCGAAGACCTTGAGAACTACGAGACGGACATGGAGCTGCAGCTCTACCGGGAGTACCGCGACGTAGTGAACCTCTTCAGCTACGTGGTCGAAACCGAGCGCCGCTTCTACCTCGCGAACAACGTCGACCTGCAGGCCCGCTCGGCGGACGGCGAGATCTACTTCGACCTGACCCTGCAGGACGCCTGGGTGTGGGACGTCTACCGTTCCGCACGCTTCGTCAAAAGCGTCCGGGTGATCACCTTCAAGGACGTCAACGTCGAGGAACTGACCCGCAACGACGACCTCACCCTGCCCAAGGCGGACGAGCTGGGCTAGGTTCCAGCGCGTTGTCCAGCAGCAGCTCCTGCGCCTGCTCCCAGGGCAGCCGGGGCGACCGCGGCGAGCCGGCGGTGATCGAGGAGGTCCATCCGTCGATGCGGCTGCCGCGGTGGCTGATCAGCCCGGGCACCAGCACCGGCAGCGGGAAACCGTTCCGCCACACCGTCTTGTAGGACCCCACGTTGCCCGGGTTGGCGCTCCAGCCGACCTCCTGCCAGCCGAGCGGGCCGAAGGCGTGGTCCAGCGCGAGCCCGACCGCCCGGCTCATCAGCCCCTGGCCGCGGAAGGCCGGGGAGGTGGCAAACCCAAGGCTGCCCACGCCCGCCCCGTGCCAGCGCAGATCCAGGGTGCCGGCGCAGGCGCCGTCCACATCCAGCGCCCAGACGATCATGTCCCGGCGGGGCCGGGCGACGGTGGCGATGAAGTCGAGGGCCATCTGATGCGTGTACTCCAGCGGCACCGTGGTCCACTCGATGGTCAGGGGATCGATGGAGCGCGCGTAGACGGCGTCGGCGTCCGCCTCTGTGTGGGCCCGCAGCAGCAGGCCGCCGTCGCGGAGTTCGGGGATCTCGAAGGGCATGCAGCTACGGTAGTGCACAGGCGGGCGCACCGGCGTGTGCGCCCCCGTCCGTGACGGTGAACAGTGCGGAGGATGCGCGGATGGCGACAACAGGCGACGGCGGGACCGCCTCGGAGGACGAAGTGCGCGGTCTGTGGGGCACAGATCCCCGCATCTATGCGCAGATGCGTCCCGACGCCGCCTCGCTGGCGCATCTGCGCAGCCTGCAGGAGGCGCTGCCGCGCAGGCCGGGCCTTCGGCTGGCCACGCCGGCGCGCCTGCACCTGACCCTGATCCACTTCGGCAGGGTGCGGGACGTGCACGCGGTGCTGCAGGCGGCCTTGCCGGGGCTGGAAGAGGAGGTGTTTACGGCCGCACTGGGGGAGTACCTGCAGGCCACCCGGGCCGTGCTGCCGGAACGGAGCTTTACGCTCGACCCGGTGGGCACTGCAGGCTTTGGACCGGGCGGGCGGGTGCTGGTGGTCGAGTACCGGCCCGTGCCGGAGCTGCTGGCCGTGCACGCCGCGCTCTACGCCGTACTGGAGCGGTTCCTGCACCGCTGCGGCGTGCAGGACATCGATGCCTTCACCGCCGGTGATCCGAACTTCCGGCACGCCGCCCGGCTGCGCCCGCACATCAGCCTGGCCCGCGGCTGGAACGGCGCAGCGCCGGCGCTGCCGTCGCTGGAACCGGTGACCCTGGAACCGATGCCGGTGCTCTACCGCTGACGAAGACGGGGCAGGGACAGCGCTGCTGCCCCCAGCAGCCCCTCGGGCTGCTCCTCCACAGGTGCGGCGCGGCCAACGTCGTCCACACATCCGTGCCGCCGGGGGCGCGGGCTCCGGAGCATGTCTGCAGGATGGGCCCATGAAAGCCAAAGACCTGTTGGGCAGCCGCGGCGAGGACCTGGCCGCCGAGTACCTCGTAAACGCCGGGCTGCGGATCGTTGAGCGCAACTGGCGGTGCCCGAGCGGAGAGATCGACGTCGTGGCACTCGAGGGCGAGACACTGGTGATCGCCGAGGTGAAGACCCGTTCATCACTGGCCTTCGGGCACCCCTTTGAAGCAATTGGCGAGGCCAAGCTGCGCCGCCTGCAGCTGCTGGGAGCAGAGTACGCGCGTGAACACGGCTGCCGGGACCTGGCGCGGCGGGTCGACGCGGTATCCGTCCTCGATGACGGAACCGGGGCACCGGTCATTGAGCACCTGAAAGGGGTCGGGGAGTGAGCCTCGGCCGGGCCTACGCAGTGGGACTGGTGGGCCTGGAAGGACGGATCGTGGAGGTCGAGGCAGACATCGGCCAGTCCCTCCCGGCGTTCGTCCTGCTGGGCCTGCCCGACGCCGCCCTGAACGAAGCCAGGGACCGGGTGCGCTCAGCAGCACGGAACTCGGGCCTGCCGCTGAGCCGCCGGAAGCTCACGGTCAACCTGATGCCCGCCGACCTGCACAAACGCGGCTCCGGATTCGACCTGGCCATCGTCATGGCAGCCCTCGCGGCGGCCGGAGACCTGCCCGACCCCGGCCGTACCGTGTTCATCGGGGAACTGGGCCTGAACGGCCGGCTGCAGCCGGTGCGCGGAGTGCTGCCGTCGGTCATGGCCGCGGTGGCCGAGGGCTTTACCCGGGTGGTGGTCAGCAGCAGGAACCGCGAAGAAGCGGAGCTGGTGCCCGGCTGCCAGATCCGCGGCTACGACTGCCTGGCGGAGGTGGCCCGGGCCTTCGGCGCCGACCCTGCCGGGCTGCTCTATCCCAAGCCGCTGCCGGCCACGGCGACGACGGCTGGACAGACGCCATTGGCGGCATCACAGGCACAGGGACCGGCGGGGCAGAAGGACCTGGCGGACATCGCCGGACAGCACGAAGCCCGGTTCGCGGTCGAGGTGGCCGCCGCCGGTGGACACCATCTGCTCCTGACCGGGCCGCCCGGGGCAGGGAAGACGATGCTGGCGGAACGGCTGCCCGGAATCCTGCCCGACCTGGATGACGCCCAGGCCATGGAGGTCACCGCCATCCATTCCCTGGACGGCAGGGCTGCCTGCAACTCCCTGCTGCGGCGGCCTCCGTTCGAAGCTCCGCACCACGGGGCGAGCATGGCCTCGGTGATCGGAGGCGGCAGCGGGATGCCCCGCCCGGGCGCGGCGTCACGGGCACATCGAGGCGTGCTCTTCCTGGACGAGGCCCCCGAGTATGAGCGGCGGGTGCTCGACGCTTTGCGCCAGCCGCTGGAAAGCGGGCGACTGGTGCTGCACCGGTCGGCGGGTACCGCGGTCTATCCGGCACGCTTCCAGCTGGTCCTGGCGGCCAATCCCTGCCCCTGCGGCAAGGGCGGCGGCCGGGGACGGGACTGTACCTGCACCTCCCTCCAGTGCCGCCGTTACTTCTCCCGGTTGTCCGGGCCGCTGCTGGACCGGGTCGACATCCAGCTGGGCGTCGAACGCGTCGGGCTTCGGGAGCTGGCGGACCCGGGAGCCGCCGAAACCAGCCGCGACGTCGCGGCCCGGGTTGCCGCCGCGCGGGAGCGGCAGCAGAACCGCCTCGCCCCCTGGGGCAGCGCCAGCAACGCGGAGGTCACCGGGGCCGTCCTGCGGGGAAAACTCCGTCCTCCGGGAGGGGTGCTGTCCGTGGTGGACCGCGCGCTGGACAACGGAGCGCTCACCGCCCGCGGATATGACCGCGTGCTCCGCCTGGCCTGGACGGTCGCGGACCTGGCGGGACATGAGATGCCTGATGCTGACGACGTCGGGCAGGCACTGTCGCTCAGGCAGCAGGTGAGGACGCCGTGAACGCATACTCCGCAGCAATCGATCCGGCTACTGCCCGGGCGGGACTGTCCAGGCTCTTCGAGCCCTGCGACAACGTGGGCGCCGCCCTGGTGGCGGCGGCGGGTCCGGAGGAGGCGCTCGGCATCGCCAGCGGATGGATCCGGGCTTCTGGCTCGGTGCGGGACCTGCTCCATGACGTCCTTGCAGCCCATGGCATCAGCAACCGCACCGGATTCCTGGAGTCCGCCCTCGAACGGTGGCGTCCGAGGGTGCCGGATCTGGCGCCCGCGCGCGACCTGGCGATCGCACACCGCGCCGGGGGGCGGCTCCTGATTCCGGAGGATGAGGACTGGCCCGCCGCCCTGGACGACCTGGAACTGGCCGCCCCGCTGTGCCTGTGGGTGCGCGGCGCCCAGGACGTTCCCATCCCTGGTCCGGAACGGATGGCCGCCATCGTGGGTTCACGGGACTGCACCGGATACGGAGCCACGGTGGCCGGGGACCTCGCCGCCGGCGTGGTGGCCAACGGCTGGACCGTGGTGTCCGGCGGGGCGTACGGCATCGACGCGCATGCCCACCGTGCCGCGCTCGCCGCCGGTGGACGGCGCCCCGCCACCCTCGCGGTCATGGCCTGCGGCACGGACCGGTTCTATCCCGCCGGAAACGAAGACCTGCTGCGTGCCGTCGCAGCCCAGGGGCTGCTGATCTCCGAGGTTCCGCCTGGTTCGGCTCCCACCCGCTGGCGCTTCCTGCAGCGCAACAGGATCATCGCCGCCCTCTGTTCCGTCACCGTCGTCGCGGAGGCCCGCTGGCGGTCCGGGGCCTTGAACACGGCGCACCACGCGGCAGGACTCGGCCGGGCCGTTGCCGCCGTGCCCGGGTCGGTGTACTCGGCCAACTCTGCAGGCTGCCACCGGCTGCTGCGTGACGGCAGCGCCGTGTGCATCACCGACAGCAGCGAACTCAGGGAACTGGCCGGTCCGATGGGCGGCGGGGCGGGACCGGAGCCTCAGGTCCAGGCTGCTGCCCACGACGGTCTGGCAGTCGAGGACATCCTGCTGCTCGATGCCCTTCCGGTCCGTTCCGGCTCCACCGTCGAGAAACTCGCTGCCGTCGCCGGACTGCCTCCGGCCGCGGTGCGGGCCGGCCTGGGCCGGCTGGAGGTATCCGGCCTGGCCGAACGCGCTGCCCCCGACGCCTGGCGGCGCCGGAAATGAACCCGTCCACCAACCGGAAGGAACACCATCATGCGATGCCACCGACTCATGCTCAGTCCCTTGGGCATCCTGACCCTCGTGGCCGACGAGGGGCGGCTGACCGCCGTCCTGCCCGGCCCGCCGGAGAACTCCGGGCTGGGCACCGCGGTCGGCCTCAACGCCGTTGAGGGGTACGACGCCGAGGTCCTCGAGGACGCCGAGGTGCAGCTGCTGCAGTATTTCGAGGGCAGCCGCTGCGGGTTCAAGCTGCCGCTGGCGGTTCACGGCACGGCGTTCCAGCGGGATGTCTGGGACGCGGTGCAGCGGATCTCCTACGGCTGGCGGATCTCCTACAAGGACCTGGCGGTGCAGCTGGGAGACGCTGCGAAGGCGCGGAGCGTCGGCGTGGCCCTGGCCCGGAACCCGCTGAACATCATCATTCCCACCCACCGCGTGGTCGGATCGCGCGGCAATCTCACCGGATACACCGGCGGACTCAATTCCAAGCTCTTCCTCCTCGAACACGAGGCGGCGCACCTCGCCGCGCATGAGCACGACAAGCCGGCGGGCCCCGCCGGGGACGGACGCCCGGCCTGCCGGTCCGTGGGCAGCAGCGGGGCCATACCTGCGCCCGCACCGACGCCGGCTGGGACGACGCCGGCCGGGGCAACGCCGGCTGGGACGGCGCCGGCCGGGGCAACGCCGGCCGGGACGGCACCAACGCCTTCGCCTGCACTCAACGCCACGTCCGAGTCGATGTCCGAGGCGGCGGTTAGAGTGAGGGGGTGAGCGCAGAACCGGAGAAAGCGGGCGAAGCGGCCGGATGGCCGGAGGAGTTCAGCTCCGCCGTGCGGGGATTCCGCAGCTACCAGGCGGCCGAGCGCGGACACTCCGACCACACGGTGCGTGCATACGAGTCGGATCTGGTGCAGCTGCTCGACCACGCCCGAAGCGCAGGGGTGCGGCGGCTGAAGGACCTGGACCTCGGCGTGCTGCGCAGCTGGCTGGGGGAGCTCAGCGCCGCCGGCCAGTCACGGGCCACGCTCGCCCGCCGTGCGGCCACCGCGCGGGCCTTCACCGCCTGGGCCGTCCGCGAGGAGCTGCTTGAAACCGACCCCGGGCTGCGGTTGAAGGCCCCCAAGCGCGAAAAGACCCTGCCCTCCGTACTGCGGCCCGTCCAGCTTGAAGACCTGTTTGACCGGCTCGCCGCGGCCGCCAAGGACGGCGACGCGGTTGCCGTCCGGGACCGGGCCATGGTGGAACTGCTCTACGCCACGGGCATCCGGGTCGGCGAACTCGCCGGCCTGGACGTCGACGACTTCAACCCCGACCGCCGGACCCTCCGCGTGATCGGCAAAGGGAACAAGGAACGCACGGTTCCGTACGGGCTGCCGGCAGCCATGGCCGTGGACGACTGGCTGCGACGCGGCCGCCCGCAGCTGGTCAACACCGACAGCGGCCCGGCGCTCTTCCTGGGACGCCGGGGCCGGCGCATCGACCAGCGGCAGGTACGCAGCGTCGTCGCTGGCCTGTTCGAAGCGTTGGGCGACACCGCCGCCACGGGCCCGCACGCGCTGCGCCACTCGGCGGCCACCCATCTGCTCGACGGCGGCGCCGACCTGCGGGCCGTGCAGGAGATCCTCGGCCACACCTCCCTGGCCACCACCCAGCTCTACACCCACGTCTCGGTGGACCGGCTGCGGGACAGCTATCGGCAGGCACATCCCCGCGCCTGACCACATCACTGGGTATCACCTGTCTCACTGTTCCCGGCAGCCTCGAATGCCACCCTGCTCCGGCAGCGTTCATTGGCACAATCAGGTAACTTGCGGCACAATGATGCTTAGTTCGGGCTGACCTGTCAGCCGCATTCGGATCAACCGCAGTACCGCAGGAACAAAGGCACGAAAAGCACACGGAATCCGCCCTCCGCGGAGTCTGCAGGTCGTTGGGGAAGACGCACCTACAGCTATGGAGGATGGAATGTCTGTTGTGATGGCGCATGGGATGCTGTTCATCCACTCGGCGCCTTCTGCTCTGTGCCCGCATATTGAATGGGCAATCGGGTCCGTCGTCGAAAAGAGGACGGACCTAAAGTGGTCCCCGCAGCCCGCCGCGCCCGGTATGGTCCGGGCCGAGGTGGCCTGGCAGGGACCGCAGGGCACCGGGTCGCTGCTCGCCTCCGCGCTGCGCGGCTGGGCACACCTGCGCTACGAGGTCACCGAGGAGGCCAGCCCCGGCGCCGACGGCAGCCGCTGGTCCCACACCCCCGAGCTCGGCATCTTCCACGCCACCACCGACGTGCACGGCAACATCATGGTCTCCGAGGACCGGATCCGGTACGCCTATGAGGCCGGGGCCGGCGATCCCGCCGCCGTCTATCACGAACTGTCGCTGGCGCTGGGCGAGGCCTGGGATGACGAACTGGAGCCCTTCCGCCACGCGGCCGACGGCGCCCCGGTGCGCTGGCTGCACCAAGTCGGCTGACTGCCCCGGCGCGGGCGACCGGCCAGGTCCGGCGGGTCGCCGGGCCTGGTGTGATGCGTCGGGCCCGCTGACCGGGGCCGATGGCGTCCTGGTCAGGGCCGGCCCGAGGGCGCCCTGACCGGGCGACGTGCGGGAACCGCAGCAGCTGAACTCTGAATCCATAGCAAAGGGCCGGGCCCCGTCCAGGAATGGACGGGGCCCGGCCCTTTGCTGTCGTGCCTGCGGGTGCCGGCGTCAGTGGCTGCGCATCACGGCGACGGCGTTGTGCCCGCCGAAGCCGAAGGAGTTGCTGAGCGCCACGATGTCGCCGGCGGGCAGGCCGCGGGCGGAGGTCACGACGTCGAGCGGGATCTCCGGATCCTGGTTCTCCAGGTTGATCGTGGCCGGGGCCTGGCGCTCGTAGACGGCCAGCGCGGTCAGCACCGCCTCGAC
The DNA here is from genome assembly GCA_900016675.1 of Arthrobacter saudimassiliensis. Classification (GTDB taxonomy): domain Bacteria; phylum Actinomycetota; class Actinomycetes; order Actinomycetales; family Micrococcaceae; genus Arthrobacter_B; species Arthrobacter_B saudimassiliensis. The sequence goes on along the minus strand of LN483070.1, from coordinate 1,894,093 downwards.
GGCGCCGGAGGCACCCAGCAGGTGGCCGGTCTGGGACTTGGTGGCGGAGACCGCCACATTGTCCACGTGCGCGCCCAGGGCGGCCTTCAGCGCCGTGTATTCCGGCTTGTCGCCGACCGGGGTGGAGGTGGCATGCGCGTTGACGTGGACCACGTCCTCCGCCTGGGCACGGGCATCGAACAGGGCGGCCTTCAGGGCGCGGGTCGCGCCCAGGCCCTCGGGGTCCGGGGCGGTGATGTGGTAGGCGTCGGCGGTCACGGACGCGCCCGCCAGCTCGGCATACACGCGGGCGCCGCGGGCCTTGGCGTGCTCCTCCGACTCCAGCACGAGGGCGCCGGCGCCCTCGCCCATGACGAAGCCGTCACGGTCGGTGTCGTAGGGGCGTGAGGCGCGCTCGGGATCGTCGTTGCGGCGGGAGAGCGCCTGCATGGAGGAGAAGGCGGCCAGCGGCATGGGGTGGATGGCGGCTTCCGCACCGCCGGCGACGACGACGTCGGCCTTGCCGGAGCGGATCAGCTCCAGCGCCTGGGCCAGGGCCTCGGTGCCGGAGGCGCAGGCGGAGACCGGAGTCTGCGCTGCGGCGCGGGCGCCCAGGTCCAGGGACACGGCTGCGGCGGGCCCGTTGGGCATCAGCATGGGCACGGTCATGGGCAGCACCCGGCGCGGGCCCTTTTCGCGGAGGGTGTCCCAGGCGTCCAGGAGGGTCCACACACCGCCGATGCCGGTGGCGAAGGTGACGCCGAGGCGTTCGGGATCGACCTCGCCGATGCCGGCGTCGGCCCAGGCCTCGCGCGCGGCGACCACGGCGAACTGGGTGGACGGGTCCATGCGCTTGGCTTCAACCTTGGACAGCACCTCGGAGGCCGGGGTGGAGACGCGGGCGGCGAAGGTTACCGGCAGGCTGTACTGCTCAACCCAGTCATCCTCGAGGGTCCTGGCACCGGGCACGCCCTTGAGCGCGTTCTTCCACAGGGTCGGGACATCGCCGCCGATCGGCGTGGTGGCGCCGAGACCGGTGATGAGAACTTTGCGGGCCATGTTTTCCTCTTTCGGGACGGGTTGCTGCTGTGAAGACCCGGAATCCGGGCCGGGGAACGGCCGCTGCCGCGGCAGCGGCCGCCCTCGGTCAGGACTGGGCGTTGTTGATGAACTCCACGGCGTCGCCGACGGTCTTGAGGTTCTTGACCTCTTCGTCGGGAATGCGCACGCCGAACTTCTCCTCGGCGTTGACCACGATGGTCATCATGGAGATGGAGTCGATGTCCAGGTCATCGGTGAAGGACTTGTCCAGCTCGACGGACGCCGGATCCAGGCCGGTCTCTTCGTTGACGATCTCGGCCAGGCCGGCCAGGATTTCTTCGTTGCTAGCCATGGGGGCTCCTTTTCCTTTCGGTGGTGCCGGTGGGTACCGGCCGGGTCCAACCGCCGCGGGCGGCGGGGGTCTGTGGGTGGTGCGTCAGGGCAGGACGACGACCTGCGCGCCGAACACCAGGCCGGCGCCGAAGCCGATCTGCAGCGACAGCTTCCCGCTGAGCTCCGGGTTTTCCTTCAGCAGGCGGTGCGTGGCCAGCGGAATCGAGGCCGCCGAGGTGTTGCCGGCGTCGGCAATGTCGCGGGCGATCACCACGGTGTCCGGCAGCTTCAGCTGCTTGGCCAGCTCGTCGATGATGCGCATGTTCGCCTGGTGCGGGACGAACGCGGCCAGGTCGGAGGCTTCGATGCCGGCCGCGTCCAGCGCCTGCTGGGCGGCCTTCGCCATTTCCCAGACGGCCCAGCGGAAGACGGTCTGGCCGTCCTGGCGGAGGGTGGGCCAGAGCTTGGCCGGCCCCCCGGACAGGGCGTCCGGGGTGAGGCCGCCGTCGGCCTCGGCGGCGAGCGACAGCGCACGGATGTCCAGCATGGAATGCGTCATGCCGATCGCGCCGGACTTCCCGCCGTCGGATCCCCACACGGACGGGCCGATGCCCGGCGTGTCGGAGGGGCCGACGACGACGGCGCCCGCGCCGTCGCCCAGCAGGAAGGAAATGGTGCGCTCGGTGTTGTCGATGAAGTCCGAGAGCTTTTCCACCCCGACCACCAGGACATATTCGGCGGTGCCGGAACGGACCAGGGCATCCGCCTGGGCGATGCCGTAGCAGTAGCCGGCGCAGGCGGCGGAGACGTCATAGGCCGGGGCCGGGGTGGCGCCGAGCCGGTCGGTGAGCTCCGCGGCGGCGGAGGGAGTGGCGTAGGGGTGGGTGACCGTGGACACCAGCACGGCGCCCAGCTGCGCTGCCTCGATGCCGGCGCCGGCCAGTGCCTCGCGGGCCGCCGCCTCGGCCATGTCGATGACGGAGGTGCCCTTGTCCGCGCGGTGGCGGGTGATGATGCCGGTGCGCTGGCGGATCCACTCGTCGGAGGACTCGATCCATTGGCAGACGTCCTCGTTGCTGACGATGACGTCGGGCCGGAAGGCGCCGATGCCGAGGATCCGGCTGTGCTCGCGGGTGGGGGACTGCTTCAGGACGGGCGTGCTCACGCGATACCTTCTCCGGTTGTTGCTGCCGCCCCGGCGTGCTCGGCCACGAAGGCGCGGGCGGCGTCGAGGTCTTCTGGGGTCTTCAGGGCCAGCGTCGGCACGCCCTTGAGCCCGCGGCGGGCGAGCCCGGTGAGGGTGCCTGCCGGGGGGAGCTCGATCAGGCCGGTGATGCCGGTGGCGGCCATGGTATCCATGCACAGGTCCCAGCGCACGGGGCGGGAGACCTGGGCGATCAGGCTGTCGAGGTTGGCCGCGCCGGAGGTGACCGGGGCGCCGTCGTGGTTCGAGAGCAGGGTGGGCAGCGGATCGGCCGGCGCCAGGGTCGGGCGCAGGGCGTCGAGGGCCGCGAGGGCGGGCGCCATATGCGCGGTGTGGAAGGCCCCGGCGACCTTCAGCGGGATCACCCGGGCCTTGGCCGGCGGGTTCTCCGCCAGGGCGGCGAGCTGGTCCAGGGTGCCGGCGGCCACGGTCTGCCCGCCGCCGTTGGCGTTGGCGGCGGTGAGGCCCAGGCCCTCCAGGACGGCGGCGACCTCTGCCGGATCTCCGCCGAGCACGGCGCTCATGCCGGTGGGGACGGCGGCGGCGGCCCGGGCCATGGCGCCGGCGCGTTCACGGACGAAGGCCATGGCGTCCTCTTCGCTGAGGGCGCCGGCGACGGCGGAGGCCGTGATCTCGCCGACCGAGTGGCCGGCGACGATGGTGGCGGCGGTCAGCGCAGCGGGCTCCAGCAGCAGGCGGGCCGCCACGAGGCCGGCGGCAACGATCAGCGGCTGGGCGACCGCGGTGTCCTTGATCGTCTCCTCGTCGGAGACGGTGCCGTGGGCCACCAGGTCAAGCCCGGCGAGGTCGCTGAGCCGTTCGAGGTGCTCCCGCACCCCGGGCAGTTCAAGCCAGGGCGCGAGGAAGCCGGGAGTCTGGGCGCCCTGTCCGGGGCAGGTGATAGCGAGCACGTATCCAAGCTTTCCAAAGCGGGGGGCGGAACCGGTGTGTTTCGTCAGACCAAGCTGTCGGGGGTGCGTTGTAGGAAGTCTACAAGCGTCACAGCAGTATCGGACAGGGTCACGAGCGCGGGGCGGAGCGTTCCGGCGGGCCCTGGGGGCCGGGGTCGAGCCGGCCGACGACCAGGGCGGTCTGCAGCACGAACGCCTCGCGCGGCAGCATGGGATCCCATCCGGTGATGTCGCAGACCCGGCGCAGCCGGTAACGGACGGTGTTGGCGTGGACGAAGAGCTCCCGGGCGGTCGCCTCCAGGGAATGGCCCAGGGACAGGTAGGCGGAGAGGGTCTCGGCCAGGCCGTTCGTGGCGTTCAGCAGGGGCCGGTAGATGCTCTGCACCAGGGCGGCGCGCGCCGCCGGGTCGCCGGCCATCACCCGTTCGGGCCACAGGTCGTCCGCCGCCACGGGCCGCGGCGCCGCGGGCCAGGCCCGGGCCGCGGTGAGGCCGGCAAAGGCCGCCTGGGCGGAGGGCCCGGCGCTGACGAGGGCCTCGGCCGGCGGGCCGTAGACCACCGGTCCCGGGCCGAACAGCTCGGCCAGCCGGGCCATGGCTCCGGACTTGTCCGTCAGGCCGCCGAGGACCAGGATCAGCCGCTCGCCCTGGATGCCGACCAGGGTGTCCTCGGCCAGCCGCGAGGTGATGCGGCGGACCTCGGTGACGAAGGTGGCGTTGGCTTCGGCGGGGGAGGAGCCGACGAGGACGGTCACCGGGGCGGTGGACGTCCAGCCCACGGCGGCGATGCGTGAGCGCAGGGCATCGGAGCTTTCCCCGCGCAGGATGGCGTCGACGACGAGCGCCTCGAGCCGGGTGTCCCACGCGCCGCGGGTCTCCGCCGCGCGGGCGTAGACGTCGGCCGCCGCGAAGGCCACCTCCCGCGAATACCGCAGCACGGCCTCGCGCAGCGCCGGCTGCACCCGGGCATCGGCCAGCACCGGCACCTGGTCCTCCACCACCTGCACGACCACCCGGATCAGCTGCAGCGCCTTCTGCAGGCTGATGGTGCCGGTGAGCTCGGTCGGCGCGGTGCCGAACACATCGCTCAGCACCCAGGCCGTGGAGCCCTGCCGCTGGTACCAGTTGACGAAGGAGGCGATGCCCTTCTGCGCCACCATGCCCAGCGCCGCCCGTTCGTCCGGCCGCAGGGCGCGGTACCACGGCAGCGAGACCTCGAGCTGCTTCAGCGTGGCGGTGGAAAGCCGGCCGATGCTGGTCTTCAACCGCTCCAGGGTGGGTGGATCAAGGTGCTCCGCGCTCGGAACGGATTCGGCGGATGTCGTGCGGGTCACGGGCATACCCCAGAGCTTACGGCCTGCCGCCGTCGGGCTCCATTTTGTGTAGAGGCTACAAGAGCGCTATGCCGGCGGAGTCCGCGGAACCCAGCCGGTGGTACTTGGTCAGCCGCCTGGCGAGCATGGCCTGGCGCGGCTGGGAACGCAGCGAGGCCAGCTCCCAGGCGATGGCCGCGGCCAGCCGGCGGCTGAACTCCGCCGGTTCCAGCGCGGCGTCGGGCCGTTCGTCGACCAGGTGGTCCACGACCCCGTGCCGGTGCAGGGCGGAGGCGCTGATGCCCTGGTGTTCAGCCATCTCGGCGCCGTGGTCGGTGTCCCGGTGCACGATGGCGCTGGCACCCTCCGGCGGCAGCGGCGAAAGCCAGGAGTGCCAGGCGGCAATGGTCCGGTCCGCCGGCAGCAGCGCCAGCGCGCCGCCCCCGGCGCCCTGGCCCAGCAGCACGGACACGGTCGGGCACTGCAGGCCGACCAGGTCGTTGAGGCAACGCGCGATTTCCCCGGCCAGGCCGCCTTCCTCCGCCTCCCGGGACAGCGCCGCACCGGCGGTGTCGATGAGGGTCAGCAGCGGCAGGTCCAGTTCCTCGGCCAGCCGCATGCCCCGCCGCGCCTCCCGCAGCGCCGCCGGGCCCAGGGCGGTATCGCTGCCCGGGCGCGGCCGCTCCTGGCCCAGCACCACGCAGGGAACCTGCCCGAAGCTGGCCAGCGCCAGCAGCAGCCCGTGGTCCTTTTCGCCCTGGCCGGTGCCGTTCAGCGGCAGCACGTCCGCGGCGCCGTACCGGAGCAGCGTACGCACCCCGGGGCGCCGCGGGTTGCGGGAGCGCTCCACCGACTCCCAGGCGGGAGCGGACGACGGCGCCACCGAGAGGGTGTCGGGGGCCGGAACGTTGGTTGCCGGTTCCGGCTGCAGCAGGCTGAGGACCCGGTGCACGGTGTCGGCCAGCTCATCAGCCGGAAGGACAGCGTCGATGATGCCCTTCTCGTGCAGGTTTTCGGCGAGCTGCACGCCCGAGGGAAACGCGCGTCCGTACAGGGCCTCGAAGACCCGTGGACCGAGGAAGCCCACCAGCGCACCCGGCTCGGCCACGGTGATGTGGCCCAGCGACCCCCAGGACGCCATCACGCCGCCGGTGGTGGGGTGGCGCAGATAGACCAGGTAGGGCAGCCCCGCTTCCTTGTGCCGGCGGACGGCTGCGGTGATCTTCACCATGGACAGGAAGGCGAGCGTGCCCTCCTGCATGCGGGTCCCGCCCGAGGAGGGACCGGCGAGCAGCGGGAGCCCCTCGCGGGTGGCCCGCTCGATCGCCTGCACCAGCCGGTCCGCGGCCGCGACGCCGATGGATCCGGCCAGGAACCGGAACTCGCAGACGACCAGGGCCACCCGCCGGCCGCGGACCCGGCCTTCGCCGGTGATCACGGATTCGTCCTCGCCGGACCGTTCCCGGGACGCCTGCAGGTCCGCCTCGTAGGCGGCATCATGCGGGGTGTAGCTGACCGGTGCGTCCCAGCCGACAAAGGTGCCGGGGTCGACGACGTGGTCGATCACCTGCCGGGCGGTGAGCCGGGTGGGGGTGCCGGCGCCGCTCATGCCTGCTCCGCCGCTCATGCCTGCTCCGCCTGCCCTGGGGTCGCAGCTGCCAGCCAGCTGCGGATGCCGGCGCCGTGCTCATCAAGCAGCGGCGGGGCGGCATGGTGCCGGCGGGTGGTTTCGTCCCCCTCCGTCGAGAAGAAGCGCAGCGGCGGGCCGGGCAGCCGGACCTCGCCCAGCACCGGATGCTCCACGTCCACGAGCAGATGCTGCGAGCGGACCTGTTCCCATTCGTAGACCTCGTCGAGGGTGCGGACCTTGCCGGCCGGGATGCCGGCGCCGTCCAGCTTGGCCAGCAGGTCGGCGGCGTCGTAGTCCGCGAAGGCCTCTTCGACCAGGGCCACGACCTCGCCGCGGCGCCGCACGCGTTCGGCGTTCGTATCCAGCGACGCGGCCTGCTCTGCCAGGCCGAACTCCTCCACGAAGCGGGCCCACAGCTTCTCGCTGCCCACGCTGATCTGCACATGGCCGTCCCGGCAGGCGAACAGCCCGTAGGGTGCGATGGAGGGATGGTGGTTGCCCTGCGCGCGGGGAACCTCACCGGCGACCGTGGTCCGGGTGCCCTGGAAGGCGTGGACTCCGACGACGGCGGCCAGCAGCGAGGTGCGGACCACCTGCCCGCGGCCGGTTGCCTCACGCTCAAGCAGGGCCGCCAGCACGCCGTAGGCCCCGTACATGCCCGAGAGCAGGTCGGCGATGGGCACGCCCACCCGCTGCGGGTCCTCGGGCCCGGAGCCGGTCAGGGACATCAGCCCGGCCTCGCCCTGGAGAATCTGGTCGTATCCGCTGCGGTGCGACTCGGGGCCGTCGTGCCCGAACCCGGAGATGGAGAGGATGACGAGCCCCGGGTTGAGCCGGTGCAGCCGGTCCGCGGGGAAGCCGAGGCGGTCGAGCACGCCGGGCCGGAAGTTCTCGATCAGCACGTCCGCCTCACGGATCAGGGCGGTGAGCACCGCGGCGCCGTCCTCGGACTTCAGGTCCAGGGCGATCGATTCCTTGTTCCGGTTGCAGGACAGGAAGTAGGTGGCCTGCGGATCGTCTTCCGGGCCGACGAACGGCGGACCCCAGCCGCGGGTGTCGTCTCCGGTGCCGGTGTTCTCGACCTTGATCACCCGGGCGCCGAGGTCGCCGAGCATCATGCCTGCGTGCGGTCCGGCCAGGGCGCGGCTGAGGTCGATGACCAGCCGGCCGGCCAGGGGGCCGGTGCCGGCCGCGGTCCCGGCGTCGGCGGCGGTGGCGGTGTCGGTGCGGGGGGAGTGGGGGTGGTTATCCATGACGGTCCTGTTCTTTCTGGGCCGGAGGCAAGCGGGGCGGGGCGGGTGCGGCTGGCTGAGGGGGTCAGAGCCAGCCGGGTACGACCATCACCAGCCAGGCGACCGCGGGGCCGAGGACGACCACGACGGCGCTGTAGGTGAGGATCTGCTTGTAGAAGCGGTCCTTGTCCACGTTCTCCGGGGCGTTGGCCAGCACCAGCGCGCCGTTCGTGGAGAAGGGGGAGACGTCCACGATGGTGGAGGACACCGCCAGTGCGCAGATCAGTCCGACGGCGCCGATTTCGCCGCTGGCCAGGAAGGGCACGGCGAGCGGGATGAGGGCGGCCAGGATGGCGGTGGAGGAGGCGAATGCGGAGACCACGGCGCCGATGTAGCAGATCAGCAGTGCGGCGAGCAGCGGCATGCCGAGGCTCGCGACGCCCTCGGAGACGTATTCGACGGTGCCGGCGGCCTGGAGGACGCCGACGAACGTCAGCATGCCGCAGATCAGCAGCACGGTGGACCAGCTGATCTTGTTGACCGCGCCCTTCTGGGCCTCAGGCGAGGCCAGCGCCAGCAGCACCGCAATGGTGATGGAGACGAAGCCGACGTCGACCTTGAAGCCCAGGGCGATCACGGCCAGGGCCAGCAGGCCAAGGATGGTCAGCACCTGCGGCGCCTTCACCCGCCCCTCCCGCGTGGCCTCGACGCCGTCGCCGGCGGGGTCGCGGGGGCCGTACATGTCGGAGCCGAAGCCCTTGAACGGAACGTCGGGATGGGAGGCGGTCGCGTTGACCCGGGCGGCGGCGACCTGCTCCGCGAAGCGGCCCGCCAAGCTGCCGCGGCGGCCCCTGCCGCCGAGCAGCACGGTGAGGATGACGGCGATGAAGGTGTTGAACAGCAGACTGGCCAGGAAGACCGCCAGCGGGCTGGACTCCAGGTCCGTGCCGGCGATGATGCCGTTGACGGTGACGCCGTACACCGCGATGGGCGAGAAGCCGCCGGCCTGGGCGCCGTGGATCACCATCATGCCCATGAGCAGCGGGTTGATGTTGTTGCGGGCGGCGAAGCCGAGGGCAATCGGGGCCACGATGGCGACGGCCGCGGGGGAGAGCGCGCCCACCGCGGTGATGGCCGCGGTGATGGCGAACATGATCCACGGAATGAGCGCCACGCGGTTGCCGACCAGGCGCACTGCGCCGCGGACCAGGAGGTCGATGGTGCCGTTGTTCTGCGCGATGGCAAACAGATAGGTGACGCCGACGATCGTCAGGAACAGCTCGCCGGGAAAGTTGGCCAGGATGTCGTCGGTGTCCATGCCCAGGAAGACGAAACCGAGCAGGAAGGCGCCGACGAACGCGAGGGCACCCATGTTCAGCGGGAGCACCGTGGCAAGTATGAACATGGCCGCGAGGACCAGGATGGACAGGAGTGGAGCGGACATCGTTGTTCTCCCCGGAAAGGAATAGGCTGTGAGGTGCACCACAGCACCCGTTACTGGCCTAGCCTCTTAGACAGTGAGACTCTTGTCAACCCGGATATACTTTCGGCCACGAGCCGGATCGCCATGGAAGGTGGAACCACATGGAGCCCACGGGCCCCGCAGCTATGGCCCGGGTCTCCCGGCCGCGCCTCTACGAACGCCTCGTCGAGCAGATTCTGGACTACATCGCCCGATCCTCGCTCCAGCCCGGGGACACGCTTCCAGGTGAACGCGACCTCGCCGAACAGCTGGGCGTCAGCCGCGCCACCCTCGCCCAGGCCCTTGTGGCCCTGGAGGTGCTGGGCGTCATCGACGTCCAGCACGGCACCGGCGCGGTGCTGGTGTACCGGCCCAGCGTGGCGGCGGTGCTGCGCGAACTGCGCGAGCAGCGGGACAGGCTGCCGGAAATCGCCGAGGCCCGGGCCGTCCTCGAAGCCGGCCTCGCCTCGCTGGCTGCCCGCCGGCGCACCGACCGGGACCTGGCCGCCATCGATGCGGCCCTTGAAATGATGGCGGAGGAGGTCGCCGCGGGCAGCCGCGGCACCCGGGGCGACGAACTGTTCCACAAGGCGGTCGCGGCGGCGGCGCACTCCACCGTGCTCGCATCGATCATGACCTTCATCGGCGAGCTCGTCGTGCAGACCCGGCTCGCCTCCCTCGCCCAGCCCGGACGCCCGGAGCGCTCCCTTGCCTCGCACCGCGCCATTGCCGACGCCATCCGCAGCGGCGACCCCGACGCCGCCGCGCGGGCCATGCAGGAACACATCGAGCTGGTCTCCAACGGGGCCCTGCGCACAGCGGAGGACTGACCGCCGTCGGAGGCCGGATTAACGGCGGCAGGGCCGCCCGCCGAAGCGGACGGCCCTGCCGCCGTTGAAGGTCACCTCACGGGCGACGCCGGTCAGGCGTCTCCGCCGGCGTTGCCGCTGGTGCCGGCGTTGACGTCCAGCAGCCGGTACTTCTCGATGGCCTCCTTGGGGGCGCTGGCCGGAACCTCGCCGCGGCGGGCGAGCATCTCCAGAGCACGGACCACCATGGAGTGGCTGTCGATCTTGAAGTAGCGCCGGGCGGCGGCGCGGGTGTCCGCGAAACCGAAGTCGTCGGCACCAAGGCTGGCGAACTCATTGGGCAGGAACTGGCGGATCTGGTCCGGCACTGCCTTCATGTAGTCGCTCGAGGCCACGATCGGGCCGGTGGCTCCCTCCAGCTGGCGGGTGACGAACGGAACGCGCGGCTCGGCGTCGGGGTTCAGGAACGCCTCCTCCTCGGCGGCCAGGCCGTCGCGGCGCAGTTCGTTCCAGGAGGTGACCGACCAGACATCGGCGGAGACGCCCCAGTCCTCGGCCAGGATCTTCTGGGCTTCCAGGGCCCACGGAACCGCGACGCCGGAGGCGAGCAGCTGGGTCCGGGGACCGTCGACCTTGGCCGGGGCCAGCAGGTAGATGCCCTTGATGATGCCTTCGACGTCCAGATCCTCCGGCGCCTTCGGCTGCACGATCGGCTCGTTGTAGACCATCAGGTTGTAGATGACGTTCGGATCCTTCGAATCCGGACCGTACATCTCCTCCAGGCCGTGGCGGACGATGTGCCCGATCTCGTACCCGTAGGCCGGGTCGTAGGTCTTCACCGCGGGGTTGGTCGAGGCGAGGATCGGGGAATGGCCGTCGGCGTGCTGCAGGCCCTCACCGGTCAGGGTGGTGCGGCCGGCGGTCGCGGAGATCAGGAAGCCGCGGGCCAGCTGGTCGGTTGCCGCCCAGATGTAGTCGCCGGTGCGCTGGAAGCCGAACATCGAGTAGAACACGTAGACGGGGACCAGCGGCTCGCCGTGCGTGGCGTAGGAGGTGCCCGCCGCGGTGAACGCCGCAATCGAGCCGGCCTCGTTGATGCCGACGTGCACGATCTGGCCCTGCGGGGACTCCTTGTAGGCCAGGACCAGGTCCCGGTCCACCGAGAGGTAGTTCTGCCCCTTCGGGTTGTAGATCTTCGCCGTCGGGAAGAAGGAGTCCATGCCGAAGGTACGGGCCTCATCCGGAATGATGGGCACGACCCGGGCGCCGAACTCCTTGTCGCGCATCAGGTCCTTGAGCAGCCGCACGAACGCCATGGTGGTGGCGGCCTGCTGCTTGCCCGAACCGCGCATCGCGACTTCGTAGGCCTTCTCGTCGGGCAGGTGCAGCGGCTTGTACTCCACACGCCGCTCCGGCACGAAGCCGCCGAGCTCCCTGCGCCGTTCCAGCATGTACTTGATCTCCGGAGCATCGGGGCCCGGGTTGTAGTACGGCGGCTGGTACGGATCCCGCTCCAGCTCCTCGTCGCTGATCGGGATGCGCAGGTGGTCCCGGAAGGCCTTCAGGTCCTCCAGGGTCAGCTTCTTCATCTGGTGGGTGGCGTTGCGGCCTTCGAAGTGGGTGCCCAGGCCGTAGCCCTTGACGGTGTGCGCCAGGATGACGGTGGGAGCGCCCTTGAACTCGGTGGCTGCCTTGTAGGCGGCGTAGACCTTGCGGTAGTCGTGGCCGCCGCGCTTGAGGTTCCAGATCTGCTCGTCGGTCAGGTCGGCGACGAGCTCCTTGGTCTGCTCGGACTTGCCGAAGAAGTGCTCGCGAACGAATCCGCCGGACTCGGCCTTGTAGGTCTGGTAGTCGCCGTCGGGCGTCTGGTTCATGACCTCGACCAGGGCGCCGTCCTTGTCCTTGGACAGCAGGGCGTCCCACTCACGGCCCCAGACCACCTTGATGACGTTCCAGCCGGCGCCGCGGAAGAAGGCCTCAAGCTCCTGCATGATCTTGCCGTTGCCGCGGACCGGGCCGTCGAGGCGCTGCAGGTTGCAGTTGACCACGAAGGTCAGGTTGTCCAGCTTGTCGTTGGCGGCCAGCTGGAGCAGGCCGCGCGATTCCGGCTCGTCCATTTCGCCGTCGCCCAGGAACGCCCAGACGTGCTGTTCCGAGGTGTCCTGGATGCCGCGGTTGTGCAGGTAGCGGTTCATCTGGGCCTGGTAGATCGCGTTCATCGGGCCGATGCCCATGGACACGGTCGGGAACTCCCAGAACTCCGGCATGTTGCGCGGGTGCGGGTAGGAGGAGAGGGCGTTGCCCTGCCGGGACTTCTCCTGGCGGAAGCCGTCGAGGTCCTTCTCGGTCAGGCGTCCCTCCAGGAACGCGCGGGCGTACATGCCGGGGGAGGCGTGGCCCTGGAAGTAGATCTGGTCTCCGCCGCCGGGATGGTCCTTGCCGCGGAAGAAGTGGTTCATGCCCACTTCATAGAGCGTCGCGGCGCCGGCATAGGTGGAGATATGCCCGCCCACGCCGATGCCCGGGCGCTGGGCGCGGTGCACCATGATCGCGGCGTTCCAGCGCAGCCAGGCGCGGTAGCGGCGTTCGATCTCCTCGTCGCCGGGGAACTCGGGTTCCTGGTCGACGGGGATGGTGTTGATGTAGTCGGTGGTTGTCACCATCGGGACGCCCACGGACCGGGCGCCGGCACGCTGGAGCAGGGCGCGCATGATGTACTGCGCCCGCTCGGTGCCCTGCGTCTGGATCAGCTCATCGAGCGACTCCATCCACTCCGCGGTTTCCTCGGGATCCCGATCGGGCAGCTGGTTCGTCAACCCGCTGAGGATGTCGGTTGTGTCTTCTGCGGCCACGGCCAACCTCTCTTACGTACAGATTGTGTCTGCAGGTATTAACGCTTGGGTCCGGCCTGTCGTTGCCGGAGCATCTCTCTTAATTGCCTCGTGCGGTCTGCATGGTCCTGAGGGCGCACGTGGCCAGCCCTTCCGAGGCTCCTTATGCCACTGTATCCGTGCGGCCCGTGTGTTGCGTAGCCTGTTCGCTATCGGCGCGCCCGTATGACATGGCCCCGGGCCCGGCGGCACGTCCCGGAACGCGGTGCACGGGAGGGCCCTTGAACACCGGGCCGGTTGGGTGTTCCCTTGGTTCAGGAACACCACAGTTCCGCCCGATATGTGATTCCCTTATAGGTATGCAGTCATCCAGGAGGAGTGAAGTGAGCGAGGCCGAGGCCGTCACGTCGGAAAACGTGGCGGGACGATTGGGTTTCAAGGACGGTGACCTCGTTCAGGAATTCGGCTACGACGACGACGTCGACTTCGATTTCCGGGAAGACCTGGAAGACGTCATCGGATCCGAACTGCTGACCGAGGATGACCACGACGTGGTCGACGGCGTCATCCTCTGGTGGCGCGCCGACGACGGCGACCTGGTGGATGCCCTGGTCGACTCCCTGACCACCCTTGACGAGGGCGGCGTGGTGTGGGTGCTGACCCCGAAGTCCGGACGGGCCGGTTACGTCTCGCCCTCCGAGATCGAGGAAGCCGCGCCGACCGCAGGACTGCACGTCACCACGTCCCCCGGTGTTTCCGCAGACTGGGCTGCAACGCGCCTGGTCAGCCGGCGGAAGAAGTAGACGGACCCTTTGGCCCTGGATCAGCGGCCTTTTCCGGACCGTTCCCCGGCTCCGGACTTCGAACTCGCCAACCAGCACGGTGCGCCGGTGCGGCTGCGGGACCTCGCCGGACATCCGGCGTTCCTCGTGTTCTTTCCGTTCGCCTTCTCGCGTGTGTGCACCGGTGAGCTTCGTCAGCTGAGCAGCCAGGCGGCGATCTTTGAGCAGGCCGGCGCCCGTGTGGTGGGCGTGTCCTGCGATTCGCGCTACACGCTGAGGGCCTATGCCGAGGCGGAGGACCTGCCGTTCGACCTGCTCTCCGACTTTTGGCCGCACGGCGAGGTCTCGCGCCTCTTCGGTGCCTTCGACGAACAGCTGGGCCGGCCGATCCGGCTGACCGCGGTGATCCGCCCGGACGGTTCACTCGCCGAGACCTTCTCCACCGGCCCCGGCGAGGCACGCCCTCCGGCCGCCTACCGGGACGCCCTGGGCCGCCTCGCCGCGGCGCCGGCCGCGCCGGGAGCAGTGACGTGAGCACCGAGCGCAACGGGCAGCCGACGCCGCCCGGCGCCGGCACAGCGCCGTCCCCGGCGGGAGGTGCTCCACCATCCGCACGCGAACCGACCGCCGAAGAGCGCGCGCAGCTGCAGGAGGCGCTTCGGCTGCTCTCGGGCCGCCGCCTGGCCCTGCTGACCGGCGCCGGACTCAGCACCGATTCCGGCATCCCCGACTACCGCGGGCCGGGCGCCCCGCCCCGGAACCCGATGACCTACCAGCAGTTCATCGGCGACCAGGCCCTGCGCCGGCGCTACTGGGCCCGCAACCACGTCGGCTGGCATCACATGCGCCGGGCGGTGCCGAACGCCGGGCACCGGGCCGTGGCGGAGCTGGAACGGCGCGGACTGATCACCGGACTGATCACCCAGAACGTGGACCGCCTCCACACCGACGCCGGCAGCCGACAGGTCATCGACCTCCACGGCCGCTTCGACCAGGTCATCTGCCTGGACTGCGGCAGCCGGTTCAGCCGGGCGCACATCGCCGATCTGCTGCTGCGGCTGAACCCCGGCTATCTCGAGGAGGTCGGCGACCGGGGAGACATCAACCCCGACGCCGACGCCGAGATCACCGACACCGACTCCTTCGTGGTGGCCGACTGTCCGGTCTGTGGAGGCACCCTCAAACCGGACTTCGTGTACTTCGGCGAGAACGTGCCCAAGGACCGCGTGGCCGCCGCCTTCGACATCCTCGCCGCCGCCGACGCCCTCGTGGTGGCCGGATCCTCGCTCACGGTCATGAGCGGGCTGCGCTTCGTGCGGCGCGCCCACAAAGACGGCAAGCCCGTGGTGATCATCAACCGCGGGCCCACCCGCGGCGACGAACTGGCCGACCTCAAGCTGGACATCGGCACCGCCCCGGCCCTGACCTATCTGGCCCGGCACCTGCCCGACCTTGCCGCTCCCGCCGCCGGCACCGGGGACGACGGCGGCCCGGGGGAGAATTAGGCAGTCAGGCCCGTGATCCGGTAGGGTTGTTCCTCGTGACACGGCGCTGGAGAGCCCGGTTCGCAGGAGAAATCCTCGAACGGTTCCTGGCATAACGGTCACAATCGGGTCTTTAGCTCAGCTGGTAGAGCGCCACGTTTACACCGTGGATGTCATCGGTTCGATCCCGGTAGGACCCACACCGAACCCGCAGGCCGCGCCTGCGGGTTTTCGTGTTTCCGGGCGGTAATTCTGCTTCCCTGTTCCCCTGGTTCCTGCAGGCCACAGGCCCGCGGCGGGGCGGCCGCGTCACAGCAGCGGCACAGGCGCAGATGCTATGACAAAAGGGTCAGGACCCGTATGAGCATGCCTTGAAGGAAACACCCCGTTGCACGCCCGATTCTCCCGGCGGTTCCTTGCCGCCGTCCTCTCCGTTGCCGTCTGCGCAGGATGCGCCGGGCCCGTCCAGCAGGCCGAGGACGGGGCGGCGGGCCCCGAGGCCCCTGAAACGGCCCTGGCACCGGAAGCCGGCACACCCGCGGAACTGCGCAGCGAACTTGACCGGCTCGCCGCGGAAACGGACGTCGTCTTTTCGCTGGCGGTGACCGACCACGCCTCCGGACGCACATGGTCGTACCGCGGCGGGGAACGCTACCTGGAGGCAAGCCTGGTCAAGGTGCCGATCCTGCTGACCCTGCTGCGGGTGCAGACGGAGCAGGGCACCGGACCGGGGGACGAGGAGCGGTCGTTGGCCGAAGCGATGATCCGCCGAAGCGACAACGACGCGACCGACTGCCTGTACGAGCAGATCGGCGGCGCCGATGAGCTGCGCCGGACCTACGAGCTCCTCGGCGTGGAGCAGACCCAGGCCGCTGACATCTGGGGCGCCAACGAGACGGTGGCCGAGGACCAGGTGAGGATCGCCACGGTGCTGGCCGGGGGCGTGGACTGGATCCGCGATGACCTCATGGCGTGGGCGGTCGACCTGGTCGAAACCATCGATCCCGGCCAGCGCTGGGGAATCACGGCCGGCAGCGCCGGAGCGGCCGACGAGGTGGGCCTGAAGAACGGCTGGCTGCAGGACGACGCACTGGCCTGGAACGTGGGCAGCGCAGGATTCGTCCTGGCCGGAGACGCCGGGTACAGCGTGGCCGTGCTCACCGCCGGTGCGGCGGAGCTCGAGGAGGGCATCGGGGTCGTCGAGCGGGCGGCCGCCGTCGTCAACCGCTGGCAGCTCGGCAGCTGAGGGCCGGCCGTGTGGCGGCGGACGCGCCCGGAAGAATAGGGTGGAGTGGACGAACGGCGCGCGCGCCGACCCCGTGCCCTGCAAGAAGGGCACCTGAAGAATCCTGGAGTTGTTTTGAGCGCACAAATTGGTGTGACCGGCCTGGCAGTCATGGGCGCGAACCTTGCCCGCAACCTGGCCCGCAACGGCTACACGGTGGCCCTGCACAACCGCTCGGTCGCGAAGACCGACGCCCTGCTGGCCGCGCACGGGGATGAGGGGAACTTCATCCGCACCGAGTCGCTGCAGGAGCTGGTGGACTCGCTGGAGAAGCCGCGCCGGGTGCTCATCATGGTCAAGGCCGGCGCTCCGGTGGATTCGGTGATCGACCAGCTGACCCCGCTGCTGGAGGAAGGCGACATCGTCATCGACGCCGGCAACTCCCACTACGAGGACACCCGGCGCCGCGAGGCGGCCCTGGCCGAAAAGGGCCTGCACTTTGTGGGCGTCGGCGTCTCCGGCGGCGAGGAGGGGGCGCTGCTCGGCCCCTCGATCATGCCCGGCGGCTCCCGTGAGTCCTACGATTCCCTGGGCCCGATGCTGGAGAAGATCTCCGCCAAGTACAACGGCGAGCCCTGCTGCGCGTGGGTCGGCACCGACGGCGCCGGACACTTCGTCAAGATGGTGCACAACGGCATCGAGTATGCGGACATGCAGGTCATCGGCGAGGCCTACGACCTGCTGCGCTCGGCCGCGGGCATCGAGCCGGCCGAGCAGGCCGAGATCTTCCGCGAATGGAACACCGGCCAGCTCAGCTCCTTCCTGATCGAGATCACCGCCGAGGTGCTCGCCCACAAGGATGGGAAGACGGGCAAGCCGTTCGTCGACGTCGTGGTCGACTCCGCCGGGCAGAAGGGCACCGGCCGCTGGACCGTCGTTTCCGGCCTGGACCTCGGCTCGCCGGTGTCCGGCATCGCCGAGTCGGTCTTCGCCCGCGCCCTGTCCTCGCAGCGCGGCCAGCGGGCCGAGGCGCAGGAGGTGCTCACCGGCGCCGAGACCGAGGTGCAGCTGCCCGAGACCTTCGTGGAGGACGTGCGCCAGGCGCTCTACGCGTCCAAGCTGGTCAGCTACGCGCAGGGCATGGACATGCTCGCCGCCGCCGCCAAGGAGTACGGCTGGGACCTCAGGCTCGATGAGATCGCCTCGCTCTGGCGCGCCGGCTGCATCATCCGTGCCGAGCTGCTGGACGACATCATGAAGGCCTACGAGGGTGGCAAGGCCCCGGCGAACCTGCTGCTGGATCCGGCCTTCGCCGAGTCCATCGCCGCCGCCGTCCCGGCCTGGCGCCGTGTCGTGGCCACCGCCGTGCAGCTGGGCATTCCCGTGCCCGTGTTCTCCTCCTCGCTGGCCTACTACGACGGCCTGCGCCGGCGTCGCCTGCCGGCCGCCCTGACCCAGGGCCTGCGGGACCTGTTCGGCGCCCACACGTACAACCGCGTCGACGAGGAAGGCACCTTCCACACGCTGTGGAGCGGTGACCGGTCCGAGGTCTCCGCCGTCGACACGCACTGATCGGTGCCCGCGAGGCACCGCCGGGCGTGACCCGTACATAAGGACAAGGCCGGCAGCCCGAGGGCTGCCGGCCTTTCCTTGGGTCGGAAGGGTGTCCGGACCTAGATGTAGATCGCCGGATCCACGTACTCGGCCGGATCCACCGCCGCCAGCTTTTCCTTCTGGTCGCGGTGGCGCCAGGTCGCCGGGATGCCGGTGACGATCGAGTCGGCGGGCGCGTCCTTGACGACGACGGCGTTCGCGCCGACGGCGGAGTTGTCACCAATGGTCACCGGGCCCAGGACCTTGGCTCCGGCGCCGATGGTGACGTTGTTGCCGATCGTGGGATGCCGCTTGACCCGGGCCAGCGAGCGTCCGCCCAGGGTGACGCCGTGGTACAGCATCACGTCGTCGCCGATTTCGGCGGTCTCTCCGATGACCACGCCCATGCCGTGGTCGATGAAGAAGCGCCGGCCGATGGTGGCCCCGGGATGGATCTCGATGCCCGTGGCGAACCTCGTCAGCTGGGACAGCACGCGGGCCGGAAAGCGCAGCGCCGGGTTGGACCACATGCGGTGGGTCAGCCGGTGCATCCAGATGGCATGCAGTCCGGAGTAGACAACGAGGTTCTCCAGGGACCCGCGCGCCGCCGGATCGTGGGAGGCGGCGGCACGGAGGTCTTCACGGAGTCGGGCGAGGATTCTCACTCAGGTTCTTTCTGCGTCGGGGCCCTGCCCGGACAAGGGCGGGCAGGGAAGCCGGGGACCTAGCCCCGGATGTCGTCGTACAGGACGGTGGAGATGTAGCGCTCTCCGAAGTCGCATACGGTGGCGACAATCAGCTTACCGGCGTTCTCGGGCCGCTTCGCCAGCTCCAGGGCCGCCCAGACGATGGCGCCGGAGGAGATGCCGCCGAGGATGCCTTCCTGGGTTCCCAGCGCCCGGGCCGTGGCCACGGAGTCCTCGATGGAGGCGTCGAAGACCTCGTCGTAGATCTCGGTATCGAGGATCTCCGGCACGAAGTTCGCGCCGATGCCCTGGATCTTGTGCGGGCCCGGGGCGCCGCCGTTGAGGATGGGGGAGTCCTTGGGCTCGACCGCCACGATCTGCACATCCGGCTTGCGCTGCTTGAGCACCTGGCCGACGCCGGTGATGGTGCCGCCGGTGCCGATGCCCGCCACGAAGATGTCGACCTGGCCGTCGGTATCCTTCCAGATCTCCTCGGCGGTGGTCTCGCGGTGCACCGCCGGGTTGGCCGCGTTGGCGAACTGCTGGGCCCAGATGGCGTTGTCGGTGGAGGCGACGATCTCCTTGGCCTTTTCCACCGCGCCGCGCATGCCCTCGGACCCGGGGGTCAGGACGATCTCGGCGCCAAAGGCGCGCAGCATGACCCGGCGTTCGGTGGACATCGTCTCCGGCATGGTCAGGATGACCTTGTAGCCGCGGGCCGCGCCCACCATGGCCAGGGCGATGCCGGTGTTGCCGGAGGTGCCCTCCACGATGGTGCCGCCGGGGCGCAGGGCGCCGGCCTTCTCGGCGGCGTCGACAATGGCCACGCCGATGCGGTCCTTGACGCTGTTGGCCGGGTTGTAGAACTCAAGCTTCACGGCGACCTGGGCCGGGAGGCCTTCGGTGAGCCGGTTCAGGCGGACCAGCGGGGTGTGACCCACTACCTGGGTGACGTCGTCGTAGATGCGTGCCATGTTGATTCCTCTGTTCTCAGTCTGCGGGACGGACACAGAACTGCCCGTTCCAGCCTATCGCCGGGCCTGGGAAGCCCTACGCGGCAAGCCATTCGGAGTAATATTTGCGGGCCTTGGCGAGCTTCGGGTTGATAATCACCTGGCAGTATCCGGCCCAGGGCTGTTTGGCGTAGAAGTCCTGGTGGTAATCCTCCGCCGGATGGAACGTCGGCAGCGGCACGATCTCGGTGACGATCGGATCCTTCCAGTCCGCCCGGGCCCGCTCGAGGGCCTGCAGGTACTCCTGCCGCTGCTCCTCGGTGCGGTAGAACATGGCCGACCGGTACTGCGTTCCGACGTCGTAGCCCTGGCGGTTCAGCGTGGTCGGATCGTGGGAGGCGAAGAACAGGCCCAGGATCACCTCGGGCGGCACCACGGCCTCATCGAACGTCACGGAGACCACCTCGGCGTGCCCGGTGGTCCCGGAGCACACGCTCTCGTAGTTCGGGTGCGGATCATGGCCGCCGGTGTAGCCCGAAACCACCTCGGTCACGCCGCGGGTCTGCCGGTAGACGGCGTCCAGGCACCAGAAGCACCCGCCGCCAAGCACATAGGTCTTCATGTCCTGTGCCAACCGCCGGGCGGGGAGATCCATTCCCGCCCGCGCTGCGGAATTGAGCGCCGCCGGTGCGGCAGAGTACAACTTAAACCTATGAACGCAGAGCATTCCGCCGCAGGCGGCAGCGGTCCCGGCGCCGTGCACCCCGATGAGGCGGGCTCCGAGGAGGTCGGCGTCGGTTCCGGTGTCCCCGCAGCTGCCGACGCCGCCCCGACGCTGGGCGACGTGCTCCTGGCCGCGGAGGAGCTCTGGCCCGAATCCCTGGCGGAGGACTGGGACGCGGTCGGGCTCGTTGCGGGCCGGCCCGAGCGGCCCGTCCGGCGGATCATGTTCGCCGTCGATCCGGTGTCCGACGTGGTCGACGACGCGCTGGCGTGGGGCGCCGACCTGCTCATCACCCACCACCCGCTGCTGCTCAAGCCGGTGAACTCCGTGGCGGCCACCGGGTTCAAGGGCGAAGTGGTCCACCGGCTGATCGAGGCGGGATGCGCCCTGCTGGCCGTGCATACCAACGGTGACAGCGCCGTCGGAGGGGTCTCCGACGTGCTCGCCGACGCACTGGGCCTGCAGGACGTGCAGCCGCTCGCCCCGGCCGCCGAGGGCCTGCCCGAGGAGGGGATCGGCCGGGTCGGCGAACTGGACCAGGTGCGCAGCCTGGCCGACTTCGCCGAACGGGTCTTCAGCGTGCTTCCGGCGGTGGCCGGCGGCGTGCGGGTGGCCGGAGATCCGGACGGACTGGTCCGCCGGGTGGCGGTCTGCGGGGGAGCCGGCGACAGTCTGTTCGCCGCCGTCCGCCGCGCCCAGGCCGACGTCTATGTCACCGCGGACCTGCGCCACCATCCGGCCTCGGAGGCGCGGGAGGCGGCCGTCAACGGCCGGCCCTACCTGATCGACGTCTCCCACTTCGGCAGCGAGTGGCTCTGGCTCACCCCGGCCGCGGCCGCCCTTGAGAACGTGCTGGCCGACCAGGGGTTCGAGGTCGAGGTCCGCGTGAGCACCGTGAACAGCGACCCGTGGGATTTCGTGCTTACTCCCGGGGTGGACTGACCGGCCCCCTGCCATAGGCTAGGGAGGGTCCGGGGTCCGCCCGGACAGCAACGGAGGTACACGTGGCAAAAGCATCACCGGCCGAGCAGCTGCGGCTGCTGGACCTGCAGGCCCTGGACAGCCGGATACGCAAGCTGCGCAGCGAAGCGCGGGCGGCCGCCGGCAACCCGGAGATCGCCGCGGCGCAGGGGCGCCGGGACGAGGCCCGGCACGCGGCAGCCGAAGCTGACGGCGCCGTCAGCGCCGCGGAGCGGGAGATCACCAAGGCGGAGGACGACGTCGCCGCCGTCACGGGCCGGCTCGAGCGCAACCAGGCCCGGCTGGACTCCGGAACGGGCACCTCCAAGGACCTCACCGCCCTGCAGCACGAAATCGAGTCCCTCACCCGGCGGCGCTCGGACCTGGAGGACGTGGAGCTGGAGGCGATGGAGCGGCTGGAGGAGCTGCGCGGCACGGCCGACGCGGCGCGCCAAGTGCTCGACCGCGCCGTGGGGGAGCTGGCCGTGCTTGAGCAGGCCCGCGACGCCGAACTCCAGCGTATCCGCGGTGAGGAAGGCACGGCGCTGCAGCAGCGCGCCGAACTCGCCGGAACGTTCGAACCCGGCCTGCTGGCCCTGTACGAGAAGACCCTGGACCGGCACGGCGTCGGCGCGGCGCGGCTGTTCCACGGCTCATCGGAAGGCTCCGGCATGCAGCTGAGCCCCGGGGACCTTGCCGACATCCGCCGTGCCGCCGAGGACGATGTCGTCTTCTGCCCCGACTCCGGGTGCATCCTGGTCCGTTCCGCGGAATGGGGCAGCTGAGCAGTGACGCTGTTTGAACACGAGCCCGCCGCCGCTCCGGCGCCGGGCGGCAGGATCCTGGTGGTCGAAGCTGACGGCGGATCCCGCGGGAACCCCGGACACGCCGGCTACGGAGCTTTGGTCCGGGACCCGGACACCGGCCGCATCATCGCCGAAGAGGCGCAGTACGTGGGCATCGCCTCCAACAACGTCGCCGAGTACTCCGGCCTCGTTGCCGGCCTGCGGATGGCCCACGCCATCGACCCCGGCTGCTGGATCCTGGTGAAGATGGACTCCAAGCTCGTCGTGGAACAGATGAGCGGACGGTGGAAGATCAAGCACGAGGACATGCGCCGGCTGGCGCAGCAGGCCCGGGCCATCGTCGATCCACGCCGGGTTAAATACGAGTGGATTCCGCGCGAGAAGAACAAGGACGCGGACCGGCTCTCCAACGAGGCGATGGACGCCGGAATCGCCGGCGTGCCGTGGCAGCCGCGGAAAGGCTCGCCCGGGCCGGTCGGCTCCGGCTCCGCGGACGGCGCTGCTCCGGAGAAGGGCGACGGCGCCGCCGGCGGTTCCGCCGCTCCGGCGCGCCCGGAGGACGTTCAGGCTCCGTCCGTTCCCACCGGGCGGCTGCACCACGTCGAGGTCTGGGTCCGGAACCTGGCCGCGGCGGAGAAGTCGCTGGGCTGGCTGCTGGAGCGCCTCGGCTGGACCCCCGGGGACAAGTGGTCCACCGGACAGCGGTGGAACGGCGCCGACGGGTACATCGTGCTGGAAGCCGGCCCCGACGTCGTCGACGCCGCCCATGAGCGGCGCCGGCCGGGCGTGAACCACCTGGCCTTCACCGCCGGAACCCGGCAGGAGGTGGACCTGCTGGCCCGGCGCGCCGCCAGCCACGGCTGGACGCAGCTGTTTGCGGACCGGTACCCGCACGCGGGCGGGCCCGGGCACTACGCCGCCTACCTGGAGAACGCCGACGGCTTCGAAGTGGAACTGGTGGCCGCCGACTGACCGGTTCCCGGGCCGCTGCCGGTCCGGGAGCCGGTCAGCGGGCGAAGGACGCGTCCTCGGGCAGGACCAGGTTCAGCTGGTACGGTTTGCGGCCGGCCGGCGGCAGCAGCTCGGCCTGCCATTTCTCCTCCGCGGCCGCCAGCAGCTCCCCGGGAGTGCGCGGCTCGGGCCCGCTGCGGGCGAGCAGGTGGCGGGCCAGCTCGCCGCGGGTGTGCTTGGCGAAGTGGGAGACCACCTTCCGCTCGCCGTTGCGGATCTGGAACACGTTGACGGCTGCGCCGGAGGCCGGGTCCGGCGCCCACGCCGCCGCATAGGTGCTGGAGCGGCAGTCCACGACCAGCCGCCCGTCGGCGTGCTTGTCCAGGACGCCGGACAGCTGCCGCTTCCAGTAGGCCGCCAGCGCACCCGTTCCGGGCAGCCGGGCGGACATGGAGAGCCGGTAGGCGGGAATCGGATCCGCGAATCCCAGGGCGCCCCACAGTGCCGAGACCACCAGCACCTGCCGGTCCGCGCGCTCCCGTGCCGCCGGCGGCAGGGTGCCGTAGCCCAGCGCGTCGTACAGCACCCCGGAGTAGACGGAATGGGCCGGCGCGGCCGGCTCCTCGAGGAGGCGGGTGTTGCGGGCCACCTCCGCGGCGAGCGAGGCGCCGACCTTGAGCACCTTCAGCGCGTCGGGGGAGTCGCTGACGCGGGCCAGCTCGTCCAGCACCAGCTCGCGGGCGGGGCCGAGCTCAGGGAAGCGCAGGGCGGAGTAGTCGAAGCGGGGGCCGGCCGCGGGAGCGGTCTTGCCTTCGGACGGGGGCAGCAGAATCAGCACCAGTCGATTTTATCGGTAGCATTGACGGCAGGGACGGGTTGGCCAGGCAATCGCGTCGGGGCCTGCAAGGGCACCCGCCGAGGAAAGTCCGGGCTCCGCAGGGCAGGGTGGTGGGTAACGCCCACTCGGGGAAACCCGCAGGACAGTGCCACAGAAAACAGACCGCCGTCGGCCATGCCGCACGGTAAGGGTGAAAAGGCGGTGTAAGAGACCACCAGCGCCCCGGGTGACCGGGGCGGCTAGGTAAACCCCACCCGGAGCAAGGCCAGACAGGACGCGACCGAGGGCTGCCCGCCCGAGCGTCCGGGTAGGCCGCTGGAGGGCGCCGGCAACGGCGTCCCGAGATGGATGATTGCCGCGGCGGATCCGGTAACGGAACCGCCGTACAAAACCCGGCTTATCGGCCAGCCCGTCCCTGCCCCCGCCGCGCGGGGGCCCGCACCCCGGCTGCCGCCCCGCAGGGCCGGATTATGGGCCAGGGCGCCCCGGCCCGCAATGGCCCGGGTAAAGAATCGGGTTCTTTTAGTGTTCATGCATCTGCATGCGGCGCTGCGCCCGTGGGCGCGGCGGGGCCTCGGCTATTCTGTGGCAATGTCCCGCACGAGCGACAAGCACCTCCTGGTCCGGAACGCCAATTTCCGGGCCCTGTGGATCTCCTCCACAGCAGGCCTCCTGGGTACGTCGGTGGCCGCCGTCGCGCTGCCGCTGATCGCTGCGGTCGAGCTGGACGCCGGCAACTTCGCAGTGGCCGCGCTGGCGGGCATCGGCTATCTTCCCTGGCTCTTTTTCGGCCTTCCCATCGGCGCGCTGGTGGACCGCTACCGCCGCCGGCCGCTGATCATCGGATCCCTGGCGGCCCGGATCCTGCTGCTCGCCTCCCTGCCGGTGGCCTACTGGCTGGATGCGCTGAGCCTCGTCCACCTGTTCGCCGTCTCGTTCCTGGCAGGACTGGCCGCCGTGTTCTTTACCCTGGCGGAGGCGGCCCTGGTGCCCCGGGCCGTGGACCGTGAGGACCTGGTGGAGGGCAACGGGCTGATGACCGGAACAGGCGCCTCCGCCGACGCCGCCGGGCGGACGCTGGGCGGGTGGCTCACCCAGCTGTGGGGCGCGTCGAACGCCCTGCTGATCCAGGTGGCCGCCTCCGTCGTCGCCCTGCTGGCCGTGGCGTCGCTCAAGGTGCGGGAGGCCGCCCAGCCCCCCGTCGGACGCCGGCTCGGACGGGAAATGGGCGACGGCCTGCGTTACGCCCTGAGCACCGCACCGCTGCGCGTGCTGCTCTATGTGGGCGCGCTGTGGAACCTGGGCGGGAACATCGTGGCATCCGTGCTGGTGCTGCTGGTCGTCCGCACCATCGGGGAATCGGCGCTCATGCTGGGCGTGGTGACCGCCGCCCTGGCCGTGGGCGGCACCCTGGGCGGCCTGACCGTCAAGCGAGCCACCGCCCGCCTGGGCTCGGGCCGGGTCTGGCGGTACTCGCTGTTTCCCGCGGCGGCCGGCTACGCCAGCCTCCTGTTCATGACGCCCGGGTGGGGGATGCTTCCGGGCATCGCGGGCCTGTTCGTCACCGGCTTCTTCATCTCGCAGAACATCGTCGTCTCCACCAGCTTCCGCCAGCGCGTCTGTCCGCCCTGGATGATGGGCCGGCTCAGCTCCGCGAACCGGATGGTCAGCTGGGGGATGCTCGCGGTGGCCGGTTTCGCCGGCGGCGCGCTGGCAACGCTGCTGGGCGTCCGGGAGGCGGTGTTCGCCGGGCTCTGCGTGGCGCTGTCCGCCCCGCTGCTGGCCGTCTTCGGCCCGCTTCGGGGCATCCGCCACCTGGAGGAACTCGAGCCCGCCGCCGAGCCGCAGCAGGCCGCGGAAAGCCCCCTGTGACGAATGTCTCGCAACACGAAGCGGAGTCGAATGTGGGCCGCAATACACTGGTAGTGGTCCTGCCTTCCCTGCGAAGGACGAAACGGGAGAACACTGCTGTGACGGGCTTGGCCCGGCCGCGGGCGGTGACGCCCGCGGTGCAAACCAACCGGCACAGAGCTGTGCCGGCTGAGATAAGGATGTGAAGATCTGTGAGCCAGAAGTCCGAGACCTGCCTGGAAACCTGGATGGACCGGGTGGCCCTCGCGGAGGCCATGATTCCGCTCATCGGGCGGCTGTACCGTGAGAACAGCGTTGTCACCTCGGTGTACGGCCGGAGCCTGGTGAACCGCTCCGTGATCGAAATTCAGAAGGCCCACCGCTGGGCGCGCCAGATTGACGACACCGAGCTGCCGCTGGCGGAGACCTACCCCGTCCTGGAGGCCCTGGCCGGCCTCGACCTCGGCGCCTCCTCGATCGACCTCGCCCGCCTGGCGACCAAGTACAAGGAGCTCGGCGAGGGTGCCGACCTTGAAGCCTTCCTCCGCGATGAGCTGGCCGACGTCGTCGGCCGCGGCGGCGCGGACGAGCGCACCAGCACCGACGTCGTGCTCTACGGCTTCGGCCGCATCGGCCGGCTGCTGGCCCGGATCCTCATCGAGCACGCAGGCGGCGGCCACGGCCTGCGGCTGCGCGCCATCGTGGTGCGCAAGGGCTCGGAGAACGACATCGTCAAGCGCGCCAGCCTGCTGCGCCGCGACTCCGTGCACGGGGCCTTCGACGGCACCATCACCGTCGACGAGGAAAACAACACCATCCTCGCCAACGGCACCCTGATCCAGGTCATCTACTCGAACGACCCGGCCTCCGTCGACTACACCGCCTACGGCATCAACGACGCCATCGTGGTGGACAACACCGGCCGCTGGCGGGACGAGGAGGGCCTGTCCCAGCACCTGCAGTCCAAGGGCGTGGCACGGGTGCTGCTCACCGCCCCGGGCAAGGGCGACCTGAAGAACATCGTGCACGGCATCAACCACCAGGTGATCACCGACGAAGACCGGATCCTCTCCGCCGCGTCCTGCACCACCAACGCGATCACCCCGGTGCTGAAGGTGCTGAACGACCGCTTCGGCATCGTCCACGGGCACGTCGAAACGGTGCACTCCTTCACCAATGACCAGAACCTGATCGACAACTTCCACAAGGGCGACCGCCGCGGCCGCTCGGCGGCGCTGAACATGGTGATCACCGAGACCGGCGCGGCCAAGGCCGTGGCCAAGGCGCTGCCGGAACTGGGCGGCAAGCTCACCGGCAACGCCATCCGCGTTCCCACCCCCGACGTCTCGATGGCGATCCTGAACCTGAACCTGGAGCAGGCCACCGACAAGGATGAGCTGAACACGTTCCTGCGCGAGGTGTCGCTGAACTCCGACCTGCACAAGCAGATCGACTACATCGCGTCCCCGGAGGTCGTCTCCACCGACTTCGTCGGCTCCCGCCGCGCGGGCATCGTCGACGGCCTGGCCACCATCTGCAACGGAACCAACGCCGTCGTGTACGTCTGGTACGACAACGAGTTCGGCTACTCGTGCCAGGTGGTCCGCGTCCTCGAGGAGATGGCGCACGTCAACCCGCCGGCCTTCCCCAAGGCCGAGGAGCTGGCCGCCGTCGTCAGCTGACGCACGGCCTGCACGTACAGAGCCCCGCTCCCTTCAGGGGAGCGGGGCTCTTGTGCGTCAGCGGGCGACGGGCGGCCCGGCTGCTCAGTGGCCGAACGGGTCCGGGTCCACTCCCGGCATCCAGGTCAGGCCCGGAACGTTCCAGCCGTTGGCCCGGACGGCCTTCTTCGCCGCGCGGGCCCAGCGTTCGGTGAGCCGGTCCACGTACACCATGCCGTCCAGGTGGTCGTATTCGTGCTGCATCACCCGGGCGAACCATCCGGTCGCCTCGAAGTCGACCGGGCGGCCGGCCTCGTCGAAGCCGGTCACGCGGGCCCAGGCCGCACGCTGCAGGGGGAACGCCTCGCCGGGCACGGAGAGGCACCCTTCCGTGTGCTCGTCGGGGTCCGGGGCTGACCCGGGAACCTTGGAGGTCACCAGCACCGGGTTGACGACGACGCCGCGGTCCGGCGCGTCGTCGTCGTTGGGGTAGTCGAACGTGAAGATCCGCAGGCCGACGCCGACCTGCGGCGCGGCGAGCCCGACGCCGTGGGCGGCGTCCATCGTCTCGTACATGTCGGCGACGAGGGTGCGCAGCTCGTCGTCGAAGGCGGCGACTTCGACGGCGCGGCGGTGCAGGACCGGTTCGCCGTGGATCACTATGGGGCGGATGGCCATGTGGGGGAGTCCTTTTGTGCGGTGCGGCGGGGTCAGCGGGCGATGTCGCGCCCGATGACCTCCTTCATGATTTCGCTGGTGCCGCCGAAAATGGTCAGCAGCCGGGCGGCCAGGAAAGCCTGGGCCACGGGGTATTCCATGATGTACCCGTACCCGCCGTGCAGCTGCAGGCACCGGTCGGTGATCGACTTGGCCCGCTCGGCCGCCCAGAGCTTGGCCTTGGCGGCCGAGACGGGATCCAGGACGCCGTCGTTGAAGGCGCGGACGGCCGCATCGACGTACGCTTCGGTGACCTCCACCTCGGTGAGGAGCTCGGCCAGCGTGAACCGGGAGGCCTGGAAGTCCATGATCCGGGCGTCGAAGGCGGTGCGTTCGCCCGTGTAGCGCACGGTGGAGTCGTAGACGGCGCGGGAGACCGCCGAGGCCGCCACCGCGATGGCCAGCCTGCCCTGGGGCAGCTGGCCGGCGGCGTACTCCAGCCCGCGGCCCTCCTCGCCCACCAGGTCCGAGGCCGGCACGCGGACGTTGTCGAAGAAGAGCTCAGCGGTGTCCGAGGCCTTCAGGCCCATCTTGTCCAGCTGCCGGCCGGTGGAGTACCCCTCGGTCTTGCCGACCATGAACATGCTGAAGGAACCGCTTCCGCCGCGCCCGCTGCCGCCGTCGGTGCGCGCCAGGACCAGCGCGGCGTCGCCGCTGATGCCGTTGCCGATGAACGTCTTCTGCCCGGTGAGCAGCCAGTCTCCGTCCTCGGTGCGGACGGCGCGCGTGCGGATGCCGCGCAGGTCGCTGCCGGCTCCGGGTTCGGTCCAGGCGACGGAGGTGACGATGTCACCGGAGACCATGCCGGGCAGCCAGCGCTGCTTGAGGTCCTCGGAGCCGTAGGCCAGCAGGTGGGGCAGGACCAGGTCGTCGTGGAGGTGGAAGGCGAGGCCGACGGCGAGGTGGCCGGCGCGGGCGAACTCCTCGTCTAGGACAACCCGGTACCGGTAGTCGGGCATGCCGGCGCCGCCGTATTCCTCCGGGACCGCCAGGCCAAGCAGGCCCTGCTCGCCGGCCGCCTTCCAGAGCCGGCGGGGCATCATGTGCTCACGGTCCCAGTCGGCGTAGTGGGGCGCGACCTCCCGGTCGTTGAATTCCCGCGCCAGCTCGCGGAACAGTTCATGGTCCTCTTCGAACAGACTGCGTAACACGTGCCCGTGCCTCCTCTTTGATCAGCAGTTCCAGTGAACCACATGGAAAAGGCCGCCCCGGAGATCTCCGAGGCGGCCTGAGGTGCCGGTGTGCCGGCGTCCCATGTTGGGGTGAGTAACGGGGTTTGAACCCGCGACCTCCTGGACCACAACCAGGCGCTCTGCCAACTGAGCTATACCCACCATGTGCTCCCGATCGGTTTCCCTGACTGGAGCAGCGCAATCCAGCTTACACGGTTTTTCGACCGCTTCTGCGCATCCGGAGCCCGGGCGGCGAAAATGTGACGGAGCTAACCCTGCGGCTGCTCGGCCAGGGCCGCCGCGATCTTCTTCGCCGTCGCTGAATCCGGTCCGGGGGCGGGTACGAAGACCGCCTGACGGTAGTAGCGCAGCTCGTTGATGGAATCGCGGATGTCGCCGAGCGCCCGGTGCCCGCCGTGCTTGGCCGGGGCCTGGAAATAGGCCCTGGGGTACCAGCGGCGGGCCAGCTCCTTGATCGTGGAGACATCGATGACCCGGTAGTGCAGGTGGTTGATCACTTCCGGCATGTCGCGGGCGAGGAACAGGCGGTCGGTGCCCACCGAGTTGCCGGCGAGCTGGGCCTTCTTCGGCTCCGGAACCCAGGCCGTGATGTACTCGATGACCTCGGCCTCGGCCTCGGCCATGCTCATCCCGCCCGGCAGCTCCTTGAGCAGCCCGGAGGTCGTGTGCATCTCGCGGACGAAGTCGCCCATGCCGGCGAGGGCCTCGTCGTCGGGCCGGATCACGACATCCACTCCCGTACCCAGCACGTTGAGCTCGGCGTCCGTCACCAGGACGGCCACCTCGATCAGGGCATCACGGGTGATGTCGAGCCCCGTCATTTCGCAATCGATCCAGACAATGCGTTCACTTGAAATCGGCACCCCACCAATGTACCGCTTCGGCCCCGCGCCCCTGCCGAGGGGCCGGGTCAGATGCTGGAGTGGCTGCGCTGCCGCCCGTCGAGGGTTTCCGGGTCGGCCACGATGATCGGCAGCGGCCCGGTGGGCACGTACTGCTGCAGCGGAAGGGAGCCGGTCTCGGGCGGCCCGAAGGCGCGGGTCCACCGGCTGGGCCCGTCGGCCGGCACGGACTGGTGCCCCGCGTCGGCGCGGCGTCGTCCGCGGCGGGTGGCGGCGGCGTCCCACGGCAGCGGTTCCACCGGGGCGCCCTGGTGCTGCGGAACGGGCGGACGGGCGCCGGCGGCCTCCTTTCGCCGGGAACCCGATGCCGCCCCGGACCCTGCGGCCCCGGATCGTGCGGCAGCGGCGTCGGACCCGGCGGACCCGGCGGGAGCCGGCGCGGCGGTGGAGGGTTCGGCAGCCGCCGGCAGTGCGCCGTCGGCTTCGACGGGGGAGGCGGCGTCCTCCCGGGAGGCCGCCGCAGGCGCCGCGTCGGAATCCACCGGGCGGTCCCGGCCGCCGAACCACCAGAGGGCGGCGAAGACCGCGGTCACCAGGAACGCTGTGCCTGCTCCGGCCGCCGGGTCGATCTCGGTGCGCGTGGAGGCGGCGTAGGTCACGACGCCGAGGAAGATGCCCCAGAGGGCCAGATCGGGGTCCCGTCGCGGACGCCGCGGCGCCTCGGCGGCGCGGGCTGCCGCCCGCCGTGTTCCGGTGGCCGCCGACGGCGCACGCCGGGCCGGGTCCGCGGACCGCCGCCGGCGGCCGCTGCCTCCCGCGGCGCGTCGCCGGTCTTCGTTGCCTGCCTGCCCGGCCTCTGCACGATGGCGCCCCACAGCCATTACCGCCCTTGCACTTGTCGGTCCAAAACCGAGCCCAGTCTATAAGGCGGGCCCCGTCCGGGAGGTGCCGCCGCGCCCGGCCCGCCGGGGATCGTTGCCGGGGACAGGCTGGTATCTTGGCTAGGACGGTGCTCATCGTGCCTGGCCCGACCTGCCTTACCAGTGCGCCGGCTTCGGCTGTGATGCCGGTGAGCCGTTCGGAAGACCAGCCAGCCGACGATTGGAACCATGCAGATGACCGCCCCTGTGCCGGCGACTGAGCCGTCGATTCCGGCCAAGGATGCCCCCGACCGACCCAATGTGGCCATCCTCCAGGGGTTCGTCGGCTCGATGATGATGCTCGTCGGTTCCCTCGGCGTCGGCTGGCTGTCGCTGGCCTCCACCGAGCTCCGCCGGATGCCGCTGATCATCTGGATGCGGTTCGAGCCGGCCGGAGCCGTGTTCTCCGTCTTCATGCTCGCCGTCGGCGGGATGCTGCTGGTGCGGTCCTGGCTGCGGCTGGGACAGCGGATGGGCTCCTGGGGCCCGGACTCCCGGCCCGTCGTGCTCCGCGCCGTCGTCGCCTGGGGTGCGCCGATGTGTGTCTGCCTGCCCCTGTTCAGCCGGGACGTGTTCGCCTACATCGCCCAGGGGCTGGTGATGGTGAGCGGCCTGAACCCGTACAAGGACGGGTACGCGCAGATCAACAACTACCTGCAGATCGGCGCCGACGACCTGTGGGCGCTGAGCCCCACCCCCTACGGCCCCGTGTTCCTCTGGCTCGAGGAGCTCGTGGTGATGATCACCGGCGGGCAGACCGAGTTCTCCATCCTGCTCTTCCGGCTGATCGCGCTCATCGGCGTGGGGATGTGCATCTGGGTGGTGCCGCGGCTGGCCGATCTGCACGGCATCAACCCCAACCGGGCGCTGTGGCTGACCGCCGCCAACCCGCTGTTCCTGGCCAACTTCATCGCTGCGATCCACAATGACGCGCTCATGATCGGCCTGGCGCTCGTGGGCCTGTACTTCGCGGCGACCCGCCGCGGCCTGCTGGGCGTGCTGCTGGTGACGCTGTCCGTCGGGATCAAGCCGATCACCCTGGTGTTCCTGCCCTTCATCGGCCTGCTGTGGGCGGGCAAGGGGGCCAGCTGGAAGCGCCGCTTCGGCTACTGGTTCCTGACCGCCGGACTGTCACTGGCCATCCTGGCCGTGATGGGACTGATCAACGGCTTCGGCTTCGGCTGGGTGGGTGCCCTGAGCACCCCGGGCAGCGTCTGGATCTGGTACGCGCCGGTCGGGTTCCTCGGACTGGTGGTGGCGACCCTGGGCAACTCGGTGGGCCTGCCGGGCTGGGGGATGGCCGACGTCGTGCACAGCGTCGGACGCATCGCGTCCGTGGCGATCGTGGTCTGGCTCATGTTCGTGGGCGACCACGGCAGGCTGGTGCGCCGGCTCACGCTCGCCTTCGCGGCCATCGTGTTCCTGGCTCCCATGATCCAGTCCTGGTATGTGGTGTGGCTGATTCCCCTGTTCGCCGTCACCGGCATCCGCAGCGACTGGCAGGCCAAGACGCTCTACCTGATCGTGTCCTTCTTCATGGTGTACGCGATCAGCGACCAGCTGGACATCTGGCCCTACTTCGAGTTCAGCCTCTCCGCCGCCCGGCAGATCGCCGTGGTGACGGCCCTGGCCTTCGCCCTCTACCTGATCTTCCTGGATCCGAAGACCAAGACCCTGTTCCGGAAGAAGCTCACCGATCCCGCGCCGGGAGAGCTGCGGGTCCGCTGACCCGCGCCTGCCGGGCCAGGGAGACGATCCGCGCCAGCGCCCAGCCGAAGAGCACCAGCAGGGCGGCGTTGCGCACGGTCAGCGCCGCGGCGACGGCGGTGTTCAGGTCCTCGTACAGGGCCTGGTAGAAGAGCGGGTAGACCAGGGTGGTCAGCGCGGCCACGCCGAGCATCAGCCAGGCGGGAAACCGCCAGGTGCGGCCCTCCCAGGCCAGCCCGACGGCGGTGACGGCCACCAGCCAGAGCATGAACTGCGGCGAGCCGACCTTGTTGAAGACAATGAAGGCGCTGACCAGGGCCAGGGCGCCGGCGGCGATCAGTTCCCGTTCGGGCACGCCGCGCCGCAGTGCCCAGATGAGCAGCAGGGCGACGGCGACGGCGGCCGCGGCGAGCAGCGGGCTCATCAGC
Source organism: Arthrobacter saudimassiliensis (assembly GCA_900016675.1). GTDB lineage: Bacteria > Actinomycetota > Actinomycetes > Actinomycetales > Micrococcaceae > Arthrobacter_B > Arthrobacter_B saudimassiliensis. Next base: position 1,861,028 of record LN483070.1, on the reverse strand, counting down.
GCGGCGACCGGTTCGCCGAGCGCGCCGCGGACTTCGCGGGTATTGATCACCACGTCCTCGAAGATGTGCGCGTCGGAGCGTCCGAGGATGGCCTGCCACAGGCCGGGGGTGGTGAAGGGGGCTTCCAGCTGCATTCCGCGGTCTCCCTGCGCGCCGATGAAGCTCAGCAGGTGGCGCAGGCCGCCTGCCGCGGTGACAGCCGCGGCGATGAGGGCGGACACCGCGGCGCCGGTGGCCAGCAGGGTCAGCCGCCGGCGCCAGGCCACCAGCAGGGCCAGGATGACGGCGGCCGGCCAGACCTTGATCCACGTTGCCGCCGCCAGCAGCGCCGACGCCGCGACCGGACGCCGTTCCAGGAGCAGCAGGGCGATGATGACCAGCGGAACCGTCAGCCCGTCGATGCGGCCCACGGCCACCGGGCCCAGCAGCGCCGTCGCCGCCAGCCACCAGTACGCCGCCGCCGTCCTGCGCGGGGTCTGCCGGGCGGTCAGCAGCGCGAACGCGGCGGCGTTCAGGCCGGCGAAGAGCAGGAACCAGGCAAACATGTACCCGCCCCAGCCGCCCAGCGCGGCCAGCAGCATGGGTACCAGGGCCCCGATCGGGTAGACCCAGTCGGAGACGATGCCCCGCGGTTCGCCCTGCAGCGCGTCGAAGGCCCACTCCCGGTAGAAGCGCACGTCGCTGAGCACGTCCCCGGAAAGCATCATCGGCGCAAGCACCGCCAGGATGCCGCCGTGCACCAGCAGGAAGGCCGGCCACAGCACGGACCGGCGGCGAAGGAAGGAAACCGGAGTCGGTTCAGCGGACATGCGGGGACGGCTCTCCTTAGACGCGGAAATACCTGCAGATTCGGCTGCAGGTACAGCGACAAGGCTACCGGCGGGCAGCGCGCGGAATGCAATCAGGGGCGGGACACGGAATACTGGAGGGATGACCGAGGGAACCGAAGTGCAGATTGTCGCCGATTTTGAAGTCTCGGAGTGGGAACCGACCGCCTACCAGGTGGAGGGAACCAACAGCGAGCTGTCCACCGTCCGCGCCCGAAAGATCTTCGAGGGCGACATCGTGGGAACCTCGGTCGCCGACCTGATCATGGCCGGAAACGCCGTCGGCGCGGGCTACGTGGCCTCGGAGGTCTTCGCCGGGCGGATCGCCGGCCGTGAGGGCACCGTGGTGATCCAGCACTGGGGCCTGGCCGAAGGAGTAGCGACGGCTAGTTCCGGGCACATCATTCCCGGCTCCGGCACCGGGCAGCTGGCCGGGATGGCCGGGCAGGCGGTCTTCTCGCAGCTTCCGGACGGCCAGCACCGGCTTGAACTCAGGGTGACCTTCCCGGCCTGAGTCCCCGGCCCTCCGCCCGGAGGGCGACAGGGCGGCAGGGGCGGCCGCCCTAGACGCTGTGCAGATAAGCCAGGACGGCTCCGGCCCATCCCGCGGCGATCACCGCCGCGAAGAGGGCCAGCCAGCCAGCGGCCGGGAACCGCGTGCGCCGGGCGAGGATCCACGCATCCGAGGCGTGGGGCGTCCCCGGGCGCAGGTGGACCCGCAGGACCTTGAACCAGTCCCGCACCGCACCGACCAGCAGGGCCAGCCCCAGGACCAGGCACGCGACGGCGGCGGCCCGGGGCGTGCTGAACCACACCAGCAATACGGCGGAGGCCGCGCAGCCGACGGCGATGACGGCGCCCTGCAGGTTGCGGATGAACAGCAGGGCCGCCAGGAGGACCAGGGCGGAGACGGACAGCGCTGCGGGCGCCCACCCCGTCAGGGCCGCCGCGGTCAGGGCCGCACCCGCCACGGCCGGGGCGGGGTAGCCCCAGAAGCCGGTCCAGGCCGCCGACGCCCGGCCGCGGCCCAGGCTGCGCACCTGGCCGGAGTGGTCGAAGCGCAGTTCGATGCCCTGCAGCCGCTGGCCCGTGCTGAGCGCGGCGAAGGCATGCGGCTCCACGCGGGCGAATTCGGCCGCCAGGCGGTCCCACCAGGCCGGCAGGAGCTCCGCCGCCCGTTCCCGGACGGCCGCGGCGGGCACGGGCTAGAGCTCCAGCTCGCCGCGAAGGATCGAGTCGCCGGAATGCGCGGGGTTGCCGTCGAAGGGCTCATCGGAGATGTCGACGACCGGGTAGCTGTCCAGGTCGAGGTCGTCCGGCAGCGGGAAGCGCGCCTCGGTGCCTTCCATCGTGCCGAGGCTGACCATCGACTGTGCGTCCGGAGCCAGGAGCCACACCTCGCGGTAGCCGGCGGCGTCGGTCCCGCTGGCCCGGACCACCAGCTCACGGCGCCCGTCAGGCAGCCGATCCACTTCGGCGCTGCCGGTCTCCTGATAAGCCGGCAGCGGCTGCAGGTCGGCCGCGGCCAGGGTCTCCGGTCCCCGGTCCAGGACCTGCACCGTGCCCCAGACGGCTGCGCCGGCCAGGCCGGCGGCGGCCGCGGCGGCCGGCAGCCAGCGGCGCTGTCCGCGTGCCGGGCGTCCCGGGCCCGGCCGCGCCGTGGCCCCGGCGGGTCCGCTGCCGCCGGCCCGCCCTGGCCGCGCCCCGCGTCGCCCGGCCTGCAGGTCGACGACGGCGGCGTCATCGGCCGCAGCGTCGGAATCGGCGGCCGGATCGGCGGCAACGCCGGGATCGGCCGGCCGGCCGCGCTGCGCGGGGTCCTCCCGGACGGCGTCGGACAGGTTCAGGGTCCGGTGGATCCCTTCCCAGACGGAGGAGGGCGGGTAGTCGTCGGCGGGCAGGCCGCTGCCGCCGGGGACGGAGGACCGGCCGACGGCGACCACGCGGCTGAAGGCGGCGAGTTCACCGGCGCAGTGCGGGCAGGAGTCAAGATGGGCCTGCTCCTCGGCGGAGGCGGGTTCGCCCAGGGCCAGGAGGGACAGCGTTTCCTCATGCAGGTGTTGCATCGCTGGCCTCCAATCGCTGCCTCAGCTGGATCAGTCCTCGTCGGATGTGGCTCTTGACGGTGCCGAGGGGCAGCCGGAGCCGGTGGGCAATCTGCTGGTGCGTCAGGTCCTCGTGGAAGGCCAGACGCAGGATCGCCCCCTGGGGATCGCCCAGCCGGTGCAGTTCGGCCTCGAGCACCAGCCGGTCGGCCACCCGGTCCGGATCCGACTCGACGTCGGGGGCACGCGGCGGTTCGCCGGCCACGGTGTCGATGGCGTCCGCTTCCCGCATCCGCGCGGAGGACAGGTCGGCGGCGACGTTGCGGGTGATGCCCACCAGCCAGCCCGCCAGCGATGCCGCCTCGGGGCGGTAGCCGCCGCGGTAGCGCCAGGCGCGGATGAAGACCTCCTGGACGGCGTCGTCCGCCGCTGCACCGGTGTCGCCCAGCCGCCGGATGGCAAGCGCCCGGATGAGGGGCGCATGACGCCGGTACGCCTCGGCCAGGGCCGCCTCGTCGCCGTCACGGAACGCGCTGCCAAGCGCATCATCCGTCACGGAGGGGCCGAGGGCCATGGGTCGCGTTCTCCTGCGGTGGAAGGGCACCGGCGGCAGCTGTGCAGCGGTGTCAATCATGGTCACGGTGCACCTCGGCCCTAGGGGAGCGGCGCCGCCGTGAGGACAATGTTATCCGCATAATCGTCGTCCGCCTCCACATACTCGCCGCCGCATGTCACCAGTTTCAGCAGCGGTTCTCCGCTTCGGTCGAAGAGCTCGCCTCCGTTCAGGTCCCGCTTGGCGATCTGCTCCACGGAACCTGCTGCGTACCGCACGGTGCTTCCGTCCGACCTGGTCACCGTCACGACGGTCCCGGGCCGCACCTCGTCGAGCCGGGCGATGGGCAGGGCCTCGGTGCCGGTATCCAGGTGGGCCGCCAGCACGGCCGACCCGGCGGGGGAACCGGGAGGGGGCCCGTACCGGTACCAGCCGGCCTGGCGGTGGTTGTCGGGCAGGACCATTTCGCCGTCGTCGCGCACCCCGGTGGGCACCACCTCCAGGTCCAGTCCGATTTCCTCGATCTGCACCCGGACCGGGGCGGGGCGCGTGATCTCCGGCGTCGGGGCGGCGTCGCGGACCGGGATGTCGCCGGGCGCCGGCGTCGGCTGCGGGGCCAGGGGAGCGGGCCCGGCGCTCACGGAGGACGGCGCGGGGGCGGTGGCCTGGACCTGCCCGGCGGGTGAGGGGGCGGAGGTCGAGCAGGAAACAGCGCCAAGGGAGACCGCGGCGGAGGCCAGGATGAGGCCGGCCGCTTGCGGAAGGCGGGGCCGGGAAGGGGTCATGGGACTGTTCCTGCTTCCGTTGATGAGCGTGCGGGGCGGGGTAAGGCGCCGGGCCGGCGTCCGGCCTGCCGGAAGCGTGCGGGACGCCGGCCCGATGTCGGTGAGGCCTTAGCGGCCGGCGGTCTCGGCCGCGCGGCTGCGGCGGAACAGCGCCAGGGCGCCGCCGACGGCGAGCAGGCTGGCCGCGGCGGTGGCCGCGACGGCGCCGCCGGCACCGGTGTCCCCGGCCTCCAGGGCACCCGGAACGGCGCTCGGCGAGGAGTGCATTCCGGTCACGGACTGGGTGGCCAGGGCCAGGTTGCCGTCCTCGAGGGAGCCCCAGGCGTACACGATGGTGTTGGTGCCTTCGGGCAGGTTCAGGTCGGCCGGGCCGATCACGGGCTCGGTGGTGCCGGCGGCCGCCACCGAAGCGGAGATCGTTCCGGGATCAACGGTCAGGACCTCTTCCTTCGGGTTTTCCAGCCCGCTGATCACCGGGCTGCCGTTGGCGAGGACGTCCACGGCCGGGGCCGCCGCGACGTGGCGCACCGTCAGCCGGGACTTGCCGGCGTCGATCATCGAGGTGTCGTTGGTGAATACGTTGGCGGTCGGCTGGCCGGAGGCGTCCAGGTTGGCCGTCGCGGTGTAGTTCATGCCGGCGGCGAGGTCGACGGAGACCGGGCCGATGATCGGAGCCGAGGCGTCGGCGGCGTCGGGGGCGGTGATGGCCAGTTCATAGGTGCCGGCCGGGAGGGGGAGAGGACCGGCAAGCGTGCCGGGGGCAAAATCGTCCAGGGTGAGGGCGCCGTTGACGTAGACGTCGACGACGGTGTCCGGCACGCCGTGGAGCACGGACAGCTGGGCGTCGCCCTCCGCAGCGGAAGCGGGGGTCATGAATCCAACGGCAGCGACGGTGCCGGCGGCGGCGAGGAACGAGATGGACTTGCGCATCGGGGTCTCCTTTGGCGGACCGCCCCTGGGAGCGGTTTCTGTTTTTGCTGACACCCCTGTTACCGGCGCCACAGCGAAAACGGATGCAGATGCATGGATTTTTTTCTGAATTTTTTTCTCCGCCCTCCGACCGGGTCCAGCCGGAGCCCGTGCCGGCCCCGCCGTGCCTGGGCTTTCCCGGGGCGGCGGTGCCTCCGGCTGCGGCTGCGGAACGTGACCGTAGTATCATCGACGAGTCGCCTCCGTAGCTCAGGGGATAGAGCAGCTGCCTTCTAATCAGCTGGTCGCAGGTTCGAATCCTGCCGGGGGCACCCATTCTCTCTTCGCCGCTTCCTCGTCGCGGCTTCCGCTTCGCCGCTTCCTGTCGGCGCAGCTCCGCCGGACGGTCAGGCCGGGTCCGGCTGGAACCGGTAGCCCATCCCCGCCTCGGTCAGCAGGTAGCGGGGACGCCGGGGATCGGGTTCGAGCTTCTTGCGCAGCTGGGCGACATACAGGCGCAGGTAGCCGGTATCCGTGATGTGCTCCGAACCCCAGATCCGGCGCAGCAGGTCCTGGCGCGTCACCAGCCGGCCCGCGTTGTGCACCAGCACGGCCAGGACCTCCCACTCAGTGGGAGTGAGCCGGATGTAGTCCGTTCCGCCCTCGTGCCGCCGCGTGATGCTCCGCGCCGCCAGGTCGATGGTCAGGTCCGCCACCTGCACCACCGGGGCCGGATCCGCGTGCGGCACCCTGCGGCTGAGCGCCCGGATCCGGGCCAGCAGCTCATCCACCGAGAACGGTTTGGTCACGTAGTCATCAGCGCCCGCATCAAGCGCGTCGACCTTGTCCGCGGCCCCGGCCCGGCCAGAGACGACCAGGATGGGCGCCCGGCTCCAGCCGCGCAGCGCGTGGATGACGTCCAGCCCGTCCAGCCCGGGCAGCCCCAGGTCGATCATGTACAGGTCAGGATGCTGCTCGACCGCGGCGTTGACCGCCCCGGCGCCGTCGACCGCGGTGACGACGGAATAGCCGCGGGCGGTCAGGGTGATCCGCAGGGCGCGCAGGATCTGCGGGTCGTCGTCGGCAATCAGGATCTTCATACGCCGTCCTGGCAGGTGGGTAGGGAGAGGACCATCGTCAGTCCGCCGCCCGGGGTGTCCTCGGCCTCCAGCTTTCCGCCCATGCCTTCGGTGAACCCCTTCGACAGGGCGAGCCCGAGGCCGAGTCCGGTCAGGTTGTCCGTATCGCCCAGCCGCTGGAAGGGCACGAAGATGTCCTGCCGCCGTTCCGGCTCGATCCCCGGACCGTGGTCGATGATCCGGATCTCCTCCGTTCCGCCGAAGGCACTCGTGGTGATGCGGACCTTCGTGCCGGCCGGGGCGAACCGCACGGCGTTGGCGAGCAGGTTCACGACCACCCGCTGCAGCAGGACCCGGTCTGCGAGCAGCGGCGCCAGCTCCTGGGCCAGGTCCAGTTCCACGGTGTCCGGGCCCAGCTGCAGTTCGTCCAGCGCCGGCAGGATGACGTCGTCGGCGTCCACCGGTGCCAGCGCGACGCCGAGGACCCCGGCCTGCACGCGGGTGACGTCCAGCAGGTTGGTGACCAGGTCGGCCAGCGCGGCAAGGCTCTCCTCCGCGGTCGCCAGCAGCTCGTCGCGGTCCGCAGCGGAGTACGACACATCGGGGGAGCGCAGGGCGCCGACCGCCGCGGTCGCCGACGCCAGCGGGCGGCGCAGGTCATGGCTGACCGCCGAGAGCAGCGCGCTGCGCACCCGGTCGGCCTCGGCCAGCGGGCCGATGCCGCGGGCAGCGGCCTCCAGGTCGGCGTGCTCCAGGGCCGCGTCCACCTGCGCCGCGATGACGCCCAGGAGCCGGCGCTCCGATGCCTCGGGGTCGTTGCCGTACAGCTCCAGGACGGCGTGGGGGCCCGCCGGAATCACCGTGGCGGTGTCGTGCGGGTCCGGTTCGCCGTCGCCGGCGATCACCCTCCCCTCGGCGCGCACCCGGGCGCTGGTGAAGCCGAACGCCTCCCGGGTGCGGCTGAGCAGGGCGGGCAGCGCGTCCTGCCCGCGCAGGACGTTTCCCGCGATCGTGGCCAGCAGCGCCGACTCGGCAGCAGCCCGGCGCGCGGTGCGGGTGCGCCGCGCCGCCTGGTCCACGACATAGCTGACCAGCACGGCGTTGAGCACGTACAGGCCCAGCGCCAGGATGTGGATCGGCTCGTTCACCGTGACGGTGTGGAGGGGTTCCACGAACAGGAAATCCAGGGTGATGCCGGACAGGACGGCGGCGAAGAGCGCGGGAAAGATGCCGCCGACCAGGGCGACGACGACAACGAGCAGCTGGTACGCGAGGACGTCGCTGGTGATGGACTCCGTGCTGCGGAACGAGACCAGCAGCCAGGACAGCAGCGGGCCGGCCGCCAGCGCCAGCGCGAAGCCGAGCAGCCGCCGGCGGATCGTGAGCGCACCGCCGAGCCGGGGCAGCCAGACGCCGCCGCCCGCGGCGGAGTGGTTCACGATGTGGACGTCAATGTCCCCGGACTCGCGGATGACGGTGGCGCCGATGCCGGGTCCGCTGAGCGCCGCCGTCAGCCGTCCGCGGCGGCTGACGCCGATCACCAGCTGGGTGGCATTGGCGCCGGAGGCGAACTCGACCAGGGCATGCGGCACGTCGGCGCCGACCACCTGGTGGTAGGTGCCGCCGAGTTTCTCCACCAGCGACCGCTGGCGGGCCAGGGCGTCGGGGTCGGCCTCCCGCAGGCCGTCCTGCCCGGTGACATGGACGGCGAGCAGCTCTCCGCCGGCCGTGCGGGCGGCGATCCGGGCGCCGCGCCGGATCAGCGTCTCACCTTCCGGGCCGCCGGTCAGGGCGACCACCACGCGCTCGCGGGTCTCCCACCGCCCCCGGATCCCGTGTTCCTCCCGGTAGTGCTGCAGCGCGCTGTCCACTTCGTCGGCCAGCCAGAGCAGCGCCAGCTCGCGCAGGGCGGTGAGGTTGCCCAGCCGGAAGTAGTTGGACAGCGCCGCGTCGATGCGTTCGGCCGGATAGACCCGTCCGGCCGACAGCCGGTCGCGCAGCGCCTGCGGTGCCAGGTCCACCACCTCGATCTGGTCCGCTCCGCGCAGCACCTGGTCGGGAACGGTCTCCCGCTGGGGAATCCCGGTGATCTCCTCCACCACGTCATTGAGCGACTCGATGTGCTGGATGTTGACCGTCGAGATGACGTCGATGCCCGCGTCCAGAAGCTCCAGGACATCCTGCCAGCGTTTGGCGTGGCGGCCGCCGGGCGCGTTGGTATGCGCCAGTTCGTCGACGAGGGCAAGCTGCGGGCGCCGGGCCAGAACGGCCTCGAGGTCCATGTCCGCCAGCTCCACGCCGCGGTGTACCGCGGTCCGCCGCGGAATCACCTCCTGGCCCTGCGCCATCGCTGCCGTGGCGGCGCGGCCGTGGGTCTCCACGACCGCGACCACCACGTCGGTTCCTTCGTCGGCCAGCCGCCTGCCCTCCTCGAGCATGGTGTAGGTCTTGCCGACGCCGGGGGCAGCGCCGAGCAGCACCCGCAGCCGCCCTCGTTTCATTTCCTAGTCCTCCAGCCCGTCGAGGGCGATGTTCAGTTCCAGCACGTTCACGGTCGGTTCCCCAAGGTAGCCCAGGTCCCGGCCTTTGGCGTGCTCCTGAACCAGGCCGCGGACCCGCGCCTCATCCAGCCCGCGCGCCGAAGCGACCCGCCCCGCCTGCAGCAGGGCGTATTCGGGGCTGATGTGCGGATCGAGCCCGGAGGCGGAGGCGGTGAGGGCCTCGACCGGGACCTGCCCGGGATTGACGCCGTTGAACTCCGCGACCTGCGCCCGGCGTTCGGCGATCGCCGCCGCCAGCTCAGGGTTTTCCGGGCCGAGGTTGCTGCCGCCGGACGCGCCGGCGTCGTACCCGTCCCCGGCCGCGCTGGGCCGGGGCTGGAACCATTGGGGCAGCGGCTCGCCGTCGTCATCGGTGAAGGACTGGCCGATCAGGGTCGAACCGACCGGAACGCCGCGGACCTCGGCGACGGAGCCGTTGGCCCGCGCCGCGAACGCCAGCTGCCCGGCACCGGTGACGGCGAGCGGATAGGCAAGGCCCAGGGCCAGGGTAAGGACGGCCATGGCGCGCAGGGCGGTCCATGCCGGGCGCAGGCCTGAACGGGAAAGATTCATGGGAACAGGTGCTTTCTCTGGAAGGGCTAGAAGCCCGGAAGGAGGCTGACGGCCAGGTCGATGAGTTTGATGCCGAGGAACGGGGCGACGACGCCGCCCACGCCGTAGAGCAGCAGGTTCCGACCCAGCACCTTGGAGGCGCTCAGGGGCCGGTAGGCCACGCCCTTCAGGGCGAGCGGGATCAGGACCACGATGATCAGGGCGTTGAAGATGATCGCGGAGAGCACCGCGGAGGCCGGGGAGCTCAGCGCCATGATGTTCAGCGCCGCCAGCCCGGGGAACGCGCCGACGAACATCGCCGGAATGATGGCGAAGTACTTGGCCAGGTCGTTCGCGATCGAGAAGGTGGTCAGCGCCCCGCGGGTGATCAGCAGCTGCTTGCCGATCGCCACGATGTCGATGAGCTTGGTCGGATCGGAGTCGAGGTCGACCATGTTCCCGGCTTCCTTGGCGGCGGAGGTGCCGGTGTTCATCGCCACCCCGACGTCGGCCTGGGCCAGGGCCGGGGCGTCGTTGGTGCCGTCTCCGGTCATGGCCACCAGGTTGCCGCCCGCCTGTTCGCGGCGGATCAGGGCGATCTTGTCCTCGGGTGTGGCCTCGGCCAGGAAATCGTCCACCCCCGCCTCGGCGGCGATGGCCTTGGCGGTCAGCGGGTTGTCGCCGGTGACCATGACGGTGCGGATGCCCATGGCGCGCAGCTGCACGAACCTCTCCAACAGGCCGTCCTTGACCACGTCCTTGAGGTGCACGACGCCGAGGATCCGCACCTCGCCGTCGGGGGTCCGCACCGCCACGAGCAGCGGGGTGCCGCCGCCGGCGGAGATGTCCTGGACGGTGTCTTCCACGGCCCGCCGGACGTCGATGGCGATGCCGCCCGCGGCGGCCGTCCAGTCCAGCACCGCCGAGGCGGCGCCCTTGCGGATGCAGGTCCCGTCCGGCAGGTCCATCCCGCTCATCCGGGTCTGCGCGGTGAACGGCACCCCGAGGGCTCCCGACGGCGGTTCCGGGGTGTGTCCCCTGGCCGCGGCGAGGTCCATGATGGAGCGGCCCTCCGGCGTCGGATCCTCGAAGGAGGACAGCGCGGCGGCCGTGACCAGCTCCGCTTCGCCCACGCCGTTGATCGGCAGGAACCCGGCGGCCCGCCGGTTGCCGTAGGTGATGGTGCCGGTCTTGTCGAGCAGCAGGGTGGTGACGTCGCCGGCGGCTTCGACGGCGCGTCCGGACATGGCCAGCACGTTGCGCTGCACCAGGCGGTCCATGCCGGCGATGCCGATCGCGGACAGGAGCGCACCGATGGTGGTCGGAATCAGGCAGACCAGCAGGGCGATGAGCACCGGCAGGGTGACGCCGACGCCCACCGCGGACGCGATCGGATTCAGGGTGAGCGTGACCATGAGGAAGACAATCGACAGGCTGGCCAGCAGCACGTTCAGGGCCACCTCGTTGGGTGTCTTCTGGCGTGCGGCTCCCTCGACGAGGGCGATCATCCGGTCCACGAACGTTTCGCCGGGCCTGGAGGTGATGCGGACGACGATCCGGTCCGAGAGCACCCGGGTGCCGCCCGTGACGGCACTGCGGTCGCCGCCCGATTCGCGGACCACCGGGGCGGATTCGCCGGTGATCGCGGATTCGTCGATGGATGCGATGCCGTGCACGATATCGCCGTCTCCGGGGATGATGCCGCCGGCTTCGATCACGACGACGTCGCCGCGGTCCAGGTCCGCCGAGGCGACCTCCTCCAGCCGGGCCTTTTCGGCGCCGGGATCGCCGGCGCCGTCGTACGCCGCCGCCCGGCGCGCCGTGGTGCCGGTGCGGGTGCGGCGCAGGCTTTCCGCCTGCGCCTTGCCGCGGCCTTCCGCGACGGACTCGGCGAGGTTCGCAAACAGCACGGTCGCCCACAGCCAGGCCGCGATGGCCGCGGTGAACGCTGCGGGGACCGGGCTTCCGCCGGAGCTGCCCGGACCGCCCAGGAACGGCTCGGCCACGGCCAGGACGGTGGTCAGCACCGCTCCGACCTCGACGATGAACATGACGGGGTTCCGCCACATCACCCGTGGATCGAGTTTGCGGAATGCCCCGGGCAGCGCCGCGGCGAGGGTACCCGCGGTAACCGCCCGGCGCGCCGGCCGCGGGTCAGGTCCGGAACCGCCGTGGACGGCGGGAGGGGTCTCAATGGTGGTGGACATGGGTCAGAGCAGCCCTTCTGCGATGGGACCGAGGGTGAGGACCGGGAAGAACGTGAGTGCGGTGATCAGCACGGTCACGCCCGTGAGGAGGCCGATGAGCAGCGGCCGGTGGGTGGGCAGGGTTCCGGCGGTGGCCGGCACCCGCTCCTGCGCCGCCAGGGAACCCGCCAGGGCCAGGACGAGGGCGATCGGCAGGAAACGGCCAAGGAGCATCGCCGCCCCCAGCGCCGCGTTCAGCCAGGGCGTGTTGGCGGTCAGCCCGGCGAAGGCCGAGCCGTTGTTGTTGGCGGCGGAGGTGAAGGCGTAAAGGACTTCGGAGAGACCGTGGTGCCCGGGGTTCCAGATGGACACCGCCTCGATGTCGCCCCGGAGGCCCGGCACTGCGAAGCTCAGGGCGGTGCCGGCCAGGACCATGGTGGGGGTGACGAGGATGTAGAGGCTGGCCAGCTTGATTTCCCGGGGGCCGATCTTCTTGCCCAGGTATTCGGGCGTGCGGCCGACCAGCAGGCCGCCGATAAAGACGGTGATGACGGCCAGCATGAGCATGCCGTACAGGCCGGATCCGACGCCGCCGGGGGCCACCTCGCCGAGCATCATGTTCAGCATGGGGATCATCCCGCCGAGTGCGGTGTACGAGTCGTGCATCGAATTGACGGCGCCGGTGGAGGTCAGCGTGCTGGTGGATCCGAAGAGCGTCGAGGCGAAGACGCCGAAACGCTGTTCCTTGCCCTCCATGGCGCCGCCGGCCAGCTCCGGGGCCGTGCCTGCACCGGAGTTCTCCAAGGCGGTCAGGAGGGTGAGGGAGGCCAGATACAGCGCGGCCATGGCCGCGAGGATGGCGTAGCCCTGGCGGTTGTCGCCGATCATCCGGCCGAAGGTGCGGGGAAGGCTGAACGGAATCATCAGCATCAGCACGTTCTGGGCCAGGCTGGTCCAGGCCGCCGGGTTTTCGAAGGGGTGCGCCGCGTTGGCGTTGAAGAACCCGCCTCCGTTGGTGCCCAGGTTCTTGATCACCTCCTGCGAGGCCACCGGGCCTCCCGGAAGGGTCTGGGTGCCGCCGCTGAGCGTGGTGACCTCGGTGAAGCCGTTGAAGTTCTGGATCACGCCGCCGGCCATCAGGGCGACGGCACCGAGAAGCGAGATCGGCAGCAGCAGGCGCAGCACCGTGCGGGTGAGGTCGACCCAGAAATTGCCCAGGGTGCCGGTCCCGACACGCGCGAAGCCGCGGACCAGGGCGGCCGCGACGGCGATGCCGACGGCTGCCGACACGAAGTTCTGCACTGCCAGGCCGGCCAGCTGGACGGTGTAGCCCATGGTCAGCTCAGGCGAGTAGGACTGCCAGTTGGTGTTGGCCACGAACGAGGCGGCGGTGTTGAAGGCCAGGCCCTCGGGCACGGTCGGCAGCCCGAGCGAGTAGGGGAGCAGGGCCTGCCCGCGCTGGAGCAGGTACAGGAGCACGAACCCGATGAACGAGAACGCCAGCACCGCCCGCAGGTACGCCTGCCAGCTTTGTTCCGCGTCCGGGGCCACGCCCACCAGCCGGTAGAAGCCGCGCTCTGCCCTCAGGTGGCGGCCGGAGGTATAGATGCGTGCCATGTAATCGCCCAGCGGGCGGTAGAGGACAGCCAGGATCAGGGCGAGGGTGGCTGCCTGGAGCACCGCGAACAGGACGCCCATCAGAACCGCTCCGGCTTCACGAGTGCGTACACGAGGTACACGACGGCGGCGACGGCCAGGACGGCGGCGACGAGGGAGAAAGCGGTCACAGCTTCCGCACCCCCCGCGCGGTGAGGCTGACCAGCCCGAACACGGCAAGCGCGCCGAGCAGGTAGAGGATGTCTTGCACAGTGGCTCCTTGAGGAATGAATCGGTGCGCCCGGTCGGGTGCACGGGGGCCGCTGTCCGCGGCCCGGACACCGATTCAACCGCCGCCGGAAGGGGGCCCGGGCACGTCCTAACGGAATCCAAACGGAGCGAGGCGGAAACCTAACGACGCCCAAACGCCGGCGCCGAAAACGCCTTCCCCCTGCGCGGGGCAGGGGCGGCTCACCGCCGTCGGCGTTGCTGCGGCGGTGGGGGCTCCGGCTGTTTGGATTCCGTGTGGCCCCGCCTCCGGGGTCCTCGGCAGAGGTAGGACTGGGCAGTGACAGCAGCACAGCCGTCACGAGGGGCGCCCGGCCACGGGAGCCGGGCGGCGGGAACGAAGGGAAACCGATATGAACAGCATCCTGGCCGCCCGGCGGATGGCCCATGTGTCAGCACAGCAGTGCTGGCCGGACGGCACCGTTCTGACCCGCGCAGACGTGATCGTCAACGGGTCGTCGCTGGCCCGGGCCGGCCGCAGGGAGGCCACGCCCTCCGTGCGGATCGGTCTCGCCGGCGCCGGACCGGGGCCGGCGGGGCAGCGCAGGGAGCTGTTCAGCACGGTGCTCCTGACCAGGGTCACCGCGGTCTTCGAGCCCTGCCGGCACGGCCGCTCCGAGGTGTGGGTCGATGCCGACCTGGGGCGGTGCCGTGCCGTGCTTGCCGCGGCACGGCTTGTGGGGCGGCGGGCCCGGACGCGGCGCCGCAGCGTGCGCCTGCTCTCCGAGGCCTCGGACCTGAACGGCGGCCCCGTGCTCCTGCCGGCGGACATCGCGGTCGGGGACCTGCTGGCGATTCCCTGCCGGGGCGCGGTGTCCCGGGCGCAGGTACGGCTTCGCTTCCCGGGGGCCGCTCGGGAGGACGGCGGGGAGCTTCCCCCGGCGCCTGCCTGTCGCAGGTAGTGTCCCGGCTGTCGGCACGGCCTGTCCCTGTCCTCCACAAGTGCCGACCCGCGCGGGAGGCCAGCGTTCCATCCCCAGGACGCGGCGGCCGGCCCGCCTGCCGGTGCCCACCGGTGATGCTGGTGGCGGACGCCGCCACGGGGCGGCTGCCCGGGCGGCAGCCCGGAGGGACGACAGGGCAGGGGCGACGATGAACGACACCATCACCATCCGCGGCTACGTGGCCACCGAGGTGCGCAGCACCACGACCGAGAGCGGCCTCCCCGTGGCCGGCTTCCGGATCTGCACCACTGAACGGCGCTACGACCGGATGCTGGGCACATGGCGCGACGGGCAGACCAACTGGTACACCGTGAACCTGTTCCGCCAGCTGGCGGTCAACGTCGGCGTGAGCGTCCAGAAGGGCGACCGGGTCCTCGTGACCGGCCGGCTGAAGGTCCGGCCCTGGACACGGGATGACGGCCGCAGCGGCACCGCGGTCGAGGTCGATGCGGATTCGGTGGGGCACGACCTGCAGTGGGGGACGGCGCGGTACCGCCGCAACCCGGCCGGCCGGTCCGCCGAGGACATTGGATCGGAGGTCGGCTCCGCCGCCGGGCCGGCCGACGGCGGGGACATGCCTGGTCGTCACGGCAGCGGCTGGGGTGGATCGCCCGTTGAGGACATCCCCGGCGGAGACCTGCCCGGTGGGGACGAGGAGACCGGAGCGGACACCGCCCGGCCCGAGGACATGTCAGCCGATGCGGAGCCCGCGGATGCCCAGGCAGCCCCCTACTGACGGGCTCCCGGGCACCCGGGCGCAGGAACCGGGCATCGGGGGCGCGTGGCAGAATGATGCGCATGGCCCACCGCTCCGCCTCCCGTCGACGCCCCTGGCTGCTGATCACCGTCCTGGCCGTCCTGATGCTCGGTGGTGCGGGAGCGGCCGCGCTGGTCCTTTCCGGCGGCGACTTCCGCAGCAGCGCGGCTCCCCGGCTGACGGCTCCCGCGTCGGCCCCCGGAACCGGCGCCGCCGCAGCGGCGCCTTCCGACTCCGCGCCGACCGCCGCTGAACAGGCCGCCGAACGGGTCCGCACCGAGCTGTCGGCGCTCGCCGCCGACGGCGCTGCCCCCGACCGGGAGCGGGTCGCCGCGGCGATGACCGCGGCCGGGCTTGCCCCGGAAACCGTCCGGGTCTCCCAGGATGTCACCCCCACCGGCCTTGAGGTGGACTCGGTCGTGGCTGCGGGGACGGTCGAAGGCAGCTGCGTCTTCGGCGAGGTTCGGGGTGAAGCCGTGAGCGTGGCCGTGCTGCCGGCGCTGTCCGACGGCAGCTGCTTCGTCGGGGGCGAGGGCTGACCGCAGCCGGCACGGCGCAACCCCGCTGCGGTTGAAATGGCACTTGCCCTGTGCACCCACTAGCCTTGAAGGCATGGCGGAATTTATCTACACGATGACCAAGGCCCGCAAGGCCGTTGGCGACAAAGTCATCCTTGACGACGTAAGCATGTCCTTCTTCCCCGGCGCCAAGATCGGCGTGGTGGGCCCCAACGGTGCAGGTAAGTCCACCATCCTGAAGATCATGGCCGGGCTCGACACCCCGTCCAACGGTGAGGCGCGGCTGAGCGCCGGGTACACCGTCGGCATCCTCCTGCAGGAGCCGCCGCTGAACGAGGAAAAGACCGTCCTGGGCAACGTCCAGGAAGGCGTGGGCGAGATCTACGAAAAGATCCAGCGGTTCAACCAGATCTCCGAGGAGATGGCCGACCCCGACGCCGACTACGACAGCCTGCTCGAGGAAATGGGCAAGCTGCAGGAAGCCATCGACGCGGCGGACGCCTGGGACATCGACTCCCAGCTGGAGCAGGCCATGGACGCCCTGCGCTGCCCGCCGCCGGACGCCGACGTCACCGTCCTCTCCGGTGGTGAACGCCGCCGGGTGGCCCTCTGCAAGCTGCTGCTGCAGAAGCCGGACCTGCTGCTGCTCGATGAGCCCACCAACCACCTCGACGCCGAAAGCGTGCTGTGGCTCGAGCAGCACCTCTCCAGCTACCCCGGCGCCGTCCTGGCCGTGACCCACGACCGGTACTTCCTCGACCACGTGGCCGAGTGGATCGCCGAAGTCGACCGCGGCCACCTGTACCCGTACGAGGGCAACTACTCCACCTACCTGGAGAAGAAGCGCGCCCGGCTGGAGATCCAGGGCAAGAAGGACCAGAAGCTGGCCAAGCGCCTCGCCGACGAACTGGACTGGGTGCGCTCCAACGCCAAGGGCCGCCAGACCAAGTCGAAGGCCCGCCTGGCCCGCTACGAGGAAATGGCGGCCGAGGCGGAGCGGACCCGCAAGCTCGACTTCGAAGAGATCCAGATTCCGCCGGGACCGCGGCTGGGCTCCATGGTCCTCGAAGCCAGCAACCTGCAAAAAGGCTTCGGCGACCGCAAGCTGATCGACGGTCTGTCCTTCTCGCTGCCCCGCAACGGCATCGTGGGCGTGATCGGCCCCAACGGCGTCGGCAAGACCACGCTGTTCAAGACCATCGTCGGCCTGGAGCCGCTGGACGGCGGCGACCTGAAGATCGGTGACTCGGTCAAGGTCTCCTACGTCGACCAGAGCCGCGGCGGCATAGATCCGAACAAGACCCTGTGGGAAGTCGTCTCCGACGGGCTCGACCACATCCAGGTCGGCCAGGTGGAAATGCCCTCCCGCGCCTACGTCTCCGCCTTTGGCTTCAAGGGCCCGGACCAGCAGAAGAAGGCCGGCGTGCTCTCCGGCGGTGAGCGCAACCGGCTGAACCTGGCCCTGACCCTCAAGCAGGGCGGCAACCTGCTGCTGCTCGATGAGCCGACCAACGACCTCGACGTCGAAACCCTCTCCAGCCTGGAGAACGCCCTGCTGGACTTCCCGGGCTGCGCCGTCGTGGTCTCCCACGACCGGTGGTTCCTGGACCGCGTGGCCACGCACATCCTGGCCTACGAAGGCACCGAGGAGAACCCGGCGAACTGGTACTGGTTCGAGGGCAACTTCGAGTCCTACGAGAAGAACAAGGTCGAGCGGCTGGGCCCGGACGCGGCAAAGCCGCACCGGGTGACCCACCGCAAGCTGACCCGCGACTGATCGACCGGACAGTGAAAGGGGCCGGAACCGCTGAAGCGGTTCCGGCCCCTTTCGCTTGCGTTCGCGCGTGCGTTGGAGCCTGCGGACGGGCCCGGCAGTCAGCCGGCGGGGCGGGTGTCCTCCGGTACCCGGACCATCCCCTCCTGGGCCACGGTGGCCACCAGTTCGCCCTCGCGGTTGAAGATGCGGCCGGTGCTCAGGCCGCGCGCCGAGGAGGCGCTGGGGGATTCCTGCACGTAGAGCAGCCACTCGTCCACACGCAGCGGCCGGTGCCACCACATGGCATGGTCGAGGCTGGCCACGCTCATGCCGGGAGCCGTCCAGGCCAGGCCGTGGCGGCGCAGCACCGGCTCCAGCAGCGTGTAGTCGCTGGCGTAGGCCAGCGCCGCGCGGTGCAGGTTCTGGTCGTCCGGCATCGGGTCGAAGGTCTTCATCCAGACGGCGTTGCGGGCGCTGCGCTCCACCCCCGGCTCGACGTAGAGCGGGGACGTGACATGGCGGATGTCCATGGGCCGGCGGTGGGCCCACGCCTTGGCCACCGGATGGTCGTAGCCGCCGAGCAGTTCGGCGGTGGTGGGCAGGGTCTCCGGGTCGGGAATGCCCTCCGGCATCTGTTCCTGGTGGTCGAGGCCTTCGCCGGGGGCCTGGAAGGAGGCGATCAGGGACAGGATCGGCACGCCGTCCTGATATGCGTGTGTCCGCCGGGCCGAGAACGAACGCCCGTCGCGCAGGCGCTGCACGCCGAACGTGATGGGCTGCTCGGTATCGCCGGGGCGCAGGAAGTAGCCGTGCATGGAGTGCATCAGCCGGCCCGGCTCCACGGTGCGGGCGGCCGCGACCAGCGACTGCGCCAGCACCTGGCCGCCGAACACCCGGCGCCGCGGCTCGGGCAGGGACGTGCCCACGAAGACGTCCTCGTCCGTCCGCGCGCCGCCGCCGTTGCTGAGGTCCAGCAGGTCCAGCAGGGCCCGGGTCGGATTGAACGTTCCATCCATCGTCATTTGGTGTGCTCCCAAGGGTAGTGCCGCGCCGCCGGCGCCGTCCTTTGAGAATATGCACTCCCGCCGGGAACCCCCAAACGGGCCGGTTCGGCGGCGGTGACGGGGTTTGAGAGGATGGAGGACATGCCAGTGAACCGGTTTCCCATCCAGCTGCGCTTCGGTGACGAAGACGCCAACGGCCACGTCAACAATGTCCGCTACCTGCAGTTCCTCGAAGACGCCCGGGTGCGGCTGGGCATGCTGCCGGTTCCGGACGGGGCGGACGGGGGCGGCGACGGCGTCGTGACCTTCCGCGGGCTCGTCGGCGCAGCGTGCCGGACGTTCGTGGCCCGCCAGGAGATCGAGTACCTCGCCCCGCTGACCTACCGGCCGGAACCCGTGCTGGTGGAAACCTGGACCACAAGCATCGGAACCTCGAGCTTCGGCTACGGCTTCCGGCTGACGGATGACGACGGCGTGCCCACCTACGCCCTGGCGGAGGCGACGATGGTCCTCGTCGACGCCGAGACCGGTGCTCCGCGCCGGCTCAGCGAGGCCCAGCGGCGGGTCCTGGCGTCCTGGCAGGCCGGGCCGGTGCCGTTCCGGCGCCGTCCGGTGGCTGCGGGGGAGCGCTGATGGCGGGGGAGGAGCTGGTCCTGGCAGACGCCCAGGTGACGGCGGATCTGCGCACCTTCGTGGTCCGGGCCCGCAGCGCCGCCGACGGCGCGATCCGCCTGCAGGCCTCCGGCACGGTGCTGGCGGCCTGGGTGTGTGCACTGCGTCCCCGGGGGCTGGGCGAAGCCGGCCCGACGGTACTCGGGCTGCGCACGATGCCGCTTGCCGAGCCCGCCGAGGTGGACAGCACCGTCGAACTCTCCGCGGTGGCGGACCGGCTGGCCCGGATGGCAGGCGGCGCCACTTCCCTGTCGCTGCCTCCGGTCCAGGTACATGAGACCTGGGCCGGGATCAGCCCGCCCCGCTCGGGGTGGGAGCCGGCGGGCACCGTGCCGGCCGCGGCACTGACCGATGCAGCCGCGGAGGGGATGCGGCTGGTTGCCGAGGCGGTGCCGCAGAATCCCGGCGCCGCCGTCGTCGATTCGGCCCGGAACGCGGTGTGGGGCCGGCCGCTGGAGGGCTCGCCCGGCCCGCTGCCGTCCGGCGCGGCCTTCGCCGCCGTGACGCTGGGGTTCCTGCCGCGCCCTGAGCAGGCCGGCCCCGCGCCGGTGCTGCGCAACGGGCGCTGGCTGCGGCTGAGCCTGCCGCACGGGCATGTGCTGGTGCGGCAGGGCGCGGCATTCGCCTTCTGAGGCCAGGTCAGGCGCTGTTGACCATGGAGTGGGCCGCCCGTTCCAGATAGTCCCAGAGCGTTGCCTCGTGCAGGGGAGAAAGCTCCAGCTTGTCCACCGCGCGCCGCATGTGCAGCAGCCAGGCGTCACGGGCGGCGGGCGAGACGGCGTAGGGCATGTGCCGCATGCGCAGCCGGGGATGCCCGCGCTGTTCGGAGTAGGTGCGCGGTCCGCCCCAGTACTGTTCCAGGAAGAGCAGCAGCCGTTCCTTGGCCGGCCCGAGGTCTTCCTCCGGATACATCGGCCGCATCAGCGGATCCGTCGCGACGCCGTCGTAGAACTCGTCCACGAGGCGCACGAAGGTGGCGTGGCCGCCCACGGCCTCATAGAAGTTCTCCGTGTAGCCGGGCTGGGTGAAAGGTCCCGGCCGGGCGGCGCCCAGGGGAAGGGCGGCGCCCTGCTGCGGGCGCGGAAGCGGGTGCGGTGCCTCGGTCACGGCTGGTCCTTTCGGGTTTCTGCAGCGGGTTCGCTGGCGGTGCTTCCGGCGGCGTCGACCGGCACCGGCTCGGGATCCGCAGGCTGCACGTAGCGGCCCTGGGAGCGGTTGCCGACCTTGGCGATCTCGCCGTTGCGGACATACCAGACGACGCCGCGCTCGTCGGTGAGGCGGGTGATGCGGATGCCCACGGACTGGACGGTGCCCACGATCTCGCCCACCTCGATGGTGTCACCGATCCCGTACTGGTCCTCGATGGTGATGAAGAATCCGGAGATGGCGTCCTGGATCATTTCGCGGGCTCCGAAGCTCAGCGCCAGGCCCAGCACGCCCACGCTGGCCAGCAGGGGAGCGATGTTGATGCCGATGGCTTCCAGCGCCATGATTCCGGTGAGGATGCCGACGGAGAGGGTGACGGCGCTGCGCAGCAGCGCGCCGATGGTGTCCGCGCGCTGGGTGCGCCGCTGGCTCTCGGCCTTCGCCCGGGCGGGGCGGGCCCACTTCAGCTGCCGGCCGCCGAAGAAGGTGTAGCCCTTCTGCGCCCGGGCCACGAGGCGGTTGATGAGGAACCGGGCCACGGCCAGCACCACCAGGCCGATGACGATGATGATGCCGGCTTCGATCAGCCCCGGGACATCGAACTCCCGGACCTCGATGTCGGGCATATCGGCTTCCGCGGCGTTCAGCACGTGTTGTCTTCCTTCCCTCTGCAGGTGGCGGAACCGTTGTTCCGCCACCTAAGCAGGTTACCGGTGGAAGCAGGGTTCCCCCGACGCGGTCCCTGCCGCCGGCGTCAGGACGGGCCGGCTGCCGGGAGGACGGCGGCGGGCTCGTGCCGTACCGGGAACGCGACGCTGCGGGCAATGAAGCAGAGCCGGTTCGCCTCGGCGTGCAGCTGCCCGTGCTCCTGCTCCGTCGGCGCCGGCCCTGGACCGAAGCTGACACGCGGCCGGAGCAGGACGTCGGTGAACTCTCCGCTGCCGTCCCGGTTCAGGCGCAGCGTCCCCGCTGCGTCGTCGGTGTAGCCGGTGACGACGTGGCCGTGGCGCACCGCCACGTGCAGGAAGGAGAGCATGTGGCACTGGGACAGGGCGGCGAGGAGCAGCTGCTCCGGATTCCACCGGTCGCGGTCGCCGTGGAAGGTCGGGTCCGCGGTGCCGGCAATGTCCGGCAGCCCGTCGGCGCTGAGGACGTGGTCCCGGCCGTAGGCACGGTACCCGGAGGTGCCGCTGCCGCGGTTCCCCGTCCATTCCAGGCGCACCCCGTAGCGGTGCTCGGAGTTGATCATCGGCCTGTCCTTTCAGGGGGAACCGCGGCAGCCGGCCGCGGTCGGGTGAAGCCCGGGCTACTTGTCGGCGGCCTGGGCCTTCAATGCACGGACCAGGCCGTCACGGCTTTCCAGGATCAACCGGCGCAGGGCCGGGGCCTCGTCGCCGAGCGATTCGAGGAACGCGTCCGTCCGGTCGATCGTTTCCTGCCGGGTGAGCCGGGAGGGGTAGAGCCCGACGACGATCTGCTGGGCGATCTCGTGGGTGCGGGTGTTCCACACCTCGCGGACGGCTTCGAAGTACCGGTCGACGTACGGCTCCAGCACGGAGGCGTCGTGGACCCGGCTGAAGCCGACGATCGCCGAGCGCTGGGCCGCGTTGGGCAGCTCGGACCGTTCGACGATCGACTCCCAGGCGGCGGCCTTGGCCTCGGCGCCCGGGAGGGCGGCCGTGGCCTGGGCGGCGGCCAGCTGGCCGGTGGCGGTCGGGTCGCGCTGCAGCTCGGCGTTGATGTCGTCCTGGCCGGCGCGGCCGCCCACCACCAGGCCGGTCAGCAGCTCCCAGCGCAGGTCGGCGTCGATCTCCAGGCCCTCAAGGGAGGCCTCCCCGGAGAACAGCGCGCCGAGGGCGTCGAGCTGGGCGTCGGAGACGGCGTGCGCGGCGAAGGCCTTGACGAACTGCAGCTGGGAATCGGAGCCGGGCGCGGCGGCGCGGCTGAGGTCCCACAGGCTGTCGGCCGCGGCGGCCGTCATCGCGTCACGGTCCGCCGGGTCCACATAGAACGCCAGCGTGGTCGCCAACTGGCGCAGCAGGACCTGCACCACGGTGGAGTCGGTTTCGTCGGCGATGTTCTGCAGGACGAGCTCGACGTAGTTGCGGGCGGGGATTTCGCCGTCGCGGGTTCCGTCCCAGGCCGCGGCCCAGACCAGGGTGCGGGGCAGCGACTCGGAGATGTCCCGCAGCCGGCGCACGGCGGTGCGCTGGGACTTGGGGTCGAGGCGGATCTTGGCGTAGGCCAGGTCGTCGTCATTGAGCAGCAGCAGGTCCGGCTGCGCCAGGCCGGCGGCGTCGGCGACCTCGGTGAGTTCGCCGTCGACGTCGAGCTCGATGCGGTGCGTGCGGTGCAGCCGCCCGTCCTCACCCTCGTTGTAGAAGCCGACCGCCAGGCGGTGCGGGCGCAGCGTCGGGTACTCCTCCACGGCGGTCTGGCGGATCGCCAGCCGGGTGAGCGCGCCCTCGTCGTCGGCTTCGATCAGCGGGTGCAGGGTGTTGACGCCGGCGGTCTCCAGCCACTTCGCGGACCAGTCGGCCAGGTTCCTGCCGCTGGCGGCCTCCAGCTCGCTGAGCAGGTCGGTGAGCACGGTGTTGCCCCAGGCGTGCTTGCCGAAGTACTCGCGCACCCCGGCCATGAACCTGTCCTGGCCGACCCAGGCCACCAGCTGCTTGAGCACGGAAGCGCCCTTGGCGTAGGTGATGCCGTCGAAGTTGACCTGCACGTCCTCAAGGTCGCGGATCTCGGCGACGATCGGGTGCGTGGTGGGCAGCTGGTCCTGGCGGTACGCCCAGCCCTTCTCGAGGGACGCGAAGGTGGTCCACGCCTGCTTGAATTCGGTGGCCTCGGCAGCGGCGAGGGTGGACATGAACTCCGCGAAGGACTCGTTCAGCCACAGGTCGTTCCACCAGCGCATGGTCACCAGGTCGCCGAACCACATGTGCGCCAGCTCGTGCAGGATCGTGACGGCGCGCCGCTCGATGGTCGCCTCCGGCACGCGGGAGCGGAAGACGTAGCTCTCCAGGAAGGTGACGGCGCCGGCGTTCTCCATGGCACCGGCGTTGAACTCCGGCACGAACAGCTGGTCGTACTTCTCGAACG
The DNA here is from genome assembly GCA_900016675.1 of Arthrobacter saudimassiliensis. Taxonomy (GTDB): domain Bacteria; phylum Actinomycetota; class Actinomycetes; order Actinomycetales; family Micrococcaceae; genus Arthrobacter_B; species Arthrobacter_B saudimassiliensis. The sequence goes on along the minus strand of LN483070.1, from coordinate 1,837,769 downwards.
GGTACGCGGTGCCGAACTGCTCCTCGTAGAAGGCGAACCCCTGCCGGGTCAGCTCGAAGACGTTTTCGGCGTCCAGGTACTGCATCAGCGAGCGGCGGGCGAAGACGCCCAGCGGGATGACGCGCCCGTCGGAGCTGGTCAGCTCGCTGCGCACCGACTGGTAGGGGCCGGCGATGAGGGCGGTGATGTAGGAGGAGATGCGCGGGGTCGGCTCGAAGGACCAGGTGGACTTCGGGGCGGAGGCGTCCACGGCCTCGGCCGCGACGGGCTCGGGCGTGGGGGAGTTGGAGATGACGTCCCAGTGTGAGGGCGCGGTGACGGTGAAACGGAAGCTGGCCTTCAGGTCGGGCTGCTCGAAGACGGCGAACATGCGCCGGGAGTCCGGAACCTCGAACTGGGAGTAGAGGTAGACCTCGTTGTCCACCGGGTCCACGAACCGGTGCAGCCCTTCGCCGGTGTTCATGTACAGGGCGTCGGCCTCGACCACCAGCTCGTTGGACTCGGCGAGGTTCGGCAGCTGGATGCGGACGCCGTCGGAAACCTCCGCCGGATCCAGGGCGACGCCGTTGAGGGTGACCCGGTGAACGGCGGCCGTGACGGCATCGATGAATGTCGAGGCGCCGGCGCGTGCGGAGAACTTCACCACGGTGGTGCTGCCGAAGACCTCGTCCCCGCGGGTCAGGTCGAGGTTGACGTCGTAGCTTTCGACGTCGATCAGTTCGGCGCGTTCACGGGCTTCTGCGCGCGTGAGATTCATACCGGGCAAGGGTAGGCCTTTCGGTGGGAGACATCGGCCGCCGTCCCGGGGTAGGGCAGGGCGGCCGACATGGACAACTGCAACATTCTCTCACCGCGGTCCCTTAAGCCAAGTGGGCCACGCAAGGCCGTTGCCCGCCAAGGGGCGGGCAACGGCTGTCCAATCTAGCGGTAAGTGACCTTGGTACCCTCGTGTGGAGTCCAAGAGATGCTTCCATGTTCGTAGGTCTGAACGGTGCGTCCTCCCGTAGTTTCTTCGGCACCGGTAGGCAGGCCCAGCCGCCCGCCGGGGCCTCCTGTGCTCATGTAGGTGTTGCCGATGGCGCCGTAGAAGGGGTGGGCCCCGGTGGTGCTGGACCAGGCAATCCACCCGCCCTGGTAGTTCTGAAGCACACCTCTGCCCGATCCGTATTCGTTACTGGTTGGGTAGCCTAGGCGCCCGGAGTGGTACCTCAGCGAGGCATATGCCGTCCGGATTGCTCCCTTCGAGATCCACGCGCCAGTATCAGACGTCCAGTAAACCGTTCCACCGGTGAACTGTTGCGAGACCCCGCCGTTGCCCAGGTTTTGCTCTGATCCCGACGGAATCCCCAAGGAACCAGCAGGTCCTCCGTTGTGGAAGTAGGAATTGCCGATTGCTCCGACGAGCAGGAAAGTTCCAGCAGCAGACGTTACGATCCGGCCACCGTCAAAGTCTTGGACGGTTGCTGCTCCGCTTCGGTACTGGTTAGACGTGGGGAATCCGAGCCGTCCCCTCTGTGCACCCGAGGATGCGTAGGACGAAGCGATCTTGCCGGCGGGAATGAGTCTGGCCCCAGATTGGGCGCTCCAGTACACAGTGCCCTTTTCGAAGTTCTGCAGAGCACCCCCGGGAATGTTTTTTTCACTGGCGGTTGGCAGCCCCAAGACTCCGGAAGGTCCACCAGACGTGGAATAGGCGTTGCCGATTCCACCGAACGTGGCGTGAGCGCCCGCTTTGGCTGACCAGTAAATGTGTCCACCCGCGAAGTCCTGAACCCTGCCTCCCTTTACGGACCGCTCACCGGACAAGGGGTAACCCAAACGCCCAGCTTCGTAGCCGAGACTTGCATAGGCGTTCAAAACGGCTCCACCCATGAGCTGTCCACCGCCTCCGGGAGACCAGTAGATCACGCCCTTTTGAAAGGACTGTACGGCGCCGCCCCGCAGAGCTCGCTCGCCGCCAATTGGAAGGCCCAGCAACCCGGTGGGCCCGCCCGAAGCGAAGTATGCGTTACCGATGCCGCGGCGCAGGACCTGGGCACCCGTGCCTGCGCTCCACACGATACTCCCTCCCTGGAAATCCTGTCGGGTTGCGCCGCGATACCCATACTCGTCACCTGTCGGATAGCCCAGAGGACCATCCTCAGCCCCTATGCTTCCCCATGCCCCGCGGATGGCTCCTTTTGTCACCCTCGCGCCGCTTGCGGGCGACCAGTGGATGGCACCTCTTTCATAACCACGAAAAACACCGCCGCCATTGAGCACGATGGGCGAGGTGACAGCTTTGCCCAGCTCCGGATGTTTGCTCCGTGCTGCATCCATGGCGGCTTGCGCCCGCCCCACCACGCTCGTGATAGTCACTGAAGCTGACCCGGACGAGATCGAGTTGATCCTGACGGAAGTGCCAGCGTGAGTGGTAAAGGTCTGGCCGGCCTGCCACGCCTGATTAGTGCCGTAGAGAGTTCCATAGGGGCGGGTGGACGGCTGAATCCCGAGAGAGAACACGGACCAGGAATTGACCTTGTCAGCTTTTGTGATCTTCACCCCGCGATTTCCTGCTGGGCCCGAGGATAGATACTCATCGTAGCCGGACGGCTGCCGGAGCTCTAGGTAATACACTTCGCCACTAACCGGATCCGCGAATTTCACTGCCCGGTTCGCGGCTGTGCCGCCCCACGGGTAGAGGGTGACCGAGCGCGTCTCGCCTATCTGGCCGAGGTTCCGGATCTCGTTGCCGCGCCCGAACCCACCCTGGTCCCAGAAAAAGGAGTTGATAACCGGCAGGTCGCGCTGGGCGTAGCCCATGAGGTCCAGGGTGTCCGCATATTCGCGGCTGCTGCAGGCGCCGTCGTTCCAGCGGCTGCCGCTGGCTCCGACGTCGGAGCGGCCGTTGGTGCACTGCAGCGAATTCGCGTGCAGCAGCCCGAGCGTGTGGCCGAACTCGTGGGTCACCACGTTGCTGGTGAATCCCGACGGGGCGGGCATGAGGATCCGGCCGCCGGTGCCGGTGCTGGTCCATCCGCCGCCCAGGAAGCCGCCGTAGCCGCCGACCTTGAGGTCCGCCGCCGGCGTGAACGCGACCAGGGCGGTGTAGGGGGACTCGCGCCAGCCGATCTCCCGGCTGACGGTGTTCATCACCTGCGCGTAGTCCTCCCACGACCGGGCCTGGGAGTCGTGGCGCCGGACCGTCTTGATGCTGATGCCGAGGCGCCCGTTCGACATTTCCCGCCAGTACCGGTTCGCTTCGTTGACGGCGGCCCGGGCCGCAGCTTCGTTGACCCAGCTGCGGTTGTCGGCCAGCGTGGACAGGACGAGGGTGACCTGGATGGTCCCGGTGCGGCTGGCCGCGCTGAACGGAAGGGCCGAAAGCGGGCCGGCGGCGGCGGCGCCGGCGGGAAGGTCATGGTCTTCGCCGAGGCTGTGGACGGATCCGTCCGCCTCGGTTTCCAGCGGCGCATCCGGGCCCGGCACCACGTGTCCGGGACCCACCGGGTCGAACCCTGCTTCCCCTTCGGCGTCGGGAGCGGGTTCGTCGGACGCAGCGGAACCGGGCTCCTCCACCGCGTCGCCGGAATCCGGGGCTTCGGACGGCCCGGCCGTCGCCGTGGGCGCGGGCTGGAGCGCGTCGGTCACGGCCGGGGCGGGTGCCGTCTCCGCGGGACCCGGGGCCGGCTCGGCATCCGGAACGCCGGTCGGGGCCGGCTCGGCCACGACGGGTTCCTGCACCTGCGCATGGACCGGTGCCGCGGCGCTGCCGAGGGCAAGGCTGCCGGCGAGGAGCGCGACGACGGCGAATCGTGCAGTTTTCATTGCGGTGTTTCCTTGCGGGCCGGGACCGATGGTGCATGGGTCAAAGACACACGCCGCTCATCATTATCGTTCGCAACATCCTCCGCGTTAGCCACATAGGGACGGTATGCCGAACTGTTACTGCTCCCGCGGGCCGTCCGAAGGCGGACGCCCGGCAGGGGCCCGGCCGGTGCGCGGTTGGAGCCGGCCCGGGCCGGAAAGCTAATCTGGACTCGACCTCGCCCCACCATCTGAACGGAACGAACATGCGCGTCCACATTGCCACCGACCACGCCGGCCTCGAGCTCAGCGCCCATCTGGTCGGGCACCTCACCGGTCTTGGATACGAAGTGGTGGACCACGGGCCGCAGGAATATGACGCCGAGGACGACTACCCGGCCTTCTGCATCGACGCCGCGCAGGCCGTCGCCGCCGACCAGGCCGCGGGCGTGGACGCCCTAGGAATCGTGCTGGGCGGCTCCGGCAACGGCGAGCAGATCGCGGCGAACAAGGTACGCGGCATCCGCGCCGCCCTGGCCTGGAACCTGGACACCGCCCGGCTGGCCCGGCAGCACAACGATGCGAACGTCGTCGCCGTGGGAGGACGCCAGCACAGCGTGGAGGAGGCCACGGCGATCATTGAGGCCTTCCTCGCCGAGCCCTTCAGCGGCGCCGAGCGCCATGTCCGCCGCATCGGGCAGATCGCCGAGTACGAGGCCTCCGGACGCATCGGGCGCTGATGCCGGAGGGACATTCCATCCACCGCCTGGCCCGCCAGTTCAACAGCGTCTTTGCCGGCGCGGACCTGGCGGTCAGCAGCCCGCAGGGCCGCTTCGCCGCCGGTGCGGCACGCCTGGACGGGCACCGGCTGCTGCGCGCCGAGGCGCACGGCAAGCAGCTCTTCCTGCACTTCGACAACGACCTGGTGCTGCGGATCCACCTGGGCCTTTACGGCGCTTTCGACTTCGGCGGAGACGAGACCTTCCGCGGCGCCTCGAGCATCGGCGCGCCGCGGCGGGTGGGGGAGCGGGAGACCCCCGACGACGACGCGCCCGCCCGCTACCAGGGCCCGCCGGAGCCGAAGGGCGCGGTACGGGTGCGCCTGGTGTCCGCCCACGGATGGGCCGACCTGCGCGGCCCCACCGCCTGCGAGGTGGTCACGGAAGCGGAACGGAACACGGTGCTGCGGCGGCTGGGACCGGATCCGCTGCGCCCGGACTCCTCTGGGGATGAGTTCGCCCGGCGCCTGCTCTCCAAAGGCTCGCCGGTGGCGCTGCTGCTGATGAACCAGGAGGTGCTGGCCGGCGTCGGCAATGTCTACCGCGCCGAGCTGCTGTTCCGTGCGCGGCTGTGGCCCTGGCGCACGGGCCGCCAGCTGGACAGGGACGAGGCCCTCGCGCTGTGGGAGGACGCCGCGGCGCTGCTGGCCGACGGCGTCGCCCGCGGCCGGATCGTCACCACCGCCCCCGGCGACCGCGCCGTGCCGGGCGAACCCGTCGCGGATGAGGACGCGCATTACGTCTACAAGCGGACCGGCCTGCCGTGCCGGATCTGCGGCACCCCGGTGGCGGGCGCCGAGATCGGCGCACGGAAGCTGTACTGGTGCCCGGTGTGCCAGGACCCGTCCGGCACGGGAAGCTGAACGCGTCCGCTGCGGCAAACGCCGCCGGAAGGCGTTAAACAATGCAGGGACCTCCCGTGGGGAGGTCCCTGCATTTATGCTGTTACAGATCCCTGCGGATCCGGGTTCCTTTGGCTGGAATCCCTGTGAGAGGGGATGACGGGAATCGAACCCGCGTAATCAGTTTGGAAGACTGAGGCTCTACCATTGAGCTACATCCCCGGCGCCGAAGGCAGAAATTACCATAGCACGGCCCGGGGCGGCAGGCGAAACGGCCCGCCGGCCGCACGGCTGCAGCCCGCCATGGCGGCCTTACCGGCAATTGTGCATACATCAGGCAATGCCGGTAGGCTGTCAGGTGCACTGACGGGGTGTAGCTCAGCTTGGAAGAGCGCCTGCTTTGGGAGCAGGAAGTCGCAGGTTCAAATCCTGTCACCCCGACTCTGTATACGTGCAGACCCCAATCCGAGAACCTCCAGGAGAACTACGCGGTGAAAAGCGCTGTCGAAAACCTCACCCCCACGCGGGTCAAGCTCAACGTTGAAGTTTCGCTTGATGAGCTGAAGCCCAGCATTGATGAGGCCTACAAGACCATCGCCGGCCAGGTGCAGGTTCCCGGGTTCCGCAAGGGCAAGGTTCCCAACCGCATCATCGACCAGCGGGTCGGCCGCGGATACGTGCTGGAAACGGCCATCAACGAGGGCCTGAACGGCTTCTACCAGGACGCGGTCCGCGAGACCGGCATCCGCCCGCTGACCCGGCCCGAGGTGGAGATCACCGAGGTCCCGGACCCGGCCTCCAATGAAGGCCAGCTGGTCTTCACCGTCGAGCTCGACGTCCGCCCCGAGATCGAGCTGCCCTCCTACGAGGGCCTCGAGGTCACCGTCGACCCGATCGAAGCCGGCGACGCCGACATCGAGAAGGCCCTCGACGAGCTGCGCGGCCGCTTCGGCACCCTGAAGGCCGTGGACCGCCCCGCCAAGGAGCAGGACTTCCTCACCATGGACCTGGTCGCCAAGGTTGACGGCGAGGAGATCGACTCCGCCGCGGACCTGTCCTACCAGGTGGGTGCCGGCACCATGCTCGAAGGCATGGACGAAGCTGTGACCGGCCTGAGCGCCGATGAGTCGGCCACCTTCGCCACCAAGCTGGCCGGCGGCGAGCACGCCGGCGAGGACGCCGAGGTCACCGTCACCGTCAAGGCCGTGAAGGAGCGCGAGCTGCCCGAGGCGAACGACGATTTCGCCCAGCTGGCCAGCGAGTTCGACACGATCGCCGAGCTGCGCGAGGACCTGGCCCGCCAGGCCGCCGAGGGCAAGCGCATGGAGCAGGGCGTCCAGGCCCGCGACAAGGTGCTCGAGAAGCTCATGGAGCTTGTCGAGGTGCCGGTTCCCGAATCGGTGATCGAGGAGCAGCTGGAGCAGCACTTCAACTCCGAGTCCGGCCACGCCGCCGGCGAGGACCACGACACCGAGGAGCACCGCGCCGAGGTCCGTGAGAACACCGAGCAGGCGTTCCGCAACGAGATCGTCCTCGACGCGATCGCCGACAAGGAAGAGCTCGGCGTCGACCAGAACGAGCTGATCGAGTACATCGTCTCCACCGCCGGCCAGTACGGCATGGATCCGAACCAGTTCGCGCAGCTGATCGACCAGGCCGGCCAGGTGCCGATGATGGTCGGCGAGGTGCGCCGCCGCAAGGCCCTGTCCAAGGTCCTGGAGCTGGCGAAGGTCACCGACACCAACGGTGCCGAGGTCGACCTCAGCGAGTTCGTCCGCCCGCAGGGCGAAGAGGCTCCGGCCGCCGATGAGGCAGCCGAGGCTCCGGCCGCCGACGAGGCCGCTGAAGACAAGAAGTAGCAGTACCCGCGGCCCCGGCCGCAGGGGGCGGCACCGAAGGCAGCAGCCGACGGTGCCGCCTCCGTTTAACCCCCGGCCTGCCGCCCGCCTCCGGCCGCGGCCCCCGGCGGCGTGAGGCACCGTGCGCCAACAGCGAACAGCAGGTGTAACGGGAGTAAAAGGTCGGCGGGACAGGTTAGGGTCCAATGAGAGACAAACGGCGGAGCGGTTCCGGCTACGGGCCGACACCGAACCGCCAGAGCGAGAGGTTACCTGAGTATGGCAACTGCACCCATCACTCCCACCATGGCCAGCGTCGATCCGGCCGGCCGGGACGACTACATCTACAACCGCCTCCTCAAGGACCGGATCATCTGGTTGGGCTCCGAGGTCCGCGACGAGAACGCCAACGCCATCTGCTCTCAGCTCCTGCTGCTCTCCGCGGAGGACCCCGAGAAGGACATCTACCTGTACATCAACTCGCCCGGCGGCTCGGTGACCGCGGGCATGGCGATCTACGACACCATGCAGTTCATCCCCAACGACGTCGTCACGGTGGCAACCGGCCTCGCCGCTTCAATGGGCCAGTTCCTGCTCTCGTCCGGCACCAAGGGCAAGCGCTACGCGACCCCGCACGCCCGGATCCTCATGCACCAGCCCTCGGGCGGCATCGGCGGCACGGCATCGGACATCAAGATCCAGGCCGAACTGATCCTGCACATGAAGCGGGTGATGGCGGAGCTCACCGCTGAGCAGACCGGCCAGACCGTCGAGACCATCCTGCGCGACAACGACCGCGACAAGTGGTTCACTGCCGAGGAAGGCCTGGAATACGGGTTCTTCGACAAGATCGCCGCACACGCCGGCGGCGTCACCGGCGGCGGCGGAACGGACCGCGCCGGCAACGGCGAGCCCGCCGACAGCTGAGCCAGGCCACAGGGAACCTTAGACTTCAGGAGCAACACGACATGAACCACAATTTCGGCACCCCAGGCTTCGGCGCTGCCCCGCAGATGCCCTCCAACCGGTACGTCCTGCCGCAGTTCGAGGAGCGCACGCCCTACGGCTTCAAGCGCCAGGACCCGTACACCAAGCTGTTCGAGGACCGGATCATCTTCCTCGGGGTCCAGGTCGACGACGCCTCGGCTGATGACATCATGGCCCAGCTGCTCGTGCTCGAATCCACCGATCCGGACCGCGACATCACCCTGTACATCAACTCGCCCGGCGGCTCGTTCACGGCCATGACGGCGATCTACGACACCATGCAGTACATCCGCCCCGAGATCCAGACGGTTTGCCTCGGCCAGGCGGCCAGCGCGGCCGCCGTGCTGCTGGCGGCCGGCACCCCGGGCAAGCGCCTGGCGCTTCCCAACGCCCGCGTGCTGATCCACCAGCCGGCACTGGCCGGCGGGCAGGGCGGACAGGCCTCCGACCTGGAGATCCAGGCCGCCGAGGTCATGCGCATGCGCTCGTGGCTCGAGGACACCCTGGCGCTGCACTCGAACCGGACTGCCGAGCAGGTGAACCAGGACATCGAGCGTGACAAGATCCTGACCGCCGAGCAGGCCCGCGAGTACGGTCTGATCGACCAGGTGCTGGATTCGCGCAAGATCAAGACGCCGGCAATCAACAAGAGCTAGGCAGCCCGAAGCCCGTGGCGCGCACCGCGCACCACGGGCTTCGCGGTTGCTGATTACCTCCTCCAAGTACCCTAGAGTGGAACAAGGTGGCTGGCTCGTTTCGTCTTTGGTGACGGCGCTCGTCGGAACCGCTTTTTGAAGGACCATCTGAGGGGACTGAACTATGGCTCGCATCGGTGAGAGCACTGACCTGCTCAAGTGCTCTTTCTGCGGAAAAAGCCAGAAACAGGTACGCAAGCTGATCGCCGGTCCCGGCGTCTACATCTGCGACGAGTGTATCGATCTGTGCAACGAGATCATCGAGGAGGAGCTCTCCGAGGTCTCGGACCTGGGCTCCTTTGAGCTGCCCAAGCCCCGGGAGATCTTCGAGTCCCTGCAGGAATACGTCATCGGCCAGGAACCGGCCAAGCGCGCCCTCGCCGTGGCCGTGTACAACCACTACAAGCGGATCCAGGCCGGCAACCACGCCGGCCGCGCCACCGGCACCCTCGGCGAGGGCAGCGGCGAAGACGTCGAGATCGGCAAGTCGAACATCCTGCTGATCGGCCCCACCGGCTGCGGCAAGACCTACCTGGCCCAGACCCTCGCCCGCCGGCTGAACGTGCCGTTCGCCGTCGCCGACGCGACCGCGCTGACGGAGGCCGGCTATGTCGGCGAGGACGTCGAGAACATCCTGCTCAAGCTCATCCAGGCGGCCGACTACGACGTCAAGAAGGCCGAGCAGGGCATCATCTACATCGACGAGATCGACAAGATCTCCCGCAAGAGCGAAAACCCCTCGATCACCCGCGACGTGTCCGGCGAGGGCGTGCAGCAGGCCCTGCTGAAGATCCTGGAAGGCACGGTCGCCTCGGTGCCGCCGCAGGGCGGGCGCAAGCATCCGCACCAGGAATTCATCCAGATCGACACCACCAACGTGCTCTTCATCGTGGCCGGCGCCTTCGCCGGGCTGGAGGAGATCATCGGCTCCCGGTCCGGCCGGAAGGGCATCGGCTTCGGTGCGCCGCTGAACGAGGCGTCGAAGAACGTCGATTCCTACGCCGAGGTGATGCCCGAGGACCTGCTGAAGTTCGGCCTGATTCCCGAATTCATCGGCCGCCTGCCCGTGATCACCACGGTGTCCAACCTTGACCGGCCGGCCCTGATCCGGATCCTCACCGAGCCGAAGAACGCCCTGGTCAAGCAGTTCCAGAAGATGTTCCAGCTCGACGGCGTCGAGCTCACCTTCGAGCCGGCGGCGCTGGACGCCATCGCGGACCAGGCGCTGAGCCGGGGCACCGGCGCGCGCGGCCTGCGGGCCATCCTGGAGGAGGTCCTGCTTCCGGTGATGTTCGACCTGCCCAGCCGTGACGACGTCGCGACCGTGGTCATCACCGAGGAGGCCGTCACCGAGAAGGCCGAGCCGACGCTCATTTCCCACGACGTGGTGGCTAAGCGGCGGACCAAGTCCGCCTAGCAGGCTTCCCGCACCGTCCGTTCCTGAAGGAGTTCCATGCCCGAGTCCGCCCCGGCTGCCGCCGATTTCTGGTTCGATCCGATGTGCCCGTTCGCCTGGGTCACCTCCCGCTGGATGGAGGAGGTGGAAAAGGTCCGCGACGTGCGCACCGAGTGGCACGTCATGAGCCTGGCCGTCCTGAACGAGGGCCGGGACCTGCCCGCCGACTACCGCGCGCGCATCGACCGGGCCTGGGGTCCCGTCCGCGTGATCATCGCGGCTCAGGAGCTCCACGGCCGCGAGTACGTGAAGAAGCTGTACGACGCCATGGGCACCCGGATCCACAACCAGGGCAACGACGACTTCGATGAGGTCATCGCCGCCGCCCTGGCCGAGGTCGGACTGCCGGCCGAGCTGGCCGAGTACGCGGGCAGCGACAAGTTCGACGAGCAGCTGCGTGCCTCCCACACCGCCGGCATCAGCCAGGTGGGCGAGGACGTCGGCACTCCCGTCGTCGCCTTCAACGGCACCGCCTTCTTCGGCCCGGTGCTCACCCGCATCCCGCGCGGCGAAGAAGCCGGCCGCATGTTCGACGGCGCGCTGATGCTGGCCGCGAACCCGGCCTTCTTCGAGCTCAAGCGCAGCCGGACCGAAAGCCCGCGCTTCGACTGATGCCCTTCGGCCCTGCCGAGGCGGGGCACCGGCGGCCCGGAGCCGCCGCAGCGCCAGATGAAAAGGCCCCGCCCGGAATGATCCGGGCGGGGCCTTTTCGCGCCTGTGCCGCCTGTTACTCGGCCGGCGCCAGTTCGACGTCGGTCACGGTCAGCTCGCCGTCGGCGACGGCAAGGCCGAGGTCGCGTACGTTGCCCGCGGCCTGCAGATCGGCCTGCCCAGCACGGACCCGGGCGATCTGCGCCTCGGAGCCGGTGACGGTGGCCTTGAGCACCTCAGTGCGCTGCTTCACCTTGGCTTCGGACTTGGCCTTCCGGATGCCGCCCAGGGCCAGCGCCACGGTGCCCAGCAGGGCCGGGTCGGCGTCGGCGACGGCTCCCGAGAGGCCCTCGGCGGAGGGCCAGCTGGCGGTGTGCACCGAACCGGCGCGCCACCAGCTCCAGACCTCTTCGGTGGCGAAGGGCAGGAACGGGGCGAACAGGCGCAGCAGCGCGTCCAGGGTGGTCGCCAGGGTGGCCAGCACGGAGGCCTGCTCGGCCTCGCCGACGCCGCCGTAGGCCCGGTCCTTAATCAGCTCCACGTAGTCGTCGGTGAAGGACCAGAAGAACGACTCGGTGATCTGCAGGGCCTTGGCGTAGTCGTACTTCTCGAACGCGGCGGTGGCCTGGTTGACCACGTCCACCAGCTGCACCAGCAGGGACGCGTCCAGGGGGTTGACCACCACGGAGGCTTCGGCTCCGGCGCCGATGACGTTGCGCTGCGTGGCGCCCAGGTTCAGGACGAACTTGGAGGCGTTGAGCAGCTTGATGGCCAGCCGGCGGCCGATCTTCATCTGCGCGATCTCATAGGCGGTGTCCGCGCCGAGCTTCGCCGAGGCGGCCCAGTAACGCACCGCGTCGGAGCCGTACTCGTTGAGCACATCGGTGGGGACCACCACGTTGCCCTTGGACTTGGACATCTTCTTGCGGTCCGGATCCAGGATCCAGCCGGAGATCGCCGCGTGCTTCCACGGCGCGCAGCCGTTCAGCGCGTCGGCGCGCACCACGGAGGAGAACAGCCAGGTCCGGATGATGTCGTGGCCCTGCGGGCGCAGGTCGAACGGGAAGACCTTGGCGAACAGCTCCTCGTCCCGGGCCCAGCCGCCGACGATCTGCGGGGTCAGCGAGGACGTGGCCCAGGTGTCGAGCACATCCGCGTCGCCGATGAACCCGCCGGGCTGGTTGCGCTGGGACTCCTCGAAGCCCGGTGCCGGTTCGGCGGCGGGATCAATCGGCAGCATCTCCGGCGTCGGCAGGATCGGCTCGTCGTAGACCGGGTTGCCGGCGGCGTCGAGCGGGTACCAGACCGGCACCGGGACGCCGAAGAACCGCTGCCGGGAGACCAGCCAGTCCCCGTTGAGGCCCTCGACCCAGTTCTCGTAGCGGGAGCGCATGTGCGCCGGGTGGAAGTCGATCTCCCGTCCGCGGCCGATCAGCCGCTCACGCCGGTCGGCGTCACGGCCGCCGTTGCGGATGTACCACTGCCGGCTGGTGACCACCTCAAGGGGCTTGTCGCCCTTTTCGAAGAAGTTGACCGGGTGCGTGATCTTCTTCGGCTCGCCCTCAAGGTCGCCGGAGGCGCGCAGCATCTCGACCACGGCCTCCTTGGCGGAGAAGACGGTCTTGCCGGCGAGGGCGGCGTAGTTCTCCTGCGCCTGCCCGCCGGTGATCCATTCCGGGGTGTCGGCGATGATCCGGCCGTCGCGGCCGACGACGGCGCGCGTGGGCAGGTTCAGTTCCCGCCACCAGGTGACGTCGGTCAGGTCGCCGAAGGTGCAGATCATGGCGATGCCGGAGCCCTTGTCGGGCTTGGCGAGGGGGTGGGCCTTCACCTCGACCTCGACGCCGAACAGGGGCGAGGTCACGGTGGTGCCGAACAGCGGCTGGTACCGCTCGTCGTCGGGGTGGGCCACCAGCGCCACGCAGGCGGGCAGCAGCTCGGGACGGGTGGTCTCGATGAAGACCTTTTCCCCGTCCGGGCGGTGGAAGCTGATCCGGTGGTAGGCGCCGGGAACTTCGCGGTCCTCGAGCTCGGCCTGGGCGACGGCGGTGCGGAAGGTGACGTCCCACAGGGTGGGGGCTTCGGCCATGTAGGCGTCGCCGGCGGCGAGGTTGTCCAGGAAGGCGCGCTGGCTGACGGCGCGGGAGGTGTCGTCGATGGTGCGGTACGTGCGCTTCCAGTCCACCGACAGGCCCAGCTGGGTGAACAGGTCCTCGAAGACCTTTTCATCCTCGACCGCCAGCTCCTCGCACAGCTCGATGAAGTTGCGGCGCGAGATGACGTCGAAGTCGCGCTGGTTCTTCGGCGCGGTGGCCGGCGGCCGGTAGCCCTCGATGTAGGGCTTGGTGGGATCGCAGCGGACGCCGTAGTAGTTCTGCACGCGGCGCTCGGTGGGCAGGCCGTTGTCGTCCCAGCCCATCGGGTAGAAGACGTTCTTGCCGCGCATCCGCTGGAAACGGGCCAGCACATCGGTCTGCGTGTAGGAGAACATGTGTCCCACGTGCAGCGAGCCGGAGGCGGTGGGCGGGGGAGTGTCAATGGAGTAGACCTCGTCCCGGACGGTGTCCTCGCGGAAGGCGTAGGTGCCTTCCTCGCGCCAGCGGCGGCTCAGGGACTGCTCCAGGCCCTCGAGGGCCGGCTTGTCGGGAACGTTCACGGTCACGGGTTCTTCGGGCGTGTCTGTGCCCGGGTTGTGTTCAGCCATGTTCTCCATTCTCCCATGTGGGCGGGGCCGCGGGATATGTTGCGCCGGACCGGCCGCCGGCCGGCGCGGCCCGCACGGTTCCGGCCCGAAGGCACCGATCGGACGGTGACCGGTGCCGCGGCCGGCGCCCGGCGCGTAGCATCGGCGGGCATGGCGGAGGAACAGGGGAGTATTCGGGTACGGCGCGTCTACGCGCCCGACGACGGCGGCTACCGGGTCCTGGTGGACCGGCTGTGGCCGCGCGGGGTGTCAAAGGAACGGGCGCATCTGAATGAGTGGCTGAAGGACCTGGCGCCGAGCACCGAGCTGCGCCGATGGTTCGGGCACCGGCCGGACCGCTGGGACGGGTTCGTGTCCCGGTACCGTGACGAACTGGCCGCCAACCCCGAGGTAGGGGACTTCGCCCTCGCGTGCGCGTCCCGCGCCGACACCGTACTGCTCTACGGGGCGCGCAACGAACAGCAGAACGAGGCCGTGGTGCTGCGCCGGTTCCTGCTGGGGCCGGAGATACGGGCTTAGAATCAAGTCCGACAAGGGCGATACCGCACATAGGGGGAACGAATGGCCGGACCTGCAGCTGTCCGCGTTCCCGCAGGCCCTTCGGCGCCGGGCGCAGCCCCGGTCCCCAAGCAGGACATCCGGGAACTGGAAACACCCTATGGCGTGGCGACGGTGCGGGACTGCCGGAATCCCCTGGGCGGTGTCCTGGCCATGGTTGTCTTTCCGCCGCGGACCGTCCGATGGAGGAAGTACACCCCGGTCACGGCCGTGCTGGCCCGGGAGGGGAACCAGGAACAGGCGCGCTGGCTCTTCCCGCGCGCCTGCCCGCTGCCCCGCAGGCAGCAGGCGCAGATCCTCCGCTGGCTCGCGGCGCGCGCGGAGCTGGCGGCGTACGTCGCGCCCCTGCCCGTGGAGCAGCTGCGTGAACTGAGGCTTGAAGAGGCCCGCCGGCGGGTACCCGAGGCCCTGCACCGGCTGGCGGCAGCCGGCCTGACCGAGGAGGTTGTCGCTGCGGCGGCCGCCGAGTCACTGGCCAGGGTGCGGGCCGGCCGCAGCTTCAGCACCCAGTACCTTCGGGACTAGGCCCGCCCCGCGGGGCCCGGCCGCCCGGCACCGCGGAAGCGGCGGTAGCTGTAGACCACCAGCGCGACGGCGATGCAGCCGGAACCGATGAGCGTGCCCCCGGTGGCCCAGCCGCCGGGCAGCCACCAGTCCTCGTGCAGGGGCCACCAGTGCGGTACCCGGCGCCACAGTCCCCAGGTGACGCCTGCAGCCATCAGGGCCAGGGCGCCGGCGACGGCCAGGGCAATGCGGGGCCAGGTCCGCACCCCCTCCTCGGCGGCCTTGAACGCGCGCACCTTCACCGGGCGCAGCCAGCGGTGGGCCCAGGCATAGCGGAGCGAGAGCACGGCCAGACCGGCGGCGATCATCAGCAGCCCCGGCCCGGGCAGCACCAGGGCCGCCAGCCCGAGAGCGACCAGAGTCCAGCCGGCAACTTCAATGCCGGTGCGGCGAAGCCAAGCAGGAATCAGATCCGTTCGAGCCATGGGAACCAGCTTCCCACATCGCTCTGCGGCACACACCTGCCTCCCGGCCCGGGGCAGCGCCGGCGGTCCTGCAGCCCCCGCGGGCGCCTTCCGCAACACTGCTGCACACGGGCGGATACGGCGGGAACGAGCCGTTAGGGTAGGCCCCATGACCAAGCGTGTAGTTGTCACAGGAGCAAGTTCAGGCATCGGAGCGGCCGCCGTGCGGGCCCTCGCCGGCAGTGGATGGACGGTGTACGCCGTCGCCCGACGGGCCGAGCGCCTCGCCGCGCTCGCGGAGGAGACCGGGGCGGTGCCCGTCGCCGCCGACATCACCAGCCAGGCTGACGTCGACGCCCTGGCCGGCCGGGTGCTGGCCGACGGCGGCCTGGACGCCCTGGTGAACAACGCCGGCGGAGCCTGGGGGATGGACTCCGTGGCGGACGGGTCGGTGGAGGACTGGGCCCGGATGTACGAGGTCAACGTGCTCGGCACGCTGCGCGTCACCCAGGCCTTCCTGCCGGCGCTGCGGGGCAACGGCCAGGGCAGCGTGCTGATGCTGACCTCCACCGCCGCGTTCACCGCCTACGAGGGCGGGGCCGGCTACTGCGCCGCCAAGGCGGGCGAGGAGCTGATGACCCGCACCCTGCGCCTGGAGGAGGCCGAGCACAACGTGCGCGTCATCGAAGTTTGCCCGGGCATGGTCAAGACCGACGAGTTCTCCCGGAACCGGCTGGGCAGCGAGGAAGCCGCGGAGAAGGTGTACGCCGGCGTCGCCAAGCCCCTGACCGCCGAGGACGTCGCCGACGTCATCGCGTATTCGCTGAACCTGCCGCACCACATCAACCTGGACCAGATCGTGATGCGGCCGGTGGCCCAGGCGGCCCAGCACAAGGTCATCCGCCGCGGCGCCTGAACCCCGGCGAAGGAACCGGCCCGGCGCTGCCCTTCGACAGCGCCGGGCCGATCCCCTAAAATGGCCAAAGCAGCTTTGACCCGGCCATCACCGGCGAGCTTCCGGAAGAACAGCCTCCGCCCTGCGGCGAAGCGCCCAGTAGAACCGGACGGGTAAGCCCGTCACAGCAGTCAATGAGCGGCGGCCGAGGCCCGCGCCCGGATTCCGGGACGGACACCGGTCAGCAAGCGAGGTGGTACCGCGGTGAACCGCCGGCGACGCAAGGCCGGTGGAACGTTCGCCCTCGCATCCTGTAACAAGCCCATTCCTTGCCGCTACCAGGATGACGACATGCCACAGATCTACCCCAAGGCGTCCACGACGCCGTCCGCCGACGGCGCTTCCTCCTCGCCCCGCTTCCCCGAGATCGAAGAGCGGGTGCTGAAGTACTGGGACGCGGACGGCACCTTCCAGGCCTCCATCGATGCCCGCCCGGCCGGCACCGACGGCGACAACGAGTTCGTCTTCTACGACGGCCCGCCCTTCGCCAACGGCCTGCCGCACTACGGGCACCTGCTCACCGGCTACGTCAAGGACCTGGTGGCCCGCTACCAGACCCAGCTCGGCCGCCGCGTCGAGCGCCGCTTCGGCTGGGACACCCACGGGCTGCCCGCCGAGCTCGAAGCCATGAAGCAGCTGGGCATGAGCGACAAGACCCAGATCGAGGCCATGGGCATCGACAAGTTCAACGACGCCTGCCGTGCCTCGGTGATGAAGTACTCCCGCGAGTGGCAGGACTACGTCACCCGCCAGGCCCGCTGGGTGGACTTCGAGAACGACTACAAGACGCTCAACGTCGAGTACATGGAGTCGGTCATCTGGGCGTTCAAGACCCTGCACGAGAAGGGCCTGACCTACAGCGGTTTCCGGGTGCTCCCGTACTGCTGGAAGGACGAGACGCCGCTGTCCAACCATGAGCTGCGCATGGACGACGACGTCTACAAGAACCGGCAGGACCAGACGGTCACGGTCACCTTCCCGATCATCGCCGGCGACAACGTGCTCTCCGCCGAGCTCGAGGGCGTGCAGGCCATCGCCTGGACCACCACGCCCTGGACGCTGCCCACCAACGTCGCCCTCGCCGTCGGACCCGACGTGCGATACGCCGTCGTGCCCGTTGGACCGAACGGAACCCTGCAGGGAGAGGCCGCCGAAGGCGCCCGCTACCTGCTCGCCGAGGACCTGGTGGGCTCCTACGCCAAGGACCTGGGGTACGACGACGCCGACGCCGCCCGCGCCGCCGTCACCGGCGTGC
This sequence comes from Arthrobacter saudimassiliensis, assembly GCA_900016675.1. Lineage (GTDB taxonomy): Bacteria > Actinomycetota > Actinomycetes > Actinomycetales > Micrococcaceae > Arthrobacter_B > Arthrobacter_B saudimassiliensis. The sequence goes on along the minus strand of LN483070.1, from coordinate 1,820,295 downwards.
ACACCGGCACCGAGCTGCGGGGCCTGCGCTACGTGCCGCTCTGGGACTACTTCGGCGACGCCGAAAAGTGGGGAACGGCCAACGCCTTCCAGTTCGTGGTGGCCGACTACGTGACCACCACCGACGGCACCGGCATCGTCCACCAGGCCCCGGCCTACGGCGAGGACGACCAGAAGGTCTGCGAAGAGAACGGCATTCCCGTCACGCTCTCCGTGGACGAGGGCGCGAAGTTCCTCAACCTGTTCGCGGAGGGCCCGCTGGCCGAGATCGCCGGCCTGCAGGTCTTCGAGGCCAACAAGCCGATCACCCGCGTGCTGAAGGCACAGGGCCGGCTGCTGCGCCAGGCCAGCTACGAGCACAGCTACCCGCACTGCTGGCGCTGCCGGAACCCGCTGATCTACAAGGCCGTCTCCTCCTGGTTCGTGGAGGTCACCAAGATCAAGGACCGGATGGTCGAGCTGAACCAGCAGATCAACTGGATCCCGGGCAACGTCAAGGACGGCCAGTTCGGCAAGTGGCTGGAAAACGCCCGTGACTGGTCGATCAGCCGCAACCGGTACTGGGGCAGCCCCATCCCGGTGTGGGTCTCCGACGACCCCAACTACCCGCGCACCGACGTCTACGGCTCCCTGGCCGAGATCGAGGCCGACTTCGGCCGGCTGCCGCGCAACCACGACGGCGAACCGGACCTGCACCGCCCGTTCATCGACGAGCTGACCCGCCCCAACCCGGACGACCCCACGGGCAGGTCCACCATGCGCCGCGTGGAGGACGTGCTGGACGTGTGGTTCGACTCCGGGTCGATGCCGTACGCCCAGGTGCACTACCCGCATGAGAACGCCGACTGGTTCGAGCACCACAACCCGGGCGACTTCATCGTCGAGTACATCGGCCAGACCCGCGGCTGGTTCTACACGCTGCACATCCTCGCCACCGCCCTGTTTGACCGGCCCGCGTTCCGCAACGTGATCAGCCACGGCATCGTCCTGGGCTCCGACGGGCAGAAGATGTCCAAGTCGCTGCGCAACTACCCGGACGTCTCCGAAGTGCTGGACCGCGACGGCTCCGACGCGATGCGCTGGTTCCTGATGGCCTCGCCGATCCTGCGCGGCGGCAACCTGATCGTCACCGAGCAGGGCATCCGCGACGGCGTCCGGCAGGTCATGCTGCCGCTGTGGAACGCCTGGCACTTCTTCAGCCTGTACACCAACGCCGCGAACAACGGCGCCGGCTACGAGGCGAAGCTGCGCCACGAGGCCACGGACCCGCTGGACCGGTACATGCTGGCCGCCACCGGCGGGCTGATCCGCTCCATGCGCACCTCGTTGGACGCCTACGAGGTCTCCGAGGCCTGCGAGCTGCTGCGCTCCTACATGGACGTGCTGACCAACTGGTACATCCGCCGCAGCCGCACCCGGTTCTTCGATGAGGACACCGAGGCGTTCGATGTCCTCTACACCTGCCTGGAGGCGGTCTGCCGGGTGGCTGCACCGCTGCTGCCGCTGGTGACGGAGGAGATCTGGCGCGGCCTCACCGGTGGGCGCTCCGTGCACCTGACCGACTGGCCCGAGGCCGGCGCCTTCCCGACCGACGCCGACCTGGTGACCCGGATGGACACCACCCGGCGGATCTGCTCCGTGGGCTCGTCGCTGCGCAAGGGCGCGAACCTGCGGGTGCGCCTGCCGCTGCGCGGGATGACCGTGGCCGTGCCGGACGCCGAGGCGCTGGCGGGACAGTTCGCCGCGATCATCGCGGATGAGCTGAACCTGAAGAACGTCACCCTGGTCGACGCGGCCGACGCCGATCCGGCGGAATACGGCATCAGCCAGAAGCTGGTCGTCAACGCCCGGGCCGCCGGCCCGCGCCTGGGGAAGAACGTGCAGGCGGCGATCAAGGCCGCCAAGGCGGGGGACTGGTCGGTGGACGACGCCGGCACCGTCACCGCCGGCGGGCTGGAACTGGAACCGCACGAGTACACCCTGGACACCGTGGTCGACGCCGCCGACGGCGAAGCCGCCAAGGCCGTCACCGTGCTGCCCGGCGGCGGCTTCCTGGTCCTGGACACCGAGGTGACTCCGGACCTGGCCGCCGAGGGCACCGCCCGCGACGCCATCCGCGCCGTCCAGCAGGCCCGCCGCGACGCGGACCTGCACATCAGCGACCGGATCCGGACCGTCGTCGTCACCGGCCCCGCCTCCGCGGCGGCGCTGGAAGCCAACGCGGAGCTGGTGAAGGGCGAAACCCTCACCGCGGACCTGCAGGTCCGTGCCGACGGCGCCGACGACGATTTCGAGGTCACTGTGGAGGTGGTCCGATGAGCGGGGACATCGACGGCTTCTCGGTGGAGAGCGTCTACGCCGAACTGCTCAGCCGCGCGCCGGAAAACAAGATGGAACCGCGGATGGGTCCGCTGTTCCGGGCCATGGAGCTGCTCGGCGAGCCGAACAAGGCCTTCCCGATCATCCACATCACCGGAACCAACGGCAAGACCAGCACCGCCCGGCTGATCGAGGGCGGGCTGCTGGCCTACGGCCTGCGCACCGGCCGCTACACCAGCCCGCACCTGAGCAAGGTGACCGAACGGATCAGCATCGATGGCAAGCCGGTCGCCGACGAGACGTTCGTGCGGATCTGGGACGAGATCCGCCCCTACCTGGAAATGGTGGATGCGGAGCTGGCGGCGGCCGGCGAGCCGAAGCTGACCTACTTCGAGTGCGTCACCATCCTGGCCTACGCGGTGTTTGCGGATGAGCCGGTGGACGTGGCCGTGGTCGAGGTCGGCCTCGGCGGGATCACCGACGCCACCAACGTGGGCGACGGACAGGTCTCCGTGGTGACCCCGATCAGCCTGGACCACACCGAACTGCTCGGCGACGACGTCGCCGACATCGCTTACGAGAAGGCCGGGATCATCAAGCCGGGCGGGTTCCTGGTCAGCGCCGCCCAGCCCATGGGCGCGGCGCAGGTGCTGCTGGAAAAGGCGCGGGAGGTCGGCGTGCCCTACCGGTTCGAGGGCGTCGAGTTCGGCGTCGCCTCCCGGGTGATGGCCGTCGGCGGCCAGATGGTCACGATCGACGGCCTGGCCGGACGCTACGAGGACGTGCCGGTGCCGCTGCACGGCGAGCACCAGGCGCAGAACGCCGCCGTCGCCGTCGCGGCGCTGGAGGCCTTCATCGGCGGCGGGGCCCGTGAGCTGGACGTGGAGCTGCTGCGCACCGGTTTCTCCGCGGTCACCTCGCCCGGCCGCCTCGAGACCGTCCGCACGGCCCCGACGATCATCGTCGATGCGGCCCACAACCCGGCAGGCATCAAGGCGACCGCCGTCGCCGTCAAGGAGGCGTTCAACCTCACCGCCCTGACCCTGGTCGTGGGCATCCTCGCCGAGAAGGATGCCCCCGGCATCCTGGAGGAACTGCGCGAGGGCTTCGGCGAACTGGTCAACGGCATCTGCCTGACCCAGTCGATGTCTCCCCGGGCCATTCCGGCCGAGGAGCTCGAGGAGGACGCCCTCGACGCAGGCTTCTCCGAGGACCTCGTGCACGTCGAGCCGAAGCTCGACGACGCGCTGGAGTGGGCGGTTGCGCGGGCTGAGGAAACCGGCGACCTGGGCGGGGGAGTGCTCATCATCGGTTCGATCACCCTGGTCGCCGAAGCGCGCACCCTGCTCGGAAAGTAGGCCGACATGGCGAAACTGACCAAGGCCCAGCGCGAGTGGCGCCCGGGCATGCCCAAGAAGCGGCGCTCCACCAAGGTGCTCTTCGCCTCCACGGTCCTGGCCCTCGAGGCCTTCGTGGTCCTGTTCGCCACCCTGGTGGTGTTCGGGCTGAACCGGGACACCCTGAACCCGTGGCTGGTCATCGGCGGCGGGCTCGTCCTGGCGCTGGCGATGATCGGCACCTGCGCCTTCCTGACCAAACCGGCGGGCTTGGCCGTGGGCTGGGTGCTGCAGCTGCTGCTGATCGCGAGCGGATTCCTGGAACCGATGATGTTCCTGATCGGCGTGCTGTTCGCGGCCACCTGGTGGTACGGCCTGCGGGCCGGGGCACGGGTGGACCGGGAGAACCGGGAACGGGACCGGCAGCAGGCCGAATGGGACCGGGCCCGGGCGGCCGGCGGCCAGGACGCCGCAGCCGGACCCGAAGGAACCACGTCAGCGGATAGGCTGGGAGCAGACCCCGACACCCGAGGAGAAAACACGTGAGCACCGAGCGCACACTCGTCCTGATCAAGCCCGACGGCGTCCGCCGCGGCCTGACCGGCGCCATCCTGGCCCGCATCGAAGCCAAGGGCTACCGGCTGGCCGAGCTGCGGCAGGTAGCCGCCACCCGGACCCTGCTCGAGGAGCACTACGCCGAACACGCCGGCAAGCCGTTCTACGAGCCGCTGGTGGAGTTCATGCTCAGCGGACCGGTGGTGGCCGCCGTCGTCGAAGGCGAACGCGTCATCGAGGGTTTCCGCTCCCTGGCCGGCACCACCGACCCGACCACAGCCGCGCCGGGCACCATCCGCGGCGACTTCGGCCGGGACTGGGGCACCGCCGTGCAGCAGAACCTGGTCCACGGCTCGGACTCGCCCGAGTCCGCCGCCCGCGAGATCGGCATCTGGTTCGGCAAGTAACCGGACCGCCCGACCGTGAAAAAGGCACCCCGCCCGCGCGGGGTGCCTTTTCCATTTCCTCGTCCACCGCCGGCTGCGGGCGGGGTTGCGCGACGAGCGGCTTCGCCTAGGCTGGGCGGCATGGCTCTCATCTACGACGCGACCCTGCGCCCGACCAAGACCGAAATGATCGCCGCCTGGCTGCCGGGCACGGACTGGTTCACCGGCCCGGCGCGGCCGGAGGTGGAGCGGGTCGCCGCGTTCCGCTGGGATGACCCCGACGGCGAGGTGGGCATCGAGACCCACCTCGTCTCCGTGGACGGCGCCGTCCTCCAGGTGCCGCTGACCTACCGGGCGGCTCCGCTGGCGGGTGCGGACGCCTACCTGCTGGGCACCATGGACCACTCCGTGCTCGGTCAGCGCTGGGTCTACGACGCCGTGGGGGACCCGGTCTACGCCGCGGCGCTGGCCGCCGCCGTGCTCGACGGGCAGGACCAGGCGGAGCAGCTGACCCCCGACGGACATGTCCTGCCGCCGACGGTGGCGCTCACGGGCACCGGATATCCCGAAGGCCAGGACCTCGTGGAAGGACTCGACGACGGCCCCGACGGTCCCGCCTCCACGCTGACGGCCGCCGGCCTCGTCTTCTCCGTGCTCCGGAAACCGGACCTCGACGGACCGGCCGTGCAGGCCCCGGCCCTGACCGCCACCTGGGCGGGCCAGGACGTCCCGGTGGTGCTGGCGTACGTCTCGGGGCAGCAGCCGGGCGCCGGCGACGGCATCGATGCCGCCGGCCCCGGGGCGGGAACGGACACCGCGGGCTAGGGAATCAGGCGTTCGCTGCGCAGGCGGGCAAAGAGGTCCTTGAACGCATCCTCGGTGCGCCGGTAGCCCGTGAACCCCGCCAGCCGGCTCTTGCTCATGTCGGTGAGCACTTCGATGTTCCGGCCCAGGTCCGCGTCCGTGTGCCACCAGGAGGCGAGGCGGGCGATGTCCGCTTCGGCCAGGCCGTGACGGGCGGCGAGGTCCTTCCACGGGCCGGCCATATCGGCCATCTGCGCCGCGAGGGGACGCGGTTCAGTGTCGAAGCCCTCCGCCTCGACGCCGAATTCGGCCGCGAGGCGGGGCCAGAGCGTCCGCCAGCGGAAGACGTCGCCGTTGACCACGTTGAACGCCTCGTTGGCGGTCTGTTCATCCGTGGCGGCCCAGAGCATATGCTCGGCCAGCAGGCCGGCGTCGGTCATGTCCGTCACGGAGTTCCACTGGGTTTCCGAGCCGGGGAAGATGAACGGCATTCCCAGCTCCCGGCAGAGCGTCGCCTGGACGGCCAGCGTCTGGCCCATGTTCATCGCGTTGCCGGGAGCGTAGCCGATGACGGTGTGCGCCCGGTGCACCGACCAGGCGAAGCCGGACCGCTCGGCGGCGGCCATCAGCTCGTCTTCCTGGGCGTAGTAGAAGTTGTCCACCGGCAGCCGTGGTTCGTCCTCCGAGAACGGAGTGTCCGGCATCGGCCCGGCTCCGTAGGCATCGAAGGGGCCCAGGTAGTGCTTGAGCCCGGTCATCAGGGCTACGTGCTCCACCGGCGCATGCTCAAGCGCAGCCAGCAGGTTGCGCACCATCCCGGCGTTGACGGCGATGTTCTGCGCTTCCGTGGCCTGCCGTGACCACGAGGTGAAGAACACGTGGGTCGGGTTGGCGGCGCCCAGGACCGCCTTCAGCTCCTCGGCGGAGGTGAGGTCCGCGGCGATGGGCAGGACCCCGGAATGGGCCGGATCCGCCGCGGTACCCTGCCGGGACAGGGCCAGCACACGCCAGCCCTCCCTGGTCAGCAGGTCCACCAGGGCGCGCCCGGCGATTCCGGTGGCACCGGCCACCAGCGCCGTGCGGGGCGTGCCCCCGGGATGTGAACGGGCCGGACGGGTTCTGAGCATGGATCTCCCTCACGTCTGTTGCCTGCCGGGCGGGTGCCCGGCACTTTCGCGGCAACACAGGCCCGGGGGAGGAAATTCCTTCGCGCCGGTCAGCCCGCGAAGGCGGGCAGGAACCGGAAGAAGATCGACGCCGCCGTCGCCACCCACAGCAGGACGATGACAGGCCAGATCCATTCCCGCAGGAACCGCACGAGCCCGGCCGGGGCCGGCAGCACTCCGGCGGCCAGGTTCCGCACGGTGGTGAATACGAAGAGCGGGATCATCGCCGTCCACACCACGATGCAGTAGATGCACAGCACGTAGATGTCGAACAGCGCCTGGCTCCACAGCCAGACCACGAACACCATGCCCAGGGTCACGCCGGCCTGCAGGCCCGCCCAGTACCAGCGCGGGAACCGCGCCCCTGCGAGCAGTGAGACGCCGACCGTGATGGTGACGGCGAAGGCAACGATGCCGATCAGCGGGTTCGGGAAGCCGAACAGCGACGCCTGCCAGGTTTGGAAGACGGTGCCGCAGGAGACGAACGCGCTGAAGTCGCAGCTGGTGATGTAATCGGCGTCGGCATAGACGCGGAGCCGCTCCAGCACGAGGATGCCCGAGCCCAGCCATCCGACGACCGACGTGATGAGCATGACCCATCCCAGGTAGCGGGCCGACACGGCGCCCGGCCGGGCGTCCGCCGTCGAGGGCTGCGCAGCGGTGCGGGAGGATGCTGACGTCGGCACGGGTTCTCCTTCTGCCGGATGGTTTTCTCCGATTCTATGCGCGGCCTCGGGCCAAAAAGGGACGCTTGTGAGATAATGGCTGTGGCCGGTGGAGGAACCACATTCCTTCATTGGTCCAGCGACAGGCTTCCGGTTCTGCCGGCGATGCTTCCCGGGAATGATGCCCACCAATCCGGGTGGGGGACGGGGATCCGCCAGGCAGGCCTACCAGATACAAGCCGAAACGAGAGCGTTCCGTGCCGGTAGCAGGAAAAGCGCCGCTGGTCGTCGGGAGAGACCGCGCCTGCAGACGGCGCGAGCCCCGGTCGGCAATTGGATGACTTCCGGCGGGCCATGACGCCCCAGCCGATTTACATTGCCTCTGGGCATTGGAATGTGGCCAGTGCCGCAGGGGCCGGAGTGCACGCTAGATGACTACCGAAGACACAACAGAAAAAGCAGCGGAACTCGAACCGACGGGCGAAGAACAGGCCGGCACGACAGCCGCGCCCGTTGACGCCCCCGCTGAAGCCGAGGCAAAGGCCGCGCCGCGCAAGCGGGCGCCGCGAACCCGTCGCAAGGCCGTGGAGCCCGAAGGCCCCGCCGGGGCGGGAGGCGCCGTGAACAGCGATGCCTCCCCGGAGGGACCCGTCGTAACCCCCGCCGTGGACCCCGCAGCCCAGGAGCCCGCAGCAGCCGAGGACCCCGCTCCCGAGGAGCCCGCAGCGCAGAAGCCGAAGCGGACGCGGACCCCGCGGCGCAGCAGCGCCGCGGCAGGCGCCCCCGCCTCCCGCGCCGCCGCCGATACGCCGGCCGGCGCTGCAGAGGATGCGGAGGTCGCCCCGGCCGCGACGGCAGCTGCCCAGGCAGCCGCCGATGACACCGTTGCCGCACCGGACTCAGCCGCGGCCGAGGCCGCAGGCATCGCCCCCGCCAAGGCACCGCGCCGGCGCCGCGCCACGGCCAAGGCCGCATCCCCGAAGCCCGCCGAGAGCTCCGTCCAGACCGACGACGCCGGCGCCCAGGAGATCGATCCGGCAGCGGTCACCGCCGCCGCAGCTGCCGACGACACCGTCGCCGCTCCCGGATCCGCTGCCGCGGAAGCCGCCGGCCTCGATGCCGATGCCCCGGCCGCAGCGGCCGAAACGGAAGGCCCCGCCGATGGGCAGGCGCCGGACAAGCCCGCCCGGACGCCCCGCAGGCGCAGCGCCGGCACCCGCGCCCGGAAGGACGCCGCCGCAGCCGAAAGCCCCACGGCGGAAGCAGCCGCCGCGACGGCAGCGCAGACCTCCGACGCCGGGACCGCCGCCGCCGGCAAACAGCCCGAAGAACTGCAGCCGGAGGAGGCAGCGGCGGAGGCCGGCTCGGCCCCCGGCTTCCTGGATCCCTTCGCCCTGCCGCAGGATCCGACCATTCCGCTGTTCCACGCCCCCGACCTGACCGTGGTGCGGACGCCCGCGGATGAGGCACCGGACACGGAGGACGACGCCGAGGAGGACACCTCCGAGGCCGGCCGCCGCCGTCGTCGCCGGCGCAGCCGCGGCCGGGGAGAGGCGGACACCGAGGCAGCTGCCGCAGCGGATCCCGCCGACACCGGGAGCGGACCCGAGGAGGGCCAGGACGGCGTCACGTCGCGCCGCCGCCGTCGCCGCCGCCGCGGAGAGGCGGACCTGGAACTCACCGGTGGAAGCGACGACGATCCGCCCAACACGGTGACCCGTGTCCGGGCCCCCCGCGCCCACGCCGACGCGCCCGCGACGGACCGGGTCACCAGCGTGAAGGGCTCGACCCGGCTGGAGGCCAAGAAGCAGCGCCGCCGTGAATCCCGCGAGTCCGGCCGCCGCCGCCACATCATCACCGAGGCCGAGTTCCTGGCCCGCCGCGAGTCGGTGGACCGGCAGATGGTCGTCCGCCAGCGCGGCGACAGGATCCAGATCGGCGTCCTCGAAGACGGCGTGCTGGCCGAGCACTTCGTCTCGAACACCCAGCAGGACTCGCTGATCGGCAACGTGTACGTGGGCAAGGTCCAGAACGTGCTGCCGAGCATGGAAGCGGCCTTCGTGGACATCGGCCGCGGCCGCAACGCCGTCCTGTACGCAGGCGAGGTCAACTGGGACGCCGCCGGCCTGGACGGCCAGCCGCGCCGCATCGAGCTGGCGCTGAAGTCCGGCGACTCCGTGCTGGTGCAGGTCACCAAGGATCCCGTGGGACACAAGGGCGCCCGGCTCACCAGCCAGATCTCCCTGCCCGGCCGCTACCTCGTGTACGTTCCCGGCGGCTCCATGACCGGCATCTCCCGCAAGCTGCCCGACACCGAGCGGGCGCGGCTGAAGAAGATCCTCAAGGACCACCTGCCGCAGAACGCCGGAGTCATCGTCCGCACGGCGGCCGAGGGCGCCTCCGAAGAGGAGCTGATGAATGACATCAACCGGCTCCGGGCGCAGTGGGAACAGATCGAGGCCAAGTCGAAGTCGACCAAGACGCTGCCGCCGGAGCTGCTCTACGGCGAGCCGGACCTGACCATCAAGGTCGTCCGCGACGTCTTCAACGAGGACTTCTCCAAGCTCATCGTCTCCGGCGAGGAAGCCTGGGACACCATCGAGGCCTACGTGACCTACGTGGCGCCGGACCTGGTCGACCGGCTGGAGAAGTGGACCTCCGAGGAGGACATCTTCGCGGTCCACCGCATCGACGAGCAGATCGCCAAGGCGCTTGAACGCAAGGTGTTCCTGCCCTCCGGCGGTTCGCTGGTCATCGACCGGACCGAGGCCATGACCGTGGTGGACGTCAACACCGGCAAGTTCACGGGCAGCGGCGGCAACCTCGAGGAAACCGTCACCAAGAACAACCTTGAGGCCGCTGAGGAGGTCGTCCGCCAGCTGCGGCTGCGCGACATCGGCGGCATCATCGTCATCGACTTCATCGACATGGTCCTTGAAGCCAACCGCGACCTGGTGCTGCGCCGGCTGGTCGAGTGCCTGGGCCGGGACCGGACCAAGCACCAGGTGGCCGAGGTCACCTCGCTCGGCCTGGTCCAGATGACGCGCAAGCGGATGGGCACCGGCCTGCTGGAGGTGTTCGGGGAAACCTGTGAGCACTGCGACGGCCGCGGCGTCGTCACCCAGGACGTTCCGGTGGAACACCGCCGGCATGCCGTCTCGGAGGACAACCACCAGCACCACCTGAAGCAGGAAAAGCAGTCACGAGGCGACCGCCGCCGCAAGGGCCGCAAGGACCCCGCCCCGGCGCCGGTCCAGCCCGTCCAGGCCGAAGCCGAGCTGAAGGCCGAGGCCGAGGATCCGGAGGCCAAGGCCAAGGCTGCCGCCGCCCGCGCGGCCCTGGCCACGATCGCAGCCGCCGCAGCCGCTGCGCACGAACCGGGCCAGGAGCACGGTTCCGCGGAGCCGTCCGCCGAGCCTGCCTCCGGTCAGGTACAGGAGCGCAACGGTGCAGACGGCAACGGCGACGCCGAGCGGCCGGAGGGGCGCCGTGAGCGTAGCCGCCGCGGCCGGCGGCGGGACCGCGACGCAGCCGCCCCCGCAGCGGAGGCAGCAGCCCAGGAACCCGCCTCCGAGGCTCCCGCGGAGCCTGCAGGTGACGAGGCGCCGGTGGCTGAGGGGCCCGTGCTGCGGATCCAGGGCGAAACGGTCGTCGTGCCGCGGCGTGAGCGGCGCCGCCGTCCGCCGGCCGAGCCCGCGCTGACCCTGGAGAGCCTCACCGAAGCATTCGACGTGGTCGCTCCGCGCAGCGGCTCCGAGCAGCCGGCAGCGCCCGCTGCCGGGGCCGATGACGCTGCGGAGGCGCCGGCCGCCGGGCAGCCGGCCGCCGCCGGCGCTGTGGAGCCCGCTGCTGCGGAGCCGGCAGGCTCCGGGTCCGACGGCGGTACCCGGCCGGCCCGTCGCCGCCGCCGCGCCGCCAGCAGCCCGCAGGGCTCCGGTGACGCCGCCCGCATCGAAACCGCGGCCGCCGAGGCCACGGGCGAGGGATCCCGCCGTGTCGCAACCGCCGGGAAGGGTGCACCCGCATCCGCTGCGGAGCCGCAGAAGGCCGCAGCGCCGGTCATCCTCGGCGTGGGCGTACCGGCGTCCGAGCTGTAGGCAGCCGGCCGGGACCTTCGCGACCCGGCCGCCGGCCGCAGCAGGCGCACCGCATCAGCGGTGCGCCTGCTGCGGTTAAGGGGCAGGTCTGGGCCCCGGCGTCCGGGCCCGGCGGGAAGCAGGCCGAAAGTAGGATAGAGTGGTACCCCAAGCAGTTCGCCGCCCTCCGCGGCGCGCCGGGTGTGCCGTGCATTTGCGGGTTCCGCAGTGCTTAGCGTAATCTTGAACCTCGGTGCGAACGCCTTCCGGCCGTAGACGGGTCAGGCGTAACTGCATTGCGCAGCCGGACATCACCTTCAGAGTCCGGCCGGAAGCGCATCCAAGTATTTAGACGTCGAGAGAAGTGAGTTCCCAAGTGGTGTACGCGATTGTCCGCGCCGGCGGCCGCCAAGAAAAGGTTTCCGTTGGAGACCTCGTGACCCTGGACCGCGTCCCCGGTGGAGCCGGCAGCACTTTTGAGCTGCCTGCCCTGCTTTTGGTTGATGGCGACAAGGTCACCTCCTCCGCCCAGGACCTGGCCAAGGTCACCGTGACTGCCGAGGTCGTCGAAAACCTCCGCGGTCCGAAGATCGTCATCCAGAAGTTCAAGAACAAGACCGGCTACAAGAAGCGCCAGGGCTACCGCTCGGCACTGACCAAGGTCAAGGTCACCTCCATCAACTCCTGATTCCGCTGCCGGTCCGCCGGCACCCGGTTTCCAGTTCAGCCAGAGCAAAGGCAGGCATAGAAAATGGCACATAAGAAAGGTGCGAGCTCTACTCGCAACGGCCGCGACTCGAACGCACAGTACCTCGGCGTGAAGCGCTTCGGCGGCCAGGTCGTCAAGGCCGGCGAGATCCTCGTCCGCCAGCGCGGCACCCACTTCCACCCCGGCGCCGGCGTCGGCCGTGGCGGTGACGACACCCTGTTCGCCCTCGAGGCGGGCGCAGTCGAGTTCGGCAGCCGTCGTGGCCGCCGCGTGGTGAACATCGTGGCAGCTGCCGCGGAGTAATCCACTTCCAGCTTTGTCGACGGGGCGGGCCGCATGGCCCGCCCCGTCGTGTTTTAAGCCGAGTAGACTTGGCATTATCCCCCCCCAGGCCCTTGAAGGAGAACTATGGCCAGCTTTGTAGACCGTGTTGTACTGCACGTAACCGGCGGTACGGGTGGTCACGGCTGCGTGTCCGTCAAGCGCGAGAAGTTCAAGCCGCTGGGCGGTCCCGACGGCGGCAACGGCGGCCATGGCGGGGACGTCATCCTGCGGGTGGATCCCCAGGTCACCACGCTCCTCGACTACCACCACACCCCGCACCGGCACGCCGGCAACGGCGGCGGCGGGATGGGCGACTGGCGCGCCGGCAAGGCGGGGGAGACCCTCGTGCTGCCGGTTCCCGACGGCACCGTGGTGAAGTCACGCTCCGGCGAGGTCCTGGCCGACCTCGTCGGCGAAGGCGCCGAGTTCATTGCGGCCGCCGGGGGACAGGGCGGGCTGGGCAACTCCGCCCTGTCATCGCAGAAGCGCAAGGCTCCGGGCTTCGCGCTCCTGGGCCTGCCGGGCGAGGAACGCGACATCATCCTCGAGCTGAAGTCGATCGCCGACATCGCCCTGGTCGGTTTCCCCTCTGCCGGAAAATCCTCCCTGATCGCGGCGATGTCCGCGGCCCGTCCGAAGATCGCCGACTATCCGTTCACCACCCTGGTGCCGAACCTGGGCGTCGTCGAAGCAGGCGATGTCCGCTTTACCGTGGCGGACGTGCCCGGCCTGATCGAAGGCGCCTCCGAGGGACGCGGCCTGGGCCACAACTTCCTCCGCCACGTCGAGCGATGCGCCGCCCTGGTCCACGTCCTGGACTGCGCCACCCTGGAAACGGACCGCGACCCGCTGACCGACCTCGACATCATCGAGGGTGAACTGGGCAAGTACGAAGTGGACATGTCCTACGCCGAGGGTGAGGCGGTGCCGCTGAACGAGCGGCCGCGCCTGGTCGCGCTGAACAAGGTCGACACCCTGGACGGCCGCGAGATGGCCGAATACGTCCGGCCGGAGCTGGAGCGCCGCGGTTACCAGGTCTTCGAGGTTTCCGCCGCCAGCCATGAAGGCCTGCGCGAACTCGGCTTCGCCATGGCACGGATCGTCCGCGAGGCCCGCGAGCAGCGCAGCGTGGAGCCGGCCAAGGTGCAGCCTGAGGTGCTGCACCCCCGGGCGGTCAACAAGAAGGACTTCACCATCCGGCGCGAAGAGCGCAACCTGGAGCCGCTGTGGCGGGTCCTCGGCGAGAAGCCGGTGCGCTGGGTGCAGCAGACGGACTTCACCAACGACGAGGCCGTCGGCTACCTGGCCGACCGGCTCGCCAAGCTGGGCGTCGAGGACGGGCTGTTCAAGGCCGGCGCCACGCCGGGCGACGCCGTCGTCATCGGCGAGGACGACGCCGTCATCTTCGACTGGGAGCCCACCATGGCTGCCGGCGCGGAGCTGCTGGCCGCCTCCCCGCGCGGCTCCGACATCCGCATCGAGGACTTCTCCCGGCCCACCCGCGCCGAAAAGCGCGAGGACTACCAGCAGCGCAAGGACGCCCGCGCCGCGGCCCGGGCCGAGCTGGAAGAGGAGCGGCGCGCCGGCATCTGGACCGAATCCCTGAACCGCGGGTCCGCGGACGGGGAGGACTAGGCTTCACAATGCCCCGGCTCCCCGGAGCCGGGGCATAGGCTGGTCTGGTCATGACAGATAACGCACACACAGACCAGACAGCACCCGCGCCCTCCGCCGCCGCGGCGGCGGCACCGGAGAAGCGCCGCCCCTTGAAGTCCCGCGCCGGCCTGGCCCGTGCCCGCCGCATCGTGGTCAAGGTCGGCTCCTCCTCCCTGACCTCGGTGGCCGGCGGCATCTCCGACGACGCGCTTCAGCAGCTGGCCGCCGTCCTGTCCGCACGCCATCGGCAGGGGACGGAGATCATCTTTGTCTCCTCCGGTGCGATCAGCGCCGGCCTGGCCCCGCTGGGGCTGACGAAACGGCCCAGCCATCTTTCCACCCAGCAGGCCGCCGCGAGCGTGGGGCAGGGCCTGCTCATGGCCCGCTACAACGAGTTCTTCAGCCGGCACGGCGTCACCGTCAGCCAGGTGCTGCTCACCGTGGAGGACCTGATGCGCCGCTCCACCCACGCCAACGCGCACCGGGCCATGGAACGGCTGCTGAACTTCGGCGTGCTGCCCATCGTGAACGAGAACGACACGGTGGCCAGCCATGAGATCCGGTTCGGCGACAACGACCGCCTCGCCGCCCTGGTGGCACACCTGGTGAAGGCCGACGCGCTGATCCTGCTTTCCGACGTCGACGCCCTTTACGACGGCCCGCCGGCCGCCGGCGCCGTCCGGATTCCCGAGGTGACCGGCCCGAAGGACCTGGAGGACGTGCGGATCGGCAAGGTCGGCCGTGCCGGCACCGGAACCGGCGGAATGGTCACCAAGGTGGAGGCGGCCACCATCGCCGCCGCCTCGGGCATTCCGGCGCTGGTCACCTCCACCGCCAACGCGGCGGCCGCCCTGGCCGGCGAGGACGTCGGCACCTGGTTCAGCACCCGCGGCCGGCGCCAGCCGATCCGGCTGCTCTGGCTCGCCCACCTGGCCCGCATCCGCGGCACCCTGGTGCTCGACGACGGCGCGGTCAAGGCCGTCGGACAGCGGCGCCGCTCGCTGCTGGCCGCCGGCATCACCGAGGTCCGCGGCAGCTTCGAGCCCGGCGATCCGGTGGCCCTGGCGGACAGCCGCGGCGTCGTCGTCGCCCACGGGCTGACCAACTACGGGTCCGACGAACTGCCCGCCATGCTGGGGCGCTCCACCCGGGAACTCTCGCAGGAACGCGGCAGCAGCTATGACCGGGCGGTGGTGCACGTGAACGACCTCGTGGTGCTGCCGGGCAGCCGGCACGCCGATGCCCTGTCGGCGGGGCCGGAAGAGCCGTCCCGCCTGCCGGCAGGCCTGCCGGATGCTGCGCCTGCCCCCTCCGACGTACCGACCGCCAACTAGACTGGGAGCATGACCGTGAACACCTCCACAGCCGCAGCCGAAAACGCCGCCGAGGAAGCCGCCGCCGCCGCCGACGGAGTCGAGACCCGCGAACCGGCCGAGGGTGCCGACGGCATCGAGGCGGGCGTCCTGGCCGTCGCCGACGCTGCCCGCACCGCCTCGCGCAGGCTGGCCCGTGCCACCCGCGCGCGTAAAGACGCGGCCCTGGAAGAGATCGCCCGCCGGGTGCTCGCAGGACAGGACCGCATCCTGGCCGCCAACGCCCAGGACCTGGAGGCGGGGCGAAGCAACGGGACCTCCGCCGCCCTGCTGGACCGCCTCACCCTGACGCCGGAGCGGATCGGCGGGCTCGCCGATGCGCTGAAGATGCTCGCCGGGCTGCCGGATCCGGTCGGGACCGTGGCCCGCGGGCAGACCCTGCCCAATGGGCTGCGGCTGCGCCAGGTGCACGTTCCCCTCGGCGTCGTGGCGGCCATCTACGAGGCCCGCCCCAACGTCACCGTGGACATCGCCGGCCTGGCCCTGAAGAGCGGCAACGCAGTCATCCTGCGCGGTGGCAGCGCGGCCGGACGCACCAACGCCGTGCTGGTGGAGATCATCCGTGACGCGCTTGAAGCCGCCGGCCTGCCCGCGGACGCGGTACAGAGCATCGACCAGTACGGGCGAAGCGGGGCCAACGTGCTGATGAAGGCCCGCGGGAAGGTCGACGTGCTCATTCCCCGCGGCGGCCGCGACCTGATCCAGACCGTGGTGGCCAACGCCGCCGTGCCCGTCATCGAAACGGGCGAGGGCAACGTCCACATCTACCTGGACGCCTCCGCCCCGGCCGAGATGGCGGTGCCGATCCTGCTCAACGCCAAGACCCAGCGGCCCAGCGTCTGCAACACCGTGGAGACCCTGCTCCTGCACCGCGACGCGGCCGCCGCCCCGGACGTGCTCGCCGCGCTGGCCGGGGCCGGCGTCCGGCTGCACGTGGACGGGCGGGTGGCCGCGCTGCTGCCCGACGGCGTCGAATCAGTGCCCGCCTCCGAGGAGGACTGGGGACGCGAATACATGGACCTGGACCTCGCCGTCGCGATGGTCGACGACATGGACGAGGCGCTGGAGCATATCCGGCGCTGGTCCACCGGCCACACCGAGGCGATCCTCACCAACGACCTCGCCCAGGCCGAACGCTTCATCGCGGAGATCGACTCCGCCGCCGTGATCGTCAACGCCTCCACCCGCTTCACCGACGGCGGGCAGTTCGGGCTCGGCGCCGAGGTGGGCATCTCCACCCAGAAGATGCACGCCCGCGGGCCGATGGGCCTGACCGAACTGACCACCACCAAGTGGATCGTGCAGGGCGACGGGCACGTCCGCAGCTGACCGGAAGCACGGCCGGACCGGACCCGGCAGGGCGGGCCCTGCCGGGTCCGCCGTGCCGGGCGGCTACCATTGATAAAGACACCACGCCGGGAAACCGGCCCACCAGAGACTTCTCAAGGGGAGATCCATGCTGATCCAGCTTTCCAGCGCCGCGCTCACCGCGGCAGAGCACTCCGAGGCGCACGTTGAGCTGCCCATGTCCGCGTACGCCTACGGCGGCATCATCTTCGGGCTCTTCCTGGTCCTGATGCTCGCCACGGTCATGTTCACCAGCCTGGGCCACCGCCACGAGGCCACGGCGGAGCATGTGGATCCGCAGCGCCAGTTCCCCAACAAGCATGACCACGGCCAGGGCATCGAAGGCTGACACCGGCCGCGGTGGATAAAGCAGGAACAGTTTTCCATATGGACGCCAGGCGCGACGGCGCGGACGGCCGGTCCCGGCCGTTCCGCCTGGGCGTGATGGGCGGGACCTTTGACCCGATCCACCATGGCCACCTGGTGGCCGCCAGCGAGGTGGCCGCGGAGTTCGACCTGGACGAGGTGGTCTTCGTGCCCACCGGCGAGCCGTGGCACAAGTCGGACCAGGTGGTCAGCCCCGCCGAGCACCGTTACCTGATGACGGTCGTGGCCACGGCGTCGAACCCCCGCTTCACGGTCAGCCGCGTCGACATCGACCGGCCCGGGCCGACGTACACCATCGACACGCTTCGGGACCTGCGGCAGGCCCGCCCGGATGCGGAGCTGTACTTCATCACCGGGGCGGACGCGATGGCGCAGATCCTGTCCTGGAAGGACATCGGTGAGCTGTGGTCCCTGGCCCACTTCGTGGGGGTGACCCGTCCGGGCCATGAACTGCAGAACATGGGCCGAGACGACGTGAGCCTGCTGGAGGTCCCCGCAATGGCGATCTCCTCCACCGACTGCAGGCAGCGCGTGGCCGCCGGCCAGCCGGTCTGGTACCTCGTGCCCGACGGCGTCGTGCAGTACATTGCCAAGCACCGGCTGTATGCGCCGGATCCGGATCCGGCCCCGCGTGCAGCCGCCAGCGACACAGCCAACCAGCAGCTCCAAGCGACAGATAGCGGATGGGTAGGAAATGACTAACGGTCCAGAGTCCGTAGACGCACCACGGCGAAGCCGTCGGGCGGCTGACGTACCGGCGGACGCTGGCAGGCCCGCCCCGGAGCGGGAATCCCAGCAGCGCGCCAGGGACCGCGAGGCCCTGAGGGCCTACAAGGCGCTCACCGAGAACCAGCCGAAGCCGGCTGCCGGGTCCGCAGCCCCGCCCACGCGCCGGCAGCTTCGGCTGCAGCAGCAGCGTGCCGCCCAGGAGGCGTCGAAGGAACAGCAGGCATCCAAGGACCAGCCGGCACCAAAGGAACAGCAGGAGGCCTCGGCCCCCGGCCGGCGCCGCACGGCCGGACCCGAGGCCGGCACTGCAGATGGAGGGTCCGCCGGTACCGAAGCCGCGCCGGCAGCGAAGGAGCCCGCCCCGAAGGAGCAGGCCCGCAGCCCCCGGAAGGCCCAGGACAGCGGGACAGCCGCGCCCGCTGCGAAAGCTCCCGCCTCGAAGGCCCCGACCCGCAGCCCCCGGGCCGCGGGCAGACCCGGCGACGCCGCCGCGGCCGCGCCGAAGGCCGCCGCGGCCGCCACCAAGGCCGTCCCCGGCGGCACCAAGGCAGCCCAGGACGGACCGGCAAAGGCTGCACCCAGCCGCCGTGCCCGCCGCCTGGCCGAGGCCGGCCTGGCCGCTGACGGCCCGTCCGCCGGCGCCGCTGCCGAACGGCCGAAAGCACCCGCCGGAGCCGTCCCCGCGGACGCCGACGCGCCGAAGCCCGCGGACCGACCCGGCGTTTCCGCGGACACCGCCGCGCCGAAGCGCGGCGACGCACCGTCCGGGCCCACTGCCGGCGCTGCGGACAAGTCCGCCGCCCCCGGTGCACCCGCCGCCGGGGCGGACGAGGATCCCAACGCCGACGTCGCCAACATGAGCGTGGAACAGGCCCTGGCAGCCCGCCAGGCGCTGGAGGGCCAGGCCCGCAACCAGGTGGCGATGATGGAGGCGATGCGGAAGGAGGACCCCTATTCGGTGGACCTCGAACTGCTCGCCCAGCAGAAGGCCCTGGCCGAACGCGCTGCCGTCCTGAACAAGCGCACGCAGAACATCCAGCGGCTTTCCGAGGAAAACCAGCAGCGCCGGCCGCAGGCGAACGACCCGACCACCGCGCACAACCTGGCGATGGTCACTCCGCTGGAGTTCGTCCGGGTGCCCGGCATGGACCGTCCGGTCATGAAGCGCCCGCCGACGGCCCATGTCCCGATCGTCACCGACCGGCAGCCGCAGGCCCCGGCACAGCAGCCGGCACGCAGCCAGGACCGACGGTCCCAGCCGCGCGCAGCCGCCAGGGACGCCGCCGCCGACGCCGCCGCCGAGGCGCGGCACGCCCGCATCCTTGCCCGGGCCGACGCACTGGTGAACGCCCCGCTTGACCCCGACCAGGGCGCCCATCCGATCGGAGCGCGCAGCGCCTTCGGCCTGGATCCGCTTGACGTCATGACGGCCGGACTCGGCCGCACCCGAAGGATGCGCTGGGTATCCTTCGGCCTTGCCGGTGCAGGGTTCGCAGCCCTCGTCACCAGCATCTTGCTGATCGTCAGCGGCTTCGGCAGCTGACGCAACCCTAGGAGACATGTGAGCGCCACCGAAACATCCATCGAGACCGCCCGGACGGCTGCCGCCGCCGCGGCCGCCAAGCTGGCCGACGACATCATCGCGATCGACGTCAGCGACCGGCTTGCCATCACCGACGTCTTCCTGATCGCCTCGGCCTCGAACGAGCGGCAGGTCAACGCCATCGTCGACGCCGTCGAAGAGGAACTGGCCAAGACCGGGCTCAAGCCGGTCCGCCGCGAGGGCCGCTCCGAGGGGCGCTGGGTCCTGCTGGACTACGCCAACGTCGTGGTCCACGTACAGCACGAGGAGGACCGGGTCTTCTACGCCCTGGACCGGCTCTGGAAGGACTGCCCCGTTCTCGACCTGCAGCTGGAACAGCCCGCAGCGTCGGCCGACTCCGCCGAGTAAGGGCGGGCTTGGCCTCCCGCTCACCCTGGGACCCGGCGAACACGGGCCGCCGGGTCCTCTTCTGGCGCCACGGCCGCACTGAATGGAACCGCGCCGGCCGGTTCCAGGGGCAGCTGGACATTCCGCTCGACGCCGTCGGGCGGGCCCAGGCCGAGGCGGCAGCCCGGCGGCTGCGCCTGCTGCGGCCCGCCGTCATTATCTCCTCCGACCTGGCCCGCGCCCGCGACACCGCCGCGGCGCTGGGCAGCGCGGCCGGACTCGACGTCGACCTCGACGACAGGCTGCGCGAAACGATGGCCGGGCGCTGGCAGGGCATGAGCTTTGCCGACATCACGGCCGACGACGGCGAGGCCCTGGCCCGCTGGTCCGCCGGAGCGAGCAACGCCCGGGCCGGCGGGGGAGAGACCCGGGCGGAGGTCGGCCGGCGGGTAGCCGATGCCGTGGGGGAAGCCCTGCAGCGTGTTCCCGCGGAGGGCCTCCTGGTGGTGGCCAGCCACGGAGGGGCCATCCGCGCCGGGATCTGCGCCATGCTGGAGCTTCCGGAGGACTCGTGGGCGGTGATCGGCGGGGTCTCCAACGCGCACTGGAGCCTGCTGGATGAGCGCGATCCGGCCGGAGGCGGACCGCGCTGGCAGCTTGCCCACCACAACTTCGGTCCGGAGGACCTCCCGGTGCAGGCCCCCGCGGCACCGCAGGAGACGTAGCAGGGGTGGCGGAGCCGCCTGAATTGCATGGCTGTAGTTCGATTTTGCGCCGGCCGGGCGGCTGTACTATAGTAGAGGAGTTGCTTCGCCGGAGGGCGAAGAAAACAACACACCGGAGGCCGGTAAAACGGTACTTTTCAGGGGCTGTGGCGCAGCTGGTAGCGCACCTGCATGGCATGCAGGGGGTCAGGGGTTCGAGTCCCCTCAGCTCCACTCCGGGGGTATGGCGCAGTTGGTAGCGCGTCTGCATGGCATGCAGAAGGTCAGGGGTTCGAATCCCCTTACCTCCACCGAGGAAAGAGAGGCCCGCATCAGCGGGCCTCTCTTTTTTGTTCTCCTTTTCTCCTCCTGTCCGTCCGCCCGTCCATCTGACATACTCCAGTCGCATCGGACCCGCCGCGCGGTGCTGCGAAGACGCTGACCCGGAGACGGCCGTCCGCAGCCTGCAGCGGGAGTGGGGGAGCGTCATGGAAGACGTCGATGTCGTCGTGGTTGGGGCGGGAACGGGAATGTTTGCGGCCCTGGCGGCCGCGGACCGGGGGATGAGCGTCCTGGTCGTGGAGAAATCCGCGCACGTGGGCGGTTCCACCTCGCTGTCCGGCGGAGGGTTCTGGATACCAGGCAACAGCATCCTCCGCGACAACGGCCAGCGGGATGACCCGGAGCGGATCCGCACCTACCTCCGTGCAGCGACCCGGGGCGAGGTCGAGGACGAGCGGTGGCAGACGCATATCGACGTCGGGCCGGCGGCCGTCGACCTGCTGCGCCGGGCCACGCCGTTGAAGTTCCAGTTCATGAAGGAGTACGCCGACTACTTTCCGGAACTGCCCGGAGGCTCGGCGACCGGACGGGCCTGCGAACCCCGGCCCTTCGACGCGAAGGTCCTGGGGGAGGACCGTGCCCTGCTGCGCCGCCCCACGCTGACCGCTCCGTTTCCCATGCCCATCACCGGCCGGGGCTACAAATGGCTCAACCTCGTGGCCCGCACGCCCAAGGGCGTGGTGACGGGCGCGCGGCTGATGGGCCTCGGCGTGGGCGGAATGGCCCTGGGCCGGGAGTACCTGGCCGGCGGCCAGGCCCTCGGCGCGGGGCTGCTCGCCGGGCTGCGCGCGGCCGGCGTGGCGGTGTGGACCAACACGCCGCTGACCGACCTGGTCATTGAAGACGGCAGGGTGGCCGGCGTCGTCGTCCGGCGGAACGGCGAAAACGTCGCCGTCGGGGCGCGGCGCGGCGTCATCCTCTCCACCGGCGGCTTCGACCGCAATGCTCAGATGCGGGGCAAGTACCAGTCGCCTTCGGTGGACGGCTCGTGGAGCTTCGGCGCCGAATCCAACACGGGAGACGTCGTCGGGATTGCCGAAAGCCACGGCGCGGATCTGGCCTTCATGGATGCCGCCTGGTGGTTCCCGGCGGTGCCGGTGCCGGGCCCGCAGCCGGGTGCGCTGCTGGCGGAACGGTCGCTGCCGGGCCAGATCATCGTCAACGGCCACGGCCGCCGCTTCATGAATGAGGCGGTCAACTACATGACCGCCGGGCAGATCATCACCGGCAGGCACAGTGCGGAGGATCCGCATATTCCGGCCTGGATGATCTTCGACCAGCGCTACCGCAACCGGTACCTCTTCGGCGCCGGGCTGTTTCCGCGCCAGCCCCTGCCGAAGGCCTGGTACGACGCCGGCATCGCCAAGCAGGAGCCGACGCTGGAGAAACTGGCCTCCTCCCTGGGCATGGCGGAGCTGCCGGCGACCGTGAAGCGGTTCAACCTGCTGGCCAACTCCGGGCGGGACGACGACTTCGGCCGGGGCGACAGCGCCTACGACCGCTACTACGGCGACCCGACCATCACCCCCAACCCATGCCTCGGGCCGATCGATTCCGGACCGTTCTACGCCGTGCAGGTGGTGCCCGGAGACCTCGGCACCTGCGGCGGGATCCGGGCCGACGCGAACGCCCGGGCCCTGCGTGCCGACGGATCCGTGATTCCCGGGCTGTATGCCATCGGCAACGCCGCCGGCAATGCGTTCGGCAGGGTCTACCCGGGCCCCGGCGCGACCATCGGCCAGGGGCTCACGTTTGGATACGCGGCGGCCAGGGACCTCGCCGGGCAACCGGGCTGAACTGCGCCCGGGCGGGTGCCGGTATGGCAGGCTGGGGGCCATGAGGATTGAGCCCCCTGCCCCCGGTGAGCCGCGCCGTCCCTTCGGTCCCCGCAATCCGGGAGACGCGTGGGTCACCGCCCCGGACGGGGAACGCTACTGGGGCCGGTTCGGGGCGGCGGGGCTGCTTGCCCTGGACGCGGACCGCGGCGTGCTGCTGCAGCACCGCGTCTCGTGGAGCCACCACGGCGACACCTGGGCGCTGCCCGGCGGCGCCCGCCACGAGCACGAATCGGCCCTGGCCGCGGCGCTGCGGGAATCCGCCGAGGAAGCCGGCGTACCCGCCGCATCCGTCCGGCCCCGGCTGATGAGCATCCTCGACCTGGGCATCTGGTCCTACGCCACCGTGGTGGCCGACGTGACCGAACCCTTCGAACCGGTAATCAGCGATCCGGAAAGCCGGGAGCTCGCCTGGGTGCCGCCCGACGACGTTGCGGGCCTGCCGCTGCATCCCGGCTTCGCTTCCTCGTGGGAGAAGCTCCGGCCGCTGCTGGGAATCCTTCCAGCGCTCGTGGTCGATGCCGCGAACGTCGTCGGTTCCGTACCGGACGGCTGGTGGAAGGACCGCGCGGCGGCTGCGCAGCGGCTGCTGGATGCGGCAGCTGCGCTCAGCGTGCGCGGTGTTCCGGCGGACGTCCTCGACCTGCCGGAGGACACCTGGTTCCCCGAGGTGACGGTCGTGCTGGAAGGCCGGTCCCGCGGTGCGGCCGGGCTTCCCGACGCTCCCGGCCTCACCGTCAGGCGGGCGGAGGCCGCCGGTGACGACGCGATCGTGGCCGCCGCCGTCGACCTGGCCGCCCGGGGGCGCACCGTCACGGTGGCCACCAGCGACCGGGAGCTCGCTGCCAGGTGCCGCGCCGCCGGCGCCCGGATCATGGGCGCCGGCGGCCTGCGGGCACTGCTGGAGTACTAGCCGCGGAGCTCAGGATGAGGCGGCGGGACGGCGCAGCCGGGCGAGAAGGCCCCGCCGGGCCGGAGCGGGTTCCGCCGCCGGAGCAGGCCGCCGCCGCGCCCGCCGGCGCAGATAACCGGCGACCATCAGCCCCTGACCGGCGCAGTAGGTCAGCATGACCAGCGCGCTGGTCCAGCCCGGCATCGCCCCGGGGTTGAAGATGCGGAAGGCCAGCACGGTGTCCGAGGCCAGGAAGAGCAGCCCGCCGGCGGCGACCAACGGCCCGCAGCGCGCCGCCGTCGCCGCAGTGCCGCCCAGCACGACGCCGTAGAGGGCCACCGCGGCAGCCAGGGAGCCGAGCGAAGGCCACAGCGCCGCAAGCATGCCCGCCCACCAGACCGGAAACAGTACCGCCCAGCGCGGAAGCGGCCCAGGCGCCGCATGCTTGGACAGCAGCCGGATCCAGCAAAGGTGGGCGACGCCGAAGGCGGCGATCATGACCGGCACCTCCGGCGCGTGCGGGAAGAAGGCCCCGGCGCCGTCGCCGATCCCGGAGAAGGTCAGGGCACCGAGCAGCAGCGCGGACGCGCCGTCGACCTTTCGTCCGCGCAGGGTCCAGAGCGCCGCCCCGGCCAGCAGCGGCATCAGCGCCAGCTTGGTCGGGCCGGCGACGTCGTCGGCCGCCACGAAGCGGGCGGTGACGTGGACCGCCGAGACGGTCGCGAACGGGACGAAACCCCGCCACCGGTTCCACGGCGGATCCGCCGGCACCTCGCGGGCAGGCACAAAGCTCACGGCACTCCTTCGGGTCGGTTGTGCCCCATCCTAGGCTGACCCGCGCACCGATGCGGTGACGACCGCGGGCAGGCACGCCCGTGCCGCGCCCTGCCGCCGACGCTTCCCGCCTGCCTCCGGCAAGGAATGAAACCTGCAGGTGCCCGCGTTACGGTTGAGGAGCCTGGGCCGGAACGGTCCCTGAGCCGTCACGACGGTCCCGCCGCGCAGCCGGCGCCCGCCCGCATTTCGACCCCGAGAAGGACAGTTCCCCCTTTGAGTACCGATACACATCCCGTCGCTTCTCCCGTGCCTCCAGCCGCAGCGCCTGCCCCCGTGCCGGACACGATGGACGCCCGCACCAGGACCGTCATCGGCCTGCTGCTGGTCTCCTCCTTCGTGGTGATCCTGAACGAGACCATCATGAGCGTGGCGCTGCCCCGGCTGATGGCTGACCTCGAGATCACCGCCGCAACCGCCCAGTGGCTCACCACGGGGTTCATGCTGACCATGGCCGTGGTGATCCCGGCCACCGGCTTCCTGCTGCAGCGCTTCACCATGCGCGCCCTGTTCATCACGGCGATGTCCCTGTTCAGCACCGGCACCCTGCTCGCCGCTTTGGCGCCGGGCTTTGAGGCGCTGCTCGCCGGCCGGATCATCCAGGCCAGCGGCACGGCCATCATGATTCCGCTGTTAATGACCACCGTGCTCAACACCGTGCCGGCGCACAAACGCGGCCGTATCATGGGCACCATCTCCATCGTCATCGCGGTGGCACCGGCCATCGGCCCCACCGTGTCCGGACTGATCCTGAATGTCCTGGACTGGCGGTGGATGTTCTGGCTGGTGCTTCCGATCGCGCTGGCCTCCCTGCTCCTCGGGGCCCTGAAGGTGCAGAACCTCACCGACACCAAGCGGGTGCCCTTCGACATCCTCTCGATCGTGCTGTCCACGTTCGCCTTCGGCGGGCTGATCTTCGGGCTGAGCAGCATCGGCGAGGCCGCCGCCGGCGAGGCGCCGATGCCGCTGTGGATCCCGCTGTCGGTCGGCGCGGCCGCCCTGGCCGGCTTCGTCGTCCGCCAGCTGGTGCTGCAGCGCTCCGACCGGGCCCTGATGGACCTGCGCACCTTTGCCAGCCGGCCCTTCGTGGTGGCCATCCTCATGGTCCTGATCAGCATGATGGCACTCTTCGGGTCGCTGATCGTGCTGCCGCTCTACCTGCAGAACGTCCTGGGCCTGAGCACACTGACCACCGGCCTGCTCCTGCTGCCCGGCGGCGTCGTGATGGCGATCCTGTCGCCGTTCGTCGGCGGCCTGTTCGACCGGTTCGGTCCCCGCCCGCTGGTGGTTCCCGGTGCGCTGCTGCTCAGCGCCGCGCTCTGGGGAATGACGCTGCTGGACCAGGAGAGCCCCGTAGGCCTGGTCATCGCCCTGCACTGCCTGCTGAACGCCGGGCTCGGGTTCATCTTCACACCGCTGTTCACGTCGGCGCTCGGCTCGCTGGACCGCTCCCTGTACTCGCACGGCAGCGCCATCCTGAACACGCTGCAGCAGCTGGCCGGCGCCGCCGGCACGGCCGTCTTCATCACCCTGATGACCGCGGGCACGACGGCGGCGGCGAACGGCGGCGCCGACGCCGTCAGCGCGGCGGCCGACGGGGTGCACACCGCGTTCTTCTGGGGCGCCGTCGTCTCCCTGCTGGCCCTGGCCGCCTCGTTCCTGGTGCGCCGGCCCACCAACGAGCTGCCCGAGGGCGCCCCGGCACATTAGCGGCACGGCGGAAGGCGGGACCGGGTCTCCGGGTCCCGCCTTCCGCCGTTTAAGCCTTCCGCCGGTTAAGGAGCGGTGCGGACGGATGGGCGCTCGGGGCCTGACGGGGCCCAGGCCCGACCCTTGACCGCTGATGTGACGCTGGTCATACTGACTAAGCGATCAGTTACCTCAGCCTGCAGGAGCCCCGATGACCGTCACCCAGACCGCCCGCCCAGCCTTCGACCCCGCCGCCGCGGACGACGTCGACTCGGACCTCTACCTGCTCGACGACCTGCTCGATGACGAGACCCGGGCCCTTCAGGCCAGGGTGCGGGACTTCGTGGACCACGACCTGCTGCCGGTGATCAACGGCTACTGGGAGCGGGCGGAGTTCCCCGCTGAACTGGTGCCGAAGCTCGCGGCCCTGAACATCACCGGCGGGACGATCAGCGGCCATGGCTGTCCCGGCCTCAGCCGCCTGGCGACGGCGGTGACCGCAGCCGAGCTGGCCCGCGGAGACGGGTCCCTCTACACCTTCTTCGGCGTCCACTCCGGACTGGCCATGGGCAGCATCGACATGCTTGGCAGCGAGGAGCAGAAGCAGCGCTGGCTGCCGGCCATGGCGAAGCTGGAGAAGATCGGCGCCTTCGCGCTCACCGAGCCCGATCACGGCTCCGACTCCGTGTCCCTGGAGACCACTGCGCGGCGCGACGGGGACGAGTACGTGCTCAACGGCCGCAAACGCTGGATCGGCAACTCCAGCTTCGCGGACGTCGTCATCATCTTCGCCCGCGACGAGGCCGACGGCGCGGTCAAGGGCTTCGTCATGGAGAAGGAAGCGGACGGCAGCCGCCCCGACGGATTCTCCGCCGAAGTCATCACCGGCAAGATGGGCAAGCGGGCAGTACTGCAGCCCGACATCGTCATTGAGGACCTGCGCATTCCGGCGGGCAACCGGCTGGAGAACAGCAACAGCTTCAAGGACGTCAACACCGTGCTGACCTCCACGCGCGGGGGAGTGGCATGGGAGGCGTTGGGCCATGCCCGCGCGGCCTATGAAATCGCCGTCGCCTACGCCAAGCAGCGCACCCAGTTCGGTGCCCCGATCGCCGGCTTCCAGCTGGTGCAGAACAAGCTGGCGAACATGCTGGCGCAGCTGACCGCCATCAAGCTCACCTGCTTCCGGCTCAACGACCTGGCCGAGCAGGGCAGGCTCACTTCCCCCATGGCGTCCATGGCGAAGATGTTCGCCGCCCGCCAGGGCCGCTGGATCTGCTCCGAAGCGCGCGACATCATGGGCGGGAACGGGCTGCTGCTGGAAAACCACGTGGCCCGACACCTCACCGACATGGAGGTCGTCTACACCTATGAGGGAACCGATTCCATGCAGTCTCTGATCCTGGGCCGGCACATCACCGGGCTCTCCGCCTTCGCCTGACCGCAGGCCGCCCCCGGGCCCCGGCACGGGGGCCCGGGCCGGTCACCCCACCCGCAGGCCGACAACCCGGCCGGTGTTCTCCGCCGTCGGATCCAGGACCTCGGGCCACTGCGCCGTGGTCATGAACAGCACCGCGCCGTCCTCGCCGCCCAGGGCGCAGGAAAAACAGCCCTGCTCCAGCTGCACCGTTGCCAGCACCCTCCCGCCCTGCTCGACGCGGACACAGCGTTCGCCCGGAACCTCGGCGAACCAGATGCCGCCGCTGCCGTCCCAGCAGATGCCGTCGGGCGCGCTGCTCTCCAGCACGGCCCAGGCCCCGGCAGGGCTCAGCGTGCCGTCCGGGGCGATCGCGAAGGACGTGAGCCGCCCCGCGTAGGACTCCGCCACCACCAGCGTGGAGCCGTCGGCGGAGACCAGCATGCCGTTGGGGAAGGCGAGCCCTTCCGCCACCTGCTGCGCCGACCCGTCCGGGCGGACCAGGGCGATGACCCCGCTGTGCTGCGGTTCGCCGGCGTAGTCGTGCCCGATGCCGTTGACGTAGATGTTCCCGCCCGGGTGAACGGCAATCTCGTTCCAGGGGTGCTCCGAAATGGGCGTCAGGTCGGCCAGCGGCAGCAGGCCGGCGTGCGGCAGTTCGACCAGCACGTGCCCGTCACTGCCGGAGACCACGGCCATCCGCCCATCGGGCAGCCAGTCAAAACTGATCGGAAAGGACGGAACGGCCGTCACCCGGCGGAGGTTGCCGGCCGCGTCCAACGCCGAAATGGTGCCGGCCCGCCAGTCGGCGAACCACAGTTCGCCGCCGTGCCAGCGCGCGGACTCGCCCATGCCGATACCGGTCAGCAGGGTGGTCGGTCCTGTCATGATGGCCTCCTTTCCATTGCGTCCTCACCACTATCCCGCCGGGACGGACCGGGAAACAGGGAGAAGCGGGAGAAACCGCGGAAGGTGCGACGCCGGCGGCGCACCGACGGCGCGAGGGCGGCGGGGACACCGACAGGCGACACGGGCGGGCAGGCTGCTACGCGCCGTCGACGCCCAGCATGCGCAGCGCGAGGGTGCTGTGGTGCCTGCCGATCTCCGCGGCGCCGAGCCGGCCGCCGCCCTGGAACCAGCGGGCCACGTCGATGCAGAGGGAAAGCAGCGCCAGGGTGGCCAGCGCGGGGTCCTCGACGGCGAAGCGTCCCTGCTGCCGGCCCCGCTCGACGACGGCGCGGAACTCGGCGTCGACGGCGCGGCGGAACTCGAGGACCTCCCGGCGGTGCTCGTCGGAGAGGGCGGCGAGCTCGAAGTTCACCACCGAGGACTTGGTGCGGTTCACGGCCTGCCACTCGACCAGGTCCCGCACCATGGTGCGGATCTGCTCCACGGGATCGGTGGCGGCGGCGGCACTGGCCCGCACCAGCTCGAGGGTCCGTTCGTGGCCTTCCCGGGAGATGGTGTAGAGCAGCTCCTCCTTGGAGCTGTGGTGTACGTACACGGCCCCGGGAGTCACTCCGGCGGCGGTGGCGATGTCCCGGGTGGTGGTGCCGTGGAACCCCTTGGCCGCGAAGGCCTCGGTGGCGGAATCCAGCAGCCGCTGGCCCGTGGCTGTTGCAGGCACCGATACCTCCCAAGATAGGTGAATAAGCGTTCAGCAATGAGGGTAGCAGCGCCGCCCCGCCGGCTACGCGCCGAGCACTCTGTCGAGATAGCCGTTGCTGAACACCCGATCCGGATCCAGGCGGTTCCGCAGCGCCTGGAACTGCCCGAACCGCGGATACCGCTGCGCCAGGGTCCGGGCGTCCAGTGAGTGCAGCTTTCCCCAGTGCGGCCGCCCGCCGTGCGCCAGCAGAATCTCCTCCACCGCCGCGAAGTAATCCGCAGGGTCCTCGCGCCAGTAGCGGTGCACGGCCAGATAGCCGGTGTCCTGCCCGTACGCGGTGGAAAGCCAGCGGTCGTCAGCCGCGGCCCAACGCACCTCGACGGGGAAGGAAATCCGCCAGCGGCGGTTGTCGATGAGGGCCCGAAGGTCCTCGAATGCGGCCGGCAGCAGCTCGGCGGGCACCGCGTACTCCATCTCCTGGAAGCGGACCGTCCGCCGCTGGGTAAAGACCCGCCAGGAGGCGTCCGTATACTCCCGGCCGCCGAGCAGCCGGGCCGCGGCGCGGTTCACGGCAGGTACGGCCGCCGGCACGCCCAGGCCGGCCGCACAGGTGGCCCGGAAGAGGCCGTTGGCAAGCAGGGAGTCGTCCAGCCAGCCCCGCAGCGGGGGCAGCGGACGGCGCGGGGAGGACGGCGGCAGCCGGGTGTTGGTCTTGGTGGCTGCCCGGTCGGTGTGCGGAAACCAGTAGAACTCGAAGTGGTCGGCGGACTTCACCCGGTCCGGCAGGTCGGCCAGGACCGCCGTGAGCGGTTCGGACCGCTCCTCGGCCCGAAGCAGGAACGCCGGGACGCACTGCAGCGTGACGTCGGCGATGATTCCCAGGGCGCCCAGGCTCAGGGCCGCCGCCGGCAGCAGGGGATCGTCCCCGGCCACCGTGAGCAGGCCGCCGTCGGGCTGCACCAGGGTCACGCCGCAGACCTGGGTGGCCAGGCCGCCGTAACCCGCACCGGTGCCGTGCGTGCCGGTGGATACCGCGCCGGCCAGGGACTGCCGGTCGATGTCGCCCAGGTTGGGCATCGCCAGGCCGTAAGGTGCCAGCAGCGCCGGGATCCGGTGCAGCCGGGTGCCCGCATGCAGGGTCACCCGGCCCCGGTCAGTGTCCACGTGTACCAGCCCCTGCAGCCGGTCCAGGTCCAGCCGCACCCCGGGGGCCGCCGCGATGCCGGTGAAGCTGTGTCCCGCGCCCACCGCCTTGATCCTGCGCCCGGCCGCTGCTGCGGACGTCACGGCGCGCTGCAGCTCGCTCCGGCTGCGCGGCCGCACCACCTGTTCCGGCGTCACCGCCACCGTGCGGGCCCAGTTACGCCACGTGCCGGGACGTCGGGCGGTTCGAGCGTCCGCTGCCGCGGGGGGCGGAGGCGTCCGGTGGCCGTCCGGGGTCACAGGAAGGCCTTTCCCTCGCCGCGGTAGGTGGGCAGGACGGCCGTGACGCGGCCGTCATCCACCACGTGGAACTCGTTGAGCCGCTCGGCCGGCTCGCCGCTCTTGGCATGGCGCAGCCAGACCCGGTCGCCGACGGCGAGGCCGGCGGCCGCCCGCCCGGACAACGGCGTCTGGACTTCGCCCGCGCCCTCGCGCGGCAGCAGCCGCAGCCCGCGCGGCCAGGCCACCTGCGGCACCCGGCTGGATCCGGGCGGCCCGGAGGCGATCCAGCCGCCGCCCAGCACGGTGGCGATCCGCGGGGCAGGCCGCCGGACCACGTCGAAGCCGATCGCCGCCGCGGGTGCAGGCGCAAAGGCGCGGTAGGTGTCGAACAGGTGTCCGGCGAAGATGCCCGAACCCACGGTGATCTCGGTGACCGACGGGTCGGCGCCGGTGGCTTCCACCGACCCGGTGCCGCCGCCGTTGACGAACTCCAGGTCGGTGAGCCCGCGCAGCTGCCTCACGATCTCCGCCCGACGCCCGCGCAGCTCATCCATGGAGCGGCGCTGCACCTGCCGCATCAGCAGGTTCATCGCCGCGGATCCCGGAACCGCGTCGCCGACGCCGGCGACCTGGCCCTCGTACATCATCAGCCCGACCAGCCGGAAGCCGGGCCGGGCGACGATGCGGCGGGCCAGGTCGAGGACCTCGGCCGGGGCGTGGACGGGGGAGCGGCGGGTACCGATGAAGCCCAGCAGCGGGGACCGCCACGAGGCATCGGCGTCCAGGCAGATCCGCAGCGCGGGCCGCCGGGCGGGCGGCACCAGGGAGTCGATGAGATCCAGCTGCGCCTCGTCGTCGACCATCAGCGTCACCCGGGACGCCAGCTGCGCGTCCGCGGCCAGCTGCACCAGAGCGCCGCGGTCGGTGCCTGGATAGCCGACGACGACGTCGGGGCAGGTGCGGGCCAGCCAGAGCGCCTCGGGGAGGGTGAAGGCCAGGATGCCCTGGAAGCCCGGCAGGGCGAGCAGGGCGTCGATGGCCCCGCGCACCCGCAGCGACTTGCTGGCCAGGCGAAGCGGCACGCCGTTCGCGCGGCGCAGCAGATCAGCGGTGTTCGCGCGCAGCGCCGGCAGGCTCAGGACCCCTGCCGGCGCCGGCAGATGGGCAGTGGCCCGGGCCAGCTCCGCCCAGTAGCCGGCCGGATCCCGCCACGGCTGGGCGGCGCCGGCTCCTGCCGGGGTGAGGTCCAGCGTGCCGCTATCGAGGGAGGGCGGGTCAGCGGTGTGGCTCATGCCGGTTCTCCTTTCACCTGCCCGGATCGTAGCGGGCCGCCCGGGGGCGGTGCAGGCGGCGCGCGGGCGTGGAGCGGGTCGGTCTGCCGGTGCGGCCGCCGGGCAGGCACGCCGGTCTCAGCGGTGGGGCTGCACCAGCAGGGCTGCGAGCCGGTGCAGCTCGGCCTCCCCGTCCTGCACCATCTGTTCGGCGGTGTCCAGCAGCCCGCGCAGGTTGTCCGGGCGGGCGTCGTCGAGCGCGGCGTCGACGTGGGGCGGCAGCTCGGCCTGCACCCGCACGTAGCGCCCGCCCAGGGCGATCCGCAGCTGCCGGCGCATCAGTTCCCCGGGGCCGCCGTAGAGCGCCCTCAGGGCCGGCAGCAGAAGCTGGAGCCTCGGCTGGGTGTGAACCAGCTCCGCGGCTGCCTCCGGCTCCAGTGACAGGCCGCCGGAGGATGTTCCGGTGCCGAGGGAGACCAGGAGCACGCCGTCGTCGCCGTCCGCCTCCGCGGACTGCGGGTCGTGCCCGGGCGTCCGGCCGGCCACTCCGGCGGCATCCACGGCGGTGGCGGCGCCGGATCGGCGCACCCCGGCGACCGCATAACTGAGGCCCACGAACGCAGGATCGCGGGCGACGACGCCGCCGTCCACCAGGCTGCGCTCCCGCCCGGCCGGGTCCCGGAAGGGTACCGGGGCAAAGTAGCTGGGAAAGGAAGACGTTGCCAGGGCGGCGGTGGTCATCGGCGCGTCGCCGAGCTCGGACTGGTCCAGCCCGCCGCCGGTGAACAGCAGCGGCTCGGCTGTCGGCAGGTCGCAGGTCACGACGGCGGCGGGCCGCAGGGCCTCCGACAGCCGGGTCAGTCCGAACATGTCCTGCAGGTAGCGCTCCAGCGGCGCGGAGGGGTACTTGGGTTCCGGATGGCCCTGTGCGGACAGGGCCGGCTGCCCGGACGGAAAGCCCGGAAAAATTTCCCGGCCGTGGTCCGTGTACATCCGACGCAGCTGTGCGGCGGAGGCGCTGCGCCCGTCCTCCTGCGGGCAGGTAAGGCCCAGGGCCAGGATGCCTCCGGTGGAGGTGCCCACGACCAGGTCGAACAGGTCCGCGGTCCGCCTGCCGGTGAGCTCCTCCAGGCTCATCAGCCAGGTGGCCGGCAGGACGCCGCGGATACCTCCGCCGTCAATGGAAAGGACGCGCTGCATGGCTCTCCCGCCGGGGTCGGCGGCACGGTGCAGCCGCGTCTGGTGCCATGCTGAGGTGTGCCGCAGGTACGGTCAAGGCCCCCGCGCACGACTGTGGCCGACACGACAGGAACAGGAATCCGGGTTAGGCTGGGGAAATCTGCAGGGCAGTTGGTGCCCGTTATCTCGGCTGGGAAGTCGCAAAGACCAAGAAGGCCGAATGACCCTAACTGCATCCACCCGTACCCAGCGCACGCGCCGGGAGGGACTGCCCGCCATCCGTGAGAACTCCGTGGTCAACAGCTACTCCAAGCTGCTGAAGACGGTCCGCGATGAGGGCCTGCTGAAGAAGCGCCCCGGTTTCTACATCACCGTTTCCGTGCTGCTGCTCGCCGCCATCGCCGCGGCCGGCACCGGATTCGTACTGCTCGGGGAGAGCTGGTTCCAGCTGCTGATCGCCGCCGCGCTCGGCATCCTGCTGACCCAGGCCGCTTTCATTGCCCACGAGGCCTCGCACCGCCAGGTGTTCGAGTCCGGGCCGGCCAACGACCGCGCGGGCCGCTTCCTGGCCAACGCCGTGGTCGGCATCAGCTACCAGTGGTGGATGAACAAGCACACCCGGCACCACGCCAACCCGAACACGGTCGGCAAGGACCCGGACATCGACATGGACACCATCTCCTTCCAGGAGGAGCAGGCGGCGAGCCGCCGCGGGTTCGGCGCCTGGTTCACCCGCCGGCAGGGCTGGCTGTTCTTTCCGCTGCTGACCCTGGAGGGCCTGAACCTGCATGCCACCTCCATCAAGTACCTCTTCACGCGCCACACCGCCAAGGGCCGCTTCCGCGAACTGTCGGTGATCGGCCTGCGCCTGGGGCTCTACCTCGGCGCCGTGTTCTTCTTCCTCCCCGTGGGCATGGCCTTCGCGTTCATCGGGGTCCAGCTGGCCGTCTTCGGCATCTACATGGGTGCCTCCTTCGCCCCGAACCACAAGGGCATGCCGATCATCGCCAAGGACGTGAAGGTGGACTTCCTTTCGCGCCAGGTGCTGACCAGCCGCAACATCGTCGGCCGCGGCATGAACACCCTCCTGGGCGGGCTGAACTACCAGGTGGAACACCACCTGTTCCCGTCCATGCCGCGCCCGCACCTGCGCCGGGCCAGCGAGATCGTCAAGGCGCACTGCGCCGAGCATGACATCAAGTACACCGAGACTACGCTGATGCGCTCCTACGGCATCGTGGTCCGCTACCTGAACCGGGTGGGCCTCGCGGCCCGCGACCCTTTCGACTGCCCTGCAGCGTCCGCCTACGGGCGCTGAGCCACCGCGCACCCGCCGGAATCCTCCGGTCCGCCGTCTCCCGCCGAGGGGACGGCGGACCGCGTTAAGGGGTCCGGAACCCGGCATCTGACAGACTGGACCCATGGCTGATTCCACGGACACCCCGCCCGCCGCCGACCCCGCCGCCGATTCCGACGCCGCCAGGCAGGGCGGCCACTTCGGCATGTACCTCGAAGACACGCTGCACAGCCTGCGGGTGGACCGCGCGCGCCGCCGCGGCGAGGTGCAGACCGTGCTGGCCTTCACCGGGTACGGCTCCACGGACTGGGTCCGGGTGCTGGGCCGGGTGATCCTGGCCAAGCCCGGCTTCTTCGCCGGCGAGGACCAGTCCCGGGCCGCCAAGGCCATTCGGGACGGCTGGCGCGGATGGCGGAACTTCATCAGCCCGCCGGTGAACAACGCCGTCGTCACGGTGGAGGTCGGCGGAGTGCGGCACGAGGTGCAGGCCGACCGCGGCGGCGTGGTGGACGCCGTCCTTCCGGCCAGCCTGGAGCCGGGCTGGGCCACGGTCACCCTGCATTCCCAGGACGGGGAGTCCATGGTCTCGCCGGTGTACGTCGTGGACCCGGCGGCCACCGTCGGCGTGCTCTCGGATATTGACGACACCATCATGGTGACCGCCCTGCCCCGGCCGATGCTGGCCGCGTGGAACACGTTCGTCCTGGACGAGCATGCCCGCACGCCCACCCCGGGGATGGCGGTGCTGTACGACCGGCTGGCCCGGGCCCACGCCGGCCCCGTCATCTACCTCTCCACCGGGGCCTGGAACGTGGCTCCGACGCTGACCCGCTTCATCACCCGGAACCTGTATCCGGCCGGGCCGCTGCTGCTGACCGACTGGGGACCCACCCGGGACCGCTGGTTCCGCAGCGGCCCCGACCACAAGCGCAGCCAGCTTGAACGCCTGGCCAAGGATTTCCCGAACATCAAGTGGCTGCTGATCGGCGACGACGGCCAGCATGACGAGGCCATCTACGCCGCCTTCGCGCAGCGCTACCCGGAGAACGTGCAGGCCGTGGCCATCCGGCAGCTGTCCACCGGCGAGGCGGTGCTGGCCGGCGGCCGCTCGACGTCGCACCGGGACGCAGTGCCCAGCGACATTCCCTGGATCTACGCAGCCGACGGCGCCGGCATGTCCCGCCAGCTGGCCGAACTGGGGCTCCTGCCCGACGCCGGGTAGCGGCGCTCAGCCGTCCTCGTCCGCGGAGATGATGCGCAGGATCCTCCGCAGGTCCATCGCCATGGCGGCGGTGGCGTCGACCGGGTTCTCCGCTGAGGCGGAGGTGTTGACCAGCCGGATCAGGTCCTGGACGGCCTGGCGGGCCGCGCCGTGGACCTCGCCTTCGGAGTCCCATGCCTCCACGGCCTGGGCGGCGGCCTCCACGGCGTCGGCCAGCGGCTCGGCCAGGGCGGCGGGAACGGCCACGTCCCGGGGACTGCGCCAGATGGCATCGGTCAGCACCTCGGTCATGTCCTTCACATGCCGGGTGGCCCGCTCCATGGCGCGCAGCGCGCGGTAGTCGGCGTCGAAGTCCCTGCGGTACCTGCGGCTGCGGATGTTTCCGTGCCGGCTGCTGTCGGCCAGCTCCACTGCCTCGCGGACTTCCCGGGTGAGGGAGTCCAGCTGGTTTTCCCGCTGCGACCATTCCTCGTGTTCCGGCGGCCAGGTCTCCCGCAGCGCCGCGGCCATGTCCTGCAGCTGCCGGGCCAGGGAGTTGCGCAGCGACACCAGCCCGTTGACCGCGCCGTTCAGGTGCAGCGGCGGAAACACGACGGCGTTGACGGTCAGCCCCACGGCGACGCCGACGAGCATCTGCACCCCGTAGCCGAAGGAATAGCCGTCCGGGTCGTCGCCGCCGAGCACCAGGACGAACAACGCTGCGACGGGCAGGTAGTCGCGCCCGGCGCCCAGCCGGGGCAGCCCGGCCAGCAGGACGCCCAGGCCGACGATCAGGGAGATGGTCCAGACATTGGGGTTGCCGAAGAGCAGCGCAATCAGGGCCAGGGCCATGCCGACCACCAGCCCGGCCAGGGTCTGCATGCCGGTGCGGAAGGAGCCGGAGACCGTGGGATACATGCTGACCAACGCACCCAGCGGCGCGTAGTACGGATAGTGCGAGGCGACTCCGGGAACGTGCGGGGCGATGGTCCAGGCGATCCCGACGGCGATCGTGGCCTTCAGCGCCAGCTGCAGCCTCGTGTAGCGCAGGAACCCGCTCACCTGGTTGGTCACGGCGTGCAGGGCCCGCTTGGGAGCGGTCATCTCACCGGTGCTCATCGGCCCAATCTTGCCCGATCCGAGGGGCCGAGTCGATTCGGGCGCCGTGCGGCTCAGGCGCTGCGGCGGGTGATCGACGCCGACTTCAGCACCCGGGAGAGCAGGTCCAGGAAGACCCTGACGCGGGCGTTTTCCCGGTCGGTGGGCACCAGGGCGAAGATGTTGCGCGCTAGCCGGATCTCCGGCACCTCGATGACGACGACGCCGTCCCGGGCGCCTGCCTCCGCCCGCCCGCCGGCGGCGGGACCGCCGTCGGCCGCTGCCCCCTCCGGCTCCGCGAGCATTGCCAGTTCCGGGACCAGCGCGGCGCCGACGCCGGCGCGCACCATGGCCAGGGAGGCGTTGAAGTCGTCGCAGTAGGCGCTGATCCGCGGATGCAGGCTGCACCCGGCCAGCAGGCGTTCGATCACGACGGCGTCGGGGGTGCCCGGATGGTGCATGATCCACGGCATGCCGGAGAGCTGCTCGGGGCTGACTTCGGCGCCGCTGCGGATGCCCCAGGAGGCCGGCAGCACAACGCGGAAATCGTCGTCGCCCACCCACTGCCGGTTGATGGTGGCCGGCCACGCCAGTCCGCTCTGGCCCACCTGGTAGATCAGGGCCACGTCCAGCTCGCCGCCTCCGCGCAGCCCGTGGATGGTCTGCGCGGGTTCGGCGACGAAGGTCCGCAGGTCGATGCCCAGGCCCTTCCACTCCGGCGTGCCCAGCAGCCGGGGGAGGGCGAAGGTGGCCAGGGACGGGAAGATGCCCAAGCGCAGCTCGTGCGCTTCGGCGGCGTCGGCGCGCGCGGCGGCGGCCATCAGGGCGTCCATGTCCGTCAGCACCTTCGCGGCATGCCGGGCGATGACCTCCGCGGCCTCGGTGGCGACGGCGGTGCGGGCGGTGCGGACGAACAGGCGGGTGCCGGTTTCCCGCTCCAGGGCCGACATCTGCTGGGACACCGCCGACGGGGTGTAGCCCAGCCGGGCCGCGGCGCCGGCGAAGGAGCCGACCCGGATGACCTCCAGCAGGGTCTTGAGATGGACGGGATTGAGCACCGGGAGCCTTTCGGTACGGCCGCGGACTTGTGCCGCCTGACGCCAGCCAGCCTACCGGGGGCGGCCCGCCGGGCGCTGGATTGCCGGCGCCGGGGGAGCGGGAGCGGGATCGGCTGCCCACCCGGTCAGATCCAGGAGGATGTCGGCGACCTCGCGGACACTGCGGCCGTCGGTGTCGATCCGGGGAACCCGGTCCGGTGTCCGCTCCTCCAGTTCCAGGGCCGCAACGCTGCTTCTGTCCTGGTGCTCCTGCAGGTCGCTGCCCTGGATCCGGGTTGCCAGCCGTTCCGCCGCGGTCCGGTCCGAGGAGGTCAGCAGGGCGGCGGTGACCACCGGATCATCGCCCATGGCCGCGGCCAGCTGGTCCGTGAAGCGGACGCTGACCGTATTGGTGTAGATCAGCCTGCGGTAGCCCAGGGCCCGGTAGTTCGCCCAGACGGCGGCCAGGTTCCGTTCGGCGAGGTGGTGCTCCCACGGCGGCGGGAAGGCCAGGTCCAGGGTGTCGCCCTCGATCACGGCGTGGGCGATGCCCAGGGAGCTCAGCCGGGCGTGCAGCTCGAACGCCGCGGCGCTCTTGCCGACGCCGGACCGGCCGCCGATGAACAGGACTTCGCTGCGGAGGGGCATGCCCCAGTATCGCCGTGGGGCGACACGCCGTGGCGGGGCGACACGCGGACAGTTTTCCGGGCCCGCGGAGAGGTGGAAACCTGTGCGTCCGGTTCTCCCCAGCCTGTGGAGAACCGAGCCAAAAACGCGTCAATCCGCGGCACTCTCCTGTGCATGAACTGTGGACGACGCCTGTGTCTAATGACATACTTGTAATACATCATCTTGGGGTCGCGGGCGTGGCTGCGCACTAGATGTAGTGGCTGGATGTAGGATCAGTGGACAGACTTCGAGCAAGACCCAGGGGAGAACCAACCATGACCGTCACGGTTTACACCAAGCCTGCGTGCGTCCAGTGCAACGCGACCTACCGCGCCCTCGACAAGAAGGGCATCACCTACCAGGTCGTGGACATGTCCCAGGATGCCGAGGCCCTGGAGCGGGTCCGTGCGCTGGGCTACATGCAGGCCCCCGTCGTCATCACCGATTCGGATTCCTGGTCCGGCTTCCGCCCGGACAAGATCAACGAGCTGGCCGAGTCCGCCGTCACCTCGGTGGCCTGACCGCTCGGTCAAGGCAACGTCCGGCTACGGTCGGACATCCGC
The DNA here is from genome assembly GCA_900016675.1 of Arthrobacter saudimassiliensis. Lineage (GTDB taxonomy): Bacteria > Actinomycetota > Actinomycetes > Actinomycetales > Micrococcaceae > Arthrobacter_B > Arthrobacter_B saudimassiliensis. Next base: position 1,781,471 of record LN483070.1, on the reverse strand, counting down.
CGCGGCGCGGAACGGGCCCGAGGGCCTGTTCCGCGGCCGACGGCACCCAGCCAGCGCCGCCGTCGGCGGCCGCACCGAGGAGCAGCACCATGAGCCTGGGCCTGAGGGAACGCGTCGCCGAGGCGGGCGCTCCGGCGCAGCCGGAGCATCCGGAAACGGACGCCGACCTGGTCTACTTCACCTCCGCTTCCGGCTACACCGGCCGGTTCGTGGAAAAACTTGGCCGGCCCGCCGGCCGCATCCCGCTCCACACCGCTTCACCCACACTCCTGGCCACCCGCCCCTTCGTCCTCGTCCTGCCGACCTACGGCGGCACGGCGGCGCAGCCCGGGGCCGCTGCCAAGGGAGCAGTGCCGAAGCAGGTCATCAAGTTCCTCAACGTGGAGGCCAACCGCAGGCTCCTGCGGGGGGTTATCGGAGCAGGCAACACAAACTTCGGGGAGAACTACTGCCTGGCGGCGGACATCGTCGCCCAAAAATGCAGGGTCCCCGTGCTGTATCGATTTGAACTTATGGGCACGTCCGAGGACGTCGCCACGGTCAACGAAGGATTGGAAGAGTTTTGGACACATCAGTCGCAGCAGTGACGGACTCCAAGGAAATGCCCGAGGAGTACAAGGGCCTGGGCTATCACGAGCTCAACGCGATGCTGAACCTCTACGGCAAGAACGGGGAGATCCAGTTCGACGCCGACCGCGCTGCTGCGCGCCAGTACTTCCTCCAGCACGTGAACAACAACACCGTCTTCTTCCATGACCTGGAGGAGAAGCTGGAGTACCTGGTCGCCAACCAGTACTACGAGCCCGAGACGCTCGAGCAGTACTCGATGGAGTTCATCAAGGAGCTCTACAACCGGGCCTACAAGAAGAAGTTCCGGTTCGAGACCTTCCTCGGCGCGTTCAAGTTCTACACCTCGTACACGCTGAAGACCTTCGACGGCAAGCGGTACCTGGAGCGCTACGAGGACCGCGTGTGCATGGTCGCCCTGCACCTGGCCCGCGGTGACGAGCAGCTGGCCACGCAGATGGTCGACGAGATCATGGACGGCCGCTTCCAGCCGGCCACCCCCACCTTCCTCAACGCGGGCAAGAAGCAGCGCGGCGAGCTGGTCTCCTGCTTCCTGCTGCGCATCGAAGACAACATGGAGTCCATCGGACGCTCCATCAACTCCGCCCTGCAGCTGTCCAAGCGCGGCGGCGGCGTGGCCTTCGCGCTGACCAACATCCGCGAGGTGGGTGCGCCCATCAAGCAGATCGAGAACCAGTCCTCCGGCGTCATTCCGATCATGAAGCTGCTCGAAGACTCCTTCTCGTACGCCAACCAGCTGGGTGCCCGCCAGGGCGCCGGCGCGGTGTACCTGCACGCCCACCACCCGGACATCAACCGCTTCCTCGACACCAAGCGCGAGAACGCGGACGAGAAGATCCGCATCAAGACCCTCTCCCTCGGCGTCGTGGTTCCGGACATCACCTTCGAGCTGGCCAAGCGCGACGAGGACATGTACCTGTTCTCTCCGTACGACGTCGAGAAGGTCTACGGCATGCCGTTCTCCGACATCTCGGTCACCGAGAAGTACTACGAGATGGTCGACGACGCGCGGATCAAGAAGACCAAGATCCGGGCCCGCGAGTTCTTCCAGACCCTCGCCGAGATCCAGTTCGAGTCCGGCTACCCGTACATCATGTTCGAGGACACGGTGAACCGGGCCAACCCGATCGACGGCAAGATCATCATGTCCAACCTGTGCTCCGAGATCCTGCAGGTCTCCGAGCCGACCACGTACCAGGAGGACCTCTCCTACGACGTGACCGGCAAGGACATCTCCTGCAACCTGGGCTCCATGAACATCGCCAAGACGATGGATTCCCCGGACTTCGGCCGCAGCGTGGAGACCGCCATCCGCGCGCTGACCGCCGTCTCGGACATGAGCCACATTGCCTCGGTGCCCTCCATCGCCAAGGGCAACGACCAGTCGCACGCGATCGGCCTGGGCCAGATGAACCTGCACGGCTACCTGGCCCGCGAGCGGGTGCACTACGGCTCCGAAGAGGGCCTGGACTTCACGAACATCTACTTCTACACGGTCGCCTACCACGCCGTGCGGGCCTCGAACCTGCTGGCGATCGAGACCGGCCGGAAGTTCGCCGGCTTCGAGCGCTCCAAGTACGCCTCGGGGGAGTACTTCGACAAGTACACCGAGCGTGAGTGGGCGCCGAAGACCCAGCGGGTCCGCGAGCTGTTCGAGGGCGTCCACATCCCGACCCAGGCCGACTGGGAGGCGCTGAAGGCCTCGGTGATGGAGCACGGCATCTACAACCAGAACCTGCAGGCCGTCCCGCCGACCGGCTCGATCTCCTACATCAACAACTCGACCTCCTCGATCCACCCGGTGGCGTCGAAGATCGAGATCCGCAAGGAAGGCAAGATCGGCCGCGTCTACTACCCGGCGCCGTACCTGACGAACGACAACCTGGAGTACTACCAGGACGCGTACGAGATCGGCTACGAGAAGATCATCGACACCTACGCCGAGGCCACGCAGCACGTGGACCAGGGCCTGTCGCTGACGCTGTTCTTCAAGGACACCGCCACCACCCGCGACATCAACAAGGCGCAGATCTACGCCTGGCGCAAGGGCATCAAGACGATCTACTACATCCGCCTGCGCCAGCTCGCGCTTGAGGGCACCGAGGTTGAGGGCTGCGTCAGCTGCATGCTGTAACGCTCCGCCTCCTGCCCCGACGTATCTGAAATTTAGACAAGGAAGACAATGACCGAGAAGCTCAAGCTGATCGACCACGTGCAGGCGATCAACTGGAACCGGATCCAGGACGATAAGGACGTCGAGGTCTGGAACCGCCTGGTGAACAACTTCTGGCTGCCGGAGAAGGTGCCGCTGTCCAACGACGTGCAGTCGTGGAACACGCTCACTCCGGAGGAGCAGCAGCTCACCATGCGCGTGTTCACCGGCTTGACCCTGCTCGACACCGTGCAGGCCACGGTGGGCGCCGTGTCCCTGATCCCGGACGCGATCACTCCGCATGAGGAGGCCGTGTACACCAACATCGCCTTTATGGAATCGGTCCACGCCAAGAGCTACTCCTCGATCTTCTCCACGCTGTGCTCCACCAAGGAGATCGACGAGGCGTTCCGCTGGTCAGTGGAGAACGAGAACCTGCAGAAGAAGGCGCAGATCGTCACCGAGTACTACCGCGGCGACGACCCGCTCAAGCGCAAGGTGGCCTCCACCCTGCTCGAGTCGTTCCTCTTCTACTCCGGTTTCTACCTGCCGATGTACTGGTCCTCGCGGGCCAAGCTGACGAACACGGCCGACCTGATCCGCCTGATCATCCGCGACGAGGCTGTGCACGGCTACTACATCGGTTACAAGTTCCAGCGTGGCCTGGAGACCGTGTCCGAGGAGCGCCGCCAGGAGATCAAGGACTACACGTACGAGCTGCTGTTCGAGCTGTACGAGAACGAGGTGCAGTACACGCACTCGCTGTACGACGGCGTGGGCCTGGCTGAGGACGTCAAGAAGTTCCTGCACTACAACGCCAACAAGGCGCTGATGAACCTGGGCTACGAGGCGATGTTCCCGAACACCGTCACCGACGTGAACCCGGCGATCCTCTCCGCGCTGTCCCCGAACGCCGATGAGAATCACGACTTCTTCTCCGGCTCCGGCTCCTCCTACGTGATCGGGAAGGCCGTGAACACGGAAGACGAGGACTGGGACTTCTAGTTCCTGCAGCAACACCGTAGATGCCGCCGCGGCGGGCCTTCTGGCCTGTCGCGGCGGTATTTTTGTACATGGCGGTGCGAGGATGGACCGCGACAGGCGCCGCAAGGGCGCCACTTCGGGGGAAGTTGGGTCTCATGCCTTACGGAATCATCTCAGCACTGGACCAGGGCAGCGGAGAAAGCGGCGGTTTTGTCGTCTGGATCGGCGTCGCCGGAGCAATCGTCTTGGTCCTGCTGATCGCTCTGACGCTTAAGACGAGGACGGGCAACAGCAACAGCAACAGCAACAGCAACAGCAACAGGAACAGCAACAGGAACAGCAACGGCAACAGCAACGGCAACGGCAACGGCAACGGCAACGGCAACGGCAACGGCATGCATCAGTTGCAGAGGAAGCGGGCCTTCACTGCGAATAACGTGGAGACCAAGCGTTTCACCACCACCAGGTTCCAGGAAGGCTACGAGATGACGCAGGTGGATGATCTGCTCGCGAAGGCAGCTGCCGAACTGCGTCGCCTGGAAGATGAAAACACCAGCCTGCAGCGGCAACCGGCGGCGTCCGGGCGAGGCGCTGTTCCTGCCGCAACTCCGATCCTCACGGCCGAAGCCGTCGTCAAGCAGAAGTTCAATCCGACGCGGATACGCGCCGGGTACGCCCAGGACGAGGTGGATGACTTCTTGGACGAGCTGGTGTTAGCCCTCAGAACCTGGACCTCAGAAAACGAGGAGCTCCGCGCCCGGTCCGTGGACGGCGGTGCGAGCAGCCGCTGAGGAGACGCCGGCGCCGGATCTCTAGGCCGGGGCGGGCCGCCACCCGTCCGCGTCGATGTCCAGCACCGCGGGCAGCCGGGCCGCCAAGCCCAGCCGCCCCAGGAGTTCCACGAGGTCGGCACGCGCAGCGGACACCACGACGGTCTCGCCGCGGTACTCGTCAGCGATGCCGGCCAGCGTCGACGAAAGGTCCGTGCTCCCGGCGGCCTCGAACCGCCCGGCGATTTTGAACCGGGAGAGCCAGTCCGGATCGGAGCTGCCCCGCTCCACCAGCACCACAGTGGCCGGGCACTGCAGGTCGCTCACGGCAGGAACGCTGCTGCGGCGGCCGCCGTCGGACGTCTCACTGAAAGTGCTCCGGGCCCAAGAGCCGCTGCGTGGGCAGCGGAACCTCTATCGCGGCGGACTTCCCGTCGCTGTCCAGATGCAGATAACCGACGTGTTCGCCGTCGACGTCGCGTAGATGGTCGAAGGTGTTCTCGGCAGGCATCGGCTTGGTCATGGCAGGAGCGTAGCCGCAGGCGGGGAGCTTCGGTGCTTCTACCTGAAAATCGGCTAATCCCTCGGAGGCTTCTGCCGCTGCTGCTTCGTGGCGGAGCGCTGTTTCTTCGCCGTGAGTCGGCGGGCATGGGAGCCGCGGGTCGGCTTGGTCCTGCGGCGCGGGGGCGGTCCGGGGGCAAGCGACTGGGCGAGGAGGGCGGCAAGCTTGGCCAGGGCAATCTCCCGGTTGCGCAGCTGCGACCGCTGTTCGGAGGCCGTCACGGTGAGCACTCCGGCCGCCAGACGGCCGGACAGGCGGCGCAGCAGTTCAGCTCGCTGCTCGCCCGTGAGGGCCGCCGAGCCCGCAATGTCCCAGGACACGGCGGCCCTGCTGTCGGAGGTGTTGACGTGCTGGCCGCCCGGGCCGGACGAGCGGGAAAAACGCCACTGGAGCTCCCCGGCGGGGATCGTCAGGGCGGGGTTTACCACGAGGTCCATGCCATACAGCCTTGCACAGGGAGCGTCTACCCTAGGCCTATGAACCCGTCCCCGTCGTCGGCGGTACGCACTGTCGGCCTGCGCAAGGTCTTCGGCAGCACCACGGCCTTGGCCGGCGTCGACCTGGAGGTGCCCGCGGGCAGCGTCTACGGCGTGATCGGGCCCAACGGCGCGGGCAAGACCACCCTGCTGCGCCTGCTGCTGGACCTGCTGCGTCCCACCAGCGGGCAGATCCGGGTCCTCGGCGTCGATCCGCGCCTCGGCGGCCCAGGCCTGCGACGCCGGATCGGGTACCTGCCCGGCGAACTGAACGTCGAGCCGCGCGTGACCGGCAGGGAGCTGCTGCGCTTCTACGCGCGGATCAGCGGCCCGGTCGACCCGGCGACGGTTGCCGCGCTGGCCGAGCGGCTCGACGTCGACCTGTCCCGCCCGGTGCGGAACCTGTCCAAGGGCAACAAACAGAAACTCGGCCTTCTCCAGGCCTTCATGCACCGGCCGCCGCTGCTCATCCTGGACGAACCCACCAGCGGGCTGGATCCGCTGGTCCAGCAGGAGTTCCTCGCCCTGCTGAACGAGGCGCGCGACGCCGGGCAGACCGTCCTGCTCAGCTCGCACGTCCTCAGCGAGATCGAGCAGGCCGCCGACCGGGTCGCGATCCTGCGCTCGGGCCGGGTGGTCGCCGCCGCCACCACCGAAGCCGTCCGCGCCTCGGCCAGCCGCCGGGTGCGGGTCGCGACGCCGCCCGGGAGCGCGGACGCGCTCCGGAACCGGCTGGCCGCGGTGCCGGGGTTCGACGTCGGGCAGCTCACCGGCGGCCCTGCGGTGGAGGAGGGGCCGACGACGCTCCACGGCCGGTTCGACGGGGACATCCCGGCATTGGTCGGAGCGCTGGCCGGGCAGCCGATCAGCGACCTGGTGATTGAGGAGCCGGACCTGGAGGACGCCGTCCTGCGTTTCTACGCCGACCCCGCGGGGGAGCCGGGAGCCTCCGGCAAGGGCGCGGAGGCAGAGGACGCACCGCGGGAGGGACCAAGGTGAGCGCCGCACCCGTGTTCACACGCTCGCTGGCCCGCTCCTGGCGCGGCTTCCTGGGCTGGGCGGCAGCCATCCTGGCCGTGCTCGCGCTGTACCTGCCCCTTTACTCCTCGCTGGCCGGGCAGGACCTGCAGGAACTGATCCAGGGGCTGCCGCCCGAGCTGGTGTCGGCGCTGGGCTATGACGACATCACCTCCGGCGCCGGGTACACCCAGTCCACGTTCTTTGGCCTGATCGGCTTCGTGCTGTTCACCATCGCCGCCGTGGCCTGGGGAACCCGGGCCCTCGCCGGGGACGAGGAATCCGGCACCATGGAGCTGACCCTGGCCCACGCGGTGAGCCGGGTGCGGCTGGTGGTCGAACTAGCGGCGGCGGTGACCGTGCGCCTGCTCGCCCTGGGCGTGTTCGCCGGGCTGGCCGTGCTGGCCTTCAACGGCCCTGCGGGCCTGGACCTGGAGGCGGGGAACGTCTGGGCTGCGAGCGCGGCCCTCACCGGAGTGGCGCTGCTCACCGGCGCCGTCGCGATGGCCGCAGGCGCCCTCACCGGCCGCCGGGTCGCTGCAATGGGTGCGGCGGCAGGCGTTGCGGTGGCCGGCTACGCCCTCAATGCCGTGGCGAACCAGAACCCTGATCTCGAGGTCCTGCACCGGGTCTCGCCGTACCACTGGGCCTTCGGTGCCCGCCCGCTCGCCGACGGCGCCGACTGGGCCGGGCTCGCCGGCCTGTACGGCGCGGCGCTGCTGCTGTTCGTGGTGGCCGCACTGGCCCTGGACCGCCGGGACATCGGCAGATAGGCCGCGGCCGTAGCTCCGGCAGGTCCCCGGACCTCAGGGCAGCCGGTTAGGCCGCAGCAGCGACTGTTGTCCGGCCCGTGCCGCATCCAGCGGAACCGGACTGACCAGCACCGCCGGGCCGCGGGCCAGCGTGCCGCTCGTCGTCGGCCGGCAGCGCAGCCCGCCCCGGCCGCGCATCGCCTTGTGCGCCCCCGGAGCCAGCACGGCGTCCATCCAGGCGCAGGGGTGGGCGTGCCGGCCGGCATGGAAGGTAACCGACCCGCCCGCGGTTTCCAGGGTGAACTCGTGGCCGATCAGCGGCACCAGCTCGGCACCGCGGAGCACCAGGTTGCGGCGCGGCAGCAGCGGATCGAAGGGCCCCGCGCCGAGCTCCGCCGCGATCGCCTCCAGCGATTCGACGGCGAACAGCGTGACGGCCGCGTCCATGTGCGCGGCCTTCCCGAAGAACCGGTCACCGACGATGCCTTTGCCCTCCACGACCTCCGCCAGCTCCGCATCGAGGGTGGCGACGTCGGCCGCGCCGTCCCGCGCCCGGCCGAAGTAGGCATGCGCCGGGGACACCAGCAGATGCAGGATCTCGACGTCGTACCGGTACTGCTCGCTCATGTCCTTACGCTAGCGCTTCACCGCGCCGGCCCTGCAACCGCGCCGGCCCTGCAACCGCGCCGGCCTTTGCAACCGCCAACCGCGCCCGACGGGAACGCCGGCCCGGTTCAGCCGCCCTGACTTTCAGCCCACCGATCCGGGCACGGCCGGCGACGACGCCGCCGCCGCGAACCGCTGCGCGAGCTGACCGAACGCGGCCGCCAGCTGGGGCGGTTCGACGTGTTCGACGTCGGCGTCGAACCGCCCCAGGGAGGCGGCCAGGGCAGTCCAGGACCAGGATCCGGCATCCAGCCGGCAGCGGGCGGGGCCCAGATCCTCCACCGTGCCGTCACCGGCGAAGGGCTGCACTGCCGTCGCCGGAAGGTTCAGTACCACCGTGCCCCGGCACGGCCAAGCGTCCGTCGTGTCGGAGCCCTTGAATCGGGCCGCGACGAACCTCCGGGCATCTCCACCGGGCACGTCGCGCAGTTCGAAACGTGGACCGGCGGGGGAGCGGGGGCGCATCCGGTCCACGCGGAAGATCCGCCAGTCCTGGCGCTGCAGGTCCCAGGCCAGCAGATACCAGCGCCCCGCCACGTTCAGCAGATGATGCGGCTCCACCCGGCGGGGGCCGGCGTCGGGCGCGCGGTCCTGGCGCGGTTCATCGGCGCGGGCCGGAGGCTCCTGCGCCGGGGCATAGTCGAACCGCAGCACCTGCCGGGCACGGACCGCCGCCGAAAGACTGAGCAGCACCTCGGGGGACACCGCCGGTGCCGCAGCTCCGCCGCTTCGGGGCATGGCCGAGAACTGCAGCGCGTCCAGCCGGTGCCGCAGCCGGGAGGGCAGCACCTGGCGCACGGTGGCCAGCGCCCGCGCCGCCCCCTCTTCAATGCCGGCGCCGGTGCTGCCTGCGGACTGCAGGGCGACGGCGAGCGCGACCGCCTGCTCGTCGTCGAACAGCAGCGGCGGCAGTTCCGCGCCGGCTTCGAGCCGGTACCCGCCGTCGGGGCCCTTGACCGATCGGACCCGGTACCCCAGTTCCCGCAGCCGGTCCACGTCGCGGCGCAGCGTGCGGTGGCTGATCTCCAGCCGGCCCGCGAGCTCGTCTCCGGACCAGGTCCGATGCACCTGCAGCAGGGACAGCAGCTGGAGCATCCGGGAGGTCGTGGCCATAAAGCTCATCCTAGGTTTCAGTAGCGGCCATGTCTTGACCTCTACTGCTGTGAGGGTGGAGAAGAGCCGGAAATCCCGGCTCCACCGCCCACAAGGAGCAGCCATGTCCGTCACCACCACGCCCCACCTCAACTTCCGCGGCGACGCCGGAGAGGCATTGGAGTTCTACCACGCGGTCTTCGGCGGCCGCCTCGTCGTCGTCACCAATGAGGACGCCGGCGCCGCCGAGACGCCGGAGGAGGCCAAGCAGGTCAAGTTCGGGCAGGTCCTGGGCGACAACGGGTTCTCCGTCATGGCCTACGACGTGCCGGCAAGCCAGCCCTGGGAACAGGGCGAAAAGTCAGTCTTCGTTTCCGTCCGCGGCGACTCGGCGGAGGAGATCAGCGACCTGTGGGCCCGGCTGGCGGAGCCCTCCACGGTCCTCGAGCCCCTTGCCCCCTCCGCCTTCGCACCTCTTTACGGCATGCTGAAGGACCCGTTCGGCGTCGTCTGGGTGCTGGATGTCGCCACGGCCTGGGAAGGCTGACCGCGGTCCAACGCGGATCGGCAGTACGGCAGGCGGGGACGGCGGGCGGAATGTCCGCCGGCTCCGGCCTGTTGACATAGATGCCGGCCGCCGCAGGCGGCCGGACACCGACATTGCAGGAAGGAAACCCATGCAGACCCTCGAACAGAACGTCATCGACTACGTGCGCCGCTGGGGCAGGGTCCGTCCCCAGGACATTGCGGAGGAGTTCGACCTTGGCGGAGTGCAGACCCTCAACGAGCTGACGAAGCTGGAAGACCGCGGCGCCCTCCGGCTGGTCGACGGCGCAGAGGGCACGCTGGCCGTCCCCACCGGTCAGTCGCTCTGCGACCCCTACACCGGTACCTGCATCTAGGCACGCAGCCCGCCGCCGACGCCGTCGCGCCGCTACCGCGCCTTGACCACCGGCAGCTCCGCCCACTCCGTGGTGTAGCGCGGCGAGGAGTAGCGCCGGGCCATGGTCCATTCCGGTTTGGACGCTGATATGCCGCCGAGGCCCAGCCCGATGCTCGCCGCCCCGTACTTGTCGGTGACCTTGCCCAGCAGCTCGCCGAGGTGCCGGTGTTCCTGCTCCGGCACGAACACGTCCAGCAGCGGCTGGGCTCCGGCCGGCGACAGATCCGTGAGCATCACGCCGGCTTTGGTGTAGGCGACGCCTTCCACCACCTGCCCCTCCAGCGCACTGATCGCGGCCCGGCTGAGCACCACCGGATCCGCCGTCGGCGCCGGCAGCCGCACCGTTACCGACGGGAACGACGCCGCCCGCTCGCTGAACCGTGAGGTCCCGGCATAGGCGGTGATCACCCCGGCCAGTTGACCTTCGCGCTCCAGCCGGGCCGCGGCCTGCTGCGCGTAGATGCTCATGACCTGCCGCATCTCGGCGGCGGTGGTGACCGGGGCGGCGAAGGAGCGGGAGAAGATCAGCTGCTTGCGGTCCGCCCGCTCGTCCTCCGTCGGAATGCACGGGGTGCCGTTCAGCTCCAGGACCGTGCGCTGCAGGATCACGGAGAACTTCCGGCGGATCAGGGCCGGGTCCGCCGCCTTCAGGTCGGCGACGGTCTCGATGCCCATGGCGGCCAGTTTGGCCCCCAGCCGGGAGCCCACGCCCCACAGTCCGGTCACCGGCACCCGGGACATGATGGTCTCCACCACCGCCGGCTCCATGGTCTCGAGGTTGCAGACGCCGCCCAGGTGCCGGTTCTGCTTGGCGATCCGGTTGGCGAACTTGGCCAGCGTCTTGGTGGGGCCGATGCCCACGCAGACCGGTAGGCCGGTGTGCCGGGCGACGGCGGAGCGGATCTCCGCACCCTGCGCCGCCAGTTCAACGGGGGTCCCGGCGAGGCCGAGGAAGGATTCGTCAATCGAGTACACCTCCTGCCACAGCGCGTACCGGCCCAGCAGCTGCATCACCCGTGAGCTCATATCCCCGTACAGCTCGTAGTTGCTGGAGCGCTGCACCAGCCCGGCCCGGGCGGCCCCGGCCGCCAGCTGGAACCAGGGCGTGCCGGTCTTGATGCCCAGCGCCTTCGCCTCATCGGAGCGGGCGACCACGCAGCCGTCATTGTTGGAGAGCACGACGACGGGAATCCCGGCCAGCTTCGGATCGAAAGCGCGCTCGCAGGAGACGTAGAAGCTGTTGACGTCAACCAGGGCGATCCGTTCGGCGCGCGTCTCGGACCGTGCCTCAGACATGGTGCAGGCACCGGGTCACGACGCCCCAGACGGTCAGCTCGGCGGCGTCGGGCAGTTCAACGTCTGGGGTGCCGCGGCTTTCGGCCTGCAGGATCACCGCGTCTCCGCGCAGCAGCAGCCGGCGCACCAGCAGCTCGCCGTCGACCACGGCGACGACGACGGCGCCGTCGTGTGGGGTGCGGGAACGGTCCACGATCAGCTCATCACCGCTGCTGATGCCGGCGTCGGCCATGGAGTCGCCGTCGACGCGGACCACATAGGTGGAGGTGGGGTCGCTGATCAGGTGCCGGTTGAGGTCGATCCGGCCGTCGAAGTAGTCGCGGGCGGGGCTGGGAAACCCGGCCGCCGTGGCGGCGTCGGCCTCCGCCGGCCCGGCCACGCGCCGGGATCGGTCCGCTGAGAACACCGCCACGTGCCCATCCCCTTCCCCGCCGCCTTGCATCGAATGCATGTTCGAATAGCAAGGCTAGCACCGAAGCGGTGCTCAGGCACCCGGGCCCAGCGAGGGCCCGCACGAGGAGTCCTGTCCCGGCGAGGGCCCGTCAGCCGTTGGGACGTAGACCGGCAGCATAATTGCCGGATCCGACCGCAGAGGCAGGTCGAGGACAGCTCTGAGCTCCCAGACCAGCCGGAGCTGCGCGAACCTCAGGGACGGGGCAGGCAGGACCTCGGGAACGCGAAGGCTGAAGGGCAGGTCCAGCTCTTCTCGGGAGGCCAGGGCCCCTCCAGGGCGCGTGAAGGTGCCGACGACGGTTTCGGCCGACCTGTCGTCCAAGCCGGGGCTGCGGTCGGGGGCGTCGGCGAGGTGGCCCGGACCGTGGTCCACATGCTCCCGCAGCAGCAACTCCACCCGATACTCCCGTACGCTCAAGGGCCGCAGGGCGACGATTCGCAGGGTTCCGCTCAGATCGCTGCCAGGGACCACTGTGCGGCCGGACAATCGGGTGAAGGTCAGGGCCGCGTCGTCGCGGCCGTCGCTGCGGGCCGGTGCAGCAGCATCGGCAGCGCAGTGGCCGGAGGCCGGGCGGACAGGGAGCGCGGTATCCGTGGTGACGTCGGGCAGGCCCGGGCAGTGCAGGCGGGTGCGAACGGACCACCGCACCTGGATGAGGGTTCCCTCGGCGCTTCCTGCGGCGTCGGCCGGGAGGGTCACGGAAGTCTCGAGGCGGCTTTCCTCACCCGGGGATACGAGGAGCGGACCCGGGAGCAGGGACCGGTCCATCTCGGTGGTCTCCTGCTCCCACGCGCCCTGCACCGCCCCGTACAAATTTCCCCGGCGGTAGCCGTAGCGCACGGTGCGCAGCAGCTGCACCTCGATGTCCGCGACGGTCACGGGCACTGCGTCGCCCGTCCGAAGTGAGACGGTTACGGACAGGGTGGATGAGGGCATCACCGGACCGACGGGCCGGAGCACGACGTCGGCAACCGGACGCCTTGAACTTTGGCCGGCGGCTGTCATGGCCCCATTTTTTGCACCCGCCCAAGCGCGGTCAACACACTGTCTGCCCTAACGCCGCTGACCGGCCAGATCAGGCCAGTCGGACCCCTCCTTCTGTCCTGCGTGCGCGCCGACGAGAGTAAATGGCAGAGGTGCTAGGCTGCGGCCACACCAAGCGTGGACGGGAGCAGGGATGCGGACTCTGCGGGGCTTCGGCCGGCTGCTGACCGAGCTGCCGCAGCCGGCCCGCGGCGGACTTCAGCTGGGTTACCTCCTCTTCCTTGCAGGTCTCCCGTTCGGGATCGCGAGCGGCCAGCTTCACTTCGCCTCCCTCGGAGCCGCGGCCTCCGGGGTGTGCTTCGCCGTCGCCGGCTGGTGCGTCTTCCGGAACGTCCGGGGCGCGGCGGCGGTATGGTCGGCCGTTTACCGGGAGTCCAAAGGCATTCCTTGGGACGGGTTCACGAACGCCGATATGCCCACGGTCAGGACGTTGGGCTTCTTCTATCTGCTGGTGGGGGTGTGGTTCACCATCGGCGGAGTGGTCGGGTTCCTCCACGGCTGAGGGTGCCGGTTCGACGGCGGTTGAAAAGGGCGTTGAGGGGCGGCGGCCAGGCGGAAGGAGTTTGGTCCGCGCCGCAGCGATCCACCGTCTGCGCGTCTACGGGCGGTGTGCCGGGGCGCTACGATTAACCCCATGAACGTCGAGCTCCAGATCCCGCCCAAGCTGGCCCGGGAACTCCAGGAGCTCGCCGACGAGCAGGGCGTCCCCATGGAAACGCTGCTTCTCAACGGCGCCCGGCTGCTGCTCGAGCACCGCTACCGGCGAAACATGCAGGCGTAGACCGCCGCTTCCCGCTTCCGCTGCCGCTTTGTGCAGTTGCTGCCACCGCGCCCTGGCAGCCGCCGCCCAGACCGGCAGCGCTGCAGATTGCGCGGCGTCAAGGCCCGGCTCCGGTTCAGCTCCCCGCCGCTGCCCACTCATCGCGCAGGACCGCCATGATGACCTCGTCGTGGAAGCGGCCGTCAAAGAATGCCGCCTGCCGCCTGCGGCCCTCTTCCTTGAAACCGGCGCTTTCATACGCACGCCGGGCCCGCGTGTTGAACGCCCAGGTCCGCAGTTCTATCCGGTTCAGCCCCATTTGGCGGAAACCGTAGCCGACGGCGGTGCGTACGGCGTCGGGTCCGTAGCCCTGCCCGCTGTGCTCCGTGCCGAGGATGATGGCCAGGGTTGCCGCCCGCTCCGGCAGCGCCGCGCCGTAGAGGGTGACATGCCCGATCAGTTGTCCGGTGTCCCGCGCTTCAATGCTGAAGCCAACGCTGCCGGGGTCCCCGTTGCCGCTCCACTGCCGGAACATCTGCTCGAAGGAACCCTCGGGCCGCGGCCGGACGGTGGCGGTCTGCAGGGCCGAGGCCGCCGGATCCGCCCACCACGCGGCGAGCGCGGGCAGGTCCGTATCGGCCAGGGCCCGGAGCCGCACCCGCGCGCCCGCCAGCAGCGAAGCTCCGTACACCCGGGCATCCTCGACCGTCTCAAACTGATTCACGCGCAGAAGCCTAACCGTTGGGGAGGCAGGTGAAGGGACGCATCGGGCCGGGCCGATCGGCTAAGCGTCCTCCAAGGCCCGGCCCACGCTCCGCATCCCGCCCAAGCTGGCCCGGGAACTCCAGGAGCTCGCCGACGAGCAGGCGTACCAATGGAGAGTCTGCTGCTCAACGGCGCCCGGCTGCTGCTCGGGCACCGCTATCGCCGCAACATGCAGGCTTAAGGGGGCTTTCCTCTCCCTGGACCAGGCTGGCAGGCACCACGCCCGGTTGGAGGCAGCGCCTAAGCGCCGCTGCGGGACGCATCAGGGTCCGCCGGTGCGGCCTCGCGGCGCTCCTTCAACAGCTCCTTCGTTCGGAGCAGACGCAGGGCCGTGACCAACACGAGTCCGCCCACCATATTGAAGAGCAGCGTGTAGCCAAACCAGCCGAGCCACTCGAGGTAGGTGATGCCGGCGCCGGACTGAATGGCGCCGAAGATCAGCAGCGAATCCAGGATTGAATGGAACATCTGGAGCCCGGCCAGAAGGAATCCGCCAATCACTGTGGCTACGATCTTCGCCGGATCCGAGGATGTGCCCTGCTGCATACGGCTCATCAAAGTGATGGTGCTTCCACCCAGGATGGCGAGGGCAACAGTCTGCAGTGAAAACGGTGCATCGGTGAAGTGCCTGGCCGATTCGGCGACAGTCTGCTCCCACTGCGGGAAGGCCTGCATGACGATCCACATAATGATCCAACCGCCGGCCAGATTGCCGAGCAGCGTACCTCCCCAGAGTTTGCCGAGGTGCCGCAGCCTGGCTTCCTTGGCCACCACGGCTGCCACCGGCATCAGGAAATTCTCGGTGAAGAGCTCGCTGTGGGCGAGGAACAGCGCAATCAGGCCTGCGCTGAACGCAATTCCCGCCAGCAGATGATCCCCGGTCTGATGCATGACGGCCAGATAGGCCATCACCCCCAACCCCACCTCGAGGCCACCGAAGACTCCTGTCACAAGGACGGCGCGGAACGTACGGTGCAGCCGCTCAGCCCCTTCGGTGACGGTGTTCTCAAAGGACTCCTGGAGCTCATCCTCGACGGGAGCCTGCCATTCCCCGATTTCCCTGCGGCGTTCCTCGCTCATGGCGTTCCTTTCACTGCCGTCGGGAGGGCTGCCCGTTCTGTCCCGTGGAGTTCCTCTGCTGGAGGAGCCCTTGAGTGCCCGATCAGCCAGCTTAGTTGCCAAGCCTGCATGATGGCCGGACCACCATGATGTTCAGCGTCGCCGAAACGGCGGGGCCGGCTTACCGGCGGGCTTTGAACAGCCCGCGTCTGGTCCGTCTGGTCGAGCGGCCAATGGGCCGCACCCCCTAGGCGTCCTCCAAGGCCCCGCCCACCCGCTGCAGTACCGCCAGCTGGGCCGGGTTCAGCACATCGGCGGCATAGTCGTTGAACAGGGCCAGCGACCGCCCGTCCAGCTCCGCCCCGTCATGGGCGGCAAGCGCCGCGCTCGCCGGTTCCAGCGCCGTCGCCAGGTCCGCGGCGAGCGCGTCGACCGCGGACGACGGCGCGTCCGCCGGCAGGGCGTCGAAGCGTTCCATGAGGACGGTCAGCGGCTCCAGGAAGCCGGGGGAAGCGATCACGTCGAACAGTTGCCCGATGGCAGCCCTGACGTTCTCCGACCCCAGATGCCCCAGCAGCACCAGCTGTTCGCGGTCCATTTTCGCGATCCGTGCCGGCAGGGTCCCGGCGGAGATCCGCAGGAACCGGGCCAGTTCGGGCGGGACGTCGGGCGGGTTGCGGTCGGCGCGGATCCGGGCGATCAGCCGGCGCTGTTCGGTGAGCCGCTCCACCGCGGCGGCCAGCTCCCGGTCCAGCTCCTCCAGGGCCTGCTCCGCGGCGTCGGGACCGGGCACGGTTGCGCCGGCGGGCCCTGTCCCGGGCTCCGGCTCGTCGAGGAGGGGCGGCATCTGCTCCAGGGGCAGGCCGAGGGCGGCAAGCCTGCGGATCCGCAGGACCCGGATCAGGGCGTGGACGTCATACTCGCGGTACCCGTTGCTGCTGCGCGGCGGCTCGGCCAGCAGGCCGGTCTGGTGATAGTGGCGCAGGGCGCGCACGGAGACGCCTGCCAGCTGCGCCAGTTCACTGCTCCTCAACTGCGGCCGCCCCTTCCTGGTTCACCCTGTCCTGTCCAACGTTCCGCGGTTCGGCCGCGGGATCCGGCTCCAGCCTACGCAGCGGTCGGCAGATCAGCGCCGCGACCGCCGCCGCGAGCCAGAGTCCTGCCACCGCGACGGCCGCCGTCGTCGGCCCCGCCGCCTCGATGATCAGAGCACCGCCGAGGACACCGAGGGGCCCGGCGACCATGAGGACCGCGTTCTGGGTGCCCATCACCCGCCCGCGGACGGCGTCCGGCACAAAGTCCAGGGTCAGCACTCCCGTCACCGCTCCCAGGACCCCGCTGCCGGCGCCGACGACGACCGCCGCCCCGACGATCAGGCCGGGTGCCGGCAGCGGGGCGATCAGCACGACGCCGACGGCGGCCCCCACCGTGCCCGCCGCGAACCAGCCGCGCTTGGTGCCGCGAGAGCCGAGCCCGGCGTACAGCCCTGCCCCGACCAGGGTTCCGGCCGCGAGCGCGCTGAGGACGAAACCGAGCAGCCCGGCGTTCCCGGCCAGATGGAAGTGCACCGGCAGGATCACGCCCTGCAGGGCGGCCAGCACCGCCACGGAGGCCAGGGCCACCACGGTCAGCGCAGCCATCACCGGGCTGGAGCGAAGGAACCGCCACCCGGCCAGCACCTCCAGGGGGCCTGCCGGGACCGTGCCCGCCGCGACCGTCGGATCCGCCGACGGGATGGCCCGGGCATCGACGGCATCTCCGGCCTCATGCGGCAGCACCAGGGTCAGCAGTGCGGCGGCCAGGGAGGTGGCCGCCGTGATCCACAGGACCGTCGACCCGCTGAACATGCTCATCAGGGTTCCCGCCGCAGCCGGTCCAACCACGATCATCAGGGCCGCCAGCGCTTCCCGCAGGCCGACCAGCCGTTCGGCGGCCACCCCCGAGTGCCGGACGACGGCGGGCAGCAGCGCCTCCCGGGCGGTCATCCCCGGGACATCGCCGAGGGCCCCGATGATCCCCAGCAGCACGAACCACCCCAGGTTCAGGCCCCACAGCAGGTCCACCAGCGGCAGGGCGGCGACGGCGGCCGCCGAGACCAGGTCCGCGGTGACGGAGACGGTGCGCCGGTTGAACCGGTCGATCAGCGCCCCGCCGAGCACCCCGGCCAGGACGGCCGGCATGGCGGCGGAGGCGGCGACGACGCCGGTGTTGAGCGCGCTCCCGGTGGCCTGCAGGATGATCAGCGGCAACGCGACCGCAGCGATCGAGTTGCCCAGAATGGACAGAGCATGTGAGCCGAGGTAGGCGGCCGGAATCGTTGACATGCTCCGAGCCAAAACCATGACGCAGGGGCGGGGTCAAGCGGGGGATAACCCCCGCCGACGACGGCGCCGCGCCCCATACCGGCAGTCCCGGCCTGCGTAGGATGCTGAGTGACATGATCAACACTTCTCCGGCGCCATCCGCCCGCCAGCTGCCGCCGGACGCCGACGCCACCGCCGTCCTCCACCGCCTCCCGGATGAGCCCGGCCAGCCCGGCCCCGAAAGCGCCGGCTCCGGAAGGCCCTCTCCGGGCCCCGAAGACACGTCCCGGCGCCCGGCGTTCCTCCGGCCCGCGACGTGGCGGGCGTTCGGGTACCACTGGGTTTCGCTGCTGCTGGCCCCCTTCGGCCTCGCCTACGCCATTGCCGCGCTCACGCTGGGCGCCACGCTGGCTCCCACCTTCGGCGGGCTGGCGGTCGGCGCGGCGCTGGTGGCCGCCGCCCGCGTCCAGGGCCGGATCCACCGCCCGCTGGCCTTCCGCCTGCTGGGCCGCCGGGTGCCTGAACCGCCGCCCTTCCGGGCCTGCCCCGGCTTCCGCGGCTACGTCCGCTCCGGGCTGGGGGACGCCACCGGATGGCGGGCGCTGGCCCACATGGTGCTGAGCTTCGTGACGTCCACGGTGTCGGCCGTGCTGAGCATTACCCTGCTGGCCACCGGCCTGGGCTGCCTGACCTATTGGTTCTGGTACCGCTTCCTGCCCGCGCAGCAGGCCGCCGACGGCTCCTGGCACCGGGGCACCCTGCTGGGCTCGGACACCTACATGGAAGGACCGCTCTGGAACCTCGCCTAGGTCGGCGCCGGCCTCCTGCTGACCTTCCTGATCTGGCCTGCGGTCAACAACGGTGCCGCCCGCCTGCAGGCGGCGCTCGCCTCCTCACTGCTGGGCCCGACGGCGGCGCAGCGCCGGATGCACGAGCTGGAGGCCAGCCGCGGCACCTCGGTGCAGGACGCCGACGCCCGCCTGCAGCGGATCGAGCGGGACCTGCATGACGGCACCCAGGCCCAGCTGGTCGCCATCGCCATGAAGCTCGGCGATGCCCGCGAGCGCCTGGCGGCGGAGGACGTGCCCCAGGAGCTGCGGCACCTGCTGGACTCCGCCCACGGCACCGCCAAGGAGGCGCTGGTGGACCTGCGCGGCCTGGCCGCCGGCATCCGGCCCGCGGCCCTGAACGACGGACTGGACACCGCCCTCGAATCGCTGGCCGCGGCCTCGCCGCTTCCGGTGTCCCTGACCTATCTGCTGCCCCGTCGGCCCGCCCCTGCCGTGGAGGCCATCGCCTACTTCAGCGCGGCGGAGCTGCTGAACAACGTCGCCAAACACGCGGCAGCCGGCCAGGCGTGGCTGCGGGTGGGCCGCGGGCCCGGAGCCCGGAACACTGGCGCTGACTGTGCGGGACGACGGCCGCGGCGGCGCGGATCCGGCGTCGGGCACCGGGCTGGCTGGGCTGGCGGAGCGGGCACGGACGGTGGACGGGGAACTGCGCGTTTCCTCGCCGGTCGGCGGCCCCACCGCCGTCACGGTACTGCTGCCGTTTTCCTGATCTCCGCCCCGGTGGGGCAAGCTGCAGGAATGAGGATCGCGATCGCCGAGGACTCCGCCCTGCTTCGGGCCGGGCTGAGCGAGCTGCTGGCAGGACGCGGGCATGAGGTCACGGCCGCCGTCGACAATGCCGGGGACCTGCTGGCCGCGGTGGACCGGGAGGTGCCCGACGTCGTCGTCCTGGACAACCGGATGCCGCCCACCCACACCCATGAAGGCGTGCGGGCGGCGCTGGCCCTGCGCACCAGCCATCCCGCGGTGGGCGTGCTGCTGCTGTCCCAATACGTGGAGACCCGCTACGCGGCCCGGCTCTTCGCCGGCCAGCCCGCCGGCACCGGTTACCTGCTCAAGGACCGGGTGGCCGACGTAGCCAGCTTCCTGCAGTCGCTGGAGCGGATCGCGGCCGGTGAAACGGTGCTGGATCCGGAGGTGGTGCGCCAGCTGATGGGCGCCTCCGGCCGGCACGCGGAACTGGCCGCGCTGACGCCGCGGGAGCAGGAGGTGCTGGCCCTGATGGCGCAGGGCCGGACGAACGCCGGCATCTGTGCGGACCTGTTCCTGTCCGCCGGGGCGGTGGAGAAGAACATCACCGCCATCTTCGCCAAGCTTGGGCTGCTGCCGGACGCGGGGGACCACCGCCGGGTGCTGGCGGTGCTGAAGTACCTGGAGGGCGCGCAGTGAGCGTCCCCGCCCTGTTCACCGGACTGAGCGCCTTTCCGCTGACCCCGCTGGCTGACGACGCCGTCGACGAATCAGCGTTCGCGGCCCTGGTGGCGCGGCTGGCGGCGGCCGGCGTCGACTCCATTACTGCCCTGGGCTCCACCGGCTCCTACGCCTACCTGGACGCCGCGGAGCGGGCGCTCGCCGCCCGGATTGCGGTGGATGCCGCCGGGGGAGTGCCGGTGTTCGTCGGCGTCGGCGCGCTGCGCACGTCCCAGGTGGTGGCCAACGTGGCCGCCGCCGAGGAAGCCGGCGCCGCGGGCGTTCTGCTGGCGCCGGTGAGCTACCAGCCGCTGACCGACGACGACGTCTTTGGCCTCTTCGCCGCCGTCACCGCCCGGACCGGCTTGCCCGTGATCGTGTACGACAACCCGGGCACCACCCGGTTCAGTTTCAGCGTGGAGCTGTACGGGCGGATCGCCGAGCTGCCCGGGATTGCGTCGATCAAGATCCCCGGCGTGCCGGCGGATCCGCAGCAGGCCCGGGAGCACCTGGCGGCCATCCGCGCCGCGGTGCCGGCCCACGTGGGGATCGGCGTCTCCGGCGATGCGCGGGCGGCGGACGGGCTCGCCGTCGGCTGCGATGCCTGGTACTCGGTCATCGGCGGCCTGTTTCCGGAGCCGGCGCTGCGCCTGCTCCGCGCGGGGCAGGCCGGGCAGCACGACGTCGCGGCAGCCGAATCAGACCGGCTCGCCCCGCTCTGGGACCTGTTCGCCGAGTTCGGCAGCGTCCGGGTGATCGCCGCGGCGGCCGAACAGCTGGGCCTGGCCCGGCGGTCCTGCCTGCCGCTGCCGCTGCAGGGCCTGGACGACGGCGCGCGGAACCGCTTGGCCAAGGTCCTCGCCGACCTGGACCTGGACGGGTGACCGTCCGGGCGCGATGACCGGACCGCTGATCTAGCCGGCCTGGCCCTCGGCGGCCCGGCGCTGCACGGTGGCGAGCGCCGCGACCACGCCTCCGTCCACCAGCAGGTCGGTGCCGGTGATGAACGACGCGTCCGGGCTGAGCAGGAACGCGGTTGCGTTGGCGATGTCCTCCGGCGTGCCCAGACGGCCGGTCGCCGAGGCCTCCACCATCGCGCGCATCTGCGCGCCGGACCCGCCGGCCAGCTCCTGCTGGCCCATGGCCGTGGAGATCACGCCCGGGCTGATGCTGTTGACCCTGGCCCCGCGCGCTCCCCAGTCCAGGCTGGCTGCCTGGACCCGCAGCTGGTTGCCGCGCTTGGCGATGCTGTAGGCCGTGCCGGCGTCCGTGAGCCCGGCGATGAAGGGCAGGGCCAGCAGCTGCTCCACCGGGGCGGTGGCGAGCGCTGCCTCCACCTCGGCCGGAATGCGCCCGGCGGCCATCTGTCCGGACATGCTGGAGATGAACACGCCCGCACCGCCCGGGGCGATGATCTGCCCGAACTCCTCCAGCACCAGGGCGAAGCCCAGCAGGTCCACCCGGCGCACGGCGTCGACCGGTGCCTGCACGGGGGACACCCCGGCGGTGTGCACCACGTGCTCCACCAGGCCCAGGGACTGGGCGCGGGCGGCGAGCGCGGCCACGGACTCCGGGGCGGAGACATCCACATGCTGGGCGGTCACGTCATAGCCGTCGGCAGCTGCTGCCGCGGCGACGTCGGCGAGCGTGCCCTCATGGAAATCCGCCAGCAGGACCCTGCGTCCCGCCCCGAGCCGCCGGAGCACCGCCTGCCCCATGCCGCCGACGCCGATGATGGTCAGTGAGCCGAATGCCATGAAACTCTCCCCGGGTAGACGCCGCTTTGGTCCCTGACCCTAGCCCAGGCGTGCAGGCGTGTCAGCGGCCTGAGGCGGGACCGTGGCGAAGTGAGGATCCCTGACGTATAAATCGTGACCAGCTCGTTCCGGAGGAGGGCGTGTCGGGTGGATGAAGCGAAGACGTGGGTTCGGCGTCGCCCCTATCAGGCACTGGCGCTCGGCTATGTCATCTTCTTCGTGTGTGCAGCTGCCGTGCGGCTCGCCCTTGGCGCCAACGGCCTGGCCGACGCCTTGCTCAGCGCCTTCATATCCACGTCGGTTTACGGGCTTTTCGCCCTGTTCCAGCTGCGACGTGCGCGGAAGACCAAACGGCGCCTCGACGACAACGGACAGGTCAAGGCCTTCATCCGCTACCCGGACTCCCGCCCGGGTTCGCTCAGCAGCATCTGGAACCAGGGCATTGCGACTCCCGGCGCGGCGTCCATCAGGTTTCAGCCGGCCGTTTACGACAGCTTGGAGCCCTCTGGACGAGCCGTTGAATTCACGGTGCGGGAAGTCCTGCCGGAACGCCGGAAGGTCGGTGGCAAGGACCGTAAATACCTGCCGGCCTCATACCAGGCCGTCATCGTGCTGACCGACGCGGGCAGGATCGAACTTGCCGCGAGCCCGGAATCGCTGGATCGACTCACGAGGGTCCTGCTGCCCGGGCCCGGATAGCGGGATTTCCGAACCTGCCCTGCCGCCGTCTCGACGGCACCAACCGGGACCGGGGAGACTGGAAACTGCAGCCGCAGCCACTGAGGCGGCCGGCAGCATTCGTCCGGAAGGGGCTCCATGCTCGGCCTGGAACTCGTCGTCATCCTCTCGGCGGCGGTGCTCGCCTGCAACCTGGCCGCCCGCAGGCTCCATATCGCGCCGCCCCTGCTGCTGGTGGTCGCGGGCGTGCTGCTCGGCTTCATTCCCGCACTGCGCGAGGTGCAGCTGCCCAGCGACGTCGTGCTGCTGCTGTTCCTGCCTGCGCTGCTCTACTGGGAATCGCTGACCACCTCGCTGCGCGAGATCCGCAGCAACCTGCGTGGCATCGTCATGATGAGCACAGTGCTGGTGATCGCGACGGCGGCGGGAGTGGCCGCCGTCGGGCACGCCCTGGGCATGTCATGGGGCGCGGCGTGGGTGCTGGGTGCCGCGGTGGCACCGACCGACGCGACGGCGGTGGCGGCACTGGCCAGGGCGCTGCCGGCGCGCAGCGTCACCCTGCTGCGGGCCGAATCCCTGGTCAACGACGGCACCGCGCTGGTGCTCTACGCCCTGGCCGTGTCGCTGACCGTGGGGGAGCAGGATTTCAGCACGCCGGTCATCGTCTGGCTGTTCATCCTGTCCTACATCGGCGGCGCGGCGGCGGGAGTGGCCACCGCGCGGGCGGGCATCCTGCTGCGCCGATGGGCGCAGGAACCGCTCCTCGGCAACGTGATCACCTTCCTAACGCCGTTCACCGCCTTCCTGCTGGCCGAGCTCATCGGCGCCTCCGGCGTGCTGGCGGTGGTGGTCAGCGGGCTGATCATGAGCCAGGTGGGCCCCCGCGTGGTGCCGGCGCAGGCCCGGCGGCAGGCCGAGGCGTTCTGGTCCTTCTCCACGTTCCTGCTCAACGGCGCCCTGTTCGTCCTGATCGGCATCGAGCTGCATGCGGTGGTGCGGGGCCTGACGCGCAGCGAATTCGGGCTGGGCCTGCTGGCCGTGGCCCTGGTATCCGCGGCCATCGTGGCGGTCCGGTTCGGCTTCCTCTTCGCCACCGACGCCCTGATCAGGGCCACCGCGCGGCTGCGGGGCCGCCGGCCGGGCAGCCTCCGGGCGCAGGTGGTCAGCGGGGCGGCCGGGTTCCGCGGCGCGGTGTCCCTTGCCGCCGCCCTCGGGGTGCCGCTGGCGACCACGTCCGGCGGTCCCTTCCCGGACCGCGGCCTGATCATCTTCGTCACCGCCGGAGTGATCGTGGTGACCCTGGTGGTGCAGGGTCCGCTGCTGCCGCTGGCGGCGGCGTGGGCCCGCCTGCCCTCAGATGCGCATCTGGACCGGGAGCGGCTCATGGCGGAGACCGCCGCCGGGGAGGAGGCGCTGCAGGCCCTGCCGCGGCTTGCCGCCGAGCTGGGGACGGCTCCGGAGATGGCCGAACGCACCCGGAACGAATACCGGATCCATCTTCAGGTGCTCCGGGCCGGCGGGCAGGGCGCCGGGGACCAGCCGATCCTGCGGCTGGACCGGGACTACACCCGGCTGCGGCTGTCGCTGGTGGCGCGCAAGCGGAGGACCGTGGTCCGGCTGCGGGACGAGGGGCGGATTGACGACGCCGTCCTGCGGCGGATCCAGGCCAGGCTGGACCTGGAGGAGCTGCGGCTGACGGGCATCGATCCGCCCGAGTAGGCGACGCCGGCCCGGCCCGTCGCGTCAGTGATTCATGACACATCCACGGCCGTGACCGGAACCGATGCCATGCCGACAGTTTTCCCCGGCTGCACCCGTCCGGAGCCGCCAGTCACGCATCGAGGAGCCCCCGAATGACCATGCTGTTGGAGTCCGTTCCGTCGTCGCGGGAAGGCGGGGGCCGGTCCGGGGCCAAGGCGCGGGCCCGCAGCTTCCTGGGCAGCCTGATGTTCACCAGCCGCTGGCTGCAGGCGCCGCTGTACGTGGGCCTGATCGTGGCCCAGATGTTCTACGTGGTCACCTGCTCAAGTCCTTCGTGGAGGCCCGCTCCTACTTCCAGGATCCGGCGCTCGCCGGGCATGCCTCGGACGTGCTGATGTGGCAGGCGCTGATCCACATTGCGTTCATCCTCTCCGCCATGGCGCTCGCCTGGATCGACCGGATCAGCGCCGCCAGCCACCTCGCCCACCGGCGCGCGTGATCCGGCGCGAAGGCCCGGCGTCGGGCGGCCGCGCACCCGCTACCAGGCGTAGTCCTGCGGAGCCGGCTTGTGTCCGGGGAAGATCTCATCGAGCTGCTGCAGCGTGGCCTCGTCCAGTTCAAGGTCAAGCACGGTGAGCTGGTCCCGGAACTGCTCCATGGTGCGCGGACCGACAATGGGAGCGGTGACGCCGGGGCGGTGCAGCAGCCAGGCCAGGCCGAGCAGGGCCGGTTCGACGCCCAGCTGCCCGGCGAGCTCCTCGTACCGGCGGATCTGGTCCTCGTACTTCTTCAGCAGCTCCAGGGTGCGGCCCGAGGTGCGCCTGCCCTCCTGCTCGGTCTTGCGCAGGATCCCGCCGAGCAGCCCGCCCTGCAGGGGAGACCAGGGCAGCAGTCCCAGCCCGTAGTGCTGTGCGGCGGGCAGCACTTCCAGCTCCACCGCGCGGTTCAGGAGGTTGTAGATGCTCTGTTCGCTGATCAGGCCCAGGTAGTTCCGGCGCTTTGCCGCCTCCTGGGCCTGCGCGATGTTCCAGCCGGCGAAGTTGCTGGACCCGTTGTAGATGATCTTGCCCTGGGCCACGGCCGTTTCCATGGCCTGCCAGATCTCCTCCCACGGGGTCGCCAGGTCGATGTGGTGGAACTGGTACAGGTCGATGTGGTCGGTCTGCAGGCGGCGCAGCGACGCGTCCAGGGCCCGCCGGATATTCAGCGCCGAGAGGAAGGTCGCGTTCGGCCAGTCGCGCATGCTGCCGTACAGCTTGGTGGCGATCACCGTGTCTTCGCGCCGGCCGCCGCCCTTGGCGAACCAGTTGCCGATGATCTCCTCGGTGCGTCCCTTGTTCTCGCCCCAGCCGTAGACGTTGGCCGTGTCGAAGAAGTTGATGCCGGCCTCCCGGGCGGCATCCATGATGGCGTGGGCATCGGCCTCCCCGGTTTCCGGGCCGAAATTCATGGTGCCCAGGCAGAGACGGGAAACGGACAGGCCGGAGCGGCCCAGGTGCGTGTACTGCATGCGTGCTCCTTCGGAGGAGGGGAGTGGAGCCGGCAGCCCTGCCGGTGCGCCTATTCTGTCCGCTGCCGCCGACGCCGGCCAGCGGCGGTGCCGTCTCAGCCCTCCGGGGCCCCGGACCCGGTGCGCCGGCCCAGGCCTTCCCGGGAGTTGCCGCCCCGGCGTGTCACGGCCGATGCCCAGACCCATGTCGTCCGGCGGATACCGGCATCGGTCCACGCAACCTGGACGGCCCGCGCGGACCACGCCGTCGCCGTCCCGGCCACCCGTTCCGCGCAGCCCGGAAACCGGATCCACGCCCAGACCGGGAGGCCGGGGGCGGCGGTGCTGACCGGGTTGTGCTCGAAATCCAGCTCCTCCACGGTCAGGCCGAGAGGTTCCGCGCGCCGGGCATAGCGGGCGGCGAGTCGCTCCACCGCTTCCTGGTCCATGCTTTAAAAATAGAACACATCTTCGAATGCTGCCGTCCCCTGCGGGCCAATAGTGAGCGGACAGTCGCCGCCGAAACGGGCCGGACCGCCTGCTGACCCGCGCCCGGTCCTGTGGCATGCTGGGGGCGACGGCCGGAAACGGCGGGTAACGCCCTGGGCCACCGCGCTGGCCGTGTTGGGCGCGTGTCTTTCCAAGTCATACCAGTGGCCCAGGTGGCCGTCCTTGACCTCAGGGGTGGGCGATGGCGACGAACCGGTACCTGCGGCGGGCCCTGGATGCATTGCCGTCGCTCGTCGGCCTGGCGGTCCTGGCCTGGCTGCTGCTGGACGGTGCGGCCGGCCAGACGGGCGGGCTCACCGGTGCCTTCATGACCGGACTCGCCGCTGCCGTTGCGGTGGGCGTGCTGGTGCGCGTCTTCGGCCCCGCCCGCGGGCGGCGTCCCATCCGTGACGCCCTGGCGCCCCTGGCCGGCGCCGCGGCGGCCTACAACGAACTGCTCACCTCCCAGCGGCCCGGCAGCCCGCCGGAAGCGGTCCCTTCCGCCGACCCCGCTACGCCGTCCGGCCTTCCCGACGACAGCCGCCCCGGCCCGGGGCTGCCCTGACGGCTGCCGTGACCCGCCGTCGTCGTCCTCCGCGGAACCGACCTGGGGCACAATGGGGGCATGTGCGGACGCTATGTGATGGCCAAGGCCACGGCGGACCTCGTGGCCGCCTTCGCCACCGAACAGACCATGGGCACCGAGGTGCCCCCGTCCTGGAACGTGGCTCCCACCGATGACGTGCGCATCGTCACCGAGCGGCTGCAGCCCGCCGATGACGACGCCGGGCAGGTGCCGGAGCGGGTGCCGGTCCGCCGGCTGGCCACCGCGAAGTGGGGCCTGATTCCCTCCTGGGCCAAGGACCGGAAAATCGGGGCCAGGATGATCAACGCCCGCCGGGAAACCGTGCTGGAGAAGCCTGCGTTCCGCAAGGCCGCGGTGAAGCGGCGCGCCCTGGTTCCCGCGGACGGCTACTACGAGTGGGAAAAGGACGGCGGGCGGAAGATCCCCACCTACCTGTCCTCCCCGTCCGAGGATCCGCTGGCCTTCGCCGGGCTGTACGAGTTCTGGCCGGATCCGGCGCTGCCCGAGGACCATGAGCACAAGTGGCTGCTGAGCTTCACCATCATCACGACGGCGGCGACCGACGCACTTGGACACATCCATGACCGGAGTCCGCTGATCATTCCGCCGGACCTGTGGGGCGACTGGCTGGACCCGGGGTTGAGCGACCGCGGCGACGTCGCCGGCCTGCTGGAGTCGATTCCGGAGCCGGAACTTACCCCGCGGACGGTCAGCGACCGGGTGAACTCCGTAAGGAACAACGGGCCGGACCTGATCGAGCCCGCCGCTCCGGTAGCGTAGGACACCGGATCGCATCACAGCAGGGGGAGAACACGTGGCTGACGCCTATTACCGGCCGCTCGGCGAGGGCAGCTTTGAGTCGACCATTCATGCCCAGGGCGCCTGGAACCCGGACGAGCAGCACATGGCACCGGTCTCGGGCCTGCTGGCGCACTGCCTTGAGCAGTGCAGCCCGCGCCCGGACCTGCGGATCGCCAGGATCAGCTACGAGATCCTGGGCCTGATTCCCGGCGGCAGCTTCGACATCACCACCAAGGTGACCCGCCCCGGCCGGACCATTGAACTGGTGGAGGCGGAAATGGTGGCCGACGGGCGCACCGCCGTCCGTGCCACCGCCTGGCGCCTGGCCACCCGCCCCACCGACGCCGTAGCGGCCGTCGAGGACGAGCCCATGCCCGGCCCCGAGCACGCCGGCGGGCACGAAGGCATGACGGAATGGCCCGGCGGATACATCGCATCGCTGGAGCTGCGCGCCCTGCCGGGGCTCCGTCCCGGCCGCGGCCGGGCCTGGCTGCGCACCCCGCATCCGCTGGTGGAGAACACCCCGGTCTCCGACCTGGCCCGCCTGATCGGCCTGGTGGACACCGCCAACGGCATCGCCACCCGGGTCCCTCCGGGCGGGGACAGCTGGATGTTCCCCAACGTCGACCTGCAGGTGCACCTGTACCGCCAGCCGGCCGGCGAATGGCTGGGCCTGGACACGCAGGTCACCTTCGGCGCCGACGGGATCGGCCTGACCTCCTCGGTGCTGCACGACCTCGACGGGCCCTTCGGCCGCAGCGAACAGATCCTCACCGTCCGCCCGCTCGGTGCAGCCGCCGGACAGGGATGAGCATGGAAGCACCCGCCGTCGTCCCCGCGGCAGCAGCCGCCGGCCGCCCTGCCCTGTCCCTGGTCCGCCAGGAACGCTCCCTCGGCGCGGAAGCTGACCTGGCCTTCGCCCTGGAGATGCTCGACGCCGCCCGGGCCGGCCGGATCGGCCCCACCCTGCGGATCTACCGGCCGGTGCCGACGGTGGCCCTGGGCCAGCGGGACGCACGGCTGCCCGGGTTCGCCGCCGCCGCGGCGGCCTGCCGGGACCTGGGGTTCGAGCCGCTGGTCCGCCGGGCCGGCGGCCGCGCCGCCGCCTATCACCAGGGCTGCCTGGTGGTGGACCATGTGGAGCCCGACGACGACGCGGTGGCCGGCTCGCGGCACCGCTTCACCGGGTTCGGGGACCTCTTCGCCGACGCCCTGCGCCGCTGCGGCGTGCCGGCGGCCGTGGGCGAGATACCGGGGGAGTACTGCCCCGGAGAGCATTCCGTGCACGGCACGGCGCTGGACCGCCGGCAGGTCAAGCTCGTGGGCACCGCCCAGCGCGTGGTTGCCGGAGCCTGGCTCTTCTCGTCGGTGATCGTCGTCCAGGACGCCGCGCCGCTGCGCACCGTCCTCTCGGCGGCGTATGACGCGCTCGGCCTCGCCTGGCGGCCGGACACCGCCGGAGCGGCGGAGGACCTGGCCCCCGGCCTCGACGTCGACGGTGTGGAGGCCGAGCTGCTGAACGGCTATGCGGCCTCCCGGGAGCTGGTGCCCGCCGACTTCAGCGGGCTTGCCGCCTCGCTCTGAGCCCGTTCGGCCCCGCACGGACTCCCTGCCGCCGCGCGCCCCTTCGCCGGGACACGCCGCGCTGACGTGCTGCTGCCGCCCGCCGCCCCGGGCCGGTCAGTAGGCTTAGTACCAAAGCTGAGCACCACGGAGGGAAGAACATGGCCAAGAACACCGTTGCGAACACCGCCCTGCGGCTGCGGGCCGTCCTGGAGATCCTTGCCCGGGAAGAACCGGCGGCTCCCACCAAGGTCAGCCGGGACGAGGTCCTGCAGGGAGCCCTGGCCCGGGTGCCGCTGCAGGACCGCGAGGCGGAGGTCCTCGCCAGCGGTGTCGCCCGCGGCGAGCGCGCCCTGACCACGGCCACCGCCAAGCTGGTCAAGGCCGGCTGGATCATCAAGCAGGGACGGGCGGGCTGGAGCATCACCGCGCAGGGGCGGAAGGCGCTGACCGAGTTCCCCGAGACCGACCGGCTCATTGCCGCCCTCGACGGCGCGCCGGCGGCAGGCGGCGGCGCCGACGTCGAAGCGGTCCGCCCGGACCCGGCGGCAGCCACGGAAGAGGTGCTGGAAGAGGCGGTGGCCGCCGCCGCCGGCGTCGCCGCACCGGAGACGGGAGAGGCGCACGGCGCCCACGCCGGGGCCTTCCCCCAGGAACCGTCGTTCCCGCAGCCGGACGCCGTGGTCATTGCCGGCAGCTTCGGCGATGCCCTGGGCGGGGACTGGAACCCGGCCGCTGAGCAGGGCCGGCTGAGCTTTGACCGCAGCGACGAGCTCTGGAAGCTGACCGTGGACCTGCCGGCCGGCTCCTACGAGTTCAAGGTGGCGCTGGACGGCTCCTGGACGGAGAACTACGGCCAGGGCGCCTTCCGCGACGGCGCGAACATCGAGCTGCACCACGACGGCGGCCCGCTCACCTTCCTCTACGACCACGCCACCCACGCGGTGGTCACCAAGCCCGACACTTCCGGCTAGGCCGGCGCGCGCTTCATCTGCGAGCCTGCCGACCCGACCGGGCCGGCAGGCGGTCCGGTCCTGCTCAGCGTCCGGACCCGGTCCGGGCCAGCGGGTCCACCAGCGTGCCGGCCGGCTCACGGGCCCACCAGGCGCCGTCGCGCCGCCGCTCGGCGGGGGTGGTGTACCGGTAGCGGTACACCACGGCCCGCACCGCCCGCGGCGGGCGGCCGTCGAACGGGTCGCTGCGCAGCAGCTTCAGCACCGCAGGGTCCGCTTCCAGCAGCCGGCGCAGCAGAGCCGGGAACCAGGAGCCGCCGGAGGCGCCCAGGGCCAGGAACCACATCAGCCAGTCAAGGCGCAGGTGGTACGGCGCGAACTGGCGCGGCATGCGCCGGGGATCTCCGGGCTTGCCGCGGAATTCATACTCCTGCCACCGCGCCGCATCCCAGCGCCCGCCCGGGTCCGGCTCGTCCAGGGTGCCTTCGATGACGACCTCGTTGCGGCGCCGGGTGATGCTGCCGAACGCCCCGTAGGCGTTGGACAGGTGCCACCGGTTGAAGCTGGCGTTCATCAGCTGGTTGCGGCTGAACAGGTTCCGCAGCGGGCGGATACCCCACCAGAGCATCGCGGCGGTGGCCGCGAGCACCACGATCACAAACCACAGGGGCGTGGCCGCCGGATCCGGGGGCGCCGGCACGAACCCGGGGACCACGGCGGCAACCGTGGAATCGCCCAGGGCGCTGAAGGCCAGGAGCATGGTCAGCCAGTTCAGCCACGCGAAGTTCCCGGAGAGCACCAGCCAGCCCTGGGTGATGATGATGATCACCGCGGCGATGCCGGCCACCGGCTGCGGAAAGAAGAGGAAGAACGGCACCACCAGCTGGGTGACGTGGTTGCCTGCCACTTCCACCTTGTGCAGCGGTTTCGGCAGGTGGTGGAAGAACCAGCTGGCCGGGTTCGGCATCGGCTGGGTCTCGTGGTGGTAGTTGAGGGCGGTCAGGTCCCGCCACGCCGTGTCCCCGCGCATCTTGATCATCCCGGCGCCGAACTCGAGCCGGAACACCAGCCAGCGGAACAGGAAGATTACCGTGATCGGGGGCGCAACCTCGTTGGAGCCGAGGAACGCCGCCAGGAACCCGGCCTCCAGCAGCAGCGACTCCCATCCGAAGCCGTAAAACGTCTGGCCGATGTTCACAATCGACAGGTAGAGGCCGAACAGCAGCCCGAAGGCCAGCATCGGCACCCAGGGCGGCCCCTCCTGCGGCACCCCGGCCACCAGCAGGGCCGCGACGACGGCGCCGGTCCAGGCCACCGCGAGCAGGAACCGGTCCGAGTAGTGCCAGTGGAACAGGGTGGGAATCCGCCGGCCCTTGATCCGCTCCAGATAGCGCGGTGCCGGCAGCAGGCCGTGTTCGCCCAGCAGCGCCGGGAACTGCCGTGCGGCGGCGATGAACGCGATCAGATAGACGGCGGCGATGCCGCGCTGCAGCACCTGCCGGGCCAGCTCATATCCATCCGCACTGAAGAACTCCATGGCACTCCTACGATAACCGCAAAACGCCCCCGCTTCCGTCGAAAAAACGACAGCAGCGGGGGCGTTCCAAGGTGCGTCTACGAAGCCTAGTGGCCGCGGGCGATCCACTCGTCCAGGAAGGGTGCTTCCGCGCCGATCGACGTCGAATCCCCGTGGCCGGTGTTGACCACGGTGCCCGGCGGCAGGGTCAGCAGCCTCGTCCGGATGGACTCGATGATGGTGGGGAAGTCGCTGTACGAGCGCCCGGTGGCACCGGGGCCGCCGGCGAACAGGGTGTCACCGGTGAACAGCACCGGGGAGCCCAGTTCCGGATCCCCGGTCAGCAGGAACGAGACCGAGCCGGGCGAATGGCCGGGCGTGTGCAGGGCGCGCAGCTGCGCCTTGCCCAGGGTGAACACATCGCCGTCGGCGATCTCGACGTCGGGTGCCCGGTCCGGATACACGGCGTCCCAGAGCATCCGGTCCGCCGGATGCAGGTACAGCGGCGCGTCCAGCAGCTTGGCGGTCTCGGCGGCGGCGCGGATATGGTCATCGTGCCCGTGCGTGAGCAGGATGCCCTTCACCTTGCGCCCGGCCACGGCGGCCACGACGGCGGCCGGATCGTGCGCGGGATCGATCACCCACGCCTTGGTGTCGTTGCCGATGATCCAGACATTGTTGTCGACGTCCCAGGTGCCGCCGTCCAAGCTGAACGTGCCCGAGGTGACGACCCGCTCGATGCTCAGTGCCATCTAGAGCTCCACCACCGAACGCAGGACCTTGCCGTCGTGCATCTTCTCGAACGCGGCCTCGATGTCGCCCAGGCCGATCCGCTCGGTGACGAACGCGTCCAGGTCCAGCCGGCCCAGCTTGTACTGCTCCACCAGCATCGGGAAGTCGCGCGAGGGCAGGCAGTCGCCGTACCAGGAGGACTTCAGGGACCCGCCGCGGCCGAAGACCTCGGCCAGCGGCAGTTCGATCTTCATCTCCGGGGTGGGCACGCCCACCAGGACCACGCGGCCGGCGAGGTCGCGCGCGTAGAAGGCCTGCTCGTAGGTCTCGGGGCGGCCGACGGCCTCGATGACGACGTCGGCGCCGAAGCCGTTCGTGGCGGCGCGGATCGCCTCCACCGGATCCTCCTCGCGGGAGTTCACGCCGTGGGTGGCGCCCATCGACCTGGCCATCTCCACCTTGGCGGGGTCGATGTCGACGGCGATGATCGTCGTCGCGCCGGCCAGCTTGGCGCCCGCGACGGCGGCGATGCCGACGCCGCCGCAGCCGATCACGGCCACGGACTCGCCGCGCTTGACCTCGCCGGTGTTGATGGCGGCACCGATGCCGGCCATCACGCCGCAGCCGAGCAGGCCCACGGCGGCGGGATCGACGTCGTCGTCCACCTTGGTGCACTGGCCGGCGGCGACCAGCGTCTTCTCGGCGAACGCGCCGATGCCCAGGGCCGGGGTCAGCTCGGTGCCGTCCTCCAGGGTCATCTTCTGGGTGGCGTTGTGCGTGTTGAAGCAGTACTGCGGCTCGCCCTTGCGGCAGGCCCGGCACTCGCCGCAGACGGCGCGCCAGTTCAGCACCACCCGGTCGCCGGGGGCAACCTCGGTGACGCCCTCGCCCACGGCCGAGACCACGCCGGTCGCCTCATGGCCGAGCAGGAAGGGGTAGTCGTTGTTGATGCCGCCCTGCTTGTAGTGCAGGTCGGTGTGGCAGACGCCGCAGGTGAGGATGTCGACCAGCGCCTCGCCGGGCCCGGGATCCGGAACCAGGATGGTTTCCAGCGAGACGGGGGCGTCCTTTTCCTTGACGACGACGGCTTGGACCTTGTGAACCATGGGGGTGTGCCTCCGGTGACGTTGGGTGCCGGCCGCCTTGAGCCAAGGGGCCTCGCTTCCATCCTAGGGACAGCACGGGGTCCGGGCCGAATGCGGGCGGCCCGGGGTGCAACACGGCCCCATCCGTCCCGGAACGCCGGCGGCCCGCCGCATCCGTCAGGACGCGGCGGGCCGCAGCGGGCGACGCCGGAGCTACAGGCCCAGGCGGGACTTCACCTCGGCGGCGGAGGGGTTGGTGGCCGAGGAGCCGTCCGGGAAGATGACGGTGGGCACGGTCTGGTTGCCGCCGTTGACCGACTCCACCAGCTCCGCGGTGCCCGGGACATCCTCGATGTTCACCTCGTTGTAGCCGATCCCGGCGGAATCGAGCTGGGACTTCAGCCGACGGCAGTACCCGCACCAGCTGGTCGAGAACATGGTGATGGTGCCGGCGGCGGGGGTGAACTCTTCAACGGTGGCCGTCATGGGAACTCCTTGGGAACGGGGGCGTGCTGTGCTGACGGTATCAACACCGGGCGGCGCATCGGCATTCCCGCCCGGTCCGCCGGCCCTGCACGGCGGGTCGCTGCCTCCGCGTTCCCTCCGGTTTGCGGTCCCGCCCTCCGGTTTGCGCGCTGCCTCCCGTAAGCAAGCGGAGGCGGTGCTCAAAGTGGAGGGATCTCGTCCCAACCGGAGGAACAATGGAGGCATGTGCGGACGATACGTAATGACCCGCGCCGTGGGGGACCTGGTCGCGGAGGCCGAGGCGGAGGCGGACGACGCGCTGCAGCTGCGCGCCTCATGGAACGTGGCACCGACGACGGAGGTGCCGATCGTCCTGGAGCGGCTGGTCGACGGCGCGGTGCGCCGCCAGGTGCATGTGGCCCGCTGGGGCCTGGTGCCGCGCTGGGCGGAGGATCCCGCCGTCGGAAACCGGGCCTTCAACGCCCGCACCGAGACCGTGCTGGAAAAGCCGACCTTCCGGGACGCAGTGCCGCAGCGGCGCTGCGCCGTCCCGGTGGAGGGCTACTACGAGTGGACCGCCGGGCCCGACGGCGGGCGGGTGCCGATGTTTGTCCGCCCGGAGCAGGGCGGGCTGATCTGGCTGGCAGGCCTGTACGAGTGGTGGCGGGACCCGCAGCGCCCGGCGTCGGATCCGGGCCGGTGGCTGCTGACCACCACCGTGCTCACCGTCGCCGCGCCGGAGCCTGACGACGCCGACCCGGCGCTGGCCGCCCTGGGCAGCCTGCACGACCGGCTGCCGCTGGCCCTGGCACCCGGCATGCTGGAACAGTGGCTGGACCCGGGCCGCCGGGACGCACCGGCACTGGTGGCTGCCGCCCACGCGCAGGCGTTCACCGCGGCGGGCAGCTGGCGGCTTCGCTCGGCCAACCCCGCCGTGGGCAATGTGCGTAACGACGGCCCGCAGATGCTGCAGCCCGGACCGGAGGGTGCGCTGCCGCAGGCCGCGGGCGAGGCCCTGTTCTAGCGCAGTTCCAACGGAGCCGGACCCGCGCTCTCGGACGGCAGGTCGACGGGCGGCTCCGGAGCGGCGAGCCGCACGGTGCCGTCAGCGTCCACCGTCAGGCCGGGGTTCCAGCAGACCTCCCAGCGGAAGCCCTCCGGGTCCGCGAAGTAGCCGGAGTAGCCGCCCCAGCTCATCTGGGTGCCCGGCGCCACGATCATGCCTCCGGCGGCTGCCGCTTCGGCCAGGACGGCGTCCACCTCCCGGGCGGAGCCGACGTTGTGGGCCAGCGTCACCGGCGCCGTTTCCGCCGGTCCCACCGCGCCGGCCTCGGCCGCCAGCTGGTCCGCACGGAAGAACGCCAGCAGCAGCCCGTGGTTGATCTGGAAGAAGACCACTTCCTCCGCGACGTACTGCACCGGCTTCCAGCCGAGGCGTCCGGCGTAGAACCCGTACGTCTGGTCGAGGTCCCGCACGCCGAGGGTGATTACTGAGACTTTGGCATCCACGCGCTGATCTTCCCATGACGGGGCGGCATCGGGGCGGGTGGGCCGAAATGTTGAGGCGGGTTTTCCCGCCGGCGCCCGGCGGCCTCGGCACGGACCGGTTGACGCCGCGGGCCGCAGGGGGCTCTGCTGGAAGCACGGCACCGCCAGGGCAAGTCCACGGCGACGACAAGGGCGGCTCAGCATGACGGATTCCCCCTCCGCACCCCACGGCTCAGATCCATCGCGCAAGATCCCGCACGGGGCCTCGGCCCGCCCGGCGGACGTGAGCGCAAATGCCCCCGCGCCCCGCAGCCGCGTGCCTCGGTGGCTGCGGATCCTGCTGCCGGCGCTGCTGATCGTGGCCTGGGTGGGCATCGGCGGGTTTGGCGGGCCGTACTTCGGCCGGATCAGTGAGGTCGCGGACAACGACCAGACCTCCTACCTGCCCGCCAGTTCGCCGTCGACCCGGGTGGCGGACCTGCAGGAGAAGTTCACCGAGTCCAACGCGCTGCCCGCCGTCGTCGTGTTCGTGAACGACGGCGGCCTGACCGGCGCGGACCGCAGCTTCATCGAGGACCGGGCCGGGGCGCTGGCCGAGGTGCCCGGCGTCGCCGAGGGCACCTCGCCGCCGCAGTTCTCCGAGGACGGCAAAGCGGCGGAACTCTTCGTCCCGGTCCAGGACACCGACGAGCTGAGCACCGCCGTGGATGAGCTGCGCAGCACCGGCGGTGAGGGGATCCCCGAGGGCCTGGCCGTCTACGTCACCGGCCCGGCGGGGCAGCTGGCCGACATCAGTGAGGCGTTCGGCGGGATCGACACCTCGCTGCTGCTGGTGGCGGTCATCGCGGTGCTCGTCATCCTGGTGGTGGTTTACCGTTCCCCGCTGCTGCCGTTCCTGGTCCTGCTGACCTCAATCTTCGCCCTCTCAGCGGCGATCCTGGTGGTCTACAACCTGGCCCGGGCCGGCGTCGTGACCCTCAACGGGCAGGTGCAGGGCATCCTGTTCATCCTCGGCATCGGCGCGGCCACCGACTATTCGCTGCTCTACGTTGCCCGGTACCGGGAGGCGCTGCGGGACCACCAGGACCGCTGGGGCGCCACCTGGGCGGCGCTGGGCGGCACCTTTGAGCCGGTGCTGGCGTCCGCCGGGACCGTGGTGGCGGGGCTGCTTTGCCTGCTGCTGAGCGACCTGAACTCCAACAAGGCTCTGGGCCCGGTGGCCGCGATCGGCATCGGCTTCGCGTTCCTGGCCGCGATGACGCTGCTGCCCGCGCTCCTGCTCGTTGCCGGCCGGGCCGCGTTCTGGCCGCGGCGGCCGATGTTCGGCTCGGCGCACCCGGAGCAGGACGGCGGGGGACGGGGCTTCTGGCCCCGGGTGGCCCGCACGGTGGAGTTTCATCCGCGGCGCACCTGGCTGATCTGCGCCGGCGTGCTGCTGGCGGCCTGTTTCGGGCTGACCCAGCTGCGGGCGGAGGGGGTGCCGCAGAGCGACTTCGTCACCGGGCAGTCCGACGCCCGCGAGGGACAGCAGGTGCTCAGCGAGCATTTCCCCTCCGGCTCCGGAGCCCCGGTGCTGATCGCCGTGCCTGAGGGCGAACTGCAGCGGGCCGCGGACACCGTGCTGGGCGCCTCCGGCGTCGACTCGCTCACCGTCGCCGCGTCGGGCGGCCCCTCCGGCCAGCTGCCGGTCACGCGCGACGGCGTCCAGCAGTCCCCGATTCCCGGCGCGCCGCCGGCCTCGCCCAAGGTCGTGGACGGCGTCGTGCTCCTGGAGGCGACCCTGAGCGAGGACGCCGAGTCCGACGCCGCGGAGCAGACCGTGCGGGACCTGCGCGCGGACCTGTCGTCGGTGCCGGGGGCCCTGGTGGGCGGTACGACGGCGACCACGATCGACACCAACGACGCCGCGATCCATGACCGGAACCTGATCATCCCGGTCGTGCTGCTGGTGATCTGGATCCTGCTGATGCTGCTGCTGCGCTCCATCCTGGCCCCGGCGCTGCTGATCGCCACGGTGATGCTCTCGTTCTTCGCGACCCTGGGCATCTCCGCCCTGGTCTTCGACTACGTGCTGGACTATCCGGGCGCGGATCCGGCGGTGCCGCTGTACGGGTTCATCTTCCTGGTGGCGCTGGGCGTGGACTACAACATCTTCCTGATGACCCGGGTGCGGGAGGAGTCCCTGCACCACGGCACCCGGGCCGGCGTCATCCGCGGCCTGATGATCACCGGCGGGGTCATCACCTCGGCCGGGATCGTACTGGCGGCGACCTTCGCGGCGCTGGGCGTCATCCCCATCCTGTTCCTGGCCCAGATCGCTTTCATCGTCTCCTTCGGTGTTCTCCTGGACACGCTCGTGGTGCGCTCGCTGCTGGTTCCGGCCCTCTCCTACGACATCGGTCCGCCGATCTGGTGGCCCTCGAAACTGGCCCGTTTCCGCCGCGAGCCGGACGTTCCGCTGACGGGCCCCAAAGCCGGTTCGGTACCCTGAATGTCATGGACACAGACCAAAGCCACCAGCTTGAAGACGTCCGGACCGCCATTGATGAGATCGACGAGGAGATTGTCGGACTGATGTGGCGCCGCCAGCGCCTGGTCCGCCTGGCCGGGGGACTGAAGGACAGCGATGACGCGGTGCGCGCCCCGCAGCGCACGGCCGAGGTGCTCGAGCACGTCTGCTCCGCGGCCGAAAGCCAGGACGGGGACCGGACCGTCGTCGAACGCACCTACCGGGCGATGCTCGATGCGTTCGTCGACTACGAGCTGAAGGTCCGCCGCGAAGATGAGGCGCAGGCGCGGCTGGACGCGTTCAGCCGCAGCTGACTGCCTGCTCCCTTCAACCCAGGCTGTCCCACTCGGCGGCGTCGCGCCCCAGCGGCCCGGCGGGAACCCGCCACGCCAGGGCCGGAACGGGAACGCCCTGCGGCGCCGTGAAGCGCAGTGGTGCCGGCAGCCGGCGGCCCGGGCCCAGGTCCGTCTGCTCCGGGACCGGAGTCCGGTCCAGCTCCACGGACGCCGCCGGGCCCAGCTCCCAGTGGCCGACGGCGGCGCGCCGCAGCGCCGTCGCGGTACGGGCCAGGGACAGCCGGCCCGTCCTGCCGCTGGTCGTGCCGCCTGCCAGCCGCCGCCGCCACCCCTGCAGGGCCGCAGCTGCGGCCAGGTAGCCGGTGGCATGGTCCAGCGCCTGCACCGGAAGCGGAACCGGCTTCTGCGCCGAGGCGGCGGCCATCCCGGCGTCGGCGATCCCCGCACTCATCTGCACCACGGAATCAAACCCGCGGCGCCGTGCCCAGGGGCCGCTCCAGCCGTAGGCGTTGAGGCCGATGTCCACGATGCCCGGACGCAGCTCCTGCAGCTGCCGCTGGGACAGGCCCAGGCGGGCCAGGGCTCCCGGCCGGTAGCCGTGGACCACGATGTCGGCCTGCGCGGCGAGGTCCCGCAGCCGGTCGCCGCCTTCCGTGGTGGCGGCGTCCAGCCGGGCGGTGCGCTTGCCCAGGGTCATCTCCGGCTCCAGCGCCGGTTCGGTCCAGCCCGGCGGGTCGATCCGCAGCACCTCGGCGCCCAGCCCGGCGAGGAACCGGGTGGAAACGGGGCCGGCGATCACCCGGGTCAGGTCCAGCACCCGCACGCCGGCCAGCGGCTGCTCCGGCGTCGCGGAGGAGGCAGGCCGGCCGACGTCGGGCACGTCCTGTCCGACGCCCAGCCAGGTGACCAGCGGCTCCGCGGCCACCGCGGAGCCCTGCGGATGGCGGTCCCACTCCGCGCCGGAGTGCATGGCCGCCGCGCTTCCGCCGGCGGAGACCACGGCCGTCTCCAGCTGCCCGGCATTCCAGCCAGCCACCAAGACCGACACTGCTTCACGGGTGGCTTCGCTCTGCTGCTCTTCGCTGAGGCCGAGCACGGAGAGGGCCGCCCGGCGATGATGCGGCGCGTTGGTGTGCAGCCGGATCCAGCCGTCGCGGGCCCGGTAATCCCCGGCGACCGAATCCCAGGGCGAGGGCAGCTGCCACCCGTCGGGGGCAAAGGACATCCCGAACCAGCCGTAGGCGAGGATCGGATCGACCTCGACCTCGACGTCCGTGCCGGTCATCCCGGAGACCAGGGCCGCGGCGGCCTGCCCGGCCGCCGCCACCGCCCGCGCCGCGAACTCCTCGACCGGATAGGGGGAAAGGACGTTCATGCAGCGAGGTTACCGCCGCGCCCGGCGCTGCCATAGCGGCTGAACCGGCACCGGCCCGGATGACGAACATGCGGGCCGGTCCGCGCCCGGGGGAGGAAGCAACCGGGCAGCGGGACGGCCGCTGTTTGCTGCGGGCCTTGACTGGCCCCGCGCACCGCCGTGCCATGGGAGGTGACTGCGTCTGTCCAACTCCCGCAGGAGGAGCGCATGGCCGAGCGGTTCACCGCCCGCGGAACGCACGCCGCCCATCCGATAGCGGGCATGACCGGAGCCATGGGCGCTCCGGTGAACACCGTCGCCCTCGCCGCCCATCCTCCGGCCGCTCCCGTCGCGGAGCGTCCTCCCGGCCCTGCCGCAGACCGCGGCGCTTCGGCTGCCGGACACGTCGGCTCCGGGCGGCAGCCGGCCCCGCCGCACCCGCCGCCCCGCGTTGCCCTGGTCTTCACCGGGTTGATGCTGGCCGTGCTCGTTGCTGCCCTGGACCAGACCATCGTGGCCACCGCGCTGCCCACCATCGTCGGGGACCTGCACGGGCTGGACCACCTGTCCTGGGTGATCACCGCCTACCTGCTCACCTCCACCATCGGCCTGCCCATCTACGGCAAGCTCGGGGACCTGCTCGGCCGCAGGAACATCTTCATCTTCGCCATCGTGGTCTTCCTCGCCGGCTCGGCCCTCTCCGGCCAGTCCCACAGCATGGCCGAGCTGATCACCTACCGCGCCATCCAGGGCGTGGGCGGCGGCGGGCTGATCATCGGCGCCCAGGCCATCATCGGGGACATCGTTCCGGCCCGCGAGCGCGGCCGGTACATGGGCCTGATCGGGGCAGCCTTCGGCATCGCCTCCGTGAGCGGGCCGCTGCTGGGCGGCTGGCTCACCGACTCCTGGTCCTGGCGGTGGGTGTTCTACATCAACCTGCCCATCGGGGCGGTTGCGCTCGCCGTCATCATCGGCGCCCTGCACCTGCCACGGAACAGCGGAAAGGGGATCCGCCTGGACTATGCCGGCGCCGCACTGCTGGCCGTCGGCAGCGCCGCCCTGGTGCTGCTGACCAGCTGGGGCGGCACCAACTACGCCTGGACCTCGCCCACCATCCTGGGCCTGGCCGCCGTCGCCGCCGTCGCGGTTGCGGTGTTCATCCCGGTGGAGCTGCGCGCGTCCGAGCCCATGCTCCCGCTGCGCCTGTTCGGCATCCGGAACTTCCTCATCTGCACCCTGGTGGGCTTCGCCGTCGGCCTGGCCATGTTCGGCTCCATCGCCTACCTGCCCACCTTCCTGCAGATCGTCAATGAAGCGTCGCCGACCATGTCCGGCCTGATGATGCTGCCCATGACCGCCGGGCTGCTGATCACCTCGATCGGCACCGGCCAGCTGATCTCCCGCACCGGCAGGTACAAGATCTGGCCGATCCTGGGCTCGGCGACCATGATCGCAGGCCTGGTGCTGCTGTCCCGGATCTCCGGCACGACGCCGTACCTGCTCACCGCCGTCGGGATGCTGGTGCTGGGCCTGGGCATCGGGGCGCTGATGCAGAACGTGGTGCTGATCGTGCAGAACAGCGTGCCGCCCGAGGACATGGGCACCGGGGTGTCCACCGCCAACTATTTCCGGCAGATGGGCGGCTCGCTGGGGATCGCCCTGTTCGGGTCGCTGTTCATCCGGCGGCTCAACGACCGGCTGGCCTCGGCGCCGCCCGGAGCCGGGGACCCCGCCTCCGGCGGCGCGAACTCGATCAGCCCGGAAACCGTCAGGGCGCTGCCGCCCGCCGCCCAGGAGTTCATCAAGGCCGCCTTCGGCGAGGCGCTGCCGCCGATTTTCCTGCTGGGCGTACCGATCCTGGGGATGGCTTTTATCCTGACCCTGTTCATCGTCCAGAAACCCCTGTCCACCACGGCGCGGGTCACGGTGGACGACGCCGGACGCTGAGGCCGGGACACAAAGACCGGAAACGGACACCATCCGGAGCCGCCGAAGCGGGCTCCGCAGAAGGGATGTCGGCATGTCCAATCGGAAATTCCTGCCCCGGACCGCCGCGGGGGCCGCACCGGCCGCCGCGGCCCGCACCCTCCCGCACGTGCGGAAACACCGCGGGCAGCAGGCCGCACCGTCCGGGCAGCCCCGCAGCCTTCGGATCATCCTGGTCGGGCTGCTGCTCTCGGTGCTGCTCGCCGCCCTGGACCAGACCATCGTCGCCACCGCCCTGCCCACGATTGTCGGGGACCTGAACGGGCTGGAGCACCTGTCCTGGGTGGTCACCGCGTACATCCTGGCCGCCACCATCGGGCTGCCGATCTACGGCAAGCTGGGCGACCTGTACGGGCGGCGGAACATCTTCGTCTTCGCGATCGGGGTGTTCCTGCTCGGCTCCATGCTGTCCGGGCTGGCGCAGGATATGGGGCAGCTGATCGCCTTCCGCGCGCTGCAGGGCATCGGCGGCGGCGGGCTGATGATCGGCGCGCAGGCGATCCTGGGCGACCTGGTCTCGCCCCGGGACCGGGGGCGCTACATGGGCCTGATCGGGGCCGCCTTCGGCCTGGCCTCCGTGGCCGGGCCCCTGCTGGGCGGCTGGATCACCGATGCCTGGTCCTGGCGGTGGGTGTTCTACATCAACCTGCCCATCGGCGCCGTCGCGCTCGCCGTCGTCATCACCACCCTGCACCTGCCCAGGCCGGGCGGTCCGCGGCCGCAGCTGGACTACCGCGGAGCGGCGCTGCTCGCCGTCGCCAGCGCGGCGCTGGTGATGCTCACCAGCTGGGGCGGGACCACCTACCCCTGGGGCAGCTGGCAGATCCTGGGCCTGGCCGCCGTCGCGCTGGCTGCCACCGCCGTGTTCATTCCGGTGGAGCTGCGGGCGGCGGAGCCGGTGGTGCCGCTGAGCCTGTTCCGGATGCGCAACTTCGTGCTCCCGGTGGCCGCGGGCATTGCGGTGGGCGTGGCGATGTTCTCCACCATCTCCTACCTGCCGACCTTCCTGCAGATGGTCAACGGGGCCACCGCCACCGGATCGGGGCTGATGATGCTGCCGATGATGGGCGGAGTGCTGGTCTCCTCCATCGGGACCGGGCAGCTGATCTCGCGCACCGGACGGTACAAGGCCTATCCGATTGCCGGCTGCGCGGTGGTGATCATCGGTCTGGTGATGCTCTCGCGGATCTCCGCCGACTCGCCGTACGCCTTCACCGCCGCGGGGATGGCCGTGCTGGGCCTGGGCGTGGGGGCGCTGATGCAGAACCTGGTGCTGATCGTGCAGAACAGCGTGCCGCCCCGGGTGATGGGCACCGCCATCTCCTCCGCCAACTACTTCCGGCAGATCGGCGCCTCGTTCGGCATCGCCCTGTTCGGCTCCATCTTCATCACCCGGCTGGACGACCAGCTCGCCGACGCCCCGCCCGCGCTCGCCGGCACGGTGACCGGCGAATCCATCAACTCCCTGACGCCGCAGCTGCGGGCCGGCCTGCCGGCGCCTGTGCAGGACTTCATCGCCTCGGCCTTTGGGCAGGCGCTGCCGCCGATCTTCCTGGTCAGCGTCCCGCTGGTCGCCGCGGCATTGGTGCTGTGCCTGTTCATCAAGGAGGTGCCGCTGTCGACGACGGCGCGGGCGGAGGCAGCGGAGGAGGGGCGTGCGGGTTAGTTGATAGCGGCGGTCAGGAGCATGAAGAACACGACCACCAGAGCCCCTAACAGCACCACCCAGGCGAGGGCCGCCCAGTTGTACAGCCGGGCCGCCAGCCTGCGGTTGCCCCGGCTGAAGGCGACGATGAACCCGACGACTCCAACGGCACACGCGGCGATACCGAAGAAGGGCACCAGCTCCAGCGGTCCGCTGCGAACGCTGTCCCGCAGGAAAAGGTCCAGAAGTTCGTACACCACAGGCGCTGACCCCACCCACACGACGGTGGACAGGACGAGCCCGACGATGGCCCCGGGCCCGATCCGGCGCCGATCCTGTCCCGCCCGCCCGGAACCTGCCTGCCCGGAACCTGCCTGCCCGGAACCTGCGGGGCCGCCGCCGTCGGGCCCCGGGAGGCGGTAGGGATTGACGTAGGAACCGGGTCCGGGCGGGATGGGTTGGCTGTTTTCGGGCACGCGCTGTTCCTGTCCTGTCATCCAAGTCCCTGGGTGGGCTCCGGGGCGGTGGGTCGTCTGCACCAGTGTGCCTCATGCGGTCTGCCGTTACCTGCGTGGGGACGGTCGATGAGAATGCAGGCGCCGGTTTACGGGCGAAAGCAGCTGATCCCAGGCAGGGGTGTCCCGTTTGTCCGTACGCGGTCGTACACTGGAATTCGAACATGTGTTCGAAGACAGGGGGCCGTGTTCGGCGTCCAATGGAAGTGTCACGTACGTATCCGAAGCCTGCGGGCCTGCGATGCATAGGACGCTCCCGCGGCGGTGTGCCCGGGAGCGGGGCTGGAAGGAAA
The DNA here is from genome assembly GCA_900016675.1 of Arthrobacter saudimassiliensis. Lineage (GTDB taxonomy): Bacteria > Actinomycetota > Actinomycetes > Actinomycetales > Micrococcaceae > Arthrobacter_B > Arthrobacter_B saudimassiliensis. The sequence goes on along the minus strand of LN483070.1, from coordinate 1,737,626 downwards.
CCGGCATGGGAGTCTTCAGCGAGGCGATTGAGGTGGTGTGCTCGCCGGCCGGCGTGCCCCTGCGGCTGCTCTGGGGCGGGCGCACCTACCGGCTGGCGGCGGATCCGGTGCGCTGGTACGAGCGCCGGAAGTGGTGGGAGGAGGAAACCCGGGCCGAGCGCGGGCACGGCCCCGGGCTGGTGGATCACGAGATCTGGCGGGTGCAGGCCCGCCTGAACGGACGCTCCGCGCTGCGTACCCTCGACCTGGCCCACCAGGTGGGTACCGGGCGCTGGCGGCTGATCCGGGTCCATGACGCCCTGCGGGAAAGCGCCTGACCTGCCACATGCCCTTTACCCACCTGCACGTGGCCAGCGCCTTCAGCGCCCACTACGGGGTGTCCTGGCCCGAGGAGCTCGCCGCCGCCGCTGCCGCCGACGGAGCCGATGCCCTCGCCGTCACCGACCGGGACGGCCTCTACGGGGCGGTGAAGCACCTGCGCGCCTGCCTGGACACCGGCCTGGACGCCATCATCGGCGTCGACCTGGCGGTGCTCGACGACGGCGGGACCACCGGGCGGGTGGTCGTGCTCGCCCATGGGGGAAACCACGGGCGGGGTTACGCGGCCCTCTGCCGGCTGGTCTCCGACGCCCACACCGGCACCTCTCCGTCCAAGGGAAGGCAGGGTCCGCCGGTGGGGGTCACCCGTGAGCAGCTGGCAGCCCGCGCCGTCGGCCCCGAGGGGGAACCGCTGCTCACCGTCCTCGTGGGCCCGTACTCCGATGTCGGGCAGGCCATGCGCAGCCGCAGCTACGCCGTGGCCCGCACGCTGTTCGCCCGCTGGCGGCGGATCCTGCCCCCCGAAGCGCTCGCCGTCGAGGTCGCCACGCATCTGAGCGCCCCGGGGGAGAACCTCTGCCTGGCCCACGCGGTGCGCATGTACCGGCTGGCTGATGAGATGCGCCTGCCCGCCGTACTGACCAACGCGGTGCGGTATGTCGATGAGGACGGCGCCGCCACCGCCGATGTGCTCGACGCCGCGCGCTCGCTGACCGCCCTGCCCCGCCTGCAGGACCTGCAGCCCAACGGCCAGGGCTGGCTGAAGAACGCCCGCACCATGGCCGCCCTGGCCCGGGAGATCAGCGCCGAGGCCGGTTACGGGGGCGCCGGCGCCGCCCGGCTGCTCGCCGATACCGAAACGGTGGCCGACCGCTGCCGGATGGATCCGGCGGAGGACATGGGCTGGAAACGCCCGGTGGTGCCCGAGGCATCGGTGATCGGCATCAGCGGCGAACCGATGGCGGAGCTGCGGGCCCGCTGCGAGGCCGGCATCACCCGCCGCTTCCCGTCCCCGGACTCCGCGGGCGAGGCGGCGATCCGCACCCGGCTGGAGCATGAGCTGGGCATCATCGCCCGGCTCGGCTTCGCGTCCTACTTCCTGACCGTCGCCGAGGTGTCGGCCATGATCACCGGCATGGGGGTCCGCGCCGCGGCGCGGGGGAGCGGCGCCTCCTCGCTGGTGAACTACCTGCTGGGCGTCAGCCACGTGAATCCGCTGGCGCACGACCTGATCTTCGAACGGTTCCTCTCCCGCGACCGCTCCACGCTGCCGGACATCGACATCGACGTCGAAAGCGCCGAACGCCACCACGTGTACGAGCGCATCTTCGAACGCTTCGGCGCCGAACGCGTGACCCTGATGAGCATGCAGAACGGCTACCGCGCCCGCGGGGCGGTGCGCGACGCCGGCCTGGCCCTGGGGCTGGAGGACGAGGAGATCGGAGCGGTCGCCAAGCAGCTGTGGCGCTTCTCGGCGAGCAGGTTCCGTGAGGCGCTCGCCGAGAAGCCCGAGCTGAGGGAGATCTCCGGGCGGGTGGAGAAGAACAAGCAGCTGGACCTGCTGGTGGACCTCACCGAACGCCTGGACCGGCTGCCCCGGCACATCTCCATGCACCCCTGCGGGGTGATCCTGGGCGACACCACCCTGCTGGACCGCACCCCGGTCCAGCCCAGCGGCCTGGGCCTGCCGATGTCCCAGTTCGACAAACACGACATGGATCCGATGGGCATGCTCAAGCTCGACGTGCTCGGGGTGCGCATGCAGTCCGCCATGGCCTTCGCGGTCCGCGAGATCGTCCGCATCCACGACGGCGCGCAGGACGTCGCCGACGCCGGCGGGCACCGGCCCGACGCCGCCGCCGGGGTTCCGGACTGGATCGGCGCCGACGGGCGGATCGACCTCGATGCCGTGCCGCTGGACGATGAACCCACCTACGAGCTGATCCGCAGCACCCACACCCTGGGCTGCTTCCAGATCGAATCCCCGGGCCAGCGCGAGCTGATCGGCAAGCTCGCCCCGCGGGAATTCAACGACCTGATCATCGACATCTCCCTGTTCCGGCCGGGCCCGATGAAATCGGACATGGTCCGCCCCTACCTGGAGCACCGCCACGGCTGGTCGCCGGATGAATACCCGCACGAGGCGCTGCGTCCCGTACTGGCCGAAACCCACGGGGTGACCGTCTTCCACGAACAGGTGCTGCGCACCTTCGACGTCTTCACCGGCTGCGGCCTGGCCAAGGCCGACGAACTGCGGCGGCTGCTCGGCAACGAAGACGCCGAGCCCGGCGTCGAGGCGTACTTCCGTGCCCGGTCCGCCGAACGCGGCTACACTGCCGAGGTAATCGACCGGGTCTGGGAGACCCTGAAGGCCTTCGGCAGCTTCGGCTTCTGCAAGGCGCACGGCGCGGCGTTCGCGGTGCCCACCTACCAGTCCGCCTGGCTGAAGGCACACCACCCCGAGGCGTTCCTGGCCGGAATCTTCGAACACGACCCCGGCATGTACCCGCGCCGGCTGCTGGTGGCCGAGGCCCGGCGGATGGGCATCCCCATCCTGCCGCTGGACATCAACCGCAGCGGCGAGCAGTACCGGGTGGAACGGGTTCCCGCCGAGCGAGGCCGGCCCGGACATCCGGCCCGGCCCGAACGGCTGGGCATCCGGCTCAGCTTCGCCGGCATCTACGGGCTCTCCGCCGCCGAGGTCCGCCGGATCACCGCCGGGCAGCCCTACGATTCCCTCGCCGACCTGCGGGCCCGGGCGAAACTCAGCCGGCCCTCACTGCAGCGGCTGGCCCAGCTCGGAGCCTTCGACTCGCTCACCCGCGAAACCGGTTCCCGCGGCAGCCGGGCCGACCTGGTGGCACACCTGGCCGCCCAGCCGGCCCGCACGCCGTCGGCCCGCTACGCGCCGATCCCCGGCCAGCTCGCCCTGCCGCTGGGGGACACCGAACTGGAGAACCTGGATCCGGAGCTGCCCGAGCCCAGCCTGCCCGAGAAGGTGCGCACCGAACTGGACCTGCTCGCCGTCGACGTCAGCGCTCACCTGATGGACAGCTACCGGCCACTGCTGGAGCAGCTGGGAGTGACCCGCGCCGAGCAGCTGCTGGCGCTGCGCAACGGCACCGAGGTGCTGGTGGCCGGCATCCGCGTGGCCACCCAGACCCCGCCCATGCGCGGCGGCCGGCGGGTGGTGTTCATCAGCGTCGACGACGGCACCGGCTGCATCGACTGCACCTTCTTCCACGAGGCGCAGGAACAGGCCGGCCCGCTGCTCTTCGGCACCGAACTGCTGCTGATCCGCGGACTGACCCGGCGCACCGGAGACCGCGGCATCAGCCTGCAGGCCACCGCCGCCTGGAACCTCGCGGACCTCGTCCCTGGCCATCTCCCCACGGACCTGGCCGCGGCGCTGCCCGCCGCCGAACCTGCCGGCCCCTCCGCCGACGCCGCGCCCCGCCGCTCCGGCAGGCGCGGCAGGTTGGTTGGCCTTGGTGACAGCGGATAACATCGTAGGGGCGCGACCGCGGCTGACTCTGCCGCGGTATCGAAGGGAGCGATCCCACGCGCCGGACAAGCAAATCTAGGAGACAACGTGTCAGTGCCGGAACAGTTCACCCTCATCGTCGACGGCGAAGAGACCACGGTGGATACCGGCACCACCGGCGCCGCCCTGTTCTTCGAGCGCCGCGACGTCGTCGTGATGCGTGTTGACGGGGTGCTGAAGGACCTGGACACCCCGCTGATGCCCGGCTCCACCGTGGAGGCCGTGACCATCGACTCCGAAGACGGCCTCAACGTGCTGCGCCACTCCACCGCGCACGTCATGGCCCAGGCCGTGCAGCAGCTGCGCCCCGACGCCAAGCTGGGCATCGGCCCGTACATCAAGGACGGCTTCTACTTCGACTTCGACGTCGCCGAGCCGTTCACCCCCGAAGACCTGAAGACCCTCGAGAAGATGATGCAGAAGATCATCAACTCGAACCAGAGATTCGTCCGGCGCGTGGTGACCGAAGACGAGGCCCGCGAAGCCATGGCCAACGAGCCGTACAAGCTCGAGCTGCTGGGCAAGAAGGACGGCGCCGAGGAAGCCGGCGAGGGCGCGAACATCGAGGTCGGCGCCGGCGAGATCACCATTTACGACAACGTCGACCGCAAGTCCGGCGACACGGTCTGGTGCGACCTGTGCCGGGGCCCGCACCTGCCCAACACCAAGCTGATCTCCAACGCCTTCGCGCTGACCCGCTCCGCCGCCGCCTACTGGCTGGGCAACCAGAAGAACCAGCAGCTGCAGCGCATCTACGGCACCGCCTGGCCCACCAAGGAGGCCCTGAAGGCCTACCAGGAGCGCCTGGCCGAAGCCGAGCGCCGCGACCACCGCCGGCTGGGGACCGAACTGGACCTGTTCTCCTTCCCCGACGAGCTCGGTTCGGGCCTGCCGGTGTTCCACCCCAAGGGCGGCATCATCCGCAAGGCCATGGAGGACTACTCCCGCCAGCGCCACACCGAGGCCGGCTACGAGTTCGTCTACACCCCGCACATCACCAAGGGCCACCTGTACGAGGTGTCCGGCCACCTGGACTGGTACCGCGACGGCATGTTCCCTCCCATGCACGTGGACGAGGTCACCGACCCCGAGACCGGCGAGGTCACCAAGCCCGGCCAGGACTACTACCTGAAGCCGATGAACTGCCCCATGCACAACCTGATCTTCCGCTCCCGCGGACGGTCCTACCGCGAGCTGCCGCTGCGGCTGTTCGAATTCGGCTCCGTGTACCGCTACGAGAAGTCCGGCGTGATCCACGGCCTGACCCGCGTGCGGGGCATGACCCAGGACGACGCCCACATCTACTGCACCCGCGAGCAGATGAAGGATGAGCTGACCAACACGCTCAACTTCGTGCTGAACCTGCTCAAGGACTACGGCCTGGACGACTTCTACCTGGAACTCTCCACCAAGGACCCCGAGAAGTACGTGGGCTCCGACGAGGTCTGGGAGGAAGCCACCCGCACCCTCGCCGAAGTCGCCGACGCCTCCGGCCTGGACCTGGTGCCGGATCCCGGGGGAGCGGCCTTCTACGGCCCGAAGATCTCCGTGCAGGCCCGCGACGCGATCGGCCGCACCTGGCAGATGTCCACCATTCAGCTGGACTTCAACCTGCCCGAACGCTTCGAGCTGGAGTACCAGGCCGCCGACGGCACCCGCCAGCGCCCGGTCATGATCCACCGCGCGCTGTTCGGTTCCGTGGAGCGCTTCATGGGCGTGCTCACCGAGCACTACGCCGGCGCGTTCCCGGCCTGGCTGGCGCCGGTGCAGGTGGTCGGCATCCCCGTGGCCGAGGCCTTCAACGACTACATGTACGACGTCATCGACCGGCTCAAGGCCGAGGGCATCCGCGCCGAGGTCGACGCCGGCAGCGACCGTTTCCCGAAGAAGATCCGCACCGCGTCCAAGGACAAGATTCCGTTCGTGCTCATCGCCGGCGGCGACGACGCCGAAGCGGGCGCCGTGTCCTTCCGCTTCCGGGACGGCAGCCAGGACAACGGCGTGCCCGTCGATGAGGCCGTAAAGCGGATCGTCGACGCCGTCCGCACCCGGGCCAAGTAGCCGGCGGGGGAGCGCAGTCATGGCGGAACAGGACCAGGAACCGGACAGTCGGCGGGAACCGGGCGGCGGAGCAGTGCCGTACCCGGAGGACCAGGGCCTCACCGACGGCTTCCGGCTGGCCGGCGTGCCCGATTCCTTCCAGCGGCTCTGGACACCCCACCGCCTGGCCTACGTGAAGGGCGGGCAGGAGCAGGTGACCTCCGAGGACACCTGTCCCTTCTGTGCGGCTCCGGCACGCAGCGATGAGGAAGCGCTGATCGTGCACCGCGGCCGGCGCGCCTTCGTGATCCTGAACCTGTTCCCCTACAACGCCGGCCACCTGCTCGTGTGCCCGTACCGGCACGTGCCCGACTACACGGACATCGACCCGGAGGAGACGGCCGAGATCGCCGCCCTGACCCAGACCGCCATGCGGGTGCTGCGCAAGGTGGCGAACCCGTCCGGCTTCAACCTGGGCATGAACCAGGGCGTGGCCGGCGGCGCCGGCATCGCAGCCCACCTGCACCAGCATGTCGTCCCGCGCTGGGGCGGGGACGGCAACTTCCTGCCGATCATCGCCCAGACCAAGGCCATCACCCAGACGCTGGCCGATGTGCGGGCCCAGGTGGCCCAGGCCTGGCCGCAGGACTCCGGCAATGAGACCGGCGGCGGCCCGGCAGGCGCCGGCGTCGCCGCGCCCGAACCCACGGACGGCGAGGGCTGATCCGGTGCTGAATCGATACGCGCGCGGGTTCTTCACCCGGCTCTTCACCCCGCTGGCGGCCTGGCTGCTGCGGCGCGGAGTGACACCCGATGCCGTCACCATCGTCGGCACCCTCGGTGTGGTCATCGGCGGCCTGGTGTTCTACCCGCTCGGCCAGCTCTTCTGGGGCACCCTGTTCATCACCGCGTTCGTGTTCTCCGACGTCATCGACGGGATCATGGCGCGCAGGCTGGAGCGCAAGGGCCGCTGGGGCGGCTTCCTGGACTCCACCCTCGACCGGTTCGCCGACGGCGCCCTGTTCGCCGGCGTCGGGATCTGGTTCTTCACCGGTGGCGGGAATGACGCCGTCGGCGTCGCCGCGGTGATCTGCCTGGTCCTGGGCATGCTGGTCTCCTACATCCGCGCCAAGGCGGAGTCGCTGGGCTTCGACGCCAACGTCGGCATCGCCGAGCGTGCGGAGCGGCTGGTATCGCTGCTGGTCGCCACCGGCCTGGTCGGCCTGGGCCTGCCTCCGGTGGTGCTCCTGGTCGTGCTGGTCCTGCTGTGCGCGGCCAGCTGCGTGACCATCTTCCAGCGGATGCGGACGGTGCGCCGGCAGGCCCAGCAGCAGCCGGAGGGCAATCAGGCGTAGCAGATGCGGGCCCGCAGTGCTCCCCGGCATAGACTTGGCCTTTCCGTCCGCTTGTGAGGAAAGAACCAGGAATGTCGAACGCTGCAGAAACCACCCCCACAACCGCCCCTGCCGTAGGCGGCAGCCGCGTCAAGCGCGGCATGGCCGAAATGCTGAAGGGCGGCGTCATCATGGATGTCGTCACCGCTGAACAGGCCAGGATCGCCGAGGATGCCGGCGCCGTCGCCGTCATGGCCCTGGAACGGGTCCCGGCCGATATCCGCGCCCAGGGCGGCGTGTCCCGCATGAGCGACCCGGACATGATCGACTCGATCATCGATGCCGTCTCCATCCCGGTCATGGCCAAGGCCCGGATCGGGCACTTCGTCGAGGCGCAGGTGCTGCAGTCCCTCGGCGTGGACTACATTGACGAATCCGAGGTGCTGACGCCTGCGGACTACGTGAACCACATCGACAAGTGGCAGTTCACCGTCCCCTTCGTCTGCGGCGCGACCAACCTGGGCGAGGCGCTGCGGCGCATCAACGAGGGCGCGGCGATGATCCGTTCCAAGGGCGAGGCCGGCACCGGCGACGTCTCCAACGCCACCGGGCACATGCGGGCCATCCGCACGGAAATCGCGCGCCTCTCCGCGCTTCCCGAGGACGAGCTCTACGTGGCCGCGAAGGAGCTCCAGGCCCCGTATGAGCTGGTCCGCGAGGTCGCCGCCACCGGCAAGCTGCCGGTGGTCCTGTTCACCGCCGGCGGCATCGCCACGCCTGCGGATGCCGCAATGATGATGCAGCTTGGCGCGGACGGCGTGTTCGTCGGCTCCGGCATCTTCAAGTCCGGCAACCCCGCCCAGCGGGCCGCCGCCATCGTGAAGGCCACCACCTTCTTCGACGACGCCGACGAAATTGCCAAGGCCTCCCGCGGCCTGGGCGAGGCAATGGTCGGCATCAACGTCGACGAGCTGCCGCAGCCGCACCGCCTCGCCGAGCGCGGCTGGTAAGCACCGCACGACGCCGGGAACGACGGCGGGTGGGCATGGATGCGTCCGTGCCTGCCCGCCGTCGCGCGTCAGCGGCGCTGACGGAGCATTCCAAGACCGCCGAGCATGCCGATGCAGGTGACGAGCTGGCCCCGACGGCCAGGTTCCGCGATATGCCTCGTCTGATGTACAAACTGCTATGCAGTAGAGGACCGCCAGAGAGCCAGGGTTTCCCATCCCTGCGGTGTTCCGAGGGAGTGCACGGTAAGGGCATGGGAGGTGGGGAACGCCCGTAGCAATGCAGCGAGCTGAGTAGCCCAATCGCTGTCGCTGTCGATTGTCGACAGCAGATGAGCAATCACTGCGAGGGCGCTATATGTACCGAATGCACCTTTGGCTGTCTCGTCAGCCCTCAGATGGTCGAGAGCAGGAATCTGCCCCACCCTCGGTCGTGAAGGCGCGTTCTGGAGCTTTCGGTTGTACAGCCGTGCATGATGAGCCGCAACGTTGCGGACGTAATTGAGGCTGGCGAGCCAGCTACCCATGAGTTTTTTCGTCGGGACCCCAAAGGCCGCCGCGATCTCCTCAGTGTCGGTCTGGGCCATGCCCCGGTAGAGAACGGACAAGTGGCCGAGCTCGAGGATTTCGGTGAGGGCCCAAACCGGCATCCGGTCGTCATACTTCTCTCTAAAATGGGCAACGAATTGCTCGTCCGAGCTGGCTTTTCGTGTATTTACACGCTGTAGCCATTGAATGTGACTGCTGGGTTTGGGGTTGCGGGAGTCGGTAGTGGGTGTCGTGAATGCCCGGGTGAAGGAGTCAGGGTCTTCGTAGGCGAACGGAGATCGGCGTCCAAGCACATATCCGATCTGCATCCTCACCGCTACCTCGATGCGCTCGACGCCGTCCATGACGAGCATGCGCAGCCGCCTGTCGAAGTCGATGATTTCTTCGGCCTGTCGAAGAGTTGTCCGAGGCTTGTAGCCGCTGAGAACTCGAACGCGGCTGCGTCCCTCGTCGTCGACGTAGGTCTCTGACTCCCTGAACGGGTACAAATAGCCAGTGAGCCTGTAGTAGCCGATTGACTTCAGGGCGAATTCTGCGCGGGCGCGGTCATCCACTTGGACTCCCCGGTTTTCCAGCCGTTCGATCTGCTCATCGACCGATAACCAGGGCTTAACGTAGTCCTCCATGCGCCTCCCAGAAAGAAAATCAGCCCGCGCCTTCCGGCAACGGGCTGATCGTGATGCTTCAGATCATAGCAGAGAACAGTGTCGAGACTTCTGCGGCCAACAGACTGCCGCTTCGCATTTAAGCGCCTTAGACGGGGCTGCGGCGCTCAGTCCAGGCCGCGGCGCTTGAGCAGCGGCTCGATCCGTGCCTCCCGGCCGCGGAACTCCCGGAAGGCCTCCAGCGGGTCCATGGCGTTGCCGCGGCTGAGCAGCAGCTTACGGAACCGGTCCCCGTTCTCCCGCAGCAGGCCGCCGTTCTCCGTGAACCACTCCACCGTGTCGGCGTCGAGCACCTCGCTCCAGATGTAGGCGTAGTAGGCCGCCGCGTAGCCGCTGGCGAAGATGTGCTTGAAGTAGCCGGTGCGGTAACGCGGCGGCACCAACGCCAGCCCCAGCCCCGCCTCCTTGAGCGCATTCGCCTCGAAGGCCGCGGCGTCGTCGACCCGGGTGCCCGGCTCGAGGGTGTGCCAGGCGAGGTCGAGCAGGGTGGCGCCCAGATACTCGGTGGTACGGAACCCCTCACCCCACAGCTGCGCGGCCCGCACCTTGTCCACCGCTTCCCGGGGCAGCGGCTCGTCGGTCCGGTAGTGCCGGGCGAAGCCGGCCAGGATCTCCGGATCCAGCATCCACATCTCATTGACCTGCGACGGGTACTCGACGAAGTCACGGGGGACCGAGGTGCCGGAGAACCGCGGATAGCGGACGTTGGAGAACAGGCCGTGCAGCGCGTGGCCGAACTCGTGGAACAGGGTGTTGACCTCATCGAAGGTCAGCAGGGTCGGCTCGCCGTCGGCGGGCCTGGAGATGTTCAGGTTGTTCGCGACGACCACCGGAGAGTCCAGCAGCCCGGACTGCTCCACCACCGGGTTCATCCACGCGCCGCCGTTCTTGGTGCCGCGGGCATAGTAGTCGCCCAGGAACAGGCCCAGCGGCGAGCCGTCCTCATTGCGGACCTCCCACACCCGAACGTCCGGGTGGTAGCCGGGGAGGTCGGTCCGTTCCTCGAAGGTGATGCCGTAGAGGCGGGTCGCGGCGCGGAAGACGCCGTCGTGCAGCACCCGCTCCAGTTCAAACCAGGGCCTCAGCTCCGCCAGGTCGACGTCGTACTTTTCGCGCCGGACCTGCTCCGAGCACCAGGCCCAGTCCCAGGGCGCCAGCTCGAAGCCTTCCCGCCGGGCCACCTGGCGCAGCTGTTCCGCCTCCGCCTCGGCGTTGCGGACGGCGGGCGGCACCAGGCGGTCCAACATGCTGCGGACGGCGTCCAGGGACGGCGCGGTCTGGCTGTCCAGCACGTACTCGGCGTGCGTGGCAAAGCCGAGCAGCCGGGCACGCTCAGCGCGCAGGGACGCGATTTCAGCGGCGGTGCTCAGTGTCTCGTTGTCGCCGGTGAATCCGCGGCCCGTGCTGGCCTCGAACAGGCGACGGCGGGTGTCCCGGTTGGTGAGGCGGGCGAGTGCGGGCTGCGGAGTCGGCAGGACCAGGGGCAGCAGGTAGCCCTCCTCATGGCCCGCCTCCCGTGCGGCCGCAGCGGCGGCCGCGATGTCGTCGTCGCCCAGTCCAGCCAGGTCCCCGCGGTCCGCGACGTACAGGGCACGCGCATTGGTGTCGGCGAGCAGGCGCTGGGAGAAGGCGGTGGAGAGTTCGGAGAGCCGGCGGTTGTAACCGCGCATCCGCTCCTGCCCGGCGTCGTCCAGGTCGGCTCCGGCCCGCAGGAACGCCTTGCGGTATTCGGAGAGCAGCCGCAGCGCCTCCGGCTCGAGGCCGGCTTCCGGAACGGCCTGGACGCGCTCCCACAGCGCCCGGTTCAGGTAGATTGCGTCCTGGTGCTCGGCCATCAGCGGCATGACCTGCTGTTCAATCAGCTGTACGGCCTCGGTGGCGTGCGCGGCCGAGACGGTGAAGAAGGCGATGGCGGTCCTGTGCAGCACCCGGCCCGAGCGTTCCAGGGCCTCGATGGTGTTGACGAAGTCCGCCGGCTCCGGATTGGCGGTGATCTCCCGGATTTCCTCCAGCTGCTCCTGGAATCCGGCCTTGAAGGCCGGCAGGTAATCCTCGTCGCGGATCTCCGCGAACGGCGGCAGCTGATACGGAAGGGTGCTCTGCGTCAGGAAGGCATTGGTCATCCAGCCACCCTCGCATATGCGCCCCGCGTCACACCATCGGCCGCGCCGTGTACGATCAGCGCCGGGCGTCCGGCCGGCCCCTCGGGCTGCGGAAGGGCCCAGGCGGGGAGCCGAGAACAAAAGCCGAGGCAGGAAGGCCAGGGCAAGGGGGAACGGGCCGTGAGGACACAGGGCGCAGCCGCGAGGGCACGAAGCACAGCGGTAAGGGACGACGGAAAGCACCGTGCCGTAAACGCCCCTGCCCGGCGCAGCCTTGCACGCTTCTCCGGTCCCGCGGACTCTGCGCCCCCTGGGTGCGCCGAACGGACCGCATCCCCTGTGGCTCCCGCCCGTCCCGTGGGTACCGCCCGCCGGCGCCTGGCGGCAGTGCTGGCCGCAGCTGCGCTGGTGCTTGCCGGCTGCAGCGGCGGCGACGGTTCCCCTTCAGGCGGCGGCGCTCCGTCAGCGGCAGGCGCTTCGTCCTCGGCCGGCCCCGCCGGCGTCGAACCGGCGCCGTCCGGGCCGCCGTCGCCCACGCCCGCGGTTACCCCCGGGCTGGGTGCGGCCTGCCCTGTTCCGCAGGCCGAGCGGTGCATGACCCTGATGGTGTCCGGAGACCTGCTCGTGCATCCGCAGCTATGGGACCAGGCCCGCTCCGACGCCGCAGCAGCGGGAATCCCCGGACTGGACTTCACGCCGCTGCTCGAGGGCCAGCGCAGGTACATCCAGGCCGCGGACGCTGCTGTCTGCCACATGGAAACTCCGGTCGCCGAGGCCGAAGGCCCCTTTGCCGGCTATCCGATGTTCAACGTTCCGCCGCAGATCCTTGCCGCGGCCGCCAACGTGGGCTTCGACGGCTGCACGACGGCGAGCAACCACACCGTGGACGCCGGAACAGCAGGGCTGAAGCGCACTCTTTCGACCCTGGACGTACTCGGCCTGGAACACACCGGCTCGTACTCCGCCGAGGAACAGGCGGGGCAGCCGATGCTGCTGGAGACCGGAAGCGGCACCGTCGGCGTCGTCCAGGCCACGTACGGGCTGAACGGACTCACCGCGGAATACCCGTGGCAGGTGGACATGCTGGACCCGGCCGACATGATCGAACGGGCCCGGGCTGCCCGCACCCAGGGGGCCGACGTCGTCGTCGCCTCCATCCACGCCGGCGACGAATACGCGTCCGCCCCCAACCTGCAGCAGATCGACACGGCCCACGCCCTTGCCGACAGCGGCGAATCGACTTCATCTACGGGCACCATACGCACTCGGTCCTGCCCATCGAGTACTACAACGGGACCTGGATCGTCTACGGCCTGGGCAACTCGGTCACCGAGCTCTCGCCCTGGTACGACGTGAACAACGAGGGGCTGATCGTGCGGGTCCAGTTCCGGCAGGACCCGGCAGGGGAGTGGAGCGTGGGCGACCTGGTGTGGGCGCCGTCGGTGATCGTGAGGGATCCGTACCGTTGGTGCTCGGTGGCGTCGGACCTGCCGCAGGGCGAGTGTGCTCCCGCCGCCCAGCGGGAGGCGGTGCGGGCACGGACCATTTCCGTCGTCGAATCGATGGGGACCGCCGACGCCGGGGCCCGGGAATGGCTGGTCACCCAGGATCCGGGGGCGGAACGGAAGTAGGGGTGAGGTGCCCGGAACCGGCCGGGGTGATCCGCGTGACCAGGTCGGCTCCTTTTCCTGTTCCGGGGGAAAAGGCTACGGGTTTGCTGATATGCGGCGAGCCATTCCACTGCAGGTGGTTGTGCACAGACGGAAAACACCCGTTGAGAAGCCGTTTCCGGACCCCTAGCATCGAACACATGTTCGAAGAAGCTGTGGTGTCGGTGCCGGTGTTGGCCGGCAGGGGTGCCCCGCCCCGCGACTGGTCGGGGCGTCGGGAGCCGTGCGAGCCGGGAAGGAGAATCGGCGCCTGGATCGCCGAGCTGTCGGATGCGCGGACCCTGCGTGCTGTCGCCCTGGCGGACGACAGGGAACTGATAGACCGGCTGCGCGAGCTGGAGGAGCTCAAGGCGGCAGCCTCCGCGCTGCAGGCCCGTGCAGCGGCAGCCCTGGACCACTCTGTTCGGGCGGCCCATGCGGCCGCCGGGTTGCCGCCCGAACAGCAGGGCCGGGGTGTGGGGGCGCAGATAGCCCTGGCGCGGCGCGAGTCCCCGGCCCGGGGCGGCCGCATTCTCGGCTTCGCCAGAGCCCTGACCAAGGAGATGCCCTGTACCCTCGCCGCCCTGTCGCAGGGGAGGATCAGTGAATGGCGGGCCACCCTGCTGGTGCGGGAGACGGCGTGCCTGACGGTGGAAGACCGCGGCATTGTCGATGAGGAGGTCGCCGGGAACCTGCGCGATCTGGAGGAGCTGGGCGACGGCCGACTGATTGCCCGCATTCGAAAGATCACCTGCCGCCTCGACCAGCACGCGCTGATCCGCCGCGCAGCCAAGGCGAAAGCCGACCGCTACGTTTCCTGCAGGCCCGCCCCGGACACCATGACCTGGGTGACCGGCCTTCTGCCGGTCGCCCAGGGGGTGGCCGTCTATGCGGCACTGAGCCGAGCTGCCGATTCCCTCCGGGCGAACGGCGACGCGCGCACCCGGGGCCAGATCATGGCCGACACCATGGTGGAGCGCATTACCGGCCTGGCTCGGGCGGACAGGGTTCCGCTCGAAGTCCAGCTCGTGATGACCGACCGGGCCCTCCTGGCCGCCGACGACGAACCGGCCTACCTCAGCGGATACGGTGTAGTGCCGGCGATGTGGGCCCGGCAAGCAGCGCGGACCGCGGGAGCAGCATCTGCGAAACCAGGGGAGGCGGGAAGCCCACCCCCATCGGCAGGGGAGAGAGCGCCAGGACCAGAACGGGCGGTATGGCCTCCGACTCCCGCTGAATCTGCCGAACCCTCCGCCGGGGCCGGCGTCGAGGACCCGGCCACATCCGTCCTGTGGCTGCGCCGGCTTTATGCCGATCCCTCTACGGGCGAGCTTGTTGCCCTGGAATCCAGGGCCCGCTTCGTCCCGTCGGGGCTCGCGCGGTTCATCCTCGCCCGGGACCGGACCTGCAGGACGCCGTGGTGCGATGCACCCATCCGGCACCAGGACCACATCCTGCCGCATCGAAGCGGCGGCACCACCCGGGCGGACAACCTGCAGGGGCTGTGCGAGGCCTGCAACCAGGCGAAGGAGGCGCCGGGATGGAAAGCAGCAGCCGGGCCGGAGGATTCGTCCGGCCTGGAGGGATCAGTCAATGGGAAGCAGGAACCCGGCACCCGACATACGGTCACCATCACGACGCCGACCGGCCACAGGTACCGTTCCACCGCGCCGCCGCTGCCGGGTGGCCCGGGAACCGGTGGCTGAGACTACCGGTTGCCAGACAGCCCGGGAATTGCCGGACAGCCCGGGAACCGGTGGCTGGCGGACGCTACCGGGGACGCAGGCCAGCGTGCTCGCGGGCGAGCCGCGAGAGCCGCTCCAGATCGGCGAAATCCTCCTCGGAGGGCACCGGATCGAAGCTGCCGTAGCGCCGCTCGGCGGCCTTGGCGATCAGGAAGTCCGCGATCGCAGGGTTCTTGGGCAGCAGGGAACCGTGCAGGTAGCTGGCCACCACGTTGTTGTAACGGGCGCCTTCGGTGTCGTCCTTGGTGTTGTTGCCCTCGCCCTTGCGCACCCGGGCCAGCGGCTCGACGCCCTCGCCCAGGAAGGTCTGTCCGCTGTGGTTCTCGTAGCCGTGGATCTCGCCGAACTCGACGCTTTCGGACAGCACGTTGCCGATCAGCCGGTCGCTTCCCCCGTGGGTCTCGATGTCCAGCACCCCGATGCCCGGAATGACGGTGCCCTCATGCGTCTTGAAGAAGCGTCCGAACAGCTGGTAGAGCCCGCAGATGACCAGCATGGGTACCCCGTCGTCCGCCAGCTGCCGCAGCGTGGGAGCCAGCTGCTGAAGATCCTGCTGGATGACCACCTGCCCGCTGTCCTGGCCGCCGCCGCCGACGACGACATCCACGTCGGACGGGAACACATCACCCGGGTTGTACTCGGTCACCACGGGGGAGTAGCCGTACCACTTGAGCCGCTGCTTCAGGACCAGCACGTTGCCGAAGTCCCCGTAGATGTTCATGTCCCGGGGATAAAGCTGGACGACGTGGATCCGGCGGCCGTCCCGGTTTTCGTGTTCGCCGCTCATGAGACAACCTCCACGGTGGTGATTCGGGACAGCTCGCGGCGGATCGCAAGCATGGCGGTGTACGTGCAGAAAATGCGCATCGGGCCGGACGAAGCATCCTTGATGAAACGCTGCAGCGCGTCCGGCAGGTCCGGCTCGATGTGCCGGACCTCGACGTCGTCGTACTTCAGGCGCAGCGCCATGTCATAGGCCCGAACGCCGGAGACCACGTCCACCCCGCCGGCGGCAAGCGAGTCGAACTCGACGTCCCAGAGCCAGGACATGTCCCGGCCGTCCGCATAGTTGTCGTTGATGGCGATCATGGTGGACCAGCCGTCCGCGGCGAAGGACTTCAGGCCCAGCCGGAAGCCGCTGGGGTTCTTGACCAGCACCAGTTCCAGCGGCTGGCCGTTCACGGTCAGCGACTCGCCGCGCCCGAAGGCCGGTTCCACGTTGGACAGCGACTCGATCAGGGCCGGCTGGTCGGTGTCGGCGCCGGTGATCACGCGGGCCAGGGTCAGTGCCGCAGCGGCGTTGAAAATGTTGTACACCCCGCGCAGCTTGAGTCCGGTGGTCACCAGCTCATCACCGATCCGGAAGTCGGCGTCCGCCTCCGCCACCCGCTCCAGCACGACGTCGGCCTCCCGCCGCGCGTCCAGGGCGCGCTGCGCCGCGCCGGTGCCGTCGCCGCGCATCTCGTCGTCGCTGGGGAAGGTGCTGCGCAGTGATTCGTCCAGTCCGAACCAGCGGACCCGCTGCCCTCCCGTGAGCGTCTCGGCGATGCCTGCCACCCGCGGATCCTCCCGGTTCAGCACCACGGTTTCAGTGGTCGCCGCGGCGATCTGCTGCAGCAGCTTGGTGGTCCGGTCGATCTCCCCGAACCGGTCCAGCTGGTCGCGCAGCACGTTCAGCAGCAGTGAACGGCGGGGCCGGATCAGCTTCACGAAGTGCACGGCGTGCGCCTCGTCCAGCTCCAGGACGGCAATGTCCGCATCGAGCCGGCCGCGCAGGTCCACCTCGCCCAACAGGGCCGCGGCCACACCGCGGGTGAAGTTGCTGCCGGTGCGGTTGGTGAAGACCTTGAGGCCCTGGCCCTCCAGCAGCTCGACGACCATCTTGGTGGTGGTGGTCTTGCCGTTGGTGCCGGAGACCACGGCCACGCCGAGCGGCAGGGTGGAGAGGGTGCGGCGGATGAAGTTCGGATCAATCTTCTCCACCACCAGGCCGGGAAGTGCCGATCCTCCGCCGCGAAGCCGGGACGCTCCGCGGACTGTCTTGCCCACGAGGACGGAGAAGAAACTCATGGGTTCGAATATATCGCAGCGGCGTCATCCTCCCGCGGCGGTAGGGCCGACGCCGGGGCCCGCGGGTAAGCTGTCCCGGTGACTTCAAGGGTAGGCGTGCTCGCACTGCAGGGCGGGGTACGCGAACATGTTGCCGCCCTGCAGGCCAACGGCGTGCAGCCGGTTCCCGTGCGGCGTCCGGCGGACCTCGCCGGACTCGAAGGAATCGTGCTGCCCGGCGGGGAATCGACCACCATCGGCAAGCTGCTCGGAATCTTCGGCCTCCTGGAGCCGCTGCGTGAGGCGCTTGCGGAGGGGCTGCCGGCCTACGGCTCCTGCGCGGGCATGATCCTGCTGGCGGACCGGCTCACCGATCCGGCGACGGACCTGTCCGGCAACCCGCAGCCCACCCTCGGCGGCCTGGACATCCTGGTCCGCCGCAATGCGTTCGGCCGGCAGCGGGATTCCTTCGAGGCGGACCTGCGCTTCAAGGGAATCGCGGGCCTGCCCTCATCTGCGGGCCTGGAACAGCCGGACACCCTGCGGGCAGTGTTCATCCGCGCCCCGCTGGTGGAGAAAACCGGTGCCGACGTGCAGGTCCTCGCCGAAGTTCCCGGACCGGTCGCTAGAATTGTGGCAGTGCGTTCGGGACAGCTGCTGGCCACCTCGTTCCATCCGGAGGTTACGGGCGAGCGGCGGGTCCACGAACTTTTTATATCGATGATCAGAGGAGAAGCGTAGAGCATGTCGGGCCACTCCAAATGGGCAACCACCAAGCACAAGAAGGCCGTGATCGATGCGAAGCGCGCCAAGGCGTTCGCCAAGCTGATCAAGAACATCGAAGTAGCCGCCCGCGCCGGCGGCGCCGACATGGCCGGCAACCCGGCCCTCGAACTGGCCGTGCAGAAGGCCAAGAAGACTTCGGTGCCCAACGACAACATCGACCGCGCGATCAAGCGCGGCGCCGGGCTGACCGGCGAAGTCGTCGACTACTCCGAAATCATCTACGAAGCGCGCGGCCCGCAGGGCTCCGCCCTCCTGATCGAGTGCCTCACCGACAACAAGAACCGCGCGGCCTCCGAGGTGCGCCTGGCCATTAACCGCAACGGCGGCACCGTGGCGGACCCGGGCTCCGTCTCCTACATGTTCTCCCGCAAGGGCGTGGTGAACCTGCCCAAGAACGGGCTCACCGAAGATGACCTGCTGATGGCGGTGCTCGACGCCGGCGCCGACGAGGTCAAGGAATCCGGAGACAGCTTCGAGATCATTTCCGAGCCGCAGGACCTGCGCGCCGTCGTCGCCGCCCTGGAGGAGGCCGGCATCGAGTACGAGACCGACGAGGCGGAGTTCGTGCCCTCCATGCACGTGGAGCTGGACGCCGACGCCGCGCGGAAGTTCCTGAAGCTCGCCGACGCCCTCGAGGACCTCGACGACGTGCAGAACGTGTACTCGAACGCCGACATCGCCCCCGAGGTTCTGGCCCAGCTCGAGGACGACTGACCCCGTGCGGGTCCTGGGTGTCGATCCGGGCCTGACGCGGTGCGGGCTCGGCGTCGTCGACGTCGAGCCCAGCCGCCGGGCGCACCTGGTGGCGGTGGGGGTGGTCGGCACCGACTCTGCGACCGCCCTGGACGGCCGGCTCCTGACCATCGCCACCTCGATCGAGAGCTGGCTGGACGAGCATGTCCCCGATGTGCTGGCAGTTGAGCGGGTCTTCAGCCACACCAACGTCAGCACCGTGATGGGCACCGCCCAGGCCAGCGGCATCGTCATTGCCGCCGCCGCCCGCCGGGGCATCCCGGTGGCGCTGCACACTCCCACCGAGGTGAAGGCCGCGGTAACCGGCTCAGGCTCCGCCAACAAGGACGCCGTCGGCAAGATGGTCACCAAGATCCTGCGGCTGGACGCCCCGCCGCGCCCGGCCGACGCCGCCGACGCCCTTGCCCTGGCCATCACCCACGCGTGGCGGCGCACCGCGCTCGGCCCCGGCCGGTCCACCGCCGGGTCCGCCACCAAGGCGCCTGCCCGTGCGGCGGCGGGTGCGGGCAGCGGGACCGGCCTGACGGCGGCCCAGCGGCTCTGGGCCGAGGCCGAAGCCAAGGCCCGGCGCGCCGGCCGCTGACCGGGCGACCGCCGGTCCAGGCGTCTTCCCGGACCAGGTCCGCTCATCTGCAGCGCCGGCGAAACGCGGGCCGACGGCGTCCGGTGCGGAATCGGCGTCGGTCCCAAGTAGGGTATTCGTAGCTATGTTCTATGAATCCGTTGGAGTCCTCCCATGATCAGTTCCCTTCGCGGCACCGTGGCCCACGTCGGGCTGCACGCAGCCGTCATCGAGGTGGGCGGTGTCGGCATGTCCGTCCAGGCCACGCCGCAGACCCTCAGCGGCCTGCATGTGGGCCGTGAAGCGCAGGTGTTCACTTCCCTGATCGTGCGCGAGGACTCGCTGACGCTCTTCGGCTTTGCCGACGCCGAGCAGAAGGAGGTCTTCGAGACCCTGCTCGGGGTCAGCGGCGTCGGCCCCCGCCTCGCCTTGGCCGTGCTGGCGGTGCACTCGCCGGAGGACGTGCGGCGGGCGGCGTCCACCGAAGACGTGAAGGCCTTCACCAAGGTTCCCGGCATCGGCCCGAAGGGCGCCCGGAAGATCCTGCTGGAACTCGCCGACAAGCTGGTTCCGCTCGAGACGCCCGGCGCCGCGCCGGCGGCCCCGGCCTGGCAGGACCAGGTGCTGGCCGCCATGACCGGGCTCGGCTGGAACGAGAAGGACGCCACCGCCGCGATCGACGCGGCCATGGCCGAGGAGCCCGACGTCGCCGCCTCCGGGCAGGTCGCTGAAATCCTGCGCGTGACCCTGCGCCGGCTGGGCCAGGACGGCCGCCGGCCCGTGGCCCGCAGCGGAAAGGCCGGCTGATGGCCCCCGGTGCCGATCCGCTGGTGGCCGCCACCGGCGACCCCGACGACAAGGCCATCGAGGCCGCGCTGCGGCCGAAGAACCTGGACGACTTCGTCGGCCAGAAACGGGTGCGCGAGCAGCTGGCCCTGGTGCTGGAGGCGTCGAAGCTGCGCGGACGCAGCGCCGACCACGTCCTGCTGTCCGGCCCGCCCGGACTGGGCAAGACCACGCTCTCGATGATCATCGCGGCCGAGATGAACGCCCCGCTGCGGATCAGCTCCGGTCCCGCCATCCAGCACGCCGGAGACCTGGCCGCCATCCTGTCCTCCCTGACCGAGGGCGAGGTGCTGTTCCTCGACGAAATCCACCGCATGTCCCGCCCCGCGGAGGAAATGCTGTACATGGCGATGGAGGACTTCCGGGTCGACATCGTCGTCGGCAAGGGCGCCGGCGCCACCGCCATTCCCCTGGAGCTGCCGCCCTTCACCCTGGTCGGAGCCACCACCCGTGCCGGCCTGCTGCCCGGGCCGCTGCGGGACCGGTTCGGCTTCACCGGCCACCTGGAGTTCTACTCCGCGGAGGAGCTGGAGCTGGTGCTGCGCCGCTCGGCCATGCTGATGGACATGAAGGTCAACTCGGCCGGTTTCGCCGAGGTGGCCGGCCGCTCCCGCGGCACGCCGCGCATCGCCAACCGGCTGCTCCGCCGGGTCCGGGACTGGGCGCTGGTGCACGGCATCGAACAGATCGACTCCAGGGCGGCCTCCGCCGCGTTGGACATGTACGAGGTCGACGCCCGCGGCCTGGACCGCCTCGACCGTTCCGTGCTGCACGCCCTGGTGACCAAGTTCAACGGCGGCCCGGTCGGGCTCAGCACGCTGGCCATCGCCGTGGGGGAGGAGCCTGAAACCGTGGAAACGGTGGCGGAGCCCTTCCTTGTCCGGGAGGGCCTGCTCGGCCGCACGCCGCGCGGACGGATCGCCACGCGCGCGGCGTGGGAGCACCTGGGACTGCCGATGCCGGAAGGCGCCGCCGGCCTGGCCGCCGGAGCCTTCACCGGCGCCGCCCCGCTGCCGCTGTTTGACGACGGCGACGCCGCGGCGGGACCGGACACGGACCAGGGCTGAGGCCGGCAGCCGCAGCGGGTTCGGAGCAGAAAAGCCGGAAACTTAACCTCCGCGGCGTCCGTTGTCCCATAGACTGGGCACGCCCGGCCGTGTGCAGCGTGCCCGGAAGCGGTCCGTGGTCCCAGCGCCCCGGGCGTGGCCGAAGAGCCAACCACCAGCTGTCAACAAGATCGGAAATTCCTCAGTGTTCGTGAACATTCTGGCCCAGACCAACGGCGAGCAGGCCACCGGCGGCGGCCTCATCAACCTCATGCTGCCCGTGCTGCTGATCCTGCTGGTCTTCATGATGTTCCGCAAGAACAAGAAGACGCAGCAGCAGATGGCGCAGCAGCGCACCCAGATGGTCCCCGGCACCGAGGTGATGACCAACTCCGGCATCTTCGGCACCATCGTCTCCATCGACGCCGACGAGAACAAGGCCGTCCTGGAGCTCTCGCCCGGCACTACCGCCACCGTGCATCTGCAGGCGCTGACCAAGGTCGTGACCCCGGTCGCCGAAGAGGAGCAGCCGCAGGTTCCCGACGACGCCTCCGCCCTGACCGGCGACGCTCCGGCCCCTGAGCGTCCGGTCGACGTCGACCCCGCCGACCCGGCGAACCGCGACAAGAACAAAGAGAACTAGACTCTTCCGAAAGCCGCGGGCCCGCCGGGTCCGCGGCTCCCGGCGGGCCCGCGGCGGTCCGCCGGTTTCTCACGCCTGAAGGAATAACCATGTCTCGTACCGGTCCCGGATCGGCGGCGAAGAAGACGCTCACCTGGCTGGGCGTCCTTTGTGCTGCGCTGGCCATGCTGCTCGGAGGTGCCTCGCTGTGGGGCGGAGCCTCCTGGACCCCGAAGCTCGCCCTCGACCTGGAGGGCGGAACGCAGATGATCCTCTCGCCCAAGGTGCAGGGCGGGGACAGCAACATCAGCGAGGAACAGCTCGACCAGGCGGTGGAGATCATCCGCCAGCGGGTCGACGGCAGCGGCGTCTCCGAGGCCGAAATCAGCACCCAGGGAAACACCTCGGGCAACCGCAACGTGGTGGTGTCCCTTCCGGGCGCGCCCGACGCCGAGACCCGGGAACTGATCCAGGCCTCGGCCTACATGGAATTCCGTCCGGTGCTCTACGGCGGCGCGGGCATGGCCCCGGCGGCGGAGACCCCGACGCCGGATGACCAGCTTCCGCAGCCCTCGGGCGAACCGGCGGACGCCTCCGACACCAACTGGATCACCCCGGAGATCTTCCGCGAGTTCGAGGCCCTGGACTGCACCGATCCGGCGGTCCTGGAAGCGGCCACCGAACCGGCGCCGACCGACCAGCCGATGGTCGCCTGCGAGCCGGACACGATGGGCAAGTACATCCTCGGCCCGGTCGAGGTGCCCGGATCTCAGATCTCCACCGCCAGCTTCGGCATGGCCCAGGGCGGCAACGGCGCCTCCCTGAACCAGTGGGCCGTGAACATCGAGTTCAACCGCGAGGGCAGCGAGACCTTCCGCGGCGTCACCGAACGGCTGTTCGGCCTCACCGGGGCGCAGAACCAGTTCGCCATCGTGCTGGACGGGCAGATCATCAGCGCTCCCACGGTCAACGCCGTGATCACCGACGGCAAGCCGCAGATCACGGGCAACTTCACCGAGGAAACCGCGCGCAACCTCTCCGAGCAGCTGAAGTACGGCGCCCTGCCGATCAGCTTCGACATCCAGTCCGAACAGCAGGTCTCCGCCACCCTGGGCGCCGACCAGCTCCGGATGGGCATGATCGCGGGCCTGATCGGCCTGGTCCTGGTCGCCGTCTACTCGCTGTTCCAGTACCGTGCCCTGGGCCTGGTGACCATCGCCTCGCTCGTCGTCGCCGGCGTGCTCAGCTACCTGGCGATCACCATCCTCGGCTGGTCCCACAACTACCGGCTCTCGCTGGCCGGGGTGGCGGGCCTCATCGTTGCGATCGGCCAGACGGCCGACTCGTTCATCGTCTACTTCGAACGCATCAGGGATGAACTGCGGGACGGCCGCGGACTGGTCTCCGCCGTGGACAACGGCTGGAAGCGGGCCAAACGCACGGTCCTGGCCTCCAAGGCCGTCAACCTGCTGGCCGCCGTCGTGCTCTACTTCGTGGCGGTGGGCAACGTGCGCGGCTTCGCGTTCACCTTGGGCCTGACCGCGATCGCGGACCTCATCGTCGTGTTCATGTTCACCCACCCGACCATGGTGCTGCTGGCCCGCACGAAGTTCTTCGGCCGCGGCCACAAGTGGTCCGGCCTGGACGCGAGCCGGCTCGGTGCCGTGCCGCTGTACCGCGGTGCCGGACGCCTGCGCGAACCCGGCACGAGCGCGCCCAGGCAGGTCAAGGCCCGCAACAAGGGAGCCCTGAAGGAAGCCGAGCGCCGCATGACGATTGCCGAACGCAGGGCCGCCGAAAGGGCGGCCGATCAGGACGGCAGCAAGACCGATTCAATGGCCGGCAGCGGCCGCAGCGGCTCCGGGGAGGACTCCAAGTGAGCAGGTTCAGCTTCTCGACCTTCGGCAACGAGCTCTACACCGGCAAACGGTCCTACAACTTCGTCGGCAAAGCGCGGCTGTGGTTCCTGATCGCCGCCGTCGCCATGGTGATCTCGATCCTGATCCCGGTGGTCAAGGGCGGCTTCAACCTCGGCATCGACTTCCGCGGCGGCAGCGAGTTCACCATCTCCGGCGTCGAAAAGACCGATGTCGCCGCCGGTGAGGAGGCCGTCTCCTCCATCGTCGGCGGCGCTGAGGCCCGGGTGACCAACATCGCCCCCGGCACGATGCGGGTGCAGACCGAAACGCTCAGCGACGACCAGACCCTGGAGGTCAAGGACGCCCTCGGCGAGGCCTACGACGTCTCCGACGAAGCGGTGACCTCCACCTTCATCGGCCCGGTGTGGGGCGAGGGGGTGAGCCGGCAGGCACTGATCGGCCTCATCGTGTTCGTCGCCCTGGCCGCGGTCCTGATGGCGATCTACTTCCGCACCTGGAAGATGTCGCTGGCGGCCATCACCGCCCTCGTCACCGTCATGGTGGTCACGGCCGGCGTGTACTCACTGAGCGGGTTCGAGGTCACTCCGTCGGCGATCATCGGCTTCCTGACCGTGCTGAGCTACTCGCTGTACGACACGGTGGTGGTCTTCGACAAGGTGCGGGAAAACACCGCGGATCTGCAGAACCGCACCAAACGCACCTTCGCCGAGGAGGTCAACCTCGCCATCAACCAGACCCTGGTCCGCTCGATCAACACCTCAGTGGTGGCGGTGCTGCCGGTGGCCTCCATCCTGTTCATCGGTGCGTACCTGCTCGGTGCCGGCACCTTGAAGGACCTCTCGCTGGCCCTGTTCATCGGCATCATCCTGGGCACCGTGGCAACGGTCTTCGTCGCCGCTCCGATGTATGCCTGGCTGCGCCGCAACGAACCCGCCATCGTGCAGCAGGCCCGGAAGGTGGCCCAGCGCCGCAAGGTCGAAGCCCGCGAACAGGCCGGGGAGTCCCAGGCCGGGGAGTCCCAGGGCGGGGAGCCCGACGGCGCCCGCGCCTCCGGGGACACGGCGGCGTCTTCCGCCTGACCCGCCTTCGCGATACGGCAGGCCGTGCACCCCCAGCGGGTGCACGGCCTGCCGCGTTGCAGGGCACGGGCGTGCGGCCGGCGTTGCAGGTACGCCGCACGCGCCACGGGCGGCGGAAGCCGCGGCGGCTAAAGGTACTGGTGCGGGGCGCCGGAGGCTTAGACTGGACGCTAAAGGTTTTTGCTGGCAACGAAAGGGCGGCAGTGGCCGAGAGCGCACGATCGGCGTCGAGCACGCAGAAGGTCAAAGCACCGGAGAAAGACGGTGCGGGTGCTGTTGCGCCCCGCGACGGCGAATCGTCCCGGCCCGGCTCCGGGGTGGAGGCGGCCGCCGCACCGGCAGGGGGAGCTACGGCTGAGAAGGCCGTCGCCGTCCCCGCACCCGTGCCGGCACCGACTCCTCCTCCGGCCGTACGGCCGGGCCGCCGCACCGGTACCAGGGCGCGCCTGGCGCGGCTGGCCGGACGCAGCCAGCCGGGCTATTCGCCCATGCTCGAGCCGCTGCTGCGCACCGTGCGCGCCAACAATCCGCGGGAAGACCTCGACCTGATCCAGCGGGCGTACCTGGTGGCCGAACGCAGCCACCAGGGCCAGACCCGCAAGAGCGGAGACCCGTACATCACCCACCCGGTGGCCGTGGCGACGATCCTGGCCGAACTGGGCATGAGCGGGACAACGCTTGCCGCCGCCCTGCTCCACGACACCGTGGAGGACACCAGCTACACGCTCGATGAGCTGCGCCGGGACTTCGGGCCCGAGGTCGCCATGCTGGTGGACGGCGTGACCAAGCTGGACAAGGTCACCTTCGGCGACGCGGCGCAGGCCGAAACCGTGCGGAAGATGGTCGTGGCCATGGCGAAGGACATCCGCGTCCTTGTCATCAAGCTCGCCGACCGGCTGCACAACGCCAGGACCTGGCGGTTCGTTTCGCCCCAGTCCTCGGCCCGCAAGGCCCGCGAAACGCTGGAGATCTTCGCTCCGCTGGCCCATCGGCTCGGCATGAACACGATCAAGTGGGAGCTCGAAGACCTGTCCTTCGCGGCGCTGCACCCGAAGGTGTACGACGAGATCGTGCGCATGGTGGGGGACCGCACGCCCGAACGGGAGAAGTACCTGTCCACCGTCCGCTCCCAGATCGCCGAAGACCTGCACACGGTCAAGATCAAGGCGACCATCACCGGACGGCCGAAGCACTACTACTCGATCTACCAAAAGATGATCGTGCGCGGCAAGGACTTCGACGACATCCACGACCTGATGGGCGTGCGGGTACTGGTCGACTCGGTGCGTGACTGCTACGCCACCCTCGGCGCCCTGCACGCGCGATGGAACCCCCTGCCCGGGCGGTTCAAGGACTACATCGCGATGCCGAAGTTCAACATGTACCAGTCGCTGCACACCACGGTGATCGGTCCGGGCGGCAAGCCGGTGGAAATCCAGATCCGCACCCACGACATGCACCGCCGCGCCGAATACGGCGTCGCCGCGCACTGGAAGTACAAGGACGGCGCCCGCCGCCAGGGCGGCGCGGGACCGACCCCGGATAACAACGACATGAGCTGGCTGCGCTCCCTCGTGGACTGGCAGCAGGAAACCTCCGACCCCGACGAGTTCCTCGACTCGCTGCGCTTCGAGATCAACGCGCAGGAAGTGTTCGTCTTCACCCCGAAGGGCGAGGTCATGGCCCTGCCCGCCGGCTCCACGCCGGTGGACTTCGCCTACGCCGTGCACACCGAGGTGGGGCACCGGACCATCGGCGCCCGGGTCAACGGCAAGCTGGTGCCGCTGAACAGCGAACTGCAGCACGGCGACTGGGTGGAGATCTTCACCTCCAAGGCCGAAGGCGCCGGGCCCAGCCAGGACTGGCAGGGCTTCGTCAAGAGCCCCCGGGCCCGGAACAAGATCCGCCAGTGGTTCTCCAAGGAGCGCCGCGAAGAGGCGATCGAAAAGGGCAAGGACCTGCTCACCCGCGGCATGCGCAAGCAGAACCTGCCGCTGCAGCGGCTCATGACGCACGACGCGCTGACCGCCGTCGCGCAGGAACTGCACCACCAGGACATTTCCGGCCTGTATGCGGCGGTCGGTGACGGCCACACCTCCGCCCAGAACGTGATCGAACACCTGGTCTCGCTCATGGGCGGGCACCAGGGCGCCGAGGAGGACCTGGAGGAGGCGCCGATCTCCTCGCAGGTCCGCCGCCCCAAGTTCTCCGACTCCGGTGTGACGGTGCGCGGCGTGGGCGACGTGTGGGTCAAGCTCGCCCGCTGCTGCACCCCGGTGCCGCCGGATCCCATCGTCGGCTTCGTCACCCGCGGCTCCGGCGTGTCGGTCCACCGCAGCGACTGCCGCAACGTCCATGACCTGCGCGACCAGCCCGACCGCATGGTCGACGTGGAATGGGCACCGACCCAGTCCAGCGTGTTCCTGGTGGAGATCCAGGTCGAGGCCCTGGACCGCAAGAGCCTGCTCTCCGACGTCACCCGGGTCCTGGCCGAGAACCACGTGAACATCCTCTCGGCGAGCGTGAACACCTCCAGTGACCGGGTGGCCATGTCCAAGTTCGTCTTCGAAATGGGCGACCCGAAGTACCTGAACCACATCCTCAACGCGGTCCGCCGGATCGACGGGGTCTACGACGTGTACCGCACGACCGGATCGCAGCGGCGGCCCTGAGCCTTACGCTCCGGCCGCCATGGCCAGCCTGAGGCAGCGCAGCGCGTGCTCCCGTCCGGGAGCACGCCGGCGGGCCAGCACGACGGCGACGACGTGCCCCAGCGGGCAGGCCAGGTCCGGATCGGCGCCCAGCAGCGCCAGGGCGGGCAGGGCGCGGGCGGAGGGCTCATGGTAGGCCAGATCCAGCGCCGTCCGCAGCGGCGAGGTGACGCGGGCCGTTCCCAGCGTCACGACGTCGGCCGGGCCGAGCCGCACCTCGTGCAGGGCGGCCCCGGGCATCCAGGTGCTGCGGCGGGACCTGTCCGCCAGCAGCACCGCCCGGCCGGGCGCGTCGGCGCAGCCGTAGACCCACGCGGCGCTCATCCGCCCCAGGACGGCGCGCGCCTTCAACGCATCTGAGAGCCGCCACGTCGCAGCAGCTGCGCGTTCGGCCGGGCCGGGCAGGAGGTGCGCTTCGGCGTACGCGCCGGCGTAGACATACCGCAGCAGCCCGTCTCGGCGCATTCCTGCCAGCTCCGCCGCGGAGAAGGGCGCGCCGGGCAGGAACAGGCGGACGCCAGGCGGCGTGCTGCCGGTATCCGGCGCGGGCGGGGGCATACCGCCCAGCCTGCCGACTGCCCCGGGGAAGCGCAAAGCCCCGGCGGCTTCCTGTGGAAACCGCCGGGGCTATGCGGGCTGCGGGCAGCCGTCGGTGCGGGCTAGGAGAAGTCCTGCGCGGACTTCTGCAGCATGTCCAGCCACTGGCGTCGGGCCTCGAGGGCCTCGCGCGCGGCGGCGATCCGCCGCGCGTCGCCGGCCTTCTCCGCGGCGGCCAGGTCGTCCTCGAGGGAAGCGATCACGGCCTCGAGCTGGCTGAGCGCGCTGTTGGTGCGGGCCTTCGTCTCCGGGTTGGAACGCTGCCAGTGCTCGTCTTCGGCGGCCTTCACCGCCTCCTCGACGCGGCGCAGTCCGGACTCCATGCGGCCCATATCGGCGCGGGGCACCTTGCCGGCGGCCTCCCAGCGGTCCTGGATCTCCGTAAGGGCACGGCGCGCCGCCCGGTGGTCCTTCACCGGCAGCAGGGCCTGGGCCTCCTTGAGGATTTCCTCCTTGACCAGCAGGTTCGCGGCGAACTGCTCGTCAATGACCTCGTTCGCCGCCTGGCGGGCGGCGAAGAACCGGTCCTGGGCGGCCCGGAAACGGTTCCACAGCGCGTCGTCGTCCTTGCGGCTGGCCCGCTTGGAGGCCTTCCACTCGTCCATCAGGCGGCGGTACTCGGCGGCGGTGGCGCCCCAGTCGGTGGAGTCGGCGAGCTCCTCGGCCCGGGCGATGAGCGCTTCCTTGGCCTTCTTGGCGGCGGCGTTCTCGTTGTCCAGCTGCGAGAAGTAGGCGCGGCGGTGCCGGTCGAAGACCGTGCGGGCGGACCGGAACCGCTTCCAGAGGGCGTCCTCGGTGCTGCGTCCCAGCCGCGGGCCGTTCTTCTGCGAGGTCTTCCAGGCATCGAACAGTTCGTTCATGCGGTTGCTGCTGGTCTTCCACTGCACCGTGGCGGGATCCTTGGCGGCAATCTCCTCCGCTTCGGCGACAATCGCCTCACGGGCGGCAAGCTCGCGGGCCTTCGCCTCGTCCTGGGCCGCACGCTCGGCGGCCTCGGCCTCGGCGATGCTGGCCGACAGGGCCTCGATGCGCGCGTCCAGGGCAGCGACGTCGCCCACGAACTTCCGCTCGGCGGCCTGCTCGGCGAGATGCCTGAGGGTCTTGCCCATATCCGCGGCGGGCGCCTTGGCGGCCAGGCGCTGCTCCAGCAGCGCTACCTGCGCGACCAGGTCGTCGTACTTGCGCACGAAGTAGGCCAGGGCCTCCTCGCGGGTGGCGTCAGGATACTGGCCGACCGGGTGTTCGGCGCCGTCGACCAGGAGGAAGACATGGCCGTCCTCTTCGACGCGGGCGAAGGCGGCAGCCTCCTCCAGCGTGGTCTGGTGCAGGGCGGGCGCAGCGACCACGGGCTGCGGCGCCGCGGCTGCGGCCGGTGCCGGAGCGGGGTGGCGCGCAGCGAAGGCGGCGGGGCTGGGCGTGCCGGGCCGGGGTGCGGCCGGCCGGCCCGTCGTGTCGTCGGATTTCTGACTGTCTGTCACCGCTAAAAGTCTTTCGCTCGGGATAATCGGAGCCCGGTTGCCCGGTCGTTTTCCGTTTAGTTCAGGGTAAACGAATCTATCGCCACCGCTGTCTTGGGCCGGCCATCCTGCTGGTCCGCCTCAATGCCGCCGGCGGCCACTGATTCCAGGACGTCCAGCCCTGACGTTACCTTACCCATTATCGTGTAGCCGCCGCCGTCCTGGGTGATGCGGGATTCCTTATATGTAATGAAGAACTGCGTGCCGTGGCTGTCCGGCGTCCCGCCGCGGGCGACGGCGATGGTGCCTGCCGGGTACACGCCGTCGGCCGGGGCGTTCTCGATCGGTCCCCACTGGAAATCCGGGTCGCCGCCGCCCTTGCCGTCTTCGGAGCCGCACTGCAGCACACCCATGTCGGGCGTGGCCGTCAGCCGGTGGCAGCTGCGCCCGGCCAGCGTGCCGTCGTCGGCCAGCTGCTTGAAGACCGCCACCGCCTGCGGTGCGGCGTTGCCGTCCAGCTCGACGCCCAGTTCGCCGACGTTCAGGTCCAGGGTGCCGGTGAAGACCCGGCCGCGGGCGGTGTCGGGATCCGGAACGCCGGCGGCGGTCCGGGCATCGCGCTCCTGCTGGTCGCGGATCAGCGCCAGGTCGTCGGGCGCGGGGTCGTTGGAGAACCAGAAGGCCTGCAGGGCGACCGCGAGCACCAGGGCCAGCACGCCCGCCAGCCCTGCGAACAGGTTGTCCCGCCGACGGCGGCGGACCTGGGCCGCGGCCAGGACACGGCGGGCCTCCATGCGGGCGATTCGGCGTCGGGTCTCGCGGTCAATGCGTTTGGTGGGCACGCTCTCCTCCTGGTCTGCCGGGCCGCCCGGGCAGGGCGGCGGGGACGACGGCGACTTCCGCGGCACGGGGAGCCGCCGTAGGGCTAAAATGAGTGCCGCACACAGTCTAAGCACCGTCTGCAGAACCCACCCTCCACGGAGACGGCCCCGGCCTGCCCGCGGAGGCCTCACCGATTTTCCCAAGGAGCTTCCCCGCATGGCACGCAAGGCCTCTCTGTCCGGTTTCCCTGAATGGCTGCCGCAGGAGCGCCTGGTGGAGCTGCATGTGCTCGACGTGCTGCGCCGCACCTTCGAACTGCACGGGTTCACGAACATTGAGACCCGGGCCGTGGAGACCGTGGGCCAGCTGCTGCGCAAGGGCGAGATCGACAAGGAGGTCTACGCGCTGAGCCGGCTGCAGGCCGAGGAGGGCGAGGCCGGCCGCGAAGATCCGAACCGGCTGGCGCTGCACTTCGACCTGACCGTGCCCTTCGCCCGGTACGTGGTCGAGAACGCCGGGCACCTCTCCTTCCCCTTCCGCCGCTACCAGATCCAGAAGGTCTGGCGCGGGGAACGGCCGCAGGAGGGCCGCGCCCGGGAGTTCACCCAGG
Organism: Arthrobacter saudimassiliensis; assembly: GCA_900016675.1. Lineage (GTDB taxonomy): Bacteria > Actinomycetota > Actinomycetes > Actinomycetales > Micrococcaceae > Arthrobacter_B > Arthrobacter_B saudimassiliensis. The sequence goes on along the minus strand of LN483070.1, from coordinate 1,706,853 downwards.
CGGACATCGACGTGGTGGGCGACGGCGAGCTGCCGTTCCGGTATGACGTGGAGCTGGCGCTGGTCATCGCCGAGGCGCTGGGCGCGCTGCCGATTCCGGACTTCCGGATCCGGGTGAACAACCGCAAGCTGGCGGAGGGCTTCTACCGCGGCATCGGCCTCACCGACACCGCCGGAGTGCTGCGCAGCATCGACAAGCTGGAGAAGATCGGCGCCGAGCGGGTGGCCGAGCTGCTCCGCGACGAGCTCGGCGCCACCGATGAGCAGGCGCAGGCCGCCCTGGCGCTGGCCTCCATCCGCACCGAAGACACCTCCTTCGTCGAGCAGGTGCGCGCCCTGGGCGTCCGGGAGGACCTGCTGGAGGAGGGCCTGGCCGAACTGGCGGAGGTCATCGCCGAGGCCGGACGACGCGCACCCGGCCGGGTCCTGGCGGACCTGAGCATCGCCCGCGGCCTGGACTACTACACCGGCACCGTCTACGAGACCGTGCTGGTGGGCCACGAGCAGCTCGGCTCGATCTGCTCGGGCGGCCGCTACGACGCGCTGGCCTCCAAGGGCAGCCGGACCTTCCCCGGTGTCGGCCTGTCGATCGGCGTCACCCGCCTGGTCTCGCGGATCCTGAGCCAGGGCTTCGTGGAGGCCAGCCGCAGCGTGCCGACGGCGGTGCTGGTCACCCTGACCGACGACGGATCGTGGTCGGCGGCGCAGGACGTCGCCGCGCAGCTGCGCGCACGGGGGATCAGCGTGGAGGTCGCCGCGAAGGCGGAGAAGTTCGGCAAGCAGATTAAGTACGCCGACCGCCGCGGCATCCCCTTCGTCTGGTTCACGTCCGAAGACGGCACGCACGAGGTCAAGGACATCCGCTCCGGCGACCAGGTTCCCGCCGACCCCGCCGCGTGGATGCCGCCCGCCGAGGACCTCGCGCCCCAGGTGCGCGCGGCCGCGCCTGCGCCTGCCGAATAGCGGCGCGGCGCCGGCACGGCGGGCACGCCGCCGCGGCTGCACCTGTTGAATAGCGGCGCGGCGGCGGCGCCGGTGTCAGGCGCCCCGGTAGAGCAGGGCAGCCTGCACCCGCGACGCGACGCCCAGCTTCGCCAGGACCCGGGAGACGTGCGTCTTGACGGTCGTCTCCGCGATCCCGAGCCGGGCGGAAATGTCCTGGTTGGACAGCCCGTCGGCCAGGCAGTCCAGGACGGCCTGCTCCCGGGCGGTCAGTGTATCCACGGGCGCGGCCGGACCCGCGCCCGATCCGCGGCGTGCCCCCTCCGTGCCGCCAGTGCCGCCGGCGGCGCCGGCGGCGGCCGCCGGTCCTCCGCCCAGCGCCGCGGCGATCAGCGTTCCGGTGACCTCGGGGGAGAGGACGCTGTCGCCGTCGGCCACCCGGTGGACGGCGCGGACCAGCTCCGCCGGCTCGGCCGTCTTGAGCAGGAAGCCCGCCGCGCCGGCCCGGAGCGCCCGGAAGACGTAGTCGTCGATCTCGAACGTGGTGAGCACCAGCACCGCGGCATGTCCGGCACCGATGATGGCTTCCGTGGCCTCGATGCCGTCCATGCCCGGCATCTGCACGTCCATCAGCACCAGGTCCGGCCGCAGGGCGCGCGCCATTGACACCGCGGTGGCGCCGTCGGCCGCTTCGCCGACCACCTCGAGGCCGTCGGCGGCCCCGAGGATCATGCGCAGCCCGCCGCGCACCGCTGCGTGGTCGTCGGCAAGCAGGATCCGTACGGTCATTGGGGTCCTTCCGTGAGGGGCAGGCGGGCCGCGACGCGCCACAGGCCGTCCTCGGCGCCCGCCGTCAGAGTGCCGCCGAGCCGGGCGGCCCGCAGCTTCATGTTCCGGATTCCCGAGCCCGCGTTGATCCCGACGGCGGCGCCGGCACCGCCCGCGTCGGCACCGGCCGCATCTTCACCGGCGTTGCCGCCCTCGCCCGGCCCGGGGTCGGGCTGCGGCTCCGCCCCGCGCCGGGGGTCCGGGGCGTCGGGCGCCAGGCTGTTGGCCACCTCAAGGAGCAGCGCGCCGCCGTCGTCGGTGCCGAGCCGGACCAGCACCTCCCGGCCGGGGGCGTGCCGGATGCAGTTGGTCAGGGCCTCCTGCACGATCCGGAAGACTCCGGAGCGGAGCGCGGCGGGGGCCTGATCGGGCAGGGCCTGGCCGCCGGTGATCCGCACCGGGGTGCCCGCCGCGGCAGCGGAGCCGGCGAGGTCCGCGAGGTCGGCCTGCCCGGAGACGGGCAGCCCGCGGCCGTCCCGGGATTCAAGGACGTCGATCATGCTGCGCATCTGCTCGAGGGCGCGCAGGCTTTCGGCTCGCACCTGGCCGAGCACCCGGGAGGTGAGCGCGGGATCCGCTGCCGCCGCCGCAGCGCCGCTCTGCAGCGCGATCGCGGACAGATGCCCGGCAATCGAGTCGTGCAGTTCGCGTGCCATTCGGGCCCGCTCCTCGGTGACGGCCAGCTCCAGCTTCAGGGCCGCCACCTCGCGGGCGTGGAGCGCATCGCGGCGTTCGGCCTCGGCGCGGGCGCGGGCGTCCTCGGTGTGGTCCCGCTGCGCCCGCAGGTCCCCGGCCCACCAGACCGGCATCAGGAAGACCACCAGCGCCTGCACCGTCGCCAGCACGGTCGTCTCCACGTCGCGGTAGGAAGCGGCGACGACCACCACCAGGATGGCTGCGAGGGCCTGCGCGACGCGGACCACGATCCGGCTCAGCCGCGGGCGGCCGTACAGGATGCCGGAGTAGATGGCCTCGAAGGCGAGCAGGAAGCCGGCCACGCCCGCGTCGGCCAGCAGGCACAGCACCGCCGCCGGGACGGTCAGGGCGAGCATGAGCGGCACGTTCGCGCTGCGGAACAGCAGCCCGATACAGCCCAGGAGCAGATAGGCGAACCAGTCCCAGGGGGGTCCGGGCAGGCCTGCGCCGGGCAGGAAGGTGGCGACGTTGGCCTGCAGGAGCATCAGCACGGCTCCGGCGGCACAATAGCCGGCGGCGGCAACCACGCCGCCCGGCCGGATCCGGGGCGCCGGGCTGCGGTCGGCGGGGACGGCGCTGCCGGCGGCGGGGACAGCGCTGCCTGCGGGTGGCGCGGAACTGGCGGAGGGCATGACTTCACCCTAGCCAGACGCACGGGCCGGCACGTCCCCCGAACGGAGGACATGCCGGGCGGGCCGCCGATCCCGCTCAGTCCGGCGGCGGGAGCAGGCCCGGGGCGTCCTGCCCGCGCCGGAAACTCAGCCGGACCACCAGCCCGAACAGCAGCACGATGCCCATCCACGCGATCACCAGCGGCGGCAGCGCCAGGGCCAGCAGGAGCGCCCCGGCCAGGCCGAGGAAATTGAGCAGCCGCGGGGCGAACCACGGGCGGGTCCGCAGGGCGAAGGCGCCCATCGCCGTCACCGCCGCATACAGCAGCAGCCCGAACGACGCGGCGCTGAGCAGGGTGGTCAGCTCGGTGCCCAGGCACATGAGCACGACGACGGCGCCGGCCGCGGCCTCGGCCGCCCACGGCTGGGCCCGGACCCGGGCTGCCAGGGACGATCCGCGCCGGCCGCGCCGGCTGGCCTCCGGATGCACGGCGCCGGACCCGCTGCCGGATTCCGGACCGGCGCGGCGGAACAGCCGCGGCAGGTCGCCGTCGTCCGCCATCGACGCCGCCGTGCGTCCGATGGCCCCAATCAACGCCCACACTCCGCCCAGCCCGGCGACCGCGGCGGCGGCGGTGACCGCGCCCGTGCCGACCGTGCTCTGCACCGACTCGACCGGGACCAGCAGGGGAGCCTCGGCCACGGCGAGGGCGGACGGGCCGAAGAAGGACAGCAGCGACTCGCCCACCGCGAGGTACAGGCCCAGGACCACGACGACGGCGGCCGGCAGCGCCCGCGGGATGTTCACGCCGCTGCGCCGCACCTGCGGGCCCATGGACGCCAGCCGGGAGTAGCCGGCGAACGCAAAGAAGACCACCCCGGCAGCCTGCAGCACCCCGGCGGCGGTGGGCTGCTCAGGTGCCGGGAGCTCCGCCGTCGGCCGTTCCGGGACGCTGAACGCGGCGATGGCAGCGAACCCGGCCACCGCAATGACGAAGGCCACGATGAACCGCGACGCCCAGGTGCCGCGGACGGCACCGAGGATGTTGGCCGCCGTGAGGGCCGCGACGGCCGCCGCCGCGGCGATCCCGGCCCGGTCGCCGAAAACGTAGGTGCCGAAGGTCAGCGCCGCGGTTCCCGCAGCCGCGAGCAGCGCGCAGATCAGCAGCCAGCCGGTGAGGAACCCTGCGTAGGGCCCCAGCAGCATGCGCGCGGCGGTGCGTGCAGCCCCGCCGTCGCGCAGCCAGCCGCGGTCGGTGCCGGGCAGCCGGTCCTCGACCGCACCGGCGAGCTGGTAGGTGGACACCGCACAGCAGTAGGCCACGAGGGCAGCCAGGAGGCACGGCACCAGCACCAGGCCGCCGGAGGCGGCAACGGCGGGCGGGAACACGACGAACAGCCCGGTCCCGATCATCGACCCCAGCCCGGCCATGGTGGCATCGAAGCCGCCGAGGGGACGCACGGGCTTGCTGCTGGCCATGGACCTCCTGCCGGGCCGCAGGCGGCGGCGGGGAAACGGAGCGAACACCGGTAAACTCATGTGGAGATCTCTATTCACCTTGAGCGGGAACCGTGTTTTCCGCAAGCAATCTTTGAGAGGACTGCTTTGCTGCGCACACATGCGCTTGGCACCCTGAGGGCCGAGCATATTGGTCAGACCGTCACCCTGGCAGGCTGGGTGGCCCGGCGCAGGGACCACGGCGGCGTCGCCTTCCTCGACCTGCGCGATGCCTCCGGCGTGGCCCAGGTGGTGGTGCGCGAGGAGGAGGTCTTCCACGGCCTGCGCAACGAATACGTCCTGCAGATCACCGGCAAGGTGGAAAAGCGCCCCGAGGGCAACGAGAACCCGGCGCTGGCCACCGGCGAGGTCGAGGTGATCGCCGACGAGGTGGTCATCCTCAACACCTCCGATCCGCTGCCCTTCCAGATCGACGAGCACGTCGAGGTCGGCGAGGAAGCCCGGCTGAAGCACCGCTACCTCGACCTGCGCCGCCCGGCCCCGGCGGCTGCGCTGCGCCTGCGTTCCGAGGCCAACCGGGTGGCCCGCGAGCTGCTGCACGGCGAGGGCTTCGTCGAGATCGAAACCCCCACGCTGACCCGCTCGACGCCGGAGGGTGCCCGCGACTTCGTCGTTCCCGCCCGCCTGGCCCCCGGCTCCTGGTACGCGCTGCCGCAGTCCCCGCAGCTGTTCAAGCAGCTGCTGCAGGTCGGCGGATTCGAGAAGTATTACCAGATCGCCCGCTGCTACCGCGACGAGGACTTCCGCGCCGACCGGCAGCCGGAGTTCACCCAGCTGGACATCGAGGCCAGCTTCGTCGAGGAAAACGACATCATCGCCCTCGGCGAGCAGATCGTGAAGGCGCTGTGGAAGCTGATCGGCGTCGAGATCGAGACCCCGATCCGCCGCATGACCTACACCGAGGCCATGCAGAAGTACGGCTCCGACAAGCCCGACCTGCGTTTCGGGCTGGAGCTGACCGAGCTCACCGAGTTCTTCAAGGACACCACCTTCCGCGTCTTCCAGGCCCCGTACGTGGGCGCCGTCGTGATGCCCGGCGGCGCCTCCCAGGCCCGCCGCACCCTCGACGCCTGGCAGGAATGGGCCAAGCAGCGCGGCGCGAAGGGCCTGGCCTACGTGCTGGTCCAGGAGGACGGCAGCCTGACCGGCCCGGTGGCCAAGAACCTGACCGACTTCGAGCGGGAGAACCTGGCCGGCACCGTCGGCGCCAAGCCCGGCGACTGCATCTTCTTCGCCGCGGGCCAGGCCTCCGAGGCCCGGGCCCTGCTCGGCGCGGCCCGTGTGGAGATCGGCCACCGCACCGGACTCATCGATCCCAGCGACTGGGCCTTCGTGTGGATTGTCGACGCGCCCATGTTCGAGCCCGCCGCAGCAGCCGTGGCGGCCGGCGACGTCGCCGCCGGCGCCGGCGAGTGGACGGCCGTGCACCACGCCTTCACCTCGCCGAAGCCCGAGTTCCTCGACACCTTCGACACCGATCCCGGCTCGGCGCTGGCCTACGCCTACGACATCGTGTGCAACGGCAACGAGATCGGCGGCGGATCCATCCGTATCCACCGACGCGACGTGCAGGAGCGCGTGTTCAAGGTGATGGGCATCTCCGAGGAGACCGCGCAGGAGCAGTTCGGCTTCCTGCTCGAGGGCTTCAAGTACGGCGCCCCGCCGCACGGCGGCATCGCGTTCGGCTGGGACCGGGTGGTGGCCCTGCTGGCCGGCGCCGAGTCCATCCGCGACGTCATCGCGTTCCCGAAGTCCGGCGGCGGCTACGACCCGCTGACCAACGCCCCGGCGCCGATCAGCGCCCAGCAGCGCAAGGAAGCCGGCGTCGACTTCAAGCCGGAGAAGAAGCAGGACAAGCCTGCCGACGCTCCCGCCTCCCAGCCCGGCAAGTAACCGGGACCGGCCTGCGACGAAGCCCGGCTGCCACTGCGGCAGCCGGGCTTCGTGCGCTTCCGGGCGGAGGCCGCCCGGCCCGCGGGTGGGGTCAGGCGAACGCCGGCACGCTCAGGTTGCGGAACGCGGAGCCGTGGAACACCAGCGGTTCGTGCCGGTCCCCGTGCGTGGAGTACCCGTGCACCCGCAGCAGCACCACGGCATGGTCGCCGGCCGGGACCTCGTTCTCCACCGAGCACTCAAGCCACAGGGCAGCCTCGTCGAGGAACAGCGCGCCGGTATCCGCCTGATGCAGGCTGAGGCCGGCGAAGCGGTCCCCGTCCCGGGAAGCGATCTGGCGGCAGACGCCGTCGTGCCCGGTGCCGAGGACGGAGACGCCGATCCGCCCGGCCCGCTTCAGCACCGGCCAGGTGCGGGAGGAGTTCTGCACGGCGAACATCACCAGCGGCGGGTCGAGGGAGACCCCGACGGTGAAGGATGACGCAACGATGCCCTGGGGAGCGCCGTCGACCTCTGCACAGAGAGCGGCGATGCCCGAGGGGAAGCGCCCAAAGGCACGGCGCAGTTCGGCCGGCTGGAGATCGGTAACAAGTGTCATGGGACGTCCTCTGCCTGACGCGCCCTCCGCGCTGCTGCCTGCGAAAAGACGCTGTACTTGCCGCAACGGGAAATCCACCGGAGCGGCCGAATCGTCACCTGGAGCACCCCGCTACGGCGAGAGGGTTGCCGTCCAGCCGGCCAGGGCCTCTGGCTGGAACTCTTGATTCTGGCTCCCAATCTAGGGCCGGCACCGTCGAGGGGCAAACGGCCCGGCCGCCGGTGGGGCCCGGCCGCAACAGTTTGTAACGCCGCCGGGAGGGGTCCCGCTCACCGACGGCGCAACCGCCCGGTAGTAGGGTGTGGGCATGAGAGAGCGCTGGTTCAAGCAGGTGGATGTGTTCGGCAGCAGCCCGTACCTGGGCAACCCCGTGGCCGTGCTGCTGGAGGGCCAGGACATCTCCGAGCAGGCCATGCAGCAGTTCGCGCGCTGGACCAACCTCTCGGAGACCACCTTCCTGATGCCGCCGACCATCGCCGGCGCCGACTACCGCGTCCGGATCTTCACGCCGAACGGGGAGATCCCGTTCGCCGGGCATCCGACGCTGGGCAGCTGCCACGCCTGGCTGGAGGCCGGCAACCGGCCCCGCACCCCCGGCACGGTGCTCCAGGAGTGCGAAATCGGCATCGTCACCCTGCACGCCAACGCGGGGCTCGCCGCCTTCGAGGCCCCCCGGCTGCGGCGCAGCGGCCCGGTGGACGACGCCACGCTCGCCCAAGCGGTGACGGCGCTTGGCCTGCGCATCGACCAGGTCCGCGACCACGCCTGGGTGGACAACGGGCCGGGCTGGCTCGGCCTGCTGCTGGCCGACGCCGAGACCGTCCTGTCCCTGAAGCCGGACAACGCCGCCCTCGGCAGCCTGCGGGTGGGGGTGATCGGCCCCTACGAAGACACCTCGGAGGCCGACTTCGAAGTCCGCGCCTTCGTGCCGGCCCTCGGCATCGCCGAAGACCCGGTCACGGGCAGCCTCAACGCCGGCCTGGCCGTCTGGCTGATCGGCGCCGGGCTGGCACCCGACCGCTACGTCGTCAGCCAGGGCACCGCCGTCGGACGGAAGGGCCGGGTGCGGATCTTCCAGCGCGACGGCGGCATCTGGGTCGGCGGCGAATCGGTGACCTGCGTCGACGGCTCGGTCCGGCTCTGACCACGATCTGCCAAGGAGCCCGCTGTGTTCAGCCTCTATGACCTGCCCCGGCGGATCGTCGCCGCCCCCATGGCCGGCGGCCCGTCCACGCCCGAACTCGCGGCTGCCGTGTCCGAGGCCGGCGGCCTGGGCTTCCTCGCCGCCGGCTACCTGGCCGCAGACGTGCTCGAAGGGCGGATCGCACGCCTGCAGGACCTGACGCCGCGCCCGTTCGGCGTCAACCTGTTCGTGCCGGACGCCGCCAACACGCAGGAGACCGCGTCCACCTCCGGCACCGGCCCGGACGCCTACGAGGCGGCCGCCCAGTACCGCGGCCAGCTGCTCGATGAGCAGGCCGCGGGAGCCCTGCCGCCCACGCAGCAGCCGCTGCCGCTGCCGGACGCCACCGACGACGACGGCTGGGAAGCGAAGCTGGGCCTGGTCCTGGACATGTCGGTGCCGGTGGTGTCCTTCACGTTCGGGGTGCCCTCCGCCGAGGTGGTGGCGCAGCTGCACGAGGCGGGCACCGCCGTCGTCATCACCGTCACCGACCCGGACGAAGCGGAAGCCGCCGTCGGATCCGGGGCACGGATCCTCTGCGTCCAGGGGCCCGACGCCGGCGGGCACCGCGGCACGCTGCGCACCGCCGCCGAACCCGGGACCGACGCGCTGCCGGACCTGCTCGAGGGCGTGCGCACCGTGCTCGGGGACATCCTGCCCGGGCCGCGCGAAACCGTGCAGCTGATCGCCGCGGGCGGGATCAGCGGGCCGGCGCAGGTGGCGGAGCTGCTGTCGGCCGGGGCGGACGCCGTGCAGGTGGGCACCGCCCTGCTGCTGGCCCCTGAAGCCGGAACGCACCCGCTGCACCGGCAGGCCCTGGCCGGGGAGCGCTTCGCCGATACGTCCCTGACCCGGGCCTTCTCCGGTCGGTGGGCCCGCGGCCTGACCAACGACTTCATGCGCCGGCACCGTGACGCGCCGGCCGCCTACCCGCTGGTCAACCAGATCACCCGGCCGCTGCGCGCCGAGGCCGCCGAGCGGGGTGATGCAGACCTGATGAGCCTGTGGGCCGGGCGGGGCTTCCGCGAGGCCCGCCCGCTGCCGGCCGCCGAGATCGTCGAGGAGCTCTGGGGCGGGGTGCGCTGAGCGTCAGTCCGGCACGTGGATGGTGACGGCGACCGAACATGAGTCCGCCGCAGCCCTGCGCAGCGACGCCAGGTTGGGGTCCTGCACCTCGACCGGGCGCAGCAGCGGCACCCGGCTCCACTGCTGCAGGGCCCTAGACTCCCGCAGCTGGCTGATCAGCAGCCGGTCGCCGCCGGCGGCCACATACTGGGGCGCGGCGTCCTCGGCCGCTGCGGCCGCAAAGAGCGCCGCGGCAGCTGACGCCGCCGCCTCCACCAGTGCGTCGGCCTGGTTGGCGCGCCGCCGGGCGTACCGCTGCTGCGAGCCGCCGCCGGCCGACGTCCGGCCCTGCACATAGCGGCTGCCCGTCTTGGAACGCAGCAGCCGCCCCTCCCGGGCCACGCCTACGGCCCAGCCGCCGCGGCGCACCAGCACCAGGCCGACGGTGCGCGACTGGCCGGCCAGCGCAGCCAGCCGCGCGACGTCGTCCGGACCGCGTCCGGGGCGTCCGTCCTCGGGCCAGGGGGCAGCCAGCACGGCCCGCGCGCCGTTCGCCGCTGCCGCCTCCAGGCCCGCATCGGTCGCCGTGACGGTCAGCGGCCCCTGCGCGGCGGCGAACCGGTCGAGCCAGCCGGACAGCCGGGGGCCGGGCACGCTGGTCCGGCGGGTTATGGTCATGGACAGGTCCTTGCGGTGCTGATGCGGGGCGGTGCGGTCCGGTGGCGGAGCGCTGGCTCTGTCGAGTCTGCCAGATCCGTCCGCGGCTGCGCGCAGCGGACTGTCCGCGGGCACCAGTAGGCTGGAACGGTGAGCGATTTGTTCAGCAGCGCCTTCGATGAGGACCGGGACGACGCCGACGAGGCGCCTGCGGGAAGTGCGGCGCGGCGCCCGCGCAGCCCGCTGGCGGTCCGGATGCGGCCCCGCAGCCTGGACGAGGTGGTGGGACAGCAGCACCTGCTCGGGCCCGGCTCGCCCCTGCGGACCCTGGCGGAGTCCGCCGATGACCGCAACCCCGCCGGCCCCACCTCCGTCATGCTCTGGGGTCCGCCGGGCACCGGCAAGACCACCCTGGCCCACGTCGTCGCACGCGGTGCCGGGCGGAAATTCGTGGAGCTGTCTGCCATTACCGCCGGCGTGAAGGATGTCCGCCGGGTCATGGAGGAGGCCCTCACCAACCGCGACCTGCACGGCATCACCACCGTGCTGTTCCTCGACGAGATCCACCGGTTCAACAAGGCCCAGCAGGACGCCCTGCTGCCCGGGGTGGAGAACCGCTGGGTGGTCCTGATCGCGGCCACCACCGAGAATCCGTCGTTCTCCGTGGTCTCCCCGCTGCTGTCCCGGTCCCTGCTGCTGACGCTTCGGCCGCTGACGGAGCAGGACATCGCGGGGCTGCTCAAGCGGGCAGTAGCGGACGAACGCGGGCTCGCCGGACGGGTCACGCTGAGCGATGAGGCCCTCGAACACCTGGTCCGGCTTGCCGCCGGAGATGCCCGGCGCGGCCTCACCGCACTGGAGGCGGCCGCCGGCGTCGCGTTCTCCGAACGCGGGCCCGACGACGACGGCGCCCCGGTGATCGCGCTGCCGCACGCCGAGAAGGCGCTCGACGTGGCGGCGCTGCGCTACGACCGGGCGGGGGACCAGCACTACGACGTCGCCAGCGCCTTCATCAAATCCGTCCGCGGCTCCGACGTCGACGCCTCGCTGCATTACCTGGCCCGGATGCTCGAAGCGGGGGAGGACCCGCGCTTCGTTGCCCGGCGGATCATGATTTCGGCCGCCGAGGACATCGGCATGGCTGATCCCACCGCGCTGCAGACCGCCGTCGCGGCGGCGCAGGCCGTGCAGCTGGTCGGCATGCCGGAGGCGCGGATCATCCTGGCCGAGGCCGTGGTGCACCTGGCGACGGCACCGAAATCCAACGCCGCCTACCAGGGGATCAACGCCGCGATCGCCGATGTCCGCGCCGGCCGCGGCCAGGGGATTCCCGCCCATCTGCGCGACGCGCACTACCCGGGGGCGAAGCAGCTGGGCCACGGCCGCGGCTACGTCTACTCGCACGACGCCCCGCACTCGGTGGCGCGGCAGCAGTATCCGCCGGACGACCTGGTGGGCCGCAACTACTACGAGCCCACCGGCAACGGCGTGGAGCGGGAGATCGGCCCGCGCCTGGAACGGCTGCGCGGCATCATCCGGGGCACGCCGATACCCCCGCGGGCGGCGGCATCCCCGGCGCCTGCGACTGCGCCGGCACCGGCTGCGCCGGCACCGGCTGCGCCGGCACCGGCTGCGCCGGAAGAGCCGGAGCCGGAAACGCCTGCCCCGGAAGTACGGCCGGCCAGCGACGCGGAAGCCGAGCCTGTGGCCGCCACATCCGCAGCTGACGCGGAGAAGCCCCGGTCGAAGGCCAGGGCCCAGCCCAGGACCGGGCCCGAGTCGAAGACCACAACCCAGTCCGAGCCGAAGGCCGGGACCGCGCCCAAGCCCAAGACGCAAACCAAGCCCAAGACGACAACCAAGACCACGACTCAACCCAAGTCCTAAGCTGCACCTGTTTCCGAACCCCGGGGCCGGCGTCGGGCCGGATATCCGGCGGTGCAGGCCGTGCTAACATTGACGGTTGACTGGCAAGCCCGTGCCGGACGCCTTCGTGCGCCCCGGCTCGGGACTGTAGCAGACGGCAGCGGTTGACCGGAGCTCTCCCTAATGGAGGCCAGCATGCACTCAGCAGTCGCAGATTTCGGGACCTGGTCCCGTCCTGCGGCCAAACCGCCGAAACAGTGAAAGGTTAACGTGGCTAACAACACACGTGCCCGCCGTCAGGCCCGCGCTTCGCGTGCCCTCGGCATTGCCCTGACTCCCAAGGCAGCCAAGTACTTCGAGCGTCGCCCGTACCCCCCGGGTGAGCACGGCCGTGCACGCCGCAAGCAGGACAGCGACTACGCCGTCCGCCTGCGCGAGAAGCAGCGCCTGCGCGCCCAGTACGGCATCCGCGAGGCCCAGATGGGTCGCCTCTTCGAGGAAGCCCGCCGCACCGCCGGCCTGACCGGTGAGAACCTGGTCGAGCTGCTGGAAATGCGCCTCGACGCCCTGGTCCTGCGTGCCGGCTTCGCCCGCACCATCGCCCAGGCCCGCCAGCTGGTTGTGCACCGCCACATCATGGTTGACGGCCAGCGCGTGGACCGCCCGTCGTTCCGCGTCTCCGAAGGCCAGCTCATCCACGTGCACCAGCGCAGCGAGACCATGGCTCCGTTCCAGGTCGCCGCTGCCGGCGCGCACCGCGATGTCCTGCCGCAGGTTCCGGGCTACCTGGACGTGCAGCTGGAGAAGCTGCAGGCCCGCCTGGTCCGCCGCCCGAAGCGCTCCGAGATCCCCGTGACCTGCGAAGAGCAGCTCGTCGTGGAATACTACGCGCGCTAATCGCGGATCCTGGTTTCATAACCCGGCACAGCCCGCGGCCCTCTGTGGGCCGCGGGCTGTGTGGTTAACCCGCACGGCCCTGCCGCAGCGGGCCCGCCGGCGAAAAGTAAGTGCCGGCGCCCCGCAGTAGGTAAGGTACATAGCGGAAAGCCAACAATCTTCAACTCCAAAGGAGAGCCATGTCAGGTGGAGATATCGCCGGACTGATCGCCGCCGGCGTCTTCGCCGTTCTGGTCGCCCTGCTGGCCGTGCCGGTCTGGAAGCTGGGCAAGGTCTTCGACGAACTGCGCGGAGCGATCCGCACGCTCAGCGACGGCACCACCCCGCTGATCGACGAAGTCACCACCACGGTCTCGACCACCAACGCGCAGCTGCAGAAGGTGGACGGCATCTCCTCGAACGTCTCCGACGCCTCGGCCAACATCTCGGCCCTCAGCTCGCTGGTGGCAGCCACCGTCGGGCAGCCGCTGATCAAGGTTTCGGCGTTCACCTACGGAGTGCGTTCGGCCCTGGCCGCCTCCGGCAAGGGCACGGGCCGCCGCAGGCGGAGCCGCTGACCCGGCCGGCCACCCAGGTGTTGCCGCCCGCCGGCAGCGCACCAGCCACGCACCCCCAACCGCGAGCACAGGAGCAGCAATGATCAAGCGGGTTTTCTGGATGTCAGTCGGCGTCACGATCGGCGTCATCGCCGTCCGGCGCCTTTCCGACGCACGCGCCGCCGTGGGCCCCGCCGGCCTGAACCGCGCCATCGGCAGCGCCGCCGACGCCGTGCAGAACTTCACCGAAGCCATGCGCGAGGCGATGGACCAGCGCGAAACCGACCTGCGCGCCGCACTGGGCATGGACGACGGCGAGTCCGTCACCCGGTCCATGACCGCCGCCCGGCGCTGAGCCGCCCCACCATCTTCCGCGCGCCGCCCACGCCGGGCGCCGCGCACACCATACGAAGGGTAAGAAAGAGCACCATGAAGTCCCACGAGATCGCCCGCCGCTGGCTGGAATTCTTCAGCGCGAAGGGACACACCGTGGTCCCGTCCGCCTCCCTGGTCACGGGGGACCCCTCCCTGCTGTTCACCGTTGCCGGCATGGTGCCCTTCATCCCGTACCTCACCGCCCGTGAGACCCCGCCCTACAGCCGCGCCACCAGCGTGCAGAAGTGCATCCGCACCGCCGACATCGAAGAGGTCGGCAAGACCGCCCGGCACGGCACGTTCTTCCAGATGGCCGGCAACTTCTCCTTCGGCGACTACTTCAAGGAAGACGCCATCACCTTCGCCTGGGAGCTGCTGACCTCCCCGGTGGAGAAGGGCGGCTACGGCCTGGATCCCGAGCGGCTCTGGGTCACCGTCTACGAGGACGGCGACGAGCGCGACGACGAGGCCCGCGCCATCTGGCGCGACAAGGTCGGCGTGCCGAACGAGCGCATCATCGGCACCGGCAAGGCCGACAACTACTGGAACACCGGCCAGGCCGGTCCGGGCGGCCCCTGCTCCGAGATCTACTACGACCGCGGACCGGCCTACGGCCTCCAAGGCGGCCCCGCCGTCGACGAGACCCGCTACATCGAGATCTGGAACCTGGTCTTCATGCAGTACCAGCTCTCCGCAGTCCGCTCGAAGACCGACTTCGACGTCGCCGGCGAACTGCCGCAGAAGAACATCGACACCGGCCTCGGCCTGGAGCGCCTGGCGATGATCCTCCAGGGCGTCGAGAACATGTACGAGACGGACCAGGTCCGCCCCGTCCTCGACAAGGCCGCGGAACTGTCCGGCAAGGAGTACACCTCCGCCGAGGATCCGAAGGACCCGCACCACGCCGACGACGTGCGGATGCGGGTGGTCGCCGACCACATCCGCTCCGCCCTGATGCTGATCAGCGACGGCGTGACCCCCTCCAACGAAGGCCGCGGCTACGTGCTGCGCCGCCTGATCCGCCGGGCCGTGCGGGCCATGCGCCTGCTCGGCGTCGAGACCGCCGTGCTGCCCGAGCTGCTGCCCGTCTCCCGCGACGCGATGAAGGGCACCTACCCCGAGGTGGAGGCCGACTTCGAGCGCATCGCCCGGATCGCCTACGCCGAGGAGAAGGCGTTCCTGCGCACCATCGCGTCCGGCACCGAGCGCCTCGAGGAAGCCGTGAAGGTCTCCAAGGCCGCCGGCCGCCCGCTCTCCGGCGAGGACGCGTTCACCCTGCACGACACCTACGGTTTCCCGATCGACCTGACCCTGGAAATGGCCGAAGAGGCCGGCCTGAAGGTCGACGAGGCAGGATTCCGCTCGCTCATGGCCGAGCAGCGGCGCCGTGCCCAGGCCGACGCCCGCGGCAAGAAGCAGGGCCACGCCGACGTGTCCGTGTTCAACGAACTGCTCAAGGCCGGCGAGACCGTCTTCACCGGCTACACCGAGCTGACCAGCGAGTCCAAGGTCCGCGGCATCGTGCAGGGCGGCGCCGCCGTCAGCCACGCCGGCCCGGGCACCGAGATCTCCCTGGTCCTCGACGAGACCCCGTTCTACGCCGAGGCAGGCGGCCAGGCCGCCGACACCGGCCTGATCACCGGCGACGGCTTCGTCGTCGAGGTCTCCGACGTGCAGCGCCCGGTCAAGGGCCTGAGCGTGCACAAGGCGATCGTGCGCGAAGGTGAAATCTCCACCGGCGCCCTGGTGCAGGCCGCCGTCGACGCCCAGCGCCGCCACGCCGCGGAGCAGGCCCACACCGGCACGCACATCGTGCACGCGGCGCTGCACCAGATCCTCGGCCCGGAGGCGCTGCAGCGCGGCTCCTTCAACAAGGCCGGCTACCTGCGCTTCGACTTCGCCTGGGGCGAGGGGCTTTCCGACACGGCCAAGTCCGAAATCGAGGAAGTCTCCAACCTGGCCATCCGCTCCAACTACGACGTCGTCACCCGGGTCATGCCGCTCGAGCAGGCCAAGGCCCTCGGCGCCACCGCGCTCTTCGGCGAAGCCTACGGCGACACCGTCCGCGTGGTGGAGATGAACGGCGACTGGTCCCGCGAGCTCTGCGGCGGCACCCACGTCGACGCCACCTCCCGGATCGGCTCCCTCACCCTGCTCGGCGAACAGTCGGTCGGATCCGGCAACCGCCGGGTGGAGGCGTTCGTGGGCATGGACGCCTTCCGCCACCTCGCCGCCGAGCGCGCGCTGGTGACCGAGCTGTCCGAAATGCTCAAGGTGCCCTCGGCCCAGGTTCCGGAGCGGGTTGCCGCCACCCTGGCCAAGCTGAAGGCCGCCGAAAAGGAGCTCGAGCGCCTGCGCCGCGAGCAGCTTGCCGCGTCCGCCGCCGCCCTGGTCTCCACGGCCGTGGACGTCAACGGCGTCCGGGTGCTGGCCCACAACGCCGGCGAGGTCGGCGGAGCCGACGACCTGCGCACCCTCGCCCTTGACCTGCGCCAGCGGCTCAGCAGCGGCGCGGCCGTCACGGCCGTGGCCGGCGTGGCCAACAACCGCCCGGTGATCATTGTCGCCACGAACGAGGCCGCCCGTGCCGCCGGCGTGAAGGCCGGCGCGCTGGTCCGCCTGGCCGCCGGAATCCTCGGCGGCGGCGGCGGTGGCAAGGACGACGTCGCCCAGGGCGGCGGCGCCGACGCGGCACGGATCGATGAGGCGCTCACCGCGGTGCGCTCCGCCGTGGCGGCCGGGAGCTGACCTTGGCCTCCTCGGCGGCGGACATTCCCCGGGGCGTTCGGCTGGGCCTCGACGTCGGCCAGGTCCGGGTGGGCCTGGCCGCGTCGGACCCCGACGGCCTGCTGGCCGTCCCGGTCCGCACCCTGCGCCGCGACGCCAAGAAGGACCGTGACATTGCCCTCGTGGTCCGGGAGGCCGCGGAACGAGATGCGGTGCAGGTCTTCGTGGGCCTGCCCCGCAGCCTCCGCGGCAACGAAACGGCGTCCACGCAGATGGCCCGGGAGTACGCGGAACGGCTCGCCGGCGCCCTCGCGGACGCCGGAATGGACCTTCCGGTCCGGCTGGTCGACGAGCGCCTGAGCACCGTCAGCGCCCACCAGGCCCTGCGCCAAGCTGGAATGGACACCCGAGACCACCGTAGAGTGGTAGATCAGGCTGCCGCAGTGGGAATCCTGCAGCATGCCCTTGAAATGCAGCGTTCGCTAGGACGCGAAGTGGGGGAACCGGTACAACTTCGTCGGCTGCCGCGCCCGGAAGGCGCGGCTCCGGCCCCGAACCAGGAGCCAGCTATTTCCCAGCAGACCGACACCGAAGGCGGGTCCGGCCGTGAGTCATAGGTATCCGGACCACCGCCCTGCCGAAGCCGACTACGACGGCGCCGGCTACCGCCGTCGTCCGTACGACGAGGACCCGCAGGGCCATGACGAGCCCGCCTACGACCAGTACGGCTACGACGCCGGCGGGTACGACGCGGACGACGGATACGCCGACCAGGGCTACGCCCGGGGGCACGCCGCGCCCGAACCGGTGGCCCAGCTGTTCGAGGAGCAGCAGCTGCCCTCCCGCCGCAGCCGGCGGCCCTCCCGTGAGAAGATGCTGCGCCGGCGCCGGCGCACCATCGTGGTGGGCGCCGTCCTGCTGTTCTTCGTCGTGGTGCTCATCGGGCTGATCCTGTTCCTCCGCGACCTGCTCGGCATGAACGAGCCGAAGGACTATGAGGGTGCAGGCACCGGCAGCGTGGTGTTCACCGTGAACCCCGGCGACGGGCCCATGGTGATCGGCGGGAACCTGGTGAGCCAGGACATCATCGCCAACAGCGACCGGTTCATGGAAGTGGTCGCAGCCGAAGCGGACGGGCGGGAGATCCAGCCCGGCGAATACGAAATGCGCTACCAGATGTCCGCCTCCGCGGCCTTCGAGGCCCTGATCGGCGAGCAGGGCGGACTGGTGCACTACGCCGCCGTCGCCCGCGACCTGCGCCAGGGCGAGGTGTTCGAGATCCTCTCCACCTCCACGGGCATCCCCGTCAGCGAGTTCGAGGCCCTCGCCGAGACGCCCCAGCAGTTCGGGCTGCCCGAGCAGGCACGCAGCCTGGAAGGCTACCTGCACCCGGGGGAGTACCGGTTCGACGTGAACCTCACCGCCTCCGACATCGTGTCGGAAATGGTGGCCCAGACCTTCGCGGTGCTGGAGGAGGACGGCATCACCGATCCCGCCGAGCAGTACCGGATTCTGACCAAGGCCAGCATCATCCAGGCCGAGGCCGGCGAGGCGGACTACGCCACCGTGGCGGGCTCCATCGAGAACCGGCTCAAGCCGGACAACACGGAGACCAACGGGCTGATCCAGTCCGACGCCACCGTCACCTACGGCCTGGACCGCAAGAGCTACAACCTCACGCCCGAGGAAAAGGCCGACAAGTCCAACCCGTACAACACCTACGCCAACCCCGGCCTGCCGGTGGGCCCGATCGGCTCGCCGAGCCGCGAGGCGATCGACGCGGCCGCCAACCCGGCCGACGTGCCCTACTACTACTGGGTCACCGTCAACCTGGACAGCGGCGAGACGAAGTTCTCCTCCACCCTGGCCGAGCACGCCCGCTACGTGGCCGAGTACCAGGAATGGTGCTCCGGGCAGGAACCGGGCAGGTGCGACTAGGTGTCCGCCGCATCCCTGCGGGCGGCGGTGCTGGGCCATCCCGTGGCCCATTCCCGCTCGCCCCAGCTGCACCGTGCCGCCTATGAGCTGATCGGCTTCGACTGCGCCTACGAGCGGATCGACGTGCCCGAGGCCGAGGCCGGGGCCTTTGTCCGCCGGCTGCGCACCGAGCCCGGCTGGGCCGGCGTGTCGGTCACCATGCCGCTGAAGGCCGCCATGGTGCCGTACATGGACGAGGTGACCGCCGGCGTGCGGTCCGTGGGCGTGCTCAACACGGTCGTCGTCTCCCCAGGTGCGGGCGACGGCGGGCCGCGGCTCACGGGCCACAACACCGACGTCGCCGGGCTGGTGGGCGCGCTCCGGCACGCCGGAGCGGCTCCGGGCGCCCACGCCGTCGTGCTGGGCGCCGGCGGCACCGCGCAGGCGGCCGTGGCCGCCCTGGCCCGGCTCGAGGCCGCGCGCGTGGACGTGCATGCCCGCAGCTTCCGGGCCGACGCCGACGGCGAGGTGGGCGTGGCCGCCACCGCGGCCCGGGCCGGCATCGCCGTCAACCTGCAGCCGTGGGAAGCGGCCGCCGCTGCGTGCGCCGCGGCTGACATCGTCATCTGCACCCTGCCTCCGCACGGCGCGGACGCCCTCGCCGGCCGGTTCGCCGTCCTCGGCGCGGACCGCACCGGCGCCGTGCTGCTGGACGCCGCCTACGACCCCTGGCCCTCGGCGATCGCCGCGGCCTGGCAGGACGCCGGCGGGCGAATCGTGCCCGGGCTGGAGATGCTGCTCTACCAGGCCGTGGAGCAGGTGCGGCTGTTCACCGGGAAGGCGCCGGCGGATGAAGCATCCGTCATAAACGTGATGTGTGACGCAGTCGGACTCCCGCGGCGCTGAGGCCCCCGCGCGGGCATGGCAGTATGGAAACCATGTTGCGTTGGTTGACCGCCGGCGAGTCCCACGGACCTGCGCTGGTCGGAATTGTTGAGGGTGTCCCCGCCGGAGTCGAAATCGAGACCGGCATGATCCAGGAGGCCCTGGCCCGGCGTCGGCTCGGCTACGGCCGCGGCGCCCGGATGAAGTTCGAGCAGGACCAGGTGCGGATCATCGGCGGCGTCCGCCACGGCCGCACCCTGGGCAGCCCGGTCGCCATCGAGGTCGGCAACACCGAATGGCCCAAGTGGGAGCAGGTCATGTCCGCCGACCCGGTGCCTGCCGGGGCGCTGGCCGGCTCCGCCCGCAACGCGCCCCTGACCCGCCCGCGCCCCGGCCACGCCGACCTGACCGGCATGCAGAAGTACGGCTTCGACGAGGCCCGCCCGGTGCTCGAACGCGCCAGCGCCCGCGAAACGGCCGCCCGGGTCGCCCTGGGAACGGTCGCGGCGAGCTTCCTGAAGTCCCTGGGCATCGAACTGGTCTCCCACACGGTCTCCATCGCCTCCGTCAGCGTCCCGGAAGCCGCCGCGCTGCCGCTGCCCGCCGACGTCGCGGCACTCGACGCCGATCCGCTGCGCTGCTTCGATCCCGCCACCTCGGTGGCCATGGTCGAGGAAGTGGACGCCGCCCACAAGGACGGCGAGACCCTCGGCGGCGTGGTGGAGGTCCTGGCCTACGGGCTGCCGCCGGGACTGGGCAGCTACGTGCACTGGGACCGCCGTCTCGATGCCCGCCTGGCCGCCGCCCTCATGGGCATCCAGGCGATCAAGGGCGTGGAGGTCGGCGACGGGTTCCTCACCGCCGCCCGCCGCGGCTCCCTGGCCCACGACGAGATCGTGCGCGACGCCGACGGCGCCATGGTCCGCTCCGGCAACCGTGCCGGCGGCATCGAGGGCGGCATGAGCATCGGCGAGGTGCTGCGCGTCCGGGCCGCCATGAAGCCGATCGCGACCGTGCCGCGTGCCCTGCAGACCGTCGACGTCGCCACCGGCGAACCGGCCCGGGCCCACCACCAGCGCTCCGACGTCTGCGCCGTGCCGGCCGCCGGCGTCGTCGCCGAGGCCATGGTCGCCCTGGTGCTTGCCGAAGCCGTCACCGAGAAGTTCGGCGGCGACTCGGTCGCCGAAACCCGCCGCAACCTGGCCGCGTACCTGGAGAACATTCCGGCCGCGCTCACCACCGCCTCCGGCGATGCCGCTTCCCGCTGAGCAGCCGGTTGTCCTGATCGGACTCATGGCCGCCGGCAAATCCGCCGTCGGCCGTGAGCTGGCCGCCCGCCACGGCCGCCCGTTCGTGGACACCGACCAAATGGTCGTGGACCGGTACGGACCCATCGCCGACCTGTTCGTCTCCCGCGGTGAACGGTACTTCCGGGAAGTCGAGGCGCGGGCCGTCGCCGAGGCCCTGGCCGCCCCTGGCGGCAGCATCGTCTCCCTGGGCGGCGGCGCCGTCCTGGACCCCGGCACCCGGCAGCTGCTGGCCCGCGGCCCGCGCGTCGTGTTCCTGGACACCGATCTGGCCACCGTCCTGCCCCGGATCACCCGCGCCGGGCACCGCCCGCTGCTCGCGGAGGACCCGGCCGGCCGCTGGCAGGCCCTGGCCGACGCGCGCCGACCCATCTACGAAGCCCTGGCGGAGATCACCATCGACGCCAGGGGAGCCTCCGTGCCCGAGATCGCCGACCGCATCACGCGCACGCTCACTGAAGGAGAAGCCCCCGATGCCCGCTGAACCCACCGTCATCAAGGTGACCGGCGCCGCCCCCGAAGAGAACTACGACGTCGTGGTCGGCAACGGGCTGCTGCCCCGCCTGCCCGCCATGCTGGGGGAGCGGGTCCGCCGCGTGCTGGTGATCCACCCGCGGGCCCTGCGGGCCACCGGCGACGCGGTCCGCGAAGACCTCGAGGCCAACGGCTTCACCGCCCTCACGGCCGAGATTCCCGACGCCGAGGAAGGCAAGCACATCCAGGTCGCCGCGTTCTGCTGGCAGGTGCTGGGCCAGAACGACTTCACCCGCTCCGACGCGGTCGTCTCCGTCGGCGGGGGAGCGGTCACCGACGTGGCCGGCTTCGTCGCCGCCACCTGGCTGCGCGGCGTCAAGGTCGTGCACCTGCCGACCAGCCTGCTCGGGATGGTCGACGCCGCCGTCGGCGGCAAGACCGGCATCAACACCGCCGAGGGCAAGAACCTCGTGGGCGCCTTCCACCCGCCGGCCGGGGTGCTGGTGGACCTCGACGCGCTGGGCACGCTGCCGCGCAACGAACTCATCAGCGGCATGGCCGAAGTGGTCAAGTGCGGCTTCATCGCCGACCCGGCCATCCTGGACCTGATCGAAGCGAACCCGGAGGCCGTGGCCGACGGCGGCTCCGACGTCGTGCGCGAGCTGGTCGAGCGGGCCATCCGGGTCAAGGCCGAGATCGTGTCCGGCGACCTCCGCGAAGCCGGACGGCGGGAGTTCCTCAACTACGGGCACACGCTGGGCCACGCCATCGAGCTGGCCGAGCGCTACCAGTGGCGGCACGGCGCCGCCGTCTCCGTGGGCCTGGTCTTCGCCGCGGAGCTCGGCCGCATGGTCGGGCGCCTCGACGACGCCACCGCCGACCGGCACAAGCGGATCCTCGAGACCCTGGGCCTGCCGGTGACCTACCGGCACGACCGCTGGTCCGCGCTGCTGGACGGCATGCGCCGGGACAAGAAATCCCGCGGCGACCTGCTGCGCTTCGTGGTCCTGGAAGGCCCCGGGCGGCCCACCATGCTGGAGGTCCCCGACACCTCGCTGCTCTTCGCGGCGTACCAGGAAATCGCCTCGGAACCGCAGGGCGGCATGAAGCTCAGCCTGTAGCGAAGCCCCGCCGCGCTCGGCGGGGTAGAATAATCGACGGATTTGACGACGAACGACGCTAACCGACGAAAGAAGAACTGTGGCGACGACCAACGACATCAAGAACGGCACCGTGCTGAAGCTTGAAGGCAACCTCTGGAGCATCATCGAGTTCCAGCACGTCAAGCCGGGCAAGGGTGGCGCGTTTGTCCGCACCAAGATGCGCAACGTGACGTCCGGCAAGGTCGTGGACAAGACCTTCAACGCCGGCCTCAAGATCGAGACCGCCACGGTGGACCGCCGCGACTACCAGTACCTGTACCAGGACGGCGACGACTACGTCTTCATGGACACCTCCGACTACGACCAGCTGACCGTGTCGGCCGCCGTCGTCGGCAACGCCGCGAACTTCATGCTCGAGGGCCAGATGGTCACCATCGCCATGCACGAGGGTTCGCCGCTGTACATGGAAATGCCGGCGTCCGTGGTCCTGGAGATCACCTACACCGAGCCCGGACTGCAGGGCGACCGCTCCACCGGCGGCACCAAGCCGGCCACCGTGGAGACCGGCTACGAGATCCAGGTTCCGCTGTTCCTGGAAGCCGGCACCAAGGTCAAGGTCGACACCCGCACCGGCGACTACCTGGGACGCGTCAACGAGTGAGTGCCCGCACCAAGGCCCGCACCCGGGCGATGGAAGTGCTCTTCGAGGCCGAGCAGCGCTCGGTTCCGGCGCACGAAGTCATCCGCGCCCGACGCGAGCAGACGGACCAGACCATCAATCCCTACACGCTCGACCTGGTGGAGGGGGTCCTGGCCAAGCAGGATCAGATCGACGAGTTCCTCAGCACCTATTCGCAGGGCTGGCCGCTGGAGCGCATGCCCTCCGTGGACCGCATGATCCTGCGCCTGGGCACCTGGGAGCTGCTGTACAACGATGAGATTCCCGACCGCGTTGCGGTCAGCGAAGCCATCGAGCTGGCGCGCACGCACTCCACCGACGAGTCCCCGGGCTTCGTCGGCGGCCTGCTGAACCGCCTCCAGGAGCTGAAGCCCACGCTCCTGGCTTAGGCCTCGGAACGCAGCAAAGGGGCCCGGTGCCTGCCGTTTACGGACGGCAGGCACCGGGCCCCTTTTGCTCTGCGGGCAAGGGTCAGCGCGGCCCGGCGGCAGCGAGCATCCAGCCGCGGGTCCGGACCAGGTCGGCCAGCAGGGCCTGCTCGGCCTGCGCGCTGCGCTGCAGGTCCTGCCCGGCGCAGATCCGCTGGCGCACCATGGCCAGCCGGGTGGCGTCGCGGATGAAGCGCTTCATCGGGCTGCGGGCGCCCACCCGGGAGGCCCAGGCCAGGGCGCGCCGCCGCCCCGGGTGCGTGCTGAGCATGTACACCTCCTCGCCGGTGAACCAGCCGGCCTGCGCGTATTCGCCCAAACGCACGGCGATCTGCCGGCCCTCCGCGCGGCGCAGCAGCCAGACGGTGACGACGACGGCGGCGAACAGCGGCACCTGCAGCAGGAAGTAGAAGGTGAAGAAGTCGTTGTAGACCAGCGCCATGCCGCCGTTCCAGAACATGTGGCCGGCAATGGCCGGGACCAGCCCGGCGACGAAGCCCAGCAGGATCCGGCCGGCCCCGCCGGCCCGGGCGCCCAGGCCCACCCCGACGCCGATGCAGAGGGTGAACATGACGTGCGCGAACGGGGAGAACAGCCCACGCAGCACGAAGACCATGCCCAGCTGCAGGCCGACCCCGCCGGCCTCGACGAACGCCGACCCGAAATAGAGGATGTTCTCGGTGAAGGCGAAGCCGGCCGCCACCGTTCCGGCGTAGACAATGCCGTCCACCGGACCGTCGTAATGGCTGCGCCCGGTGAACACCAGGATCAGTACGCCCAGGCCCTTGGCGAACTCCTCGACCAGCGGCGCCTGCACCACCGTGCCCAGCACATCCGCGGAGGCCATGGGCAGGGCCGCGGCCAGGATGTCGGAAACCGCGGTGCCGAGCAGCAGGGTGATCGCCACGGAGGCGCCGGCTCCCCAGAGGAAGGCGAAAAGCAGCGCGCCCCTCGGCTCGGGCTCCCACCGGTCCACCCAGTGCAGCCCCAGCAGGCAGATGCCCAGCGGCACGAGTGCCAGCACCCCGCACACGAGGAACGCCGAGGCACCCAGCGACACGAGGAGGAACAGGCCCACCAGCACCAGGGCCAGGGCCGCGGCCACGATGAGCACGATGTTGCCCGCCGTCGTCCATCCGCGCCGGACCGGCCGCGGCGGAAACGGCTGGTGCCACATCGGCTGCACCGGGTGCGGGGCGGTTCCGGGCGGGGCGTGGACGGCGTAACGGCCGGCTGCTGGTCCTGTCATAGCCCCAACAATAGGAGACGGCCGCGCTGTGATAGTTTTGACACTGCATTCAACCTTTAAATCCGTCCTGTGAGGCGGGGAAGGAGGAAGGCAGACACATGGTCTCTCCAGGCCCGCACGGCACCGCCGTGCCCGCCCGCACCGTTCTGGCTTCAGCTGATATTGACCGCGCCCTGACGCGCATTGCCCACGAGATCCTCGAGGCGAACAAGGGGGCCCGGGACCTCGTCCTGCTCGGCATCCCGCGCCGCGGATACCCCCTCGCCCGCCGGCTCGGCGACCGGATCGCCGCTGCGGACCCCTCCTTCGACACCGGATCCGTCGGCCAGCTCGACGTCACGATGTTCCGTGACGACCTCGCGCACCAGCCCACCCGGCCCCCGCACGCCACCGAGCTGCCCGCAGCCGGGATCGACGGCAAGGTCGTGGTCCTGGTCGACGACGTCCTCTACTCCGGCCGGACCATCCGCGCCGCCCTGGACGCCCTGGTCGACCTCGGCCGGCCGCGCGCCGTCCGCCTCGCCGTCCTGGTCGACCGCGGCCACCGGGAGCTGCCGATCCGCGCGGACCACGTGGGCAAGAACCTTCCCACCGCCACCGCGGAAAAGGTCCGGGTGCAGGTCCGTGAAGTCGACGGCGCCGACGGCGTGGTCATCGAGGCCGCCTAAGTGAAGCACCTCCTCTCGACCCTGGACCTGTCCCGATCCGACGCACTGGCCATCCTCGACACCGCCGAGCAGATGGCCGCCGTCGGGCAGCGCGAAGTCAAGAAGCTGCCCGCCCTGCGCGGACGCACCGTGGTGAACCTCTTCTTCGAGGATTCCACCCGCACCCGCACCTCCTTCGAAGCCGCCGCCAAGCGGCTCTCCGCGGACGTCATCAACTTCTCCGCCAAGGGCTCCTCGGTGTCCAAGGGTGAGTCCCTGAAGGACACCGCGCAGACCCTGGCCGCCATGGGGGCCGACGCCGTGGTCATCCGGCACGGCGCCTCCGGCGCCCCGGCCCGGCTCGCCGGCTCCGGCTGGATCGATGCCGCGGTGCTCAACGCCGGCGACGGCACCCACGAACACCCCACCCAGGCCCTGCTGGACGCATTCACCATGCGCCGGCACCGGGCCGCCCTGGCCGGCGTTCCCTCGACCGGCACCGACCTGGCCGGACTCAAGGTCGCGATCGTGGGGGACATCCTGCACTCCCGCGTGGCGCGGTCGAACCTGTGGCTGCTGAAGACCCTCGGGGCCGAGGTGACCCTGGTCGCCCCGC
The DNA here is from genome assembly GCA_900016675.1 of Arthrobacter saudimassiliensis. Taxonomy (GTDB): domain Bacteria; phylum Actinomycetota; class Actinomycetes; order Actinomycetales; family Micrococcaceae; genus Arthrobacter_B; species Arthrobacter_B saudimassiliensis. Next base: position 1,681,156 of record LN483070.1, on the reverse strand, counting down.
CCACGCTGCTGCCCTTCGGCGCCGACTCGTGGCCCTGCACCATCAGCTACGACCTGGACGAGGCGCTGGCCGCCGGCCCCGACGTCGTGATGATGCTGCGCATCCAGGCCGAACGCATGCACTCGGCGTTCTTCCCCTCGGTGCAGGAATACTCCCGCCGCTGGGGCTTCGGCGACGAACGGCTCGCACGCCTCGACGCGCTCGGACTGCCGCACACCATCCTGATGCATCCGGGGCCGATGAACCGCGGCCTGGAAATCAGCTCCGCCGCGGCCGATTCCCCCCGCTCCACCGTCCTTGAACAGGTCAGCAACGGCGTGGCCGTCCGCATGGCCAGCCTGTACCTGCTGCTCTCCGGCGAGAGCGGCCCCCGCACAGCCCAGGAGACCGCCTCATGACCGCCTACCTGATCCGCTCCGCCAGCCTCCTCGGCGGCGAACGCACCGACCTGCTCATCCGCGGCGGCCGCATCGACGCCGTCGGCCCGCGCCTGGACGTCCCCGCCGGCGCCGAGGTGGTCGACGCCGACGGCCTGGTGGCCCTGCCCGGCCTGGTGGACCTGCACACCCACCTGCGCGAACCCGGCCGCGAAGACGCCGAAACCGTCGAGACCGGCACCCGGGCCGCCGCGCTGGGCGGTTACACCTCGGTGCACGCCATGGCCAACTCCAACCCGGTCGCCGATTCCGCCGGCGTCGTCGAGCAGGTCTGGAGCCTGGGCCGGCGCTCGGGCTGGGTGGACGTCCGCCCGGTCGGCGCGGTGACCGTCGGACTGGCGGGGGAGCGCCTGGCCGAACTCGGCGCGATGGCCGACTCCCGCGCCCGGGTCCGCGTGTTCTCCGACGACGGGATGTGCGTCCACGATCCGGTGCTTATGCGCCGCGCCCTGGAGTACGTCAAGGCGTTCGACGGCGTCGTCGCCCAGCATGCGCAGGAGCCGCGCCTGACCGCCGGGGCGCAGATGAACGAGGGCGAGGTCTCCGCGGTGCTCGGGCTGCCGGGCTGGCCGGCCGTGGCCGAGGAGGCGATCATCGCCCGTGACGTGCTGCTGGCCCGGCACACCGGGTCCCGGCTGCACGTCTGCCACGTCTCCACCGCCGGCAGCGTCGAGATCATCCGCTGGGCGAAGGCGGCCGGCATCCGCGTCACCGCCGAGGTCACCCCGCACCACCTGCTGCTGACCGAGGACAAGGTCACCACCTGGAACCCGGTGTACAAGGTGAACCCGCCGCTGCGCACCGCCGACGACGTGCAGGCGCTGCGGGAGGCCCTGGCCGACGGGACCATCGACATCGTCGGGACCGACCATGCCCCGCATCCCAGCCAGGACAAGGAATGCGAGTGGGCGCAGGCGGCCATGGGCATGACCGGGCTGGAGACGGCCGTGCCCGTGGTGCAGCACGCCATGGTGGAGACCGGCCTGATGGGCTGGGAGCAGGTTGCGCGCGTGATGTCCGCCACCCCCGCCCGGATCGGCGGGACCGCGGATCAGGGCCGTCCCCTTGCCGCGGGCGAGCCCGCGCATGTCACATTGATCGACCCGTCTGCGCGGCGCGTCGTGGACCCCCATAAGATGGCTACGAAGGGACGCAACAGCCCCTACGCCGGGCTCGAGCTGCCCGGTGCGGTCGAGGCAGTGTTTTACGCCGGGCACCCCACGGTCCTGGGCGGCGCCCTGAACTCCCCCCATCCGAGCGCAGCAGAGGAGCCCCGGTCCGCATGGACGTCGTGATCTTTGTCCTGGCCGTCATCGCGGCCGCCGCCGTTTTCCTGGCGGTCTTCGCGATTGGCTGGCGGGGACGACGACGACGACAGCAGGACATTCCCGCGCCGCCCGAGCTGCCCGCGGAGCTCGCCGAGCCGCTGTTCGAGGCAACCGGACAGTACGTGGTGACCACCGTCGCCGGGGACTGGCTGGACCGGATCGCCCGCCACGGCCTCGGGTTCAAGTCCGAGGCGACGGCCGCAGTGTTCGACGAAGGCCTGCTCTTCGCCCGCAGGGGCGCCCCCGACCTGTGGATTCCCCGTTCCCGGCTCCGCGGCGTCCGGCTTGAACGCGGCATGGCCGGCAAATTCGTCGAAAAGGACGGGCTGGTCACGGTGACCTGGCGCCTCGGCGGCACCGACGTCGACACCGGATTCCGCAACCGCGCCGCCAACGAAAAGACCATGCTGGTCAACGCCATTACCCAACTGCTGCCTGCGGACCAGGCAGCGCCAAGCGAGGAACAACAGTGACAGTGCACGAGAAGACCACCCCCGCCGTCCTGGTGCTGGAGGACGGTCGAACTTTCCGCGGCCGCAGCTACGGCGCCCAGGGCACGGCACTGGGCGAGGCTGTGTTCACCACCGGCATGACCGGCTACCAGGAGACGATCACCGATCCCTCCTACGCCCGCCAGCTCGTCGTCCAGACCGCGCCGCACATCGGCAACACGGGCGTGAACGACGAGGACCCCGAGTCCCGGCGCATCTGGGTCGCCGGGTACATCGTCCGCGACCCCGCCCGACGCGCCTCCAACTGGCGCTCCGAGCGCAGCCTCGACGATGAGCTGGCCGCGCAGGGCGTGGTCGGCATCAGCGGCGTCGACACCCGCGCCGTCACCCGCCACCTGCGCGAACGCGGCGCCATGAAGGCCGGCATCTTCTCCGGCGACGCCGCGCAGCGTCCCGAGGCGGAGCTGCTCGCCGAGGTGCAGGCCCAGGAGTCCATGGCCGGCGCCCGGCTGGCCGAAGAGGTCAGCATCGAGGAACGCTACGTCATCGAGCCGGCCGACCACGGCTGGACCGGCGAACCGGTCGCCACGGTCGCCGCCCTGGACCTGGGCATCAAGTCGATGACCCCGGTCCGGTTCGCCGAGCGCGGGGTGCGCACCCACGTGCTGCCCGCGTCCGCGACCCTCGACGAGGTCCTCGCCGTCAACCCCGACGGCGTGTTCATGTCCAACGGCCCCGGCGACCCCGCCACCGCAGACGCGCAGGTCGACCTGCTGCGCGGCGTGCTGGACGCCGGCATCCCGTTCTTCGGCATCTGCTTCGGCAACCAGATCCTGGGCCGCGCCCTGGGCTTCGGCACCTACAAGCTGGGCTACGGCCACCGCGGGATCAACGTGCCGGTCCTGGACCGGCGCACCGGCAAGGTGGAGATCACCAGCCAGAACCACGGCTTCGCCGTCGACGCGCCGCTCGAGGGCCCCACCACCGCACCGGTGGAGCGCTACGGCCGGGTCGAAGTCAGCCACGTGTGCCTCAACGACGACGTCGTGGAAGGCCTCGCGTGCCTGGACATCCCCGCCTTCTCGGTCCAGTACCACCCCGAGGCGGCCGCCGGCCCGCACGACTCCGCCTACCTCTTTGACCGCTTCGTCGGCCTCATGCAAGACGCCAGGGCCGGCCGCCCCGTCGACGCCGCCGACGTCTCCAAGGCTCCCGCATCCGCTCCCGCAGTCCAGGAAGAAATCTAATGCCCCGCAGAACCGACCTTAACTCCGTCCTGGTGATCGGCTCCGGCCCGATCGTCATCGGCCAGGCCGCAGAGTTCGACTACTCCGGCACGCAGGCGCTGCGGGTGCTGAAGGAGGAGGGCCTGCGGGTCATCCTCGTGAACTCCAACCCGGCCACCATCATGACAGACCCCGAGTTCGCCGACGCGACCTACGTCGAGCCCATCACCCCCGAGGTGGTGGAGAAGATCATCGCCAAGGAGCGCCCTGACGCGATCCTGCCCACCCTGGGCGGGCAGACCGCGCTGAACACCGCGATCGCCCTGGACAAGAACGGCGTCCTGGACAAGTACAACGTCGAACTGATCGGCGCGAACATCGCCGCCATCGAGCTCGGCGAGGACCGCGAGAAGTTCAAGGGCGTCGTCGAGCGCTGCGGCGCCGAGTCCGCGAAGTCCATCATCGTGCACAGCATGGAGGAGGCCTTCGCCGCCGCCGAGGAACTCGGCTACCCGATGGTGGTCCGTCCCTCCTTCACCATGGGCGGGCTCGGCTCCGGCCTGGCCTACAACGCCGAGGACCTGCGCCGCATCGCCGGCGCCGGCATCCAGTACAGCCCCACTTCCGAGGTCCTGCTCGAGGAGTCCATCCTCGGCTGGAAGGAATACGAGCTGGAGATGATGCGGGACCGCAACGACAACGTCGTGGTGGTCTGCTCCATCGAGAACTTCGACCCGGTGGGCGTGCACACCGGCGACTCGATCACCGTCGCCCCGGCCATGACGCTGACCGACCGCGAGTACCAGAAGCTGCGCAACATCGCGATCGCCGTGATCCGCGAGGTCGGCGTCGACACCGGCGGCTGCAACATCCAGTTCGCCATCGAACCGGACACCGGCCGCGTCGTCGTCATCGAAATGAACCCGCGCGTCTCCCGCTCCTCGGCCCTGGCCTCCAAGGCCACCGGCTTCGCGATCGCCAAGATCGCCACGAAGCTCTCGCTGGGCTACACGCTGGACGAGATTCCCAACGACATCACGCAGAAGACCCCGGCGTCCTTCGAGCCGACCCTGGACTACGTCGTGGTCAAGGTCCCGCGGTTCGCCTTCGAGAAGTTCCCGGCCGCCGACCCGACCCTGACCACCACCATGAAGTCGGTGGGCGAGGCCATGGCGATCGGCCGTTCCTTCACCGAGGCGCTGCAGAAGGCCCTGCGCTCCCTGGAGCAGAAGGGGGCACAGTTCTCCTTCGATCCGGTCGACCCGGCGGATGTGCCGGCGCTGGTGGAGGCCGCCCGCCGGCCCACCACCGTCCGCCTGCAGCAGGTCCAGCAGGCCCTGCTCGGCGGCGCCTCCATCGAGGAGCTCTTCGACGCGACCGGCATCGACCCCTGGTACCTGGACCAGCTGGTGCTGATCAACGAGACCGCCGAGCAGCTGCGCGGCGCCCAGCCCACCCCGGAGCTGCTGCGCCTGGCCAAGCGGCACGGCTTCTCCGACGAGCAGATCGGCCGGCTCACCAACACCCCCGAGGCCGTGGTGCGCGGCATCCGCCACGCCCTGGGCATCCGCCCGGTGTACAAGACGGTGGACACCTGCGCCGCGGAGTTCGCCGCGTACACCCCGTACCACTACTCGTCCTACGACGAGGAGGACGAGGTCGCGCAGCACGCCAAGCCCTCGGTCATCATCCTCGGCTCCGGCCCGAACCGCATCGGCCAGGGCATCGAGTTCGACTACTCCTGCGTCCACGCCACCATGGCGCTGCGCGAGGCCGGGCACGAGACCGTGATGATCAACTGCAACCCGGAGACGGTCTCCACCGACTACGACATCTCCGACCGCCTCTACTTCGAGCCGCTGACCCTCGAGGACGTGCTGGAGGTCATCCACGCCGAGCAGCGCACCGGCGGCGTGCTGGGCGTCTTCGTCCAGCTGGGCGGGCAGACCCCGCTGAAGCTGGCGCAGGCCCTGGCCGACGCCGGCGTGCCCATCCTGGGCACCTCCCCGGAGGCCATCGACCTCGCCGAGCACCGCGGCGCCTTCCAGCGGGTGCTCGACGGCGCCGGGCTGGTCGCCCCGAAGAACGGCACCGCCGTCTCCTTCGAGGACGCCAAGCGGGTGGCCGACGAAATCGGCTACCCGGTGCTGGTGCGCCCGTCCTACGTGCTCGGCGGCCGCGGCATGGAGATCGTCTACGACGAGGCGAACCTCTCCCGCTACATCGCCAACGCCACCGAGATCACCCCGGACCACCCGGTCCTGGTGGACCGGTTCCTCGAGGACGCCATCGAGATCGACGTCGACGCCCTCTTCGACGGCACCGACCTCTACGTGGGCGGCATCATGGAGCACATCGAGGAGGCCGGCATCCACTCCGGCGACTCGGCGTGCGTGCTGCCCCCGATCACCCTCGGCGCCGACGTGATCGGGCGGGTCCGCGAGGCCACCGGCGCCATCGCCGCCGGCGTGGGCGTGCGCGGGCTGATCAACATCCAGTTCGCCCTCGCCAGCGACATCCTCTACGTGATCGAAGCCAACCCGCGTGCCTCGCGCACCGTGCCCTTCGTCTCCAAGGCCACCGGCGTGCAGCTGGCCAAGGCCGCCGCGCTGATCGGCACCGGCGTCACCATCGCCGAACTGCGCGCCGCCGGGAAGCTCGCGGCCGACGGCGACGGGTCCAACCTGCCGCTGGACGCCCCGGTCGCGGTGAAGGAGGCCGTGCTGCCCTTCAGCCGGTTCCGCACCCCCGAAGGCACCGTCGTCGACTCCCTCTTGGGCCCGGAGATGCGCTCCACCGGTGAGGTCATGGGCATTGACAGGTACTTCGACACCGCGTTCGCGAAGTCCCAGGCCGCCGCGAACAGCGCCCTGCCCACCTCGGGCAAGGTCTTCGTCTCGGTCGCCAACCGGGACAAGCGCGCGATCATCATGCCGGTGAAGCTGATGAGCGACCTCGGCTTCGAGATCCTCTCCACCGGCGGCACCGCCGAGGTGCTGCGCCGCAACGGCATCGCCGCCACCGTCGTCCGCAAGGTCGCCGAGGGTGCGGGCCCGGACGGCGAGGGCACCATCGTGGACCTGGTCACCGACGGCACCGTGGACCTGATCATTAACACGCCCTCCGGCGGCCAGGCCCGCGGCGACGGCTACGAGATCCGCGCCGCGGCGACGTCCGTCGGGTGCCCGATCGTGACCACCGTGTCCGAGTTCACGGCCGCGGTCCAGGCCATCGAGGCGATGCGCTCCTACCAGTGGGACGTCAACTCCCTGCAGGAGCACGCCGCCCGGCTCAAGGCCGCAGGTGCCTGAGCACGCCGGCCGGGCGCCCTTCGGCGCCCGGCTGCGCGCCGCGATGGACGCCCGCGGCCCCCTGTGCGTGGGCATCGACCCGCACCCGGGCCTGCTGGCCGCCTGGGAGCTGAACGACGACGCCGCCGGGTTGGAGCGGTTCAGCCGCACCGTGCTCGAAGCGGTCGCCGGCACGGCCGCGGCGGTCAAACCGCAGGTGGCCCTGTTCGAACGCCACGGCTCGGCCGGCATGGCGGTCCTGGAGCGGCTGCTCGCCGACTGCCGCGCGGCCGGGGTGCTCAGCATCGCCGATGCCAAGCGCGGGGACATCGGCTCCACCATGGCCGCCTATGCCGACGCCTGGCTGCGGGACGGCTCGCCCCTGGCCGCAGACGCGGTGACGCTGAGCCCCTACCTGGGCTTCGAGTCGCTGCGCCCGGCCCTGGACCTGGCGGCCGCCACCGGGCGGGGCACCTTCGTCCTGGCCCTGACGTCGAACCCCGAGGGGGCGGCCGTGCAGCACGTCGGCGCCGGGTCCCGGGGCTCCGGCGGCTCGGTGGCGCAGCGGATCACGGCGGCGGCGGCCGACGAGAACGCCCGCGAACGCGGCAGGTATCCGGGGGAGTCCGGGAAGGCGTTCCTGGGCTCCACCGGCCTGGTCGTCGGCGCCACGGTGGGCACCGCCATCGACGACCTGGGCCTGGAGCTGGCCGGGGCGGCCGCGCCGCTGCTGGCCCCGGGGCTCGGCGCCCAGGGAGCCACCGCGGCGGACCTGCGGCGCACCTTCGGCGGCGCAGCAGCCAACGTGCTGGCCACCTCCAGCCGCGACATCCTGCGGGCCGGACCGTCGGCGTCGGCCCTGCGGGCCGCGGCGGAGCGCACGGGAGCCGAGCTGGCGGCGGAGCTGCCCGCCTGACCGGCGGCAACCGGGCCGGCGCGCCCGGTCGGGTAACGGTGCGCATTGCATTGCGCAGCAGGTGCGGTTAGGTTCAAGACCTAAGCCAAGCAGCCGCATGCGGGGGCGCCTTACACGGCCGCCCGATGCTCGTCGTCGATGCCGGGAGTGTTGCCTTGAAACTGAAGCCGCTGACCGAAGAGGAACGCAGCCGGGCGCGGGAGAAGGCCACCGCGGCCAGGAGCGCCCGGGCCGACATCAAGGCCAGGATCAAATCCGGCGAGCTGACCGTCGAGGAAGTCATCGTCACCCACGCCTCCGACGAGGCGATCGGGCGGCTGAAGGTCGTCGACCTGCTCCGGGCGCTGCCCGGAGTGGGGGAGCGGCGGGCAGCTGGAATAATGGCTACGGTAGGTATCGCCCCCACCCGCCGCGTACGCGGGCTGGGCGTGCACCAGCGCAAGGCGCTGATAGAACTTTTGGAATCGAGCTAGCGCTCCCGCCGGGACCGCCGCAGCCGGTTCCGCAACGAGAGCAAGCGAGGTCCACGTGTCGCAACCGCGGCTGACAGTACTGGCAGGTCCGACAGCCGTCGGCAAGGGCACAGTCTCCACCTATATCCGTGACAACTACCCGGACGTGTGGCTGTCCGTTTCCGCCACCACCCGGGCGCCGCGGCCGGGGGAGGAGGACGGAGTCCACTACTTCTTCGTCAGCCCGGAGGAGTTCGACGAGCTGGTGGCCGGCGGGCAGATGCTGGAGTGGGCCGTGGTCCACGGGCATAACCGCTACGGAACCCTGCGCCGCACCGTGGAGCAGGCCATGGCCGAAGGCCGCTCGGTGCTCCTGGAGATCGACCTGCAGGGTGCACGGCAGGTGAAGGAGTCCATGCCGGAGGCGAATTTCGTGTTCCTCGCCCCGCCGAGCTGGGACGAAATGGTCCGCCGCCTCGTCGGGCGGGGCACGGAAACACCCGAAGAGCAGCAGCGGAGGCTGGAAACCGCTAAACTGGAGCTTGCCGCCGAGCCCGAGTTCGATCACACCGTCATTAACGACGACGTGCAGCGGGCTGCGGCTGAGCTTGTTTCACTCATGGGGATCCGTCCTCGCCAGCACTGAGACCCGGCATCCCGTACCAAGAGCTTTGGAGAATTCCTTGACGACTTCCAACGAAGGCATCATCAACCCGCCGATCGACGACCTGCTGCAGGCCGCCGATTCCAAGTACGCGCTGGTCATCTACGGCGCCAAGCGCGCCCGCCAGATCAACGCCTACTACTCCCAGCTCCACGAGGGCCTGTTCGAGTACGTCGGCCCGCTGGTGGAGACCAAGCTGAACGAGAAGCCGCTGTCGATCGCGCTGCGCGAGATCAACGAGGGCCAGCTGGTCGTCCGCGCCAACGAGTCCGCCGAGTAGCAGCCGGTTTCGGCAGGCGCGGAAGGGGCAGGTCCACGGTGCGGATCGTTCTGGGGGTGGGCGGCGGCATCGCCGCGTACAAGGCCGCGCTTCTGCTGCGCCTGTTCACCGAGGCCGGCCACGACGTGACCGTCGTGCCGACCGAGGCCTCGCTGCGGTTCGTGGGCGTGGCGACCTGGGAGGCCCTCTCCGGCCACCCGGTGACCACCACGGTGTTCGATGCCGTGGAGACGGTCAACCACGTCCGCCTCGGCCATGAGGCCGACCTGGTGGTGGTGGCTCCCGCCACCGCCGACCTGCTCGCCAAGGCCGCCACGGGCCAGGCCCCGGACCTGCTGACCAACACCCTGCTGATGGCCCGCGGGCCGGTGGTCTTCGCTCCGGCCATGCACACCGAAATGTGGGCCCATCCCGCCACCCAGGCGAACGTGGCGCTGCTGCGCTCCCGCGGGGCAGTGGTGATGGAGCCCGGCGTCGGGCGCCTCACCGGGCCGGACTCCGGCCCGGGCCGGCTGCGCGAGCCCGAAGAGATCTTTGCCGCCGCCCTGGCCGCTGCCCGGCAGGAGCCCGCCGCGGCCTCCGAGACCGGCCCGGCGGGGCCGCTGGCCGGCCGCACGGTCGTGATCAGCGCCGGCGGCACCCGCGAACCCCTGGACCCGGTCCGGTTCCTGGGCAACCGGTCCTCCGGCAAGCAGGGCGCGGCCCTGGCCGAAACGGCCCTCGCCGCCGGCGCCCAGGTGCGGTTCGTCGCGGCGCACATGGATGTTCCCCCGCCCCCCGGCGCGGAGACCACCCGCGTCGAGACCGCCCTGGAACTGCGCGACGCCATGCTGAAGGCCGCCGACGGAGCCGACGTGGTGATCATGTCCGCCGCCGTCGCCGACTTCCGCCCCGCCGCCGCGTCGGACACCAAGATCAAGAAGCGCGACGACGGGCAGGACCCGGTCATCGAACTCGTCCGCAACCCCGACATCCTGCGCGAGCTGGTGGTCCGCCGCGATGAACAGCGCCGCGCCGACGGCGCCCTGCCGGACTCCGGACCGCTGATTGTCGGCTTTGCCGCCGAAACCGGCGACGCCGGCTCCGACGTGCTGGCCTACGGGCGGCACAAGCTCGACCGGAAGGGCTGCGACCTGCTCGTGCTCAACCGCGTGGGCCGGAACCTGGTCTTCGGGCAGGACAGCACCGAGGTCATGTTCCTCACGCCCGGAATGGACCCCGCCGCCCCGGTCCCCACGCTGGCCGGCACCAAGGCCGAGATCGCGGCCGGCATCATCGGCCGGGTGGCCGCGGCGCTGCGCTGATCCACGCGTCCACACGGCGTTTCGGACGGGTCGGGAACGTCAGGGGCAACCGGTAGAGTTGGATCCGTGAGTCTTACTTCCCCCGTTTCCACGCCCGGGTCCGGGCTGCGCCTGTTCACGTCCGAATCGGTCACGGAAGGCCACCCGGACAAAATCTGTGACCAGATCAGCGATGCCATCCTCGACGGCATGCTGAAGGCCGACCCCGAGTCCCGCGTCGCCGTCGAGACCCTGGTGACCACCGGACTCGTCCACGTCGCCGGCGAGGTGACCACCGAAGCGTACGTCGAGATTCCCCAGCTCGTCCGCGACACCATCCTGGGCATCGGCTACGACTCCTCCGCCAACGGTTTCGACGGCGCCCGCTGCGGCGTGTCCGTGTCCATCGGCCAGCAGTCCCCGGAAATCGCCTCCGGCGTGTTCAACTCGGTGGAGAACCGCTCCGGTTCCCCGGCGGACCCCAACGACGTGCAGGGCGCCGGCGACCAGGGCATCATGTTCGGCTTCGCCAGCGACGAGACGGGCGTCTACATGCCCACCCCCATCTGGCTGGCGCACCGGCTCTCCGAGCAGCTGTCCACCGTGCGCAAGAACGGCACCCTGCCCTACCTGCGCCCCGACGGCAAGACCCAGGTCACCATCGGCTACGACGGCGACCGCCCGGTGTCGGTCGACTCCGTGGTGATCTCCTCCCAGCACGCCGCCAACGTCGACCTGGGGCAGCTGCGCGCCGACCTCGCCGAGCACGTCATCAACCCGGTGCTGGCGGACACCGAACTCGACACCTCCGACGTCCGGCACATCCTGAACCCGGGCGGACCGTTCGTCATCGGCGGTCCCGTCGGAGACGCGGGCCTGACCGGCCGCAAGATCATCGTCGACACCTACGGCGGCTTCGCCCGCCACGGCGGCGGCGCCTTCAGCGGCAAGGACCCGTCGAAGGTGGACCGGTCCGCCGCCTACGCGATGCGCTGGGTGGCCAAGAACGTCGTCGCCGCCGGCCTGGCACGCCGCGCCGAGATCCAGATCGCCTACGCGATCGGCATGGCCCACCCGGTCGGCATCTACGTGGAGACCTTCGGCACCGAGACGGTGGACCCGGCCAGGATCGCCCTCGCCATCGAGGATGTCTTCGACCTGCGGCCGCTGGGCATCATCAACGCCCTGGACCTCAAGCGCCCGATCTACCAGAAGACCGCAGCCCACGGCCACTTCGGCCGCGAGGATCCGGACTTCACCTGGGAGCGCACCGACAAGGCGGCGGACCTGCGCAGCTGGTTCAACGCCTAGGCACGGCAATGGGAACGCAGCCCGGACCGGATGCCGCAGGCACCCGCAACGGTGCTGCAGACGCCCCTGAGCAGCCCCGCCAGCTGAGCCTGCTGCACGGGTTCGCCGCCCCGGCCGCCCCGCCGGGCAAGGCCCGGCCGGCCGCGCGGCTGCCGATTGCCCGCGTCCTGCTGGACTCGCCGCTGCCGCACCTGGACCGCCCGTTCGACTACCAGGTCCCCGCCGAGCTCGATGCCGACGCAGCGGCAGGCGCGCGGGTCAAGGTGCGGTTCGGCGGCCAGGAGCTGCCCGGCTTCATTACCGAGCGCCGGGCCGAGCCGGAGCCCGGCGTCCGGCTGATCAACCTCGGCAAGGTGGTCTCCCCGCAGCCGGTGCTCAGCCCGGAGATCCTGGCCCTGGCCCAGGCCGTGGCCCGGCGCTATGCCGGAACGGTCCACGACGTGCTTCGCGTGGCGATTCCGCCCCGGGTGGCGAAGGTGGACAAGGAGTACGCAGCGGCGTCGGCCACGCCGCCGGGGCCGGACACGGAGGCCCCTGCCGCTGCCGATGAACGTGCCGCTGCTGATGAACCTGCCGCTGCTGAGCCTGCCGCCGGCGCCGCTCCGGATCCGGACGACCCGCAGCCGTTCCCGGCCGCTCCGGGGGGCCTGGACCGATATCCGAGCGGCCCGGCGTTCCTGTCCCACCTGGCGGCCGGAGACAGCCCCCGCGCGGTGCTGTCCTCCCTCGGCGGCTTCGGACCGGCCGACTGGCCCCGCGAGATCGCTGCGGCGGTGCACGCCACCGTGCGTTCGGGCCGCGGCGCCCTCGTGGTGGTGCCGGACCGCAAGGACCTCGACCGGGTGGTGGAGGCCCTCGACGAGGTCCTGGAGCCCGGCCAGGCCGTCCGGCTCAGCGCCGAAGACGGACCGACGCCCCGCTACCGCAACTTCCTCCGCCTGCTCCACGGCGAGGCCCGGGTCGCCGTCGGCACCCGGTCCGCCGCCTACGCGCCGGTGGCGGACCTGGGCCTGGTCTGCATCTGGGACGACGGCGACGAACTGCACGCCGAGCTCCGCGCGCCGTATCAGCACGCCCGGGAGGTGCTGCTGCTGCGCGCGGAGGCGGAAGGAGCCGGACTGCTGATCGCCGGCATCACCCGCACCCCCGAGGCGCAGCGGCTGGTGGAGACCGGATGGGCCGCGTCGATCAGCGCGGACCGCGCGGTGGTGCGCCGGCTGGCCCCGCGGGTGACCGCGACGGCGGACTCCTTCAACCTCGAGCGGGATCCCCTCGCAGCCCGCGCCCGGATACCGCATGCCGCGTGGAAGGCGGCCCAGGACGGGCTCGCCCGCGGCCCGGTGCTGGTGCAGGTGGCCCGGACCGGGTTCTCGCCCGCCCTGTCCTGCCAGGACTGCCGGGAACCGGCACGCTGCCCGGACTGCGGGGGACCGCTCGCCGCCGCGGGGCGGAACGCGGTGCCCGCCTGCCGCTGGTGCGGACATCCCCAGCCCCGCTGGCAGTGCCCCAACTGCGGAAGCGGGCGGCTGCGCGCCGCGGCCGTCGGCGCCGGACGGACCGCCGAAGAGCTCGGACGGGCCTTTCCCTCGGTGCCCGTGATCTCCTCCGCCGGTGACCACGTCCGCACCCACGTCTCCGCCGATCCGGCGCTGGTGGTGGCCACGCCGGGCGCGGAGCCCGTCGCCGCGGACGGTTATGCCGCAGCCCTGCTGCTCGACGGCACGGCCATGCTGTCCCGGGAATCACTGCGCGCGGCCGAAGATACCCTGCGCCGCTGGTTCAACGCCGCGGCGCTGGTCCGCCCGGCCGCCGAAGGCGGACAGGTGGTGGTCACCGCCGAAGACACGGCCACCGTGGGACACCTCCTGCGCTGGGATCCCGTGGGCGCAGCGGACCGGGAACTGCAGCAGCGCCGGGAACTCGGGTTGCCGCCGGCGGTCCGCTTCGCCTCGCTGACCGGCACCCGTGACGCCGTCTCGGCCTTCCTCGCCCGCGCCGAACTGCCCGACGCCGTGCGCATGGTGGGCCCTGCCCCCGTGGCGGAGGAGCAGGACGGCGACGGCGGGGCGCCCGAGGCGGTGAGCTGGCGCACCCTGGTCTTCTTCCCGTACACGGTCGCGGCGGCCGTCACCGCGTCCCTGCGGGCCACCCGGGCGGCTTTCTCCGCCCGGCGCACGGGACAGCCGGTGTACGTGCGGGTGGACGGCCTGGACGTCCTCTAGGCGGGCCCGGCGGCGTGCCCGCCGGGGCGGACGTGCATGGGGGCGGCAGGTGATGGTAGACAGTCTGCTGACGACTATCCGCTGCAGGAAGGCCTTCCATGACCCGTCCGGACACCGCCCGCCAGATCCACCTTGCCTCCCGCCCGGACGGCTGGCCGGAACAGGAGAACTTCCGCTTCACCGAGGTTCCGCTGCCCGAGCCGGAGGACGGAGAGGTGCTGGTGCGCAACCACTTCATGTCCGTGGACCCCTACATGCGCGGCCGGATGAACGACGTGAAGTCCTACGTGCCGCCCTTCCGGCTCGATGAGCCGCTCGAGGGCGGCGCCGTCGGCGAAGTGGTCGCCTCCCGCTCCGACCGGCACAAGATCGGCGACATGGTGCTGCACAATGCGGGCTGGCGGGACTGGACCGTGCTGCCCGGCAAGGCGGCCCGCGTGGTCGACACCGCGGCGGCTCCCGCCTCGGCCTACCTCGGCGCCCTTGGCCTGACCGGACTGACCGCGTACGCGGGACTGACGAAGGTGGCGGGGTTCCGGGAAGGTGACGTCGTGTTCGTTTCCGGCGCCGCGGGGGCCGTCGGCTCCCTGGTTGGCCAGATCGCCAAGGCGCTCGGCGCGTCCCGGGTGATCGGCAGCGCCGGCAGCGCCGAAAAGGTCGCCAAGCTGCTCGACTACGGCTTCGACGCGGCGTTCAACTACCACGACGGCCCGGTGCACCGGCAGCTGCGCGACGCCGCGCCGGACGGCATCGACGTCTACTTCGACAACGTGGGCGGAGACCACCTGGAAGCGGCGATCGGTGCCATGAACCGCGGCGGCCGCATCGCGCTCTGCGGCGCCATCTCGCAGTACAACGAAACCGAACCGTCTCCGGCGCCGCGGAACCTTGCCCTGGCCATCGGCAAGGAACTGACCCTGCGCGGCTTCATCGTCCGCAGCTACAACCAGTACGCGGCGGAGTTCGCCGAGCTGATGGGCCGATGGCTGCAGGAGGGCGCCGTACGGTTCGAGGAGACCGTGGTGACGGGCCTCGACAACGCACCGCAGGCCTTCATCGACCTCATGCGCGGGGCGAACACCGGAAAGATGCTGGTCGACCTGCGCTGACCGGCGTCGCGGGCCGCCGGCTTCAGCGGTTCCGGTGCGCCTGGACCGCTTCGGCCGCGGCGGCAAGCAGCTGCTGCGCCGAGTCCTCCCAGGAGTACTCGGCAGCGCGGCGGCGGCCCGCTTCGGAGGCCTTCCGCCACTGCTCCGGGGCGGAGAGCTCCTGCACCGCGGCGGCAAATTCCGCCGGGCTGTCGGGGTCGACGAGCGCCGCTGCCCCGGCCGTGACCTCGCGGAAGATGGGAATGTCGCTGGCGATCACCGGGGTCCCCGCGGCCATGGCCTCGATCAGCGGCAGACCGTAGCCTTCGGCGCGGGAGAGGCTCACCAGCGCCGTGGCCCGGGACAGCAGATCCGCATACTCCTCGTCGGTGACCCCGTCATGGAACACGACGCCGCCGCCGTCGGGCACCAGCGCCTCGAGTTCGGCCCTGCGGGCATCGGTGATCCGGCTCAGCAGGTGCAGGGTCCAGCCCGGCAGCTCCCGCATGCCGCGCACCGCGGTCTCCACATTCTTATACGGCATGAAGGAGCCCATGTAGAGCAGGCTCCGCTCCGGTTCGGCATCACCGCGCGGCTGCGTGCCGGGCTGCGGTGCGTTGCCGACGATCCGCACCGGCCGCCGGGTCAGCCGGTGCGCCCGGATCAGCCCGCGGGTGGTTTCACTGATGGTGGCGACGACGTCGGCCCGGTTCAGCAGGACCCGCTGCGGCCAGTATGCCAGGTGGTACAGCCGCCAGAGCAGGCGCACCGGCGCCGGCAGGAAGCCCGGCGGTTCCGGATTCTGGTAGTAGATCAGGTCGTGCAGGGTCAGGATCAGCGGGTACCTCCGGCCCCAGCTGCCCATCGTCTGCATCGGGCAGACGACGACGTCGCCGCGCAGCCGGTTGACCCGGGCCGCCACGAACAGCTCGGCGGGGGACAGGGGCGAGTTGATCCGCACATGCGGCAGGGCCGGCAGCAGCTCCAGCTGGCGGTCGTCGCTGATGAGCATGAGCACCTCGGCGTGCCGCGAGACCGCCTCCATGAGGCTGGCGCCGTACCGGCTGATACCGTCGTGCTGGCCGATCCGGGTGAAACGGGCGTCGAAAATGATCCTCATGCCGCAGCTCCCGGGCCGCGCCGGGCAAGGAACGCCTCAATCAGTCCGGCGGCTTCGGCGGGCCGCTCGTAGTGCACCAGGTGCCCGACGCCGGGAAGCACGTGCAGCTCGGCGTCCGGCATGGCCGCGGCGAGCTTCCGCTGGCCCGGAACCGAGCCGAGGTCGTCGCGTTCGGCCGCGATCAGCAGCACCGGCAGCTCAAGCTGCGGGGCGACGTCGCGCACGGTCGACGAGATGGAGGCCTGGAACGCCTCCAGCACCACCCGCCGGCTGGTGAAGGCACTGAAGTATGCGTCGTGCTGGCCGTGGATCCAGCGGCGCAGCCGGCGGTCCCGGGTCTTGGCCATCATGATGCTGCTGCCGCGGACCACCGCCCGGTTGCGCAGCAGCGCCAGGCCGGCGGATTCAGGCAGCGCGGCACCGGCCCGGTAGTACAGCTCGGCCGCCTTGCTGGCAACGCCGCGCGGCCCCTCCAGCGCCGGCTCGCAGATCGGGTTGACCAGGATCAGGGCACTGATCCGGCGGGGATCCCGCGCGGTGAGCGCGGAGGCGATGATGGAGCCGAAGGAATGGCCGAGCAGCACCGTCTCCGGTCCCAGGCCGAGGGCGTCCAGGGCCGCGGCGGCAAAGTCGGCGTAGGCCGCCACGTCGTGCCGGCCGGGCAGCGCCTCAGAGCTGCCAAAGCCCGGCAGGTCCGGGATCAGCACCCGCCGGTGCGGCAGGGCCTCGGCAATGCGCAGCAGGCCGTGGTGGTCGCCGCGGAAGCCGTGGACCATGAAGACCGGCGCGGAAGCCTGGCCTGCGCCCGGGCCGCCCGGGCCGGCGTCGGCGGCGTCGGCGGCTGTGGCCAGGGGTGCGAAGTCCCAGCAGCGCTGCAGGGTGCCCTGCACTTCGAACGTGCGGACGGAGGCCTCGCGGCCGTCAGCCGCGGGGGGCAGGGGAGCGGGCATCAGTTCACCGCGTCCGGATGCGATCCGGTTCGGCGGCCCGCATCCAGGGCCGCCAGGGCCTCCCGGTGCGCCTCGCCCAGTTCGAACGAGTACAGGTCGAGGTTGTCGCGGATCCGTTCCTCGGAGCTGGCCTTGGGCAGGACCACGACGTCGTTCTCCACGTGCCAGCGCAGCACCACCTGCGCGGCCGTGCGCCCCAGATCGACTGCGATGTCCTGCACCACCGGGTCCTCCAGCAGGGCGCCGCGGCCCAGCGGGCTCCATGCGGCGGTGCGGATCCCGGCCCCGGCATGGAACCGGCGCAGCTCGTGCTGCTGCAGCCAGGGGTGCAGCTCCACCTGGTTGACGGCGGGAACCACGTCGACCGCGTCCAGCAGCTGCTCCAGATGCGCCGGCTGGAAATTGGAGACGCCGATCGCGCGGATCCGACCCTCGCGGTACAGCTCCTCCAGCACCCGGTACGTTTCAATGAACAGGCCCCGTTCCGGGCAGGGCCAGTGGATCAGGTACAGGTCCACCTGCTCCAGGCCCAGGCGGGACAGCGAGGCTTCGAAGGCCGGCCGGACGGCGTCGCGCCCCTGGTCCGTGTTCCACAGCTTGGTGGTGACGAACACGTCGTCGCGGACCGCGTGGCCGGATTCGGTGAACGCCCGGAGCGCGGCCCCGACGCCCGCCTCGTTTCCGTACAGCGACGCGGTGTCGAGGTGCCGGTAGCCCGCTTCGAGGGCCAGGGTGCACAGGGTCTCGGTGTCTTCGGGCGGGATCTTGTACGTGCCGAAGCCGACCTGGTCGATCTGCACGCCGTTGTTGAGCAGGAGTCTGGGCGCCGGTTGCATGCCTACGACTCTACCGAACCGGCGTCCGGCGCCGGCCGTCCCGCGCCTCCGGCCCGGGCCGTGCGGGCCAATCCATGCCCGGACCTGCCAAAACCCCTAGCACAGCCGATTGCTGATGGCGAAACTGTTAATTTGCTGGTTGCATGGTTCCTGCGCATGCCCGCCGGCCTGCGCAGGACACGTCAGAGCCGGTCCGGGAGTCTCCCGCCGCCGGCTGGGATTCCACGGATCGGAGAAGTCGATGGAGACGGTGCCTTTAGGAGAGGTTTTCGTCAGTGAGCTGGCGGGAACCGCCATCCTGCTCATACTTGGCTGCGGCGTCGTCGCGAACGTCGCCCTGGCACGCACCAAGGGCAACGGCGGCGGTTTCCTGATGGTCAACTGGGGCTGGGGCATCGGCGTGTTCGCCGGTGTCTATGCGTCGGCCATGTCCGGCGCGCACATCAACCCGGCGGTGACGATCGGATTCGTCGCGTCCGGCGCGGAGGAACTGGCGCCCGGCGTGCCGATGAGTTTCGCAGCGGTCATGACGTACTTCGCCGCCCAGATGGTTGGCGCGATCCTCGGTGCGTTCATCGTGTGGCTCGCGTACAAGAAGCAGTTCGACGACGAGACCGACCCGGCCAACATCCTGGGCGTGTTCTCCACCGGACCGGCCATCCGCTCCTACGGCTGGAACCTGGTCACCGAGATCGTCGGCACCTTCGTGCTGGTCTTCATCATCTTCGCCTTCGCCGGAACGGTCACCGGACTGGGGCCGCTGGCCGTGGCCCTGCTGGTCGTCGGCATCGGCGCCTCCCTCGGCGGGCCGACCGGCTACGCCATCAACCCGGCACGTGACCTGGGCCCGCGCATTGTGCACGCCCTGCTGCCGATCAAGAACAAGGGCGCCTCCGACTGGGCCTACTCGTGGGTTCCCGTCGTCGGCCCGCTCATCGGCGGCGCGCTGGGCGCCATCGTGGCCGGCTGGATCCCGCTGCCCGAAGTCTAGCCGTCCCCTTCACCGTCCGCCGTCCGCAGCATTTCGAGGAGCAGAACCGTGTCAGAGAACACACCCCAGTACGTCATCGCCATCGACCAGGGCACCACCAGCAGCCGGGCGATCGTCTTCGACCACGACGGCAACATCGTCTCGGTGGGCCAGCTTGAGCACGAGCAGATCTTCCCGCGTGCCGGCTGGGTCGAGCACGACCCGGAGGAGATCTGGACCAACGTCCGCGAAGTTGTCGGCACCGCCCTGTCCAAGGCGAACCTCACCCGTCACGACATCGCCGCCGTCGGCATCACCAACCAGCGCGAAACCGCCGTCGTGTGGGACAAGACCACCGGCAAGCCGGTGTACAACGCCATCGTGTGGCAGGACACCCGCACCCAGCCGATCGTCAACGAACTGGCCGCCGAGGGCGGCCTGGACCGGTTCAAGGACAAGACCGGGCTTCCGCTGGCGACCTATTTCTCCGGCACCAAGATCAAGTGGATCCTCGACAACGTCGAGGGCGCCCGCGAGAAGGCCGAGCGGGGAGACCTGCTGTTCGGCAACACCGACTCCTGGGTGATCTGGAACCTGACCGGCGGCACCAACGGGGGAGTGCACGTCACCGACGTCACCAACGCCTCCCGAACCCTGTTCATGGACCTGGAGACGCTGCAGTGGGACGACGAGATCCTCGGGATCTTCGGCGTGCCGCGGTCGATGATGCCCGAAATCAAGTCCTCCTCCGAGGTCTACGGCACCGTCGCCGGCTCGCAGCTGCTGCGCGAGACGCCGGTTGCCGGCATCCTGGGCGACCAGCAGGCCGCCACCTTCGGCCAGGCGGCGTTCGGCAAGGGCGCGGCCAAGAACACCTACGGCACCGGCTGCTTCCTGATCTTCAACACCGGTGAGGAGATCGTGAAGTCCGAGAACGGGCTGATCACCACCGTTGCCTACAAGCTGGGCGACGCCGCCCCGGTCTACGCGCTCGAAGGCTCCATCGCCGTGACCGGCTCGCTGGTGCAGTGGCTGCGCGACAACCTCGGCATGATCAACAGCGCCCCCGAGATCGAGCAGCTGGCCGAAAAGGTGGAGGACAACGGCGGCGTGTACATCGTCCCCGCGTTCTCCGGCCTCTTCGCCCCCTACTGGCGCTCCGACGCCCGCGGCGCGATCGTCGGCCTCACCCGGTTCGTCAACAGGAACCACATCGCCCGCGCCGCCCTCGAGGCCACCGCGTTCCAGACCCGTGAGGTGCTCGACGCCGTCAACGCGGACTCCGGCGTTCCGCTCACGGAGCTGCGGGTCGACGGCGGCATGGTTGCCAACGACGCGCTCATGCAGTTCCAGGCCGACATCCTCGGGGTCGACGTGGTGCGCCCCGAGGTCATCGAGACCACGTCCCTCGGCGCGGCCTACGCCGCGGGACTTGCCGTCGGCTACTGGAACGACACCGATGAGCTCGGCCGCAACTGGAACGAAGACAAGCGGTGGACGCCGCAGATGGACCAGGCCGAGCAGGACCGGCAGATGCGGCAGTGGAAGAAGGCCGTCACCAAGACCTTCGACTGGGTCGATGACGACGTGAAGTAGGCAGCAGCCGCGCCATGCGGCCGGGCCCCGGCGGGTTTCCGCCGGGGCCCGCTGCGTTTCGCCCCGGCCCGCCGGCGTCATGTTCGCGCCGCTGCGGCGCGTTCCTTGACCCGGTTCGCGGAGTGCCGGTAGCGTCTGCGCAGCGTCAACGGTGACGCGCATCACAGAAGTGGAACCACGTGCACCTCCCAACTGCATCCCTGCCGGTGGCCGTCATCGGCGCCGGTCCGTCCGGCCTGGCCGCCATGCGCAGCCTGGACCGGCGCGGCCTGTCCTTCACGGGCTTCGAAAAGCACACCGACGTCGGCGGCCTGTGGAACATCGGGAACCCGGCGAGCACCGTCTACGAATCCGCGCATCTGATCTCCTCACGCACCACCACCGAGTTCACGGAGTTCCCGATGCCGGACGGCACGCCCGATTACCCCGGGCACCGCCATCTGCACCGCTACTTCCACAGCTACGCTGATAACTTCCGGCTTCGGGAGCGGATCCGCTTCTCGGCCGAAGTGCTCTCCGCGGTCCCGGCCGCCGACGGCGGCTGGCAGCTGACCTGGCGCGACAGGGGCGGGGAGCACACCGAGCGTTTCCGCGCCGTCGTCGCCGCCTCCGGCACCCTGCACGAACCGGCGCTGCCCGCCTTCGCCGGCAGTTTCGACGGCGAGATCCGGCACGCCGCGCGGTACCGGTCCGGCACCGAACTGGCCGGCAGGCGCGTGCTGATCGTCGGGGCCGGCAACAGCGGCTGCGACATCGCCGTCGACGCGGTCCACCACGCCGCCGCCGTGGACATCAGCGTCCGGCGCGGCTACTACTTCGTGCCCAAGTACGTCTTCGGCCGGCCCACCGACACCCTCAACCAGGGCCGCCCGCTGCCCCGCCCGCTCAAGCAGTTCCTCGACAAACGGCTGCTGCGCCTCTTCACCGGCGACCCCGCCCGGTTCGGCTTCCCCAAGCCGGACTACCGCATCTACGAATCCCACCCGGTGGTCAACTCGCTGATCCTCCAGCACCTGGGCCAGGGCGACCTGCGGGTGCGCGCCGACGTCGAACGCCTGGACGGAACCACGGTGCACTTCACCGACGGCGGCAGCGGCGACTACGACCTGATCCTCTGCGCCACCGGCTACCGGCTGCACTATCCGTACCTGGACTCCGCCCTGCTGGACTGGCGGGGCGCCTCACCGCAGCTGTACCTGAACATCTTCAGCCGCTCCGCGCCGGGCCTGTTCGTGGTCGGCATGGTCGAGGCCTCCGGGCTGGGGTGGCAGGGACGGGCCGCGCAGGCGGACCTGGTGGCGGCCTACCTCGCCGCGCAGGACGGCGAGCCGGCCGCCGCCGCCGACTTCAGCCGCCGCCTCGCCGGACCGAGCCCCGACGTTACCGGCGGCTACCGCTACCTGGGCCTGGACCGCATGAGCTACTACGTGAACAAGGACGCCTACCGCGCCGAGCTGGCCCGGCACCAGGGCCTCCTGGACGAGCCCCGGGAGCACGCCGATGCCCATTGATTCGGTCGTCCTCAGCTTCAGCCCGCTGTCACTGGTGGTGCTGAACGTCGTCCTGGGCATCATCATCCTGGGCATCGCCCTGGAGGTGAAGGCGGAGGATTTCCGCCAGGTGGCCCGGCAGCCGCGGGCGATGGTGCTCGGCGTCTGCGCCCAGTACCTGCTGCTTCCCGCCGCGACCGTCGGCCTGGCGCTGCTGCTGCGCCCGCCGGACTCGGTGGCGCTGGGCATGATCCTGGTGGCCTGCTGCCCGCCCGGCGGCATCTCGAACGTCCTGACCTACCGGGCCGGCGGCAACGTTGCGCTCTCCGCGTCGATGACGGCGGTCTCGAACCTGGTCGCCATCGCCGTGATGCCCCTGAACGTCGCGCTGTGGGCGAACCTGCTGCCCGGCACGGCGGCCCTGCTCCGCGACTTCGAACTCGACCGGTGGGAGCTGCTGCTCCAGGTGCTGCTGATCATCGGGCTGCCCTTCGCGCTGGGCATGCCGCTGGCACGCCGATTCCCCGGCCTCGTGGTCCGCCTGCGCCCCTGGGTGCAGCGGATCGGCATGCTCGCGCTGCTGGCCTTCATCATCGCCGGTACCGCCTCGAACCTGGGCGCCCTCAAGGACCACTTCGGCATCATCTTCCTGGTCGTCCTGCTGCACGACGCCATCGCCCTCGCCGTCGGCTACTTCGCCGCCGCCCTGGTGCGGCTGCCCGAGGACAGCCGCCGCGCGGTCACCTTCGAAGTGGGGGCCCGCAACACCGGGCTCGGGCTGGGCCTGACCCTGACGTTCTTCGCCGGGCTGGGCGGCATGGCCATGGTCACCGCCTGGTGGGGGATCTGGGACATCATCGCCGGCCTCGTGCTCGCCTCGCTCTGGCGGCGGCGCCCGCCCGCCGGACGGGCGCAACCGGCGGAGCACGCCGCAGGCACGGCCGGCCGCACCGGCAGCACCGACACCACGGGGGAGACCACACAATGAGCAACGGACGCCGGATCTGCGTCACCGGGGGCAACGGGTTCCTCGGCAGCGCCGTGATCGCCCGGCTGGCGCACTCCGCCGGCGTCGACCACATCCTCAGCCTGGACCTGCGCCCGCCGGCGGATGGGCGGCGCCTGGACGGCGTCGCCTACGCCGCCGCCGACGTCTGCGACCCGGCGGTCGGGGCCGTCCTCGCCGAGCACCGGATCGACACGGTCGTCCATCTGGCGGCCATCGTCAACCCCGGCAAAAACACCAGCCGTGAACAGGAGTACCGGGTCGACGTCGGCGGTACCGGCAACGTCCTCGCCGGGTGCGTCGCGGCCGGCGTCGGACGGATCATCGTCTCCTCCTCCGGCGCGGCCTACGGCTACCATCCGGACAACCCGGTGCCGCTGCGCGAGTCGGACCCGCTGCGCGGCAACGACGAATTCGCCTACAGCCGGCACAAGCGCCTGGTCGAGGAGGAGCTTGCCCGGTACCGCGCGGCGCACCCCGAGCTGGAGCAGACCGTCTTCCGGATCGGCACCATCCTGGGCACCGGCGTGCGGAACCAGATCACCGCCCTGTTCGACGCGCCGCGGCTGCTGAAGGTCGCCGGCAGTGACTCGCCCTTCGTCTTCATCTGGGACGAAGACGTCGCCGCGTGCATGGTGCGCGCCGCCGTCGAAGGCATCAGCGGCACCTACAACGTGGCCGGCGACGGCTGGCTCGGCGTCGACGAGCTGGCCCGGCTGCTGGGCAAACGCACCGTCACGGTCCCGCCGGCCCTGCTCGGCGCGGCGCTGCGGATCGGGCGCCGGCTCGGCCTGACCGTCCACGGGCCCGAGCAGGTGCGGTTCCTGCGCTGGCGGCCGGTCCTGGACAACACCGCGCTCAAGGAACAGTTCGGCTACGTTCCCCGCTACACGTCCCGCGAGGCCTTCCTGGCCTTCCGCGACGCCCGCCGGTCATCCCCGCCCGCTGCCGCCGCGCCTGCGGTACAGTGGAAAGATGACCGCACTGCTTCTCCTTAGCTAGCCGCGCACGTTCCGTGCGCGGCCGCCCCTTGCTGAGTCGAGGGGCTTTTGTGTGTCTGGGGAGAACCGGCAGGGCCCCGCGAGGGCGCTGCCGACGCAGCAGCGGTACCTGAGGATTTTCATAGAGGACAAGGGCGAAGCAACAGTGAGCACGCAGTCACGTACTGAGCAGTCGGAAGAAGCCGCATACAGCTTTGCGGCCATGGAGCGGAAGTGGCCGGCCGTCTGGGACGAGCTTGAGGTCTTCAAGCCCGCCGACGACGGTTCGCGCGAGCGCCGCTACGTCCTGGACATGTTCCCCTACCCCTCCGGCGACCTGCACATGGGCCACGCCGAGGCGTTCGCGATGGGCGACGTCGTCGCCCGCTACTGGCGCCAGCGCGGCTACGACGTGCTGCACCCGATCGGCTGGGACTCCTTCGGACTGCCCGCCGAAAACGCGGCCATCAAGCGCAACGCCCACCCCAGCGAGTGGACGTACCGCAACATCGACACCCAGGCGGCGTCGTTCAAGCGGTATGCGATCAGCGCCGACTGGTCCCGCCGGCTGCACACCTCCGACCCCGAGTACTACCGCTGGACCCAGTGGCTGTTCAAGCGCTTCTACGAGCGGGACCTGGCCTACCGCAAGGACTCGCCGGTCAACTGGTGCCCGAAGGACCAGACCGTGCTGGCCAACGAGCAGGTCGTCAACGGCGCCTGTGAGCGCTGCGGCACCCAGGTCACCAAGAAGTCCCTGAACCAGTGGTACTTCAAGATCACCGACTACGCCGACCGGCTGCTCGATGACATGTCGGCCCTGGAGGGCCGCTGGCCCGAGCGAGTCCTGGCGATGCAGCGCAACTGGATCGGCCGCTCCGAGGGCGCCCACGTGCGCTTTGTCATCGGCGCCGAGGGCGGCCGCGGGGAGCAGCAGGTCACGGTCTTCACCACCCGTCCGGACACCCTGTACGGCGCCACCTTCTTCGTGGTGGCCGCCGACGCGCAGCTGGCGCTGGACCTGGTCACCGACGAGCGGCGCGAGGAACTGCTGGCCTACCGCGAGCAGGTCAAGACCCTTTCCGAGATCGAACGCCAGTCCACCGAACGCCCCAAGACCGGTGTGTTCACAGGCCGGTACGCGATCAACCCGCTGAACGGGGAGAAGCTGCCGGTCTGGGCCGCCGACTACGTGCTGGCCGACTACGGCACCGGCGCCATCATGGCCGTGCCCGCCCATGACCAGCGCGACCTGGACTTCGCCAAGGCCTTCGACCTGCCCGTCCGGGCCGTGCTCGACACCGGCGAGGAAGACCCCGCCGTCAGCGGCACCGCCACCGCCGGCGAAGGCACCCTGATCAACTCCGGTGAGCTCAACGGGCTGACCAAGGCCGAAGCCATTCCCGCCGCGATCGCCATGCTGGAACGCCAGGGCACCGGCGAGAAGTACGTGAACTTCCGGCTGCGCGACTGGCTGGTCTCCCGCCAGCGGTTCTGGGGCGCCCCGATCCCGATCATCCACTGCCCCGACTGCGGCGAGGTCCCGGTGCCGGACGACCAGCTGCCGGTGCGGCTGCCGGACAACCTGCGCGGCGAGGCGCTGGCACCCAAGGGCACCAGCCCGCTGGCCTCCGCCGAGGACTGGGTCAACGTGTCCTGCCCCTCCTGCTCGGGCCCGGCCAAGCGGGACACCGACACCATGGACACCTTCGTGGATTCGTCCTGGTACTTCATGCGCTTCGTCTCCCCGCACTACACCCAGGGACCCTTCGATCCGGAGGAAGCCCGCAAGTGGATGCCGGTGGACCAGTACGTGGGCGGCGTCGAGCACGCCATCCTGCACCTGCTCTACTCGCGCTTCTTCACCAAGGTCCTGCACGACATGGGCCTGCTGGAGGCCACCGAGCCGTTCAGCCGGCTGCTGAACCAGGGCCAGGTCCTCAACGGCGGCAAGGCCATGTCCAAGTCCCTGGGCAACGGCGTGGACCTGGGCGAGCAGCTGGACAAGTACGGCGTCGACGCCGTGCGCCTGACCATGATCTTCGCCTCCCCGCCGGAGGACGACGTCGACTGGGCCGATGTCTCGCCGTCGGGCTCGGCGAAGTTCCTGGCCCGGGCGTGGCGGCTGGGCCAGGACGTCACCAGCGAACCCGGCACGGACTTCGCCGGCGGGGACCGCAAGCTGCGCTCCGCGGTGCACCGCACCGTCGCCGACGCGACCGAGCTGCTCGACAGCGGCAAGTTCAACGTCGTCATCGCCCGCCTGATGGAGCTGGTCAACGCCACCCGCAAGGCGATCGACGGCGGCGTGGGCGGCGCCGATCCGGCCGTCCGCGAGGCCGCGGAAGCGGTCGCGGTCATCCTGAGCCTGTTCGCCCCGTACACGGCCGAGGACCTCTGGGCCGCGCTGGGACACAAGCCGTCGGTGGTCAACGCCGGCTGGCCCGCCGTCGACCCGGCGCTGCTGGTGCAGGACACCGTCACCGCCGTCGTCCAGGTCAAGGGCAAGGTCCGCGACCGGCTGGAGGTCCCGGCCGGGATCAGCGAAGACGAGCTGCGCGAACTGGCCCTGGCCTCGGAGCAGGTGCAGCGGACCCTCGACGGCGCGGACATCCGGACCGTCATCGTGAAGGCGCCCAAGCTCGTCAACATCGTGCCGGCCTGATCCACCGACCATGGACTGGCGCGAACGGCTGACCTTCCCGCGAAGGTCCCGTGCGCGGGGCGCCGGAGCAGTTCCGGCGCCCCGCGTCGCCGTCGTGACCGATTCATCCTGCGCGCTGCCGGACGGGTGGGCGCCGACCCCGGCCATTGCCCGGCTGGTACGGGTCGTGCCGATGCCGGTGACCATCGGCGAGCAGGTGCTCTCCGAGGGCACCGACGACGCGACGCCGGCCCTCGCGCTGGCCCTCGCGCAGGGCTCGCCCGTGCAGACCTCCCGGCCCGCGCCGGGGCGGTTCGAAGCCGCCTATCGGCAGCTGGCCGATGAAGGCTTCGACGCGGTGGTCTCACTGCACCTCTCGGCGCGGCTGTCCGGAACCGCCGACGCCGCGCGGCTGGCGGCGCGGCTGGTGGACATCCCCGTCACCGTCGTCGATACCGGCAGCGTGGCCATGGGCCTCGGCTTCGCCGTCCGTGAAGCGGCCCTGAACGCAGCGGCCGGCGGTACCGCCGAGGACATCGCGGAAACCGCCGGCATGACGGCCGGCACCTGCCGCATCCTGTTCTACGTCCCCAGCCTCGAACAGCTGCGCCGCGGCGGGCGGATCGGCGCGGCCGCCGGCTGGCTCGGCACGCTCCTCGCGGTCAAGCCGATCCTGACCATCCGCGACGGCGCCGTGGTGCCGCTGGAACGCATCCGCACCGCGCCCCGGGCCCTGGCCCGGCTGCAGGAACTCGTCGTGGCCGATATCCGCGGCCGTTCCGGCCGGGTCCAGGCGGCCGTCCACCACTTCGGGAACGAGCCGGAGGCGGACCGGCTGGCGGCGGCCCTGCGCGCCGCCGCTCCGGGCACCGAGGTGCTCTCGTCCCGGCTGCCGGCCGTGCTGGCCGCACACGCGGGGCTCGGCGTCCTCGCCGTCGTCGTGGCCGGCGGGGTGCCGGGCGGGACAGGCCCGTCCGGCCGAAACGCGCCCGGTGCCGCTGCCGGCGCCGGCGCACCTTAGCGAAGCCTCTCCTCCACAGCGGTCGGACAGGCCCGGCAGCCTGCCCGGAGCCCACAGCGGGGACACCCGGCTGCGGACGCTGCCGTGCCCCGGCCTATCGTCGCGTTCATGTACGAGCCGCCCCGGACGCCCTTGGATCCACCGCTGCCCCCGCTGTCTTCCCGGTCCCGGTCCGCGACGCCACGCCGCCGGGCCTCCGGACCGCTGCGGGCAGGGGAGACGGAGCAGCGGGCGGTCCGCCGCGGGGAAAGTGCCGATGCCGTCCCCGCGACCGGGATTGGAACCGCGCCCAAGGCCGGCACCGTGTCGGAGGCCGAGCCTGATACCGGCATCGTCTCGGAGGCCGGGAACCTGACCGAGTCAGCAGGCGGGGCGGGCGGATCGGCCGGGGCGGCCGCGGATGCCGGGCGGGCAGGCCGGGCGACACATCGCTGGCCGACGGAGACGGAGGCGCCCCGGCGGCGCTGGGGCATGCCGCTGCGTGCCGCCGTCCTGGCCCTGATCCTGGCCGCAGGCTTTGTGCTCGGGCGCAGCCTGCTGGTCAACCCGGGCGCACGGGAGGTTGCCTCGGTGGAGCTGTCGGCCGACGCCGCACCCGCCCCGGGACGTCCGGACGCCACAGGGCAGGCGGAGGCACCCGGGACGGCAGCGGCCTCGGCTGCGGGCACGGCGGCAGCCGGCCCGGCACCGGGGGCAGCAGCCGCTCCGAACAGCGGCGAACGCGGCGACGCCGGGCCGAACCGCAAAGACGGAGCCGCCGTCGAGGGCTACGTCGTGCACGTTGCCGGAGCCGTCGCGCATCCCGGCGTGGTGCGGGTCCCCACCGGCGCCCGGGCGGCCGACGCCGTGGCCGCAGCCGGCGGACTGACCGCCGACGCACATCCCGCGGGGGTGAACCTGGCTGCCCCGCTGCACGACGGCATGATGCTCCTCGTGCCGACCAAGGACCAGCCGCCCGGATCCCCGGCCCAGCCCGCGCCGGCCGCAGGGACCCAGCCGGCCGACTCCGGAAGCCCGGAGGCGGCGCCCGACGGTGCCGCCGGCGAACCGGTCAACCTGAATACCGCGGACGCAGCGCGTCTGCAGGACCTTCCCCGGGTAGGGCCGGTGCTGGCCGAACGAATCCTCCAGTGGCGCACCGAGCACGGCGGTTTCGCCTCGGTGGAGGACCTGGACGCCGTCCCCGGAATCGGCGAAGCCATGATGGCGGCCCTGCGCCCGCTGGTGACGGTGTAGGCCGTGCCCCGCCGGCCGGCATGGAGCACCTACGCGGAGGCCGCCCGGCGGAACGCTCCCCTTCGCCTCAGCAGTGGGGGCGACCCTGGTGGAGCGGACCCGCCGGGACGGCCCCGCCCGCCGGATCCAAGACAACCCGCGGGGCTGCACGGCCGCCGGGCCGGAGCACGGCGGGCGGTTGAACGGTTGCGCCCGGTTGTGCGGGGCCTGCTGGGCGCGGACGCAGTGCCCGCCGTTCCCCAGGCCATCACTGAGCTGCGCCTGGTTCCGGTGGCCGCTGCAGCATGGGCCGCGTCGTGGGCGGCCGTCCGGGCCGAGCCGCCCGAAGGTGCCGCCGCTGCCTGGTTCCTGCTCGGGCTCGCCGCCGGATGCCTTGCCGTGGGGCTGGTCCTTGCACGCAGGAGCAGGACACCTGCGGCCGGACGCAGCGCTGCTCCGGCGCGCCTGCTGGTCTCGGTGGCTGTCCCGCTGGGGCTGGCGGCCGCCGTCTTCGCCGCTGCCTCGGCGGGGGCCGCAGCCAGGGCGCCGGAACAGCTGCGGTCGGCGGACGGTCCGGTGAGCGCCGTGACGGAACTGAGCATCGGCTCCGAACCCAGGCCCGCCGGGAAGGACCGGTTTTCGGATGAGCCGCGCTGGCTGCTCGAAGCGCGGGCCGAGCGGATCATCGTTGCCGGTGAGGTCCTCGAGGCGCAGGTTCCGCTGCTGGTCGCCGGCGGAGAGGAACTGGCGGGCCTGCGCGAGGGCCAGCGGGTGCGGGCCGTCGGGCAGCTCCGGCCGGGCTCCGCCGGTGCGCGGGAGGCCTTTGTCCTGGAACTGGATGCTCCGCCCGGCCCGCCCGCCCGCGCGGGGGAGAGCCCGATGCCACGCGCCGGGGGAGGAGCAGCGGAGGGCGCCGCCGACCGGGCCGCCGAGGTGCGGTCCCGTTTCCACGCCCGGGCCACCGGCCAGGCGCCCTTTGGCGAACGCGCCGCTGGCCTGCTGCCCGGGATGGTGCTGGGGGACCGCAGCAGCCTCGATACGGCACTGGAACAGCAGATGAAGGACACCGGCCTGACGCACCTCACAGCGGTGTCCGGAAGCAACTGCGGATACGTCCTCGCCGCAGGCTACCTGCTGGCCCGGCTGGCCCGCTGGCCGCGCGCGCTGGCGACAGCCGCCGCCCTGGCGCTGCTGGCCGCCTTCACCGTGGTCGTCGGCCCGGACCCCAGTGTGCTGCGTGCGGCCGTCATGGGAGCCCTCGGCGCGCTGGCACTGCTCGCGGGGCGGGGCAGGGCGGTGCTCTCCCTGCTCTGCCTCGCCGTCACCGTCCTGCTCGTCGCGGATCCCTGGCTGGGGGAGGACTACGGCTTCATCCTGTCCGTCACAGCCACCGCATCGCTGATCCTGCTGGGCCCCGGGCTAGCCCGGTCGCTGGCCGCCCACCTGCCCTATCCGGCGGCCGTGGTCCTCTCGGTGCCGCTGGCTGCGCAGCTCGGCTGCTCCCCCGTCCTGGTCCTGCTGCAGCCCGAGGTGCCGGTCTACTCGGTGGCCGCCAACCTGCTGGCAGGGCCGGCTGTACCGGTGGTCACCTTGGCCGGCATGGCCGGCCTCGTCCTGGATCCCCTGCCCATGCTGCCCGACCTGCTGCTGGGCGTCGCCGCCGCCGCGGCCGCGTGGGTCGCGGCGGTGGCCGGGGTGTTGGCCGCCGCGCCCGGCGCGCTCCTGCCGTGGCCGGGCGGAGCTCCGGGCGCGCTGCTCATGGCGGCCGCCTGCGCGGGCGCCGTCACCCTCCTGCTCCGCAGTCGACGCGCGGCGGCGGGGGGCGCGCCGCAGGGGGACGCACCCGGCCGGGCCGTTCGACACGCTCCCCGCAGCCGGCTTCGGAGCCTCCTGCAGGTCGGTGCCGTCCTGCTGGCGGGAATCCTCGCCGCGGCCCTGCCCGCTCCATGGCCGACGGCCCCGGCAGGCGCCGTACCCGGGAACTGGGTGGCCGCGGCCTGCGACGTCGGCCAGGGTGATGCGGTCGTTCTGCGCAGCGGCCCCGATGCCGCCGTGCTGGTCGACACCGGACCTGAACCGGAACCCGTCGACCGGTGCCTGGAGCGCCTCGGTATCCGCCGGCTCGACCTGCTGGTGCTGACGCACGCGCACGCGGACCATTACGGCGGCCTGGACGGAGTCCTGGACGGGCGGCCGGTACAGCGCATCCTCTGGTCCTCCGCCGACGGCTCGCCACCGGGCACGGGCGCCGGCCGGGCGGCTCCGCCCGAGCTGGCCGGGTCGCCGACGGCGGCGGGGGAGCAGGGCGCGGCAGGGAGCGTGCGCTGGCAGGTTCTCTGGCCGCCGGACGGGCAGGGCGGGCCGCAGGAGAACGACGCCAGCCTGGTCCTGCTGGCGGAACTGGACGCCGGCTCCGGCCGGCGCATCTCGATCCTGCTGACCGGAGACCTGGAAGAAGAGGCCGCCCGCCGGATGCTGGCCCGGCACCAGGGCCTGGCCGACGGCGTCGACATCCTCAAAGTCGCCCACCACGGCGCACGCAACGGCGGCACGGCGACCATCGACGCCGTGGACCCCGCCCTGGCGCTGGTGTCGGTCGGGGCCGACAACACCTACGGGCATCCCGCCCCCGAAATCCTCGCCGGGCTGGCCCGCGCCGGAACCCGGGTGGCGCGCACCGATCAGCTTGGAACGGTGGTCCTCGCCCCCGGCGGCGGAACGGAACCGGGCCCGGCGCTTCGGGTGCTGGCGCTGGACTCCGGTTAAGCTTGGAGGGACCGGCACCCGCCCGGCCAGGCGTCCGCCTTCAAAGCAAGACCCAGGAGCGATTACCTCGTGAGCCCGGCAGCCCCCTCCAAACGACGCCCCGCCGCCAAGCCCGCCGGCCTTTCCTGGCGTGAGGTTGAGCCGGCCCCGATCGTGCTGCTCACCGGCCCCGAGGACTACCTCGCCGGGCGGGCCATGGAACGCATCCGGCTCGCGCTGCGGCAGGAACGCCCGGAAACCGAAACCGTCCGGGTGGACGCAGCCGCCTACGGCGCCGGCGAGCTGACACTGCTGGCCAGCCCCTCCCTGTTCGGCGAGGCCAAGCTCATCGAGGTGCAGAACCTGGCCCAGATGAACGAGGACTTCCTGAAGGACATGCTGGCGTATCTGGGTGACACCGCCGAGGACACCACGGTGGTCCTGCATCACGGCGGAGGAAACCGCGGCAAGAAGCTGCTGGACGCCGTCAAGGCGTCGGGTGCCCCCGTGGTCGACTGCCAGCCGTTCAAGAAGGACAGCGACAAGCTGGACTTCGTCCGGGGCGAGTTCAAGGCCGCCCGCCGCAGGATCGACCCGGCCGCCGCAACGGCCCTGGTGAACGCCGTCGGCTCCAAGCTGGCCGATCTGGCCGCGGCCTGCAGCCAGCTCATCAGCGACTCCAGCGGCGAAGTCACCGAGGAACTGGTGGAGCGCTACTACGGCGGCAGGGTGGAGGCCACGGCCTTCAAGGTGGCCGACGCCGCCCTGGCCGGCCGCGGGGCGCAGGCCCTGACCATGCTCCGGCACGCCCTCGACACCGGTGTCGACCCGGTTCCCCTCGTGGCGGCCCTGGCCATGAAGCTTCGGTCCGTGGCGCGCGTGGCCGGCCGGCAGGGCTCCGCCGCCGCGCTGGCGAAGGAGTTCGGCATGGCACCCTGGCAGGTCGACCAGGCGCGCCGCGAGGCCCAGCGCTGGGACGCCGAGGGCCTGATCCGCGCCGTGAAGGTCCTCGCCGAAGCCGATGCCCAGGTCAAGGGCGCCGGCCGGGATCCCGTCTATGCGGTCGAACGCGCCGTCACCGTCATCGCCCTCGGCGGCCGCGGCTGAGCCGGCGTCCGCACACGGACGCGGCAACACCCGGACGCGGCAAGACCCGGACGCCGGCAAGACCCGGACGCTGGCAAGACACGGTGCGGCCAAGACACGGACCAGCCCGGCCCTGCGGCCGGGCAAACGAAAGGAGCCGGCCCCCGAGGGGACCGGCTCCTGACGGTAAAGCCTTGCTTCGCTGCTGCTTAGAGCGCGTTGACCTTCTTGGAGATGGCCGACTTGCGGTTGGCAGCGTTGTTCTTGTGGATAACGCCCTTGCTGACGGCCTTGTCCAGCTTGCGGCTGGCGGTCCGCAGCGCTTCGGTGGCGGCATCCTTGTCGTTCGCCTTGAGAGCGCCCTCGACGGAGCGGATCGCAGTCTTCAGCTCGGACTTGACCGAGTTGTTGCGCTGGCGAGCCTTCTCGTTGGTGAGAATGCGCTTCTTCTGGGACTTGATATTTGCCACTTAGAGTCTTTCTTTGTAATGCGGACATGGTCGGTGAGGGAAGTTCAGTCCGGGCATTGACTGAGCGGCGTGGGGATACCGAATGGCGCCCGTCCTGAAGTGCCCGTCGACCTGCGCGGACACACAGCAGTAAATATTAGCAGAGTCCGCGCCGTGGTGCGCCACCGGCGCCGGGGCGGGTCGTGCGCCCGGGGGAACCGCCAGGGCTAACGGCGCCTGCGCGCCAGCGCGTCGGCGACACGGGAAAACATGGCTTCCTCCAGCACTGCGCCGTCGCGGCGGATGTCCGCGGGGCGGATCCGCAGCACCCGGTCCACCTTCACCTCGCTGGGCCTGCCCTGCCGGTCCCAGGCGCCCGAGCCGACGTCGACGTAGTCCGGGTCGGTGCGTCCGGCATTGCTGCGGTCCCGCGTGGTCATCATCAGGGCCAGCAGATACTCCCCGCTGCGCCCGATCAGCAGGACGGGACGGTCCTTGCCCTGCGTGGGGTCCTCTTCGTAGGGCACCCAGGTCCAGACCACCTCGCCGGGATCGGGAACTCCGTCCGGGTGCGGGCTGTAGACCGGACGGACCGCTCCCTCGTAGTCGCCGGGGTAGCGGGTGGTGTCCGCGGCCCCGGCACCGGAACCGGGACCGGCGGTGCGGGAGCCTGCCCGCGGGGGAGCGGGCCGCGGGCCGGCGGATCCCACGGGCGGGCGTGCACCCGCACCTTTGCGGGAGGTGGTCCTCGGAGGTGCCTCCTGCGGAGGAGAGCCGAGCAGGCGGACAGCGGACCGGGCAAGGGAAAGCAGTGAGCGGGCAGTGAAGCGCATGGGTCCACGCTAGCGGCTGCAGCGCCGGATGGACGGCGGGTGGACGCCCGCCCGGCAGCGGCTCGGCACCTCGGCGGCAGCGTCGGCGGCGGGCGACGGCGGCGGGCCTGCCGGGTTCCTGCCCCGGGCCCCAAACGTGGGACACTGTTAATTCAGTATGCCCACCATAGGGTCGACCCCCTGCCGGGTGGATCCGGACACCAAGCCCGTTGCGCCCGTCGCCGGTCCTCCGGCCCGCCCGGCGTCAACACAGTAAAGGAACCGCCCAGTGTCACCTCTGGCCCGCTTCTCACCGGTGCCTGCCGCGACGGATCCGGCGATCATTCGCAACTTCTGCATCATCGCCCACATCGACCACGGCAAGTCCACCCTGGCCGACCGCATGCTCCAGCTGACCGGCGTCGTTCAGCCCCGGGACATGAAGGCCCAGTACCTGGACCGCATGGACATCGAGCGTGAGCGCGGCATCACGATCAAGTCCCAGGCCGTGCGCATGCCGTGGGAACTCGACGGCCGGTCGTACGCGCTGAACATGATCGACACCCCGGGCCACGTGGACTTCACCTACGAGGTGTCCCGTTCCCTGGCCGCCTGCGAGGGCGCGATCCTGCTGGTCGACGCCGCCCAGGGCATCGAGGCGCAGACGCTGGCCAACCTGTACCTGGCCATGGAGAACGACCTGACCATCATCCCGGTGCTGAACAAGATCGACCTGCCGGCCGCCCAGCCGGAGAAGTACGCCGAAGAGCTGGCGAACCTCATCGGCGGCGACCCGGCGGATGTGCTGAAGGTCTCCGGCAAGACCGGCATGGGCGTCGAGGCCCTGCTGGACAAGATCGTCGCCGAAATCCCCGCGCCCGTCGGTGACGCCGACGCTCCGGCCCGGGCCATGATCTTCGACTCCGTCTATGACACCTACCGCGGCGTGGTCACCTACGTCCGCGTGGTGGACGGCAAGCTCTCGCCGCGCGAACGCGTGCAGATGATGTCCACCCGCGCCAGCCACGAACTCCTGGAGATCGGCGTCAGCTCGCCCGAACCGACCCCGTCCAAGGGCCTCGGCGTCGGCGAGGTCGGCTACCTCATCACCGGCGTGAAGGACGTCCGGCTCTCCAAGGTCGGTGACACCGTCACCAACCAGGCCAAGCCGGCGGCGCAGTCCCTGCCGGGTTACGCCGATGCCAAGCCGATGGTCTTTTCCGGCCTGTACCCGATCGACGGCGCCGACTACCCGGTGCTGCGCGACGCCCTGGAAAAGCTGATGCTCAACGATGCCGCGCTGGTGTACGAGCCGGAAACCTCGGCGGCGCTGGGCTTCGGCTTCCGGGTGGGCTTCCTGGGCCTGCTGCACCTGGAAATCACCCGCGAACGCCTGGAGCGCGAGTACAACCTGGACCTGATCTCCACCGCCCCCAACGTGGAGTACGAGGTGACGCTGGAGGACAACAAGGTGGTCACGGTGACCAACCCCAGCGAGTACCCCTCGGGCAAGATCAAAGAGGTCCGCGAGCCGATGGTCTCGGCCACGATCCTGGCGCCGAGCGAGTTCGTCGGCGCCATCATGGAGCTGTGCCAGTCCCGCCGCGGCGTCCTGGGCGGCATGGATTACCTCTCCGAGGACCGGGTGGAAATCCGGTACCGCCTGCCGCTGGCCGAGATCGTGTTCGACTTCTTCGACGTGCTCAAGTCCAAGACCCGCGGCTACGCCTCGCTGGACTGGAAGGCCGACGGCGAGCAGGTGGCCGACCTGGTCAAGGTCGACATCCTGCTCCAGGGCGAGCAGGTGGACGCCTTCAGCGCCATCACGCACAAGGACAAGGCCTACAGCTACGGCGTGATGATGACCGGCAAGCTGCGCGAACTGATCCCGCGGCAGCAGTTCGAGGTCCCCATCCAGGCCGCCATCGGCTCGCGCATCATTGCCCGCGAGTCCATCCGCGCCATCCGCAAGGACGTGCTGGCCAAGTGCTACGGCGGCGACATCTCCCGTAAGCGCAAGCTGCTGGAGAAGCAGAAGGAAGGCAAGAAGCGGATGAAGATGGTCGGCCGCGTGGAGGTGCCCCAGGAGGCCTTCGTGGCCGCCCTGTCCTCAGACGAATCAGCCCCGAAGGACAAAGCCAAGAAGTGACACCCAGCGCTCTTCCCCTGGGCGACCCGGCGCCGTCGGACGGCCTGCTTCCCGCGCAGGCGGCCGACGGCGCCGCGGAACGCGGGTTCGGCCTCTACGTCCACATTCCGTTCTGCGCGGTGCGCTGCGGTTACTGCGACTTCAACACCTACACCGCCCGCGAGCTAGGCGGCGGGGCGTCGCAGGATGAATACGGCGGCACCGCGCAGCAGGAAGTGGCCTTCGCGGCCCGCGCGCTGCGCGGCTCCGGCGTGCCCGACCGGCAGCTTGGAACGGTGTTCTTCGGCGGCGGCACGCCCACCCTGCTGCCCGCCCGCGACCTCGCGGACATCCTCGGGGCTGCGGTGGCCGAGTGGGGCCTGGCCCCCGGCGCCGAGGTCACCACCGAGGCCAACCCCGACTCCGTGACCCCGGAATCGCTGCGCCTGCTCGCCGACGCCGGCTTCACCCGGGTCTCCTTCGGCATGCAGTCCGCCGTGCCGCACGTGCTGAAGGTCCTGGACCGCACCCACAACCCGGCCCGGGTTCCCGACGCGGTCCGCTGGGCCCGCGACGCCGGCCTGAACGTCAGCGTCGACCTGATCTACGGGACGCCGGGGGAGTCGATGGCGGACTGGCGCCGCTCGGTGGAGGAGGCGCTCAGCTACGAACCCGACCACATCTCCGCCTACGCGCTGATCGTGGAGGACGGCACACGGCTGGCCCGGCAGATCCGCCGCGGCGAGGTGCCGGAAGTGGACGACGACGACCACGCGGACAAGTACCAGCTGGCCGATGAACTGATGTCCGCCGCCGGCCTGCACTGGTACGAGGTGAGCAACTGGGCCCGCACGTCGGCCGACGAGTGCCGGCACAACCTGGCCTACTGGCGCAGCGACGACTGGTGGGGCATCGGTCCCGGAGCCCACTCACACGTGGGCGGGGTGCGCTGGTGGAACGTGAAGCATCCCGCGGCCTACGCGGCGCGCCTGCAGTCCGGGCAGTCCCCGGCGGCGGGGCGGGAAACCCTGGATGCGGACACCCGCTACCTCGAGGACGTCATGCTCCGCGCCCGGCTGGCCGAAGGGCTGCCCGCGTCTGCGCTGCACGCCTCCGGGCGGCAGGCCGTGGCCGGGCTCATCGCCGACGGGCTGGTGGAGCCCGCCGCGGCCTTCGCGGGCACCCTGCGGCTCACCCTGCGCGGGCGGCTGCTCGCCGACGCAGTGGTCCGCAGGCTGCTGCCGGACTAGGCATCCCGACGCGCAGGAGGGCCCGGCCAGGCGTCGGGCCGTCAGCGGATGCGGCGCAGGTTCCAGCGGTAACGGTGGGGCCGGCCGCGGTTGACTTCAATGCCGGCGCGGACCGAGGCGACGGCCACGAAGATCCAGATGGCCGCATTCAGCACGGCGAACAGTCCGCCCACTGCCGGCAGGAACGCAAGCAGCCAGGCCGCCAGCGCCAGGATGGTCGGCGGGAGGGTGAAGTTCAGTGCCTCCTTGGACTCCTGGGCCGTGAACGGGCCCCGGTCGCGGAAGACCAGATAGATGACCAGCGAGGGGACGAAGCCCAGGATGCCGCCGAAATGGGCCAGGGTCGCCCACTGGCGGTCCTCCGAGGCGGTGAGCGGCAGAGCGTTCGCGGGCGCGCCCTGGTACTCCGGCCGTGTGCCCGCGCCCCGTTCATCGGGCTGCCGGGGCGGGTGGTTGGGGCGTGTGTTGGACACGGTCTGCATTCCTCCGAGCTCGTGACGCCTTGGTTCAGTGCACGCTGGTTCTGATCTTACAAGGGTACTGGCTGCCGGCCGGCCGGCTCACGCACCCGGGGCGGTGAGGAAGTCGATGACCTCCTCCACCCGGCCCAGCAGCGACGGCTCCAGGTCGGCATAGGACCGCACGCCGCCCAGGATCCGCTTCCAGCCCGCCGCGACGTCGGCATAGTTGGCGTGCGGCCAGCCCAGGCCGCGCAGGATGCCGGTCTTCCAGTCCTGCCCGCGGGGGACCGCCGGCCAGGCGGCCAGGCCGAGCGCGGCCGGCTTCACCGCCTGCCACACGTCCACGTAGGGGTGCCCGACGATCAGCACGTTGCCGGCGGCCCCCTTGGACGCCATCACCTCCGCGGCGATGCGGGACTCCTTGGAGCCGGGGACCAGATGGTCCACCAGCACGCCCAGGCGGCGCTGCGGGCCGGGCTGGAAGTCGCGGACCGCGCCGGCCAGGTCGTCGATGCCGTGCAGGGGCTCGACGACGATGCCTTCGACCCGCAGGTCGTCGCCCCACACCTTCTCCACCAGCTCGGCGTCGTGCTTGCCTTCGACCCAGATGCGGCTGGCCCGCGCGGTGCGGGCGCGCAGCCCCTCGACCTTCACGGAGCCGGAGGCGGTCCGGGCCGGCCCGGCGGGGGCCTGGGCCTGGACCGGCGGCACCACCTGCACCGGCTGCCCGTCCACCAGGAAGCCGAACCCGAGTTCGAACGAGCGGCGCTTCCCATGCCGGTCCTCCAGCACCACCAGGTGCATGCCGCCGGATTTCTCCACCCGCACGACGGCGCCCACCCACCCGGTCTGCACGTCCTCGAGGACCAGGCCGGGAACGGCCTGCTCCTGGGGCAGCTTCCGGCGGGCCGGGGCGGCAAGGTCCTGGGGTCCCCATTGGGAGTAGTCGGGCACGGGCGTCCTTCGGTCGCAGCGGTTCACGGAGCCTGCCGGCGCAGTCGCTTCCGGGCCCTTCCGGGCGGGGCGGTTCAATGCTAGCAACGGGGCCGATTCATATTAGACTTAGCACTTGAAGACTGCGAGTGCTAAAGCAGCCGGCGGCCGGCCCACGGCCCCGCCTGCCTGAGCGGACGAAGGAGGTAAGACATGAGCGAGCCGCGCCGGCTCGAGGTGCTCCGGGCCATCGTCGAGGACTACGTCCATTCGCGGGAGCCCGTCGGTTCCAAGGCTCTCGTCGAGCGCCACCACCTCGGCGTTTCGTCCGCCACCATCCGCAACGACATGGCCGCCCTCGAGGAGGACGGGCTGATCGTCGCCCCCCACACCTCCGCCGGACGGATCCCCACCGACAAGGGCTACCGGCTCTTCGTCGACCGGATCTCCGACGTCAAACCCCTCTCGGGAGCCGAGCGCCGGGCCATCCAGACGCTGCTCGAAGGCGCCACCGACCTCGACGACGTCATGGACCGCACCGTTCGGCTGCTCGCCCAGCTCACCAGCCAGGTCGCCGTCGTGCAGTATCCGCACCTGGGCGACGCCAAGGTCCGGCACATCGAATTCGTGCTGCTGGCCCCGGCACAGGTGCTCGTGGTGCTCATCTCGACCACCGGCCGGGTGGAGCAGCGGGTGCTGACGGTGCCGGAGACCGCCGAACCGGACCTGCTGGACCTGCGGCGCCACTTCCTCACCGCCCTCGCCGGGGCGCCGCTGAACAGCCTCGCGGCTCCGCTGGGCGAATGCCTGCCCGGGGTGCCCGAGCGGCTGCGCCGGACCGCCGCCGCCCTGGCCCGCTGCCTGGAGCAGCTGGCCGGCAACAACCGCGAGGACCGGATCGTCATGGCCGGCACCGCCAACCTGGCCCGCTCCACCGTGGACTTCCCGCTCAGCATCGGTCCGATCCTCGAGGCGCTCGAGGAACAGGTGGTCATGCTGCGGCTGCTGTCGGAAATGCAGCAGGACGCCCGCGGCGTGTCGGTCCGCATCGGCAGCGAGAATGAGCATGGGAGCCTGGCGGAGGCCTCCGTCGTGGCAACCGGCTACACGCCGGACGCCTCGGCCAAGGTGGGTGTGCTCGGCCCCACCCGGATGGACTACCCCAACACCATGGCGGCGGTACGCGCCGTCGCCCGCTATCTGTCCAGGATCCTGAACAACTAGGTTTTGAACAATCACAGCGTCCGTGCACACCATGGAGACCGGTCAGCACCACCCAGCCGACGTGCGGGTGCCGGCAGCCGCGCCGCATGGACGCGGGCTATACAGGAAGCGATGTAACGAGTGAGCGACCACTACCAGGTCCTCGGGGTGTCCCGGGACGCCACCGGAGAAGAAATCAAGAAGGCCTACCGGAAACTGGCCCGCAAGCTGCACCCGGACGTGAACACCGCGCCCGGCGCCGCCGACGAGTTCAAGGCCGTCACCCACGCCTATGAGGTCCTCTCCGACCCCGAGAAGCGCCGGATCTACGACACCACCGGCAACGAGAACGGCACCGACAACGGCTTCGGCGGAGGGTTCGGCGGCCAGGGCTTCGGGTTCCAGGACATCTTCGACACCTTCTTCGGCGGCGCCGGCGGCGGCGGCCGCGGCCCGGCATCGCGCACCCGCCGCGGCCAGGACGCGCTGATCAACGTCCGCATCGACCTCAAGGACGCGGTCTTCGGCACCGACAAGAAGATCGACGTCGAAACGGCCGTCGTCTGCCCCACCTGTGACGGCAGCTGCTGCCAGCCCGGGACCTCGCCGCGCACCTGCGACATCTGCCACGGCACCGGCCAGGTGCAGCGCTCGGTGCGCTCCATCCTGGGCCAGGTCATGACCACCGCGCCCTGCGGCACCTGCCAGGGCTACGGCACCGTCATTCCCGATCCCTGCCACGAATGCGCGGGGGAGGGGCGGGTACGCAGCCGCCGCACGCTGACCATCCGGGTGCCCGCGGGCGTGGCCACCGGCACCCGCATCCAGCTCTCCGGCCAGGGCGAGGCCGGCACCGCCGGCGGCCCGCAGGGAGACCTGTACGTGGAGATCCGGGTCAGCCCGGACCCCACCTTCACCCGCGACGGCGACGACCTGCACGCCACCCTGACCGTCCCGATGACCGCCGCCGCGCTGGGCACCACCGTCACGCTGGCGACGTTCGACGGCGACCGGGAGGTCACCGTCAAGCCCGGCACCCAGTCCGGCGAGGTCACCGTGCTGCGCGGACTGGGCGTGACCCACCTGCGCGGAGCCGGCCGGGGAGACCTGCACGTGCACCTGCAGGTGGAGACCCCCACCAAGGTCGACGCCGAGCAGGAGGAGCTGCTGCGCCGGCTGGCCGAGCTGCGCGGCGAGCAGTA
Organism: Arthrobacter saudimassiliensis; assembly: GCA_900016675.1. Classification (GTDB taxonomy): domain Bacteria; phylum Actinomycetota; class Actinomycetes; order Actinomycetales; family Micrococcaceae; genus Arthrobacter_B; species Arthrobacter_B saudimassiliensis. The sequence continues at coordinate 1,640,110 of LN483070.1, read as the reverse complement.
CGCCGAAGGCCGGCTCTCGACCTCCGGATCCGGGGTCTTCGCCAAGCTGCGCGACCGCCTCGGCAACCACTGACCCATGACCAGCCCGATCTTCTACGGTGAGCCCGCCGCCGTCGCCGCCGCGGTCCCGGGGGCGACCTTCGTCCTTGAGGGACCCGAGGCCCGGCACGCGGTCTCGGTGAAGCGGCTGGCACCGGGCGAGGACGTCGACATCTCGGACGGAGCGGGCCTGAGGCTCATCGGACGGGTGCTCGCCGCCGCGCCGGCGCGCCTGGAGGTCGAGGTCCTCGGGAAGGTCGACGAGCCGGAACCGGCGGGCCGGTTCATCCTCGTGCAGGCCCTGGCCAAGGGGGACCGCGACCTGCAGGCGGTGGAATCCGCCGTCGAACTGGGCGTGGACGAGGTCATCCCGTGGCAGGCGGACCGCAGCATCGTCCGCTGGAACGCCGACAAGGCCGCGAAGGCCCGGGCCAAGTGGCAGGGCCTTGCCGCGGCCGCCGCCAAGCAGTCGAGGCGGGCACGGATTCCGGAGGTCGCCGAGGTCGCGGCCTCGCGCACCCTGCCCGGGCGGCTGGCCGGTATCGGCCTGGTCCTGGTGCTGCACGAGGAGGCGGACGCGCCGCTGGCCACGGTACTGGCGGCCGCCGCCGAGCGGTACGGCCGCGGGATCGCCGTCGTGGTGGGCCCGGAGGGCGGCATCTCGCCCGCGGAGCTCCAGACGCTGCGGGAGGCGGGGGCCGTCGTCGTGCGCCTCGGCCCGCACGTGCTGCGGTCCTCGACCGCGGGCCCCGCTGCCCTGGCGGTCCTGGCCTACGAACTGGGCCGCTGGGACGCCTGAGCCGGTCTGGCCGCCCGGCCCGGCGGCAGGCTGTTTCCCCGCGCCTTACCCGTCCTCAACGCGGAGAAGCTTGGAATCCTCGTTGGTGCCGTCGTCGCCGTGGTGGACCCGCAGCTCGTAGTCGCCCGGGGGCAGGTCCACGTCGAAGCTGAAGCTGCCGGTGTCGCCGGTCTCGGCGTCCAGGTCGGCAAAGCCCTCGGCGGCGGGCTTCGTGTCCGGCTTGCCGTCGGCACCCAACCGGTCCACCCGCCAGGCGAGCGGTCCGCCGTGGGACACGGCGGTACCGCTGACCTTGACGGTGCCGCTGAAGGTGTCCCCGTGCCGGGGCTCGATGATCCAGATGGGTGCCGTCAGGCTCGGGTCGCGGGTGAGGGCGCCGTCCAGCCGCTCGTGCCCGAACGCGAGATAGCCGGCCTTGCCGTCCACGAGCACCACCACGCTGGATTCCTGCCCGTAGGTGGTCAGGCCCGCGTTGTGGGCGGCGGCCGTGGCGGTGTACACCAGCTGCTGGACCGCACGGTGGGCGACGCCGGCGTCCAGCGGGGCCTTGAAGGCATCCGAGGAGATGTCCACGGTGATCACGTTGCGGCCCGAAATGGAGGCGCTGACCTTCTCCGCCGGCTGCCAGGGGGTGAAGTAGTCGCTGTCCAGCGGAACCTGGCGCGTCATGGCCGCCACGGCCTCGCCGATCGGATCCGCGGAATGCTCCGACGGGAGGAACTCCCGGTACAGCTGGATGTCGGATCCGTTGCGGCCCAGCCAGTACACGGGGTTCAGGTGGCGGGTGCGGCTGTCGTCGGCGGGGGCGGTGACCGCCATCGTCGAATCCTGCGCCGCCGCGGTGCTGAAGGAGGTCGGCATGGAGGTGGTGGCGTTCTCGGCCACCACTCCGCAGGAACAGAGGGCGGACAGGGCAGCTGCGGCTGCTGCTGCGCGCAGCCGCCGGCCGGCGGTTCCTCCGCGGTGGGCGCCCATCGTCCTCCTCACGGATCCAGCGTTCCCTCGTGCTTCCTGCTTGGCCCGGGACCGGGCACGCCTTACAGCTTCGCACGGGCCGGGGCGCCGGGAGCCGGGATTTATCCCCCTGCGTCCGGACTGCAACACGATTGAGACAGAGCCGATGCCGGGGCGAGACCTGCGGCAGCAGGGGGAGGGGCGCTCCGTTGGCATATCCAGTAACATTAACCACGACGCTTCGCCGCCCTTCCGGCGCCGGACGCCGACCACGCCGGAAGCAACCGGCATCCATACTTCCTAAGGGGCGATGAAAGGCCTTCCCGGGCCGCATTTATGACCGAATCTTCAGCTGGAACGCGAATTCCTGGTACGGAAACCCGCACCATTGTCTTTGACTCCACCGAACAGATGGTCCAGTCTCTGGGCGCCAACGACGAGGCGCTGAAATCGATCGAGGGCGCCTTCCCGCAGATGAGCCTGCATGTGCGCGGGAACGAGCTCTCCCTTACCGGCCCCGCCGCCGACGTTGTCCAGGCCGACCGCCTGGTCAATGAGATCCGCGTGCTCGCGCGCAGCGGAACCCGCGTCAGCCCGCAGGTCCTCGAGCAGCTGATCATCATGCTGCGGGAACAGAGCGCCGACCGGCCGGCCGAGGTGCTGACCCAGAACATCCTCTCCACCCGCGGCAGGACGATCCGGCCCAAGACGCTGAACCAGAAGAACTATGTCGACGCGATCGACCGCAACACGGTCGTCTTCGGCATCGGACCGGCCGGCACGGGCAAGACCTACCTGGCCATGGCCAAGGCGGTCCAGGCGCTGCAGCAGAAGGAAGTGAACCGGATCATCCTCACCCGCCCCGCGGTGGAGGCCGGGGAACGTCTCGGCTTCCTGCCGGGCACGCTGAGCGACAAGATCGATCCCTACCTGCGTCCCCTCTACGACGCCCTGCACGACATGATGGACCCGGAGTCGATTCCGCGCCTGATGGCGGCCGGCACCATCGAGGTCGCCCCGCTGGCGTACATGCGCGGCCGCACCCTCAACGACGCGTTCATCATCCTTGACGAGGCGCAGAACACCACGCCCGAGCAGATGAAGATGTTCCTGACCCGCCTCGGCTTCGGCTCGAAGATGGTGGTGACCGGAGACGTGACCCAGGTGGACCTGCCCGGGAACACGGTCTCCGGGCTGCGCGTGGTGCAGCAGATCCTGGAGGGCGTCGACGACGTCGCGTTCCCCCAGCTGAGCGCCGCCGACGTCGTCCGCCACCGCCTGGTCAGCGACATCGTCACCGCCTACGGGACCTGGGACGAGGAGAACCGCCGGGCACGGCAGGAAGCCGCCGCGCCGCGCAGCGGACGCGACCGCCGCTCCGTGCCGCGCGATGGCAGGGAGCTTCGATGAGCATCGAGGTCAACAACGAGTCCGCGGTTCCCGCCGACGAGGAGGAGCTCGCCCGGCTGGGCCGGTACCTCCTGGAAGCGCTGTACGTCCACCCGGAAGCGGAACTGTCCATCATCCTGGTCGATGAGCCCGCCATGGAGCGGCTGCACCTGGAATGGATGGACCTGCCCGGGCCCACCGACGTGATGTCCTTCCCCATGGACGAACTGCGCCCCGGCACCCCGGGACGGCCCGCCGCCGCCGGGATGCTCGGCGACATCGTGCTCTGCCCGCAGGTCGCGGCCGAACAGGCGAAGGCCGCCGGCCACGGGCTGCGCGAGGAGCTGCTGCTGCTGACCACGCACGGACTGCTGCACCTGCTCGGCTACGACCATGCGGAGCCGGAGGAGGAACGGGAGATGTTCGCCCTCCAGCGGCGGCTGCTCGGAGACTACCTGGGCACCGAGGCACCCCGGGAGACCCGAAGTTGAGCATCGGCGTCCTGATCGCCATGGCGGTGGTGTTCGTGGTCCTTGCGGGACTGCTCACCGCCGCCGAATCCGCCTACAGCTACCTGCCCCGGCATGACGCCGAAGCCCTGCTCGAGGGCCGCTCCGGCGGGTCCCTGCGACGCATCCTTGACGCCCCCGTGGCGCACATGCAGGCGCTGCGCTTCTGGCGGGTCTGGTTCGAGATGGCCACCGCGGTCTCGGTGGCGACGGTCTTCCAGCTGCTGCTCGACAACATCTGGCTGGCCGGGCTGCTCGCCACGGTGACCATGGCCGCCGTCGGGTTCGTCCTGGTCGGGGTTTCCCCACGCCAGATCGGCCGCCGGCACGTGTCCGGCGTCGTGGTCCTCACCGCGAACCTGGTGCGCGTGCTGCGCACCGTGCTCGGCCCCGTGCCGGGCTGGCTGGTCCGGGTGGGCACCGCCGTCGCGCCGGGCGCCCAGGGCCAGGACGCCGCCTTCCTCACCGAGGACGAATTCCGCGAGCTGGTCGACCGCGCCTCGGAGGCCGACATGATCGAAGACGCCGAGGCCGAGTTCATCCACTCCGTCTTTGAGCTGGGCGACACCAAGGTCCGTTCGGTCATGGTGCCGCGCACCGACATGGTCTGCATCCAGTCCGGCAGCACGCTGCGCAAGGCGATGTCGCTGTTCCTCCGTTCGGGGTACTCACGGGTGCCCGTGATCCAGGACAGCGCCGACAGGATCCTGGGCATCCTCTACCTCAAGGACGTCGCTGCCCAGCTGCACGGACACCCGCCCGAAGCGCTCGACCGGCCGGTCGACGAGGTCCTCCGCGACGTGCGGTACGTTCCCGAGTCCAAGGCGGTCAGCGAACTGCTGCAGGAACTCCAGCGCGAATCGACCCACGTGGCGATCGTGATCGACGAATACGGCGGAACCGCCGGCCTCGTCACGCTCGAGGACCTGATCGAGGAGATCGTCGGCGAAATCGTCGACGAATACGACTCCGAACGTCCGGAGATCGAGGACCTCGGCGACGGCCGGTTCCGGCTCTCCTCCCGGACCGGCATCGACGACCTCGGCGAGATCTTCGGGGTGGAGCTCGAAGACGACGAAGTGGACACCGTCGGCGGGCTGCTGGCCAAATCCCTGGGCCGGGTGCCCATCGTCGGCAGCGAAACCGATATCCACGGCATCCGGCTCCATGCCGAACGGCTGGAGGGGCGCCGCAACCGCGTGTCCCACGTCCTGGCCTGGCGGGCACCGCAGGCAGCCGACGACAACCGCGGAACCGACGCCGATTCCGGCGCCGACGACCGCTCCCACACGACAGAACTGGTACCACGCAATGACTGAGCAGAAGCACCGAGCCGGATTCGTCTCCCTGGTGGGCAGGCCCAACGCGGGCAAATCGACCCTGACCAACGCCCTGGTGGGGCAGAAGGTCGCCATCACCTCCGCCAAGCCGCAGACCACCCGGCACACCATCCGCGGCATCGTGCACCGGCCCGACGCCCAGCTGATCCTGGTCGACACGCCGGGCCTGCACCGTCCCCGCACGCTGCTCGGCCAGCGGCTGAACGACCTGGTCGCCGACACGCTGTCCGAGGTGGACGCGATCGGGTTCTGCCTGCCGGCGAACGAACCGGTGGGCCCAGGCGACCGGTTCATCGCGAACCAGCTGGCCGCGCTGCGGGGCAGGCCCGTGGTCGCCGTGGTGACCAAGGCGGACCTGGTTGACCGGGCGGCCCTGGCCAAGCAGCTCATGGCGGTCACCGCGCTCGGCACCGAGGTGCTGGGGGAGGGCGGCTGGGCGGACGTCGTTCCGGTGTCGGCCGCCGACGGCTTCCAGGTCGACACGGTCTCGGACGTGCTGGTCTCGCACATGCCCGAGTCCCCGCCGCTCTATCCCGACGGTGAACTCACCGACGAGCCCGAAGCCGTCATGGTCGCCGAACTGGTCCGCGAGGCGGCGCTGGAAGGCGTCCGCGACGAGCTGCCCCATTCCCTCGCCGTCGTGGTCGAGGAAATCGTTCCGCGCGAAGGCCGACCCGAGGACAACCCGCTCCTCGACGTGCGGGTGAACCTCTACGTCGAGCGGCCCTCGCAGAAAGCCATCATCATCGGCCGCGGCGGCTCCCGCCTGCGCGAGGTGGGCAGCAACGCACGGCGCAGCATCGAGGCCCTGCTGGGCACCCGCATCTACCTCGACCTGCACGTCAAGGTGGCCAAGGACTGGCAGCGGGACCCCAAGCAGCTCGTCAAACTGGGGTTCTGACCTCCCGCCCGCCGAGATCTGCGACACAGATGACCGCCGCCGGTTCCACCGGCGGCGGACTTCCGCGGGCGTGGTTCCGAACGTTCTCCCAGATTCGCGCCGTACACTGTCCTCCGTCCAGCATTAGTTTCTCCGAGTGAAGGGATCGGCCATGTCCTCGCGCCGTGCCTCATCGGCAGCCGGTTCCTCCACACGGTCCGCGCAGCCAACAGCCCGCCGGACCCGCGTATCCGGCGGCCGCCACCTTGGCCGCGGCGGCGGTTCCGGCCATCCCGCGCTGAAGGCCGTTGCCGCTGCGCTGTCCCTGGTGCTCGTCGCCGGACTGGCCTTCGTGGGAATCCAGCTGATCCGCCTGCAGAACAACTTCGACACCCGGCCCCTGGACCTCAGCGGCAACGACAACGCCGCGCCGGCCGCCGCCGCCACCGATCCGCTGCAGATCCTCGTCCTGGGCACGGACAACCGCGAAGGCCAGGAGTCCAACAACTCCGACGTCATGATGCTCGTGCACCTGGGCGCCAACCGGGAGCACGTCACCGTCGTCAGCTTCCCCCGCGACCTGCTCGTTCCGCTGCCGGCCTGCACCGATCCGGACACCCAGACCGTGTACCCGGCCATGGAGCTGGGCCAGCTGAACGGAGCCCTGGGCAACGGCGGTCCCGGCTGCACCGTCGCGGCGATCAATGAGCTCACCGGACTGAGCATCGACCACTTCATGATGGCCGACTTCAACGCGGTCGAGGAGCTGTCCAACACCCTCGGCGGCGTCGAGGTCTGCGTGAACCAGGCCGTGGACGACCCGCTGTCCGGGCTGAACATTCCCGCCGGCGTCAGCACCGTACAGGGCGAGCAGGCCCTTGCCTTCCTCCGCACCCGGCACGGGTTCGGCAACGGCGGCGATGAGGGGCGCATCCGCGCCCAGCAGAGTTTCCTGTCCTCGATGGCCCGGAAGATCCAGTCCGAGGACACACTGAACAACCTGCCGAAGCTGTACTCGATTGCCGAGACGATCACGCGCAACCTCACCGTCGACGAACAGCTCACCGACATCCCCACCCTGGTCGGCCTGGCCGGCAGGCTGAAGGACGTGGACCTGGGCCGCGTGGCCTTCGTGACCGCCCCGGTCGTGCCCTACGAGCTCGACAACAACCGCCTGGTGCTCGACGAACCCGCCTCGCAGGAACTTTTCGACGCCCTCGTCAACGATGAGGACATCACCGCCGGCGCCGAACCGGAACCGGAGGACACGGCGACCGCCGCTCCCACCGAGGAGGCGCCCGCCGTCGACCGCGCCGCCGTCCCCGTCTCGCTGCTTGACGCCTCCGCCGTCGGCAACCGCGACGCCGAGCTGGCCGAGTTCCTCCTCGGCGAAGGGTTCACCCAGGCCGTGGCCGGCGGCCAGGCCGCCCTGGCCAACCCGGCAACGCAGATCTTCTTCAGCCCCGGCTGGGAGGAGGCGGCCGCCGAGGTCGCGGCCGCCCTGAACCTGCCCGCCGTGCAGGTCGCAGCCGGGACCGGCTTCACCGGCGTGCTAGTCCAGGTGGGCCAGGACTTCACAGAAGGAGACCGGCTTGCCGACGCCGAAACCGGCGGGCTGGGAGACCTCAGCGGCCAGACCGCCGACCAGATTACGTGCCAGAGCGCGTTTGGTTACTAGCGGTACCGCATCGGGCGCAGGGTGCGTGTTAGTCTGGCGTCGTGCGCGCAGAGCTCCTTCTTCTTAGCTGCCGCGGCGAGGCCTAAAGCGAATACCCGCAGAGGCCGAACCCTCGTCGCGGAGTTTGTGTTGCCCGGCCGCAGTACCCCAGCTCCAACAGAAAAGGCCGGCAGAACCATGCGCAACGCACAGCAGCCCTCCCCGATGCCCTTCCACCGGTACGTCCCCTTCCAGGACCAGATCGACGTCAGCCTCCCGGACCGCACCTGGCCGGACAAGGTGATCACCAAGGCCCCGCGCTGGTGCGCGGTGGACCTGCGGGACGGCAACCAGGCCCTGATCGATCCGATGAGCCCGGAGCGCAAGCACCGCATGTTCGACCTGCTGGTCGGCATGGGCTTCAAGGAGATCGAGGTCGGCTTCCCGTCCGCCTCGCAGACGGACTTCGACTTCGTCCGCCAGCTCATCGAGGGTGACCGGATTCCCGATGACGTCACCATCCAGGTGCTCACCCAGTCCCGCGAGCACCTGATCGAGCGCACCTACGACGCCCTCGAGGGCGCCGACCGCGCCATCGTGCACCTGTACAACTCCACCTCCGTGCTGCAGCGCCGCGTCGTGTTCAACACCGACCAGGACGGCATCGTCGACATCGCGCTGACCGGCGCCAGGCTGTGCCGCAAGTACGAGGAGCAGCTGCGCGGCACCGAGATCACCTACGAGTACTCGCCCGAGTCCTACACGGGCACCGAGATGGATTTCGCGCTGCGGATCTCCAACGCCGTCGCCGACGTCCTCGAGGCGTCCCCGGACCGGCAGATGATCCTGAACCTGCCCGCGACCGTGGAGATGGCGACGCCGAACGTCTACGCCGACTCGATCGAGTGGATGCACCGCAACCTGGCCAACCGGGGGTCGATCATCCTGTCGCTGCACCCCCACAACGACCGGGGCACCGGCGTCGCCGCCGCCGAACTCGGCTACCTGGCCGGCGCCGACCGGATCGAGGGCTGCCTCTTCGGCAACGGTGAGCGCACCGGCAACGTCGACCTGGTCACCCTGGGCATGAACCTGTTCAGCCAGGGCATCGACCCGCAGATCGACTTCTCCAACATGGACGAGATCCGCCGCACGGTCGAATACTGCAACCAGCTGCCCGTACCCGAACGCTCGCCCTACGGCGGTGACCTGGTCTTTACCGCCTTCTCCGGCTCGCACCAGGACGCCATCAAGAAGGGCTTCGAGTCGATGGAACGCGACGCCGCGGCGCAGGGCACCCCGGTGGAGGAAATGCAGTGGGGCGTGCCCTACCTGCCCATCGATCCGAAGGACATCGGCCGCAGCTACGAGGCCGTCATCCGGGTCAACTCGCAGTCCGGCAAGGGCGGCGTCGCCTACCTGCTCAAGAGCGAGCACAACCTGGACCTGCCGCGCCGCGCGCAGATCGAGTTCTCCGGCGTCATCCAGCGCCGCACCGACACCGCCGGCGGCGAAATCACCGGCGCGGAGCTGTGGAAGGTGTTCCAGGACGAGTACCTGCCGGTCACGGAGGACGCCGACGGCGAGCCGTGGGGCCACTACCGGCTGGCGGCGGCCAACGCGGACACGGCCGAGGACGGCAGCTTCCGGCTGAACGCGACGCTCGTCGCGGACGGCACCGCCCACCGCCGCACCGCCTTCGGCACCGGTCCGATCGACGCACTGCTGCAGATGCTCGCGGAGGACGGCGTCGACGTGCGGCTGCTGGACTACACCGAGCATGCCCTCTCCGCCGCCGGCAACGCCCAGGCGGCCGCCTATGTGGAACTGGCGGTGGGGGAGCGCGTCCTGTGGGGCGTCGGCCTGGATGCCAACACCACCATGGCGGCGCTGAAGGCCGTCATTTCCTCGGTCAACCGGGCCATCCGCGACCGGGCCTAGAATAGCGAGAGTGGCCCCCAAATCCTTTGCCTCCCGGACCTACCGGGATGAAGCGGTGGTCCTGCGCACCCATAAGCTGGGTGAGGCGGACCGCATCGTCATCCTGCTCACCCGAGCCCACGGGCAGGTCCGGGCGGTGGCCAAGGGGGTCCGCCGGACCTCGAGCAAGTTCGGTGCCCGCCTGGAACCGTTCATGGCCGTGGACCTGCAGCTCACGCATGGCCGGACACTGGACATCGTGACCCAGGTCCAGACCCGCGGGGCCTACGCGGGGCCGATCGCCGCCGACTACGCCCGCTACACCGCGGCGGCGGCCATCGCCGAGACCGCTGAGCGGCTTACCGACGTCGACGGCGAGTCGGCCACCGCGCACTATCACCTGGTCCTGGGCGCCATGGCGGCCCTCAGCCGCGGGGCGCACGCCCCGGAGCTGATCCTGGATTCCTACCTCCTGCGCGCCCTGGCCACGGCCGGCTGGGCTCCCAGCTTCACCGACTGCGCCCGCTGCTCCGCGCCCGGTCCGCACAGCGCCTTCGCCCCCGCGCTGGGCGGGGCGGTCTGTGCGGCGTGCCGGCCGCCGGGGGCGGCGTCGCCGTCGGGGGAGACCATGGCGCTGCTGGCGGCCCTGCTCACGGGCGACTGGGCGGCCGCGGACGCGGCGGACGCCCAGCCGCGGCGCGAGTCCGCCGGGCTGGTCGCGGCATACCTGCAGTGGCACCTGGAGCGGGTCATCAAGTCCCTACAACATGTGGAGCGTGTCTAGCGTGCACCCGAAGAAAACCGCCCCGGTCCGCCCCTGGCCCCATCCCTCGGGCGCCGTCCCCCCGTCGGTGCCGCCCGCCCTGGTGCCGAACCACGTGGCGATCGTCATGGACGGCAACGGCCGCTGGGCCAACCAGCGCGGCCTGCCCCGCACCGAGGGCCACCGGGCCGGCGAAGCCGCCCTGCTCGATGTGATGGCCGGCGCCGTGGAGATCGGCATCCGGCACGTGTCCGTGTACGCCTTCTCCACGGAGAACTGGAAGCGCTCCCCGGAGGAGGTGCGCTTCCTGATGGGCTTCAGCCGGGATGTGCTGCGGCGCCAGCGTGACCAGCTCGACGAGTGGGGGGTGCGGATCCGCTGGTCGGGCCGCCGTCCCCGGCTCTGGCAGTCGGTGGTGAAGGAACTGGAGATCGCCGAGGAGCAGACCCGGGAGAACACCACCTGCACCCTGAACATGTGCGTGAACTACGGTGGGCGGGCGGAGATCGCCGACGCCGCAGCGGCCATCGCCGCCGACGTGCAGCGCGGCAGGCTGCGCGCCGGTTCGATCAGCGAAAAGACGATCCAGCGCTACCTCGATGAGCCGGACCTGCCTGACGTCGACCTTTTCCTGCGCACCTCCGGCGAGCAGCGCTTCTCCAACTTCATGCTCTGGCAGTCGGCCTACGCGGAAATGGTGTTCATGGACACCCTCTGGCCCGACGTCGACCGGCGCACCCTCTGGGAAGCCGTGGAGATCTACGCCCGCCGGGACCGGCGGTACGGGGGAGCGGTGGACAAGGCGGCTTCGGCCTGACCCGGCCGCGGCGGCGGAAGCGGATCCGTGCGCTCCGCCGCCGTTGCTCAGGGTCGGGGAATGAACCCGTCCAGCCACCGGCCCATCCGGGTGTAGACGAGCTCACGCACGGGCCGAGCGGACAGGAGCACATCGTGCAGCGCCCCGTCGAAGCGGAACACCGTGACTTCGGGGCCCAGCAGCAGCCCGCGCTGGACCATCGCGGATACGTCGAGGACGGAGTCAGTCTCGGTCATGTCCGGAGTCCACTTCGCGGCGATGGTGGAGCGGGCGGAGGCCAGCAGCAGGATCGGCACCTGGATGTCCAGGCCCTTGGCCACCTGGGCATGCCCGGCCAGGACCGCGGTGATCCAGCCCGCCCGCACCGGAAAACTCATCCGCGGCTTCCACACCGGATGCGGATCCCATTCGCCGTCGGCCTCCCTGCTGATGCTGCGCCAGTAGAAGTCCAGCTCCGGCAGCACCAGGCGGGCCTTGGGCCGCATCCTCGCCAGCGGCTCCAGCAGCCCGGCGGCGGCACCGCGGACCATCGAGCTTCCCCGCAGCTCCAGCCACGGGCTGTTGAGGATCAGCGCCTCGATCCGCCCGGGATTCCGGTGCGCCCACAGGCTGGCCACCAGGCCGCCGGTGGAGTGCGCCATGAGGCTGATCCGCACCGGCACCTGCGGGCCCAGCCGATTCCGCAGGTCCAGCCGGACGGCGGCCATCGCCGCTTCGAGGTCGGCGTCGTACTCGGACAGGTCGTTCACGAAGCCCTCGGTCTGCCCCTCGCGCAGCGAACGGCCGTACTTGCGCAGGTCCAGGGCGTAAAAGGACATGCCGTGCCCGGCAAAGAACTCCGCAAGCTCCGTGTGGAAAAAGTAGTCCGCCCATCCGTGGACGTAGATGACGGCATGCACCGGCTCGGGATCCCGGCGGGTCCCGGGCAGGAGGCCGCGGAGGGTCCGGCGGAGCCGTTCGCCCGGGCGCTCGGCCACCGGGTCCGGCGTGAAGCCCACCAGCGTGGCCGCCAGCGGCCCCTCGTCGTCTTCGCCGAGGTCCAGCGTCAGGCAGCGGTAGCCCTCGCCAAGGATGTCGGGCTCCCAGTTCAGACCCATGTCACCGAGCATATCCGACCAATATCCGACCTCGGTGACGCGGTGGATTTGGCCCCGGACCGGGGGCGTGGAATCGTTTAAACCATGCGCGTTTATCCCGCTTTCTTCCGCCTCGTCTTCTCCGGGATGGACCCCGAACTGGCCCACCGGATCGGCTTCGCCGCCATCCGGGCGACGGCGCTGACGCCGGCCGGACCCGCGCTGCGGCGGCTGACCCGCCCCTCGCGTTCCCTGAAGACGCAGGCCCTGGGGCTCGAGTTCCCCTCGCCCTTCGGACTGGCCGCCGGTTTCGACAAGGAAGGCTCCGGCGTCGCCGCCCTGGCCAACCTCGGGTTCGGGCACGTCGAGGTCGGCACCGTGACCGGCCGCGCGCAGCCCGGCAACCCCAGGCCGCGGCTCTTCCGCCTCGTGGAGGACCGGGCGGTGATCAACCGGATGGGCTTCAACAACGACGGCGCCGCCGCCGTCGCGCCCCGCCTGGCCAAGGCCCGGGCCGTGCTTGCCCGCCGGGGCGGCCGTCCGCGGCCCGTCGTGGGCGCCAACATCGGCAAGACCAAGGCCGTCGACCTGGCCGATGCCGTGGCGGACTATGAAATCAGCGCCCGGCTGCTCGCGCCCCAGGCCGACTACCTGGTGGTCAACGTCAGCTCGCCGAACACTCCGGGCCTGAGGCTGCTGCAGGACGTGGAGGCGCTGCGCCCGCTGCTGACCGCCGTGCGTGCCGCCGCCGACGAAGCCGCGGGGCGCCGCGTGCCGCTCTGCGTGAAGATCGCCCCGGACCTGGCCGACGAAGACGTCGACGCCGTGGCGCAGCTGGCCCTGGATCTCGGGCTCGACGGCGTCATCGCCACCAACACGACGATTACGCGCCAGGGCCTCGCCTCGGACCCGGAGCAGGTCATGGCCTGCGGGGTCGGCGGGCTCAGCGGCGCCCCGTTGAAGCAGCGCTCCCTTGAGGTGCTTCGGCGGCTGCGCACGGCGCTGGGGGAGGACGGACCAGACATCATCTCCGTCGGCGGGGTGGAATCCGCGGACGACGTACGCGAGCGGCTGGCAGCCGGCGCCAAGCTGGTGCAGGGCTACACGGCCTTCCTCTACGAAGGGCCCTTCTGGGCGGCGCGGATCAACCGCGGCCTGGCCCGGAGCCGCTAGAGATACACAGAGAAGGGGACGCCGTACGGCGTCCCCTTCTCTGTGTATCGGGCTTCAGGCGGAGGTGTCCGCTCAGTTCGGGTACTGGCCCCGGCGGACCTGCGGCTTGGGCAGGCGCAGGCGGCGCATCTGCAGGGCCCGCGAGACGCCGTACCAGACATCGCCCCGGTCCGGGCCGCCGAACTTGTCGGTCAGCCGGCGGCGCAGGCTCCGGCGCAGCAGCAGGCTGTCGGCGATGACCACCAGCAGCAGCACCCAGAAAACCATCATGACCAGGCTCTGCAGGGTGAGGTTCGGAATGAAGGTGAGGACCACGAAGAGCAGGGCCGCGATCATGAGGAACTCGCCCACGTTCCAGCGGGCGTCCACCACATCCCGGACGAACCGGCGCTTGGGCCCCTTGTCACGCAGCGGAAGGTAGCGCTCGTCGCCGGTCTCCAGGGCCTGGCGGGTCTTCAGCCGTTCCTGGCGCATGGCCTCGCGGGAGGCGTCCCTGGCCGCCTTGCGGTCATTGGGAACCAGCGGGCGCTTCCGGGCGGCAACCTGGTCCTTCCGGCGCGGCGTCGGGGCTCCCTTGCCCGCGGCCCTGCCTGCCGCCGGCTCCGGCTCGGCAGCTCGCTGGTCTACGGTTTCCTGCGCGCTGGGCGCTTCCTTGTTTCGTCCGAACACCCATCAAGAATACCCGAGTAGGGTGCTGCTATGACTTCACACGCCGAAGAACACCCCGTGCGTCGTGACGCGGATACCCTCCGCGCCCGGATCGACGCTGATTTCCCCCGTACGGTGGAGGAGCTGAAGGCCCTGGTGGCCATTCCCGGGATCGCCTGGGACTCCTTCGACCCGGCCCGGCTTGATGAGAGCGCCGCCGCCGTCGCCGATCTGGTCCGCGGCCTTGGCCTGGACGACGTCCGCATCCTGCGCGTGGACAACGACGGCCGCCCCGGGGGACCCGCCGTGGTCGCGCGCCGCCCCGCCGCGCCCGGCAGGCCCACCGTCCTGCTCTATGCCCACCACGACGTCCAGCCGCCCGGTGACCCCGACCTGTGGGAAACCGAGCCGTTCAAGGCCGTCGAGCGGGACGGCCGGCTCTACGGCCGCGGCGCCGCCGACGACAAGGCGGGCATCATGGTGCATGTCGCCGCGCTGCGGGCCCTGGCCGAGGCCGGGACCGACGTCGGCGTCACCCTGTTCATCGAGGGGGAGGAGGAGGCCGGATCCCCGACCTTCCGTACCTTCCTCGAAACCCACCGAGACCTGCTGGCCTCCGACGTGATCGTCGTCGCCGACTCCTCCAACTGGAAGGTCGGAGTCCCGGCCCTGACCACCAGCCTGCGCGGGCTGGTGGACGGCACCATCGAACTGCGGGTACTGGACCACGCCGTCCACTCCGGGATGTTCGGCGGACCGGTGCTGGACGCTCCCACGCTCCTCGCGCGCCTGATCGCCACCCTGCACGACGACCAGGGCAACGTCGCCATTGACGGGCTGGTCGCGTACGACGACGCCGAGGTGGACTACCCCGAGGCGGACTTCCGGGCCGACGCGTCCGTGCTTGACGGCGTCCGGCTGGCCGGCACGGGCTCGATTGCCTCACGGCTGTGGACCAAGCCGGCGCTGTCCATCATCGGCATCGACGTGCCGTCGGTGGCGATGTCCTCCAACACCATCCAGCCCTCGGCCCGCGCCAAGTTCAGCCTGCGCCTGGCGCCGGGGCAGGATCCCGCCGACGCCATGGCCGCCGTCGAGCGCCACCTCGCCGCCCACGCCCCCTTCGGCGCCCGGGTGCGGCTGCTGCCGGGGGAGCAGGGCAACGCCTTCGCCGCCGACACCACCGCCCCCGCCGCGCAGGCCGCGCTGGAGGCCTTCCGCACGGCGTGGGGCACGGAGCCGGTGGAAGCCGGGATGGGCGGGTCCATCCCGTTCATTGCCGACCTGACCGAGGTGTTCCCGCAGGCGCAGATCCTGATCACCGGCGTGGAGGACCCCGATTCCCGGGCCCACAGCGCCAACGAGTCGCTGCATCTGGGTGATTTCCGCAACGCCGTCCTCGCCGAGGCGCTGCTGCTGGCCTCCCTGTAGGGACGGTCCCGGCGGTGCCGCCGACGGAAATGAAAGGACGCGCCGAACGGTTATACCCGCGGGTACCCCCCGGCGTACCATGGAGGGGACTTAGCCCCGGCGGCTTGTGCGCCGGGGCGAAGCACACCAGGAAAGAGAGAAGCCAATGAGCATTTCCAGCGAAGCGTCCGTCACCGAAACCGAAAACGAGCTGCCCACCCACGAGGTCCTGCTCAGCGACGTCGCCGCCGACAAGGTGCGGAGCCTGCTGGAGCAGGAAGGCCGCACCGATCTGCGCCTGCGCGTGGCCGTGCAGCCCGGCGGCTGCTCGGGCCTGATCTACCAGCTCTACTTCGACGAGCGGGTGCTGGACGGCGACGCGGTCCGCGACTTCGACGGTGTCGAGGTGATCGTGGACAAGATGAGCGTCCCGTACCTGAGCGGCGCGTCCATCGACTTCGAGGACACCATCTCGAAGCAGGGTTTCACCATCGACAACCCGAACGCCGGCGGATCCTGCGCCTGCGGCGACTCGTTCCACTGACGGGCGCCGCGGCTCGGCCCGGCACGTAACATCAAAGCTGAATAACGCCCGACGCGGTGCGGTCTGTCACTGGACCGCTCCGCGTACGGGTAAGCTCTACAGGTAGTAGTAAAACTATTAGGTGCGCAGCGGGGGATGCTTTTCTGCTGCGCAGCACTTGCACGTAACAAGAGGAAGGGCCGTCTGTGAGTTCGCAGGAACGAACCAGCAGCCGACGCGCCAGGATCGTCAAGATCTCAGCCGTTTCGTCGGCCGGCGCGCTGTTTTTATCGGGTTGTTCAGAAGAGGTCCAGAAGGGCTGGCTGCCCACTGAACGGGACATGACCAACCACACCGGCCGCATCATGGACCTGTGGGTCAACTCATGGATTGCCGCGCTGGCCGTGGGCATCCTGACCTGGGGCCTGGTCATCTGGTGCATCGTCGCCTACCGGCGCCGGAAGAACGAGACCGGCTACCCGCGCCAGCTCAGCTACAACCTTCCCCTGGAAATCTTCTACACCGTGATCCCGCTGTTCATGGTGCTCGTCCTCTTCTTCTTCACGGAGCAGGACATCCGCGCGATCGAAGAGCGCGACGAGAACCCGGATGTCATCGTCGACGTCCGCGGCAAGCAGTGGTCCTGGGACTTCAACTACGTGAACGAGGACAAGTACTTCTCGGGAACCCAGGTCAACCTGGACGGCACCGAGAAGACCGAGGACGAGTTCCCCACGCTGTACCTGCCGGTCAACCGGACCGTCGAGCTGCAGCTGAACACCCGCGACGTGCAGCACTCCTTCTGGGTTCCCGCCTTCCTGCAGAAGATGGACCTCTACCCGGGCCGCACCAACTACATCACCCTCACCCCGCAGGTTGAGGGCACCTACGACGGCAAGTGCGCCGAGCTCTGCGGCGAGTACCACTCCGAGATGCTGTTCAACGTCAAGGTCGTTTCCGAGCGTGAGTACAACGACTACGTCGCGACCCTGCCTGACGGCCAGCTCGGTGACGAGTACGACCGCAGCTACAGCTACAACGAAGCCCGACCCGAATCGATCGACGAGTAAGTAAGGAGGCAGGAAGAGCACCGTGACTACTCTCGAATACACTTCGGACGATCTCGAAACCCGGGTCGCGCCTCGAGTAACACCGGTATCCAAGGGACGCATCGTCGTCGACTGGATCACTTCCACCGACCACAAGAAGATCGGGTACATGTACCTGATCTCCAGCTTCATCTTCTTCTGCCTCGGCGGCGTGATGGCCCTGGTCATCCGTGCCGAGCTGTTTGAACCCGGTATGCAGATCCTGCAGACCAAGGAGCAGTACAACCAGCTGTTCACCATGCACGGCACGGTGATGCTGCTGATGTTCGCCACCCCGCTGTTCGCCGGCTTCGCCAACGTGATGATGCCGCTGCAGATCGGCGCCCCCGACGTGGCGTTCCCGCGCCTGAACGCCCTCGCGTTCTGGTTCTTCCTGCTGGGCTCCACCATCGCGGTGGCAGGCTTCATCACCCCGCAGGGTGCCGCCTCCTTCGGCTGGTTCGCCTACGCGCCGCTGTCGAACACGACCTTCTCGCCCGGCGTCGGCGGTGACCTCTGGGTCTTCGGCCTGGCGCTGTCCGGCTTCGGCACCATCCTGGGCGCGGTCAACTTCATCACCACCATCGTCTGCATGCGTGCCCCGGGCATGACCATGTGGCGCATGCCGATCTTCACCTGGAACACCCTGGTCACCGGCATCCTGGTCCTGATGGCGTTCCCGCCCCTGGCCGCCGCGCTGTTCGCCCTCGGCGCCGACCGGCGCTTCGGAGCGCACATCTTCAACCCGGACAACGGCGGCGCCATCCTGTGGCAGCACCTGTTCTGGTTCTTCGGCCACCCCGAGGTGTACATCATCGCGCTGCCGTTCTTCGGCATCGTTTCCGAGATCATCCCGGTGTTCAGCCGCAAGCCGATCTTCGGCTACAAGGGCCTGGTCTACGCGACCATCGCCATCGCCGCCCTCTCGGTGACCGTGTGGGCACACCACATGTACGTCACCGGTGCGGTCATGCTGCCGTTCTTCGCCTTCATGACCATGCTGATCGCTGTGCCCACCGGCGTGAAGTTCTTCAACTGGATCGGCACCATGTGGCGCGGCTCGATCACCTTCGAGACGCCCATGCTGTGGAGCATCGGCTTCCTGATCACCTTCCTGTTCGGCGGCCTGACCGGCATCATCCTGTCCGCCCCGCCGCTGGACTTCCACGTCTCCGACACCTACTTCGTGGTTGCGCACTTCCACTACGTGGTCTTCGGCACCGTGGTGTTCGCGATGTTCGCCGGATTCTACTTCTGGTGGCCGAAGTGGACGGGCAAGATGCTCAACGAGCGGCTGGGCAAGATCCACTTCTGGCTCCTGTTCGTGGGCTTCCACGGCACCTTCATGGTCCAGCACTGGCTCGGCGTCATGGGCATGCCCCGCCGCTACGCGGACTACCTGGTGGAGGACAACTTCACCGCGATGAACCAGTTCTCCACCATCGCCTCCTTCGTCCTCGGCGCGTCCCTGATTCCGTTCTTCTGGAACGTGTACATCACCTGGCGCCGCGGCAAGAAGGTCGAGGTTGACGATCCCTGGGGCTTCGGTGCCTCCCTGGAGTGGGCAACCTCCTGCCCGCCGCCGCGGCACAACTTCACCTCGCTGCCGCGCATCCGGTCCGAGCGCCCCGCGCTGGACCTGCACCACCCGGAGCTCCAGCAGACGGTCACCGATGAATCGGCCCCTGCGAAGGTCTTCGGCCCCGGCGACCGGAAGGAAAAGGTCAAGTGAAGGTAGAGACAAAGCTCTTCATGTACATGGCCCCGTTCTTCGCGGTCGTGGGCGTGGTGTACGGATGGCTCGTCGAATGGACTGAACCGGTCGGCTACCTGGCGCTGTTCCTCACCGCCGGCATGTCGCTGATGGTCGGCTTCTACTTCGGCTTCACCGGACGCCGCATCGGGCCCCGCCCGGAGGACCGCCTGGACGGCGAAATCCACGAGGGCTCCGGCGAGCAGGGCTTCTTCAGCCCCTGGAGCTGGTGGCCGCTGGTCCTGGCCACCGCCTGCGCAGGCGCTTTCCTGGGCCTCGCGGTCGGCTGGTGGGTCCTGTTCATCTCCGTCGGCCTCGCCGTCGTCGCCCTGATCGGCTGGGTGTACGAATACAGCCGCGGAGCGCACGCCCACTAAGGCAGAGCAGCCGCTTTTCAAAGGCAGGGGCCCTGCAGACGAGAGTCTGCAGGGCCCCTGCCTTTCGGCGTACCGGGCACGTGGACGCGGGCATCAGCAGGGGGCGGCACGCGCCCAGGGGAGGGGCATGCCGGCAGGCACGGCAGTAATCTGGAGAGGCAGCCTGCCGCTGCCGCTGCCCGGCGGCGTGGACCGACCCCGAAAGGTGCCCATCCCGTGCGTACCCCTGCCCCCACCCCGGCCCGCGGAGGCCGGCCATGATCAGCAGGGCACTGCGCGCCTATCCGGAGCGGATCGAGAAGATCCCCGGAAAGGCCAAGTACGTCCAGCTGCAGGAGATCCTCCGGCGTTTCGTGGAGCAGCATGCCCCCGCCGGGACATGCATACCCTCCGAGCGGGAGCTGGCCGAACACTTCAACGTGGCACGGATGACCGTCCGCCAAGCCATCGACGCCCTGGTCGATGACGGCACGCTGGAACGCGTGGTGGGACTGGGCACCTTCGTGGCCCGCCAGAAAATGGACCTCCAGGTGAAGCTGACCTCCTACAGCGAGGAAATGCACCGCCGCGGCATGGTCCCGGACGCCCATGTCCTGAGCTTCGAACAGATCGGCGCGTCCCAGCTGGTGGCACGGGAGCTGCAGATCGACCCGGGCCAGCCGGTGATCCGGTTCCGGCGGCAGCTGCTCGCGGACGGTGAGCCGATGAGCGTGGACGAGAACTTCATTCCGGCCCACTACGTCCCGGGCTTCCTGGACGAGGAACCGCCGACGTCGCTGTACCGGGTGCTGAGCGAGCGATACGGCCTGGTCATGGAATGGGGGGAGGACACCATCGAGGCGACGGCCGCCTCCGCTTCCATTGCCCGCCTGCTGAACGTCGAGCTGGGGGCCCCGGTGCTGAAGATCCAGCGCCATGCCTATGTGTCGCGGTCCATGGTGGACTATTCCGTCTCGTACTACCGTGCCGACCGCTACAAGCTCTGGGTGCCCCTCCAGCGGCCCGGGGCACGGGGGCCGCGCTCCTATCACCCCCGACCGCAGCCAGGCGCTTAGACGGCCGGGGAACGGGCCTGCTGCGGGGGAGGGGGACCCGGCGGCGGGCCGGCCCAGACGGAAAAGGAAGGGCCCCACCGGCATGATGCCGGTGGGGCCCTTCCTTTCCCGTCCTGCAGGATCAGCGCTCGACGATGGAGGCCTGGTCCGTGCGCTCGGCTTCGACTTCAGCCGGGGACTCGTGGTGATGTGCTTCCTCGAGCTCGGCCGGAGTGACCGGAGCCACCCGATCTTCGAAGAAGAACCGGGACAGTGCTCCGCGGCGCTTCTCCGAGCCGGTGATCTTGCCGCGTGCATTCGGCTGGGCCGGAATGTACTCGGGGGATTCGAAGTCCACCATGCGGTAGCGCTTGTACTCGTCGAGGGGCTGGTGCACCTCGATGTACTCACCGTGCGGCAGGCGGACGATCCGGCCGCTCTCCACGCCGTGGAGGACGATCTCCCGATCCTTGCGCTGCAGGCCGAGGGCGATGCGGCGGGTCACCATGAAGGCGATGACCGGACCGAAGAAGAACAGGAAGCGCAGCCAGTAGGTCACATCGTTCAGCGACACATCGAAGTGCGTGGCGATGAGGTCGGAGGAGGCCGCGGCCCACATGACGCAGTAGAACACGACGCCGGCGGCGCCGACCGCGGTGCGGAACGGAGCGTTGCGCGGACGGTCGAGCAGGTTGTGGGACCGCTTGTCCTTGGTGATCCAGGCTTCGATCCAGGGCCACGTGAACAGCAGGGTGAACACGAGGCCGGCCGGGCCCAGCGCGGGCAGCAGCACGTTCAGCGAGAGCGTGTTGTCGCCCCACGGGAACGGGATGACCCATTCGAAGGGGAAGCCGAACAGCCAGCCCGGCATCAGTCGGAGCGCGCCGTCGACCCAGCCGATGTACCAGTCAGGCTGGGTGCCTGCGGACACGGGGGAGGGGTCGTACGGGCCGTAGTTCCAGATCGGGTTGATCGTGAAGGCCGCCGCCATGAAGGCCACGATGCCGAACACGATGAAGAAGAACCCGCCGGCCTTCGCCGCGTAGACCGGACCGACCGGGTAGCCGACCACGTTGTTCTCGGTACGGCCGGGGCCGCGGAACTGCGTGTGCTTGTGGAGCACGACCATGAACAGGTGGAGGGCGATCATCAGCAGGATCAGGGCCGGCACGAGCAGGATGTGCAGAACGTACAGGCGGCCGATGATCACGGTGCCGGGGAACTCGCCCCCGAACAGGAAGAAGCTGATGTAGGTGCCGACGACCGGAACGGCCTTGATGACGCCGTCGATGATGCGCAGGCCGTTGCCCGAGAGCAGGTCATCCGGCAGCGAGTAGCCGGTGAAGCCGGCGGCCAGGGCCAGGATCAGCAGCACGCCGCCGACGACCCAGTTCAGCTCGCGCGGCTTGCGGAACGCGCCGGTGAAGAACACGCGCAGCATGTGGATCGAGACCGAGGCCACGAACAGCAGCGCCGACCAGTGGTGCACCTGGCGCATGAACAGGCCGCCGCGCACGTCGAAGGAAATATCCAGCGACGAAGCGTAGGCCACGGACATCTCCACGCCCTTCAGCGGGGCGTACGAACCTTCGTAGTGCGTCTCCGCCATGGACGGATCGAAGAAGAAGGTCAGGAAGGTGCCCGAGAGCAGCAGGATGACGAAGGTGTACAGCGCCACCTCGCCGAACATGAAGGACCAGTGGTCGGGGAAGACCTTGCGGCCGAACTCCTTGACCGCGGCGGACCCGTTGACCCGGCTGTCCACGTAGTTGGTGATGCGTCCCAGCCGCGTCTTGGGCTGGAACTGCTCGGTAGCGGTAGACATAATCAGCCACGCTCCCAGTAGCTAGGTCCGACAGGTTCGTGGAAATCGCTGGTGGCGATCAGGTAACCCTCATCGTCCACCGCAATCGGCAGCTGCGGAAGCGGGTGCACGGCCGGACCGAAAATGACCTTGCATTCCTGGGTCACATCGAACGTCGACTGGTGGCACGGGCACAGCAGGTGGTGGGTGTGCTGTTCGTACAGGGCCACCGGGCAGCCGACGTGGGTGCAGATCTTGGAGTAGGCAACGATGCCGTCCACGGACCAGTCCTCGCGGCCGGGGGAGACCTGCAGCTCTTCCGGATCCAGGCGCATCAGCAGGACGACGGCCTTGGCCTTCTCCTCCAGCTTGTGCTCGGACTCGTTCAGGCCTTCCGGGATGACGTGGAACGCCGAACCGAGGGTCACGTCGGACGCCTTGATCGGGGTGCCGCTGGGGTCGCGGGTCAGGCGGACGCCGGCGTCCCACATGGTGTGGCGCAGGACGTCGCCGGGCAGCGGGCCCAGGTCGCGGAAGATCGCAATTGCGGGCAGGGGAGCCAGGGCCACAGCACCCAGCAGGGTGTTGCGGATCAGGGGACGGCGCTTGATGCCCGTCTCCTCCACGATGTCGCCGACCATCTTCTCGGCGACGGCGCGGCTCTCCTCGGAGCGGATCTCATGCCGCTCCTCGACGATCTCGTGGTCCGGCATCAGGGTCTTCGCCCAGTGGACGATGCCCACGCCGATGCCGAGCATGGCGAACGCGGTACCCAGGCCCAGCAGGAGGTTCTGCAGGCGGATATCCGCAATGGTGTGTTCACCTTCGAGCTTGATCCCGAAGTAGCCGAAGAAAAACAGCAGGGTCCCGATGATGGAGATGGTGAAAAGGATCGCCACCTGCCGCTCGGAACGCTTTTCGGCCCGGGGATCCGTGTCAGCCAGGCGAGGGCGGTGCGGGGGAAGCCCCGGATCCGGGAACTTCTCCTCGCTGCCCTGGCCAGCCGTAGCTACGGTGCCCGAGGTGTTCGGACTGCCGTGACTATGGTCGCCCATGATCCCCCTCATCCTTACGTTGAAACTGCATTGAATAGACCTATGTGTAACTGTGAGTCACCCGGGAGGGTGAAGTGAGTGCGGTGACTAGGATGACCGGGAGGTCAGCCAGATGGTGAAAGCGATGATCATGCCCAGACCGGCGGTCCAGACGAACAGGCCCTCGGACACGGGACCCAGCGAGCCCAGCTGCGCTCCACCGGGGGAACCGTTGGCTTCGATGTTCTTGAGGAACGAGATGATGTTCTGCTTGTCCTCGGGGGAGATGTTCGCATCGTTGAAGACAGGCATGTTCTGCGGGCCGGTGATCATGGCCTCGTAGATGTGCTTCTCGCTGACGCCGTCCAGGCTCGGGGCGAACTTGCCGCGGGTCAGCGCACCGCCGGCGGCGGCCGCGTTGTGGCACATGGCGCAGTTCACGCGGAACAGCTCGCCGCCCTCGGCCGGGTCGCCGGCGGAGGCGTCGAGGTACTCGGAGTCCGGGACGGTGGGGCCGGCGCCCAGGCTGGCAACGTAGGCGGCCAGCTGCGCGGTCTGCTCATCGTTGAACTGGACCGGCTTCTGCTGGGCCTGCGGACCCTGCATCTGCATCGGCATGCGGCCGGTGCCGACCTGGAAGTCGACGGACGCGGCGCCGACGCCGATCAGCGAGGGGGCGTTCTCCGTGCCGGAGGCATCCATGCCGTGGCAGGAGGCGCAGTTGGAGATGAACAGCTTCTCGCCCTCGGTGACGTCCTCAGCCGTGTAGGTGGGGGTTTCAGCCTTGGCCTCGTTTGCGCCGTTTGCAACTGCGTAGAGGCCACCGGTAACGAGCAGGGCCATCAGCAGCAGCGCCAGCACTGCCATGGGATGACGTCGCTTTTGCGATAGTGCCTTCACTTGGTGGTTCCTAACTTATGGGGTCTTCAGGGGTACGCGTACCACTGGCGGTTCTGGGGGTCCTGCCGGCCGGCAGGTCTACTTCAGGAAGTAGATGACGACGAACAGGCCGATCCACACCACATCGACGAAGTGCCAGTAGTAGGACGTGACGATCGCCGAGGTCGCCTCGAAGTGGCCGAAACGCTTCGCGGCGTAGGCGCGGCCGATGATGAGGAGGAAGGCGATCAGTCCGCCTGCCACGTGCAGGCCGTGGAAGCCGGTGGTGATGTAGAACGCGGAGCCGTAGGCGTTGGAGGAGAGCGAGACTCCCTCCGACACGAGCACTGCGTACTCGTAGCCCTGGACGGCAACGAAGATCGCACCCAGGAGGAACGTCAGGTAGAACCACTCCACCATTCCCCAGCGGGAGATCTGGAAGATGCCGCCGGTGCGGCGGGGCTGGAGGCGCTCGGCGGCAAAGACGCCGAACTGGCAGGTGAAGGAACTGGAAACAAGGATCACCGTGTTGACGAACGCGAACGGGACGTTCAGCTTCTCCGTCTCCATGGCCCAGAGGTCGCCGGAAGTCGACCGGAGGGTGAAGTACATGGCGAAGAGGGCGGCGAAGAACATCAGTTCGCTGGACAGCCAGACCACGGTTCCGACGGAAACCATGTTCGGCCGGTTCAGCGCAGGGTGAGCCGGGGTACTGGGGGCATGGGTCGCTGTTGTCACAGAGTCATTATGCCGGTAAATCAGGCAGGTTCACCAACAGCTGAGCGACAACGGCGCGTCCGGACCACCGACCACGGCCGCGGATCCCAGTAACGGCGCGGAAGTGCGCCACCGGAAACAAATCCGCTTTTTCTACCAAACGTAGATAACCTAGGGGGCGTGACTACGATCCAGAGCCCGAAGTACACCTGGCCGCAGCTGCTTTCCGCCCTGATTGCGGGCGAGGACCTGGGGGCCGAGCAGACCAGGTGGGCCATGAACACGATCATGGCCGGGGAGGCCACGGACGCCCAGATCGCGGGCTTCCTCGTGGCCCTCCGGGCGAAGGGCGAGACGGTGGGCGAGCTCACCGGGCTGGTCGAGGCCATGCTGGAGAACGCGAGGCCGATCGACGTTCCCGGGGACTGCCTCGACATCGTGGGCACCGGCGGCGACCGGCACAACACCGTGAACATCTCGTCGATGGCGGCCATGGTCTGCGCGGGGGCCGGCGCCAAGGTGGTCAAGCACGGGAACCGCGCGGCGTCGTCGTCCTCCGGATCCGCGGACGTGATCGAGGCCCTGGGTGTCCGGCTGGACCTACCGGTCGAGCGGGTGGCCCGCGCGGCGGTGGAGGCCGGCATTACGTTCTGCTTCGCCCAGGTGTTCCACCCGTCCATGCGCTACGCAGCCGTGCCGCGCCGCGAGATGGGTGTGGCTACGGCCTTCAACTTCATGGGTCCGCTGACCAACCCCGCCCGCCCCGCTGCCTCCGCCATCGGCGTCGCCGACGCCCGGCTGGCCCCGCTGATGGCCGGCGTGCTGGCCGCCCGCGGCGTCCGGGCCCTGGTCTTCCGCGGCGGGGACGGGCTGGATGAAATGACGACGACGGGCCCCTCCGACGTGTGGGAGGTGCGCGGCGGCGAGGTTCGGCGCAGCACCGTGGATCCGCTGGACCTGGGCATTCCCAGGGCGGAGCTTGAGGACCTGCGCGGCGGCGATGCCGAGGCGAACGCCGCCGTCGTGCGCGATGTCCTGGCCGGGCAGGCCGGGCCGGTGCGCGACGCCGTCGTCCTGAACGCCGCCGCCGGGCTCGTAGCCCTGGATCCGGACGCGGAAGGGCCCCTGGAAGCCCGTCTGGCGGCCGCAATCGACCGGGCGGCGGCTGCCATCGACGGCGGCGCCGCAGCGGCCGCCCTGGCCCGCTGGGTGGCCGTTACGCAGTAGGCCGCCAGGTACTGCACCGGACACGGAAGAAGGAGGCGGCCCGGACGGGCCGCCTCCTTCTTCCGTGTGGAGCGGACTACTCGTCGAAGCCGAGGGAGAACGCGGCGTCGAGGTCGTGCTTGGAATAGGCGCGGAACGCGATCTGGGTGGTGGTGCCGATGACACCCTCCACCTTGGACAGCCGGTTCGCGATCGTCTCCGCCAGGTCTTCGTGGCGGCGTACCCGGGCGACGGCGATCAGGTCCCATTCTCCGGTCACCGAGTACACCTCGCTGATGCCCTGCAGTTCGGAGATCTCCTCGGCGCATTCGGGAATGCGGGCGGAATCGGTCTGGATGAGTACGAACGCGGTGATCATGGCGTGCCTTTCGAAGAGCTGCGGGCCGAAGTCCTGCCTGAGAGCCTATCCGAACCCCGCCGGGCGCGCCCACGGATGACGGCGGCGGCGAGCAGCCGCCAGCCCAGCAGGAAGGCGCCCAGCACGGCCAGGGTGACCAGCTGGAAGCTCAGGGCCGTCCCGCCGCCGCTGAGCCAGCGCAGGCCCATGCCGAGCAGGCTGGTCACCAGCCACAGCGCCACCGCCTGCGGCCAGAGGCGCAGCGGGCGGCGCCGGAGCCGCAGGGCCGCCCAGGCCACGGCCGCCGCGGCCAGGAACGGCCACGCCGTGCCGAGCAGCCCGCCGACGTCGAGGCCGCGGGCGTGCGCGTCACGGCCGAGGCCGGCGAAGAGGAGGATTAGGGCGGCATCGGCGGCTGCGGCGGCGGGCCAGTACCGTGCGCCGCGGTCGGGAAGGGGAGAGGTCATGGGCTTGCAGTCTTTCCGTCAGCGGCCCCGCGGGCCTTGAGATCCTCGACGAACGGACCAAGCAGTTCGGTGAGCCGGGCGCTGACCTCGCCGTGCGGGGCCCCGCCGTCGAGCAGGCGGGTGGCGGAGTGCACGATGGTGTTGATCAGTTCGGCGGTCATCGCCGGGTCCGGGACCTCCAGCTCCGCCAGCGTCTCCACCAGGGGCGTGAGCAGCTGATGGTGCATCTTGGCGCTCTCGGCGTTCAGCTCCTCGCTGGGCGCGACGTTGACCAGGGCGGTCGCGACGGCGTGCTCGCCCTCATCGACCAGGTCCACGTTGGTGAGCACGTAGGCGAGGATGCGGTCCGCCGGATGGCTGCAGGCGTCCATGGCGGCACGGACCCGCTGCGTCCAGCGCGGGAAGGTGTCCATCACCAGGGCGTGGAGGAGGTCCTGCCGCGACTTGTAGTACTGGTAGGCGCTGGGCCGGGCCAGCCCGGCCAGGGCCGCGACGTCGGCCATGCTCGGTGCGGCGCCCGTCTGGGCCAGCAGCGTGCGTGCGGCGTCGAGGAGGGCCCGTTGCTGCGCCGCCCTGTGTTCTGCCACGGTAGGGGCGGTAATGCGGGGCACGGGCCCTCCTCTTCACTGCGGATCTAGCTCGTCAGGCGTCCGTCCACCATCTCCACGACCCGGTCGCAGTGGTGCAGGACGTCATGATCATGGGTCACCATTACTGTAGCAACGCCCATCTCGTGGGTCTCGCGGGCCAGCAGCTCGACGACCTCCTGGCTGCGCCGGCGGTCCAGCGCGGCGGTCGGCTCGTCGACCAGCAGCAGCTTGGGCCGGTTCACCAGTGCGCGGGCGATGCCCACGCGCTGGCGTTCGCCGCCGGAGAGCTGGTCGGGCCGGCTGCCGGCCTTGTGGTCCATGCCGACGGCGGCCAGCAGCGGCAGCGGGTCGAAACCGCCGTCGCCGCCGGCCATCCGGTGCATCAGGACCAGCTGTTCGGCGGCCTTCAGCGACGGGATCAGGTTGCCCGACTGGAAGACGAAGCCGATGTTCTCCAGCCGGAACCGGGCGGCGGCCGAGCGGCCGAGAGCGTTCAGGTCGGTGCCGTTGACGGTGACCGTGCCGGCGTCGGGAGTGGTCAGGGCTCCGGCCACGGCCAGCAGGCTCGACTTGCCTGCCCCCGAGGGGCCGACGACGGCGACCAGTTCGCCGGCGGAGACGCTGAGGCTCACGTCGTCCAGCGGCTTGACGGTGTTTTCGCCGTCGCCCAGGGTGAGGTGGGCGTGGCTGATGGCCAGCCCGGTGGCGACGGTCGTGGATGCGGCGGTGCTCATCGCTGTCCTCCGAGTGCTGAAAGCGGATCGACCCGGGAAATCCGGATGATGGCGAGGGCGGCGCCGATCAGGCCCAGCCCGATGGTCAGGGCGGTGGCGACGGCGATCGGCGCGGGTTCCAGGGCGAACGGCGCGGCGGCGGGCATGACGGCGCCGAGGCCCAGGCCGAGGGCAACGCCGACGACCGTGGAGAGCACCAGGATGATGACGGCCTGCGCCAGGCCGTCACGCAGCAGGTAGCCCGTCGAGGCACCCACGGCGCGCAGCACGGCGATCTCATGGGTGCGCTGGATCGTCCAGACGGTGAAGAACGCCCCCACCACGAGCGCGCAGATCGCGTACAGGAAGACCTGGATCATCTGCAGGGTGAGCGTCTCGGCGGTGTAGCCGGGGGAGGCGTCGAAGGACTCGCGGAGCGTGGACGTCACGGTGTCCGCGGCGGCGTCGCCGGCCGCGAAGTCGAGCTCGGCGCCGTCTTCGGCCAGGATGGCGACCGTGCTGGCCGTGTCGAAGCCGACTGCGGCGATCCGCTCCTCGGTGGGGGCGCCGGGCTCGGCCTGGCCGCTGGCGATGTACTGCCAGGTCTGGAGCGGAAGGAAGCCGATGGTCACATGCCCGAAGGTGGCCTGCTCTGCGGTGACGCCCACGACGGTCAGTTCGGTGCCGATCCGGTCCAGGGTGACGACGTCGCCGATCTGCATGCCCTCGTCAAGGCCGGTGGGGGAGATCACGACTTCGTCGGGTGCCTGGGCGTCGCGGCCTTCACCGATCTCGGGCGAGACGAACGAGTCCGGTTCGACGCCGAACAGGGACAGATCGACCTGGGTGTCGTCGTCGCCGGCGGTCCCGTTGACGATGGTCGAACCCATCAGCGAGACGGCGGCGACGCCGGGCTGGTCGGCCCAGGCGTCGGCCTGGCCCTGATCAACCACGCTGCGGGAGAACGCGTTGTCGGTCTTGGTGCCTTCGTTGAAGGCAAACGCGGTGACCTTCATGTTCTTGAGGCCGGAGACGCCGTCGTTGACAAGGCCGCTGGAGAGGCCGGAGAGCAGGACCACCAGGACGCTGATGAGGGCGATGACGCCGCCCATCAGGCCGAATCGGGCCCGCGCGAATCTCAGCTCGCGCAGTGCTAGGTACATGGGAAAACCTCGGAGGGTGTTGGGGGGCAGACATGCCGACGCGCTGTCAGCAAGATACTGACATCATGTCAGACACGTGCTGCCCCCGCCAAACGCCCCAGGTCAGCCCTCGGAGCCCCACCAGGTTTCCTTGGCGGCGTCGTAGGTTCCGTCCGCCTCGGCCATGACGAGCCACTGGTTCACGTAGTCCTGGAAGACGGTGTCGCCCAGGGGCAGCAGATAGGCCTTCTGGGAAAAGTTGAACGGATCGTCCGGATGCACGGCGCACAACTCCGGATACTCATTCGCCACCCAGCGGGTCTCCGACGCATCGGTGGTCATGACATCCGCCCGGCCGGCCACGATTTCATCGAAGATCGTGTTGTTGTCCTCGAACTTGATCAGCTCCCCGTTCGGATAGTGCTCCTCGGCGAAGACTTCGTTGGTGCCGCCGATCGGCATGATGGACCGCACGCCGGGCTGGTTGATCTCCTCCACGGTGTCGTACAGCTCCTCCTTGCCGCAGAGGGTGATCGGCGTCTTGCCCTCGGTCAGCACGGGATCGCTGTAGAAGGCCTGCTCGGCGCGGGCCAGCGAGATCGATACTCCACCCACCCCGATGTCGCACCCGGCCAGGAAGTCGGGCATCAGGTCCTTCCAGGTGGTCTGTACGAATTCCGGTTCCACTTCCAGGCGGTCGGCCAGGTCGCGGACCATGTCGACGTCGATGCCGGACCATTCGCCGCTGTCGGGGTCCAGATAGGTAAAGGGACGATAGTCGCCCGTGGTGCAGACACGGAGCACGCCCTCGGCCTTGATGCTCTCCAGGCGGCTGTCGGTGCCCGACCCGGCGGGAGGGGTCGCGGCCTGCCCGCCGTCGGCGCCGTCCGCCTGGGCGCTGCAGGCCGTGAGGCCCGCCAGCAGGACGCCGACGGATGCCAGGACGGCCAGCCGGCGGGCGGCGGTGCGGGGGCCGGCTTTCCCGGGAGCCGGAGTGAGGGGGGTGCGGTTCTTCATGGGTGGTTCTCCTTGCGTCGTGCAGGGCCGGAGGCCCGGGCGCACCGTTGCGCCCTGCACGGCAGGCTAGGCAAGGCCCGCGGCGTCCGTCACGCCCCACCCGTGGAAGTTTGCTCCGTTTCGTGGAATCGGCGGTGCGGAGCGTGGCGCAGTGCTGGAGAACCGGCTTCCGTTGATAGAATCTGCCGGCCTGCACGACGACGGCGGCGCCGGATCAGGGATCCGGCGCCGCCGCAGGGACGGCACTTAGGCCTGGACGGCACTCCAGATGTCGTCGCCGCGCAGGGTGGCGTCCGCACCGCCGTCGGCGTAGATGGTCTGGCCCGCAAGGTGCGTGTTCTCCTCGCCGGCCAGCCAGGCGAGCAGGCGGGCGATCACCACGGGTTCGGAATGCCCGTTCAGCGGCATCGGCACGGAGGCGTCGACCATGGCCACGCCCTCGGGGGTGGCCAGCAGTTCGCGCGTCATGGCGGTCAGCACGGTGCCGGGGGCCACGGCGTTCAGCGGGATGCCGTTGCCTGCATACAGCTCGCTGATCGAGGCGCGGCGAACCCAGCGGCTGAGGGCGCGCTTGCTGGACGGGTAATTAAGGTATCCGACCTGCGGGCCCTGGTCCGCCAGCTCCTGGCCGATGCGCCGGGCCTCGGCCTCGTCGCCGTCCAGCATGGCCTGGACGAGCTCCGGGGAGTTGGGCTGCAGCGAGGCCATGGAGGAGACGACGACGGCGCGGGGTGCGGAGCTGCGGGCCAGCACCGGGGCCAGCCGGTCGAGGAACTCGGTCACGCCGAAGTAGTTCACGGAGACGGTCAGCGGCACCGGGGCGGAGATGCCGGCGCACGCGATGAGCGCGTCCACCGAGCCGCCCGCGAGCTCGACGGCCCGGTCGGCGGCGTCGCGCCGGCCCTCGGGCGTGCTCAGGTCGGCCTCGACGTCTGCGTTCCGCAGGTCGACGCCGATCACCTTTTCGCCGCGCTCCCGCAGGAGCTCGGCGGTGGCCGCTCCAATGCCGGAGGCGGATCCTGTGACGATATATGTACGTGTCATAGCTCCAGCCTAGACCCGCTCCGGGCGGGGGCCGGATGCCGCCGGAGGAAACGGCTGAGGCGTTGCCCACTTCGTCCGCGGCGTGTCCCTTCCAGGGGCAGCGCCCGTGCGCCGGCGACCACCCGGCGCCCCCGTCAGTGCAGGTGGTCCTGCCAATCGGCGGGAACGCGTCCGGCCGGGCCGGGCACCGGCTGGTCGAGCGGATGGGCCTCCGGCGGTGCCAGCCGCGGGCCCTCGAAGACCGAGGAGTCCGCATAGCTCCAGAACCAGTCCTCGCCGGGCTCGTAGCTGCGGATGACGGGGTGGCCGGTCTGCTGCTCATGGGCGGTGGCGTGCTGGTTGGGGGAGGAGTCGCAGCAGCCGATGTGGCCGCATTCGGCGCACCGGCGCAGGTGAAACCACCACTCGCCGGATTGGGTGCATTCGGCACAGCCGGGGCCGCTTGGCGGCACGGCGGGGTTGATGCCGGAAAGGGGTTCCATGGGCACTCCCATCATCAGATTGCCTGCAACACTGCCTGGGCCGCCCCGCTGCCTCCACGGTAGCGGCCGGGGGCGACAGCCGACAGCCCCGCGTCCGACACCGCCCCTCCTTGCCCGTGCCGGGGGAGCAGTGCCCCCCGAAGGCCGGACGTGCCGAAAGGCGGCTGGCGGGTGGGACGGCGTCGAGCGGCTGGGACCGCGTCGGGCCGGTGTCAGCGCCAGGCGCCGGCCGCTGCTGCGGCGGCTGCGAACGCCGAGAAGCTGATGCCGGGGCGCCCGGTCAGTTCCGGCAGCGTCGAGGTGGGACCGGTTCCGTCGGACAGGGCGGAGAATGCGGCGAGTGCGGCTTCGACGGCCTCGTTGGGCGCGCCGTCGGCCAGCAGCCCGCGACGGTAGGTGTCGGCGGACCCGTCGAAGGCGACCGGCCGGCCGGATGCCGCGGCGAGGACCGCGCAGGCCTGGCCAAAGCTGAGGGCTTCGGGTCCGGTGAGCTCGAGCGTTCCCGCCGCGCCGCCATGGGGGTCCAGTGCGGCGGCCGCGGCCTCGCCCAGGTCCGCCGTGTCGATGAACGCGAACCGGGCCGGCCCGACGGGCAGGCTGAGCATGCCGTTGCGGACGGAGTCGGCGAAGATCCCCTCGGAAAAGTTCTGGTTCAGCCAGTCCGGACGCAGGATGGTCCAGGAACGGGCGGTGCCCCGGACCAGCTCTTCAGCCTCCAGCAGCCGCCGGTCGCCCATTTCCTCGATGCCGCGGCTGGACAGCAGGACCAGGCGCCTGCCGGCGGCGGCCTGCTCGACAAAGCGGGGATCGGCGGCCACGCCCTCGGGCAGGAGCAGGAAAACGGCGTCTGCGCCGTCGAGCAGCGCGGGCCAGCTGTCCGGATCCGCCAGATCGAAGGCGGGACCGCCGGCCCGGGATCCTTCCCGGACCTGCCAGCCCCGGGCCCGGGCGGCAGCGGCCACGCGCCGTCCGATCTTGCCGCGGGCGCCCGTAACCAACACGGTGAAGTCGCTCATGCTTCGAGGGTAGGGCGCGTCGCGGTCGGATCCGGTCCTGATGGCGCGCCGGACGTGGCCGTGGAACCGGAGGGACAGCGGGGGAGAGGCGGGCCACATGCTGCGTGTCCGTTCCGGCACACCCGGCCGTGAGGTTCCGCACGGCGTTTGCCGTGTTTCGGCGTGCCCGGTGGAAGAGCCGCAAAAGCCGGCCGGCGCGCCGTCCTAACCTGAAAAAATGAAGTTCCTGCCCTGGGTGGCAGCGGGTTTCATGGGAGCTGCCGCGGCAGCCGGAACCCTGGCTGCCACAGTCATCGCCAACGATCCCCGACCCTCGGCCTTCTTTATCCGCAGCGTCTTCTCCAGCGGCGGCAAACTGCAGCTTCGGAAGCTGCGCCGGCATGTGGCCGTGGGACATTCCGTGGCGCACCGCAGCCTGCCGTATCTCGGCGACTCGACCGGACCCTCCCTGGACATTTTCCTGCCGGCGGATATGGAGCCGGGGGAGTCGCTGCCCGTAGTGGTCTGGGTGCACGGCGGAGCGTGGATCTCCGGCTGCAAGGAGAACGTCGCCCCGTACCTGGAGATTCTCGCCGCGCACGGGTACGCCGTCGTCGGTGTTGGATACTCGATCTCCCCGGAAGCCAGCTATCCGCAGGCGCTCATCGAACTGAACAGCGCCCTGGGCTACCTGCGGGAACGTGCGGGGGAGTTCGGTTTCGATCCGGAGCGGATCGTACTGGCCGGAGATTCCGCCGGAGCGCAGCTGGCGGCCCAGCTGGCGCTGACCATCACCGACCCGGACTACGCCGAGCTCACCGGACTCGTTCCCGCGGCGGCCCCGAAACACCTGCGCGGCACGCTGCTCTTCTGCGGCGTGTACGACCTGGACGCGATGGCCCTGCTGACCGGCCCGCTCGGATGGGGCTTCCGCACCGTTCTCTGGGCCTACACGGGCGCGAAGGACTGGACCGCGACGGAGGCCGCTGCGCATATGTCGATCCTGGACCACGTGGGCCCGGACTTTCCGCCGACCTACATATCCGGAGGCAACGGCGACTACCTCACCGAGCACCAGTCGATTCCGCTGGCGGCTCGGCTGCAGGAGCTGGGCGTTCCGGTCATCAGCAGATTCTGGCCCAAGGACCACCGGCCGGCCCTCGGCCATGAGTACCAGTTCAAGCTGCAGCTGCCCGAGGCCCGATCCGTCCTGGCTGAGACGGTGGACTTTGTGGACGCCGTGTCGGGCCCATCCGTGCAGCCGGACCGGATGACGACGTGGACCGGTCCGGAGCGCACGCAGCTCGAGCTGCACCGGCAGCCGCCGGAGCCGGCCCATCCGCGGCAGGCTCAGGAGGACGGGACGCGGGCCGTGAGGACGCAGGCCGGCCAGGCGCAGACCGAGCAGCTGCAGGACGCGGCGTGAGCTGCAGGAGATGATCCCCAAGGGGAGGGCGTAGGGGGCTCCTCTTCACCGTTAGTTGACATAATGTGGATTATCGGCACACAAGGCAGGTGTCGAAAGGGGCGTTCCGCGTCTCGCCGTGCGTTCCCTGCAGGCGTGCTGATTTCCCTGCGGTATCCGCCGTTTCACCGCCCGCCGCTGGTCCTGGTTTTCCCTGGCCGCGCTGACCGTGCCGCTGTGGGTGCTGGACCTGACAGGTATACCTGGCCGTCACTGCGGTGACCCTTCCTGCGCCCGTCCGGACCCCTCGGGCAATTGACATAATCCCCGGTCCGGCGACTGCCGGGGTCCGACGTCGTTCACCTGATTGACATAATCCCCCGGCCGGGCCGCAGCGCCGGCCGTGTCCCTCAGGCAGATTGACATAATCAGCGCCCGTGGAGCGGCTCGGAGAAGGTACCGCCGGACAGCCTGACATAACAATGACGAGACCGGGCGCCGGCCCTCACGTCGTGCCCGCGCCCTCACGTCGTGCCCAGGCGTGGCTCCCCCGACCGCTCGATCCGACCGCTCGGCGACGAACTTCACACTACTCTTGCCAAAAACCCGCGTGGCGGTTCACAATTCGCGTCCGTTTGGTGCCTCAGTGTTCCTGGCGTATATGATCTACGCTCAAAACCCCCCACACATTCAGGAGACAGTAGTCCATGGCTACCGATTACGATGCCCCGCGCGTCAAAGAAGAAGACCAGCCGACAGACTCCCTCGAGGGCCTGAAGGCGCAGCAGCGCGGCGGTGCGATGACGGCTGTCATCGACGTCGAGGAGTCCGATGCCATTGACGGCTTCGACCTCCCGGGCGCGGATCTCTCCGGCGAAGAGCTGCTGATCAAGGTTGTCCCGCCGCAGGCTGACGAGTTCACCTGCATGTCCTGCTTCCTCGTGCGTCACCGTTCCCAGATTGCGCGGGAGAAGAACGGCGAGAAGTACTGCCTGGACTGCGAAGGCTAAGCTTTCCGGCAGAGCACAGGGTTCGGTGCCCAGGGAGATCCTGCGGCACCGGGCCCTTTTTGCTGTCCGGGGCCGGCCTCAGCGCCCCGCCGGCGCGATGTCCACGACCACTTCGGCCCGTCGCCGGCCCCTTCTGAACCGTGCGTCGGGCCGGGGTTCGAACCGGGCGAACCTCGGTGCGCCTGCCGGCCGCAGCCCCTTCCCGGCAACGTCCACCGCGAGCCGGCGCCCGGCTGCGTGGAAGTTCTCTCCGGTCCATTTGCCGCCCAGCCGGGCGGCGGCGCCAAGCCTGTCCGGCACGCCCCGCAGGACAACCGCCGGGTCCCTCGGAAGGGGCGCGGTGTCGAGGTCGTAGCCGGCCGGAAGCGCGAAGCCGACCAGATGGACGCCGGGCAGTCCCCCGTCACGCAGCATCAGCGGCGCGGTCATCTCCACGGACACCGGGAGGTTCGCCACCAGGCAGTCGCGGCTGCCGGCCCTGCTGCGGTTGCCCCCGTGCAGATATCCGTGCAGGAAGCCGTAGGCGACCGTGGCGGCATCCGCGAAGGATGCGTGCACCGCCACCTCAGCCATGACATGGGTGGGATAGTGGCGGAGTTCAAAGCTGCTGAACTCTTCAAGCACCGTGTACAGCTGCTCCTTGCCCATGCTTCGAAGCGTACGTTCAGCTGCCTTCACTGCCCAGAGTGATGCGGCACCCCGGCGCTAGGATGTACCGGTGACTCCGGAAACCGCCGCCCTGCGCCTGCTGGTGCTCTCCCTCCTGGAAACCGCCGACGACGGCGCCCTCCCGCCGATCGTGCAGCTGGGCCATCCGGCGCTGCGGCGGCCCGCCGTCGAATTCGACGGACAGCTCGACGACGCCGAGCTCGCCGCTTTCCTCACGCTCATGCGCCGGGTGATGCATGAGGCGCCCGGGGTCGGCCTGGCGGCGCCGCAGCTGGGGGTGCCGCTGCGCCTGGCCGTGCTGGAGGATGTCTTCCCGGTTGATGAAGCGGTGGCGGAGGTGCGGGAACGGGCCCCGCTCCCCTATTTCGCGGCGATCAATCCACGGTGGCGGGCGTTGTGTGAGCAGACCGCGTCCTTCTACGAGGGCTGTCTTTCCTTTGACGGGTATCAGGGCGTGGTCGAGCGGTACCGGCGGGTTGCCCTCGACTGGACCGGCGACGACGGCGCCGCCCGCTCGGACGAGTTCACCGGCTGGCAGGCGCGGATTGTCCAGCACGAGTGCGACCATCTGGACGGCACCGTCTACGTGGACCGCGTTGTGACCCGCTCGCTGGCGAGCACCGCGGAGTACCAGGGCCGCTGGGCGCGCCCCGATATCACCGAGGCCCGCGCCGGGCTGGGGTTCTAAGCCGGTAGACAGCCGCGGCGGCGGTGTGGGCTCGCAGGTTTCGCCCGAGGTGAGGAGACCGCCTGCTTGGCCCGCCGACGTCGTGCTTTCCGCGGTTGCCTCAGCCCGCCGCCACGCCCATCGCCGCGTTGTGCTGATCCGCGCCGCTGACGGGCAGATGTTCGTGCCACCAGCGCAGGATGTGCTCGAACCGCTGCCGCCGGTGCCAAGGTGTCCCGGAGCGGGAGAGCTCGTGGTTCTCGCCGGGAAAGAGCAGCAGTTCAGCTGGAATCCCGTTCATCCGCAGCGCGGCAAAGTACCGCTGCGCCTGCTCGACCGGGCATCGCAGGTCATCCTCGGAGTGCAGCACCAGCGTGGGCGTGCGCGCCTGGCCCACCTTCGCCATCGGGCTCTGGCCGGCGACGCGTTCGGGGTCGGTGCCGGTGTACTGGCCGCCGAAGAACCAGCCGATGTCCGCCGAGCCGGTGAAGCTGACCGGATCGAGGAAACCGCGTTCGACGACGGCGGCTGCGAAGCGGTGCTCGTGCGCCGTGATCCACGCGGTCAGGTAGCCGCCGTAGGAGCCGCCCATGATGCCCACCCGCCCGGGGTCGAGGATCTCCGGGTGGAGCCCGAGGCAGCCGTCGAGGAAGGCGAGGACATCCGTCATGTCCACGGTGCCCATGGCCTCCTTGATGACCCGCCCGTGCTTCTGCCCGTAGCCGGCGGAGCCGCGGGGATTGCACATCAGCACTGCGTAGCCTGCAGCGGCGTAGACCTGGGCCTCGTCGAACAAGGCTCCGGTGTACTGGGCGAAGGGCCCGCCATGGATGTTCAGGAGCACGGGATGCGGGCCGTCTCCGGCAGGGCGGACCAGCCAGCCATGCACGGGATAGCCGTCGGGTCCTTCGATCACCAGCTCCTCCGGAGGGACCACCCTGGTCCGTTCGCGGAGGGCAGTGGAGAAGTCCGCCAGCACCCGCTCGGTGCGTTCGTCAGCGGCTGGATCTTCGCCCGGGCGGCTGCTGGCCGCGCCGTCGTGGCCCGTCGGGCCCTGGTTGCCGGCGCCGTCGGGATCCGGAGCCGTCAGGCGGGCAGCTGTGCCGACGACGGCAACTGCGCCGGCTGTATCGGCGTCGGTGTAGGCAATGGCCACGGTGTCGCCCGCGGCCGCCGCCCCGATGACGACGCGGTCGCCTCCGGCCAGGGGGCGGATGCCGCCGTCGGCGGAGACGTGGAGCAGCTCGACCCGGCCGCGGGTGCGGTTGAACACGAGTGCCCCGCTGTCCACGGGAACGACCGGCCCTTCGGCCAGGTCGACGTTCTCCACATCCGTAAGCCGCCGGCTCGACTCCGGGTTGCCGGCAGGCGCCGTGTAAAGGGCGGTGTTCCGGGCGACGAAGTCCAGGCCGTTCTCCCCGAGCTCGCCCGCCAGGTAGTAGAGCTGCGACCCGTCCGGACTCTCCACCGGGTGGGACACGCTCAGCAGGGCGGCGCCGTCCGCGTTGGTAAGGCGCTGCAGTCCCCCGCCGGCCAGGTCCAAGGACCACGCGTCGGTGACCAGGTCGCCGTCGCGTCCGGCTGGAAGGGACGCAGTGAACAGGATCCGGGACCCGTCAGCTGAGAACACCGGCGTCGCGTGGTCCGTGGGCTCATGGGTGAGCTGACGGGCTGTGGGCAGGCCGCTGCCCTCGCCGGCGTCGGCGCCCGGAAGGTCTTGCGCAACACGCCCGACGGCGGGCACCCACGGTTCGTCCTGCAGGTCCGGCAGTTCCAGCAGGAAGATCTGCAGCGGCTTGTCGGCAAGGTATCCGACGCCGTTCATGCGGTAGTTGAGGCGGGTGACCAGCCGGGGATCTTCGGCCGGGGCCGGCACGCCGTCCATGGTGCCGTACCTGCCCGATTCCGGCACCCGGGCGGCAAACACCACCTGGCGCGAGTCGGGCGAAAACCGGAACCAGGAGACGCCCAGCGGCTGATCCGTCAGCTGGAGCGGCTCGCCGCCGGCGGCATCTGTGATGTGCAGCTGGGCTCGCCCGTCCTGAGCCGCCCGCAGAAAGCCGAGCAGCTTGCCGTTCGGGGAGAACAGCGGGTCGGTGTCCCGGAATCCGCGCGTGATCCTGCGCGGGCCGCGGCCGTCCAACGGCAGGCTCCACAGCTGCCCGACATACGCATCGGCACGGAAGTCAGGGCGGGTCACCGCCACAACGCACCGGTCGCCGTCGGGGTGCAGGGTGGGGGTGGAAACGGAGTTGAGGAGATCCAGGTCACGTGGCTGCATCCCCCGAGCCTAACGGCAGGCACCCCCGCC
The DNA here is from genome assembly GCA_900016675.1 of Arthrobacter saudimassiliensis. GTDB lineage: Bacteria > Actinomycetota > Actinomycetes > Actinomycetales > Micrococcaceae > Arthrobacter_B > Arthrobacter_B saudimassiliensis. The sequence continues at coordinate 1,601,451 of LN483070.1, read as the reverse complement.
TGTGCGAGACGCGCGGGCTGTGCCGGTGACAGGGCCGCGCGGCATGTCCTGCCTGATAGGCCCGAGAAGCTGGCCGTTGCGCGCGCGTGGTTCGCTGCGCCGTGCCCGACTCGGTCTGCCCGGGCTCAGCCTGCCTGCTGGTGTCATACCTGGCACGCTCGATCGGCTACTCGTCGGAGGCGTATCCACTCCCCTTGTAAGCGCCATTTCGGCGGCATAGATTCGAACACATGTTCGATGACATTGGCTTGCAGCTGGCCCCGCCGCCCGGCACCGGGACCATGCGCGGTGCCCGTGCCGGCTCCGGGGCTGCCGCGGGTACGGGCTCCTCCAGCCGTGCTGCGGGTACGGGCTCCTCCAGCCGTGCTGCGGGCGCTGGTGCCGGCGCTGTCACGGGTACTGGCTCCGGAGATATGGGCCGGGCCTCCTCTGCCGTCCCGGTTCATGGGGCGTCGCCGGAGGCCGGCACGTTGATGGCGGCGGCCGGAGCTGCGGTCACGAAGCTGATCGAGGTGCTGGGGCGGGTCACGGTGCCGGATGCGGAGCTGGTGGATGTGCTGCGCGGGCTGGAGGACTTGAAGGCCTCAGCCGCCGCCGGGCAGGCGCTGGCAGCCGTCCGGCTGGACATCTCGCAGCGGCAGGCACAGGAAGCGGCCGGGGCGCCGCGCGGTCAGCTGGGCCGGGTCGTCGGCGCGCAGGTCGCCTTGGCGCGCCGCGATTCCCCGGCCCGCGGCGGACGCCACCTCGGACTGGCCAGGGCCCTGGTCACGGAGCTACGCTGCACCCTCGCCGGCCTGGCCGCGGGGCGGATCAGCGAGTGGCGGGCAACGTTGATTGCCCGGGAAACCGCCTGCCTTGACCCCGCTGACCGGGCGGAGGTGGACCGGCTGGTCGCCGGCAATCTCGACGAGGTCGAACGCCTTGGCGACCGACAGCTGATCGGGCGGCTGCGCCGCCACACGTACCGGCTGGATCCTCGGGCCGTGGTGAACCGGGCTCGGAAAGCCGAGGAAGAACGCTACGTCTCCCTGCGCCCGGCGCCGGACACCATGTGCTGGCTCACCGCCCTACTTCCCGTCGCGCAGGGCGTGGCCGTCTACGCGGCCCTCTCCCGGGCAGCCGACACCGCCCGCACCCACAGCGCGGCAAACCCGGGGGCGGGCGGGCCGCCGGATCCGGGGGCGGGCGGGGTGGCGGGTTCCGGTATGCGTGGCTCGGCCGGCTCCGGTGTCGGCGGTTCGGCCGGCGCGGGCGGACAACCCCGCAGCCGGGGCCAGGTCATGGCCGACACCCTCATCGAACGCGTCACCGGCCGGAACCCCGCCCAGCCCCCACCGTTGGAGGTCCAGCTCGTCATCACCGACCGCACCCTGCTCCACGGAGGCAACGAACCCGCGCTGCTGCACGGCTACGACACCGTCCCCGCGCAGTGGGCCAGGGACCTCGTCGCCTCCGCCCTCACAGTGTCCGCTGCCCCTGTGCACGGCAGTACCACTGGGGCACCACCGAACACCTCATCTGCGGGGCAGCCTGACCACGCCACAACCGCCCGCGGACGACCCCGCCGACAGCCTCCCCCGGACCTCACCCTGCGGCGGCTCTACACGGCTCCGCGTAGCGGTGAGCTGATCGCCATGGACTCCCGAGCCCGCGCCTTTCCACCCGGCCTGGCCCGCTTCATCACCACCCGCGACCAGCACTGCCGCACCCCCTGGTGCGGGGCACCCATCCGCCATATCGACCACGCGATACCCCACGCCTGCGGCGGAGCCACCACCGCCGACAACGGCCAAGGCCTCTGCGAAAACTGCAACTACACCAAACAGGCACCCGGCTGGACCACCACGCCATCCGCGCGCCACGACCCACCCGATACGGGGCCGAGCGCCCCGGCCCGACCACCGACGGCGAGGCGCCACGAAACGGTCATCTCCACTCCGACCGGACACATCTACGTCTCCACGCCACCCCAGCTGCCCGGCCCGGGCACAGCAGATGCCCCTGGGGTTGCGGCTGCTGCCTCCGCCAGCGACAGGTTCCGACGGTGAATCGGGTTCTGCCGGACCTGGTCGGCTGCGCGGAGAAATGCGCCCGCCCCTAGGATGGATGCATGCCTTCCTCCCGTCCTCTTCTGCTCTGCCCCGTCTGCGGAGAGGCAATGCCGGACCCCCGCGGCGGGAGTGGTCTGGTCTGCCCGGCCGGCCACCGCTTCGACGCGGCAAAACAGGGGTACTTCAACCTCCTGACCGGGCAGGGCACCCGCTTCCAGGCGGATACCGCCGAAATGGTGCAGGCGCGTGTGGATTTCCTGGCTGCCGGGCACTATGCCCCGCTGGCGGCAGCCCTGGTTGCCGCAGCCGGACGAGCCGTTCCGGACGTGGAAAGGGTGCTCGACGCCGGAGCAGGCACGGGCTACTACCTCGCAGAGGTCGCCTCCGGCCTGCAGGCCCGCGGCATCGGCCTCGACATCTCGAAGTACGCCCTCCGGCGTGCCGCACGCCTGCTCCCCGACGGCATCCACCTGGTCTGGGATGTGTGGCGCACCCTGCCGCTGGCCGACGGATCAGTCGACGTGGTGCTGAACGTCTTCGCTCCGCGCAACCCCGTCGAGTTCCGCCGCGTGCTCTCCCCCGGCGGAGCCCTCCTCGTGGTGACCCCGCGCGTCGAGCACCTCCAGGAACTGCGCTCCCTCGCCGGGATGCTGGATGTGGTCGGCGGCAAAGACGGGCAGGTCGCGGAAGCGCTGGCCGGCCGTTTCCGCCTGGAGTCCAGCGAGGTGATCCTCGGGCAGCCCGAACTGTCCGCGGCGGACCTGCGCAACGCCGCCCTGATGGGCCCGTCGGCGCATCACCTCGACGCCGTACGGCTCGACGAGGAGCTTGCGGCTGCGAAGCCGCCGGTCCGCGTCACCACGGCCTTCAACCTGCAGGTCTTCCGGCCCGTCTGAGGCGCGCGGGCGGAAAACGTTACCAAGCCGGTTCCTGCCGCCCTGTGCCGCGGGCGGCAGGTACGGCAGAATGGTCGGACAGCAGCCTCCCGCAGCATCACCCCTCGCATCCGCGAGGCGGCAGCAACAAAAGGAGTAAGCCGAAGATGGAAGAGCTTTACCAGTGGTTGGGAACCTACGGCTGGGCGGTGTGGCTCGTCCTGTTCCTCGGACTTGCCGCGGTTGAAACGCTCACGCTGGACCTCATCTTCGCGATGCTCTCCGTGGGAGCCCTGGCCGCCATGCTCGGTGCCCTGTTCGGTGCCCCGCTCTTCCTCCAGGTCGTGATCTTCTGCCTGGTGGCGCTGCTGATGATCCTGCTCGTGCGGCCCGTTGCCCTTCGCCACCTGAAAGGCGGCAGCGCGGAAACCCGCAGCAACGTGGATCGGCTCATCGGCGAGTCCGCCGTCGCGCTGGATACGGTCGGCGGCTCCGCCGGAACGGTCCGGCTGGCCGGCGAGGTGTGGACCGCACGCACCGCCGACGGATCGACCGTGGCTGCCGGAACCCTGATGAATGTCGCCCGCATCGACGGCGCGACCGCCGTCGTCCAGCCGGCCCACGGCGGCCACGCGGCAGACGACGGCGGTGCCGCCGCCGGAGGCGGCGAAGCCTGATCGGAACCTGACCGCAGGCCTGACCGACGGAGCGTAGGCTCCAGCCACGCCGGAGGACGGCGTGCAACCAACCCAAAGGGGGGAAATGGAAACCGCAACAACCGTCACGCTGGTGATCCTGGCGATCCTGGTGATCTTCGTGCTGGTGGTGATCTCCAAAGCCATCAGGATCATCCCGCAGGCGCGGGCCGGCGTGGTGGAACGCCTCGGCAAGTACCAGCGCACGCTGACACCGGGCCTGACCATCCTTATTCCGTTCGTCGACCGGCTCCTGCCGCTGCTGGACCTCCGCGAGCAGGTCGTGTCCTTCCCGCCCCAGCAGGTCATCACCGAGGACAGCCTGGTCGTCTCGATCGACACCGTGGTCTACTTCCAGGTCACCGACGCGCGGGCAGCCACCTACGAAATCGCGGACTACATCCAGGCGGTCGAGCAGCTCACGACCACCACCCTGCGCAACGTGGTCGGCGGCCTGAACCTCGAAGAGGCCCTGACCTCCCGCGACCGGATCAACGGGCAGCTGCGCGGGGTCCTGGACGAGGCCACCGGACGCTGGGGCATCCGGGTATCCCGGGTCGAACTGAAGGCCATCGAGCCGCCCGCAAGCATCCAGGATTCGATGGAAAAGCAGATGCGCGCCGAGCGTGAGCGCCGTGCCACCATCCTCACCGCCGAGGGCACCAAGCAGGCGCAGATCCTCACCGCGGAAGGACGCCGCCAGGCGGAGATCCTCAGCGCCGAGGGCGACGCGAAAGCCGCCATCCTCCGGGCCGACGGTGAGGCGCAGGCCATCCAGAAGGTGTTCGACGCGGTCCACCGCGGCGACCCGGATCCGAAGCTGCTGGCCTACCAGTACCTGCAGACCCTGCCCAAGCTGGCCGAGGGAAGCTCGAACAAGGTCTGGATCATCCCCAGCGAACTCGGCGACGCCCTGCGCACCATGAAGGGCGGGTTCACCGACCTGCTGCCCGAGAGCATGCGCGGCGCAGCGGCAAACGGGAACGGCAGCGCCGCCGGCGCCGAAGCGGGCCCGGCCGCAGCATCCGACGCCGGAGCTTCCGCTGCCGGGAGCACCCTGCCGGCAGCGGCCGCCACTGACGGTACGGTCCGGCCCGCCTAGGCGCCCGGGGGGCTGCGCCCCTGCGCCGCCGGAAAGCGGGCAGGGGCGCAGCCCGGTCCCGGGTATAATGGGTTGTTTGCCGGGTACTGCGCCCACGGCGGCCCGCTGCGGGAACACCTGACGGACCGCCCGCGTTATACAGACGCCGCGTCCGGGCCGGCACCACAAGCACTACACCGGAGTCCGGGCGGGACTTCGAAGCGAAGAGGGAGAAAAGATGAGCGATCGTAGCCTGCGGGGCATGCGCCTTGGCGCGCAGAGCATGGAGACCGAATCCGGCGTCGAGCCGGCTCCTCGCCAGCGTGTCGAGTACCGCTGCGAGGACGGCGAGCGAGTCTTCGTGACCTTCGCCGCCGAGGCCGAGGTGCCCCCGGTATGGGTTTCCAAGTCGGGCAAGGAAGCGGTCCTCGTGGACGGGGAACGCCCCGAGAACGCAAACGAGAAGCCGGTCCGTACCCATTGGGACATGCTCCTGGAACGCCGCAGCATCGAGGAGCTGGAGCAGATCCTCCAGGACCGCCTGAAGCTCCTGCGCGAACGGCGCGGAGAGCGCGCCAGCGCCTGACGCCGTCGCCAACCACGAGGGGCGGATCCGAACACGTTCGGATCCGCCCCTCGTTTTTGCCGTTAACGGCGGGCGGTCAGCTTCTTCCAACGGGCGGACAGCCCCCACTTGGTGACGTTGACAATGGCTTCGACGACGATGTTGCCGCTCATCTTGGAGGCGCCGAGCTCCCGCTCAACGAAGGTGATGGGCACTTCGACGATCTTCAGGCCCATGCGCGCGACGCGGAAGGTCATGTCGACCTGGAAGCCGTAGCCCACCGACTCGACGGCGTCCAGGTCCAGCTTCTCCAGGGTGGTGCGGCGGAAGGCGCGGTAGCCCGCCGTGATGTCACGGGTGGGGATGCCCAGCATGAAACGCGAATACGTGCTGCCGGCACGGGAGAGCAGCTTGCGGTGCAGCGGCCAGTTCACGACGGAGCCGCCCTGAACCCAGCGCGAACCGATGACCAGGTCGGCTCCGGCTTCGGCTGCCTCCAGCAGCAGGGGCAGCTGTTCAGGCTTGTGCGAGCCGTCGGCGTCCATCTCCACCAGGACGTCGTACCCGCGTTCCAGGCCCCAGCGGAAGCCGGCGATGTAGGCGGCGCCGAGGCCCTCCTTGCCCTTGCGGTGCAGGACATGGACGGCCGGGTCCTTGGCGGCAACCTCGTCGGCGTAGGCGCCGGTCCCGTCCGGGCTGTTGTCATCCGCGACCAGCACATCGGAATCGGGAACCGCCGCCCGCAGCCGCTGGAGCGTACCGGGCAGGGATTCGATCTCGTTGTAGGTGGGAATGATGGTCAGGACGCGCACGCAGGATGCCTTTCATCGGACTGAGACCCGTGGGTCCTGGGACCCGTGGGCACGCGAAGAACTGTCTTCGCGTCGGCCTTCCAGTATATGGGACCGGGGTGCGCGCGCCCGGACCGGGCAGCGGCCGGGGCCGGAGCGCCGCCTTCGTGCCAGCAGCGGGGCTGTTTTCTAGTGACGGTGTCCGGCTCCGGCCTCCCGGCCCTGCCCTCCTCCGGCCCCTGCCGGCGAAGGCAGGGGCCGGAATCAGGACAGTGTCCCCTGACTCGTCAGGAGACGAGCGGACGTGGCTCTCAAGGGCCCGTCCGCGCCGGCTACAGCCTAAGGCGCACCGGCGGGACGTCCAAGCATCGACCGAAGTGTGACGTGCGTCTCAACCTCAGGCTCAGGCCCCGAAATCGTCGGAGCGGTACAGCTCGGTTCCGTGGTGGACGGTCTGCAGGCAGCGCGGCGCGTGGTCGGTGTCCAGCGCCGGCAGCAGGGGCGTTCGGGCCCGGGGGTCGGTGCTCCAGGCCTGGACGGTCGGATCTGCGGCCTGGACCATCAGTTCCTCGACCTCCCACACAGCGAACGAGGCCGGGGTGCCCGGACCCAGCTGGCCGAGCATCGGGTTGGACCCGCCGGCGGCCCGCCACCCGGCGCGGGTGGACGCAATGAAGGCGGCGCGGGCGGAGACACGCTCGGCACGGTTGTGGTGCATCACCGCGGCCCGCACCGCCGACCAGGGGTCAAGGGACGTGACCGGGCTGTCCGAACCGAAGGCCACCGGAACGCCGGCGGAGAGCAGCGACGCCGTGCGGTTCATGCCGGCCGCCCGATCAGCTCCCAGCCGCTGGCTGTACAGCCCTTCCGGTGCGCCCCACAGCGCGTCAAAGACCGGCTGCAGTCCGGCGGTGACGCCGAACCTGACCAGCTCGGCGATCGCGGCGTCGTCGGCCATCTCCACATGCTCGAACCGGTGGTGCCGGGCCCGGACCGCTTCCTCGCCCTGCAGTTTCGCGGCGATCCGGAGCGCCTCGAGGGCGACGTCGAGGCCGCCGTCGCCGATGACGTGGAAGCCGCCCTGCAGGCCTGCAGCGGTGGCTGCGGCCAGGTGCGCGCCTGCTTCCTCGGCCGTGAGGAAGAGCGTCCCGAGCTCGTCCGGGGCATCGGCGTAGGGAGCCCGCAGCCTGGCCGTGCGCGCGCCGATGGAGCCGTCGATATTCAGGTCCCCGGCCAGCCCGCGCAGTCTTCCCTCGAACAGGGCGGCCACATCCCGCGCCTCCTGCTCGGTGGCCACGGCCTGGCCCCAGTAACCCAGGACCTGCGGAAGCGGAGCCTCGCCGAGGCTGCCCTCCAAGCCCAGCAGCTGGCGCAGGTCCTCGACGGTGCCGATATGCGGGGCGGCCATTTCGGCCACGGCGACGATGCCCGCCGCGGCGGCGGCCCGCAGCGCCGCCTGCTGGTAGCCGGCGCGCTCCGGGAGGCTGAACTCGCGGGCCGCCCGGCGGGCAGCGGCATGCGCATCGCGGACGACGAACCCGTCCTCCCAGCCGTCGTAACCGGCAAGGCCAAGATCCGCCGCCAGCGCACCGGAGACGACGGCGCAGTGCACGTCGGTCCGGGCCAGATACACCCGGCGTCCGCCGGAGGCCGCATCCAGTTCCGCGGCGGAAGGAACCCGGCGCTCGGGCCACTCGGATTCGTCCCAGCCGTGGCCGAGGAGGATCCCGGCCGGCTGTGCCGCCGCCGCGCCCGCGACGGCGTCGAGCAGCTCGCCCAGGCTGCGGACGGCGGAAAGATCCAGGGAGGACAGGCCGATGCCCGTCTCGGTCAGGTGGACGTGGGAGTCCACGAACCCCGGTGCGACGAGCGCGCCCTGCAGGTCGACCACCTGCATCTTGGAGTCGAGGATGGAGGTGGCCGCGTGTTCCGAGCCCACCCAGGCGACGGTGTCGCCGTCCACCAGCATGGCCGTCGCGAGGGGGTCCGCGGTGCTGTAGACCGACCCGTTGCGGTACATGGTCAGGGCGCGGTCGGAGGAAGTACTGCCGTTCAAGGAGTCACCGTGGTCTTTCTGTGCAGGAAGGGCTGGGCTATTCGCCCACGTTGGAGTATGCGACGACGCCGCGGCGCACCAGGGCGATGGCGTCCAGGCAGCGGCGGCGGAGGCCGGCCGGGAGGTCGGGAACCTTGGCGAGCTGGTCGAGCAGGTCGATGAGCTGCTTCGCCCAGCGGACGAAGTCGCCGGCGGCCAGCTCCGTGCCGTGCAGCGCGGCCTGCAGGTGCCGTCCGGAGGCCCACTTGTACATCGGCCAGACCAGTCCAAGTTCGGGTTCGGCGGTGACGCCGATCTTCTCGGATTCCTCGACGTCCGTCAGGTTAGACCACTGGCGGACGATGATGTCCATCGACTCCTCCAGGGCAGGGGTGGGCAGCCGCGGCCGCAGGCCGCGCTCGTCGCGCTTGGCCTGGTAGACCAGCACCGTGGCCAGAGACGCCAGCTCCACCGCGCTGAGGTCCTCGAACGCTCCGTCCTGCAGGGAGAGGGCCACCAGGAGGTCCTTCTCACCGTAGATCCGGCGCAGCTTCTGCCCGTCATCGGTGACCGTGAGGCGTCCGTCGGCATCCTCCGCGACATAGCCGTAGCGTTCCAGCACGCCGCTGACGCGGTCGAACGTCCGCGCGATGGTGTTGGTCCTGCCCCGGATCTGGGCCACGAGCGCATCGGTTTCGCGGCGGAGCTTCCACCACCGCTCCGCCCAGCGGGCGTGGTTTTCGCGGTCGCTGCAGCCATGGCACGGATGGGCCCGCATCTGGCGCCGCAGATCGGCGATGGCCTGTTCCTGCCGTTCGGTGCCGCCGGCGTGCAGGGCGTCGGTGCGCCGGCCGCCGGCACGGGGCGGGCGGTGGTCGTGGATCGCGTTGCGCATCGACGAGGCGAGATCGCGCCGGTCCTTCGGCGTGCGCGCGTTGAACTGCTTGGGAATGCGGATGTGCGAGACCACCTCCACCGGGCCGGCGAGGTCCTGCACGCTGAGCCGGCGGATCTGCTTCTCATCGGTGAGGACCGTGGGCCGCGGCTCGCGGGCACCCTGGTCCGGGCTGAGCACCACCGCGTGCCCGGTGAGCCGGCCGCCGGGAAGCTGCACCACGTCGCCCGGGCGCAGCGACTCCAGCGACGCGGACATGGCCGACCGCTGGTTCCGGGCCCGGGTCTTGGAGGCCTGGGACTCCAGGTCCGACAGGCGACGGCGCAGGGCTGCGTACTCGGTGAAGTCGCCCAGGTGGCAGGTCATCGACTTCTCGTAGCCGGCCAGGGACTCCTCGCGCGAACGGACCTGGCGGGCCAGGCCCACCACGGACCGGTCGGCCTGGAACTGGGCGAAGGAGGACTCCAGGATTTCCCGTGCCCGCTCCTGCCCGAACTGGGCGATGAGGTTGATGCTCATGTTGTAGGTCGGGCTGAAGCTCGAGTTCAGCGGATAGGTGCGCCGCGAGGCCAGCCCGGCCACCGCCGCCGGATCGGTGCCCGGCTGCCAGAGCACCACGGCATGGCCCTCGACGTCGATCCCGCGGCGTCCGGCCCGGCCGGTCAGCTGGGTGTACTCCCCCGCCGTGATGTCGACGTGCGCCTCGCCGTTGAACTTGTCCAGCTTTTCCAGCACGACGGTGCGGGCCGGCATGTTCACGCCCAGGGCCAGGGTTTCCGTGGCGAAGACGGCACGGACCAGCCCGGCGGCGAACAGCTTTTCCACGACCTCCTTGAACGTCGGCAGCAGGCCGGCGTGATGGGCGGCGAACCCCCGGACCAGGCCCTCCCGCCAGGTCCAGAAGTCCAGCACCTCCAGGTCATCCTGCGGAATCTCCGCGGTCGCCGCGTCGACCACCGCGGCGATGGCGCTGCGTTCGGCCTCGGTGGTGAGCCACAGCCCGGAGTCGATGCACTGGCGCACCGCGGCGTCGCAGCCGTTGCGGGAAAAGATGAACGTGATGGCCGGCAGCAGGCCGTTGCGGTCCAGCTGGGCGATCACCTGCGGCCGCGAGGCACGCTGGGTGCGGGTGAGCGGGTTGCCGTGCCGGGGCGGGCCGGCCGGCTGGCGGCCGCCGCGTCCCCGGCCCCTCGGGCCGCTGCGGGGTCCGCCCCAGTGGCCGCGCTGGCTGGTGCGGGTCTCCGCCCGGGCCAGCTCAAGCAGCTCGGGGTTCACGGAATAGCGTTCCTGCACCCCGCCGGTGGTGTCCACGGCTTCGTCGAACGCGACGTCGGAGGCGAACAGGTCGAAGATCTCCCGGCCCACCATCACGTGCTGCCACAGCGGCACGGGCCGGTGTTCGGAGACCACGACGTCGGTGTCGCCGCGGACGGTGTCCAGCCAGGCCCCGAACTCCTCCGCGTTGGAGACGGTGGCGCTGAGCGAGATGACCTGCACGTCCTGGTGCAGGTGGATGATGACCTCTTCCCAGACGGCGCCGCGGAACCGGTCGGCGAGGTAATGCACCTCGTCCATCACCACGTAGCCCAGGGCGTCCAGGGTGGAGGAGTTTGCGTACAGCATGTTGCGCAGCACTTCGGTGGTCATGACCACCACGTCGGCTTCGGGGTTGATGCTGGTGTCACCGGTCAGCAGCCCGACCCGCTCGGCGCCGTAGGACGCGGCGAGCTCCGTGTACTTCTGGTTGCTCAGGGCCTTGATGGGCGTGGTGTAGAACGCCTTGAGCCCCCGCTGCAGCGCCATGTACACGGCGAACTCGCCCACCACGGTCTTGCCGGCGCCGGTGGGGGCAGCCACCAGGACGCCCCGGCCGGCCTCCACCGCGCGGCAGGCCTCGATCTGGAAGGGGTCGAGGTCAAAGCCCAGCGACTGCTCGAAGACCCCCAGCCGGCTCTTGGCGTGCTCGGCCCGTTGTTTTGCGGCCAGGTACCGTTCCGAGGGAGAACTCATAGCTCCCAGCCTAGTCGGTGGCTCCGGGCGGAAGGCCGCGTTCACTCAGGGCCGAGCGGTCAGAGCCCGTCGATGCTGCTGGCGGTGTCCGCCGAAGCGCCGACCTCCGCCTCCCGGGCGGCCTCCCGGCGGGCCCGACGGCGGTCGTTGAGCAGGCACAGGCCGAGCGCGATGCCGAAGAGCGCCAGCAGCGGGATGGCGAGGTAGAACATGCTCAGCGCGTCGGCTCCCGGGGCGGCCATGGCGGCGAAGAGGCAGATCACGAACACGGTGATCCGCCAGCCCTTGAGGATGGTCCGCCCGGGCAGGATACCGAGCAGGTTCAGGCCCACCATGATGACCGGCAGCAGAAAGGCGATGCCGAAGGCGAGCAGCAGCCGGATCACGAACGCCAGGTAGACGGACGCCGTGATGACGTTGGAGCCGCCTTCGGGGGTGAAGTCGGTCAGGACCCGGACGGCGTTCGGCAGCACCAGCCAGGCCAGGGCCACCCCGCCGATGAACATGGGCACCGAGATGCCCATGAACACGAGGGCCACCCGGCGTTCCTTGCGCTTGAGCCCGGGCGTGATGAAGGCCCACAGCTGATACAGCCAGACGGGGCTGGAGACGAGCAGGCCGATGAAGACCGAGACCTGCACCATGAGGTCGAAGGAGGTGGCGACGCCGTCGAAGTTGATGGTGGCGAAACGCCCGTCCTGGTTCCCCACCTCGAGCACCGGCCGGGTCAGCGCCTCGAACACCGGGGTGTAGAGGAAGAACCCGCCGACGGTACCGGCGATGACCGCCAGGGCGGCCTTGAAGAGCCGGTTGCGCAGTTCCTTCAGGTGCTCCTTGAGCGCCATCCGCCCTTCGGGGTTGGCCCTGCGCTTCTTGCTCAGCGCCACTTACTCAGGCGCCGGAGGAGGGACTGTTCGTACCGCCGGTGCTGCCGGGAGTGCCCGGGGTGCCCGGGCGGGGCGGCTGGCCGGCGGTCCCGGGAGTGCCGGCGTCGTTCGGAACGATGCGGCCTTCGACCGGCTCCTCGGCGGATGCCCTGGGCTTGTCGTCATCCTTCATCTGCTTCACTTCGGACTTGAAGATGCGCAGGGACTGCCCGAGGCTGCGGGCCAGGCCCGGAAGCTTGGGCGCTCCGAAGAGCAGGATTGCGATCACGATGATGATGACAATGTGCCATCCTTCTAGCCTCATGCCGGGGTCCTTTCGTTTGGTGCAATTCTACGTCAGAGGTCCGGCAGGTCGCGCATAGCGCGCGGCTGCCCGTTGGCCAGCCGCCGTTCGACGCGCCGGGCCCGGCGCGCCTCGCGTCGGGCGGCCTTGCCCGCCTCCCAGTGCGCACGGGCCGCCGTCGGGTCCTGGAACACGCCCGGCAGGGGCTGCGGATGCAGCGGCAGCTCGGCCGAGCCGAAGCCGCCTTCGGGCACCAGCTGGTCCGCGGACTGCCGGGCCTGGCGCATCAGTGCCATGAAGGACTTCACGAGCCGCCACCCCACGAAGACGTAGAAAAGCAGCGCCGTCGCCGCGAGGGCAACCCACAGCAGGATCCAGAACCACCAAGGCATGCCTCCAGCATAGTGGAGCGGACGGTGAAGGCGCCTACGCGGCGTCGGCGGCGGCGCGCAGCCAGGCCAGCGTCGCCTCCCGCACCTCCGCCGGCCCGGCGACCGTGACTTCCCCGGCGAAGCGCGCGGCAAAGCCCGGCACCCAGCCGGTGTCACCGGTGGCGATCCGGGCGGCGGTGCGCCCGTCCGGCAGTTCCAGGGTCTCCTGGGCCCCGTACGCAACCGCGATCCAGGCGGCCGAGGGAGCCAGGATCAGATCCACGACGACGTCGGCGCCGTCCTCGCCGGCGTCCGTCCCGGCGGCGCCGGGCCCGGTAATGCCGGATCCGGCGGTGCCCGAACCGGGCGCGGGGCGCTCCGTGCCTGCACCGCCGGCGGGATCGGCGGCGGACACGGAGGTAATGCGGTCCAGGCGGAAGCTGCGGCGGTCCTGGGCGCGGTGGCACCAGGCCTCCAGGTACCAGAGGTCGCCGAGGCTGTGCACGCGCAGCGGATCCACCACCCGTTCCGTTGCACCTTCCCGCCCGGGTGTCCGGTAGCCCAGCAGGACGCTGCGGCCGTCCTCGGCGGCGGCGCGCAGGCGCTCGAGCAGCTCCGGCGCGGACGGCGGTTCGGCAAGCCGGACCGACACCGAGGAAGCCGCTGCGACGGCCTCGCCGGCGGCGTCCTCGAGCTTGCGCAGCGCCGAGGCCGCCGCGTCGGCATCGGCCGCTCCTGGCAGCTCGCGGAGCGCGTGCAGCCCGACGGTCAGGGCGGCGGCCTCGTCGGCGGAAAGCCGCATCGGCTGGGAGAGGCTGTCGGCGTTGCCGATGTAGATCTGCCCGCTTTCGAAGTCCACATCCATCAGCGCGGTGGGATAGAAGCGCGGTCCGCTGACGAAGAGCATCGACAGGTCCTTGGCCAGCTGCTCCTCCGAGACGCCGAAGCGGGCGGCCGTCTCGGCTACGGCGGCGCCCTGGTTGCGCAGCACGTACGGCACCAGGTCCAGCAGCCGTGCGAGATGCGCCTGCGCCGTGTCCTGCGGCACCCGCCGCGCGGCGCCGAAGCGCAGGGCCGGCGGTTCGGCGGCGTGGGCCTCGAGCGTGCGCGTCAGCGCCCGGCGCACCAGCGCCGCGAGTTCCGGAGGGCTGACCACCCTCGCATCGGTGCCCAGGGCGGCGACTTCGGCCGCCAGGGCCTCGACGTCGCCGGTGCGGACGGTGAGCCGCTCCCACCCGTCGCCGCCGTCGACGGCGGCCTCCGCGGCGGGCAGCCGGAGCGCGGCGCCTCGTCCGGGCCGGGTCTCCAGGACTGCGGTGACCGGTTCCACGGCGTCATCCAGCCCGGCCAGGGACGCGTCAATGCTGAAGCCGGCAGGAACCTCGTACGGGCGGCCCGCCAGCAGCCGCACCGGCGTCGTCATGCGGGAGAGCCGGAAGAAGCGCTCGGCCTGCCGGTCCAGGTCGAATCCGACGAGGTACCAGCGGCCGAAGCGGCTGCCCATCCCCCACGGCTGGACGCGGCGCTCGGTCTCCTCCGCCCAGCCGGCGGCACGGTAGCCGAACGCGACCGTCCGCCGGGTGGTGACGGCCCGCCACAGATCCGGGAACTGCGGTTCGTCGGTGCGCAGGGCGGGACGGAACGCGTCGGAGGAGGCCGCCTCGGGCGCCGCTCCCCCGTCGTGCAGGCGGCGCAGCGCGCGGGACGCCGGGCCGCCCAGCGCCGCCCGCTCCCACAGCCGTGCAGCCAGCGACAGGGCGGCCGACTCGGCGGCGGTGAAGCGCACCTCCGGCAGGCGGTAGGCGGAACTGCTGATGCGGTAGCGGACCGTCTCCGCCTCGGCCCCGGGCTCTTCGAGGGACTCCACCGGGATGCCCTCCTCGCGCAGGAAGGCCTTGTCGCGGTCGAACAGCTTCTCGCGCGCCTGGGGCGTGCTCGCGAGCCGATACGCGTCGACCTCCTCGAAGAGCTCTTGCTTCCTGAAGCCACGCTCGGAGGACATCAGGACCAGGACCAGGGTGAGCAGGCGCTCGGTTCGTTTCGCGGACACGAGGCCTAATCTACCGGGCGCACGGCTGCGGGCGCGGCCTGAGCCGCGGGGTGCCGTCGTCGTGACAGCGCAGCGGCGCCCGTCCCCGGCTGGGGACGGGCGCCGCCGGCGGGTGTGTCCTCGGCTCCTAGCGGACGCCGAGCAGGTCGACCACGAAGATCAGGGACTCGCCCGGGCCGATGGCCGCGCCGGCACCGCGGTCGCCGTAGGCCAGGTGCGCCGGAATCTCCAGCCGGCGGCGCCCGCCGACCTTCATGCCGAGCAGGCCCTGGTCCCAGCCCTGGATGACCTGGCCGACGCCGACCTTGAAGTCCAGCGGAGCGCCGCGGTTCCAGGAGGCGTCGAATTCCTCGCCGGTGGAGAAGGCCACGCCCACGTAGTGGGTGGAGACGGTGTCCCCGGGCTTCGCCTCGCGGCCGTCGCCGACGATGATGTCCTCGATGACGAGCTCGCTGGGCGCCCCGTGATCGGGGAAGTCAATTTCGGGCTTCTGGCGGTCGTATTCACGCTTGCCGAAGGACATGGTGCTCCTTAAGGGGATGGAATGTGTCGAAACCCAACGCTACTTGACTTCCTTGATGTCCACGACAAAGGCCAGCGGGCCGGAGACGCCGCCCGAGGCGGGATCGCCGTAGGCCAGCTCGGCGGGGATGACCAGCAGCACCTTGGCACCGGCCTTCTGCCCGCTCAGGCCGTAGGTCCACCCGGAGATGACCTGGTTGAGGCCGAACTCGGAAGGCTCGCCGCGCTCGTAGCTGGAATCGAAGGTCTCGCCGTCGGCCAGGCCGACGCCGAGGTAGTCGGCGTTCACCGTGCTCGAGGTGTTCACCTCGGTGCCGTCGCCTTCCTCGAGCACCTTCACGATGAGCTTCTCGGGATCGACCACGTTCTCCGGCAGTTCGACGGCGGGCACGCCGTCCTCGCCGAACGTGACGGAGGGCAGCCGGCCCTCTTCCTCAAGCTTGCCAACCTCGTCATCGGGCATGCGCAGCTCGCCGGCGGAGTCCCGCTCCGCTGCCTCTTCGGGGCTCAGCGGGCTCACGACGTTCTGGCTGCTGAGGACGTTGATCAGCATGATGGTGACCGGCTGCTCTTCCTGCCCCTCGGTCAGCTGCTGCTGGGCCTCGGGGTAGGCGTAGGCGATCTGGGAGCCGACCTTGGCTCCGAGCAGCACGTCGTAGAGCACCGGATCCTGTTCCTTCAGCTGATCGTTGACCGGCAGGGCGGTGGCGTCCTGGGCGTAGGTGTCGCCCACCGAGGAGCCGTCCTCGGAGTTGAGGGCGAGGAACTTGAAGCTGACGCTCTGGCCTTCCGCGACCTCGTCGCCGTCGCCCTCGTAGACCACCTTGGCTGCGGTCTCGGTGATGTCCAGCGGGCTGTCGAAGGTCACTTCGGGAGCTTCCTCGGCATTCTTGACGCGGACCTCCATGGAATCGAAGACGCCTTCCTGCCCGGCGGACTTGCCGTGGGAGCCGACGTCGGCGCCGCCGCAGGCGGTCAGCAGCATCAGGAGCGGCAGGAAGATTGCCAGTACTTTTCGCACAGTGCTTCTTTCGGGGTGGTGGATACGCGGGCGCAGTGCCGGCCGCGGCCGGGCACCAGGGACCACCCTAACGCCTCCGCCTGAACGCCGCCTCCGAAAGCCGGCTGCCGCGGGGCAGGCTCCCGGGGCGGCCGTGCGCTTAGAGGGCTGCCAGCAGCGCGTCCACCCGCTCGTCGACGGAGATGAAGGGGTCCTTGCACAGGACCGTCTGCTGGGCGCGGTCGTTGAGCTTCAGGTGCACCCAGTCCACGGTGAAGTCCCGGTTGGCGGCCTTGGCCCGGCGCACGAAATCGCCGCGCAGCCGGGCCCGGGTGGTCTGGGGAGGGGTGTCGACGGCCTCCTTGATGTCGCTGTCCTCGACCACCCGCGAGGTTTCGCCCCGGGACTGCAGGAGGAAGAACAGGCCGCGGGAGCGGGAGATGTCATGATAGGTCAGGTCCAGCTGGGCCAGCCGTGCGCTGGTCAGGTCGAGGTTGTGCCGGTCCCGGTAGCGGTCCACGAGCTTCTTCTTGATGGCCCAGTCGATCTCGGTGTCGATGGTGCTGTGGTCTCCGCTTTCCACCGCGTCGAGGGTCCGCTCCCACAGGTCCAGGATCCGCTCCACATGCCGGGTGTGGGCTCCGTTGACGGCCACGAAGTCCTTCAGCCGGGCCAGGTAAAGGCGCTGGAGGTCCAGCGCGGTCACGGTGGAGCCGTTGGCGAGCTTCAGCGGGTGCCGCCCGGTCAGGTCGTGCGAGATTTCCCGGATGCTGCGGATCGGGTTCTCGAGCCGCAGGTCCCGCATGACGACGCCGGCTTCGATCATCCGCAGCATCAGGTCCACGGAACCGGCCTTGAGCAGGGTCGTGGTTTCGGACATGTTGGAGTCGCCGGCGATGACGTGCAGGCGGCGGTAGTGCTCGGCGTCGGCGTGCGGTTCGTCGCGGGTGTTGATGATCGGCCGGGACCGGGTGGTCGCGGACGAGACGCCTTCCCAGATGTGGTCGGCCCGCTGCGAGAATGCGAACAGCGCACCCGACTGGGTCTTGAGCACCTTTCCGGCGCCGACCAGCAGCTGGCGGGTGACCAGGAAGGGAATCAGGATGTCCGCCAGCCGGGAGAACTCCAGCCGCCGCGGGATCAGGTAGTTCTCGTGGCTGCCGTAGGAGTTGCCGGCGGAGTCCGTGTTGTTCTTGAAGAGGTACACGCTGCCGTTGAAGCCTTCCGCCCGCAGGCGCTCCTCCGCTTCGAGGACCAGGTCGTCGAGGATCAGCTCCCCGGCCCGGTCGTGGGCCACGAGCTGGGCCATGTCGTCGCACTCCGCCGTTGCATACTCGGGGTGGGAGCCGACGTCGAGGTAGAGCCGGGAGCCGTTGGTCAGGAAGACGTTGGAGGACCTGCCCCAGCTGACGACCTTCCGGAACAGGTAGCGGGCCACTTCCTCGGGGGAAAGCGGGCGCGAGTCGGGGCCGGAGTAGGCGATGCCGAATTCAGTTTCAAGGCCGAAGATCCTGCGGTCCACTATTCTCCTTCCGCGCCGGACAGCAAGCGGTCCAGCTCAACCGTGGTGATCCTGCGGAACGCCCGGGCGGAGCCGCGCAGGGCGGCCGGATCCCGGTCAAGCACGGCCACTTCAAGCAGCCCGGCACCCAGCGGGTCCGGCCGGGCCGACTCCCCGCCGTTGCCCCGGCGGGTCGCGGACAGCGCCTCGACCGCGGTGCGGATGGCCGTGGGAAAGTCCGCGTCCTGGGTCCAGGTCCGGGCCAGGACTTCGTTGACGACGTCGGCCTGCCCGCCCATGACCACGTAGTTCGTTTCGTCGGCGATGGACCCGTCGAAGGTCAGCCGGTACAGGTGGTCGCCGTAGGGATCGGCCCCGACCTCCGCCACCGCGAGCTCCACCTCGAACGGCTTGCCCTCGGTGGTGAACACCGAGCCGAGGCTCTGCGCGTAGACGCTGGCCAGCCCGCGGGCCGAGACGTCTTCGCGGGCGTATGAGTATCCGCGCACGTCCGCGAACCGGATGCCGGCCTGCCGCAGCGATTCGAACTCGTTGTACTTGCCGACCGCCGCGAAACCGATCCGGTCGTAGATCTCGCTGAGCTTGTGCAGCGACGGTGAGGGGTTCTCGGCGACGAGCGCGATTCCGTCGCGGCAGGTGAGGACCACGACGGACCGCCCGCGGGCAATTCCCTTCCGGGCAAAGTCCGCCCGGTCCTTCATCAGCTGTTCGGGCGAGACGTAGAACTGCTGCGTCATGGCTCAGGCCTCCGATCCTGCGGCGGACCGGCGGGAGAGCATCTGCTCCACCAGGATCCGCAGCTCGTTCTCGCGGACCTGGCGGGCCCCCGCGCGGGTGACGACGTAGACCACGGGCCAGAGCTGGCGGACCAGATCCGGGCCGCCGGTGGCCGAGTCGTCATCAGCGGCGTCGTACAGCGCCTCCACGGCGATCTGCACCGCCTCGTCCTCCTCGAGGCCGGGATGCCAGAGCTTCTTCAGCGCCCCCCGGGCGAAGGCGGAGCCGGAGCCCACGCTGTGGTGTTCGTACTCTTCGTAGCGCCCGCCCGTAATGTCGTACGAGAAGAGCCGGCCCTTGCTCCGGAGCGTGTCGTACCCGGCCAGGAGGGGGACGACGGCCAGGCCCTGCAGGGCGAGCGGAAGGTTCTGCCGCACCATGGCCGCGAGCCGGTTGGACTTCGCGTCCAGGCTCATCGGCGTGCCTTCGATCTTGTCGTAGTGTTCCAGCTCCACCTGGAAGAGCCGGATCATGTCGAGCGCCAGCCCAGCCGTCCCCGCAATGCCGAGCACGGAGTAGCTGTCGGCCGGATAGACCTTCCGGATGTGGCGGCTGGCGATGAGGTTTCCGGAGGTGGCGCGCCTGTCGCCGGCCATCACCACTCCCCCGGTGAACGTGAGCGAAACGATGGTCGTGGCCTGCGGCGAGGCCGCACCGGCTCCGCCCGGTGCCGGGCCCAGGGACCGCGCGGAGGGCAGCAGCTCCGGATGGTGCCGCTCCAGGTGGTCGCTGAAGGATGATGTGGCGGCCGCGTTCAGCGCCGCCGCGGGGTCCCTGTCCGGCATCCGCTACTGCCCGCCCTTCTGGATGAATCCCCGGACGAACTCCTCGGCATTGCTTTCCAGCACGCCGTCGATTTCGTCCAGGAGATCGTCGATGCCTTCGGTCTGCGCGTTGCCGGCGTCCTGCTCGGGCGCGGCCGGCGGTGTCTGGTCCTCAAGCTCCTCGTCCTGGGGACGGGAGCCGGTGTTCCTGCGGTCCTGGGTTGCCATGATGCCTTCCCTTTCCCCGGCCCCTGGGCGGGCCGTGCTCCTATGGTGCCACCGTGCGTTCGCCCCCGTTGAGGAGGCGGGCTACAAAATCTTCGGCGTCGGCTGCAATATCGAACAGCTCCTGCGTCAGGGCCCTGGTTCCGCGCAGCGGTTCCCGGGTGGGAATGCGCTGCAGGCGCCGGCGCGAGGGGAGCTCGAAGATGATCGAGTCCCAGCTGGCTCCCACCACCTCTCCGGGGAACCGGGTGACGCAGCGTCCGCGGAAGTAGGCCCGGGTGTCCTCCGGAGGGGTGGTCATCGCCGCCCGGATCTGGGCGTCGGTCACCACCCGCTCCATCTGTCCGCGCTGGGCGAGCCGATAGTACAGTCCTTTTTCCGGCCGCATATCCGAGTACTGCAGGTCGACCAGGTGCAGCCGGGCGTCGGACCAGGCCAGCCCGTCCCGGTCGCGGTAGGCCTGCAGCAGCTTGAGCTTGGCCACCCAGTCCACCTGGGCTGCGGCCTCCATCGGGTCGCGCTTGAGGGTGCCGACCAGGGCGGTCCACCGGGTGAGGATGTCCTCGGTCTCCGGATCGGCTCCGCCGGCGGACCGGCAGTGCGCGGCTGCCGCCTCCAGGTAGATCTCCTGCAGGTCCAGGCCGGTGACCTGCCGGCCGTCCTTCAGTTCCACCAGCGCCTGCAGCCCCGGGTCGTGGCTGATCGCCTGCAGTGCGCCCACCGGGTCCCGCAGTTCGATCCGCGGTTCGGTGCCGGCCTCGATCATGGACAGCACCAGGGAGGCGGTGCCCGTCTTGAGCAGGATGGAAACCTCGCTCAGGTTCGCGTCTCCGATGATCACGTGCAGCCGCCGGTACTTCTCCGCCACGGCGTGGGGTTCGTCGCGGGTGTTGATGATGGGGCGCCGGATGGTGGTTTCGAGCCCGATCTCGGTTTCGAAGAAGTCCGCCCGCTGGCTCAGCTGGTAGCCGGGCCGCTGGTTGCCGGCGCCCAGCCCCACCCGGCCGGAGCCGCAGAGCACCTGCCGGGAGACGAAGAACGGAATGAGCCCGGTGGCCAGGCGTGCGAACGGCACCGAGCGCGGGACGAGGTAGTTCTCGTGGGATCCGTAGGAGACGCCCTTGTTGTCGGTGTTGTTCTTGTACAGGTGCACCGGCGAGAAGCCGGGGGTGGCGGCGATGTGCCGCATGGCCGCCAGGACGACGGCGTCGCCGGCCTTGTCGTACAGTACGGCCGCCTGCGGCGAGGTCACCTCGGGCGAGGAGTATTCCGGGTGCGCGTGGTCCACGTAGAGCCGGGCCCCGTTGCCGAGGACCAGGTTCATCAGGACCGCCGCGTCCTCCCCCGTGTCGCTGTAGAGGGCGGCCGGGCCGCCGCCCTCCATGGCCACGGATTCGGTGCCGAGGCCGGGCTGGACATCGGTCAGCTGGGAGGGTTCGGCCGCGGCCCGCGGAACCGTGAAGCCGCGCGCGTCGTTCAGCGGAGCCTCGTCGGTGTAGTCCCAGCGGGTGCCGGAGAGGTTGCCCATGCCGGCGCGGACCGTCGCGGCGTAGGCGTTGACGATCTGGCTGGACAGCACGGTGGCGTTGGCGTTCGGCAGCGCCGGTGCCAGGACTCCGTATTCGGTTTCGGTGCCCATCACCCGCCGGACCGTCACAGATACTGTCCCGGGTTGGCCGTGGTTTCGATCGTCCGGCCCGGCTCCTGTCCGGCCTTGCCCTGGACGATGGTGCGGATGTAGGTGATGCGCTCGCCCTTCTTGCCGGAGATGCGGGCCCAGTCGTCGGGGTTCGTGGTGTTGGGCATGTCCTCGTGTTCCCGGAACTCGTCGACGACGGCGCGCATCAGGTGGTCGATCCGCAGGCCGCGCTGCCGGTTGGTCAGCAGGTCCTTGATGGCGTATTTCTTGGCCCGGTCCACGACGTTCTGGATGACGGCGCCGGAGTTGAAGTCCTTGAAGTAGAGCATCTCGGTGTCGCCGTTGGCGTAGGTGACTTCCAGGTACTCGTTGGACTTGTCCTCGGCGTACATCTTCTCCACGGTCCGGCGGATCATTTCCCGGACCGTCATGCCCGGGTCGTAGCCGTGCTCGGCGAGGTCGTCGCGGTGCAGCGGCAGATCCTCGGTGAGGTACTTCGCGAAGATCTCCCCCGCACCCTCGGCGTCGGGACGCTGGATCTTGATCTTCACGTCGAGCCGGCCCGGGCGCAGGATGGCCGGATCGATCATGTCCTCACGGTTCGAGGCGCCGATGACGATGACGTTTTCCAGTTTCTCGACGCCGTCGATCTCGCTGAGCAGCTGCGGCACGATGGTGGTCTCGACGTCTGAGGAGACGCCGCTGCCGCGGGTGCGGAACAGCGAGTCCATCTCGTCGAAGAACACCACCACCGGGCTGCCGTCGGAGGCCTTCTCCCGGGCGCGGGCAAAGATCAGCCGGATGTGCCGCTCGGTCTCGCCCACGTACTTGTCCAGCAGCTCCGGGCCCTTGATGTTCAGGAAGTAGCTCTTGGTGCCCAGCGAGCCGGTCTGCTCCATCACCCGGGCGGCCAGCGAATGCGCCACCGCCTTGGCGATCAGCGTCTTGCCGCAGCCCGGAGGCCCGTAGAGCAGGATGCCCTTGGGCGGCCTCAGCCCGTGTTCGCGGTACAGGTCCGGGTGCAGGAACGGCAGCTCCACGGCGTCGCGGATCTGCTCGATCTGCGGCCCCAGCCCGCCGATGTCGGAGTAGGAGATGTCCGGCACCTCCTCCAGGACCAGGTTCTCCACCTCGGAGCGCGGCACCTTTTCCAGCGCGAAGCCGATCCGCGTGTCGACGGTCAGCGCATCGCCGACGCGCACCCTTTCCTCCGCCAGGGGGCCGGTGAGGCGGATGACCCGCTCGTCGTCGGCCCGGCCCACCACCAGCGCCCGGTCCGGGCCCAGCAGCTCCTTGACCGTGAACAGCTCGCCGGAGCGTTCGAAGCCGAGGCCCGCGATCACGGTCAGGGACTCGTTGAGCAGCACCTCCTGGCCGGGCACGATGCGCTCCATGTCCAGCAGGGGGCTGACGGCCACGCGCAGCTTGCGCCCGGACTGCATGATGTCCAGGCTTTCCTGCACCGCGGCCGCTGTGGTGACGCCGGGCGCCGGAGAGGTGCGCTGGTTGACGCCGATCACCGTTCCGAAGCTGAACGGCGTGGCTCCCTCCTTTTCGAGGGCCTCCTTGAGCCGGACGATCTCCGCCCGCGCCGTTTCCAGCATCGCCACCAGGCGTGCGTTGTTATGCGTCAGCGCCGCCAGCTGCCGGTCCAGGTTGCGCAGCTTCTCCCGAAGCACGTGCAGCTGGCGGGCCTGGGCGGCGGGAACGGAGGCCATGGCCTCCGCGCCCTCGCCGGTCCCGCTGGTGTTTTCCGATCCCGCCATGCTGACCCACCGTCCTTCGCCGGTTCACGATCCAGCTCTGACGATAACGCAGCACGCTGTCCAATACATCGGCTCGGACGTCTTGTGTTTTGCGCTGCGGTGACTATGGGTGCGGGTGCTCCTGCGCCAGCCGTTCGGCACTCTCCAGGGCGCCGCGCTGAACGGTGGAGCTGGCGTCGCGCGCGGCCCGGCGGAGTTTCTTCTCCGAGACCTCGCGTTCCCCCACCGCAGCGGGCGTCCAGGCATTGAGGTCCTCCTCCGAGAACCCCGTCTTGGAGGCCCGGCGCTTGGGCACCAGGCCGGTGGCGCCTTCGGCCAGCCGGCGCGCGGAAAGCAGGAAACCGGTATGGGCGACCATGCGGTGGTCCGGGCGCACGGCCAGGCCCTCCAGGTGCCAGCCGCGGACCATCGACTCCCAGCCCTCGGGCTCGGTGAACCGGCCGTCGGCGCGGATCGCCTCGGCCGTGCGGGAGAGCTGGGTGACGGTGGCGACGTAGGAGATCCACACCCCGCCCGGGGCCAGGACCGTGGCCACCGCGTCGGTGCACTCCCAGGGCGCCAGCATGTCCAGGACCACCCGGTCCACGCTGCCGGGCTCCTCGGTGCGGACCACCTCGTCCTGGAAGTCGCCCAGGCTGATCCGCCACGCCGGATGCGGGCCGCCGAAGAAGGTCTCGACGTTGCCGCGGGCGATGTCGGCGAACTCCTCGCGGCGTTCGAAGGAGTGCAGGCTGCCGGCGTCCCCCACGGCGCGCAGCAGGGAAATGCTCAGGGCACCGGAGCCGACGCCGGCCTCCACCACGCGTGCACCGGGAAAGATGTCCGCCATGGTGACGATCTGGGCGGCGTCCTTGGGGTAGACGACCGCCGCGCCCCGGGGCATGGACAGCACGAAGTCAGAGAGCAGCGGACGCAGGACCTGGTAGGGATGGCCGGTGGTGTTCGCCACGACGCTGCCCTCGGGCAGGCCGATCAGTTCGTCGTGGGGCAGGTAGCCGCGGTGGGTGTGGAAGGCGCCGCCTTCGGTCAGGGTGATCGTGTTGCGGCGGCCCTTTTCGTCCGTCAGCTGCACCCGCTCTCCGGGGCGCAGCGGTCCGCGGCGCCGTTCGGCTCCGTGCGGGCTGGTGGACTCGGCAGCGGCCGGGGTCTGGGGGTCCATGGTGTTCCTTCTTGTTCCGGTGCGGACTGCCTGGGCAGTCGTCGTGCAGGTAGGGGGTGGATCATGAAAAGCGGAGGCCGGCGGTTTCCTGCCGGCATCGGTCAGTGCGGCGCCCGTCCGGTCACGGCGCGGACGACGTCGGCCTCATGCAGCAGGCCGACCACGGCGCCGTCGCGGTCGATGACGGCGTATTCGCCGCCCGCGAGGCGGGACAGGTACTGGACCAGTTCCTCGCCGCAGGCGGCGTCGGGAACATACGCTCCCGGGGCCAGCGCGCGGGCGACGGCGTTCACGGCCGTGCCGGGGGCCAGGTGGTCGGGCACCTGTGCCAGGGCGGCCGGATCCACCACCGCCTCTGGCTGGCCGGTGGGAGCGGTGACCACCAGGGCGGTGCCGGGTCGGGCCCGGAGGAGGTCCTGTGCCTGCCGGACGGGTGCCCCGCTGGGGATGCCAAGCGCCGGGCGCATGAGGGCCGCGGCGGTGACCGAAGGCAGCCGCTGGCGCAGCCGGGCGTTCTGGATGGCGGCGCCGGCCCCCATCCAGAGGAAGCCGGAGACCAGTGCCGCCACGAGCACCAGCTGCAGGCCGGGCGATTCGCCGCGGCGCAGCGACGGGGCGAACACCGCCGCCAGGAGCGCGACGACGACGACGCGCCCGGCCCAGCCCGCCGCGATGGTGCCCTTCTCCTGGGAGCCGGTGGCCTTCCACACGATGGTCTCCACGATGCGTCCGCCGTCCAGGGGCATTCCGGGCAGGATGTTGAAGATGCCCACCAGCAGGTTCGCCCAGATGAAGATGGCCGACAGCAGTCCGGCCACGGTGCCGGGTGCAAAGAGGTCCGGTGCGGCGAAGACCAGCACCCAGGCGAGCCCGGCCAGCAGGAAGTTGGCCGCGGGGCCGGCCAGGGCCACCGCGAGTGAACGCCAGGGCGTGGTGTTCACGGATCCGAATTGGGTGTGCCCGCCCCAGAGGGTCAGGACGATCCCGGTGGTGGGCCAGCCGTAGGCGCGGGCCGACAGTGCGTGGGCCAGTTCGTGGACCAGCACGGAGAGCAGCAGCAGGACGGCGTAGCCCAGGGCGACCGCGTAGGCCCCGCTGCCGATGCCGGGCAGGATGGCGGCCACCTGCGGCCCGAAAAGCAGCACGATGGCAGCCGCGATGATGAACCAGGACCAGGCCAGGGTGATGGGCACGCGGGCGATCCTGCCCAGCGGGATGCCGGAGCGGGTGGGCCGGTCGGGGCCGCCTGCGGTCATCGGATGGCATCCGTTTCCGCCGCCGCCAGGCCGGCCAGGTCCTCGGCGCTGCGTCCGGTGAGGGTGTCCCAGGTGTGGTCGGCCAGGTCGGGGGGCAGCGGCACGAAGTGGGGCACGGCCAGGGTCACCAGCCCCGAGGCGCGCGCCGAACGCACGCCGGGAAGCGAGTCCTCAATGCCGATGCAGCGCTGCGGGTCGAGCCCCGGCACCAGCTCCGCCATCCGGTCCATGGCCGCCAGGTAGGGTTCCGGATCCGGCTTGCCTGACCGGACCTGGTCGCCGGTGACGATGAACTCGAAGGTGCCGGCCGGCAGCGCGGCGGCGACGACGTCGGCGAGGCCGGGCTCGGACATGGTCACCATGGCGCAGGGAATGCTGCGGGCACGCAGGTCCGCGAGCAGTTCCCGGGCACCGGGCCGCCAGGGCACCCGGCGGCGGACCTTTTCGGCGACCTGGGCGGTCATGCGGTCGATGATGGCCCGGACGGGCAGGTCGACGCCGGCCTGCTGCAGCAGGCCGGCACCCACGGGCAGCGCCTGGCCGACCATGGCCTTGGCGTCCTCATCGGTCCAGGTGCCGCCGAACTCCGCGACCAGTTCCTTCTCCGAGGCGATCCAGCAGGGTTCGGTGTCGACGATGGTGCCGTCCATGTCCCAGAACACGGCCTGGAGACCGGTGGTGCTGTTAAAGGGGGCAGCGGCAGGGGTGACGGACATGCCTTCCAGTCTAAGGGCCGCCGGCCCGGCCCCGGCGCTGGGCCCGGAGCGCCCGGGGTCCGCTCTTGGCGAAGGCCCGCGGTGCGGTCCTGACACCCGGCAGCGGTCGGCATAGGGTAGGCCTGTGAGTGAGAGCGAAAAGACACCCGGGCTGCAGGATGTCCTCGGCGGCCATGCAGGCGGCAGGGTCACGGTCATGGTGGCCGCCTTCGAGGGGTGGAACGACGCCGGGGAGGCGGCGAGCGACGCCGTGAAGCACCTGGTGCGGCTCTGGGATGCGGAGAAGGCGGCTGCCCTCGACGCCGATGAATACTATGACTTCCAGTTCACCCGCCCGGTGGTGGAACGCACGCCCCGCGGTGACCGGCGCATCAAGTGGCCGGCCACCCGGATCTTCCGCGCCTCGATACCCGGCGCCGAGCTCGACGTGGTGCTGGTCAGCGGCGTGGAGCCGAGCTACAAGTGGCGGGCCTACACCGCCGAACTGCTGGCCCTGGCGCGTGAGCTCGACGTGGACTGCCTGCTGCTGGTGGGAGCCCTGCTGGCCGATGTTCCGCACACCCGGCCCATCCCCGTCACCGCCACCACCGAGGACCCGGAGCTGCGGGCCTGCCTGGGCCTTGAAGCCTCGCAGTATGAAGGGCCCGTGGGAATCGTCGGGGTGCTGGCGGAAATGGCCGCGCTGGCCGACATTCCCGCGCTCTCGCTCTGGGCCGCGGTGCCGCACTACGTCGGCCAGGCGCCCTCGCCCAAGGCCGAACTCGCCCTGCTCTACCGCATCGAGGACCTGCTGCAGGTTCCGGTCGACGTAGAGCAGCTCACCGAGGAGGCCGAGGCGTGGGAGCGCGGCGTCGACGAGCTCTCCACGGAGGATCCCGAGGTGGCCGCATATGTGCGCCAGCTCGAGGAGGCCAAGGACACCGCCGAGCTGCCCGAAGCCAGCGGCGAGTCGATCGCGCGCGAGTTCGAGCGCTATCTCAAGCGGCGCCGCCGCGACTGATAGGCGTTACTCCCTAGAGGCGGACGCCGAGCAGCGCGTCGAGCGCCGCGTGCGCCAGGTCGGTTCCGGTTCCGTTGCCGGGCGCCTGCAGGGCATCCTCGGCCCATGCGCTGGCAGCCGCGAGGGCCGCCGGAGCGTCCAGGTCGTCGGCCAGCGCCGAGCGCAGCCCTTCGAGCAGGCGCTGGGACCCGGCCTCGCCGGCCAGGGGCAGGGCGCTGCGCCAGCGGGAGAGCCGGTCCTGGGCCTGCTGCAGCACGGCGTCGGTCCAGAACCAGTCGCTGCGGTAGTGGTGGGCGAGGATGGCGAGGCGGATGGCGGCCGGCTCCACGCCCTGGCCGCGCAGCCGCGAGACCAGGACCAGGTTGCCGAGCGACTTGCTCATCTTTTCGCCGTCCAGGCCGACCATGCCGGCGTGGGCGTAGTGGCGGGCCAGCGGATGCCCGGTGCAGGCCCAGGCGTGGGCGGCGCTCATCTCGTGGTGCGGGTAGATCAGGTCCGAGCCGCCGGCCTGGACGGTGAACGGCTGCGGCAGGAAACGCTGCGCGATGACCGAGCATTCGATGTGCCAGCCGGGCCGGCCGCGCCCCAGCGTGCCGCCGTCCCAGTCCGGCTCGCCCTCGCGGGCCATGCGCCACAGCAGCGCGTCCAGGGGATTGCGCTTGCCCGGCCGTTCCGGATCGCCGCCGCGTTCGGCGAACAGCGGGAGCATGCCGGCGGGATCCAGGTGGCTGACCTGGCCCGGGTGCCAGGCACCCGGCTCCTGCGGATCGAGGTCCGCCGCGGCGTCGACGGAGAAGTACACGTCGCCGTCGGGCTCGCCGCCGGTGCCCGGAACGCGGTAGGCAATGCCGCGGGCGATCAGGTCCTCGACCGCCGGCACGATCCACTCGACGGATTCGACGGCGCCCACGTAGTGGTCCGGGGCCAGCACGCCGAGCGCCTCCATGTCCTCCCGGAACAGCTGGGTCTGGGCGGCGGCCAGCTCCCGCCAGTCCACGCCCGTCTCGTTGGCGCGGACCAGCAGGGGATCATCCACGTCGGTGACGTTCTGCACATACCGGACCGTGTTGCCGGCGTCGCGCCACTGCCGGTTCAGCAGGTCGAAGGCGACGTAGGTCGCCGCGTGGCCCATGTGGGTGGCGTCGTAGGGGGTGATGCCGCAGACGTAGAGCCCGGCCTCTCCCCCGGTGCGCACCGGAACGGGCGCCCCGGCGGCGGTGTCGTGCAGGACCAGTTCCGGAGAGTGTCCGGGCAGGGCGGGAACCGAGGGGGATTTCCAGGCAATCACCGTTCCACTGTACCGGGCGTACGGGGTGGACAGCGCGCCGGGGGCTCCGGCCGGAAAGGTCAGGGGGTGAGGACGCCCAGGCCCAGCATCAGGTAGATCGCCAGGCCCAGTCCGATCCGGTACCAAACGAAGAGGCGGTAGCTGCGGGTGGAGACGTAGCGCAGGAACCAGCCGATGATGATGAAGCCGACGACGAAGGCGACCAGCGTGGCGAGGGCCGTCTCCGCCGGGCCGAACGGGCCCGGCTCGCCGATCGACTTGAAGAGCTGGAAGAAGCCGGAGCCGAAGACGGCGGGGATCGCCAGCAGGAAGGCGTAGCGTGCCGCGGCTTCCCGGGTGTAGCCCATGAGCAGGCCGGCGGTGATGGTGCCGCCGGACCGGGACACGCCGGGGATGAGGGCCAGTGCCTGGGCGAAGCCGTACAGGATGCCGTGCTTGTAGGTGAGCCTGCCGAGGTCGCGGTCCTGGCGGCCGACGGCGTCGGCGACGGCGAGGATGATGCCGAAGACGATGAGCATGGTCGCCACGATCCACAGGCTGCGGAAGGTGGTTTCGATCTGGTCTTCGAAGAGCAGCCCCAGGATGACGATCGGCAGGGTGCCGACGATGATCAGCCAGCCCATCCTCGCGTCCGGGTCGCTGCGCGGAACCCGTCCCGCAAGGGAGCCGAACCAGGCCTTGACGATCCGGACGATGTCCTTCCAGAAGTACACGGCGACGGCGGTCTCGGTGCCGAGCTGGGTGATGGCGGTAAATGCGGCTCCGGGGTCCTGGGCGCCGGGGAGCAGTTCGCCGACGATGCGCAGGTGGGCGCTGGAGGAAATGGGGAGGAATTCGGTCAGGCCCTGCACCAGGCCCAGGAGGACAGCTTCAAACCAGTTCACGCTATCGACTCTAGGGCACGTGGCACCGTGTGCCCGTCAGGGTGCCGGGCCGCCGGTGCCGGGCGCGGCCCTCAGCTGCGGCGGTGCAGCGACGCTCCCCCGTCGTCCTCGAGCGGCTCTTCGACGATGTCCTCGGTGCCGTAGCCCAGGGGGTCGGCCGCTTCGTCGTCGGAGTCATCGTCTTCGTCGTCATAGATCTCCAGCGGGGTCACCTCGCCGTAGGCGTCGTAGAGGACTTCCTCATAGACTTCGAAGGCATCGGCGATCGCCAGATAGGCGTTCTCCACCACGGGGTCCTTCTCGCCGCGGCGGGCCGCGGCAGCGGCCAGGTGCTCCTCGAGGGCGGTCACCAGTGACTGGAGCGCGATACGCGGATCTATGCTCATGACCTAGACGTTATCGGCAAAGCGGGCAAAATTGGAGACAAATGCGTGAACAACTTCTGCAGCCGGAAGTCCGGCCACACGGCGGAGCCGTCCGAACGTATGAATACCTCGTCATCTCCGTCAGCCCCGACGAATCGCTGCCGGAGGCCCGTGCCCGGGTGGCCGAGCACGCCGAGTACGGAAAATGGGAGCTGCACCGCAGCTGCATCTACCAGGGCGGCGGCCGCCGGTTCTGGCTCCGCCGCCGGGTGATGCGCGTGGTGCGCACCGCCTGACAGCCGGCGGCCCGAGGTTCCCGGACCCGGGGCTACCGTTCCGCCTCGGCCTGTTCCACCGGCCCGAGCAGCGCCGTCGCCATGGAGGCGTGCGCAGCGTCCTCATTGGTGGGATGGAAGATGCCGGCGAGCACGTCACGGTAGAGCCGCTCCAGCTCGTGCCCGCGCGAGTAGGCCTGCCCGCCGGCCACCTTCACCGCCTGCTCGACGACGCCGCGCGCGGCCTCCACGGTCCGCAGCTTCAGGGCGGACAGCCGGGGAAACCAGAGCGCGCCGTGGTCGGCCCCGTCCTCCAGGTCCCGCGCCACGGCGTCGACCTGGGGTCGGATGCCGTCCATGACGATCGCTGCGTCGGCCACCCGCCAGCGGATGTAGGGGTCGGCCGCGGCGGCCGCGCCGCCCCTGCGCCGGTTCAGCGCGGCGCCGGCCGCCAGCTCCACGGCACGGTCTCCGACGCCGTTGTAGACGGCCGAGAGCAGGGTCGAGAAGAGCGCGAAGATTCCGAACACGAACTGGTCGCCGTGCGGCCCGACCGGCGTCGTGCGCACGATCCGCTCCGCGGGAACGATGGCCGAGTCCAGGACGGTGCTGCGCGACTGGCTGGCCCGCATGCCCATGGTGTTCCAGTCGTCCGGCGAATGGATGCCCGCGGTGTCCCGTTCGGCGAACCCGAAAACCAGCCGGGGCTCCCCCGGCCCGGAATCGTCACGGCCGAAGATGCCCAGCCTGGTCCACGCCGGTGCCAGGCTGGTGAAGATCTTCCGTCCGGTGAAGGCGTAGCCCCCGTCCTCCTGCGGGACGGCAGCCGTCGCGGAGTCGAAGAGCACCGCGCTGTTGCCCGGTTCGGAGATGCCGAAGGCGAACAGCTCGCCGGCAGCCGCTTCGCGCAGGATGAAGGACAGCGAGTCGTCGTCCCGCAGCGAGAGCAGGTGCGCGACGCCGCACCACACCAGATGCATGTTGACCGCCAGGGCGGTGGCCGGCGCCGCGGCGGCCAGGAGCCGCTGGCAGGCCACCACCTCGGGGATGCCCAGGCCGTGCCCGCCCCCGCTCCGCGGGGTGAAGAGGGCCAGGTAGCCGGCTTCGCGCAGGTCCCGCAGGTCCTCGTCGAAAAAGGTGTTGGCGTCGTCGTACCCGGCGGCACGGGATCGGATGCGTTCCAGCAGTGCCGGCGTCAGGATGTCAGCGGCGGGCATGGGTCCTCCTGCTTCGGAGTCGAGGGCGGATGGTGCGGTGCTCAGGCGGTCAGGTCTCAGGTGGTCAGGTGCGCCCGACGGCGCGGTGCCGGCCCCCGGGGGCGGTCAGTAGGTCCTCAGCAGGCGTGAGAGGACCCGGGTGCCGAACTGCAGGGCCTCAACGGGCACGCGCTCGTCCACCCCGTGGAACATGCCGGTGAAGTCCAGGTCCGCCGGCAGCCGCAGCGGTGCGAAGCCGTAGCCGGTGATGCCCAGCCGGCTCAGCGACTTGTTGTCGGTGCCGCCGGACAGCGTATACGGCAGGACCGGGGCGCCGGGGTCCTCGGCCTGGAGGGCGCCCACCATGGCGTCCACCAGGGACCCGCTGAAGGGGACTTCGAGGGCGATGTCCGCGTGGTCGACGCTGACCTCCACGCGGGGGCCGGCGAGGGAGCGGATGGTCTCCAGTACGGCCTCCTCCTGCCCGGGCAGCGTCCGGGCGTCGATCAGGGCCTCGGCGGAGCCGGGAATGACGTTGTGCTTGTACCCGGCGGACAGGACGGTGGGGTTCGCCGTGTTCTGCAGCGTCGCGCCCACGAAGCGGGCCACCGTGCCGAGCTCGGCCAGCAGCCGGTCCGGGTCGTCGGGGTCGAATTCGACGCCGGTCAGCTCGGTGACCCCGTCCAGGAAGGCGCGGGTGGTGTCGGTGAGTTCGATCGGCCAGGGGTGGGTGCCGATCCGGGCCACCGCCTCGGCCAGGGCGGTGACGGCGTTGTCGGTGTTGATCTGCGAGCCGTGGCCGGCCCGACCGGCCGCCTTCAGCCGGAGCCAGGCGATGCCCTTCTCGGCGGTCTGCAGCAGATAGGTGCGCCGGCCGCCGATGGTGGCGGAGAACCCGCCGACCTCCGAGATCGCCTCGCCCGCTCCGTCGAAGAGCTCGGGCCGGTTCTGCACCGCCCAGCCGGCGCCCTGCCGGCCGCCGGCCTCCTCATCGGCAAACATGGCGATGATCAGGTCCCGGCGCGGCCGGACGCCGGAGGAAGCCATCTCGCGGACCACGGAGAGGATCATCGCGTCCATGTCCTTCATGTCCACCGCGCCGCGGCCCCAGATCAGCCCGTCCTGCAGCTCCCCGGAGAAGGGGTCGAGCGTCCAGTCCTGCTTCTGGGCGGGCACGACGTCCAGATGCCCGTGGACCACCAGTGCGGGCAGGGACGGGTCGGTGCCCTCCAGCCGGGTCACCAGCGAGGTCCGCCGCGGGGCCGCTTCGAAGAGCGTGACGTCCAGCCCGACGTCGGCCAGCAGCGCCGCGGTGTACTCGGCTGCCTCACGCTCCCCCGGGCCGCTGCCGTCCCCGTAGTTGGACGTGTCGATGCGGATCAGGTCGCGGCAGATGCGCGCCACCTCGTCTTCGGCCCGGTACGGCTCCACGCTGCTCCTCCTTGGTCGGTCTGCTGCCAGCCTAGCGGCCCGCCGTCGTCGGCGGTCCGGACGGCGCGTGGCGGTGACCTCCGGCGTCGTCCGGAACGGCCCCCGGGACCTCGATTTCCACTTGGCGGATAAACCGTGTTAGAGTTTTACCCGTTGCTTTCGAGGCGCCGGGAACACCGGAGGCCGAGAAATCCACCCTGCGCGGGTGGCGGAATGGCAGACGCGCTAGCTTGAGGTGCTAGTCCTCTTATTGAGGGTGGGGGTTCAAGTCCCCCTCCGCGCACGGCGAAGGCCCTGGAACCGGTTCGGTTCCGGGGCCTTGTTCGTTGTGCGGTCCGTTTGGCTGCCGCACCCGGCCTCGGTACCCTCAGGCTATGGCCACCAACCTGCTGCTGGTGTTGTTCTTCCTCCTGCTCGGCGGGGTCTTCGCCGCCGCGGAAATGGCCCTGGTATCCCTGTCGGAGGGACAGATCAGCGCCATCGAGCGCAACGGGGGCCGCAGCGGAGCGAAGATCGCCGCGTTGGCCCGGAACCCCAACCGCTTCCTCTCGGCCATCCAGATCGGCGTCACGCTCTCCGGATTCTTCTCCGCCGCCTACGGCGCCTCCGCGCTGGCACCCTCGGTCTCCCCCGTCCTGGCCGGGTGGGGCGTGCCCGCGGCCACGGCCGAGGTCGTCGCCTTCGTTTTCATGACCCTGCTGATCGCCTACCTCTCCCTGGTCTTCAGCGAGCTGGTTCCCAAGCGGCTCGCGATGCAGAACGCGGCTGCCTTCACCCGGGTCCTCGCGCCCGCGCTGAACGCCTTCGCCGTCGTCATGCGCCCGGTCATCGCCCTGCTCTCAGCCTCCACCAACGCCGTGGTGCGCCTGCTGGGCGGCAACCCGTCGCTGCGCAGCCAGCCGATGACCAGCGAAGAGCTCTATGACATCGTCAGCGCCAGCCCGGTGCTGGCTGAGGACAGCCGGCGCATCCTCTCCGATGTGTTCGGGGCCGGCAGCCGGCTGCTCCAGGAGGTCATGCGTCCGCGCCCCCAGGTGCTGTTCCTGCGTGCGGACCTGTCGCTTGAGGAGGCGCGGCGGCGGGTGCTGGAGCTGCCCTACTCCCGTTATCCGGTGATCGGCACCTCCACCGACGACGTCCTCGGGTTCATCCACGTCCGCGACCTCATGCCGGTGCGCGACGCCGGGGTGCCCGCGGCCCGCGAGGGCACCCTCCGCTCGATCGCCCGTCCGATCCTCTTCCTGCCGGGCACCGCCGAAGTGCTGCCGTCGCTGTCCCGGATGCGGCGGGAACACAGCCATATCGCGGTGGTCGCCGACGAATACGGAGGCACCGACGGGATCGTCACGCTCGAGGACCTGGTCGAGGAGCTGGTCGGGGAGATCTACGACGAGTTCGACGCCGGGCGGGACCCGGAGGACCGCTCCCGGCGCGAGGCGGGCACCCTGGTCGTCGACGGAGCGCTGATCCTCCAGGAGTTCGGCCGGCTCTCCGGCATCGAACTGCCCGAGGGCCAGTACGAAACCGTCGCCGGCTACATTCTGGACCGGCTGGGCAGGATGGCCCGCCCGGGCGATGAGGTCGAGGCGCCGGGCTGCGTGCTCAAGGTCGTCGCGGTGCAGGGCCACCGCATCGGAAGCGTCCGGGTCGTTCCGGTGCAGTGAACTGCGGCCCCCATTGCACCCCGCACGGGGCGGCGAGCAGAATACCCGCAGGACGGGGCACACCGATCAGCGGGAGGCCAGGACATGAGCGACGCCGCACCCACCCCCGCACCGGAGCTGAAACGGGTCATCGGCACCCGGCTGCTGCTGCTGTTCATCATCGGGGACATCCTCGGCACCGGCGTGTACGCCCTGACCGGGCAGATCGCCGGCGAAGTCGGCGGCGCGGCCTGGGCGCCGGTGCTGCTGGCCTTCGGCGTGGCCGCGGTGACGGCGCTGTCCTATCTGGAGCTGGTCACCAAGTATCCGCAGGCCGCCGGGGCGGCGCTGTACACGCATAAGGCGTTCCGGCTGCACTTTTTGACCTTCCTGGTCACCTTCGCCGTGCTGTGCTCGGGGATCACCTCCGCGTCCACGGCCTCCAAGTTCCTGGCGGAGAACTTCATCGTCGGGTTCAACCTGGACTGGGACCAGGCCGGGGTGACGCTGGTCGCCGTGGCCTTCCTCCTGCTGCTGGCGCTGATCAACCTGCGCGGCGTGGGCGAGAGCATCAAGCTCAACGTCGTGCTGACGCTGATCGAGCTGACCGGCCTGCTGATCGTCATCGGCATCGGCTTCTGGGCGATGAGCCAGGGAAACGTGGACTTTTCGCGGGTGACCGTCTTCGAAACGGCGGAGGGCAAGGGGGTCTTCCTGTCCCTGACCGCGGCAACCTCGCTGGCGTTCTTCTCCATGGTCGGGTTCGAGGACTCGGTCAACATGGCTGAGGAGACGAAGGAGCCGGCGCGGATCTTCCCCAAGGTGATGCTCACCGGACTGGGAATCACGGCGTTCATCTACGTGCTGGTCTCCATTGCCGCCGTCGCGGTGGTTCCGGTCGGCCAGCTCGCCGACAGCGCCACTCCCCTGCTCGAGGTGGTCCAGGCCGGCGCGCCGAACTTCCCGATCGACGTGGTCTATCCGTTCCTGTCGATCTTCGCCGTCGCCAACACCGCCCTGATCAATATGCTCATGGCCTCCCGCCTGCTCTACGGGATGGCCCGCCAGGAGGTCCTGCCGCCGTTCCTGTCGAAGGTGCTGCGCGGGCGCCGCACGCCCTGGGCTGCGATTGTGTTCACGACCCTCATCGCCCTCGGGCTGATCGTCTTCGTGACCAACTTCGTGGGAGCCGAAACCGTCAGCGCGCTGGGCGGCACCACGGCGCTGCTGCTGCTGGCCGTGTTCACCGTCGTGAACATCGCCTGTCTGGTACTCCGCCGCGACGCCCCGCCTGACGGAGCGTTCCGCTCCCCCGGGATCCTGCCCTGGGTCGGGGTGGCGACCTGCGCCTTCCTGCTCGGCCCGTGGGCGCAGGACGCGATTGAGTACCGGATCGCCGGGCTGCTGCTGGCACTGGGCGTGGTGCTGTGGGCGCTTACCTGGCTGTGGAACCGCGGCGCGCGGGCGCGCCGGACCCGATTCAGCGATCCGGAGGAGCTGCACGGATGAAGGCGCCGGCAGTGCGGATACCGAGGGAAAGGACAAGGCCGTGAGCGTCGTCGTCGGCTACATCGAGACCCCGGAGGGACGGGCGGCGCTTGAGGCCGGCCGCGCCGCCGCGGTGCTGCTGCGCGAGCAGCTGGTGATCATCAACGTCAGCGGCCCGCACCACGGACTGCGCCACCTGCCGACCCCCGAAGATGAGGAAAAGGCACTGGCCGCCGTCGACCGAAGCCTGGCTGCCGAGGGGCTGGCCCACGCCATCGTGCATCCCGTCGGGGACTATGACCCGGCCGAGGAGATCCTCCGCGTGGCCGCCGACCATGCGGCGTCGCTCCTGGTGCTGGGCATCCGCCGGCGCACGCCGGTGGGCAAGCTCATCATGGGCAGCACCGCCCAGCGGGTGCTGCTCGAGGCGGACTGCCCCGTGCTGACGGTCCGGCCCGGGCCGGACTGACCGGACGCCGTACCTGCGACGGCGAAGGGCGGCGGCCCCGCGCGGGCCGCCGCCCTTCGGCTCAGGCGGTGCTTCCGGCCGCGTCCTGCCCGGCGGCCAGGCCGGCCGGTCCAGCCGGATCGGCCTGGCCGAGCGGGGTGACGCTGCCCGAGAAGTGCCGGCGCTGGGACCGCGCGTTCCAGCCGGTGAAGGTCGACCCGGCCCAGGCTCCGGCGGCGTCGTCGTCCTGGATCGACAGGGCCACGGTGGCGGGCAGGAACACGGGCGCCTCGAAGCTGATGTTCCAGGCGAACGCGTCGGTGTGCGGCGGCACTGCCTCCTCCACCACCCGCGAGGCCAGGTACATGCCGTGCGCCAGGGAACGCTTCATCCCGAGCGCCTTCGCCGACAGCCGGCTCAGGTGGATGGGGTTGAAGTCGCCCGAGACCTTCGCATAGCTGCGGCCGGCGTCCAGGCCGAGCCGCCACTGCGCCGTCGGCATCGGCGGCAGGAAGTCGCGCCGCTGCTGCGCCTGCGGGCGGTCCAGTTCCGGCAGGAACACGCCCTTGGCGAGATAGGTGGACCGGCCCTGCCAGACCAGGGCGCCGCCTGCGCTGACCTCGGCGACCAGCTCCACCTGCGTGCCGGCCCGGTGCCCGGCAAGGTTCTCGGCCCAGGCCGCCACGTTGAGCGGCTCCGACCAGTGCACCGGACGCAGGTGGCGGACCTGGTTGCGCAGGTGCACCATGCCCAGCAGCGGCAGCGGGAAGTCCTCGCGGGCCATCACGCTCATGGCCACCGGAAAGGCGAAGGTGTGCACGTAGCCCGAGGGCAGCACGTCCTGGGCGCTGTGCGCCACCAGGCGCTGGAACTCGGTGAGCTTCTCCAGGTCCACGGCCGCGCCGTGCACCTCGTGGCGGACGGCCGGCAGCGAGGTGCCGCCGTCGCCCCTGGTCAGCCGGCTGCGCGCCGCGCTGCCCAGGGCGGACAGGTAGAGCTTGCCGAGGGCGGGTATTTCGGGAAGCTGCTGCTGCCTCATGCCCCCACCATATTCTGGCCGCAGACGCGCAGCACCTGGCCGTTGACCCCGGCGGCGGCGTCGGAGGCCAGGAAGGCGATGGTCTCCGCGACGTCGAGCGGCAGACCGCCCTGCTGCAGGCTGGACAGGCGGCGCGCCACCTGGCGGGTCAGCGGCGGAATGGCGGCGGTCATGTCGGTCTCGATGAAGCCGGGCGCGACGGCGTTGATCGATCCTCCGCGGGTGCCGATCAGCGGGGCGGTGGCCCGGACCATGCCGATGACGCCGCCCTTGGACGCCGCGTAGTTGGTCTGGCCGCGGTTGCCGGCGATGCCGCTGGTGGAGGCCAGCGAGACGATCCGGCCCTCGGGGCTGAAGCCCTCGGAGGCCAGGAAGGTCTCGTTCATCCGCAGCTGCGAGGCGATGTTCACGGCGATGACCGAGCCCCAGCGCGCTTCGTCCATGTTGGCTAGCAGCTTGTCCCGGGTGATGCCGGCGTTGTGGATCACGATGTCCAGCCGGCCGTGGCGTTCGACGGCGTGCGCCAGGATCCGCTCTGCGGCGTCGTCGCGGGTGATGTCCACCTGCAGGGCGGTGCCGCCGATCTCATTGGCGACCTTCGCCAGCTGCTCGCCGGCCGCGGGCACGTCCACCACGATGACGCGCGCGCCGTCGCGGTGCAGCACCCGGGCGATGGCGGCGCCGATGCCGCGGGCGGCGCCGGTCACGACGGCGACCTTGCCGGCCAGGGGGGCGTTCCAGTCCTCCGGCAGGGTGCCGGCGTCGGAGCCGACCGTAATGAACTGGCCGCTGACGTAGGCGCTCCTGCCCGAGAGCAGGAACCGCAGGGCGGCGGCGACCGAGGGCGCGGTGGCCCGGACCCCGTTGGCAAGGACGATCCCGTTGGCGGTGGCCCCGCCGCGCAGTTCGTGGGCGATGGAGCGCAGTGCCCCGTCGACGCCCTGCCGCGCGGCGGCGGCCGCCGGCTCCTGCGCCTCGGCGGCGGGCCGCGACACGGTGATGACCCGCCCGCCGGCGGCCAGGTCGCGCAGGGACGCGCCGGCGGCCAGGGTCGGCTCGGCCAGGTCGGTGGGCGCGGCTGCGTCGTCGAGCACGATCAGGATCGCGCCGAGCTTTTCCTTCGGCGTCGCGTGCCGGCGCACGTCCTGGTCCCAGGACAGCAGCAGCTGGGCGAGGTCATCGGCGCTTTCGCCCTTGCCGAGCACCAGGACGGGTCCGGGGACCAGCGGCTTGGCCGGATCGAAGCGGCGCAGGATCGCCGGCCGGGGCAGGCCCAGCCGCTTGGCGAGTTCCTTGGTGATGCCGGTGTTGACCAGCCTGAGGTATGCGTCGGCCATCTCAGCGTCCTTCCAGGATGGCGACAAGGCCCTGTCCGCCGGCGGCGCAGATGGAAATCAGGCCGCGGCTGCCCGGTCCCTTTTCGTGCAGCATCTTGGCCAGGCTGGCCACGATGCGTCCGCCGGTGGCGGCGAACGGGTGGCCTGCGGCCAGGGAGGAGCCGTTCACGTTGAGCCTGCTGCGGTCGATGCTGCCCAGCGGCCCGTCAAGGCCGAGCCGGGTGCGGCAGAACTCGTCGTCCTCCCAGGCGGCCAGGGTGGAGAGCACGGTGCCGGCGAAGGCCTCATGGATCTCGAAGAAGTCGAAGTCGTCGAAGGTCAGGCCGTTGCGCTCCAGCAGGCGCGGCACGGCGAAGGCCGGGGCCATCAGCAGTCCGTCCCTGCCGTGCACGAAGTCCACGGCGCCGGCCTCGGCGTCGACGACGTTCGCGAGCATCGGCAGGTCATGTTCCCGGGCCCAGTCCTCGGAGCCGAGCAGGACCACGGCAGCGCCGTCGGTCAGCGGGGTGGAGTTGCCCGCGGTCATCGTGGCCTCGTCGCCCAGGCTGCGGCCGAAGACCGGCTTCAGCTTCGCCAGCTTCTCCATGGTGGTGTCCGGGCGCAGGTTGGCGTCCCGGGACAGGCCGCGGTACGGGGTCAGCAGGTCGTCGAAGAAGCCGCGGTCGTAGGCGGCGGCCAGGTTGCGGTGGCTGGCCAGGGCCAGCTCGTCCTGCGCCTCGCGGGTGATCTTCCACTGCGCGGTGGTGAGCGCCTGGTGCTCGCCCATGGACAGGCCGGTACGGGGCTCGCCGGTGGTCGGGGCGTTGGGTGCCAGGTCCTTGGGCCGCAGCTTGGCCACGGCGGCGAGCTTCTGCTTGGTCGTCCTGGCGCGGGACAGGTCCAGCAGTACCCGGCGCAGGCCCTCGCTGACGGCGATCGGCGCATCGGAGGCGGAGTCGACGCCGCCGGCGATGGCGGAGTCCAGCTGGCCCAGCTTGATCTTGTTGGCCAGGGAAATGACGGTCTCGAGCCCGGTCGCGCAGGCCTGCTGCACGTCGTAGGCCGGGGTGTCCGCAGCCAGCGCCGAACCGAGGACCGCTTCGCGGGTGAGGTTGAAGTCGCGGGAGTGCTTGAGGACCGCGCCGCCGGCAACTTCGCCGACACGTTCGCCCTGCAGGCCGAAGCGGGCCACCAGTCCGTCCAGGGCCGCCGTCAGCATGTCCTGGTTGGAGCTGTAGGCGTACTTGCCGCCGCTGCGGGCGAACGGAATCCGGTTGCCGCCGATGACGACTGCCTGGCGGGCCACGGTGCCCGGCCGCCCGCCCGCGGCGGCGTCGGCTTGCTGCTTCTCAGCCATGGGGTTCTTCTCCTTGGATCTGCGTCTGGGGGGGGTCCGCCGCAAATGTGACGGTAGTTACCGATACCCAGCGTACCTGATACGCTGGGTATCGTGAACATCGCAGTCAGGGAAACAACGGGGCCTTCCCCCGACGGCCGGTCGGCCCGCTGGGAGGCGCACCGCGCCGAACGGCGCACCGCACTGATCAGCATGGCCCGCCGGGCCGTGCACACGCTCGGCTACGCCGCCTCCATGGAGGAGATCGCCGCGGCCGCCGGCACGTCAAAGTCGGTTTTCTACCGCTACTTCGGCGACAAGTCCGGCCTGCAGCAGGCGATGGGCGAGGTGGTCATCAGCCAGATGCAGGAAAAGATCCTCGCCGCCGCACGCACCGCGGCCTCGCCGCGCGCCGGTCTGCGGGCCATGGTCTCGGCCTACCTGCAGATGGCCCAGACCTCGCCGAACGTCTACGCGTTCGTCACCGGTCGGGTGATCAGCGATTCCCCCGGTGCACCGTCGGGCGCCCTCGAAAACACCCTCTCCAACTTCTTCGACTCCATCACCGCCATGATGGACCGCGCCATGCGCAGCTTCCTTGCCGGGCGCACCGTCTCCCAGCAGCAGGACCTCGCGGCCGCGTTCTGGCCGACGGCGGCCCTCGGCATGGTCCGCGCCGCCGGTGAGCGCTGGCTGGCCGCCGGCGACGCCCGGCCCACCGAGGAGGAAATGACGGACCAGATCACCGCCTGGCTGTTTGACGGCATCGAGCACAACCTCGTGCCCGACGCCGGCCTCTCCCCCGATTCCCGTTCCACCGCAAACCGTAAGGAACCGAAATGACGCAAACCGTCTCCCCCTCCGCGCGCCAGCTGCCCGCCAGCGCCGCCGTGACCGACAACGACAGCGCCGTCGTCGACGTCACCGCCCTCGGCGAGGTCCTGCTCGGCCGGTGGGCCGACATCCGCCGCACCGCCCGCGACCTGGCCGGTCACGACGAACTGCACACCCCCGCCGGGCTGAGCCACCACGAGCACCGTGACCGCGTGCTCAAGCA
This sequence comes from Arthrobacter saudimassiliensis, assembly GCA_900016675.1. Lineage (GTDB taxonomy): Bacteria > Actinomycetota > Actinomycetes > Actinomycetales > Micrococcaceae > Arthrobacter_B > Arthrobacter_B saudimassiliensis. The sequence goes on along the minus strand of LN483070.1, from coordinate 1,560,750 downwards.
GCTGCGTTACCTCGTCGACGCCGGCGCCGTGCACCGTGCGTTCCCGGAGTACGTGGGCGGCCAGGACAACCACGGCGGGAACGTCGCCGGCTTCGAGGAGCTGGTCATGGCCGATCCCTCGCTGCAGATCAAGGCCGGCGTGCAGTGGGGCCTGTTCGGCTCCGCCGTCATGCACCTGGGCAACCGGGAGCACCACGAAAAGTGGCTTCCGGGCATCATGAGCCTGGAGATCCCGGGCTGCTTCGCGATGACCGAGACGGGCCACGGCTCCGACGTCGCCTCCATCGCCACGACTGCCACGTACGAGCCGGAGACGGAGGAGTTCATCCTCCACACACCCTTCCGTGCGGCCTGGAAGGACTACATCGGCAACGCCGCCCTGCACGGCAAGGCGGCCGTCGTCTTCGCCCACCTGATCACCAGGGGCGTGGACCACGGCGTGCACGCCTTCTACGTGCCGCTGCGCGGCGAGGACGGGAACTTCCTGCCCGGCGTCGGCGGCGAGGACGACGGCGTCAAGGGCGGCCTGAACGGCATCGACAACGGCCGGCTGCACTTCACGCACGTGCGGATTCCGCGGACCAACCTGCTCAACCGCTACGGCGACGTGGCTGCCGACGGCACCTACACCTCCGCCATCGAGAGCCCCGGGCGCCGCTTCTTCACGATGATCGGCACCCTGGTGCAGGGCCGGGTCTCCCTGGACGGCGCCGCCGTCGCGGCCAGCAAGATGGCCCTCAAGACCGCCATCCAGTACGGCGTCGAACGGCGCCAGTTCAATGCCTCCTCGGACATCCGCGAAGAGGTGCTGCTGGACTACCAGCAGCACCAGCGGCGCCTGCTGCCGCGCCTGGCCACCACCTACGCCGCGGCCTTCGCCCACGAGGAGCTGCTGCAGAAGTTCGACGACGTGTTCTCCGGCGCGCACGACACCGACGAGGACCGGCAGGACCTGGAGACGCTGGCCGCAGGCTTCAAGGCACTGTCCACCTGGCATGCCCTGGACACCCTCCAGGAGGCACGCGAGGCCTGCGGCGGAGCGGGCTTCCTCGCCGAGAACCGGCTGCCGCTGCTGCGCGCCGACCTGGACATCTACGCAACGTTCGAGGGCGACAACACCGTGCTGCTCCAGCTGGTCGCCAAGCGCCTGCTGGCCGACTATGCGAACGAATTCGCCGGGGCCGACTTCGGCGTGCTGGCCCGCTACGTCGTCGGGCAGGCCACCGAGCGCACGCTGGTGCGCTCGGGGCTGCGGCAGATGGTGCAGACCGTGGCCGACACCGGTTCCGAGAAAAAGTCCGCGGTCGCGCTGCGGGACCCGAAGACCCAGCACGACCTGCTGGCCGACCGGGTCAGCACCATGGTCGCCGAGGTCGGCGGCGCGCTGCGGGAAGCCCGCCGCCTGCCCAAGGAAAAGGCCGCGGCGGTGTTCAACGAGAACCAGCATGCGCTGATCGAAGCGGCGCGGGCGCACACCGAGCTGCTGCAGTGGGAGGCCTTCACCCGCGGCCTGGAGCGGATCACCGACGACGGCACCCGCCACGTCATGACCCGCCTGCGGGACCTGTTCGGCCTCTGCCTGATCGAGAAGAACCTCGCCTGGTACCTGATGAACGGCCGGCTGTCCGCGCAGCGCGCCCGGACCCTGGGCGACTACATCAACCGCCTGCTGGCCAAGCTGCGCCCCCACGCCGTGGACCTGGTCGATGCGTTCGGCTACGGGCCGGCGCAGCTGCGCACCAGCCTCGCCTCCGGCGAGGAGAAGGCCCGGCAGGACGAGGCGATGGAGTACGCGCGGCTGATGCGTGCCAGCGGTGCCGCACCCCTGGACGAGAAGATCCTGATCCAGCGCCGCCGGCAGCAGGAACGCGCCGCGGCGAAGGCCAAGGGCCGCAGCTGACGGCTGCGGCCCCGGAACTGAACGGGCCCCGGAGCGCTGAACCCGTCAGCGTTCCGAGGCCCGTCCTGTTCCGGGTGCCGGCCCGGCCCTTCCCCCGGGAAGGTTCCGCTCAGGACAGGACGGAGCGGTAGACCTCGAGGGTGGCCTGGCCGATGGACTCCCAGGAGAAGTGGTCGCGGGCCCGCTCGCGGCCGGCCCGCCCCATGCGCTCGGCCAGGCCGGGGTCGGTCACCACTTCGGTCAGCGCGGCGGCGAAGTCCGCGACGAACACGTCGGGATTCAACGGTGTGCCGGTGCCGTCATCGACCTGCTCCAGGGGCACCAGGAGCCCGGTAACCCCGGGATCCACGACCTCCGGAATGCCTCCGGTGGCACTCGCGACGACGGCCGTGCCGCACGCCATGGCCTCCAGGTTCACGATGCCGAGCGGTTCGTAGACGGACGGGCAGGCAAAGACGGTGGCGCAGCTGAGGATGCTGATCACCTCGGCCCGGGGCAGCATGCGTTCAATGACGATGACGCCGCGGCGGGTGCGCTGCAGGTCCTCGATCAGCGCCGCCGTCTCCGCCGCCAGCTCCGGCGTATCGGCCGCGCCCAGGCAGAGCACCAGCTGCACGTCCGGCGGAAGCATGGCGGCGGCGCGGAGCAGGTAGGGCACGCCCTTCTGCCGGGTGTTGCGGCCCAGGAACACCACGGAGGGGGCGTCGGGGTCGATGCCGAAGCGGCGCACGGCCGCGGCGTCGGGGTCCGGGCGCCACAATTCGACGTCGATGCCGTTGTGCACCACCCGCACTTTGGCCGGATCGACCTCCGGGTAGCTGCGCAGGATGTCGCGCCGCATGCCCTCGGACACCGCGATGATCGCCGCTGCGGCGTCATACGCAGTCTTCTCGACCCAGGAGGAGACGGCGTATCCGCCGCCCAGCTGCTCGGCCTTCCAGGGGCGCAGCGGTTCCAGGCTGTGGGCACTGAGCACATGGGGAATGCCGTGCAGCAGGGAACCCAGGTGGCCTGCCATGTTCGCGTACCAGGTGTGCGAATGCACGAGGTCCGCGCCGGCCAGGTCGCCGAGCATCTGCAGGTCGGTGCCCAGGGTCTGCACCGCGGGGTTCGCCCCGGCCAGCCCGGCCGGCGTCTGGTAGGTGCTCACCTTCGCGCCGTGGAAGTCCTCCTCCCGGGGCGCGCCGAAGCAGTGCACCCGCAGGTCCACCTGCCGGGCCAGGACGCGGCTGAGCTCAGCCACGTGCACACCTGCGCCGCCGTAAATTTCGGGCGGGAATTCCTTGGAGACCATATCTACTCGCACTTCTCCAACGTAGTGCACGGGGTGCATGTGATCTAGTGTGATTATCAGCAGACTGACGGCGTGCGGCATCCAAACGGTGCCCAACGGTGCCGGACGCCCTGCTCCGGAGCGGGGGAACCGCCCCGGACGGACGGAAGAGGACGGGTTCAATGGCGTTGAAGAAGGTTCTGGCGGTCGTGCTGGCCGGCGGAGAAGGCAAGCGGCTGATGCCGCTGACCGCGGACCGGGCCAAGCCCGCAGTGCCGTTCGCCGGCCGCTACCGGCTCATCGATTTCGCGCTCTCCAACCTCGTGAACTCGGGCTACCTGCAGGTCGTGGTGCTGACCCAGTACAAGTCCCACAGCCTGGACCGGCACATCTCCGAGACCTGGCGGCTGTCCACGCAGCTGCAGAACTACGTCGCGTCGGTGCCCGCGCAGCAGCGGGTCGGCAAGAGCTGGTTCCTGGGCAGCGCCAACGCCATCTACCAGTCCATGAACCTGATCGACGACGCCCGGCCCGACATCGTCGTCGTCATCGGTGCCGACCACGTGTACCGCATGGACTTCTCCCAGATGGTCGAGGCGCACATCGCCTCCGGCGCCCCGGCAACCGTTGCCGCCGTCCGGCAGCCGCTCTCGCTCGCTGACCAGTTCGGCGTGATCGAGACCGATCCCGAGGATCCGGCGCGGATCGCGGCGTTCGTGGAAAAGCCGGACTCGACGCCGGGGCTGCCGGATGACCCGGGATCGTTCCTGGCATCGATGGGCAACTATGTGTTCACCACCGACGCCCTCGTCGAGGCGCTGCGGGTGGACGCGGAGCGCCTGGTCAGCAAGCACGACATGGGCGGGGACATCATTCCCTGGTTCGTGGAGCGCGGCGAGGCCGGGGTCTACGACTTCACCCTGAACCGGATTCCGGGCGCCACCGAGCAGGACCACAAGTACTGGCGCGACGTCGGCACCCTGGACTCCTACTACGACGCGAACATGGACCTGATCTCCCCAGTGCCGGCCTTCAACCTCTACAACCGGCAGTGGCCGATCTACACCCGGCAGAGCATTTCCCCGCCCGCCAAGTTCGTCCGCGGCGCCGGCAGCGAGCCCGGCACCACGTTCGACTCCATCATTTCCAACGGCGTGGTGATCAGCGGCGGCACGGTCACCGGGTCGGTCCTTGCCCCGGACGTGTACGTGGACTCGGACGCAGTGGTGGAGGGCTCGGTGATCATGGACAACGTCCATGTCGGCCGCGGGGCCGTGGTGACCCGGGCGATCCTGGACAAGAACGTCCAGGTGCCGCCGGGAGCGACCATCGGCGTCGACCGCGAGCTCGACCTGGCCCGCGGCTTCACGGTGACGCCCTCGGGCCTGACCGTGCTCAGCAAGGGCCAGCACGTCCGGATGCCCTGACACCCGGGCGGCACCCGCCCTCAGGGCAGGGGCGGCGGTGTGAGATTCACCGTTCCCCTGCCCCGGATACGGGCGGGCAGCGGCTTCTCCGGTAGTCTCAGGGGGCGCACCAGATGCGCCGGCGCCGTGTGTCCACCGGCACCGATGAGCAGAAGGCCCCCATGAACAACGCACGCCCGGAGCTTAGCCCGGAAGACATCCGGACCACCCTGAAGGTCCTGGATTCCATCCACACCCTGGATGAGGAACACCCCGACTACGTGGCCGTCCGGCGGGCCACCGCCAAGATGTTCAAGTCCGTCAAGAAGCACCGGAAGAACGAAAAGCGCAGCGCGGTCGCCGAGGCCGACCGCGCCGTCGTCGCCCTGACCGCCACCGGCGCCGCCGACCGCATCGACGACGAGACCCGCGGCGCCCAGCTGAGGAGCGCCGCGCACGGCCCCTCGGCCGGGACGCTGATCCGCCCGCGCAACTGCTACATCTGCAAGCAGCCCTACACGGTGGTCGATGCCTTCTACCACCAGCTGTGCCCCGAATGCGCGGCGTTCAGCCACGCGAAGCGGGATGCCCGCACCGACCTCTCGGGCCGGCGCGCCCTGCTCACCGGCGGCCGGGCGAAGATCGGCATGTACATCGCCCTGCGGCTGCTGCGCGACGGAGCGCACACCACCATCACCACCAGGTTCCCCAAGGACGCCGCCCGGCGCTTCGCGGCGATGGAGGACTCCGCCGACTGGCTGCACCGGCTGCGCATCGTCGGCATCGACCTGCGGGATCCGGCCCAGGTGCTGTCCCTGGCCGAGTCGGTCGCCGAGGCCGGCCCGCTGGACATCCTGATCAACAACGCCGCCCAGACCGTGCGCCGGTCCGCGAACGCCTACCGGCCGCTCGCCGACGCCGAGCTTGCCCCGCTGCCGGACGGGCCGCTGCCGGAGCTGGTCACCTTTGGCCATACCTACGACGCGCACCCCACCGCGCTGGCCGGATCGGTGGCGGAGCACCCGGTGCTGGCCGCCGACGCCGTCACCTCCCTGGCGCTGACCGCCGGCTCCTCCTCCCTGGCCCGGATGGAGGCAGGAACGGCGATCGACGCCGGCGGGCTGGTGCCCGACACCGCCCCGATCAACAGCTGGACCCAGGTGGTGGACCAGGTGGATCCGCTGGAGATGCTCGAGGTGCAGCTGTGCAACGTCACGGCGCCGTTCCTGCTGGTCAACCGGCTGCGCCCGGCGATGGCCGCCTCCCCGGCGCGCCGGAAGTACATCGTGAACGTCTCCGCCATGGAGGGGCAGTTCTCCCGCCGCTACAAGGGTCCGGGGCATCCGCACACCAACATGGCCAAGGCATCGCTGAACATGCTCACCCGGACCAGCGCCGGCGAGATGCTGGAGACCGACGGCATCCTGATGACCGCGGTGGACACCGGCTGGATCACCGACGAGCGTCCGCACCCGACCAAGGTACGCCTGGCCGAGGAGGGCTTCCACGCTCCCCTTGACCTGGTGGACGGAGCCGCGCGCGTCTACGACCCGATCGTGATGGGCGAGTCCGGCGTCGACCAGTACGGCGTCTTCCTCAAGGACTACAAGCCCTCGCCCTGGTAAGGACCAGGCCGGGCCCCGGCGCCCGCCGGGCCCGGACGCCGCCGGCTTCCGGAGCCGCCCCTGCGGGCCGCGAGGCGCTGCAGGGCCTTGCCGATCTCGGAGACCACCAGCACCGTGGAGCCGACCGCCAGGCAGAGGAACCACTGGTCGGAGGTCAGCGGCACCGTGTCGAAGAAGTCCTCGAAGATGCTCAGCTGGACGACCAGCACCTGCAGCACCACCACGGCGGCGAGCGAGACCCAGATGGCGCGGTTCGTGAACGTGCGCAGCGAGAACACGCTGCCCGTCTCGGACCGGACGTTCAGCAGGTTGAAGACCTGGTAGAAAACGAACGTGGTGAACGCCATCGTGGTGGCGAAGTTCGGGTTTCCGGCGCTTTCCGGGAACATCTGTGGGGCGGTGACCAGCACGGTGCAGGTGCCCGCCGCCATGACGATGCCCAGCAGCGCCAGCACCGCGATCCTGCGGCCGGTGAGCAGCGGCTCGCCGGCCGGCCGCGGCGGCCGTTTCATCACCTCCGGGTCCGTGCGGTCCACGCCGAGCGCCAGGGCGGGCGGGCCGTCCATGATGATGTTCACCCACAGGATCTGCAGCGCCGTGAAGGGCGCTCCCCCGGCAAAGCCGAAGGTCGCCGCCGCCAGGAAGATGAGCACGAACCCCCAGGCGGTGGTCAGCTGGAACCGGACAAACTTCACGATGTTGTCGTAGATGCCGCGGCCCTCGCGGACCGCGGCCACGATCGTCGCGAAGTTGTCGTCGGTCAGGATCATCTTCGCCGCGCCCTTGGACACGTCGGTGCCGGTGATGCCCATGGCGATCCCGATGTCGGCCCGCTTCAGCGCGGGGGCGTCGTTGACGCCGTCGCCGGTCATGGCCACGACGTAGCCGTCCGCCTGCAGTGCCTTGACGATGCGGATCTTGTGCTCGGGCGAGACCCGGGCCAGCACGCCCAGGTTCGGAACCTCGGCGCGCAGCTGGTCCTCGTCCATCCGATCCAGGGCCGCCCCGGCGGCCGCCCGGCCCGGAATGCCCAGGTCGCGGGCGATCGCGGAGGCCGTGACCAGGTGGTCTCCGGTGATCATGTGCACGTCGATGCCGGCCGCCAGCGCGGTGGCAATGGCCTCCCCCGCCTCCTGCCGCGGCGGGTCCATGATGCCGACGACGGCATACAGGACCAGGTCCGCCGCCTCGGCGAAGAGCGCCTCGGCGCTGCCCGGAGGCGGGCCGTGCAGCACCCGGCCGGCGACCGCCATGGTGCGCAGGCCGGCCTGGGCGAGGGAATCGACGTCGGCCCGGATGCGCTCCCGGTCCTCCGGGGTCATCGGGACCGCACCGTCGTCGGTGAGCAGGAACGCGGCGCGCTCAAGCACGACGCCGGGCGCTCCCTTGACGTTGCAGTGGACCCGCCCGCTGCGTTCGGAGCGGTTGAAGGTGGCCATGAACTTGTAGTCCGAATCGAAGGGCACCTCGGCGACGCGCGGATGGGAGGCGCGGGCGCCGGCCACGTCGATGCCGCCCTTCTCGGCAAGCACCGCCAGGGCTCCCTCGGTGGGATCGCCGGTGAGCCGCCCGTCCTCCACGGACGCGTCGTTGCACAGGGCCATGGTCAGGTAGGCCTCGGTGAGGCCGGGGACGGGCTGCTCGTCGGGGCTGAGGATCTTCCCGTCGGAGGAGTAGCCGGATCCGGTGACCCGGAACCGGCGTCCCGCGGGAGTGTACAGCCGCCGGACCGTCATCTCGTTCAGGGTGAGGGTGCCGGTCTTGTCGGTGCAGATCTGGGAGGTGCTGCCCAGGGTTTCCACGGCCGCCAGCTGCTTGATGATGGCGCCGCGGGCCGCCAGCCGGGAGGCCCCCATGGCCAGGGTGAAGGCCACGACGGCGGTGAGGCCCTCCGGGATGGTGGCGACGGCCAGCGAGACGGCCGTCAGGAACAGGGCTTCCCAGCTGTCTCCGCGCAGCAGGCCCAGCACGAACACCAGCGTCACCACGGCCAGCGCGATCCAGGTCAGCAGCCTGGCCAGCTGGTCGATGCTGCGCTGCAGGGTGGTCTTCTCCTCGGCGGTGCTTCCGAGCAGGTGCGCGATGGTGCCGATCTGGGTGTCCATGCCGGTGCCGGTGACCAGGAGCACGGCGCGGCCCCGGGTGACGTCGGTGTCCATGAACAGCAGGTTGGTGCGGTCGGCCACGGGCAGCTGGGCATCGGGCAGCGGTCCGGCGGCCTTGTTGGTCGGCTTCGACTCTCCGGTGAGCGCGGCCTCGGCCACCTGGAGCCGGACGGCCTCCAGGATCCGGCCGTCGGCCGGGACGGTGTCGCCTGCCTCCAGGAGCACGACGTCGCCGGGCACCAGCTCGATGCGTTCCACGGTGGCGGGCGTGCCGGAGCGCAGCACCCTGCAGTCGTCGACGGAGGCGTTGCGCAGCGCCTCCAGGCTGGATTCGGCCCGCTGCTCCTGAACATAGTTCAGGGCGGTGTTGAGGATGATGACCAGCAGGATCACCAGCGGCGTTTCCCATTCCCGGGACACGACGGCGCTGACGACGGCGGCAATGATCAGCACGATGGTCAGCCGGTCCGAGAGCAGCCGCAGGATCCTCCGCCAGGCCGGCAGGGGCTTCGCCTCCGCCAGCTGGTTGGGGCCGTACCGCTGCAGGCGGGCCTGCACGTCGTCGGGCGCAAGGCCGGTGGAAGGATCGGTGCCCAGGGCGGCCGCCACCTCGGCGGCTGGGAAAAGCCACGGAGCCGCGAGGACCTGCTCCGGGGTGGACGTTCCTGCGGCTGAACCTTCGGCCTGTGAACTCATCGGCAATTTCCCCTGGTCCGCGGATCGTTTACCCATCGTAGCAACGGCCCCGTCCTGCGGGCGCGGCTGCTTTGGAATCACGCCGTGCCTGGGGCAGGGTGGAAGCGTGCCTGACTCCCCCGCAACGCCCGAGCCCGCCACGCCGGAGCCGGCATCGTCCGGAGGCGGCGCCCGAGGGCCCCGGCTGCCGCGGCCGGTTGCCGGGCTGCTGGCCGCGGCCGTCGCCGTCGCCCTGTCCCACCTCCTCCACGCCCTGCTTCCGGCGGTGCCCGTGCTCACGGCGGCCGTCGTGCTGGGCCTGCTCGCCGCCAACCTGCCCGGCGTCGGACGGGCCGCCGCAGGGGCCTGGAAACCGGGCCTGGCACTGGCGGCCCGGCGCTTCCTACGGATCGGCATCGTGCTGCTGGGGCTCAAGGTGTCCCTGGTGGACATCGCCGGGCTCGGCTGGACCGCCCTGGGTCTGATCACCGCCCTCGTCCTGCTGGCCTTCGCGGGCACCTACGCCATCTGCCTGGCGTTCCGGCTCCCCGGCGACGAACCGCTGCTGATCGCGGCCGGGTTCTCCATCTGCGGCGTCTCGGCGATCGGCGCCATGGCCGCCGTCCGCAGGACCCGTACGGAGGACACGGTGGTGCCGATCGCGCTGGTGACCCTCTGCGGCACGCTGGCCATCGCCGCCCTCCCCCTCGCCGGTGCACTGCTGGGCTTGGGCCCCGAGACCTTCGGCGTCTGGGCCGGAGCGTCGGTGCACGACGTCGGGCAGGTCGTGGCCACCGCACAGACCGCCGGGGCAACCGCCCTGGCTGCGGCCGTCGTGGTCAAGCTGGCCCGCGTGGTGCTCCTGGCCCCCATGACGGCCGCCGCCGGCGTCGCCGCCCGCCGCGCCTCCGCCCGGGAGGCCGGCGCCTCGGCGGACGGCCGGCCGAACAGCGGACGGCCCCCGCTGGTGCCGCTGTTCGTGCTGGGGTTCCTGGCCATGATCCTGGTCCGCACCACGGGCCTGGTGCCCCCGCCGGTGCTGGAGGGCGCGGCGGTGCTCCAGGACCTCCTGTTCGCCGCCGCCCTGTTCGCCCTGGGCGCCGGAGTCAGGATCCGCGCCCTGTTCGCCTCCGGCGTGCGGGCCGTGACCGCCGCGCTGGCCGCCTGGGCACTGGTCGCCGGCCTCGGGCTGGCCGTGGCCCTGCTGCTGGTGCCCGTTAGTGGTTGAATGAAACGGTGTCGAACCAGAACCTGTCCCGCGCCGAGGCGGCCGAACGCTCCCGCCTGATCACCGTCCGCTCCTACGACGTCGAGCTGGACCTTTCCACCGCCCCGGACCTGTCGGAGCCGGCCTTTCGCTCCCGCGCCACCATCCGTTTTGAATGCGCCGAACCGGGCGCCGCGACCTTCCTCGACTTCATCCACGGCGGCGTCCGTTCCGTCGAGCTCAACGGTGCGCCGCTTCCGGTGGACCAGGTGGTGGACGGCTCGAGGATCCACCTGCCCGGCCTGGCCGCCGTGAACACCGTGACGGTGGACGGCGCCGCCCTCTACAGCCGCAGCGGCGAGGGCATGCACCGTTTCCAGGATCCGGCCGACGGGCAGGTGTACCTGTACACCCAGTACGAGCCGGCCGATGCGCGGCGCGTGTTCGCCGACTTCGAGCAGCCCGACCTGAAGGCCTCCTTCACCTTCCACGTCACCGCGCCCGGGGACTGGCAGATCCGGGCCAACGCGCCGGAGACGGCACGGACCCCCGCACCCGGCGGCATGGTGCGCGTCGACTTCGCCCCCACCGAGCGGATCTCCACCTACATCACCTCGGTGCTCGCCGGCCCCTACCACCGTGAGGACTCCCTCTGGCGGCAGGACCGGGCCGACGGCGGCCTGGAGGTACCGCTGGCCGTGTTCTGCCGGGCCTCGCTTGCCGGACACCTGGACGCGGACGCCATCTTCGATGTCACCCGGCGCGGCCTGGACTTCTTCCACGACCTCTTCGACTATCCGTACCCGTTCGGCAAATACGACCAGGCGTTCGTGCCCGAGTACAACCTCGGCGCCATGGAGAATCCGGGACTGGTCACGTTCACCGAGGCGTACGTCTTCCGCTCTCAGGCAACCGAGGCGCAGTACGAACGGCGGGCGAACACCATCCTGCACGAAATGGCGCATATGTGGTTCGGCGACCTGGTGACCATGCGCTGGTGGGACGACCTCTGGCTGAAGGAATCCTTCGCCGACTTCATGGGCGCCCTGGCCGTGGACGAGGCCACCGATTTCACCGCCTCCTGGGTGAGCTTCGCGAACCGCCGCAAGGCCTGGGCGTACGTCCAGGACCAGCTGCCCACCACCCACCCCATCACGGCGGACATCCCGGACCTGGAGGCCGCCAAGCAGAACTTCGACGGGATCACCTACGCCAAGGGCGCCTCGGTGCTCAAGCAGCTGGTCGCCTATGTGGGCTTCGAGGCCTTCCGCGACGCGGCGCGCGCCTATTTCCGCCGCCACGCCTTCGGGAACACGACCCTGGCCGACCTCCTGCAGGCGCTGGAGGACTCCTCGGGCCGCGACATGGGCGCCTGGGCGCGGCTGTGGCTGCAGACCGCCGGGGTGCCGGTGCTGGCGATGGAACTGGAAACCGGCGACGACGGGGTCCTGACCCGGGCCGTGATCCGCCAGGAGGCCGTCGATCCGGTCAGCGGGCGGCAGGTGCACCGACCGCACCGCATGCGGGTTGGCCTGTACGACGCCGGTCCCGACGGCATGCTGCATCGGTCCGACCTCATCGAACTCGACGTCGACGGCCCGGAGACCGACGTGCCGGAGCTGGTCGGCCGCCGGCGTCCGGAGTTCGTGCTGCCCAATGACGGCGACCTGACCTACGCGTCGGTGCGCTTCGACCCGGACTCGCAGCAGGCCTTCCTCGCCGCCCCGGAACGCCTGGCGGATCCGCTCGCCCGGGCGGTGACCCTGTCCGCGCTGTGGAACGCGACCCGGGACGGGTTGCTGCCGCCGGCCGCCTACGTGCGGATGGCCCTGGCGGCCGCGGCCGCCGAATCCGGCTCCGGAGTGCTGCAGGTGCTGCTCGACAACGCCCGGCACGCGGTCGCGCGCTTCGTTCCGGCCGAGGAGCGCGGGACGCTGCGCGGCGAGCTGTATGACGGCGTCGTCTGGCTGCTGCGCGAGGCCGCGCCCGGCAGCGACCGGCAGCTGATCCTGGCCCGCGCCGCGGCTGCGCTCGGCCGGTCCTCCCGGGCCCATGACGGCCTGCTGACGGAACTGCTGCAGGACGCGGCGGCGGCGGTTCCCGGGCTGCCCATGGCCGCGGAGCTGCGCTGGCTGCTGCTGCAGGCCCTGGCCGCGGGCGGCGCCGTCGAGCGTCCCGAACTGGATGCGGAGCTGGAACGGGACCGCACCGCCGCCGGCAGGGTGGGGTGGACCACGGCGATCGCCGCACGGCCGACGGAGGCGGCGAAGGCGGAGGCCTGGCAGCAGGCCGTCGCCGCCGACGGGTTGTCGAATGAACTGCTCAGCGCCGTGCTTGAGGGCTTCTCCATCGGCGACCGCTCCCTCCGGCAGGCGTGGACGGAACCCTACTTCACGTCGCTGGAGGCCTTTTGGAGAGAGCACAGCATCGAGCTGGCCTCGCGCCTGGTGCACGGGCTGTTCCCGGGTGACCAGGACCTGCCCGCTGAGCAGGAACCCGAGGAGCACCCGGTCGCCCGGCGGACCGCGGCCTGGCTGGCGGAGAACCCGGACGCCCCGCAGGCGCTGCGCCGCATCGTCATCGAAGAGCAGGACCAGCTGCTGCGCGCCCTGCGGGTCCAGCAGGCCGCCCGCAGGCGGTAGGGCTCGCCGCGGCCCGGACCGTCGCCCTGCTCAGCGCGGCAGGGCGACGGTCAGCAGGAAGGCGGCGTCCTCCAGGGCCTCCACCGCGTGCCGGCGGTCCGGGATGACCAACAGGTCACCGGCCATGGCATCCCAGCCGTCGCCCTCGCTGAGCAGGCGCACCCGGCCATGCAGCACGTGCAGCGTCGCCTCGCCCTGCCGGTCGTGCTCGTCCAGGGCGTAGCCCTCCTTGAGCGCGATCAGGGTCTGGCGGAGCATGTGCCCATGGCCGCCGTAGATGGTCTGTGCGCTGCGGCCGCTGGTCGCGTACCGGGCGCTTTCGAGCTGGCGCCGCACGAGCGCGGTCAGGGATGTCTTTTCCATGGGCGCAGTCTAGGACAGCACCGGGGCCCGGCCCAGCACACCGGCTCCCGGTGCGCCGGGCCGGGCGCGGACTCAGCTGTCCCGGCCCGGGCCCTGGTACACGTCGGGAATGCCGTCGCCGTCCTCATCCACCCGCTCGGCCGCGGCGACCGAGCGGTAGTGCCGGTTCCGGGCCGTCAGGACCGCGGAGGCCAGCAGGGCAGCCCCCACGGACGCGGCGAGGATGCCGACCTTCGCGTGGTCGTTGTGCAGGCTTTCGATTCCGAAGCTCAGCTCCGCGACCAGCAGGGAGACCGTGAACCCGATGCCGGCCAGCAGGGCGACGCCGAAGATGTCGATCCACTTGAAGGAGCTGTCCAGGCGGGCGCGGGTCACCTTGGTGACCAGCCAGGTGGTGCCGAGGATGCCGATCGGCTTGCCCAGGATCAGGCCGGCGATGATGCCGAGGGTCACCGGGTCGGTGAACGCGGATCCGAGCCCGGACCAGCCGCCCACGTCGACGCCGGCAGAGAAGAAGGCAAAGAGCGGCACGGCGATGCCGGTGGACAGCGGACGGAAGCGGTGCTCGAAGACCTCCGAGAGGCCGGGGCCGGCGGTGGGTCCGCCCGAGGCGGCGCTGCGGGCCACGGGAATCATGAAGCCGAGCAGCACGCCGGCCACGGTGGCGTGGATGCCGGAGGCATGCACCAGTGCCCACGTGAGAATGCCCAGCGGCAGCAGGATCAGCCACGCGGCCGGAGCCTTGAGGCCGAAGAACCGGCGGTGGCGGTGGGCAAGGACGGCGTAGAGCAGCAGCGGCACCAGGGCCAGCAGCAGCGGCGCAGCCGCCAGGTCGCTGGTGTAGAAGATGGCGATGATCGCGATGGCGATCAGGTCGTCCACGACGGCCAGCGTGAGCAGGAAGATGCGCAGCGCCGACGGCAGGTGTGAGCCGATGATCGCCAGGACGGCCACGGCGAACGCGATGTCGGTGGCGGTCGGTATCGCCCAGCCGCCCAGCGCCTCCGGGGAGCCGCGGTTGATGAGCACATAGATCAGTGCGGGGACGGCGACGCCGCCCACGGCCGCGGCCACGGGTACGACGGCGCGTGCCGGGTTGCGCAGGTCGCCGGCAACGAATTCGCGCTTGAGTTCCAGGCCGACCAGGAAGAAGAAGACGGCCAGCAGGCCGTCGGCGGCCCAGGCCCCGAGGCTCAGCTTCAGGTGCCAGGGCTCGTAGCCGATCTCGAAGTCACGAAGGGAAAAGTAGGAGGCTGAGGCCGGCGAATTGGCCCAGATCAGGGCAACCAGCGCGGCGACGACCAGGACGGCTCCGCCGACGGTCTCGCGGCGCAGGATATCGCCGATGCGCAGCGCCTCGCGGTAGCTGCCGCGGCCCAGCACAGTGGGAGCGGAGTCCTTCTCCTGCTGCCCGGAGCCGGGCACGGGGGCCTTGTGGGGGTCGTGGTTCATGGTGCCTTTCGGAGGTCGACGAACGTACATTTCGCCGACCAGACTTCCCGGCACACCATCCCCAACACTACCTGTTGCCGGATCCGGGCGGGGAATCTGCCCGGATCCGCCGGTTCCGTTACGGAACCCGGTTCAGCCACTCGGGGGTGGCGAACTTCTGCTGCACCTTCTCCTCCGCACGCTTCATTTCGTCGTCGGTGATGGTGCCGATTGTGGCGGAGTAGCGGTCGGCGAAGGTCTGCTGCATGACCTCGATGATCTCCTCGCGGCTGATGCCGGTCTGGCGGCGCAGCGGGTCGACCCGCTTCTTCGCGCTGGTCGTGCCCTTGTCGGAGAGCTTCTCCTTGCCGATCCGCAGCACCTCGACCATCTTGTCGGCGTCGATGTCATAGGACATCGTGACGTGGTGCAGCATGCCGCCGTTGGCCAGACGCTTCTGCGCGGCGCCGCCGATCTTGCCCTGGTCGGTGGCGATGTCGTTCAGCGGCACGTACCAGGCCTTGATTCCCAGCTTCTCGAGGGAGGCCATGACCCAGGCGTCCAGGAACGGGTAGGACTCGGCGAAGCTGAGCCCGTCGACCAGGGACTGCGGGACATAGAGCGAGTAGGTGATGGCGTTGCCGTGCTCCATGAACATCGCGCCGCCGCCGCTGATCCGGCGGACCATGGTCACTCCGTGCCGCCGGGCGCCCCGGGGGTCCACCTCGTTCTTCAGGGACTGGAAGCTGCCGATCACCACCGACGGCGACTCCTGCCATTCCCAGAACCGCAGGGTGGGCCGCCGCAGGCCCGCGCCGACCTCTTCGGTGAGGACCTCGTCCATGGCCACATGCAGGTGGGTGGGCAGCGGCGTGGGCGGGATGATCTCCCATTCGTGGTCGGCCCATCCGGTGGCCTTCGCCAGCGCCCGGCGCACGGCCGTGGCCACGGCTTCCGGGGAGAAACCAAACAGGACGGCGTCAGGACGCAGCCGGGCACGGATGGCTGCGGCGATGTCCGCGGCGGAAGACTCCGCCGGCAGGCCCTCCAAGGCCCCGTTGATGTCGGCGAGGGCCTCATCCGGCTCCAGGAAGAAGTCGCCGCCGAGGGACACATCGGCGAGCCGTCCATCGATGACGTCGAGGTCGACGACGACAAGCTTGCCCCCGGAGACCTTGTATTCGCCGTGCCGGCGGGTGCTGTCGTCAGCTGTGCTGCTCAATGTCGCTGTTCCTTCTCTCGGGAGGGAAAGGCCCCGGGTGCTGAAAGGGTCCGTCCGGCAAGCCGGACGGACCCTTCCCTGATGCCATGGGCGGCGGAGCCTACTTCTTGCCGCCGAAGCCCTTGAACCGGGCGTTGAAGCGCTCGACGCGGCCGGCGGAGTCCATGATGCGCTGCTTGCCCGTGTAGAACGGGTGCGATGCGGAGGAAATTTCCACCTCGATGAGCGGGTAGGTGTTGCCGTCTTCCCACTCGATGGTCTTGGACGAGGTCGCGGTGGACCG
Organism: Arthrobacter saudimassiliensis; assembly: GCA_900016675.1. GTDB lineage: Bacteria > Actinomycetota > Actinomycetes > Actinomycetales > Micrococcaceae > Arthrobacter_B > Arthrobacter_B saudimassiliensis. The sequence continues at coordinate 1,544,618 of LN483070.1, read as the reverse complement.
GGTCAGGAAGGAGGTGTTGGACGCCAGGTCACGGAAGACGACCGGAGCATAAGTGGGGTGGATATCAGACTTCACAGTTGTACCTTCTCTTGGTGCCTGGATTTTGCCAGCCACAGGTGGTTTGAAAGCTTCAGGGCGGCCCCGCAGGGCCAGCAATCAAGCATACCCCACCGGCAGGTGGGGCTGCCACTTGGCCCGGCGGCGTGTCAGGGCAGCCGCCAGCCGGTGTTGACGGCGGTCAGCCCGAAGTCGATGCCCTGCTGGGCTCCACTCAGCTCGATGCGGACCGGCCGGTAGAAGTCGTCGAGCCACAGGACGGCGTTGCGGGCCGGTGCCGCGGCCCCGTCCGCCGGCAGCCGCGCGGACAGGCGCACGGCCGGGATCCCCTGGGTTTCGTCGTCGTACTGGACCGATATCTCCTCCGCAGTGTCCAGGAAGGCGGCGAGGCGGTCGGGGCTGGTGGTCGTTTCGGCGGCGGTGACGAGCACATCGGCGTACGCCTCCTCCGGGCTCCCGCCGGAGGAGGCGGGCACCGGAGCGCCGTCGACGACAAGTTCCCGGCGTTCCTCGTCCACCCGCACTTCGAGGTTGCCGTCGTCGGCGGCCAGCCGGAGCGAAAAGCCGCCGGAGGTGGTGAAGTCGACGGTGTAGACGCCGGTGGGCAGGAGGCTGGTCCGGCTGTCCAGCTGCTGCCGCGCCCCTCCCCCGGCGGTGGCGGCGGCGGCCACGCAGGCGGCCGCTTCAGAGGCAGGCATCGGGCCCGGATCCCGGCGCAGCAACCACTGGCAGGCATCCTGGACCGGTTCGGCCATGCCCGTCTGGCGTCCGCTCACGCCCACCTTCAGCGGAGTGGGTGCAGCCGTGGGCGAGGGCGTGGCCGTGGGAAGGCCCGGGACGGTCGGGGCAGCTTCGGGAGCGGTCCGCGGCGCCGCCGGTGCGCGCGTTGCCGTTGCGCGTTCCCTCAGCTGCTCCGCGGTCGGCCCGCAGGCCGACAGCGCAAGCCCGCACGCCAGAGCGCAGATCACTGCACCGGCGAGGCGGCGGCGGACTCCCGGTTGGCGGACGTGCGCGGGCAGATCGGCGGAAATGGGTTTCTCCCGGGCCGAAGGACAGGCTGACCCGCCCGATTGTGGCACTGCGGCGCCGCGTGCAACAGGGCGCCGGCCAAACCGTCAGTGACGTGGCCGGCATTCCCAGAACGCGACCGCACTCGCCGCGGCCACATTGAGCGAATCGACGCCGGCGCTCATCGGGATCCGCACGGTCAGGTCGACTTCGGCCAGGGTGGACGCGGCAAGCCCGTCCCCCTCGGTGCCCATGACCAGCGCAAGCCGTTCGTCCCGGCGCGCGCTGAGTTCGTCCAGGGTCAGCGAATCCGGCTCCAGGGCCAGGGCCGCCGTCACGAACCCGGCCGCCCGCAGCTGCCCGAGCTGGCCGGGCCAGTCGGCCAGCCGGACCCAGGGCACCTGGAAGACAGTACCCATGCTGACCCGGATGGCCCGGCGGTAGAGCGGGTCGGCGCAGCGGGGGCTGACCAGCACGGCGTCGACATCCAGGGCCGCGGCGGACCGGAAGATCGCTCCCACGTTGGTGTGGTCGACGATGTCCTCCAGGACGGCGACCCGGCGGGCGCGGGCCAGCAGCGGCTCCAGGGCCAGCGGGGCCGGCCGCTCCATGGCCGCCAGCGCGCCGCGGTGCAGGTGGAACCCGGTGATCGCCTCGAGCAGGGCGGGCTCGCCGACATAGGCGGGTACCTCGGGGAAGCGCTCGAGGATGTCGGCCAGTTCCGCCACCCACTTTTCGGCGAGGAAGAAGGACCGGGGCCGGTGGCCGGCGTCGACGGCGCGGCGGAGCACCTTGGAGGACTCGGCAATGTACATGCCTTCGGCGGGCTCGCGGCGCCGGCGCAGGGCCGTGTCGGTGAGGCCCGTGTAGTCGAGCACGCGGGGGTCGTCGGCGCTGGCCAGGTACTGCAGGTTCACTGCTCCAACATTACTCACGGGGCGAGCATGTTCCACAGCGCCACCAGGCCCAGCACGACGATGACGGCCCGGAGCACCCCGGGGCGCATCCTGCGTCCGATGGCCGCCCCGGCGAAGCCGCCGATCAGGGAGCCGACGGCGATCAGCGCGACGGCGGGCCAGGCGATGCGGTCGAAGGCGAAGAGCATGTAGGAGCACGCGGCCACCAGGTTCACCGCCAGCACCAGGATGTTCTTCACGGCGTTGGCCGCCTGCAGGGTTCCCTGCAGGAAGACCCCCAGGATCCCGACCAGCAGGATCCCCTGGGCGGCCACGAAGTAGCCCCCGTACACGCCGGCGAAGTAGATCAGCCCGACGAGCAGCCAGGGGCGCCCGCCCGGAGCGTCGGTGCGCTCCCGGCGGGCCCGCACCCAGGACTGCAGGCGGGGCTGGAGCAGCACGAAGAGCAGGGCCACAACGATCAGGGCCGGCGCCACGGCTTCGAAGACGCTCTCGGGCAGGTGCAGCAGCAGGGCGGCTCCGGTGATACCGCCCAGGATCGAGGCCGGCAGCAGCTGCAGCAGGGTCCGACCGAGGCCGGCCAGCTCCCGCCGGTAGCCCCAGGAACCGGCCAGGTTGCCGGCGATCAGGCCCATGGCGTTGCTGATCGTCGCGGTGACCGGCGCGAAGCCGACGGCCACCAGGATGGGGAACGTGACCAGGGTGCCGGAGCCGACGACGGCGTTGATGGCACCGGCCCAGAGTCCGCCCAGGCCTACCAGGGCGGCTTGCAGCGCGTCCAAGTCCTAGCTGCGGGCGGCGGCGACGGCGGCGTACCGGCCGGCGTCGCGGCGCAGGGAAAGCGGCAGGTCGAAGGCGTTGGAGAGGTTCTCCTCGGTGAAGACCTCGTCGATCGGCCCTGCGGCCACGACGCCGCCCTCGCGCAGGAGCAGGGCATGGGTGAAGCCCGGGGGCACCTCCTCCAGATGGTGCGTGACCAGCACCATGGCGGGGGCGTCCTCGTCGCGGGCCAGCTGCCCGAGCCGCTGGAGCAGGTCCTCCCGGCCGGCGAGATCCAGGCCGGCGGCAGGCTCGTCGAGGAGCAGCAGCTCGGGGTCGGTCATCAGCGCGCGGGCGATCTGCACGCGCTTGCGTTCGCCTTCGCTGAGGGAGGAGAAGCGGCGGTTCATCAGGGTGGAGACGCCCCAGGCGTCCAGCAGCCGGAACGCGCGCCGCTCGTCCATTTTTTCGTACTTTTCCCGCCACCGGCCGGTCATGCCGTAGGAGGCGGTGAGGACCACGTTCAGGACGGTTTCGTCCTCCGGGATCTGGTTGGCCAGCGCCGCGGAGGCCAGGCCGATGCGCGGGCGCAGCTCGAAGACGTCGACGGCGCCGAGCACCTCGTCCAGGATGCCCGCGGTGCCGCGGGTCGGGTGCATCCTGCCGGACGCGATCTGCAGGAGCGTGGTCTTGCCTGCACCGTTGGGGCCCATGACGACCCAGCGCTGGCCTTCTCGGACCTGCCAGTCCACGCCGTCCAACAGGGCCTTGCCGCCGCGGATCACGCTGACGCCGGCAAATTCAAGAACATCGCTCATAGCCTTAGAGACTAGGCCACCGGCGCCGCAGTTGGCGAAACGGAGGCCCGGTGGGGTACGCATATAACGGCGCCCGCGCACGATCCGCGGCCGGGACCGCGCGCGGCTCCCCCAGGCCCGCACGGGCCCCTGCGCCTGCCCTGTCGCTCCAGCCCAGAACGGACCCCCATGCCTTCGACCGATTCCCGCGAATATGCGCTCGTGAGCTACGGCGTCCGCCTTCCGGACGTGTATCTGGCCACCGTGCAGCGCGCCGTCGCCGACGCCGGGGCCGAGATCAAGGAGCTGGAAAACGCCGGCGGCCCGGGGTGGGAGGCCAGCCGCCTCCTGGTGCGCTGGGAGGGCTCCCTGGACTCGCTCCGGCTGTGCGTGCGGGCTGCGGCCTCGGCCCTCTCGGACGGAACGGGCGCTCCGGCCGCGCAGACCGCCGTCGTGCCGCCCGCCCTGCTGGCGCCCGGGCGGAAACTGCTGGTCATGGATGTCGATTCCACGCTGATCCGCCAGGAGGTCATCGAGCTGCTGGCCGCCCACGCGGGCAGGGAGGCCGAAGTCGCCGCCGTGACGGAAGCGGCCATGCGCGGGGAACTGGACTTCGCGCAGAGCCTGCACGCCAGGGTGTCGACCCTGGCCGGACTCCCGGAGAGCGTCATCGACGAGGTCGGCGCCCGAATCGAGCTGACGGAGGGCGCCGAGGAGCTGGTGGCGGCGTTCCTGGACGCGGGCCACGCCGTCGCCGTCGTCTCGGGAGGATTCAACCAGGTCCTCGACCCGCTGGCCCGGCGGCTTCGGCTGACCCGTGCCCGGGCCAACCAGCTTGGCATCCAGGCCGGCGCGCTGACAGGCACCGTGGTCGGCGACGTGGTGGACCGCGCGGCGAAGGCCGCCTCGCTGCGGGCCTGGGCCGCCGAGCTGGGCATCGAGGAAGCGCAGACCATCGCCGTGGGCGACGGTGCGAACGACCTGGACATGCTGGCTGCGGCCGGCCTGGGGGTGGCCTTCAACGCCAAGCCCGCGGTGGCCGCGGCGGCCGACGCCGTGCTGGACCTGCCCAGCCTCGCCGTCATCCGGCACTTTGTGAACCTCGCCTGACCCGTTCCCGGATACGTCCAAAGGGCCCGCCGCGCACGATTCGTGCGCGGCGGGCCCTTTGGCAGGCGGCTGCGGGCCGGTCAGGCCTGGGGACCGGCCGCGGCCAGGTAGTCCTCGCCGCCGATGTATTCGGTGTGCCCGCCGGGCACGTCGGCGACCGCCATGCGTGCCACCTCGGCGGCGAACTCCTCCACGGACCAGAGCTTTCCGGCCTCCTCGCGGCGCGCCTCGATGGCGCCGGGGTTGGCGCGGTCCAGCAGGGTGGCGGTGACGGTCCCCTCGATCATGTCCCCGGAGACCACCACCAGGGTGATGCCCTTCCCGGCAAATTCCGGCTCGAGGGCGCGCAGCGCGTCCTCGCCGGCGCGCTTGCTGCGCGCCACCGGCTCGTATTCGGCCATGGTGGGCACCGTGTTGATGAAGTGCGCCTGGTGGCTGGTCACGAAGACGATCCGAGAACCGGCCGGCATGGCCTCGGCCGCCGCGCGGGCCATGGCCACCTGGGCGTCACGGTTCAGGCGCAGCGCGTAGTCCTCGCCGAAGCCGGTTTCCATTCCGCCGGAGGCGTTCAGGACCAGCAGGTCCAGGCCGCCGAAGTTCTCCTTCGCGGCCTCCACCAGTGCTGCCGGGCCCTCCGGGGTGGTCAGGTCCGCGCCGACGGCCACCGCACGGCCGCCGTCGGCCTCGATGGCGGACACCACCTTGTTGGCGCGGGGCGCCTTCTGCCGGTAGTTCACCACCACGGCCGCGCCCTGGCCGGCGAGCAGCTTCGCTGTCTCGGCGCCGATGCCGCGCGAGGATCCGGTAACGATGGCGGTCTTTCCCTCCAGCAGGGCCATGGGAACTCCTTCAGGTCGATGAGCTTGCGGGAACTGTCCGGCGTCCTTGTGGGAACTGTCCAAGGCGCAGGGAGCACTGTTCCCATCCTGCCAGCCGGCAGCCCATCCGGCAGTGGAGGATTCCTCCAAGGAACGTGCGCCGAAGCTGGCAGCGCCGGGCAGGCCCGACGCGGCCGGCGCCGGAAACACGGGAAGCGGCGTCAGTGCCCCATGCCGAGCCCGCCGTCGACCGGGATCACGGCGCCGGAGATGTACGCGGCCTCGTCACCGGAGATCCAGCGGACCACCTTGGCGACCTCCTCCGGCTCGGCGAAGCGGCCGGCCGGGATGGAGCCCAGGTAGTCCTTCTGGGTCTGCTCCGGCAGGGCCCGGGTCATGTCGGTGTTGATGAAACCGGGAGCGACGACGTTCGCGGTGATGCCACGGGAACCGAGCTCCCGGGTCAGGGAGCGGGCGATGCCGATGAGTCCGGCCTTGGACGCGGCGTAGTTGACCTGGCCCGGGGACCCGTACAGGCCGACGACGGAGCTGATCAGCACCACGCGGCCCCTGCGCAGGCGGATCATGCCCTTCGACGCCCGCTTGATCACGCGGAAGGCTCCGGTGAGGTTGGTGTCGACGACGTCGGTGAAGTCCTCTTCGCTCATCCGCAGCAGCAGGGTGTCGCGGGTGATGCCGGCGTTGGCGACCAGGACCTCCACCGGCCCGTGGGCTGCCTCCACCTCCGTGAAGGCGGCATCGATGGACGAGGCATCGGTCACATCCGCCTTCACGCCGAGCATGCCCTCGGGCACCTCTCCGGAACGGTAGGTGACGGCCACCCTGTCGCCGGCCGCGAGGAATTCACGGGCAATGGCCAGGCCGATTCCGCGGGTTCCTCCCGTCACCAGTACGCTGCGGCCCTGCACGGCATCGGGCTGGGTCTGCTGGGTGTTCTGCACGAAAGAATCCTCCATGGGGGTAGGGAGCCGGGTCCGGTTCGATCCTAGCGGCGCCGAAAGCGGGTTCTGCAACGCACCGGGCAGTGAGAGAATGGACGAACGTGTTTGGAGGGTGATGAACAGGCAATCCAGCGATTCCGGCGACGCCGGGGGAATCCCCCGGATCACCGGTGCCAGGGCGGCGCACTCGGATGAGATGCGCGCCCGCATGATCAAGTACACGGTGTCGATGAGCATCCGCATGGTGTGCCTCTTCCTGCTCTTTTTCGTCCACGGCTGGATGATCTGGGTAGTGGTGGTGGGCGCCGTCGTGCTCCCCTGGTTCGCCGTGGTGATCGCCAACGGCGGCAGCGACACACGGACCATGGACACGGGCGCCATGATCGATGCCCCGCCGATGCAGGCCCTGGGTTCGCCCGCTCCCCCGCCGCCGGCGGACGAGCGGCCCGAAACCACCGTGCTGCACGGTGAGATCATTGATGACCAGCGCAACGACGACAACGACAAGGCCTGACGGACGCTCCATGAACCTCCTCGACTCGCTCTCCGGCCCGGCCGGCCCCGGCCCCGATGAGGGCGCGGCCGTCTGCTCCCGGCGCGGCTGCCGGGCGGACGCCGCGTGGCGCCTGCTGTGGAACAATCCCCGCATCCACACCCCGGAACGCCGCAAGACCTGGCTGGCCTGCACCGACCACTGCGGCTGGCTGGAGGACTACCTGCGCGAGCGGAGCCTGTGGCGCGAGACCCTGCCCCTGGGCGCCGGTGACGGGCCGGTCGATGCGGAGGGCAGCAGGTAGATGTACCGGTTCCTGCTGTCGGGCAAATGGCTCGGCTGGTTCCTGCTGGTGTGCCTGCTGGCCGCGGTCTGCAGCGCGCTGGGGATGTGGCAGCTGGACCGCCGCGAGGCGGTGCGCGCCGACATCGGCGTGGTCGAAGACAACTACGACGCCGATCCGCGGGCCTATGACCCCACGCTGTTCACCCGCTACGACCCCGCGACCGAGTGGCAGCCGGTCACGCTGACCGGCACCTACGACGCCGCCGAACAGCGCGTGGTGCGCAACCGGCCGCTGAACGGGCGTCCCGGCTACGAGGTGCTGGTGCCCCTGCGGCTGTCCGACGGCACGGCGGTGGCCGTCAACCGGGGCTGGCTGCCGATCGGCAATGACGAGGCCGGCCATCCCGATTCGGTGCCGGCCCCGCCGGAGGGCGAGGTGGAGGTGACGGCGCGCATCCGGCCGTCGGAGCCCGCCGTCGAACGCGGCGCCCCGGACGGCCAGCTGGCCTCCATCGACCTGGCCGCCTATGCGGCCGAACTGGACTATCCGCTCGCGACCGGCTCATACGGCGTGATGGCGGCCGAGAGCCCCTCAGCGGCGGAGGTTCCCCAGCCGCTGGCCGTGCCCGAACGCAGCGAGGGCACCCACCTCTCCTACGCGATGCAGTGGTTCGCCTTCGGGGTGCTGCTGTTCGTCGGCCTCGGCTATGCCGCGTACCAGGAGGCGCAGAACCGCCGCTGGGCGGCGGCCGGGCTGGACCGCGACGACGACGGGGACGGGATGCACTCCGCTGTTCCGCGCGCCCGTCCTAAGCCGCAGCGTGCCCGACGCCGGCCGACCCAGGAGGAGGAAGAGGACGCCATCCTCGACGCGCAGGAGGATTTCGACGCGCGGTGAGGCCGGAGGCGCCCATCCCGTCGGGCTTTCCCACCACAGCAGCCTGCAGATCAGCGGTAGCCTCAGGAGATGGCACGATACTTTGATATCCACCCCGAGAACCCCCAGCGGCGCGCCGTCGACCAGGTTGCGGCCATCCTGCGCTCCGGCGGCCTGATCGCCTACCCCACGGATTCCTGCTACGCCCTGGGCGCCCAGCTCAACAACAAGGACGCCCTGGACCGGATCCGCTCCATCCGCCATTTGGATGACAGGCACCACTTCACACTGATGTGCAGGGACTTTGCGCAGCTGGGCCGGTTCGTCACGATGGACAACGACGTTTTCCGCGCCATCAAGGCCGCCACCCCCGGCAGCTACACCTTTATCCTGCCGGCGGTGAAGGAAGTGCCGCGCTGGCTGTCCCAGCCGAAGAAGAAGACGGTGGGCGTGCGCATACCGGACAGCTTGGTGGTAGGCGCGCTGCTGGAGGAACTGGGCGAACCGATGATCTCCAGCACCCTCCTGCTGCCCGGCGAGGAGGATCCCCTGACCGAAGGCTGGGACATCAAGGAGCGCCTGGACCACCAGCTGGACGCCGTCCTGGACGCCGGCTTCTGCCCTCCGGACCTCACGACCGTCGTCGACTTCTCCAGCGGCGGGCCGGAGGTCCTCAGGCGCGGCGCGGGAGACCCGTCCCGCTTCGAATAAGCGGACGCCGGGCCGTGTTCAGGCGAGGGTGACGAGCTCCAGGTAATCGGAGTTCCACAGGTCCTCGACACCGTCGGGCAGCAGGACCACACGCTCCGGGTTGAGCGCCTCGACGGCGCCTTCGTCGTGGCTGACCATCACCACGGCGCCCTTGTAGTTGCTCAGGGCACCGAGGATCTCGGCGCGGCTGGCCGGGTCCAGGTTGTTGGTCGGCTCGTCGAGCAGCAGGACGTTGGCGGAGGAGGCCACGATGGTGGCCAGCGCCAGGCGCGTCTTCTCGCCGCCGGAGAGCACACCGGCCGGCTTGTTGACGTCGTCACCCGAGAACAGGAACGAACCGAGGATGCCGCGGACCTCGGCGTCGGCCATGTCCGGGGCGGCGCTGCGCATGTTCTCCAGGATCGTCCGCTCGGTGTCCAGGGTCTCGTGCTCCTGGGCGTAGTAGCCGATCTTCAGCCCGTGCCCGGCCACGACCTGGCCGGTGTCCGGGGTGTCCACGCCGGCGAGCATGCGCAGCAGGGTGGTCTTGCCCGCGCCGTTCAGGCCGAGGATCACCACGCGCGAGCCGCGGTCGATCGCCAGGTCCACGTCGGTGAAGATCTCCAGCGACCCGTAGCTCTTGCTCAGGCCTTCGGCCGTCAGCGGCGTGCGTCCGCACGGCGCCGGCTCGGGGAAGCGCAGCGCGGCGACCTTGTCCGAGGTTCGTTCCGCCTCGAGGCCGCCCAGCAGCCGTTCGGCGCGCTTGAGCATGTTCTGGGCGGCCACGGCCTTGGTGGCCTTGGCGCGCATCTTGTTGGCCTGGTCGATCAGGACCTGGGCCTTCTTCTCGGCGTTCGCCCGTTCGCGCTTCCGTGCACGCTCGTCCGTCTCCCGCTGGACCTTGTACCGCTTCCAGTCCAGGTTGTAGATGTCGATGGTGGCGCGGTTCGCGTCGAGGCTGAAGACCTTGTTGACGGTGGCCTCCAGCAGCTCGGTGTCGTGGCTGATGACGATCAGCCCGCCGGAGTGGTTCTTCAGGAACTCGCGCAGCCAGGCGATCGAGTCGGCGTCGAGGTGGTTGGTCGGCTCGTCGAGGAGCATCGTGTCGGCGCCGGAGTAGAGGATGCGTGCCAGCTCCACGCGGCGCCGCTGGCCGCCGGAGAGGGTCTTCAGGGGCTGGTTCAGCAGCCGGTCGGGCAGCGCGAGGTTGGAGCAGATGGCGGCGGCCTCCGCTTCGGCGGCATAGCCGCCTCCGGCGAGGAACTCCGCCTCCAGCCGGTCGTAGCGGTTCATCGCCTTGCGGGCGACGGCGGGATCGTCGCTGGCCATTTCGTCCTGGCTCTTGCGCAGGTTGCGCACCACGGTGTCCAGGCCGCGCACGGACAGGATCCGGTCCCGGGCCAGCTGGTCCATGTCGGGGGTGCGCGGATCCTGCGGCAGGTAGCCAATTAGCCCGCTGCGGGTAATGGTGCCGGCTGCGGGCAGCGCCTCGCCGGCCAGGACCTTGGTCAGGGTGGTCTTGCCGGCGCCGTTGCGGCCCACCAGCCCGATCTTGTCCCCCTTGTCCACCCGGAACGTGACTTCGTCCATCAGCAGACGGGCGCCGGCACGCAGTTCGAGTCCGGATACGGATATCACCAGGTAAGACCTTTCGGGGGTGGGGAGGGGCAGCTATCCAGTCTAGCCCTGCAGGCCGGTTTGTAGAAAACCTCCAATGGCAGGGTGGTAACCCGCCACTAGGGTCGAAAGTGCGGCGGCTGGCGCCGCACTTCGCACCGGAGGCACCGTGACCCGTTTTTCCGATTTCCCCGCCGACACGTCCGGCGGGCACACCGCGTCCCCCGCCGCCGCAGGTTCCCGCGGCGGTCCCCTCGCACGGGGCAGGCAGCGCCGGTCCCGGAACCGCGGCGCGGACCTCGCCCTGACGGCGGTCTTCGCCGCCCTGATCGCGGCGCTGTCGGTGCTGCCGGGCCTTCCCGTCGGGGCCCTGGGCGTGCCGATCTCGCTGCAGACCCTCGGCGTGCTGCTGGCCGGGCTCATCCTGGGACCGGCCCGCGCCGCAGCAGCGGTGGGACTGTATCTGCTCGTGGGCCTTGCCGGCCTGCCGGTCTTCAGCGGCTTCCGCGGCGGACTCGGGGTGCTGGCCATGCCGTCGGCGGGGTTCCTGCTCGGCTTCCTGCCGGGGGCGGCGGCTGCCGGGGCGCTCTCCCGCCTGGCCTGGCGGCAGGGCGCAGGGCAGCCGGCCGGACGCCGCGCCGGACTGCGGACGGTGCTCCTGGTCGCGGCGGCCGCCGTCGCCTCCTTCCTGGTCATCCACCCGCTGGGCATCGCGGGCATGATGATCAACGGCCGGCTCAGCTTCGAGGCCGCCCTGCTGGCGGATCTGCTGTTCGTCCCGGGCGACGTCATGAAATGCGTGGTCGCCGCGCTGCTCGCCGCCGCCGTCTTCCGGGCGTTCCCCCGGATGGGGACCGGCGCCGAATGAGCCTGTTCCGCCGGCGCGCGGCTGTTCCGGGAGACGGTGCCGCAGGTGCCGCCGCAGAACGGGCGAGCGGTCCTGCTTCGGGCGGCGGGCCCGCGCCGGGTCCGGTGACCGAAACGTCGCCTGCATTCGGGGGCATCGTCTTCGACTCCGTCGGCGTCAGCGTCACCGGCCCCGACGGCGCTCCGCGGCACCTCCTGCAGGACGTGGACCTGGTACTCACCGAGCAGCGCATCGCAGTCATCGGAGCCAACGGCTCCGGCAAGTCCACACTGCTCAAGCTCATCAACGGCCTGGTGCGCCCGACGTCGGGCACTGTCCGGGTCGTCGGTCTCGACGTTGCCGAGTCCACCGCAGCGGTGCGGCGTGCAGTCGGGTTCGTCTTCACCGACCCGCTGTCCCAACTGGTGCTGTCCACCGGCCGGGACGACGTCGACCTGTCCCTGCGCCGCAGCGTCCCGGACCGGAGGCAGCGGGCCGCGGCCGTGGAGGCCCGGCTGGACCGGCTGGGACTGCTGCCGTTGGCGGACCAGAGCATCTACGACCTCTCCGGCGGCGAACGCCAGCTCATGGCGCTGGCCGGGGTGCTCGCCGTCGACCCCGCCGTCCTCCTGGCCGACGAGCCGTCCACGCTGCTGGACCTGCGCAACACGGCGCGCCTCCGCTCGCTCTTTGCCGCACTCCCCCAGCAGGTGCTCTGGACCACCCATGACCTCGACTTCGCCGGGGACGCGGACCGGATCCTGGTGGTCGAGGAGGGGCGGATCGTGTTCGACGGCGCACCCGGGCCGGCCATCGCCGAGTACCGGGCCCGGTCCGCCCAGGCAGGGGCGATGCACTGATGCGCACGCTGCCATCGCGGATGTCATCAGTTCCGGTGGCGGTGCCGCTGGCGGTGCCGCTGCCGGTCAAGGCACTGGCCGTCGTGGCGGTAACCGCCTGGGTCCTGGCCGTCCGCACCCCCCTGGCTGCGGCGCTGGCCCTGCTGCTGGTGGCTGTCGGGTTCGCTGTGTCCGGACAGCTCCGGGAGCTGCTGCGCACCTCGCTGCAGGCGCTGCCGGTGCTGGTCCTGCTCGGCGGATTCCAGTTCTTTGCCGCCGGCTGGGAAGCGGCGGCGGCGGTGCCGGTCGGGATCCTCGCCTGCGTGGGCGCCGCCCAGCTGCTGGTGGCCACTACGCCGGTGCCGGTGCTGTTGGACGGCCTGTCCGCGCTGGTGCGCCCGCTGCGGCGGTTCGGCGCAGACCCGGAACGCTTTGCCCTCGCCGTCGGCCTGATGCTGCGCAGCCTGCCGTGGCTGTCGGCCGCACTGCGGGACGCCCGCCAGGCGGCAGCGGCGAGGGGACTGGGCCGCAGCCCGCGGGCGCTGCTGGTGCCCGCCGTCGTGGGCACCGTCGCCTATGCGCGCCGCACCGGCGACGCCCTGGCCGCCCGTGGCCTCGGCGACCGGCAGGACTGAGCGGAGCGAAGCTCCCGCTCCCGGACGCGCAAAAGGGCCGCTCCCCCTCTTGGGGAAGCGGCCCTTTGACTCAGCGATGCTGCAGGCGGGGCGCCCGCGGATCAGATGTTGAAGCCCAGGGCCCGCATCTGGTCGCGGCCGTCGTCGGTGATCTTTTCCGGACCCCACGGCGGCATCCACACCCAGTTCAGCCGCCACTCATCGACGACGCCGTCCAGCGCCTGGCCGGTCTGCTCCTCGATCACGTCGGTGAGCGGGCAGGCGGCGGTGGTCAGCGTCATGTCGATGAGCAGGGCGCCGTCGTCGGCGTACTTCAGCCCGTAGAGCAGACCGAGGTCGACGACGTTCACCCCCAGCTCGGGGTCGATGACGTCCTTGAGGGCTTCCTCGACGTCCTCCAGCGATGTGCGCGCGTCAGCGGTTTCGCTCATCATCTGCTCCTTATGTAGTCGGGACGGTGCGGATCAGGCGCCGACGCCCACGAAGCGGTCGTAGCCCTCTTCTTCGAGGCGGTCAGCAAGCTCGGGGCCGCCCTGCTCGGCGATCCGGCCGTCCACGAAGACGTGCACGTAGTCCGGCTTGATGTAGCGCAGGATGCGCGTGTAGTGGGTGATCAGCAGGGTGCCCATGCCGCCCTTGGCGTGCTCGCGGTTGACGCCCTCGGAGACGATCTTCAGCGCGTCGACGTCCAGGCCGGAGTCGGTCTCGTCGAGGATGGCGAACTTGGGGTGGAAGAGCTCCAGCTGGAGGATCTCCACGCGCTTCTTCTCGCCGCCGGAGAAGCCCTCGTTCACATTGCGGGACGCGAAGTCGGCGTCGATGCGCAGGTCGCTCATGGCGGCCTTGACGTCCTTGGTCCAGGTCCGCAGCGAGGGGGCCTCGCCGTCGAGGGCGGTCTTGGCGGTGCGCAGGAAGTTGGTCATGGTCACGCCGGGCACCTCGACCGGGTACTGCATGGCCAGGAAGAGGCCTGCGCGGGCGCGCTCGTCGACGCTCATCTCCAGGACGTCTTCACCGTCCAGGGTGATGGAGCCGCTGTCGACGGTGTAGCGGGGGTGGCCGGCGATGGTGGCGGCGAGGGTGGACTTGCCGGAGCCGTTCGGGCCCATGATGGCGTGGGTTTCGCCGGTGTTGATCGTCAGGGTCACGCCCTTCAGGATCTGCTTCGAGCCCTGTTCGGTCTCGATGCTGACGTGGAGGTCCTTGATCTCAAGAGTAGACATGCGGTCTGCTTTCTCCTTTGCACCCTCTGGCGGATGCGTCTCTAAGCTGTGGGGTTCCGCGGCCCGGGTGCGGGACCGAACAGGTCCCGCACCCGGCGCGGAGGGTTCTGCGTGGCGCCGATCAGTTCTCGGAAGCGGCGAGCTCGCGCTCGACGGCCTCGGTGAGGCGCTCCTCGAGGGCGGGCACCTTGATCTGCTGGATGATCTCGTTGAGGAAGCCGCGGACCACCAGGCGGCGGGCAGCCTCTTCGGGGATGCCGCGGGCCATCAGGTAGAACAGGTGCTCGTCGTCGAAGCGGCCGGTGGCGCTGGCGTGGCCGGCGCCCTCGATCAGGCCGGTCTCGATCTCGAGGTTCGGCACGGAGTCGGCACGGCAACCGTCGGTCAGCAGCAGGTTCCGGTTCACCTCATAGGTGTCGGTTCCTTCGGCTTCCTTGCGGATCAGCACGTCGCCCACCCAGACGGTGTGCGCGTCCTTGCCCTGCAGGGCGCCCTTGTACAGGACGTTGGACTTGCAGTTGGCGACCGCGTGGTCAACGAACAGGCGCTGCTCCAGGTGCTGGCCGGCGTCGGCGTAGTAGAGGCCGTAGAGCTCCACCTCGCCGCCGGGAGCGGTGAAGCGCGCCGACGGGGTGATGCGGACCAGGTCGCCGCCCAGGCTGACGGCCACGTGCTTGAAGCGGGCGTCACGGCCCACCACGGCGTACTGCGCCGAGGCGTGCACGGCGTCGTCGGCCCAGTCCTGCACGGACACGACGGTCAGCTCGGCGTTGTCGCCGACGACGACCTCCACGTTCTGCGAGAGCACGCCGGTGCCGTTGTGGTCCAGGACCACGACGGCGCGCGAGTTGGCGCGGGCGTCGATCACCAGGTGCTGGGCGGCCGGGTCGGTGCCGGCGCCGGTCACCGTGAGGGTGACCCCGCCGTCGACGGAGACGCCTTCGGGGATGGTGACGACGGTGGCCTCGGTGAAGGCCTCCCAGGCGGCCGCGGCCACCAGGTCCTCGGGGATGCCGGCGGATCCGATGCGGGCGTCGTCGCGGCCCACGTGCTCGACCAGCACGCCGTCGGGCGCGACCACGGCCAGCTCGGGCGCGGCGCCGTCGAGGGCCTTGGTGTGCAGTCCGCGCAGGCGCTTGAGCGGGGTGAACCGCCAGTCCTCCTCGCGTCCGGTGAGCTTGCCGAAGTCCGCCCGGTTGAAGGACGTCATCCGGCCGGCGCGGGAGCTGTCGGCCAGCCCCTCGCCGCCGCCGTGGCTGTGCGCCTTGGCGCTGTCGCCGCCCAGGACCTGGCGGGTTTCGTTCAGCGGCGAGAGGTCCTCGCCTTCCTCGGTGAATCCGTCAATGAGGACGCGGCGGTCCTGTCCGTCGGCTCCGATCCGTGCCTTGACGTCTTCCACTGCATTGGCGACCTTCTCGGTCACCGTTTCCACGACGTCGTTAAGCTTCGACATTAACCGACGGCTCCTTCCATCTGGAGTTCGATAAGGCGGTTCAGTTCAAGGGCGTATTCCATCGGCAGCTCGCGGGCGATCGGCTCGATGAAGCCGCGCACGATCATGGCCATGGCCTCGTCCTCGGGCAGGCCGCGGGACATCAGGTAGAACAGCTGCTCCTCGCTGACGCGCGAGACGGTCGCCTCGTGGCCCATGGTGACGTCATCCTCACGGATGTCGACGTACGGGTAGGTGTCGGAGCGGGAGATGTTGTCCACCAGCAGGGCGTCGCAGCGCACGGTGTTGGCCGAGTGCTTGGCGCCCTCGCGGACCTGGACCAGGCCGCGGTAGGCGGCGCGGCCGCCGCCGCGGGCCACGGACTTGGAGATGATCGAGCTCTTGGTGTTCGGCGCAATGTGCACCATCTTCGAGCCGGTGTCCTGGTGCTGGCCCTCGCCGGCGAACGCGATGGACAGGGTCTCGCCCCGGGCTTCCTCGCCGACCAGGTAGACGGCCGGGTACTTCATGGTGACCTTGGAGCCGATGTTGCCGTCGATCCATTCCATGGTGCCGCCGGCCTCGACCACGGCGCGCTTGGTCACCAGGTTGTAGACGTTGTTGGACCAGTTCTGGATGGTCGTGTAGCGGACGCGGGCGCCCTTCTTCACGACGATCTCGACGACGGCCGAGTGCAGCGAATCCGAGGTGTAGATCGGCGCGGTGCAGCCTTCGATGTAGTGGACGTAGGAGTCCTCGTCGGCGATGATCAGGGTGCGCTCGAACTGGCCCATGTTTTCCGTGTTGATGCGGAAGTAGGCCTGCAGCGGAATCTCCACGTGGACGCCCTTGGGGACGTACACGAAGGAGCCGCCGGACCACACGGCGGTGTTCAGCGAACCGAACTTGTTGTCGCCGACCGGGATCACCGTGCCGAAGTACTCGCGGAAGATGTCCTCGTGTTCCTTCAGCGCGGTGTCGGTGTCCAGGAAGATCACGCCCTGGGCCTCCAGGTCCTCGCGGATCTGGTGGTACACAACCTCCGACTCGTACTGCGCGGCGACGCCGGCGACGAGGCGGTTCCGCTCGGCCTCCGGGATGCCCAGCTTCTCGTAGGTGGTGCGGATGTCCTCGGGCAGTTCCTCCCAGGAAGCGGCCTGCTTCTCGGTGGAGCGCACGAAGTACTTGATGTTGTCGAAGTCGATGCCGGAGAGGTCTGCGCCCCAGGTCGGCATGGGCTTGCGGTCGAAGTACTTCAGGCCCTTCAGGCGCAGGTCGAGCATCCATTCCGGCTCGCTCTTCTTGGCCGAGATGTCCCGGACGACTTCCTCGCTGAGCCCACGTCGCGCGGAGGAGCCGGCGACGTCGGAGTCGGCCCAGCCGTACTCGTAGGTGCCGATCCCCTCAAGTTCGGGGTTCCTTTCGAGGATGTCCGAAATCACTGTCTGGGGCACCGACTCCGGCACCGCTGACTTTCGGGTTACTTGATCCGTCATCACGGCCTTTCTTGCTGATGAGTGGATGAGGCTGTTATCGCTTCGACCGGTGCCGGCGCGGCGGGCGCCGTGCGGGTGCGGCCGACGGGAATGTGGGTGGTGCAGACATGTCCGCCGCGGGAGAGCGTGGACAGACGGCGGACGTCGACTCCCAGCAGGCGGGAGAACACCTCCGTCTCCTTGTCGCAGAACACGGGATAGGAACTGGCCAGGGCCTGGATGGGGCAGTGCCCCTGGCACAGCTGCACGCTCAGCAGGGTGCTGGGCGTCCGGGCCGTGCCGATCATCGTGGTGGATCCCACGAAGCCGTCCTTGGTCAGTTCAGCGGCCAGCGCCTCCGCCCGGTCCTCGACGGCGGGACCGGCGGCCTCCACCACCGGGCGGTACTTCTCCTCCATGGCTTCGAAGCGGTCGGCGGCGAACCGCGCCACCGCTTCCGGGCCCAGGGCGTCTCCCAGCTGGCGGAGCGCTTCGACCGCGATGTCCAGGTAGTCGTTGCCCAGGTACGCCTGGCCCTGCGGGCTCAGCACGTACCGGCGCGCGGGCCGGCCGGCACCTGAGGAGGTACCTCCCACGCGCTTGACCTGGATCAGTCCCGTCCCGGACAGCGCGTCCAGGTGGCGGCGGACCGCTGCGGGCGTGAAGCCCAGCAGTTCACCGAGTTCCGCGGCGCTGACCGGGCCGTGCTCCAGTACGGCACCCAGGACACGGTCTCGGGTGCGCTGCTCTGATTCGCGGGCGGTCACGGTCTTGTTCACCGCCTTCTTCTGGCCGGTTCTGCTCACGGAATACACAACACAATCATGACCTAATCTGTTCCGGCGATCTACTAAGGTCAGGCTTCCCACCGGTTTCGGCACGGTGTGCAGGCACCCGGAACCGGGTACTACGTAACGTAGAATATCGGGGTGTCCACTGCTGATTACTGCCTGACCATCGAGGGCCTGGTCAAAGACCTGGGCCCCGTGAACGGGCTCGACGGGAAGATGATACGTGTCATCGCCGACGTCGACTTCGCCGCCCGCCCCGGCCAGGTAACCGCCCTTTTGGGCACCAACGGTGCCGGTAAGACCACCACCCTGGCCTGCGCGCAGGGCCTGATGCCGGCCGACGGCGGGACCGTGCGCCTGCTGGGCACCGATCCGTGGAACGCCGGCGCCGACCTGCGGGCCCGCGTGGGCGTCATGCTGCAGGACGGCGGCCTGCCGCCGTCGGCCCGTCCCGTGGCCCTGCTAAAGCACCTCTCCCGCATGTACGTCTCCCCCCGTCCGGTCGAGGAGCTGGTCGAGCGGCTGGGCATCGGCAGCTTCGCCTCCACGGGCATCCGCCGGCTCTCCGGCGGGCAGAAGCAGCGGCTGGCCCTGGCCTGCGCGCTGGTGGGCAACCCGGAGGTCCTCTTTCTGGACGAGCCGAGCGCCGGCCTGGACCCGCAGTCCCGCCAGATCGTGTTCGAGCTGATCCAGGAGCTGCGCGACGAGGGCCTGGGCATCATCCTCACCACCCATCTGCTCGACGACGCGCAGCGGCTGGCCGACTATGTCTACATCATTGACGACGGCCGCACCGTGGCCCGCGGAACAGTGGCCGAACTCACGGCCGCCAGCGACGAGACCGCGCGCAGCCGGGTCCTGACCTTCACCGCAGAGCCAGGGCTGGACCTGGCCGACGCCGGCCTCCCGCATCTGGAGTGCGGCGAGACGGCGGCCGGCCACTATACCGTTGCCGGCGGCATCCTCCCCGCCGACCTGGCACGGCTCACCGCCTGGTGGGAACGCCGCGGCATCATGCCGCATTCGGTGCACCTGGCCTCCCGCACCCTTGAGGACGTGTTCCTCGAACTGTCCGGAAGGGACATCCGATGAGCGCGCCCGCTCCCCTTGCCACCAGGATCCTGCAGCAGGGCCGCTACGAGGCGATCACCATGCTCCGCAACGGCGAGCAGCTGATCCTGGCGGTCGTCCTGCCCATCCTGGCGCTGATCGGGCTCACCGTGACGCCGCTGCTGGACGGCTACGGCGCGTCCCGCATCGACATGGCGGTTCCCGGCGTGCTCGCCCTGTGCGCCATGTCCACCGCGTTCACCGGGCAGGGCATCGCCACCGGATTCGACCGCCGTTACGGCGTCCTGCGCTACCTCTCCACCACGCCGCTGGGCCGTGGCGGCCTCATTGCCGGGAAGGCGATTGCCGTCGTCGCGGTCCTGATGATCCAGGTCGCGGTGATCACCGTCCTGGCTCTGTTCCTCGGGTGGCGGCCGGATGCGGCCGGCCTGCCGGCCGGCCTTGCGCTGCTGCTGCTCGGGGCGTTCGCTTTCACCGCCCTCGGGCTGCTGGTGGCCGGCACGGCGCGGCCGGAGGCTACGCTGGCGATCACCAACCTGCTGTGGATCCTGCTCGCCGCAGTCGGCGGGATCCTGATCCCGACCACCAACATGACCTCCGCCTGGACTCCCCTGGTGGAGCTGCTGCCCTCGGCGGCGCTGGGCGATGCGCTGCGCAGCGCCCTGGTCGAGGCGCAGTTCAACCTGTCCGCCACGCTGATCCTGCTGGCGTGGGCAATCCTGGGCGGCCTGGCTGCCGTCCGCTGGTTCAAATGGAGTTAGTTCCCGTGTCCCAAACCCTGACCGGCCCAGCCGCCCGTCCCGCCGTCGCCGGCCGGCTCGTCATTGCCATGGCCATCGCGTCGCTGGTGGCCAACATCGGCATCGTCGTCACCGGCGGCGCGGTCCGCCTGACCGCCTCCGGCCTGGGCTGCCCGGAGTGGCCGCTGTGCACCGCGGACTCGCTGGTGGCCACGCCCGAGATGGGCGTCCACGGCATCATCGAGTTCGGCAACCGCCTGCTGACCTTCGTGCTGACCGCCATCGCCTTCGGCACCGTGGCCGCGGTCTGGAAGCTGCGGCGCGCACGCCGGGACCTGTGGTGGCTGTCCATCGGCCTGCTCGCCGGCATTCCGGCCCAGGCCTTCATCGGCGGCATCACCGTCTGGACCGGGCTGAACCCGTGGGTGGTGGGCCTGCACTTTATCGTGTCCATGATCCTGATCGTGTTTGCCACGGTCATGGTCAACCGCGCCCGGCTCGGCGAGGCCCAGCTGGCCGCGCAGGACGGGCCGCTGGCGCCGTCCGCGATGCGTCCGCTGCTCTGGACCATCGGCGTGCTCGCGGCGATCACCGTGGTGCTCGGCGTGATCGTCACCGGCTCCGGGCCCCACGCGGGCGACCACGGTGCCGCCCGGAACGGACTGGATCCGGACCTGTGGACCCGCATCCACGTGGTGCCCGTCTACCTGCTGGTCTTCGCGATCGCGGTGGCCCTGTACCTCGCCTGGCGGCGGCCCGCTGACCCGCGCCTGCGCCGCGCGCTGGTGCTGATGACCGCGGTGACGCTGCTGCAGGCCGTCATCGGCTACGCGCAGCACTTCCTCGCCCTGCCGATCGCCCTCGTGGCCCTGCACATGCTGGGCGCGTCGCTGCTGGCCGCCGCCGCCGCGCAGCTGGTGTTCACCGGCGTCGCACGCCGGATCCCGGGCCGGGCGGGTGCGGAAACCGGGAAGGCAGCTGCCGCCCGGTAGCCGGCACACGCTGCCAAGGACTGACGAAGGAGGGCCGGCCCCGCGGGGCCGGCCCTCCTTCGTCGTCTGCGGACAACTTACGGCTGCCCCTGGCCTGCTCCGTCCCGGCGTCGTGCGGTCGGCCGGGACGGGGCGAGGCCATCCGCGGGCCCGTAGAGCAGGCGTCTCCCCCAGAGCCGGGGCTCCCACCCGGCCCGTGGAGCTGGAACCCGCCCCCACTCGTAGCGCCGGGGCTCCGACGTCAACGACGTTAAACGCCGAGTGTCGCCATCCCGTTGGGGATCGGCGGCACTTTGCGGTGTCAGGCCCTCAGGCCGAAGGACGGGGGCTCCGTCGGTACGACCGGCGGATCAGGCCAGGACGGCCGGGCCGATGAACGGATCCACGGCGAGGGCCAGGAACAGCACGGTGAGGTAGCTGATCGAGAGGTGGAAGACCTTCATCGCGGACTTGTCGGTCACCTCTTCGCGCTGGGCGCGGGCATGCAGCTTGTGCGACTCGGCGATGAACCAGATGCCGCTCAGCAGCGCGCCGAGGGTGTAAACCCAGCCGGCGCCGCCGACGGGAACCAGCAGCAGGGAGCAGGCCACGGTCGCGTAGGCATAGAGCACGACCTGCACCGAGACCGTCTTCGCGCCGGCGACGGCGCCGAGCATCGGCACGCTGGCGTTGCGGTAGTCCTCGCCGTACTTCATGGACAGCGGCCAGTAGTGCGGCGGCGTCCAGAGGAAGATGATCAGGAACAGGATGACGGCGGGCCACTCGACGCTGTTGGTGACGGCGGCCCAGGCGATCAGCACCGGCATGCAGCCGGCGATGCCGCCCCAGACGATGTTCTGGGTGGTGCGCCGCTTGAGGATCAGCGTGTAGAAGACCACGTAGAGCAGGATTGCGCCCAGGCCGAGGGCGGCCGTGAGGAGATTCGCGCCGGCCCAGAGGATGGCGATGGAGACAGCGCCGAGCGCCCAGGCGAAGACCAGCGCCTCGCGGGGAGTGACCTCTCCGGTGACCAGCGGGCGGTTCTTGGTGCGCCGCATCAGCCGGTCCATGTCCCGGTCGAGGTAGCAGTTGAACGCTCCGGCGCTGCCGGCGGCCAGCGCGCCGCCGACCATCGTCGCCAGGATCAGCATCAGCGGGGGCATTCCGCGCTGGGCGAAGATCATGGTCGGAAGGGTGGTCACCAGCAGGAGCTCGATGACGCGCGGCTTGGTCAGCGCAACATAGGCCCGCAGCTTACGGCCGGCCGTCATCTTCCCGGTGTACACCGGAATTTCGGCGGGGGCGTGCTGGGTAGTCACGGAGCTATCACTTGATCCTGTCTGGGCATGGGAAAGTCCGGAGTAATCATAACCTCTATCTCCTGTAGAAATCGAAGCCGCGTACGGCCCCGGCCCTCGCCGCCTCTTGCTTTGGCTTCGCATCAGGTAACCGGCGCTCCATTAGCGGTGCGGAATTGGCCCACGGCGGTGTGCTGCGGGATAAAGTGGGTAGCGATCCGCACCCCGGCCGCCGCTGTTCCGCGGCTGCCGGAACCGGCGCTGTCGCCGGCAAGCCACTACAGAGAGGGGCCCGGTCAACGTGCCGCAGATGGATGAGCAAGAACTGAGCTGGACCGAGCTGGACCGAAAAGCCGTGGACACCGTCCGCGTTCTCGCCGCCGACGCGGTGGAAAAGGTGGGCAACGGCCACCCCGGCACCGCAATGAGCCTGGCCCCCGCGGCCTATCTGCTGTTCCAGAAGCTCATGCGCCACGACCCCTCCGACCCGCAGTGGATCGGGCGTGACCGCTTTGTCCTCTCCCCCGGCCACACCTCGCTTACCCTCTACGCCCAGCTGTTCCTCTCCGGCTACGGCCTGGAGGTGGAGGACCTGAAGGCGCTGCGCACCTGGGGTTCCAAGACCCCCGGACACCCTGAATACCGCCACACCGACGGCGTGGAGATCACCACCGGACCGCTCGGCCAGGGCCTCGCCACCTCGGTGGGCTTCGCCTACGCCCAGCGCCGGCTGCGCGGGCTGCTGGATCCGGAGGCACCGGCCGGCACCAGCCCCTTCGACCACACCATCTGGGTGATCGCCTCCGACGGCGACCTCCAGGAAGGCGTCACCGCCGAGGCCTCCTCGCTGGCCGGGCACCAGGAGCTGGGCAACCTCGTCGTCATCTACGACGAGAACCACATCTCCATCGAAGATGACACTGACATCGCCTTCACCGAGGACGTCCTGAAGCGCTACGAGGCCTACGGCTGGCACACCCAGCGGGTGGACTGGACCCGGACCGGGGACTACGTCGAGGACGTCGAAGAGCTGCACCGCGCCCTGAAGGCGGCCCAGGCCGAGACCAGCCGCCCCTCCATCATTTCCCTGCGCACCATCATCGGCTGGCCGGCACCGAACAAGCAGAACACCGGCAAGATCCACGGCTCCGCCCTCGGCGGCAGCGAAGTAGCCGCACTGAAGGAGGCGCTCGGCTTCGACCCGGAGCAGACCTTCGAGGTGGACGAGGCCGTGCTCGACCACGCCCGCCAGGTCGCGGAACGGGGCCGCAGCGCCCGCCGCGCCTGGGAGGAGAGTTTCACCCGCTGGCGCGACGCCAACCCGGAAGGCGCAGCCATCCTGGAACGGCTGCAGAACCGCACCCTGCCCGAGGGCTGGGAGCAGGCGCTGCCCGCCTTCGAGGCCGGCAAGGACATGTCCACCCGCGCTGCATCCGGGAAGGTCCTCAACGCCATCGGCCCTGTCCTGCCGGAACTGTGGGGCGGCTCCGCCGACCTCGCCGAGTCGAACAACACCACGATCGAAGGCGCGCCCTCGTTCGTCCCCGCGGGCAAGCAGACGTCGGCCTGGTCCGGCAACCCCTACGGGCGGGTGCTCCACTTCGGCATCCGCGAACATGCGGCGGCCGCCATCGTCAACGGCATCACGATGCACAGCAACACCCGCGCGTTCGCCGGCACCTTCCTGATCTTCAGTGACTACCAGCGTCCGGCGATCCGCCTCGGCGCCCTGATGGGAGTGCCGTCCATCTACGTGTGGACGCACGACTCCATCGGACTCGGCGAAGACGGGCCCACCCACCAGCCGGTCGAGCAGCTGGCCTCCCTGCGCGCCATCCCCGGGCTCGACGTCGTCCGCCCGGCCGACGCGAACGAGGTCGCCGCCGCCTGGCAGGCCATCCTGGAGAACACCGAGCACCCGGCCGGCATCGTGCTGACCCGGCAGAACGTGCCCACCTTCGCCCGCGGCGAAGGCGACGCCACGGCCGACGCCTTCGGCTCCGCGGCCGGCACCGCCCGGGGCGGATACGTCCTCGCGGAGGCCGTCCGTGACGGCGCCGTCGTGGACCCGGACGTCATCCTCATCGGCACCGGCTCAGAAGTGCAGCTGGCCGTTGAGGCCCGCTCCGAGCTGATGGCCGAGGGCATCGCCGCCCGCGTCGTGTCGATGCCCAGCATCGAGTGGTTCAACCGCCAGGACGACGCCTACCGCGAGTCCGTGCTGCCGGGCGGGGTGAAGGCCCGCGTTTCGGTGGAGGCCGGCATTGCGCAGGGCTGGCGCGAACTGGTCGGCGATGCAGGCCGGACGATTTCCCTCGAGCACTACGGCGCGTCCGCCGATTACCGCACCCTGTTCCGCGAGTTCGGGATCACCTCGGAGGCGGTCGCCGCGGCCGCCCGCGATTCGCTCAGCGCCGTCCGCGGCGGGAACACGGCCCCCGACGCCACCCAGGCCGCCACCGGGGCCGAATCCACCCGCACCGGCGACCAGCAGTAAAGCCCATCAGAAGGAGCTGTCCCATGACTTCCAACACCGCACGGCTCGCCGAAGCCGGCGTGTCCATCTGGCTCGACGACCTCTCCCGGGAACGCATCGTCTCCGGTTCGCTGAAGCAGCTGATCGAAGAGCGCAACGTGGTGGGCGTGACCACCAATCCGAGCATCTTCGCCGCGGCGCTGGCCAACGGGGAATCCTACGCCCCGCAGGTGCAGCAGCTCGCCGCCGGCGGCGCCGACGTCGACAAGGCGGTCTTCGAGATCACCACCGACGACGTCATCCAGGCCTGCGACATCTTCGCCCCGGTCTTCGAGGCCAGCGGCGGAGAGGACGGGCGCGTGTCCATCGAGGTGGATCCGCGGCTCTCCCGCGACACCCAGGGCACCGTCAATGAGGCCAAGGAGCTGGCGCAGAAGATCGGCCGCAGCAACGTGCTGATCAAGATCCCAGCCACGCAGGAAGGCCTGCCCGCCATCGCTGCGGTCCTGGCCGAAGGCATCAGCGTCAACGTGACGCTGATCTTCTCCCTGGAGCGTTACCGGGAGGTCATCAACGCGTTTATGACCGGCCTGGAGCAGGCGCGCGACAACGGGCACGACCTGCGCACCATCCACTCCGTCGCCTCGTTCTTCGTCTCCCGCGTGGACACCGAGGTGGACCGCCGCCTGGACGCGATCGGCACCGACGAGGCCAAGGCGCTCAAGGGCCAGGCGGGCCTGGCGAACGCCCGCCTCGCCTACCAGGTGTTCGAGGAGCAGTTCGACACCGAGCGGTGGCAGGTGCTGGCCGCCGCCGGCGGCAACGCCCAGCGGCCGCTCTGGGCCTCCACCGGCGTCAAGGACCCGAACCTGCCCGACACGCTCTACGTCACCGGGCTGGTCGCCGGCTCCGTCGTCAACACCATGCCGGAGAAGACGCTGGAGGCCGTGTTCGACCACGGCGAGGTCACCGGCGACACCATCACCGGCACCTACGAGGAGTCCGCGGCAGTGCTGGACCGCCTCGAGACGGCGGGCGTGTCCTACTCGGACGTCGTCGAGCTGCTGGAAACCGAGGGCCTGGACAAGTTCGTCGTCAGCTGGGGCGAGCTGCTCGAGACCGTTCAGGGCGCCCTCGACGCCGCCGCCGAACCGAAGGAGGGCTAGCAGCCGATGGGCACCCTGTCGTTCGAAGCCGCCGGAGCGGCGGCAGCCGCCGTCGAGGCGCACGTCCCCGGGCTGGTGCGCGACCAGGTCGCCGGGCGCCTGATGTCCGCCGACGCCACCCTGTGGGGCCCCGACGCCGAGCCGGAGGCGTCGATCCGCCTCGGCTGGACGGATCCCGGCCCCGCCTCGCGGCCGCTGCTCGGGCAGATCGCCGAACTGCGGGCCGCCCTGGCGGCCGAGGGGATCACCCGGGTGGTCCTGGCCGGCATGGGCGGCTCGTCCCTGGCGCCGGAGGTCATCACCCGTACCGCCGGGGTGCCGCTGACCGTGCTGGACT
Source organism: Arthrobacter saudimassiliensis (assembly GCA_900016675.1). Lineage (GTDB taxonomy): Bacteria > Actinomycetota > Actinomycetes > Actinomycetales > Micrococcaceae > Arthrobacter_B > Arthrobacter_B saudimassiliensis. Next base: position 1,518,927 of record LN483070.1, on the reverse strand, counting down.
CCACCGATCCCGACGCCGTCCGCGCGGCCCTGGCCGACAACCTCGCCGGGACCGTCATCGTGGTGTCCTCCAAGTCCGGCTCAACGGTGGAGACCGACTCCCAGCGCCGGGTCTTTGAGCAGGCCTTCACCGATGCCGGCCTCGACGCGGCCTCCCGCATCGTGGTGGTGACCGATCCCGGTTCCCCGCTGGACGAGGCCGCGCGCGCCGCCGGTTACCGGGCAGTGTTCAATGCCGACCCCAACGTCGGCGGCCGCTACTCGGCCCTTACCGCCTTCGGACTGGTTCCCGCCGGGCTCGCCGGCGCCGACATCGAGGCGCTGCTGGACGACGCCGAGGAAGCCGGCGAGGTGCTGCGCGACGACGCCGAGGACAACATCGGCCTGCAGCTCGGTGCGGCCCTGGGCGGCACCGATCCGCTGCGCAACAAGATCGTCATCGTTGATGAGGGTTCCGGCCTGCCCGGGTTCGGCGACTGGGCTGAACAGCTCATCGCCGAGTCCACCGGCAAGCTGGGCCGCGGGCTGCTGCCCGTGGTGGTGGAGCCGGGTGCTCCGGAGCTGTCCGCCGAGGCCGCCGATGTGCTGGCGGTCCGGCTCGTCCCCGTGGACGCCGATGCCGCACCGGCGGGCAACGCCGTGCAGGTGGCGGGCAGCCTTGGCGGCCAGATGATGCTCTGGGAGTTCGCCACCGCGGTGGCCGGGCGCCTGCTGGGCATCAATCCGTTCGACCAGCCCGACGTCGAGGCCGCGAAGAAGGCTGCCCGGGGCCTGCTGGACGCCCAGCCTGCGCCGGAGCTGCCCGCCTTCGTGGACGGCGCCGTCGAGGTCCGGGCCGACGCCGCCCTGCTCAACGGCACCACCACGCTCCGCGGCGCCCTGCAGACGCTCCTGGCCACGCTGCCGGAGGACGGCTACCTCAGTGTCCAGGCCTACCTCGACCGCGGGGAGCAGGCAGGGCTGGAAACGGTCCGCCCGCTGCTCGCCGGCCTGTGCGGCCGTCCGGTGACCTTCGGCTGGGGCCCGCGCTTCCTGCACTCGACCGGCCAGTTCCACAAGGGCGGCCCGGCGCAGGGCGTGTTCCTGCAGATCACCGGCGCGCCCGCCGAGGACCAGGCCATTCCCGGCCGGCCGTTCACCTTCGGTGAGCTCATCCAGGCGCAGGCCGCCGGCGACGCCCAGGTGCTGGCCGACCACGGCCGTCCGGTGCTGCGCCTGAACCTCATCAACCGGGCCGACGGCTCCTCCGAGCTGGAGAACGTCGTGCGGGCCATGTCACGGGACGGCAAGAGGTAGATGGCGGCATCGACAGGCGGCGGGTCAAACCCGCTGCGGGACCCCCGCGACCGGCGCCTGAGCCGGATCGCGGGGCCCTCGGCCCTGGTGATCTTCGGCGTGACCGGAGACCTGGCGCGCAAGAAGCTGATCCCGGCGGTCTACGACCTCGCCAACCGCGGCCTGCTGCCGCCCAGCTTCTCGCTGGTCGGCTTCGGCCGCCGTGACTGGGACGATGAACGCTTCGTGGCGGAGGTGCGTGCCGCCGTCGAGGACGGTGCACGCACCGAGTTCAACGAGGGCGTCTGGGAGCAGCTGGCCGACGGCATCCGGTTCGTCCAGGGCGGGTTCGACGACGGCGCGGCCTTCGAAGAGCTGCGGCGCACCCTCGAGGACCTGGACGAAACCCGGGGCACCTGCGGCAACTACGCGTTCTACCTGTCGGTGCCGCCGAAGAGCTTCGAACAGGTCTGCCAGCAGCTCTCCGAGCACGGACTGGCCCAGTCCGACGACGACGCGTGGCGGCGGGTCGTGATCGAGAAGCCCTTCGGCCACGACCTGCGTTCGGCGCGGGAGCTGAACGCCGTGGTCGAGTCCGTCTTCCCCGCGGATTCGGTGTTCCGGATCGACCACTACCTGGGCAAGGAGACGGTCCAGAACATCCTGGCCCTGCGCTTCGCGAACCAGCTGTTCGAACCGATCTGGAACGCCAACTACGTGGACCACGTGCAGATCACCATGGCCGAGGACATCGGCATCGGCGGCCGCGCGGGCTACTACGACGGCGTCGGCGCGGCCCGCGACGTCATCCAGAACCATCTGCTGCAGCTGCTCGCGCTCACCGCCATGGAGGAGCCGATCTCCTTCGACGCCGAGCACCTGCGGGCCGAGAAGGAGAAGGTGCTGGCCGCCGTCCGGCTGCCCGAGGACCTGTCCACCCACTCGGCGCGGGGGCAGTACGCCGGTGGCTGGCAGGGCGGCGAGAAGGTCAGCGGCTTCCTGGAGGAGGAAGGGTTCAATCCCGATTCCACCACCGAGACCTTCGCCGCGCTGCGCCTGGACATCAACACCCGCCGCTGGGCCGGAGCCCCGTTCTACCTGCGGGCGGGCAAGCGGCTGGGCCGGCGCGTGACCGAGATCGCCGTCGTCTTCAAGCGCACCCCCAACCTGCTGTTCCGGGACCACAGCGGAGACGACTTCGGACAGAACGCCGTCGTCATCCGGGTCCAGCCGGATGAGGGCGCCACCATCCGGTTCGGGTCGAAGGTTCCCGGCACGCAGATGGAGGTCCGGGACGTGTCCATGGACTTCGGGTACGGACATGCGTTCACCGAGTCCAGCCCGGAGGCGTACGAGAGATTGATCCTCGACGTCCTGCTCGGCGAGCCCCCGCTCTTTCCGCGCCACCAGGAGGTGGAGCTGTCCTGGAAGATCCTGGATCCGTTCGAGGAGTACTGGGCCTCGCTCGGCACCAGGCCCGAGCCCTACGCCCCGGGCAGCTGGGGCCCCAAGTCGGCGCATGATCTGCTGGCGCGTGACGGAAGGACCTGGAGAAGGCCGTGATTGTCGAACTGCCCGATACGACGACCTCGAAGGTCTCAAAGAAGATCGTGGCCATGCGCGAGCAGGGCGGCGTGGTCACCCTCGGCCGCGTGCTGACCCTGGTGGTGTCCACCAAGCCGGACTTCGTGGAGGAGGCGATCGCCGCCGCCAACGAGGCCAGCCGTGAGCATCCCTGCCGGATCATTGTCCTGGCCGAGGGCTCCCCCGAGGAACCCACCCGCCTGGATGCCGAAATCCGGGTCGGCGGCGACGCCGGTGCCTCCGAGGTGATCGTGCTCAGCGGCCAGGGGGAACTGGCCGGTGAGAGCGAGTCCATGGTCTCGGCCCTGCTGCTGCCGGACGCGCCGATCGTGGCCTGGTGGCCGCACGGTATCCCGGACAACCCGTCGCTGACGCCGCTGGGGCGGATCGCCCACCGGCGCATCACCGACGCCGGCAACGAGGCGGACCCCCGACAGGCCCTGCTGTCCCTCAGCGACAGCTACACGGCCGGGGACACCGACCTCAGCTGGACCCGCCTGACCAGCTGGCGCGGCCAGCTGGCGGCGGTGCTGGACCAGGCCGGCATGCCTCCGGTCACCGGCACCGTGGTGGAGGGCGCCCCGGATTCGGCCAGCACCTACCTGATGGCCGCCTGGCTGGAGCATGCCCTGCAGGTCCCTGCGGAGATCATCGCCGACCCCGAGGTCACCGGCCTGCGCCGGGTGCGGCTGCTCCACGCCGACGGCAGCGTGGAACTGCACCGCCCCGGCGACACCATGGCCTTCCTGCACCAGCCGGGCCAGCCGAGGCAGCGGATCGCCCTGCCGCGGCGCAGCCTGCGGGACTGCCTGGCGGAGGAACTGCGCCGGCTGGACCCGGACGAGGTTTTCGGAGAAGTACTCACCGAGGGGCTGGCGAAGTGCCTGTCCCGGGAAGGGGCCACGCCGTGAGGCACTCCCCCAAGGGCGTCAGCATCCACCCGGACTTCGACGCGCTGGCCGCGGCCGTCGCGGCACGGCTGATCACCAAGCTCATCGATGTCCAGAACCGGCGCGGCGAGGCCACCGTGGTCCTGACCGGCGGGTCGCTGGGCATCGCCACCCTCGCGGCGGTGGCCTCGTCGCCGGCCCGGACCGCCGTCGACTGGCAGCGCGTGAACTTCTGGTGGGGCGATGAACGCTTCGTTCCCGCCGACGATCCGCAGCGCAACGCCCGCCAGGCGCAGGAGGCCATGCTCGGCCTGCTTCCGGTGGACCCGGCCCGGGTCCACCCGGTGCCGGCGGCGGGTGAGGCCGCCGACGTCGACGCCGCGGCGCTCGACTACGCGCGGGCGCTGTCCGACGCGGCCGCCGAAGAGGAGCTCGCGCCGGGCTTCGATGAGGCGGATCCGCGGCTGCCGCGGTTCGATGTGCTGCTGCTGGGCGTCGGCCCCGACGCCCACGTGGCGTCCCTGTTTCCCGAGACCGCCGGCGCCCGCACCGTCGGCGCCACCACCGTCGCGGTGCACAACGCCCCCAAGCCGCCGCCGGAGCGGGTCTCCCTCACCATGGAGGCGATCAACACGGCCGACGAGGTGTGGCTGGCCGTGGCGGGAGAAGACAAGGCCGGCGCGGTCGGCCTGGCGCTGGCCGGAGCCGGACCGGTGCAGGTGCCGGCGGCCGGGCCCTCCGGCCGCAGCCGGACCCGCTGGCTGATTGACCAGGCCGCCGCCTCGCAGCTGCCCGAGCGGCTGTTCGAGCAGCACCAGCTGGAAGGCTGAGCGCCCCGGTCCCCCGCCCTGCCGCCGGCAGGCTTAAACAGGAAATCCCGCTCCGGACCGGAGCGGGATTTCCTGTATCCGCGGACCCTGCTGCCCGCCGCGGCCAGGCGGCTAGGACTCCACGGCGAAGCGCTGGATGAGGCCGAGGGCGATGATCACCAGGCCCCACGAGATGCCGAGGACGACGGTGATGCGGTTGAGGTTCTTCTCGGCCACGCCGGAGGAGCCCAGGCTGGTGGTCATGCCGCCGCCGAACATGTCGGACATGCCGCCGCCGCGTCCCTTGTGCAGCAGGATCAGCAGCGTCAGGAGCACGCTTGTGATCGCCAGCAGCACCAGCAGGATGATCTTGAGAATTTCCACTTACGGCCTTTCAGATGGCACGGTTCTTCACGGCCGGGGCAGCGGCGCCCCGGGCCGGTCACTCGGTGACCAGGTGCTGTTCAAACCTGACAATATTAGCAAACTCGGCTACGTCCAAACTGGCGCCGCCCACCAGCACGCCGTCGACGTCGCGCTCCCGGAGGATGGCGGCGGCGTTGCCGGCCTTCACCGATCCGCCGTAGAGCAGCCGGACCTTCGCGGCGGTGGCGTCGTCGTAGAGGTCCGCCAGTTCCATCCGTATGGTGTTGCACATTTCCTGGGCATCCTGGGGTCCGGCCACCTCGCCGGTGCCGATGGCCCAGATCGGCTCATACGCAATGACCAGGCGCGAAACCTGCTCGGCGTCGAGCCCGGCCAGGTCGGCGCGGGCCTGCTCGAGGGTGTGCAGGAGGTGCTCCCCCGCCTGCCGGACCTCCAGCCCCTCGCCCACGCAGAGGATGGGCGTGAGGCCGTTGCGGTAGGCGGCCTTCAGCTTGCGGTTGAGCAGTTCGTCGGTTTCGCCGTGCACGGTGCGCCGTTCGCTGTGGCCCACCAGGACGTAGGTGCAGCCGAGCCGGGACAGGAACTGCCCGGAGATGTCACCGGTGTAGGCGCCGGAATCCTCCGGCGAGAGGTCCTGCGCGCCGTAGGCGATCTTCAGCTTGTCGCCCTGCACCAGGGTCTGCACGCTGCGCAGGTCAGTGAACGGCGGGAAGACGGCCACCTCGACCCGTTCGAAGTCGTGGTCGGCGTCCTTGAGGGTCCAGGCCAGTTTCTGCAGCAGGGTGATGGCCTGGACGTGGTCCATGTTCATCTTCCAGTTGCCCGCAATCAGTGGCGTGCGGTCGTACTTGCCGTTGGTCGAGCTGGTCATTTCTGCTCCGGAATCTACTCGGGCGGCCGGGGCCGCGACAGGCGCTGCGGCCGCCGCCCGGGATCAGGCGGCGGCCGCAGCGGTGGGGAATGCTAGCGGTCCAGGACGGTGAGGCCCGGCAGGTCCTTGCCTTCCAGGTACTCCAGCGACGCGCCGCCGCCGGTGGAGATGTGGCCGAAGTCGCGGTCCGCGAAACCGAGGCGGCGTACCGCCGCGGCGGAGTCGCCGCCGCCGACCACGGTCAGGCCCCCGCTGTCCTTCAACGCCTGGGCCACGGCCCGGGTGCCTTCGGCGAAGGCGGGGAACTCGAAGACGCCCATCGGTCCGTTCCAGAAGACCGTCTCGCCGCCGCGGATGCGCTCGGCAAACGCCGCACCGGAATCGGGGCCGATGTCCAGGCCGATGCCCTTGTCCCCGAAGCGGCCCGACTCCATGGCGTCGGCGGGAACGACCTCGTGTTCGGCGTCGGCCGCGAAACGGTCCGCCACCACGATGTCGGTCGGCAGGACGAACTCGCAGCCGACCTCGGCGGCCCGGTCAAGGTAGCCCTTGACCGTCTCGATCTGGTCCTGCTCCAGCAGGCTGGCTCCGACCTTGTGGCCCTGCGCCGCCAGGAAGGTAAAGACCATGCCGCCGCCGATCAGCAGGCTGTCGGCCCGGGTCATCAGGTTCTCGATCACGGCCAGCTTGTCGGACACCTTCGAGCCGCCGAGCACCACGACGTAGGGCTTGGCGGGGTCCTGCGTCAGGCGGGTCAGGACCTGCACCTCCTCCTTCACGAGGTCGCCCTGGTAGGCGGGCAGGATCTCGGCGATGTCGTAGACGCTGGCGTGCCGGCGGTGCACCGCACCGAAGGCGTCGTCGACATAGGCGCCGTTGCCGCCGGTCAGGGCGGCGAGCTCGCGGGCGAAGGCCTGCCGCTCGGCGTCGTCCTTGGAGGTCTCGCGCGGGTCGAACCGCACGTTCTCCAGGACCAGGACGCTGCCGGCCGCCAGGGAGCCGGCGAGCCGCTTCGCGTCTTCGCCGACCGTGTCGGAGGCGAATTCGACGGAGAACGGTGCAAGCTCGTTGAGCTCGTCCGCCGCCGGCCGCAGGGAGTACTTCTCGTCGGGCTTGCCCTTGGGGCGGCCCAGGTGCGCCATGACCATCACCTTGGCACCGTGGCCCACCAGACGCTGGATGGTGGGGATGGAGGCTCGGATGCGGCCGTTGTCGGTCACCCGGCCGTCCTCCAGCGGAACGTTGAGGTCGGAACGCACGAGCACGTAGCGGCCGTCGACGCCCTCGTTGATCAGTTCATCCAGTGTCTTGACTGTCATAGCTACCTTTGGTCGGTCGGTGGTCAGGTTGGTTTGGGTCGGGTCGGTGTCAGAGCTTCGAGGCCACCAGCGACGTCAGGTCGACCAGGCGGCAGGAGTAGCCCCACTCGTTGTCGTACCAGCCCACGACCTTCACTTCGTTGCCCATGATCCGGGTGAGCCCGGAGTCGAAGATGCAGGAGGCCGGGTCGGTGACGATGTCGGAGGAGACCAGGGGTTCGTCGGTGTAGCGCAGGATGCCGGACAGCGGTCCGTCGGCAGCCGCCTGGTAGGCGTCGTTGATCTGCTCGACGGTCGCTTCGCGGCTGACCTGCACGGTGAGGTCGGTGATCGAGCCGGTGGGGACCGGCACGCGCAGCGCGAACCCGTCGAGCTTGCCGTCCAGTTCCGGCAGCACCTGGCCGATGGCCTTCGCCGCGCCGGTGGTGGTCGGCACGATGTTCAGGGCGGCGGCACGGGCGCGGCGCAGGTCGCGGTGCGGGCCGTCCTGCAGGTTCTGGTCCGCCGTGTAAGCGTGCACGGTGGTCATCAGGCCGCGCTCGATGCCGAACGCCTCGTGCAGGACCTTGGCCAGCGGGCCCAGGCAGTTCGTGGTGCAGGAGGCGTTGGAAATGATGTTGTGCTCGGCGGGGTTGTAGTCGCCGTCGTTCACGCCCATCACGATGGTGATGTCGGCACCCTTGCCGGGTGCGGAGATGAGCACCTTCTTCGCACCTGCGTCGATGTGCTTCTTCGCGTCGTCGGCCTTGGTGAAGAACCCGGTGGACTCGATGACGATGTCCACCCCGAGGTCCTTCCAGGGCAGGTTCGCGGGGTCGCGTTCGGCGAGGACCTTCAGCGTGCGCCCGCCCACGACGATGTTGCCCTCGCTGACCTCGATGTCGGCCGGAATGCGGCCGGTGACGGAGTCGTACTTCAGCAGATGGGCGAGCGTTTCGGGGCTGGTGAGGTCGTTGACGGCGACAATGTCCAGATCCGCGTTCTGCTCCAGCGCGGCCCGGAAGTAGTTGCGTCCGATGCGTCCGAAGCCGTTGATGCCAACTCGAGTAGTCACTGTCCGTCTCCTTGATAGCTGGTCAATCGAAGATCACGTGACCCCGGTTGTCTGACAAGGCCACCTGGGAGCTGCTCCGCCAGGGCCCGTCCGGCCGGTGGGCCGGACGGGCAGCTGACGGTCTCATCTTACGCGTCGGGCTCCCGCGGGGTACCGGGCAGGGACGGTTTTTGTCCCGTGCGGGCCCCTCCGGTGCGGTGCCTAGGCCTCGTTCGGCAGGATCAGCGCCGGGGCGCCCGAGCGGGCGGCGTCGAAGCGCTGCGCGACGTCGGCCCAGTTGATGATGTTCCAGAACGCCTTGACGTAGTCGGCCTTGACGTTGACGTAGTCCAGGTAGAAGGCGTGCTCCCACATGTCCAGCATCAGCAGCGGGATGGTGCCCACCGGGATGTTGCCCTGCTGGTCGTAGAGCTGCTCGATGACCATGTTCCTGCCCAGCGGATCGTAGGCCAGGATCGCCCAGCCGGAGCCCTGCAGCGAGGTCGCCGCAGCGGTGAACTGGCCGCGGAAGCCGTCGAAGGAGCCGAAGAACTCGTCGATCGCGGCCGCGAGCTCGCCCTCGGGCTTGTCGCCGCCGTCCGGGCTCATGTTGTTCCAGAAGATGCTGTGGTTGGTGTGTCCGCCCAGGTGGAAGGCCAGGTCCTTGGACAGCTTCGGGATGGAGCCGAACTCGCCCTTGTCGCGGGCTTCGGCCATCTGCTCGAGGGCGGTGTTGGCGCCGGCCACGTAGGTGGCGTGGTGCTTGTCGTGGTGCAGCTCCATGATCCGCGCGGAAATGTGCGGCTCCAGGGCGGCGTAATCGTAGGGCAGCTCAGGCAGGGTGTACTTATTGTTCACAGCTTCTCCTTCATGCTCGGCGGCAGCGCCCGTCGGCCGCTGACTGGAGTGGCCGATGGTGCCGGTGTGAACCGGCGGGCTGCTTCCATCCTATGCAAAGGACCTAGCCGTCGAGCATTTCCGCCGTCACGCTCGCCTCGGTGCCCGGGATGCCGAGCTCTGCCGCGCGCTTGTCCGCCATGGCCAGCAGCCGCCGGATGCGCCCGGCCACGGCGTCCTTGGTCATGGCCGGTTCCGCCAGGCGGCCCAGTTCGTCGAGGCTGGCCTGTTTGTGCGCCAGGCGCAGCTCGCCCGCGTAGCGCAGGTGCTGCGGCACATCCTCGCCGAGGATTTCAAGGGCCCGTTCGACCCGGGCGCCGGCGGCGACGGCGGCCTGGGCCGAGCGCCGCAGGTTCGCGTCGTCGAAGTTCGCCAGGCGGTTGGCCGTGGCGCGGACCTCCTTGCGCATCCGCCGTTCCTCCCACACCATCAGGGCATCGTGGGCGCCCATGCGGGTCAGCAGCGCGGCGATCGCGTCGCCGTCGCGGATCACGACGCGGTCCACGCCGCGCACTTCGCGGGCTTTGGCGGAGATTCCGATGCGCCGGGCCGCGCCCACCAGCGCCAGCGCGGCCTCGGGACCGGGGCAGGTGACCTCCAGGGCGCAGGAGCGTCCCGGCTCCGTCAGCGAGCCGTGGGCGAGGAAGGCGCCGCGCCAGACCGCCTCGGCGTCGGCGGCGGAACCGTTGACGACGGCGGAGGGCAGGCCGCGGACCGGTCGTCCGCGCGAGTCGAGCAGTCCCGTCTGCCGGGCCAGGGATTCCCCGTCCCGCACCACCCGCACGACGTACCGGTTGCCGCGGCGCAGGCCGCCGCCGGAGACGACGACGATCTCGCTGCCGTGGCCGTAGACCTCGGAGATCGCCGTGCGCAGCCGCCGGGCCGTGGAGGCCAGGTCGACCTCGGCCTCGATGACGATGCGGCCGGAGATGATGTGCAGCCCCCCTGCGAAGCGCAGCAACGCCGAAACCTCGGCCTTGCGGACGGAGGACTTCAACACGTCCAGACGTGAGAGCTCCTCCTTGACGGCGGTGGTGAGGGCCACGGACACACTCCTGTTTCCTGGTGCTAGTTCTCGAAAATGTCCTGGTAGGCGGTGGCAAGCCGCAGTGGATCATGCACTGCACGGCTGCCCGCAGCCCCCACCTTACCGAAGACCGCGCGGGCTCCCAGCGCGGCGGCCGCCTCCTCGAAGGCGCGGCGGTCGCCGGCTACGGCCGGATCCGCCAGCACCGCGTCGACCTTGAAACCGGGGGCATAGCGGCGGATCACATCCAGGTGGTCCGCGGCGCTCATGCCGGAGGTTTCGGTGGTGTCCATGTTCAGGTTCATGGTCAGCAGGCGCCGGGCGTTCGTGGAGCACAGGGCGTCGCGCAGCTGCGGCAGCAGCAGATGCGGCAGCAGCGAGGTGTACCAGGACCCCGGGCCCAGGATCACCCAGTCCGCCCGTTCGACGGCCTCCAGGGCCTGCGGGCACGCCGGGGCGTCGGCCGGCTCGAGGCGGACGTCCGTGACGTTGCTGCGGGCGCCCGCCGCGGCGAGCCGGGCCTGCCCGCGGACCGTCTCGTGCCGCAGGCCGGCTGCCGTTTCACGCAGGACGTCTCCCTCGATGGTCAGCGGAACCGTCGACATCGGCAGCACCTGTCCGCGGGCTCCCAGCAGGGCGCCGGCCCACTGCAGGCCCGCCACCGGATCCTGCAGCAGCTCCCACAGAGTGACGATGAGCAGGTTGCCCATGGCGTGCCCGTCCAGGGTGCCCTCGACGCCGTCCATCGACTTGAAGCGGTGCTGCATGACGTCGCGCCAGGTCCGGCCCCAGTCGGTGTCGTCGCACAGCGCGGACAGCGCCATCCGCAGGTCGCCCGGCGGGAGCACGCCCAGGTCCCGGCGCAGCCGCCCGGAGGACCCGCCGTCGTCGGCCACGGTCACCACGGCGGTGAGGTCGGTGGTCAGCAGGCGCAGGGCCGAGAGCGAGGCCGACAGCCCGTGGCCCCCGCCCAGCGCGACGACCGCCGGCGCGGCCGAACGGCCGCCGGTGCCCGGACGGGCGGCCGACGTATCGGGAATCAGGGGCAGGGGGCCGGTAAGGAAACTCACTCCCGCCCCAGGTCGCGGTGATGGGCGCTGACGGTGACGTGCGGCAACTGGGCCAGCCGCTTCGCGAGCTCCTCGGTCACGGCCACGGAGCGGTGCTTGCCGCCGGTGCAGCCGACCGCGATGGTGGCGTAGTGCTTGTTCTCCCGACGGTAGCCGTCGATCACCGGCTCCAGGGCTTCGACGTAGCGGTCCAGGAACTCCTTGGTTCCCTCGGCGTCGAGCACGAAGTCCCGGACATCGCCGTCCTGCCCGGTGTGCGGGCGCAGCTGGGGAATCCAGTGCGGGTTGGGGATGAAGCGCACGTCGGCGACGAAGTTCGCATCCACCGGCAGCCCGTACTTGAAGCCGAAGCTCATTACGTTGAGGCGGAGCACGATCGGACCGGACTCGGTGAACAGCTCCGTGATGGTCGTGGCCAGCGCGTGCACGTTGAAGCGTGAGGTGTCGACGACGATGTCGGAGGAGCGGCGCAGTTCGGCCAGCACATCCCGTTCGGCGGCGATGCCGTCCAGGATGGAGCCGTCCTCCTGCAGCGGGTGGGGCCGGCGGCCCTGCTCGAAGCGGCGGACCAGGGTGGCGTCGTCGGCGTCGAGGAAGAGCACCCGGTAGCTGACGCCGGCGGCGCGCAGGTTGCGCAGTGCCTCCCGGATGTCCTGGAAGAGCTCCTTGCTGCGGACGTCGATCACCACGGCCAGCTTCGGAATCGAATGCGGCATCCGGGACACGAGCTCGGTAAGCGTGCCGAGCATCAGCGGCGGCAGGTTCTCCACGACGTACCAGCCGTGGTCCTCCAGGGCGTTGGCGGCGGTGCTGCGCCCGGCGCCGGACATGCCGGTGACCACGAGCAGCTCGGATTCGGCCGGTTTGACGCTGGTCAGCCCGTCCACTTCAGTCATCGTTCTATTGTCCTGTCGTTGTGGCGTAGACACCGGGTTCCCAGCGTAGCTAAGAATCCACGATTTCGCCGGTGGTCATATTCACCGCCGGGGCCGCCGCGGTGGCTGCGGCGTCCAGCTGGGCCCGGATCGAGGCGGCCAGGGCGGGGCCGATGCCGGGCACCGACCGCAGCTCCTCCTCCCCCGCCGTCCGCAGCTTCTTCACCGAGCCGAAGTGCTTCAGCAGGGCGGCGCGCTTGGCCGGGCCCAGGCCCTGGATGTCGTCGAGCAGCGACGCGGTCATCGACTTGCCCCGCTTCTGCCGGTGGAAGGTGATGGCGAAGCGGTGGGCCTCGTCGCGGATCCGCTGCAGCAGGAACAGGGCCGGGGAAGAACGGGGCAGGATCACCGGGAACTCGCTGTCCGGCACCCAGACCTCCTCCAACCGCTTGGCCAGGCCCACCACCTGTACGTCGGTGATGCCCAAGTCGGCCAGGGCCCGGCAGGCCGCGTCCACCTGCGGCCGCCCGCCGTCGACCACCACCAGGTTGGGCGGATAGGCGAACTTGGGCCGGGCGACCGGGGTGAGCGTGTTCGCCCGCGGCGCGGCGGAACGGGCAGGCGCCTGCCGGTCCCCGCCGGCCGCTGCTGCTCCTGCCTCCGCCGGCTCGGCTGCCGCGGATGCCTCGCCTGATGCGGCTGCCTCAACGGCGGCGGCGACGTCGTCGGGGTGGGCGTTGGGATCGAAGTTTTCCGACAGGTAGTGGCGGAAGCGGCGGCTGATGACGTCGTACATGGCCGAGGTGTCATCGCGGGCGGCATCACCGGTGATGGCGAAGCGCCGGTAGTCGGATTTCTTGGCCAGCCCGTCCTCGGCGACGACCATGGAGGCGACCACGTTGGTGCCCTGGACGTGGGAGATGTCGTAGCACTCGATCCGCAGCGGCGAGACCGGCAGCTCCAGGGCGTCCTGCAGCTCCTGGAGGGCGGCGGAGCGGGCGGTGAGGTCCGAGGCCCGGCGGCTCTTGTGCAGGCGGAGGGCGTCTTCGGCGTTCTGCTCGACCGTTTCCATCAGGGCGCGCTTGTCGCCGCGCCTGGGCACCCGAATCTTGACCTTGGAGCCGCGCAGCCCCGACAGCCAGGCCTCCAGGTCCTCCACGTTGGCCGGCAGGCGGGGCACCAGGACCTTGCGCGGAATGCGGTCGGTGGACGCAGCTTCGCCGTACACCTGCTGGAGCAGGTGCTCGATGAGGTCCTCGTCTCCGGTGTCCTCGACCTTTTCGACCACCCAGCCGCGCTGGCCGCGGATCCGGCCGCCGCGGACGTGGAACACCTGGGCCGACGCTTCCAGCTCGTCCTCGCGGAGGCCGAAGATGTCGGCGTCGGTGTCCTCGCTGAGCACGACGGCGTTCCGTTCGAAGACCTTCTTCAGGGCGGAGATGTCGTCGCGGATACGGGCGGCGGATTCGTAGTCCAGCTCCGCGACGGCCTCCCGCATGCGCGCCTCGAGGTCCTGGATGAAGCGCTTGCTGTCGCCTGCCATGAAGTCGCACAGGGACGCGGCGATGTCGCGGTGCTCCTCAGCGGTCACGCGGCCCACGCAGGGCGCGGCGCACTTGTCGATGTAGCCGAGCAGGCAGGGGCGGCCGGTGCGTTCGGCGCGGCGGAACACGCCTGCGCTGCAGGTGCGCACCGGAAACACGCGCAGCAGGGTGTCCAGGGTTTCACGGATGGCCTTGGCCGGATAGAAGGGGCCGAAGTACCGGGTGTCCTTCCGGCGGTCCCCGCGCATGACCTGGGCGCGGGGGTACTTCTCCCCCATCGTCACGGCGAGGTAGGGGTAGGACTTGTCGTCCCGGAACATGATGTTGAACCGCGGATCGTATTCCTTGATCCAGGTGTACTCGAGCTGCAGCGCCTCCAGCTCGGTGCCGACGACGGTCCATTCCACGCCGGCGGCGGTGTGGACCATGGTGCGGGTCTTGGGCATCAGGCCGGCCGGATTGGCGAAGTAGGAGTTCAGGCGGGAGCGGAGGTTTTTGGCCTTGCCCACGTAGATGACCCGGCCCTGGGCGTCGCGGAACCGGTAGACACCGGGCTGGGTGGGGATTTCGCCGGTCTTGGGCCGGTAGCTTGCTGGATCTGCCACTGTTCCATCCTACGGTCGGCCGGCGGGCCGCCCGCGGGCTTTCGCGGACGGCGGAGGCAGGCCGGGCGGCAGGCCGTCACCCCCGGCGGCCCGTCCGGTCGCTCGCCCGTCATTGGGCCTCCGTCAGCCCCGGTGGCCAGTCCGGGCGCCTATCCGGTGGCCAGCCCGTCGGTCGACCGCCGTCAGCCGTCGGCCGCCAGTCCGGTGACCAGCCCGTGAATGGGTCGCCGCGAGCTGTCGGCCGCCCATCCGGCTGCCAGTCCGTCGGTCGACCGCCGTCAGCCGTCGGCCTTGTGCTGGTTGTAGGTGCCGGCCCGTTCCTGGCCGCTCAGTTCGGCAATGGCATCCATCACCCGGTCGGTGGCCTGGCGGCGGGCAGGGAGGGCGTGGTCCGGTCCGGTCTTCTGGAAGTACAGCGGCCGCCCCACCTTCATGGTGAAGTGCTGGGGCCGGATCATCCGTGCCCCTGCAGGCTGCAGGCGTTCGGTGCCGATCAGTCCGACGGGCACCACGGGCGCGCCGGAGGTCAGCGCCAGCCATCCGACGCCGGTCCGGCCGCGGTAGAGCAGGCCGTCCCGGGAGCGGGTTCCTTCGGGATAGATGCCGATGCCGCCGTCCTGGTCCAGTATGTCCAGGAGGGTGCGCAGGGCCGCCACGCTGGCGGCCTGTTCGCCGCGCTCGACGGGAATCGAGCCGACGCCTTCGAAGAAGCTGCGCATCGCCGCGCCTTTGAGCCCGGTGCCTGTGAAGTACTCGGCCTTGGCGAAGAACGCCACCCGCCGCGGCATGAGCGCCTGGACCAGGACGCTGTCCAGGAAGGACAAGTGGTTGGCGGCCACGATGAAGGGCCCGGTGGGCGGCACGTTCTCCAGCCCGATGATGGTGGGTCGGCAGAGCCCGGCGATCAGGGCGCGGGTGCTGGTGCGGGTGAGCTTATAGACGCCCATGCGCGGCCACCTCCCGGCTGCCGGCAGCGTCCAAGGTGGGGGCTGATGCGGCGTCCGATGCGGCCGCCGGCGCGGCAGCCGTCCGGGTGATCGCAGCGGGCAGGTCCTGGGCGCGCGTGACCACCTCGGCCGCGCCCGCGTCCTCCAGTTCGCCGTCGGCGGCGAAGCCCCAGGTGATGCCGATGCAGGGCAGGCCGTTGGCGGCGGCGCCGTGCACGTCATGGCTCCGGTCGCCGATCATGACGGCGTGGTCCCAGGCGCCGCGGTGCCGTTCCAGCGCGGCGGCGACGATGGAGGCCTTGCCGTCCGGCGCGGCCGTACGCTCGTCGTCGGGGGAACCGTGAATGGAGGCGAAGAACCCGTCAAGGCCCTGCAGGCGCAGCAGTTCATGCGCCAGGCCTTCGGGCTTCTGCGTGGCGACGGCCAGCAGGCACCGGCCCTGCAGCTCCGCCAGGACCTCGGGGATGCCGGGGTACGGCCTGCTCTCGGCCATCCCGCTGCTGCGGTATCCGGCGCGGTAGGCCGCGATGACTTCGTCGATGCGGTCCTCCGGCACGCCGGCAAGGTCGCGCAGGGACGTGGTCAACGCGGGGCCGACCATCGCCGACAGCCGCTCGGGGCCGGGAACAGGGAGACCGGCTCCCGCCAGTGCGGCGGCGATGCCGCCGGTAATACTTCCGGCGGGATCCACAAGGGTCCCGTCAAGGTCAAACAGCACCAGCAACCGCGTCTCATTCACCGGGCAAGTTTCCCACATGTGACGCCCTGCACCGAAAAACACATGCCGCCGGGAGTATGTATTGCGGCCGACGTATTCCCCGGCCACCGCGGCGGCCGGGGAATATACAGGTCAGGGCAGGATTTCCGCGAGGAAGGTGCCGGTGTGGCTGGCCTCGGTCGCAGCCACCTTTTCCGGCGTTCCGGAGGCGACGACCATGCCGCCGCCGGAGCCGCCGTCGGGGCCCATGTCGATGAGCCAGTCGGCGCTCTTGATCACGTCAAGGTTGTGTTCGATGGTGATCACCGAGTTGCCCTTGTCCACCAGGCCCTGCAGGACCAGCAGGAGCTTGCGCACATCCTCGAAGTGCAGGCCGGTGGTCGGTTCGTCCAGCACGTAGATGCTGCGACCGTTGGACCGCTTCTGCAGTTCCCCGGCCAGCTTCACGCGCTGCGCCTCGCCGCCGGAGAGCGTGGTGGCCGGCTGGCCGAGCCGCACGTACCCCAGCCCGACGTCGACCATGGTCTTCAGGTACCGCGCGATCGCGGTGTAGGCGGAGAAGAACTCGGCGGCCTCCTCGATCGGCATGTCGAGGACCTCGGCAATGTTCTTGCCCTTGTAGTGCACCTCGAGGGTTTCGCGGTTGTAGCGCGCTCCGTGGCACACCTCGCAGGGCACGTACACATCCGGCAGGAAGTTCATTTCGATTTTCAGCGTGCCGTCGCCGTGGCAGGCCTCGCAGCGGCCGCCCTTGACGTTGAACGAGAAACGTCCGGCCTGGTAGCCGCGCACCTTCGCCTCGGTGGTCTCTGCGAAGAGCTTGCGGATGCGGTCAAAGACGCCCGTATAGGTCGCCGGGTTGGACCGCGGGGTACGGCCGATCGGGCTCTGGTCGACGTGGATCACCTTGTCCAGGTGTTCCAGCCCCTCGACCCGGGTGTGCCGGCCGGGAACGTGCTTGGCGCCGTTGAGCTTGTTCGCCAGCACCTTGTAGAGGATGTCGTTGATCAGGGTGGACTTGCCGGACCCGGAGACACCTGTCACGGCGGTGAACACGCCCAGCGGCACGGACACGTCGATGTTGCGCAGGTTGTTTTCCTTGGCGCCGACGATCTTCAGCTGCCGCTTCCGGTCGATCTTCCGCCGCTTGGCGGGGATCTCGATCTCGCGCCGACCGGTCAGGTAGTCGGCGGTGATCGAGCGCGGGTTCTCCAGCAGCTCCGCCAGCGGACCCGAGTGGACGACCTCGCCGCCGTGCTCGCCGGCACCGGGGCCGACGTCGACGATCCAGTCCGCTTCCTTGATGGTGTCCTCGTCGTGCTCCACGACGATCAGCGTGTTGCCGAGGTTCCGCAGCCGGGTCAGCGTTTCGATGAGACGCCGGTTGTCCCGCTGGTGCAGGCCGATGGAAGGCTCGTCGAGGACGTACAGCACGCCCACCAGGCCGGAGCCGATCTGCGTGGCGAGCCGGATGCGCTGCGCTTCACCGCCGGACAGCGTACCGGCAGCCCGGGAGAGACTCAGGTACTCCAGGCCGACGTCGAGCAGGAAGGTCAGCCGGGCGAGGATCTCCTTGAGTACCTGGTTGGCGATCTGCGCTTCCCGTCCGGTCAGTTCCAGGCCCTCCAGGAAGGAGCGGACCTCGCGCAGCGGCAGGGCGGTGACCTCGGCGATGTTGCGGCCGTTGATCAGCACGGACAGGGACGTGGGGTTCAGGCGCGCGCCGCCGCATTCGGGGCAGGCGATTTCCCGCATGTACTCCTCGTAGCGGTCGCGGGCGCTGTCGGACTCGGTCTCCAGGTGCTTGCGCTGGATGTACTGGACCACGCCCTCGAAGCCGGTGGTGTAGCGGCGCATGCGGCCGAACCGGTTGCGGTACTCGACCTCGACCTTGTGGTCCTTGCCGTTCAGCACCGCCTGCTGGACATGCTTGGGCAGCGAGTGCCAGGGCGTGTCCATGGAGAAGTCCATGTCCTTGGCGAGGCCTTCGAGCAGCCGGTTCCAGTACTCGGTGGTCGCGGTGCCCAGCGACCAGGGCGCGACGGCGCCGTCGCGCAGCGACTTGTCCGGATCGGGAATGACCAGCTCCTCATCGACCTCCAGCCGGGAGCCGATGCCGGTGCAGACCGGGCAGGCGCCGAACGGGTTGTTGAAGGAGAAGGAGCGGGGCTCGACTTCGTCCAGGGCCAGGGCGTGCTCATTGGGGCAGGCGAGGTTCTCGGAGAAGGCCCGGATCCGGTCCGGGGCGTCTTCGGGCAGGTCGACGAAGTCGGCCAGCACCCGGCCGTCAGCCAGCCCGAGTGCGGTTTCGATGGAGTCTGTGAGCCGCTGGCGCACGCCGTCCTTGACCACGAGACGGTCGACGACGACCTCGATGGTGTGCTTGTACTGCTTGCCCAGCTTCGGCGGGTCCGAGAGCTGGACCTGCTTGCCGTCGACCCGGGCGCGGGAGTAGCCCTTGGACGCCAGCTCCTTGAACAGGTCCACGAATTCGCCCTTGCGGCCGCGGACCACCGGGGCCAGGACCTGGAAGCGGGTGCCTTCGGGCAGCTCGAGGAGCTGGTCGACGATCTGCTGCGGGGTCTGCCGGGAAATCGGCTCGCCGCAGACCGGACAGTGCGGGCGGCCGACGCGCGCCCAGAGCAGGCGCATGTAGTCGTAGATCTCGGTGATCGTGCCGACCGTCGAGCGGGGGTTGTTGCTCGTCGACTTCTGGTCGATGGAGACCGCCGGCGAAAGCCCTTCGATGAAGTCGACGTCGGGCTTGTCCACCTGCCCCAGGAACATGCGGGCGTAGGCCGAGAGCGATTCCACGTAGCGGCGCTGGCCCTCGGCGAAGATGGTGTCGAACGCGAGGGAGGACTTTCCGGAGCCGGAAAGGCCGGTGAAGACGATCATCGCGTCGCGCGGCAGATCGAGGTCCACGTTGCGCAGGTTGTGCTCCCGCGCCCCCTTGACGATCAGCCGGGAAAGGTCATTACCGGTCGGTTGGCGGACCAGGCCACCGGTCTGGGAAGAAGTCGCAGTAGACACGTTTTCCACTGTAGATCAAACCGGAATCGAAAACGTATTCGATCGGCGCCGTGTTCACCGGGAGCGTAGGGCCGCTTCCACGATGGCCAGGGCGGCGTCGGCTGCCAGGCCGTTGGCATGGACGGCATCCGCGTACACCTTGGCGGCGTCGGCCACCCGCCGGCGGGCGTCTCCGGCCGGTGCGGAGATGACGGTGCCCGCCCGGGAACGGGTCGTGACGATCTCGGCATGCTCCAGCTCGCGGTACGCACGGGCAACGGTATTGACGGCCAGGCCAAGCTCGGCGGCCAGCGTGCGGACCGGCGGGAGCCTGGTCCCGACCGGCAGCCGGCCGTCGTTCGCCGCGGCGAGAATCTGCAGGCGCAGCTGCTCATACGGCGGCACGGGGTCGGATGAGTCGATCCGCACCCACGAGAGCACCTGGTCGCTCAATGGTTCATCCTCCCTGTTCCGGGGTCAGCAGGCCGACGGCGCGTGGGCGCCTGCTGGCGCCCACGCGGGCCCGTCCTCATTCTGCCACGGGAGCCCTCCGGGAACCGGCGGTCCTGCGATGTGGGGCCGGTGCCCGTACCGGATACGGGCTCTGCACATGGGTCTCAGGGGTGTGCAGATGGAGCCGTGCCGGATGCGGGCCCGGTACCCCGCCCGTCAGCCGGCTGCAGCGGGGTGGTACCGGATACCACGCCCGGCACCCGGGCGTCAGTCGGTTGCGGCGGGGCCGGAGGCGGCTGCCTTTCGGGCAGTGGCTGTCCCGTCCGCTTCGGCGTCCCCGTCGACGTCCACCGCCGGCCCGCTGAACTGGGCGCGGTAGAGATCCGCGTAGAAGCCTTCGGTCTCGAGCAGCGCGTCATGCGTGCCCTGCTCCACGATCCGCCCGCCCTGTACCACCAGGATGACGTCGGCGTCACGGACGGTGGAGAGCCGATGGGCGATGACGAAGCTGGTGCGGTCCTGCCGCAGGGCGTTCATGGCGAGCCGGATTGCGACCTCGGTGCGGGTGTCCACGGAGCTGGTCGCCTCGTCGAGGACCAGGATCGCGGGGTCGGCCAGCCAGGCCCGGGCGATGGTGAGCAGCTGCCGCTGTCCCTGGCTCAGCGAGCCGCCGTCGTTGCCCAGCACGGTGTCGTACCCCTCGGGCAGGGAACGGACGAAGTGGTCCACATGGGTGGCGCGGGCGGCGGCGACGATCTGGTCTTCGGTGGCCCCGGGGGCGCCGTAGGCCAGGTTCTCCCGGATGGTGCCTTCGAACAGCCACGCGTCCTGGAGCACCATCCCGATCAGCCGGCGCAGGTCCCGGCGCCGCATCCGTGCCGTGTCGACGCCGTCGATGGTGATGCGGCCGCCGTCGACGTCGTAGAAGCGCATCAGCAGGTTCACCAGCGTGGTTTTGCCCGCCCCGGTGGGGCCGACGATGGCCACGGTCTGTCCCGGTTCGGCGACGAAGGACAGGTCGCGGATCAGCGGCACGTCAGGGGTGTAGCTGAAATCGACGTGTTCGAAGGCCACCCGGCCGCGCACATGCGGGAGGGTCGCCGGCTCCGCCGGATCGGGTTCCTGCTCCGGGGCGTCGAGCAGCTCGAAGACCCGCTCCGCGGAGGCGACGCCGGACTGCAGCATGTTGATCAGCGAGCCGATCTGGCCCAGCGGCTGGGAAAACTGGCGGCTGTACTGGATGAAGGCCTGCACTCCCCCGATGGAAAGCCGGCCGTTGGCCACCAGCAGGCCGCCGACGACGGCGACGGCCACGTAGTTGAGGTTCGAGATGAACTGCATCGTCGGCATGATGATGCCGGAGACGAACTGGGCCCGGAACGAGGACCGGTAGAGCTGCCGGTTGGCCGGCCGAAAGCCCTCCACCACGCGTTCCGACTGCCCGAAGGCCTTGACCACATCGTGGGCGCTGAACATTTCCTCGATGTAGCCGTTCACCTCGCCCGTGGATTTCCACTGCTGCATGAACTGCGCCTGCGAGCGCCGGGCGATCAGGACGGTCACGACGGCGGACACCGGCACCGTGATCACCGCGATGAGGGCCAGCAGCGGCGAGAGCCAGAGCATCATGCCCAGCACGCCGATGATGGTGAGCGAGGCGGTGACGATCTGCGTGAGCGTCTGGGACAGGGTCTGGGCCAGGTTGTCGATGTCGTTGGTGACGCGGCTGAGCACGTCGCCGCGCGCTTCGCGCTGGAAGTGTGACATCGGCAGCCGGAAGAGTTTGGCGTCCACGTCCCTGCGGAGCCGGTACATGGCGTTCTGCACCACCCGTGCGGTCACCCGGGCCTGCAGCCAGCCGAACAGGAAGGCTGCGAGGTAGATGCCCAGCACTCCCAGCACCAGTACCCCGAGCCGTCCGAAGTTCACGCCCTGTCCGGGAACCACGTCCATGGCGGCGAGCATGTCCGCCAGCTGCTCCTGCCCCTGCCGGCGCAGCTCCTGCACCTGCTCGTCCTTGCTGATGCCCTGCTGGAGCCCGGCGCCGATTACGCCGTCGAAGATCACGTTGGTCGCCTGCCCCAGGACCGCCGGGGCGCTGACGGCGAGCGCGACGGAGACGACGGCGGCGGTCGCCACCAGCGCGACCCGCAGCCGGTCCGGAGCCATCAGGGCCAGGATCCGGCGTACGCCGGCGCGGAAGTTCAGCGGCTTCCCGCCCGGGGCGTGGCCGCCGGCGGAACGCCCGGCGCCGGGCCGGCTTCCCCCATGCATTCCGCTCACGAGCCCTCCTCCCTGAGGCGCGGCTGACGATGCTCCGGGGGCATCCGGAGGGGTGGCCGCAGCTGGGCATGCGCGTTCCGCCGTCCTGCCGTCACGGGACCTCCTCCGCCGTCAGCTGGGATTCCACGATCTCCCGGTAGGTCGGCGAGGTCTCCAGCAGTTCCGCATGCGTTCCCTGAGCCGCCACCCGACCTTCCTCCAGCACGACGATCCGGGCGGCGTCGCTGATGGTGTTGACCCGCTGCGCGACGATCAGCACCGTGGCATCCGCCGTGCGCTGCTTCAACGCCGTGCGGAGCCGGGCGTCGGTGGCGAAGTCCAGGGCCGAGAAGCTGTCGTCGAACAGATAGACGGCGGGGCGGACCACCAGGGCGCGGGCGATGGCCAGGCGCTGGCGCTGGCCCCCGGAGAAGTTGCCGCCTCCCTGTTCCACGCGCTGCTCGAGGCCCTCCGGGGACGCCCGCACGAAGTCGGCGGCCTGGGCGATCTCGAGCGCCTCCCACAGTTCGGTGTCGGTGGCCTCGGGTCTGCCGAACCGGAGGTTGGAGGCCACGGTTCCGCTGAACAGATATGCCCGCTGCGGCACCAGGCCGATACCGCTGCGCAGCGACTGCAGAGTGACGGCCCGGATGTCCTGCCCGTCCACCAGGATCCTGCCGTCCGTGGCGTCCAGCAGCCGGGGCACCAGGTTCACCAGGGTGGACTTGCCGGCTCCGGTCGACCCGATGATGGCGGTCGTCTGCCCGGACGCCGCCGTGAAGCTGACGTTGTGCAGCACCGGCGCTTCCGCCCCGGGGTAGGTGTAGCCGACGTTGTCGAAGACCAGGGTGCCGCCGTCGTACACCAGGGGAACCGCGTCGGCGGCGTCGCGCACCGTGCTTTCGGTATCGAGGACCTCGTAGATGCGTTCGGCGCACACCGCGGCCCGCGGAAGCATCATGATCATGAACATCGACATCATGACCGCCATCAGGATCTGCATGATGTACGCGATGAAGGCGGTGAGGGCTCCGATCTGCATCTGCCCGGCGTCGATCCGGTAGGCACCGAACCAGACAACGGCCACGGACGCGAGGTTGGCGACCAGCATTGCGGCCGGGAACAGCAGCGCCATGTACTGAGCGGTGCGCAGCTGCGTCTCGGTCAGGGTCCGGTTCGCGCCGTCGAACCGCTCCTGTTCGGTGCGCTCGCGGACAAAGGCACGGATGACGGCCAGGCCCATGATCTGTTCGCGCAGCACCCCGTTCACCCGGTCGATCTGCTGCTGCACCCGGCGGAAGAGCGGGATCAGGCGGCGCAGCACCAGCCCGATCACGATGAACAGGGCCGGAAGGATCAGCAGCAGGATCCCGGACAGGGCGACGTCCTGGTTCAGGGCCAGCAGCACCCCGCCAAGGCCCATGATGGGTGCGGAAACCATCACCGTGAACGTCATCAGCAGCGTCATCTGAACCTGCTGGACGTCGTTGGTGGTGCGGGTGATCAGGGAGGGCGCGCCGAAGGTGCCTACTTCCCGGGAGGAGAACGACTCCACCGACGTGAACAGCCGGTCACGGATGTCCCGGCCTGCGCTCATGGCGACCCGGGACGCAAGATAGGTGGCTGCCACGGCGCAGACCACCTGGCCTGCCGTCACGGCGAGCATCCAGCCGCCGACGTCGAGGATCACCGCAGTGTTGCCGGTGACCACTCCCCGGTCAATGATGTCCGCGTTCAGGGTCGGCAGGTACAGAGTTGCCACGGTCTGCAGCAGCTGCAGGAGAACGACGACGGCGACCGCGCCCTTATACGGCGCCAGGTTCTGCCGCACCAGCCTGAGGAGCATCCGGCCAACGTACCGCCCCCGGTGGACGGGCACAATCCCCGCGGAGGCGAGCGCTTGGCTTCGCTCGGGCCGGGCGGCGGCTGTCGCGGCCGTCGCGGCTGCGGCCTGCGCGGCTGCGGCCTGCGCGGCTGTCGCGGCCGGGCGCGGATGTTGTCTGCCGTGCGCGCCGGGCGCGGATGTGTCCCGCCGTGCCCAGTGCCCCACAGGTGTGTCCCGCCACCCGCAGTGGCCGCCGCACCTGTGGGAGCTGTCACGTGCCGGCGCGGGAGGGTGGATACACTGCCCCCATGTGGGATTTGGAGAATGTCACCATCCGTCGGGCGTCAGTCGGCGAGATGGACAACAACGTTTATGTCATTACCGCCAAGCGGTCGGGTGCACAGGTGCTCATTGATGCCGCCGACGATTTTCCGGCCATTCAGGCGCTGCTGGAGAGCGGCGCGCAGGACGGCGGAGGACCGGCGCACGTGGAGATGATCATCACGACGCACAGCCATTGGGACCATGTGCGGGCCCTGGCCGAGGCTGCCGCCGCCACCGGCGCACGCACTGCTGCGGGCAGCGACGATATTCCGGATATCCCGTTGAGCGCCGATGTAGCCCTCAACCACGGCGACATCCTGGACTTCGACGGGTTCGATCTGGAAGTCATCCACCTGCGCGGACACACGCCGGGTTCCGTCGCCCTGCTCTGCCGGAACGGTGCCGGCCCTGCCCACCTGTTCTCCGGGGATTCGCTGTTCCCGGGCGGGGTCGGGAACACCTGGAAGGACCCGGAACGCTTCAACTCGCTGTTCAACGACGTTGTCGAACGTGTGTTCGAATACCTTCCCGATGACACAGTCGTCCACCCCGGGCACGGAGCTCACACCACGCTCGGAGCCGAACGGCCTCACCTGCCCGAGTGGAAAGCGCGGGGCTGGTAGCCGCCGGAGTCGACGGCCGGGCCGGAAACGGGGGCCGGGAAGCTCGGCCGGGCTGGAAACGCGGGGCTGGGCTAAACGCTGGGCTGAGAACCGCGACCGGGGAGCCGGGCTAATGGGGGTCGGGTTGGAATGCACGCGGCCGATGGCTGCAAGGTTCGGTCGGAAGGCGCAGGGCTGGCAGCCGCCGGAGTCTCGAACGCCACGCTGATCCATGAAAGACGCGGCCGGACCACGCGGACATGCACACCTACCGGACAAGAGAACGCGGCCGGGACGCGCGGGCTGGTACCTGCCGGCCTTGAAGGCCCCAGTCTGCCAGCGGCCGGGCCAGGAAACCCGGCCGGAACAGCGCCGGGCTGTCAGGTGTCCCGGCGCTGTTCCGGTTTATGGCCGACGACGAAAAGTCGGCGGAACGGGAACAGGGTTCCCCATGCACGGCGCGGATAGGCTGCCCGGAGGGCGGCGGAGTACGACGCTTCGAATTCGGCGAGGTCGGCGGCATCGAGGGCCTGCATGACCGGGCGGAAGCCGGTGCCGCGCACCCACTCCAGCACGGGGTCTTCGCCCTGGAGGACCTGTTGATAGGCCGTTGCCCAGGCGTCCGCTTCCCAGCCGGCGCTGAGCAGCAGGTCAAGGTAGTCGCTGAGGGGTGCGACGGCGTCAGCGTGGCGGAGCACGCCGTCGAGCTTGGGCCGCCAGCGCTCTGAGTCGGCGAGCGCCCGCATCAGCGCGTGCGACGGGGCATCGAAGTTGCCCGGAATCTGGAAGGCGAGCCAAGCCCCGGGTGCAAGAGCTGCGGCCCACGTGCTGAGCAGCTCCGTGTGGCCGGGCACCCACTGCAGAGCCGCATTGGAGACGACGACGTCGGTGGCGGCGTCGGGCATCCAGTCTTCGATGGCCGCCAGATCGAACCTGAGGTTGCCGGGCGCACCGTCCAGACCGCGGGCCTGCTCGATCATTTCCGGCGACGAGTCCAGTCCGATGACCTCGGCGTCGGGCCAGCGGCCTGCGAGCGCGGCAGTAAGGTGACCGCTGCCGCAGCCAAGGTCCACGACGCGGCGCGGTGCTTCCGCGCCAACCCGGGCTGTGAGGTCGAAGAACGGACGGTCCCGGAGATCGGCATACGCCTGGTATTTCGCCGGATCCCAGGTCAAAGGCGTATCGGCTTTTCGGGGATTGTCGGCTCCTTCCCCGCCGGAACCAAGGCGGCGACCCGATCCGTGCTCCCCCTGACCCTCCGCCGGCTCGACCGTCTCCCGCGTGCGAGCATCAGCGATCCGGGCGTTTCCACTCTCTGTCTCTTCCACGGCTGCGACCCTTCGACGGACGGTTCTGATGTTTGGCAGCCTAGCCTGCCCGACGAAGACGGCCCGCCGACAACGTCTCGGGGTGATTCCTCGCCGGAGGGCCCAGGACCTCGGCTTGACCACGGGATGTGTTGGAAGGGTTAGGCAACGTCGCTGGCCGGCCGGTGACCACGCTCAGCGACGTCCAGACGCAGGAGCGACTCCATCCCGGCGTCCCCAGGTTCTCGGCAAGGGCGGCGTGACGTCCAGTAGAGGGTGGGGTGCGACGTGTGGAAAGGCGGCCGGCGCGACGACGTCCAGTTAGAAGAGGGGCCGCGCGACGTCCAGAAGAGGGGGTGTGCGATGTCTAGATACCAAGAGGGGGTGTGCGACGGCTGGAAGAGCGGAGGTGACCTGTCTAGCTACCAAGTGGGGCGCGACCTTTAGAAGGGGGGCGCAGCGTCACCGGCCGGCGGGCGATCACGGCCAGAATCGTCCACGCCCGGGCGATTCTCTCCTGTGCGTCCTTCCCCCGCGCATCCTTCTCCGACGGTTCCCCCTCCTGCGGATGCCGCTCTCCCGGAGGACCCTGGCGCGGAAGACCCTGGTGCGGGCGGCACACCCACACCTGCCGTCGAATCTGCCCCGTCGCCTTCACCGAGCTCTCTGCGCACGCTTCCACCCGGCGGAGCCAGGTTGAGCTGAGCGTCGGTGCTGTACCGGCGCCCCAGAGGCGAGCGCCATTCAACAGTTCCGGCCTCGGGCTGCCGTGCCGTCCAGTATCCGAGGGTCTTGAGGCGATGGTGCTTTGGACACAGATGTTCCAGGTTTCGATGGTCGGTAGGGCCGCCCATGGCATAAGGCTGCGTGTGGTCAAGCTCCGATCGGCGTGCGTTGACGCTGCATCCGGGGAACCGGCAGGTTCCGTCCCTGGCCTGAAGCCACCGGGCGAGTCCGGCAGGAACGCGGCGCCGGCGTCCCACGGCGAGAATTTCACCGCTCTGCGGGTCCTGGACCAGCCCCGTCCAATGCCGGACCTGACGGATGAGCCGGCGGGCGGCTTCGGCGCTGATCGGGCCGTAACCGTTTAACTCGGCCGGGGCATCATCGGCACCGAACAGAGTCTCGGCGCTGATGATCACCATGACCTCGGGACGCAGGCCGGGCAGGTCCTCCTCCGCTGCACCCTCCGCGTCCGGCCCAGCCTGTCCGTTCGCCCCAACACCAGTCGCTGACGGGACGAGATCCCCCTCGTCCCGACCCGCTCGCACCTGTCCCTGCCGACCCTTACTCTCCCCTTCGTCCCCACCCTCACCCTCGCCCCGACCCCTGCCCGCCTGAACGGCCGCGCCTTGCACCTGTCCCTGCCCCTGCCATCCACCCGGGCCGCCGCCAAGCAGCGCTGAGGCGAGCAGGTCGACACGCAGCTGGTCGACAGTCCGTTCGTCGCCGGCCGATTTGCGCGCCCGAGCCGCCCGGGACAGCATCCCGAAAGCTGCCTGCCCCTGCTCTGCGGGCATCAGGGCGGTCAGGCAGGCCATTCCGTCCGAAGCCGGTTCCAGCCACACGCGACGCTTGGCCAAAGCGTTCCGGTGCCGGTCCACGATGGTTTCCGGATACCGGCGCTCCCGCATCGTACGGACCCGACGCCCCAGCTGCGCGGCGGTCCGACCCGCCGCCGCGTCCAATACCGCGGCTTCAAAACCGGCCGTGTCCTCCTCCGGAACGAACTGAGCCTCATCAAGCAGCACACGGGCGTGGGAATAGGTGATCTGCCCCTGTGACAACCCGGCCAAGGTCGCCGGAAACCGTTCAACCAGCTTCCCGGACTCGGAGACCACCCGCAGCGCCGTCATGTGCGGCACCCGAAGCAGCGCCCCCACTTCCGCTGCAGCCAGGGTCATCGTCTCTCCGGGCTGCAGCTGGGCGGGTGTTCCACGTCTCTCGACCTCACGCGCCAGCAGGTCCTCCAACCGCTTCACTACCCGCGCCTGCTGCGCCTGAGCCCATCCGATAAGTACGTCCAGGCGTTCCAGCACGCCACCTGCTGCAGCTGCGTCGAGCTCCTCGACAGCCCCGAGCGACAGCTGTCCCGCCAACCCTGCCGGCAGAGGACCGCCGACGCCGGCGCGGCTCCGGTCTGGAACACCGGAACCGCGACCGCCCGCTTTGCCGTTATCGGCGTCGGAACCATCCGCACCCGAACCCTCGAGGCCGGTGCCGTCCTCCTCAGGGCCCGCGGACGCGGGACTATCAGCCGGCTGTGCGGAGAATACGAGTGCAAGCGCCGCCGCCGCGGAAACCGCGTCCCTGCCACGAGCCGCCTCTGCGTCAGCATCGGCCGCGCCGGAAGCCGAAACGGCCGATCCGGCGACACCCGCCGCCAAGGGAGCCCCGAAGAGGCTGCCCTGCCCTGGATTTTCCCGCCTGGTCATGTCCCAAGGATTTCAACCCGGACCGACATTTTCGGTCCTTAACCGGCCTTATCCACAGGCGGCAGGTCACCCGTTTTTTCCGGTGTTCCCGCCGCTATCGTGATGCCGGTGTGCGGTCGGCGGTCCGGCCCTTCCCCGGCAACCCCGCCCGGTCCTTCCGCCCACGGCACACGCCGCCCGGCGGCCGCCGGCCCGACGGTAGGCTGGAAGCAATGAAACTCCTTGATGCGCTTCCTTCCCCGTCCCCCGGCACAGACATAGACCCGGACGACACGTACACCGCGTTCCTCGAATGGGCCGAGGGCCGCGGCATGCCGCTCTACCCGGCGCAGGACGAAGCCGTCATGGAGCTGGTGACGGGAAACAACGTCATCCTCGCCACCCCCACCGGCTCGGGCAAGTCGATGGTCGCCATCGCCGCACATTTCCACGCCATGGCCCACGACGAGCGCAGCTACTACACCGCCCCGATCAAGGCCCTGGTGTCGGAGAAGTTCTTCGCCCTGTGCGACATTTTCGGCGCCGAGAACGTCGGCATGGTCACCGGCGACTCCGCGGTCAACAAGGACGCCCCGATCATCTGCTGCACCGCGGAGATCCTGGCCAACATCGCCCTGCGCGAAGGCCCGGACGCCGACCTGGGCACCGTCATTATGGACGAGTTCCACTTCTACTCCGATCCGCAGCGCGGCTGGGCCTGGCAGGTCCCCCTGCTGGAGCTGCCGCAGGCCCAGTTCCTGCTCATGTCCGCCACCCTGGGCGACATGACCCGCATCGCCAACGAGCTCAGCGAACTCACCAACCGGGACACCGTCACCGTCTCGTCCGTGCAGCGGCCCATTCCGCTGCACTACTACTACGTCGAGACCCCGGTCCAGGAGTCGCTGGAAGAGCTGCTCGCCACCAAGCAGGTGCCCGTCTACGTGGTGCACTTCTCCCAGCTCGAAGCGATCGACCGCGCCCAGGCGCTGATGAGCATCAACGTCTGCACCCGCGAGGAAAAGGACCGGATCAACGAGCTGATCGCCGGGTTCCGCTTCGCCCCCGGCTTCGGCAAGACCCTGAACCGGCTGGTCCGGCACGGCATCGGCGTCCACCACGCCGGGATGCTGCCCAAGTACCGTCGCCTCGTCGAACAGCTGGCCCAGGCCGGCCTGCTGAAGGTCATCTGCGGCACCGACACCCTCGGCGTCGGCATCAACGTGCCCATCCGCACGGTGCTGATCACCGCCCTCAGCAAGTACGACGGCACCCGCACCCGGCTCCTGAACGTCCGCGAATTCCACCAGATCGCCGGACGCGCCGGGCGGGCCGGCTACGACACCGCCGGCACCGTCGTCGTGCAGGCCCCCGAACACGTCGTGGAGAACAACAAGGCGATGGCCAAGGCCAAGGCCAAGTTCGGTGACGACCAGAAGAAACTGCGCCAGGTGGTGAAGAAGAAGCCGCCCACCGGGTTCGTGTCCTGGGGCGAGGCGACCTACCAGAAGCTCGTTGACGGCACTCCGGAACCGCTGTCCTCCAGCTTCACGGTCAGCCACTCCATGCTGCTGAACCTGCTGGAGCGCCCCGGGGATCCGTTCAAGGCCGCCCGCAGCCTGCTGGAACGCAACCACGAGACGCGGGCCAGCCAGCTCAAGCTGATGCGCAGCGCGCTGGGCATCTACCGGGAGCTGAAGACCGCCGGCATCGTCGAAAAGCTGGACACCCCGCAGGCCGATGGCCGCACCGTCCGGCTGAAGGTGCAGCTGCAGCCCAACTTCGCGCTCAACCAGCCGCTCTCCCCCTTCGCCATGGCCGCCCTGGAGCTGCTGGACCCGGAGAGCGCGTCCTACGCCCTCGACGTCGTCTCCGTCATCGAATCCACGCTCGAGAAACCGCGCCAGATCCTCTCCGCCCAGGAGAAGAAGGCCCGCGGCGAGGCGATCGCGGCGATGAAGGCCGACGGCGTCGAATACGAGGCGCGGATGGCCGCCCTCGAGGAAGTCACCTATCCCCAACCGCTGGGCGAGCTGCTGCACCAGTCCTTCGACGTCTACCGCTCCGGCGCGCCCTGGCTCGGCGACTTCGAGCTGAGCCCCAAGTCGATCGTCCGGGACATGTACGAACGGGCCATGGGCTTCGGCGAGTACGTCGCCTTCTACGGGCTGGCCCGTTCCGAGGGCATCGTCCTGCGCTACCTCGCCGACTGCTACAAGGCGCTGCTGCACACCGTGCCGCCCGAAGCGCTGCGCGAGGACCTTTCCGACATCATCGAATGGCTCGGCGAACTGGTCCGCCAGACCGACTCCTCGCTGCTGGACGAATGGGAGGAACTGACTTCCGGGACCGATCCGAACGCGTCCACCGAACCCGTCCTGCCCCCGGAACCGGCGCGGGTCACCGCCAACAAGCGCGCCTTCCGCGTGATGGTGCGCAACGAGATGTTCCAGCGGGTCAAGTACTTCGCCGATGAGAACGACGCCGCCCTCGGAGAGCTCGACGGCGGCAGCGGCTGGGATGCCGACCGCTGGGCCGCGCTGATGGACGACTACTTCGAGGAACACGAAGACATCGACGACGGACCCGGCGGACGCGGCCCCGACCTGCTGATCATCACCGAACTGCCCGGCAAATGGGAGGTCCGGCAGGTCTTCAAGGACCCGGCCGGACACCTGGACTGGGGCATCAGCGCGGAGGTGGACCTCGCCGCCTCCGACGACGCCGGCGAGCCCGTCATCCGCATCACCTCCGCCGGGCGGCTCGACTAGTCTGGAGGCATGACTTCGATCCGCCCCGCCGAACCCCGCGACGTCCCCGTTATCCTCCAGCTCATCCACGATCTGGCCGTCTACGAGAAGGAGCCGGACGCCGTCGCCAATACGGAGGAGGCGCTGCGGGCCAACCTGTTCGGCGAGCATCCGGCGATCTTCGCGCACGTCGCGGAGGACGACGGCGGGGTGCAGGGCTTCGCGCTCTGGTTCCTGAACTACTCCACCTGGGAGGGCACGCACGGGATCTGGCTCGAGGACCTCTACGTCCGCCCCGAAGCCCGCGGGAAGGGCTACGGCAAGGCACTGCTGCAGACCCTGGCAGGCCTCGCCGTCGAGCGCGGCTACCGCAGGGTGGAATGGTGCGTGCTGAACTGGAACGAACCATCCATCCGCTTCTATGAGTCCCTCGGCGCCCGGCCGCAGGACGAGTGGACCACCTACCGGCTGACCGGCCAGGCGCTCGCCGCCTTCGGCAGCACGCAGCCGGAGCCGGCCGGACAGGCGGGGGCGACGGCGTGAGCCCGGTTCCGCACGACGCCTCCGCACCGTACGTGGTCCGCGGCATGCGGGTCCGGGACCACCGGTTCACCGTGCCACTGGACCACAGGAGTCCCGACGGCGAGACCATCACGGTGTTCGCCCGCGAGTATTCCGATGCGGCCCTGACCGAAGCTGAAGCGGACAAGCTGCCGTGGCTCCTGTATCTGCAGGGCGGCCCCGGCGGGAAGGGAAACCGGCTGCTGCAGTTCGGCGGCTGGACCAAGGCCGCGGCCGGCAGCTTCCGCATCCTGATGCTGGACCAGCGCGGCACCGGGCTCTCCACCCCCGCCAACCGGCAGACCCTGGCCCTGCGCGGTGATGCCCGCGCCCAGGCGGAGTACCTGGCACACTTCCGCGCGGACTCCATCGTGGCCGACGCCGAGCTGATCCGCGCAGCCCTGGGCTCGGACCCGTGGACCATCTACGGGCAGAGCTACGGCGGGTTCTGTTCCCTCACCTACCTCTCCTTCGCCCCCGAGGGCCTGAAGGAGTCGCTGATCACCGGCGGACTCGCGCCGTTGGAGGGGGCGGCGGACCGGGTGTATGACGCCACCTTCCGCCGGGTCGAGGCCCGCAACGCCGAGTATTTCGCGAAGTACCCCGAAGACCGGGCCCTGACCACCCGCATTGCCCGGCACCTGGAGCAGGTGCCCGAACACCTGCCGTCCGGAGAACGCCTGACCGTGCGCCGGTTCCAGATGATCGGCTCCTTCCTGGGCGGCAACACCCGGATCGACGGGCTGCACTACCTGCTCCAGGAGGCGTTCGTGCCGACCCCCGACGGCGACCGGCTCTCCGACACCTTCCTCACCGCCGTGCACGCCCTGGTGCAGCGGGCCGACAACCCGCTCTACGCCCTCATGCACGAGTCCATCTACGGCCAGGGCCGGGCCACCGGCTGGGCCGCCTGGCGGGTACTGGAGTCGTATCCCCAGTTCCGCCCCGATGCCGCCGAACCGCTGTTCACGGGGGAAATGGTCTACCCCTGGTACTTCGAGGAGGATCCGGCGCTGCGGCCTCTGGCCGAGACCGCCCGGCTGCTGGCCGACAAGAATGACTGGCCCCCGCTGTACGATCTGGCGCAGCTGACGCGCAACGAGGTCCCGGTGGCCGCGGCGGTCTACAGCGATGACATCTACGTGGACCGGGACCTGTCCCTGGAAACCGCGGAGACGGTGCGCGGGCTCCAGGTCTGGGAGACCGCCGACTTTCACCACGACGGCATTGCCGACGACGGGGAGGCGATCTTCACCCGGCTGCTGTCGATGGTGCGCGGCGGCGCCTGAGCCTCCCCTGCCGGTCAGGTCCCTGCGGTCAGTCCGTGGCGGGCCCCGCCGCCCGGGACGACGGCCACAAGCTTCAGGGATGCCCGGTCGCCGCCGCTGCCGGGCAATCTTGGCCCGCAGACCAGCGTGCTGCGCCTTTCCGCTGGCGTGCCCTCCGCCCGGGATGCTTCACTCTCGGTGCAGTCATCCCACAGCTGCCTTCCGCAGCAGCACCGGGCCCCGCCCAGCCGCGGGGAACACCTGAACGAGCATCCTCGGCAGCAGCCGTGCCGAGCTCAGGGAAAGGGCCGATATGAGTGTTTCCGAACACGAGCTTCCCGCCCATCAACAGAAGCCCGCACGCCTCGGGAAGCCGGCAGCAGCCCTACGGCCGGTGGGCACCGGGAGGCCGAAAATCTCCTTCGTCCTGCCGGTCTTCAATGAGGCAGACAACCTTTCGAAGCTCCACGCCGAGCTGTGCACCGCCATGGATCCGGTCGACTGCGACCTCGAGCTGATCTTCGTCAATGACGGAAGCACTGACGACTCCCTGCCCCGGCTCCTGGCGCTGAGGGACCTGGACCGGCGCATCGTGGTGCTGGATCTGGCCCGCAACTACGGACAGCAGGTCGCGATCACCGCCGGGCTCGACGCCGCAACCGGCAACGCGGTCATCGTCATGGACGCCGATCTGCAGGACCCGCCGGCAGTGAGCGTCCAGCTCATCGACAAATGGCGGCAGGGATACGATGTGGCCTATGCCCAGCGGCGGACACGGCAGGACAACTGGTTCAAGAAGGCCACGGCCAACATCTTCTACCGGCTCCTGCACCGGTTGGCCGATGTCGACATTCCCCGAAACACCGGCGACTTCCGCATCCTCGACCGTCGCGTCGTCGAGGAGCTGAAAAAGTTTGAGGAAAAGGACCGGTTCCTGCGGGGCATGGTCAGCTACGTGGGGTTCAGCCAGACCGCAGTACCCTTCGACCGCCCCGAGCGGTACGCGGGCACATCGCACTATTCGCTCCGCAAGCTGGTCAAGGTCGCCTCTGACGGCTTCCTGGGCTTTTCCACTTTCCCGCTCACGCTCATCAGCCGCGTGGGCTACGCCGTAGCCCTGCTCAGCGTGGTGGGCGTGCTCTACGTCCTCGTCCAGAAACTGTTCTTTCCACAGCTGCTGGTCGCGGGCTGGGCCTTTATCGTCATCAGCGTGCTCTTCGTGGGCGGGCTTCAGCTCATCATGCTCGGCCTGTTGGGCAGCTATACCGGCAGGATCTACAGACAGGTGCAGAACCGGCCCCTGTACTGCCTGAAGGGGCACCACCCGGCAGGAACGCCGGAGGGCCGGTGACGACGGGGCAGGCTGCCCGCCAGGGCGCCCCGGGGCTGCGGTGGTCGGCGTTCGTCTTCCTGGCAGCCGGAATCGGAAACAACGTCGTCACGTTTGCCGAGTACACGGTCCTCACGGTGTGGGGCGTGGAGCCGTCGCTTGCCGTGACGGCCGCCTACCTCACCGGATTGGGCATCACCTTCTCGGTCAACCGCCGGTGGACGTTCCGGCACCGCCAGGGCAGGGGGCCGGCGCTGCTTCGTTTCCTTGCCGTGTCCCTGACGGGCTATCTGCTGAACCTGGCCATCCTGCAGGC
Organism: Arthrobacter saudimassiliensis; assembly: GCA_900016675.1. Lineage (GTDB taxonomy): Bacteria > Actinomycetota > Actinomycetes > Actinomycetales > Micrococcaceae > Arthrobacter_B > Arthrobacter_B saudimassiliensis. The sequence goes on along the minus strand of LN483070.1, from coordinate 1,484,653 downwards.
GCTGCTGGCCGGGACCGGGCTGGGCCCGATCCCGGCCCAGCTGGCCGCCGTCACCCTCGTCGCCTTTTTCACCTTCACCGCGCTTCGGACCTGGGTGTTCAGGGAGCGGAGAGCATGACAGACCGGATAAACGGGGCGCGCACAGCCGCAGCGCTACGGCCGACCGGCCTGAACCCGAAGCTGCGCCGACCGGTGCTGCTGCTCGCGGCGGCAGCCGCAGCGGCCGCCGTGTTCCTGCTGCTGGGCAGGCTGGGCCAGGACCGCCCCGCCCAGCTGCTGTGCTCACTTGCGGCCGCCCTCGCCGTCGCGCAGTGGGCGGACCTGGTGCGGTGCCTCCGGGGCATGCGGGCCCGCGCCGCCGCGGGAGCAGCCCGGCGGGGCCAGGGCCCTGCGCTCGTCGCGGTGTCCATGGTCTGCTCTGTCCTGGTGCTGTGGGGTTTGGCGGCGAACCTGGTCGAACCCCTGTACGGTGTCTTTCGCTACGCCTACGGCCCGGTCCTGGCCGGCGCTGCAGTGCTGCTGTTTCTCCTGCCGGCGCTCCGCGGGGCGGCGGGACGGCTGGCTGCGTTCCTCGCCATGGGGAGGTTCCGCAGGGCGTTGTTCCTGGCCGGGACCCTCGCGCTGTTCCTCACCGTCCAGGTCCGCATCGCTTCCGCCGTCAGGATTCCCCCGGGGTGGGATGCCGGGTTCATCCTGGATTCGGCCCAGCGCCTGGCAACGGGATCCGTCGACGTACTCACCGAGCCCTACTTCCCGTCCTTCCCCAACAACATCCTCACCACTCTGCTGCTGGCCGGCTGGTTCAAACTCGTGATGCTCTGCGGAGTGAGCGACCTGCTGCTTGCCGGCGTCGTGCTGAACTGCCTCGCCCTCTCATTGGGCGCCCTATTGACGTACCTGGTGGCCAGCCGGGCCGCCAATGAGACCGTGGCAGTGATGACGCTGCCTTTCTCGTTCGCCTTCCTGGTGCTCTCGCCGTGGATCATGGTCCCTTACTCGGACACGCTGGGACTCGTCTTTCCGATCCTCCTGGTATACCTCTGGCTCCTCCAGAGGCAGCTCCGCAGCCCCGTGGGGGCTGTCTGTGTCTGGGCAGCGATCGGCCTGACGTCCTTTGTCGGTTACAGCATCAAGCCGACCGTCATCTTCGTCCCGGTGGCCGCCGTCGGCGCCGTCCTCCTGATGCGGAAGCGCCCACCCCGCACCTGGCTGCGGGCGCTCGCCGCCGCCGCCGTCGCCGGAGGCGCCTTCCTCGGGTCCTCGTACGCCTACACCACCGCCGTGGACTCCTCCGACCTGTTCGCCTTTGACCTGGCCGACAACAAGGATGCCTTCCCTCCCACCCACTACCTGAAGCTCGGGGCCCAGACGCAGGAGGGTCCCTACAACACCTGGTACGGGGCCTACAACGACGCCGATCTGCACGAGACCAGCGCGACGGCACCCGAAGACCGGTTCGAACAGGGGCTCGACGCCTACGCCGACCGGGTGCAGGCCATGGGCCTGCCCGGCTACGTCACCTTCCTGAGCGAGAAGCTCACGTGGATTGTGGGCGACGGCTCCTTCTTCCTCTGGGGAGAGGGTCTGGCCAAGGACTGGCCCTTTGTCGCCGAGGACGACTTCAGCCGGTACATCCAGTCCTACTACGGATTCGAGCAGGAGCATTACGGGCTGCTGGTGGGGTTCTGGCAGGCCGCCTGGCTGGTCCTGCTGGTGCTGCTGGCGGCACCGTTATTCCTGCGCAGTCCCAGGCTGTACGCCACCCCGCTCATCGTGATGCGCGTGGCGTTGCTGGGGCTCCTCGTCTTCCTGCTGCTCTTTGAAGGAAGGTCACGGTACCTGTACCTCTATCTTCCTCTGATCATCGTCCTGGCCGCGGCCACAGTCGGAGGAGCCTTCGGAGCACCCCAGGGCCGCGCGCCCCGCAGACACAGCGGACTCATGCGTCACTCCCCCGGCACCGCCGGCTCCAATCGCTGGAGGCGGCAGCAGGATCCGGTTTCCATGGAGTATGGAGGCGAGCCGGAACCCGGAAATCACCATTATCCTGCCCTGTCATAACGCGGCTGCCAGCCTGGAACGGGCCGTCGCGAGCGTGCAGGCCCAGACGTTCGCAGACTTCGAACTGCTCATCGTGGATGACGCGTCGACGGACGGCAGCCTCGCCTGCGCCCGCCGCCTGGCGGCCTCCGACGGGAGGCTGCGGGTCCTTCCGCTGGCCCGGAACGTCGGCGTCGGGGCGGCCCGCAATCACGGCATCGACGCCGCCCGGGGCAGCTATGCAGCCTTCCTGGACGCCGACGATGAATACCTGCCGGGCTTCCTGGCGACCCTGCACGACGCCGCGGCCGCCGCCCCGGGGACGGTGGCGGTCTGCGGCCACCAGGTGGTCTTGCCCGACGGCGGCACGGCCGCCCGCACGCCTCCCGCCACTCTCCTGCCCGGGGCGGGCGCGGTGCGGGACGCAATGCGGGGCCGGCTGACCCTTTTTCCGTGGGACAAGCTGGTGCCGCTTCCCCTGCTGGAGGACCTGCGGTTCCCCGAGGGCCCGCGACGGTTCGAGGACCTTGCGCTGCTGCTGGCCGTCTATGCCCGTTCCGCGCAGGTGAGCCTCGTGCCCGAGGCGTTGGTGCGGTATCGGATTTCCCCCGGCGGCCTCACCTGGGCCTCGGCGGGGTCCGAGGCGGATTTCCAGGCCGCCCTGCGGCACCTTGAAGCCCACCTCGCGGAGGAATTCCGGTCCGGGCCGTTCACCGGCCCCTACTGCGCCGTGCTGACCCTGATGCGCCTGCTCACCGCGCAGACGGCGTCGGTGGCGGCCGATCCATACGAACGGAGCCGGGCCGCAGATGCGGCCCGGCTCCTGCCCTGGCGGACGGTTATCCCCGCTGTCCGTGCTGCGCCCGTCATCGGGGCAGCAGGGCTGCTCCTGAAGGCGTCACCGCGGCTGTACGGGATGCTCTACGGCGGGTACGCACGCCGGCGCTATGGAATACGCGCGGGTGCCGCGGCGCCGGCACCCGCTACTGCCGGGCCTCGCCCTCGGCGCCGGCGGCGTCCCCGCGCGGCTCATCGGAGCGCGGGTCGTTGGCGCGGAACCGTGCCCGGGCTTCCTGGGTGATCTCGGGCATCTCGACGTCGGCCTGCCCGTCGGTCGCGGCGGCGGCGGCCCGGTAGGTGTCGGTCACGGCGTCGTACGCCTGGACCTTCTCCTCCTTGGAGGCGTCCTCGCCAAGCGTCCGGTACACCGCCAGGGCCTCCTCGAGGGAAGCGACGGCGTGCATCGCCTTGGCCTTGGGGCTGAGCAGGCTGGCGAGGGTGGCGATGACGATGGTGCCGACAATCACGCCGAGGGAGACGAAGGTCGGGATCTCCGGCGCCCACTCGATGTGCTCACCGCCGTTGATGAAGGGCAGCTCGTTCACGTGCATGGCGTGCAGGATGAGCTTGACGCCGATGAACGCCAGGATCACCGACAGGCCGTGCTTGAGGTAGATCAGACGGTTCATCATGCCGCCGAGCAGGAAGTAGAGCTGGCGGAGGCCCATCAGGGCGAAGATGTTCGCGGTGAAGACGATGAAGGCGCTCTGGGTGAGGCCGAAGATGGCCGGAATGGAGTCGACGGCGAACAGCAGGTCGGTCATGCCGATGGTGATGAAGACGATCAGCATCGGGGTGAAGACCTTGCGCCCGTCGACCACGGTGCGGATCTTTCCCTCGTCGAACTTCTCGGTCATCGGCAGCACGCGCTGCAGGCGGCTGACCAGCGGGTTGCTGCCCTCTTCCTCGTCCTCACCTTCGTCGCGCGCCTGCTTCCACGCGGTCCAGAGCAGGAACGCGCCGAAGATGTAGAACACCCAGCTGAAGTTCTCGATCACGGCGGCACCGATGAGGATGAAGATGCCGCGCAGGATCAGCGCAATGATGATGCCGAACATCAGCACTTCCTGCTGGAACTTCCGGGGTACCGAGAAGCGGGCCATGATGATGATGAACACGAACAGGTTGTCGATGCTCAGGCTGTACTCGGTGACCCAGCCGGCAATGAACTGGCTGCCGTACTCGGCGCCGGTGAAGATGAACATCATCAGGGCGAAGACCAGTGCCAGCCCCACATAGAACGCGACCCACAGCCCGGCCTCCTTCATGGAAGGCTCGTGGGGCCGCTTGACGACCAGCAGCAGGTCGAAGAGGAGCACTAGCCCCAGGACGATGAAGGTGCCGACCTCGAAGGCGACGGGTAAAGCGGGCATATGTTCTGGATTACCTTTCATGCGGAAACCGGTTCTCCGCCGCCCAGCAGCATATACCCGAAGCCGCCGGAGGGGTCCCGACGGCGGAAGTCCGCCCCCGCCGTCGGGAACCCGTCAGGCGTGTCCGGCGGACTGCATCTGCCGCAGTTCCTTCTTCAGCTCGCCCACCTCGTCGCGGATCCGGGCGGCCACCTCGAACTGCAGTTCGGCCGCCGCAGCGTGCATCTGCTCGGTCATCTGCGCAATCAGGGCGGTGAGGTCCTCGGCCGGCGCCGCGGCCAGCCCGTCCTTCCGGACCCCCTTGCCCTTGCCCTTGGCGCCCTTGCCCTTCTTCGCGGCCTCCTCGAGCAGCGCCTTGGTGTCGGCGTCCTCGCGGGCCAGCTGGTCGGTGATGTCGGCGATCCGCTTGCGCAGCGGCTGCGGGTCGACGCCGTGTTCCTTGTTGTAGGCGATCTGGATTTCCCGACGGCGGTTGGTCTCGTCGATGGCGTGGGCCATCGAATCGGTGATCCGGTCGGCGTACATGTGCACCTGGCCGGAGACGTTTCGCGCCGCACGGCCGATGGTCTGGATCAGCGAGGTCGAGGAGCGCAGGAAGCCCTCCTTGTCGGCGTCGAGGATGCTCACCAGCGACACCTCGGGCAGGTCCAGGCCCTCGCGGAGCAGGTTGATGCCCACCAGCACGTCGAACGTGCCCATGCGCAGCTCGCGCAGCAGTTCCACGCGGCGCAGGGTGTCGACGTCGGAGTGCAGGTACTCGACCTTGACCCCGTGCTCCAGGAGGTAGCCCGTGAGGTCCTCCGCCATCCGCTTGGTCAGCGTGGTGACCAGCACCCGCTCGTCCCGCTCGACGCGGGTGCGGATCTCGCCCAGCAGGTCGTCGATCTGGCCCTTGCTGGGCTTGACCACGACCTCCGGGTCCACCAGCCCGGTGGGTCGGATGATCTGCTGCACCACGCCGTCGGACTTGCTCAGCTCGTACTTGCCCGGCGTGGCGGACAGGTACACCGTCTGCCCGATCCGCTCGAGGAACTCGTCCCACTTCAGCGGCCGGTTGTCCATGGCCGACGGCAGGCGGAAGCCGTGCTCGACCAGGGTGCGCTTGCGGGACATGTCGCCCTCGTACATGGCGCCGATCTGCGGGATGGTCACGTGCGACTCGTCGACCACCAGCAGGAAGTCGTCCGGGAAATAGTCCAGCAGGCAGTGCGGGGCGGTGCCCGGGCCGCGCCCGTCGATGAAGCGCGAGTAGTTCTCGATGCCGTTGCAGAAGCCCATCTGCTGCATCATCTCGAGGTCGTAGGTGGTGCGCATGCGCAGCCGCTGCGCCTCGACCAGCTTGTTCTGCGACTCCAGCTCGGCCAGGCGCTGCTGCAGCTCGTCCTCGATGGCGCGGATGGCGCGGTTCATCCGGTCCGGACCGGCGACGTAGTGCGAGGCGGGGAAGACGTACATCTCCTCCTCTTCGCGGATGATCTCGCCGGTCAGCGGGTGCAGGGTGTGGATCGACTCGATCTCGTCGCCGAAGAACTCCACCCGGATGGCGAGCTCCTCGTACATCGGGATGATCTCCACGGTGTCGCCGCGCACCCGGAAGGTCCCGCGGTGGAAGTCCATGTCGTTGCGGGTGTACTGCATGGCCACGAACTGGCGCAGCAGGTCGTCGCGGTTCATCTCCTGGCCGCGGCGCAGGGTCACCATCGCCTTGATGTACTCCTCGGGCGTGCCGAGGCCGTAGATGCAGGAGACGGTGGCGACGACGAGCACGTCGCGGCGGGTGAGCAGGGCGTTGGTCGCGGAGTGGCGCAGCCGCTCCACCTCCTCATTGATGGAGGAGTCCTTCTCGATGTAGGTGTCCGTCTGCGGAACGTACGCTTCGGGCTGGTAGTAGTCGTAGTACGAGACGAAGTACTCGACGGCGTTGTTCGGCAGCAGCTCGCGGAACTCATTGGCCAGCTGCGCGGCGAGCGTCTTGTTCTGCACCAGCACCAGGGTGGGGCGCTGCACCTGCTCCACCAGCCACGCCGTCGTCGCCGACTTGCCGGTGCCGGTGGCACCCATCAGCACGACGTCCTTCTCCCCCGCCTGGATCCGCTCGGCGAGCTCCTTGATGGCCGTCGGCTGGTCGCCGGCGGGGCTGTATTCGCTGATGACCTCGAAGGGCGCCACTACTCGATTGATGTCCTGCGCAAGACTCATGGTTCAACGCTACTCCGGGATGCGGACGCCCGCTGTCCGTATTGCTCACGGCGGAACTGCCCCGGATTCCCGGGGCAGTCCCGCTGTGGAGCGGGCGGCGGAGACGGAGGTGCCCCGGCCCGCCCCCGCGGTTCAGGCGCCGGAGCGCAGCCGTTCCTCGTTGAGCGGCACCAGGCGCGTGTGCCACAGGTCGCGGACGGCAGCCACCAGTTCCTCCGGGGTGCCGGTGTTCTCCAGCACGACGTCGGCCACCTCCGCCCGCTGCTCCGCCGTCGCCTGGGCGGCGATGCGGGCGCGTGCGGCGTCGAAGTCCATGCCCCGGTCATGCACCATGCGCATCAGCCGGACCTCCTCGGGAGCCTCGATCACCAGCACGAAATCGAAGCTGCCGGCCTGCCCCGTCTCCACCAGCAGCGGGATGTCCTGGACGAGGATCCCGTCCGCGGGGACTTCGGCGGCGAGCTCCGCGGCGCGGGCCCGGACCAGGGGGTGGATGATCCCGTTGAGCAGCTCGCGCCGCTCATCGCTGCCGAACACCACGGCGGCCAGCGCGGGGCGGTCCAGGCTGCCGTCGGCGGCGAGCACCTCGGGACCGAACGCGTCGACGACGGCGGCGAGTCCCCCGGTGCCGGGGGCCACCACCTCCCGGGCCAGGGCGTCGGCGTCGATCAGCACCGCCCCGCAGTCGACGAGGGTCCGGGCAACCAGGGATTTGCCGGCCGCGATGCCGCCGGTGAGGCCTACCTTCAACATGGGCACCAGCCTACGTGTAAGGCATCCGTGAGTCGTCCCTGAGTCGTTTGGTGAGTCGTTGGGCTGCCCCCGGCAACTAGACTGGCAGGGTGAGTGACATCGACGCGGCGGCGGGGCGCTACACCACCCTCGCAGGCGAACACCGCAGCGAACTCGAGATCAAGCGCTCACGCTTCATCACCGTCCTGCGCCGCACCGAAACCGAAGAGGACGCGCGCGCCCTGGTCGCCGAGCTGCGCCGGGAGTTCCACGACGCCCGCCACCACTGCAGCGCGTTCGTCCTGGGGCCCGACCGCGGCGTTCAGCGTTCCAACGACGACGGCGAGCCGTCCGGAACCGCAGGCCTGCCGATGCTCGAGGCGCTCACCAAACGGGAGACCTTCGACGGCGCCGCCGACCTCAGCGACGTCACCGCCGTCACCGTGCGGTACTTCGGCGGCATCCTGCTCGGCGCCGGCGGGCTGGTCCGCGCCTACTCGGAGTCCGTGTCCTCGGCCCTGGACAGCGCGGCCCTGATCCGGCGGCAGCGCATGCGCCTGTTCGCCGTCCCGGCGGAGCACGCCGCTGCCGGCCGGCTGGAGAACGATCTTCGGGCCGCCGGTTATGCGGTCCCCCGCACAGAGTACGGGTCGGCCGGGGCGAGGATCGTCGTCGCGCTGCCGGACCTGCCGGGAGCCGCCGGGTCCTTCCAGGACCGGCTCGCCGCCCTGACCGCCGGCGGAGCCGAAGCCGAACCGCTGACCACCGAATGGATCGACCTGTGAGCCCTGCGCCCTCCTTCCCCTTCGAGTCGCTGCGCCGGGCCCCGGACGTGGAGGCGGAGAACCTGCAGGCCTTCGACGCCGCCGACCGGCTGCTCCTGGACACCGCCGCAGACCGGCTTTCCCGCCGCGCCACGGCGGCGGAGGCCGACGGCGGGAGCGACGTCGTCGTCATCGGCGACGGCTACGGAGCGCTCACCCTCGGTGCCGCCGCCCAGGGGCTGCGCGGACTGCGGGTGCACCAGGATCCGCTGTCCGGCGAACTCGCCCTGGACCGCAACGCCGCAGCCCTGCAGCTGGCGGACACCTATGCCCACCACGCGCTGGGCCCGGACCTGGTGGCCGGTGCCCGGCTGGTGCTGCTGCGGCTGCCCCGCTCCCTGGACGCGCTCGAGGAAATCGCCGAGCTGGTTGCCGCCCACGCCGCCCCTGACGTCACGATCTACGCCGGAGGCCGCCTCAAGCACATGACCACCGCAATGAACTCCGTGCTGATGCGGCACTTCGGGACGGTTTCCGCCGGCCTGGCCCGCCAGAAGTCAAGGGTCCTCACCGTCAGCGGTCCCCTGCCGGCCGACCGGCGCCCCGCCACCCGCTTTCCCCTCGCGGAGGCGCACGACGTCGGCCTCAAGGCACCGCTGCAGCTGCGGGCCCGCGGTGCGACGTTCGGCGGTGCGGGCCTGGACATCGGCACCCGGTTCCTGCTGTCCCACCTCCACCAGGCCCGCTCCGCGGACCAGGCGGTGGACCTCGGCTGCGGCAACGGCGCGATCGCGGCGTACCTGGCCCTCACACGCCCTGGGATGCGGGTCCTTGCCTCGGACCAGTCGGAGGCCGCGGCGGCCTCGACATCCCTGACGCTCCAGGCCAACGGGGTCGCCGACCGGGCCGTGATCCGCCGTGCCGATGCGCTGAGCTGGCTGCCGGACGCCTCGCAGGACCTGGTGGTCCTCAATCCCCCGTTCCACATCGGGGCCAGCGTCCACGCGGGCATCGCCCATAAGCTCTTCGCCGACGTCGGGCGGGTGCTGCGGCCCGGCGGCGAGCTCTGGGCGGTGTGGAACAGCCATCTGGCCTACAAACCCGCCCTGAACCGGCTGGTCGGGTCCACCCGACAGGCGGCACGCAACCCCAAGTTCACGGTCACGGTCAGCACCCGGCGGTAGAGCCGGGCTCCGTCCGCGGGGTCCGGGTCGGAGGCTCCACTGCCAACAGAAGGCGGCACGCGCCGCGGGATGAAACACGAGAGAGCGCTCTCTTGACAGTGAGACGTGTCACACCTAGGCTCTCAGCAAGATCAGAGAGCGCTCTCTCGCCCCTGCGGTTCCTTTGTACGGGCTGGCTCCCTGTCGATACCCACAGCTCCAGTCCCGTCCAAGGCCGGCCCGGCACGCGTCCGGCCCGGCCCGCGTCGGGAAACCCCTCGGCTAGACCCACACACAAAGGAGTGACCGTGAAGAAGTTCCGAAATCCGGCAGCGGCAGTGGCAGGCGCCGCCGCCATTGCCCTGCTCGCCGTCGGCTGCGGCGGCGGCGACAGCGAAGCCGGCACCGCCGACAACCCCATCGAACTGACCGTGACCACCTTCGGCACGTTCGGCTACGACGAACTCTACGACGAGTACGAAGAGGCCAACCCCGGCATCAAGATCAAGGACAGCAACATCGACACCGGCGGCAACGCGCGGACCGACCTGTTCACGAAGCTGGCGGCGGGCTCCGGCGTCAGCGACGTCGTCGCCATCGAAGAGGGCTGGCTGGGAGCCATCATGGAGGTCTCGGACAAGTTCGTCGACCTGAACGACTACGGCGCCGCCGACATCAAGGACAACTGGCTCGAATGGAAGTTCGACCAGGGCACCGACCCCGAGGGCCGCGTCATCGGCTACGGCACCGACATCGGCCCGCAGGGCCTGTGCTTCAACGGAAAGCTCTTCGAAGCCGCCGGCCTGCCCAGCGACCGCGAAGCCGTGGCCGAGCTCTTCGGCGGCGACGACGCCACCTGGGAGCGCTACTTCGAAGTCGGCAACCAGTACCGTGAAGCCACCGGGAAGCCGTTCTTCGACCAGGCCGGCTTCGTCTGGAACTCCATGGTGAACCAGATGGACGAGGGCTATTACACCAAGGACGGCGAGCTCAACATCGAGGGCAACGAAGACATGACCGCCCGCTTCGAGCAGCTTGCCGGCGCCATCGACGACGGCCTGTCCTCGAACCAGAAGGAATGGGACTGGGCCAACGGCCAGGCCTTCCTGGACGGCTCCTTCGCCACCATGGTCTGCCCCGGCTGGATGCTCGGCAACATCCAGGGCAAGGTGGAGTCCGCCGGCGGCGGCACCGACAGCGGCTGGGACTTCGCCGACGTCTTCCCCGGCGGCGCCTCCAACTGGGGCGGGGCCTTCCTGTCCGTCCCCGAAACCTCCGAGCACAAGGAAGAGGCCGCGAAGCTGGCCGCCTGGCTGACCGCCCCGGAGCAGCAGATCAAGCAGTCGGCCGCGGCCGGCAACTTCCCCAGCACCCTTGAGGCGCAGGAGCAGCTTGCCAGCGAAGCGACGCCCAACGAGTGGTTCAACGGGGCCCCCACCGGGGCAATCCTCGCCACCCGGGCCGAGGGCGTCGTGGCCCAGTTCAAGGGCCCGGACGACTCGGTCATCCAGGAGGATGTCTTCGGTCCGGCCATCGATGATCTCGAGACCGGCTCGGCCGACGCAGACCAGGCCTGGTCCAAGGCACTCAAGCTCCTCGACGACCTGGTGATCAACAACTAGCGGCACCGGCTGCGGGGGCCTTCGGCCACGGCCGAAGGCCCCCGCCTGGAGCAGAAGAGTCTGCCATGACGACAACACTGAACCGAACCGTTCCGCGGCCACCGGTCAAGCAGGCGCCGACCTTTCGGCAGCGGCTGTCCCGGTGGGACATGAAAGCATCTCCCTACCTCTACATCTCCCCGTTCTTCCTGCTGTTTGCAGTCACCGGACTGTTTCCGCTCCTTTACACCTTCTGGGTGTCGCTGCACGACTGGCACCTGCTCAAAGGACAGGGCGACTTCGTCGGCCTACGGAACTTCACCGAGGTCCTGGCCGACAGCTACTTCTGGAATTCCCTGTTCAACACGTTCTCGATCTTCCTGCTGTCGGCCATCCCCCAGCTGATCGTCGCCGTTTTCCTCGCCGCGATCCTGGATCAGCACCTGCGGGCGAAGACGTTCTGGCGGATGTCGGTGCTGCTGCCCTACGTGGTGACACCGGTCGCCGTCGCCCTCATCTTCACGAACATGTTCAACGAGCAGAACGGGCTGATCAACAACCTCCTGGACAACTTCGGCATGGAGCCCGTCCGCTGGCTGAACGACACCTTTGCCAGCCATGTCGCCATCGCCACCATGGTCAACTGGCGCTGGACCGGCTACAACGCCCTGATCCTGCTCGCCGCAATGCAGGCCGTGCCCCGCGACCTGTACGAGTCCGCCGCGCTGGACGGGGCCGGCTCCTTCCGGCGCTTCTTCAGCATCACGCTGCCCAGCATCCGTCCCACGATGATCTTCGTGGTCATCACCTCCACCATCGGCGGGCTGCAGATCTTTGCCGAACCGCGCCTGTTCGACCCCGCCAACGCCGGCGGCACGCAGGGCCAGTTCATGACCACGGTCCTCTTCCTCTGGGAGATGGGCTTCCAGCGGTCGAACTTCGGCAAGGCCTCTGCGGTGGCCTGGCTGCTGTTCCTGATCATCATCCTGGTGGGAATCGTGAACTTCCTGATTTCCAAGAAGATCGCGACCACCGACTCCAGGAAACCCCGTCCGGCAAGGAGCCCACGATGACTGTCCTGCAAAAGGCCCGCGCCGTCCCCGGCACCGGTGTCGGCTCGGGGTCGGGAAAGCCGGTCCGCGAGCGGCGCAGGGGCCGTTCCTTCGGCTCGGCCCGCCGGCCGGGCTTCCTCACCTACGGGATCCTGCTGGCCTTCCTCTTCGGCTCCGCCTATCCCCTGTGGTGGTCCACCGTCATCGCCAGCCGTTCCAACGCCGCGCTGGGGTCGGACTGGCCGCCCCTGTGGCCCGGCGGCAACTTCTGGAAGAACGCCGCCGAGGTCTTCGACTCGGTGCCGTTCTGGAAGGCGCTGGCCAACAGCGTCATCATCTCCGGCACCGTTACCCTCTCGGTGGTCATCTTCTCCACCCTGGCCGGGTACGCCTTCGCGAAGCTGCGCTTCAAAGGCAACGGCGTGCTGATGGTCGCGGTGATCGCCACCATGGCCATCCCCACCCAGCTGGGCATCATCCCGCTGTTCATGGTCATGCAGAAGCTCGGCTGGACGGGCGAGCTGGGCGCGGTCATCGTGCCCGGCCTCGTGACGGCCTTCGGGGTCTTCTTCATGCGGCAGTACCTGGTGGACGTCATCCCCGATGAGCTGATCGAATCCGCCCGGATGGACGGTGCCACCATGTTCGGCACGTTCCGGCACGTCGCGCTGCCCGCGGCCCGGCCGGCCATGGCGATCCTGGGCCTGTTCACGTTCATGACCGCGTGGACGGACTTCATGTGGCCGCTGCTGGTGCTGCCGAACAACCCAACCCTCCAGGTGGCGCTCAGCCAGCTGCAGTCCTCGCACTATGTGGACTTCTCCATCGTGCTGGCCGGCGCGGTCCTGGCCACCATTCCCCTGCTCGTGCTCTTCGTGCTGGCAGGCAAACAACTTATATCCGGAATCATGCAGGGAGCAGTGAAGGGCTAATGACGAACAACACCCCCGAGACGAAGAACTTCCCGGCCGGCTTCATCTGGGGCTCCGCCACGGCGGCCGCCCAGGTCGAAGGCGCCGCCTGGGAGGACGGAAAGGAGGACTCCGTCTGGGACGCCTTCGCCCGCACGCCCGGCAACGTCATGAACGGCGATACCCTGGCGACGGCGGCGGACCACTACCACCGCATGCCCCAGGACGTGGCCCTCATGAAGGAGCTGGGCCTGGACTCCTACCGGTTCTCCACCAGCTGGGCCCGGATCCGTCCCGGCGGCGGCCCGGTCAACCCGAAGGGCCTGGACTTCTACTCGCGCCTGGTTGACGAACTGCTCGACGCCGGAATCCTCCCCTGGCTGACCCTGTACCACTGGGACCTGCCCCAGGCCGTGGAGGAGGCCGGCGGCTGGGCCAGCCGGGACACCGCCTACCGGTACGTCGAATACGCGCAGGATGTGTACGCCGCCCTGGGCGACCGGGTGCGGCACTGGACCACCTTCAACGAGCCTTTCTGCTCTTCCCTGCTGGGCTACGGTTCAGGCGTGCACGCCCCGGGACGGCAGGAACCCCGCGCCGCCGTCGCCGCCGTGCACCACCAGCATCTCGCCCACGGCATGGCCGTCACCGAGCTGCGCGCCCTCGGCGCCGAGCAGGTCGGCATCACGCTGAACCTGAGCAACTCCATTCCGCGCGATCCCGAGGACCCGGTGGACCTGGAGGCGGCCCGCCTCTTCGACTCGCTCCAGAACCGGATCTTCCTCGATCCGATCCTGCGCGGAGCCTACCCCGAGGACACCCTGCACGACCTTGAGCCGTTCGGCCTGCACGAGGTCATCCAGCCCGGCGACATGCAGATCATCGGCGCGCCCATCGACTTCCTGGGCGTCAACCACTACCACGACGACCAGATCAGCGGCCACCCGGACACCAGCGGCGCCGACGGGCACGGCGGCGGCTCCGGTCGCCCGACGGCCTCGCCCTGGATCGGCGCCGAGCACATCACCTTCCCCAGCCGCGGCCTGCCCAGGACGGCGATGGACTGGGAAGTGAACCCGGACGGGCTGCGGAAGCTCCTGGTCCGGCTTGGCGAGGAATACCCGTCGCTGCCTCCGCTGTACGTGACGGAGAACGGGGCGGCCTATGAGGACGCTGTGAGTGAAGACGGGGCGGTGCATGATCCGGAACGGACCGCCTACATCCTCGACCATATCGATGCGGTGGGACGGGCCATCGAGGCGGGAGCCGACGTCCGGGGCTACTTCGTCTGGTCGCTGATGGACAACTTCGAGTGGTCCTGGGGCTACAGCCGGCGGTTCGGCATCGTGCACGTGGACTATGAGACGCAGGTCCGTACCGTCAAGGACAGCGGGCTCGCCTACAGCCGGCTCGCCGCCGCCGCCCGCAGCGGCACCGCCGGGGACACCGACAGCGAGGGGCGCGCGGCGGCCCCGGCGCCGGTCGGCTGAGTGAAACCGGACTGGATGCCGGGACGCCCCGCGGGCCGGCACCGATACCCTACGCAGGATGGAGGCCACAATGGCTGCTGACACCGGCCAGGCGCGGCCGGCCCCGACACTGGAGATGGTGGCTGCCCTGGCCGGAGTGTCCCGTGCCACCGTCTCCCGCGTGGTCAACGGCTCTCCCTCCGTGGCGCCGGAGCTGGTCCGTACCGTCCAGCAGGCGGTCAAGACACTGAACTATGTGCCGAACCGGGCGGCACGGACGCTCGCCAGCCGCAGGACGTACACCGTGACGCTGCTGGTGCCGGAATCCACGTCCAAGGTTTTCGCCGACCCCTTCTTCGCCACCGTGGTGGAGGGGGTCGCGAAGTACCTCAACACCACCGACTACATGCTGAACATGGTGACGTCCTCCGAGGCGAACCCGGAAAAGACCCGGCGCTACCTGATGGGCGGCAACGTCGACGGGGTGCTGGTGGTCTCCCACCACAGCGGGGACCATTCGTGGGAACACCTGAATGACTCGCTGCCGATCGTTTTCGCCGGACGACCGCTCGTCAACCACCGCGACAGCTGTTACGTGGAGGTCGACAACGAGGAGGGCGCACAGGCCGCCACGCGGCGCCTGGTCGAGACGGGACGGAAGGCCATCGCCACGATCGCCGGGCCGCAGGACATGCCGCCCGGCGTCGACCGGCTGGCCGGGTGGCAGACGGTGCTGCAGGATGCGGGGCTCGACGACGCCCTGGTGGAGTACGGCGACTTCACCGTGGCTTCAGGGGCGGCGGCCATGCGACGCCTGCTGGCCCGCGGGAAACCGCTGGACGGCCTGTTCGCCGCGAACGACCAGATGGCGGCCGGGGCACTGGAGGTCATCAAGGAACACGGGCTGCGCATTCCCGAGGACATCGCTGTGGTCGGGTTCGACGACGACTACTTCGCCACGAGCGTGACGCCGGCGCTGACCACCGTCCACCATCCCATTTCCACCCTGGGCGAGAAAATGGCGGAGGTCCTGGTCGACCTCATCGAGGGCCGGCCGGCCCAGCGCGTCAGCCGGCTCCCCATCTCCCTGGTCGTGAGGGAATCCGCCTAGCGCCAGGGCCCCAAGCCGCGTGGGACGTCCCGGAACACCGGGGCGTCCCACGCTCCACTTAACCGGCGGCCAACCGGCGGCAGCAGCCGTTCGGACCCCTGCCAGCCATCAGCGGGTCCCCTACGGCCCTGTCAGAGCAGCATCAACGCACGTACGGTGACGCCCAGCCAGAGCAGCGTCCAGCCGTACACACAGATGCACAGGGCCCAGACCGCCAGCCGGGACCGCCGCAGCGCAAGGGCAGGACCGGCGACCGCCCAGCCGGCCGCCACGGCCGCCAGGGGCCCCCAAAAGGACAAGCGGACGTAGTCCATGACAGCGGAATAGTCCTCGTTGGGATTGCTCAGGAGCGCGCTGAAGCCAAGGAACGCCGCGCAGCCCCAGTTCAGGGCCAGCACCGCGAACCAGACGAGGTGGGCAGCCACCAGGTTCCACAGCAGGGCGCCGCGCAGGCGGCGGGCCCTGCCCCGAGGCTGTGGCCGGCCGGCGGGGTGGGCGGTCCAGGCACCGGGGCCCGCGGGCGGAACGGGATACGGCGGGAAGGGAAGTCCCGGGTATGCCGCAGGGCCGTGGGGCGGCGGGACAGGATGGAAAGACATCGAGGGAGACGGGCGGGATGCCGGGTCGCCGACGAGCCCGTTCCGTTCCGCCGACGGCTGCTGCGCCGGTCCCGTTGGATACTGCGGCTCCCCCACTGCGTTCTCCTGCCCCTCGTTGTGCCTTCCCCCGGGAGTCTACCGGCGCCGGTCTCCCCGGTGCCCGGTGGGGCAGGACATGACAAAGGCGGGTCCCCACCGAAGTGGGAACCCGCCTCTGCGGTTCCGGCCGGGCCGGAAGGCGGAAAACTAGTTTCCGGTCAGCTTCTCACGCAGAGCAGCCAGGGCTTCATCGGAAGCCAGGGTGCCGGCGTTCGACTCGGAGACGGGCTCGGAGGAGTAGCTGGTGCCACCCTCGACAGCGTCAGCGGCGCCGCCCATGTCCTCGGAGGCGTGCTGCGCAACCTGCTTCTTGTGAGCCTCCCAGCGGGCCTGGGCGTCAGCGTACTGCTGCTCCCAAGCGGCACGCTGTGCCTCGTAGCCTTCGAGCCACTCGTTGGACTCCGGATCGAAGCCCTCCGGGTACTTGTAGTTGCCGGCCTCGTCGTACTCCGCGGCCATGCCGTACAGAGCCGGGTCGAACTCGGTGCCCTCGGGATCGACGCCCTCGTTCGCCTGCTTCAGCGACAGGGAGATCCGGCGACGCTCGAGGTCGATGTCGATGACCTTGACGAACAGCTCGTCGCCCACGGAGACAACCTGCTCGGCCAGCTCCACGTGGCGGACGGCCAGCTCGGAGATGTGCACCAGGCCCTCGATGCCGTCTTCGACGCGAACGAACGCACCGAACGGAACGAGCTTGGTGACCTTGCCCGGAACAACCTGGCCCAGGGCGTGGGTGCGGGCGAAGGTCTGCCAGGGATCTTCCTGGGTGGCCTTCAGCGACAGGGAGACACGCTCGCGGTCCAGGTCGACTTCCAGGACCTCGACGGTGACTTCCTGGCCAACCTCGACGACCTCGGACGGGTGGTCGATGTGCTTCCAGGACAGCTCGGAGACGTGCACGAGGCCGTCGACGCCGCCCAGGTCCACGAAGGCACCGAAGTTGACGATCGAGGAGACAACGCCCGGGCGGACCTGGCCCTTCTCGAGCTTGTTGAGGAAGGTGGAGCGGACCTCGGACTGGGTCTGCTCGAGCCAGGCGCGGCGGGACAGCACAACGTTGTTGCGGTTCTTGTCCAGCTCGATGATCTTGGCTTCGATCTGCTGACCGATGTACGGAGCCAGGTCACGCACACGACGCATCTCCACCAGGGATGCCGGCAGGAAGCCGCGCAGCCCGATGTCGAGGATGAGGCCACCCTTGACAACCTCGATGACGGTGCCGGTGACGACGCCGTCCTCTTCCTTGATCTTCTCGATGTCGCCCCAGGCACGCTCGTACTGCGCGCGCTTCTTGGAGAGGATCAGGCGGCCTTCCTTGTCCTCCTTGGTGAGCACCAGGGCCTCGACCTGGTCGCCGACGGAAACAACTTCGCCGGGATCAACGTCGTGCTTGATGGAAAGCTCGCGGGAGGGGATGACACCTTCGGTCTTGTAACCGATGTCGAGCAGGACTTCGTCGCGGTCAACCTTGACGACAGTACCCTCGACGAGATCGCCGTCGTTGAAGTACTTGATGGTCGCGTCAATGGCGGCGAGGAAGTCTTCGGCAGATCCGATGTCGTTGATGGCGACCTGCGGGGTGCCGGACTTCTCGGTGGTGGTGATGGTCATGTAGTTGGGACTCCGATGTGGAAGTTATGAATATTTTCCGGGCAACCATCCAGCGGCTCCGAACGGCACGTAGTACCTTCAAAAACGCCAGGACGGGTGTGCTTGTCCGGAAGATGGACAGGAATGGAACTGACATGCGCCTAATAAAGCGCGCGTTCAGTCTAGCCGCAGCCTCCAACTCAGGTCAAAGGCGCCGGGCAAAGCGCTGCCCGTTCGCCCCACGCCGGCTAGAAGTGCGTGCTGCAGTACGGCGCCGGGCCGGCGCTGAACATGGCGTCCAGCATGTCCAGCGCGTCTTCCCCGGCCCGGATGCCGCCCGCGGAGGCCAGGGTGCGGGCACTGACGGCACCGAGGTAGAGGGAGCCGAGGGCCGAGACGCCCAGTGCGGCCCGGGGAACGTCCGGGCGGTCGCCGTCGGCGGCCGGGGTGACGGCTGCGGCTCCGCCGCGGGCCTCGAGGAGCCAGCTGCCGGCGGCGTGATCCAAAGGATCGGTGACATCCAGGACCACCGCGCCGTCGGCGAAGTATCCCCGCGCCTGAAGCGCGGCCCCGACATCCAGCACGCGCAGCCACAGCACGTCGTCAATCCCGGTGACCCGGTAGCGGCGTCGGTTGGCGAGCATCCACGGCAGCGGGTCCTCCACCGGAGCCACGCCGAAAGTCACCCGCTCGACGAGGTCGACGGCACCCAGGTAGCGCCACAGCTCCCGGTAGGCCTCGTCGCCGGCCGCCACCAGGTCGATCACCTTCAGGGTGTGCGGCTCGGTCTGCCAGCCGAGCGACTTGTAGGCGGCGTACCCGTCGGGAACGCCGTTGCTGTCGTAGCGGATCACGCCGCGCACGCCCTTGTCCGGCTCGGTGCTTTCCTGCCCCCAGGCCCCGGAGGCGCGCAGTGCGTAGCTGTGCTGCCGGCCCAGGGCACCGAAGGTCCGCTGCAGGTGGGCCCGGAAGATCCCGGGCGCCAGGGCCTGCAGCTTCGCGGCATCGGCCACCGCCACGGTGCCCGCCGGAGGCGCATTGAAGTCCAGGCCGCCGCGGGTGTCGACCTGGATCTCCGCCGAGGACGTCGCCGCGCCGAAGCCGAAGCGGCCGTAAATGGTTGCCTCCGACGCGGTCAGCGCGGCCACCGGCAGGCCGGCGGCCTTCGCCGCTGCCAGGTCGGTGGTGATCATCCGGCGCAGGATGCCGCGGCGGCGGTGGGTGGGCCGCACGGTCACCGCCGTGACCAGGTGCGCGGGCAGCAGCGTTCCGCCCACGTTCAGGTCATTCACCATCGAGGCGTACGTGGCGACCGGAACGGCCGGATCCCACGCGTGCTCGGGGGCAGCGTCGTCGTAGACCGCGGTCAGGGTCCGCCCGTCGCGCTGAAAGGCCCGGACCAGGGCGGGCAGCCGTGACTCATCGGTGCGCTCCTCATGGAACCCCAAGTCGACGGCGTCGAACCAGTTCCGGGTACGCGCATCGGCCGCCTGGCCGGCGTCGTCCAGCCCCGGCGCGAACGATACGAGCCGCAGCCCGTCAGGTGCGCCGCTGCCTGCCGGAGCCGCGGTGGTCTCCCCCATATGCCGTTTCCTCTCCGTGTGGGCGCCGGATCCGGCTAGTGCCCGGCTTCGTGCCAGCTGATGCCCGCGCCGACCGAGACGTCCAGCGGCACGGACAGGTCGGCCGCCCCGGCCATCTGTTCGCGCACCAGGGCCTCGACGGCCTCGCGTTCGCCGGCCGCGACTTCGAGCACCAGTTCGTCGTGCACCTGCAGCAGCATGCGGGACTTCAGGCCCTGCGCGCGCAGCTCGGTGTCCACGCCCAGCATGGCACGCTTGATGATGTCCGCGGCGGAGCCCTGGATGGGCGCGTTCAGCGCGGCGCGCTCAGCCATCTCCCGCAGCTGCCGGTTGTCGCTGGACAGGTCCGGCAGGTACCGGCGCCGGCCTTCGATCGTCGAGGTGAAGCCGTCCTTGCGGGCCTGCTCGACGACGCCGCGCAGGTAGTCCCGCACCGCGCCGAACCGGGTGAAGTAGTCCCGCATCAGGGTCCGGGCCTCGTCCACCGGGATGCCCAGCTGCTTGGAGAGGCCGAAGGAGCTCAGTCCGTAGACCAGGCCGTAGGACATGGCCTTGACCTTGGAGCGCATGGCGCTGGTGACTTCCTCCGGCGCCACGTTGAAGATGTGCGAGCCGACGAAGCGGTGCAGGTCCTCGCCGTTGCGGAAGGCCTCGATCAGCCCCTCGTCGCCGGACAGGTGCGCCATGATCCGCATTTCGATCTGCGAGTAGTCGGCGGTGAGCAGCTGCTCGTAGCCCTCGCCGACCACGAAGACCTCGCGGATCCGCCGGCCCTCCTCGGAGCGGATCGGAATGTTCTGCAGGTTCGGGTTCACGGAGGACAGCCGGCCGGTGGCGGCAATGGTCTGCGTGTAGGTGGTGTGGATCCGGCCGTCGTCGGCCACGGACTTGTACAGGCCCTCGACGGTGGAGCGGAGCTTGGAGGCGTCGCGGAACGCGAGCAGCTGCTCCAGGAACGGGTGCCCGGTCTTCACGATCAGGTCCGCCAGCGCGTCGGCGTCGGTGGAGTAGCCGGTCTTGATCTTCTTGGTCTTGGGCAGGCCCAGCTCGTCGAACAGGACGGCCTGCAGCTGCTTGGGCGAGCCGAGGTTGATTTCCTTGCCGATGATCCGGAACGCCTCGGAGCTGGCGTTGCTGATCGTGGCGCTGAAGTCGTCCAGCAGCCGCTCCAGCTTTTCCCGGGAGACGGCGATGCCGGCCATCTCCATGTCGCCGAGCACCCGCGCCAGCGGCAGCTCGAGACCGCCGAGCAGCTGGTTGGCGCCGCGCTGGAGCAGCTGCCCGCCGAAGTGGTCGCTCAGCTGGAGGGCGGCGTATCCGTTCAGGACGGCCGCCGAGGCTGCCGCCTCATCCTCGGCTTCATCTCCGAGGGGAAGCGCAAGCTGGTTGTCCGCCTCAGGGGCGGCGCCCAGGGCCACCTTCAGGTGGTGCTGGGCCAGGCCGGCCAGGTCGTAGCTGCGCCGGTCGGGCTGGATGAGGTACCCGGAGATCATGGTGTCGTCGACGACGCCGGCCAGCCGCAGGCCGCGGGCCGCCAGCGCCTTGTAGGCGGCCTTGAAGTCGTGCACCACCTTGGGCGCATCGAGGTCCTCGAGCCAGGCGGCGAGGACCTTCTCCGTGTCGGCGTCGAGGCGGGTCAGCGGCACGAGCGCCGAGGCCTGGTCGGTGACCAGGGCCAGGGCGACGGTGTCGGCCGCGGCACCGGCCCCCTCGACGATCAGCTGCAGGGCCGTCTTGGCCTGGTTGGTGGCATTGATCCAGGCGGTGAGCTCGGCGGCGCCGGTGATCACCTGGTGGGCCGGCGGTTCGAAGCCCGGCTGCTGGGCCTGTTCCTCCTCGCCGTACATGTCGAAAAGGCGCTTGCGGAGCGCGTTGAACTGCAGCGCGTCGAACAGCTCCTCGACGGCGTCGCGGTCGGGCCGGCGCGCGGTCATGGCGTCGAGGTCCACCGGCAGGTCGACGTCGCGCAGCAGGTGGTTGAGCCGCCGGTTGCGCTTGACGCCCTCGATGTTGGCCCGCAGCGAGTCGCCGACCTTGCCCTTGATGCTGTCGAGGTTCTCGATGATGCCTTCGAGCCCGCCGTAGAGCTTGATCCATTTCGCGGCGGTCTTGGGCCCGACGCCGGGCACGCCCGGCAGGTTGTCGGCCGTCTCGCCGACGAGGGCGGCGAGGTCGGAGTACTGGTGCGGCGGCACCAGGTACTTGGCCTCGACGGCGGCGGCGTCCATCCGGGGCAGGTCGGACACGCCCTTCTTCGGGTAGAAGACGGTCACCCGGTCGTTCACCAGCTGGAAGGCGTCGCGGTCTCCGGAGACCACCATGACGTCCCAGTCCTTGGCGGCGGCCTGCTCGGCGAGGGTCGCCAGGATGTCGTCGGCCTCGAAGCCGTCGACAGTGAGCGTGGGGATGTTCATGGCTTCGAGGACCTTGATGATCAGGTCCACCTGGCCGTGGAACTCTTCCGGCGTCTTGTTCCGGCCGGCCTTGTACTCGGTGTATTCCTCGGAGCGGAACGTGGGGGTGTCCAGGTCGAACGCCACGGCCAGGTGCGTGGGCTGCTCCTGCTTGACCAGGTTGATCAGCATGGACGTGAAGCCGTAGACGGCGTTGGTGTGCTGGCCGGTGTCGGTGGAGAAGTTCTCGGCGGGAAGGGCGTAGAAGGCCCGGAACGCCATGGAATGGCCGTCGATGACGAGCAGGCGGTTCCGTCCGCCGTCGGACACCGTCCCCAGGGCCTGGGCGGACTCGGTGCTGCTGTCCGGAACGGTTACTGCGGCCGGTTTGGTTGTTTCACTCACAACTGCAAGCCTAGTGGCCATGAAGGACATTTTCACGCCGGCCGATGAGGCCTCCGGCACGCCCGAGAACCCCTACGTGAGGCAGCTGACCGAAGCCGGCGTTCCCCCCGAACTGCACGCCGGGCTGGCTGCCCACGGCGTGGGCAACCTGGTCGAGCGGATGGGCATCCGCTTCCTGGAGATGTCCCCGGAGCGGCTGGTGGCCACCATGCCGGTGGAGGGCAACGAGCAGGTCGCCGGCATCCTGCACGGCGGCGCCCACCTGGTGCTGGCCGAAACCCTGGGGTCCTTCGGCGCCGGGCTGCACGCCGGCCCGGGCCGCCACGCCGTAGGGATCGAGATCAGCGCCACCCACCACCGCTCGGTCTCCTCCGGCCTGGTGACCGGAACGGCGACGGCGCTGCACCTGGGCCGCACCCTGACCACCCACGAGGTGGTCATGACCGACGAGCAGGGCCGGCGGCTGTCCACCGCCCGGATCACGAACATGCTGCGCGGGAACCGGTAGCCGGGCGACAAACGGCACCGGAATAGAGCGGGGCCCTTCCGTGGTTGCCACCGAGGTACCCACGACGGCCGCGCCCATCGGCGTGCCGTCCGAAAGGAAGGCCCTGCATGAACCTGTTCTCCCCGCTCACCGTCGGCTCCGTGGAGCTGTCCAACCGGCTGGTGATGGCCCCGCTGACCCGGATGCGCAGCGGCCGCGACGGCGTCCCCGGCCCCATGGTGGCCGAGCACTACCGCCAGCGCGCATCCCTCGGCCTGATCATCAGCGAGGGAACGTACCCGAGCTTCGCGGGCCAGGCCTTTACCGGCCAGCCCGGCCTGGTGACGGAGGAGCAGGTGGCCGGCTGGCGGAAGGTCACGGACGCCGTGCATGCGGCCGGCGGACGGATCTACGCCCAGGTGATGCATTCCGGCCGGGTCACGCACCCGGGCATCAACGGCGGACGCGAGGTGCTGGCGCCCAGCGCCGTCGCCATCAACGGCCTGACCCACACCTATGAGGGCAAGCAGCCTTATCCGGTGCCGCGGGCCCTGGCCGCCGACGAAATCCCGCAGGTCATCGCGGAGTTCGTGGCCGCCTGCCGCAACGCGGTGGACGCCGGGTTTGACGGGGTCGAGCTGCACGGCGCCAACGGCTACCTGCTGCACGAATTCCTCTCCCCCGCCGCCAACCTGCGCACGGACGGTTACGGCGGCTCGCCGGAGAACCGGGCCCGCTTCGTCATCGAGCTCTACCGGGCCGTCGCCGCGGAGATCGGCGCTGAGCGCACCGGCCTGCGCATCTCTCCCGAGCACAACGTCCAGGACGCGCTGGAAACCGATCCGGAGGACCTGCTGGCCACCTACGGCACCCTGGTGGACGCCATCGCGCCGCTGAAGCCCGCGTACCTGAGCATCCTGCACAACGACCCCGCCGGCCATCTGGTCCAGGAGCTGCGCCGCCGGTTCGACGGCCCGGTCCTGCTGAACTCGGGCTTCGGCGTCGAGACCACCCGGGACGAGGCCCTCGAAATGATGGACCGGGGCCTGTGCGACGCGGTCGTCGTCGGCCGTCCGGCGCTCGCCAACCCCGACCTGGTCCGGCGCTGGCGCGATGACCTGCCGCTGAACGCCCCGGACCGGAGCACCTTCTACGCCTTCGGCCCCGAGGGGTACACCGACTACCCCGAGTACGCCGGGCAGAACTGACGCTGCCCGGACGCTGCCGGGACCCTGGGCAAAAGGCAGGGGACCCGCTCCTTCGCGGAGCAGGTCCCCTGCCTTTATGCTGTCGGCGCCGGGCTAAGCGGAGCTCAGCCGTGCAGGGCGGGAACGATGAGGTAGATCCCGGCCAGCACCGCCGCGCCCGACACGGCGAAGCAGGCGTAGGAGCCGGCGCGGGCCAGGGCCAGGGTGCGCTGCGGCGTCGCCGGGTCCTCGGGGTCGGTGGCGACCGCGCTCAGCCGCACCCCCAGGGAGAACAGCCCGACGACGGTCAGCGAGGCCAGCAGCGTCGCGACGGCGACGATCAGGAAAGACAGCCAGTCGATGTTCACTTCTCGTCAGCCTCCGTGGTGGCCCGGGCGCTGCCCGAAGCCTGTCCTGCGCCCGCGGCGGCCTGCACGGCGCCTACGGCCTTATCTGTCTGAGCGGCTGCCGCGGCACGGGCCTTGGCGGCCTTGCTGCGCCCGCGGCGCCGCCGTTTGATCTTCACGACGTCCCCGGCGGCGTCGATGTCGCTGATGGCGTTGTCGGAGCCCACGCGGCTGCGGCGGGACCAGAGGAAGATGCCGAGCATGATGCCGCCGCCGACCACTGCGTCGATGGCCACGCCGAGCACGCCCAGCGAAGCGGCCACCGCCGCCGCCGCGGCACCGATCGCTCCGGCGGCCGGAAGCGTCAGCAGCCAGCCGCCGGCGATCCGGCGGGCGGTGCCCCACCGCACTGTTGCTCCCTTGCGGCCCAGGCCCGAGCCGATCACCGAGCCGCTGGCCACCTGCGTGGTGGACAGTGCGAAGCCCAGGTGCGACGAGGCCAGGATGGCGGCCGCGGTGCTGGTTTCGGCGGAGAAGCCCTGCGCCGGCTTCACCTCCGTCAGGCCGGAGCCCATGGTGCGGATGATGCGCCAGCCGCCGGCGTAGGTTCCGGCGGCGATGGCGATCGCGCAGGCCGCGACGACCCAGGTGACCGGGCCGCTGCCGGAGGCCTGGAAGCCGCCGGCGATCAGCACCAGGGTGATCACGCCCATGGTCTTCTGCGCGTCGTTGGTGCCGTGTGCCAGGGCCACCAGCGAGGAGGAGAAGACCTGGGCGTGCCGGAAGCCGCCGCGGCGGCGGGGCAGCTTCGCGCCGTCGGGATCGGACCGGCGGGTGACGGCGTAGGCCAGCTTGGTGCACAGGTAGGCCGCGGTTCCGGCGATCACCGGGGCGAGCAGGGCCGGCAGGATCACCTTGGACATCAGCACCGAGTAGTCCACGGCGCCGAAGCCCGCGCCCACCACGGCGGCGCCGATGAGGCCGCCGAACAGGGCGTGGGAGGAGCTGCTGGGCAGGCCCAGCAGCCAGGTCAGCAGGTTCCAGATGATCGCCCCGAGCAGCCCGGCGAAGATCATCACCGGGGTGATCTGGATCCCTCCTTCGCCTTCCCGGATCAGGCCGCCGGAGATCGTCTTGGCCACCTCCGTGGACAGGAAGGCGCCGACCAGGTTGAGCACCGCGGCGAGGGCGACGGCGGTCTTCGGCTTGATCGCGCCCGTGGCGATCGGTGTGGCCATGGCATTCGCGGTGTCGTGGAAGCCGTTGGTGAAGTCAAAGAGCAGCGCCAACGCGATCACGAGCGCGACCATGAGGGTGAGGTCCACCAGATACCTAACTCAAGAGGGATACGATTCCGCGGGCATGCGCCGGCCCAGGCGTGGATGCTCCGGAGGGCTCATGCGCCGCCGCGCTCCGGGCCCGGGTCCCGCGGGCGGGACGGGGCGGTCGGAAGAGACCTGGCAGCGTGACTGCAGGCGGCTCGGCGCAGTCGAAATCCTATGCCCTGGGCCTTCATCGACCAAAGCGGGCACCGCCCGTCCAGGCGCGCGCGCCGGGCTGCGGACCGCAGCGAACGCCGCGCCTGCCTAGATCTGCAGCCCGGTCTCCGGGGTTTCGGCTGCGAACTCCACGTCGATCACGGGATCGGATGTGGGCAACACCACCCGCCTGGTGTGCGTGGTCGCCCCGTCCGGCTCCACCACCGCGAGGATGTAGGTCCCGGGACGCGGCAGCGGCAGTTCGTAGCGGCCCTCCCGGTCGGAGCGGGCCGAGGCGGTGACGGCCTCGGTGGGACGGCCGAGCACCACCAGGCAGTCCGCCAGCGGCCGGCCGGCGTGGGCCACCGTTCCGCTGAGCATCAGCCGCTGCTGGAAACGGATGTCCCGTTCCGTATCGCTGCCGGGAACGGTGACGACCTCGGACACGGGCCGCCAGCCGTGCTGGCCGGCCACGAACAGGTAGCGCCCCTCCCCCGGCAGGACGACGGCATACCGTCCGCCGTCGTCGGCGCGGTCCCAGTCCACCTGCGTGCCGTCCATGGACAGGACGGAGACGGTGCCGCCGGACACGGAGGTTCCATCGGATGCGCGCAGGACCCCGGTGACCATGACCTCCCGCTTGGCGGCCGGCGGTTCGGCGCCGGGAGCTGCATGCAGGGCCGGATGGGTTGCCTCGCGGCGCGCCGGCCCGGGCACCAGGCAGGAGATTCCGGTGGCCGCCAGCGCCGCCGCCCCGGCCAGAAGGAAGATCAGCCGGAAGGCGTCGACGCCGGGGAAGACGGCGCCGTCGATGCGTACCGTCAGGGCTGCCAGCACGGTGGCGACGGTGGCGCTGCAGGTGGAGGTGCCGACCGAGCGCAGCAGCGTGTTCACGCCGTTGGCGGCTGCCGTATCGGTCAGCGGCACGTTGGACATGATCAGCGTCGGCATGGCGGACATGGCGATCGCCGTGCCGACGGAGACCACGACGGCGCCGGTGATGATGCCGGGCACGGAGTGCAGCAGCACCACCCTGGAGAGATACCCCGCGGCCATGACCGCGCAGCCCACCACCAGCGTCAGGCGCGCCCCGTGCCGGTTGGTGATCCGTGCCGACAGCGGAGCGGCGGCGACCATCGCCAGGCCCGAGGGGATCATGGTCAGCCCCGCCGCCAGCACGCTCAGCCCGAACCCGTACCCGGTCTCCGGCGACAGCTGCAGCTGCTGGGTGGTCACCAGCATGTTCGCGTACATGGAGAATCCGACGAGGATCGTGGCGGCATTGGTGAGCAGCACGGGCCGCCGGGCCGAGGTCCGCAGATCCACCAGGGGCTCGCCGATCCGCAGCTCCAGCGGAAACCACAGCGCCAGCAGGACGGCCGCCGCGGTGAACAGCCCGAGGATCGGCCCGCTCCCCCATCCCCAGACCCCGCCCTTCGTGATGGCCAGCAGCAGGGCCGTCATGGCGGCTGACAGCAGGACGGCTCCGGTCCAGTCAAACCGTCCCGGCGTGCGGACCCGTGACTCCGGCACGCAGAAAAAGACCGCCGCGACCAGCACCGCGGCGATGGTCGCCACCACCCAGAACGTGGCCTCCCAGCCCAGCCGCTCATAGATCAGCCCGGCCATCGGCAGCCCCAGGGCGCTGCCGATGCCGAAGCTGGCGCTCATCAGGGACACCGCGGCGGCGATGCGGCGCTGTGGGAGGGCATCGCGCAGGATGCTGATCCCGACCGGGATCACCGCTCCGGCGAAGCCCTGCAGGGTCCGCCCGGCCAGCACCCATTCAAAGGAGTGCCCGATCGCGGCGGCATATCCCCCGGCCACCATGGCCACCATGCTGATGAGCAGCATGCGCTTCTTGCCGAACATGTCGGCGAGCCTGGACACAATCGGCGTGGCCACCGCGGCACTGAGCAGCGTCACCGTCACCAGCCAGGACACGTCGTCGCTGCTGACGCCGAAGACCCGCGGGTACTCCGGCAGCAGCGGGACCACGGCGGTCTTCTCCAGCGACACCACGATGCCGCCGCAGGCGAGGACCGCCGTCACCAGCCAGGCGGGACTGCCGGCTCCGCGCCCGGGAGGGCCCGACCGGTCCGTTCCGCCGTCCCGGCCGGCGCCCGACGGCGGGCCGCCGCCTCGGGCGCTCCGGGGCCCGGTGCCCTGCGTCATGCGCGCCTCCCGGCGTCGAAGGTCAGGTCCTGGTGATCGGCACCTTCCGCCCGGTGTCCCCGGTCGGGGGCAGCGGTACCCGCACCTCGAGGACACCGTCGCGGTAGGAGGCGGCGACGTCGTCCGCGGACGCGCCCTGCGGCAGCCGGATCTCGCGGGTCATGGAGCCATACCGGAATTCGGACCGGTAGCCCTCCCTGCCCCGGCGGCTGCTCTCCTCCCGGCGCTCGGCATGGATGCGCAGCATGCCGTCCGCCACGGTGACGTCCAGGTCCGTTTCCGGATCAATGTCCGGCAGGTCGGCCCGGACAACGAGCGCCTGCCCGTCCCGGTACTCCTCGATGGGAAAGCCGGAAGCGACGTCCCAGTCCCCCTCGAAGAAGCGCCGCACGGGCTCCGGAAGCTCGAATCGGTCGCGCCGTGAAAGTCCAGCCATGAGTTCCTCCTGGAGAAGCTGAAGCAGCCCCTGCTGCGGCGGGGCCTGAGCCGGTATTGCCGTTCAGGCTACGCCCGCCCGCGGGCGGACCTCAACGGGTCCGGCACGGTCGGCGCCCGCCTCCCCGGCAGGTTCCCGGGGCCGGGCCGGCAGGTCCCGTACCGTCTCGCGGCACCCGCCGCCGGAACCGCTGCGTTGTCTGGTATTGGCCTTTCAGCCGCGCGTATAGTCGGCACTGCGCGCTGCCCTTGGGGAATCTAGGACCGCCGCCGCGCACCGCGGCGAGGTGTCAGTTGGGGACACTGAACTGGAGGTCAAAGACCATGCCGCAAGCCGGAGAATCCCAGAACGGACAGAGGGAATTCCTCACCGTCAACCCCATCTTCGCCCGTCCGGGCGAGGAAACCGTCGCACCGAAGTTCTCACTGCGGGACGGGCAGATGCTGCCCGAAACCGCCTATCAGATCGTCCATGACGAGACCATGCTGGACGGCAACGCCCGGCTGAACCTCGCCACGTTCGTCAGCACCTGGATGGACGACCACGCCGACCGGCTGTACTCCGAAACCTACGACAAGAACATGATCGACAAGGACGAGTACCCGCAGACCGCTGCCATTGAGCAGTACTGCTGGAAGATCCTCGCCGATCTCTGGCACTCCCCGGATCCGCAGGGCACGATCGGCACCTCGACGGTCGGCTCCTCCGAGGCCTGCATGCTGGGCGGCCTGGCCTTCAAGCGGCTCTGGCAGCACAAGCGCCGTTCCGAGGGGAAGTCCACCGAGAAACCGAACCTCGTCATGAGTTCGGCGGTGCAGGTGTGCTGGGAGAAGTTCTGCAACTACTTCGACATCGAGCCCCGGCTGGTGCCCATCACCGAGGAGCACAAGTGCCTCGACGGGCACGGGCTGGAGAACTACGTCGACGAGAACACGATCGGCGTCGTCGCGATCATGGGCGTGACCTATACCGGCATGTATGAGCCCGTGCAGCAGATCGCCGCGAAGCTCGACGAGATCCAGGCCTCGACCGGGCTGGACATTCCCATCCACGTGGATGGAGCCTCCGGCGGAATGATCGCGCCGTTCCTGCAGCCGGACCTCACCTGGGATTTCCAGCTCGAGCGGGTGCACTCGATCAGCACCTCCGGCCATAAGTACGGGCTGGTCTATCCGGGCCTCGGCTGGGTGGTCTGGCGGGAGCGGCAGTGGCTGCCCGAGGACCTGATCTTCTACGTCAGCTACCTCGGCGGCGACATGCCGACCTTCGCCCTGAATTTCTCCCGGCCCGGCGCCCAGGTGGTGCTGCAGTTCTACCTGTTCCTGCGGCTGGGCCGTGACGGCTACCGCCAGGTGCAGCAGGCCTCGCAGGACGTGGCGCTGTTCCTCTCGCACGGAATCGCGGAGATCGGTCCCTTCGAACTGTGGAACGACGGCTCCGACATTCCCGTCTTCGCCTGGCGGCTGAAGCAGGGCCACACGGACAAATGGACGCTCTACGACCTGGCCGAGCGCCTGCGTTCAAAGGGCTGGCTCGTGCCCGCCTATCCGATGCCGGATGACCTCTCCAACCTCACGGTCGAGCGGATCGTGGTGCGCAACGGACTCAGCATGGACCTGGCCTCGAGCCTGCTGGAGGACATCCGCACCGAAACCGAATACCTGGAGAACCTCTCGGCGCCCATGCCCACGGAAGCGGCCCACCCCGGCTTCCACCACTAAACCCTGGAGGTGAGTGGAATGAGCGATTCCGCTGCATCGACTGACCGGCAGGCACGGGCCAAACGAACGGCGACCATCTCGATCGGCGCGCTCGCCGTGATGAACATCGTCGCCATCGTCTCCCTGCGCGGCCTGCCGGCAGAAGCCGAATACGGGCTGAGTTCCATCTTCTACTACGTCCTGGCCGCCGTCGTGTTCCTGATTCCGGTGTCCATCGTCGCGGCGGAGCTGGCCACGGGATGGCCCGAAACGGGCGGCGTGTTCCGATGGGTCGGCGAGGCGTTCGGCGCACGCTGGGCGTTCCTCGCGATGTTCATGCTCTTCATAGAGGTGTCCATCTGGTTTCCGACCGTCCTGACCTTCGGCGCCGTCTCGCTGGCCTATACCGGCACCAACGCGAACCTGGACGCCCAGCTCTCCGGCAACAAGGCCTTCGTCCTGGCGGTGGTGCTGGTGGTCTACTGGGCGGCCACGTTCATTGCCTTCCGCGGCGCGGGCGCCTTTTCCCGGGTCGCCAAGTGGGGCGGCATCGTCGGTACCCTGATTCCCGCCGGCATCCTGATCGTGCTCGGCTTCGCCTATCTGTTCTCCGGAAACCGGCTGCAGATCCAGACCGGCTGGAATGAACTCATTCCGGACTTCACCAACTTCTCCAACGTGGTGCTGGCGGCCAGCATCTTCCTGTTCTACGCGGGCATGGAAATGAACGCCATCCACGTGAAGGACGTGAAGAACCCCACCCGAAGCTACCCGCTGGCGGTGCTGATAGCCGCTGCCGGAACGGTCGTGATCTTCGTCCTCGGCACCCTGGCCATCGCCTTCGTCGTGCCGCAGGCCGACATCAATCTCACCCAGAGCCTGCTGACCAGCTACAACGACATGTTCGAGTGGGCCGGCATCGGCTGGGCCGGGCCCATCATCGCCGCGATGCTCCTGCTCGGCGTGCTGGCGGGCGTGGTGACCTGGGTGGCCGGTCCGTCCAGCGGCCTGCTCGCCGTCGCCAAGGCCGGATACCTGCCCCGGTTCTGGCAGCACACCAACCAGCACGGCATGGGCACGCACATCCTGCTCTTCCAGGCACTGCTCGTGACCGCGCTGGGCGTGGTGTACGTCGTCCTGCCCTCGGTCCAGGCGGCCTACCAGATCCTCAGCCAGCTGACCGTCATCCTCTACCTGATCATGTACCTGCTGATGTTCGCCGCGGCGATCTACCTCCGGTACAGCCAGCCGAACCGGCCCCGGCCCTACAAGGTGCCGGGCGGCGACGTCGGCATGTGGATCGTGGGCGGCGTCGGTTTCCTGGGCTCGCTGATGGCCTTCACCTTCAGCTTCATACCGCCGGACCAGATCGCCGTCGGTTCCCCGGAACTCTACGTCGGCATCCTGGTCGGCGCCGCCGCGGTCATGGTGGCCCTCGCCTTCGTGATTTATGCGTTCCGCAAGCCGCACTGGCGGGACCCGGACAGCGAGTTCGTGCCGTTCACCTGGCAGCTGGAGGGCAAGCACCCGGGCACCGTGAATGACTCCTCGGTCCCCACCAGCACCCTCTCCGATGAGTTCCTCAGCGGAGAACGCACCGAGACCGGACCAAAGGCCACCTCCGGCACCGACGCACCGGCGTCGACCGCCGACAGCGGCGGGCGGACACCCGCGGCCCCGGGCGGGCGGCAGCGGCCGCGGCTGAGGCGACGGCCCGGCCCGGCGGCAGGAGGGAGCTCAGCGACATGATGCCAGCCAGACAGGACATCGAGAACGCCGTCCGGACAGCCCATGCCGACCACGTGAACGACACCGGCGGAGCGAACGCCAGCTACATCCCGTACCTGGCCTCCGTTGATCCCTCGCTGTTCGGGGTGGCGGTGGTGACGGTCGACGGCGATGTGTACGAGGCCGGCGACACCCGGTTCGAATTCGCGCTGGAATCCATCTCCAAGGTGTTCTCCATGGCACGCTGCATGGAGGACGTGGGCTTGCAGGCGTTCCACGACAAGATCGGAGCGGACCCCACGGGCGAACCGTTCAACTCGGTCGTCGCCCTGACGCTGCACCAGGGCAAGCCCCAGTCGCCGCTGGTCAACGCCGGCGCCATGGCAACGGTTTCCCTGATCCAGGCGGACTCACCCGGGGAACGGTGGCACAGGATCCTGCAGACCCAAAGCGACTTCGCGGGACGGCAGATCTCCCTGAGCGACGCAGTCAATGATTCGGAGCAGTCGACCAACTTCCACAACCGGGCGATCGCCTGGCTGATGTACTCGGCCGGGACGATGTACTCCGATCCGATGGAGGCCTGCGAGGTCTACACCCGCCAGTGCTCCACGCTGGTCACCGCCGTGGACCTTGCCACCATGGGAGCGACCATCGCTGCAAGGGGCACCAATCCGGTCACCGGCAAGAAGGTCATCAGCAATCCGTCCTTCGTGCCGCCCATGCTTGCGGAGATGACCATGGAGGGCCTCTACACCGCCTCGGGCGACTGGGCCTACAAAGTGGGGCTGCCGGGCAAGTCCGGCGTCGGCGGCGGCGTGCTTGCCGTCATGCCGGGAGTCCTCGCGATAGCGGGCTTCTCGCCTCCGCTGGATCCGGCCGGCAACAGCGTCCGGGCCCGGCACGCCGTCGCGCAGGTGGCGGCGGCGCTGAAGCTGAACCTGTACAACGCCAGCGACTACGCGTCCTGACGGGCCGGTGCCCTGCGGGGCGGGGCGTTCCCCGCCCCGCAGGGCACCTTCCGTCTGCGGGACCGGTCAGCCCTATTCCAGCGCCGGGGGCCGGATACCGTAGTCGG
Organism: Arthrobacter saudimassiliensis; assembly: GCA_900016675.1. Classification (GTDB taxonomy): domain Bacteria; phylum Actinomycetota; class Actinomycetes; order Actinomycetales; family Micrococcaceae; genus Arthrobacter_B; species Arthrobacter_B saudimassiliensis. The sequence goes on along the minus strand of LN483070.1, from coordinate 1,452,110 downwards.
CGCTGATTTTCCCGGCGGCGTCGCGCAGCCGGGGCAGCACCACCTGCTCCACGGCCTCGGCGCCCCGGTGCCTGTGCAGTGAGACGTTTGCGGCAGCCACCACCCGGCTGCCGAGCCGCACCGGAACGGCGACGCCGCTGAGGCCCTCCTCCAGTTCGGCGCGGACCACGGACCATCCCTGCCGGCGGACGACGTCGAGCTCGGCGCGCAGCTGCTCCGCGGAGGACACGGTGCGGGCGGTGTACGGGCGGATGTCGCTGCGGGCCAGCCTGTCCTGCAGGTCCGCGGGCTCAAGACCGGCCAGCAGCACCCGGCCCATGGACGTGGCCCAGGCCGGGAAGGAGGTGCCGACGTTCACGGAGACGCTCACCAGCCGCGGCGAAATCACCCGGGAGACGTACACGATCCGGGTATCGTCCAAAACGCACAGGGACGTCGTTTCCATCAGGTCGGCGGCCAGCGCGCGCAGGTGCGGTTCGGCCACCGCCGGGAGGGTCAGGCCGGAGAGGAAGGACGATCCGATGCTCAGCGACCGGGGAGCCAGCTGGTACCGTCCCTCGTGCAGGCTCACGTAGCCCAGCTCCGTGAGCGTCATCAGGAACCGGCGCGCCGCGGCCCGGCTGAGGTCGGCGGCCGCCGCGACGTCGCTCACGCTCAGCCTCGGGGATTCGGCCGTGAAGGCGTCCAGCACGGCGAACGTCTTTTCGACGCTCTTGACGTACCAGCTCCCCCGGTCCCCGGCCATGCATTCCCCCTGCTGCTTCCCGGGCACCGGCGCGGCCCCGTCGAAGGTGATGTTACCGAACCGGGCTCCCGGCGGCCTTCCGGGCGCGTGAACGCCGGTACTGGGAGGCCAGCCGGACGGCCGCGTTGGGGGCGCCGTAGCCCTCGTAGGCGGGACGGCGTTCGACCACCTCGAAGAACAGGTTCCCGACGGTGGAGGTATAGAAGTGCAGGAACTCGCCGTCGGCGTCGCGGTCGTAGAGCAGGTTGAGTTCCCGCAGGGTCTGCAGCAGCGCGGGATCCAGGTCGAACCGGGCGGCGAGGTCTTCGTAGTAGTTCTCCGGAATGGGCAGGAACTCCAGGCCGCGCTCGACGGCGGTGCGGGCCACCGCCACGATGTCGGTGCAGCCGAAGGCGACGTGCTGCGGGTATCCGGAGCCGTCGCCGGCGCCGTCGAAGACCGGAGGGGCGATGTTCAGGGCCAGGCGGACTGCTCCGCTGCGGCTGCGCATCACCTGGCTGCGCACCAGCCCCATGGGGCTGGGCACCTCCTCGCTGGGGCGCGGGGCCAGCGACAGGGTGGACTCGTAGAACAGGACGGCCTCGTCGAAGTGCTGCCAGGGCTGGGAGAGGTTCACGTGGTCGATGCCGGTGATCGTCCCCGGCGCCGTCTCCGGGGCGGAGGAGCCGAACTCACGGGCCCAGGCCGGCTCGCCCGCCGTCGCCGGGCACAGGAAGATCTCGGTGCCGTCCGGGGCGGAAAAGGCCTGCAGCACCTGCTCGCCGGCCTGGCTGCGGCGCGGAACGGGAACCGCCTGCAGCTGCAGGGCCCGGGAGGCCGCAGCTGCGGCGTCGGCGACGTCCAGCCCGAGCGCCGAGAGCCCGGCCTCGCGGTCCGGCTCCCGGCCGGTGCTGATCACCACCCGGGCCTGGTTCTGGGTCATCAGCTCCACCTGTTTGCTGCGGTGGCGGCCGCGGGAGGTGAAGCCGAGCTGGTACAGCAGGGTGCGGATGGGTTCCGGATCTCCGGCGGTGACTTCGGCGAAGCTCACGGCGTGCGGTTCCTCGACGCCCGGCAGCGTGGCCAGGCTCATCCGGCCCGCGCCGACGGCGTCGTCCCGGCCGGCAAGGTGCAGGGAGGTCCGTTCCGAGAGCCAGGTCAGCGACCGCATCGCATCGACTGCGGTGCGGTCGACGGCGGCCTGCCGGAAGACGTCGTTGAACACCTCCAGGGAGACCGGACCGTCGTAGCCGCTGCGGACCAGGTGGCCCACGAAGCCCGCCAGGTCGAAGGCGCCCTCACCGGGGAAGACCCGGTAGTGCCGGCTCCAGGAGAGCACGTCCAGGGACAGCTCCGGGGCATCGGCCAGCTGGACGAAGAAGATCTTTGCGGCGGGAATCCGCTCGATACCGGCCGGGTCCCAGCCGCGGGAGAGGATATGGAAACTGTCCAGGCAGGTGCCCACGTTGGGGTGGTCCGCGAGCTCCACGATGCGCCAGGCGTGCTCAAAGTCGTTGACGAACCGACCCCAGGCCAGCGCCTCGTAGGCCAGGCGGATCCCGTATCCGGCCGCCAGCTCGCCGAGGCGGCGCAGCTGGGCGGCGGCCACGGCGTCGTCGTCGATGGTGGCCGTGGCCACGTTGCTGCACACGAGCATGGTGTCGATGCCCAGCCGGTTCATGAGCGCGAACTTGGCCTCGGCACGGCGCAGGTTGCCCTCGAGGAGCTGCCCGTCCACGCCCTCGAAGTCCCGGAAGGGCTGGTACAGGTCCAGGCTCAGGCCCAGCCCGGCGGCCAGGTCCCGGATCTCCTCCGGACTGAGGGGACAGACAAGCAGGTCCTGCTCGAAGATCTCCACTCCGTCAAAGCCCGCGGCGGCGCAGGCATGCAGCTTCTCTTCCAGCGTGCCGCTGAGGCAGACCGTGGCAATGGAGGTGCGCATCGTTTCGCTTTCCGTTCCGGGCCTAGAGCCCGCGGCCGATCATGTCGAGGAAGTGGGCACGCATCCGTGCGGCATCGGGGCGGATGCCGGTGATGAGCTCGAAGGCGTCGACCGCCTGGCCCACCGCCATGTGGCCGCCGTCGAGGACGCGGCAGCCGAGGGCCTCGGCCGCCTCGATCAGCTGCGTGCGGACCGGGCGGTAGATCACGTCGGCCACCCAGAGCCCGGGCCGCAGCAGGGCCGGATCCACCGGCGTGCCAGGGTGCGAGTGCATTCCCACCGGCGTCGCCTGGACGAAACCGTCGGCCGAGGCCAGGGCCGCGGGAAGGTCCTCCGGCCGCACCGCGCGGACCACGGCCTCGGGGAACAGCCCGGCCAGCGCGGCGGCACGTTCCCGGACCCGGTCGTAGTCGAGGTCCACCAGGGACAGCGTGCCCGCACCGGCCTTGAGCAGTGCGTAGGCCACGGCGGCACCGGCACCGCCGGCGCCGAGCTGGACCACCCGGTCCAGGGGCGCGCCGGGAAGGCCGGTGGACAGCGCGGTTCCAAACCCGGAGTGGTCGGTGTTGTGGCCGACGAACCGGCCGTCGCGGATCAGCACCGTGTTGACGGCGCCCAGGGCCGCGGCGTCGTCGGATACCTCGTCGAGGTGCTCCAGGACCAGCTGCTTGCACGGGTGGGTGACGTTGAAGGCGTTGAAGCCCAGGTCCCGCCCCCAGCGCAGCAGGTCGCCGACGTCCGTGCCGGCCCGGCCGGACACCGTGAGGTCCACGGGACGGTACAGGTAGTGCAGGCCCTGCTCCGCGGCCTCGCGCTCGTGCATGGGCGGGGTCAGCGACGCGGTGATGCCCTCGCCGATCAGTCCGACGAGCCAGGACTCGGTGGTGGTGCTCACGGTTCTCCTTCCAGGCCCGGGTGACGGGCACCGCCCACGCTACCGGGTGTTCACAAACTGCACAATTGTGCGCTTTACGCACAACGCTGTTGCGGCCGTCACATGGCGCGGGTTACATTGTGGTGTTCGCATGAAGCACTTCTGTGCGTATTTCGCACAGAACCCCCACTGGAGGCCCCCATGAGCGCACCGGCACACGCCGGCTCAGCCACCGCCAAGACCCCCAAGAAGGCCGCCGCGGCGAGCTTCATGGGCAGCGCGGTCGAGTACTACGACTTCTTCATCTTCGGCACCGCCGCGGCGCTGATCTTCCCGCGCGTCTTCTTCCCCGACGCCGACGCCCAGGCCAGCATCATGTCGCTGGCCACCTTCGGGTTTGCCTACATTGCCCGTCCCGTGGGCGCCGTCATCCTCGGCCATTTCGGGGACCGGGTGGGCCGGCAGAAGATCCTCATGTTCACCCTGGTCCTGATGGGCGCCTCCACCTTCCTGATCGGCTGCCTGCCGACCTTCGACACCATCGGCTGGTGGGCCCCCGCGCTGCTGGTGCTCTGCCGCCTGGCCCAGGGCCTTTCCGCCGCGGGCGAGCAGGCCGGCGCCAGCTCCATGACCCTGGAGCACGCCCCCGACGGCCGCCGCGCCTTCTTCACCTCCTGGACGCTGACCGGCACCCAGGGCGGCCAGATCCTCGCCGCCCTCGTCTTCATCCCCGTCATGGCCCTGCCGGATGAGATCAAGTTCGGCATCGGCTGGCGGATTCCGTTCTGGCTGAGCGCCGTCGTCGTGGTGGTCACGTTCTTCATCCGCCGCACCCTGGAGGAGACCCCCACCTTCCAGGAGGCCAAGGCGAAGAACGAGATCGCCAAGCTGCCGGTGGGCGTCCTGCTCAAGCACCACTGGCGCGACGTGCTGCGCGTGATCTGCTGCGCCTTCATTGCGGCGGTGTCCACCGTGTACGGCACCCTGGCCATCAAGTACGGCGAATCCGTCGGCGGCGTGGACGCCGCCATCACGCTCTGGCTGGTGGTCGCCGGCAACATCGCGGCGCTGTTCACCCAGCCGCTGTTCGGCCTCGCGGCGGACCGGTTCGGCCGCAAGCCGGTGTTCATCTACGGCGCCGTTGCCAGCGCCGTCGTGATGCCCTTCTACCTGCGCTCCATGGAATCGGGGAACTCCCTGCTGCAGTTCACCCTCTCCGTGGTGGTCTTCGGCTGCGGGTACGCCGCCGCCAACGCCGTCTGGCCGTCCTTCTACGCGGAGATGTTCAGCGCCAAGGTGCGCTTCTCCGGCCTGGCCATCGGCACCCAGCTCGGCTTCCTCATGGCCGGGTTCGCGCCGTCCATCGTGGCGGCCCTGGGCGGCCTGGAGCCCGGCGGCTGGGTGACCATCAGCTGGTTTACCGCTGCCATCTGCCTGGTCGCCTCGGTCTCGGCCCTGACTGCACGGGAGAGCTTCCGCACCCCGACGGCGGAGCTCGGCCTGCGCTGATCCGTTCCCCCGACAGCGGGCCCGGCCGGCAGGGAAGCCGACCGGGCCCGCTGCGTCCCGGGATCAGATGCGCCCACGGGCCGCCCGCCGCGTGGTCCACGCCAGGTAGCCCCCCAGCACGCCGGTCGAGGCCAGGCCGGCGGTCATCAGCGGCGCCTGCCAGCTCTTCCAGCGGTCGACGTCGCCCAGGGTGAGCTCTCCGATGCCGCGGATGAATGCGGCCGCGAAGATGGCCGCCACCATCCGGTTGCCCACCTTTTCCAGCCGTTCCACGAGCGGAGCCAGTTCAGAGGCCCGCAGATGCACTTCGAGCCCTTCGATATCGAGGGTGTTGACCAGCCGGCGGATCTGGTCCGGCAGCTCCGTGCCCAGCTCCAGCGCCTCCATTCCTGCCCGGGCCAGGCGCTTGGCATAACCGGCGGGAAACAGGTGTCCGGCCGCCATCCGACGCGCATAGGGTGCCAGCGTCTGTCCCAGGCTGAAACCGGGATCGAGCACCTCCCCCATCCCTTCGGTCATGACCAGCATCTTCAGCAGCAGCGCCATTTCCCGCGGCAGCTGGAGGTGGTGGCGGCGCAGGATGCCAAGTGCCTGGGTAATCAGCCTGCCGACCTGCACATGCGCCAGGTCCCTGCCCTGATACAGGCGGATGAAGGGACGCAGGTCGGTGACCAGCCGGGCGCGGTCCACCCTCGTCGGCGAGACCGACACCCTCATCAGGGCCGTGGCCATGCGCTCCGGGTCCCGGCGGATGACCGCCACGAACAACGCCGACAGCTGTTCACGCAGCCGTTCGTCGACCTTGCCCACCATGCCGAAATCGATCAGCCCGATCGTGCCGCCGGGCTCGATGAAGAGGTTGCCCGGGTGCGGATCCGCGTGGAAGAACCCGTCCTCGAACACCATCTTGACCTCGGCGCCCGCCGCCCGTTCGGCCAGCGCGCGGCGGTCGATGCCGGCGGCGTCGAGCGCGGCCGTATCCGTGACCTTCAGCCCGCCCAGGCGCTGCAGGGTCAGCACCCGGGAGGTGGTGGCGTCCCAGTACACCTTGGGAATCCGGATGCCGGGATCGTCCGCGAAGTTGCGGGCGAACTGCTCGGCGTTCTTTCCCTCTTCCAGGTAGTCCAGCTCCCGGCGCAGGGTATCTGCGAACTCGTCGGCGATGCCGGCAAGGTCGTAGTCGGATGCGGCTTCCCAGTGGCGGTCCAGGGTGTGGGCGATGTTCCTGAGGATCTCCAGGTCCTCATCGACCTGCTCCACCACCCCCGGCCGGCGCACCTTGACCACCACATCGGTGCCGTCGGCGAGCGTCGCGGCGTGGGCCTGGCCGATGGACGCACTGGCCAGGGGCGCATGCTCGAAGGAGACAAACATGCCTTCCCACTGATGGCCCAGCTCGTGCACCAGCACCTCGCGGACCTGGCTCCACGGCACCGGCGGCGCGGCGTCCTGCAGCTTGGCCAGTTCGTCCCGGTAGGCGGGCGGCAGCAGGTCCGGCCGCGTGGAGAGCAGCTGGCCCAGCTTGACGAAGGTGGGGCCGAGCTCCTCCAGGGCCGCCCTGACATACTCCGGGCTGGTCTTTGGCCGCTTTCCCTCAGCCTTCGGCGCTGCCCGGGCAAGGAACGGGAGGCGGTCCTGGACTCCGGAGGCGGTGACCAGCCAGCCCAGCCCGTTCCGGGACAGGATTTCCCCGATCTGGCGGTACCGGTCCAGCTGGTTTCGGATCATCACCTGTCCTGTCCACGTGCCTGGGCGTCCCCGGCTCCGGGGCGCGCCCCCAGCCTAGCGGTGACCTGCGGCTTCGGACAGGATCTCAGCCGACGGCGGGACGGAACGCGGCCGGAGTATGCGTGGAGGGCAGCCGGTCGCGGTCGTAGGTGATGTCGGTGTAGCCGTGGGGCGTGGGGTTGCCGGACTCGTCCAGGCTGACGAAGACAATCCGGTCGATGGTCAGGATGCTGCTCCGGGTGACCATGTTGCGCACCTCGGCCCGCATGGTCAGCGAGGTCCGTCCGAACCGGGTGGCGCGCAGGCCCATCTCGATCAGATCGCCCTGCTCGGCCGAACTGACGAAGTTGATCTCGGACATGAACTTTGTCACGACCCGCCCGTTGCCCATCTGCAGGATCGCGTAGATGGTGGCTTCCTCGTCGATCCATCGGAGCAGGCTTCCACCGAACAGGGTTCCGTTCGCGTTCAGGTCTTCGGGGCGCACCCATTTGCGGGTGTGGAAATTGATGCTCTCTGGCTCCATATGTCCAGCGTAGCTGCGGCAATACGGCTGTTTGGGGCCAATGTGAGGCAGGTCCACAGGGAGTGCGCCGAAGGTCTCCCGCCTGCCCATCGTCCCTTGTGGGATGGCTCCCAGGGGCCCTTCGGCTGCCGCGGGCCCGCGCCCTGGTCCGCGTAGCGGCAGCGAATAAACGCGCAGCCCACCGGTAATGAGACGTCCCTGAGGCCGACGCGGGCAGGGTCCCGCCCGTAGGTCCTACGTATGCCATGCCGTTCCCCGGTTCCTAGCCTCTTCTCGATTACCCGGTCCGGCGTTTCCCGGCCTGCTGCATCGGCCGAGCTGCCGATGCGCGGACCGTCGGGAAGGGCCGGGCGTACACGCTCCAGCCAGCGGGCCGCGCGGCGCGAGTCCATCCTCCGCCCCTACCATGTGGCCGTGCTATTGCGGCAGGCAACGAAGAGCTGGTCCTGGCGGCGACCCGTGGTGCAGCTGCTGATGAAGTACGGGCAGGCCTCCCGGCCGGCGAACGTGGTCAGCATCGTCCCCGGGTTCGCGAGCATGTACCGCGCCCGGGTGCTGCCGCATATCGACATGACCGCACCGGGGCTGCTCATCGAGGACTTCAACATGACGTTTGAAGTGCACGCCAAGCAGCTGGGCCGCATCGAGTTCCACCCCTCCGCCGCCAATGCGTTCACCCAGGACCCCAACACCATCCGCGATTACACCCGGCAGGTGCGCCGGTGGAGCCTGGGCTTCTGGCAGACGGTGCGTCGTCACGGCCTGCACCCGGGCCGGTTCTGGATGGCCCTGCTGCTGCACATCGTGGAACTGATTGCCTCCTCCCTGCTCCTGGTGCTCACGCTGCCCCTCGCTGCCCTGTCGATGGCCACGGGGAGTTCCTTCCTGCGCCCCGAACACCTGCTGCTGGGAGTGCTCCTGCCGGATTTCCTGCTGACGGCCATACCGCACTGGTCCTTCGGCGGCCGGGCGTGCTCCTGCTCGGGCTGGCCTTCCCCCTGGTGCGGGTGGTGGACGGCTGCATCTGCCTGGCCACGGTGTGGCAGGCCTGGACGCGCCGGACCGGCGGCACCTGGACCAGTCCGTCGCGGCGGGTGCAGGAGTCCGGGGCCGGGGGCGGCGTTCAACTGGCAGCGGCCAGGGCGGAGGGCTAGCTGTACTGCCCAGGCAGGTTGGTTGAGTTCGTGTGACGACACGAACTGAATTGAAGGGATGACGAAGGCCTCCCGATGTGGAGTGGAGCTGTCTAAGAAACCGCTTCACAAACAGGAGGCCTTCATGTCCCACGCTAGTGCAGCACTGACGCCTAAAGCACGTCTGAGCCTCGCCAAGCTCATCGTCGTGTGACGACACGAACTGAATTGAAGGGATGACGAAGGCCTCCCGATGTGGAGTGGAGCTGTCTAAGAAACCGCTTCACAAACAGGAGGCCTTCATGTCCCACGCTAGTGCAGCACTGACGCCTAAAGCACGTCTGAGCCTCGCCAAGCTCATCGTCGATGAGGGGTGGAGCGTGGCCGCTGCGGCAAAGATGTACATGGTCTCGTGGCCGACGGCCAATCGCTGGTCTGACCGCTATCGCGTCCACGGCAAGGACGGGATGATTGACAAGCCCAGCCGGCCCCGGACAAGCCCGAACCGCACCCCGCAGGCTGTGGTCAAGAAGATCGTGGCGCTGCGCTGGCGCAAGCGTTTGGGCCCGGTTCAGATCGCCCACCGGCTGGGTTTGGCCGCCTCAACCGTGCACGCCGTGCTGGTCCGATGCCGGATCAACCGGTTGCGCCATATCGACAGGGTTACCCGGGAACCGATCCGCCGGTACGAACACTCACACCCCGGCGCGATGATCCATGTGGACGTCACGAAGTTCGGCAACATCCCCGACGGTGGCGGGCACCGACTGGTGGGAAGGGTGCAAGGCAGGAAGAACCGTTCGGCAACGCCTGATAAGCCGCGCAATGCCCACCGCAACCCGAAAATGGGTACCGCTTTCGTGCACACCGTCATCGATGACCACTCAAGGATCGCCTACGCCGAGATCCACGACGACGAGAAATCAGTCACGGCCATCGGAGTGCTCGAACGGGCCGCGGCCTGGTTCGCCGACCGCGGCGTCACCGTGGAGCGGGTCTTATCGGACAACGGGTCTGCCTACCGCTCACATGCATGGCGCGACAAATGCGCCGAACTGGGCATCACGCCCAAGCGCACCCGACCCTATCGGCCCCAGACCAACGGCAAGATCGAGCGGTTCCACCGCACCCTGAACGACGGATGGGCCTACGCCCGTTTCTATGCCAATGAACCCGCCCGCCGCGAAGCATTATCGGGTTGGGTCCATGAGTACAATCACCACAGACCCCACACTGCAATCGGGAACCAGCCACCCATCAGCCGCTTAACTAACCTCGCTGGGCAGTACAGCTAGCGCAGGCGGAGGGCCGGCCGCCGGACCGGTACCGACGGCCGGCCTGCCCCTAGAAGTTGATCATGTGGCCGGTGAGTCCGTGGAACGCCTCCTGCAGCGCCTCGCTCAACGTCGGGTGGGTGTGGACGTTCCGGGCCAGTTCGGCGGCGGTCAGGTCCCACTTCTGCGCCAGGGTGAGTTCCGGCAGCAGCTCGGAGACATCGGGGCCGATCAGGTGTCCGCCAAGCAGCTCACCGTACTTCGCATCGGCGACCAGCTTCACGAAACCGACGGGTTCGCCCAGGCCGTGGGCCTTTCCGTTGGCGGTGAAGGGGAACATGCTGACGATCACGTCGTACCCCTCGTCCCGCGCCTGCTGCTCGGTGAGGCCGAAACTGGCCACCTGCGGCTGGCAGAAGGTGGCCCGCGGCATCATGCGGTAGTCGCCGAGGGGCATCGTCTCGGCCCTGCCGATGGTCTCCGCGGCCACGACGCCCTGCGCCTCGGCAACGTGGGCGAGCTGAAGCTTGCCGGTGACGTCGCCGATGGCGAAGATGTTCGGCACGTTGGTCCGCATGTAGTCGTCAATGGCGATTGCACCGCGGTCGGTGACTTCGACACCCGTCCGGTCCAGGCCGTAGCCCTCGAGCCGGGGAGCGAAACCGATCGACATCATCACCCGGTCGGCCTCCGCCGTGCCTTCCCGCCCGTCCTTGTCCGTGTACTTCACGGTCACGGAGTCTCCATGGTCGGTGATGGATTCCACCTTGGTCGAGGTGAGGATCGGAATTCCGAGCTTCTTGTACTGCTTGGCCAGTTCCTTGGAAACGTCCGCGTCTTCGTTCGGCAACGCCCGGTCCAGGAACTCGATGATCGTCACGTCGACGCCGTAGCTGCGCAGGACATAACCGAACTCCATGCCGATGGCACCGGCACCGACGATCACGATCGACCCGGGCAGGTCCCGGTCGAGGATCTGGTCTTCGTAGGTGACCACGTTCCTGCTCAGTTCCACTCCGGGCAGGAGCTTCACCACGGCGCCGACGGCGATGATGGCATTCTCGAAGGTGATCCGCTCGGTGCCCCCGGAGGAGAGCTCGACGTCGAGCGAATGGTCGTCCACGAAGGTGCCCCGGCCGTCGAACTCGGTGATGCCGTTCTTCTTCATCAGGAAGTGCACCCCCTTGACCCGGCCGTCGGCCACCTGCCGGCTGCGGTCGTAAGCCGCCCCGAAATCGAACGACACCTCGCCGGAGATGCCGAACGTATCGGCCTGGCGGGTGAAGAGCTGGGCGAGCTCGGCGTTGCGGAGCAGCGCCTTCGACGGGATGCAGCCGACGTTCAGGCACACCCCTCCCCAGTATTTCTCCTCGACCACGGCCACGCTCAGGCCCAGCTGGGCGGCGCGGATCGCGGCTACGTACCCGCCGGGTCCGGCACCGAGGACGACGACGTCGAAATGTGCGCTCATGCTTTCTGCTGTCTCCTTCATCGGTGGTTCGTAAGCCTGCTTAAGACTCTCACGGCCGCTGCCAGGACTCCACGATTTCTTTTCCACGGCACCCGGTGCGGCAGCGATGCCGCCGGCGTCTCAGATCCAGCCCCGGTAGCCCTCCCACGCCCTGCGCCGCTCCGGAAAGGGATCGGACTCGATCCGGTCGCTCTTGTCGAACACCCGGGTACGCCGCAGCTCCGCATCGAACCGGGGCCAGTCCGGGCCGGGATGCCCGTGCCGGGCGAGGTTGAGCAGGCTGCCCTGGAAGCGCCGGGACAGGTCCCGCAGTTCCCCGGCGCCGCCCAGGAGCGTCAGTGCCCGGGTGGCGGGGTCCCCGGTTTCCCCGAACATCACCGGTACGTCGAAGGCGTGGGTCGCCCCGAAACCGAGCCGGTTCATCAGCGGCGTCGCGTAGTCGTAACGGTAGGACCAGGTCGGCGCAATCCTGGAATGGCCCTCGGCGACCATCTGGCTTGGATACCAGAACACCAGGTCGCCGCTGATCTCCACCGACCGGGCGCGGCTCGGATAGCCCGGATAGGCAGCCGCGATCCGCTCCAGTGCGCCGGGGTCCGTTGCCGCGAACATCCGGTCCAGGCGGTCGGGGGTCGACGGGAGGATGTCGTCGACCTTCGCGAACAGGGCGCCCTCGTTGGCCATCGTGCCGATGACGAACGGGATCGGGGCGGCCCCGCCGTCCCGGAAGGTGTCGATCGGGTGGCGCGGCAGGAAGTCGCCGTCGATGACGGGTGAGACGCTCAGTGTCCCGGGATATCTGGCCGGCCCGATCTTGGTGGTCAGCCGGGTTGTCGCCTCGACGAGCTTCCGGGCGGGCAGGCCGGTCAGGGCGGCGGCGGCTTCCGTTTCGTCGATGCCCAGGATCTGCAGCAGGTCCCGCGCCCAGGCTGCATGCATATCGGGATAGTAGGCACCGGACGGCGCCGGGCTCTGGGCGAAGGCGCGGTGGAACAGGCCCCGGGCGGCGGGGATGCACATGAGGGCGGTGACCGAAATACCGCCGGCCGATTCACCGAAGACGGTGACGTTCCCCGGGTCTCCGCCGAAGGCGGCGATGTTCGCCTGCACCCACTCGAGGGCCGCCACCTGGTCGCGCAGGCCGAGGTTGGCCTCGAAGGGCCGCCCGGGTGTCGACCAGCCGGTGAAGTCCATGAACCCCAGCGCACCGATCCGGTAGTTCATTGCCACATAAACGACGTCACCCGTCCGAACCAGGTTGGCTCCGCGGTAGGTGCGGACGGCCGATGAGCCGGAGCTGAAGGCTCCGCCGTAGAAGTAGACCAGGACCGGCAGGGCGTGCCCCGGCGGGTCCAGGGGCGCGGACACATTGATCGTCAGGCAGTCCTCGTCCATGGGCTGCCGCCGCCGGGACCCGGTCAGCGCCAGCCCCCTGCTCTGCGGAGGCACCGCCCCGAACCGGTCCGCGTCGCGGACGCCGGCCCACGGTGCCGGAGGGCGGGGCGCACGAAGCCGCAGTTCCCCCTTCGGCGGGGCGGCATACGGAATGCCCCGCCACGTCCGCACGCCGCCGTCCACGATTCCGCGGACAGCGCCGTCGGCGGTCTCCACCACGAGCGAGGAAAGATCGACTGACATGGTGGCCTCGCTTCCGTCGGCGCGCCGCGCCGATCCCTCAAGGGACCCGGTCAGCGGACGCCCGTCCACCATAGGACCCGGAACGGCAGCCCGGTAAGGATCCGGCCCGGATAACGGCAGCGCAGCTGCGGATCAGGCCCGCAGTACCGCCCGGACGCCGGCCGCCGCCGCAGGCGTGCTCAGCCTGCGGCTGCTCCGACCAGGGTCAGGCGCGGCGACGGCGCGGGCACCTGCCCGCGCACCAGCCGCCGGTGCACTGCCGCTTCCTTGGCGCAGAGCAGCGCGACGGCCGCGACGTTCAGGGCCACCTTTGCGCCGGTGGACCAGTCCGTCAGCACGCACAGCATCCACACGGTTCCCAGCACCGCGAGGTCCAGCCTCCGCAGCGCCTTCACCGGACGATCCGTTCCGTACGGGCACGCCCGCGCCCGGCGCCGGCTACGCTCATCTGTTCAGGCATGGTGGAACTCCCTTCCCCCGGATCAGGACGCTCCCCTGCACCCGTCCGTCACACTTACCACAGCAGTTACCTCAAGGGATATCGGCAGGGCGGCCTGTTACGTAAGGAAAACCAAAGCGACGGGCAGGATCACCTCAAGATCAGCGCATGGCGCCCGTGTCGGCATGACAGGACACGGAAATGGTGGTCGCGCCCCGGAGGAGCGGCGAGGCGGCGTCGACCCCGTTTCCGCCGGCAGGCGGGCGGCCCGGAACCCGGGGCCCCCGGCCCGGGCTCAGTCCTCGTCCGAGAGGGCCTGCCAGGCCTGCCGCTGCACCCGCCGCGGGTCCATTTCCAGTTCCCCGCGCACATTGAAGATGCGGGTGCGCCGCTCCACGGCGGTGTAGCGCGGCCACATCGGGCCCGGGTCGTCCGTGCGAACGAAACGCAGCAGCGCCCCCTGGAAGGACACGGCGACGTTGCGCGCGGAGGCGCGTCCTCCTGCCGATGTCAGGAACCGGCCCAGCCCGGAGTCGTAGGTGTCGAAGAAGGCGGGCAGCTCGCTGCCGTGCGTCGCTCCGAAGCCCAGCAGCCGCAGCAGCCGCGGGGCGTAGTCGAAGCGGTACATCCAGGTTCCGGCCCGGGCGGAGTGGGCCTCCGCCAGCTGCAGGCTCGGGTGCCAGAACACCGAATCCGCTCCCAGCGCGACGGCGGCCGGCTTGCCCGGGTAGCCCGGGTAGGCGTCGAGCAGGCGCTGCCGGGCGGCCGGGTCGGCGCCGCCCAGCATCTTGTCGATGCGTGCGGCGGACGTGGGAAGGATGTCGTGCAGCTTGTCGAACAGGGTGCCCTCGGCAGCCATGGTTCCGAGGACCAGGGGAACCGGATGCTGGCGGCCGGCGCGGAAGGCGGAGACCGGGTCCTCCGGCAGCCAGCTGCCGTCCACCACGGGAGCGGCGGCGAGGGTACCCGGGTCCTCATCGGGCACGATGTCGTCGGACAGCCTGGCGGCCGCAGCGACCAGCGCCCTCCACGACAGCTCCTCCAGCGCCCGGCGTGCCGCGTCGGCGTCCCGGGGGGCCACGTCCAGCAACGCCAGGAGCCGGTCCGCCCGCCACCTGGCCCGGACCTCGTCAAGCGCGGCCGCCGGAGCGGAGCTGAGCGCGAAGCCGCGGTGGAACAGGCCGGCCGCGGCGGGGACGCACATGAGCGTGGTGATGCTGACGCCGCCGGCCGATTCCCCGGCGAGGGTGACGTTGCCCGGGTCCCCGCCGAAGGCGGCGATGTTCCGCTGGATCCATTGCAGTGCGGCGACCTGGTCCTTGAGCCCCACGTTGGCGTCGAACGGCCGCTCAGCAGCGCCGAGGTGCCGGAAGTCGAAGAACCCCAGGGCACCCAGCCGGTAGTTCAGGGTCACGAAGACCACATCGCCCCGCCGGACCAGCGCATCCCCGCGGTAGCCCGGCACGGAGCCGGCGCCGGCGGTGAAGGCACCTCCGTAGAGCCATACCACCACCGGCAGCCCGACCGGCGTTTCCGGCCTGTCCGGCGCGCTGACATTCAGGGTGAGGCAGTCTTCGCTGACCGGGGTCCGGCGTCCCGCGCCGAGGTGCACCGATACGCGACGCTGCGGGGGCACCGGACCGTCGGCCGTCGCGTCGCGGACCTGGCTCCAGGGCTCCGCCGGCTGGGGGTCCCGAAGGCGCAGCCGGCCGACCGGGGGCTGCGCGTAGGGGATACCACGCCAGGAGCGCACGCCGTCGGCCGCGCTGCCGCGCACCGGACCCTCCGCGGTGTGGACTACCAGGCTTTCGGTGGCGGGCGTCATGGTCACGGTGTCTCCTCCCGGGCGGCCGGCTGCCGCGGCAGCGATCATAGCCGCCGCCCGGCGACGCCGCTACGGCGTCGGCGCTTCGCCTTCCTCCCAGCGGCGGATCAGGGCTAGCATCTCCTCCCGCCGTCGGGGCTCGGCGAAGGATCCCCGGAACGAGTTGGCGGCAAGTGCGGCGATGTCCGCCCGGGTCAGGTCGAACTCCTCGGCGAGGCAGCGGAAGTTCTCGTCGACGTACCCTCCGAAATATGCGGGGTCATCCGAGTTCACCGAGACGTTCAGGCCCAGCCGCAGCATTTCGGTGATCGGGTGCTCCTCCAGGGAGGCCACGCCCCTCAGCCTGACGTTCGAGAGCGGGCAGACGGTGAGCGGCACCTGTTCCGCCACGAGGCGCCGGACGAGGGCGTCGTCCTCAAGGCAGCGCACTCCGTGGTCCACCCGGTCCACGCGCAGCAGGTCCAGGGCCTGGCTGACGTAGCTGCAGGGCCCCTCCTCCCCGGCGTGGGCCACCAGCCGCAGCCCGGCGGCACGCGCGCGGTCATAGAGGGCCACGAACTTTTCCGGCGGATTGTCCACTTCCGCCGAGTCCAGCCCGACGGCGTCGATGGGAGCGCCCATGGCCAGCAGGTCCTCCAGCACCTGTTGGGCTTCCTCGACCGGGTGGTCCCGGAGGAAGGCGGCGATCAGGACGGTGGAGATGCCGTAATCCTGCTCGGAGCGGGCCAACACGTCCGCCACGCCGCCGATGCTGGTGGCCAGGTCCACTCCGCGGTGCAGGTGCGCCTGCGGGTCCACCATGATTTCGGCGTGCCGGACGCCGGCCTGCCGGGCCCGCTCCAGATAGGCGCGGGTCATCTCGGCGAAGTCCTCCCTGCGCTGCAGCACCGCCATGTTCGCGTAGTAAAGGTCCAGGAAGGACTGCAGGTCCTCGAACCGGTACTGCTCCCGCAGCTCCTCGAGCCCGCCCCAGGGAAGGTCGACGCCGTTGCGGGCCGCCAGTTCCATGATCAGTTCCGGTTCGAGGGTGCCCTCGATGTGCAGGTGCAGTTCTGCCAGGGGCGGCAGGTTCACGATGAGGCTCCTTCAGGGATGGACCGGCGCGGCCGCCGGCCGTCGGCCGGCTCTGAATCCACCATATCCGCGCGCCGCGCCCGGAGCCCTAGTGTGGTGCCATGAACCACATCGGCACCTCCGGCTTCAGCTACCCCCACTGGCGCACCGTGCTGTACCCGCGCGGCGTGCCGTCGGGCCGCTGGCTGGAGCATTACGCGCAGGAGTTCGACACGGTGGAGCTGAACGGCAGCTTCTACCGCTGGCCGCGCGAGGAGAACTTCGCCGCGTACCGCGACCGTGTCCCCGACGGTTTCCGCCTGACGGTCAAGGCCCCGCGCGGACTGACCCACGCCCGGAAGCTCCGGCGCGCAGATGAGTGGATTGAACGGATCGGCCGGTGCTGGCAGGTGCTCGGGGACCGCGCCGGGATCCTGCTGCTGCAGCTTCCGCCGGATCTGGAACGGGACGACGCGCTGCTTGACGATTTCCTGTCCCGGCTGCCGCAGGGCCTGCGGGCCGCCGTCGAGTTCCGCCATTCCTCCTGGCAGCAGGAGCAGTCCTTCCAGGTGCTGCGGCGCCACGGCGCCGCCTACTGCGTCATGAGCGGCGCCGGGCTGCCGGAGATTCCCACCCTCACCGCGGACTTCGCGTATGTCCGGCTGCACGGCCCGGACCCCGGACAGCTCTACGTCGGCTCCTACTCCGATCGGCAGCTGGCTGCCTGCGCGGAGCGGATCCGCGGCTGGAACGACGCCGGGGTGCCGGCCTGGGTGTACTTCAACAACGACGCCGGCGGCGCGGCCGTCGAGGACGCGCGCCGGCTTCGTCGGCTGCTGGCCTGAAGCGGATCCGGTTCAGCGGTGGCTGAACCCGGGGCTGCGCTTGTCGATGAAGGCCGCCATGCCCTCTTTTTGGTCCTCGAGGGCGAACAGCGAGTGGAAGATCCGCCGTTCGAACCGCACGCCCTGCTCCAGGGTGGTGTCGAAGGCGGCGTTGACCGCCTCCTTGGCGAGCATCGTGACGGGCTTGGAGTATCCGGCGATCTGTTCCGCGGCGGCCAGCGCCTCCTCCATCAGCTCGCCCGCGGGAACCACCCGGGAGACCAGGCCGCAGCGTTCCGCTTCCTCGGCGCCGATGGTTCGTCCGGTCAGGATCAGGTCCATGGCCTTCGCCTTGCCGACAGCGCGGGTGAGCCGCTGGGATCCGCCCATGCCGGGAATGACACCGAGGCGGATTTCCGGCTGGCCGAACTTCGCGGTGTCGGCGGCGATGATGAAGTCGCAGATCAGCGCCAGTTCGCAGCCGCCGCCCAGGGCATGGCCGGCGACGGCGGCGATCACCGGGGTGCGGACCCGGGCCAGCGCGTCCCATCCGGCGAACCAGTCGGCCTGGTACATGTTGATGTAGCTCCGCGCCGACATCTCCTTGATGTCGGCGCCCGCGGCGAAGGCGCGGTCGGACCCGGTGATGACGATCGCGCCGATGTCCGAACTGCCGTCGAGGTCTGCCGCGGCGGCGACGACCTCCTGCATGGTGCCCAGGTTCAGGGCGTTCAGCGCCTTGGGCCGGTTCAGCGTGATCACGCCGACGCGTCCGCGGCGGTCGACAAGGATGTTCTCGTACTGGCTCATACGTGTCCGTTCTCTGCGGGGGCGGCGAACAGGTCGCCGTGCGGTGCGGGGGCAAAATAGGCTTCGACGTCGGCGTCGGGAACCTGTCCGGGATCGGCGGGAGACCATTGCGGACGCCGGTCCTTATCGATGACCTGGGCGCGCACGCCCTCGGCGAAGTCGGGGGTGTGCAGCGCGTGAAGCGACACCCGGTACTCCTGCGACAACGCCGCCTCAAGGTCGGGCAGGCGGCGTGCCCGCCGCAGGGCGGCCAGCGTCACTTTCAGCGCCGTGGGCGACCTGGCGCCCAGCTCCGCTGCCGCGGCGGCGGCTTGGGGTTCCGGACGGGAGCGGAGGCGGGCCAGGATTTCCTCGACGCTGTCCGCGCTGAAGCAGGCGTCGATCCAGGCCCGCTGTGCGGCGAGGGGAGCTTCGGGCACGGGCCGTGCGGCCTCGGCGAGGACCGTGCCCGGGTCCGTGTCCTCGAGCTTCGCTGCGATTGCCGGCAGATCGGCGGAGGCTGCGCAGATATCCGCCAGGCCCAGGAGAATGGCGTCTTCCGGACCGAACTGCCCGCCGGTCAGCGCAGCGTAGGTGCCCAGCTCCCCCGGCGCACCCGCGAGCAGCCAGGTGCCGCCGACGTCGGGCACGAAACCGATGCCGGTCTCCGGCATGCCGACCCGGCTGCGCTCGGTGACGATCCGGTGCCCGACGTGCGCGGAGACTCCGACCCCGCCGCCGAGGACGATGCCGTCCATGAACGCGGTGACCGGTTTCGGATAGCGGGCCAGCCGGGCGTTGAGCAGGTACTCATCACGCCAGAAGGCGGCCGACGCCGCTCCGTCCGCCCGGTCCCGGTACAGCGCCGTGATGTCGCCGCCGGCGCACAGGCCCCGTTCCCCGGCACCGCTGATCAGGACGGAGGCAACGGCGTCGTCGGCGGCCCACTCGTCCAGCGCCGCGGCGATGCGCAGCACCATGCCGTGGGTGAGCGCGTTCAGGGCGCGGGGCCGGTTCAGGAGGATATGCCCCAGCCGTCCGCGCACCTCGGTGAGCACCTGGCTGTCGTCCTGGGCGTCCTGCCCGGGTGCCTGCTGCACGTTCCCCCCGTTGGTCGTCGCTCTGGGCTGCGGCCCGCTCCGGCATGTGCCGCCGGACACAGTGCCGCCGGGCTCCACTAAACCACGGTGCGCGGCGGCGGTCCAATGACGCATCCGGGCGGCGGAGGCCTCCCGGTGTACGGCCCTCCGGACCCGGCCGGCGGGCTTCGGGCATGGACACCGGCGGTGCGGCGGGGACACCGTAGAGGTCAGTGCCTTGGCAGAGGGAAGGGTGAAGATGCCGGATAAGGCGGAGACCACGGCGGCCCGGCGGGAAGGGGCCCACGCGGCGGGGACCCGCGGGGATGCGCCCGCGGGCCCCGCCGCTGCCTCCGCCGTGCCGGGCCGCGCTGCGGTCGCAGCTGCTCCTGCCGGATACGGCGTCCGCGGCAGCGCGCGGAAGGCGGCCGCCGCCAGGGATGCCGCCCTGGGCCCCGTGAACTGGGCCCGGCCGCCGGAGGGCTCCTGCAGGCTGGCGTTCGAGGTTCCCAGCGGACGCCTCGCTGCGCTGGAGCTCGGCCCGGCCGACGGCGTGCCGGTGGTGCTGGTCCCGGGAGTCATGGGCTCCAAGGAGGACTTCGCCCTCGTGCTGCCGCGGCTGGCCGCGGCCGGTTACCGGGCGCTCTCCTTCGACATGGCCGGGCAATATGAGTCCGCGGCGGCGGGCCCGGAGCGGTTGGACCCGCCGGGACGGCGCTATGACCTGCGCCTGTTCGTGGACGACCTGCTGGCCGTCCTGGAACGAACCGGCCCCGCGCATGTCACCGGCTATTCCTTTGCCGGGGTGGTGGCACAGGCGGCGCTGGTCCTGCGGCCGGACCTGTTCCGGAGCCTGACGTTGCTGAGCTGCCCGCCCGTGCCCGGGCAGAGCCTGGCACGGGTCCGGTGGATCGGCTGGCTCAGCCCGCTGGTCGGCAGGCGGCTCAGTGCAGCCCTGATCGTCTGGGGCGTCCGGCGGAACTTCGTGCCGGCGCCGCCGGACCGGCTGGCGTTCGTCGAACGGCGTTTTGCCCGGACGAGGCGCAGCTCCATCGCCGACATCGTGGGACTGATGAAAGCCGTGCCCGACCTCCGCCGCGCCCTCCGGAATGCTCCGGTGCCCCTGTTCGTGGCCGTGGGCGGAAGCGATGTCTGGCCGTTGGCGCTGCACCGCGGGTTCGCGCGCTCCATCGGTGCGCGGATAGGCATCTACCGCACCGGGCACAGCCCCTGCGAGAACTCTCCCAACCTGCTCTCACTGGACCTGCTGCGCCTCTTTGCGGCGTCGGCGTCGGCGCCTGGGCCTCATCCCTCATGCCCTGAGTCCTGACTCCTGAACACCGGGCCCCGGGGCGGCCGCCCGGCTGCCGGCTACGTGCGGCGCCGCGGTGGATTGGCCGTTCCTGCGCGGGGGATCCGGCGACGGCGGACCCGTTCCCGCCGCCGGGCCAGCGGAGGCTGCCGGCGGAAGTCGAACCGGAACGTCGCATACGCCATGGCGAGGCGGCGGCGCAGTCCCGCCCAGCTCTGCAGGGGGCGGGCCGAGACGCCGACGCGCAGGTCCGGATCCCAGCGGACCTCCATGTCCGGCTCGATCAGGTAGGAGATGTGCAGGTCGTCGTGGACGCGCGGGTCGGTCCGGTCCACGCGTCCGCTGATCCGGCGCCAGGCTTCGGCGCGGATGGCGAAGTTGGATCCGAAGAGCGGCGGGTGGCCCAGCAGCAGGCCCACCACGCGGTGGTAGCCGCCGATGTAGACGGTCCGTCCGACCCAGGCAGCCAGGGGCCCGCCGCCGTAGAAATCCCCGGGACCGGTCACGGCGGCCAGCCCGGGCTCGGCGTCGAAGCGGCGTTCCAGCTGCTCCAGCCATCGGCGCGGCGGAACGGAATCCGCATCAAGCCGGGCGAGCAGGGTCCCGCCGGCCGCATCCAGGCCGGCCGCGGTTGCGGCGGTGACGCCGGGAACCAGCTCGGGCAGCCGACGCACGCCCGCGGCCTCGCAGACCTGCGCCGTGGCGTCGGTGCTGGCGTTGTCCACGACCAGGATCTCGTCCGCCGGCCGGGTCTGGGCGGCGAGGGCCGCCAGGCACACGGCCAGCAGTTCGGCGTCGTTGCGGGACGGGATGACCACGGAGATGGCTGCCATGATCCACCGACTCTAGCCGCCGCCGGCGTGCAGGCACACGGCCCGGCCGCGGTATGGCCGCCGCAGGTCGAAACCGGGCCCCCGCGGCGGCCGGGGCCTAGGCCCGCCCGCTGCGGTTGCGGCCGGAGAGGGATTCGGCGACGCCGATCAGCAGGACGGCGCAGATCACGGAGACGATGAACCCCAGGATGTTCAGCTCGAAAATGTCACCGGTGCGCAACAGCGAGGCAATGCTGCCGCCGATCACGGAGCCGGCCAGGCCGAGCAGCAGGGTGGCCAGGATGCCCAGGTTCTGTTTGCCGGGTTTGATCAGGCGGGCCAGGGCGCCGATCACGAGGCCGGCGACGATGAATCCGATCATTCTGTGCTCCTTTGTCCGGTGATGGCTGCCCTCCCCCGCAGGCAGCCTCTGTTCCTGCCAGCCTATGCCGGGTCGGGCCGGCGCGCCCGGCTCGGCTGCACCCGGGGCGGCTCGCCCGGCATTTTCGGATAGTCCGGGGGGAAGGGCTCCTCGCCCAGCCCGTCGGCCAGGTCCCGCTCCCACCACTGCAGCAGGGTGTCGATCCGCCCCGGAGACCGGCCGAACTCCGCCCACGGGTCTCCGACTGTGCGGAGCCGGTCCGGAACGGTCAGGACCGTGAACTGCGCCGGCTGCACGTGTTCGAGCTCCTCCCACGCCAGCGGGCAGGACACCGGGGCGTGCGGCAGGGCGCGGGGACTGTAGGCCCCGGCCATGGTGCGGTCCCGGTTGGCCTGGTTGAAGTCCACGAAGACCCGTTCCCCGCGTTCCTCCTTCCACCACGCGGTGGTGACCCGGCCCGGCATCCGCCGTTCCAGCTCCCGGGCGGCGGCGATCACTGCGTGCCGGACATCGAGGAATTCCCAGCGCGGCTCGATCGGCGCGAAGACGTGCAGCCCCCGGTTTCCGGAGGTCTTGATCCAGGCCTGGAGCCCGGCTTCAGCCAGGACGTTCCGCAGCTCCAGGGCGGCGGGCACCGCGTCGTCGAAGCCGGTGCCCGGCTGCGGATCCAGGTCGATCCGGAGCTGGTCCGGGTTGTCCGTATTGGCCGTCCGGGACGGCCACGGATGGAACACCACGGTGTTCATCTGGACCGCCCAGACGACGGCGGCCGGCTCGGTCAGCACCACCTGCGGATGCGAGCGCGCGCTGGGATAGACCACGGTGACGGCCTGGACATAGTCCGGGGCGCCGCGGGGCGGGTTCTTGGAGAAGAACATCTCCCCGTCGATGTCGCCCGGAAACCGCTGCAGCGACACCGGCCTGTCGCCGTTCGCGGCGAGGAAGGCGCCGCTGACCTCCATCACGTAGCGCGCCAGGTCCAGCTTGGTGAGCCCGACGGCAGGGAACACGACGCGCCCGGGACTGGAGATGCGGACCTCGCGGTCTCCTGCGGGTCCGGGAACGGTCAGGGTGGTGGCTTCGCGCGGCATGCGTCCACGCTACTGCACCGATGTGGTGCCGGTCACCGCCGCCGGGCGGGCGGGCCGGAGCCAGCGCCGGAGCGGAGTAGATTGCTGGTAGGCGGCTGCGGCCAGGCTCCGGCCCGCCCGGTGTTGCCGCGGCGCCGGCACCACCCGTTCCTGCCGACGGGCAGGCTGGCAAGGAAAGGCTGATCCGCGTGGGCGCACCGTGCACCTGCATCTGTTCTCCCCGGCCGCTGACCGGGCGGCTGGAACCGGCCGTCTACGATCCGTTCTGTCCCGAACGCCGGCACCGGATATGCGCCTGCACCCTGCGGGAGCCCACCTACCGCCTGCGCTGACGGCGCAGACCAGGGCCTGCCCCTGCCGTCCGCGCGGCCCCGTCCCTAGACTGGCGGTACGCACCGCCCCGGCGGTTCCGGCGTCGTTCTCCCCACGAGGAGCGAAAGGACCGGCGGCAGATGAGGAACCCGTACCGCCCGGCATGGTGGACCAATGCGGTGGTCTACCAGATCTACACCCGCAGCTTCGCTGACACCACCGACGACGGCGTGGGCGACGTTCCGGGAATCATCGCCCATTTGGACCACCTCAGCGACCTGGGCGTCGATGTGCTCTGGCTCTCGCCGATCCACCAGTCCCCGCAGATGGACAACGGGTACGACATCAGCAACTACCGGCGGATCGATTCCCGGTTCGGCACCGAGGAGGAGTTCGAGGAACTGCTCAGGCAGGTGCATCGCCGGGGCATGAAGCTGATCATGGACCTGGTGGTCAACCACACCTCCGACGAGCACCAGGCCTTCCAGGTCTCCGCCTCCTCACGGCAGAACATCTCCCGGGACTCCTACTTCTGGCGGGAGCCCCGGCAGGGCTTCTCCCCCGACGAGCCCGGCGCCGAGCCCAACAACTGGGGGTCGTTCTTCGGCGGTTCGGCGTGGACCTACGATGCGCGGACCGAGCAGTACTACCTGCACCTGTTCAGCCGCCACCAGCCGGACCTGAACTGGGAGAGCACGCGGGTGCGGACGCGCATCTACGAAATGATGAACTGGTGGCTGGACCGCGGCGTCGACGGGTTCCGCATGGACGCCATCAACTTCATCTCCAAGGTGCCGGGACTGCCGGACAGCTCCGTTCGGGGCACCGGAATGTACGCCAACGGCGCCCCGTACTTCACCTCCGGGCCCAGGATCCACGAGTTCGTCCAGGAGATGGTCCGGGCGGTGTTCGCCTTCCGGGACGAGGGCTACCTCGCGGTGGGCGAAACGGAGGGCGTCACCGTGGAGGAGGCGGCCCTGTTCACCGATCCCCTGCGGGGCGAACTGGACATGGTCTTCCAGTTCGAGCACATGCGGGTGGACCAGGGGCCAGGCGGGAAATGGGAGTACCATCCACTGGATCTCCTGGCGCTGAAGGCCGTGTGGAACCGCTGGCAGCGCGGCCTTGCCGAACGGGGCTGGAACAGCCTGTACCTGGGCAACCACGACCAGCCGCGCCTGGTCTCCCGGTTTGGCGACGACGGCCGGTACCGCTACGAGTCGGCCACCCTGTGGGCCACTCTCCTCCACCTGCAGCGGGGCACTCCCTTCATCTACCAGGGGGAGGAAATCGGCATGACCAATGCCGGCTTCACCGAGATCGGACAGTACCGGGACCTGGAGTCCATCGGCTACTACGAGGAGGCCCTGCGCAGCGGGATCAGTTCCGCGTCGGCGCTGCGCACCCTTGCCCGCAGCAGCCGTGACAACGCGCGGACACCGATGCAGTGGTCCGATGCGCCCCATGCCGGGTTCACGAACGGCACGCCCTGGATCGACGTGAACCCGAACTACCGCCACATCAATGTCGCGGCCGACCGCGCGGCGGAGAAGTCGATCTTCCGTTACTACCGGCGGCTGATCCGGCTCCGGCACAAGTCCAGGGTGGTCTCCCTCGGCGAGTTCCGGCTCGTCCAGGCGGCCCATCCGCGGCTGCTCGCCTATGTGCGTTCGCTCCAGGGCGAGGAGCTGCTCGTGCTGGGCAACGTCTCGGCGAAGGACCTGGAGCTTCCCGCCGACCAGCGCACGGGGATCAGGGTGCTCGGCAACTATGTGGACACCGGCGATGCCCGTGTCCTGCGCCCGTGGGAGGTGCGGGTGGAGCAGCTTGCACCCGCAGCCACCTCCCCCGGGGCCGACGGCGGGCCGGCGGCCACGGGCGCGGGCGAAGGGCCCTGATCCGGCGGAACTCAGACGGACGGTCCCGGCGGGGGCGCCACGGAGCCGGGCCCGCTTCCGGGCTCCGAGCCCAGGTCCAGCGCCTCCGGGGCGAGGCCCACGCCCACGGAACGCCGGATGTCGAGTTCCCCGATCTGCAGCCGTTTGACGACGACGTTGCCCAGGGCGGCGCGGCGGACCGCCAGGTTGCCGATGGCCGCTGCCCCGACGGCCAGGCCTGCAAGGGCGACCCCGCTGACGGCCAGCCCGCCGATCATCACGCCGCTGAGAAAATCCGATCTGCTTTCCATGACGTCTCCTGTATCCCTGTGTCCCATGTCCCCTGCCGGCGGGCTGCCCCCGGCCGGGGACACGGCTTCCGGTGCCGGTGGGTATTGTGCCCCTCGGCCGCGCCGTTGCCTACCGCGGCGCCCTCCTGCCCGGGTCCACCCGGGCATCTGCGTGCATCACCCGGCCGGGCCGCGCCTAGAGCCTGTCGAACCTCTCGACGCTGGCGGCGGGACCGGCCACCAGCACCGTGTCGTCCGCCTCGAGCACGGTCTGCGGGGTGACGAAGTGCCAGGCCCCGGTCGCCTTGCGGACAGCGACCACCTGGACCCCGTAGCGGTCCAGGATCCCCGCCTGCTGCAGGGGAATACTGCGGATGGCCCGGTGGGGGGTGGTCTCCACGACGGCGAAGTCCCCGCCGATCTGTGAGTAGTCCAGGACGCTTCCGCTGACCAGGTGTGCCGTCCGCCGCCCCATGTCCGCCTCGGGAAAAACCACGTGCCGGATGCCCAGCTGGTCGAGGATGGTGCCGTGCGCCTCGCTGACGGCCTCCGCCCAGATCTGCGGGATTCCGAAGCGCAGCAGCAGGGACGTGGTGAGCACGCTCATGCCGACGTCGCTGCCGATCGCGACCACCACGCGATCGAAGTCGGGGACGGAGAGTTCTCGAAGGACCTGTTCGTCGGTGGCATCGGCCGTCACGACGTAGGTCAGCCGGCCGTCCAGCGCCTGCACCACCTGGGGGCGATGGTCGATGCCCAGCACGTCGGTGCCGTGTGCCATCAGTTCCAGCGCCACCGAGCGGCCGAACCGGCCGAGGCCGATGATGGCGACCGCGTCCGTCCCCGCCATCCTTGCGGCCCTGTTTCCCGGCAGGAACCTGTGCCTAGCCAATGATCGGCCTCTCTTCCGGGAGCTCGACCCGGGACCTGCGGCTGCGCAGGGCGAGGCCCGCCGCCAGGAGGAGCGGACCCAGCCTGCCGACGAACATCAGGACCACCAGCACGGATTGCCCGACCGGCCCGATGGCGGCGGAGATCCCGGCGCTGAGTCCGACCGTTCCGAAGGCGGAGGTGGTTTCGAGCAGCAGGACGTCCAGCCCGAAATCCGTCACGGCCATCAGGAACCCGGTGGCGGCCAGGACCAGGGCGGCCGCCGCCAGCAGCATGGTGATCGCCTCCCGCGGCACCTGGCTGCCGAGCCGCTTGCCGAGCATGGTCACGGACGCGCCGCCGCGCAGCTCGGCCGCGACCACGTAGATCAGCACCATGAAGGTGGTGACCTTGATGCCTCCGGCCGTGCCGGCCGGGCCGCCGCCGATGAACATGAGCAGGTCCATGCCGAGCCAGGAGAGCGGATCCATCTCCGCGATGTTGATGCTGGAGAACCCGGCCGTGCGGGTCTGCACGGACTGGAAGAAGGCTGCCAGCAGGCGGGCCGGCCAGTTCAGCGGTCCCAGGGTGCGCGGGTTGCCGCTTTCGACCAGCAGCACCAGCAGGGTGCCGGCGGCCAGCAGCACCCCCGTTCCCAGCAGGACGAGCCGCGTGTTCAGCGACCAGGCCAGCGGCGTGAACGGCCGGCGGCGCAGCTGCATCAGCACCGGAAAGCCCAGCCCGCCGAGGATCACCGCCGCACTGATGGACAGGCAGACCACGGGGTCCGCAGCGAAGCCCGCAAGGTTGTCGCTGAAGAGGGAAAAGCCCGCGTTGTTGAAGGCCGAGACGGCGTGGAAGACCCCGTACCACGACGCCTGGTCCCAGGGCATGCCGTAGGTGAGGGCGAACTGGAGCGTGAGGATCACCGCGACGGCGGCTTCGGTCAGCACCGTGATGCGAAGGACGCCGAGGATCACCTCAGGCGCGTTCACCGGCCGCCCGCCGCCGGCTTCGGCCGCCGCGGTGAGCCTGGTGCGCAGGCTCAGCCGGCGCGCGACCGCCAGCCCGATGACGGCGCCGGTGGTCATCACCCCCAGTCCGCCGATCTGGATGAGCACCAGGATCACGCACTCGCCGAAGCTGCTCCAGTGTCCGGGGGTGTCGACGACGACCAGGCCGGTCACGCAGAGCGCGGAGACCGCGGTGAACAGCGCCTCGATGAACGACGCCCCGCCGGGCCTCTCGGTGGCGCCGGGAAGAAGCAGCAGCCCTGTTCCGCCGGCGGCCGCGGCTGCGAATCCCCCCAGCACGGTGCGGGCGGGAGGCGGACGGCGGCGGGGACGTGCGCGGAGCACGCCCTGGGGTCTGGCCACGTGTTGACGCTACCGCGGCCCGCCTCCGCAGTCAGCGTGAGGCGTGCCCTTCTCGTGGAGGGAGGCTGAATCCATACCGGGACGGTGCTGCGGCACCTTCGTGCGGATCACTCCCGCAGGATGCGGTCAAGAGCGGGTCGTAATCTTTGCCGACGGAGCGAATCCCGGCGTTTCGCAGAGCCGTGCCCCGAACTCCCGACCTGACCTGCGACGACGTTTTGAGTATCGGCTGCGAGTCGCGGCGTCAAGTTCTGAGAGCTTAATAACAAACTCGATATCCAATGGTTATCAAACCGTGATCGATGTGTAGTGTTCTTTTCGTGCCGCTCCCCCAGCGCGGCGCCCTCGGGTCGGATACCGAACCTTGCCACCGGTTCCGAGGTCCAAAAGATCACCACCATGGCAGGGGCGGGGGAACCAGTTCCGGGTTCCACGAATCCTAGGGGTTAAGCTTGCCGGCCTTCCGGCAGCCGGGTGACTCCCATCCGCATCCGACAGCTCACCTCGCAGGTACAGGGAGAGGTAACAACATGTCCAACACCCGTGCACGCCACCGCGCAGAGACTTCCGCCTGGCTGACCATCTCCAAGGCCGCCCTCGGCCGCGGACGCACCATCGGCGGAACCGCTGCCGCAGTTGCCGCAGGGTCCGGCCTGATGCTCGGCATGGCCGCCCCGGCCCAGGCCGGCGTCGTCGCCAACGATTCCTACACCCCGGCTCCGGCTGCGGCACCCGCCGCTCCCGTGGCCGCCGCACCGGCCCCCGCCGCGGAGACCGTCGCCGCTGAGGCAGCGCCGGCCGGCACCCACACCGTGGTTGCCGGAGACACCCTCGGCCAGATCGCCGCCACCTACGGCGTGAGCCTGGACAGCATCTTCAGCCTGAACGGGCTGGGCATGGAGTCCATCATCTACCCGGGCGACGTCATCACCTACGCCGGCGAGGCCACCGCCGCACCGGCAGCAGTCGAGTACACCGCCGCCTCCTACACGGAGACCTACGCCGCTCCGGCGGCTGCGGCTGCTCCGACCGACCTGGGCACCTTCAGCACCCAGTCCGTCGACGTGACCCCGGCCCCCGCGGCCGCGGCCGCCACGGCCACCAACCAGATCATCCTCAACTCGGCCTACGCCCAGATGGGCGCCGTCCAGGACTGCACCGTCCTGGTCGAGGTGGCGCTGCGCGCCGCCGGCCATTCCGTGGGCGACCTGGCCCCGGCCCAGCTGGCTGCCTACGGCACTCCCGTGTCCGACCCGCAGCCGGGTGACCTGATCTACTACGCCGACGGCGGCATGGGCTTCGCCCACATCGCCATCTACATCGGCGACGGCCAGGCCATCCACAGCGGCTGGAACGGCAACCAGACGGTCATCAACTCCGCCAACGTCGGCTCCGGCGCGGCTTACTACCGCGTAGCGTAGCGGCTGCTGCGGCGCACCGGCGCCGGAACAGCAGGAGCAGGAACGGACATTCGGCCCCCGCGGGGCCGGGTGTCCGTTCCCGCTTAACGGCCGTTCCGGTTGATGAACCACCGTGGGCCCCGCCGCGTGCCGGCGCCGCCCGCTGGCCACGCCCCGTCACGCCCGCGGCTTGGTGCGCGCCGTGGCCGGTACCGACCACGGGTCCTCCGGCCAGGGGTGCCTGGGATACCGTCCACGCATTTCGGCCCTGACCTGCCCGTAGGGGCCGTTCCAGAAGGACTCCAGGTCGTCCGTCACCGCCAACGGCCGCTGCGCCGGTGAGAGCAGATGGAACAGCACCGGAACCCGGCCGCGCACCAGCCTCGGGGTCTGCGCCCATCCGAAGCACTCCTGGAGCTTTACCGCGACCACCGGACGACCCCCGGGGTCCCCGGGCTCCGGGTAGGCGATCCGCACCCGGGAGCCGCTGGGTACCTGAAGCCGTTCAGGCACCAGCTCGTCGAAGTCCGCCGCCTGCGGCCACGGCAGCAGGCGGCGCAGCGGTTCCGTCAGGTCCACGCCCGCGGCCGTCCGTCCCTGCGCCAGGGCTTCCAGCTCAGGGAGCAGCCAGTCCTCGAGGTTGGCCAGCAGTGCGGTGTCGGAGACGTCCGGCCACGGCGCGCCAAGCTCCCGGTGAAGCAGTGCCATCCTGCGGCGCAGGCCATCGGCTGCCTCCGAGAAGCCGATGATGTCCAGGCCGCCCTCGCGCAGCGCCTGGGCGACGGCGGTCCGTCCCTCCTCGGGGGTGGGGCGCACCGGCGTGTCGGACAGGATGATGGCGCCCAGCCTCCGCACCCTCCGGGCGGTCACCCGTCCATCGGTGAAGCGTGCGTGCACCTGCTCGGTCATCAGGGTCCGGGCCGCCGCTTCGGCGTCCGCCGGTTCGATCGGGGCCGCGGCCCGGATCAGGGCTCCGGTGCCGGCCGCCGACCTGCCGGCCGCGCGGCTGACCTCGGCCACGGCCAGCCAGGGCTGCCCGGCGAGGCGGCTGCCGGCAGGCAGGCCTGCACGCGTGCCCGAAGCCAGCAGGTATTGTTCCGGCCCGTCACCAGGCACCCGGCGGGCCACCCGGTCCGGGAAGGCGAGGGCCACCACCCGGCCCGCAGCGTTGCCCGCCGCGGACCGCTGCCCGCGCACGCGGCCGGCGAGGTCCGACAGCCGCCGCGCGTCCCCGCGCCACCTGTCGGCTCCCGGTTCGCTGCCGCGCCGGAGGGCCGCCAGCAGTCCGGGCAGGTCGGCGCCGTCCGGGCGGAAGTCCGAGGACACCATGGCCACCACTTCGGCCGCCGCCGTCGCGCCCACCGATGCGGCGCCGTCGAGCAGGGCGCGGGCAAGGCGCGGGTCGGCCGGAACCTCCGCCAGCCGGCGGCCCAGCGGCGTTGCCAGGCCCGACCCGTCAACGGCACCCAGTTCCCGCAGCACGGCCACGGCGTCGGCCATGGCCGCGGCGGGCGGGGCGTCCGGCAGCGCCAGGCCACGGCCCTCCGGCGTTCCCCAGCAGGCCAGCAGCAGAGCCGCGCCCGCAAGGTCGGCGGCGGCGATCTCCGGCGTCGGATGGGCCGGGGCCGCCGCGTAGGCCGCCTCGTCGTAGCAGCGGATCACCGTCCCCGGCCCCTGGCGGGCGGCACGGCCGGCCCGCTGGTCGGCGGACGCCCGGGACGCGGACACCGTCACCAGGCCGCTCATGCCCCGCGCAGCGTCCCTGCGCACTTCCCGGGACAGTCCGGAGTCGACGACCAGCCGGACGCCGGGCACCGTCAGGGAGGACTCGGCCAGCGCCGTCGAGACGATGATGCGGGACGGATCCCCCGCCGCGCGGCCGCCGACCGCGCGGTCCTGGAGGGCGGCGGCGACCTGGCCGTGCAGTTCCAGGACCTCAACGGAGCCGGAGGTCGCGCTCCGCAGCCGGGCGGCGACGTCGGCGACCTCGCGCGCACCCGGAAGGAACACAAGGGTGTCTGCCTCCGGCTCGACGCGGCCCAGCCGGGCGTGGCCTGCGGCGGCCGTCGCGGCCACGTGCGCCAGGAACTCCCGCCGCACACCGCGCTCATCGAGCCTCCGGCCCTGCCCCGGCACCCATCTGACCTCGAGCGGATGCAGCGCGGACGGGCTATCCACCACCGGCACCTCCCCCGGCTCGCCGCCGCCAAGGAGCGTGGCAAAGCGCGCCGCATCGAGGGTGGCGGACATCGCGGCCAGGGTCAGGTCCGGACGCAGCTGCCGGACTTCGCCGAGCAGGCCCAGCAGCAGGTCCGTGTCCAGTCCGCGCTCATGGACTTCGTCCAGCACGACGGCCGACGTTCCGGCCAGCGCGGGATCGGCCAGCAGCCGGCGCAGCAGCAGGCCCGGAGTGAGGAATTCGACCAGGGTCTCCGGGCCGGCACGGTGTTCCCCGCGCACGCTCCAGCCGACCCGGCCGCCCGCCGCGGATCCGTCGAGGGCGGCCAGCCGGCGGGCGGCGGAGCGCACGGCCACCCGCCGGGGCTGGGTGACGAGCACCCTGCCGCCGTTGCCTTGGCCCGTGGCGAGGTTCGCCGCGAGCGGGGGCACGAGCGTGGTCTTTCCGGTACCCGGCGGTGCCTGCACCACGGCTGCCGATCCGGGCGCCGCCAGGGCCTGCGCAAGCTCCGGCAGGGACCGGGCGAAGATTAATCCGCGTCCGATGCGGGAGAGGTCGAAAGGGCCGGGGACGGAGGCGGGCTGCGGGAACACCCTTCCATTCTGCCCGAGGCCGTACCATCGGCAGGGGCCGGACGGACCGGCGGACAGGAGGCAGCATGGCCGTGCAGAGCGCCGGAATCCTGTTGTACCGGCTGCGGCCCGACGGCCCGGAATTCTGGCTGGGACACATGGGCGGCCCGTACTGGGCGCGGAAGCAGGACCATGCCTGGTCGATTCCCAAGGGAGAGGTCCTCCCGGGAGAGGACCCGTTCACCGCCGCCCGGAGGGAGTTCGCCGAGGAGATGGGCCACCCTGCCCCTGAGGCGGACTACGCCGGACTTGGGTCGTTCCGGCAGTCCTCCGGCAAGGTCGTGACGGTGTTCACGGCCGAGGCCGAGTTCTCCCCCGCGGCGATCTCCAGCAACACCTTCCAGCTCGAGTGGCCCCGTGGCTCCGGGCGGTTCCGCGAGTTCCCCGAGATGGACGACGCCGGGTGGTTCGGGGCGGCGGAGGCCCGCCGGCTGCTGGTCAAGGGGCAGCGGCCGGTCCTGGCTGCCCTGCTGCACCGGCTGGGCCGATAGCTGCGGCGACCCGCCCGGGACCGCCCTGCACCTCGGAGCGGGGCCGGGCTCAGTCCTGCTGCAGCATCGCCGTCGTGCGGTTCCACAGGGCCAGGTCCAAGGTGCCGCTGCGTGCCTGCCGGTTCGGCCGGGCGGGCCGGCTGCGGACAAAGTAGCGCCCGGTGGGGTAATCCTCGCCGGGGGTGCCGTCGGCCAGGAACACCAGTGTCCGCGCGCCCTTTTCCGGGGTGCCCAGCAGGCGGCGCAGCGGCGTATGGTAGGCCGCATGCATGGCCGATCCGGCCACCCCGGAGAAGTTGCTGGCGATGACTCCCGGGTGGAAGGCGGTCGAGGTCAGCCCGTGGCTGCGGTACCGCCGGTCGAGCTCGAAGGTGAACATGATCTGTTCCAGCTTGCTGTTCCCGTACGCCCGGCGCGGGTCGTAGTTCCGCTCCGATTCCAGGTCCGCCAGGTCCAGGTTGCCGAAAAGCCGGTTGGCCAGGCTTGAGGTGTTGATGACGGTGCCGCGGGATTCGATCAGCCGGTCGGTCAGCAGCCGGGTGAGCAGGAACGGCGCCAGGTAGTTCACCTGGAACGTCATCTCGTGCCCGTCGGCGCTGACCTGGCGCTCCCGGCCGAAGATGGCCCCGGCGTTGTTGGCGAGCACATCGATGCGCGGATAGCCGGCCAGCAGGTCCGCGGCCAGCGCACGCACCGAGGACAGATGCGCGAAGTCGGCCACGTGCCAGGGGGCCTGCAGCCGCCCGGCCACCTCCCGTGTCTTGTCCGGGGAGCGGCCCACCAGCACCACCCGGTGTCCGCGTCGGCGGAGCTCCGCGGCAGCGGCGGCGCCGATCCCGTCACTGGCTCCGGTCAGGACGATCGTCTTTGCGGCCATTGATCCACCTCACTGCATTCGGCGGCGCTTGGCAAGATCGGCGCTCGGCAGGATAAAGGAACGCCCGGCGCGGATGCCGGCCGGTGCGTTCAGTCTCCGCGGGCCGCCCGCTGCGCCGCCGGCCTGGAGGCGAAGAGGTTCAGTCCGAGCCGGGCGGAGAGGAAGCCCGCGGCGAGCTGGCCGCGGACGCTGGTGCCGGCGTCGTCCAGCGGCGCCGAATACGTGGCAAGCCCGCCCTTTCCCGGCGAGACGGTGACGACGCCGCCGGACACCCCGCTCTTGGCCGGCAGGCCGATCTCAAACAGCCAGTCCCCGCTGGCCTCGTACATTCCGGTGGAGGCAAGCACCGCCAGGGTGTCCCGGGCCACCTCGGGGCCCACCACCTCGTCCCCGGTCACCGGGTTCACGCCCCCGGCCGAGAGCGTGGCGCCCATGGCGGAAAGGTCCTCCGCCGTGACGAGCAGCGAGCACTGGCGGGTAAAGAGATCGGTGGCGTCGGCGGCGTCGAAATCCATCCGCCCGTGGCTCTCGAGCAGCCTCGCGATTCCGGTGTTCCGCTGGTTCGCCGCCTGTTCGGAGGCCCAG
Organism: Arthrobacter saudimassiliensis; assembly: GCA_900016675.1. GTDB lineage: Bacteria > Actinomycetota > Actinomycetes > Actinomycetales > Micrococcaceae > Arthrobacter_B > Arthrobacter_B saudimassiliensis. The sequence continues at coordinate 1,418,796 of LN483070.1, read as the reverse complement.
GCGTCTTCGTCCAGTTCCAGCCGCCGCCCGGCGAACCTGCTGAGCCCGTCACGGATGAAGTTCCACTTCGCCTCGAGGTCTTCGCCGGGCACCAGGGCGGAAGTCGCCAGCGCCCCGGCGTTGACCATCGGGTTCATCGGATGGCCGCCGTTCAGTTCCAGGGCCATCACCGAGTCGAACGGCAGCCCGGTGTTGTTGACGCCCACGGTGTTCCGGACCGGTTCGTGGCCCAGCTCCCGGCAGGCCAACGCGAAGACGAAGGCCTTGGAGATCGACTGGATGGTGAAGGTATGGGCCGTGTCGCCGACGCTGTAGACGTCACCCTCGATGCTTGTCAGGCTGATGCCGAAAAGGCCGGGGTCGGCGTCGGCGAGGGCCGGGATGTGGTCGGCGACGGCGCCGTCGTCGTTACCGGCATATCTGCGATGGGCCTGCCGCAGGAGGCGGCGGATGGTTTCGGCGTCAGGCAGGGTCCCGGTGGAGATGGTCTCGGTGGCCTCGTGGTCATCCACTTGGCCCAGCTCGTCGTGCGGCTCTTGCGGGCTATCCGCCACGCGGACCTCCGGGGTTGGGGAACCTGGTGCCCGAAGTGGGACTCGAACCCACACACCTTTCGATACCGCATTTTGAGTGCGGCGCGTCTGCCAATTCCGCCATTCGGGCGCGTGATGTGGCGCGGATCAAAAAAGGATCGCTGCCGCTCTTACGCAGATCCACTGTACATGGCGATAGGCTGAATGGGAGAAACCGGCGGCAGCGCCGGCCAGTGACGAATCCGCACCTGAGGAGCACCTGTGTCCGAGTCTTCCGAAACCCCCGCCGCCGCGCCGGCCCGCCGCGTCCTCGTCGCCGAGGATGAAACCCTGATCCGCCTGGACATCGTCGAAATCCTCCGGGGCGAGGGCTACGAGGTCGTCGGCGAGGCGGACAACGGCGAGAAGGCCGTACAGATGGCCGAGGAGCTCAAGCCCGACCTGGTGCTGATGGACGTGAAGATGCCGGTGATGGACGGGATCAGCGCCGCGGAAAAGATCGTCAAGGCCCGTATTGCCCCCGTGGTCCTGCTGACCGCCTTCAGCCAGAAGGAACTGGTGGAGCGTGCCCGCGAGGCCGGCGCCATGGCGTACGTGGTCAAGCCCTTCACTCCGGCGGACCTGACTCCCGCCATCGAGATTGCCCTGTCCCGCCACGAGGAGATCCGTGCGCTGGAGCAGGAGGTCGGCGACCTGAAGGAGCAGTTCGCCACCCGCAAGCTGGTGGAGCGTGCCAAGTCGCTGTTGACCACCAAGATGGGCCTGACCGAGCCCGAGGCGTTCCGCTGGATCCAGAAGACCTCCATGGACCGGCGCCTGAGCATGCGTGAAGTCGCCGAAACGATCATCAACCAGGTCAACTAGCTCCCACCCCCGCTCCCCCCGCCGCCGGCGCGGACGCACGAAGAGCCCCGTCCCAAAGGACGGGGCTCTTCCTGTATCTGCCCTGGTGTCAGATCGGGCGGACCTTGGTCTTCTTGGACGGCCAGGGGCCGACCTTTTCCTTGACCTTCTGCTGGCCTTCGAACAGCTGTCCGGCATCGGCAATGTCGCCGACCTTATGCACCTTCAGCGAGTTCGTGGAGCCGGCCTGTCCGGGCGGGGACCCCGCGGCGATGACCACCAGGTCATCCAGCTCGACGAGCCCGCCCTCGTAGAGGGTGCGGTCCACCTGGGCGGTCATCTGGTCGGTGTGCTCGGCGAATTCGACCAGCATCGGCTGGATGCCCCAGAACAGCGACATGTAGTTCAGCGTCGACTCCATCGGGGTGAAGGCGAACACCGGCTTCACCGGCCGCAGGCGGGCCAGGCGCCGGGCCGAGTCGCCCGACTGGGTGAAGGTGCAGATGTACTTCGCGTCGAGCTGGTCGGCGATCTCGACGGCGGCCCGGGTGATCGCTCCGCCGCGGGTGCGGGGCTTGGAGCCCAGCGGGGGCACCCGGTTCAGGCCGTGCTCCTCGGTGGACTCGATGATGCGGGCCATCGTCCTGACGGTTTCGATCGGGTACTTGCCCACGGAGGTCTCGCCGGAGAGCATCACGGCGTCGGCGCCGTCGAGCACCGCGTTGGCGCAGTCCGACGCCTCGGCGCGGGTCGGACGCGGGGACTCGATCATCGATTCGAGGACCTGCGTGGCGACGATGACCGGCTTGGCCCAGCGGCGTGCCAGTTCGATGGCGCGCTTCTGGACGAGGGGGACGTCCTCCAGCGGCAGTTCGACGCCGAGGTCGCCGCGGGCCACCATGATGGCGTCGAAGGCGTCGATGATCTCCTCGAGCGCCTCGACGGCCTGCGGCTTCTCGATCTTGGCGATGACCGGGATCCGCCGGCCTTCCTCGTCCATCACTTCGTGGACGCGGCGGACGTCGACCGCGTTGCGGACGAAGGAGAGCGCGACCATGTCGACGCCGCGGCGCAGTGCCCAGCGCAGGTCCTCCTCGTCCTTGTCGCTCAGGGCGGGAACGTTGACGGCCACGCCGGGCAGGTTGATGCCCTTGTTGTTGGAGACCGGGCCGGGTACCACCACTTCGGTGACCACCTTGGTGTCGTCGACCGCGGTGGCGCGCAGCGACACCTTGCCGTCATCGATCAGCAGCGTGTCGCCCACCTGCACGTCCTGGGGCAGGCCCTTGTGCGTGGTGGACACGATCTCGGCGGTGCCGGGCACGTCTTCGACGGTGATGGTGAAGGTGTCGCCGACGTTGAGGAAGTGGGGGCCGTCCTCGAACCGGCCGAGCCGGATCTTCGGGCCCTGCAGGTCGGCGAAGATACCGACTGCCTTGCCGAGTTCCTCGGACGCCCGGCGTACGTTTTCGTAGGTGTTGTTGTGTACGGAGTGGTCGCCGTGACTCATGTTCATGCGGGCGACATCGACGCCTGCCCGCAGCACGGCAACCGTGTTCTCGTAACTGGCTATTGCGGGACCGAAAGTGGCAACAATCTTTGCGCGTCTCATAGTCCTCCAGCCTAGTCCGCTTCCTCGATTTCCGCAGGTTGTTCTTCCCGTGGCGGGCCGTTCGGGCCGGCCCCTGCCTGCAGCCGCCCCGCAGGGCAGCCGGCACGGCAGGGGCCGGCCGGGTCACGAATTCGAGGCCAGCAGCTCGGAGGCATCCACGGATGCGTCGGCGCCGCGGTCCTCACCACCCGGCACAGCCAGCACGCAGTGCGTCTTTCCGTAGACCGTGAACATGCAGCGGTTGCAGTGGATGCACAGGCCGGGCTTCGCCGGGTCCTCGGCCAGGCGTCGGATCAGGTCGGGTTCGCGCAGCAGGGCCCGGCCCATCGCGGCGAAGTCGAAGCCTTCGGCCATGGCGGTGTCCAGGTGCTCCATCGTGTTGATGCCGCCCAGCAGGATGAGCCGTGCGTGCTTGACCACGGGCCGGAACTGCCGGGCGGCCTCGAGCATGTACAGGTCACGGTAGGGGTATTCGCCCAGGATCTGCCGCCCGAGCACCTTCACGCCGGTCTTGAACGGTTCCTTCATGACCGCGGCCATGCCGTCAACCGGCACGTCGCCGCGGAACAGGTACATCTGCCGCTTGACCGAGGAACCCATGGTCAGCTCGATCGCGTCGAGGGTGCGGTCCTGGTCCAGCAGCTGGGCCGAGCGCAGGGATTCGTCGAGCCAGATGCTGCCCTTGATCCCGTCGTCCATGCTCATCTTGGCGATGACCGCCACCCGGTCCCCCACCGCATCGCGCACGGCCGAGGCGATTTCGCGGGCGAAGCGGGTGCGGTTGTCGATGCTGCCCCCGTATTCGTCCCTGCGCTTGTTGATCCAGGGGCTCATGAAGGAACTGGGCAGGTACAGGTGCCCGAAGTGCAGTTCCAGCGCGTCGAAGCCCGAGTCCGCGGCGATCACGGCGGCGTCGCGGAACTGGCCGACGACGGCGCGCATCTGCTCGCGGGTGATCTCACGGCAGAGCTGGAAGGACGTGGGGTTGATGAAGCGGCTGGGCGAGAGGGCGGCCTGGCCGGTCACCGCCTTGCTGGCCACGACGCCGGCGTGGCCCAGCTGCGCGGAGATGGCGGCGCCGGCGGCGTGGACGGCGTCGGTGAGCTGCTGCAGGCCCGGCTGGGCCCGGCGGGACATGATGATCTGCCCCGGTGCGCTCCGCCCCTCCTGGGCAACGGAGCAGTAGGCGACCGTCGTCATGCCCACCCCGCCGCGGGCGAAGTCCACATGGAAATCGATCAGGTCCTGGGTGACGAGGCCCTCCGGGGAGCGTCCCTCGGAGGTGGCGGCCTTGATCACCCGATTGCGCAGCTGGACGGGGCCCAGCCGCGCCGGCGCCAGGGCATCCGGGACGGGCGGACGTGCGGTGAGCTGAACGTGTTCGGACATTCGGCGCTCCTACTAGGCTGGACGGGACGACGGCGACGAAACCGGCGCCGCCGCCAAAGGAAAAACCGGTACCGGGTGCAAAATGACACTCAGTACCGGAACTTTAGCCCACCGCCTCCGGAGAGCCCCATGCCCGCTGCCGTGTCGTCCGAAAAACCCGCCGCCCCTACGGGCCTGCGGGAGCGCAAGCGCGAACTGGTGCAGCGGCTGCTGCTGGACACGGCCCTGGGCCTGTTCGCTTCCCGGGGCTATTCGGCGGTGACCGTGGAACACATCGTGCAGGAGGCCGGGGTATCCCGCTCGACGTTCTTCCGCTATTTCGACACCAAGGACGCCGTGCTCTTCCACCACTCGGCGCAGGCCCTGGACGACATGCTGGCGGACTTCGCCGCCCGGCGCCGGGCCGGAACCGGGCGGCGGACCGCCCTGCGCCAGGCGATCCTGGCCGCCTCCGTGCCCTTTGAAGAGCAGCGGGACTATTTCCGCCTGCTGCACCGGCTCATGGAGCAGGACCGCTCGCTGCGCCTGAGCTACGCCGAAAACAACCGCGCCATCACGAACCGGGTCGCCGGGCTGTACCTGGCGGATACGGCCGACCCGGGGTCCGCGCTGGCCGGACGCGTGGAGGCTGCAGCCCTGTGGAGCGCCTCGCTCGTTGCGATGGAGACCTGGATCGATATGGAGGGTGTCGACCTGCACACGTTGACCCGTGAGGCCTTTGCCGCCCTGGACCGGCCGGCCGATGACGCCGGCCGCCGGGATGCGGGCGGCCGCGGCTGATCCTGCGGCCGCACGGGGAACGCCGCCGCGGGTTCCCTTTGCCGTCTGGAAAGCGAAAGAGGCGCAGGCTTTCGCCTGCGCCTCTTCGATTCCGGGCCGCCGGTGCTACAGCGGGGCGATGGCCCGGTCGGTCGGCGCCACCGGCGCGGGCAGCCGGGTGGAGCCCATCAGCCACTTGTCGACGGCGGCGGCACAGGCCCGGCCCTCGGCGATGGCCCAGACGATGAGCGACTGCCCGCGGCCGGCGTCGCCCGCGGCGAAGACGCCGGGGCGGCTGGTCATGTAGTAGCCGTCGCGGACCACGTTGCCGCGGTCATCGAACTCGGCGCCCACCTGCTCCGCCAGGCCGGCCGGCTCCGGGCCGGTGAAGCCCAGCGACAGGAAGACCAGGTCCGCCGGGATGATGCGCTCGGTGCCGGCCTTGGGCAGGCGGCGCCCGTCCACGAACTCGGTCTCGGCGACCTTCACGCCGGTGAGCACGCCGTTCTCCCCCACGAATTCGACGGTGGAGGCAAGGTAGGTCCGCTCGCCGCCTTCCTCGTGGGCGCTGGCGACCTCGAACAGCGTCGGGTACATCGGCCAGGGCTGGTGCGCCGGGCGTTCCAGCGGCGGCTGCTTGCCGATGGCCAGGGTGGTGACGGAGGCCGCCTGCTGACGGTGCGCGGTGCCCAGGCAGTCGGCGCCGGTGTCGCCGCCGCCGAGGATGACCACGTGCTTGCCCTCCGCGCTGATCTGCCGCTTGACGGTATCGCCGGCGACGACGCGGTTTGCCTGCACGAGGTAGTCCATGGCGAAGTGCACGCCGTCGAGTTCCCGGCCCGGGATGGGCAGGTCGCGCGGAACGGTGGCGCCGGTGGTGACCACCACGGCGTCGTACCGGCGGCGCAGCTGCTCCCAGCTGATGTCGCGGCCGACCTCGACGCCGGTGCGGAATCGGGTGCCTTCGGCGCGCATCTGCTCCAGGCGGCGGTCCAGGTGGACCTTTTCCATCTTGAAGTCCGGGATGCCGTAGCGCAGCAGCCCGCCGATCCGGTCGTCCCGCTCGTAGACGGCGACGGTGTGCCCGGCGCGGGTCAGCTGCTGGGCCACGGCCAGGCCGGCCGGGCCGGAGCCGACGACGGCGATGGTCTTGTCCGTCAGCCGTTCGGGGATGTGCGGCTGCACCCAGTCCTCGTCGAAGGCCTGGTCGATGATCGAGACCTCCACCTGCTTGATGGTCACCGGCGGCTGGTTGATGCCCAGCACGCAGGAGGCCTCGCAGGGTGCCGGGCAGAGCCGGCCGGTGAACTCGGGGAAGTTGTTCGTGGCGTGGAGCCGCTCGATGGCCTCCTCGCCCTTGTCCCGCCACATCAGGTCGTTCCACTCCGGGATCAGGTTGCCCAGCGGGCAGCCCTGATGGCAGAACGGGATGCCGCAGTCCATGCAGCGTCCGGCCTGGGCCTTGAGCACGCCCTTGTCCTGTGCCTCATAGACTTCCTTGAAGTCCATGATCCGCACGGGAACGGGCCGGCGGGGCTGGGTCTGGCGCTCGCGCACCTTCAGGAATCCGCGGGGATCAGCCACCGGTAACCTCCAGAATCTTGGTCCAGGCCTCGCTGCCGTCGGGGTCCAGCCCCGCGTCCACAGCCGAGGCCCGGGCGTCGAGCACCGCCGCGTAGTCGCGCGGCAGCACCTTGGTCATACGGGACACGGTCTCCTCGAAGCGCTCCAGCAGTTCCGCTGCGAGCCGGGAGCCGGTCTCCTCTGCATGCTTGATCATCAGGGCGCGGACGATCTCCGTGTCCTCGGCGTCGAGCGGCTGCAGCAGCAGCTCGCCCGAGTCCAGGGCCTCGCGGTTCACGCGCACCTCGGGCAGGTCCAGCACGTAGGCCGTGCCGCCGGACATGCCGGCGCCGAAGTTGCGGCCGGTGCGGCCCAGGATGAGGGCCTGGCCGCCGGTCATGTACTCGCAGCCGTGGTCGCCGATGCCTTCGACGACGGCGGTGGCCCCCGAGTTGCGAACCAGGAAGCGTTCGCCCACCTGGCCGCTGAGGAACATTTCGCCGCTGGTCGCGCCGTAGCCGATCACGTTGCCGGCGATGACGTTCTGTTCGGCCTCGAAGGCGTTGGCGCGGTCCGGGCGGACGATGATCCGGCCGCCGGAAAGGCCCTTGCCGACGTAGTCGTTGGAGTCACCAAACAGGCGCAGCGTGATGCCGGCCGGCAGGAACGCCCCGAGGGACTGCCCGGCCTGCCCGGTCAGGGTGATGTCGATGGTGTCGGTGGCCAGGACGTCGGTGCCGAAGGTCTTCGTCACCACATGCCCGAGCATGGTGCCCACCGAACGGTCGGTGTTGATCACGTCGAGGGCGATCCGCACCGGCGCCCGGCGCTGCAGGGCATCGGCGCTCATCTCGATGAGCTTGTTGTCGAAGTGCGCGTCCAGCTCGTGGTTCTGGCCCACCATGTTGCGTAGCGGGGCGCCCGGATCCACCTCGTGGCCGCGCAGGATCGGCTCCAGGTCCAGGCCGTCGGCCTTCCAGTGGTCCACGGCGGCCTGCACGTCCAACATCTCGGAGTGCCCGATGGCCTCCTCGAGGGACCGGAAGCCGAGCTCGGCGAGGATCTCGCGGACCTCCTCGGCAAGGAACTCGAAGAAGTTGACCACGAACTCCGGCTTGCCGGAGAACCGGGCCCGCAGTTCGGGGTTCTGCGTGGCCACGCCCACCGGGCAGGTGTCCAGGTGGCAGACGCGCATCATGATGCAGCCGGAGACCACCAGCGGGGCAGTCGCGAAACCGAACTCCTCGCCGCCGAGCAGGGCGGCGATGACGACGTCGCGGCCGGTCTTCAGCTGCCCGTCCACCTGCACCACCACGCGGTCGCGCAGGCCGTTGAGCATCAGCGTCTGCTGGGTTTCGGCCAGGCCGAGCTCCCACGGCGCGCCGGCGTGCTTCAGCGAGTTCAGCGGCGAGGCGCCGGTGCCGCCGTCGTGCCCGGACACGAGCACGACGTCGGCCTTGGCCTTGGTCACACCCGCGGCCACGGTGCCGATGCCGGCCTCGGAGACCAGCTTCACGTGCACCCGGGCGCTCGGGTTCGAGCGCTTGAGGTCGTAGATCAGCTGGGCGAGGTCCTCGATGGAGTAGATGTCGTGGTGCGGCGGCGGGGAGATCAGGCCGACGCCGGGGGTGGAGTGCCGGGTGCGGGCCACCCAGGGGTAGACCTTCTGCGCCATCAGCTGGCCGCCCTCGCCGGGCTTGGCGCCCTGGGCCATCTTGATCTGCAGGTCATCGGCGTTGGTCAGGTACAGGCTGGTCACGCCGAACCGGCCGGAGGCGACCTGCTTGATCGCCGAGCGCCGTTCCGGATCCAGCAGCCGGTCCACGTCCTCGCCGCCCTCGCCGGTGTTGGACTTGGCGCCGAGGCGGTTCATGGCGATGGCCAGCGTCTCGTGCGCCTCCTTGGAGATGGAGCCGTAGCTCATGGCTCCGGTGGAGAAGCGCTTCACGATGGACTCGACCGGCTCCACCTCCTCCAGCGGCACCGGCGGACGCTGCCCGGTGCGGAAACCGAGCAGGCCGCGCAGGGTCATGAGGTTCTTCGACTGGTCGTCCACGCCGCGCGTGTAGGCCTTGAAGATGTCGTAGCGGCGTTCCCGCGTGGCGTGCTGGAGGCGGAAGACCGTCTCGGGGTTGAACAGGTGCGGCGGGCCTTCGCGGCGCCACTGGTATTCGCCGCCGTTCTCCAGGGCGCGGTGCGGCTGCTCCAGGCCGTCGGACGGGTACGCCTCGGCGTGCCGTGCGGCGGCTTCGGCGGCGATCACGTCGAGGCCGACGCCGCCGAGCTGGGTCTGGGTGCCGTGGAAGAACTCGTCCACGAGTTCCTGGCCGAGGCCGATGGCCTCGAAGGTCTGCGCCCCGCAGTAGGAGGCCACCGTGGAGATGCCCATCTTGGACATGATCTTCAGGACGCCCTTGCCCAGGCCCTTGATCAGGTTGGCCACGGCCTGTTCCCGGGTGACGCCGGGCAGGTCGCCGCTGCGCACGAGTTCCTCGCAGCTTTCCATGGCCAGGTAAGGGTTCACCGCGGAGGCGCCGTAACCGATCAGCGCAGCGACGTGGTGCACCTCGCGGACATCGCCGGCTTCAACGAGCAGCGAGATCTTGGTGCGGTTGGCGCTCTTGAGCAGGTGGTGGTGCACCGCGGAGAGCAGCAGCAGCGACGGGATGGGCGCCCACTGGGCGTTGGAGTCCCGGTCGGAGAGCACGATATAGTGCACGCCGCGGTTGACGGCGCCGGAGACCTTTTCGCAGATTTCCGTGATCCGGGCACGCAGCTCGGATTCCCCGCCCTCGGGCCGGTACAGGCCGCGGACCTTGAGGCTGAGCTTTTCGCCGTCGTCGCCGCGCAGGTTCACGATCTTGGCGAGTTCGTCATTGTTGATGACCGGGAACTTCAGGGCGATCTGCCGGCTGCGGACCTGTCCGGACGCGAGCAGGTTGCCGTTGGGTCCGATCGAGGCCCGCATGGAGGTGACCAGTTCCTCGCGGATGGCGTCCAGCGGCGGGTTGGTGACCTGGGCGAAGGACTGCACGAAGTAGTCGAAGAGCAGCCGCGGCCGCTGGGACAGCACGGCGATGGGGGTGTCGGAGCCCATGGCGCCCAGCGGCTCGGCGCCGGTGCGGGCCATCGGGCCCAGCAGGATCCGCAGCTCCTCCTGGGTGTAGCCGAAGGTGCGCTGGCGGCGGTTGATGGACGCGGAGCTGTGCAGCACGTGCTCACGTTCGGGCAGGTCCTCCAGGGACACCTGGTTCTCCCGCACCCAGTCCGCCCACGGGTTGGCGGCGGCGACCTCGGCCTTGATCTCGTGGTCCTCGATCAGCCGGCCGGCCTCGGTGTCCACCAGGAACATCTTGCCGGGCGAGACGCGGCCCTTGCGGACCACCTTCGCGGGGTCGATGTCGACGACGCCCACCTCGGAGGCCAGGACCACGAGTCCGTCCTCGGTCACCCAGTACCGGGCCGGGCGCAGCCCGTTGCGGTCCAGCACGGCCCCGACCTGCGTGCCGTCGGTGAAGGAGACGGCGGCGGGGCCGTCCCACGGCTCCATCAGCATGGAGTGGTACTGGTAGAACGCCCGCCGGGCCGGATCCATGGAGGCGTGGTTCTCCCACGCTTCGGGAATCATCATCATGATGGCGTGGGCGATGGGCCGCCCGGAGAGCATCAGCAGCTCGGCGACCTCGTCGAAGGACGCGGAGTCGGAAGCCCCGGGGGTGCAGATGGGGAACAGTTCCTCGGGGGTCTCGCCCAGCAGCGGGTGGCTGAGCTGGGACTGCCGGGCCCGCATCCAGTTCCGGTTGCCCTTGACGGTGTTGATCTCCCCGTTGTGGGCGATGGTGCGGAACGGCTGCGCCAGCGGCCAGGACGGGAAGGTGTTGGTGGAGAACCGCGAGTGGACGATGCCCAGGCGGGACTTGAACCGCGGGTCGGACAGGTCCGGGAAGAAGGGTTCCAGCTGCGCGGTGGTGACCATGCCCTTGTAGACCATGGTCTTGGAGGACAGGGACGGGAAGTACACGCCGAACTTGTTCTGGCTGCGCTTGCGCACCCGGAAGGCCCGGGCGTCCAGGTGCTCGAGGCCGGTGCCCTCGGCCGGGGCCAGGAAGACCTGGGCGAAGTACGGCATGCAGGCGCGGGACATGGGGCCCACCAGGTCGGCGGCCACGGGGACCTCGCGCCAGCCGAGCACCTGCAGGTCCTCGGATTCGGCGATGGCTTCGACACCGGCGCGGGCAGTGGCCTGCTCGGAGGCCTCGGTGGGCAGGAAGGCGGTGCCGGCCACGTACCGGCCGGCCGGCGGCAGGTCGAAGCCGACGACGGCGCGGAGGAACTCGTCGGGCACCTGGGTGAGGATGCCGGCGCCGTCGCCGGTTCCCTCGTCGGCGCCCACGGCGCCGCGGTGTTCGAGGTTGCGCAGGGCGGTCAGGGCCGCGTCGACGATGTCGTGGCCCGGTGTGCCGCGGAGCGTGGCGATGACGGCGAGGCCGCAGGCGTCCTTTTCGTTCTCGGAGCGGTAAAGCCCGGTATCCGCCGGGTACGCGGCGAAGCGTTCGAACGGTGAAGGCACGGAGCCCCCGGTAGGCAGGGAATCAGTCATGAGAGGTAGGTCCTTCCCCTGGGTAAGCACGGGAGGGGACGACGCTGGCCCCGGCGGAGGACGTGTCCTCCGCGGCGTGTTGATGATTGTACGGTCCGCCGGCGGGTCAAAGCCCGGGTTCTGCTTCGGGAACTTTGCCTCCGCTGGCGGTCGCGTGTGCCTGCCTCCGGCCCCTGGTTGTTCGGGGCGGTGTGCAGCGCTCGAGCCACGCCGGTGTGGCGGCCATGTCAGGCCGGGAGGTGACCCGGTACTGCTCGCTGGCGGGCCCGGAGAACCGGGCGGACGGGGATCCTATGAGTGACGGATCACTTCTCCCCGTTTTTTGTCTCTGCGACATTAGCACGCGGGGTGGCCCCGGTCGCATCCGTGGAGGCTTCCGTTTCGGAAGTGTTATCGGCCGGTGACGTGGCGGTTTCCTCCTCCGGAGCGTGGCCGGGCAGGTAGGGGGACGGCTCTCCGCCGCGCCGGGCGCGCAGGGACAGGACGACGAACACGGCCACGGAGCCGAGGAACAGCCCGGCGCTGGTAAAGACGTTCAGCCGTTGTGTGACGCCGAACAGCGTAATCATTTCGGCCTCGTCGATGCGCAGCAGCTCGATCCAGATCCGGCCGGCCGTATAGATGGCGGCGTAGAGCCAGAACAGCCGGCCACCGCGCAGCCGGAAACGGCGGTCCACGAGGAGCAGGAGCCCGACGCCGGCCAGGTTCCAGAGCGACTCGTAGAGGAAGGTCGGGTGGAAGAGTGTCCCGGGCAGTTCCCCGGCGGGGAAGTTGGGGTTATCGGCGTCGATCTGCAGGCCCCAGGGAAGGTCGGTGGGCGCGCCGAACAGTTCCTGGTTGAACCAGTTGCCCCAGCGTCCGACCGCCTGGGCCAGCAGCAGGCCCGGCGCGGCGGCGTCGGCGAAGGTCGAGAGCTTGATTCCGGCGCGGCGGCAGCCGATCCAGGCGCCCACCGCGCCGAGCGCGACGGCGCCCCAGATGCCCAATCCCCCGCGCCAGATCTGCGGGATCAGCGCCAGGTCGCCGTCGGGCCCGAAGTAGGCGTCCGGCGAGGAGATGACGTGGTAGAGCCGCCCGCCGATGATGCCGAACGGAATGGCCCAGATCGCGATGTCCCAGACAGCCTCCGCCGGCAGCCCGCGTTTCCTCCAGCGGACGCTGGTCAGCCACAGGCCGAGGGCGATGCCGGCCAGGATGCACAGCGCGTACGCGTGGATGGTCAGCGGGCCCAGCGAGAAGCTGCTGAAGTCGGCCGGAGGGCTGGGGATCGCGGCGGGCACCATCCCGGAGATCAGGGGCATCAGTTGCTCTTTCGTGTTCCTGTGCTCAGGTCGCGGGCGAGGGCGCCCACGGCGTCTGGCCCGCCGTCACGAAGCGCGGCGACCAGGGCCGTACCCACGATAACGCCGTCGGCGTAGGAACCGATCTCGGCCACGTGGCCGGCGTTGGAGACGCCCAGGCCCACGCAGACCCGCTCGGCGCCGGCGTCGCGGGCGGACTGCACGACGCCGCGGGCGGCGTCGGAGACAGCGGTGCGGGCGCCGGTGACGCCCATGATCGACACGGCGTAGACGAAGCCGCGGCTGGCGGCCACGGTGCTCTTCATGCGTTCCGGGGTGGAGGAGGGCGCCACGAGGAACACCCGGTCCAGCCCGTACCGGTCGGAGGCGGCGATCCACTCCTCGGCCTCGTCCGGGATGAGGTCGGGGGTGATGAGTCCGGCGCCGCCGGCTTCGGCGAGGCGGCGGGCGAACTCGTCCACACCCATGCGCATGACCGGGTTCCAGTACGTCATGACCAGCACGGCGGCGTCGGTCTCCGCGGTGATCCCGGCGACGACGTCGAACACCTCGCTGACCCGGAAGCCTCCGGCCAGCGCTTCGGTGGTGGCGGCCTGGATGACCGAGCCGTCCATCACGGGGTCGGAGTACGGGATGCCGATCTCGATGAGGTCGGCGCCGCCGCGGGCGAGCTCGACGCCGGCGGCGATGGTGGACTGCACGTCCGGGTAGCCGGCCGGAAGGTAGCCGATCAGGGCGGCGCGGCCGTCGGCCAGGGCCTGGTCAATGGCCCGGGCGGATTTGCTCTGCGGTGCGGCCGGGTTCACAGCTGCTCCCCTTCCTTGCCGATCTCGGCCTCGGCCGAGGGCTTGTCCAGCAGGTCGAACCATTCCGCGGCGGTGGCGACGTCCTTGTCACCGCGTCCGGAGAGGTTCACGATGACGATCTTGTCGCCCGGCTCGCCGTCTTCGGCGGCCAGCCGGCGGCCGACCTTGATGGCGCCGGCCAGGGCGTGCGAGGACTCGATGGCCGGGATGATGCCTTCGGTGCGGCACAGCAGCCGGAAGGCCTCCATCGCCTCGGCGTCCGTGATCGGCTCGTAGGAGACCCGGCCGATGTCGGCCAGGTAGGAGTGCTCCGGACCGACGCCGGGGTAGTCCAGGCCGGCGGAGATGGAGTGCGACTCCACGGTCTGTCCGTCCTCGTCCTGCATCAGGTAGGAACGGGCACCGTGCAGCACACCGGGCCGGCCGAGGGTGATGGTGGCGGCGTGGCGGCCGGTTTCGACGCCGTCGCCGCCGGCCTCGAAGCCGTAGATCCGGACGGAGGGGTCATCGAGGAAGCCGTGGAAGATGCCGATGGCGTTGGAACCGCCGCCGATGCAGGCGCACACGGCGTCGGGCAGCCGACCGGCCTGCTCCAGGATCTGGGCGCGGGCCTCCTCGCCGATCACTTCGTGGAAGTAGCGGACGAGGGCCGGGAACGGATGCGCCCCGGCGGCGGTGCCCAGCAGGTAGTGGGTGGAGTCGACGTTCGCGACCCAGTCCCGCAGGGCCTCGTTGATGGCGTCCTTGAGCGTCTTCGAGCCGTTTTCCACCGGAATCACGGTGGCGCCGAGCAGCTCCATCCGGGCCACGTTCAGTGCCTGCCGGCGACAGTCCTCGGCGCCCATGTAGACCACGCACTCCATGCCGAGCAGGGCCGCGGCGGTGGCGCTGGCGACGCCGTGCTGGCCGGCACCGGTTTCGGCGATCAGCCGGGTCTTGCCCATCCGCTGCGCCAGCAGCGCCTGGCCGAGCACGTTGTTGATCTTGTGCGAGCCGGTGTGGTTCAGGTCCTCGCGCTTGAGGAAGATCCGCACGCCCCCGGCATGCTCGGAGAACCGCTTGGCCTCGGTCAGCAGTGAGGGGCGTCCGGAGTAGTTCCGGTTCAGCTCCTTCACCCGGGCGGTGAACTCCGGATCGGACTTGGCCTTTTCGAAGGTATCGGTGAGCTCGTCGAGCGCGGCGATCAGCGACTCGGGCATCCACCGGCCGCCGAAGCTGCCGAAGTAGGGGCCGGGGGCATGCCGCAGCGACCCTTCCCGGCCCAGGAAGGCCGCGACGGCCTCCTCGTTCATCGCATCTGCTGCGGCGTCCGGCTCGGCGGCGGTGCTGCCGGCGGGCTCCGGGTTCCCGGTCATCGTGGGCTTCCTGTCCTGCTAGGGCCCGGTGCTCCGGGCGGTGTCAAGGCGCGGCGGTCAGCGTGCCGCGGCGGGGCGGGCCGCGATGGCCTCGCGGCCGGCCCGGGTGAAGGCGTTGATGGTGCCCAACGGGTCGTCGTGCCGTACGAGGGCCTCGCCCACGAGCACGGCGTTGGCGCCCTCCCGGGCGTACTGCGCGACGTCGTCCGTGTCGCGGACGCCGGATTCGGCCACCAGCAGCGGGCCGGCGGGGATCTGCCCGGCCAGCCGGCCGAAGACGGCGCGGTCGACGTCGAGGGTCTTGAGGTTGCGGACGTTGACGCCGAGGATGCGGGCGTCCACGGCCAGGGCGCGTTCCACTTCCTCAGGGGTGTGCGTTTCGACCAGGGCGTTCATGCCGAGCTCGTGGGTGAGCTCGAGGAAGCCGCGCAGCCGCGCGTCGTCGAGAGCGGCGACGATCAGCAGCACCAGGTCGGCGCCGTGGGCGCGGGCCTCGTGGATCTGGTATTCGTCGACGGTGAAGTCCTTGCGCAGCAGCGGCACGTCCACGGCGGCGCGGACGGCGTCGAAGTCCGCCAGCGACCCGCCGAAGCGGCGGGCCTCGGTGAGGACGCTGATCACGGCCGCGCCGCCGTCGGCGTAGCGGGAGGCCAGGGCCGCCGGGTCGGCGATGTCGGCCAGGGCTCCCTTGGAGGGGCTGCTGCGCTTGACCTCGGCGATGACCTTCAGCTCGGCGCGGGCCGGGTCCGTGCCGCCCAGTGCGGCCCAGGCGTCCCGCGGGGCGGGCGCCTGGGCTGCCTGTGCGCGCAGGTCCGCGAGCGAAACCTCTCGGCGGCGGGACTCCATGTCCTCGCGGACGCCGACGATGATGTCGTCGAGGACGCTCACTTAGTGGCCGGAGTTCTTCAGCTTCGAACCGTTGACGCCGTAGCCGGCCTTCTTCATGGCCCAGCCCACGATGAGGCCGGCGCCCATGACGGCCAGGCCGATCACGAACCACAGGACGCTGGCGATGATGTAGCCCACGCTGGAGATGCCGGCGCCGACGATCATGATCAGGACGCAGGTCCACGCGGCCGGGGTGTTGCCGTGGCCGATGGTCTCATCGTGGATGGAAGCGTGGGTGTTCGGCTCCCCGCTGTTGGCAGCCTTCTCGTTGCTGGCTTCCAGGTGGCGTTCGGTGGCGTTTGCGCCCATGGTGTTTCTCTCCCTCAAAAAACGGACTGTTCCCATTCTGCCATTAGCTGCCCGGTTCCCGGTCACATGTGTCGGACCGGGTGAGCCGCGGCGGCGGGACGATCAGCGGCCGGTGGGGTCCTCGCCGCGGCTGAGCCGGTCCCAGCTGTCGATGTCGTCGATCGGCTCGCCGTCGGTGTGGGCGGCGGCGGTGCTGTAACGGCGCGAGGCCTTCCAGCCGCGCCCGGCCACGGCCAGCCAGACGGCGGACAGCAGGATCAGCACGCCGGCGGCCAGCGCCAGCCAGGGCATGACGGTCATGTGCACCTCGATCCCGGCACCGCCGCTGACGCCGGTGGCTTCGCCGATCGCGCCGGCGGCGCCCTGGGCGGGGTCGCGGATGATGACCCAGCTGGCGACAATCACGCCGGCGCCCGCGAGCAGCAGGACCACGGCGATCACGGCGCGGGCGATCCGTCCCGCGATCGACGCCGCGAGAGCGGCCGCCAGCGCCACCAGGGCGAAGGCGGTGACCGACGTCGCGGCGTCGGACCCGGGCACGGCGACCTGCGGGGTCTGCACCGCGGCCTCCGGCAGAGTGACGTCCAGCCAGGTGCGGGTGGTGGTGGCGAATGCCAGGACGGCGGCGGCGACCGCGCCGAGCACCACGGTGCCCTTGCGCTGCCAGGCCTTCGCTGCGGTGCTCATCGGAGGGCCTCCTCGGGTGTTGCATCGGTCGGCAGCGGCGCATCGGCCTCCACCGGTGGAGCCTCCACCGGCGCGGACGCCGGGGCCGCTGCGGGGGCGGTCTCCGGGGCGGCGACGGCGTGCAACCCGGCGGCGATCAGCGCAGCGCGCAGCGGCGCGGCGGCCTTGTTCACGGTCTCCTGCGCCTCGGCGTCGAGGTCGGAATCGTTGACGATCCCGCCGCCGGCCTGTACGTAGGCCCGGCCGCCGCGCAGCAGCGCGGAGCGGATGGCGATGGCCATGTCCATGTCTCCGGCGAAGTCGAGGTAGCCGACCACACCGCCGTAGATGCCGCGGCGGTGCGGTTCCAGCTCATCGAGCAGCCGCAGGGCCCGCGGTTTCGGCGCTCCCGAGAGGGTGCCGGCGGGGAACGTGGCGGCCAGCACGTCGTAGGCGGCCGAGGCGGGCGAGAGTTCCCCGACCACGGTGGAGACCAGGTGCATGATGTGGCTGAACCGCTCCACCTCCATGAACTGGGTGACGTCCACGCTGCCGGGCCGGCAGACCTTGGACAGGTCGTTGCGGGCCAGGTCCACCAGCATCAGGTGTTCGGCGCGTTCCTTTTCATCGGCGAGCAGGTCCTCGGCGAGGGTGCGGTCCTCCTCGAGGGTCTTCCCGCGCGGCCGGCTGCCGGCGATGGGATGGGTGATGACCTCCCGCCCGGTCACCGTCACCAGGGCCTCCGGGGAGGATCCGACGATGGCGAACGGCTCCCCCGCGGCGTCGGTGAAGTTGAACAGGTACATGTAGGGGCTGGGGTTGGTGGTGCGCAGCACCCGGTAGACGTCCAGCGGATCCGCGTCGCACTCGGCCTCGAAGCGGCGCGAGACCACCACCTGGAACACCTCGCCGTCCACGATCGCTTCCTTGGCGCGTTCGACGGCGCGCAGGTACTCGGGGCGCGGCCAGCGTTCCTCCACGCGGGACAGGTCGGGTGCGGCCCGGCCGCCGTCGAGCACGGACACCGGCTGCGGGGTGGGCGCGGCCAGCCGGGCGCGCATGTCCTGCAGGCGGGCGACGGCGTCGTGCCAGGCCTCGTCCACGCGCTCGTCGGTGCCGTCGAAGTTGATGGCGTTGGCGACGAGCGTGACCGTGCCGTCGCTGTTGTCATGGATGGCCATGTCGGTGACCAGGTTCATGGCCAGCTCGGGCAGGCCCAGGTCGTCGGCCGGCGGGGAGGTCAGCCGCTCCCAGTGCCGGACGCTGTCCCAGCCGACGAAACCGACCAGCCCGGAGGTGAACGGCGGCAGTCCCTCGAAGCGTTCGGTGCGCAGGAGCTTCACGGTGTCCCGCAGTGCGTCCACCGGGCTGCCTCCGTGCGGCACGCCGGCGGGCGGCTCGCCCAGCCAGTGGGCCTCGCCGTCGCGGGTGGTGAGGGTGGCCCGGGACCGGGCGCCGATGAAGGAGTAGCGGGACCAGACGCCGCCGGACGCGGCGGACTCCATCAGGAACGTGCCGGGGGCACCGCCGCCGAGCTTGCGGTAGATGCCGATGGGCGTGTCGGCGTCGGCCAGCAGCACCAGCCGCACCGGGACGACGCGGTGATCGGCGGCCAGCGAGCGGAACTCCTCGAGGCCGGGGGTAATCGTTCCTAGGTCCTGCATGCTGCTCTCTTCGTCAAAGGGTCTGGGCGGGCGGCGGGGCGGCCGCCGGTGGTGGGAAGGTCAGCCGGCGACGGCGGGCAGGTCGCGGCCTTCGAAGCAGGTCCGGGTGCCGGTGTGGCAGGCGGCCCCGACCTGGTCCACGCGGACCAGCAGGGCGTCTCCGTCGCAGTCGAGGGCGACCGACTTGACCCGCTGGATGTGGCCGGAGGTGTCACCCTTGCGCCAGTACTCCCGGCGGGAGCGGGACCAGAAGGTCACCCGGCCGGTGCTGAGGGTACGGTGCAGGGCCTCGTCGTCCATCCAGCCGAGCATGAGCACCTCGTTGGTGTCGTACTGCTGGATGACGGCGGCCACCAGGCCGGCGTCGTCGCGCTTGAGGGCGGCGGCGATAGCCGGATCGAGGCCGGGCACGGCGGGGGAAACGGGGGCGGGGGTTTCGGAAGGCATCGATACCGATTCTAGTGTCATCCGCCGCCTCGGCGGTCGGTGTGTCCGGGATGCGTCCGCACGGCTCCCGGCCGCCGCGGAGCCGTGCGGGCGGGGCTGCCGGGAGAAGCACGCCGTTTGGCGGCCGCAGCGGGCGCGTTCAGGAGCTAAAGCACGGGAAGCATGCTAGTTTCACATTGATGCACTTCGTACAACCCTCCCGTGAAGTCCTGGCCGAGACCCTTCTCGCGGCCGGGCCCGAAGCGCCGACCCTTTGCGAGGGGTGGCGCACCAAGGAGCTGGCTGCGCATCTGTATCTGCGTGAGCACCGCCCGGCCGCTGCCGCGGGCATTGTCTTCAAGCCGCTGGCCAAGCGCGCGGAGAAGGCCGTCCGGGACCTGGCCGAGCGCTCAGCCGAGCCGAAGGCGTATGAGAAGCTGGTCCGCAGCTTCCGCTCGGGCCCGCCGGCCCTGTCCCCCATGAACCTGAAGTCCGTGGACAACAGCGCCAACCTGACCGAGTACTTCGTGCACACCGAAGACGTCCGGCGCGCCGGTGACCGGTGGGCGCCGCGGTCACTGGACCCGGCCTACGCCGACGCGCTGTGGGGCGACCTGATCCGCCGCGCGGCGCTGCTCTACCGGGGCGTCGACCTCGGTATTGTGCTCGTCCGCCCTGACGGTCCGCGGCACGTGGCCAAGCGGGCCGCCGTGTCGGTGGCCATCGTCGGTGACCCGGGCGAGCTGCTGCTGCACGCGCACGGCCGGACGAAGCAGTCGCTGGTCATGTTCGAAGGCCAGCCCGACGCGATCGCCCTGCTGCAGAGCGCCGACATCGGCATTTAGCCGCCCCGCCGCCCCACTGGGCGAAGATCCGCCCCCCTGAGCGAAGCGCCCCTTGGCCGCGCCCTCCGCTTCGCATCCATGCCCTCCGCTTTGCACCCGCGCCCTCCGCTTTGCACCCGCCCCCTCCGCTTTGCATCACCCCCCTCCGATTCGGGCAGCTCCTCCGGTTGCAGGCGGAGGAAACGCGCGGACTGGAGGGGCACAACCCAAAGTGGAGGAACTCCGGCCGCCGTCAGGCCACCGGCCCTCGTACGGCACAGGCGCCCCACCGGCCCGCCTACGACAAAGGCGCCCCACCGAAAGGTGAGACGCCCTTGCCTGCCACGGAACCGTCAGATGGTCGCGGCGTCGATGACGAAGCGGTAGCGGACGTCGGACTTCAGCACCCGCTCGTAGGCGGCGTTGATGTCTTCGGCGCTGATCAGCTCCACCTCCGGGGCGATGCCGTGCTCGGCGCAGAAGTCCAGCATCTCCTGGGTCTCGGCGATGCCGCCGATGTTGGATGCCGCGTAGGAGCGGCGCTGGTTCATCAGGGTGAAGACCGAGACCGGCAGCGGCTCGGGCGGAGCGCCCACGCTGACCATGGTCCCGTCCAGGCGCAGCAGCGACAGGTACTGCTGCAGGTCCACCGGGGCGCTGACCGTGTTGATGATCAGGTCGAACGTGCCGGCCAGCTTGTCGAACGTGTCGGCGTCGCTGGTGGCGTAGTAGTCCTTGGCGCCGAAGCGCAGTCCATCCTCCTGCTTGCTCAGGGTCTGGGACAGGACGGTCACCTCGGCGCCCATCGCGGCCGCGATCTTCACGGCCATGTGGCCGAGCCCGCCCATGCCGACGACGGCGACCCGCTTGCCCGGCCCGGCGTTCCAGTGCGCCAGCGGCGAGTAGGTGGTGATGCCGGCGCAGAGCAGCGGAGCCGCGGCTTCGTAGGAGATACTCTCCGGGACCCGGAGCACAAAGTGGTCGTTGACCACCACGGAGGTGGAGTAGCCGCCCTGGGTGATGCTGCCGTCCACGTCCTTGCTGGCATACGTGCCGACGTTGCCGTTCAGGCAGTACTGCTCCATGCCGGCCTTGCAGTTCTCACACTCGCGGCAGGAGTTGACCAGGCAGCCGACCCCGACCCGGTCCCCGACCTGGTGCGTGGTGACCTCGGAGCCGACTTCGGCGACGGTGCCGACGATTTCGTGGCCCACCACCTGCGGATAGGCAATCGGGCCCCACTCGCCGCGGACCGTGTGGATGTCCGAGTGGCAGATGCCGGCGTAGGCAATGTCGATGCGGACGTCGTGCGGGCCGACAGCGCGGCGCTCGATGGTGGTGGGAACCAGCGGGTCGGTGGCGGAGGTGGCCGCGTAGGCGCGTGCAGTGCTCAAGGATTCTCCAGACTGTGGGGTGTCCGTGCCGGTGGGCACTTAAAAAGCCAAGTCCGCGCCGGGGCGGTTTATTTCCCCGAAGCGGACCTGGCTTCGACTTTTCTTCGCGTAACCCTTCGACACAACCCCCGCGAGGCCGGCCGGCAGGCGACTAGCGGACCGGGTGCCCGGCGTCGCGGATGGCCTGCTTGACCTCGGCGATGGCGCTGTCCGGGCCGAAGTGGAACACGCTGGCGGCCAGGACGGCGTCGGCCCCGGCGTCCACGGCCGGCGGGAAGTGCTCGGGCTTGCCGGCGCCGCCGGACGCGATCAGCGGAACCTTCACCGCGGCGCGGACGGCGCGGATCATCTCCAGGTCGAAGCCCTCGCGGGTGCCGTCGGCGTCGATGGAGTTCAGCAGGATCTCGCCCACCCCGCGGTCCGCGGCCTCCTTCGCCCAGGCGACGGCGTCGATCCCGGTGCCGCGGCGGCCCCCGTGGGTGGTGACCTCGAAGCCCGACGCCGTGGCGCCCTCGGGCGCGCGGCGCGCGTCCACGGAGAGCACCAGCACCTGGGAGCCGAAGTGCCGGGTGATCTCATCGATCACGTCCGGCCGGGCGACGGCGGCGGTGTTGATGGAGGCCTTGTCCGCGCCGTAGCGCAGCAGCCGGTCCACGTCCGCGATGGTCCGCACTCCCCCGCCCACGGTCAGCGGAATGAAGACCTCCTCGGCGGTGCGGGACACGACGTCGAACGTGGTCTCCCGGTTGCCGGAGGTGGCGGTGACGTCGAGGAAGGTCAGCTCGTCGGCGCCGGCGCGGTCATACCGGTGCGCGAGCTCCACCGGATCGCCGGCGTCGCGCAGGCCCTCGAAGTTGATGCCCTTGACCACCCGGCCGTTGTCCACGTCCAGGCAGGGAATCACACGGATTGCAACGCTCATGCTCTGCTCCTGTCGGTTTCTGTCCGGGGGCGGGTCAGATGCGGCAGGCGTGGATGGAGCTGACCAGGATGGCGCGGGCGCCGAGGTCGTACAGCTCGTCCATGATCCGGTTGGTTTCGCTGCGCTTGATCATCGAGCGCACGGCCACCCAGGCGTCGTCGCGCAGCGGGGAGACGGTGGGCGACTCCAGGCCCGGCGTGAGTGCGGCGGCCTGTTCAACCAGTTCGCGGCGGATGTCGTAGTCCATCATCACATACTGTCGGGCCACCAGGACGCCGCGCAGCCGGCGGATGAGCACGTCCAGGCCGGGATGCGGGTCCCCGCCGGTGCGGCCGATCAGCACGGCTTCGGACTTGAGGATCGGCTCGCCGAAGATCTCCATGCCGGCGGCGCGCAGGGTGGTGCCGGTTTCGACGACGTCGGCGATCGCGTCGGCGACGCCGAGGCGCACCGAGGATTCCACGGCGCCGTCGAGGCGGACGACGGAGGCGTTGATGCCCCGCTCGGCGAGGTAGGCGCGCAGCAGGCCGTCGTAGCTGGTGGCCAGGCGCTTGCCGTCAAGCTGCGCGACGTCGGTGAAGTCCCCCACCGGGCCGGCGAAGCGGAAGGTGGAGGCGCCGAAGCCCAGGCTCATCAGCTCCCGGGCTTCGACCTGGGCGTCGAGGAAGAGGTCGCGGCCGGTGATGCCGACGTCGAGGGTGCCCGCGCCGACGTAGACCGCAATGTCGCGGGGGCGCAGGAAGAAGAATTCGACGTCGTTGTCCGGGTCCACCATGACCAGCTCGCGGGTGTCGCGGCGCTGGCGGTAGCCCGCCTCGGAGAGCATCTCGGAGGCGGATTCGGAGAGGGAGCCCTTGTTGGGCACGGCTACACGGATCATGGGTCAGGCTTTCTGTTCGCTTGAGGGCTGGGAGGACAGGCTGCTGCCGGGCCACGCGCGGGGCGCGTGGCTACAGATGCTTGTAGACGTCCTCAAGCGTCAGGCCCTTGGCGATCATCAGGACCTGCAGGTGGTAGAAGAGCTGGGAGATTTCCTCGGCCGCGGCTTCGTCGGATTCGTATTCGGCCGCCATCCACACTTCGGCGGCTTCCTCGACGACCTTCTTGCCGATGCCGTGGACTCCGGAGTCCAGCTCGGCCACGGTCCGCGAACCGGCGGGCCGGCTCGCTGCTTTCTCGCTCAGCTCCGTGAAGAGGTCTTCGAAGGTTTTCACAGGTCAAGGGTACGCTGTGGCGCCGGTTGCGGCGGAATCGGGGTGGCGCTGTGACGGGAGCGTCCGTCAGCAAACGAGCCCGGGCGGCGCCGCGACGGCCGAGTCAGGAGTTCCTCAAACCGCGAGCGCAATCGGGCGATTAATGTGACCGGGTACGACCCCCGCCCTCGATCATGGCGCGGGCCTGGGTATTCAGTGTTCGACTCATCCCGGCTTCCGACCGCCGGTCCTGCCACGGTTGCAAGCTGCTTCCAATCATTTCTTGGTGCGCTCCACAATCAAGTCATGCTCGAACTCGGCCACGGCCGCGAGCAGGTGAAAGACCAAGCGCCCACCCGGCGTCGTCTTATCGATCCCCTGGACAACGCGCGCAGCCCAACACGCCACCGGTCTTCCCCCGCCGTCGTGCAGCCGGTCCTCGACGCTTTCGAACCGGTCCACGAGAAGCGGCGCATCGGATCGCTGCTGGGCGCCGTCACCGACAAATACGGGCCGTCCGCACTGGGCCTGGGTCTGGCCGGCATGCGCTCCCAGCAGCCCGACTGGACCATGACGCGGCGGATCGCCTCGCCCCGCTACACCACAGAATGGACGGAGCTGCCCGTCGTGAAAGCCGGCGAAGGGCAGTACCTGCCCGGGGAATGAAAAACGGGTACCCGCTACGCGGACGAATCCGGTCAACCGAGGCAAAACTTCCCCTCATCCGGACACTTCCGTCCGATGCTCAGTCTCGCATCCCCGGGGGATCCAATGACGCAATTGGTCTTATCCCGCCGCGCCCGCAGGGCCGGTCCTCTCACTGCAGCTGCCACGGCGGCCGCGCTGATCTTCGCGCTCGCCGGCCCGGCTCAGGCATTCGCTCCGACGGCTGTTCCAGGCACACCGACGGGCGCCCAGTCCACGATCGGGCTGCTGGGAAACCGGCCCGGCGCGACCAGCCTGCCGGTGCCGGTCAACTGGCATGGTCTACAACTCCCGGGCCACCGATGACGCCCAGGGCTTCGCCGGCCCACGCTGGAGCCTGGCTCTGGCTTCCGCCGGAAAGCTCTCCACCACATCCAAGGGCGTGTTGTTCACGTCCGGGGACGGCTACTCGGCCCTGTTCACTCCCGTGTCCGGATCCAGCACGGCCTTCACACCTCCCAAGGGCGTGAAGGCGGACCTGGTGAAGACCTCCACCGGCTACACGCTCACCTCCCGAACCACCGCCGAGGTGCAGACCTTCGACGCCGACGGCCAGGCCGTGTCGATCGCGGACCGCAACGGCAACAAGACCACCCTCACCTACAGCGGCGCCCGGCCCACCAAGGTCGTCGGCACCCGCGGTACCGCCGGCGCCAAGACCGTCGACCTGACCTACGGCTCGGCCTCGGGCCTGCTGGAGCGGATGAGCCAGTCCAGCTCCGGCGCCACCCGCTACGCCGGATTCACCACCGACCCATACGGTCAGAACACCATCGAGTTCCGTGACCCGGCCGGGAAGGTCACCAAGTTCGCCTACAGCGGCAGCCTGCTCACCCGCATCACCTCCCCGACCGGCTCCCAGGTGAACTTCACCTACGACAACCAGGGCCGGGTCACCAAGATCGACCGACCCAACACCAGCGCCGGCTCCCCCGGCAGCTCCATCACCCGGATGAGCTACCCCTCGGCGACCCAGACGCTGCTGGCCGGTCCGAACACCAACCAGTCCGCCGCAGTGAACACCGTCCCGAGAACCACCTACAC
Source organism: Arthrobacter saudimassiliensis (assembly GCA_900016675.1). Lineage (GTDB taxonomy): Bacteria > Actinomycetota > Actinomycetes > Actinomycetales > Micrococcaceae > Arthrobacter_B > Arthrobacter_B saudimassiliensis. Next base: position 1,394,000 of record LN483070.1, on the reverse strand, counting down.
CCTGGACGGCAACGCCCGGGTGACCAACGTCGTGGACGCTGCCGGACGCACCCAGTCCAAGACCTACACCGGGGACTTCGACACCCTCACCGCGACCCGCGGCACCGGCACGGACGCCTCAACCACGACCAACACCTACGGGTCCAATGCCGGGCAGTCGCTGACAGCCTCGGCCTCCTCCACCGGAGCCACCGGCAAAGCCGAGTACGGCAACACGGCAGCGAACACCAAATATCTGGCCACCTCAACCACCGACGACGCCGGGAACAAGAGCACCTACACCTTCAACGGCGCCGGCAACCAGCTCACCACCTCCGACGCGCTGGCCGCCCAGGCGAAACTCACTTACAACGCGGACGGCACCGTCGCCACGGCCCTGGCCCCGGGCAACGGGTCCAACACCACCAAGTACACCTACAACGCGGACAAGCAGCTCACCCGCGTCACCCCGGTCACCGGCTCATCCCTGGGGGTCAAAGACTTCACCTACGACCAGTGGGGCCGGGTAAAGACAGCAGGCGACGGCAACGGCAACTCCGTCTCCTACACCTATGACGCGATGGGCAGGGTCACCGGAGAGGCCTACTACGACCGGAACGTCACCTACGCCTACGACGCGGACGGCCGGATGACCAAGCGGGTGGACCCCTCCGGGACCACCACCTTTGGCTACGACCAGCTCGGCCGGCTGACCTCCCGCGCCAACACCGCCGGCGGCGGGACCATCGCCTACGGCTACGACAAGGCCTCCAACCTGGTCTCCACCACCGACAGCCGCGGCACCACCACCTACACCTTCGACGACGCCGGCGTCCCGACCGCGCTGAACTACCTGCACAACGGCGTGGTCAAAACCCTAGCCTTCGCCGTCGACAACAAGGGCCGGCGCACCGACTCCTGGATGCAGGCCAACACCGACCGCACCGTCTGGGCGGCCCGGACCCACACCGACTACGACAAGGCCGGCAAGGTCACCCGCGTCACCGCCCACACCGGGCCCGGCAACAACGACAACACACCCGTCATGGACCTCACGTACTGCTATGCAGCCGGCACCAGCGCCGGCAACTGCAGCACGACGGCGGCCAACGACCGCTCCAAGGTCCAGTGGGTCAAGGACAACCTCACCGGGGCGGTCAGCACGTACACCTACGACAAGGCGGGGCGGCTCACCAAGGCCGTCGTTACCGGCGGGCCATCGCCTGCCACGTACACCTACACCTACGACGCCCGCGGCAACCGACTCACCGCCGGCGGCCCCGCAGGAACCCAGACGCTCACGGCCAATGCGGCGAACCAGATCTCCAGCAACGGGTACACCTTCGACGGCGCCGGAAACCTCACCAACGACCCGTCCGGGGCGTACTCCTACAACACCGCCCAGCAGATGACCCGGGTCACAAAAGGAGATAAGACGTACAAATACACGTATGCCGGCTCGTCCCAGGTCGAGGTGCTCTCCCAAACCACCCCGAACGGCGACTACCAGCTCACCTACGGCCGCACAGACGCCCAAGGCCTCCCCATCGTCGAGCAGCTCACCCGCATGGGGCAGACAGCCTACGTCGAGCACGACCCCGTCACCGGAGAGCCGCTGATGCTGCGCACCAGCACCGGAATGCAGTCCCTGTACGTTTACGACGGAACCGGCAACCCTGCCGCCCTGCTCACCAGCGGTGAATACGCAGCGTTCGTCTACAACTACGACCCGTACGGCAAACCCACCCTCACCGAAGACTCCGGCGGCCTCGGCGTCCCGCAAAACCCGTACACCTTCAAAATCGGGCTCCAAGACCGGGCCACCGGATGGGTAAAGTACGGCCAACGCTGGTACAACCCCGACACCGGACGATGGACCCAAATGGACACCCTCGACGCACCGCTCGACCCTGCAAACGCCAACCGCTACGCCTACGCCGCCAACGACCCCATCAACAACTCGGATCCATTGGGGTTGGGTGTCTGCTCTGTGACGATTGGCCTAACCACGGCGGCAGTCGGTCTTGCCGTGGGGGTGACGTTTCCTCCAATCAATCCGTGGCTCGTATTTGGGGCTTCAATAGTCACGACAACGGTAGGAGAAATCATCTGCCCTCCCATCGACAACGCTCCGAGCGTGACGCAGCCAATACACTCTGATCCTGTGGACGCTCAAGGCTGCAGGGTGAGTCCATCCAACGGTTCACGCTGGTGCTACTAGCATTAGGAGAATACGTATGCGTGAAGGCTTCAGGGCACTATTGGCCTCCGTAGGGGGCATTCTGCTGACTCTGGGTATCATTCGTTCGATAACGGGTGCCTGGGGCTTGGGCACCGCCCTCCTCATAGCTCTAGTTGGCGGCACGCTCGCAGCAATCTCCTTTTTCGCCCCCTTCTTCAGCCACGGACGCGGAAGGGACAAAGCGGAAGGCGGCTAACCAAGAGCATCTCGCCATTATCTTGGAGACCCATTCGTCCGGGACTGGAGGCTGCACAGCTTTCAGTCCCGGACATTCTCCGATCGCTACAGGGTGCCTGCCGGCCCGCTACACAGCTGCAGTTGCCCTCCTGGTCCTCGAGCAGAGCCCGGGCTCCTATTCATTGACCGCCAGGGCCTCACTGGAAAACCAGCGGGGCTGCCCTCCATGGGCAGCCCCGCTGGTTTTCCTTGTCCAGGGACCGCCCGTGTGCGCATCTGGCCAGAGCGCTGGCAGTCACGCGGTTCTTGCCTCTGGCGCACAGTCCGGGCCAGCTGCACTCAGCGCTGGTGGCAGCTGCACGTTCTGAACACGCTCCGCCGCGAGCCCGCACGCCATGCCGGCGCTGACGAAAGCGAACGAGAACCCCACCGCCGCCATGAATGCCCCGAGGGCTCCAAATGTAGCGGCAATGAGTCCCAGGCTCCAGCCGGCGCAGCCGAGCAGCAGCAGGGGCCACACGAGGCGGGCCAGGACTGTTCGACGGGCCGCCACGGCTACTTCTTGGTGGCCGTGGCGCTCGGGCTCGGCGAGGCGGACGGCTCAGCATCGGCCGGGAAGGCGATCAGCCATTCCCCGTCGACGAGGACCAAGTCCTGCCGATGGGCTGCGAGCTCACCGTTGTTGGCGACTTCCTTGCCGTCCCGGGTGATGGAAACCGCTTCCGCCGGGATCTGCGCAGCCTCGTCCTTGAACTTCACCTTGGCTTCGTCGATGGCGATGGCCAGCTTCTCCATCATGGAGTTCGACTCCAAGGAGAGCTTCCTCGCCTGGCTGACGTCCGACTCCTTCAAGGCCTCGCATTTCGGACGACCGGGTGCCGGGAATGCAGGCACCCAACACAGTCGCTTCCTACACTGTCACTAAGGACACCGCCGCCTAGGACGGCCGACCCCCGGGAACGCAGCGGGAGCTGCCGGCACGGTCCGCCGCTAGCCGTCCTCACCCTCCGAGAACAGGGCAATGAAGGGGGTCCCGCTGGCCTTCAGCTGGCCGAAGAGATCCGAGGCGACAGGCGTCGTCACTGCGGCGGAGGCATCCTCGTAGCTGTCGAAGTAGAGGTCAAGCGTCCGATGGGCAGGCGTGGGCGACCCCTCCTCCTTCGGCGAGACCTTACCGGCCTCGTACCGACGCCGGCCGGCGGTTTCCGGCAGGCCAGGCCGGAGTTCGCTGATCGTAGGGCAGGCGGGCAGCACGTGCCAGAGCGGGCCCGGCTGCTTCTTATACGGTTAGGGGGTACGCCGCCACGACCCGGCGCGGCGACGCAGGCGCCACACCCGCCGCGACACCACCCACACAGCCACACAACCGGCACAGAGACAGAGGCATCACCCATGAGCACCATTCCGGGCGTTCCCGGCCGCACCCTCACCGTGTGGGAAGACGGCACGGAGCTGGACTTCACCTTCGCCGACTGCATGAAATACCACGGACCGGGTTTCCCGGGCGGAGTCGCCCATGCCTTTGCCGCGCTCGGCCGGGCGCTGCCGGAGCTGGCCGCCCGCACCCCCGGCGGCCGTGTGGAGCGCCGCGGAATCCGCGTCCGCACCCCGTTCGGCGGGCCCGGCGCCCGGGACGCCTTCGAACTTGTGACCCGCGCGGTCACCGGAGACCGCTACACCGTGCTGCCCGAGCTGGCCCGGCCCGAGCGCGGCAGCACCCTGGCCCGCTACGTATTCGAGATCAGCGCGGGCGACGCCACCGTCACCTGCGTGCTGCGCGACGACGGCATCGTCACCGACGAATTCATCGCGCTGGGCGCCAAACCGGACAAGACCGTGGCGGAGCTCGCCCACCTGGAGGTCCTGAAGGCCGAAATGCGGGACCGGATCCTCGAGCGGAACCCGGCACAGGTGTACGACCTGGAGGGCTAAGCCTTTGCGCCGCCCGGGGCGCGGCGGGCGGCTCCCCGGTTCAGGGCCAGGTGCCCGCCGAGGAACCCCGATCCGGCCAGAACCACGTTTGCGCCCAGGCTGAGGAGGACACCGAGCCCATGGCGGTCCCGGGTGCGGGCGATGACCGAGCCGATGTTGGCGAAAACGGCGATGTCGGTGCCCAGCGCGTGCACCGCGCCGATGCGCCGCTGGTCCCCGGTCATGTCCGCCCAGTCTCCGGCGCCGGCGATGGCCGTCGGCACGGACGCAGCCAGCCCGGTGGCAACGAGCAGGGTGGCCCCGGACCGGGCGGCGGGCCCGCCCGCCAGGTCAAGGATGGTGGCGCTGAGCCAGCAGCCCGAGGTGAGGTCGGTGAGCGGCGGGTGGACCGAGTGGCCCAACACGCCGCTGTGGAACGGGCTCTGCCGAGCCCAGTCGAGGATGGGCCGGTAGAGCTTTTCCTGCGCAGCAGCGACTTTCTCGGCGGCCTGGCTCTTGCCCACGGCCCGCGCGAAACCCAGCGGCTGCGACACTTCCCTCACGGATCTGACGGTACGCCGCTGCGCGCAGGCTGGACAGGTCCTCCGCCAATATGCGCCGTCGCCGGCGCCATCACAGAGGGACGACGTCGGCTGGTCCATGGACTGACGTGTCACCTGCCCGGTGCCACCATTGAAATACGCGACCCGGACGGCGGATGGTGGCAGGCAGGGACGGCCGGACGAAGGGTGGTGAGCCGATGGCAGCTGCGCCAGGCCGTTCCCTGCCCGGATCCCGGCTGCTCGCCGTGGCGGTCCTCGCCTCCTTCGTGGCGTTCCTGGACGGCACCATCGTCACGGTGGCCCTGCCCGCGATCAGCTCGGCCCTGGGCGGCGGGCTGGCCACCCAGCAGTGGACCGTCAACGCGTACCTGCTCACGCTCGGTGCCCTGATTCTCCTCGCCGGCTCACTCTCGGACACGTTCGGACGGCTGCGGATCCTCCGCCTGGGCCTGCTCGGGTTCGGCGTCGCCTCGGTGGGCTGCGCGCTGGCATGGAACCCGGAGGCATTGATTGCCGCCCGGGCGGTGCAGGGGGCTGCGGGCGCCCTGTTGGTGCCGGGATCCCTGGCCCTGATGACCTCCGCCTACGAGGGACAGGCCCGCGCCCGCGCCATCGGGCGATGGACGGCGTGGACCGGCTCCGCCGCCATCATCGGCCCGCTGCTGGGCGGCGTCCTGGTGGATGCGGCGGGCTGGCGGTGGATCTTCGCCGTGAACGTGCTGCCGGTTGCCGCGACGCTCCTGTTGATGGCGCCCCTGCGCGACGGCGGCCGTCTCAGGACCACCGCCCTGGACCTTCCCGGCGCCGGACTGGCCGTCGTCGGGCTCGGGGCTACGGTGTACGGGCTGGTCGAACAGGGGCGGCTGGGCTGGAGCGCGGCGCCTGTCGCAGTCCCGCTGGTGCTCGGCGCGGCGGCATTCGCTCTCTTCCTGGTCCGAGAAGCCCGGGCCCCCGCGCCGATGATGCCGCTGTCACTGTTCGGGGCGCGCAATTTCCGCGTCGGAAACATGGTCACCGCGTCCGCGTACGCCGCGATTTCCCTCGGTTCCTTCGCCGTGACCGTCTTCGTCCAGGAAACCGCCGGGTTCACCGCTGTGCAGGCCGGGCTCATCTCCCTGCCGCTGCCGGCTGCGCTGCTGCTGCTCTCCGGCTGGTTCGGGTCCCTGGCCGGGCGGTACGGGCCGCGGCTGTTCATGAGCGCCGGGCCGGCCGTCGCCGGCGCCGGGTTCCTGCTGATGCTCACCGTGCAGCCCCCGGTGCGGTTCCTCACCGAGCTGCTGCCCGGACTGCTGCTGTTCGCCCTCGGACTGGCGGCCCTGGTGGCTCCGCTGACGACGGCGGTGCTCGGGGCACTGCGGAAGGAGGAGGCCGGCATCGGGTCCGCCGTCAACAACGCCGTCTCCCGGGTGGCGGGACTGATCTCCGTGGCGCTCATCGGCACGATCTCCGGCGGGACGCTGGGCTACGAAGGATTTCGGCAGACGGCCCTGGCCACGGCCGTGCTGTTCTTTGCCGCCGGGTTCACCGCGCTGGTCGGGATCCGGAGTCCGGAACGGCTGCCGCCAGGGCGTTGACCCGGCGGGCCCAGAGCAGCACCGGCAGCAGAGCGACGGCCAGGATGCCGCCGGAGAGCGCGAGCACGGGATAGCCGGCCCCGGCCATCACCACGCCGGAGAGCGAACCGCCGCCGGCCCCGGCTAGGGCTACCAGGACGTCGATGCGTCCCTGCACCCGGGGCCGGATCGACGGGTCCGTGAAGTCCACTACGAGGGCCGTGCCGGCGATCAGGCCGAAGTTCCAGCCGAGGCCCAGCAGCGCCAGGGCCAGGACCAGCAGGCCCAGGGACGACGCCGGCGCCAGGGCCGCCGTCAGCCCCGCCAGCAGCAGGGTCACTCCCGCTGCCGCTGCCATCGGGGTGCGGCCCACCCGGTCCACCAGCACACCGGTCACGAGTGACGGCAGGTACATCGCCCCGATATGCACGCCGATGACCAGGCCGACGTCGGCGAGGTCATGATCGTGGGCGCGCATATGCACCGGCGTCATGGTCATGATCGCCACCATCGCGATCTGGGTCAGCACCATCACCGCGCCGCCGACGTAGACGCCGGTGCCCGGACGCGGCAGGGCACCGGAAAGGTCCGAGCCGGCCGGTCCGGCGGAGGGAGCGGCGGAGGCTGCGGCGTCGGCCTCCAGCCGACGGGCCAGCAGGAACGGATCGGGGCGCAGCAGGGCCAGGAGCACGACGCCGGCTCCCAGGAACGCGGCGCCGGCCAGCAGGAAGGGGCCGGCCAGCGGCGGAATGCCCAGCCCGGAGGCGACCTGGCCCATGGGCATCACCAGGTTCGGCCCGGCGACCGCACCGAGCGTGGTGGAGACCATGGCCACGCTGATGGCCCGGCCCCGGCCGGACGGCGGGGCGAGGTCCGTACCGGCATAGCGCGCCTGCAGGTTCGTCGCCGTCCCCGCCCCGTAGAGCGCCAGCGCCGCGAACAGCAGCACCGGAGCATCGATCACGGCGGCCAGGACCACTCCCAGCGCCCCCAGTCCTCCGGCCGCAAAGCCGGAGCCGAGCCCGATCCGTCGTCCTGCCCGCTGGCTGGCCCTCCCGACCAGGTAGGCGGCCAGCGCGGAGCCGAGGGTGATCAGCCCGGCGGGAAGGCCGGCGAGCGAGTCCGAGCCCAGCATCTCCTGCGCCAGCAGGGCGCCCACGGTTACTCCTGCCGCCAGTCCGGCGCCGCCCAGAATCTGGCTGAGGACCACCGCGGCGAGGATGCGACCCTGGATGTGAGCCATGCCGGCGGCATCGAGTGGTTGCGTGTTGCCTTGTGCCATGACGCCCTTCCTCGGCGGTGTCCGGTGGCCTGCCGCCCGGGCCGGCGTCGGCCCGGGCCCGCCGCGGCCGCCCTCCCCACTGACAATAGCCATGGAAGGGGGGTGTGCGGTGCCTCCGACAACGATGGCGCGGTGCGGAACGACGACGTCGTCTCGGTTTCAGCCCTCTCCCTGCGCCGCCGGGTTCCCTCAGGTATACGCTTCCGCCATGACACGACGTCAGTCGGGTGCTGTGCTGTGGATCCTGTGCCTTATCGCCTTCCCGGCCCAGCTGGCCGCCGCGCTCCAGTGGCCGCGGCCCTACTCGTGGCGTGCCAACACCATCAGTGACCTGGGTGTCACCGGCTGTGCAACGTTCGACATCGGGACCAGGATGGAGCGGTACATCTGCTCGCCTGCGCACGTGCTGGCCAACGCAGGCACCGTCGCCAACGGCGCGCTTCTGGCCCTCGGCGCCGTCCTGTTGTGGTCTGCCTGGCCGCACCGGCGCAGTGGTCGGGCGGCCATGGCGCTGGTCGCCGTGAGCGGGGTCCTGCTGATGCTGGTGGGGTTCCTTCCGTGGGACCAACAGCCCGAAGCGCACAACCTGGCCGCCCTCGCGCAGGCCCCGGTGCAGTGGGCCGGGATGGTCTGCCTGGTTTTTGCGCTCAGGGGAGGCTCCGCCGCACGCTGGGCGACGGCCTGGACCATCCTCTGCCTGGTTGTCTAGATTGCGGGACTGGTGCTGTTCATCGACGCGATCGGCGGCGGTCCCTCGTCCGCGGTAGGCGTGGGCGTCGCCGAACGGCTCTCCTTCGACACACTGACCCTCTGGACGGCAGGGCTTGGCCTGTACCTCCTGCTCTCCCGGCCCCGCGGGAGCGCCGACTGACCGTCCTCCTGCTCACGTATCCGCCTGTCAGCCGGGTGCAGGAAAGGGCAAAGCGGCGCGGTGGCGGGTTTCGGCCCGCAGGCCAAGGTAAGTGCCGGCGATGATGAGGGCCGCTCCGATGAAACCAAGCAGTGCCAGGGCTTCCCGGCCGAGGGTGAGTCCAATGAGCACCGCCCAGATGGGTTCGGTTCCCATGAGGAGGCTGGCCCGGGCGGCGGAGGTCTGCTGGATGGCCCAGGTCTGGACGAGGAAGGCGAAGACGCTGCAGGCCAGGCCGAGGTAGAGAACGGCCGTCCACTCCCCCAGGTCGAAGCTCCGCACTGCCTGCAGCGCACCCCGGTGGTCGGCTGCGGTGAAGATCAGGGCGCATACCGCCCCTTGGATCAGGGTTAGATTCAGGGCACTGTAACCGCGTCCCCGGGTCAGGCCGGAGACGGCGGTGACGTGGAGGGCGCGGACCACCGCCGCTGCGAGGACGAGCAGGTCCCCGAAGGCGGGAGCGGCGAACCCGTCGCCGGAGACCAGCAGGCACACGCCCACCAAGGCGATGATGCCGCCCGCGAACACCATGCGCGGCAGCCTCGACCGGAAGGCGATGCTCTCGGTCACGGGGGTGAACACGATGACCAGGCTGATGATCAGCCCGGCATTCGTGGCGCTGGTGCCGGCAATGCCCCGGGTTTCCAGGAGAAGCACGCCGGCCTGGGTACAGCCCAGGATGACGCCCACCACGGTTTCGCGGTGTCCGGGCCGCCGTCGGGCCCGGAACACCCAGATCACCGCCAGGACCGTCGCCGTGATCAGGAAGCGCAGCGAAAGGATGACAGTGACGCCCACCGTATCGGTCAGGGACTTGGCAGCCACGTAGCTGCTGCCCCAGACGGCCGCCACCAGGAGCAGGAGGAGGTCCACCCGGCGTTCCGTCAGGAACGCACCGAGGAATGCTGGGCGAAGCAGCGAGGGTCCCCGTTCAGGGGACTGAAGTGGGAAAGGCACTCCTCGAGTGTGATGGCGGCCCACCGGTAAGACGAGAGGGCAACATTTGACCTGTTGGTTTAGTCTGCGCTTATGGATCTGCGCCAGTTGCAGCTGCTCAGGGAGCTGGGGGAACGGGGAAGCCTCGCCGCTGTGGCGAGGGCCTTCCACGTCTCGCCGTCAGCGGTATCACAACAGCTTGGTGCGCTGCAGCGCCGACTCGAGGTGCCGCTGACGGAACGCAGGGGACGGAACCTCGTCCTCACCGGAGCGGGGCAGGCCCTGGCGTCGGCTGCCGCGGAAATCAGTGCCGCCATGAGCTACGCCGAGCAGGCCGTCAGCCGGTACGCGCAGGACCCGGCAGCGACGGTGAGCGTGGCCGGATTCAACAGTGCCGGCCTGACCTGGTTTGGCCCCTTGCTTCGTGCGCTGTCCGGTGAGGGCAGTCCGCGGGTCGTATGCCACGACCGGGACGTCGCGCAGGAGACCTTTCCCGTGCTGGCCGCCGACTTTGACCTGGTCATAGCGCACCGCCTGGCGCACAGCGCACCGTGGCCGCGAAGCATCAGGGCGACGCCCCTGATCCGCGAACCTCTGGACATTGCGATGTCGGAGCAGCACGTGTTGGCCGCTGAAGCCGAAGTGCGGGTCCAGGACCTCGTGAACGAGGAATGGGTTTCGGTGCAGGACGGGTTTCCGCTCGTCCAGGCCCTGCAGGCCGTCGCGGTCCACGCCGGGCGGCCGCTCAAGGTCACGCACCGCATCAACGAGTTCAACATTGCCGGCACGATTGTCGCCGCAGGCACCGCCGTCGCACTGATGCCCCGCCACACGGCAGCACCCCAGGCCGGCGCCGGCCTGGTCCTCAAACCGCTGAGCGACCTGCACCTGGTCAGGTGCGTCGATATCCTCTGCCGGCCCGAAGCCCTGCACCGGGCCGCAGTCCAAACGGTCATCACGGCCCTTCGGGAGTGCTCGCCGCCCGAGGCACTCAGCGAAGATCCCGCCGCCCGCGCCGCCCGCCGTTGACCGGCACTTGCCAGTCGGTTCCGGCAGCCCTTAGGCCCCGGCCCCGCGCAGCGCCGCCACGGTGTTGACCGCTGCCGCGAAGGCTTCGTAGCCCTTGTCCTCGCTGGACCCTTCCAGGCCGGCACGGTCCAGGGCCTGGTCCTCGGTGTCGCAGGTCAGCACGCCGAAGCCCACCGGCTTGCCGGTGCGGATGCTCACCTCGGTCAGCCCGGTGGTGGCTGCGGAACACACATAGTCGAAGTGCGGGGTGCCGCCGCGGATGACGACGCCGAGCGCCACCACCGCGTCGAAATGCGGTGCCAGCCGGGCGGCGGCGACCGGCAGCTCGAAACTGCCCGGCACCCGGACCAGCTCGATCTCCAGCCCGGCGTCCTCCGCCGCGCGCAGGGCGCCGTCGATCAGCCCGCCCATGACCTCCTCATGCCAGGACGCCGCGACCACCGCCACCCGCAGGTGCAGGCCCTGGGCCTTGATGGAACTGACGTCGTTGGCCGGTGCTCCGTGACCGCTCATGTGCTCTCCTTCGCTTGGCTGCGGGTGCAGCGGGGTGTGGTCGTGCGGTTCCGGCGGGGCGCCCCCGCCGGAAGCCGCATAGTGATCCGTGTCCGGTTCCGGTCAGCTTTGCCGGACCGGCCTGCTGCGCAGCAGGGACAGATGGTGGTCCATCCGATCCCGTTTGGTCTGCAGGTAGCGTTCGTTTTCGGCCCGGACCGGCACCTCGGAGGGCACCATGGCCTCGACCTGGATGCCGAACCGGCCCAGCCAGTCGCGTTTGGCCGGGTTGTTGGTCAGCAGCCGGATCCGGTGCAGGCCCAGCTCATGCAGAATGGCCGCGGCGGCCCGGTAATCGCGGGCGTCGACGGGCAGGCCGAGCTGTTCGTTCGCCTCCACCGTGTCCGCACCCTGTTCCTGCAGCGCGTAGGCGCGCAGCTTGTTCGCCAGCCCGATGCCCCGGCCCTCCTGGCCGCGCAGGTACAGCACCGTACCGCCGTGCAGCTGCACCAGTTCCAGGGCCTGTTCCAGCTGTTCGCCGCAGTCGCAGCGGTAGGAGCCGAACACGTCGCCGGTGAGGCATTCGGAGTGCAGGCGCACCAGCGGCGCGGCGCCGTCCCCGTCCGGGCTGGTGCCCGGCGCGCTCACGCTCATGTGCTCGGTGCCGGCGGCCGGATCGGTCCAGGCCTGCGCGGTGAAGTCGCCGAAAGCCGAGGGCAGCCGAACCTCGGGACCGGGCAGGATTCCCGCCGGGACCTCCCCGCCGTCCGGCACCGCGTGCAGCGCTTCACTCATGGCCGGCCTCCCGTTCCTCCCCGGAACCGGTGCCGCCCTCGTCCAGGTACCGCACCAGGTCCTCGATGCTGATCAGCACCAGGCCCTCGCGGTCCGCGAAGTCCCGCAGCGCCGGCAGGCGCATCATGTCGCCGTCGTCGTGCACCAGCTCCGCGATCACTCCCACCGGCCGGCAGCCCGCGAGCCGGGCCAGTTCAACGGCGGCCTCGGTGTGCCCGCGGCGGGCCCGGACTCCGCCGTCACGGGCACGCAGCGGAAAGATGTGCCCGGGCCGGGTCAGCTGCTCCGGGCCGGTGCCCGGATCGGCCAGCAGGCGGGAGGTGAGCGCCCGGTCCGCGGCGCTGATGCCGGTGCTGACGCCCTGGGCCGCGTCGCAGGAGACCGTGTAGGCGGTGCCCTTGGCGTCCTCATTGACCGCGGTCATGGGTGGCAGGGCCAGCCGGTCGGCCAGCTGCCCCGGCAGCGGCACGCAGACGACGCCGGAGGTGTGCCGGACGGTCCACCCCATCAGCTCGCCGGTGGCGTGCTCGGCGGCGAAGACGATGTCGCCTTCGTTCTCGCGGTCCTCGTCGTCGACCACAACCACGGGCCGCCCGGCGGCGATCGCCGCCACGGCGTCGGCCACGGAATCCAGCCGGATGTCGTCCTGCACCTCGGCCACGCTCCTCACTCTCCGTTCTCCTGCCCGGCGGGGGCGGCCGCGAAGGCCAGCAGCCGCTCGGCGTACTTGGCCAGCACGTCCACCTCCAGGTTCACCGGGGCGCCCGGTACCAGCGCACCGAGGTTGGTTTCGGCCAGGGTCGTGGGAATCAGCCCGACTTCGAACCACGGCTCGACGGCGTCCGGCTCCGAAACGGCGCTGACGGTCAGCGAGACGCCGTTGACGGCGATGCTGCCCTTTTCGGCGATGTAGCGGGCCAGCGGCCCGGGCACGGCGAAGCGCAGCCGCTCCCAGCTGCCCAGCTGCTCCCGTTCGAGCAGCGCCCCGACACCGTCCACGTGGCCCTGCACCACGTGCCCGTCCAGGCGCCCGCCGGCGGGGACGCAGCGTTCCAGGTTGACCCGGTCCCCCGGGCGCAGGCCGCCGACCGTAGTCCGGGCCAGGGTTTCGCCCATCACGTCCACGGTCAGCCGGATGCCGGCGGCAACGGGGACGCCGTGCCCGACGGCGGTGAGGCAGACCCCGTCGACGGCGATGGACCCGCCCGGTTCCAGGCCGGCGGCGGCACCGGGCACGTCGAGCACGAGCACGCTGCCGGTGCCGGCGGCGTCGGGAGCCAGGGACACCACGGTGCCCTGTTCGGCAACAATTCCGGTAAACATCTTTTGTCCTTACGTCTGGCGGGGCGTAGTGGTGCCCAACGCGGGCGTGGTCTTGGTCTCGGCGGCGTCCCCGGCGGGAATCGGCTCCAGCCGCAGCACCAGGTCCGGACCGGCGGCGGTCACGGCTCCCCCGGCCCGCGTGTCCCAGCGCCAGCGCCGGGCGGCGGCCAGGGTGGGCACCTCGAGCGCGAGGGCCGGCAGCCCGTGGCCGAGCAGCACCGGGGCGGTGCAGCAGACCAGCTCATCCACCAGGTCCCCGGCCAGGAAAGCACCGGCGACGGCGGGCCCGCCCTCGATCAGCAGGTGGCGGACGCCGGCGTCGTACAGTTCCCTGGCGGCGCGGGCGGGGTCGCGGTGCGCCAGCTGCAGGAAGCGGCCGTCGGTGCCGCGGACCGCTGCCCCGGCGGGCACCTGCCGGGTGCCGAGGACGACGCGCAGCGGCTGCGCGTCGGCTTCCTCCCTCTCGGGTGTCCGGGCGGTCAGCCGGGGATTGTCGGCCAGGACGGTTCCGGTGCCGGCCAGCACGGCGTCGGCCCGGGCGCGGATGGCGTGCCCGTACGCGCGCGCTTCAGGTCCGGTGATCCACTGGCTGGTGCCGTCGGCAGCGGCGGCGCGCCCGTCCACCGATTGCGCGGTCTTGAGCGTGATGAAGGGCCGGCGCTGCCGGGCGGCGGCGCTCCAGCGGTGGTTCAGGTCCGCGGCGTCGGAGGCCATCAGTCCGGCCTCGACGTCGACTCCGGCTGAGGCGAGCCGCGCCGCACCGCCCGCGGCATCGGCGGTGGGATCGGCCGCGGCGTACACCAGGCGGGAAATACCGGCGGCCAGGACGGCCTCGCTGCACGGCCCGGTTCGCCCGGTGTGGTTGCAGGGTTCCAGGGTGACCACCATGGTCGCTCCGGAGGTGTCCCGGCCGGCGGCGCGGGTGGCGGCCAGGGCGGCGGCCTCCGCGTGGGCGGTGCCGGCGCCGCGGTGATAGCCGGTGCCGAGCACGGCGCCGTCGGATCCCAGGACCACCGCGCCGACCAGCGGGTTGGCGCCGCGCACGCCGCGGCCGGCAAGCTCCAGGGCCAGTGCCATGGCTTCGGATTCGGTGAGCCGTTCGGCTCCGGCTCTGCTCGCCGTTCCTCCCGGTGTGGGGCCAGGCTGCGGCGGTGAGCCGCCCTCGCCGGGCCCGAAGGCGTGCCTTCCCATCAGCGCACCGTGGGATCGGGCATCAGCGTCTGCACCTGGGGCTTGGCGTTGTTGTGCGCCCGCCACCAGACGAAGAATCCCATGAGGGTGAACGCGCCGTAGAAGACGTACATGAAGGCCGTGGCGTAGTAGCCGGCGCTGAACAGCAGGGGCACGCCTACAATGTCCACGGCCACCCAGATCAGCCAGAACTCCACCCAGCCGCGGGCCATGCCGTAGGTGGCCAGCAGGGATCCGACGAAGGTCCAGGCGTCGGCCCAGACCGGCTCGTAGGAGCCCAGGATCCGGAACAGCGGGGTGAGGGCGGCGGTGCCGAGAATCAGCGTGGCCACCAGCCCGATCCGTGCCTTCGTCGACGCCCACTGGGGCGTGACCGCTGATCCGTCGCCGTTGCGGGCGCTGCGCCAGCGCTGCCAGCCGTAGACGGCGACGGCGATGAACATGACCTGGCGGCCGGCCTGGCCGAGGAGGTTGGCGGTGTCCGCCCCGCCGAACATGGAGCCGAGGAAGACGGTCAGCAGCAGGACGTTGCCGACGATGCCGACCGGCCAGGCCCAGACGCGGCGGCGCATGCCGCCAAGGGCGCTGAGCAGGCCAAAGATGTTGCCCAGTACTTCACGCAGCAGCAGCGAGCTGCCGCCGACCGGGATCTGGGCTTCGAAGAGCCACCGCAGAAATTCCAATGTCGTTCCCATCCGTGAGCGGCGGCTCCGGGGGTACGAGCATACGGTGCACGGATGCCGGCAGGGGACGCCTAAAGAGGCGTCCGCGCAGGCAGCCGCGAACAGTACGTGCTTCTCCCATCCAGACTTTAACTGTCGGTACCGGAATTCCACCGGTTCAACCGAGCCTCCGTTCCGGGTGGAACGGCAGCTGCGGGTCGCGGACTATAACCGCCGGTTCGGACTTACACCGACCCCGGAGCACGTTGTTTTGCTACGAACATTCTTGCACACGGGACAGGCAGCGGACGCAACTCCACGTGACCTGCGTAACATTCGGCACCGGCGGGCGGTGCGCGGAGAGCCGGCCGGGCGGCCGCTGCCTACGGCGCCGGCGCGGCGGTCTCGGCCAGCGACCGCAGCTTGGTGACGGCCTCGGCGGGATCCTCCGCGCCGTACACGGCGGAGCCGGCCACGAACACGTTGGCGCCGGCCTCCGCGGCCCGCTCGATGGTCTCGGCGGAGATCCCGCCGTCGACCTGCAGCGCCAGCGGCAGGCCCGAGCCGCGGACCGCGGCCGCTGCCCGGCGGATCTTGGGCAGGGTGATGTCCAGGAACTTCTGGCCGCCGAAGCCCGGTTCCACGGTCATGATCAGCAGCATGTCCAGCTCGGGCAGCAGGTCCAGGTACGGTTCCACCGGGGTGGCCGGGCGCAGCGCCATGCCGGCCTTCGCTCCGTTGCTGCGCAGGTCGCGGGCCAGCTTGACCGGAGCGGTGGCGGCCTCCACATGGAAGGTCACCGACGCCAGGCCGGCCTCGGCGTAGGCCGGAGCCCACCGGTCCGGATCCTCGATCATCAGGTGCGCGTCCAGCGGCAGCCTGCTGACCTCCTGGATGCGCTGCACCACCGGCAGTCCGATCGTCAGGTTCGGGACGAAGTGGTTGTCCATGACATCCACGTGCACCGCGTCGGCGGTGCCGATCCTGGCCAGCTCGGCCTCAAGGTTGACGAAGTCGGCCGAGAGGATGCTCGGGTTGATGCAGCACTTTCCCAATGGATCTCCTAGATCTTGCGGCGGATCAGCGCCAGGAACATGGCGTCGGTCTGGTGGATGTGCGGCCACAGCTGCGCGGTCTTCCCGTGCCCGGCCTCCAGCGCGCCGGGCAGGCTGACCGCGTCGAGGGCGGCGCCGGCGTCGAGCAGCTCCAGGTCGTTGCGGCGCCGGAGCACGTCGTTGACGACGGCGGTCGTCTCGGCGGGGTGCGGGGAGCAGGTCACGTAGGCCACCACTCCCCCGGGCCGCACGGCGTCGACCGCGCCTGTGAGCAGCTCCCGCTGCAGCGCGCCGAGGTCCCCGACGTCGCTCGGCCGGCGCCGCCAGCGCGACTCCGGCCGGCGGCGCAGCGCGCCCAGGCCGGTGCAGGGGGCGTCGACGAGGATGCGGTCAAACTCGTCCGGGTGCTCCGCGGCGAGGGTGCGCCCGTCGCCGGTGCGCACCCGCCAGGTGCCCCCGGGCACGGCCTCCAGGGCCTGGCGCACCAGCCTGGCACGATGCTCGGCGGGTTCATTGGCCAGCAGCGTGGCGTCCTGCTGCCGGGCCAGGGCCGCCAGCAGGGCGGCCTTGCCGCCGGGGCCGGCGCACATGTCCAGCCACTTTTCGCCGCCGTCGCGGCCGGCCGGCAGCACCTCGGCGGCGCCCAGGGCCCGGGCCACCAGCTGGGACCCGACGTCCTGGACCCGGGTCGTGCCGCTGCGCACGGATTCCAGGCGCCCGACGTCGCCGGCGGCGTACAGCGCCGAGTCGGCCACCAGCTCGCCGTCCGCGGCACCCGCCGCCCGTGCCTCGTCGAGGCTGCCCAGTCCGGGCAGCGCCACGAGGTTCACCACGGGGGCGGCGTTGTCGGCCCGCAGCAGGTCATCGATTTCCTCGACGCCGCGCCCGTGGGCCACCAGGGACTGGCGCAGGGCGCGCACGATCCACTCCGGGTGGGCATGCTCGACGGCGGCGCGGGCGACGGCGTCGGTCTCGCCGCGGGTGAGCTCGTCGGTCCAGGCGGCGAGGTCCCGGGCGGAGACCTTGCGCAGCACCGCGTTGATCAGGGCGGCCGGGCCGGCGCCGATCACCGCGCGGGCCAGTCCCACGGTCTGGTCCAGGGCGGCGTGGGCGGGGACCCGCATGGCCAGCAGCTGATGGGCGCCCAGGCGCAGCGCATCCAGGATGGCCGGGTCCAGCTTCTCCAGCGGCCGGTCCACGCAGCGGGCGAGGATCGCGTCATAGGTGCCCTGGGCGCGCAGCGCCCCGTAGGCGAGTTCGGTGGCGAAGCCGGCGTCGCGGCGGTCCAGCCGGTGCTTTCGGATGGCCTTGGGCAGCACGAGGTTGGCGTAGGCATCCTCCCCGGATACCGCACGGAGGACCTCGAAGGCAGCCAGCCGGGCCGGGTCGGCGCTGCGGCTGCGCCGGCTGGGCGCGTTTTCGGAAAAGTGCCTTTCGCCGGAGCGGTTGCGTTCACGGCCCTTCTCGTTGCGCCGCGACGCGCCCTGCCGTTCGGTCCGGGCCGCACCGCCGTCGCCGCGCCTGCTGCCCGCGCCGCCGCTGCCGCCGTTCCTGCCCGGCCGGCCGGGGCGGTTGCCCGGGCCCCGCCCGGCGCCGGATCCGTTTTCCGCCGCACTCACTCGAACACCACTTCCTCACGGGCCAGTCCGCGAGCCCAGTCGGGGCCGGCCATCATCTTGCGTCCGGCAGGCTGGACCTGCCGCAGTTCCAGGGCATGGGAGCCGGTGCCGACCAGCGGTCCGCTTCCGGTGCCCGCCCGGACCCGGCCGGGAGCCAGGTCGGTGACCTCGGGCCGGTCGGCGACGCCGCCGATCTTGAAGCGCTGCCCCTCCAGGGTCGTCCAGGCGCCGGGCTCGGGGGTGACCCCGGCGATCCGCCGGCGCAGGGCCAGGGCGGGCTGCCGCCAGTCCAGGCGCCCGTCCTGAAGCGTCAGCTTGGGCGCGAAGGTCGGTTCGCCGTGCTGCGGCTCGGGCCGGGCGGTGCCGGCCTCGACGGCGTGCAGGGTCTGCACCAGCAGCACCGAGCCGCTGTGCGCCAGCCGCGCCAGGAGGTCTCCGGCCGTGTCGTCGGGGCGGACAGCCTCGGTGAGCTGCCCGAACACGGGCCCGGTGTCCAGGCCCTTTTCCAGCAGGAAGGTGGAGGCGCCGGTGACGTCGTCGCCATTGATCAGGGCATGCTGCACGGGGGCGGCTCCGCGCCAGGCCGGCAGCAGCGAGAAGTGCAGGTTGATCCAGCCGTGCGCGGGGATGGCCAGCGCGGCCTCGGGAACCAGCCCGCCGTAGGCCACGATGGCCGCCACGTCGGGGGCGGACGCGCGGATGGCCTCCTGCGCGTCGTCGTCGATCCGGGCGGCGCGGATCACGGGCAGGCCGAGCTCCTCGGCGCGCGCGGCGACCGGCGACGGCGTCAGGACGCGCTTGCGGCCCAGCGGCGCGTCGGGGCGGGTGAGGACGGCCACGACGTCGAAGCCGGCCTCGATCAGGGCGTCGAGGGAGGCGACGGCGACGCCGGGGGTGCCGGCGAACAGTACCCGCACTGGGTCAGGCTCCCGTCGGCTGGCCGAAGCTGCCGACGGCGCCGGTGCCGCCGAAGCTGGAGCCCACGCTGCGGGCGCGCTCGGCGGTGGTCCGCCCGGCGACGGCGTCGTAATCGCTGTTCCGGATGGCGCGCAGGGCCGCCTTGCGGTCCTCGCCCTTCAGCCGGTCGATGTAGAGGATGCCGTCCAGGTGGTCCGTCTCGTGCTGGAAGCACCGGGCGAGCATGCCCTCGCCTTCGATCACCACCGGGTTGCCGGACTTGTCCTGTCCGCTGACCTTGGTCCAGCGGGCCCGGGGCACGGGGAAGCCGAGGCCGGGGATGGAGAGGCACCCTTCGACCTGGTCCGGCTGCAGGTCTTCGCTCAGTTCCAGCACCGGGTTCACGATGTGCCCGGCCTGTCCGTCGATCCGGTAGGTGAACACGCGGAGGCTGACGCCGACCTGCGGCGCGGCCAGGCCGGCGCCGTCGACGTCCTCCATGGTCTCTTCCATGTCGGCGACCAGCTTGGCCAGCTCCGGACCGAAGTCGGTCACTTCCTCGGCCCTGGTCCGCAGGACGGGATCGCCGATGATCCGGATGTTCAGGATTGCCATCTGGGGTGTGTTCCTCACTGTCGCTTCGGTGGCTCGGTCATCCAGTCTAGTTCCGGACGGGCGCCCGGGGACACGCCGGAGCTGCGGTCAGCGGGGCCCGGCCGCAGCTTCCGGTGCCGCCGCTGCCGCCGAGGGCGCCGGCGCCGGCCCGGGTGCGGCGTGGGCGCCGCTGGGGAATGCCGCGTGCGACGGCGCGGGCGGCGGCGCGATGGGCAGCAGGGCCGGCCCGGCCTGGGCGGCTTCGATGCTGGTCTGCCAGACCCGGCGCAGGGCGCAGAACTTATACCAGTGCTGCGGCAGCACGGCCGGGTTGGCCCGGACGGGACGCACTTCGGTCTGCCCGACGGCGACCCCCAGCAGCACGGGGGCGTCGCCGTGCGCCCACGGCTCCCAGGTGCCGGCGGCGGCGTCGACCAGTGATTCCTCGGCCTTCAGGCCGGCGACCAGCTGCATGACGACCTTCTCGTCGAGGGCCTTGACCAGCCCGTCGCGGTCGGTGTTCTTGGTCTTGTAGTCGATCAGGCAGACCCGGCCGCCGATCCGGGCGACCAGGTCGAGCGTGCCGGCGTAGCCCAGCTGGTGGTTCCACACGGTGATTTCAGCGGCGATGGGCTCCACCTGGTACAGCTGCCACCATTCATCGAACCGGTCGGCGAACTGGTGCTCGCCGTGTTCGCGCAGGGATTCCCGGGCCAGCTGGACCTGCTCGGGCAGGCCCAGCGCGCGCAGCGCGACCTGTTCGCAGTAGTAGTGGACCCGCGTGCCGCGCTCGGCCGCCTCGTCGCGGTACCGCTCGGAGGCGCGGCTGGCCTCCTTGACCAGGGTGCGCAGCTGCGGCGGGCTGCCCAGGGCCGGTCCGAGGCGGGGATCCTTCACCACGGCGTTGGCCGCCATGTAGCTGTGCCAGCCGCCCAGGTCGCTGGAGGCCTGGGAGATCACGGTCGTGATGGAGGGGACCGCCGGAGGTTCACTGAGCGAACGTGAATACATCCGCCCGAAGTCCGTTGCGTGCGCAAGAGCCGGTTCAGTCATGTCTTTAGTCTGTCACTGTCCGCTGACAGAACCGCCGTCGCCGCCGCGGCGCTGGCCCGCCGGCAGGCCGGCGGATGCGAAAAAAGGCCGCCCCATTTCGGGACGGCCTTTCCTTGGTGGGCGATACTGGGTTCGAACCAGTGACCTCTTCGGTGTGAACGAAGCGCGCTACCACTGCGCCAATCGCCCGTCTGCGCTGATGCTTTCCAGCGCCGCGGTGCGTAGAAGACTCTAGCCCACATCCGCCCCAAGTTCCAAACCGGCCCAAAACCCGGCCCGGGACGCACTCCTCGCGCGCGATCAACTCCTGCAGGATGATCCGCGTCCGGCCCTGCCACAGCGGCCGCTGCGCCGGCCCGGGACGGCGCAGCGGCCGCAGCCCGCGACGCCGGGCGGCCCGCCGATTGGACGAACCGAGAATCCTCCTATAGAGTCTTTCTTCGTTGGAAAGCAGCGCGGACCACTCCCGGGGAAATGATCGGGAGCGGAATTCACTGCTGGAATCAACATGCGGACGTAGCTCAGCTGGCTAGAGCACCACCTTGCCAAGGTGGATGTCGCGGGTTCGAATCCCGTCGTCCGCTCGCAAGTCACTGTAGAGACCGGCTATCCCAAGCCGGTTGACCTATGCTTAGGCAAGGGTCACGGTGGGGTGGCCGAGAGGCGAGGCAGCGGCCTGCAAAGCCGTATACGCGGGTTCGAATCCCGTCCCCACCTCCACGGTGATACTTGCACAGCCCACATGGGCGCGATTGGCGCAGCGGTAGCGCGCTTCCCTGACACGGAAGAGGTCACTGGTTCGATCCCAGTATCGCGCACGGACAGTCTCGACTGTTTCTTTTTGCGGACGTAGCTCAGCTGGCTAGAGCACCACCTTGCCAAGGTGGATGTCGCGGGTTCGAATCCCGTCGTCCGCTCTCCTGATCCTGGGGTTCCGGTTTCGGTCCCCCAGGTCCAGGCGCGATTGGCGCAGCGGTAGCGCGCTTCCCTGACACGGAAGAGGTCACTGGTTCGATCCCAGTATCGCGCACGGACAGTCTCGACTGTTTCTTTCTGCGGACGTAGCTCAGCTGGCTAGAGCACCACCTTGCCAAGGTGGATGTCGCGGGTTCGAATCCCGTCGTCCGCTCCACGTCTCCGATGGGACCGGGATACCCCGGTCCCATCGGTGTTTAACCGTCGCTTCTCTCCCTCCCCCTGCGCGGGTGCACACCGTTCCCGGCCGGCGGCGGGCCGTTTTCAGCTCTGGACTGAAGCCCTTGGCTGCCCTGCGGCACGGATCTACCATGGAACCGAACGGGAAACGAACGGGTTTCCCCGGCGAAGGGAGGTGATCCGTGTCTATATTTGACGAGCTCAAGGGCAGGACCGGAGAGCTGAAGGACAAGGCGGCGGGGCTGGTCAGCCAGAACTCCGGCCGCATCAAGGACGGCATTGGTCACGCCGGCAGCTTCGTCGACCAGAAGACGGGCGGCAAGTACACCGACAAGATCGAGGGCGTCCGCCACAAGGCCTCCAGCATGGTGGACCGCGTTGAACGCGACCGCCGCGGAGACCAGGACGGCGGTCCTTCACAGACACCTCCGGCCGGATAGGCCCGGAGCCCGACAAAGAGGCCCCTGCCCCGCCATCGGCGGGTCAGGGGCCTTTGTCATGCGCCGGGTCCGTAATGGCCCGGATTTCTAGGAGGCTTCTCCGGTCTGGCCTTCCCGGGCCAGGGCGGTCAGGCGGGAGACCGCGCGGAAGTACTTCTTCATGTAGCCGCCCGCCATCATCTCCTTGGTGAACAGGCTGTCGAACGGGACGCCGCTCGCGAGGATCGGCACGTCCTTGTCGTAGAGCCGGTCCGCGAGCACCACAAAGCGCAGGGCCACGGACTGTTCGGTGATCGTTTCGACATTGCGCCACACCACGGCGTCGATGCCGTCGATCAGCTGCCGGTAGCGGCTGGGGTGCACGTCCGCCAGATGCGCGACCAGCTCGGAGAACTCGTCCATCGCGACCGTGCGGCCGGAGAACTCCGCCTCCATGCGCTGGTCCAGCTCGTCGTCGGGCAGCGGGTCCGGTGACTGCGGCAGTCCGCGGTGCCGGTAGTCCTCGCCGTCGATGCGGATGACGTCGAACTGGTCCGCCAGGACCTGGATTTCCCGCTGGAAGTCGACGGCGGCGAACCGCCCCTCGCCCAAGGATCCGGGCAGTGTGTTGGACGTCGCCGCCAGCTTGACCCCGGCGTCGGCCAGTTCCCGCATGAGCCGGGACATCAGGACGGTGTCCCCCGGGTCATCCAGCTCGAACTCGTCAATGCAGACCAGCTTGTAGGTGCTCAGCGCCTCCACGGTTTTGCGGAAGGACAGCGCGCCCACGAGGTTCGTGTATTCCACGAAGGTGCCGAACGCCTTCTGACCGTCAACCGAGTGCCAGAGCGAGGCCAGCAGGTGGGTCTTGCCGACGCCGAAGCCGCCGTCCAGGTACAGGCCGGCCTTGGTGTCGGCCCGCTTTCCGCCGCCGAACAGGCGGCGCAGGCCGGAGGCCGCCGGGCGTCCCGCGGCCTCGCCGAAGCTGCGCATCGCCTCCACGGCCTGCGCCTGCGAGGGCTGGGCGGGATCCGGACGGTAGCTGTCGAAGGAAACCTCACCGAAGCGCGGGGAAGGGTGGAACCCCTTCAGCAGTTCATCGACCGATACCTGGGGAGTCCGCTCTGCAAGGTGCTCCACTTGTGCCACAGCTAAATACCCGTCCATCCGTTAGCAGTAATCCTGTGCGGCCGGCCGGTTTGTCCCCGGCACAAACGCCACCGGCCCACAATACGCCAACCGGCCCGCCCCGGCGCGTTCATGAAAAGGCGGCGGAGCGGGCCGGACGGCGCGGCGGCGCTAATCGCGCAGCGGAATACCCCTGGCGTCCCGGCGGAACGACTCAGCCCCGCAGAGGATCATGATGCCTTCGACGAAACCCCAGACGGCCATGCCGAAGCTGGCCAGGCCCAGGGTCAGGATCCCGCCGACCAGGCTGCCCAGCAGCTGGACCAGGCCGATGTTGGTGTGGCCCAGGTAGAAGCGGTGGATGCCGAGCCCGCCGAGGAAGATGCCGAGCAGGCCGGCGAGGATCTTCGACTTCTGTTCCCCGTAGGCGGGGTAATAGCCGCCGGCGTACGGATTCGGCGGGACCTGCTGCCCGTAGGGGGCCTGCCCGTACGGGTTCGGCGGCGCCTGCCAGCCCTGCCCTGTCTGCCCGTAGGAGCCCGGGGGTATCTGCTGTCCGCTTTCCCAGCCCGGCTGGCCGTACGGATTCGGCGGAACCTGCCGGTCGTATCCATGCTGTCCGGGGACCTCCCCGCCGTGGGGTCCGGGAGCGGCCTGCTGCCGTTCACCGTCCGCGGTGAAGGGGTCGGCGGTGAAGGGGTCGGCGGTGAAGGAATCGTCCCCCGATGCCGGCGCCGGCGCGTCGAACGCGTACGGATCCCGGCCCTGGCCCCCTGCCTGGTGGGGAAGCCCCGCCTCCCGGCCGGAACCCTGCGGCTCGGCGTCCCCTGCTCCGGGCTGGCTGGTCGGCTTTTCGGATGACATGCGGTCCCCTCGGGTGTGGATCGGCGGAGCGCCCCGGCGGCTTGCCGGGCGCACGGCGAGTATATCGGGGCGCCGGCCTGCGCCCGGGGAAGTTTCCTGCGGCGGGCTTCGTTAGGCTTAGGAAAGATCCGTCCGCTTTATCACCCTGCAGGAAAGAGGCACCGCACCATGGCTGCAGCCGCAGATCCCCACCCCAAGTTCGCCGGCTACGCACACCCCGACCGGCTGGTTTCCACCCAGTGGCTGGCCGACCATGCCGGCGAAGCGGGCCTGGTGGTGCTGGAGTCCAACGAGGACATCCTCCTCTACGAAACCGGACACATCCCCGGGGCGCTGAAGATCGACTGGCACACCGACCTCAACGATCCGCTCACCCGTGACTTCGTCGACGGCCCGGCCTTCGCCGAGCTGATGTCCCGGCTGGGCATCAGCCGCGACACCACCGTGGTCATCTACGGCGACAAGAGCAACTGGTGGGCCGCCTACGCCCTGTGGGTCTTCACCCTGTTCGGCCACGAGGACGTCCGGCTGCTGGACGGCGGCCGGGACAAGTGGATCGCCGAGGGCCGGGAGCTGAGCACGGAGCGGCCCGCCCCGGCCCGCTCCGACTACCCCGTCGTCGAGTGCAACGACGCCGCGGTCCGCGCGTTCCTGCCCGACGTCCTCGACCACCTGGGCAAGGGCCCGCTGGTGGACGTGCGCTCCCCCGCCGAGTACACCGGCGAACGCACCCATATGCCGGACTACATGGATGAGGGCGCCATGAAGGGCGGCCACATCCCCACCGCGGTATCCGTCCCCTGGGGCAAGGCCGCCGCCGAGGACGGCACGTTCCGTACCCGCGAAGAACTGGAGGCGCTCTACCGCGAGGAAGCCGGGCTGCAGGAGGGCGACGACGTCGTGGCCTACTGCCGCATCGGCGAGCGTTCCAGCCATACCTGGTTCGTGCTGAAGCACCTGCTGGGCTTCGAGAACGTCCGGAACTATGACGGCTCCTGGACCGAATGGGGCAACGCGGTGCGCGTGCCGATCGCCTCCGGCAGCGAGCCGGGCCAGGCGCCGGAACGCCGCTGAGGCGGGCGGCCCCGCAGCATTGACGACGAGAGCAAAGGCGAACCATTGACTGGCACCGACACCTCCGGCAGCACCCTTCCGGCGCAGCTGGCCGACATCATCGAGGACTTCCAGGCGATGAGCGAGCAGGAACGGCTGGAACTGCTGCTGGAGTTCTCCCGTTCGCTGCCTGATCCGCCGGCGGCCGTGGCGGACCGCCCGGAGCTGATGGAGCAGGTGGTGGAGTGCCAGTCGCCGGTGTTCCTCAGCCTGGACGTGGCCGATGACCCCGAGCAGACGGTGCAGCTGTACTTCTCCGCTCCGCCCGAGGCACCGACCACCCGCGGGTTCGCCGGGGTGCTGCATGAGGGCCTCAACGGCCTGCCCGCGGCGCAGATCCTCGCCGTGCCCGCCGATGTGCCGGACCGGCTCGGCCTGACCCGGGCCATCACCCCGCTCCGGATGCGCGGAATGGCCGCCATGCTGGGCCGGATCAAGCGCCGGCTGGCGCAGGATCCGCGGGTCGCGGCGGAGGGCTGAGCCGGTGGCCCGGAAACAGCAGGGCAGCGCGACGCCGGCCACCCGGGCCCTCGACGCCGCGGGGGTCCCCTACCGCACGTCGTCCTACGGCCATGACGCCTCCGCCGCCTCCTACGGCCTGGAGGCTGCGGAGAAGCTGGGGCTGCCGCCGGAACAGGTCTACAAGACGCTGATGGTCTCCGTCGACGGCCAGCTGGCCGTGGCGATGATCCCGGTTGCCGCCACCCTGGACCTGAAACGGTTCGCGGCCCTGATGGGCGGCCGGCGCGCCGCCATGGCCGCCGCGGCGGACGCCGAGCGGCGTACCGGCTATGTGGTCGGCGGGATCTCCCCGCTCGGGCAGAAGCACGCGTCTCCGGCCGGCCTGCATGCCGCCGCCCTGGAGCTGGAGAGCATCAACGTCTCCGGCGGGCGGCGGGGTTTCGAGATCACCCTGGCGCCTGCCGACCTGGTCCGGCTGACCGGCGCCCGGACCGGCGACATAGCCGTCCTGCGCTGACCGACGGCGTTTCCCCGGGCCTGCCGGAGACCGGCTAGGCCGGCCCTGTCCCGAACCGCACGGACGTCGCGGCCGTTCGCCCGGCCGTTTCTCCGGCCGGGCGGTCGCCGGTCATGACGCCGGAGCCGGAGCCGGCCGTTCCGCTCCGCCGCGGCGTCCTGCCCGCCGTATCGCCGACAGCCCCCCGGCCAGGCACAGTCCTGCGGCCAGCCCGGCCAGCAGTACCGGCGGCAGCTGGTCCCGGACCACGCCGAAGCCCGCCGAACCCAGCGCCTGCCCCACCGCCAGCGCAATGAAGAGGATGGACGTGCCGGCTCCCGGATCGTTCCGGCGGACCTGACGGGCCCACAGGATCAGCACCGCGGACAGCCCCATGTAGCCGGCGCCGAACACCGCCATCGCCGCGTAGGCGGCCCAGGCGTTCCCGGCGGACACGGCCACCGCCAGGGCCGCGTTGGCTGCGGCCAGCGCGGCGGCGCAGATGAGCCAGCCGGGTCGGCGTCCGGTCCGTCGCACGAGCGTGCCCGCCAGGGCGCCGAGGAAACCGCCGGCGCCCAGTGCTATCCAGAGCCAGCCGGTCCGCCCGGCAGCCACCGCGCCCGCCTCGGTGACCAGCAGGGGGCCGAAAGTCCAGATCAGCGCCGAGCCGATGCCGGCGACGACGGCGGCGATCCCCGGCTGCACCAGTGCCTTCCATCCCTCCGGGGAGGAGGACGTCGCGCCGTGCCCGGAGGCCGGGGTCGGCCTGCGGGCCAGGTCCGCGTGGCGGACCGGATACCAGGCGGCAGCAGTGGTGGCCGCGCAGATCAGCGCCATCACCGCCCAGGCCGGGCCGATCGAAGCCGCGGCGAAGGCGGTCAGCCCCGCGCCGATGACCCCCACCGCCGTGCCGGCGTTCACCACCGACTGCGCCGTGGCCGAAGCCGCGGGTGCCACAACCGCGTCGATGATCGGCACGAGCGCCGGCGAGGCGAACCCGCCGCCCATGCCGCCGATCAGGACCGCGGCCACGAAGGTGGCCGGGGTCGAGGCCAGTGCCACGCCCACGCATCCGGCCGTGCCGGTCAGCCCGGCCAGGAGCAGGCCGGTCCGTGGATGCCGGTCCACCAGCCGCGCGGCCACGACGGCGGCCACGCAGTAGGCGGAGAACTGGGCCGCGGCGGCCCAGCCCAGCACCCCGGCCAGCTGTGGCCGCTCCGCGGCCAGCAGCGGCGCGAACAGGCCCACCCCGAAGCGGGCCATCCCGTACGTGGCGGCGATCAGCGCCATTCCGGCCAGCGCGGCGCCCAAGCCACTGCCGGCCCGCAGATCGGGCAGCTTCATGCGGCACCTCCTCCGTGTAACGATCGTTTCACTGTAACGCTCGTTACACTAGTGCCATGGCCGATCCCCAGCAAACGCGCAGCCGCCTGCTCGACGCCGCCGAGCGGCTCTTCTTCCAGGAGGGCATCGCCGTCACCGGGGTGGACCGGGTGGCCTCCCTGGCCGGCACCAGCGTGGTCACGCTCTACAAGCACTTCGGGTCCAAGGAGAACCTGCTCCGGGATGTCCTGGCCCGTCGGCTGACCGCCTGGACGCAGCATTGGGACGCGGCGCTGGCCCGTGCGGCCTCGCCGCTGGAACGCCTGCTGGCCGTGTTCGACGCCGTTGACACGTTCCGGGCGGAGGCCGGCGAAACGCAGTGGTGCTGCTTCCTCGCCACCGCGTCGGAACGGCCCCCCGCCGCGCCCGGCGTCCGGGATCCCGTGGCGGACCTGCTTTACGAGGACACCCGGATCGTCACCGGGCGGCTCGCCCGGCTGGCCGAAGACGCCGGCTGCCCGGACCCGGAAGCGGCGGCGGCGGCCCTGCTGCTGCTCTACAACGGAGTGCTGAGCAGCCTGCTGCGCGGGGCGCCGTCTGACCCCGCCCGGCGCGCCCGGCGGGCCGCGCTGGCCCTGGTTCCGGCCGCGGGCTGACCCGGCGCCGCCCGGCCGCTCAGGCGCGGTGCTCCGCGGGGTGCCTGGTCCGGCCGAGGGTCTGTTCCAGCCAGGCCAGCACGGTCCGCTCCCACCGCTGCGGGTCCACGTTGTACTCCTTGGTGTGCCTGGCGCGGGTGAACCGTTCCAGCGTGACCACCTCCTGGTTCTTCCGCGCCAGCTCGGCGGACGGGCCGACCGGAACGAAGTCGTCGTCCTCGCTGTGCAGGATCAGGGTGGGGGTACGCACCTCGTCGGCCCGTGCCGTCCAGTCCATGCTCTTGAGGTCCAGCGGGGCCGCCAGCCCGGTGAGGGTGCGCCCGGCCTGGTTGGAGATCAGCCACTGGCCCAGCCGCCCGGCCTGCACGGGGACCTTGTTGAGGCGGGCCTGGTAGGCCAGCACGTCGACCCAGTTGACCACCGGCCCGTCCAGCACCATGGCGCGGACATACCGGCCCAGCGCGGACCGGTCCGCCGCCTGCAGGCAGATGGCCCCGCCCATGGACCAGCCAAAGAGCACGACGTCGCGCGCGCCGTGCTCGAGGGCGTAGCGGATCGCCGCCTCGACGTCCTGCCATTCGGTCAGCCCCAGTCCGTAGCGCCCGTCGGCGGCGTCGGGGGCTTCGCCGTCGTTGCGGTAGGAGATGAGCAGGCTGGTGAGGCCGGCGGCGTGCGCCGCGCCCACCCCGCGGATGCATTCTGCCCGGACGGCGCCGCGGCCGTGCACCATCACGGCCCAGGTACCGGTCCCGGAGGCGTCTGCATCGTCGGCCGGCACCAGCCACGCCGGCGCCTCGCCTCCCTCGACCGGGATCAGCACATCCTGCTGGGGGTACCCGGCGGCCGCGGGGCTCGGATGGATGGACCCGCTCCACCAGCCGCGCACGGCCTTGGCCAGGTCTCCGCTGTAGACCTCCTCGACGTCGCGCTGGACGGTGCCTTCACGCGGGACGTAGGAGCGGATCGCCCCGATCCGGGCGTGCCCGGCACCGCCGTCGAAGTAGAGGCTGTAGGTGCCGTCCACCGTGGTCTCCTCATTGGCCGGCAGGATGACCTGGCGGCCGTGCGCGGCGGAGGTGGTGACGGCCAGGATGTCGAGGTTCTCGTCGCGGACCCGGCGGGGGGTCACGACCTGGCGGGCGAAGTAGACGCCGAGTCCGCTGGCGGCGGCCAGGAGGGCCGTCGAAGCCGCCACTCCGACCCCGGCGCCCAGGGCGGTCCAGCGCATCCAGGGGGCGGACGTCGGCGAGACGGGATCCGGGGCCTGCAGGCCGGCGGCGGGAGCAGTGTTAACCATGGAACCTTTCTACCCTCCTTCAGCCGCGGGTTCCCATTTCGGCAGGCCGGTGTCGGCCGCCGGTTCGCTCCCTCCGCGCTCCGGGAGGGCACGCGGCGGGTACTAGGCTGTGCGCATGAGCGGAACGATCCTTGTGCTGACCGAAGAGGCCCTGAACTCCGTGGACGTCGCCAACCTGGCGTCCCTCGCCGAGGTGGAACCGGCCGCCTTCGAGCTGCTGGTGCCCGCCGAAACAGGCGGCAACCTGCTGGTGGAGTTCCTCGACAGGCTGAGCCTGCTGGAATTCGCCGAGGCATTCCGGAACCTCTCGACAGACCGGCCGGGGCCCGCCGAGCAGCAGCGCGAGGCGGGCCGGGACCTGGCTGCGAGCCTGCGCCTGCTGCACGAGGCCGGACTTCAGGCCCGGGGCACCGTGGTGGACGGCGACCCGGTGGCCGCCGTCGTCGACGCCGCGGCCCGGACCGGGGCCAGGCAGGCGGTGGTGATTACGACGCCGCACGCGGTGGAGGACACCCTGCGCACCGACTGGGCAAATGAAGCCCAGGAACGGCTGCACATTCCGGTCCTCCACCTGTATTCCGGTTCGGGATTTATTGGCGACGCTTAAGCGTTGTCGCTGTCATGACCACACCCGAGACCTCCCCCCAGGACACCGCCGCCACCGCCGCCGTGCGGAAGACCGATGAGCAGTGGCGGGCCGAACTCACCCCGCAGGAATACCAGGTGCTCCGGCAGGCCGGAACCGAGCGGCCCTACACCGGCGAGTACTGGGACACCAAGACCGCCGGCGTCTATCAGTGCCGGGCCTGCGGCGCCGACCTGTTCACCAGCACGGAGAAGTTCGACTCGCACTGCGGCTGGCCGTCCTTCTTCGCTCCCCTCGCCGAGGACCGCGTCCGGTACCTGCACGACCGGTCGATGGGCATGGACCGCATCGAGGTCCGCTGCGCCGCGTGCGATTCGCACCTCGGCCATGTGTTCGAAGGCGAGGGCTTCCCCACGCCCACCGACCAGCGCTACTGCATCAACTCCGTGTCGCTGAAGCTCGTTCCGCGCGACGACGCCTCCGGCACCCAGGCCTGAGTTCCTGCCGGAGCCCCGGCAGCCGCCCGGCTGCCGGGGCTCTGCTGTGCCGTGGGCAGGAAGGACCGGGAACGGCGGTTTGCTGCGGGGCAGCCACGGGCGCAGGCCCAGGCCGGCCCCGGCCGGAATGGGCGGGACCCATTGTGTGCCCTGCGGCGCGAAACGTACGCTCGATGAGTTACTGATCTGCACCGCCGGGGCCCGCCCCAAGCGGCCCGGCGGCCTTTCAAGGGAGCCGTCATGGGCACCGAGCAGTATCACGAACCGCCGGGAGAACTGCCGGCAGAAACCAGGACCTTCGCCAGGATGTGCGCCTCCCTGGCCGAGGAGGCCGAGGCGATCGGCTGGTACGTGCAGCGGATGGCCGTGGAGCCGGATGCGGAATCCCGGGCCATCATGCATGACTCACTGGGCGAGGAATACAAGCACTTCTGCATGGAGCTGGAGTTCCTGCTCCGCCGCACGCCGCTGTGGCGCGACATTGCCCGCGGCATCCTGCTGGTGGACGGCGACATCGTCCGCAACGGCGAAGCCGCCGAGGCCCGGGCAACGGACGACTGAGCCGATGGCCAGGCGCAGCCTGCTGGACCGTTTCCGGCCCGTCGGCGCCCCGGGACCGGCAGGGCCGGCCGCCGTTCCCGCCGAGGACCGCCCGGGACCGGAGGCGGAGCTGGGCCCGGTGTTCGCGGCCCTGCAGCCGGACGTCGACGCCGCCGCCCGGCGGATCGACGAGGCACGCCGCGCCGCCGACCGGCACCTTGCCGCCGCCCGCACCCAGGCCGCCGGGATCCTCGAGGGCTCCCGCCAGGCTGCCGCGGCTGCCCGTGCGGCGGCCGCAGCGGAAGCAGCCGAGGCCGTCGAGGCGGCCGACGCGCGGCGGCTTGCCGAGGCGCGCCGCCGGGCGGGCCGGCTGAGGGAACGGGGCCGCAGCCGGCTCGGGCCCACCGCCGCCGCACTCCTGGACCGGATGGTGGAGCGGATGGAGGCGGGGATGCCGCGGGACGAACCGGCCGGGGACGGGTCAGCGTGAATTCGGACTGGGTGGCCGCCACCGTCCGGTCCCGCTCGATGGCCCGGCGCCGCGCCGGCAGCGGGCTGATCGACCGGGTGGCCCGGTCCGGGAGCCTCAGCGCGGGGCTCGACCTGCTCCGCGAGACCGGATACGGTCCCCGGCTGGCCTCCGCCGACACCCTGCTCGCGGCCCAGCGGGCCACCCGGGATTCGGTGCTCTGGGAAGTGCGGGTGCTGGCCGGCTGGGTTCCCCCGGGCGGCACGGCGCTGCTGCGGGCCGTCGCCGCCGCCTATGAGGCGGACAACATCATCCAGCTGGCCCGGCGTCTGGCGCAGGGTTCCGCGCCGTCGCCCGCCCCGATGAGCCGGACCGGCACGGACGGGCGGGGCGAAGCGGCGCCGTTCGAGCTCGGCAGCCTCGCCACCGCCTGGCCTCGGATCTCAGTGGCGGATTCCCCCGCCGAGCTGGCCGACCTGCTGCGGCGGTCGCCATGGGGCGACCCCGGCCCGGACCTGCCCGCGGTGCTCACCGCGGTGCGCCTGCGCCGGCTCGCCGCGGCGGCCCCGGAGGCAGCCGACAGCACCGCCCGGGCTGCGGCGCTGCTCGCAGCCCGGGTCCGCCTGGTCGGCGGCACCCCGCCCGCCGCCCGCCTGGTGTCCCTGCTGCGGCCGCTCCTCGGAGTCGGCTGGACCGAGGCGCGGAGCCTGGCCGAACTGCGCGCGGCCCTGCCCGCACGGCTGCAACCGCTGCTCGCAGACCTGTCCACCCCCGCCGACCTGTGGCGGGCCGAATCCACCCTGCCGGTCCTGGAGGAGGCGAAGGGTTTCCGCCTGCTGCGCTCGGGGGTGCCGGGCCCGGAGGTGGTGTTCGGCGCCGTGGAGGTGCTGACGGCCGACGCGTGGCGCCTGCGGGCCGCGCTGGCCGCCGCGGCAGGCGAGACCGGATCCAGCGAGGTGCTCAATGCCGTGGCGTGAGGACCTCTCCCCGGTGCGCATGGAGCGCGTCTCGCTGGTCTGCCCGCTGGAACGCCGGCGCGAGGCGCTCACCGAGGTCGCCCGGCACGGGACCCTGGAACTGGACCTGCCCTACGAGCCGGGCACCGACGCCGGGGAGCTGGACCGGGCGGAGGCGGCCGCCGTCGTGCGCGGTCCGCTCGCCGCGTGGGCGGGCTGGTCCCCCGCCCATGACGTGCCGGCCCTTGCCGGTGCGCTCGCACCGCGCGGCGCGGGCCTGGTCCCGCTGAAGAAACCGCGCGGCACGGACCCGCCGACCCTGCTGGCCGGCGGCGGCTCGAAGCAGGCCGCCCCCCGGCCCTCACGGCTGCTCGTGGACACCTACACCACGGTTCCCTACGGCGGCGTTGACCCCGCGCTGCTGGCTGCCCTGGCCTACGTGATCATGTTCGGGATGATGTTCGGCGACGCCGGGCAGGGCCTGCCGCTGGTGGCGGCGGGCCTGGTGCTGCGCACCGGCCGGGTGGCCCGGCTGCGCCGCTGGCGGGGCGCCTGGCTGTTCGTCACCGGAGCGGGCCTGGCCGCCGTCGTGTTCGGGGTCCTGTACGGCGAGTTCTTCGGCCCCACCGGCGTGCTGCCCGTGCTCTGGCTCGATCCGCTCGAGGAACCGATACCGCTGCTCATCGCCGCAGTGCTTTTCGGCGCCGTGCTGCTGGCCGGGGCCTACGCGCTCGGCACCGTCAACCGGATCCGCGAGGGCGGATGGGGTTACGCGCTCTACGCCCGGTCCGGGCTGGCCGGGTCCGCACTGTTCCTGGCCGTGGGCCTCCTGGCCTGGGGCCTCGTCGCCGGCGCGGGTCCCCTGGTCCTCGCCGCGGCGGTCCTGGGCGTGCTGGCGCTGGGCTTCATCTTCGTCGGCCTCTTCACCGAATCCGGCGGCGGAGCGGGCGGCGGCCTGCAGGCGTCCGTGGAGCTGGTGGACACCGTGGTGCAGCTGGGCTCCAACCTGGTTTCCTTCGCCCGGCTGGCCGCTTTCGGGCTCACGCACGCCGCGCTGATGGGCGTCGTGTGGGACGGCACCACCGCGCTCTGGGCTCCGGACTGGCGCGCCGTGGCAGCGGTGCTGGTGTTCCTTGTCGGCAACGCCGTCACCTTCGCCCTCGAGGGCCTGGTGGCGGGCATCCAGGCGCTGCGCCTGGAGTACTACGAACTGTTCTCCCGCGTCTTCCAGGCCGAAGGGCGGCGCTTCCGCCCCTGGGCCCCGGATCTGGACGGTGCCCCGGGCCCGGACGCAGCCGGTTCCACCGCCGGCGCCGGCCGGCACCGCCCGCGGCCCCGCGGAAACCGCCACCGGGCATCCCCGATCCAGTGAAAGGCACCAGCCGTGAATCCCTGGCTTAGCGCACTTCCCGCCGCCCTGCTGCTGGGCGCCCTGTTCGTCGCGAGCGTGGCGATGCTCCGCCGGCACCGCAGGGCCGGGCTCCGCCTGCTGGTCGGCACCAACGCCGTCCTCATGCTCGGCGCCCTGGTGCTGCTCGCCGCCGCGCTGAGCGCCCCCGAGGCCGCCGCCGGCCCGGCGGCGGTGCAGGCCGCGGCAGACGCGGCCGTGCCCATGCAGGCCGAGTCCGACGGCGGCCGCGGCGCCGCGCTGATTGCTGCGGCCATCGCCGTCGCCGGGTCCTCCATCGGCGCCGCCATCGCCGTGGCCTA
This sequence comes from Arthrobacter saudimassiliensis, assembly GCA_900016675.1. Lineage (GTDB taxonomy): Bacteria > Actinomycetota > Actinomycetes > Actinomycetales > Micrococcaceae > Arthrobacter_B > Arthrobacter_B saudimassiliensis. The sequence continues at coordinate 1,360,066 of LN483070.1, read as the reverse complement.
CACGGGTTCCGCCGCGCTGGCCGCCATGAGCGAACGGCCCGAGATCTTCGGACGCGCCATGGTGGTGCTCGGGCTGGCCGAAGGCATCGCGATCTACGGGCTGATCATCTCCATCATCCTGATCGGCCAGGCATGAGCGGGCAGGACGGGCGGGTGGCCGCCATCGGGGAGGAGTACCGGATCGCCGGATACGCCCTGGCCGGGGTGCAGCTTCACCCGGCCCCGGACGCCACTGCCGCCCGGCAGGCATGGGCCGGGCTTGAGGCCGACGTCGTGCTGGTGCTCCTGACGCGGTCCGCTGCGGCGGCGCTCGCTCCCGCAGCCGCAGGCGCAGCCGTGTCCGGCCCCTCCGGCCCGCTGACGGCGGTCCTGCCGTGACGGGGCTGCCCCGGGACGCCGGTCCGGCCCTGGCGCCGGTGCGCTCGGCGCTCGCGGACGACGCCGGCATCGAGGCCCGGCGGATCACCCTCGCGGCAGGAGAAGAGGCCGGCCGCATCCTCGACCGCGCCCGGCGTCGGGCCGCGGACACGGTGCGGCAGGCGCGGGAAGAGGGTGCGGAGGCAGGGCGCGCGGAGGCCGCCCTGCGGTCGGCGCGGGCCCGGCGGGAGGCCGGTGCCGTGGTGCTCGCCGAACAGGAGCGACTGCGCTCGGCCCTCCGCGAGGAACTGCTCGCCCAGGCCGCGGCGCTGCGCAGCGACCCGCGCTATCCCCCGCTGCTCCAGGCGCTGCGGCGCCGGGCCGAGGCGCTGCTCGGCCCGGAGGCGGAGATCAGCGAGGCCGCCGAGGGCGGGCTGCACGCCCGCGCCGGAACCCGCACCCTGGACCTGTCCCTGCCGGCGCTGGTCCGCCAGGAACTGGCAGCCGATCCCGTTGAGGTGAGCCGGCTGTGGGCGGCATGAGTCCCGACGGAACGGGCCGCGTCACCCGGATCAACGGCCCGCTGGTGGAGGTCCAGGGGCTGCCGGGGCTGTCCATGCTGGAGGTGCTGGCCCTGGGCAACGAACGGATCGCCGCCCAGGCCGTCTCCATCAGCGGCAGCCGCGCCACCCTCCAGGCCTACGAATACACCGGCGGGCTGCGTGCCGGCGACGTGGCCGAGCCCACCGGCCGGCAGCTGTCCGCGCTGCTGGGCCCGGGGCTGCTCGGCCGGGTCTTCGACGGGCTGCTGCGCCCGCTCTCCACCGCTCCGCTCTGGCTCTCCGCAGACCGGCAGGCCGCCACCGACGATCCCGCCGTGCTCGACGAGCGCTGGCTGTTCCGGCCCACCGCCCGGCTGGGCGATGACGTCGGTCCCGGCGCCGTCCTCGGCGTGGTCGCGGGAGCGGGCGCCGTCGAGTTCCGGGTCCTGGTGCCGCCGGGCCTGCACGGAACGGTGCACTGGCTGGCGGAGGGCAGCGTGCGCGCCGCCGATCCCGCCGCCCGGGTCGGAGACACGGATGTGCCGCTGGCCCAGCCGTGGCCCGTGCACCGCCCGCGCCCGTTCCGCGAGCGGCTGGCGGGAGCGGTGCCGCTGCACACCGGGCAGCGCGTGCTGGACCTGCTGTTCCCGCTGCCGCGCGGCTCCGCGGCCGCCGTGCCCGGCGGCTTCGGCACCGGCAAGACCCTGCTGCTGCAGCAGATCGCCAAGTACTCCGACGCCGACGTGATCATTTACGTGGGCTGCGGCGAGCGCGGCAACGAAATGTCCGACGTCCTCGACGGGCTCTCCCAGCTGGAGGACGAACGCACGGGCGGCAGGCTGATCGACCGGACGGTGATCATCGCGAACACGTCCAACATGCCGATGATGGCCCGCGAGGTGTGCATCGACACCGGTGTCACCGTGGCCGAGTTCTTCCGCGACATGGGCTACGACGCCGTGGTCATCGCCGACTCCACCTCCCGGTGGGCGGAGGCGCTGCGCGAGTTTGCCAACCGCAACGGGGACCTGCCCGCCGAGGAGGGCTACCCGGCCAACCTGGCCAGCGAACTGGCGTCGTTCTACGAGCGGGCCGGGCGGGTCCGCACCCTGGGCGGGCCGACGGCGTCGGTCACCGTGATCGGCGCCGTCTCTCCCCCGGGCGGGGACATGAGCGAACCGGTCACCACCGGCACGCAGCGGTTCGTCCGCTCCCTGTGGCTGCTGGACCGCGAGCTGGCGTACTCACGGCACTATCCGGCCGTCAGCTGGCGGGGCTCCTTCGCCCGGGACGCCGAGGAACTGGGGCGCTGGCACGCGGACCAGGGCGACCCCGGCTGGATCGGCCGCCGCGCCCGGGCCCAGCTGCTGCTGGCCGACGCGGATCGGGTGGCTGCGCTGGCGGAGATCATCGGTGCCGGGTCCCTGCCCGGCCATGAACAGATGGTGCTGCTCGGCGCCCGGCTGCTGCGGGACGGGGTGCTGGTGCAGAACGCGCTGAGCCGCAACGACGGCTACTGCTCCGCTGCCAAGGGCGCGGCGCTGCTGCAGGCCGTGCTGGACACGGTGCAGGCCTGCCAGGACCTGGTGGGCCGCGGGGTGCCGCCGGCCCGCATCGAGGAAATGGACTTCACCCCGCTGCTGCGGCTGCGTGAGGACACGGGCCCCGACGACGCCGACGGCGCAGCCCGCGGCGGAGCGGACTTCCTCCGGACCCTGCAGGAGCTGGCATGAGCACCGCTGCCGGACATCCCGGGCCGGACCCGCGCGCCCCCGACGGCGCCGGTCCCGCCGGCGCGGATCCCGCGCTCGCAGCCGCGCGGCGCCTTGTGGGCTACACCGACGTCCGGGAGCTGCGCGGCCCGCTGCTGGTGATGGGCGGGGTCCAGGGCGTCGGCTGGGACGAGTTCGCCGTCGTCGAGGTCGACGGCGCCCCGGACCGCCACGCGCTGGTGCTGGAGGTGGCCGGCAGCGACGCCGTGCTGCAGGTGCTGGAAGGCACCGGAGGGCTGGCACCGGGCGGGCTGCAGGTCCGTTTCGAGGGCCGGCCGCTGCACGTGGCCGTGGGCACCGGCTGGCTGGGGCGGGTCTGCAACGGCCGCGGCGAGCCGCTGGACGGCGGGCCCCCGGTGGCCGCGGAGGATGCGGCCCCGGTGAGCGGCTGGCCACTCAACCCGGTGTACCGGGAACCGCCGCGGGATCCGGTGCTGACCGGCGTCTCGGTGATCGACGCGCTGACCACCCTGGTGCGCGGGCAGAAACTGCCGATCTTCTCCGTGGCCGGGCTGCCGCACCTGGCCCTGGCCACCCAGCTTGCCGCGCAGGCCACCACCGCCGGCCGGCCGTTCCGCGTGGTGTTCGCGGCGATGGGGATGACGCACTCCGACATCGCCTACATCCGTGACCGGCTCGAGGAGCGTTCCGCCGCCGGGGAGCTGGTGCTGCTGCTCAACGCCGCCGACGACCCGGTGATCGAGCGGATCCTCACGCCCCGCATCGCGCTGACGATCGCCGAGTATTTGGCCTATGAGAACGGCGACGACGTCCTCGTCGTGATGAGCGACATGACCAGCTACGCCGAGGCCGTCCGCGAGGTGTCCGCGGCCCGCCGGGAGATCCCTGCCCGGCGCGGTTATCCGGGCAACCTCTACAGCGACCTTGCCACCTTGTACGAGAGGTGCGGGCGGGTGCGCGGACGTGAGGGCTCGGTGACCATCGTCCCCGTGCTGACCATGCCCGGCGGGGACATGACCCACCCGGTGCCGGACCTCACCGGCTACATCACCGAGGGCCAGGTCGTGCTGTCGCCGGAACTGGACGCCCGCGGCATTTATCCCCCGGTGGACGTGCTCTCCTCGCTGTCCCGGCTGATGCGCAGCGGCGCCGGCGCCGGGCGGACCCGGGAGGACCACCTCGACGTATCAGCGCAGATCCTCTCCGCCATGGCCCGCGCCCGGCAGGCCGCCGAGCTCGCCGAACTGGTCGGCACCGCCGCGCTCAGCGACACCGACCGGGCGTACATCGAGTTCCGCACTGCCGTCGAGCAGGAGCTGTTCAACCAGGGCCGCAGCGAGGCGCGCACCCTGGACCAGACGTTCGACCTGGCCTGGCGGGCCCTTTCCGTGCTGCCCAGGCGGGAGCTGATCATGCTCAGCCCGGAGCTGGTCGACCGGTACCTGCCGGTGCCCGACGCCGCGGACGGGACGGCTGAGGGCGACGACGGACCACCCGGAGCCGCTGCGTGAGCCCGGCCACCGGCCGGGCCGGCCGGGCCGAGGCGGAGCGCCGGCTGGAGACGGCGCGGCGGGGCGCGGAGCTGCTCGAACGCAAGCAGCGCATCCTGGAACATACGGTCACCCGGCTGCGGGGCCGGGCCGCGCAGGCGCAGCAGGCCTGGGAGGAGGCCGCCCGCGCCGCCGCGGTCTGGCTGCAGCGGTCCGCGGCACTGGACGGCATGGAGCGTATCCGGGAAGCCGCGCCGGGGGCATGGGCGCGGGTACACCTGCAGACTGCGGTGTCCATGGGGATCGAGTATCCCGCGTCCGCCGGCTGTGAGCTTCCCGCCTTCGCTGACCAGGCGGGCTCCTCGGCGTTGGTCTTCGCCGCGCGGTCCCATGCCGAGGCGCTGCGGACCGCCGCGGTGTCTGCAGCGGCACGGCGGGCCCTGGAGCTCGTCGAAGCCGATCTGGAGGGAACCCGGGCGCGTCAGCGGGCGGTGGAGAACCGGTGGATTCCCCGGTTGGAACGCACCCTCGACCAGATCGTGCGGCGCATCGAGGAACAGGAAATGGAGGAAACCCTGCGGCTGCGTTGGGCGGCGGACCGGTCCTGAGCCGGTGCCGCCGGCCCCACGGCGCGGCCGCCGGCACCGGGTGCCGTCAGGGTTGGAAGGCGACCGCCCGGACCGGGGACCCGTCGACCCCGGCCAGCCGCAGCGGCAGCACCGAGACCTGCGGATCGGGCCAGGTGACCTCGGCCAGGTTGGCCAGGTTTTCGATGATCGCCCCGCCGGCACCCAGGAACACGTCATGGAACGGCAGCGCGGACGCGCCGTCCGGCGAACCGGAGGCCGGGTTCGCCGGATCCGGCGTCGGGTCCGGGTTCAGGGTGTCGAAGCCGACCACCCGCACCCCGGCGGCGACCAGGATCCGGGCGATGTCGGCGTCGAAGACCGGATGGGACAGGTAGCGTTCGGTGCCGAACCAGCGGGAGAATCCGGTCTCGAAGAGCACGATGGTTCCGGCCGCCAGCCCCGTCAGCTGGTCCGCCGCCTGGGACCAGCTGACGGTTGAGTGCGGTGCCGCCTCGGGAAGCCGCACGATCCGGGCCTGCCCGATCAGCCATTCCAGCGGCAGCTCATCGATTCCCGCACCGCCGGCAACGGTGTGCCGGGGCGCGTCGAGGTGGGTGCCGCTGTGGCTGCCCAGGTGCAGTTCGGCAACCTCGAAGCCGTCCGCCGGTACCGATGCCGCCCCGCTGATGCGGACCTGCGGGTCCCCGGGGAAGACCTGCATCCCGGTGCGGAGGGGGTGGCTGAGATCAACGACCCGCATGCGTCGCCGTTTCCGGTTCCTCGCCTGCGGGGTCCGCGTCGCTCAGGTGCCGTGAGGCCGGCCGGCCGCGCACGACCTTCCCGGCAGCGGCGCACCAGACCAGGTACAGGGCGAACGTGAGGACGAAGGTGGGGATGGTGGCGCCCACGGGGCTGGGCAGGACGTAGGTCAGCAGCAGGGAGGCCGCCGCGCCGACCAGCCAGGCCAGCAGTGCGGCCGGGTTGACGCCGCTGCGGTACCAGTAGCGGCCGCCGCTGCCGAGCAGGATCTCCCTGGTGTAGGAGGCCTTGTTGACCAGGTAGTAGTCCGCGATCATCACCGCGAAGACGGGAATGAAGAGCGCCCCGATCACGGTCAGGAAGGAGGTGAAGCTGTCCAGCAGGCCCAGCCAGGTGGATCCGAGGATGGACACCGCGCCGAGCACGAGGGCGGTCGGCAGGAAGCGGATCCGCCGCGAGGGCACCATGTTCACCACGGAGGAGACCATGCCGTACACGACCATCGTGTTGGTGGCCATGACGGACAGGAAGATGACCACGGCCAGCGGGGCGCCGAAGACCCCCACGATCAGGCCCGGATCGAAGCCGACCGCTTCGCCGCCGTCGAGCACCACGTACCCGATGGCGGTGGCGCCCAGGGCCATGGCGAGGACGGTGGAGAGGGTGTAGCCGACGGCGGAGCCCACGGTCCCCGATGCCTGGCTGCGGGCCAGGCGGTTGAACTCAGCCGAAAGCACCGTCCAGGAGATGGCGGTGGAAATGACGATGTCCAGCACGATGATGCCGCTCAGACCGGCGTCCGGATCGACCGGGATGGCGGCGAAATCGGCCACCGGGAACGTCGTGAACGCCACGGTGAAGATCCAGCCCATGATCGCCAGGATCACCAGGGCCAGCCAGGGCTCCACGCGGGCGATGCCCTTGTGGCCGAAGATCGCCAGCGCGACGACCAGCAGCTGGCACAGCACCGAGAACAGGACCGGGCTGGAGAACCCGGTGGCGCGTTCGACCAGGAAGTTGACGGTGACGCCGGCGAGCATGGCCTGGACCCAGCTCCAGCCCATCAGGATGACGACGTTGGCGGCCACGGGCAGGAAGGAACCCCGCAGGCCGAATGCGCCCTTGGTCAGGGACATGGTGGGCAGGCCGGTGCGGGTGCCCATGTTGCCCACCAGCACCAGCACGGCGCCGCCGATCACCGTGCCGAGGACGATCATGCCCAGGGCCAGCGGCCAGCTGACGCCCGGAACGAAGAGGGTGCCGGTCAGCAGGGTGGTGACCACCAGGTTGGCGGCCAGCCAGATCATGCCGATGCGGCCGGTGCCGAGGGTGCCGCGGAGCGGGCCGTAACCCTCGGATTCTTCGTCCAGGCGGCGGGAGAGCCGCGACCAGGCGGAGGATGTGCTTGTCATGTGGGCCTCGAATCTAGGCGTCGGCGCCAGCGGACGGCTGGGCGGAAGCGGACAGGGCGGAAAGGTGCTCGTGGACGGCAAGCAGGCGGCCGTCGCGGCGGGCAAACACGATGGTTTCGCGCTCGACGGCGGTCTCCCGGGCATCGGCGGCACCTGCGGTGGTGTGTACCGTGTGGCTGAACACCGCGGCCTCGTCGCCCAGGAGCTGGACCCGGATGTCGCTGCTCCGGCATGCGGTGACGGACCAGCCGTCGGCGAGCCAGGAGTTCCACAGGGCTTCGTACTCGGCCCGGCTGTCCAGCCGCCGGTCTTCCGTGTGGAACACAAAGGTGGCGTCGGCGCTGAAGGCTGCGAAGTACTCATCGGTGCGCGTGGCACCGAAGGCCTCGACGAGGGCCGCTGCGGCGGCCAGGACCTCGTCTTCGGTCACGGGTGTGGGGCTGGGATTCATGGCCGACTTTCGGACGGGGCAGCGCGTGCCTGCGCCGGGGACGGCCATCGGCTGGGTAAACACGCGATGCATATTTGAAAACTGACACCTCAGTTTTGAGTGGCCCGCGTCACCTGTCAAACATCGCCGGAATATGACGCGGGCGCAGGGCGCGCTCAGCGGCTCACCGCCCCCTGCGCTGCTCCCTTGCACGCCGGACGCCCCGGCCCGGGGACGGCATGGGCCGGGGAGCGGCCCCCGCCGCGCCCCGGCCCGTCGTCGGCCGCTTCCCGGTCGTCCCGCTCGTGCCGCTACAGCCGGAAGGACTCGTCCAGCCGCTCGATGATGGTGACGTTCGCCTGTCCGCCGCCCTCGCACATGGTCTGCAGGCCGTAGCGGCCGCCGGTGCGCTCGAGCTCATGCAGCAGGGTGGTCATGATGCGTGCGCCGGTGGCACCGATGGGATGGCCGAGGGAGATGCCGCCGCCGTTGACGTTCACCTTGGCCATGTCGGCACCGACTTCGCGCTGCCAGGCCAGGACCACGGAGGCGAAGGCTTCGTTGATCTCCAGCAGGTCGATCTCGTCCAGGCTCATTCCGGTGCGCTTGAGCGCGTGGCGGGTCGCCTCGATGGGCGCGCTGAGCATCATGATGGGGTCGTCTCCGCGGGCCGTGATGGAGTGGATGCGCGCCCGCGGCTTCAAGCCGTAGCGGCGCACCGCCGCCTCCGAGGCGACCAGCAGCACCGCCGCGGCGTCGGAGATCTGGGAGGAGGTGGCCGCCGTCAGGGCGCCTCCCTCGGCCAGCGGGGCCAGAGTGGCGATCTTCGCGCGGTCCGGGTCCCGCGGGCCCTCATCGGCCGTGACGCCGTTCATCGGCAGGATTTCCCGGTCGAAGCGTCCCTCGGCCTGCGCGGCGATGGCCCGGACATGGGACTCGACCGCGAAGTCCTCCATCTCTTCGCGGGTCAGTCCCCACTGCCGAACCATCATCTCGGCGCCGATGAACTGGGAGACCTGCTGGTCTCCGTAGCGTTGTTCCCAGCCCGCGGAGCCGGCGAACGGGTTGGGGAAACCCAGGTCCCGCGCCGCCGTATTGGCGTAAGACAGCGGCACCGAGGACATGCTCTGCACACCGCCGGCAATCACCAGGTCGCTGGTGCCGCTCATCACCGCCTGCGCCGCATAGGAGATCGCCTGCTGGCCGGACCCGCACTGGCGCTCGACCGTGGTGCCGGGAACGCGTTCCGAAAGGCCGGCGGCCAGCCAGGAGGTGCGGGCGATGTCCATCGCCTGGGGCCCGACCTGGTCGATGGCACCCAGGATCACCTCGTCGTATTCCTCTGAGTCGATGCCGGCGCGGCGCACCGTCTCGGCGATGACGTGCGCGGCAAGGTCCGCGGGGTGGATGCCGCTCAGTCCGCCCTTCCGCTTGCCGACGGGGGTGCGGACGGCGTCGATGATGAACGCTTCAGGCATTGCTGTGAACCTTTCGTTGAACCGGCCGCCCCGGAGGCTGCCGGAGTTTCCCGGCGCGTCCCGGCGGTTGGGGAGGTAACCGGCCTCCACCCTAGGCCGCGGACCCCGCCTGTGTCCCGGGCCGCACCACTGGATGGGACAGCAGTTTCCGGAGGGCATTCGCGGGGCCCGCCCTGGACCTCCGGGACCTGTACAGCCGGTAGACTGGAAAGGCTGTGTCCCCGCAGCCTTTCGCTGCGCCTCCGCAGCACCCCCAACCTCAGCCGTCACCGGAAAGCAGCCTCGTGTCCCAGGCCTCCACCACCTCCAGCTCAGCCCCCGCAGCAGCCCAGATCCGCAGGGAGGCATCGCGGCGGCGCACCTTCGCGGTCATCTCCCACCCCGATGCCGGCAAGTCCACGCTCACCGAAGCCCTGGCCCTGCATGCCCGCGTGATCGGCACCGCCGGAGCCACCAACGGCAAGGACAACCGCCGCGAGACGGTCTCCGATTGGATGCAGATGGAAAAGGACCGCGGCATCTCGATCAGCTCCGCGGCGCTGCAGTTCGCCTACCGGGATACGGTCATCAACCTCCTCGACACCCCCGGCCACGCCGACTTCTCGGAAGACACCTACCGGGTCCTGGCCGCCGTGGACTGCGCCGTCATGCTCATCGACGCGGCCAAGGGCCTGGAGACCCAGACCATGAAGCTCTTCGAAGTCTGCCGGGCCCGGAACCTGCCCATCATCACCGTGATCAACAAGTGGGACCGGCCGGGCCTGGATCCGCTGGCGCTGATGGACGAAATCAACGAGCGCACCGGGCTGACCCCCATGCCGCTGACCTGGGCCGTGGGCTTCTCGGGCGATTTCCGCGGCGTCTGGGACCTGCGCGGCGAGGAGTTCGTCCGGTTCACCCGGCAGAACTCCGGCGCCTCGCTCGCCCTCGAGGAGCACCTGGACCTCGACGCCGCCGCCGAGCAGGAGGGCGACGCCTGGTCCACCGCCCAGGACGAAGTGGAGCTGGTGACCGATTCCGGCGCCGAGTTCGACCGCGACCTCTTCCTGGCCGCCAAGGGCACCCCGATCCTCTTCTCCTCCGCCGCCCTGAACTTCGGCGTGAAGCAGATCCTGGACACCCTGGTCGACATCGCCCCGCCGGCCTCCCCGCGCGAGGACCGCGACGGCGGCCGGCGTCCGGTCGAGGCCCCGTTCTCCGGCTTCGTGTTCAAGGTCCAGGCCGGCATGAACAAGGCCCACCGGGACCACGTCGCGTTCATCCGGGTCTGCTCCGGCGTCTTCGAACGCGGGATGGTCGTCACGCACGCCAACACCGGCAAGACCTTCGCCACCAAGTACGCCCAGCACCTGTTCGGGCGCGAACGGGAGGTCATCGACGAGGCCTGGCCGGGCGACGTCGTCGGGCTGGTCAATGCCTCCGCGCTGCGGGTCGGCGACAGCCTGTACCTGGAGGAACCGGTGCAGTACCCGCCGATTCCGCTGTTCAGCCCCGAGCACTTCCGGGTGGCCCGGTCCAAGGACCCCAGCCGCTACAAGCAGTTCCGCCGCGGGATCGACCAGCTGGAGCACGAGGGCATCATCCAGGTGCTGCGCTCGGACCGGCGCGGCGACCAGGCGCCGGTGCTGGCCGCCGTCGGCCCCATGCAGTTCGAAGTGGTCGAGGACCGCATGACCCAGGACTTCAACGCCCCCATGCGCTACGAGCAGCTGCCCTACTCGCTCGCCCGGCTGACCACGCCTGACGCCGCCGAGGTGCTGTCCAACGTGCACGGCGCCGAGGTGCTGCAGCGCTCCGACGGCGAGTTCCTGGCCCTGTTCAACGACGTCTGGGCGCTGCGCCGGGTGGAAAAGAACCACTCGTCCGTGCAGCTGACGCCCATCGGCACGGCGGCGCCGACCAGCACCGCCTACTAGCCGGTTCCAGCCCCGGGTTCGAGCAGGCCGACCGCCTTCGCCACCCGGCGCCGGCGGACGGCCGCGTTCGGCGCCGTGATGATCGGATGCAGGACGGCGTAGCGGTTCTGTCCCGTCAGGGCGGCAAAAGCCGCCGCCGCCCCGGGGACGGCGGCAAGCGCGGCGGCCAGGTCCTCGGGGACCTCCGCCCGCCCCGGCCCGGGATACGCCCGTTCCCACCGGCCGTCGGCCTTGGCACGGTCGATCTCCGCGTGGCCCCGGGGGCGCATCCTGCCTTGCGCGATCAGCCCTGCCACCAGGCCCAGGTTCCGCTCCGACCACAGCGAACGCGCCCGGCGCGGGGTAAACCGCTGCCGGAATGTGGCGGCGTCGTGGCCCTGCCGCTGTCCGTCGATCCATCCGCTGCAGAGGGCCTCATCCAGGGCTTCGGCGTAGCTCAGGGAGGTGGGCTCCACGGTGCCCTTCTTGGCCAGCAGGAGCCACACGCCGTCGGAAGTCGCCTCGTGCTCGTCCAGCCACGCCCGCCACGCCGGCGCATCCGCGAGCACCAGCACCTCCACGCTCCCGGCCGTTCCCATGGTGTCCTCCCCTGCCTCGCCCGCGCCTGACGGCAAGCGTAGATGCACCCTCCGGCCGGCGCTCCCGCATTCCGGACAGGGGACGTCCGCAGTGCCCCCTCGTAGGGAGCCCGAGCTGCAGTCCTGTTGGGCGTCACCGCGTTCGCAGCGCACCCATGCATACGACTTCCTAACGGGTCGGACCTTTTTGCATAAGCAACCGTTCTCCATTGCTAGCGTCGTGGCCATCACAGCAGCGGCGCCTCTGTCGCTGCACCGCCACACAGCGGGAGCCTGCTCCCCCGTCTCGGAAGGGCCAGCGCCATGTCCTCCACCGCCGTCCGACCGTCCGCCGCAGCACCCGGCGGGACGTCCTCCTCCCCGGAAACCACCGAAGCGTGGCGGCGGCTCAAAGAGGCCGCCACGGCCCTGCAGCCGCTGCAGAACAGTGACGGCTCGGTGGAACCGGAACACCGGCAGGACGCCGCGGACCTCATCGCCGTGATCACCGCCGCCATCCGGGACCTCGCCCCGCTCTTCCCGCATGACGCCGCCTACCTGGACCTGGCCGTCGCCGACTTCGAGCGCTGGGTGGACTCCGGCCTCGGCGAGCCGGACTTCCTGGACTCCCTGATGGCCTTCCAGCCGCAGCAGCAGCGCACCCACGGCCTGCGGCATCTGGTGGTCTTCCCGATGTACACGCAGAACGGCAGCTCCAACCGCCTCGTCGAAGCCGTGCTCGTGGAGGTCCTCTGGCCGGAGTTCGTCGCCGAGCTGGAAGCCGGGGAATACTCGAACAAGCTCTTCGTGCCCATCCGCTTCCTGGACTTCACCCCGGGCTACGACACCAACTCCGCCGTGCTGTTCCCCGAGACCGTTGCCGTCCGTTCCACTCCCGCCTTCACCTGGGGCGCGATCTTCGCCGACCGCGAGGCCGCCCGGTTCCGCCGGGTACTCCGCGCCGCCGCCGAGATCACCAGCCTTGAACTGCCCGACGACGCCGCGCAGCTGCTGGACGACCAGCGGCTGACCGAGGAGACCTTCGTCATGTGGGACCTCATCCACGACCGGACCCACATGCGCGGGGACCTTCCGTTCGATCCGTTCATGATCAAGCAGCGCATGCCCTACTTCCTGTACTCCCTCGAGGAGCTGCGCTGCGACCTGACCGCCTTCCGCGAAGCGGTCCGCGTCGAGGCGGACGAGGACGCCTCGCCCGATGCCCGCCGGCATGCCGCCCTGGTGCAGTACGCGGTGATCTTCGACCGCATCTTCCGCTTCGCCATCACCGGGTCCCGGGTACGCAACTACGACGGGCTGGGCGGCCAGCTCCTCTTCGCCTGGATGCACCAGAACCACGTCCTGCACTGGACCGACGGCAAGCTCAGCATCGACTGGGACGAGGTCGCCCCCGTGGTGGTGCGCCTTGGGGCGGCCATCGAGGAGCTCTACTGGCGCTCCATCGACCGGCCCAAGATCGCGCACTGGCTCGCCGCCTACGACCTGGTCTCCGCCACGCTGACCCCGAACCCGGCTTCCACCTGGGCCAAGGGCCCGGACGCGCTGCCGCTGGACGGACCGCCGCGGGCCCTGACCGACCTGGTGATGGATGACGAGTTCCCGCTGTCCATGTTCTACGAGGCGCTGTCCAAAAAGATGGCTCCGGTGATCGAGTCCACCTGCGGGATCACCGGCAGCAGCCCGGCATGAGCACCGGCGGCGGGGCGCAGGGCGCCGTCGTCCTGGTGGCGGGGGCAGGCAGCCCCAGCGGCGTGGCCGTCTGCACGGCGCTGACGGCCGCGGGCGCACGGGTCATCGCGGTCGGCAGCAGCGGGCCGAGGCTGGAAGCCGCCCTCGGACACCTGACGGACATCGACCTGCGCACCTGCGACCTGGCCGACGCCGGCGAGGTCCGCTCCCTGGCCTCGAACCTGCAGGAGGCCTACGGCGGGGTGGACGGCCTGATCCACCTGGTCGGCGGCTGGCGCGGCGGCAACGGAATCGGCGGGCAGAGCGACGAGGACTGGGACTTCCTGGAGCGCAATATCCTACGCACCCTGCGCAACGTCAGCCGCAGCTTTTACGGCCAGCTGGCCGCCTCCGGGCGCGGCCGGCTGGCCATCGTCTCCTCCACGGCGGTGGACTCCCCCACGGCCGGCGGCGCCGGATACGCTGCGGCCAAGGCCGCCGCCGACGCCTGGGTCCGTGCACTGGCCCACGGCTTCCAGAAGGACCAGCCGGGCCGGAAGGCCCATCCGGTGCCGCTGCACTCAGCCGCCGTCGTCTTCGTGGTCAAGGCCCTGGTGGATGAGGGGATGCGCCGGGAAAACCCCGAACGGGCCTACCCCGGCTACACCGACGTCGACCGGCTGGCCGCGGCCGCCGTCGACCTTTTCGAGCAGCCCGCCGACCGGCTGAACGGCCGGCGGATCAGCCTCATCCCCGCCGGCTGACCCGTGCGTCCCGATCCGGGGGCGGCAAGAGAGATACTGGAACCGTGACTGACTACGCTCCCCTGCATGACATCGCCCTGCGCGCCTTCGCTTCGGACAACTACTCCGGAGTCCACCCGGAGGTCATGACGGCGCTCAGCGCCGCCAACCTCGGCCACCAGGTGGCCTACGGGGAAGACGCCTACACCGAACGGCTGCACCAGGTGATCGCCGAACGCTTCGGCCCCCGCGCCCGCCCCTTCCCGGTCTTCAACGGCACCGGCGCCAACGTGGTGGGACTGCAGTCGCTGCTGCCCCGCTGGGGCGCGGTGATCTGCCCGACGACGGCGCACATCAACGTGGACGAGAACGCCGCCCCGGAGCGGGTGGGCGGCATGAAGCTGCTGACCGTCGAGACCCCGGACGGCAAGCTCACGCCCGAGCTGATCGACAAGGAGGCGTGGGGCTGGGGCGACCAGCACCGCGCCCAGCCCCTGGCGGTGTCCATCACCCAGTCCACCGAGCTGGGCACCCTCTACACGGTGGAGGAGATCCGGGCGATTGCCGAGCATGCCCACGCCCGCGGCATGAAGCTGCACATGGACGGCGCGAGGCTGTCCAACGCCGCCGTCGCCCTGGGCGTGAGCCTGCAGGAGATGACCACCGACGCCGGCGTGGACATCCTGAGCCTGGGCGGGACCAAGAACGGGATGATGTTCGGCGAATGCATCGTGGTGCTCAATCCCGAGGCGTCCACCGGCCTGGACTACCTGCGGAAGCTGAACATGCAGCTGGCGTCGAAGATGCGCTTCGTGTCCGCCCAGCTGATCTGCCTCTATGAAGGCGACCTGTGGCACCGCTCCGCGTCCCACGCGAACGCCATGGCCCGGCGGCTCGCGGATGCCGTGGGGCGGATCGACGGGGTGCGGATCACCCAGCCGACACAGTCGAACGCCGTGTTCGCCGCGCTCCCGGCCGGCGTTGCGGACCGGCTGCGCAGCGTGTTCCGGTTCTACGACTGGGACCAGGCCACGGGCGAGGTGCGCTGGATGTGCACCTTCGACACCAGCGAAGAGGACGTCGACGCCTTCGCGGAGGCCATTGCCCGGGAGGTCGCCGCGGCCGGGCTGCCGGTCGGCGGCGGACACTAGCGGCCCCTTCCTTTCGGCCGTTGCCGGGCCCGGCGTAAGCTGGATCACGTAACGAATGGGACACGGCGGCGAGCCTGCCCACCTGCCGTGCCCGGCCGGCCGTAATCTGCGGGGGTGAGTGCAATTGGTGACCTCTCCCAGGTGCCCCCGGATTTCCTGACCGCACTGGGCGACCTGCGCCGCGCCGAGTGCAGGCCCGAGCTGCTGCTCGAAGAGATCCCGGCCCCCACGCGACTGGCTCCGTTCGCCGTGTCCCTGGGCGCCGAGGTCCGGGCTCCGGGTGCGGGCGGCGGACGGCGCCGGCTGGGCCTGCCGGATCCGGGCAGCGAGCCCGAACTGGCCACCGGACGCTTCATCCTGCTCCACGACCCGCAGGGGTCGCCGGTGTGGAACGGCACGTTCCGCGTGGTCACCTACATCCGGGCCGAGCTGGAGCCTGACATGGGCAACGACGAGCTGCTCGGGCCGGTCGCCTGGACGTGGCTGGTGGAGGCGCTGGAACAGCACGGCGCGGCCTACACCTCGGCCGGCGGCACCGCCACCCGCATCCTCTCCGAGAGCTTCGGTACGTTGTCCGGGCGCGGCGGGGCGATCGACATCGAGCTGCGGGCGTCCTGGACGCCGTCCGGCCCGGCCGTGCGCGCCCATCTGGAGGCCTGGTCGGACATGGTGTGCTCGTTCGCGGGCCTGCCGCCGCTGCCCGAGGGCGTCACCCCGCTGCCGCGCCGCCGCCCGTAGCTCCCGCCGCCGCCCGCCGCGGCGGAGCCGATCCGGCGGCCTGACGCAGCCAAGGCGCCGTCGACGGCGCGGATGGCCTCCCTCTCGATAGACTGGAATCCTTATGACCGCCCAAACCCCCGCTGCCGCTGCCCGCACCCCCGACACGGATGCCGACGCCGGCCCCCCGGAGCAGCCCCTGCCCCTGCTTGAGGCCCCGCGGGACGGGGTTCCCCTGATCATCGACACCCCGCAGGGCCTGGAACGCGCCGCGGCCGCGCTGGCGGCAGGCACCGGCCCCGCCGGCGTGGACGCCGAACGCGCCTCCGGGTTCCGCTACGGCCAGCGCGCCTTCCTGGTGCAGATCCGACGCGGAGGCGCCGGCACCTGGCTGATCGACCCGGAGCCCTTCTCCGACCTGCGCATCATCGACGAGGCGCTGCGCGGAACGGAGTGGATCCTGCACGCCGCCAATCAGGACCTGCCCTGCCTGGCCGCCCTCGGCATGCGCCCGGACCGGCTGTTCGACACCGAACTGGCCGCCCGGCTGGCCGGGCTGCCGCGCGTGGGACTGGCCGCCGTCATCGAGCAGCTGCTCGGCTTCACCCTGGCCAAGGAGCACTCGGCGGCGGACTGGTCGACCCGGCCGCTGCCTGAACCCTGGCTGCGGTACGCCGCCCTCGACGTCGAGGTCCTGACCGATCTGCGGGTCGAACTGATCCGCCTGCTCCAGGACGCGGGCAAGCTCGGTTTCGCCGAGGAGGAGTTTGAGGCGGTTCGGCTCGCGGCTCCGACGCCGCCGCGCACCGATCCGTGGCGGCGCACCTCCGGACTGCACCAGCTCAAGGACCGGCGCCAGCTGGCCGCCGTCCGTGAACTGTGGCTGGAACGCGAGCAGCTGGCCGAACGGCGCGACACCGCTCCGGGCCGGCTGATTCCGGATTCGGCCATCATCGCCGCCGCCCGGGCCATGCCCGCCACGGTGCCGCAGCTGCTGAACACCCCGGGCTTCCACGGGCGGGCCGCGCAGCGCGAGGCGCCGCGGTGGCTGCGCTGCATTTCCGCAGCCCGCTCCGCGGAGGACCTGCCGCCGCTGCACGTGCCCACGAACGCACCGCCGGCGCCCCGGACCTGGGCCCGCACGGATCCCGAGGCCGCGGCCCGGCTGCAGACGGCCAAGACCCGGCTCGCCGCGACGGCGGCCCAGCTGGACCTGCCGGTGGAAAACCTGCTGACCCCGGACTACCTGCGCCGCGTGGCCTGGCGGCCGCCGACGCCGATCGACCTGGAGACCATCAGCCAGGCCCTGCGGGACCTGGGCGCGCGTGAATGGCAGATCCGGCATACAGCGGCCGTGATCACCGTGGCGTTCCTGGACCCCGATCCCCTGCCCGAGAAGGACAGCGGCGCCGATTCGCGGGGCTGAGCCGCGGCGGTCCCGGCCGGTCGGGCCGGTGGAGCTGCCCGCACGGCTCCGACGCTAGGCTGGTGGGGCAGGGTGAACGGCGGCGGAAAGGCGGCAGATGAGCGCGGACCAGGCCCAGGGCCGTTCCCGGCTGTATCGGTTCAGTCCGGCGGCCGCGGCCGCCGGACGATACGCGGTCGCCGTCGTCGCCGTCGCAGCGGCTGTGCACGTGGTCAAGCCCCTGCAGATGCTGCTCTCGGCCGGGCTGATGCCGATGGAACGCCAGGTGGTCTCGGCGCTGTCGGCTGCGCTTGTCCCCGCGCTGGCCTTGGCGTATTGGGTGCTCCTGCTGCGCTGGGAGCGCCGCCAGGGGGCGCGCGGCGTCGCCGGGCCGGCCATGTTCCTGCTGGCCCTTGCGCTGGCGTTTGCCGTGCTGACCCTCGGCGGCAGCGCGTTCAGCTACTTCTATCCCGTGTTCCTCTTCCTGGTGGGGCTGAGCACCGGGCAGCTGATGCTGTCCTCAGTGGCCCTGCTGGCGGCGTTCGCCGCCGTCCAGGAGCGGTTCCTGCTGGTGCCGTGGCTGCCGCCGACCCTGGCGTTCTGGGTGCTGGCCGTGGCCTGCGTGGGCGCCTGGCTGCGCCTGCGCTCTCCGCCGCCCCCGCTTCCGGCCACCGGCGACTGACCGGCGCGGCTGACAGACGGTGTGATGCCGCCGCTCAGCGTCGGCGCAGCCAGCGCCAGCGCCGACGCCGGGCCGCCGCGGCTTCCGCTTGCTCGGCCTCCCGTGCCTGCCGGGCAGCATCGGCGCGCACCCGGCGCCGTTCCTGCCAGCGCCGCACCTCCTGCTCGACGTCGCGCAGCTTGGTGGTCACGGGCGGACCGCCCTGGAGCTGCCGCCGGGCATCGATGACCCGGGCGTTGAAATCCTCGACCACGGCCCGCACCTGGGCCTCGGTGTACCGCCGGTCGAGCGTCTCGTCTAGTTCGGCGTCCTCGGTGCGCAGCAGCAGGGCACGGGGCCCAAGGCCGGTGAGGTTCTCGCGTTGGATCAGTCCTTTGAGCCACCAGTCCGGATCCGGATCGCCGACCGTCTGCGGCAGCGGTTTGCCGGCGTACTTCAGGTTGTCGAAGGCTCCCTGCGCCATCGCGTCGCGGACCAGGTAATCCGCCCGCGCGGCAGGGTCCACCCGCCGCTTCTCGTCCTCCTGCGCATCCCGGCCGTATTCTGCATCGCCGCTGGCCCGCACTCCGGCGATCCGTTCCAGCCGCCGACGCCGCTCCTCAGCTTCCCGCCCCATGGTCAGCACCGTCCTTCCGTGTGGGAACCGCTGCACTCCAGCCAGTATTTCGGCCGCCGGGGGTCACCGGCAACAGCGCCCGCGGACAAGCCGCCCCGCTGCGGGGGCCGGCCCGCGAGGTGCCGGTGACTCAGAGAGACGCCGGCCAGACGAGGTCGAAACGCTCGAAGACGATCTCCTCCGCCTCGCTCCAAGCCGCTCCGCGGGCCGCCGCGGTGCGCTCCCAGAAGGTCCGGTGGGCGTGCCGCCAAGCCGTGAGCGATCCATCGTCCTCCCCCTCGTCGCGGGCGAAGTCCGCATCGGCGTCCGTGAAGGTGCCCAGCTTCAGCTCCACCGTCCGCAGCACTGCGCGCGGCCGCCCCTGCCCGTCGCAGGCAATCCAGTGCGCTCCGATGCGCGGAAGCTGCGCCCCCTCCTGCAGATACTCGGCCACCAGCGACGAGGTTGCGCGCTTGTGGCCGGTCAGGACCAGTTCCAGCAGCGCGTCGGCCGTTTCCGGTCCGTCGCCGAACATCTCCACTTCGTACTCGGGATCGGCGGCCGCCTGCTCGGGCCGAGCCTGCGCATACTCGTCCCACAGCACCGCTGCGGCTTCAAAATCAGGGCTCCCGGCCATCGCGTCGCTCATGGCCGCCAGTCTGCCACGCGCAGCGCGGCGACGGGCCCCCCGCCGCATCCGCCGCGTCCCGATCCTCAGTGAACTTGCCGTTGGGTACGCCGAACCGAAAGGATGGAGGCTGACGGCACGAGGAGCGGGACGGCAATGCAGACGCAATCAGACCAGGAAATCTGGGATCGGCGGTACTCCGGCCGTCCCGTCTGGAGCGGCGAACCCAATCCGACGCTGGTCGCCGCCGCTGAAGCGCTCCAGCCGGGCCGCGCCCTGGACCTTGGCTGCGGTGAGGGGGCGGACGCGATCTGGCTGGCAGGCCGCGGCTGGGAGGTCACCGGCGTCGATGTCTCTCCCGTCGCCCTGCGCCGCGCCGCGATCCAGGCCTATGAAGCCGGCGGGCGGCTCGCCGGCCGCACCCGGTGGCTGCACCGCAACGTGGCCACCTGGCTGCCGACGGCCGGCGGCTTCGACCTGGTCAGCATGCATTTCCTGCACCTGCCGGCGGAGCGTTTCCGGCCGGTGCTCCGCCGCGCTGCGGCCGCCGTGGCTCCCGGCGGTGTCCTGCTGGTCGTCGCGCATCACCCCGATGACGCCCGGGCCGGAGTGCCCCGGCCCGATCCGGGCCTGCTGCCTGCCCCCCGCGACCTGCGGGCGGCACTGGATCCGGCCCTGTGGCAGGTCCTCGCCTCCGAAGCCCGGCCGAGGCAGGTGCCCGGCCCGGACGGCGAACGTGTCACCGTGCAGGACACCGTCCTGCACGCGGCCCGCCGTCCTGCCTGACCGGGCCCCGCCGTCCGCCCCTGCCTGCCCATCCCGCGCGGCTACTCGTCCTTGTGTAAAGACGCTTGCCCCTCCCCCTTCAGGTAACCGACCGCTCAGTATAGTGTGGGCCAAGTAACATTTCCCGCCCCCTCGCGGTCGCTCGGGGGCGCGCCGCCCGACGGCCGGCAGCTCGGCGGCCGCCGGCACGGCTGCACTGTTGCAGGCTAAGTTACTCACGAGTAACATCGAGGCGGACCTTGTGCCGTATTTCATATCTCTCAAAGAGGAGTTGGACGTGAGCCCACAGAGCCGGAACCGGCAGATCAGGGACGTTGTATTCGTGGACGGCGTGCGCACACCCTTCGGCAAGGCCGGTGAAAAGGGCATGTACCACGGCATGCGAGCCGATGACCTGGTGGTCAAGTGCATCCGCGAACTGCTCCGCCGCAACCCGCAGCTGCCCAAGGACCGCATCGACGAAGTGGCCATCGCCGCCACCACCCAGACCGGTGACCAGGGCCTGACCATCGGCCGCACCGCGGCCCTGCTGGCCGGCCTGCCGCAGACCGTTCCGGGCTTCGCCATCGACCGCATGTGCGCCGGCGCGATGACCGCCGTCACCACCACCGCTGCGGGCATCGGCGTCGGCGCCTACGACGTCGTGATCGCCGGCGGCGTCGAGCACATGGGCAACCACCCGATGGGCCAGGGCGCGGATCCGAACCCGCGCTTCATGACCGAGCGCATCGTGGATCCGGCAGCCCTGAACATGGGCAACACCGCCGAGAACCTGCACGACCGCTACCCGCACATCACCAAGGAACGCACCGACGCCTACGCGGCCGCCTCGCAGGAGAAACTGGCCAAGGCGTACGCCGGCAACCACATCCAGCCGGACCTGGTGCCGGTGGCCGTGAAGAAGCCGGGCCAGGGCTGGGCCCTGGCCACCCGGGACGAGCCGCCGCGGCCGGGCACCACCATGGAGGACCTGGCGCAGCTGCGCACCCCGTTCCGGGCACACGGCCGGGTCACCGCCGGCAACGCGGCCGGCCTGAACGACGGCGCGACGACGGCGCTGCTCGCCTCCGCCGACGCCGCCGAGGAACTGGGCCTGCCCGTGAAGATGCGCATGGTCGCGTCGGCGTTTGCCGGCGTCGAGCCCGAGGTCATGGGCTTCGGCCCGGTGCCCTCCACCGAGAAGGCGCTGCGCCTGGCCGGCCTGGAGATCTCCGACATCGGCCTGTTCGAAATCAACGAGGCCTTCGCCATCCAGGTCCTGGCCTTCCTGGACCACTTCGGCATCGCCGACGACGACCCGCGGGTGAACCG
Source organism: Arthrobacter saudimassiliensis (assembly GCA_900016675.1). GTDB lineage: Bacteria > Actinomycetota > Actinomycetes > Actinomycetales > Micrococcaceae > Arthrobacter_B > Arthrobacter_B saudimassiliensis. Next base: position 1,339,116 of record LN483070.1, on the reverse strand, counting down.
CTGGGGCGGAGCGATCGCCGTCGGACACCCGCTGGCCTCTTCCGGCGTGCGCCTGATGACCCAGCTGGCCCGGCAGTTCGAGGAGGATCCCTCGGTGCGGTACGGCATGACCACCATGTGCATCGGCCTGGGCATGGGCGGCACCGTCATCTGGGAAAACCCCAACCACCCCGACTACACCACCGATCCGGAGGCCTAGGACCCATGACTTCTTCCGAATTCACCCGCCTGGCGGAAATGTTCCCCAACGAGGTCGTCACCCATTCCTACGTCCAGGACGTGGAACTGCCCGGCGGCGCCGGCACTTTCGCGCTGATCACCCTGGACAACGACGCCGATCACCGGCGCCCGACCACCCTCGGCCCGAACACTCTCATCGAGCTGGGCAACGTGCTGGACACCCTGCGCGGCCGCGCCGACGCCGGCGAGATCGTGGGCGTGGGCGTGACCGGCAAGCCGCATTACCTGGTCGCCGGGGCCGATCTGTCCTCCACCAAGTCCCTGGTCGGGGAGGCCGACGGCCGGGCCATGGCGGCCCTGGGCCACGAGGTCTATGAGAAGCTCGGCACCCTGGGCGTGCCCAGCTTCGCCTTCATCAACGGCGTCGCCCTGGGCGGCGGCCTGGAGATCGCGCTGCAGTCCGACTACCGCACCGTCTCCACCGGAGCCGGCGCCCTGTCGCTGCCAGAGGCGTTCATCGGTCTCGTTCCCGGCTGGGGCGGGGTCTACCTGCTGCCGCGCCTGATCGGACCGGCCAACGCGGTGAAGGTGATGATCGAGAACCCCCTGAGCAACAACCGCACGCTCAGCGGCCCGGCCGCCTACAAGCTCGGCATCGCCGACGCACTGTTTGAGCCGGCGGACTTCGTGGAGCAGTCCCTGGCCTGGGCGGCCCGCGTGATCACCGGCCAGGAGACCGTGAACCGGCTCAACGCCGTCGCCGATCCGGCCGCCGTCTCCGACGAGTGGGACGCCGCCGTCGCCGCCGGACGCGCCTTCGTGGAGAAGCGCACCTCCAATGCCGCGCCCGCCCCCGCCAAGGTCCTGGACCTGATGGAGGCCGGAAAGAACTGGACCGAGGAGCAGTCCCGCGAGGCCGAATGCGACGCGCTGGCCGAGCTGATGCAGACTCCGCAGTTCTCCGACACGGTCTACGCCTTCCTGGACCTGGTGCAGAAGCGCGGCAAGAAGCCCGCCGGCGCCCCGGATCCCAAGCTCGCCCGCCCGGTGACCAAGGTCGGCGTCGTCGGCGCGGGCCTGATGGCCAGCCAGCTGGCGCTGCTGTTCGCGAAGCAGCTGAAGGTGCCGGTCGTCATGACCGACATCGATCAGGCGCGGGTGGACAAGGGCGTGGGCTACGTGCACGCCGAGGTGGACAAGCTGGCCGCGAAGGGCCGGATGTCCGCCGACGCCGCGAACCGCACCAAGGCGCTCGTCACCGGCTCGGTGTCCAAGGACGTGTTCGCGGATGCGGACTTCGTCATCGAGGCCGTGTTCGAGGAGATGAGCGTCAAGAAGCAGGTGTTCGCCGAGGTGGAGGCCGTGGTCTCCCCCGAGTGCATCCTGGCGACCAACACGTCCTCGCTGTCCGTGACTGAGATGGCCGCGGATCTGCAGCACCCGGAGCGGGTGATCGGCTTCCACTTCTTCAACCCGGTGGCCGTGATGCCGCTGCTGGAGATCGTGCGTGCGCCGAAGACCGACGACGCTGTCCTGGCCACCGCCTTTGCCCTGGCCAAGCAGCTGAAGAAGACCGCCGTGCTGGTCAAGGACGCGGCCGCCTTCGTGGTCAACCGCATCCTGGGCCGCATGTTCGGCGAGATCACCAAGGTCTTCGACGAGGGCACCGACGCCGCCGTCGCGGACAACGCGCTGCGCCCGATGGGCCTGCCCATGACGCCGTTCAACCTGCTGGCCCTGGTGGGCCTGCCGGTGGGCCAGCACGTGCAGGAATCCCTGCACGCCGCGTTCGGCGACCGGTTCCACGTCTCCGCCAACCAACAGAAGCTCATCGACAACGGCATCAAATCGCTGTGGCAGCAGGGCGGGGACGGCTCGCAGTACATTCCGCAGGAGACGCTGGACCTGCTTGAATTCGGCGACTCCCCCTCCACCTCCGAGGAGGTGCTGCGCCGTGCGCAGGACGCCCTCGCCGAGGAAATCGGGCTGATGCTCGAGGAAGGCGTGGTGGCCGGGCCCGAAGACGTGGACCTGTGCGTCATCCTGGGGGCCGGCTGGCCGATGCACCTGGGCGGCATCACCCCGTATCTGGACCGGGTGGGCGCCTCGGAGCGGGTCCTCGGGCGCCGCTTCCACGCCGAGCGGGAACCGGCTTCCGTGTAGGTTCGCCTCGCATTAACGCGCGCCGGACGGACCGGACGGCTGCTGCCGCATTTCCCATTCCAGGAAACGTGGCGGCAGCCGGGCGGGCCGTCCGGCGCATTTTTCATTCCTTGGCTTAAACCGGCCATATTGCTAAGCTCCCTGTCGTTCGGCCGCCGGCATTGCCTGCGTCCGGCGGAGCATGACTGCCAACGAATTGGGGGATTCTTATGTCGCGCGTGTTGTCTACTGAGCAGGCGAAGACTGCAATTAACCAGGTGCAGTCGATCATCAACGGCGGTTTCACGGATCAGATCTCGGCGCTGGATGCGCAGGGGAAGATCCTTTCGGATCCGAACGTGTGGGACGGCCCGCTGGCGGCTCAGTTCCGCGGCTCGACCTGGACCGAGACCAAGGCGGCGCTGGACAAGGCCCGCGAGGAGCTGGAGCAGCTCCGCGGCCAGCTGCAGCAGATCTCCCAGAACATCTTCTCCGCGGGCGGCGGCGCCTAGGCCTGCGCATTTCCCGGTGCCGGGGCCGGGCTGCCGCGCCGTCTCGGCATCTGCGGTCGCTGGCCGCCTGCATCTCGCACTTCGACACAAAAGGGGATTGAGTGAAATGGGGACTAATTGAGGGTTGAAGACTCGGCAAGTCCGAAACACATATACGCGGAGCGCGAGGTCCGACCTGGAGTCAGGGCGAATAAATTCTTTCAGGTATTATCCCTTGTCATCCTTATAGCGTGTCTAGCAATTGCAGCAGTTGTCCTTTTCAGCGTACCGCTAGGAACAGCAATACCATACAACGGGCGTTTTGGCGGGGACGGTTTTCCCGTTTTGATGGCTGTGGCCCTGCCACCTATCGCCGCCTTGTTTGCGTGGCGTCCGAGTCGAAAGCATGATCCGCGGCCCGTGCCGAAGGTGGAAATATTGCTGACTTATGCTCTAGGTGCACCTGTCCTGCTTAGCATCCTCTATGCCCAGTGCCTGCTCGCTCATTCCGCACTGGTTGAAGCCGGAGTCCTCTCCGGATAAAACAAACTCGAATCGTCAATCCCAACTGAACCAAGGCAGCAGGGTATGTTTGCTCGCGTTCCTTCTGCACGACTATTCGCTTAAGAACGGAGTGGAAAATGAACGTGGTGCTTTCAGCTGTGGCCGCCATCGCCGTGGTGCTTTTTTGTCTGACGCTGTTGGTACTTTTTCTGCTTAAAGACCGGCAGGCACAAAAGCTGCAGCTGCCTGGTGTCAGTGTGGGCGTGGACCGCAGGAAACTGGCCCGGCTGGCACTCTTGGCTGCCGGACTGTTGGCCTGTGTGTGCATTGGCTTGACCCTCTTGCTAAACCAGATCGTATCGATGCTGGTATTCGGAGGAGCCCTGATGACCCTCCTTCTGACGATCCGCCCCATAGTTCATGCCACGGTCGGTTCCCCCTTCATCCTGCGCGCACCCGATGGAAGCGTCATAGAGCTCCCTCAGCCAACCAACCAGGGATAAATGAGTCGAACCGGCAGGCGTGCACTGCCTGAAGAGTTCGACGACGGCTTCCGGTTTCGGGATTCCGAAAGGAACGCCTCTTCAAGCAATGACCGTCCGTCCGCCCGACTCCATAGCCGGCCGGCCTTCGGCAGCGCGGGCGCCCACCCTTCCTGGCGCTCACCAAGACAGACACCGGGTATGCAGTGATAGACCTGCTGGCCGATGGCGGGATGCTGGCGACAGAAGGTGAGGCAGTCCCAGCTATCGCGGCTTATGAGTCAGCAGCCGCCAAGTCAGCTACGTCCGGCCATGCAACTCCGAACTGACTCCAATGCACATCGAATCAAAGGGGACTGTTCATCGAGATCGAAGGGGGCGGGGAACTCACCTTCAGTGGCCGCAATGTTTCTGTGGTCAAGAGCCGCTTTGAGAAGTACCCGGCGCTCAAGATAGGGGGGCTTCGAACGGGCCTTATGGGACCCGCACGACGGTGTTTCTCCACCAAGACGGTACAGTTCCGGTCAGGTTACCTTCGCCTGCCCATCCCCTGGCTATCTCCGCAGGTTTCACCGCGCGAAGCGGTAGCCATGCCTTGCCAATTGGAGGAATGACCGCAGCCGGTGGCGGGTCCGACCCCAGGCCGTGGTCCAGGCGCGGCGCCTCGACGCTCGGTATCCTCCGGCGGCGGCATGCCTTCAGAGTGCCGGCCCCTGTTCATCTTCTTGGAACCCGCCAGCTCCAATTGATAAGGTTCCTTCGTCCGGTGCCGGCCTGCAGAGCCGGTACACATTTTTTTGAGGGGGATTTCCATGTCTCGGGTGTTGTCCACGGAGCAGGCGAAGACTGCGATCAACCAGGTGCAGTCGATCATCAACGGCGGTTTCACGGATCAGATCTCGGCGCTGGACGCGCAGGGCAAGATCCTTTCTGATCCGAACGTGTGGGACGGCCCGCTGGCGGCACAGTTCCGCGGCTCGACCTGGCCCGAGACCAAAGCCGCCCTCGACAAGGCCCGCGAGGAGCTCGAGCAGCTGCGTTCTCAGCTGCAGCAGATCTCGCAGAACATCTTCTCCGCCGGCGGCGGCGCCTAAGCGTACGTGCCCACGCGCCAGGGCCGGGCATTCCCGCCGCTCCTGCGGCATGCCGGATGCCCGGCCCCTTGGCGCTCCCGGTACTTGATACCTTTTTCGGACGGTTGACGACGGAGCAATAAGCAACGTGCTCGCTCCACACCGTCGACCCGACCCGTCTTTCCATTCAAGCTGTGTTTTTATCTGGGGGCCCTGACAGTGACGTTCGTTGAGATGCCGTTGTTGCCGGACGATTCGCGTGGACGGTTCGTGTACAGCGTGGCAGCCGAAATGAAGTCGGCCTTCGAGTCCGCAGCGTCGCGGCTCGAAATGCAGTTGGGTCCTCGCCTTTCCTACGCCACGGACGCTGGACAGGACTTTTTGGGCCGCTTTTCCGAAGTTTTCCAGGCCAACGCCGCTGTCGCCCGCCAGGATGCCGGCGCCCTCGCTGACGCCCTGAGGACCGTCGCCGGCTACGTCGACGTCATGGTCACGGCAGCGAGGGAAGAAGACGCCCGCCGGGAGGAGAACAACGCCTGGGTCCGCCGGAACAACGACCGCAGCTGGCTGGAGGAGATCGGGGACTGGATCTGGGGCGCGGACCCGCGGCCGAACATGGACCCGGCACCCGCGCCTTCCTTTCCCCAGGCAGCCCCCGCCAACGGGGTCCGGCAGACCCCCGCCCCGGGCAGCGGAGGCGATGCCGGAGGCGGCACTTCCTCGGCGCGACCGGCCCATCTGCGCACCTTTGCCGCCCGTTCCCGCACTCTCGATGACGCTCTGGCTGCCACGCCGGGAACATTGGAAGGCCACCTGGCCTCCTTTGCCGCCCAGTGCAATTGGGGCCACATCGACGCAGGCGGCGTCATTCGCGCCTTCCGGCAATACCTGGAAGCCAATGAGGCGGATGCGGTGTGGGCGGTGACGGTGGCGGACGCGTTTGCTGCTGCCGGTGGTGAGGGGAATGTGTCGACGGTGTCCGATGCGGCGTTGGCGGAGGCGCTGGCCGCGGCGGGAGTGAGTGCCACCCGGGCGTCGCTGCAGATTGATCCGCCGACGGCGTGGGGCGCGAAGCCGACGACCGGGTATGCGAATGATCCGGTGAACACGGCGACGGGCAACTTCATTGAGCCGGAAACCGACCTGGGTTTCGCCGGGGTCGCGTCGAACCTGGTGCTCTCCCGGATGTATAACTCGCTGGCCGTGACGGGCCAGGACGCCGATGAAGTTTCGGCGGCGCCGGGGGTGTTTGGTCCGGGCTGGTCCTCGGTGCTGGATCAGCACCTGGTGTTCAGTGACGAGGGTTGCCGGTGGGTGATGGCCGACGGTCGGGCGGTGGACTTCCCCCGCGAGGGTGACGGTTGGGGCCGGGCGGTGGAGGAGAACTACTGGCTCTCCCGCGAACCGGCCGACACGCCCTCCCTGGCGGAACTGGCGTCGGTTCCTGCCGGGACCGGCCACCTCATGGTGGTCCGGGACAACAAGGGGTCCTGGTGGGCCTACACCCTCACCGGTGCCTGGCTGGGCACCGGCTCCGGGCCCGGCCGCACCGTCTCGGTGCAGCGCGAGCAGGCCGCCGAGGGCATGGGTGTGGTGTCGCGGTTGTGGCATGTGCGGGGCCGGTTCCTGGACGTGGAGTATGTGGGCGGCCGGGTGGCCGTGGTGCGGGCTTCGGACGGTCGTCGGGTGGAGTACGGGTATGACGACGCCGGCCGGCTGACCGAGGTCACGTCGGCGGCGGGGACCCGCCGGTACCGGATCAACGAGGCGGGCCTGGTCGACGCCGTGTACTCCGCCGCCGGGGTACTGGAAGCGGAAAACACGTACGACGCGTCCGGCCGGGTCGTTTTGCAGGTGACCCAGCATGGGCGGCGGACCCGGTTCGCGTACCTGCCCGGCCGGGTGACCGTGGTCTCGGACGAGGACGGCACCCGCTCGAACTCGTGGATCGCTGACGCCCGGGGCCGGCTGGTCGGGGTCCGGGACTCGCATGATGAACGCCAGTCCATGGCCTACGACAAGTACGGGAACCTGGTCTCCTTCACCGAACGCGACGGGTCGGTCACCGTGCACGCCTACGACGAGCGGGGCCGCCGAACCCGCACGGTGACCCCGGAGGGCGCGGACTTCACCTACGGGTGGGACGAGCAGGACCGGCTCACCACCCTGGTCACCGACACCGGGTCGGTCATCACCTACGACTACGCCGATGAGATCACCCGCGACCCGTCCGTCATCACCGACGCGTTGGGCGGGCGGACCGAACTGGTGTGGGAGGCCGGCCTGCTGGTGCAGGTCACCGACCCGGCCGGGGTCACCATCGGCTTCACCTACGACCAGTTTGGTGACCTGATCGCCACCACCAGCGCGGCCGGGGACACCGCGGTCATCGTCCGCGACCAGGCCGGCCGGCCGGTGGAAGCGACCACCCCCTCCGGCGCCCTCACCCGCTACACCTATACCCCGGCCGGGCAGCTGTCCCGGCGCCAGGACCCGGACGGGGCGGTCTGGTCCTTCGAGCACGATCCCGCGGGCCGGCTCACCGCCGTGATTGCCCCGGACGGGGGCCGCACCACACTCGAGTACGCGGGCAACGGGGAACTGGTGCGCACCATTGATCCGCTGGGCCGGGCCGTGGAGCGGGTGTTTGATGACCTGGGCAACGTGTCCGCGGCGGTCCTGCCCGACGGCGCCCGCTGGGGCTTCACCCACGACTCCCTGTCCCGGCTGACCCGGATCACCGACCCGGCCGGGCACGACTGGCTCCGTGAGTACGACACGGTCGGGAACCTGACCGCCGTCATCGACCCGACCGGGGTCCGCGCCGACGCCGCCACGGACCGGAAGACCGGCACCGCCACCCTGCGGGACGCGTTCGCGTCCACCACCTACACCTTCGACGAGTACGGGCGCCCCACCCGGGTCCAGTCCGAAGACGGCACCGCCGAACTGGTGACTTACGATGCCGCCGGGAACCCGGTCGAGCTGCTGGACGGGGAAGGCGGGCTCACCGTCCTGGCCCGGGACATTGCGGGCAGGATCACCTCCATCACCTCCCCCACGGGGGCGGTCACCCGCTACGAATACGACGCCTGCGGCCGGCCGTGGAAGACGGTCGATCCGTTGGGGGCGGTCACCGAACTGGTGTACGACGCGGACCAGCGGGTGATCGCGCGGATCCTGCCGACCGGGGAAACCGAGACCTTCACCTATGACGGGGCGGGCCGGTTGACCGGCCGCCGGACCCCCGGCCAGGGCACGGCCCGGTACGGGTATGACAAGGTCGGGCGGCTGACCTTCGCCCAGGACACCTGGTACGGCACCCGCCGCTTCAAATACAACCAAGCCGGTGAACTCATCGAAACGATCAACGGGGTCGGCGGGCGGACCCGGTTCGAGTACGACACCCGCGGCCGGCTGGTGAAGATCACCGACCCGTTGGGCGGGGTCACCACCCGCACCTACACCGACACCGACCAGGTCTCCTCCGTCACCGACCCGCTGGGCCGGGTCACCACCGCCACCTATGATCCCGCCGGCCGGCAGCTGTCCCAGACCGACCCGGACGGGAACACCACCACCTGGACCTACGACACCGCCGGCCAGGAACAAAGCACCTCCTACAACGGGCGGGTCCTGGCCGAAATCCGGCGGGACAAGCTCAACCGGCGCATCGTGATCGCGGACTCCACCGGCACCGACGGGCTCGTCATCGAGCACGAACTCGGATTCAACCGGCGCGGCCAGCTCACCTCCCGCACCCGCGGCGCCCAGGGCATGACCTGGGCGTACGACGCGGACGGAAACCGCACCGCCTACACCGACCCCACCGGAACCACCACCACCTACACCCGCGACCCGGCAGGCCGCGTGGTCACGGTGACCAACCCCCGCCTCGGTGAGGCCGCCTTCACCTACGACGCCTCCGGCCGGCTGACCACCGCCACCGCCGGCGACCTCATCCAAGCTTGGGCCTACCGCCACGGCCACCTCACCGAACACACCCGCACCACCACCGGCACCGGCACCGACATCACCCTCATCGGCAGAGACGACGACGGACGGATCACCGCCCTCACCCGCGCCGGAACCACCACCCGGTACGCGTACGACGGCGCCGGGCAACTGGTCGCCGCCGCCACCACCGGGCAGGACGGCAGCCTGCCATCAACCGTGTCCGACACGGTGTCGGAATGGCAGTACGACGCCGGCGGCCGCCTGATCCGCGAACTGAGCCCGGCCCGAACCCGGACCTACGACTACGACTCGTCAGGCCAGCTCGCAGCCGTCCTCACTTCCGATGGATCCGGCGCTGAGTACGTGTATGACGGGCTGGGCCGGCGGACCCGCCTTATCCGCGCCGACGGGTCCTCGACGGACTACGCCTGGGGCCCCACCGGCTACCTTGAGGAGGTCGTCGAACGCTCACCAAGCGGACACGTCGCTTCCCGTCACCTGCTGTGGGTCGACGCCCTGGGCGAGCTGGCCGGCGTCGACGGCTGCGACCTGTGGTGGGACACTGCCAACCCCATTCCCACCCTCGCCGGCATCGCCGACCAGCAGGTCCTGAACCTGCCCGGCGGCATCACCGGCGTCGGCAGCACCTGGCTCTCCCCCACCTGGCGAGCCGCCCGCCCCACCGATCCGGCTGATCCCTGGGCCGTCGTCGGCGCGTCACCGGTTCCGCAGCCGGGAGCCGCTGCGCAGGTCGGTGGGAGCACGCTCGGCGCCCTGGCGGCCCCTGCCCTTCCCCCGGAACTCAGCCTCACCGCCGGCGGCGGGCTCGGCGTCGCCGGCCTGGAATGGCTTGGGCGGCGGGCGTACGACCCCTCGACGCCCGGGTTCCTCTCCACCGACCCGCTTCCGCCCGTGCTCGGGGCCGGGTGGGACGGCAACCCCTACGCCTACGCCGGCAACAACCCCCTCAACACCAGCGACCCCACCGGCCTGCGCCCCATGACCGATGAGGAGCTGAAGGCCTACGACGGGCAGAGCCAGGGCGCCCTCGCCGCCGCCGGGGGCTGGATGAAGGACAACTGGGAGTACATCGTCGGCGGGGTGGCTGTCGTCGGTGGTGCCGCCCTGATGTTTGTGCCCGGCGGCCAGGTGGCCGGACTGGGGCTGATGAGCTTCGGAGCCGACGTCGTCATTCAGAAAGCCACCAGCGGCAGCGTCAACTGGGCCCAGTCGGCCGCTTTCGGGATCACCGGTGCCCTGGGCGGCGCAGCCTTCGGCGCTGCCCGTGCAGCTATGGCGACCTCAGCCTCCGTGTCACGGCTCGGTGGTTACGTCGCCGTCAACGCAGGTGTCAACGGTACAGTGGGTGCGGTGTCAGGCGGCGCAATCCATGTCGCCAAGAACGGCGGCATAGACAGCTGGCGCGGGCTCGCCGGGGCCATGATCGGCGGTGGAATCAGCGGTGCGGTGGGCGGCCTCGCCGGCCCCGCCGGAGGGACTCTCGCCAAGGCGGGAGGCCACTCGGCCTACACCCTGGCCAGCGGCGCGGCACGGCAGACAGCGCCCGCGTTTTGGAGCCAGACAGCGCTGAGCAGCGGCGGAGCGGTGGCCGGCACACTCACCGATAAGATGATCTCCGGGGAAGAAATCAGCGCCGGGGATCTGGCATGGTCGGCAACGACCGGTGGTTTCCTGTCCCATTTGGGCGGGGGGCCCACGGCTTCCAGCACTTTGTCACAGGCTGCCCGTACGAACCCCAGCACATGGACGGGCGCGTTCGCCGGCGGTCCGAACGGCGTTGCGCTCTGGCGTTCCGCCGGCTTGGGCGCCGGTGTGGGAGGCGGGCTGGATCTGGGCAGGCTCATCGTTACCGGGAACTGAGGATACGCAGGATAGGTGAAGTGAAGAACAACCGCTGGCTCAGCGTCCTGATGCCCTACGCCTGGCCCAGGCTGCTTTTGGTAGCCCTCGGGGTGGTGGTGCTGATCGCCGGTGTCTCCGTCTCGCTTGGGGGGCTGCCGCCGGCCGAGTTTTTCCTCCTTCTGGCGGGGGGCCTGGCGGGTGGCACCGCCGTCATCGCCGGCTTGCCTGCTTCCAAAGGGGTCCTTGTCCTGGCGCTGCTTGTCATAGCGGAATACATCCTCCTCCTGCAGATGCCGGAGCCGTGGTCGGCGTTGGCGGCGATGGTCATCCCGGCCAACGCCGGCGGCTCGCTTCTGGGTCAGGTGGTTCAGGAGGGACTCCGGCTGAGGGCCCACAAAGTGGTTACCAACACCTGGCTGGTCAACGGACACGAGGAGACCACGACCTCCGTTGCCAAAGCCTCCGCGTTGGACGGGCTGGACGGTTGGGACAGTGCGGCGTCAGGGCGTTTCACCGTCCAGTACAACAACGCGCTCTTCGAAGCGGTGGGGAACCCGGGAGCGGGATACATCATCCACTGCACATCCGACTACTCCGACGATGACAGCTGGAGGATTCTCGGAACCGACGTCGATAAGGCGGAGACGGTAATCAGGATTCCTACGGGACGGGCCTATGCGCCCACCGGGGTGGTCCACGATCAGAAATCCGCGCAGCAGGCACTGCGGGGCTTTTTCCACTACCGTGGGCCCGACCCCGCGCTGCCCTGGTCCGATGGACCGGATGTGCTCGACCTGCGGTTTGGCTAGGTCCGGCAGGACCGCACCGTTCGGCGATGACCGCCTGCAGGATATGCTCCTTTGATGAAATCAGGCCCTCGAAAAGTCCGTAACGGAGCCCGCCTGGCAGGCTCGGGCCTGGCTAACTGCATTATCGGCGCATTCTTCCTGATGGCTACCGTTCTGTTTTTGCTGTATGCGCCGAAGGCGGAAATACCTTCGGCGTGGATACCCGCCTTGCTGTCCAGCCTCGTCCTCGGCGTATGGTTTCTGGGCTTTGCCCCGGCCAAGCGATGGACCAGCCCTCTCGTTTTCCTGGTGTTTATCGGCGGGTGGTTCTGGTTGTCCGCGGCCCCTGCCTTGGCATGGTTTGGCGGTTTCGTAGCCGGAACCAACTTCGGGGCAGGTCTGCGGTCCAGAAAGACAGGCCGTCGGTCAGCCAACCCACCTGAGTGGGCCGTCGACGGGCGCGCGTTCAGCGGCACCGACGCAGCCCGCGAAGCTGCCCTGGCGGCCCTGCGCATGCTGGACACTCCCGGCTCGAATGGCAGGCTGACGGTCCTCTATGAATCCGCAGGGTTTGAGGCGGCAGGCGGCGGCGGTATTGGATTCGTATGTCATAGAAGCTCCAATACGGCTGACGACGGCGCCTGGGCTGTCCTGTCACGCGATCAACCGAATGCGGCACCTTCGATAGAGGTGTCAATGGGCAATGCGAAGGCATTCATGCCATTACGGTTGGTTCATGACTTGGGCGCCGCCGAGGCTGCCCTCACGGAATTCTTCGCGTCTCCCGTGCTGACGTCATATGGCCCCGCGTGGGTCACGGGGCCGGAGGCGGAAGCAACCCGCCTCAACACTCGGCGCTGACGCGGTTTCTGACACCGTGGTCGGCGGGCATCCCTGCGGGGCTCTTGGGCCCAAGTAGCATGGCCGAATGACTTCACCTCCCCTGGCCGGACGTACCGCCGTCGTGACAGGCGTCAGCCGCCGTGCCGGCATCGGTTATGCCGTTGCCGGCCGCTTGGCGGACATGGGCGCCAGCCTGTACCTGCAGCATTACGCGCCGCACGACGCCGAGCAGCCCTGGGGCGGGGACGACGTCGACGCCGTCATGGACGGGCTGCGCGACCGCCTGCAGCCCGAAGCCCGGCTGGCGCACGGCGAGCACGATTTCGCCGATCCCCACGCCCCCGCAGCCATGCTCGACGCCGCGGCCTCCACGCTGGGCCATCTGGACATCCTGGTCTGCAACCACGCGCGCAGCGGCGGGGACGGTCCCCTTCAGTCCCTGGACGCAGAGATGCTCGATACGCACTGGGCCGTCAACGCCAGGTCCGTCCTCCTGGCCACGGCCCGCTTCGCCGACCAGCATGACGGACGCCCGGGCGGCCGGGTGATCTGGTTCACCAGCGGGCAGCTCCTGGGACCGATGCCCGGTGAAATCGCGTACGCCGCTTCGAAGGCTGCCCTGGCCGGGGTCACCGCCTCGGTGGCTGCCGACCTCGCTGACCGCGGCATCCTGCTCAACACCGTCAATCCCGGTCCGGTCAACACCGGTTACCTGGACGCCCAAAACGCGGACCGCCCGCTGGAGGTCCTTGAGGATGTCCGTGCCGCGTTCCCCGCGGGCAGGATGGGTGCGCCCGATGACCCGGCGCGCCTGATTGCCTGGCTGGTCTCGGACGAGGGCCGGTGGGTGGTGGGCCAGACGATCAGCAGCGAAGGCGGGTTCCGCCGCGGCTGAGACCGCGCCGGGGCCGCCGGTCCTCAGGCCAGGCGTTCCAGCGCGGCGGTCAGGTACGGTGCTGTGCGGCTTGCTTTGCACACGGCGACATCCCCGGCGGTGCCGGCGCAGATGATCCGGCCACCCTCGTCGCCGCCGGCCGGGCCCATGTCGATCACCCAGTCGGCCGCCGCCACCACGTCCATCGCATGTTCGACGACGACGACGGTGTTGTCGGCATCCACCAGCCGGTTCAGCTGGGCCAGCAGCAGCTGCACGTCCTGCGGGTGCAGGCCGGTGGTCGGTTCATCCAGCAGGTACAGGGTATGGCCGCGCCGGGCCCGCTGCAGTTCCGTGGCCAGCTTGATCCGCTGCGCCTCACCGCCGGAGAGCTCCGTCGCCGGCTGTCCCAGCCGAAGGTAGCCGAGGCCGACGTCGAGCAGCGCGCCCAGGCTGCGCGCCGCGGCCGGCACATCGGACAGGAACTCCGCGGCGGTTTCGACCCGCATGGCCAGCACGTCCGCGATGGTCCTGCCCTGGTAGGTGACCTCGAGGGTCTCTTCGTTGTAACGGGCCCCGTGGCATACCGGGCAGGGTCCGTAGGTGCCGGGCAGGAACAGCAGCTCGACGGCGAGGAACCCCTCCCCCTGGCATGTTTCGCACCGTCCGCCGGCCACGTTGAAGGAGAACCGGCCGGCAGTGTAGCCGCGTGCCTTCGCCTCGTCCGTATCGGCGTAGAGCTTCCGCACGGCGTCGAACAGTCCCGTGTAGGTCGCCAGATTGGATCGCGGCGTGCGGCCGATGGGCCTTTGGTCCACCCGCACCAGGCGGTCCAGGTGTTCCAGGCCCGAAATGCTGCGGACCCTTGCGGCGGTTTCCCGGGCCGACTCCGCCCCGGCGTCGGGGCCGGCCTCGCCGTCCTCCTGCCCGTCGGCTGCCGGCGGCGCGCCGTTGACCTCGGTGCCCACGGTCTCGGCCAGGACCTGGCTGACCAGGGTGGACTTGCCGGAGCCGGACACCCCGGTGACAGCGGTCAACACGCCCAGGGGGATCTCCGCGTCCAGGTCCCGGAGGTTGTGCCGGGTAATGCCCTTCAGCGACAGCCACTGCCCGGGACGGCGGCGCGGCGGCGCCGGCCGCTCGGCCTCCCCGAACAGGAACGGGCGGGTGGCGCTGTCCGCCACGTCGGCCAGCCCGGCCACGGGGCCGCTGTACAGCACGGTACCGCCGCCGTCGCCGGCCTGCGGACCGACGTCGACGACCCACTCGGCGCTGCGCACCACGTCCATGTTGTGCTCGACGACGAAGACCGAGTTGCCGGCGTCGCGCAGCTCCTGCAGCACCTGTTGCAGCGGCTCGGCGTCTGCCGGGTGCAGTCCCGCCGAAGGCTCGTCCAGGACGTAGACGACCCCGAACAGGCCCGAGCGCAGCTGAGTGGCGATTCGCAGCCGCTGCATCTCCCCCGGGGACAGGGTGGGAGTGGCACGGGCCAGGCTCAGGTATCCCAGGCCCAGGCTGATCAGCACGTCGATCCGGGCGAGGAGGTCACGGGTGATGGTGACCGCCACCTCGGTGTGTTCGTTGGAGGCCGCGGAACGGGACGCGGTGCCTGCGTCCTGCAGTTCCGCCGTGGGCCGGATGATGTCCGCCAGCTCCCCCAGCGTGGCGCCGTTCAGCTCGGCGATGCTGCGGCCGGCGAAGGTTACGGCCAGGGCTTCCGGACGCAGGCCCGCTCCCCCGCAGACCGGGCACGGGCCGGACACCATGTACTCCAGCACCCGGTCACGCATCTTCGCGCTGGCGGAGTCGGCGAGGGTGTGCAGCACATAGCTGCGGGCGCTCCAGAACCGGCCCTTGTACGGTTTGGCCACCCGGTCCCGCTGCGGGGTGATGGTCACCACCGGCTGTTCCTCGGTGAACAGGATCCAGTCCCGGTCCTTCTTCGGCAGTTTCCGCCAGGGCACGTCGACGTCGTAGCCCAGGTGGATCAGGATGTCGCGCAGGTTCTTGCCCTGCCACGCCCCCGGCCAGGCGGCGATCGCGCCCTCGCGGATGGTGAGGTTGGGGTCCGGCACCAGCGACTCCTCGGTCACGGTGTGCGCGACGCCGAGGCCGGAGCACTCCCGGCAGGCGCCGGCGGCGGTATTCGGCGAGAACGCATCGGAGTCCAGGCTCCCGGGCTCGAGCTCCGCCGGGTAGGTTCCCCCGCGCGAGAACAGCATCCGCATGGAGTTGGACAGCGTGGTCAACGTACCCACCGTCGAGCGGGAACTCGGGGTTCCGCGCCGTTGCTGGAGCGCGACGGCGGGCGGCAGTCCGGTGATCTGTCCGACCTTCGGATTGTGTCCCTGGGCGAGCAGCCGCCGGGCGTACGGAGCCACGGACTCGAAGTAGCGGCGCTGGGCTTCAGCGTAGATGGTGCCGAACGCCAGGGACGACTTTCCGGAGCCGGAGACTCCGGTGAAGGCGACGATCGCGTCCCGGGGAATGTCGACGTCGACGCCGCGCAGGTTGTTCTCCTCTGCCCCGCGGACGCGGACCATGCCGGCGTGTGTGGCTGCGGAGGCGGGGGCGGGCCGGGAGGACGGCCGCTGCTGCTTGGATCCGGTGGAAGTGCTCACCCTTCGACCCTAGCTGCGGACCCCATCCGAATAATAATCAGCACCCTTAGGACACTTGTTCCGCCGGGCCGGATCCCGGCGGAACAGGCATCCCGGAAGCGCTAGAACAAGGCCACCTTCGGCGTCTTCGGGAAGATCCGGTCCAGCTCCTCGAGATCCTTCTCATCGGGGACCCAGGACGCGGCTTCGGCGTTCTGCTTCACCTGTTCCGGCTTGGTCGCCCCGGCGATAACGGAGGCCACGGACGGGCGGGACGCCAGCCAGGAGAAGGCAACCTGCACTTCAGTCAGCCCGCGGTCCCGGGCGAAGGCGCCGAATTCCGCCAGCTGCTCAAGATCGGCCTTCTCCAGGAGGTTCTGCCGCGAGTGGGTCAGGCGGCTGCCCTCGGGGGCCTGACCGGATGAGTACTTGCCCGTCAGCAGGCCGTTGGCGAGCGGGAAGTACGGCAGCACGCCGAGGCCGTAGGCCTCCGCCGCCGGAGTGACTTCCAGCTCGGCGCGGCGGTCCAGCAGGTTGTAGTGGTTCTGGGCGGAGATGAACCGGTTGTAGCCGCCCATCCGGGCCGTGAACTCGGCTTCGGCGATCTGCCAGCCGGCCCGGTTGCTGTGCCCGATGTAGCGGACCTTTCCTGCAGTCACCAGATCATCGAGCGCAGCCAGCGTCTCCTCGATCGGCGTCAGGTCATCGGGGGTGTGGAACTGGTAGAGGTCGATCCAATCCGTGCCCAGCCGGCGGAGCGACGCTTCAGCGGCCCGGACGATGTAGCGGCGGGAGCCGCGTGCACCGAAGTCGGGCCCGTTCGCCCCGCCCATATCCATGCCGAACTTGGTCGCCACCACCACGTCCTGGCGGCGGCTGCCCAGCGCCTTGCCGAGCATCTCCTCACTCAGGCCGGGGTGGGCCCCGTAGCTGTCTGCCACGTCAAAGAGCGTGATGCCGGCATCGATGGCGGCGTTCACCACCGCGTCGGTGCCTTCCTGGGTGCGGGTCACGGTCCCGGGGCGTCCGAGGTTGTTGCAGCCCAGGCCCACAGTGGAAACGGTCAGGCCGGAGCGGCCCAGTCGTGTGTAAGAGGTCATGGGCCCTACGCTACCAAGCCGGATTCAGGTCCCGGGAAGCAGGTTCAGGGAGCTGTTGAGGCTGGGCGGCTTATCCGTCTCCAGGATGTACTGGATCGGAATCGGCCCGGTGGGCAGCACTCCCGGGTACACCTGTTCCTGGTGCCGCCGCTGCGGTTCCAGGCCCTGCCCGCGGGCGGCCGCGGAGAAGGCCTGCATCGAAGCCGGGATGCTGCCGGCCTGTTCGCACCAGATGATGTACATGCCGTAGAGGTCGGCGGCGGGCGTGGCTGCGGTGTCGTCGAGGCCGCCCACGGTGCAGTCCGCCAGGAACCGGGCGATGTCCTCCGGGGTTTCGCCGAGGCCTACTGCCGGCCCGCCGTCCTGGCCGGGTACATGGGCATAGGGATGCATGTCACTCTCCATGCCCCGACCCTAGTCCCGGGCTCCGGGAACCCGCCAGAGGGCGGAAGGGATCCCGGCGTCTGTTCACCGAAGATTCATTGAAGCAGATAGCGTTCAAGCCGGATCGGCGGCGTGCCGGTCAGCTGCTCCACGTCCTGGCTGACGGAGGAGAGCTGTCCCGCGGCAACGGCGGCGTAGGTGCTGGCCCAGGCCTCGGCCTGCCATGGCGAGGCACCGGCCGCCTGCCGGGATTCGATCGCCTCGGGAAGGGTTTCGTTGTGGTAGCTGACCCGGGACCCCGTGACCCGGGTCAGGATCGCGGCGATCTCGGAAAAGTTCAGCGCCTGCGGGCCGGTCAGCGTGTAGGTCCGGTCGCGGTGATCCTCCGGCCGGGCAAGGATCCTCGCCGCGGCACGGGCGACGTCGGCGCGGGCCACGGCGGCAAGCCTGCCTTCCCCGGCGGGCCCGCGGATCACGCCGTCGGGCCCGGCGAAGCCCGGCAGCACGTCCTGATACAGGCAGTTACGGAGGAAGGTGTGGGTGATCCGGTGCCCGCGGATGTACTCCTCGGTGTCCCAGTGGTCCCTGGCCAGGGTGAACACGGCGTCCGGAGCGGCGGCCATAAACGAGGTGTAGACGATGTGCCGTACGCCGGCCTCGGCGGCCGCGTCCACGAAGGTCCGCTGCTCCTCCCACCGGCGCGGGTGTTCCTCCACGGACACCATGAACAGGACCTCGACGCCGCGCAGCGCCTTCTCGGCGGCGGGGCGGTCCGCGTAGGTGACGGCGTAGACCGGCACATCGGGCAGCGAGGGCAGCCGCGCCGGGTGGCGGGCCAGCAGCCGGTGCCCGACGCCGGCCTCGGCCAGGAGGCGGGCGACGGCACCGCCCAGCGCGCCGGTGGCGCCGGTGACAGCGAGTGCGGGAAGGTTCTGTGCCATGGTGTTTCCATCCTTCGCTCACTGCCCCCGGCCGGCGGCCGGCGGCTACTGGATCTTCGGTATCTGCCCGGTGGGCAGCTCCTGTCCCGGCAGCGGCCGGGCAAAGGGAACCTTGGTTCCGAGCACCTGCGCGGTGACGTCCTGGGCAACCTGGCGGGCGGTAAGGCCCACCCTCTCGAGCACCTCGGCGCGCGTGCCGTGGTCAAGGAACTCCACCGGCAGGCCCACCTCGTTCAGTGCCGTGTCCACGCCCGCGGCGCGCATTTCCTGCCGGATGCGGGAGCCGACGCCGCCGGCCCGGACGCCGTCTTCGATGACGATCACGATCCGGTGTTCGGCGGCGAGGCTGATGATGGAGCGCGGCACCGGGAGCACCCACCGGGGGTCGACCACGGTGGAGCTGATCCCCTGCGCGGCCAGCCGCTCCGACACCTCAAGTCCCATCTCGGCCATGGCGCCCACGGTGACGATGAGCACGTCGGCGTTGTCGCCGTCGGTCCGGCGCCGGCGAAGGACGTCCACGCCGTCCCCGGTGCGTTCCTCGGCGTCGACGTCGGGCCCGACCGTGCCCTTGGAGAAGCGCACGACGCTCGGCGCGTCGGAGATCCGTACCGCCTCCCGCAGCTCCTCCTTGAGCCGGGTGGCATCGCGCGGGGCGGCGAGGTGCAGGCCGGGAATGATCTGCAGCATGGACATGTCCCACATACCGTGATGGCTCGCGCCGTCGGGACCGGTCACGCCTGCACGGTCGAGCACCACGGTGACCCCGGCCTTATGCAGGGCCACGTCCATCAGCAGCTGGTCGAAGGCGCGGTTCAGGAACGTCGCGTAGACGGCCACCACGGGGTGCAGCCCGCCGTAGGCCATGCCCGCGGCGGAGGCGAGGGCATGCTGTTCGGCGATGCCGACGTCGAAGACCCGCTCCGGGTACTTCTCGGCGAACCGGTGCAGGCCCACGGGAATGAGCATCGCGCCGGTAATGCCCACGATGTCGGGCCGTTCCTCGGCGATCCGGGCGATCTCGGTGGCGAAGACGGAGGTCCAGGACTCCTTGCCGCCCGGGGCCACGGGCGCACCGGTCTCCGGGTCGATCACGCCCACCGCGTGGAACTGATCGGCGACGTCGGCGCGCGCCGGAGCGTAGCCGCGGCCCTTCTCGGTGATGGCATGGACGATCACCGGACCGCCGTAGTTACGCGCCTTCTGCAGCGCCTGTTCGACGGCGCCCAGGTCGTGGCCGTCCACGGGACCGACATATTTCAGGCCCAGGTCCTCGAACAGGCCCTGCGGAGCCCACCAGTCCTTAATGCCCTTCTTCGCCGCGTGGAGGCTGTGGTACGCCAGGCGGCCGATCGGGCCGCCGTTCTGAAGCCGGCTCTTCCAGAAGTTCAGGGTGCGCTCATAGACACGGTGGGTGCGCACCGAGTCGAGCGTGGGGCGCAGGGAAGCCAGATAGTCGGCGACGCCGCCGATGGTGGGCGCGTAGGAGCGTCCGTTGTCGTTAACGACAATGACCACGCGCCGCCGCTGGTCGGCGGCGATGTTGTTCAGGGCCTCCCAGGCCATGCCCCCGGTGAGGGCTCCATCGCCCACCAGGACAACCGTGTAGCGCTCGGATTCCCCGGAGAGCTGCCGGGCACGGGAAATCCCGTCCGCCCAGGACAGCGAGGATGAGGCGTGCGAGCTTTCCACGATGTCGTGGACCGACTCGGCACGGGAGGGGTAGCCGGACAGGCCCCCCTGCTGGCGCAGCGTGCCGAAGTCGCGGCGGCCGGTGACGATCTTATGGACGTACGACTGATGTCCGGTGTCGAAGATGAAACTGTCACGCGGGGAGTCGAAGACACGGTGCATGCCGAGCGTGAGTTCCACCACGCCGAGGTTGGGGCCGAGGTGCCCGCCGGTCTGTGCCACGTTCCGGATGAGGAATGCACGGATCTCTTCAGCCAGGCTCTCGAGCTGCCGCTGGGAAAGCCGGCTAAGGTCCCGGGGATCTTGGATGGTTTCCAGAAGTCCCAAAAGGGTTGCCTCCCTTGTTCGAAGGGCGGCGGTAAGCGCCGCCGCATCGGTTAACTTTAGCGCGTCGGCCCGGCCCCGGCACGCGGAAGGCCCCGGGCCCGGCCTCCGTCCGCGTGATGCGGACGGTGGCCGGGCCCGGGGCCCTGGGCCGCCTCAGAGGAGGCGGGTTGCGCTTGGCGCTGCTACTTGGCGGAAATCTGCCGCAGCACGTACTGCAGGATGCCGCCGTTGCGGTAGTAGTCGGCCTCGCCCGGAGTGTCGATGCGGACCACCGCGTCGAACTCGATAGCCTCGCCGTTCTCGGGCTTGGCCGTGACCTTGACGGTCTTCGGGGTGGTGCCGTTGTTCAGCTCGGTGACGCCCTCGACGGAGAACGTCTCGGTGCCGGTCAGGCCCAGGCTCTCGGCGTTGACGCCGGCCGGGTACTGCAGCGGCAGGACGCCCATGCCGATGAGGTTCGAGCGGTGGATCCGCTCGTAGCTCTCGGCGATGACGGCCTTGACGCCCAGCAGCGCGGTGCCCTTGGCGGCCCAGTCACGGGAGGAACCGGAACCGTACTCCTTGCCGGCCAGGACGACCAGCGGGGTGCCGGCGGCCTGGTAGTTCATCGCGGCGTCGTAGACCGTGTTCTGCGGTCCGTCGGCCTGCGTGAAGTCGCGGGTGAAGCCGCCCTCGACGCCGTCGAGGAGCTGGTTCTTGATGCGGATGTTCGCGAACGTACCGCGGATCATCACCTCGTGGTTGCCACGGCGGGAGCCGTACGAGTTGAAGTCCTTGCGCGCAACACCGTGCTCCAGCAGGTACTTGCCGGCGGGGGTGTCGGACTTGAAGGAGCCGGCCGGGGAGATGTGGTCGGTGGTGACCGAATCGCCCAGCTTCAGCAGCACGCGGGCGCCGTCGATGTCGGAAACCGGTTCCGGCTGCGCCGTCATGCCCTCGAAGTACGGGGGCTTCCGGACGTAGGTGGACTCGGGGTTCCACTCGAACGTCGCGCCTTCCGGCGTCGGCAGGGACTGCCACCGCTCGTCACCCTCGAAGATGGTGTCATAGCTGTCGGTGAACATCTCCTTGTCGATCGACGAGTCGATGATCTCCTGGACCTCGTTCGGGTTCGGCCAGATGTCCTTGAGGAAGACATCGTTGCCCTCGGCGTCCTGGCCCAGCGGATCGTTCTCGAAGTCGAAGTCCATGGTGCCGGCCAGTGCGTAGGCGACCACCAGCGGCGGGGACGCCAGGTAGTTCATCTTCACATCGGGGTTGATGCGGCCTTCGAAGTTGCGGTTGCCGGAGAGCACCGCGGTCACGGCGAGGTCGGCCTCGTTGATCGCGTCGGAGATCTCCTGCTCCAGCGGGCCGGAGTTGCCGATGCAGGTGGCGCAGCCGTAGCCGACGATGAAGAAGCCGAGCTTCTCCAGGTACGGGATCAGGCCCGACTTCTCGTAGTAGTCGGTGACCACCTTGGAGCCGGGGGCGACCGAGGTCTTGACCCACGGCTTCGAGGCGAGGCCCTTTTCGACCGCGTTGCGGGCCAGCACCGCGGCGGCCATCATCACGGACGGGTTGGACGTGTTGGTGCAGGAGGTGATCGAGGCGATCGTGACCGCACCGTGGTCCAGCTCGAAGCTGCGGCCGTCGGCCATCGTGACGGGCACCTGGTGGGAGGCGCGGCCGTCGACGCTGTGGGCGTGGTCCTCGCGCGGCTTGTCCTTCTCGGACTGCTCGTCCGTGGCGTCGAACGCCGGGGCGTCGGAGGCCGGGAAGGACTGGGCGGAGGCGTCGTCGGCGGTATCGCCGGCGGTGACGTCCTGATCCACGTGCGTGACGTAGTTCTTCAGGTCCTCGCGGAACTGTGCCTTGGCGCTGGTCAGTTCCACACGGTCCTGGGGCCGCTTCGGACCGGCGATGGAGGGCACCACGGTGGACAGGTCCAGCTCGAGGTACTCGGAGTACTTGACCTCGTTGGACGGGTCGTGCCACAGGCCCTGTTCCTTGGCGTAGGCCTCGACGAGGGCAACGCTCTCCTCGGACCGGCCGGTGAGGCGCAGGTAGTCCAGGGTGACGTCGTCGATCGGGAAGATCGCGGCGGTGGAACCGAACTCGGGGCTCATGTTGCCGATGGTGGCGCGGTTGGCCAGCGGCACGGAGGCCACGCCTTCGCCGTAGAACTCGACGAACTTGCCGACCACGCCGTGCTTGCGCAGCATTTCGGTGATGGTGAGCACGACGTCGGTGGCGGTGGCGCCGGCGGGGATCTCGCCGGTCAGCTTGAAGCCGACGACGCGCGGAATCAGCATGGAGACGGGCTGGCCGAGCATGGCCGCCTCGGCCTCGATGCCGCCGACGCCCCAGCCGAGCACGCCCAGGCCGTTGACCATGGTGGTGTGCGAGTCGGTGCCGACGCAGGTGTCGGGGTAGGCGCGCAGCACGCCGTCGACCTCGCGGGTCATGACCGTGCGGGCCAGGTACTCGATGTTGACCTGGTGGACGATGCCCATGCCCGGGGGAACGACCTTGAAGTCGTCGAACGCGGTCTGGCCCCAGCGCAGGAACTGGTACCGCTCGCCGTTGCGCTGGTACTCAATCTCCATGTTGCGCTCGAGGGCGCCGGAGTTGCCGAAGGCGTCGATCTGCACGGAGTGGTCGATGACCATTTCCGCCGGAGCGAGCGGGTTGACCCGCTTGGGGTCGCCGCCGAGGTCGGCAACGGCTTCGCGCATGGTCGCCAGGTCCACGATGCAGGGAACGCCGGTGAAGTCCTGCATGATCACGCGGGCCGGGGTGAACTGGATTTCGGTGCTGGGCTCTGCGTCTGCGTCCCACTGCGCCAGGGCGCGGACGTGGTCGGCCGTGATGTTGGCACCGTCTTCGGTGCGCAGCAGGTTCTCCAGCAGTACCTTGAGGCTGAACGGAAGGCTCTGGGCGCCTTCGACCGAATTCAGCCGGAAAATTTCGTACTCGGATCCACCGACGTTTAGAACGCCTTTGGAACCGAAGCTGTCCACATTAGTCATAACAGGACTCCTCTCGCCACCGTCTTATCTTTGTCCAGCGCTCCACCACCCGCCAGTTAGGTTTTCCTAACCGGCTCCCTTATGGGCGACAGGCAAAACGGTGGTCTGTTTTCACTGCCGGGGCACCTGCCTGCGCGCCGGCGGGAGCCGATTTCACAGTCCGGCGGCCGTGCCGGGCCATATTATGCAGCAGGCTTTCCCCAGGCGGAACGGGACAACTGCTCCCCATCCTATCGGTTTCGGTCCTGGTTGGGGCTGTATTCCGGCCGCTCCGCGAGTTGTGCTGCGGCTGCTCAGCCCCGCGTCAGGACGGCAAAGGACTCCATGTGGTGGGTGTGCGGGTACAGATCGAAGACCCGCAGCGCGCGCAGTTCCCACCCTGAACGGCGCAGGTAACCCAGGTCCCGGGCGAACGACGCCGGGTCGCAGGACACGTAGCCGACGGCGCGCGGGGCGGCCGCATCGATCTGCGCGATGACCTGCTTTCCCGCGCCGGCCCGGGGCGGGTCCAGCAGCACCAGGTCCAGGGCCCGGCGGTCGCGGCCCAGCACCCGGTCCACCCGGCCCTGGACGATGTCGACCTGGGGCTGGTCGAACAGGTTCTTCCGGGCGTCGCGGCTGGTGCCGGGTGAGCCTTCGACGGAAAGCACCGAGCCGCCGGGCCCGACGGCGGCCGCCAGCGGGCCGGTGAACAGCCCGGCCCCGGCGTACAGATCCGCGGCGCGCTCCCCCGGCTCCGGCTGCAGGCCCTCGAGCACGGCGCCGACCAGGGTCTGCGGGGCGGTGCGGTGGATCTGCCAGAAGCCCGCGCCCGTGACCCGGTAATGGTGGCCTGCGGCTTCCTCACGCACCCAGGTCCGGCCGCGCAGGCGGGTCAGCCGGTGGGTGTCCGGTTCCCAGGCGGCCACCGAGCAGGTCCCCGGCAGGTCGGCGGCAATCCGGGACAGGCGTGCGGCGCGGGTTCCGGCGGCCGGGATCAGCAGGACCAGCGGATCGTCGCCGGCCGCCGGAGCCGCCACCTCCACCCGTTCGACGCCGGTGAAGTCCGTCTTCCACAGGTTCAGCGCATTGACCGCCGGCACGGCCAGGGGCATTTCCTCCACCGGGACCAGGGCCTCGGAACGGTGGGGGTGCATGGCCAGCTTCCCCTCGGGCGTCACGGAGAAGGACACCCTCGTCCGCCAGCCCAGCCCGTCCGGCGCCTCCGCCAGGGCGGGCTCCACCTCGACGGCGCGGTCCATCCCGGCCAGCCGGGCCAGCTGCTCCTCGAAGATGCGGGCCTTGAGCCGGCGCTGTTCGGCCAGGTCGATGTGCCCGAACTCGGCGCCTCCCACCGGAAGCCGGCCCTCGGCGGCGGCGCGAAGCGCATCGGCCTCGGCCCAGAAATGCTCCCTCCGGCCGTCGGCCGGCTCCAGCACCTCCACGGTGTCGGCGCGCCAGAATTTCGCGTCCGGGCCGCCGTCGGTCAGGCGCGCCCTGACCCGCTCGCCGGGCAGCGCATGGCGGACGAAGACCACACGCCCTTCATGCCGCGCCACGAAGTGGCCGCCGTGCGCCGGGGCCTCGACGGTGAGCTCGAGGGTGCCCTGCTTGTCTGTGTTCACGTTCGTTGTGCCGTTCATGGTGCCGGTGCTTCTTCCTTGCTCGATGACTCCATCTCACCACGGCGGCGCCGCGGAGGCGGAATGGCTCCGCCCTCAACTAAGCTTTCGATACGTATCAGCCCGGCGCGGCATGCCGCAGCCGCCGGGCAGCGCAGCGGCCGCCCGCGCAGGCGGCCGGGAAAACCGAGGTGGAACGGGCGTGGCCCACTACGTGATCATGGGGTGCGGCAGGGTCGGGATGACGCTGGCCCACACCCTGGACAATGCCGGCCATTCGGTGGCGGTGATCGACCAGGACGAGAGTGCCTTCCGGCGGCTGCGCCACACCTTCTCCGGGCGGCGCGTGACCGGTGTCGGCTTCGACCGGGACACCCTGCAGGAGGCCGGCATCGACCAGGCCTACGCCTTCGCCGCGGTCTCCAGCGGCGACAACTCCAACATCCTGGCCACCCGGGTGGCCCGCGAGACCTTCCACGTTCCGCACGTGGTGGCCCGGATCTATGATCCCGGCCGGGCCGAGATCTATCAGCGCCTCGGCATCCCCACCGTCGCGGCCGTGCGCTGGAGCGCGGACCAGGTGCTGCGCCGGATCCTGCCCGAACAGAGCATCAACGGAGACTTCCGGGAATCCTCCGGACGCCTGATCCTGGGCGAACTGACGCTGGCCGAAGACTGGCTGGGCCGGCCGCTCAGCATGATCGAGGCGGCCGCCGATGTCCGGATCGCCTACCTCACCCGGTTCGGGGAAGGCATCCTGCCCGGTGCCGGAACGCGGTACCAGCAGGGAGACACGGTGCACGCCATGATGGCCGTGGAGCGCACCGCGGAGATCTCGCGCATATTGGCCAAGGGGCCGGACGGAGGCAACAGGTAGATGCGGGTAGTGATTGCCGGAGCAGGCAGCGTCGGTTCCTCCATCGCGCGGGAGCTGCTCTCCCACGGCCACGACGTGCTGCTGATCGACCGGAAACCCGAGGCGGTGGGACGCAGCGAAGTCGTCGGCGCCCGCTGGCTGATCGGCGATGCGTGCGAGTTCAGCACCCTGCAGGACGCCCGCCTGGAGGACGCCGACGTCGTCGTCGCCGCAACCGGCGACGACAAGGCGAACCTGGTGCTCTCCCTGCTCGCCAAGAGCGAGTTCGGCGTGGCCCGCACGGTGGGCCGGGTGAACAACCCGAAGAACGACTGGATGTTCGACGACTCCTGGGGTGTCGACGTCGCCGTCAGCACCCCGCGCCTGATGACCGCCCTGGTCGAGGAGGCGGTGGAGGTCGGCGACCTGGTGCGGCTGCTGACGCTGCAGACCGGGGTCTCCTCCATGGTGGAGTTCACCGTTCCGGACGGTTCGGTGCTCACCGGGCGCACGCTCGGTGAGGTGTCCTGGCCGGCGGACTCGACCGTCGTCGCCATCCTGCGCGACGACGTTCCGATCACGCCCAGCCCCGACGACGTGATCGAGCCCGGCGACGAGCTGTTCTTCGTGACGGCCATCGCCGCCGAGGACGAGCTGCGGGCGGTGCTGGGCGGGCGCACCGGCGCGGGAGACGAAGGAGCGGCCTAGCGCCCGGCGCCGTCGTTGCCGGGTTCCTCGGCGGCGCCGCCCGGAGCGGCCGGCACCGGCGGGCGGGAGACCATCCACGCCAGCCACAGGCCCAGGGCGTACAGGGGCACGCCCATCGCCAGGCGCAGGGTGCCCAGCGCGGCCACGTTGTCGGCCAGGTAGAGCGGCAGCTGGACGGCCAGGCGCAGCGCGAACACGGAGGCGATAATCCAGGTGGCCAGCTGGTAGGAGCGCACCCTGGCCCGGCTGGCACGCCACTCGATGCCCTCGCCGCGGATGAACCCGAACAGCAGTCCGGCCACCGGCCAGCGGACCGCGATCGAGACGATGAAGGCCAGGACGTAGGCGCCGTTGGTGTAGAACCCCGGGAGGAAGTATGTGGTCCCGCTGCCGCTGCGAAGGGCAAAGACGGCGCAGATGAGCACGCCGATCAGGCCGGTGAGGGACTGCATCAGCGGCCGGCGGGCGATGAGGGAGGCGACCGAGAACCCGGCGGCGGAGACGACGGCGACGGTCAGGGCCGCCCCCAGGCCTGCGCCGGCGGTGAACAGGACGGTGAACAGCAGCCCGGGCACCACGGCCTCGGCGAGCCCGCGGACGCCGCCCACGGAGGCCAGGACGTCGATCTGCCCGTCGCCGCGGCGCTCCACGCCGGCCCGCTCGGCGTACTGCCGGGCGAGGTCGGCGGCGGACGGGGCGGGCGGTTCGCCGGCCGGGCCGGGAGTGCTGCCTGGTTCCTTGCTCATGCTGTGCCCTCCGGGCGTCCGAGGATCTCGTAACGGGGGTTGTAGATGGTGGGCAGGCCCTTCGCCGTGCTGACCATGCCTTCGAAGGCCAGCAGCGTGCCGGCCTCAATGCCGCTGATCCGGCGCTGCCCGATCCACACCAGGCGGACCCGGCGGCGCGGGGCTCGGGCGGAGGGACCGTCCGGTGCGGACGGGGCGTCCTCCACGTAGGCGGTGAAGCGCGGCGGCTCCGAGGCCGGCACCAGCGTCAGGGCCTGGACGTAGCCGCTGCAGCGCACGCGGCCGCGCCGGGGAAGCTCGGCGACACCGCACGGGCGGGGCGCCGGGCCGGCGGCGCGCTCAGCCAATGGTGGTGATCTCCGGGCCGCGCTGCGGCGGAACCGGCGGTTCCTTGCGGCGCGGCAGCGGCGAGGCGTCACGGGGCAGGCGCAGCTGCAGCAGGTCCCGCGGCGGCAGCGGCTGTTCCCCGCGGACCACGACCACGTTGCGGAAGACGTCTTCGAGGGCGGCCGCCGCCTTCGGGTCCACGGCGGCGGGTCCGCCGAAGACGCCGCGCAGGAACCAGCGGGGTCCGTCCACGCCCACGAAGCGGGCCACCCGGAAACCGCGGGAGCCGTCCTGGGCCTGCGCCGGAACCTTGGCCAGCAGCTGGGTGCCGAACGGGCCCTCCAGCTCGTCGACGGTGCCGCCCTGCGACGCGACGGAGGCGCTGATCTGGCCGCGGATCTCGTCCCACAGCTGCTCGGAACGGGGTGCGGCAAAGGCCTGCAGCTGCAGGCTGGAGCCTTCGAAGTCCAGGGTCACGGCCACGACGCGCTGGCTGCGTTCCTCCACTTCCAGGCGCAGCTGCAGCCCCTGGGTGGCCGCGATCCGCAGGGCTCCGAGGTCGATGTAGCCCTCCTCGCCGGGCCGGTCCGCTTCATCCCAGGGACCGACGGCGTCGTCGTCGTGCTCTTCGGTTTCGCTGTCCGAGGGGACTGCGGCAGCCTCGTCAGGCCGGCGCTCCGCGTTCTTCTTCCGGCGCCCAAATGCCATGGCCGGTTCCTTTCCGTAGTGGGTGGGACCAGTGGTCCGGGGCTAGCGCGGACCTGCGCCGAAGCCGCCGGTGGAGCCGAATCCGCCGGCGCCGCGCGCCGTGCCGTCCAGCTCATCCACGGTGTCGAACCGGACGGTCTCCACCCGCTGGATCAGCAGCTGGGCGATCCGGTCGCCGCGGCGGAAGCTGACCGGCTCCGTTCGGTCCGTATTCACCAGTGTGACCGAGATTTCACCCCGATACCCCGCATCGACGGTTCCCGGCGCGTTGAGGACGGTGACGCCGTGCCTGGCAGCCAGCCCCGAACGGGGGTGCACCAGGGCGACATAGCCGAACGGCAGGGCGATGCTGACGCCCGTCGGGACCAGCCGGCGCTCCCCCGGTCCGAGGGTGAAGTCCTCACGGGTGCACAGGTCCGCGCCTGCGTCGCCCGGGTGGGCGTAGGCGGGGGCCGCGAGGCCGTCGTCGAGCATCTTCAACTTCACCGTCATGGTGGCACCGGAGTCCGTAGCCGTCATTTTGTGCCTGTTCCTGCCTTGTCGTACCGAGCGTGGCCGCGGCACGCGGCCGCAGCACCCTACTTTAGCCGGTCCGGCCGGCCGCAGCCTCGGCCTTCACCGGCCCGGTGCCGGGCGGCACCGGCAGCGCCCGGCCCCGGCGGTCCGATATGAAATCCTGCGGCCGAGGTGGGATGCTGGGACCATGTCCAACTCCGCACAGCAGACCTCCCCCACCGCCCCGATCTACACCGAACGGCTGCTGCCGTCGTTCTGGATCTGGGTGGTCGTGGCCGGCATCGCCGCCTCGTGCGTGCTGGTGTTCGTGCCCATCAGCCTGGAGGCGGGGATCATTGCGGCGATCGTGGCGGCGATCATCATGACGGTGCTGCTGCTGCTCTCCACCCCGGTGATCGAGGTGACCCCGACGACCCTGCGGGTCGGGCGCGCGCAGATCGAGCGCCGCTTCGTGGGCGACGTCGAGGCCTTCACCGGCGACGAAGCCACGGCCGAGCGGGGCACCCGCCTGAACGGCATCGCCTACCTGTGCATCCGGGGATGGATCTCCCCCGTGGTGCGGATCGAAATCACCGACCCCGCGGACCGCACGCCCTACTGGCTGACCTCCACGCGCCGCCCCGAACAGCTCGCGGCGGCCCTGCGGACCGGCCGCCGGGACTAGGCTGCGGCGGCCGGGCGCGCCGGCGTCAGCCCGCGCAGTCGCTGCAGTAGAGCAGGCCGTCCTTTTCGGCCGCTATCTGCGAGCGGTGCCGGACCAGGAAGCATGAGGCGCAGGTGAATTCGTCCGACTGCGCCGGAAGCACGCGGACCAGCAGCTCTTCGCCGGAGAGGTCCGCTCCCGGCAGCTCGTAGGCGTCCGCCGCCTCCGCTTCGTCTTCGTCCACCACCGCAGACCGGGTCTCGGTGCGGCGGGTCTTGAGCTCCTCGAGGGAGTCCTCCTTGATGTCCTCTTCGGACTTCCGCGGAGCGTCGTAGTCTGTTGCCATAATCCGTTCTCAGCGTTCCTTGGAGTCGGGACGGCGGCGCACCTGCGCCGCAGCCGGCCGCCCCCGGACCTGGCGGACCCGAAGCGGCTGAGGAGTACAACGCGGTCCCTCTCCGCTTCGTGCCCGGTGTGAGCCATTTATTGGAGTTTGTGAGCAACGAGGCGCCGGCCGGCGGCCCGGATCACCTGCCCTGCCCCGGGCGGGCCCGCGGATCCGCGCCACACCCGGGCAAAGCGTAGGTTTTCCCCCCGGAAAATGGCATTGTGTCAAGAAGGAACTTGTTACCGGCTGGAGGATTTTTCATGCAGGATCTGCGGCTCGTCGGGGTCCACGAAGATGGGGAGCACCTGCTGCTCAGCGGCAAGGGCGGCGAAACCTTCCGGCTGCGCATCGATGAGGCGCTTCGGGTTGCCGCCAACCGCCCGACGCATCGGCCCGTCCAGGCGGGCGAGCCGTCCGACGGCCCCACCATGACGCCCCGCGACATCCAGGCCCGCATCCGCGCCGGCGCCAGCGCCGAGGAGGTTGCCCGCCTTTCGGGACACGACCTGGCCCACGTGCTGCGCTACGAAGGCCCGGTCCGGGCCGAGCGGGACTACATTGCCCGTCAGGCCCAGGGCGTGGAGGTTGCTGCCCCCGGCGCCGCTCCCGGCGAACGGCACCGGACGGCGTTCGGCGAGCGTCCGGTCAGCCTGGGCGAGATGGTCGCCTACCGGCTGCGCGATTTCGCGGTGGACCCCGAAGACGTGGAGTGGGACGCCTGGCGGCGTCCGGACAATTCCTGGGAAGTGGTGGCCGGTTTCTCCCTGCCGGAGGACTCCGCGGTCTCCGTGGGCGAGGAGCCTCCCGCCAAGTGGATCTTCAGCCCGCTGCGGCGCAGCGTCTCCAACGCCAACCGTTGGGCCCAGCTGCTCAGCGAGCTGGAGCCGCTGGACTCCCCCGTTCCCGCCCGCCGGCTCTCGGCCGTGGCGGACCGGGTGTTCGACATCGAAGCGGAATCGGAGGCCGAGGGCGCCGATCCCGACGACACCGACAACCTGCTCAGCGTCCTGCGCTCCCGGCGAGGCCAGCGGCTCGGAGCGGATGAGGACGCCGATGACGCCCTGGCGGCCATGCTCGCCAAGGGCAGCATTCCCGCTGCCCATCCGCGCCCGGGCCAGGCACCCGATGACGACGGAACGGCCGCTCCGCGCACCGGCCGCCTCAACCTGGTGACCCCGGCCGACGACGCCGATGAGGCCGATCCGCTGCACCTGCCGGCCGGCAGCGAACCGACGCGTGAGATCACCCTCCTCGCACGGCCCTTCCGCCGTCGCGCCGCCGTCCCCGCGGAGCCCGCCGAACCCGCCGACACCGGCCGCGATGAAGCGGACAGCGCGGAGGACCAGGCTGAGGAAGAAGCCGTCCAGCCGGCGGCGGACCGCGCGGAGCCGGCACCGGCACGGGCCGGGGCCCGCAGCGGCGGCTTCCCCTGGGACAAGGTTGAGCCGGCGCCCGGGCACGAGGAGGCCGAAGAGGCCCGCAGCGGACGCCGCGGCGAGGAAAACGCCCGGGAGCGCCGGACGATCAAGCCCAAGCGCTCCTCCGTGCCCAGCTGGGACGAGATCGTTTTCGGCACCAAGAGCGACTGACCGGTCGCAGGCGCGCCGGCCGAACAGGGCCGGCGGCGCCGGCACCGTGAGCCGCCGTGGGAGCCGCCGGCCGGAGCGTTCCGGTCCGGTCAGCGGCGGCCCGGAACCGCCAGGGTCAGCAGCGGAACCTCACGCTCGGCCCTGGTCAGCGATCCGTGATAGCCCACCATCTCGAGGGCGGTCCCGGGCTGCCGGCGGGTGTCGAACAGTGCGATCGGTTCCCGCGCGGCCACCAGCACGTCGCCGATCCGCGGCCGGACGGCCGGATCGACCCCGGCGCCGAAGAGGCCGGCCGCCAGTGCCTGGTCCCGGGTGAGGATCCACGCCCGGCTGCCGTAGGCGCGCCGCCACGCCGCGAGCAGCGCGTCGCGGTGGGCTTCGGTGGCGTCGGGCTCCAGGTAGAGGTGAAGCATCCGCGGCTCCCCTGCGGTGTGCCGGACCCCGGCCACCAGTTCCGGGTCGGCCGAAAAGTCGTACCGGTGCCGGGCCTCGACGTCGAGCATGCCGTGGTCGGCGGTCAGGACCACCAGGGTGTCCGCCGGCACCCGGCGGACCAGGGTGCGCAGCGCGCCGTCGAGCTCCTCCAGCTGGTCCCCCCAGCGGCCCGACTGGCAGCCGTACCGGTGCCCGGCCTTGTCCAGCTCGTTCCAGTACAGGTACATCAGCATGCTCTTCTCGGACGCCAGCGCCTCCGCGGCGGCGGCGACCCGGGCATGCGTCCCCTCCGCGGAGATGAACCGGCCTCCGCGCAGCGCCGCCCGCGTCATGGCCGAATCGGCAAACCGCGGCAGCGAGACGGTCACCGTGGGCACGTGCTGCTCGGCGCGTTCAAAGACGGTCGGGTGGGGCTGCCAGGCTGCCGGATCCACCCCCGGATCCCAGCCGCCGAGCTGGTTGACCACGCGGTCCTGCTCCGGGTCCAGCACGTCGTAGCCGACCATGCCGTGCCGTCCGGGCGGCAGCCCGGTGCCGAGCGAGGCCAGCGACGCCGCCGTCGTGGTGGGAAAGGCCGCCGAGAGCGTCCGGCCGGTGGAGGCCAGGCCGCGCAGGAACGGGGCGTGGCCGGCCCGCTGCCGCAGCAGGGACTGGCCGAGGCCGTCGACCATCACCACGCAGACCCGGCGGGCGGACGGCAGCGCCAGCGCGTTGGCGAATCCGGGCACACCGACGACGGCGGCCGCGCTGGAGAGCACCTCCGCGACGGTCCGGGAACCGAACCGCGGTGCCGCCGGCAGGTCCTGGGCTGAACCGGTGTCCTGGAGCACCGCCGCTACCGCTGGTGGTGGCCGCGGTTGAACCGCACGCCGGGCATCCGGCGGTCCAGCCCGGCGTCGAGCGGCCGCGCCGCCGTGGTGGCGTCGGTGTTGACCTTGCGCAGCGCCCGGGCGAACGCCTTGGCGTTCTGCACCGCCTGCAGCCCGTCGGCCTCGGCGCTGACCCGCAGGACGATGTCCTCCTGGGCGACGGTGCCGGTGTAGCCGTGGTCGGCGTCGCACTGGGGGTCGGCGCAGCCGGCCGGGCCCACGTCCAGTCGCTGGCCGCCGGACCAGGCAATGGCCAGGGTGAGCTCGCGGGCCTGGTCGGACGGCTTGTAGTTCTGCGGCTGGGCGTAGATGTAGCCCAGGACGACGGAGCGGATCTGCGCCACGGGCACCGACTCGGTGGAGACCTGGGCCATCATCTGCTCGCCCGCGTCATCCAGCTGCTGGTCATCGACATGGGTGACCACCAGCATGTCCTCGGTGAGCACGAGCACGGTGATGTGCCGGTGCACCTCGGTGCGGTCGAAATGGGTTTCCAGGTGGATCAGGTGCGAGAGCGGCTCGCGGTCGTCCAGGGCGTCATGGACGACGTCGGCCAGCAGGGTCGGGTAGAAACCCGCCCGTTCGATCGAAGCGTCGAGGCTGCGTCGGGCAGCGGAAAGTAGCGGAGCCATGCAACCAGTTTCCCCCGTGCCGGCCCCCATCACCTAAACGGACGCGCCGGGCTGTGGGCAG
The DNA here is from genome assembly GCA_900016675.1 of Arthrobacter saudimassiliensis. Classification (GTDB taxonomy): domain Bacteria; phylum Actinomycetota; class Actinomycetes; order Actinomycetales; family Micrococcaceae; genus Arthrobacter_B; species Arthrobacter_B saudimassiliensis. The sequence continues at coordinate 1,305,785 of LN483070.1, read as the reverse complement.
CCGCGCCGCCGGAGCCCCGCTCAGCCGCGCAGCGCCCGCCTGGCGCTGTCGGTGCGCCGCTGCGGGTTGCCCAGCCGGATGTCCGCGCTGAGCACCGTCACCCCGTTCCCGGACACCAGGACCGGGTTGATCTCCAGCAGGGCCACCTGCGGGTGCTCGTCCTTGAGCAGGGCCAGGCGCGCCACCAGGTCCTCGAGGGCCCCGACGTCGGCCGGCGGCAGGCCCTGGTAGCCGAACAGCTTGCTCGAGGCCCGCGGGGCACGGATCAGGTCCGCGACGTCGACGTCGGTCAGCGGCGGAATGCCGTGTGCCCAGTCGTCCAGCAGGTTCACCGCATCGCCGGCCAGCCCGAAGGACAGCACCGGGCCGAGCAGCGGATCCTCGATGGCGCGGATGGTGCAGCCCTGCCCGGTGGGCGCCATCGCCTGCACCTCCAGCTCGAAGCTGCCGTACGGGGCCAGGGCCTGGTGCATGTGCTCGATGTTGCGGCGCAGCGATTCCGGCGTGGAGATGTTCAGGCGCACCCCGCCCAGGTCCAGGCGGTGGCGCAGGTGCTCGTCCATGGTCTTGATCGCCACCGGCCAGCCCAGCCGGTCGGCGGCGGCCACGGCCTCGTCGGCGGTCCGGAACGGAACGGAAGGCAGCACGGAGACCCCGTAGCAGCTCAGCAGCTGTGCCGTCTGCGCGGCGTCCAGGCGCATCAGCCGGTCCCCCGGCACCTGGTCCATCAGCGCGTCGATCAGTTCCTGGGCCGCCGCCGGGTCGGTGTTCTCCGGTTCCACGAAGTGGCCGTGCTCGCGGGAGGCCCACTCCGTGTACCGCATCACGGCGGCCAGGGCACTGACGGCCGCGCCCGGGCTGGAGAAGCAGGGCAGCCCGTGCTGGCGGCCGTTGCCGCCGTCGTCGCGGGTGGCGAGCAGGCCCTCCACATGGGCCATCGGTTCCATGATGCCGGTGAACGCGGCCACCACGGGCTTGCCGAGCTCCTCCACGCATTCGGCGAGGCAGTCGGCGATGGCGTCCATGGTCAGCCCCGTCGAGGGCAGCAGCGTCACGACGGCGGCGTCGACGGCGTCGTCGCCCATCACCTTGGTGATGGTGGCGCGCAGCTGCGGCAGGGCAACGCTCATGCCGGTGTCCAGCTCCAGGTCCGCCTCGACCCGGGCCACCTCAAGGTCCAGCGACACGGCGGCGTCCGCGACCACGCGGCCCAGGGCGGCGGAGTTGCTGAACACCGCCAGCCGGCGACCGCGCGGCAGCGGCTGGCTGACGGCGATCTGCGCCACGTCCATGAGCTGTTCGTTGGTGTCCACCCGGATCACGCCGGACTGGCGGAACATGGCGTCCAGCGCCCCGGGCGGGGCCTGGGTCGTGCGGACGGCGTGCCCGGGCGGCAGCCGCAGCCCGGTGACGTCGGACTTGGCGACGATCACCGGCTTGGAGATGGCCAGCCGGCGGGCGATCCGGGAGAACTTGCGGGGGTTGCCCACCGATTCGAGGTACAGGCCCACCACGCGGGTGTCGGCGTCGTCCTCCCAGTACTGCATGGCGTCGTTGCCTGACACGTCGGCCCGGTTGCCGGCGGAAATGGTCGAGGAGATGCCCAGGGACCGCCGCTGCGCCGCGGCGTAGAGCAGCACGCCGATGGCGGCCGACTGGCTGAACAGGCCGAGCCCGCCGCGCGGCGGCAGCGCGGGCGCCATGGACGCGTTCAGGCATACCCCGGGCCGGGTGTTGATCATGCCCAGCGAAGCCGGGCCGACCACGCGCATGCCGTTCGCCCGGGCCCGCCGGACCAGCTCCCGCTGCCGCGCCAGGCCGCGTTCGCCGTCGCCGGCGAATCCCGCGGTGGCCACCAGCAGGCCCTTCACGCCGGCCGCGGCGCACTCATCGACGACCGGCAGGACCTGCTCATAGGGCACCGCGATGACGGCCAGCTGCACCGGCTCCGGCACTTCGGCGATCCGCGCGTAGGAGACCATGCCGGCCAGCTCGAAGGCCTCCGGGTTGACCGCGTAGACCGGGCCGTTGAAGCCGCCCTCCACGATGTGCTCCAGCAGCTGGTAGCCCACCGTGCCCCATTCCCGGCTGGCGCCGATCACGGCCAGGGACGACGGCGCCAGCAGGTCCGCGACGCTGCGCGCCTCGGCGCGGTGCTCGCGGGCTTCCATCACCGCCCGGGACTTCTCGGTGGGGTCGATGTTGAAGTCGAGGGCGATCACGCCGTCGTCGAAGTGGCGGCGCACCTCGTAGCCGGCGTCGGCGAAGACGCCGATCATCTTCCGGTTCTCGGGCAGCACCTCGGCGGAGAACCGGCGGATCCCGTTTTCGCGGGCGGCGTCGGCCAGGTGCTCCAGCAGGATGGAGCCCAGGCCCCGGCCCTGGTGGTCGTCTGAGATATTGAACGCAACCTCGGCCTCGGCCGGGTCGTCGAGGCGGTCATACCGGCCGATGCCGACGATCTCGGAGCCGATGGTCACCACCAGCGCCACCCGGTCCCGGTGGTCGACCTTGGTGAAGCGGGCCAGTTCCCGGCTGCTCAGCTTGGCCTTGTAGGTGAAAAAGCGCAGGTAGATGGAGTTCTGCGACTGGCGCATGTGGAAGGCCTGCAGCGCTTCGGCGTCGTCGGGATGCACCGGCCGGAGGTGGGCCGTGCCGCCGTCGCGCAACACGATGTCCGCTTCCCAATGTTCGGGGTACTGTCCCTGGTCCGCCATAGACTCAGGGTAGTGGGATTTTTCCCGCACTGTCAGCAAACCTGCCGGGCGGGTCCGTCAGCCTGGCCCCGGCGTGCCGCCGCGGGCCGCGGCGCATGTCGGGCCGGCGCCGGCGGGGCCGCCCAACCGACCGCAAGGACACAACCCCAGCATGGCCCGGCGCTCCTCCCCGTCCAATCCTCCCGAGCAGATCGCTGAGAACATCGTCGATATCGACGTGACCAGCGAGATGGAGGGCTCCTTCCTGGAGTACGCCTACTCGGTGATCTACTCGCGTGCGCTTCCCGACGCCCGTGACGGCCTGAAGCCGGTGCAGCGGCGCATCCTGTACATGATGGCGGAGATGGGCCTGCGCCCGGACCGCGGACACGTCAAGAGCGCCCGCGTGGTGGGCGAGGTGATGGGCAAGCTGCACCCCCACGGCGACACCGCCATCTACGATGCGATGGTCCGCATGGCGCAGGACTGGGCGCTGCGGCTGCCGCTGATCGACGGCCACGGCAACTTCGGCTCGCTCGACGACGGCCCGGCCGCCGCCCGGTACACCGAGGCACGCCTGGCCGCCCCGGCCCTGACCCTGACCAGCCACCTCGACGAAGACGTCGTGGACTTCGTTCCGAACTACGACAACCAGCTGCAGCAGCCCGAGGTGCTGCCGGCCGCCTTCCCGAACCTTTTGGTCAACGGCGCCTCCGGCATCGCCGTCGGCATGGCCACGAACATGGCCCCGCACAACCTGGGCGAGGTCATTGCCGCCGCGCGGCACCTGATCCTGCACCCGGACGCCACGCTGGAAGACGTCATGCGCTTCGTGCCCGGGCCGGACCTGCCCTCCGGCGGACGGATCGTGGGCCTGGACGGCATCCGAGACGCCTACGCCACCGGGCGCGGTTCGTTTCGGACCCGCGCGAAGGTGGAGATCGAACAGATCAGCCCCCGGCGGACCGGCCTGGTGGTCACCGAACTGCCGTACATGGTGGGCCCGGAAAAGGTGATCGAGAAGATCAAGGACGCCGTCACCTCCAAGAAGCTCGCCGGGATCTCCGACGTCGTGGACCTGACCGACCGCACCAACGGGCTGCGGCTGGTCATCGAGCTGAAGAACGGCTTCAATCCGCAGGCGGTGCTGGCCCAGCTGTACCGGTACACGCCGCTGGAGGACTCCTTCGGCATCAACAATGTTGCCCTGGTCGACGGCCAGCCGCGCACCCTGGGCCTGCTGGAGCTGCTGCAGGTGTACGTCGCCCACCGCCTCGGCGTGGTACGCCGCCGCACCGCCTTCCGCCTGGGCCGGAAGAAGGACCGGCTGCACCTGGTCGAGGGCCTGCTGGTGGCCATCATGGACATCGACGAGGTCATCCAGATCATCCGGTCCTCCGACGAGACCGCCCAGGCCCGGGAGCGGCTGATGGCGATCTACGACCTCTCCGAGGTGCAGGCCAACCACATCCTGGAGCTGAGGCTGCGCCAGCTCACCCGTTATTCGCGGATCGAGCTGGAAAAGGAGCAGGAGGAGCTGCGCCGCGACATCGCCGAACTCGAGGAGATCCTGGCCTCCGATACCCGGCTGCGCGCCCTGGTCTCCGACGAGCTGGCCGAGATCGCCGACAAATACGCGACGCCCCGCCGGACCCTGCTGCTGGAATCGGAGGCCGACGGCGCGGCGGCCGCCGCCTCGCTCACCGCGAAGGGCAAGGCGGCCAAGGCCGTCCTGCCGCTGGAGATCGCCGACGACCCGTGCTGGGTGATCCTGTCGACCTCCGGCCAGGTGGCGCGGACCGCGGACCAGCAGGAGCTGGTCGAATCGGGCAAGCGGGCGCGCCACGACGCGTTCCGCTCCGTCGTGCGGGCCACCGCGCGCGGTGAAATCGCCGCCCTGACCTCCACCGGCCGGATGGTGCGGGTGCAGGTCATGGACCTGCCCGTGCTGGCGCCGGGCATCGGCCTGCCGAACCTGGCCGGCGGCGTGCCGGTCAAGGAGTTCCTCTCCCTTGGGAAGAACGAACGCCTGGTGGCCCTGGTCCCGCTGAACCAGGTCCTCGCCCTGGGCACGCGCAACGGAGTGGTGAAGCGGGTCAATCCCGACTATCCGCTGAACCGCGACGAGTGGGAGGCGATCGCCCTCAAGGACCGCGACGAAGTGGTGGGCGCGGCCGTCGCCGCCGAGGACAGCGATGAGCTCGTGTTCGTCACCTCCGGCGGTCAGCTGCTGCGCTTCCCCGCCGCAGCGGTGCGGGCGCAGGGCCGGACCGCGGGAGGCATGGCGGGCATCAGGCTCGCCGACGGCGACCAGGTCGTGTTCTTCGGCGTGGTGTCCACCGAGGATCCGGAGGCGGTGGTGGTGACGGTGTCCACCGGCGCCGAGACCCTGCCCGGCACGCCCGGCGGCTCGGTGAAGGTCACCCCGCTGCAGGAGTACCCGGTGAAGGGCCGCGCCACGGCCGGTGTACGTGCGCACCGGTTCCTGAAGGGCGAGGACACCGTCTCGCTGGCCTGGGCCGGGCACGGCCCCGCCAAGGCCGCCGCCGCCAACGGCGTGGCCCGCGCGCTGCCCACCGAGCATGGCCGGCGCGACGGTTCGGGAGTGCCGCTGGCCAGCCAGGTCGACGCCGTCGGGCCCAGCCTCGGGTAGCCCGACCGGCCGAAGACGGACAACGGGCCGGCCGCCACCTGCAAAGGTGGCGGCCGGCCCGTGTCGTCTTTCGGCCCGTGGCTCAGCCCTACGCTGTCCCGGCGGTCACCGGCCGGCGGCGGCCCCCCGGGGCGTGAACCGGCGCAGGCGCAGCGAGTTGGCCACGACCAGGACCGAGGAGGCAGCCATGGCGGCGCCGGCGATCATCGGATTGAGCAGCCCGAGTGCGGCCACCGGGATGCCGACCGCGTTGTAGAAGAAGGCCCAGAACAGGTTGGTCTTGATGGTGGCCAGGGTCCTGCGGGACAGTTCGATGGCGCCGGCCACCTGGAACAGGTCCGACCCCATCACGGTCAGGTCGGCGGCTTCGATGGCGACGTCGGTACCCGATCCCATGGCGATGCCCAGATCGGCCTGTGCCAGGGCGGCGGCATCGTTCACCCCGTCGCCGGCCATGGCCACGGTCGCACCCCCGGCCTGCAGCTCGCGGACCACCTCCACCTTGCGGCTGGGCAGCACGTCGGCGTGCACATCGGTGATGCCCACGGCGGCGGCGACCTTGGCCGCGACGGCGGCGTTGTCGCCGGTCAGCAGCACCGGGCGCAGGCCCAGTTCCCGGAACCGGGCGACCGCCGCGGCGGAGCTGTCCTTGATCGTGTCCTGCAGGCTGAGGATGCCTGCGGCCCGGCCCTCGACGGCGATGAGCACCGCCGTGTTCCCGGCCTCCTGCTCGCGCAGCAGCGCGGCGCGGGCCGCCTCGTCCAGGTCGATGCCGTTTTCCTCCAGCCAGCCGGTCCGGCCGACCACCACGGCGCGGCCCTCGACCGTGCCGCGGACGCCGCCGCCCGGAGCGGATTCGAATCCCGTGACCGGGGCGGGCTGCGGGGCGGCTTCGGCGATGGCCCGGGCGATGGGGTGTTCGCTGGCGGCCTCGACCGCCGCGGCGAGCCGCAGCAGGACGTCGTCGTCGAGGTCCCGGCCGTCGAAGGCCCGCACGTGGGCCAGGGAGAGCCGCCCGGTGGTGACCGTTCCGGTCTTGTCCAGCACGATCGTGTCCACGGTCCGGGTGTCTTCCAGGACCTGCGGGCCCTTGATCAGGATCCCCAGCTGGGCGCCGCGGCCGGTGCCGGTCAGCAGGCCCACGGGCGTGGCCAGCCCCAGGGCGCATGGGCAGGCGATGACGAGGACGGCCACGGCGGCGGTAAAGGCCGCCTGCAGGTCGCCGCTGAACAGCATCCAGAGCGCGAAGGTCGCCACGGCGATGCCCAGGACCACGGGGACGAACACGGCGCTGATCCGGTCCGCGAGGCGGGCGATCGGGGCCTTGCCGGACTGCGCCTGGCTGACCAGGCGCCCCATCTGGGCCAGCGTGGTCTCCGAGCCCACGCGGGTGGCTTCCACGATCAGGCGCCCGGAGGTGTTCAGGGTGGCGCCGGTGACGGTGTCTCCGGGGCCGGTCTCGACCGGTACGCTCTCGCCGGTCAGCAGTGACGCGTCGACGGCGGACCGGCCCTCGAGCACGATCCCGTCGGTTGCCACCTTCTCGCCGGGGCGGACGACGAACACGTCGCCCACCGCCAGGCGTTCGGCGGGCACCATGAGCTCGCGGCCGTCGCGCAGCACCGCCGCCTCACGGGCGCCGAGGCTGAGCAGGGCGCGCAGGGCCGAGGAGGCGCGCGCCTTGGCGCCTGCCTCCAGCCAGCGTCCCAGCAGGAGGAACGTGACGACGACGGCGGCCACTTCGAAGTAGAGCTCCACGCCGTCGCCCATCCCGTCCATGCCGGGATCGGCGGTTGCTGCGGGGTTGAGCAGCAGTTCGGTCAGTGAGAAGAGGTAGGCCGCGCTCACTCCGATGGATACCAGCGTGTCCATGGTGGACGCCCCGTGCCGGGCGTTGACGGCGGCGGCACGGTGGAAGGGCCAGGCCGCCCACGTCACCACGGGAGTGGCCAGGGCGGCCACCGCCCAGCCCCACTGCGGGAACTGCAGCGCCGGCACCATGCTGATCAGCAGCACCGGCAGGGACAGCACGGCGGCGGTGATCAGCCGGGGTCGCAGGTCGGCGGCGGTGCCGCCGTGGGCCATGTGGTCCTCGTGCGCGGGTCCTGCCCCGGCGTGCCCGTCATGGTCCGTCTCCCCCGCGTCGTGGGCGTGCGGTGCGGGTGCGGGCCGCCGGAGGCGGGCGCGGTAGCCGGCGGAGTTGACCGCCTCGACGACCTGCTCATCGGTCACGTGGTCGGGGGCCTGCACCACCGCGGACTCCAGCGGCAGGTTCACGGTGGCGGAGACGCCCTCGATCCGGCCCAGTTTGCGCTCCACCCGCCCCACGCAGGAGGCGCAGGTCATACCCTCGATGTCCAGTTCCAGGACCCGGGCGGGACGTTGGTTCAACAGTTCTTCGGTGGTCATCGGAACCCCTCCTTTCGGGGCGGAGCGCCGGGCTCAGGAGCCGGCGACGACGGTGTACCCGGCTTCGGCGACGGCCTCGCTCAGCTGCTGCCGGGTGACGTTGGGATCATGGCGGACGACGGCGGCGGAGGCCTGCCCGCTGTTGAGGGTGACATCCACCCCTTCGACGCCGGGCACTGCGGTGAGCTCCTCGGTGACGGAGGAGACGCAGTGGCCGCAGGTCATGCCGGTGATGTTGAGAACGGTTTCCATGGTGCTGCCTTTCGGTTGGATCACGGGGTTGGACTGGTTCGGTGAGGCGCGGCGCGTTCAGCGCAGCAGGCGGCCGATGGCGTCGGCGGCTTCCTGGACCTTCTCCTGGACGACGGTGCGGTCGCCGGTGGCCTGCGCCTGCTCGGCGGCCCCCACCACGCAGTGCGACATATGGTCGCGGACCAGGCCCAGGCTCACCGCATGCAGCGCCTTGTTGATGGCTGCGACCTGCGTGAGGATGTCGATGCAGTATTTGTCCTCCTCGACCATCCGCGCGATGCCGCGGACCTGCCCCTCGATGCGGCGCAGGCGCCGCAGATAGGCCTCTTTGTCCTCGGAGTAGCCGTAGCCGTGCCCGGTGGTGCCGGCCGGGGCGTCGGGCTGCAGATCGGTGTCCATGGCGGGCTCCTCGGTGAGATCGGCTGTCGGGGTCAACAGCGCTAACCTATACCCCCCACGGGTATACGTCAAGTACCCCCTAGGGGTATCCACCCGGCCCGCCTCCGACAGGCTCCGCAGGCTCTGGCGTATGGTGGACGGGTGCCCGATATCCAGCTTTCAGCCGCCGCTGAGGACTACCTGAAGGTCATCTGGACAGCGCAGGAGTGGACCAGTGCGCCGGTGACCATCTCGGCCCTGTCCGCCCATATGGGCTTCTCCCCGTCCTCGGTGTCCGAGGCGGTGAAGCGCCTGACCCGGCAGGGCCTGCTGCAGCACGCCCGCTACGGCTCCATTGCGCTCACCGAGGCCGGGCACCGGGCGGCCGTCGCCATGGTCCGTCGGCACCGGCTCATCGAGACGTTCCTGGTGGAATACCTCGGCTACGGGTGGGACGAGGTGCATGACGAGGCGGAGCAGCTCGAACACGCCGTCTCCGACAAGATGGTCGACGCGCTGGCCGAACGTCTCGGCCATCCGCTGCGGGATCCGCACGGCGACCCCATCCCGGGCCGCGACGGCAGCTTTCCGCCCCTGGACGCCCGCAGGCTCAGCCGCTGCGAACCGGGCGAGCAGGTGCAGGTGGCACGTGTTTCGGACACCGACCCCCAGCTGCTGCGCTACCTGGCCGGGCTGGGCCTGAACCTGGATGTGGGGCTTGAGGTGCTGGAGCGGCAGGCCTACGCGGGAACGGTGACCCTGCTGGCGGCCGGGAAGCGGCTCGACCTGGGCCTGCCCGCGGCCGAAGCCATCTGGGTGGTTCCGCGCGCCGCGGATCCGGCCGCCGTCGACTGACCGCTGTCGGCGGCTTTCTCAGCGCAGCGGGAAGTCGAACACCACCTCGCGGTGCGTGGGCCGGTAGCCGAGGTTCTCGTACAGGGCCAGGGCGCCTGAGGGGTTTTCCGTATCCACGGCCAGTGCCGCCTTCTGCATCTGCGACGCGGCGTAGCGCCGCATGGCCTCTGCCAGCATGGCGGGCGCCAGGCCCTGGCCGCGCCAGCCGCGGCGCACGCCGAGCAGTTCGGTGTAGCCCTCGGTGTGTCCGTGGATCCGTTCGCATTCCGGGTCGTAGCTGGCCAGGTGGTAGCCGGCGACCTGCCCCTCGCCGTCGATGACGGCGAAGCTCCAGTCCCGCCGGAAGTGCGGGTGCGTGGTGGTGAACTTCCAGCGCTCCAGGTCCCGCGGTTCGCTGCCCCAGTGGTCCCGGAAAGCCTCGTTGTGCGCCTGCCGGATGGGTTCGGAGAGCCGGTTGCTGAAGGTCGCGAAGCTCATCCCCTGCGGCAGCGGCGCCTCGGGCGGCGCGGCGTCCAGCGGCCGGGTCATTTCGGTGAAGTACCGGGACACTGTTCCTCCGGCGGCGGCCAGCAGCCCGACGTGTCCGGCGTTGGCCTCCTCGGCGTAGACGCGCAGCACGGGCCGGCGGTGGCCGGGGCCGTGCAGGCGCTGCCGGGCGCGCTCCAGCTGCCAGCGCAGCACCTCCCGGCCGATCCCCCGGCCGCGCAGCTCGGGGTCCACGCCGCCGAATCCGTCGGCCGTTTCGGACCCGCGGTTCAGCGCCACCCGGCCGAACGCCCGCAGGGTGCCGGTCCGGTCGAAGCCTGCCAGCGTGTCCCGCGCGGGGTCGTTGCTGCTGTTGGCCAGTGCGTGTTCGAGGTCCGCCGTGGTGTCGGTCCACGGCGGACGGTCGACCGCCGCCATGCGCTGCAGCAGCGCGTGCCAGGCCGGGACGTCGGCGGGTTCAAGGGCGCGCCAGCGCAGGCCGGTCTCCGGGCCGGGGCGGCGGGGGTCGATGGGTGCCGTCATTCCTACAGCGTAGCCAGAACCTCCGCCGGGGGCTCCATTCGGCCGTGCTCCAGGTGCATTCGACGCTCACACCAGGCCGCGTCGTCCGGGTTGTGGGTGACCATGACGACGGTCCGCCCGGCCAGGCCGCTGCGCAGGTCGGCCATCAGCTGCCGGCCGGCGTCGGCATCGAGATGCGCGGTCGGTTCGTCCAGCAGTACGACGTCGGCGTCCGTGAGCAGCGCGCGGGCCACCGCGACGCGCTGCCGCTGGCCGCCGGAGAGGAAGTGGCCGCCGGCGCCCACCCGGGTGTCGAGCCCTTCGGGCAGCCGCTCGAGCAGTGGGCCGAGGCCCACTGCCTGCAGCGCCTGCTCCAGCTCCGGCTCCGTGGGGGCGTGCCCGCGGTCGCGTGCCAGCAGCAGGTTGCCGCGCAGCGTGGAGTCGAAGAGGTGGGCCTCCTGGGGGCACCAGGCCATCCGGCGGGCCGCCGGGGGCAGATCGTCGGCGGGGCCGCCGTTGATCAGGATCCGCCCTTCCTCCGGCGTCAGGAAGCCGAGCAGGACGCCCAGCAGCGTCGACTTTCCGCTGCCGGAGGGCCCTGTGACGGCCAGCCAGTCCCCACGCTCCAGGGTCAGGTCGATGCCCTGCAGGGTGGGTGCCGGTGCGCCCGGGTAGCGGTAGCCGATGCCGGCGAGCTCCAGGGTGCGGACCGGCTGGCCTTCGGCTGCCGCATGGGACTCGGCGTCGGCGGTGCCGCCGTCCCGGGTCGACAGCGGATCGTCGACGTCGGCGCTGCCCAGGTCGGGCAGTACCCGGTCCCCCAGGGTGCGCCAGGCGCTGAGCTGCTGGATGGAGCCGTTGACGGCCACGAAGGGTTCGATCAGGGCCAGCTGCATGAGGATGATGACCGCTGCGATCGACGGCGCGGTGCCGCCGGTGTGCAGGCAGGCCCAGAGGGCGGAGGCGGCGCAGGCCAGCGCGGTGAGGGCGTTGGCCAGCCCTTCGGCCCAGGCGCTGCGGCGCACGGCGGCGGAGGCCTGCGCCTCGAGCGCGCGCTGCCGGGCCAGCACCGGGCCGGCGGAGCCGTTGGCTTCCAGGTCGGGAGCGGCCGCGAGCAGTCGGGCCATCGCGGCCATGGCGGAGGACTGCAGGCGCACGGTCCGGGCCCGGGCGGCGGCGTCCGCGGCCAGCGCAAGCAGCGGGGAGAGGACCAGCCCGAACAGGCAGAGCAGCAGGACCCCGGGCAGGGCCGACGGCATCAGGATCCCGGTGACGAGGCAGGCAACCGCCGCGGTCAGCAGGCCGGTCATCGGGGCGAAGACCACCCGCGGTGCGATGTCGCGCAGCTCGTCGACGTCGCCGACCAGGCGTTCCAGGGCGCCGCCGCCGCGGGCCAGGCGCCGCCAGCCGGCCGGGCGCTCCAGCAGTCCGTTCCAGAGCCGGATCCGCAGGGCGTTGGTGGCGCGGAAGACGGCGTCGTGCAGGTGCAGCCGTTCGCGGTAGCGCAGGACGGCCCGGCCGATGCCGAAGAAGCGGACGCCGACGATGGCGGTGAGCAGGTAGAGGATCGGCGGCTGTTCGCTGGCCCGGACGATGAGCCAGCCGGAGAGCGAGGACAGCGCGACCGCGAAGAGCGTGGCTCCCGTGCCCAGGAACAGGGCCAGCAGGAACTGCGGGCTCCACGGCCGCAGGACCAGCAGGTTGAGCCGGAACGGCTGCCGGGCCGGGGCCTGCTCCGGGACCTCGACGATGTCCGTCGCCGCGCTGGCCGCCGTGTAGGCGGCGACCGTTTCGGCCGGGTCGACGATGGAGACCTCCGGCGCTGCGGCGCCCGGATGCACCGGGATATGCAGGTCCGCCGCGGCGGCGGTGGCCGCGTCGTGGGCCACGAGCAGCACCGTGGCCCTCCCCCGCAGCCGCTGCAGGGCCGCGATGACGGAGCGGGCGCTGGCGGCGTCGAGGTGGGCGGTGGGTTCGTCGGCCAGCAGCAGGGCAACCTCCGGCCGGTGCGCCAGCCGGGCCAGGGCGCGGGCCACCGCCACGCGGCGCTGTTCGCCGGGGCTGAGGTCTCCGGTGGCGGCGTCGATCAGGTGGCCGGCGTCGATGTCGGCCAGCGCCTGGGCGGCGGCTGCACGTCCGGCTTCGGCTGTGGCGGCGCCGGCGTAGAGGGCGATTTCGGCGGCCACGGTGTCCTCGACGAGCACCGGATGCTGCGGAATCCAGGCGGTGGTGGCCGCGGACGCGCCGGTCACGGTGCCGGTGATGACGGAGGTGCCGTCGGACGAAGCGGGCGCAGCGCCGGGCTCCCCGGCGGGTACGGCCCGGCGCAGGCCGGCCAGGACCTCGAGCACGGTGGTCTTGCCGGTGCCGCTGGGGCCGGTGAGCGCGGCGATGCGGCCGGCGGGGACCGTGAAGCCGAGGTCCTGGACCACGGCGCCCTCCCGGGCGGGATAGCGGACGGTCAGTCCGCTGACCGTGAGGTCCCGGGGGGCGGCGGCGGGTCCGGCGCCGGAGGCGGGCACCAGCGGCGTGGCGGCCGGCGCCGCCAGGACCTCGTCGGTGCGCCGCAGCGCCTCCAGTCCGTCCTCGCTGGCGTGGTGGGCCGTGCCGAGGTCGCGCAGCGGCTGGTAGCACTCGGGGGCCAGGATGAGGGCCAGCAGGCCCAGCTCGAGGGACATGTCGCCGTTGACCAGCCGGATGCCGATGAAGACGGCCACCACGGCCACCGAGATGGTCGAGATCAGCTCCAGGGCCAGCGAGGACAGGAAGGCCACGCGCAGGGTCTGCAGCGTCGTCTTCCGGTACTGGTCGGCGACGTCGCGCAGGGCGCGGGCCTGCGCCCGGGCGCGGCCGAGGCCCACCAGTACGGGCAGGCCGCGGACCAGTTCCAGCATGTGGTCGGAGAGGCGGTGCAGGGCGTCGATCGCCTTGGCGGTGCGGTCGCCGGTGTGCAGCCCGATCAGGATCATGAACACCGGCACCAGCGGAACGGTGAGCACGATGACGACGGCGCTGACCCAGTCCGCAGCCAGGATCCGCAGGCCCACCAGGGCGGGCACGACGGCGCAGGTGACCAGGGCCGGCAGGTACTTGGAGTAGTAGGTGTCCAGGCCGTCCAGCCCGCGGGTGAGCAGGACGCTCAGCGCGCCGTTGCCCATGCCCGGCACGGACCCGCCCTCGGCCAGGATGCGGTCCGTGAGCCGGGCCCGCAGCTCGTCCTTGACGCCGACGGCGGCGCGCTGGGACACCGATTCCTGCGCCCACATGGCCAGCGACCGCAGCACGGCGCCCGCCGCGCCGGTGCCGAGGGCGTGCGCCCAGTCGACGCCGCCGGCGGCCAGGCCGGCGATCGCCTCGGCGGCGCCGCCGGCCAGGAGCACCAGGCCCACGGCCTTGACCGCGGCCACGAGGCCCAGCAGGTACAGTGCGCGGCGGCTGGCGGCACTGACGGGCAGGACCGGCTTCACTGGGCGCTGAAGGTGTGGGCCGCCGGGATGGAGTCCGCGGAGACGCGCTTGCGGAACACCCAGTAGGTCCACCCCTGGTAGAGGATCACGATGGGCAGGCCGAGCAGCGACACCCAGCTGATCACGGTGAGGGTGTAGGAGCCGGAGGAGGCGTTCTGGACCGTCAGGTCCCACGCGGCGTCAAGGCTGCTGGGCAGCACCACGGGGTACATGGCGGTGAAGATCGACGCCGCGCCGGCCACCAGGAACGTCCCCAGGGCGGCAAAGGCGAACCCTTCACGTTCCCGCCGGGCGAAGTCCCAGGCCATGGCGACCGCCACCACCGCGACGGCGAGCAGCACCAGCGAGGCCAGGCTGCCGCTGTCCAGGTTGACGCCCACCGCCCAGACGGCCATCGGCGCGATGCCCAGCGGAAGCCAGCGCACCAGGGCGCGGCGGGCCCGCAGGCGGATCTCGCCGTCGGTCTTGAGCATGAGGAACGCCAGGGCGTGCACGAGGGCGAAGCCGACCACGGCCAGGCCGCCGATGACCGCCCACCCGTTGAACCAGGCGAACGGTCCGCCCACCCGGTCGCCGTTCTCGTTCAGCGGCAGGCCCGTGCTGGTCAGCGCCAGCGCGGCGCCCACGCCGAACGCGGAGACGAAGGAGCCCAGGGACAGTGCCCAGTCCCAGCGGCTGCGCCACCGGTCGTCGTCGTGCTTGCCGCGGTACTCGACCGCAACCGCCCGGAAGATCAGTCCGAGCAGGACCAGCACCAGGGGCAGGTACAGGGTCGAGAACAGCGAGGCGTACCAGAGCGGGAAGGCGGCGAAGGTCATGGCGCCGGCGGTGACCAGCCAGACCTCGTTGCCGTCCCACACCGGGCCGATGGTGTTGAGCATCACCCGGCGGTCCTTGTCGTTGCGTGCCATGAGCTTCATGAGCATGCCGACGCCAAGGTCGAAGCCTTCCAGGAAGAGATAGCCCATCCACAGGAAGGCGATGATGATGAACCACAAAGTGGGAAGCGTCACGTCAGTTCTCCAGAAGTCGGTCGCGGGTCAGTACGCGAAGTCGAGGACGTCGTCGGCCTTCTTCCGGCCGTTCTCCGGCTCGTCGCCGCCGGCGGAGTCGAGGCCGCCGGACGGGCCGTCGTCGCCGCCGTGGAGCAGGCCCGGCATCGAGGACGGCACGCCGCCGCGGACGAATTTGACCAGCAGGCGCACCTCCACCACCAGCAGGGCGAAGTAGACCAGCGTGAACGCGATGACGGAGAAGAGCAGCTCGCTCAGCTCGACGCCCGGCGAGACGGCGGCGGCGGTGAACATGAAGACCCCGTCGTTGCCGCCGAAGGCCAGCGCGGCCGGGTTGGGCGCCACCACGAAGGGCTGGCGGCCCAGCTCGGTGAAGACCCAGCCGGCGGCGTTGGCGCCGAAGGGAGCCAGGATGCCGAAGACGGCCAGGCGCATCAGCCACTTGGACTGCGGGACCGTGCCCTTCCGGGTGACCCAGAGCGCTGCGGCAGCCGCCGCGGCGGCAATGGCGCCGAACCCGATCATGATGCGGAAGGCCCAGTAGGTGGCCGCAAGGTCGGGCACGTAGTTGACGGGTGCACCGGAGTAGTCGCCGTACATCTCGCCTTCGGGCAGGAACTCGCCGTAGGCCTCCTGGTATTCCGGGATGAGGGTGTTGACGCCCTTGACCTCGGTGTTGAAGTCGCCGTTGGCCAGGAAGGAGAGCAGGCCCGGAACCTCGATGAGGTTGGTGACGTCGTTGCAGTCCGTGGAGCCGACGTCGCCGACGGCGAGCACGGAGAAGCCGGTGCCGTCGTGGCAGGCGGATTCGGCCGCGGCCATCTTCATCGGCTGCTGCTCGAACATCAGCTTGGCCTGGAGGTCACCGGTGACGGCGACTCCGGCGAAGGCGATGACGGCGATCCAGGCGCCGATCCGCAGCGAGCGGAACCAGACCCTGTGGTCGGCCTTGTCACGGCCGGTGCCGGGAACCTCGCCCACCACCACGCGGCCCGACGCGTCCACGGTGTCGATGCCGTCCTTCCGCCGCTTCCACAGGTGGTACCAGGCGATGCCGAGCAGGAAGCCGCCGGCAACGGCGAGGGCGCCCGTAATGGTGTGCGGGAAGGCGACCAGGAGGGTGTTGTTGGTGAGCACCGCCCAGATGTCGGTCAGCCGGGCGCGGCCGTCCACGATCTCCGTGCCGACGGGGTGCTGCATCCACGAGTTGGCGGCGAGGATGAAGTAGGCGGAGACGACCGAGGCCAGCACCGCGGCCCAGATGGTGGCCAGGTGGATCTTCTTCGGCAGGCGCTTCCAGCCGAAGATCCACAGGCCCAGGAACACGGACTCCGTGAAGAAGGCGAGCAGTGATTCCAGAGCCAGCGGGGCGCCGAACACGTCGCCCACGAAGCGGCTGTACTCGCTCCAGGCGAGCCCGAACTGGAACTCCTGGACCAGTCCGGTGGCGATGCCGAGGATGAAGTTGATGAGGAAGAGCTTGCCCCAGAACTTGGTCATCCTCAGGTATACGTCCTTGCCGGTGCGGACCCAGACGGTCTGCAGCGTAGCCACCACCAGCCCGAGGCCGATGGTGAGGGGAACCATGAGGAAGTGGTAAACGGTGGTGATGCCGAACTGCCACCGTGCGATGTCTAGAGCGTCCACGCGGGATCCTTCGAACAGGAAGAAACAGAACTTCTACCTTGTGTAGAACTATCTTCTTCTACAGATCGTAGAACACGTGCGTCAAATTTTCTACGGTTCGTAGAATCACATCGGAAAACACGGTACATTTGGTGGTACTGTTTCGTGCCCCGGGGCCCGGTCTCCGCGCCGGACACCTGGCCGGGTACGGAGCACGGCAGGACACGCGGAACATGCAGAACAACATGCAGAACACAGCACGACCGGATAGACGTAAGGACGGAAGATGGCAACCCTCGGCGAGCTTGAGCGGGCAATGATGGACCTGCTGTGGGATTCGGCCGAAGCGGCCACCGCCAACGAGCTGCGTGAACAGCTCGCCGCCCGGGGCGGGGAAGGCAAGGACCTCGCCGTGACCACGGTGCTCACCGTGCTTTCGCGGCTGGAGAAGAAGTCCCTGGTCGAGCGTGAGCGGGACACCCGACCGCACCGCTACCGGGCCGTCACCACCAGGGCCGAGCACACCGCCGAGCTCATGCATGAGGCCCTCGGCTCCGCCAGTGACCGCGAGGCCGTGCTGGCCCGGTTCATCGGCTCGGTCTCCGAGAGCGAGGCGCAGACGCTGCGCCGCCTGCTCGGCGCCGTCGCGCCGTAGGGCTCCGCCCAGGTGTTCCTGGCCTCCTACCTGCTGGCCGCCCTGGCCATCGTCCTGGCCTGGCCCGTGCCGATCCTGCTGTCCCGGGCCGCCTGGACCGCCCGGTCCCCGTTTGCCGCCCTGGTGCTGTGGCAGGCGATCGCGCTGGCCGGCGGCCTGTCCATGATCGGCGCCATGCTCACCTGGGGCCTCGAGCCGCTCGGCGGGAACCTGCCGGCGGCCTTCCGCAGCCTGTGGGGCATCCTGATCCACGGCGAGCCGGCCACCACGCTGGGCCTGGTCCACGTCTTCGCCCTCAGCGCCGCGCTGCTGCTGGGTGCGCATCTGGTCTTTACGCTGCTGCTCACGTACTACCGCATCACCAGGGATCGGCGGCGCCACCGCTCCATGCTGCAGCTGCTCAGCTCCCCCTCCCCCGACTACGGCGCGACGGTGGTCGTGCCCTATGCCGCGCCCGTGGCCTACTGCCTGCCCGGGGGCGGCCGCGCCGTCACGGTCCTGTCCGACGGGCTGCTGGAGATGCTGACCCCGGGCGAGCTCCAGGCCGTCCTCACGCATGAACGCGCCCACCTGCTGCAGCGCCACCACCTGCTGCTCTGGGCGTTCGCCGCCTGGCGGGCCGCCCTGCCCTGGCTGCCGACGTCGCAGCTGGCCCAGCAGGCCGTGCATGAACTCATAGAAATGCTCGCCGACGACGAGGCGCTGCGTGAAGTGGACCGGCCCACCATGGTGCGGGCGCTGGCCCTCGTCGCGAACGGCTCGGCGCCGCTGCCGCCCGACACCGCTCCCGACGGCCCGCCCGCGCTCGGCGGAGCACAGTCCTCGGAACCGGTGGACGCCGCACGCCGGCTGGGCCGGCTGCTGACTCCCCGGCCGCCGCTGGCGGCCTGGCAGCGGGCCCTGGTGCTGCTGGCGGCCCTGGCGCTGGTTGCGGTTCCCACCGTCCTGCTGCTTGCACCCCAGCTGGTGCCCTGGCGCTGAGCCGCCGAACCCTATCGAAGCGTGGCACCGGCCGGCCGCCGGCCGGATCCGCTGGCCGGTCCGCCGGAATCAGGCGTCGATGCGGTCCCGGTCCAGCATGGATGCTCCGGCCACGATGAAGTCCTTGCGCGGAGCGACGTTGGAGCCCATCAGCAGCTCAAAGACCTGTTCGGCGGCCGCCGCCTCACCGATCCGCACCCGGCGCAGCATCCGGTGCCGGGGGTCCATGGTGGTCTCCGCCAGCTGATCGGCGTCCATCTCGCCCAGGCCCTTGTAGCGCTGGATCGGCTCCTTGTACCGCCGCCCCTCCTGTTCCAGCCTGGTGAGCAGCTGGTGGAGCTCCTTGTCGCTGTAGGTGTACACGGTCTCGTTGGCCTTCGAACCCGGGTTGATGATCTCCACCCGATGCAGCGGCGGGACGGCGGCGAAGACACGTCCAGCCTCCACCAGCGGGCGCATGTACCGGTAGAACAGGGTCAGCAGCAGGGTGCGGATGTGGGCGCCGTCGACGTCGGCGTCGGTCATGAAGATCACCTTGCCGTAGCGGGCGGCCTCCAGCTGGAAGCTGCGCCCGGACCCGGCGCCGACCACCTGGATCAGCGCCGCGCATTCGGCGTTGGACAGCATGTCGGAAATGGAGGCCTTCTGCACGTTCAGGATCTTGCCGCGGATGGGCAGCAGCGCCTGGTAGTCGGAGGACCGCGCCATCTTCGCGGTGCCGAGCGCGCTGTCGCCCTCGACGATGAACAGCTCGGAGCGCTCCGGATCGTCCAGCCGGCAGTCCGCCAGCTTGGCGGGCATGGATGAGGTCTCGAGGGCGTTCTTGCGCCGCTGGGTCTCCTTGTGGACGCGGGCCGAGATGCGGGACTTCATTTCCGCGACGACCTTGTCCAGCAGCTGCGAGGCCTGGTGCTTGTCCGCCTTGGACGAGGCGTTCAGGCGGGCGGTCAGCTCCTTTTCGACCACCTTGGCCACGATGGAGCGGACGGCGGAGGTGCCCAGGACCTCCTTGGTCTGGCCTTCGAACTGCGGTTCCGCCAGCCGGACGGTCAGCACCGCGGTGAGCCCGGCGAGGACGTCGTCCTTTTCCAGCTTGTCGTTGCCGGCCTTGAGCTTGCGGGCGTTGGCTTCGACGGTCTTGCGGAAGGTCTTCAGCAGCGCCTGTTCGAACCCGGCCAGGTGGGTGCCGCCCTTGGGGGTGGCGATGATGTTGACGAAGGTACGCACCGAGGTGTCGTAGCCGATGCCCCAGCGCAGGGCGATGTCGACTTCGCATTCCCGCTCGACGTCGGCGATCCGGCTGTGACCGGACTCGTCGAGCACCGGCACGGACTCGGTGAAGCGGCCGGAGCCCTGGAAGCGCCAGGTGTCGGTGACCGGCGCGTCGGCGGCGAGGAACTCCACGAACTCGGAAATGCCGCCGTCGTAGTGGAAGACCTCCTCTACCGGGCCCTCTTCGCCGGCCGTGCCGGGCAGGCGCCGCTCGTCCCGCAGGGTGATGCGCAGCCCGGGCACCAGGAAGGCGGTCTGGCGGGCACGGGCCTGGAGTTCGGTGTAGGAGAACTTGGCGTCGGGGGTGAAGATCTGCCGGTCCGCCCAGTACCGGATGCGGGTTCCGGTGACGCCGCGCTTGGCCTTGCCGACCACCTCGAGCCGGGAGCTTTCCAGGAACGGCGAGAAGGCGGCGTCGGGCGACGGGCGGGAACCGTCGTCGAAGGTTCCGGGCTCGCCCCGGCGGAAGGACATCTGGTACGTCTTGCCGGCACGGTCCACCTGGACGTCGAGGCGGGAGGACAGCGCGTTGACCACCGAGGCGCCCACGCCGTGCAGGCCGCCGGAGGCGGCGTAGGAGCCGCCGCCGAACTTGCCGCCGGCGTGCAGCTTGGTGAAGACCACTTCGACGCCGCTGAGGCCGGTGCGCGGTTCGACGTCGACCGGGATGCCGCGGCCGTCGTCGTGCACTTCCACCGACCCGTCGGCGTGCAGGATGACCTTGATGCTCTGCCCGAAGCCGGCCAGGGCTTCGTCCACGGAGTTGTCGATGATCTCCCAGAGGCAGTGCATCAGGCCGCGGGAGTCGGTGGACCCGATGTACATGCCGGGACGCTTCCGTACCGCTTCGAGCCCTTCCAGAACGGACAGGTGCCGGGCGGTGTACTCAGAACTGGGCGCCACGTGTGTTGGAACTCCTCCGGCCGCAGGGCCGATCGGCGGCCGGGGCTGCCGGCCGGGGTGCTGACGGTCCACGGGAGGGGACCTTCCTCAAGGTTAGTGCCCGGCGCCCCCGGAACGGGCCAGCGACGTGGCGACGTGTCCGGCTCCACACGCGCCGTACGCGCTGAGCGAAAGCGGGGCGCGTCCGGAAAGACCCTGACGGCAAAGGTGGTTGAATGAAGTATCAACACCCTTGAGGAGGCATCCAATGACAGCTGCAGTAGCTAATCGTACGTTGACTGCGCTGGACCGCTGCGACCGCTGCGGAGCCCAGGCGTATGTTCGGGCCGTGCTTGAGTCCTCCGGCGGGGAACTGCTTTTCTGCGGGCACCACGCCCGCGCAGTGGAGGCGAACCTGCGCCCGCTGACTTCGGAATGGCAGGACGAGACCTCCCGTCTGCATGAGAAGGCAGAGGCCTGATCGACGGGACCATCCCGGCGGGGCCGACGCCCTGAACGAGCTTGGAAAGGCCCCTTCCGCATCTGCGGAAGGGGCCTTTTCCCTATCCGCGCGGAGACGATCCACGCGGGGCGGCCCGGCGGATGATCTGCCGGGCCATCACCGGGTCGTAACCGACCGCGTGACCCGATCATGAAAAAGGCACCCCGTGGCGGGGTGCCTTTTTCATGGTCGGACCGTTCCGCGCTCCGGCGGAGCGGACTCAGTCGAGGTAGTCGCGCAGCACCTGGGACCGCGAGGGGTGGCGCAGCTTGGACATCGTCTTGGACTCGATCTGGCGGATGCGCTCACGGGTCACCCCGTACACCTTGCCGATCTCGTCGAGGGTCTTGGGCTGGCCGTCGGTCAGTCCGAAACGCATGGCGACGACGCCGGCCTCCCGCTCGGACAGGGTGTCGAGCACGGAGTGCAGCTGTTCCTGCAGCAGCGTGAAGCTCACGGCGTCCGCGGGGACCACTGCTTCCGAGTCCTCGATCAGGTCGCCGAACTCGGAGTCCCCGTCCTCGCCCAGGGGGGTGTGCAGCGAGATGGGCTCGCGGCCGTACTTCTGCACCTCGATGACCTTCTCGGGGGTCATGTCCAGTTCAAGGGCCAGCTCCTCCGGAGCGGGCTCCCGGCCCAGGTCCTGCAGCATCTGCCGCTGGACGCGGGCGAGCTTGTTGATGACCTCCACCATGTGCACCGGGATGCGGATGGTGCGGGCCTGGTCGGCCATGGCGCGGGTGATGGCCTGGCGGATCCACCACGTCGCGTAGGTCGAGAACTTGAAGCCCTTGGTGTAGTCGAACTTCTCGACGGCACGGATCAGGCCCAGGTTGCCTTCCTGGATGAGGTCCAGGAACAGCATGCCGCGGCCGGTGTAGCGCTTGGCCAGCGAAACGACCAGGCGCAGGTTGGCCTCCAGCAGGTGGTTCTTGGCGCGCTTGCCGTCGTGCACCACCCACTGCAGCTCGCGCTTGAGCTTGGCGTCCATGTCCGGGTCCTCGGCGAGCTTCTGCTCGGCGTAGAGGCCGGCCTCGATGCGCAGGGCCAGGTCCACTTCCTGCTCGGCGTTCAGCAGGGCGACCTTGCCGATCTGCTTCAGGTAGTCCTTGACCGGATCGGCCGTGGCGCCTGCGGACACGACCTGCTGGGCGGGAGCGTCGTCGTCGTCGGCGTCGGAGTAGACGAACCCGGTGCCGGTGGGGGCGCCTGCCTTCGCGGTGTCGGAGTCATCCGCATCGGCGCCTTCGGCGTCGGCGGAAACAATCGCGTCGGCGTCGGGCTCGGCTTCGAGATCGTCGTCGCCGTCGAGGACCTCGTCCTCTTCGGGCTTCGGCTCTTCCTTGGCCGCGGCCTTCTTGCGTCCGCCGGTCTTGGCCCCGGCCTTGGCCGTGGTCTTCCGTCCGGCTGCGGCCTTGCGGGGGGCCTTGGCAGCGGTCTTGGTGCCGGCAGCAGCCTCAGCGGAGCCGGCCTCGACGGTCCCGGCTGCAGCGGTGAGCGTACTTGCAGTGTCAGTCTCTTCGACTGCAGTTGTCTTTCTCGGCGACACAGAAAACCTTTCACATACGGCGGGTTGTGGCGTCACCATCGGTCGCAACACCACTATGACCCTGTCAAGTCCGTGTTTTGCAACCAAGTGGCCGGCAGCGCTGCTGCCCAAGCTGCAACAACTGCCGTGCACGCATTGTTCCCTGCGCCTGCGGCGCCGGAGAAAACGTGACACTTGATACACGAACCCGACCGGGTCTCGGTTCCCATTGTCGCATGGATTCCGGGCGGCGGACAGCACGCCGCCCCCGCCCGCGGGCGGGAGGTCCGGCGGCACCCGGGAAATCAGGGGTGGCCGGGGCTCCAGGCGGTGGCCGGCCGCCGGGTCCATCGGGGCACCGTTCCCCCGGCGAACAGCTCCGACATCAGCACGGCGAGTCGGTAGCCGGGATGCTCCGCCAAGGCCTCCTCGAGCAGCAGCCTGGCACGCGACCCGCGGCCGCGTGCCCATTCGATCCACGCCAGCAGGGTCGGGACCGCGGGCTCCGCGGCGGACACCAGGCTGCCGGTGCCCGGCGGCGGGCAGCCGGGAGCGGCGTCGGCCGGGGCCTCCGGCGGCGCGGCGGCGGGTCCGACGGCCGCGGCTGCCCCGGTGGACATGCGGGCAAACCATGCCAGCAGCCGGAAGGCGGTGTCCAGGCGGCCCCAGTCCGGCGCTCCGTCCCATTGCCCCGTGAGGACCTCCCCCAGCCCGGGCAGCCGGGGACCCGGAACCGGCGCGCCCTGTCCCCGCACTGGTCCCCCGCCGTCGGCGCCCGTGCCGCCTCCGGCCGCCACGCGCAGTGCCGTCCGGACGTCGGCCGGGAGGGCCGGGAGGTTCATGAGCACGGCCGCAGGCACCGGGCCGTCGACCAGCAGCCCCGCTGCCTCGGCTCCCCGCAGGGCCGGAATCAGGCCGACGGCCGCCTGCACCGGCAGCAGGTCCCGCACTGTCCGGCTGGCGAGGCTCGCCGCCAGCAGGGCCGCGTCCGCCGGCGCCGGAGCGAGTCCCCGGGCGGCGCGGTTCAGTGCCGTCTCCCATGCCCCCAGTACATGGCGCAGCACGACGGCATGCTGCCACCAGCCGCGGAACAGGCCGGCCGGGTGCTCACCTGCGGGTGCGTCCGGCCCGGCGGCTGCAGGCTGCACCGGGGCACCGTGCTCCGCCGCGGGATCCGGCCCGGCGGCTGCAGGCTGCACCGGGGCACCGTGCTCCGCAGGATCCGGCCCGGGGGCCCGGAGCCGGGCCGCCGCCTCGGCAAGCTCCCGGCCAAGGGCGTGGGCGACGGTTTCGGCCGCCACGCTTCCACGGAAGACCAGTTCGGCGCCGAGGGCCGCCGAGGCCAGGTCCGTGGTCGGGCGCCCGGGCAGCGGGCAGCAGTAAGGATCGGCGCAGAAGCTGCTCCGCCAGTAGCCGGCCCCGACCGTCCAGCCGTCCCGGACGGGCAGTCCCGTTCTGCCCGCCTCCTCGGCGAGGCGGTCCGGCAGCTGTTCCAGGGCGCCGCCGGGCCCGGTCAGGGCCTCGGGCGCGTAGAGGACCAGGAGCATGCCGTCGGCCTGCCGGTCGGTGCCCAGCAGCTGCACGGCCTCGCTGAGGAAACGGCCGCTCAGCGCCCCGCGGGGCAGGTCGATCCGGACGGCCGCGCCGAGGTGCTGCCCGCGCAGGGCCAGGAGCACGAGCGAGCGCTCCGGGGTGAAGCCGAGGAGGTGGGGTACGAGGGCGAGCACGTCCTCTGCGGCACGGATGCGCAGTCCGGGGGCTTCGCCGTGGGAGATCTGGCTCATGCGAAGGAGTCTGCGGCTTCAACCGGCCGCCGGCGGCCGCTGCGTCGGCATTGTGGGTTGGGCCAGGCCCCCGGCGCGGGTACGTGTGCTGTGGAGGACGAGGGGCAGCCGCCCGTCCTCAGTCGGTGCCGAGCCTGGCCTGGCGCCGTCGTGCCCGCTCACGTGCCAGCGCTTCACGCAGCGGGGGCAGCCGCAGCCCGTCCGCCGCCATCGCCCGGCGGACCTTGCCCCGGGTGGTCAGCACGCCGACGGCTCCCGCAAGGAGAACCGCCAGCTGCACGGCCATCGCCATCCGGAAGGAGGTCAGCTCATAGAGATCGCCGCCGGAAAAGCCGGAGGCGAGCAGCAGGTCAAGGACCAGCCCGATCAGGTACATCGAGACCAGGGACGCAAAGAACCCGCCCACGTTGACGATGCCGGTGGCCGTTCCCAGCCGGCTGGCCGGGTTGTAGGTGCGCGCGAAGTCGAAGCCGATCATTGAGCCGGGACCGCCGACGGCGAGCATCGCCACCAGCACGGTCAGCAGCCACAGGGGTGCCGGCCCGGGCTGGAGCAGCACCGCAATCCACGCGGCCGACATGGCACCGGCGATCAGCAGCACCATGGTGGAGCGGCGGAGCGGATGCCGTGCCACCCATGAGCCCAGCCAGGGGCCGCAGAGGATGCTCACGATGACGAAGACGGTCATCAGGGCCGACGCGGTAGACGGCTGGACGCCCTCGGCACTGACCAGATAGGGGTAGCCCCACATCATGACGAACACGGTCCCGGGGAACTGGATCGTGAAGTGGGTCCACAGGCCCAGCCGGGTGCCCGGATGGCGCCAGGCCGCCAGCAGCGACGAGCCCGTCTGGCGCAGCGGCATCGGCACGGGGGCCTCGGCGGCCGGGGGGCGGTTGCGTACCAGCGCCGCCACCAGCACCAGGGCCAGCAGTGACAGGGCCGAGGCGCTGATAAACGCGCTGCTCCAGCCGGAGCGCTGCAGCAGCATCGCAAACGGGACGGCGCTGAGCACCTGGCCCAGCTGGCCGATGATCCCGGTCCACTGCGTGAGCATCGGCACCCGCGGGCCGGAGAACCAGGCGGGCACCAGGCGCAGGACGGAGATGAAGGTCAGCGCGTCGCCGGCTCCGACCAGCAGCCGTCCGGTAATCCCGCCGCCGATCGTCTCGGCGGCGGCCAGCTGGAACTGGCCGGCAAACATGAGCGCCGCACCGGCCGCAATCAGCAGCCGCGGCCCGTAGCGGTCGACCATGACGCCGACCGGCACCTGCAGCAGGGCGTAGACCAGCAGCTGGACAACCGTGAAGACGGACAGGACGGAGGCCGAGGCCTCGAACCGTTCAGTGGCGGCGATGCCCGCGACGCCGAAGCTGGTGCGCTGGGTGACGGCGGCCATGTAGGCCAGGACGCCGATCCCCCAGACCAGCCAGGCGCGGCGGGTGTTCAAGGCCGGGCTCCGTGGAAGCCGTCAGTGCTCCCGGTCTCCGCGGTGCGGTCCGTGGTGTGCCCTGTCCGCCTGTCCACTGCTGTCCGTATCCTCCGTAGCCGGGGCGGAGGCGTCGCCGCCGTCGTCCGCCGTTTCCGCTTCCGCTTCCGCCGTGCCCGCCGCGCTGGCCAGGAAGGCCTCGGCGGCGGCGCCGAGTTCCTCGGCGTCGGCGATTTCGTCATTGTCCTTCACCAGCAGGCTACGCCGCACGGTGCTTTCCGTGTATTCGTCGTAGCGCCGCTCGAGGGTGGTGACCACGCCCTTGACCTCGGCCGAGGCCTCCACCTGCTCCGCAATCTGCCGCTCGATCTCCCGGCCCGCTTCGCGCAGCCGGTCGGTCGGCAGCACCACGGACGCGGTCGCGCCGAGGTATTCCAGGCCCGCCACGGCGGCGGGCGGAAACTCGGCTTCGGCGAGGTAATGGGGCACATGCACCACGTGCCCGACGACGTCGATCCCGGCCGCCGCGAGCCGCAGTTCCAGCAGGTGTCCGACGGACGCCGGGATCTGCGCTGTCGGCCGCCAGGAGCTGATTCCCTCGATGAGGTCGGGCCGGTTGCCATGCACGGTCACGCCGATCGGGCGGGTGTGCGGCACCGGCATGGGCACCGAGTGGATCCAGGCGACGAGTCCGACGTCGAGGGTGCGCACCAGCTCCAGGACCGCTGCCGCGAAGCGTTCCCACTGCAGGTCCGGCTCGAACCCGGTCAGGAACAGGAACGGTTCACCGAGCCCGTCGGACATGCGGTGCAGTTCGATGCGCGGCGCCTCGTACTCCTCGAGGTGGTCCTCGAGGAAGGTGATGGTCGGGCGGCGGGAGCGGTAGTCGATGAGCTGATCGGCGTCGAACGTGGCCACCAGCTCGTGCTCAAGGTTTTCGAACAGTTCGTCGCGGATCTGCGAAACCACGTGGCCGGCGTCGGCGAATCCGGTGAACCCGGCCAGCAGCGGCGCTCCGCGCAGGTCGCCGGCGGCACCGACCGCTGCCGGATCAATGTTGAACAGGGTCTGCGGATCAAGCATTCCTACCCCTTTCCGGCGTTCGTGCCTGTACGTGGTCCATGCGGGCGGCGCAGCCGCTCCCGAAATCCGCGCCCGGAAAGCTTCCCGGGCCTGCTGATCGCTCCATTACAGAGTAAACGCCGCCGGTGCCGCCTTTCATTCCATCCCCCCGCCGGACGGGCGGAGCGGGTGCGCGGGCGAGGGGCGGCCCGGCTGCGGGCCGCCCCTGGGGAGGGACTACGATCGGGAAGGGAAGGCAACCAGACACCGAACGAAGTGAGGAAGTAGTTTCGTGAGCAAAGCCAACGAGCCGGTTCTGTCCGTCACCGCCAAAGACGTCCGCCGGGTTCCGGCGCAGGCGCTGGTGGTCGGCGTCGGCAAGGCCGCAGGCGGGCCGGCGCTGATTGACAGCCCGCTGCCCCCCAAGGCCTCGGCCGCCCTCTCCGGCTCGCTCGCCCTGCTGGGCGTGACAGGCGCCGTTGACCAGGTCCACCGCCTCCCCGGGCTGCCCGAGATCGACGCCGAAATGCTCGTCCTGGTCGGCGTGGGCGACGTCAGCAACGGCGTGCAGCTGAGCCCCGAGGCACTGCGCCGGGCCGCAGGCTCCGCCGTGCGGCAGCTGGCCGGCACCGGTTCCGTCGCCCTGGCCCTGCCCGCCGGCACCGTCGCCGACGCCGCGGCAATCGCCGAAGGCGCCCTGTTCGGCGCCTACAGCTACACCGAGCACCGCAGCAGCTCCGCCGCCTCCGCTGCCCCGGTCCGGGACATCACGGTCATCACCCCGGCCGCGGACGAGCGCGGCCTGCCCGAGGCCCTGGACCGTGCGCGGATCCTGGCCCGGGCCGTGAACTCCACCCGCACGCTGGTCAACCAGCCCCCCAGCCACCTCTACCCCGAAACCTTCGCTGCGGCGGCCCGTGAAGCCGCCCGCGGCCTGCCGGTCAAGGTCACCGTCTGGGACGAAAAGAAGCTCGAACGCGAGGGCTTCGGCGGCATCCTCGGCGTGGGCAAGGGTTCCTCCCGCCCGCCGCGCCTGGTCAAGGTCGAGTACGCGCCGGCCAAGGCCAAGGCCAAGCTGGCCCTGGTCGGCAAGGGCATCACCTTCGACTCGGGCGGACTCTCCCTCAAGCCCGCGGCCGGCATGCAGACCATGAAGTGCGACATGGCCGGGGCCGCCGTCGTCCTCAACGCCGTGCTCGCCGTCGCCGCGCTCGGGCTGCCCGTCAAGGTGACCTCATGGCTCTGCCTTGCCGAGAACATGCCCTCCGGAACGGCCCAGCGGCCCTCCGACGTGCTCACCATGTACGGCGGCAAGACCGTCGAGGTGCTGAACACCGACGCCGAGGGCCGGCTGGTCATGGCCGACGGCCTGGTCGCCGCCAGCCAGGAGGAGCCCGACGCCCTGATCGACGTCGCGACCCTCACCGGCGCCCAGATGATCGCCCTCGGCAACCGGGTCAGCGCGGTCATGGGCGACGAAGGGGTGCGCGACGCCGTCAAGGCGGCGGCGGACCGCGCCGGCGAGCTGTTCTGGACCATGCCGATCCCGGAGGAGCTGCGGGCCAGCCTGGATTCGCAGGTCGCCGACATCTCCAACCACGGTGAACGCTTCGGCGGCATGATGACCGCGGCCAGCTTCCTGCGGGAATTCGTGGGCGAGTCCGGCGGCAGCCCGATCCCGTGGGCGCATCTGGACATTGCCGGCCCGGCCTTCAACGAGGGTGCCCCGTACGGCTACACCCCCAAGGAGGGAACCGGCGTCGCGGTGCGCACCCTCGTGGCGTACGCGGAGGACGTCGTCGCGCGCTCCGAGTAGCACGCGTTACGCCAACTGCAGGCACTCCTGCAACCTGTGCGCCGCATGAGGCGCGTGTTTCTCATTACAATCGCCGCTGCCCGGCCTGCAGCAAGTGGAGCAGGCCGGGCCGTGGCGATAGGGTGAGACGAGATCATCACCACCCACCAATCACCAGGCGCGCCCCTCGGCGCGTCGTTCGATTACGCGAGGGAGCGTTTCCGTGGCCGATAAGGCAGCAGAGCAGGAATTCGATATTTTGGTCCTCGGGGGAGGCAGCGGCGGTTACGCGGCCGCGCTGCGCGCCGCCGGTCTCGGCATGTCCGTGGGCCTTGTGGAAAAAGCCAAGCTGGGCGGCACCTGCCTGCACAACGGCTGCATCCCCACCAAGGCGCTCCTGCACTCGGCGGAGATCGCCGAGAACGCCAAGTCCGCTGAGAAGTACGGCATCAAGGCCAACTTCCTCGACGTCGACATGGCTGCAGTGAACGCGTACAAGGACGGCATCATTGCCGGCAAGTTCCGCGGCCTGCAGGGCCTGGTGAAGTCCAAGGGCATCACCGTCATCGAGGGCGAGGGCCGCCTGACCGGCAAGGACACCATCGAGGTCGCCGGCACCGCCTACCGCGGCAGGAACATCATCCTGGCCACGGGCTCCTACTCCCGCACCCTGCCGGGCCTCGAAATCGGCGGCCGGGTCATCACCTCCGACCAGGCCCTGACCCTGGACTACGTGCCCAAGAGCGCGGTCATCCTCGGCGGCGGCGTCATCGGCGTCGAGTTCGCCTCGGTGTGGAACTCCTTCGGCGTCGACGTGACCATCGTCGAGGGCCTGCCCTCCCTGGTCCCCAACGAGGACCCGGCGATCATCAAGAACCTGGAGCGCGCCTACAAGAAGCGCGGCATCAAGTTCAGCACCGGCATCTTCTTCGACAACGTCAAGCAGACCGAGGACGGCGTCGTCGTCACCCTGGCCGACGGCAAGACCTTCGAAGCCGACCTGCTGCTGGTCGCCGTCGGCCGCGGCCCGGTCACGGCGAACCTGGGCTTCGAGGAAGCCGGGATCACCATCGACCGCGGATTCGTTATCACCAATGAGCGCCTGCACACCGGCGTCGGCAACATCTACGCCGTCGGCGACATCGTTCCGGGCCTGCAGCTGGCGCACCGCGGCTTCCAGCAGGGCATCTTCGTCGCCGAGGAGATCGCCGGGCTGAACCCGGTGATCGTCGAGGACGTCAACATCCCGAAGGTGACCTACTGCGAGCCCGAGATCGCCTCCGTCGGCCTGACCGAGCCCAAGGCCAAGGAAAAGTACGGCGACGGCAACGTCGAGGTCCAGGAATACAACCTGGCCGGCAACGGCAAGACCTCGATCCTCGGCTCCTCCGGGCTGGTCAAGCTGGTCCGTGAAAAGGACGGCCCGATCGTGGGCGTGCACATGATCGGCGGCCGGATGGGCGAGCAGGTGGGCGAGGCCCAGCTGATCGTGAACTGGGAAGCGTACCCTGAGGACATCGCCGGGCTGATCCACGGCCACCCGACGCAGAACGAGGCTCTCGGAGAGGCCGCCATGGCCCTCGCCGGCAAGCCGCTGCACGGCTGAGACAGACGTTTGCCGGCCGGATCAGCCCGATCCGGCCGGCTGCAGGACCACCGCCACCAGCGCCACGGCTGGTGACAGAAGATCTACACAAGGAGAGACGGGGACGAAATGTCTGAAACCGTGAACTTGCCCGCCCTTGGTGAAAGCGTCACCGAAGGCACCGTCACCCGCTGGCTGAAGCAGGTCGGCGACCGCGTCGAGGTCGACGAGCCGCTGCTGGAGGTATCCACCGACAAGGTCGACACCGAGATTCCGTCCCCCGTGGCCGGCGTCATCGAGGAAATCCTGGTGGCGGAGGACGAGACCGCCGAGGTCGGCGCCCCGCTGGTGCGCATCGGCGACGGCTCCGGCTCCGCGGCCAAGGACGACGGCGGCAGCGCTGCCAACCAGGAGGCCCCCGCCCAGGAGGCCCCCGCCGAGGAGGCTCCCGAGCCCGCTGCGGAAGAGGCTCCGGCGCAGGAGGAACCCGCGTCCGGCTCCGCCGAAGGCACCGACGTCACCCTGCCCGCACTGGGCGAGTCGGTGACCGAGGGCACCGTGACCCGCTGGCTGAAGCAGGTCGGTGACGACGTCGCCGTCGACGAGCCGCTGCTGGAGGTCTCCACCGACAAGGTCGACACCGAGATCCCCTCCCCCGTGGCGGGCAAGCTGCTGGAGATCAAGGTCGCCGAGGACGAGACGGCCGAGGTCGGTTCCGTCCTCGCCGTGATCGGTTCCGGCGAAGCCGCTCCCGCGAAGGCCGAGCCGAAGAGCGCCGAACCGGTTGCCGCGGCTCCCTCCGGGGACCGCGAGGCTCCTGCCGCCGAGCCCGAGCCCAAGCAGGAAGCCCCCAAGCAGGAGGCCCCCAAGCAGGAGGCGCCGAAGCAGGAAGCCCCCAAGCAGGAGGCTCCCAAGCAGGAAGCCCCCAAGCAGGACTCCGGCGATCGGTCGGAGGGCACCTACGTGACCCCGCTGGTACGCAAGCTCGCCAACGAGCACGGCGTGGACCTGTCCACCGTCAAGGGCTCCGGCGTGGCCGGCCGCATCCGCAAGCAGGACGTGCTGGACGCCGCCGAAGCCGCCAAGGCCAAGCAGGCCGAGCCGGCCCCCGCCGCGGGGGCCAAGGCTCCGGCTGCAGCCGCTCCGAGCGCCGAGGCCTCGAAGCTGCGCGGCACCACGGTCAAGGCTCCGCGCATCCGGCAGACCATCGCCCGCCGCATGATGGAGTCCCTTGAGGAGTCCGCCCAGCTGACCCAGGTGCACGAGGTCGACATGACCCGCATCGCCAAGCTGCGCGACGCCGCCAAGGCGAACTTCCAGGCGCAGAACGGCGCGAAGCTGACCTTCCTTCCGTTCATCGCCAAGGCCGTGGTGGAAGCCCTGAAGCAGCACCCGAAGCTCAACGCGTCCTACGACGCCGAGAGCCAGGAGATCACCTACCACGACGCCGAGCACCTGGCCATTGCGGTGGACACCGAGAAGGGCCTGCTGGTTCCGGTCATCAACGACGCCGGCGACCTGAACATCACCGGCCTGGCGAAGAAGATCGCCGACGTCGGAGCGCGCACCCGCAGCAACAAGATCGGCCCGGACGAGCTCTCCGGCGGCACCTTCACGATCACCAACATCGGCAGTGTCGGCGCCCTGTTCGACACCCCGATCATCAACCAGCCGCAGGTCGGCATCCTCGGCACCGGTGCCATCGTCAAGCGTCCGATGGTCATCTCCGACGCGGACGGCAACGACACGATCGCCATCCGCTCGATGATGTACCTCTCGCTGACCTACGACCACCGCCTGGTGGACGGGGCGGATGCGGGCCGGTTCCTGCAGACGCTGAAGGCACGCCTGGAGGAGGGCAACTTCTCCGCGGACCTCGGCCTGTAGCCTTCCCGGGCACGGTCGAAGGGCCGGCCGGGCACTCCCCCACGGGAGCGTCCGGCCGGCCCTTTTCCGTACCGTCCCCGCGGACTTCTACGTGTTGTAGAACTGTTATCCGCCGGATTCGGAAATGCCAACACCGCGTCGGTAAGCTGGAGTCATGGACTTCCTTCACAGCTTCCTTGTCTTCCTGCACATCCTCGGTGCCGGCCTCATCGTCGGCCTCTGGATTGCCCGCATCAAGAACCCCACCGTGGTCCCCGGCCAGTTCCACGCCGCACTGCTGCAGCTGGTGACCGGCATCCTGCTCGTGGGCCTGAACGAGATGGGCGACGGCGCTGTCAACCACATGAAGGTGGGCGTCAAGCTCCTGATTGCCCTGGTCATCGCCGTCATGGCCTTCATCGGCCAGCGCCGCCACAAGAAGGACCAGCCCGTCGGCAAGGGCCTGGCCAACGGCGTCGGGATCCTCACCGTGGTCAACGTTGCGCTGGCCACCATGTGGAACTAGTCCATCCGGATTGTCTCGGG
The DNA here is from genome assembly GCA_900016675.1 of Arthrobacter saudimassiliensis. Taxonomy (GTDB): domain Bacteria; phylum Actinomycetota; class Actinomycetes; order Actinomycetales; family Micrococcaceae; genus Arthrobacter_B; species Arthrobacter_B saudimassiliensis. The sequence continues at coordinate 1,273,562 of LN483070.1, read as the reverse complement.
GCCCCTGCCGCTGCGGCAGGGGCCCCGAGCCGTAAACGGCATGCGCCGCGGCCGCCGCTTCCGGGCGGTCGGGCTGGATGCCCCGCCGGCGGCGCCCCTAGGATGAAATGTGACGCCGGTCGCGGTGCCGGCACCACGTCCCCCGATAAAGGAGCATCATGGCTACAGTCCGATCAGCCCACACCGTCTGGAACGGCGACCTGTTCAACGGCAAGGGCGACGTCACCCTGGACAGCTCCGGCCTGGGCACCTACGACGTCACCTGGAAGGCGCGCGCCGAGGAGTCCGGCGGGAAGACCAGCCCGGAGGAGCTGATCGCCGCCGCCCACTCGGCCTGCTTCTCGATGGCGTTCAGCAACGCACTGGCCGAAGCCGGCAAGACGGCCGAGCGGATCACCACCGACGCCAAGGTCAGCTTCGTGCCGGGCACGGGCATCACCGGCAGCCACCTGACCGTCTCGGCCGTGGTCCCGGGCATCAGCGCGGAGCAGTTCCTCGACCTGGCCGAGAACGCCAAGGCCGGCTGCCCCGTCTCCCAGGCCCTGGCCGGCGTCGAGATCACGCTCGACGCCAGCCTCGAGTCCTAGGCGCCGCCGTCCTGCGGCCGCGGCCCAAGTGCCGGCGGCCGCAGCGACGGATACCCCGAACGTGCCGGCGGACGGTCGGTCGGCAGTTCCGAGAGCATTTCCTTGAGGATGGCCACCCCCTGCTCCAGCTGGGGATCCTCCCCCGCCGCCCAGGCATGCGGCGGGAACGCCACTTCGATATCCGGTTCCACGCCACGGTTCTCCACGCCGAAGCCGGCTCCGCCGCTGAACCAGTAGGCATAGCGGGGCTGGTTCACCACCGTGCCGTCCGCCAGTGCGAAGCGGTTGTCGATGCCGACGACGCCGCCCCAGGTGCGGGTGCCGATGACCGGGCCGATGCCGCGCAGCTTCACGATCTGGGTGATGATGTCGCCGTCGGAGCCGGCGAACTCGTCGACCAGGACGACGACGGGCCCGCGCGGGGCGTGCGAGGGGTAGGATGTCGGTTCCTGCCCGCGCGGGAAGGTCCACGCGTTGACCTTGCGGCCGATCAGCTCCGCCACCAGCTGGGAGGTGTGTCCGCCGCGGTTGCGGCGCACGTCGATGACGAGGGCATCCTTGGCGGTCTCCGCGTCGAGGTCGCGGTGCAGCTGGGCCCACCCGTTGGCGGTCATGTCCGGGATGTGCAGGTAGCCGAAGCTGCCGTCGGAGGCCTCGCGGACCACGCGCCGGTTGCCGTGGACCCAGTTCTGGTACCGCAGCCGCTCCTCGCTGCCGATCGGCACCACCGCGATCCGGCGGACGCTCCCGTCCTCCGGGCGCCGGACGGTCAGCTCCACGGTGCGCCCCGCGGCGTTGACCAGCAGGGCGGCAGGGCCCTGGGCCGCGGGGACGGCCACGCCGTCGACGGCCTCGATGACGTCGCCCGGGTGGACGTCCGCCCCCGGGGCGCTCAGCGGCGACACGGCCTGGGGGTCGGAGCCCTCGGAGGCCAGGACCCGCCGCACCTCCCAGCCGCGCCCGGTGCGGCGCAGGTCGGCCCCGAGGAAGCCCTGGCCGGTGTAGCCCCGCTCCCCGGCCGGGCGGGGAGTGACGTAGGCGTGCGAGGTACCGAGTTCTCCGTGCATCTCCCAGAGCACGTCGACGAGGTCGTCGTGAGAACCGATCCGCTTGAGCAGCGGGCGGTAGCGGTCGCGGACGCCGTCCCAGTCGATGCCGGCCATGTCGTCGGCCCAGAAGAAGTCCCGCTGCAGGCGCCAGGCCTCGTCGAACTCCTGCGCCCAGACGGCGGCCGGGTCCAGCAGGACCCGGATGCGGCCCAGGTCGACGTTGACGTTCTCCGGTGAATCCCCGTCGACCGGGGCGGCGGCCGGTACGGCGCGGACCCGGCGCTCGTGGACGAGCACGACGGTCTTTCCGTCCGCGCTCACTTCGTAGGAGTCCGCGGCCGGCACCAGGACGGTGGTTTCGCGGCGGGCCAGGTCGAAGCGTTCGAGCCGGGCCGCGGGGTCCTGGTCCTGCGGGCGCGCCCGCCCTTCACCGGTGGTGCCGCTGCTCTCGCGCGCCAGCCACAGCAGTCCGCCGTCCACTGCGGTGAGGCTGTCGTAGTGTCCCTGGGCAACGGGCACGGGGATGATGCGGTCGGCGATGTTGCCGGGATCCACCCGCACCGGCTCCGGCTTCCCGTCCCCGGCGTCGGCGGGGTCGTCGGAGGCGGCACCCGGTTCCTGCACCGCCGGCGGTGCCGGGTGGACGGAGGGACCAAACGGCGACGGCGTGTCCGCTGCCAAGGCCACCAGGTAGGGCTTGGTGGAGGAGGGGAAGCTCAGGTCGAACCGGTGCGTGTCGTACACGGGATCGAAGCTGCGCTCCGAGAGGAAGGCCAGGAACTTCCCGTCGCGGGTGAACGACGGGGAATGGTCTGCGAACCGGCCGTCCGTCACGTCGACGGCGTCGCCGGAGCCGTCCACCGGCTGCAGCCGGATCCGGGTCCGCTCGGTGCCCGCCACCGGCTCGGCCCACGCCAGCCACCGGGCGTCCGGCGAGAACGCCAGGTCGGTGACCGCTCCCCCGGAGGTTGCGGCCAGTTCGGTGATGGCTCCGTCGGCGACGTCGAGCAGCAGCACCTGGCCCTGCTCGGTGCCGGCAGCCACCCGGGAGGCATCCGGGGCTACCGCCAGCGCGGCGATCCGGGTGGGCGCCGGCAGCGGGAACCGGCGCGTGCCCTGCGGCTGCTGTGCCTCGGAGCCGGTGGCCCCGTCGGCTTCCGCCGCCTGCCCTGCCGGGGCGTCATCGGAGCCGGCCTGGCCGGCGTCCGCCGCCGAACCGGGCCCGGCTGCGGCTTCCGCGGCCGGCAGGCTGCGCGACAGCCCGGAGGAAGCGGCAACCGGCTTGGGCAGCGGCAGCGCCTCATCCTCCCCGGGTTCCTCCACCGGTGCGGACGGCGCCTGGACGGCGGTGTCGGCCGCAGTGGCCGGCCGTGCGGGCGCGGCGTCGAACAGGGGCGCTATGGACAGGGTTTCGACGCCGTCGTGGTCGGAGACGAACACGGTGCGGTCTGCGCCGAGGGGCCGGCCCAGCCGGGCCCGTACCCCCGGGGTCGCCTCGATGGTGCGGGACGGACCGTCGCGGTGGGTCAGCCAGTGGAGCGTGCCGTGGCTTTCCACCACGCTGGCCGTTCCATCCGCTGCCGGTACCACGCCGGCGAGGTGCGCGGCCACGTCCAGCGGCCTGGGCCGGCGCCCGGTGGCTGCGGAGCCGAGGCGGATATCGAGTACGCGGGCCTCGTCATCGAGCGAGTCAAGCAGCCAGATGCGGCCTGCGGACTCGAAGACGATGCGGTGGCCGTCGGTCGCCGCGTGGCGTGCGTAGAAGCCGTCGAAGTCGGTGTGCCGCCGCAGGTCCCCGCCCTGCGGCGTCACGGAATAGAGGTTGCCGTAGCCCTCGTGGTCGGACAGGAAGGCGATCCTGCCGTCGATCCACATCGGGTCGGAGAGGTTGCCGTCGAGTTCGGGCACCAGCCGGACGAACTCGCCGCTGCCGTCGCGGTCAATCCAGAACCGCCCGGCGGTTCCGCCGCGGTAGCGCTTCCACCAGGCCTGCTCGCGGGTGATGACGGTGCCCACGAGGACGGGACGCTCATCGCCCACCGCCGGGCCGTGCACCACGGTGTCCGCGGGCCCGAAGGGCAGCAGGCGCGGCGCGGCGCCGTCCAGCGGGACCTCGTAGGCCCGCGGCAGCCGGCGGTCCTCGTGGCCGGCCGGGCTGGTGGCCAGGACGTGGCCGTCCGGGGTGAAGCCCCTGACCCGGGTGTTCTGGGTGCCCCAGAACGTGAGCTGGCGGAACTGCCCTCCTTCAACGTCGGCTGAGACCACCTCCGGGGCGCTGCCCTGGACGACCGTCCACGCGATCGTGCTGCCGTCCGGCGAGAAGCGCGGGTTCGCGGCCGGAAGCTGCAGGGCCGAGAGGCGCCAGGCGCGTCCGCCGTCCACCGGTGCGAGCCAGACGTCGTTCTCGGCCACGAAGGTCACCAGGCCGTCGTGCAGGTGCGGGTATCGCAGATAGGGAAGTGGGCTCATGGAACCGATCCTATCGGCCGGTGCCCCCGCGTCCCGGTCAGGGCGCGTCCGGAAGCACCTCCCGGATCAGCCAGCCGCTCTCCCCCCGCACCAGCTGCAGCACGATCCGCTGCGTGACCGGGCCCTCCACGGCCCGTACCGCGGCTCCGGCCATGTCCCGCTCCACCCAGCCCGGGAGGGACAGTTCCAGGCGGACCAGCGCCGAACCGGCGTCGTACTGGAGCACCTCGGTGGCCAGGACCTCCGGCTCGCCGGCGGGAACGAGGCGGCGGCCTGCGGCCAGCAGCCGGTCCACCTGCGCGGCGTCGGCTTTCATCGCGGGCGAGTCCGGCTCATTGACCCGGCCAAGCGCGGCGGCATCCGCAAGGGCCAGCGCCTCCATCCGGAGCCGTGCCAGCTCGGCCACCGCGCCGCCGGGATCGTCCGGCATCCCGGAGGAACCGCCCGTCGGCGGGCCGGCACCCTCCAGGGGAAGCTCCTCCGGTGCGCGGCCTGCAGCGGCGCCCTCCCCCTGCATGCCGACTTCGGCGGCTGTGGAGCCCCGGGCATCCGGGCCGACGTCGCGCGGCCCGGCCTCGGGCGCTTCCCCGGCCGGCGGCGCCCCCGGCCCCGGCCCGGCGGCTCCCGTCGCTGCCGCCGGACGGGGTTGCGCGGCATCCGGGGCACTGGAGTGGCCGGGACCGCCCAGCAGACCGGGGGCAGCCACCGCGACGACGGCCAGGAGCGCCGTGGCAGCGGCCACGCCCGTTGCCGCTGCCAGCAGCACACGGCCGCCCGGCCGCGCCGCGGACGGTCGCCGCCCCCATCGCCGCCCCCATCGCCGGCCCCTCCGCCACGGGTGCGGGACGCCGCCGTACCCGGCCAGCCGCTCCCGCAGCCGGCGCAGGCCCCGCCGTCGCGGTTCCGGCGAGGGGCGCCGGTGCCGGGTCCGCAGGATCGGCAGTTCGCTCGCGTGGGCTCCGGGAACCAGGTCCAGCGGCGCCGGCGGCGCCGCGGCGTAGATCAGGCGGGCCAGTTCATCGGCGCCGGGCCGCTGCCGCGGATCCTCGGCCAGGCCCACTTCAAGGGCGGTGGCCAGCTGGACCGGCACGTCGGGCCGCAGCACGGGCAGCGGGGCCCTGCGCCGCTCCGACGGGGGCGGCGCACCCGTGAGCAGGTACCAGCCCACCGCGCAGAGGGCGAAAACGTCGGAGGAGAGGTTCAGCACGGGTCCGTCCTGCGCCGCCGGATCCTCGAACCCCGGGGTGCCCGCCGGGGCGTGTCCGGCTCCGAGCAGGCGCACGGACCCCAGGTCAGCCAGCAGCGGGCGGCCCTCGGCGTCGAAAAGCACGTTCGACGGCGAGACGTCGCCGTGCGCCGCCCCCTGCCCGTGGAGGCAGGCAAGCGCCTGGGCGATGCCCACCAGCACCGTCACGGCCTCACCCACCGGCAGGGACCCGCGCGCGGCCACCATGGCTGCCGCGCTGCCGCCCGCAGCGTATTCAAGCAGCAGGGCCGGGCCCTGGTCGGTGTCGAGGATGCCCTCGATGCGCAGCAGGTTTTCGTGCCGGTACCGGGACAGGACGTTGGCCTCGCGGCGGATTTCGAACGTCGCCGCTTCCTCCGCCGTCCGGAGCCCCACCTTGAGGGCGGCCGGTCCGCCGGGGCCCTCCACGAGCCAGACCCGGCCGGCCGACCCCGCCCCCAGGTACCGGCGGACCCGCAGCCCCGGGCCGGGATCGGGCGGCGCCGGGGTATCGGCGGCGTCGGCGGAAGCCTCCGCCGGCGGCCGACCTGCCCCGGCCGAAGCAGCGTGGGAACGGTGTCCGGGAGAGTCCATGCGCCATGTTTAGCGCATCGTTTTCCGCGTTGCCGGGCCTGTCCACAAGTAGGCCGGGCGCGGCACAGCGTAAGAAGGGTGATCCATGCCGCAAAGGGGTCTAGGCTGTTGCGCATGGCATTGGAGTTCTCGCACATCGGGCTGGATCCGAACTTCGTGGATTACCTGGAGGGCTGGGAACACCAGCGGCGGCTGCATGCCGCCGTGCTGGCCGGCGACGCCCCCGACACTGTGCTGCTTTTGGAGCACGCCGCCGTCTACACGGCAGGCAGGCGGACCGAGCCGCATGAGCGCCCCTTTGACGGCACACCGGTGGTCAACGTCGACCGGGGTGGCAAGCTCACCTGGCACGGTCCCGGCCAGCTCGTCGGCTACCCGATCGTGCGGCTGGCGGACCCGGCCAGGGTCGCCGACTACGTCGATACGCTGGAAGACGCCCTCATCGCGGTGCTGGCCGGCTACGGCGTGGCCGGTGAACGGATAGCCGGGCGCTCCGGCGTGTGGATCCGGGGAGCCGACGGCGCGGCGGACCGCAAGATCGCCGCCATCGGCATCCGGATCGACCACGGGGTGACCATGCACGGGTTCTCGCTGAACTGCAGCAACGACCTGGCACCGTACGCCCAGATCATCGCCTGCGGCATCACCGATGCCGGCACCACCTCCCTGTCGGCCGAGCTCGGCCGCACCGTCACCCCGGCGGACGTCCTCCCCCGGGTCGAACACGAACTGAGCCTGCGCAGCGCGCGGCTCACCGGCGCCGCCGCGCCGCTGGAAGGAGCCACGCCATGACCATCGCCCCCGAGGGCCGCCGCATGCTGCGGATTGAACAGCGCAACTCCGCCGTGCCGGTGGAACGCAAGCCGGAGTGGATCAAGGCCAAGGTGCACCTGGGCCCGGAGTACGTCGAACTCAAGCAGCAGGTGAAGCAGGAAGGCCTGCACACGGTCTGCGAGGAGGCAGGCTGCCCCAACATCTTCGAATGCTGGGAGGACCGGGAGGCCACGTTCCTCATCGGCGGGTCCGAATGCACGCGCCGCTGCGACTTCTGCCAGATCGACACCGGCAAGCCCTCCCCCGTCGACCTGCTGGAGCCGCTGAAGGTGGCCCGCTCCGTGCAGTCCATGAACCTGCGCTACGCGACGGTCACCGGCGTCGCCCGCGACGACCTGGCCGATGAAGGCGTCTGGCTCTACGCCGAGACCATCCGCAAGATCCACGAACTGAACCCCGGCACCGGCGTCGAGATCCTGATTCCGGACTTCTCCGGACGTCCCGAGCACATTGAGGCCATCTGCGCCGCCGCCCCGGAGGTCTTCGCCCACAACGTCGAAACGGTGCCGCGGCTGTTCAAGCGCATCCGGCCCGCGTTCCGCTACGAACGTTCCCTGGACGTCATCACCCAGGGACAGAAGCTGGGCATGGTCACCAAGTCCAACCTGATCCTGGGCATGGGCGAGACCCGCGAAGAGCTTTCCGAAGCGATGCGCGACCTGCACGAGGCCGGCTGCGACCTGCTCACCATCACCCAGTACCTGCGGCCGAGCGAACGGCACCTGCCGGTGGACCGCTGGGTGAAGCCCGAGGAGTTCGTCGACCTTCGCGACGAGGCCCTGGACATGGGCTTCCTCGGCGTCATGAGCGGGCCCCTGGTGCGTTCGTCCTACCGCGCCGGCCGTCTCTGGGCCACCGCGATGCGCCGCAAGGGCCTGGAGCTGCCCGCGCATCTGGCCCACATCGAGGACGCCGGCACCACCCTGCAGGAGGCCTCCTCGGTCCTGGCCCGCCGCTGAGTCCGCCCGGCTCCACGCCGGGACGGCCCGCCGTCTCCGGTCCTCCCCTCCTGACCGTTTCGCCCGCCCCCGCCGTCGGGCCCTGCGCCGGCCTTACGCTGCCGTCGGGCCCGGGCACCATCACGTAGAATTGACGCATTATGGCCAACAGCACTGACCCCGACGCATCCAAGACTCCCCGCCGCGGCGTCTTCTCCCGCAAGCCCAAGGAGAAGAAGAACAAGGAACCGGGCCGGTTCAAGCAGATGGGCGACATCTTCCGGATGACGCGCCGGAACGACCCGAACCTGGTCTGGATCATGGTGGGCGTGTTCCTTGCCGTCGTCGCCGTGGGCCTGCTGATTGGCCTGCTGATCAACAACTGGATCACGATGCTCATCATCGCGATCCCGCTGGGCCTGCTCGGTGCCCTGCTGGTGCTCTCCCGCCGCGCCGAACGCGCCGCCTTCGGCCAGCTTGAAGGCCGTCCGGGCGCCGCCGGCGCTTCGCTGAGCGTGCTGCGCCGCGGCTGGATCGTGGAGGAACAGCCCGTGGCGGTCAACCCGCGCAGCCAGGACGCGGTCTTCCGCGCCATCGGCCGCCCGGGCATCGTCCTGGTGACCGAAGGGCCGGCAACCCGCGTGCGGACCCTGGTTGACGGCGAACGGCGCCGCCTGTCCCGCATCGTGCCCAACGTTCCGGTCCATGTCATCCAGACCGGCCGCGGCGAGAACCAGGTGCCGCTGCAGCAGGTGGCCAAGAAGATGAAGAAGATGGACAAGGCCCTGACCAAGCAGGAGGTCCAGGCCGTCAACAAGCGCCTGGCCGCCCTGGGCAGCAAGCTGCCGATCCCCAAGGGCGTCGACCCGTACAAGGCCCGTCCCGACCGCCGGGCCATGCGCGGCCGCTGAGCATCGGACCAAGGTCCCGTCAGACAGGAAAGCCCCCCGGATGAATCCGGGGGGCTTTCCTGTCTCTCGGTCCGTGCTCTCTGTCCGTGCGATGCGGACGGCCTGCTCCGGGCCGCCGAGGGGTGTCAGCGGCGCCGGAAGTCGACCTTCACGAGCACCGTTCCCATCGCCCGGTCATGCAGGCCGCGCTGGTCGGCGTCGAAGATCAGCGCCGGCACCACGAGGCAGAGCAGCAGCGCGCGGACGACGCCGGCCAGGGGGCCGGCCGGCCCGCCGCTGAGTTTCTGCACCTGCATGCCGAAGATCCGGTGCCCGACGCTGAAGCCCAGCAGGCCGACCAGCAGGATCTGCTCCACCGCGAAGACCACGAGGATGGAGATCTCGGTTCCGCCGAAGAAGGCGTAGGCGATCAGGGAGGCCAGTGCCCAGTCCACGGCCAGCGCTCCCACCCGGGGCCCTACCCGGGCGATTGATCCGGGGCCGGAGGGCGGCAGGCCGAGCCGGCGGCCGGGCCATTGCGATTCATCTGTCGGCGGGCCCTGCAGCCAGGAGCCGATATCTCTTCTGTCAACCACTGTTTAAGCCTACCCGCGATGGGCGCGGCGGGGCCGCCCGGGCCGGGCCGGCGACTCTTTATCAGGTTGCTGCCGGTTCCGCGATAGGGTGGAAAAAGAACCCGGTTCACCGTAACGTCCCGGAAACAAATGCGTCATGGATGGGAAATCGGCGGCCCATAGAGTGCTGTTCAAGCGCAGGGCGGCCGCCACGTCCGGTCGCCGGAGGGCCCGCCACGGGCGCACCTCCACCCATACAGGTAAAAGGAGCACAGAAACGATGTTCAAGAACGCGGACGAGGTCCTCCAGTTCATCGCCGAAGAAGATGTGAAGTTTGTCGACATCCGGTTCACCGACCTGCCGGGCGTGCAGCAGCACTTCAACGTCCCTGCCAAGACCGTTGACGCGGACTTCTTCGTGAACGGCCAGCTCTTCGACGGGTCCTCCATCCGCGGATTCCAGGGCATCGCCGAGTCGGACATGCAGCTGATTCCCGATGTGACCACCGCCTTCATCGACCCCTTCCGCGTCGAGAAGACCCTGGCCCTGAACTTCTCCATCGTGAACCCGCGCACCGGCGAGCCCTACCACCGTGACCCGCGCGGCGTGGCCGAGCGTGCCGAGGCGTACCTGGCGTCGACCGGCATTGCCGATACCGCCTTCTTCGCCCCCGAGGCCGAGTTCTTCATCTTCGACAACGTCCAGTACGAGTCCAAGCCGGAGGGCAGCTTCTACAAGGTCGACTCCATCGAGGCTCCGTGGAACACCGGCCGCGAGGAAGCGGGCGGAAACCTGGGCAACAAGACCCCCTTCAAGGGCGGCTACTTCCCTGTCTCCCCCGTTGACAAGCAGGCCGACCTCCGCGACGCGATCTGCGTCGAGCTGGACAAGGCGGGCCTTGAGGTCGAGCGGTCCCACCACGAGGTCGGCGGCGCCGGCCAGGCGGAGATCAACTACAAGTTCACCACCCTGACCCACGCCGCGGATGCGCTGCTGAAGTTCAAGTACATCGTCAAGAACGTCTCCAACGCCTGGGGCAAGTCCGCCACCTTCATGCCGAAGCCGATCTTCGGCGACAACGGCTCCGGCATGCACTGCCACCAGTCGCTGTGGAACGGCGGCGAGCCGCTGTTCTACGACGAGAAGGGCTACGCCGGGCTCTCCGACATCGCCCGCTGGTACATCGGCGGCCTGCTGGCCCACTCCTCCGCCGTGCTGGCCTTCACCAACCCGACGGTCAACTCCTACCGCCGCCTGGTCAAGGGCTTCGAGGCTCCGGTGAACATGGTCTACTCGCAGGGCAACCGTTCGGCCGGCATCCGGATTCCGATCACCGGTTCCAACCCGAAGGCCAAGCGCATCGAGTTCCGCGCACCGGACCCCTCCTCCAACCCGTACCTGGCCTTCGCAGCCCAGCTGATGGCCGGCCTGGACGGCATCCGCAACCGCATCGAGCCGGAGGCCCCGATCGACAAGGACCTCTACGAGCTGCCCGCTGAAGAGGCCAAGAACATCAAGAAGGCCCCGGGCTCGCTCGAGGAGGCGCTGGACGCCCTCGAGGCCGACAACGAGTTCCTGCAGGCCGGCGGAGTGTTCACCCAGGACCTGATCGACACCTGGATCGAATACAAGCGCGAGAACGAGATCAAGCCGCTGCTGCTGCGTCCGAACCCCTACGAGTTCGAGCTCTACTACGGCTGCTGATCCCGGCCCGGCCCCCGGCCGGCGCTGAGAGCCACGGAGAGTCCCCGTTTCCCGCCCTCACGGCGGGAGGCGGGGACTTTCCGCATCCGGCTTCCCGGGCCGCGGCCGGATCGGCACGCGGCCGTTGTCGGCGGCCGGCACGCCGCCGACAACACCCGCCGACAACAAAGGACCCCGCCCGGCTGCTGCCGTGACGGGGTCCTTACGATGTGTGCGCCCCCCGGGACTCGAACCCGGAACCCATTGATTAAGAGTCAATTGCTCTGCCAGTTGAGCTAGAGGCGCATGCTTTGCGGCGAACCGCAACGACGAATAACTCTACCATCCTCCTGCCGGATCTCCCAATCGGCGGAGTCCTGCCGGTGGTCCCGGTACGACGGCGGCGCGCCCCCTTGGTCTGGGAACGCGCCGCCGTCGTTGGTATGGCCTCAGGCCTAGAGCACCTTGGCCAGGAAGTCCTGCAGGCGGGGCGCCTGCGGGTGGTCAAACAGCTCCGCGGGGGCGTTCTCCTCCACGATGTAGCCGTCCGCCATGAAGATCACGCGGTCCGCCACTTCCCGGGCGAAGCCCATCTCGTGGGTGACCACGACCATGGTCATGCCTTCCCGGGCCAGGTCGCGGATGACCTGCAGCACCTCGCCGACCATCTCCGGGTCCAGCGCGCTGGTGGCTTCGTCGAAGAGCATGATGTCCGGCTGCATGGCCAGGGCACGGGCAATCGCCACGCGCTGCTTCTGGCCGCCGGAGAGCTGCGCGGGACGGGCATCGGCCTTGTCCGCCAGTCCTACCCGGTCGAGCAGGTCCAGGGCCCGCTGGCGGACCTCCGCCTTCGGGGCCTTCTTCAGCTCCACCGGCGCCAGCATGATGTTCTCCAGCACGGTCATGTGCGGGAACAGGTTGAAGTGCTGGAAGACCATGCCGATGTGCTGGCGGACCTTGTTCAGGTCCACCTTCGGGTCGGTCAGGTCGAACCCGTCGACGAGGACCGTGCCGGCGGTGATGTCCTCCAGCTTGTTCAGGCAGCGCAGGAAGGTCGACTTGCCCGAGCCGGAGGGGCCGATCACGCAGACAACCTCGCCCTCGGCCACGGCCGCGTCGATGCCCTTGAGGACTTCATTGGATCCGTAGGACTTCTTGAGCCCTCGGACGTCGATCTTGTTCACTTGTTGAACCTCTTATCCAGCACGTTCGCCAGCTGGGTGAGCAGCGTGATGACGATGAAGTACAGGGCTGCGATGATCAGCAGGACCTCGGCGGTGCGGAAGTTGACCGCGTAGATCTGCTGGGCCTGGTAGGTCAGCTCCGCGAAGCCGATGACGGCCAGCAGCGACGTGTCCTTCAGGGTAATGACGAACTGGTTGATGAACGAGGGCGTCATGATCTTCACGGCCTGCGGAATGATGACCTTCTGCATGGTCTTGCCGTAACCGAGGCCCAGGCTGCGGGCCGCTTCCATCTGGCCCGGATCGACGGACTGGATGCCGCCGCGCACGATCTCGGTCATGTAGGCGCCGGCGTTCAGGCTCAGGGTCAGCACGCCGGCCGTCAGCACGTCCACCGGCTGGCCGATGATCTGCGGCAGGCCGAAGTAGAAGAAGAAGGCCTGCACCAGCACCGGGGTGCCGCGGAAGATGCTCACGTACGTGGTGGCCACGCCGCGCAGGACGCGGTTGGCGCTGACCTTGAAGAAGCCGAAGATCACGCCCAGGATCAGGGCGAAGAGCAGCGAGAGGGCCGTGGCGAGCAGGGTCAGTCCCAGGCCCTTGGCGAAGGCCGGGGCGTTGTCCTTGAGCAGGGCCCAGAAGCTCGTGTCGGCGGCTCCGGCGTCGAGGTAGGTGTCCAGGATCTCCTGGTAGCGCCCGCTCTCCTGCAGCTCGGCGAGGCCCTCGTTGAAGGCCGCCAGCAGTTCCGGGTTGGCGTCCTTGTTGACGGCGAAGCCGTAGGAGCTGCCGGCTTCCTTGTCGGTGACGGTCTTCAGGCCGTTGCCGGACTTGATGCCGTAGGCCAGCACCGGGTAGTCGTCGAAGACGGCCACGGAGGCGCCGGACTTCACGTCGTCGTACATTTGCGCCGACTGGGCGAAGGCGATGACTTCGAAGCCGTAGTCATCCGCGATGGACTCGGCGAAGGTCTGGCCCTCGGTGCCGGTCTTGACCGCCACCCGCTTGCCCTCGAGGTCCTCGTACCCGCCGATCTCGTCGTTGCTCTCGGCCACGGCCATCTGGACGCCGGACTCGAAGTAGGGATCCGAGAAGTCGAAGATCTGCCGGCGCTCGTCCGTGATCGACATGCCGGCGATCACGCCGTCGACCTGGTTGGACTGCAGTGCCTGCAGCGCGGCGTCGAAGCCAAGCGAGCGGACTTCCACGTTGAAGCCCTGGTTCTCGGCGATCTCGTTGATCAGGTCCATGTCGATGCCCACGAGCTCGCCGTCCTGGCGGAACTCGAAGGGAGCGAACGTGGTGTCGGTGCCGATGACGAAGGTTTTGCCTTCGGCTGTCTCGGCGGCGTGTGCCCCTGGTGCCGGCAGTCCCAGCAGCAGCGCGAAGGCGGCCAGAACGGCAACCAGCGGCGCAGCCAGGCGTGCCGGGCCGGTCAGGGCCCGTTTTCCGCTGTGCAAAGTGTTTCTCCTAGCTCTGGATCGCGGTCGGTGGACCGCTGAAAAACCTCCTAGAGCCTACCGAGCCGAAGGCCGCTGCAACGAACCGGCGGCGCCGCGGGGCCTGCCCGCACGGCCGCTCAGCCGTAGAAATGCTCCTCGAACACGTGCCGGGCCCGGCGGGTGAGGCGGAGGTAGTCCTCCTCCAAAACCCCGCCCTGACCTGCGGCGTAACCGCACCAGCGGGCGACGGCGTCCAGGTCGCGGCGGGATGCGGGCAGCACATCGGGGTTCCGCCCGCCCCGGATAACATTTGCGCTACGAATGCGCCCGGCCAGCTGCCAGGCCTCCCGCAGGGTCTGCACGTCCTCGGCCGGCAGCAGCCCCGCGTCCTCGATCGCGTCCAGCGCCGGAAGCGTGGCGGTGGTCCGCAGCGCGGGCCGGGCGTGGGCATACTGCAGCTGGAGCAGCTGCACCAGCCACTCGACGTCGGTCAGCCCGCCGCGGCCGAGCTTCAGGTGCCGCGAGGGGTCCGCGCCGCGGGGCAGGCGCTCGGCCTCCACCCGGGCCTTCACCCGCCGGATTTCGCGGACGTCCTCCTCCGAGAGGCGCTCCGGATACCGCACCGGATCCACCATCTTCAGGAAATCCGCGCCCAGGTCGTCGTTGCCGGCCATCTGCCGTGCCCGCAGGAGGGCCTGGGCTTCCCAGATCAGGGACCACCGCTGGTAATACTCGCGGTACGACGCCAGGGAGCGCACCATCGGTCCGTTGCGGCCCTCCGGACGCAGCGCGGCGTCCAGGCTCAGGGTCCGTTCGGCCAGCACGGCGGGGCTGACCGGCTGCTGCAGCAGGGCCGAGAGCCGGGTCACCAGCCGTTCGGCCTGCGCCTGGGCCGCTGCGGCGTCGGCGCCGGGGTGCGGCCGGTGCACGAAGAGCACGTCGGCGTCGGACCCGTAGCCGATCTCCCGCCCGCCCTGGCGGCCCATGGCCACCACCAGCAGGTCGGTCAGGGCGGGCGTGCTGCGGTATTCCTCGAGCTCGGCGATGTGCAGGGCTCCCGTGACGGCGGCCCGGTCGGCGTCCGAAAGGGCCCGGCCCACCTCCTCCTGGGTCAGCAGCCGGGCGCTGTCGGCAATGGCGATGCGCAGCATTTCCCGGCGTCGGATCAGCCGGACCAGCCGGATGGCCTCCCCCGCTTCCGGGTGGCGGGCGACCTTGGCGCGGATTTCCTGCCACTGCGCGTCGAAGGACCGCGGAACCAGGTCCTTGTCCGTTCCCAACCAGGCCGCCGCCTCGGGCGAGACCTCCAGCAGATCGGTGATGAACCGGCTGGAGGACAGGATGCTGCACAGCCGCTCCCCGGCGGCAGCGGAATCGCGGAGCATGCCCAGATACCAGTGGGAGTCCCCCAGGGATTCGCTGAGCCGCCGGAAGCCGAGCAGGCCCGCATCCGGGTCCACGCCGTCGGCCAGCCAGCCCAGCAGCACCGGCAGCAGGTGCCGCTGGAGCCGGGCGCGGCGGGTGACGCCGTTCGTCAGCGCCTCGATGTGCCGCATGGCGCCCCTGGGGTCCGCGTAGCCGAGGGCCGCAAGCCGCGCCTGGGCGGCCTCCGGGGTGAGCCGCACTTCGTCGTCACTGAGGTTGGCCGCCGTGTTCAGCAGCGGGCGGTAGAAGATGCTCTCGTGCAGGCCGCGGACCCGCCGGCGGATGCGCATCCATTCCTCGGTGAGCCGCCGGGCCGAAGGACGCACCCGGCTGAGCGAACCGGAGGCGGCCTTGTCCAGGGCGCGCAGGGCCTCCTCGCTCTCAGGCATCAGGTGGGTGCGGCGCATCTGCGTCATCTGGATGCGGTGTTCGAGCACGCGCAGCCACCGGTAGGCCGCGTCGAAATCGACAGCGTCCTCGCGGCTGATGTACCCGCCCTCGTTCAGGGCGGCGATCGCCGCGGTGGTGCTGCGCAGCCGCAGGGACTCGTCCACCCGGCCGTGCACCAGCTGCAGCAGCTGGACGGTGAACTCAACGTCCCGCAGCCCGCCGGTGCCCAGCTTCAGCTGCCGCGACGCCTCGGCCGGCGGGATGTGCTCGGTGACGCGGCGGCGCATGGCGCGCACCGAGTCGACGAAGCCCTCACGTTCGGAGCTGGACCAGATCAGCGGCGCGACCGCTTCCTCGTAGCGCCGGCCCAGCTCCAGGTCGCCGGCGACCGTGCGGGCCTTCAGCAGGGCCTGGAACTCCCATGTCTGGGCCCAGCGCCGGTAGTAGTTCAGGTGGGAGTCGAGGGTGCGCACCAGCGGCCCGTCACGCCCCTCCGGCCGCAGGTTCGCGTCCACCTCCCAGAGCCCGGGTTCCGCGGCCGGGGAGTTGATCACCCGGGCGATTCCGGAGGCCAGGGCAGTGCCGATGCGTGCGGCGAGGGTCGGGTCCAGCCCGGGCGCGTCGATGACGTAGATGACATCCACGTCGGAGATGTAGTTCAGCTCCCCGGCCCCGCACTTGCCCATGCCGATCACGGCCAGGCGCACCGCGGCGATCTCCTGCGGATCGTACTGGCCGGCGAGTTCGGCCCGCGCCACCGCGAGGGCGGCTTCGAGGGCGGCGGCGGCCAGGTCGGCCAGCTCCTGCCCGACGGCGGGCATCGCGTCCGTGGGCGAGGCCGCGCCCAGGTCCCGCACTGCCAGGTCCACCAGGTGCCTGCGGTAGGCGGTGCGCAGGGCCGCCCACGCCTCCGGCCCGGAGGCGCCTGCCACGGGGTTGGGCACCACGCGCGCCTGGACGGCGTGCAGCAGCGAGGCGCGGAGCCGGTCCGCAGGCACTGCGGACGGTTCGGCGCGCAGCGGGACCAGGGCGGCGTCGGCCGCTTCGGGGTGGCGGACCATGAACTCGCCCAGGGCTTCGGAGGCGCCGAGCACCCGGAACAGGGCCTCGGATTCGTCCACGCCCGCGTTCACCACGGCCGCGAGGTCCGGGCGGCGCTCCAGCAGGCGCACCAGCCCGAACAGTGCGGCGTCCGGGCTGGCCGCGCAGGCCAGCCCGGCGAACAGGGCCTCGTCGTCGACGCCTTCCAGCTCGGGCGCGGCAAGGAACCGCGAGCCCTTGTCGAGGTCGGCGAATCCGGCCGCAATCAGGCGCCTGGTCAGGCTCATGGTCGCTCCTCCTAGAGGATGCCCAGGTTCTTCTTCAGCTCGAACTGGGTGACGTGGTGCCGGTATTCGTTCCACTCGGCGCGCTTGTTCCGCAGGAAGGATTCGAAGACCTGCTCGCCGAGGATTCCGGCGACCAGCTCGGAGTCCTCCATGGTGCGGACGGCGTCGTGCAGGCTCGCCGGCAGCGGGTCGTGGCCCATGGCGCGGCGCTCGGCCGGCGAGAGGCTGTCGATGTCGTCTTCGGCGCCCGGCGGCAGCTCGTAGCCTTCCTCGATGCCCTTCAGCCCGGCGCCCAGCAGCACCGCGTAGGACAGGTACGGGTTCGCGGCGGAGTCGATGCCGCGGTACTCGATGCGGGCGGACTGGCCCTTGTTCGGCTTGTACAGCGGCACGCGCAGCAGTGCGGAGCGGTTGTTGTGGCCCCAGGACACGTAGCTGGGGGCTTCCCCGCCGCCCCAGAGCCGCTTGTAGGAGTTCACGAACTGGTTGGTGACGGCGGTGAACTCCGGCGCGTGCCGCATGATCCCGGCCATGAACTGGCGGGCGGTCTTGGAGAGCTGGTACTCCGCGCCGGCTTCGAAGAAGGCGTTGGTGTCTCCTTCGAAGAGCGAGAAGTGGGTGTGCATGCCCGAACCGGGGTGGTCCGAGAACGGCTTGGGCATGAAGGTGGCGTAGCAGTCGGTCATCAGCGCCACCTCCTTGATCACCGTGCGGAAGGTCATGATGTTGTCGGCGGTCTGCAGGGCGTCGGCGTAGCGCAGGTCGATCTCGTTCTGGCCGGGACCGGCCTCGTGGTGGCTGAACTCCACGGAGATCCCCACGGCCTCCAGCATCGAGACCGCGCGGCGGCGGAAGTCCTGGGCGACGCCGCCGGGAACGTGGTCGAAGTAGCCGCCCTGGTCCACCGGCTCCGGTTCGCCGTTGGGCCCGATCGCATCGGAGCGCAGCAGGTAGAACTCGATTTCGGGATGGGTGTAGCAGGTGAAGCCCATATCGGCGGCCTTGGCCAGCTGGCGCTTGAGGACGTTGCGGGGATCCGCCGCCGAGGGCTGCCCGTCGGGGGTGAGGATGTCGCAGAACATGCGCGAGGTCTGCTCCTGCTCGCCGCGCCAGGGCAGGATCTGGAACGTGGAGGGATCCGGTTCCACCAGCATGTCCGATTCGAACACGCGGGCCAGGCCCTCAATGGAGGATCCGTCGAAGCCGAGGCCTTCCTCGAAGGCGCCCTCGACTTCGGCCGGCGCCAACGCCACCGATTTCAGCGAGCCGACGACGTCGGTGAACCACAACCGCACAAACCGGACATCGCGCTCTTCGATGGTGCGCAGAACGAACTCCTGCTGGCGGTTCATCCCTACCTCTTTCCGTCTGAATCGTCTTCCCGAGGCGCCGGCAGATCCGGCGTGCTCAACCTGTCCTCACTCTACCGGCGGGACCGGCCGGATCATGCCGCCGGCTCCCGCGGCGACCGCAGGTTACACCGCGCGAAGGCCGCGGGGGCGTCCCGGGCCGCTAGGCTGGGCAGCATGAGCAGCCAAGAACAGCCCGCACCCTATTCAGGCGCGCAGGGTGCGCCCGCGGGATCCGCCGCGGCCCCGCGCCGTGTGCGCACCTTCCACCTGCAGCAGATCAAGGACAGCGGCGGCCGGTTCGCCATGCTGACCTCCTATGACCAGTACACGGCCGGCATCTTCGACGCCGCCGGCATCGAAGTGCTGCTGGTCGGAGACTCGGCCGCGAACAACGTGATGGGCCACGCCACCACCCTGCCCATCACCCTGGACGAGATGCTGGTGTTCTGCCGCGCGGTGACCGCCGGCGCCTCCCGGGCGCTGGTCGTCGCCGACCTGCCGTTCGGCAGCTACGAGGTCTCCCCCGCCCAGGCCATCGGGTCGTCGGTGCGGCTGATGAAGGAGGGCCTGGTGCACGCCGTGAAGATGGAGGGCGGCCGGCACTACGCCGGCCACGTCCGGGCCATGACGGCTGCCGGCATCCCGGTGATGGCCCACGTGGGCTTCACCCCGCAGAGCGAACACTCCCTGGGCGGCTACCGCGTCCAGGGCCGCGGCGACGCCGCGCAGCAGGTCATCGACGACGCCGTCGCCCTGGCCGAGGCCGGGGCCTTCTGCGTGCTGATGGAGATGGTGCCCGCCGACGTCGCGGCCGCCGTCGACGCCGCCGTCCCGGTGCCCACGATCGGCATCGGCGCCGGCAACGCCACCACCGGGCAGGTGCTGGTCTGGCAGGACATGGCCGGGATGGGCGGGGGCCGCACGCCCAGGTTCGTCAAGCAGTTCGCGGATGTGCGCACCCTGCTCACCGACGCAGCCCGCAGCTACGCGGACGAGGTGCGCTCCGGCACGTTCCCGGGCCCGGAGCACAGCTTCTAGCGCGCCCGGCCGGGAGCCGCGCCGGGCGCCGCGGGGCGCGGCTCCCGGCGGGACGGGGCGCCGGACGCAGCGGAGCTAGAAGAACCGGTTCTCCTCGTCCTCCTCGTCCCACTTCTCGTTGCGGGCGCGCACCTTCTCCAGGGCCTGCTCCGCCTCCTCGCGGGTGGGGTAGGGGCCGATCAGCTTCCGCCAGTCGGACTGCGGCCCCTTCTCGACCTCGTGCGTGACGACGTTGTACCAGTACTCCGCCATGCGGAACCTCCGTAAAGCTCGGGGACAGTCGGACCTGGGCTCCCGGCTTCCGGGAAGCCGGTCCCATGCCGCGGGCTCTGCCGCTGGCGATAAGATCGATCGTATGCCCCACAACGTCGCCACCGCACCAGTCGGCCGCCTGCAGCCCGGCACCGTCAGCCCCCGCCGCCCGGTTCCCGCCTCGATCCCCCGGCCCGAGTACGTCGACCGCCCGGCGCCGGCCAAGTTCACCGGGTCCGAGGTCAAGACGCCGGAGACGATCGCCCGGATCCGCACCGCGTCCCGCATCGCGGCCCAGGCCATCGAGGAAGTGGGCCGGCACATCCGCCCCGGCGTCACCACCGACGAACTGGACCGCATCGGCCACGACTTCCTCATCGCCCACGGCGCCTACCCGTCGACCCTGGGGTACCGCGGCTTCCCCAAGTCGCTGTGCTCGTCGGTGAACGAAGTGATCTGCCACGGCATCCCGGACAGCACGGTGCTGGCGGACGGGGACATCATCAACATCGACATCACCGCGTACAAGGACGGCGTGCACGGCGACACCAACTACACCTTCCTGGTGGGCGATGTGGACGAGGAGTCGCGCCTGCTGGTCGAGCGGACCCGGGAATCGCTGCGCCGGGCCATCAAAGCCGTCGCCCCGGGCCGGGAAATCAACGTCATCGGACGCACCATCGAGTCCTACGCCAGGCGCTTCGGCTACGGCGTGGTCCGCGACTTTACCGGCCACGGAGTCGGTGAGGCCTTCCACACCGGGCTGATCATTCCGCATTACGACGCCGCGCCGGCCTACAACCGGCTCATCGAACCGGGAATGGTGTTTACCATTGAGCCAATGCTGACGCTCGGCACCATCGAGTGGGACATGTGGGACGACAACTGGACCGTGCTGACCAAGGACCGCCGCCGCACCGCCCAGTTCGAACACACGCTGCTGGTGACGGATTCGGGTGCCGAAATCCTGACCCTGCCCTGACGAGCAGACGCGCCAGCCACGACAAGCAAGCAGGGGAGAAGCATGGCCAAGAAACACAAGAGCAAGCACGCCAGGGCGGTCATCGGCATCGACATCGGGGGCACCGGCATCAAGGGCGGCATCGTCGACCTGGACAAGGGCAAGCTGATCGGCGAGCGGTACCGGATTCCGACGCCGCAGCCCGCGATTCCGGAGGCGGTGGCCGGCGTCGTCGCGCAGATCGTCGCCGAGCTGTCCTCGCGTCCCGACGGCCCCGGCCCCGAGGTGCCGGTCGGCGTCACCTTCCCGGCCATCATCCAGCACGGCGTGGCCCGCTCCGCGGCGAACGTGGACAAGAGCTGGGTGGATACCGACGTCGACGCGCTGCTCACCAAGGCCCTCGGCCGCGAGGTGCAGGTCATGAACGACGCCGACGCGGCCGGCCTGGCCGAGGCCCGCTACGGTGCCGGCAAGGGCATCGACGGCACGGTCCTGGTGATCACGCTGGGCACCGGCATCGGGTCCGCGCTGATCTCCCAGGGCCGACTGGTGCCCAACGCCGAACTGGGCCACCTGGAGGTCGACGGCGTCGACGCCGAGTCGCGGGCCTCCGCCTCGGCCAGGGAACGCGACGGCATCGGCTGGGAGGAATACGCGCAGCGCCTGCAGCGCTACTTCTCGCACGTCGAGTTCCTCTTCTCCCCCGACCTGTTCATCGTCGGCGGCGGCATCTCCAAGCGCAGCGAGGACTTCATGCCGCTGCTGGACCTGCGGACCCCCATGGTCACCGCCAACCTGAAGAACAACGCCGGGATCGTGGGCGCGGCCCTGCAGGCGGCCGTGCACTTCGACCTCCTGGACTGAACCGGACAGGACGCAGCTGCACCACCACATAAGAAGGGCCGGACTCCTGGCGGAGTCCGGCCCTTCGCTGTTCGCTATGTCTCGGGCCCCGGCAGGCCCGGTGCGGGTCCTAGCGGGCGCTCAGCGGCCGCTGTGCCCCCGCGGGCAGGGCGGTGCCGCGCGCGGCCTCCTCGCGCAGCTGCCGGATGGCGGTTTCGAAGTCCTCAAGGGATTCGAACGCCTGGTAGACGCTCGCGAAGCGCAGATACGCCACCTGGTCCAGCCGCTGCAGCGGCTGGAGGATGGCCAGGCCCACCTCGTGGGCATCGATTTCGGCGACGCCGCTGGCCCGGATGTTCTCCTCGACCTCCTGGGCCAGCATGGCCAGGTCGTCCTCGCTGACCGGCCGGCCCTGGCAGGCCTTGCGCACGCCGTTGATGACCTTGCTGCGGCTGAAGGGCTCGGCGACACCGGACCGCTTGATCACGGACAGGCTCGTGGTCTCCACCGTGCTGAAGCGCCGGCCGCAGTCGGGGCATTGCCGCCGGCGCCGGATGGCCGAGCCGTCGTCGACGAGCCGGCTGTCCACGACGCGGGAATCCGCGTTGCGGCAGAACGGGCAGTACATGCGTAGTCCTTTCGCCGTACCGCCGCCCGGGGGGTGTCCCGCAGACGGCTGGTCGGGGGTGTCTGGCTGGCCCGGCCGGGGATGATCGGGGCTGATCAAGCCCCTGACCGGTCGCTGCCATTGTAGGGGTCCGAGACTGCCGGCAACAACCAAGTGACACTACATGTAGTGGTGGGTAGTACTACATGTAGGTTCAGCCGGCGAAGCGGACCTGCACCGCGTCGCCGTGCGCCGGAAGGTCCTCAGCGGTGGACAGGGCCACCACGTGCCCGCGCACTTCGGCGAGGGCCGCTTCGGTGTACTCGATGACCTGGACGGCCTTGAGGAAGGTGGTCACGTTCAACCCGGAGGCGAACGCCGCGGTGCCCGACGTCGGCAGGACATGGTTGGAACCCGAGCAGTAATCCCCCAGGCTGACCGGGCTGTACGGCCCGACGAAGACCGCACCGGCGGAGTGGATGCGCCCGGCGACCGCCCCGGCGTCGGCGGTGTGGATTTCCAGGTGCTCCGCGCCGTAGGCATTGCAGACGGCGATGCCCTGCTCCTGGTCGGAGACCAGCACGACGCCGGACTGCGGCCCGGAGAGCGCGGTGCGGACCCGTTCGGAGTGCTTGGTCGCGGGCACCTGTACGGCCAGCTCGCGGCGGACCGCCGCGGCCAGCTCCTCGGAGTCGGTGACCAGCACCGAGGCGGCGTTGGGATCGTGCTCGGCCTGGCTGATCAGGTCCGCGGCAATCAGCCGGGGGTCGGCCGCGGCGTCGGCCAGGACGGCGATCTCGGTGGGTCCGGCCTCGGAGTCGATGCCGACCACGCCCTTCACCAGCCGCTTCGCGGTGGCGACGAAGACGTTGCCCGGCCCGGTCACCACGTCCACGGGCGCCAGGGCGGGCCCGGCGTCGGAGGCCGGCACGCCGTACGCGAATGCGGCGATGGCCTGGGCGCCGCCGATGGCGTAGACCTCGTCAATGCCCAGCAGCTTGGCCGCGGCGAGGATGGTCGGGTGCGGCAGCCCGCCGTGCTCCTTCTGCGGCGGGGAGGCCAGTGCCAGGGACGCGACGCCGGCGGCCTGCGCGGGCACCACGTTCATGATCACCGAGGACGGATAGACCGCCAGACCCCCGGGTACGTACAGCCCGACCCGGTTGACCGGCTGCCAGCGGTGGGTCAGCCGCGCGCCGGGGCCGATCTCCAGGACGACATCGGCGGGCCGCTGCGCCTCGGCGAACATGCGGGCGCGGCGGATGGACTCCTCCAGCGCCGAGCGGACGGCCGGGTCCAGCTCCGCCAGGGCGGTGTCGAGGGCCGCGGCGGGCACCCGGGGATGCTGCTGCGCGACCCCGTCGAACCGCTCCGCCAGCGCGCCGAGGGCGGTGAAGCCGCCCTGCCGGACGGCGGCGATGATGTCGGCCACGGCGTCGGAGGCCACATCGAACGTGGTCTCCGCCCGGGGCATCGCCGCCTTCAGCTCGCCGGCGTCCAGCCGGCGGCCGCGCAGGTCGATGGTGCGGAATGCGGAGAAGGTATCAGAGGTGCTCACACCGACATTCTACTTTCCGCGCGGCGGCCTCCGCCCCGGTTACACCGGCGCAGCCTACCCGTCCAGGCAGGCCGGTCCGAGCAGCACCTTGAGGTCGCCGAACAGCGACGGCGTGGGGTTGACCCGCAGGTCCACGCCCAGCTTCATGACCTCCACCTTGCGCGAGCCGTTGAGCCGGATGAGCACCTCGGAGGTGCCCGGGTGGGTGCGCAGCACGTCGCCGAGCTGGTTCACCACCGGTTCGGTGGCCTTGTAGGTGGCCAGGTTGATCACCACCGGGCCGGAGTGCCCGTCGCTCAGGTCCGGGACGCTGAGCTCCTGGGCGTTCAGGGTCACGGAACCGTCGTCGCGCCGCTGCACCCGGCCGCGCACGACGACGATCAGGTCCTCCGCGAGTACCGTGGCGATCGGCGCGTACGCCTGGCCGAAGAACATGACCTCCATGGACCCGCCCAGGTCCTCGATCTCGCAGCGCGCGTACGCGTTGCCGCTGTTCTTGGCGATCCGGCGCTGCAGCGAGGTGATCATGCCGGCGATGGTGACGATCGAGCCGTCGGCCGGGCCTTCCTCGCTGATGATGCGGGTGATGGCCGCGTCGGCGTGCTGGCTGAGCACGCCTTCGAGGCCCTGCAGCGGATGGTCGGAGACGTACAGGCCCAGCATTTCGCGTTCGAAGGACAGCTTGTCCTTCTTGTCCCACTCCGGCAGGTCCGGAACGTCGACGCTGAGCGTGCCGCCGGAACCGGCGTCGTCACCGCCGAAGTCCAGGGTGCTGAACAGGTCGAACTGGTTCGCCGCCTCGTTGCGCTTGAGCACGATCACCGAGTCGACGGCTTCCTCGTGGATCATGGCGAGGGCGCGCCGCGGGTGGCCCAGCGAGTCGAACGCGCCGGCCTTGATCAGCGATTCGATGGTGCGCTTGTTGCAGACCACGGCCGGCACCTTGTGCAGGAAGTCGCTGAAGGAAGTGAAGGCGCCCTTCTCCTCGCGCGCGCCGATCATCGCGGAGACCACGTTGGCGCCCACGTTGCGGATCGCGCCCATGCCGAAGCGGATGTCCTTGCCCACCGGCGTGAAGTTCAGGCTGGACTCGTTGACGTCCGGAGGCAGCACCGTGATGCCCATGTGCCGGCACTCGTTCAGGTACATGGCCAGCTTGTCCTTGTCATCTCCCACGGAGGTGAGCAGGGCGCCCATGTATTCGACCGGGTAGTGCGCCTTCAGGTAGGCGGTCCAGTAGGAGACGAGGCCGTAGGCGGCGGAGTGCGCCTTGTTGAAGGCGTAGTCGGAGAAGGGCAGCAGGATGTCCCAGAGCGCCTTGATCGCGGCCTCGGAGTAGCCGCGGTCCACCATGCCCTGGTGGAAGCCGGCGTACTGCTTGTCCAGCTCGGACTTCTTCTTCTTGCCCATGGCGCGGCGGAGGATGTCCGCCTGGCCGAGCGAGAAGCCGGCGACCTTCTGGGCGATGGCCATGACCTGCTCCTGATAGACGATCAGGCCGTAGGTCGTGTCGAGGATTTCCTTCAGCGGTTCCTCGAGCTCGGGGTGGATCGGGGTGATCTCCTGCTGGCCGGTCTTGCGCAGGGCGTAGTTGGTGTGCGAGTTCGCGCCCATGGGGCCCGGCCGGTAGAGCGCGATGACGGCGGAGATGTCTTCGAAGTTGTCCGGGCGCATCAGCTTCAGCAGCGACCGCATCGGTCCGCCGTCGAGCTGGAAGACGCCCAGGGTGTCGCCGCGGGCGAGCAGCTCGTAGGAGGCCCTGTCGTCCAGTTCCAGCCGCTCAAGGTCCAGGTCGACGTCCTGGTTCATCTTGATGTTCTCGATGGCGTCGGAAATGATCGTCAGGTTCCGCAGCCCCAGGAAGTCCATCTTGATCAGGCCGAGGCCCTCACAGGTGGGGTAGTCGAACTGCGTGATGATCTGGCCGTCCTGCTCCCGGCGCATGATCGGAATGATGTCGATCAGCGGGTGCGAGGACATGATGACGCCGGCGGCGTGCACGCCCCACTGGCGCTTCAGGCCTTCCAGGCCGATGGCGGTTTCGAAGACCTTCTGTGAATCCGGGTCGCTGGAGAGCAGCTCGCGCAGCTCCTCGGCCTCGCCGTAGCGCTTGGCGTCTTTGTTGTGCACGTCGGCCAGGGAGATGCCCTTGCCCATGACGTCCGGCGGCATGGCCTTGGTGAGCCGCTCGCCCACGGAGAAGGGGTAGCCCATCACGCGGGAGGAGTCCTTCAGCGCCTGCTTGGCCTTGATGGTGCCATAGGTGACGATCATCGAGACCCGGTCGGCGCCGTACTTCTCGGTCACGTACTGGATGACCTCGGAGCGGCGCCGATCATCGAAGTCGACGTCGAAGTCGGGCATGGACACGCGGTCGGGGTTCAGGAACCGCTCGAAGATCAGGCCGTGGTTCAGCGGGTTCAGGTCGGTGATGCGCATGGCGTAGGCGACCATCGAACCGGCACCGGAACCGCGGCCGGGACCGACCCGGATGCCGTTGTTCTTGGCCCAGTTGATGAAGTCGGCCACGACGAGGAAGTAGCCCGGGAAGCCCATCTGCACGATGATGCCGATTTCGTACTCGGCCTGCTTGCGCACATCGTCGGGGATGCCGTTCGGGAACCGGTACTGCAGCCCCGACTCGACCTCCTTGATGAACCAGGATTCCTCGTTCTCCCCCGGCGGGCAGGGGAAGCGCGGCATGTAGCTGGCCTTGGTGTCGAACTCGACGTTGCACCGCTCGGCGATCAGCAGGGTGTTGTCGCAGGCTTCGGGGTAGTCCCGGAAGATGGCCCGCATCTCCGCGGGCGACTTGAGGTAGAACTCGTCGGCGTCGAACTTGAACCGCTTGGGGTCGGCCAGCGTCGAGCCGGACTGCACGCACAGCAGGGCCGCGTGTGCCTTGGCGTCTTCGGCGTGCGTGTAGTGCAGGTCGTTGGTGGCCACCAGCGGGAGGTTCAGGTCCTTGGCGAGCTTGATCAGCTCAGCCTGGACTCCGCGCTCGATGTCCAGCCCGTGGTCCATCAGCTCGCAGAAGAAGTTGTCCTTGCCGAAGATGTCGCGGAACTCCGACGCCGCCTCGCGGGCCTCCTTGTACAGTCCCAGCCGCAGCTTGGTCTGCACTTCGCCGGAGGGGCAGCCGGTGGTGGCGATCAGGCCCTTGCCGTAGGTCTGCAGCAGGTCCCGGTCCATGCGGGGCTTGTAGAGGTAGCCCTCGAGCGAGGCGAGGGAGGACATCCGGAACAGGTTGTGCATGCCCTCGGTCGACTCGGCCCACATGGTCATGTGGGTGTAGGCGCCGGCGCCGGAGACGTCGTTGCGGCCGCCGTCGCCCCACTTCACGCGGGTCTTGTCCTGGCGGGCCGTGCCGGGGGTCAGGTAGGCCTCGACGCCGACGATGGGCTTGATGCCGGCGTTCCGGGCCTTGTTCCAGAAGTCGAAGGCGCCGAAGACAAAACCATGGTCGGTGGTGGCCAGGGCGTTCATGCCCAGTTCCTCGGCGTGCTGGAACAGGTCGGTCAGCCGGGCCGCGCCGTCGAGCATCGAGTACTCGGTGTGGTTGTGCAGGTGGACGAAGGAGTCTTGTGAAGTCGCTGATGCCACCTGCCCATTCTAGGCCGCGGCGCAGGGCGCGCAGGCCAGGCGGCGCGGCGCGGCGGAGCCTCGCCCGTCACACCGGCCCGGCACCGCCCGACGCCGCCGAACCGCTCAGCCGCGGCCTTCCCGGAGCGCATCCAGGGCGTAGCGCAGGTCATCGGGGTAGGTGCTGGCGTACTCCGTCCACTCCCCCGTGCGGGGGTGGTGGAAGCCCAGCTTTTGGGCGTGCAGCCACTGCCGGGTGAGTCCCAGCTCGGCGGCCATCCGGGGATCGGCGCCGTAGGTGAGGTCCCCGGCGCAGGGGTGGCGCAGGGCGGAGAAATGCACGCGGATCTGGTGCGTGCGGCCGGTCTCGAGGTGCACCTCGACGAGGGAGGCGCGTCCGAAGGCCTCGAGCACCTCGTAGTGCGTCACCGACGGCCGGCCGTCCTCGATGACGGCGAACCGCCAGTCGTAGCCCGGATGCCGGCCGATGGGCGCGTCGATGGTTCCGGTAAGCGGATCCGGCAGGCCCTGGACGACGGCGTGGTACGTCTTCTCGACCGTGCGCTCCTTGAACGCCTGCTTGAGCAGGGTGTAGGCGTGTTCGGTCTTGGCCACGACCATGACTCCGGAGGTGCCGACGTCGAGCCGGTGCACGATGCCCTGCCGTTCGGCGGCGCCGGAGGTGGAGATGCGGAAGCCCGCCCCGGCGAGGGCGCCCACGACCGTGGGCCCGACCCAGCCGGGCGAAGGATGCGCGGCCACGCCCACGGGCTTGTCGATCACCACGAACTCGTCGTCGTCGGCCAGGATGCCCAGGCCGTCGACGGTTTCGGGAACCACGGCCAGCGGGTCGCGCTGCTCGGGCACATCCACGTCGAGCGCGGCACCGGCCGTGAGGCGGTCGGACTTGCCCACCGGCCGGCCGCCGGCGGTCACGTAGCCCTGGCCGCACCAGGCCGCGGCGGTGGAGCGTGAGACGCCCAGCAGGCGGGCGAGCACGGCGTCTGCCCGGGAGCCGGCGTCGGCGTCGGTGATGTCCAGCCGGGTGTGCAGCGCCTCCATCAGCTCCGCTTCCCGTCGGTGCCCCCGGCCCCGCCGTCCGCGGCGTCGGATCCCGCACCGGCGGCTTCGGT
Organism: Arthrobacter saudimassiliensis; assembly: GCA_900016675.1. Taxonomy (GTDB): domain Bacteria; phylum Actinomycetota; class Actinomycetes; order Actinomycetales; family Micrococcaceae; genus Arthrobacter_B; species Arthrobacter_B saudimassiliensis. The sequence continues at coordinate 1,245,625 of LN483070.1, read as the reverse complement.
GCCGCCGCCGGTTTCCGGCCCGTCGGCGGGAACGCCCGTGCGGCGGGCCGCGCGGCGCGGCGGCAGCTCCTCGCGCCTGCCATCCAGGCCGATGCCGCGCAGGGTCAGCAGGCAGACCAGGATGACGCCGGAGACCACGCAGGAGTCGGCGATGTTGAAGATGGCGAAGTTGGGCAGGGCGATGAAGTCAACCACGTGCCCCTGCCCGAAGGAGGGTTCCCGGAACAGCCGATCGGTCAGGTTGCCGAGCGCGCCGCCGAGCACCAGGCCAAGCGCCGCGGCCCAGGCCATGGAGCGGACCTTGAACAGCAGGTAGATCAGGAAACCCGAGACACCGACCATGATGATGGTGAAGACCCAGGTGTAGTCGGTGCCGATGGAGAACGCGGCGCCGGGATTGCGGATGAAGTGCCACCGCAGCAGGGGCGGGAACACATCGATGACCTGGCCTTCGGCCATGGTGGACTCGACCCGCCACTTGGTCAGCTGGTCCAGGACCAGCGCCAGCACTGCGCACAGGGCCATCAGGACGGCGAAGCGGCGGCCGGAACGGATGGTGCCGGTGCTCGCGGGGACGGGCCCCGCCGGGGAGGAATCAGTCATGGTGCTTTCGTTCTCGTCCGGTCGGGCGGACCTGGTGGCGGACACACCACGGGCCGGCGGCCGGGGCTGCCCGGCCACCGGCCCGTGGTCTCTGTTCTCCAGTCTATGCCACGCCGCCTGGCCGTGGGCGGCGCCGTGCTTCCGCCTGATCAGGCGTCGGCGGTCTCCGAGGCGACGGAGCCGCGGGCGTCGAGGTCACGCAGCTGGCCCTCGATGTAGGCCTTCAGGCGGCTGCGGTAGTCACGCTCGAAGACTCGCAGCTGCTCGACCTTGCGCTCCAGCACGGCCTTCTGCTGCTCGAGGGAGCTGAGGACCTTGCGGCTCTTCTCCTGTGCCTCGTTGACCAGGCCGCTGGCCTCGATCTGGGCTTCCGCGATGATCTTGTCACGCTGTTCGATGCCGGCGCCGACGTAGTCGTCGTGCATCTTCTGGGCCATGGCGAGGATGCCGGCGGCGTTCTCGGCCGTGTTCTCGGACTTGGCCTGGACGGGCTCCGGAGCGGGAGCCGGCGCAGCGGGCTGCGGCTTCGGCTCTTCGCGGACCGGCTCCTCCTTGGGCGACTCGACCGCCTCCGTCTTCGGAGAGGCCGCGACGGGGGCCGGGACGGCTGCTTCACGGGGGCCGTCGGCGACGGCTTCGGCCAGCTGGCGGCGCAGGTCCTCGTTTTCCGCGTTCAGGCGGCGGAGTTCGACGACGATCTCGTCAAGGAAATCGTCAACCTCGTCCTGGTCGTAGCCCTCGCGGAACTTGGTCGGCTGGAACCGCTTGTTGACTACATCTTCTGGCGTCAGAGCCATCTGGTCACCTCATATGGTTCATAGAGACCCGCCCGCGAAGCGCCGGCGGTTCTTCGTACAGAATTTCGAACAGAAAAAATCAGGCGTTCATTCGTTTTCACACTACAACTTTTGCCTACTGAAAACTAACCTGCCGCCGGGGCGCAGGCGCCGCTGATCAGGCACGGAACCCGATTGCGGCCACCACCTGCATCAGGATTCCGACCACGATGAACAGGATGAGGAACGCCAGGTCCAGCGAGACGCCGCCGAGCCGCAGCGGGGGCACCACCCGGCGCAGGGCGCGGATCGGCGGGTCGGTCGCGCCGTAGATTGCCGAAGCGAGCACCAGGGAGATCCCGCGCGGCCGCCAGCCCCGGGCAAACATCTGCACCGCGTCAAACACGATCCTGATGATCAGGGCCAGCTGGAACAGCATCAGGACCAGGTACAGAAGGGAAAGGATGATACTCACGCGCTGGGTTTCATTTCCGTGCCGCCCGCCTGGCTGTCAGGCAGGTCAGCTCTGGTTGAAGAACATGGACTGGGACTCACTGACCTTCTTATCATCCCCGAGGACCTCGATGTAGGCCGGGGAGAGCAGGAACACCTTGTTGGTGACCCGTTCGATCGAGCCGCGCAGGCCGAACACCAGGCCGGCGGAGAAGTCCACGAGCCGCTTGGCGTCGGCCTCGCTCATGTCGGTGACGTTCATGATGACGGGGATGCCGTCGCGGAAGCTCTCACCGATGATCTTCGCGTCGTTGTAGGACCGGGGGTGCACGGTCGTGATCTGGCGAAGGCCGGCGACATCCTCGCGGGAGGAGGGCGCGCGCTTGATGGGGGTCACGGGTGCCCGGTACTCCTCGACGGCGGTGCTCTTCGGCGCCGGGGCGGCAGGCTCCGGACGGGTACGCTCGGGCTCCGGCTGGGGGGCGCGCTCGGCGCGGCGCTCCTGCTCCGGCTCGAAGTCCTCGTCACGGCCGGGCGCCTCGCGCAGGTTCTTCTGCTCGGACTCGTACTGCTCATCGCCGTCGGCGAGCCCAAGGTAAATCATCGTCCTGCGCATAGCGCCAGCCATGGCTGCTCCTTCTTGTCTTCCAGCGTGCCCGGGTCCCCGGGGCCTGATCCGGGACGGGCCCGGCATCCTCCGGGTCCCGGTTCCGACGCTACCGCAGCGAGGGCCGGGGACCGAGAATATCCGAGCCGATCCGCAGGTGTGTCGCTCCGTGGGCGACGGCGGCCTCCAGGTCGGCGCTCATGCCCGCCGACAGCCGGTCGGCGCCGGGGTGGTCGGCGACCAGCCGGTCGGAGAGCTCCCGGAGCCGGGCAAAGGCGTCGGCGGGGTCCTCCCCCAGCGGCGCGACGGCCATCAGTCCCCGCAGTTCCAGGCCTTCCGTTGCCGCCACCGCGTCCGCCAGGGCGGTGAGCCCAGCCGGGTCCGCGCCGCCGCGCGCGGCGGGCCCGGAGGCGTCGGCGGGGCGGACGGTGCGCAGGTCCACCTGCAGGAAGCACTCGAGGGCAGGCCGCGGCGGCTGCCCCTGCCCGTCGCGTCGGATCTGCTCGGCGGCCATGGCCTTGCCCAGGGCGGTGACCAGCCCGGGACGGTCCACGGAGTGCACCGCGTGCGCGTAGCGGACCACCGAGCGTGACTTGTTGGTCTGCAGCTGGCCGATGAAGTGCCAGCGCAGGCCGGGATCGTCCACGTCGGCGGCCTTGGCGGACGCCTCCTGGTCCTTGTTCTCGCCGACGTCGGTGACGCCCAGTCCGGCCAGCAGCCGCACGTCGTCGGCCGGGAAGTACTTGGTGACGGCGATCAGCTGCGGCGGGACGGCACCGGCGTTCCGCGCCGCTGCGTCGATCCGTCCCCGGACCCGTTCCAGGCGGGCGGCGAGTTCCCCCCGGCGGTCGCCGGAGGGAAGGGGGTGTTCAGTCATTGCGTGTCCTTGCGTGCCGGGCGCGGGGCTCAGGGGCCGGGGCGCCAGATCAGGCCTGCGAAGCGGCCGGAGCGGTTGCTGCGCCGGTGCGAGTACAGGCCTTCCGTTTCGAGCGTACAGGGCCCGACGCGGTGCACTTCCACGCCCAGCGCAGTCAGCTGCGCAGCGGCGGCGGCGGGCAGGTCGAGGCCGGGGGTCCCGGCACGGGTGGTGCTGATCAGCTCGGGGATGCCGGGCAGGGCCGCGGCCGCCCCGGCCTGCATCTGCTCGGGAACCTCGTAGCAGTGTCCGCAGATGGCCGGCCCGATCCAGGCGTGCAGGGCCTGCGCCCCGTGTGCCTGCATTCGCTGCACGGTGGCGGGCAGGACGCCGTCGAGCAGCCCTGCGCGCCCTGCGTGGGCGGCGGCGGTAACGGATCCGCCCGCACGCTTCCCGGCCAGCAGGACGGGCACGCAGTCGGCGACCATGACCGCCAGCGGCACGCCGCCGTCCGCGCTGACCAGCGCGTCGACGGACGGGGCCGGTCCGGGCGGGTCGTCGCGGCTGACGTCGGCGACCAGGGCGGAGTGGACCTGGTCCATGAAGCGCAGGCTGCCTGGGGGCACGCCCATGTCCTGTTCCAGGTTTCGGCGGCGGGCCAGGACCGCCTCCCGGTCATCTCCCACATGGAGGGCGAGGTTGCCTTCGTCCGTTCCGGTGAAGGCCGCCAGGAGGCCGTCGCCGACCTCCTGGCGCCACCGGAATCCGGCACTCACCGGCCGGCCTACTTGAGGAAGTCGGGCACGTCCAGGTCGTCCCGGCGGCTGCCGGGCAGGTCCGACTCGACGACGGCGGGCAGGTCGATGTCAAACCCGGCGTCGGCCGGCACATCGCTGTGCTGCGCGCTGCGCTGCTGGGACCAGGCGGACAGTCCGGCGGAGGCCGGGGCCGCGTAGGCCGGAGCGGCACCTGCGGCCGTCGGCGGAACGGCCGGCTCGGCCGGCTTCTGCGCGGCCGCGGCCGGCTGGGAGGTGACGTCCACCTGGTCGAAGCCTGCGGCGATGACGGTGACGCGGGCCTCGTCGCCCAGGGCGTCGTCGATGACGGCGCCGAAGATGATGTTGGCCTCGGGGTGGGCGACTTCCTGCACCAGGCGGGCCGCCTCGTTGATCTCGAACAGGCCGAGGTCGGAGCCGCCCTGGATGGACAGCAGCACGCCGTGGGCGCCGTCGATGGAGGCTTCCAGCAGCGGCGAGGCGATGGCAAGCTCGGCGGCCTTGACGGCGCGGTCCTCGCCGCGGGCGGAACCGATGCCCATCAGCGCGGAGCCGGCGCCCTGCATCACGGACTTCACGTCGGCGAAGTCGAGGTTGATCAGGCCCGGGGTGGTGATCAGGTCGGTGATGCCCTGGACACCGGAGAGCAGCACCTGGTCGGCGGAGCGGAACGCATCGAGCATGGACACGTTGCGGTCGCTGATGGAAAGCAGGCGGTCGTTCGGGATGACGATCAGGGTGTCGACTTCGTCGCGCAGCGTGTCGATGCCGGACTCGGCCTGGTTGGAGCGGCGCCGGCCTTCGAAGGTGAAGGGACGGGTCACCACGCCGATGGTCAGGGCTCCGAGGGAGCGGGCGATCCGGGCCACGACGGGCGCGCCGCCGGTGCCGGTGCCGCCGCCTTCGCCGGCGGTCACGAAGACCATGTCGGCTCCGCGCAGAACCTCTTCGATCTCCTCGGCGTGGTCCTCGGCGGCCTTGCGGCCGACCTCCGGATCAGCGCCGGCGCCGAGGCCGCGGGTCAGTTCGCGGCCGACGTCGAGCTTGACGTCGGCGTCGCTCATCAGCAGCGCCTGGGCGTCGGTGTTGATCGCAATGAACTCCACCCCGCGCAGGCCGACGTCGATCATCCGGTTGACGGCGTTTACGCCGCCGCCGCCGATGCCCACGACCTTGATGACGGCCAAGTAATTCTGCGGTGCTGCCACGTCCTGTGTCCCTTGTTCGAATCTGTGCACTGATCAATTGCGGCCGGGCTCCGGCCTAACCTTCAACCCGAACAACCTTAACCCTCTGGTTGAGGGTTATAGTTATGTCAAGTAAATCTCTATCTCCAGACGCTATGGGTCCGGAGGAAGCGGCGCAAACACCGCCCCCGCGTGTCGGGCAAAGTTTGCCGTTCCCGATGCCGGCCCTCCCTGCAGGCCGTCCCGCGCCTCACCGCACCGCCGGCCGGTTGGGAGCGGTGACGTCGTAGGTCTTCACGGGAGGATCCTGCTCCGGCATGCCGAGCAGGGCCTGGAGCGCCCTGGCCTTCGCGGCGTTGGCCTCCGCGCTGCCCCACAGCACGGTGCGTCCGTTCAGCAGCCGCAGCTCCACCGAATCCACGGTCGGGGCCGAGGCGTGGTCCAGCTGCTGCAGCACCTCCGGCGGCAGCGCGGCCAGGACCTCGGTGACCGTGGCGAAGACGGAGCTGTCGACGGCGTCGCTGCCGCCGTCGATCAGGGGCAGCTTCGCGGCGGCACGGTCCGCGACGGCGGACAGGCGCCTGCCCTCGCGGTCGATCAGCACGTACTCGCCCTCCTGCTGCAGTACGGCGACCGGTACCCGTTCGGTGATTTCCACCCGCAGCGTGGACGGCGGTTCGGCCGCCGCGGTGACCTCGGCCACCTCGGGGCGGTCGGCCAGCAGCTCGCGGACCTGGTCGTCGGTGATCAGGGTCAGGGGCCTGCCCGCCAGCGGCGCCAGCGCCGCCTGCGCGGTCTCCTCGGGCAGCAGCGAGTGGCCCTCCACGATGATGGTGCGGGTGGCCAGCAGCGGCGTGAAAATGAGCACGGCAAAGAAGGCCGCGGTCAGCACGGCCGCGATGAGGGCCCCCAGCAGCAGGCGGCGCCGGCGGCGCCGGTGCGGCGGCTCCGGAAAGGCCAGCACGGTCGCCTCGTCCGCCGCGGTTCCGTGATCTCCGGGACCGCCGCCGGGTGTCCCGGTTGCGGATGTTCCCGTTGCCGGACTCCCCGTTCCGGAGCCGGATGCCCCGGTGCCGGAGCCCAGGCCGGCGGGCCGGTCCTCCCCCGCAGCCGCGGCGGAGCGTCGGGAACGCTTCGGGCGGGGTACGCGCGGCAGGGCGCCGGGTGAGCTGTCCGGCTGCGGTCCGGGAGCGGAGGTACCGCTGCGCCGGGGAGTACGCCGCGGCTTCGGCTCGTCGGCCCGCAATGCGGCGGGTGTATCCGCGGCCGAAGGCGCCGGCCCGCCGCCGGCCGCCCGTTCAGGCCCGGCCTCCGGTTCCTGCGGCGTCTGCCCGGATCCTTCCCGACCGCGCCGCCGCTTGGTTCGGCGCCGGCTCCGGCGACGGGACCGGGCGTCGTCGGGCTCCTCGGCGGGCAGCTCCCGGACGGCTGTGACAATGGGCTCCGCTTCGTCCGCGGCACGCCCGGCGAAGGCACTTCCGGCGGTGGAGCCGTCATCCCCGGCCCGCAGTCCCCCGGAGGGCTGCTCGGGGCGGGTGCCGCCCTCTTCGGCGGACCAGGGTTGGCCGGGGGTCCGGCCCGGAACCCGGGGCCGCCTACCGGCCATGGTCGGTGGGTGCGGCCGGCGCGGCCTTGGCGGCAAGCTCCGCCACCAGCTCCGGGCCGAGGCGGGTCACGTCGCCTGCTCCGACGGTGAGGATGATGTCCCCCGGCTCGGCGCGGGCCGCAACGGAGCGGACGGCGCCGGCGGCGTCCGGGACGTAGCCGCCGGGAACCTGCAGCCGGCTGGTGATCAGCTCGCTGGTGACGCCTTCGATGGGATCCTCCCGCGCCGGATAGATATCCAGCACCGTCGCCGAGTCGCCCAGGCCCAGGGCGGCGGCGAATTCGGCGGCGAAGTTCCGGGTCCGGCTGAACAGATGGGGCTGGAACAGCACGTGCACCCGGTGCTCGCCGGCAACCGTCCGGGCCGCGCGCAGGGCGGCGTCGAGCTCGGTGGGATGGTGGGCGTAGTCGTCGAAGACCCGGACCCCGGCGGCCTCGCCGCGGGGTTCGAAGCGGCGGGCTGCTCCGGAGAACCCGGCCAGTCCGGCGGCTGCGGCCTCCGGGGCCACGCCCAGGTGCAGTCCGACGGCGAAGGCGGCGGTGGCGTTGGCGACGTTGTGGCGGCCGGGCACCTGCAGCCGCAGGGTGCACTGTCCGCTCCGGCCGTCGCGGGTATACGAGAGCGTGCTGACCGTTCCGCTGCCTTCGGCGACGGTGTCCAGGATCCGCACGTCGGCGTCGGCCGCGTAGCCGTAGGTGAGCACGGCGGGAGCGTTGCTGCGCCGGACCAGGTCCGCGGCGCCGGGGTCGTCGGCGCAGGCCACGAGCAGCCCGTCGGCCGGGAGCAGCTCGACGAAGCGGTCGAAGGAGGCGTACACGGCTTCGGCCGTCCCGTAGTGGTCCAGGTGGTCCGCTTCGACGTTGGTCACGACCGTCACCGAGGGACGGTAGTTCAGGAACGAGCCGTCCGATTCATCGGCCTCGGCCACGAAAACCTCTCCCCCGCCGCAGGCGGCGTTCACGCCCAGCCCGGAGACGTCGCCGCCGATGGCGAAGGACGGGTCCAGTCCCGCGGAGCGCAGCAGCACGGTGGTCATGGCCGTGGTGGTGGTCTTGCCGTGGGTGCCGGCGACGGCCACCAGCCGGCTGTCTTCCATGGCTGCGGCGAGGGCCACGGAGCGGTGCAGGATCCGCAGTCCCGCCCGGCGGGCTGCGGCCAGTTCGGGGTTGTCCGGGCGGATCGCCGTGGAGATGACCACCGTGTCGGCCTGGCCCAGGTGGGCGGCGTCGTGCCCGACATGGGTTTCCGCACCGAGTGCGGCCAGCGCGCGCAGCGCCGCGCTGTCCTTGGCATCGGAGCCGGAGACGGCGGTGCCGCGGCCGAGCAGGATCCGCGCCACGGCGGACATTCCGGCTCCGCCGAGGCCGATGAAGTGCACGCGGCCCAGGTCCGCCGGGCGCAGCCGGTGCTGCGCGCCGGCCTCGTCGGGTGCGGTGGCTGCGGCGTCGTCCATGGTGCTGTTCCTTGCTGTGGTGTGGGGGGTGGTGCTCATGCCCGGCGCGCCGCCTTGATGATGATGTCGGCCATCCGCTCGTCGGCGTCACGGATGCCCAGCGCCGCGGAGGCCGCGGACATCCGCTCCAGCGCCGCGGCGTCGGTGAGCAAAGGTAGCAGCTGGGTCCTGATGACGTCAGCGGTGAACAGCCTGTCCTCCACCAGCCGGGCGCCGCCGCCGTCGACGAGCCCGCGGGCGTTGAGCGCCTGCTCGCCGTTGCCGTGCGGCAGCGGCACGAAGAAGGCCGGCAGCCCGACGGCGCTGACTTCGCTGACCGTGCCGGCCCCGGACCGCGCGAGCAGCAGGTCGGCGGCGGCGTAGGCCGTCTCCATGCCGTCGATGTACTCGACCTGCCGGTAGCCGGGTGCGCTGAGCGGCTCCCCGGCGGCGGTGCGGACCACCTTGTCCCGTCCGGTGATGTGCAGGGTCTGGATCCCGGCGGCGCCGAGGTCGGCCGCGGCCTCGGCGACGGCCCGGTTGATGCTGGCCGCGCCGGAGGACCCGCCGGTGACGATCAGGGTGGGCCGGTCCGCGTCCAGGCCCAGGGCGCTGCGCGCCTCGGCCTGCTTGCCGGCGCGGTCCAGCTGGGAGATGGCCTGCCGCATGGGCATGCCCACGTGCACGGCATGCGGCAGCGGCGTGCCTTCGAAGGCGGTGCCGACGGCGGCGGCGCCGCGGGCACCGACCCGGTTGGCCAGGCCCGGGCGGGCGTTGGCTTCGTGCACGACGACGGGGAGGCCCCGCCGGCGGGCGGCCAGGTAGACCGGGGTGCTGACGTAGCCGCCCACGCCCACGACGACGTCGGCGGCCGCCTCGTCGAGGATGGCGCCGGCCTGGCGGACGGCGCGCACCAGCCGGCCGGGCAGCCGCAGCAGGTCCCCGGAGGGGCGCCGGGGCATGGGCACGCGGTCGATGGTGGCCAGGTCGTAGCCTGCCAGGGGCACCAGTCGGGTCTCCATGCCGGCTTTGGTTCCCACCACGCGGACGGCCGTGTCGGGGTCGCGGCGGCGCAGGGCGTCGGCAATCGCCAGCAGGGGGCTGATGTGGCCGGCGGTGCCGCCGCCGGCGAGGACTGCGGAAAGGGGCTGGTTCATGAAGCGGGAACTTCCTTCTGCGGGATCTTGCGGGCAAAGGAGAGCAGGACGCCGACGGCGGCGAGGGTGAACAGCAGCGAGGAGCCGCCGTAGGAGATGAAGGGCAGCGGAATGCCGATCACGGGCGCCAGTCCGGTGACCATGGCGATGTTCACGAACGCCTGGCCGACGATCCAGACGAGGATGGAGCCGCAGGCGATCCGGGCGAACGGGGCCGTGTGCCGGACCATCACGCGGATGGTGGCCAGGGCCAGGGCGGCGAAGAGGCCGATGATCACCAGGGTGCCGAGCAGGCCGAACTCCTCGCCGATGATCGCGAAGATGAAGTCGTTGTGGGCTTCGGGAATCCAGTTCCACTTCTGCCGGCTCTGGCCGATGCCCACGCCCCACCAGCCGCCGCTGGCCAGGGCATACATGCCGGCGTTGGCCTGGTCGCAGAGGCCGCCCGAGCAGTCCAGCTTCAGCCAGGCGGAAATGCGGCTGGAGCGGTTGCCGCTGAAGACCGACAGCAGCAGGCCGGCGCCGACTCCCAGCGCCGACATCAGTCCGAGCAGCCGCAGCGGCGCGCCGGCGAAGAAGAGCGCGGCAAGCATGATCAGGCCCATGATGATCACCGTCCCGAGGTCCTTGCCGAGGACGACAAGGAGGATCAGCACGCCGCCGCCGGGCACGACCGGCACGAAGGCGTGCTTGGGCTGGTTGATCAGCCGCCCCTTGCGTGACAGGACGGCGGCAAACCAGATGGCCATCGCGAGTTTCGCGGCCTCGGAGGGCTGGCCCTGGATGGGCCCGATCCGGATCCAGTTCTTGTTGCCGTTGACCTCCTCGCCCACCAGCAGCACCGCCACGAGCAGGCCCGCGGCGACCACCATGGCGATCCACCCGATGGCCGGATACCAGGACGGCGGGATGCGGGAGAGTCCCAGCATGGCCGCGACGCCGACGGCCGCGAAGATCGACTGGTTGACGAACAGGTCGAACGTGCTGGCACCCAGCGGCTCGCCCGCGGCCGCGGCGATGGACTCCACGGAGGATGCGGAGAGCACCATCATCAGGCCGATGGCGGTCAGTGCCAGGGTGGTGCCGAGGATCCAGTAGTAGGCGCCGCCGGTGGCGTCGTGTTCGCTGCCTTCGAGCCAGATGAGCAGCCGCTTGACCCGGCCCCGGCGGGGAGCCGAAGCCTTCGCGGAGCCGGCGTCGGCCGCACGTCCCGCGGCGGGTGCGGTGCGGCGGACCGCCGGTTTCCGACCGCTTCCGGTGGACGTGCTGACCATTTACTGCTCCTTTACGGCCTGCGCCTGTCCCTCCACGTATCCGCGGACGGCCTCGATGAAGGCGTTGCCGCGGTGTGCGTAGGAAGTGAACTGATCCATGGAGGCGGCTGCCGGGGCCATCAGCACCGTGTCGCCGGGCTCGGCCGCGGCAGCGGCGCGGGCCACGGCCGCCGCCATGATCTCTTCCCCGGCAGCGGGTCCGCCGGTGGTGTCGTCCCCACCAGTGTGGTCGGTCGCGGCGCCGATCACCGGCACCCCGGGGGCGTGTCGCGCCAAAGCCGAGCGCAGGGCCCCGGTATCGGTGCCGATCACCACGACGGCGCGCAGGCGGTCCGCGTTGGCGGCCACCAGCTCGTCGTACTCCACGCCCTTCGACAGCCCGCCGGCGATCCAGACGACGCTGGAGAAGGCGGACAGCGACGCGGCGGCGGCGTGCGGGTTGGTGGCCTTGGAGTCGTTGATCCAGAGCACGTCGTTCAGCCGGGCCACGGGCTGGATGCGGTGGTCCCCCGGCTCGAAGCTGCGCAGGCCCTCGCGGACGGCCGCCGGTTCGACGCCGGCGGCGCGGACCAGGGCGGCGGCGGCCAGGGCGTTGGCCACGGTGTGCAGGGCGGCGTTCCGGCCGAGGTCGGCCAGGGTGGCCAGTTCGGCGGCGGAATCGCGGCGTTCGGCGATGAACGCGCGGTCCACCAGCAGGCCTTCGACGACGCCGAGCATGCTGATGGCCGGCATGCCGGTGGTGAAGGCGACCGCGCGGCAGCCCTCGACGACGTCGGCTTCCTCCACCATCCGCTCGGTCTCCGCCTGTTCGGCGTTGTAGACGCACGCGACCCGGGTGTTTTCGTACACCTTGGCCTTGTCGGCCAGGTAGGCCTCGAAGGAGCCGTGCCAGTCGACGTGGTCTTCGGCCACGTTGAGGCACACGCTGGCCAGCGGGGAGATCGACCAGGTCCAGTGCAGCTGGAAGCTGGAGAGTTCGACGGCGATGAAGTCCCAGCCCTCCGGGTCCCGGACCGCGTCCAGGATCGGGGTGCCGACGTTGCCGGCCGCGATGGCGCGCAGTCCGGCGGCGCGCAGCATGGCCTCGGTCATGCCCACGGTGGTGGTCTTGCCGTTGGTGCCCGTGATGGCCAGCCATTCGGCGGTCTTCCGGCCCTCGCGGATCCGCACCCGCCAGGCCAGCTCGACGTCGCCCCAGATGGGGATCCCGGCCGCGGCGGCCTGTGCCAGCACCGGGTGGTCGGGGCGGAAGCCGGGCGAGGTGACGACGAGGTCGGCCGGATGGCCGTCGACGGCGGGCAGCGCGGCGGCCGCATCCGCCCCGAGGAGCACGTCGGCCGCGCCGACGATGCGCAGGGTGTCGGCCTTGGCCCGGTTGGCGTCGGTGTCCGCGCCGTCGACGACGACCACGCGGGCGCCGAGCTCGACCAGGGTGTCGGCCGCGGAGAAGCCGGACAGGCCGATGCCGGTCACGACGACGCGCAGGCCGGACCAGTCCGAGTCCCAGGTGGTCAGGGAATCAAGCCGGGAGGTCCCGGCGGAATCGGTGCTCACTGGCCCACCACCCATTCGGCGTAGAAGATGCCCAGGGCCGCGGCGACGCAGAGCCCGGCGATGATCCAGAACCGGACCACCACGGTGACCTCCGCCCAGCCCTTGAGCTCGAAGTGGTGCTGCAGCGGGGCCATCTTGAACACGCGCTTGCCGCCGCTGATCTTGAAGTATCCGACCTGGATGATGACCGACAGGGTGATCAGCACGAACAGGCCGGCCAGGATCACCAGCAGGATCTGGGTGCGGGAGAGGACGGCGAACGCGGCAATCGCGCCGCCCAGGGCCAGGGAGCCGGTGTCGCCCATGAAGATCTTCGCCGGGGAGGTGTTCCACCAGAGGAAGCCGATCAGGGCTCCGGCCAGGGCGCCGGCCAGCAGGGCCAGGTCCATCGGGTCCCGCACCTCGTAGCAGCGGTTGCCGGCGTCGGGGCCGTAGCAGCTCTGGTTCCACTGCCAGATGCCGATCAGGAAGTAGGCGCCGAAGACCAGCACCGACGCGCCGGCCGCCAGGCCGTCGAGCCCGTCGGTGAGGTTCACGCCGTTGGTGGTGGCGGTGGCGATCAGGTTCGCCCAGATCACGAAAAGGATGGCGCCGATGGTGGTGCCGGCAAAGGCCAGGTCCAGTCCGGTGTCCCGGACGAAGCTGATCTCGGTGGACGCCGGCGTCAGCCCGTTCCGGTTGGGGAACTGCAGGGCCATGATCGCGAAGGCCACGCCGACGGCGGTCTGCAGCACGATCTTGGCCGTCGCGTTCAGGCCCAGGCTGCGCTGTTTGGAAATCTTGGTGTAGTCGTCGATGAAGCCGACCAGGCCCATGCCGACCAGCAGGAAGAGCACCAGCAGGCCCGACGCCGTCGGGCCCGGGCTGCCCGGGTTGATCGCCGAGCTCGCCAGGTGGGTGAGGAAATAGGCCGCCACCACGGACGCGACGATGACGGCGCCGCCCATGGTGGGCGTGCCGCGCTTGGTGTGGTGCGAGGTGGGGCCGTCGTCGCGCACGAACTGGCCGTAGCCGCGGCGCACGAGCAGGCGGATGAACAGGGGCGTCCCGGCGAAGGCGAAAAGCAGTGCCAGCGACGACCCGACCAGCAGGGAGATCACAGGACGTGTCCCCCGGTCTCCGGGTGGCTCCCGGTGGCGTCCGTGTCGGCGGAGGGCGGTGTTGCTGGGGTTTTCAAGGCTATCCGATCACCGAGGAAGCGCAGGCCTGCGCCGTTGGAGGATTTGAAGAGGACGATGTCGCCGGGGGCCAGTTCCTCGGCCAGGATGGCCTCGGCTTCCGCGGCGGTGCGGACAAAGGTGGACTCATCCCCCCATGAGCCCTCCATGACCGCGCCGGTGTGCATGGCGCGCGCACCGTCGCCCACGACGATCAGCTTGGAGATGTTCAGGCGCACGATGTAGCGGCCGAGCGCGTCGTGCTCCAGGACCGAGGCGTCCCCGAGTTCGAGCATTTCGCCCAGGACCGCCCAGGTGCGCCGTTCCCGGCCCAGCTCGGCGAGGGTGCGCAGCGCGGCGCGCATCGACTCCGGGTTGGCGTTGTAGGCGTCGTTGATCACCGTGATGCCGTCGGGCCGGTCGGTGCGTTCCATCCGCCAGCGGCTCGCCGGGCCCTGCCCGGTCAGCGCCTCGGCAATGGATGCCCCGTCGATCCCGGCCGCCCATGCGGCCGCGGCCGCGGCCAGCAGGTTCGCCGTGTGGTGCTCCCCGATCAGCCCCGACACCACCTGGTGGCGGCTGCCGTCGGGCAGTTCAAGCGTGAAGGCGGGGTGGCCGGCGTCGTCCGTGCGCAGCTCGAGGGCGCGGACGGATCCGTTCCCGGCCGACAGGTCCGGGTCCGAGGAAAAACGCAGGATGGGCGCTGCGGTCCGCGGCGCCATGGCGTTGACCCGCTGGTCGTCGGCGTTCAGGATGGCCGTGCCGTCCTCGGCGAGGGCCTCGACCATTTCGCCCTTGGCCTTGGCGATGTTCTCGACGCCGCCGAACTCCCCCGCATGGGCGGAGCCGACGCACAGCACCACGCCGATGTCGGGCCGGACCAGCTCGGTGAGGTAGCGGATGTGTCCGATGCCCGTGGCGCCCATCTCGAGGATCAGGTACCGGGTGCCGTGCGGCGCCGTGAAGATGGTCAGCGGCATGCCGACCTCTCCGTTGTAGGAGCCGATGGGCGCCACCGTGGTGCCGTGGCGGCGGAGGATGCCCGCCAGCAGGTCCTTGGTGGTGGTCTTGCCGGCCGAGCCGGTGATGCCGATGACGGTGAGCTCGCCTTCGTTGCGGAGCCGGCGCACGATGTCGGCGGCGATCCGGCCCATGGCCAGGACGGCGTCGGGCACCTGGACGGCGGGCAGGACGGTGCCGGAGGCATCGGCCACCGGGCGTTCGACCAGGGCCAGCGCCGCACCGCTTTCGAAGGCCGCGGGCACGAAGAGGTGCCCGTCGGTCGTCTCGCCGGGCTTGGCGATGAACAGGGACCCGGGACCGGCGTCACGGGAGTCCGTGGTCGCGGAGGAGACGGTCAGCGAGGGGTTGCCTGCCGCCGGCCCGATAAGCTCTCCGCCGGTGATGGCCGCGATTTCGGCTGCGCTTAGTTCAATCATGACGGTTTAGGACTCTACCCGCTCAGGGGAAAGGCCACTGAATCCGTGCTTTGTCAAAGCCTGCCTCAACTCGACCCGGTCATCGAGCGCCAGGTTGACGCCCTTCACTTCCTGCCAGACCTCGTGGCCGCGGCCTGCGACCACGATGGTGTCCGCCGGTTTGGCCAGCTGGACGGCGCGCTCGATGGCGGCGGCGCGGGGGGCGACCTCGAGGATCTCGCAGGGCAGCGATTCGGCCCGCTGCGCCTCCCGGGCGCCGGCCAGCACGCCGGCGCGGATCCGCGCCTCGTCCTCGTCGTGGGGATCGTCATCGGTGACGATGACCACGTCCGCAAGGCGCGCCGCGACGGCCCCCATCAGCGGGCGCTTGGTCTCGTCCCGCTGTCCGGTGGCGCCGAAGACCGCGATCACCCGGGATCCCGTCCCCGGCCGGCGGACGCTTTCGAGGGTGCGGGAGAGCGCATCGGGATTGTGCGCGAAGTCGACGATCGCCGCCGGCTGCTCGCTGATCAGCTGCATCCGTCCGGGAACCTCCACCGTGAACGGGTCCCGGTCCAGCGCCTCCTGGAGCCGGGCCGCCGGCACGCCCGAGGCCAGGACCATGACCGCGGCCAGGGCGGCGTTGGAGACGTTGAAGGTGCCCGGCAGGCCGGTGGCCGCCCGCAGGACGGCGCCGTCCGGTCCGTGCAGTTCGAAGGCGTGGCCGAGCCCGCGCCGGGTGAGGGCCCGCACCGTCCAGTCGGCGGGTGCGCCGGATTCGCTCCGGAAGGGGGTCCCGCCGGACGCGGCGGAGGTGTCGAGGCTGAGGACGGGAATGCGGGCCTGGCCTGCCAGGCGGGCGCCCCACTCGTCGTCGACCGTCACCACGGCGCGCCGTGCCCGCTCGGGCGTGAACAGCGCGGCCTTGGCCTGGAAGTACTCCTCCATGGACCCGTGCAGGTCGAGGTGGTCCTGGGTGAGGTTGGTGAACCCGGCCACGTCGTACCGCACTCCGTCCACCCGCCGGTAGGAGATGGCGTGGGAGGAGACCTCCATGGCCGCCGCATCCAGGCCCTTCTCCCGCATGAGGCCCAGCAGGCCGTGGACCTGCGGGGACTCGGGTGTGGTGAGGGTGCTCGGAATCGGTTCGTCGCCGGCCTTGATCTCGATGGTGCCGATCAGGCCCGTGGTGCGGCCCAGCGCCCCGAGCAGCGAGTTGATGAAGTAGGTGGTGGTGGTCTTGCCGTTCGTCCCGGTCACGCCCAGCAGGACCGGTGCGCTGCCGTCGTCGGGCCGGCTGGCGAAGATGACGGCCGAGAGCGGGCCCACCAGGCGGCGCAGCTCCGGCGCGGTGAAGACCGGCACGTCCAGTCCGCGGACGTGCTCCAGCCCGGCCTCGTCGGTCAGGACGGCGGCGGCTTCGGCGGCCACGGCGTCGGCCGCGAACCGGGCGCCGTGGTGGCGTGCCCCGGGCAGGCCCAGGTAGAGGTCGCCGGGAACGACGTCGGCGGAGCTGATGCTCAGGCCGGTTACGGCCACCTGCCAGGCGTCCGCGGGCGTGCCGGGAGCGGGGCCGGGCCCCGGCAGTCCGGGGGGAAGGGCGTGGACGGCCTCGGCCAGGGTCACCGGGCTCACCCGGGTGGGCCGCATGCGCGCGGCAGGCCGGGAATCGTGTGTTGCAGGCACTGGTGCTCCAGGAACTAGTACTCGATGGGGTAAATGTCGGGCTCGCCCTGGGAGGGGGGTACGTTGTGCGTGGTCAGGACCTTCTCCATCACTTTCTTGAAGGACTCCCCCGGCAGCAGGTAGTACAGGTCGCCCTTCGGCCGCTGCAGGGTCACCACAACGACGTATCTGGGGTCCTCCATGGGTGCCATTCCAGCATACGAGAGCGTGTAGCCGTCATAGCCGCCGCTGGCTCCCGGCGCCTCCGCGGTGCCGGTCTTGGAGCCCACCCGGTACTGGTCCAGGGCACCGGTGGCTCCGGAGCCCTCCACGGTGACGGTCTCCAGCATCCGCTGCAGTTCCTTCGCCGTCTCGGCGGACATCACCCTGGTGCCGTCGCCGGCGTCGATCTTCTCCTCGTTGCCGTCGGCGTCGATGCGGGCATCGACGAGCCGCGGGGGCAGGCGCACGCCGTCGTTGGCGATCGTCTGGTAGACCATGGCGGTGTGCAGCGCGGTCTGGGCCAGGCCCTGGCCGAAGAGCACGGTGTACTGCTGGCGGGGATCCCACTGGTCGGCCGGTGCCAGGATGCCCGCGGTCTCGCCGTTCAGGCCCACGTTCAGGGGCTCGCCGATGCCGAACTTCCGCAGCCACTCATACCGCTGGTCGGGGGTGAGCTGGCGGCCGATCGCCACGGTGCCGGTGTTCATGGACCGGGCCAGGACTCCGGCGGCGGTCATCTGCAGCCGGCCGTGCTCGAACGCGTCCTTGAAGGTCTGCCCGTCCACCGTGTAGGTGTTGTCCAGCTCGAACCGGCTGGTGGGTTCGATCAGCCCCTCCTCGAGGGCCGCGGCCATGGTGATCACCTTCGTGGTCGAGCCCGGTTCGAAGGAGGCGGCCACCGACAGCGGTTTGCGCGACTCGGCCGGGGTGGCGCCGGGGTTGTTCGGGTCGACGGTGCCGGATTCGGCCATGGCGACGACATTGCCCGTGTCCGCCTCGACCACCACGATGTTGCCCCACTCGGCGCGGTATTCCTCCACCTGCGCGCTGATGGTCTCCTCGGCGAACCACTGGATGTCCTGCTCAATGGTCAGCCGGATCGAGTCGCCGTCGCGGACGGCCGTGTCCTCGTTGGTGGCGTACGGGATCCGGATGCCGTCGCCGCCGATTTCGAAGGTCTTGCTGCCCGCCTCGCCGGCCAGGACGGAGTCCTGGGTCAGCTCCAGGCCCTCCAGCGGCCCGTCCGTGCCGAGGAAGCCGACCATGGCGCCGGCAACCGATCCGGAGGGGTAGGTGCGCAGGGTGGTGCGGTCCGCGTAGATGCCGGGGAAGCGCACGGCGAGGACCTTGTCCCGGATTTCCGGGGTGACGGTCTTGGCCACGAAGTTGAAGCCCTTCTCCCCCAGCACGGAGGCGCGCAGCGTCTGCGGGTCCTGGCCGAGGATGGCGGAGAGTTCGCGGAAGGCCTGGTCGTAGCTGACCTCTTCCTTCTCGCCGTCGGGGTTGGTGCGGGTGTAGCTGTCCTCCCCCTGGGAGAGGCGCTGGTCGACCACGATGTCGAAGCGCTCCACGCTCCGGGCGAGGTAGTTGCCGTCGGCGTCCATGATGCTGCCGCGCAGCGGCGGAACGGTGGTGGTCACCAGCCGGTTCTCGACAGCGGTCTGGGCCATGCCTTCAGGGTCGAGGGCCTGGACGTGGAAGAGCCGTCCGGCCAGGACCAGGAGCAGGACCAGGGCAAGGATCATTCCAGCGCGCAGCCGGTATCCGGCCGCGGCGGTACGGGGTGCTGCCCCGTCCGGCTGCGAACTTGGTGCCACTGGCGAACTCCGATGTCTGGTGCGCTGTTACTGTCCGCTCCGCTGCACGGGTGCGGGAATGGTGCCGCCGTTGAGCTCGGGTTCCGGTTCGGCGGCCGCCGGGGCGGGCGCCTCGGCTGCGGCCGGGGCGGGTGCGGATTCGCCCTGGCCGGCCCGCTGCTCCGCCGCCCGGGCGGGTTCGGGTGCCGGGTCCGGGGCGGCGGCTCCGGGCGGAAGGACGGGATCGGTGAGCACCGCCGGGGCTGGGACCCGGGACGGGACCTTGCCGCCTTCGGCCGCGGGGGCGGGCGTACCGGTGACGTCGAGCGTCTGCAGGTCGACGGCGCCGACGGCGCCGGCCGGGACCATGCCGAGCTCGGCGGCCCGGGCGGCCAGGTTCTGCGGTGCCTGGTGGCTTTCGACGCGCTGGCTCAGTGCCTCGTTGCGCTGTGCCAGCTCCGTGCGTTCGTTCTGCAGCTGGACCAGGCGGTACTGGCCGCTGGATACGGAGATGTTCAGGACCAGGACGGTGGCCAGTGCCGCGACCAGGAACATGAAGCAGAGCACGGCGAACGGCACGCGGCGGCGGCCGGCGGCGGCCGGGACCACCGACAGCACGGTGCGGCGCCGGGGCGCCTGGGCCTGCTCCGGCCGGCCACCCAGCGCAAGCGCGTTGGCACCGCTGACGGCGGGCCGCCCGGTGCGCCCGGCGGCCGGCCGGCGGGCGCCGCTGCCTGTGATGGATCCGCTCATGATCGTGCCCCGTCCCTGCTCGTGCGGATGCGTTCGACGGCGCGCAGCCTGGCTGAGGCGGCGCGCGGGTTCTCGGCGATTTCCTCGGCCGTGGGCGTTTCGGTGCCCTTGGTCAGGCGCCTGAAGCGCGGCTTGTGCTCCTCGAGCTCCACGGGGAAGCCCTTCGGAGCGGAGGAGGAGGATTCCGCGGCGAAGACCGACTTGACGATCTTGTCCTCCAGCGAGTGGTAGGACATGACCACGGCCCGGCCGCCGACGCCGAGGACGGACAGTGCGGCGGGGATGGCCCGCTCGAGGACGTCCAGCTCCTCATTGACCTCGATCCGCAGGGCCTGGAAGGTACGCTTCGCCGGGTGCCCGCCGGTGCGGGCGGCGGCGGCCGGGACAGCGGTCCGGATGACCTCCACCAGGCGGCCGGTGGTGCTGAAGGGTTCCTCGTCCCGGGCGGCGACGATGGCCGCGGCGATCCGCCGGGCGAACTTCTCTTCGCCCCACCGGCGGATCACGGAGGCGAGCTCCGCCTCGTCGTAGGTATTGACGACGTCGGCCGCGGTGGCTCCGCGGGAGGTGTCCATCCGCATGTCCAGCGGGGCGTCGTAGGAGTAGGCGAAGCCGCGGCCCCGCTCGTCGAGCTGCAGGGAGGAGACCCCGAGGTCGAACAGCACGCCGTCGATGGAGTCGAACCCGAGGTCGGTGACGACGTCGGCGATCTCGTCATAGACGGCGTGGACCAGGTCGATGCGGTCGTTCCAGGGGGCCAGCCGCTCCCCGGCCAGGCGCAGGGCCTGGGTGTCGCGGTCCAGGCCGATGAGGTGCAGGTTGGGGAACCGCTCGAGCATTGCCTCGGAGTGGCCGCCCATGCCCAGGGTCGCGTCGACGACGACGGCGCGCCCGGTTGCAGCGGCGGCGGCTTCGAGTGCGGGGGCGAGCAGGTTGACGCACCGGTCACGGAGCACCGGAACGTGGCGTTCCGAGGCGGGACGCTCTTCGCTCATGTGCTGCTTCCTTCCGCGGAGCCGCACCGGGTTCTTGGATCAGATCCCCATCCGCGCCTCGCGGCCGGGCCTGGCTCCGGGGAAGGTGAGCCAGGAACCGCGCCTGGCGGCCGGGGCCTGGCTCAGGGGAAGGTGAGCCAGGATCCTGATCCGCGGGGCGGCTGGAGATCTCATGCAAGAACCGGCGTGGCGCCTGTCCGTTACTGGGTCTGAGGTGCTGCTGTTTCCGTTGCCCTGCCCGAGCCGCCGGCGGCGGAAAGGGTCAGAAGACTCCGGGAATTGCGTCTTCGTCGGTGTCCGAGAAGGCGGCTTCCTTCTCGTCCAGGTATTCCTGCCAGGCCTCGGCATCCCAGATCTCGGCCCGCGTGCCGGCGCCGATAACGGCCAGCTCGCGGTCCAGACCGGCATACCTGCGCAGCGCCGGCGGGATGGTGACCCGCCCTTGCTTGTCCGGCACTTCGTCGGAGGCGCCGGAGAGAAAAACTCGGATGTAGTCACGGGCCTGGCGTGAGGACAGCGGGGCTTCCCTCATCTGCTCGTGGATCCGTTCGAACTCTTTCCGGCTGAAGACGTAGATGCACCGCTCCTGGCCCCGGGTCAGCACCAGCCCGTCGGCCAGCTCGTCCCGGAACTTGGCCGGAAGGATGATCCTGCCCTTGTCATCAAGGCGCGGCGAATGGGTTCCGAGGAACATCCGCCACCGCCTGTCTGAAAGGGAGAAAACTCCTTCTGCATCGCCGTAACTCCGATGCCCTCCACTTTACTCCACTTCCCTCCACAGTCAACGACGCCGCGCGGCTTTTCACGCGTGGCGTGTCGCCGTATCGACACCGCCGCTTCCCCGCCGTTTCAAGGCAGAACCAGGCTCCGGAGCGCCCGACGGCACGCCTCGACGAAGTGGAGGAAAAGGGAGGCGGCAGGGACCGTCCCGGCCCCGCCGAGGCCTGTCGAACGGCGTCTCAGGGGCGCAGTTTCCCTCGGGGGAGTGCTGCGTGGAGGAAAGTGGAGCACGGGGAGGAAAGTGGAGCACGGGGATGAACCGGCTGCCGGGAGCGGGCATGAAAAAGAGGGTCCGGCGTGGCCGGACCCTCTTCGGCTGTGCTGTTCAGCCTGTGCTGCTGTTCAGGCAGTGTGTTCAGGCAGTGTGTTCAGGCGGTGCTGCTGCTTCCAGCGTCGTGGACCGCGCCCCTAGGGCTGGTCGCGCTTGCGCTCGTCCCAGCGGGACTCGAGGTTGCTCATGAAGCCCTTGGGTGAGGACGCCTCGCGCTCGCGCCGGCTGCCTCCGACGGCCGCCTGGACGCGCTTGCCCTTGGTGGTTGCGTAGTACACGCCGGATCCCATGACGAGGAACCCGAGAATCCCGACGGCGATGCCCCACGGCATGGACAGGGACACCCCGAAGATCAGAACAGCGATGCCGGCAACCGCAACGAGGGCACCCAGCACAATCCTCCGGGTGGATATCCCGGTGGCCGAGCTTGCGGCCATGGAGCTGGCGAATTTGGGGTCTTCGGCGTGCAACTGCTGCTCCAACTGCTCAAGCAGGCGCTGCTCGTGTTCGGAGAGTGCCATCACTGCCTCCTAGCGGTTCGTATGTGCCGTGTAAAGCAGTGAACGTGTCCCGGCCTCCGGTGGTTCCCTCACACCGGTGGCTGCCACGCCCGCTTTGCACCTACCCCTAAGGATAGGTTGCTTCCGGGGCGGGCGAAAGCTCACACCGACGGCGGTGGAGGGTTGCTACCCGTCCTGCGCGGCGGGCGGGCGGCGGGCAGGACGAAGCAGCCGGGCGGGCATGACCCCCTTGTCCCCGAAACGCCGGTTGACCCGGTCCAGGGCATCCTCGGCGGAGCGCCAGTTGTCGTCGCGGCCGTCGAGTGTCAGCTGCTGGGCGGCTCCCCCGGCCTCCTCAAGGTTCTCGGCCCGCAGCCCGATCAGCCGCACGCTCATGGGCCGCCGCCCCAGCCCGGCCAGCAGGGAGCGGGCGGTCTCGTAAAGCAGCTGGGCGCTGTCCACGGGTTCGGTCAGCCGATGGCTGCGGGTCAGGGTGGAAAAGTCCGCGTAGCGCAGCTTCAGCGACACGGTCCGGGCCTGCATTCCGGCCGACCGCATCCGCGTCGCCGTCCGATGCGCCAGGCGCAGCAGCTCCGTGTGCAGGACGTCGTCGCTGTCGACGTCGCTGGCGAACGTTTCCTCCGCACCGATGCTCTTTTCCTGCCGCACGGGCGTCACCGGCCGGGGATCCCTGCCCCAGGCAAGTTCATGGACGTGCAGGCCCGTGCTGCCCAGCAGGCGGCGCAGCGTGGGCACGGGAGTGTGGGCGAGGTCCGCCACGGTCCGGATTCCCACCCGTGCCAGCACCTCCCGGGTCCGCTCGCCCACGCCCCACAGCGCTGACACGTCGAGCCCGTGCAGGTACTCGACGGTGCGGTCACGCGGAATCAGCAGCAGCCCGTCGGGCTTGGCCCGGGTCGAGGCGATCTTGGCCACGAACTTGGTGGCGGCGATGCCCACGCTGGCCGTGATGCCCAGCTCCTGCCGGATGGTGGCGCGCAGCTGCTCGCCGATCGCCCGCGGCGGGCCCAGCCGGCGCAGCGCCCCGGCGACGTCGAGGAACGCCTCGTCGACGCTGAGCTGCTCCACCAGCGGGGTCACGGTGCCGAAGATCTCCATGATCCGTGACGAGACCCGGCGGTACGCCTCATGGTGCGGTTCGAGCACCACGGCCTGCGGGCACATGCGCCGGGCGCTGGCCATCGGCATGGCGGAGCGTACCCCGAACCGCCGTGCCTCGTAGGAGGCGGAGAGCACGACCGAGCGCCCGCCCAGGCCGCCGACGATGACCGGGCGCCCGACCAGGTCGGGGCGCTGCAGCAGTTCCACGGACACGTAGAAGGCGTCCATGTCGACGTGCATGATCGTGCAGTCCCGGTCTTCGCCGCTCGGTTCGGTGCCCACGCCTCTCATCGTAGGCACCGGGTCCGACATTCGCAGTCGCCTAGACTGGGGTCCAGTCCATCGTTTCCCAGCAGAACCGAAAGACCATGAAGAGAACCCCCATAGCCCTCACCGCCGCTGCCGTCCTGCTTCTTGCCGCCGGCTGCGCGGACAGCTCCGGCGATGCCTCCGCCGCCTCTCCGGGCCCGACGTCGGCCTCCTCCTCCCCCACGCCGGCGGCTTCGGTCACCGGTTCCGGCGGAGCCACGGCCTCGGCCGAACCGACCGCCGACCCGATTGCGCCCGGCTTCCCGGTGGAGGTGGTCCCGCCCATGGACGGCGCCACCGTACTGGCCACCAGCTTCGACCAGGAAGGCGACCTGGTCACGGTCAGCCTCACGGGACGGACGACGGCCACCCCGGAGGAGGTCGTGGCGTGGTACGCCAAGGCCTTCGAGGAGCGGGGCTTCCATCCGCTGGAAGGCGAGACGGTCGGCAAGACCGTGTCGAAGGACTTTGTCCGCGACGGCGGGGAGGAGACCGCCAATGTGAGCGTGGTGCCCGGCGACGGCTCCTCCGCGTTCACCGTGGGCGCGAACGTGCTTTCCTCCACCGTCGACGGGGCCCGGGAGTGAGCGTCCCCGACGCCCCGGCGTCGCTCCCGGTTCCACCGGATCCCGACGCCGCCGCCGCCCGGGAGGAGGAGGACCGGTTCCGCGGACTGCTCGAAGCGGAGCTCGTGTCCTTCCTCACCGAGCGGACACGGATGCTCCGTGAGGTCTCCGCCGAGTCGGTGCCGCTGCTTGAGGCCATCCATGCCCTTGCCCGCGGCGGCAAGCGCCTTCGCGCACTGCTCTGCTACTGGGGGTTCCGGGGGGCGGGCGGAGCGCCGCTGGACCCGGTGGCCGTCCGGGCCGGCCTGGCGCTGGAGCTGTTCCAGAGCGCCGCGCTGATCCACGACGACATCATTGACCGCTCCGACACCCGCCGCGGCGCGCCCTCCGTCCACCGCAGGTTCACCGGCACGCACCGTGACTCCGGCTGGCACCTGGACGGGGACCGGTTCGGCACCTCGGCGGCCATCCTGGCCGGTGACCTCTGCCTGGCCCTGAGCGAGGAGGTCTTCACCTCCGTCGGTCCTGCGGCGGCGCACGGGACCGCGGCCCGCGACATCTTCAACCGGATGCGCACCGAGGTGATGGCCGGACAGTACCTGGACATCCTCGAAGAGGTGGTGGGCCCGGGACACCGCCCCGAGGACGCCGTCCGCCGGGCGCGGAACATCCTGCGCTACAAGGCGGCGAAGTACACCACGGAGCATCCGCTGGCCATCGGCGGAGCCCTGGCCGGTGCGGACAGCGGCCTGCAGCAGGCCTATGCGGCGTTCTCGCTGCCGCTCGGCGAGGCCTTCCAGCTGCGCGACGACGTCCTCGGCGTCTTCGGCGATCCCGAAACCACCGGCAAGCCGGCCGGCGACGACCTGCGCGAAGGCAAGCGGACGGTACTGATCGCCTACACCCTGGAGCACGGCGACGCCGGGGTCCGTGCGGAGGTCTCGGGCAGCCTCGGCGCAGCCGACCTAAACGACGACGGCGTGCAGCGGCTGCGCGCCCTCATCACGGAGACCGGGGCGCTGGCCGCCACGGAGGAGCTGATCGCCGGACACACCGCAGCGGCGGACCGGGCGCTGGCCGCCCTGGACCTGCCGACGCCGGCCGGCGCCGCCCTTGCCCGGCTGGCGGATGCGGCTGTCCGCCGTCGCGCCTAAGCCGAGCCGAGCCGAGCCGACCGATACAGACAGCAGCAGGGCGGGACCAAGCGGTCCCGCCCTGCTGCTGTCTCCGGTCACGGCCGCCAAGCCGTCCCGGTGGAAAGACCGTCGGTCCTGCTACCAGGCCAGGGCCTGCGCGCGGCGCCGGATCTCCGTCTTCCGGCCTTCACGCAGGGCGTCCACGGGGCGCCCCGGCAGGGTCTCGTCCGGGGTGAACAGCCAGCGGACCATTTCATCGTCCTTGAATCCGGCATCGACCAGGACGGAGATGGTTCCCTTCAGGCTGTCCAGCACGGCGCCGTCGGCCAGGAAGGCGGCGGGAATGCTGCGCACCTTCCGCTCGCCGATCCGCAGGGCGACCAGCGCCCGTTCCTCCAGCAGGCTGTGCACCTTCGTTACGGACAATCCAAGCTGTTCGGCGGCATCGGGCAGGGTCAGCCAGTCGCCGACAAGTTCCTCAAGTTCATTCACCCGTCCAGATTGCCACGGGACGGGCGTGCGGGCCACTTTTCCGGCGTCGCCCGGGCCGGGCCGGCCTTCCCACCGGGCCTGCCGGCGGGCCCGGGAAGGCCCGCTCCCGCCGCCTGCCCGCCGGTCCCGTCAGCCTTCCCTGCCCGCAGCCGAAGCGGGCGCCGCCGAAACGAAGACGCACTGTGGCCGTTTTGAGGCCCAACGGCTATTGGTGATCGGGCTCATTCGTGTAGATTCGCATTAGTAACAGAAGCAACATCAGCAACAAAAGCAACAGCAGACACTAATAAGCCGCTTGTTGCAATACTCGATTTGTTCCACAGGCGGGTTCGGCCCGCCAAGCACAGATGAGGGAAAGCACCATATGACAGCCACACCGACGCAGGGCCCCGGCGCACAGCCGCATTCCGCCGCTCCGTCCAGGCCCCGGCGGCTCAGCGTCGCCGTTACGACGGCGGCCATTCCGGCCGTCATGATGTCGGCCCTGGCCGTCGCGGAGCCTGCCACGGCCGCCCCGGTGCAGCCTGACTCCAACACCCTGTTCCCCCACCTGCCCCTGCAGGCCATCAAGAACCTGAACATCTCCGCACCGTCCGCGCCGTCGTTCGCGGTGACTGTGCCGGCAACGGTGCCGGCCGAATCCGCCGCACCTGCCGAATACACCATCCAGCCCGGCGACACGGTCAGCTCCATCGCCGCCCAATACGGGCTCGACATGGCCGAGGTGCTGCGCATCAACAACCTGCAGCCCGACAGCCTGATCTTCGCGGGCAAGACGCTGAAGCTGGCAGCCGGCGCACCGGCCGCGGCAGCGCAGGCGCCCGCCGCCTCGGGTTACACCGTCCAGGCCGGTGACACGCTCAGCGCCATCGCGGCGGCCCACGGCGTCTCCCTGGAGTCGGTCCTGTCCGCCAACGGGCTCACCCTGACCTCGATCATCCAGCCCGGCCAGGTCATCTCCCTGGGCGGCGGCGCCGACGCCGGCACCGTGACCACCATGGGCACGGCCGAACCCGCACCGGCAGCGCCCGCGGCCGCGCCCGCCGACCTGGTCCCGAACACCTTCCTGCACTACACCTACCCGGACCACGTGGTTGCGGACGCCAATGCGAACAAGCACGCGCTGAACGCCATGCAGGTCCCGGACCGGGCGCAGATGCAGCAGATCATCGCCGACACCGCGGCCGCCATGGGCGTCGACCCGGCGCTGGCGCTGGGCCACGCCTACCAGGAGTCCGGCTTCGACATGCGGGCGGTCTCCCCCGCCAACGCCATCGGCGCCATGCAGGTGATCCCCTCCTCCGGCGAATGGGCCTCGGAACTGGTGGGCCGGCAGCTGAACCTGCTCGACCCGTACGACAACGCCACCGCCGGCGTCGCGATCATCCGCTCCCTGCTGCGCACCAGCCCCAGCACCGAAGTGGCCGTGGCCTCCTACTACCAGGGCCAGCACTCCGTCACCACCCAGGGCATGTTCCCTGATACGGAGCAGTACGTCGCCAACGTCATGGCACACCGGGCCGGCTTCCAGTAAGTCCGCTGCCACCACGGGCGGGCCCTGCCGACGCTGTGTCGGTGGGGCCCGCCCGCTGTGCTCCAAGTAGGATCGGTAAGGTGCGAGAGTCCGTGAATGATTCCCTGGTCCAGGCCCTGGTGGACAACCGGTACCTGGTCCGCGCCCGCGTGGCCCGAGGAGGCATGTCCACGGTCTATCTGGCCACGGACACCCGCTTGGACCGCGACGTCGCGCTGAAGGTCCTCTATCCCCACCTCGCCGCCGATCCCGGATTCCTGGACCGCTTTGAGCGGGAAGCCAAGTCCGCGGCCCGCCTGTCGCATCCGCACGTCGTCGGCGTGCTGGACCAGGGCATCGATGAGAACGGCCTGGCCTACCTGGTCATGGAATACGTTCCGGGCCGGACGCTGCGGGACCTGCTGCGGGAGCGTGGCACGCTCACCCCGCGCCAGGCCCTGGCCATGCTCGACGCCGTCATCGAGGGACTCGCCGCCGCGCACTCGGCCGGCCTGATCCACCGCGACGTGAAGCCGGAAAACGTCCTCCTCTCCGAAGACGGCCGGATCAAGATCGCCGACTTCGGGCTTTCCCGGGCCGTGACCACCAGCACCAACACCGGAACCCTCGTCGGGACCGTGGCCTACCTGGCCCCCGAACTGGTGACCGGCGGGGGCGCGGATGAACGCAGCGACGTCTACTCCGCCGGCATCATGCTCTACGAGCTGCTCACCGGCCGCCAGCCCTTCACCGGAGACGTCCCCATCCAGGTGGCGTTCCAGCACGTGCACGGCACCGTGCCCCCGCCGTCCGCCGCCTGCCCGGGCCTGGCGGAGGACCTTGACGAACTCGTCCAGTGGTGCACCCGCCAGGATCCCGAGGACCGGCCGGTGGACGGCAGCGCGCTGCTGGGCGAGCTGCGCCACATCCGCACCTCCCTGACGGATGAGCAGCTGGACTTCCGCTGCAGCCCCGGCGGCCCCGCAGACCCAGCCGCAGCGGCCGGGGCAACGGCGCCGGACGGTGCCACCGACGTCATCGACGGCGCCGGGGGCACCGAAGTGATCGGCGACCGGGCCGGAACCGAGGTGCTGGGCGCCCTGCCCGGCGGAGCGACGGAAGTGCTGGCACGCACCGGCCGGGACCATGCCACCGCCGTGTATCCGGGGGCGCGTCCGCCCGCATCCCCGCCGGCCGCCGCGCCGCCGCCCTCCAATGCCGACGGCGGTTACGGCGACGACGACGGCGACACCTGGGACGACGACGCGGAGGAGCACCGCACTCCCCGGCAGGCGCGCCGCGACCTGCTGGCCATGCAGAAGCAGCGCGAACGCGATGCCCGCCGCCCCGAAGTCTCGCTCCGTGCCCACCCGCGCCGCCGCGGGGCCCTGCTCGGCCTGCTGATCGCCCTGCTCGTCGCCGCCGCGGTCTTCGCCGGGTGGTTCTTCGGATCCGGGCCCGGCGCCCTGGTGGTCATCCCCGACGTCGCCAACGCCACCGAACAGGAGGCGGGCGACCGGCTCAGCGGCGAGGGGCTGAGCTTCAGCACCGACCGGATCCACGACGAGGTGGTTCCTGCGGGACTGGCCGTGGGCACCGACCCGGCCGGCAGCCAGGAAATCCGCCGCTTCCAGACCGTCACCCTGCTGGTCTCCCGCGGGCCGGAGCTCTTCGCCGTCCCGAACCTCATCCAGCGCACCGTCGAGGAAGCCTCCGCGGAGCTGGAGGAGGCAAACCTCGCCGTGGGCACGGTCACCGAGGAATACAGCGAGAACGTGCCGGCCGGTCAGATCCTGGCCCAGGACCCGGCCGCGGACGCCGAACTGCGCCGCGACACCCAGGTCGCCCTCACCGTCTCGAAGGGGCCCGCACCGGTGGAGGTGCCCGCGGTCGCCGGGCTTGGCGAAGCCGAAGCGGTGGCTGCCCTCGAGGAGGCCGGACTCACCGCCCGGGTCTCCCCCGACCGGGTGCATTCGGCCACGGTGCCCGACGGCGCCGTCGTCACCCAGTCCCCCGCCTCCGGCACCCTCGAACGCGGCGGCACCGTGGTGCTGACGCTGTCCATGGGGCCGCGGATGGTGGAGGTCCCGAGCTTCGTGGGCCGGCAGGCCGGCGACGCGCGCCGCGAGCTGGAGGCCCTCGGCTTCCGGGTGGAGGTCAATGAGGTGCTGGGCGGATTCTTCGGCACCGTCCGGGCCCAGGATCCGGTGGGCAAGTCCGTGCCCGAGGGCTCGGTCATCACCCTGACCGTCGTCTAGCCCTTCCCGGCACGGCCGGCGCGAGCCCCGCGGCGGGGCTCCCTCTCTTCATACCCCTGACGTGCCACCCCTTAACGGCGGCAGGCCCCGGCCCGCCGAAGCGGTCCGGGGCCTGCCTGCCCGGGCGCCGGCTGTCTTACTTCTTGCCGGCCAGGGCCCCGGCCACGAGGAACGCCATTTCCAGGGACTGCATGTGGTTCAGGCGCGGATCACATACGGAGGCGTAGCCGTCGACAAACGCATCCTGGTCCACCGGATCCGCTCCGCCCAGGCATTCCGCCACGTCGTCGCCGGTCATTTCCACGTGCAGGCCGCCGGGGAACGTGCCCAGGGCCTTGTGGACCTCGAAGAAGCCGCGCAGCTCGTCCATGATGTCGTCGAAGTTGCGCGTCTTGTACCCGTTGGGCGAGGTGACCGTGTTGCCGTGCATCGGGTCGGTGACCCAGAGCACCTGGGCACCGCTGGCGGTGACCTTCTCGACCAGGTCCGGGAGTTTCTCGCGGATGTTCTTCGCACCCATGCGGGTGATGAAGGTCAGCCGGCCGGGTTCGCGGTTGGGGTCGAGCTTGTCGATCAGGGCCAGCGCGTCCTCAGGCCGCGTGGTGGGGCCGAGCTTGACGCCGATGGGGTTCCGGACCCGGGAGAGGAAGTCGACGTGGGCGGAATCCAGGTCGCGGGTCCGCTCCCCGATCCACAGGAAGTGCGCCGAGGTGTCGTACGGCAGGCCGGTCCGCGAATCGGTGCGCGTGAGGGCCCGCTCGTAGTCCAGCAGCAGGGCCTCGTGGCTGGCGAAGAACTCCACACGCTTGAGGGCCTCGAAGTCGGCCCCGCACGCGTCCATGAAGCGGACCGCGCGGTCGATCTCCGCCGCGAGCGACTCGTAGCGGGAGTGCGCCGGGTTGGCCGTGAACCCGCGGTTCCAGTCATGGACCAGCCGCAGGTCGGCGAAGCCGCCCTGCGTGAAGGCCCGGATCAGGTTCAGCGTGGAGGCCGAGGTGTGGTACGCCCGCACCATCCGGGCGGGGTCGTGGGCACGGGAGGCCGCCGTGAAGTCAAAGCCGTTCACCATGTCCCCGCGGTAGGCCGGCAGGGTCACGCCGTCGCGCGTCTCCTCGTTCGAGGAACGCGGCTTGGCGAACTGCCCGGCCATGCGGCCCATCTTGATGACCGGAAGGGACGCGCCGTAGGTCAGCACCACGGCCATCTGGAGGATGGTCTTGACGCGTGCGCTGATCCGGTCGGCGGTGGCTCCCTCGAAGGTTTCCGCGCAGTCGCCGCCCTGGAGCAGGAAGGCCCGCCCCGCCGCCGCCTCGGCGAGCCGGCTGCGGAGGACATCCACCTCGCCGGCGAAGACCAGCGGCGGCAGCATCGACAGCTCCGCCACCGCCGCGCCGTAACCGGGGTGGTCCCGCCAGTCCGGCTGCTGGCTGATCGGCAGCGTGCGCCAGTGGTCCACGGCGGCGTCAACCGCCCCTGCCCCGGCGGTCGTGGGTGTGCTGGACGTGTCAGTGCTGTTGAAGGTCACGGCTTAAATCCTATCGGGCCGCCGCGGCCGAGGTAGCGGAACGCCGTAACGCCCGCGTCCGGTTCGCCACACTTCGACATCCGGCGGCCCGCGGCCCCGGCCGTCCCGGTCACCGGGATCAGCGGCCGACAGCCCCCCGGCGCTGTGCTTGGTTGGTCCTCTCCATTCGAAAGGGGCTCAAAGGTGAGCGACCAACGGACAGTGCGACCGGTGGATGCGGACAGTATCGGCCGCTTCGACGTCGAGGTTGATGTGCTGGTGATCGGGTACGGATGTGCGGGAGCAGCCGCGGCGCTGGAAGCACGCGCCTGCGGCGCCGAGGTCCTCCTCCTGGAGCAGGCCGGCGGCGGCGGGGGCTCGTCCGCCCTGTCCGGCGGGGAGATCTACCTGGGCGGCGGCACCCCGATCCAGCAGGCGTGCGGCTTCACGGATACGCCGGAGGAGATGGAGGCCTATCTGCTGGCCGCGCTGGGGCCGCAGGCCGACGCGGAGAAGATCCGGGAGTACTGCCGGGGCAGCCTGGACCACTACGGCTGGCTCACGGGCCACGGGGTTCCGTTCAAGCCCGGTTTCTGGGACTCCCCCACCTGGGTGCCGCCCACCGATGACGGGCTCATGTGGCTGGGCGAAAACGCCTGGCCGTTCACCGACATCGCCAAACCGGCGCCGCGCGGGCATCGGGTGACGTCGGAGGGTTTCGGCGGCAAGGTGCTGATGAACGCGCTCAGCGCCGCCGTGGAGGCCGCCGGCATCCAGGTGCGGACCAACACGCAGGCCCTGCAGCTGATCATGGACGGCCCCCGCGCAGCCGGCGTCCTGGCCCGGCATTTCCAGGACCGGATCGCGGTGCGGGCCCGGCGGGGCGTGGTCCTGGCGACCGGAGGATTCGCCGACAATCCGGAAATGGTGGCCATGCACGCCCCGCTGCTGACCGGGCTGGGGGTCACCAGCGACGGCGGCGATGACGGCCGCGGCATCCGGATGGCGCAGGCCGCGGGCGCCGCGGTGCAGCGGATGTCGACCGCCCAGGTCGGCATCGCCCTGGTGCCCGGCCTGGCGGTGCGCGGGCTGCTCGTGAACGACGTCGGCCAGCGGTTCATCAACGAGGACCAGTATCCGGGGCTGCTCGGCCAGGCCGCCCTCTTCCGCCACGACCTGGCGGTGTGGGTGGTCCTGGACGAGCAGGCCTTCGAGGAGGTGCCCGAGGCGGAGCGATGGGGCGTCCAGCCGGGGTTCGTTGCCGAAACCATCGGCGGGCTCGAACAGGAGATCGGCATGCCTGAGGGCGCCCTGTCCTCAACAGTGCACGAATACAACCGGTACGCGGCACTCGGCGAAGACCCGTACTTCCACAAGGCCAAACAGTGGCTGCGTCCGTTGGAGCCGCCCTTCGCCGCGATCGATGTCCGCCGGGGATTCGCCCCGCCGGAAATGGGCAGCGCCGGACGCGGCGGTGCCGAGGTCTTCACGCTCGGCGGGCTCCGCACGGGGCTCGACGGCGAAGTCATCGACCTCTCCGGAGATCCCGTTCCGGGGCTCTTCGCCGCCGGACGTGCCGCCTCCGGGCTGCATGGCCACGGCTACCTCAGCGGGACGTCCCTGGGCGACGGCACCTTCTTCGGCCGGCGCGCCGGGGCGGCGGCCGCCGCCGGGTAGCCGGCGGCCCCGGCCGGGGCGGGCATTGACCGCTGCGAACCGGTGCGTGGCACCTCAGGCGCTGTGCGCGCCCGCCTGCGGATCCTCGTCGCGGCGGGCCGGGCGGGGTTCCTCCGCAGTGGCTTCGCCGGGCGTGGAGGCCGGGCCGACCACCGGTGCCGAATGCTGCGGACCTGCGAGCCGGACGGCGCTGCGGCCGGCCGCGGAGCCGCGGCCGGTGCGCTCGGCGGCCTTCTTCCGGGCCAGCTGTTCCTTGACGGTGGAGGCGTAGACGTCCACGTATTCCTGGCCGCTGAGGCGCATGAGCTCGTACATGATCTCGTCGGTGACGGCCCGCTGCACGAACCGGTCGTCCTCCATGCCTGCGTAGCGGGAGAAGTCCAGCGGTTCACCGACGATGATGCCGATCCTGCGGATGTTCGGAAGGCGGCGGCCGATCGGCTGGACCTTGTCGGTGCCGATCATGGCGACGGGGATCACCGGAACCCCGGTGGACAGCGCCAGCTTGGCGACGCCGACCTTGCCGCGGTAGAGCCGGCCGTCCGGGCTGCGGGTGCCTTCGGGATAGATGCCCAGCAGCCCGCCGCCGCGCAGCACGTCGACCCCGGCCTGGAGGCTGTTCGCGGACGCCTGCCCGCCGGAGCGGTCCATCGGCAGCTGGTTGGCGAGCCGGAAGAACAGGGCCGTCAGCCGTCCCTTGACGCCTTTGCCGGTGAAGTACTCGGACTTCGCGAGGAAGGAGACCGGCCGGGGCACCTGCAGCGGCAGGAAGATCGAGTCGGAGAAGGACAGGTGGTTGCTGGCCAGGATCGCGGCGCCCTTGGCGGGAACGTTGTCCATGCCCTTGACCCAGGGCCGGAAGAGGAGGTTGACGATTGGTCCGATGACAATCGTCTTCATCACCCAGTAAAACACGCGGCCGGCGCTCCCATTCCTCAGTTAATCCCGCAGCTCAAGAGGGAAAGCGGCATTCTCCGGCTCGCTTCCCTCCCCCATACTCTATGCTTTTCCGCCGCCACGGATGAACCGGGCCGCGGACCGGCAGCCGGTTTACCGCGCCGCGGGGTGGATTTCGCCACCCCGGATGCCACCATAGTGGGTATGACTGCGCAGCCCCCTTCGGCCCCCTTCATGTACGCGGGCCATGGCCCCAATGCCTCCACCGGCGTGCTGCTCAGCCACGGCTTCACGGGCTCTCCGGTCAGCCTGCGGGCATGGGCCGGCCATCTGGCGGACCAGGGCTATGCGGTGTCGCTGCCGCTGCTGCCGGGCCACGGCACCACCTGGCAGGAGCTGGCACGCACGCCGTGGGAGCACTGGTACGACGCCTACGAACAGGCCTACGACCGGCTCTCCGAAACCACGGGGCGGGTGGTCGCCGGCGGCCTGTCGATGGGTGGAGCCCTGGCCCTGCGCCTGGCGTCCCGGCGGGAGGTGGCCGGGGTCGCCGTCGTGAACCCCGGGCTGACCGCCGCCGACCCGCGCGCCCGGTACGCGGGGGCACTGAAATACCTGGTGCGCTCGGTTCCCGCGATCGGGAACAGCATCGCCCTGCCGGGCCAGGACGAGGGTGCCTACACACGCACCCCCGTGGCCGCCGTGCACCAGCTGATGCGCCTGTTCCGTGACACCACGGCATCGCTGCCGCGGATCACCGCGCCGGTGCTGGTGTTCCGCTCCGCGGTGGACCCGATCGTGCCCGAGTCGAGCATGGCGGCGCTGCGCCGCGGCCTGACCTCCGCCGATCTGACCGTGGTTCCCCTGCCCAACAGCTACCACGTGGCCACCATGGACCACGACGCGCCGCTGATCTTCGAGCGGAGCAGCGATTTCATCCAGGACGTCAGTGCAGGAAGCCGGAGATGAACGAGAAGGAACCGGACCGCAACGGGTCCACGGACGACGCCGTCTGGCTGGACCTGGTGGCCCGCCTGGAGCAGACGCCCGACCTCGATGACGGACGGGACAGCCCGCCGTCCCCCGGCCGCTCCCGCCCGGAGGACCCGGACGCCGGCCCCGGGGACCGGCGGCCGCAGGAGCCGCGCGCTCCGCAGGCCGTTCCGCCCAGCCCGGCGGAGCGCACCCGCGCCCTGTTCGGCAACCGGCTGCAGCCCGACCTGTCCGCCGGCCCGACGTCGTCCGGGCCGCCCCGGACAGCCGCCGGAGAGGACGGCCCCGGCGGGAACCGTCCCGCGGGTCCGCGGGACTACGAGGTCGAGGATGACGACGACGGCGGCTTCGTTCCTCCCGAACCGCCGCCGCTGGGCAGCGGGGAGCCGCTGCTGGTGCTGGCCTGGATCGGCGCGGCCGGCGGGCCGCTGCTCCTGCTGCTGTTTGCGATGTTCTGGCGCAGCGCCCCGCTCACCGTGGTCCTGGGCGTGATTGCCCTGTTCGCCGGTTCGGCCGGCTACCTGCTGTACCGGCTGCCGCAGCAGCGCGAGGACGGAGATGACGGCTCGGCGGTGTGAGGGGCTTCCGGCCCGGTCAGCGCCGCGCGGCGATCCGGGAGAGGTCGGCCGCGCCGATCATGCCGGCCGCCGGGCCCAGCGCCGCGGGCCGGATGGAAGCGGCCGGGCGGAAGCCGCGCCCGGTCAGGTTCCGGGCGAAGGATCGGCGGGCCGGCTCCAGGAGCAGGTCGCCGGCGGCGCCCAGTCCGCCGCCGATGACGAACATGCCCGGGTCCAGGGCCGCGGCGAGGTTGGCCAGTCCCAGGCCCAGCCATTCGCCGGCCTCTTCCAGCAGCTCCACGCTGGCCGGATCGCCCTCAAGCGCCAGGCGGGTCACCACCGCGCCGGTGACGTCGCCGATCCGTCCGCCCACCGCGCGCAGCAGTT
Organism: Arthrobacter saudimassiliensis; assembly: GCA_900016675.1. Classification (GTDB taxonomy): domain Bacteria; phylum Actinomycetota; class Actinomycetes; order Actinomycetales; family Micrococcaceae; genus Arthrobacter_B; species Arthrobacter_B saudimassiliensis. The sequence goes on along the minus strand of LN483070.1, from coordinate 1,210,595 downwards.
CCTGCGCCACGGGCGAGTTGGCGGCGGCAAGTTCCCGCGCCTCCCGTCCCAGGGCATTGCCGGAGGCGTACTGCTCCCAGCAGCCCCGGTTGCCGCACTCGCAGCGCTGGCCTCCGGGCATGATGACCTGGTGGCCGAACTCGCCGGCCACTCCAAACCGGCCGCGTTCGAGCCGGCCGTCCATGACCATGGCGCCGCCGATGCCGGTGCCGAGGGTGATGCAGACCATCCGGCTCTCGCCGGCGCCGGCACCGTAGCGCCACTCCGCCCACGCGGCGCCGTCCGCGTCGTTGACCAGGAAGACCCGGCGGCGGAGCAGGCGCTCCAGGTTTTCGCGCAGCGGCTCGTTGCGCCAGGCCAGGTGCGGGCTGAACAGGACGGTGCTGCCCGCCAGGTCCATCCAGCCGGCGGCGCCGATGCCCACCGACCAGACATGGTGCTCCGCGCTGAGTTCGCGGACCAGTTCCACGATGACGGCTTCCACTTCGCGCGGGTCGTGGCCGGGGGTGGACCGCCTGGCTTCGGCGAGGACCCTGCCGGACGCGTCGATCAGGCCGGCGGCCACCTTGGTGCCGCCGATGTCGATCCCGATCGCCAGCCCGCGCCGCCGCATGGGATTGGCCAGCCGCATCGGCCGGCCGGGCAGGGGCCCGGCGGGCCGGCGCCTCCAGGAAACTGTGGTGCGGGGGGACGGGGGCTGGTTCAAGGGAGGCATCAAAAACCCATTCTAGGCAAAGGGCAAGAGCCGCCGCGGAAGCGTTACCGTTCCGCAAGGTTACCGTCGGGTAGAAAATGTGATCCAGGTTATAGGGTAGGGGAAACCTGCGGCACCGAAAGATATCGAAGGAGCTATCGTGCGTGAATACAGCGTTCCCGTCCTCGTGGAATCGCAGCAGCAGACGAATACAACGGACCTCCTGCTTGAACAGGCGGCCAAGCCCAGCAATCCGGCTCTCTTCGCGGTGCCCGAGGGTGATCAGTGGCGCCGGATCACCGCCCGCGAGTTCCTGGATGATGTACGGCTGCTGGCCAAGGGGCTCGCGGCGAGCGGGGTCAACCCCGGCGACCGCGTGGGCATCATGTCCCGGACGCGCTACGAGTGGACCCTGATGGACTTCGCCGTCTGGTTCGCCGGCGCGGTGTCCGTGCCGGTCTACGCGACCTCCTCCCCCTCGCAGGTGGCCTGGATCCTCGGCGACTCGGGGGCGGTCGCCGTCGTCGTGGAGACCGCCCAGAACGAGTCGGTGGTGCGCCGGGCGGCAATGGAAGAGGACCTCAGCGCGGTCGCCAACGTCTGGCAGATGGACGGCGGCGGCCTGGACAAGCTCCGCGCAGCCGGCAGCCAGGTCCCCGATGAGGAGATCGAACGCCGTCGTTCGCTGGCCAACCTGGATGACCTGGCGACCATCATCTACACCTCCGGGACCACCGGCAAGCCCAAGGGCTGCATGCTCATGCACTCCAACTTCGTGGAGCTGTGCCGCAACGCCGGCGCCGGCCTGCCCGAAGTGGCCCGCGAAGGCGCCCAGACCATCATGTTCCTGCCGCTGGCCCATGTGTTCGCGCGCATGATTTCCATCCTTGCGGTGACCACCGGCGCGACCGTGGCCCACACCCCCGACGTGAAGAACCTGCTGCCGGATCTCCAGAGCTTCCAGCCGGACTTCATCCTCGTGGTGCCCCGGGTGTTCGAGAAGGTCTACAACTCCTCCATGCTCAAGGCGGAGGACGGCGGCAAGGGGAAGATCTTCCACGCCGGCGCCAGGACCGCCATCGAGTGGTCCAAGGCGAAGGAGGCCGGACGGGTTCCGTTCCTGCTGAACCTCAAGCATGCCCTGTTCGACAAGCTGCTCTACTCCAAGATCCGCGCCGCGATGGGCGGCAAGGTCAAGTACGCCGTGTCCGGCGGCGCTCCGCTCGGTGAGCGGCTCGGCCACTTCTTCCACGGCATCGGCGTCATGGTGCTCGAAGGTTACGGCCTCACCGAGACCACCGCTCCCGTCTCGGTGAACACCCCGGAGCTGATCAAGATCGGCACGGTGGGCGCGCCGCTGCCCGGCAACGCGGTGCGGATTGCGGAGGACGGCGAAGTCCTCGCCAAGGGCGTGTGCGTCATGAAGGGCTACTACAACCGGCCCGAGCTGAACGAAGAGACCTTCGTGGACGGCTGGCTGCGCACCGGAGACATCGGCGAGCTCGACGACGACGGCTTCCTGCGCATCACCGGCCGCAAGAAGGAAATCATCGTCACCGCCAGCGGCAAGAACGTCATCCCGGCGCTGCTCGAGGACTCCATCCGCGCCGATGCCATCGTCAGCCAGTGCGTGGTGGTCGGCGACCAGCGCCCGTTCATCTCCGCCCTGATCACCATCGACGAGGAGGCACTGCCCGGCTGGCTCGAACGGCACAAGCTGCCGTCCATGTCGGTGGAGGACGCCGCCGGCACCGAGGAGATGCGCAGCGAAATCCAGGCGCTGGTCGACCGCGCCAACGAGGCGGTCTCCCAGGCCGAGGCGATCAAGGTCTTCCGCATCGTGCCGACCGACTTCACCGAGGCCAGCGGCCACCTGACCCCGTCGCTGAAGATCAAGCGGGCCCAGGTGCTGAAGGACTACGCCGCCGTGGTGGAGGACATCTACAGCGCACAGCCGGCGCGCTGAGCGTCGGCGACGGCGGGCACACCAGGCCGCCGTCGTCGGTCCGAACGGAAACACAGGTGAGGCGGAACCCACGGGGGGGGTTCCGCCTCACCTGTGCTCTCTCTCCGGCAGCTGCTCCGGGCAGCTCCCCTTCGCTACACGAAGGCCGAGTGCCCGGTGGCCGCCCGGCCGACGATCAGCGCGTTGATCTCATAGGTGCCCTCATAGGTGTACAGGGCCTCCACGTCGTTGAAGATCTTGGCCATCTCGTAATCCGTGACAATCCCGTTGCCGCCGAGCAGGGCGCGGCCCAGGGACGCGGACTCGCGGGCCTGCGCCGTGGTGGTGGCTTTGGCCAGCGCCGCATGCGCCATGTCGAATCCGCCGTACTCCTGCAGCCGGGCGATCTGTGCCATCAGGCCCAGGGCCGCCGTGGCGTTTCCCAGGATCCGGGCCAGCGGCTCCTGCACCAGCTGGAACTTCGCCAGCGGCCGCCCGAACTGGGTCCGGTTCACGGCATAATCCCGGGCGACGTCGAAGATGGCCAGCTGCGCTCCGGCGCACTGCCAGCCCACCCAGGCGCGGGAGTTGCGCAGCATCTCGTTGGCGGCCGCAAAACCGGACGCTCCGGGCAGGGCATTGGCCGCCGGGATGCGCACCTCGTCCAGCTCGATGTCGGCGTTCTGCATGATCCGCAGGCCGATCTTGTTCTCGATTCGGCTGGCGGTCCATCCCGGCCGGTCGGTCTCGACCAGGAAGCCCTTGACCTGGCCGTCGGCGGTGTCGCGCGCCCAGACGATCGCGACGTCGGCCACCGTCCCGGACCCGATCCACCGCTTCGCGCCGGTCAGTACCCACTGGCCGCCGTCTCGCGTGGCGGTGGTGGCCAGGCCGCCGGCAATGTCCGAACCGTGCCCGGGCTCGGTCAGCGCAAAGGCGCCCAGCGCGCGGAAACTGCGCAGCTCGGGCAGCCAGCGGGCTTTCTGCTCCTCGGAGCCCAGCGCGTCGATCAAGCCCAGGATCAGCTCGTTGTGGATGCCCACCAGGGCGCTGACCGAGACGTCGGCGCGCGCCACCTCCGCATAGGCCAGGCCCCGGAACAGCCGGCTGAACCCGGAGAGCTCCAGCTCCGCCAGCCCGTGCGCGGCCAGGCCCGGCAGCAGCGCCGTCGGGAACTCTTCGCGGTTCCACAGCCCGACCGAGGCGGGCCGGATCTCCGCCTGGAGATAGTCGCGCAGCTCCGCCAGCCGAAGCCGCTCCCCCGACGGCAGCAGGGCGGCGAAGTTGAACAGGTCGGCGTCCGGCAGGCCGCCGCCGCTCGGGGCTTCCAGGGTCGGGGACTCTCCGCGCAGTACCGGCGGCATAGTGTTCCTCTCGGATCGGGAGCCGGACCGGCGGTTGTGCCGCGCCGCCGGCGGATCCGCCGGTGGCCCTGCCCCTTAACAATTGTAGGATGTCCAACTATTCTCGTGTCACGCAGATCACATTTGTCAATTGCCGGCGGCACGGCGGCTGGCGGCACGAAAGAGGTACCGGCATGACGGCAACCATGGAATTCCGCGCGGCACGGGACCGCCTGCTGGCGCTCCGGGAGGACCTTGACGCGGCCCGGGACGGCTTCGAGTGGCCCCGCCCGGCAGAGTTCAACTTCGCCCTGGACTGGTTCGACCAGGTGGCCGCCGGGGAACGCGGCGGCCAGGACGCGCTGGTCATCGCCGAGCAGGACGGCTCGACGGCCCGGATGACCTACCGGCAGCTCAGCGGGCGTTCCGGACAGGTGGCGAACTGGCTGCTTTCCCTGGGCCTGGAGCGCGGGGACCGGGTCCTGCTGATGCTGGGAAACCAGGTGGAGCTGTGGGAGGCCATGCTGGCCTGCATCAAGATCGGCGCGCCGGTCATTCCCACCACCGTGATGCTGGGGCCGGCGGACCTGGCCGACAGGGTGGAGCGCGGCCGCGCGTCGTGGGTGCTGACGGACGCCGCGAATGCAGCGAAGTTCGATGCGGTGCCCGGCGGCTTCCGGCTGCTGGTGGTCGGCGAGGACGCCGGCGCTCCGGAAGGCAGCGTCAAGGGCGCCCGCCCGCGGCTGGCCTACTCGGCCGCCGACGGCTTCGACTCCGCCTTCACCACCACGGCTCCCACCCCGGCAGACGAAACCATGCTGCTCTACTTCACCTCCGGCACCACGTCCAAGGCCAAGCTGGTCGAGCACACCCACACGTCCTACCCCGTCGGCCACCTCTCCACCATGTACTGGATCGGCTTGGAGCCCGGCGATGTACACCTCAACGTCGCCTCGCCGGGCTGGGCCAAGCACGCCTGGTCCAACTTCTTCGCCCCGTTCATCGCCGAGGCCACCGTCTTCGTCTACAACTACACGCGCTTCGACGCCGGGGCCCTGATGGCGCAGATGGAGCGGGAGCAGGTCACCAGCTTCTGCGCCCCGCCGACGGTGTGGCGGATGCTCATCCAGGCGGACCTCTCGCAGCTGGCGACCCCGCCGACCAAGCTCGTGGCCGCAGGCGAGCCGCTCAATCCGGAGGTGATCTCCCGGGTGGAGCAGGCGTGGGGCACACAGATCCGCGACGGGTTCGGACAGACCGAGTCCACCCTGCAGATCGCCAACACTCCCGGCCAGCCGGTGCGCCCGGGCTCCATGGGACGTCCCCTTCCCGGCTACGACGTCGTCCTGGTGGACCCCGCCACCGGCGAGGAGGCCGACGAGGGCGAGATCTGCCTGCGCCTGGATCCCCGGCCGGTGGGCCTCACCCCCGGATACTGGGGCGACGCCGAGAAGACCGCCGAGGCCTTCCGTGATGGGCTCTACCACACGGGCGACGTCGCCAGCCGTTCCGAGGACGGCGTCATCACCTACGTGGGCCGGGCCGACGACGTGTTCAAGGCCTCCGACTACCGCCTCTCACCCTTCGAACTGGAGTCGGTGGTGATCGAGCATCCCGCGGTGGCGGAGGCCGCCGTCGTGCCCTCCCCCGACCCGATCCGCCTGGCCGTGCCCAAGGCCTACGTGGTGCTGGCCGCCGGCTGGGAACCGACAGCCGAAACCGCGCAGGACATCCTGGCGTTCTGCCGCGAGCACCTGGCGCCGTACAAGCGGATCCGCCGCCTGGAGTTCCGCGAGCTGCCCAAGACCGTCTCCGGGAAGATCCGGCGGGTGGAGCTGCGCGCCCGGGAGCAGCTGCTGCACGACGCCGAGGGCCGACCCACGGAGGGCCGGGAGTACTCGGATACCCCGGTCGTGGGGCTCAGGGAGTGAGACGGACCGGCGCCGGCGGCGCCGGGAACGGTAGAATCCAGCTGTCCGCGGCCCTGCCGCGCTGCCGTGTCCGCCGCCCACCCCCCAAGGACCTCCGATGACTGCCACGCGCCCGCTGCCGATGGACCCGATCGCCGAGGCACGCCGCCAGTGGGAGGACCACGGCTGGGCGGATGCGGCGCCCGGGATGGAGGCCGTGACGGCGGTGATGCGCGCCCAGCAGATCATGCTCACCCGCATCGAGGCCGCGCTGCGCCCGTTCGGCATCAGCTTCTCCCGGTACGAACTGCTGACCCTGCTGAGCTTCACCCGGACGGGCATGCTGCCGATGTCCAAGCTCAGCGCACGGCTGCAGGTGCATCCCACCTCGGTGACCAACACCGTCGACCGGCTCGAGGCCGCAGGCCTGGTCCGCCGCCGGCCGGACCCCGCGGACGGACGCAGCAGGCTGGTGGCCATCACCGACGCGGGGCGGGACGTGGCGCAACGGGCCACCGCAGACCTGAACGGGGTCTTCGCCGACATCGGCCTCCCCGAGGAGGACCTGGAGGTCCTGGCGGCCATCCTGCGCAGGTTCCGGCAGCAGGCCGGCGACTTCACCGAATCCTGACCGGAGGATCGCCGCCGAGCCCCTGGCCGGTCCCCTCCTCCCGCCGTCGGCGCCGCTTCGGCCGCCCGGATGCCTCTGGACAAGGCGGGGATCCTCGGAGATCCTTGCGTTCCACACTCCGCAGCGAGAGGACCCGCATGAGCGTCATCGACCCCAGTCCCGTTGCCGGCCCCGGCACCGCGCCCGCTCCAGCCCCCGCTCCGACGGCTGCTTCGGGGGCCGACCCGCGTGCCGACACCATCGGCGCGCTGCTGCGCCGCAGCCTCGCGCGCAGCGGCCCGGCCACCGCAGTCAGGTTCGGGGAACGCAGCTGGACCTACGCGGAGCTGGCCGCCGCGGTGCAGCGGGTCCGTGCCCGGCTGCTCGACGCCGGCCTTCCGGCCGGGTCCCGGGTGGCGGCGTTTGGAGCGAACTCCGATGCGTATCTGATCCTGTTCCTGGCCTGCGCCGAGGCGGGGATGGTGCACGTGCCGGTCAACTTTGCCCTCAAGGGCGATGAACTCGCCTACCTGCTCGAGGGCTCCGGAGCGGCCCTGGTGGTCGCCGACGACGCGCTGCTGCCGCTGGTCGGGGAAGTCCGGGCCGCCGGGCGTGCCCCCGCCGTCGGGCAGGTGTGGCCGATGTTCCCGGACGGCGGCCGCGGCGGGCCCGCCCTCCTGGAGACCGCCCTCGCCGAGGACGGGCCGGACGCTGCGCAGCAGGGCGCAGCCGGCGGGGCCCCGGCAGCGGCACCGGCCGGGGACACCGTGGTGCAGCTGCTCTACACCTCCGGCACCACCTCCGCGCCCAAGGGCGCGATGATGACCCATTCCGCCCTCCTGGCGGAGTACGTCTCGGCGATCATTGCCCTGGACCTCACGGCCGAGGACCGTCCGCTGATCGCCATGCCGCTGTACCACTCGGCCGCCATGCACGTGTTCCTGCTGCCCTACCTGGCCCTGGGCGCCGCGGTACGCATCATTGCCAAGCCAGACGTCGGCGAGATCCTGCGCCTGGTCGAGGAGGAGCGCATCGGCTCGCTGTTCCTGGCCCCCACGGTCTGGGTTCCGCTGAGCAACCACCCCGACCTCGCTGCCCGGGACCTCTCGTCGCTGGCCAAGGCGCAGTACGGCGCCTCGATCATGCCGGTGACGGTGCTGCAGCGGCTGCGCCTGCGGTATCCGGAGATCGGGTTCTACAACTGCTTCGGGCAGTCGGAACTGGGCCCGCTGTGCACCGTGCTGCGCCCGGAGGAGCATGAGGCACGGCCCGCCTCCTGCGGCCGGCCTGTCTACCACGTGGAGGCCCGGGTCATGGCCGCCGACGGCGCTCCGGCGGCCCCCGGGGAACCGGGCGAAATCCAGTACCGCTCCCCGCAGCTGCTGGCCGGGTACTGGAACAACCCCGAGGCCACCGCAGCGGCGTTCGACGACGGCTGGTTCCGCTCCGGAGACCAGGTCACCCGCGACGCCGCCGGGTACATCCAGGTGGTGGACCGGATCAAGGACGTCATCAACACCGGCGGGGTCCTGGTGGCACCGCGGGAGATCGAGGACTGCATCTACGAGCTGGACGAGGTCGCCGAGGCAGCGGTGATCGGACTGCCGGACGAGCGCTGGATCGAGGCGGTGACCGCCGTCGTCGTCCTCAAGGAGGACGCGGTCCTGACCGCCGAGGCCGTGCGCGCCCACGTCCGCGGCCGGCTGGCCGGGCACAAGGTGCCCAAGCGGGTGGACTTCGTCGCCGAGCTGCCCCGCAACCAGTCCGGCAAGCTGCTCAAGCGGGCGCTGCGGGCCGAGCGGAGCTGAGCCGGACACTGTCCTGACGCGCAGCGGGGCCTGCACCGCCCGGAGACGGCGGCGCAGGCCCTGCCGGGGTCAGGCCGAGGCCTCCCGGATCGTGTTGATGATGCCGGAGAAGTCGGTCTGCGCCCCGCCCTCCTCGGCGTACCGGCGGTAGATGCCGGCCGCCAGCGGACCGAGTTCGGCGGCGGTGCCGGTCGCTTCGATGGCGTTCAGGGCCAGCTGCAGGTCCTTGCTCATCAGCGCGCCCATGAAGCCCGGCGCATAGTCCCGGTTCGCCGGGCTGGCCGGCACCGGCCCGGGCACGGGGCAGTTGGTGGTCAGGGCCCAGCACTGGCCGCTGGAACGGGAGGCGACATCGAACAGCGCCTGGTGGCTCAGGCCCAGCCTCTCGGCGAGCACGAAGGCCTCGCTGACCGCGATCATCGAGACGCCCAGGATCATGTTGTTGCACACCTTGGCGGCCTGCCCGGCACCGGAGGCCCCGCAGTGCACCACCGTGGCGCCCATGACCTGCAGCAGCGGTTCGGCCTGGGCGAAGTCGGCCTCGTCTCCGCCGACCATGAAGGTCAGCGTGCCCGCCTCCGCGCCCACCGTGCCGCCGGAGACCGGGGCGTCCGCAGCGCGGTGTCCGGCGCCGACGGCCAGCTCCCGCGCTGCCCGGGCATCGGCGACGTCCACGGTGGAACAGTCGAGGAAGAGCGTGTCCGGCGCCGCGGCGGCCAGCAGCCCGCCCTGGTAGGCATCCAGCAGGTGCCGGCCGCTGGGCAGCATGGTGACGACCAGCTCGGCGCCGGCCGCTGCGTCGGCACCGGTCGCGGCGGTCTCGACCCCGGCGGCGCGGGCCTTCTCCAGGGCCTCCGGCACCACATCGAAGCCGACCACCCGGTGGCCCGCCTTGACGAGGTTGGCGGCCATCGGTCCGCCCATGTTGCCCAATCCGATAAAGGCGATGTTCATGCCCGGCTCCCTGCTGCTGCGGCTGACTGAGCGGCGTCGGCGCCGCCGACGTCGGCGGGCCGGCGCCCGAGGTCCAGCTCCGGAATCTGCGGATGGTCCAGGGGCAGGAAGTACCGGGCCACTTCGTCCGGGTCCACCTCCTCCAGCACCGGCGGCTCCCAGCGCGGCTGCCGGTCCTTGTCGATCACCTGCGCACGGACCCCTTCCCTCAGCTCGTGGCCAAGGTGGAAGCGGCAGGAGACCCGGTACTCGGTCACCAGCACGTCGGCCAGCTCCCGGCCGGCCGCCCGGCGCAGGGATTCCAGGGTCACCTTCAGTCCGAGCGGGCTGTTGCGCCGGATCCGCTGGGCGGCGTCGGCAGCCTCCGGGGCGTCCTCGGCGTCCAGCGCCGCGAGGATCTCCTCCACCGTGTCGGCGGCATAGGCGCGGTCCAGCACGGCACGCTCCTCCTCGAAGGAATCCGGTGCCGGGCGGGCGAACCGGTCGATCACCGCGGGATCGCCGGTGGCCGCCAGCTCGGCGATGAGGGCCGGAAGGTCGGCCTCAGGCACGTACCTGTCGGCCAGGCCGGCTTCAATGGCCCGCCCCGGGCCCACATGCGCCGCGGTCAGGGCCAGGTGGGCGCCGATGCCGCCGGGAGCGCGGGAAAGCAGCCAGGTGCCCCCGACGTCGGGCACGAAGCCGATGGCGGTCTCCGGCATCCCGGCGCGGGTGCTGTCGGTGACGACGCGGTGCGAGCCGTGCGCGGAGATGCCGATGCCGCCGCCCAGGACCAGCCCGTGCATGACGGCGACGTACGGCTTCGGGTATGCGGAGATCGCGTGGTTGAGCGCATACTCGTCGGCCCACATGCGCGCGCCGCCGAGGCCGCCCTCGAAGCCGTCGTAGTACAGGTCCACGATGTCGCCGCCGGCGCACAGCGCCCGCTCCCCCGCGCCGGTGACGATCACCAGGTCCACCGCCGGATCCCGGGCCCAGGCGTCGAGCGCCTCGGCCATGGCCAGCACCATGCCGTGGGTGAGCGCGTTCATGGCGCGCGGCCGGTTGAGCGTGATGACGCCGGCCCGGCCGCGGACTTCGGTGAGCAGTTCGGCCGGGGTTTCGGCGCTCACGAGTGGTCTCCGGCGGGCATGATGAAGCTGGCGCCGTCCTTGATGCCGGAGGGCCAGCGCTCGGTGACGGTCTTGGTCTTGGTGTAGAAGCGGAACGCGTCGGGGCCGTGCTGGTTCAGGTCCCCGAAGCCGGAGGCCTTCCAGCCGCCGAAGGTGTGGTAGCCGATCGGCACCGGAATCGGCACGTTGATGCCGACCATGCCGGTGTTGACCCGGGAGGCGAAGTCGCGGGCGGCGTCGCCGTCGCGGGTGTAGATGGTGACGCCGTTGCCGAAGCGGTGTTCGCTGGGCAGCCGGAGCGCCTCCTCGTAGTCGGCGGCGCGGACCACCACGAGCACCGGACCGAAGATCTCCTCCTGGTAGATGCGCATCTCCGGGGTGACGCGGTCGAACAGGGACGGGCCGATGAAGTACCCCTCCTCGTGCCCGGCCAGGCTGAAGTTCCGGCCGTCCACCACCAGCTCGGCGCCTTCCTCTTCGCCGATGCCGATGTAGCCGCGCACCCGCTCCAGTGCGTCGCGGCCCACGAGGGGGCCGTAGTCGGCGTCGGGGTCGGTGGAGGTGCCCACGCGCAGCTGCTCGACCCGTTCCTTCAGCTTGGCGACCAGCGCGTCGGCGGTGGCCTCGCCGACCGGTACGGCGACGGAGATGGCCATGCAGCGTTCGCCGGCCGAGCCGTAGCCGGCGCCGATCAGGGCGTCGGCGACCTGGTCCAGGTCGGCGTCGGGCATCACCAGCATGTGGTTCTTGGCACCGCCGAAGCACTGGGCGCGTTTGCCGTTGGCGGTGGCGCGGGCATAGATGCTCTGCGCGATGGGCGTGGAGCCGACGAAGCCGACGGCCTGGATCCGGGGATCGTCCAGGAGCGCGTCGACCGCCTCCTTGTCCCCGTTGACCACGTTGAAGATGCCGGCCGGCAGCCCGGCCTCGGTCCACAGCTCGGCCAGGCGCAGCGGCACGGAGGGGTCCCGCTCGGAGGGCTTGAGGATGAATGCGTTGCCGGCGGCGATCGCCGGCCCGGCCTTCCAGAGCGGGATCATGGCCGGGAAGTTGAACGGGGTGATGCCTGCGACGACGCCGAGCGGCTGGCGCATGGAGTAGGTGTCGATGCCCGGGCCCACGCTGTCGCTGTATTCGCCCTTGAGCAGGTGCGGGGCGCCCATGGCGAATTCGACGACGTCGAGCCCGCGTTCAATGTCGCCGCGGGAGTCGGCGAGGGTCTTGCCGTGTTCGGCCGAGAGCAGGGCGGCGAGGTTGTCCATGTCGGCGCGGACCAGGTCCACGAAGCGGCCCAGGATCCGGGCGCGCTTCTGCGGGTTGGTGGCCGCCCACGTCGGCTGGGCGGCTGCGGCGGCGTCGACGGCGGCGCCCACCTCCCCGGCGGAGGCCAGCGGCACGCGGGACTGGACGCGGCCGGTGTTGGGATCCCAGACGTCGCCGAAGCGGCCGGAGGTTCCCTCCAGCCGGCGCCCGCCGACGTAGTGGGCCAGGGCGGGCGCGGCGGCGGCTCCGGACTGCGGATTGTCAATGGTGCCGGTGGACTGGTGGCTGGACATCGATGCTCCTGAACTGTCGGTGTGGTTCAGTTCACAGACTAGTTGGATGTCCTAGTATTTTGCCAGAGCGGCGGGCCCGGACGTTGGGTTCCTTTTGCTCAGGCGTCCAGGTTCAGTGAGAGCAGCGCGTTCTCCACGACCTCGGTCAGCGCCGGGTGGATCCAGTACTGCCCGCGGGCCACCTCCAGCGGATGCTGGTCGAAGGACATGGCCTGGACCAGCGGCTGGATGAGCATGGAGGCCTCGTGCCCGAGGATGTGCGCGCCGAGCAGCTTGCCGGTCTCGCGTTCGGCGAGCAGCTTGACGAACCCGGTGGTGTCCTCCATGGCCCATCCGTAGGCGGTGGAGCCGTACTCCTGGACGGCCACGGCCAGATGCGTGCCGCGTTCGGCGGTGTAGTCCAGTGCCTGGTCCTCGGTGAGCCCGACGGCGGCGATCTGCGGGTTGGTGAACACGGCGGCCGGCACGAAGCGGTGGTCGCTGCGGCGCAGGTCGTCGGGGTGGACCAGGTTGTGGGCCACCACGCGCGCCTCATGGTTGGCCACGTGCTTGAGCTGGTGCTCGCTGCTGGCATCTCCGAGCGCCCACAGGCCGGGCACCGGCGTGCCGCCGCTGAGCACCCGCTGGTGCTCATCCACGGCCACCCGCCCGTCCGGGTGGTGGTCGAAGCCGGCGGCGGCGGTGTCCAGGCGGTCGGTGTTGGGGATCCGGCCGGTGGCCACCAGGACCAGGTCGACGTCGAGTTCGGTCACCTTGCCCGGGGCGTCCAGCACCACATGAACCGATCCGTCGGGGTTGGCGGTGATGCCGCGGGCTTCGTGGCGGCGCAGGAGGTTCCACTGCTGCTCCGCTTCGACGGTGAAGCGTTCGGCCACGGCCTGGTCCTGGCCGCGGAGCAGGAAGCCGGAGCGCACCGCCATGCTGACCTCGCTGCCCAGGGCCGAGAAGATGAACCCGAACTCCGCCGCGATGTAGCCGCCGCCGAGGATCAGGATCCGGCGCGGCAGCTCGTCCACCCGCATGACGGTGTCGGAGGTGTGCACCTGGGGCAGGTCGATGCCGGGAATGCCGGGGACGAAGGGCCGGGAGCCTGCCGCGATGACGATCTGGTCGGCGCTGATCCGCTGCCCCGACGCGGTTTCCAGGGCGTGCGGTCCGGTGAAGCGGGCGAACTCGGGATAGAGGGTGACGTTCTCCAGCTCTTCGTCCCGGTAGCGGCGCCCGCCGTCGGAGATCGCGTCGATCCGGGTGAAGATGCGGTCGCGGATTTCCCTCCACCGGGTCCCGGTGTGGGCCAGGTCCACGCCCAGCCGGCCGGCTTCGGCCGACGTGGCGGCGAGCGTGGCCGGATAGACGAACATCTTGGTGGGGATGCACCCGACGTTCAGGCAGGTGCCGCCGAAGGTTCCGCCGTCGACCAGGGCGACCTTGCGCCCGTCCCAGTCGGGGGTGATGAGGGTGTTGCCGGAGCCGGAGCCGACGATGGCGAGGTCGTAATGGGTCACGGCTTCAGTCTAGTCCGGGCCCGGAGACGGCCGCGGGGCGGTACGGCTGCTGCCGTACCGCCCCGCGGTCCTGCCTGCGGCGCTACTTGCCTTCGGGCTCCAGCACGACGATCAGGTCTCCGCCCTGGACCTGGGAGACTCCGGTCAGGGCCACCCGCTGCACGGTGCCCCCGGTGGGGCTGGTGATCGAGGCTTCCATCTTCATCGCTTCGATCGTGGCGACGGCGTCACCTGCGGCAACGGTGTCGCCTTCCTTCACCGTCACGGTGACCGCTCCGGCGAACGGCGCGGCCACGTGGCCGGGGTTGCCCGGATCGGCCCGCTCGGCGACCTTGAAGTCGGTCTCTACGCTGCGGTCGCGCACCAGCACGGGGCGCAGCTGGCCGTTCAGGGTGGTCATGACCGTGCGCATGCCCTTTTCGTCGGGCTCGGAGACGGCGTCAACGGTGGCGATGAGCCGGACGCCCTTCTCCAGGTCCACCACGTGCTCCTCGCCGTACTGCAGCCCGTAGAGGTAGTCGCGGGTGCGCAGGACGGAGAGGTCTCCGTAGGTGCTGCGCACCGAATCGAATTCCTTGGCCGGGCCGGGGAACAGGAGCCGGTTCAGGGTGCGGCGCCGTTCGGCGGAGTCCGCGGCCAGCCCGGCGCGGTCCTCGTCGGTGAGTTCGACGTCGCGCGGCTTCATCTTGCGTCCCTGCAGCGCCTTGCTGCGGAACGGCTCGGGCCAGCCTCCGGGCGGGTCGCCCAGTTCGCCGTTGAGGAAGCCGATGACCGAGTCGGGGATGTCGTAGTCCTGCGGGTTTTCCTCAAAGGCCTTCGGATCCACGTTCTGTCCGACCAGCTGCAGGGCCAGGTCACCGACCACCTTCGAGGACGGGGTGACCTTGACCAGCCGGCCCAGGATGCGGTCGGCGGCGGTGTACATGTCCTCGATCGCCTCGAACCGCTCCCCCAGCCCCAGGGCGATGGCCTGCTGGCGCAGGTTGGAGAGCTGCCCGCCGGGGATCTCGTGGAGGTACACGCGGCCGGTGGGCCCGGCGAGACCGGACTCGAACGGTGCGTAGACGCGGCGGACGGCTTCCCAGTAGGGCTCCATGGCGCTGACCGCGGCCAGGTCCAGGCCGGTGTCCCGCTCGGTGTGGGCCAGGGCGGCGACAAGGGCGGAGGCGGCCGGCTGGCTGGTGGTGCCGGCCAGCGAGGCGCTGGCGACGTCGACCGCGTCCACGCCAGCCTCGGCGGCGGCGAGCAGCGTGGCCAGCTGCCCGCCGGCGGTGTCATGGGTGTGCAGGTGCACCGGCAGGTCGAACCGTTCGCGCAGCGCGGTGACGAGCTTCGCGGCGGCCGGCGGGCGCAGCAGCCCGGCCATGTCCTTGATGGCCAGGATGTGGGCGCCGGCGTCGACCATCTGCTGGGCCAGGTTCAGGTAGTAGTCCAGCGTGTAGAGCTTTTCCTCCGGGTCCAGCATGTCGGAGGTGTAGCACAGGGCCACTTCGGCGACGGCGGTGCCGGTGGCGCGCACCGCCCGGATGGCCGGCTCCATCTGCGAGACGTCGTTGAGGGCGTCGAAGATGCGGAAGATGTCGACGCCGGCGTCGGCGGCCTCCTGCACGAACGCCTCGGTGACCTCCACCGGGTAGGGCGTGTAGCCGACGGTGTTGCGGCCGCGCAGCAGCATCTGGATGCAGATGTTGGGCAGCGCCTCGCGCAGGGCGGTGAGCCGCTCCCACGGATCCTCGCCGAGGAAGCGCAGCGCGACGTCGTAGGTGGCCCCGCCCCAGGCCTCCACCGAGAGCAGCTGCGGGGTCAGGGCGGCGACGGCGGGCGCGGCGGATAGCAGGTCCCGGGTGCGGACCCGGGTGGCCAGCAGCGACTGGTGGGCGTCACGGAAGGTGGTGTCGGTGACCGCCAGGGCGGTCTGTGCCCGCAGTTCGGCGGCGAAGGCCTCCGGGCCCAGTTCCCGCAGCCGGTCCCGGGAGCCGGGGCGGACCTCGGGCAGCTCGGCGGGCAGCTTGGCCTCGGGGTCCAGTTCGGTGGGCGGGGCGCCGTACGGCTGGTTCACGGTGACGTCGGCCAGCCAGCTGAGGATCTTGGTGCCGCGGTCCGCGGAAGCCCGGGCGCCCAGCAGCTCCGGCCGCTCCTCGATGAAGGAGGTGGCGACGTCGCCGGCCACGAACGCCGGATCGTCCAGCACGGCCTGCAGGAACGGGATGTTGGTGGAGACACCGCGGATCCGGAACTCGGCCAGCGCCCGGCGGGCGCGGCTCACGGCCAGGGGGTAGGTGCGGCCGCGGCAGCTGAGCTTGACCAGCATGGAGTCGAAGTGCGGGCTGATCTCGGCGCCGGCGTAGACGGTGCCGCCGTCCAGCCGGACGCCCGCGCCGCCGGCGGAGCGGTAGGCGCTGATCTTGCCGACGTCGGGCCGGAAGCCGTTGGCCGGGTCCTCGGTGGTGATCCGGCACTGCAGGGCCGCCCCGCGGATCTGCAGTTCCTCCTGGACCAGGCCCAGGTCGGAGAGGGTCTCGCCGGCGGCGATGCGCATCTGGGCCTGCACCAGGTCGACGTCGGTGATCTCCTCGGTGACCGTGTGCTCCACCTGGATGCGCGGGTTCATCTCGATGAAGACGTGCTGTCCGGCGCGGTCGCCGACGGTGTCCACTAGGAATTCGACGGTGCCGGCGTTGACGTAGTTCAGCGACTTCGCGAAGGCGACGGCGTCGCGGTAGAGGGCCTGGCGGATGCCTTCGTCCAGGTTCGGGGCCGGCGCGATTTCGATGACCTTCTGGTGGCGGCGCTGGAGCGAGCAGTCGCGCTCGAAGAGGTGGATGACGTTGCCTTCGCCGTCGGCCAGGACCTGCACCTCGATGTGCCGCGGCCGCAGCACGGCCTGTTCCAGGAAGACAGTGGGATCGCCGAAGGCGGTGTCGGCTTCGCGCATCGCGGCGGCCAGGGCCTCGGGCAGCTGCTCGGCGGTGTCCACCCGGCGCATGCCGCGGCCGCCGCCGCCGGCGACGGCCTTGACGAAGATCGGGAAGCCGATCTCCTCGGCTTCGGCGAGCAGCTTCTCCGCATCCGCGCTCGGCGCGGTGGAGCGCAGCACGGGAATGCCGGCGCTGCGGGCGGCGTCGAGGGCGTGCACCTTGTGCCCGGCCAGTTCCAGCACGTCGGCGGCGGGTCCGATGAAGGTGATGCCGGCCTCGGCGGCGGCCCGGGCCAGGCCGGGGTTCTCGGACAGGAAGCCGTAGCCGGGGTAGATGGCGTCGGCGCCGGCCTCCCGGGCCACGCGGATGATCTCGTCCACGTCGAGGTAGGCGCGGACGGGGTGGCCCTTCTCGCCGATGAGATAGGCTTCGTCGGCCTTCTGCCGGTGGATCGAGTTGCGGTCCTCATAAGCGAACACGGCGACGGTTTTCGCGCCGAGCTCATACGCGGCTCGGAAGGCCCGGATGGCGATTTCACCGCGGTTGGCGACCAGAATCTTCGAGAACATTGCTCTCCTGCATCGTAGGCGGCAGGGAGGCCGCAGTGTGTGGCCGCGGACCCTCTAACCGAAATCTTACGCGCGGCTGCGCAGCCCGGAAGGGCGGCGGCCCTTGGGGCCGACGCCACACAGGGCTGCATTGCCAAGCGTGCTGCGTGTCACAGTTCTGCGGCACAGTCTATGCGCCACCCCCGCAACAGCCGCTTCCCGGGTTACCTGCACCTGTCACATAGAATGATCGTGCAGCTTCCCCAGGGGGCCCTTCGCTCGTGATCCCGAGAAACGTTAGGTTTTGGTTCAACAAGTGCAAGTAGTGAGCATCAGCAGTCTCAAAGGCGGTGTGGGCAAGACATCGGTGACCCTGGGACTGGCATCGGCTGCACTGGCAGCGGGCATCCCGACCCTGGTGGTGGACCTGGACCCGCATGCTGACGCCACCACCGGCCTGGCCGTGAACCCGGGTGACAAGCCCGGCATCGGCGAGATGCTCAAGGGGGCCCGCCGGGCGGTACTGACCGACAACGTGGTGTCCAGCGGCTGGACGGAAAACCACCTGCGCCGCCGAAAGGGCGATCCGAAGCGTCCCCCGGTGCTCGACGTGGCCATGGGCTCGGCGTTCACCGGCATTTATGACCGCCCCGACCTGGGCCGGCGGGACCTGCGCCGGCTCTCCACCCTGCTGTCCCGGGTGAGCGGCTACGGGCTGGTGCTCATTGACTGCCCGCCGTCGCTGAACGGCCTGACCCGGATGGCCTGGATGGCCAGCAACCGGGTCCTGCTGGTGGCCGAGCCGGGCCTGTTCTCCGTGGCCGGCACCGAACGGACCATGCGGGCGCTGGACCTGTTCCGCGAGGAGTTCGCTCCGAACCTGGCACCGGCGGGCATCGTGGCCAACCGGGTGCGCACCAGC
The DNA here is from genome assembly GCA_900016675.1 of Arthrobacter saudimassiliensis. GTDB lineage: Bacteria > Actinomycetota > Actinomycetes > Actinomycetales > Micrococcaceae > Arthrobacter_B > Arthrobacter_B saudimassiliensis. The sequence continues at coordinate 1,192,770 of LN483070.1, read as the reverse complement.
TCCAACGAGCATTCCTTCCGCCTGGCGGAGATGCAGCAGATGTTCGGTGACCTGCTGCTGCAGCCGCACATTGCCGAGCAGGCCAACTGGCAGCAGATCCAGGGCGCCGCGCATGCGGTGCATCACTGGCCGGGCGAGTCCGCCAAGCAGGCCGCCGGTTCCTTTGACGCGCTGCTGAAGAACCTCGTGGAGAGCGGCCGCAGCCGCAACCGGGTGATGCGCCGGCCCGTGGCCTGAGCGGCCGGCCCGGGCGAACCGCGTTCCCTACAGCGAAGGGCGCCTCCCCCGCGGGAGGCGCCCTTCGCCGTGCCTGCTCAAAAACTGATCCGGTGGTGACCCGGCCGGGGTGGCTAGCTGATCTTGCGGGCCGCGCGCCGGGCGCCCAGCTCGTCGTTGGGGAACGCCTGGTCTTCGGCGTGTTCGCTCGGCAGCTGGGCCAGGCTGCCCTCGACCTCGCGCCAGACACGGCCGACGGCGATGCCGAACACGCCCTGCCCGCCCTGGACCAGGTCGATGACCTCGTCGGCGGAGGTGCACTCGTAGACGCTGGCCCCGTCGCTCATCAGGGTGATCTGGGCCAGGTCCTCGACGCCGCGCTCGCGCAGGTGCTCGACGGCGGTGCGGATCTGCTGGAGCGAGACCCCGGTGTCCAGCAGGCGCTTGACGACCTTCAGGACCAGGATGTCGCGGAAGGAGTAGAGCCGCTGGCTGCCCGATCCCGACGCCCCGCGGACCGCGGGCTCGACCAGCCCGGTGCGGGCCCAGTAGTCCAGCTGACGGTAGGTGATGCCGGCGGCCTTGCAGGCGGTGGGGCCGCGGTAGCCGGCGTCTTCGTCGAGCAGGGGCAGGTCTTCGGTGAACAGCAAGCCCTGGGCACTGGATTCAGGGATCCTGCCGCGGTTGGCCGCGCCCTTCCCCTGATTACCGGCGTCGCCTTTCGGACTCACGTGTGCCTCCTTGTTGCGGTCCCCTCCTGAGATCGACACTGGCCGCGACGGAACAGGCTTGAGGAAATTGCTTCTCAGTCTGCCCCCGGCGGACCATAGGTGCAATGGGGAACTCTATGCTTCGACGTTAGAGCCGGGCGGGACCAAGGTCAAAGACGCCGGCGGTTTTTCTGCCGCGTGTCGGACCGCCACCGGGCGGGGCGGGTCAGTGCTCGAAGTCCTCGGGCTCGACGTCGGCCAGGAACTCGCGGAACTGGCGCAGCTCCTGCTCGGTGTCGCGGGTCTCGGTCTCGTCCTCGTCGTCGTCGGCCTCGGCGATCCGCACGCCGGCCTCATCCAGGACCTCGTCGGCGCAGTAGATGGTGCAGGGCACCCGGAGCGCGACGGCGATCGCGTCGGAGGCGCGGGAGTTCACGGTGGTGCCGTCGTCGAACACCAGCTCGGCGTGGAACACGGTGTCCTGCACGCGCACCAGCTGCACCCGGGTGACGGTCCGGCCCAGGGCGTTGACCGTGTTGACCAGCAGGTCGTGGGTCATCGGGCGCGGGGGGACGATGCCCTGCTGCACGAAGGCGATGGCGCTGGCCTCCGGGGCGCCGATCCAGATGGGCAGGTGCCGCTCCCCCTCGGTCTCCTTGAGCAGGACCAGCGGCTGGTTGGAGGGCAGCTCGATCCGCACGCCCACGACTTCGACTTCTCGCACGCTCAGTTCTCCATCCGGGCGATCTGCCCATTGACCAGGGCGCTGTGCAGGTTCAGGCAGAGCTCGCTGATTTCGCGGGCCATCTCCGCCGCCCGCGCCTTGGACGCGACGTCGCGCCGGGAGGCGACGGGGGCCACCACCGTTTCCACCAGGCCCAGTTCACGGTCCGCCGCGGCGCGGAAGGGACGCAGGTGGCGCGGTTCCAGGCCGTGGGACTGCAGCTGGGCGCAGGCCCGGGCCACCTTCAGGGCGTGTTCGTCATAGCCGTCATCGGGGCTGCCGATCAGGCCGTACTCGACCAGGTCGCGGGCCAGCTCGGCGCCGACGCCGGACTCGGCCACCAGTTCGTCGAAGCTGAGGGTGCGGGCCTGGGCGGAGCGTTCGCCGGCCAGCTGGTCGGAGACTACGCGGGGGGTCAGGGACAGCCCGCCGGGCAGCTGCTCGGGCCGCTCGCCGCGGTCGATGGCGTCGAGGTAGTCCTTGATGACCTTCAGCGGCAGGTACTGGTCCCGCTGCAGGGCCAGGACAAACCGCAGCCGCTCGACGTCGTGCGCCGAATATTTGCGGTAGCCGGCCGCCGTGCGCTGCGGGGTGACCAGCCCCTTCTCCTCCAGGAAGCGGATCTTGGAGGCGCTGATGCCGGAAAACTCCGTGCTGAGGGTAGAGAGCACCTCACCGATGTTCAGGACGCGGCCGCGGGGGCGGTCCTGTCCGGCGCCGAGGGGGCGCCTGACCGGTTGTGATGCTGACATACCGTAAGCCTACTAGCCCTCGCGGCTGGCGGCGGGGCGGGCGGCGTAGAACGTGAGCCGGAACTTGCCGATCTGCACCTCGTTGCCGTTGCGCAGCATCAGGGTGTCGACCCGGTCGTTGTTCACGTAGGTGCCGTTGAGGCTGCGGGCGTCCACCAGGCGGAAGCCTTCGGCGGTGCGGTGGAACTCGGCATGCTTGCGGGAGACGGTGACGTCGTCCAGGAAGATGTCGGCGTTCGGGTGCCGCCCGGCGGTGGTGACGTCGGAGTCAAGCAGGAACCGTGCTCCGGTGTTCGGGCCGGTGTGCGCGATCAGCAGCGCGGAGCCGGCCGGCAGCGCCGCGACGGCGGCCCGCTCGTCCGGGCTGAGCTTCGGCTCGATCGTGGTGGCATCCTGCAGCGGCGGAAGAAAAATCGACGTCGTGTCTTCCGCGGTCAGCTCGCGCTGATCGCCCTGTGCGGCGTTGTGTTCCTCGCCCGCCATTGTTATCCCTCCCCAAAGAGCCCGACTCCGTCACCTGCGTTCCCACTAGGGTGAACGCTGGGCCGGGGCCGTGCAAATGCTGCTGACATAATCTGCCGTACCGGCTCACCTAGCCTACCTGCTGCGCCCCGGATCCGGCACTGCCGTTTTGGCCGGGCCCGGGTAGCGGCCGGCCCGGAAGGCAAGGTGGAAGCCCTCCTCGCCCAGGTCGAGGCGCCGCACCGCCACCCCGTACACCGGTTCCAGCACCTCGGGAACCAGTACCTCGTCGGCGGTGCCGGCGGCGGCCACCCGGCCGCCGTCGAGCAGCAGCAGCCGGTCGCAGTAGGCGGCGGCGAGGTTCAGGTCATGCAGCACCACCGCCACCGTGTGGTGCCGTTCCACCGCGAGGGAGCGGACCAGGCCCAGGACCTCGTGCTGGTAGCGCACGTCCAGGTGGTTGGTCGGTTCGTCCAGCAGCATGTGCGTGGCCTGCTGGGCCAGCGCCCGGGCGATCAGCACCCGCTGCCGTTCGCCGCCCGACAGCGCGTCGAAGGGCTGCGCGGCCAGGTGCAGCGCCCCGACCTGCTCCAGCGCGGCGGCGGCGGCCCGCTCGTCGGCGGCCCCGCTGCGGGCGAAGCCGGAGCGGTGCGGGGTGCGGCCGAGCAGCACCATGTCCGAGACCAGCAGCGGCAGCTCTCCCGGGGTTTCCTGCACCACCACGGAGACTCGGCGGGCGATCTCCCGGGCCGGCAGAGAGGTGAGCTCCTCGCGGTCCAGGAACACCGCGCCGTCGCCCTTCAGCGAGCCGTAGAGGGTGCGCAGCAGAGTGGTCTTGCCGGAGCCGTTGGGCCCGACCAGGCCCAGGACCTGCCCGTGCGGGGCCTGCAGGTCCACCGCCTCGAGCACCCGCCGGTCCCCGAAGGCGTAGCCCACGCCGCTGGCCGCGATCATCGGGAGAAATGCTCCACGATGCGCGCCAGGCCGTCGATGGCCAGCGGGCCCGGCGGCTCCGTGAAGTTGAACGGCTGGACCAGGATCGCGTCCTGCTGCACCGCGGTGATCGCCTCCGCGCCGTTCAGAGACGTTACGGCTGCCTTGATGTCCTCCGGCGCGCCGTCGGAGTAGAGCAGGATCAGCACGTCCGGGTTGCGGCCGACCAGTTCCTCCGGGGTGACCTCGAAGACCCGTTCCTCGACGTCGGCGAACACGTTGGTGAAGCCGGCGGCCTCCAGCTGCGGATGCGCCATTGAGGAGGTGCCGTAGGCGTAGGGCACTCCCCCGCCGACGGTCGGGTACAGCACGGCGGCGGTGCGCTGCTCGTTCGGGTCGACGTCGGCGAGTACGTCCGCCAGCTGTTCCTGCAGGCGCGCGACGGCGGCCTCCGCCTCCGCCCCGGCGTCGAAGATCCGCCCGTAGGTGCGCATCTGGTCGTAGACGTCCTCAAAGGAGGGGTCCGTGGGCGGCTGCGGGCAGAGCGCCGGTTCCTGCAGCAGCGGCAGCCCGGCGGCGGCCAGCGTGTCGCGGTCCAGGTTGGCGGCGTCGCCGAGGACGACGTCGGGCTGCTGCGCCACCACCGCCTCACGGGAGATCTGCAGGTGACCGGAGGAATCCAGTTCGTCGCTGAGCATGGGAATCTCCTGCAGCTCGGCCCAGGTCGCGTCGTCGTAATAGTCCCGGGGATAGGCGCCGGCGCGGGCGGTGACCACCTCGCTGAGCACGCCCAGCTCGTGCAGGAACGGCACGGCGGCGGATTTGAGCAGCACCGCCCGCTCCGGACGCTGGTCGAAGGTCACCTCGGCGCCGCAGTTCCGGACGGTGAGCGGATAACCGGTCTCGCCGGCCGCCGCCGGGGCGTCGGGCCCGGCGTCGCCCGCGCCGCAGCCGCTGAGAGCGGCTGCGAGGGCCGCGGCGGCGGCAAGCGTCCGGGCGGTGCGGGTACGGGCGGTGCGGGACCGGATGGTGCGGGTACGGGCGGTGGGGGCCGTGCGGATCATCAAAGGCTCCTGGCGGGGGTGGAATCGGGTCAGGCGGCGGCGGGACGCAGCCTGCGGACGAGGTAGAGCAGGAACGGCGCACCGACCAGGGCGGTGACGATGCCGATGGGCAGTTCGCGCGGCTGCATCACCATCCGGGAGAGCAGGTCCGCGGCGAGCAGGAACAGGGCGCCGAGCAGCGCCGCCGCGGGCACGGCCCAGGCGTGGGCGGCGCCGGCCAGGCGGCGGGCCAGGTGCGGGACCACCAGGCCGACGAAGCCGATGCTGCCGGAGGCGGCCACGATGAAGCCGACGCAGAGCGAGACCACCACCAGCAGCTGGGTGCGGAAGCGGGTGGGCCGCACGCCCAGGGCCAGGGCGGTTTCGTCCCCCACGGCCAGGGCATCCAGCCGCCGGGCCCAGGCCGTGAGCAGGACGACGGTGAGCACGACGACGGCGCCCAGCGCCGCCAGCGGGGTGCCCCACCGGGACAGGGACAGGGAACCGAGCAGCCAGAACATCACCGAACGGGCGCCCTCGGCGGAGCCGGAGGCAAAGATCAGGAAACTGGTCAGCGCGGAAAGCGCATAGCCGACGGCCACACCGGCCAGCAGCAGGCGCACGGAGGTGATCCGCCCGGCGGCCCGGGCGACCACGAACACCAGCAGGGAGGCGGCGAGCGCACCCAGGAAGGCGCTGCCGGCCAGGGCATGCTCGCCCAGCCCGAGGCCGAGCCCGAACAGGATGGTGGCGGCGGCGCCGCTGGAGGCGCCGGAGTTGATGCCGAGCAGGTACGGATCGGCCAGCATGTTGCGCACCATGGCCTGCAGCGCCATGCCGCACACGGCCAGCCCGGCACCCACGGACAGGCCCATGACCACCCGGGGCAGGCGGACGTCCCAGACGATGGCGTCGGCCACCGGGTCCAGGCCCGCCGTCGGGCCGGCCCCGAGGCGTGCCGCAATGACCTGCAGGACCTCACCGGGCGGCACCCAGACCGGGCCGACCGCCACGCCCAGCACGGCGGCGCCGAACAGGGCGGCGGCGAGCGCGGCGAGGATGCCGGTGTTGCGGCGGCGGCGTCGGGCCCGGCCCAGCGGATCAGCCTCGGGCCGGGTTCCCGCCGGGACAGCTGTGGACACACAAACCCCTTATCGCGAGCACTTCGGCCTAAAAGCCTACCTACCGGGGCAGCCTAAGCCGCAGTGATGACGCGGCACGTCACCGGCACGCGGCGGGGAGACGGCAGGCCCGGCAACAGGCCCGGCAGAGCAGCAGGGCCGGCGTCCGGCTGCCCCGTGTCCGGCTGGTCAGCGCTCCGGTGTCTGCTGGTGGTGGATCAGCCGGGCGCCCTCCGGGGTGTCCACCCAGCTCGAGGACATCACCGCCCGGTAGGTCTCGCCGCCGCGGCGGCCGGTGAACCGATAGGTGTGGACGGCGGACCGGCCGTTCCTGAAGTACCACAGCGGGGCGAGGTCAATGTCGTCCCAGCCCGGGGACGCGGCGATCGCGTCGATGCACCGGCTCCGGTCCAGGACCGCCCCGGGAACCACGAGCAGCGCCTCCTGGTGCAGCAGCTCCACGTACGCGGGCGCCCCCTCCGCGGCCAGCTGCCGCTCCAGCACCAGCAGCTCCTCCGCCTGCAGTCCCGTCCGTCCCTCGCTCCTGCCCTGCGCTCCCGCTGCGGTCATATCGTCCTCCCCTGGTACCCGGCGGCGGCCCGGTCAGCTACAGTCCGGCAGGTCGCCGCGGCGGCGCCCGGAGACAGAATAGGCCGGTACCCGGGGCACCAGAAGCGAATCGGGGCGGTTGCGGCAGCCGGCGGCGAATCCGGCCCCATACCGGCAGGACGGTGCCCGGGATCAAGGGAAGGGGCGACCGATGGCGCAGGAGGATCTGGCAGGCCGGGTACGGGCCGGGCTGGCGGCGGGGCCGCCGGTCCGGGAAGTGGCCATGTTCGGCGGCCGGTCCTTCATGGTCAACGGAAAGATGGTGGCCGCTGCCCGGAAGACCGGTGATCTGCTGGTGCGGGTGTCACCGGACCGCCATGCCGAGCTGCTGGGCAGGCCGGAAGCGGCACAGGCGGAGATGGGCGCCGGGCGCAGCATGGGGGAAGGCTGGATCTCCGTGAGCGGGGACGCCGTCGCCGACCAGGAGCAGCTGGCCTTCTGGCTGGGTGTGGCGCTGGAGTTCAACCGGTCAGGCTAGCTCCGCCCCAGGCGGCGGCGGTGCGCGGTGCCGGAGCGGGGGCGCGAATCCGGGCGGGCACTCCACCTTAGGCTGGGTGCATGCAGACGCGTCTGGTGGCCCGAATGGAACAACACCAGGTGGGCCTCTACCTGCTGGCCCTTGCGGCCGGCGGAATCATCGGATGGCTCGCGCCGGCCGCCGCCGATCCCCTTCAGCGATCCATCAACCCCGCCCTGGGCCTGCTGCTGTTTGCCACCTTCCTGGGCATTCCGTTCGCCCGGATCGGCCGCGCCGTCCGGGACGGCCGGTTCATGGCCACGGTGCTGGTCCTGAACTTCCTGGTGGTACCGCTTGTGGTCTACGCCCTGTCCCGGTTCGTCGCCGGGGAGCAGGCGCTGCTCGTCGGGGTGCTGCTCGTCCTGCTGGCCCCCTGCATCGACTACGTCATCGTGTTCACCGGCCTGGCCGGCGGTTCGAGCGACCGCCTGCTCGCCGCGGCGCCGGTCCTGATGCTGGCCCAGATGCTGTTCCTCCCGCTCTTCCTGCTGCTGTTCATCGGACCGGACCTGGTCTCGCTCATCGACCCTGCGCCCTTCCTTGAGGCGCTCATCGGCCTGATCGCCGTTCCGCTGGCGGCGGCGGCCCTGGTCCAGCGCCTGGCGCGCCGTTGGTCGGCCGCGCGCCGCCGGATGGCCCTGCTGCAGGACCTGATGGTTCCGCTGATGATGCTGGTGCTCGCCGTGGTGGTCGCCTCCCAGATCGTGGGCGTGGGGCGGGAACTCGGAGCCCTGCTCGCTGTGGTGCCGGTGTACGTCGCCTTCCTGGCCGTCATGGTCCCGCTGGGCCTGCTCGCCGCCCGGACGGCGGGCCTGGACCCGGGCAGTTCCACCGCGGCGGTCTTCAGCGGAGCGACGAGGAACTCCCTCGTGGTTCTTCCGCTGGCCCTGGCCCTGCCGGACTCCCTGGCGCTGGTGCCCCTGGTCGTCGTCACGCAGACCCTCGTGGAACTGATCGGCATGGTGGCCTGCGTCCGGATCCTGCCCCGGCTGCTGCCTGCGCCGGCCTCTCCGGGGCCCGGGCTCGCGTGACGACGGCGGCCGCGGACCCGCCGGCAAGGTCGCCATCGGCGGCGGCCGGTGGAAGGATGGGCGCATGCCTGAGATGCCGGAAGTGGAGGGCCTGGTCCGATTCCTGGATGAACGCACGCGCGGGCTGCAGCTGACGCGCGTGGCCGTCGGCCAGATCAACGCCCTGAAGACCTTTGACCCGCCCATCGGCGCGCTCGACGGCGCGGCGGTGACCGGCGTCGTCCGGCACGGCAAGTTCCTGGACCTGGCGGCGGCGGACCCGGGCACCGGCGAGCAGCTGCACCTGGTGTTCCATCTGGCCAAGGCCGGCTGGCTGCGCTGGTACGAGCAGGCGCCCGCCGCTCCGCTGAAGCCCGGCAAGGGCCGGACCGCGCTGCGGGCCAGCTTCTCCGACGGCTCCGGGTTCGACCTGACCGAGGCCGGCACGAAGAAATCCCTGGCCGTCTACGTGGTGCGTGAACCGGACCAGGTGCCTGGCATCGCCCGCCTGGGCCCGGATCCGCTGGATGAGGATTTCACCGCCGAGGTGTTCGCCGGCCTGCTCGCCGGGCGGCGGACGCAGATCAAGGGCGTGCTGCGGGACCAGGGCACGATCGCCGGCGTCGGCAATGCCTACTCCGATGAGATCCTGCACGCGGCGCACATGTCCCCGTTCGCGCTCGCGGACTCGCTGGACGCCGACGAGGTGCAGCGACTGTACACGGCGCTGCGCGGGGTGCTGGCGGGGGCGGTGGCGGCAGCGGCGGGCAAGCCGGCGGCCGAACTGAAGGACGCCAAGCGCAGCGGCATGCGCGTGCACGGCCGGGCCGGTGAGGTCTGCCCGGTGTGCGGGGACACGGTGCGCAGCGTGTCCTTCGCCGACAACTCCATGGAGTACTGCCCCAACTGCCAGACCGGCGGCAAGATCCTGGCGGACCGCCGGCTCTCCCGGCTGCTCAAGTAGCCGCCACAGAGGCAGGGCTCAGGCGCCGACGTCGACGCGCAGGATCCGGTCATCCCCGGGCGCGGGGCTGCCGCGCCCGTCGGTGTTGTTGGTGAGCACCCACAGCGCGCCGTCGGGAGCGGTGACGACGTCGCGCAGCCGCCCGTATTCCCCCACGAGGTACTCGGTCGCCGTGCCGGTGTCGTCCAAGGGCACCTCGCGGAGCCGTTCGCCGCGCAGGTTCGCAATCCAGATGCTGCCGCCGGCGACGGCGATGCCGCTGGGACTCGCGGCCGCCGGTTCCCACTGCTGCACCGGGTCGACGAAGTCCGGGCCGTCGGCCGCTTCGGCCCCGGCGGCGCCTTCGACCGCAGGCCAGCCGTAGTTGCCGCCGGGGTCGATGACGTTCAGTTCGTCCCAGGTGTTCTGCCCGAACTCGCTGGCGTACAGCGTCCCGTCGGCGTCCCAGGCCAGGCCCTGCGGGTTGCGGTGCCCGTAGCTGTACACCGGCGACGCGGGAAACGGGTTGTCGTCCGGCACCGCGCCGTCGGGCTCCAGCCGCAGGATCTTGCCGGCGAGCGCGGCCCGATCCTGCGCCTTCTCGGAGTTCCCGGCGTCGCCGGCCGTGGCGTACAGCATCCCGTCCGGGCCGAAGGCGATCCGGCCGCCGTTGTGGATCGCTCCGGCGGGGATGCCTGCCAGCAGCGTCTGGGCCGGGCCGAGGCCCAGGGCGCCGGGCGTGCCGGTCAGTTCCCGGCGTTCGATCCGGTTTTCGCCCCGGCCGGTGAAGTAGGTGTAGAGGTATCCCTCGTGGGCGGCGATGCCCAGCAGGCCGCCTTCTCCGCGCGGCCCGACGCCGTCGATCGTGCCGACGTCGCGGGCGCCGCCGTCGGCGTCCAGTTCGAGGATCCGCGCGGTGCCACGCTCGCTCACCAGCGGGATGCCGTCGGCGGTAAAGGTGATGGACCACGGCGCGTCCAGGTCCTCCGTGATCGTCTCCACGGCCGCGGCGGTTGCGGATGATGTGGCCGGTGCCGGGCCCTGCTGCCCCGGGCCGGATGTGCATCCCGCGAGTCCGGGGAGCAGCAGGACGACGGCGAGCCCGACGGCGCGGCGGTACGCTCGCCGGGGCGGAGGCGGTTGCGCCTGCCGGGGCGGAGGGCAGGGCTCGGTCAGGTTCCGGTGGGCGGCGCTCAAGGGCATGGCTGCCTCCTGACCTGGCGGAAGCGCAGTGGCGTCCACTTTAGGCGTGCGGAGTCCGGGCCGAAAGCGGTCCGCGGTCCGGTACCCGCCGGAAACCTGCGGGAATGGCGGGCCGGGTGCGGGCGTTGCCGAAGGCATGAGCAGCCAGCCGCCCGTCGAGAACCTCCGACTCTCCCCCGCAGAGCCCGCCGCCGCCCGATCCGTCCAGCAGGTCGCAGTCATCGGGGCCGGAAAGGTGGGCACCGTCGTCGCCCGCAGCCTGCTGGAGGCCGGATACCGGGTCACGCTGTCGGGCTCCGGCGATCCTGCGGAGCTGGCGCTGATGATCGGGATCCTCGCCCCCGGCGCCGAGGCGCGCTGGACGGCCGATGCCGTGGCGGAGGCCGACCTGGTGGTCCTCGCCCTGCCGCTGCACCGGCTGCCGGACCTCGATCCCGCGCTGCTGGCGGGGCGGATCGTGGTGGACTCGATGAACTACTGGCCGCCGGTGGATGGCAGCATCGCCGCCTTCGACGCCGCCGAGCAGGGCTCCAGCCCGGTGGTGCAGCAGATGTTCCCGGAGGCCATCGTGGTCAAGACCTTCAACCACACCGGCTACCACCACCTGGAGCCGGACCGGCGCCCCGCCGGGCATCCGGAGCGCCTGGGCCTGGCCGTGGCCGGAGACGAGCCGGGCGCCGTCGCGCTGGTCGCCGGGCTGGTGGACCGGCTGGGCTACGATCCCGTCCCGGTGGACTCGCTGGCCGCGACGCGTTTCCTCGAGCCCGGCGGACCGGCCTTCGGTGCCCGGCTGACCGCGGCGGAGCTCCGCGAGCTGGTCGCGGTGCCGGCGGGCCGGCCCTGATGCGCATCTCCCTGCTGGACCGGGCACGGACCCGCGTCGGCGAGCCGGACGCCGAGACGATCACCGCCACCGTGGATCGGGCGGTACGGGCCGAGCAGCTTGGGTTCTCCCGGTTCTGGACCGCCGAGCATCATGCCGTTCCCGGCATTGCCATTTCCGCGCCGTCGCTGCTGCTGGCCGCAGTCGGTGCCCGCACGCAGCGGATCCGGCTCGGCACCGGCGGGATCATGGTGCCCAACCACCGGCCGCTGGTGATCGCCGAGCAGGCGCTGCTGCTGGAGGCGCTCGCCCCGGGACGGATCGACCTCGGGCTGGGCGGCTCCCTGGGCTTCACGGCCCCCGTGCGCCAGGCGCTGGGACGCACCGTGCTGCGCGACGGCGAATACGCCGCCGAAGTGGCCGAGGTCCGGGACTACCTGCACGGCCGGGCCGGACTCACGGCCCGGCCCCGGACCGCCGCCCCGCCGATGTTCCTCCTGGCGATCAAGGACGGACTGTCGCTGGCAGCGCGGCTGGGCCTGCCGGCGGTGGTCGGCGGGCCCCTGCTCGGCAACACCGCCGCCCTCGGCCGCTACTTCGCCGACTTCCGGCCCAGCGACACGGCGCCGGAGCCCTACCTGATCGCCAGCGTGGAGGTCTCGGTCGCCGACGACGCCGGCCGTGCCCGGGAGCTGCTGCTGCCCGAGGCCTGGGCGCATGCGGATTCGCGCGACGTCGGCGAGTTCCGCCCGCTGCAGCCGCTGGAGGAAGTCCGCGAGCTGCTGGCGAAGGCAAGCCCGAAAAAGGCCGCTGCGGTCCGCTCGTTCACGGCCTCGGCCGTCACCGGCACGCCCGAGCAGGTCGCCGGGCAGCTGGAACGGCTGCTTGAGCGGACCGGGGCCGCGGAAATCATGCCCAGCGTCAGCGCCTACGACCGCGCCGACGTCGCCGCCGCTGACGACTTCCTGGCGTCGCTGATCGACTAAAGCCACCGGCGTCGGCCGGCAGCGGAGTGCGCCGCCCCGCACGGCCCGGGTTAGGCTGTGGACCCATGACCGCCGAGACCGACCTTCAGATCACCCGCGGCCGCGCCGCACTCTGGCTGCTGTATCCCGCGGCGCTGCTGATCCTGGCCGGGTGCTTCGCCTACGGGGCGACGATTTACGACTCACTTCCGGACACCGTGCCGACCCACTGGGGAGGCTCCGGGCAGCCCGATGCCTGGGCGGAGAAGTCCTTCGGCTCGGTCTTCCTGCCCCTGCTGATCGGGGCGGGACTCATCCTGTTCCTCGCGCTGATCGCCGCCGCGGTGCCCCTGATGGTTCCCGCGGAGCGGGAAGCCACGGCCTGGGAGCTGTACCGGCGCGAAGGCATGATCCGCGGCACCATCGCGGCGATGGGCGGCGTCGGCGTACTGCTGGCGTGCATCCTCGGGTACCTGACGGTGAACGGCTGGCGGAATCCGGAGCAGGTGGCCCTCTGGCCGGCGCTGACGGGCACCGCGCTGCTGCTGGCGGCAGTCGTGGCCGCCTATGCGCTGGCATCCCGCTGGGCCCGGCGCACCGCCCTGGCCCGCGGCATCCAGCCCACGGAGGAAGAGCAGGCCGAGGACAGGCTCTGGGTCGCGGGCGGCTTCTACAACAACCCCGATGACCCGCACGTCCTGGTGCCCAAGCGCAGCGGGTCCGGCACCGGGATGACGGTAAACGTCGGCAACGCGAAGGGCCGCGCCGCCGTCGTCGTGTTCCTGGCGGTGTTCGTGGGGATTCCGCTGGTGCTCGGGGTCGTGCTGGCGCTGTAAGGACAGGCCGAAGGCCCGGCGGAGGGAGTGCTGCCTTTAGCGGCGGACGGCGCGGACCACCACGTCCTGCAGCTGTACGGGGTCGCCGTGCCGGCTGATGGCGGTGCGGCCGCGTTCGACGGCGGTGTCGATCCGCCACTGCGCCGGGTCCAGCAGCGCCTGGACGGCGTCGGCGGACGTGACCGCCTCCTCCGGGTGCTCGTGCGCGCCGTGTCCGTGGCCGTGCCGGTGTCCGACGATCAGCAGCGTCCCGCCCGGGGCCACCCAGCGGGAGATCCGCGCGTAGAACGCCAGCTGCGGAATGGTGGGATGCGCGTAGAAGGTGGTGACCAGATCAAAGGTCCCCTCCGGCTGCCACTCGGTGAGGTCGGCTTCGATCCAGGTGATGTCGGCCTCCGGGGCTCGGGCGGCGGCGCGCCCCAGCGCTTCGGCGGACAGGTCGACGGCGGTCACCGACCAGCCGTGCGTCGCCAGCCATGCCGCCTCGGCACCTTCGCCGCTGCCGGCGTCGAGCGCCGTCCCCGGCGCCAGGCCCGCGATCTCCTCCTCGAGCGCCGGATGGGCGGGCACGACGGCGGCGTCCCCGCCGGGTTCGGTCCAGTGCGCCTCCCAGTAGTCCTTGCCGAACTGCTCGTGGCCGGTGTGCTCTTCGCCCTGATGCGAGTGGTGGTCATGTGTCATGCGTGCCTTCCTGCGGCGGTGAGTCTTACCTTCCAGCCTAGGCGCGGATCAGACCCACTCGACCAGCTGTACGATCAGCCCGTTCGGGTCCCGGTACTGGCAGTACCGTTCACCCCAGGGCTCGGTCTCGGGTGCGGTGACGACGTCGACGCCGGCGGCCGCCAGCTGCTCATGCCAGCGGTCGATGCCCTCCACCACGTGCACCAGCAGCAGCCCGTCACGGGCGCGGCCGGCTATCTCGGAGGGCTTGAAGGTCGGCAGCCCGGTGCGCAGGAAGATGAGGTTGGAGCCGCCGTCGGGATGTTTCAGCGAGACCATGCCGTCCTGCTCCATTTCCACGGCGTAGCCCAGATGGGTGGTGAGGAAGTCCGCGGAGGCCTGCGGATCGGGAACGTTCAGGGAGACGGCGAAGCCGGTGGGCTGGGGCATGGGATTCCTTTCGGCTCGGGCGGAGGACGGACGAAAGCTGCCGGGTCGATAGTGCCTCCCGCGGTGCCGGGCAGGTCAAGGGCGGCGGAGCGTATCGGTGGGCAGCGGCAGGCTCAGCCGATCCGCTCCAGCTCGGCCACGTCGTCGGCAGTCAGCCGGAGAGCCGCACCGGCGGCGTTCTCCCGCAGATGCGCCGCCGAGGAGGTGCCCGGGATGAGCAGGATGTTCGGCGAGCGCTGGAGCAGCCAGGCGAGCGCCACGCCCATGGGCGCGGCGTTCCAGCGGGCGGCCACGGCGTCGAGCGCCGCGGACTGCAGCGGGGTGAAGCCGCCCAGCGGGAAGAACGGCACATAGGCGACGCCGTCGGCGGCCAGCTGGTCGATGAGCTCATCGTCCTGCCGGTGGGCCAGGTTGTACATGTTCTGCACGCTGACCACCGGTCCCAGCGATCGGGCTTCGCGCAGCTGCCGGCCGGTGGCGTTGCTGACGCCCAGATGGCGGATGACGCCCTGCTCCTGCAGCTCCAGCAGTGTCCGGAAGGCCGCACCCACCGGGCCGTCCTCCGGCCCCCGGGCGGTGCCGAGCCGCAGATAGACCAGGTCGAGCCGCTCCAGGCCGAGCACGTCCAGGTTGTCCTCGACCTGCCGGCGCAGCTGGTCCGGCTCCCGGGCCGGCGGCCAGCCGCCCTGCGCGTCCCGGCGGCCGCCGACCTTGGTCGCGATGTGCAGCGACTCGGGATAGGGCGCCAGAGCCTCGCGGATCAGTTCATTGGTGATTCGGGGGCCGTAGGAGTCGCTGGTGTCGAGGTGGGTGATGCCCAACTCTGCGGCCTGGCGCAGGACGGCGAGCGCCCCATCCTGGTCCGCGGGCGGGCCGAACACGCCGGGCCCGGCCAGCTGCATGGCGCCGTAGCCGAACCGGGACACGGTCAGGTCGCCCAGGGTCCAGGTGCCGCCGGGAAGTGCTGTGGTGTGCGTGCTCATGTGGAACCCGTTCCTTGTCGTCAACAGGGCCTGCCGGCAGGGTGTGGTGCCGGCGGCCGGGTGGATTCATACTGGGCGGGCAGCTTCCGGACCGGAAGCAGGCACCTGAAAGTGCCTTACGTGACGGACTGGTGACCCGCACTGTGACCCCCACGGTCCCGGTCACGGTCCGTTACGACCTCACCCCGCTGGGCCGCTCCCTCCATCTGCGGGTACGGGAGCTGAAGGGCTGGGCCGAGGAGCACATGGACGAGGTGCTGGTGCACCGCGGGGAGTACGACGCCCGCGAGGGCTGAACGCACCGGGACGAGCGGGTGGAACCGGGCAGGCAGGAGCAGCGAATGGACCTTCTTTTCCTTCATGGCGCCGGTGGCTGGGAGACCGACCAGCCGCTGGCCCGGGAGCTGGGCGCCCGGCTGGACGTGCCGGTGGCCATGCCCCGTTTCCCGGACGAGGACATGACCGCCGCCGGCTGGCTCCGGGGCATCACCGGCGCGTGGGCCGGCCTCGGCGCGGAGACGG
The DNA here is from genome assembly GCA_900016675.1 of Arthrobacter saudimassiliensis. Taxonomy (GTDB): domain Bacteria; phylum Actinomycetota; class Actinomycetes; order Actinomycetales; family Micrococcaceae; genus Arthrobacter_B; species Arthrobacter_B saudimassiliensis. The sequence goes on along the minus strand of LN483070.1, from coordinate 1,177,288 downwards.
TGGTGGTCGGGCATTCCTTCGGCGCCTCCATGGCCCTGCTGCAGCTTGCGGACGGCTGGCCCGACCCGCTGCCGCGGGCCCTGGTCCTGCTCGCCACACCGTTCTGGGGCGAGGAGGGCTGGCAGGCGGACTACGCGCTGCCCGCGGACGTCGACCCGCCTGCCGGGCTGCCCATCGTGTTGCACCACTGCGCCGACGACGACACCGTCCCCGTTGGGCACCTGGACCGGTTCGAGGCGCTGCTCCCCCGCGCCGTCGTACGCCGGCACGAGACCGGCGGGCATCAGTTCGAGGGCCGGGTGGCGGCGGTGGCCGACGACGTCGCGGGCCTGCGCTAGCGGCCCGGCAGCTCCTCCTCGATCAGGTCCGCGGCGTCGAAGGCGGCGCCCCAGGAGGTCGTCACGCCCACGCTGCCGTGCCCGTAGTGGTGCAGCAGCGGGGCCGGGGACGCGGCGTCCCATTCCAGCCGTGCGGTCTCCCGCATCGGCCGGGCGCCCACGCGGATCTCGAGCGGTTCGAGGCCCTGCAGCCGGGGTTCGACGGCGGCGCAGCGGGCGATGATCTCCGCGGCGGCGGCCTCCGGGTCGGCCGGCGGCTGGAGCAGCGCATCCCCGCCGAGGCTCAGCCGGTCGCCGTGGCAGAACCACGAGACCCATTCGGAGGCGGCGGCCTCGTAGAAGAAGGTGTCCAGGCCGGGGTTCGGCACGATCACGCTGAGCCCGTAGACCGGGGTCAGCTGGTCGTCGGCCGCGAATTTTCCCGCCGCGGCGCCGGCGCTGTTGACCACGACGGTCTCCGGCGGCCACCCGTCGCGCAGGTCGGTCACGGTCCGTTCGGTGACGGTGCCGCCGGCCAGCCGCAGCCGCTGTTCGAGGTAATCGAGGTAGGGGAGCATGTCCACGATGGGCAGTTCAGCCCAGAAGGCCACCGGGAACCCCGCGCGCTCCTCGGGGCTGCAGGGGCCGTAGCCGGGAATCCGGTAGGCCCACTCCGGCGTCTCGTCGGTGGTGGCGGTGACCAGCCGGCCGTCCTGAAGCCGCACCCCGCGCCCTCCGTCCCGGGCAAGTTTGCTGAACTCCCGGATCCCCGTCTCGGCCCAGGCCAGCATCTGTTCGCCGAACAGGGGCACCGCGGGCCCGATCAGGGCAGCGGCGGCATGCGAGGCGGTGGCCCGGCCGCGGCCCGCGGACACCAGTTCCACCGGATAGCCGCGTTCGGCCAGCACGACGGCGGTCGTCAGGCCGATCACCCCCGCCCCCACCACCGCGATCCCGGGCTTGCCGGGTGCCGCTGGGCCGGCGTCGGGCTGCGGAGAAGAGGAGGGAGTCGGCTGCATGCGCAGCAGTGTACGCAGCAGCCAAAGGGCGGGGAAGGCGTCTGGGCCTGACCCGGCAAACTCCCGCCCCGGGGGTCTGTCCAACCGAACCTACCCGGAGTAACTTACTGCGAGTAAGTTCCCGTTGGTTCCCCACCTGGAGGAACGATGACCAGCCGTCCCCCGGCGCGCGCACGCCGCCGCCTGTCCCGGCCGGAACGTCGCGCCCAGCTGCTGGACACGGCACGGGACCTGATCCGCGACGCCGGAACCGACGGCTTCACCCTCGGCCGGCTCGCCGACCGGGCCGGAGTGACGAAGCCGCTGGTGTACGACCACTTCGGCGACCGCGCCGGCGTTTTCGCTGAGCTGTACCGGGAGTTCGAGGCCCGTCAGCGCCGGGCGCTCGCGGCCGCCCTGGCCGAGGCCGAGCCGCAGCTGCCCGCCGTCGCCGGCCTGGTCGCCGCCGCGTACATCGACTGCTGCCTTGCCGAGGGCCGGGAACTGGCCGACGTCGTCGCCGCCCTCTCCGGCTCCCCTGCCCTCGCCGCGGTACGGCGGGAAGCCGAGGACGCGTATCTGGCTATGTGCCGGGACGCGCTGGAACCGTTCACCGGCCCCATGGATGCGGCCGGGCTGCAGGCGGTCATCGGTGCCGGCGACGCCCTGGCGCGCACGGCGCTCGCCGGCCGAATCAGCGCCGGCCACGCCCGCGGCACGCTCGCCCGGGTGCTCCTCGCCGTCTCCGGCGACGCCCGCCCACTGTCCGAAGCCGCTGAGGAGTCCTGATGCCGATCCTCCATCCGCCCACCCCGGGAACCGCCCTCTGGGTCACCGCCCATCCCCGGGCCGGCTCCCTGAACGGCCGCCTGTTCCGCGAAGGCGTCGAGGCGCTGTCCGCGCGGTACGAGGTGGCGACGTCGGACCTGTACGCGCAGGGCTTCGACCCCGTGTTCGGCAGCCGCGACCTCGGAGATCTGGCCGACGCACCCGGAAACCTCGCCAAGCAGGCCGGCGACGCCTACGCCGCCGGGCAGCTGGCCGGCGACGTGCAGGAGGAGCAGGCCAAGCTCGCCGCCGCCGAACTGCTCGTGCTGCAGTTCCCGCTGTGGTGGTACGGTCCGCCGGCCATCCTCAAGGGCTGGTTTGACCGGGTCCTCACCGACCGGTTTGCCTACGGGGACATGGATCCGGAGCTCGGCGTGCCGCGCCGGTACGGCGACGGCGGGCTGGCCGGGCGGCGGGCGCTCGTCGTCGTCACCGCCGGGGAGGACGCCCGCTCCATTGGCCCACGCGGCATCAGCGGAGACCTCGACTCACTGCTCTTCCCCATCACCCACGGCGTGCTCTGGTACGTGGGCATCGAGCCGCTGGCCCTGCACGCGGTGTACGACGCCGACTCGCTGGAGCCTGCCGACGTGGATCGGGAGGCCAAGCGGCTGCGGGAGCGGCTGGCAGGGCTGGACACCGAGCCGGCACGCCGGTTCCGCACCCTGCGCGACGGCGACTACCGCGGCACCCGGGCCCTGCGCGCCGACATCCTGCCCGGCCGCACCGATTTCGGGATCCACGTGGCTCCCTGAGCGCTCCTGACGGCGCGCTATTGGTGGTGCTGAAGGCCCAACGATTGAATAGCGGCGCACGCCATCGTCTGCGTGTGGATGCCTCGTCGGCGCCCAGTGCCGGCGGACACTGCCCCCAAAAACAATTAGACGTTCAGCTAATCGTATGTAAGGATGGCGGCATGGACCCGGTCACTGTCTTCGCCGCTCTTGCCCACCAGGGCCGCCAGCAGATTCTGACCGCCCTACGCAACCCGGAGCGCCACTTCACGCCCAACGGCACGGGAGTGGACATGACTGTCACCGGTGTGTGCGTCAGCCAGGTCTCGCAATACCTGGACATCACGCCCGCCACCGCCTCCGCGTTCCTCGCCCAGCTGCGTGCCGCCGGCCTGCTCACCTCGGAACGGATCGGCAAGTTCACCTACTACCGGCGCAACGAGCGAGGCATCGAGGAGTTCACGCGCACCCTGCGCACCGAACTCTAACCTTCCCGTTCCGGCCGCACCCGCGGATGGCCGCCGCATCGCCAAACATTTCGAGATTAAGGAGAATGTCTATGTCTACGTCCCTGCCCGCGTCCCTCGACTCTGCGGACACCAGTCCCGCCGGCCGGCCTCCTGCCCGGGCCGGAACCCGGGTGGCCGCCCTCACCCTGGCCACCTTCACCGTGGGCCTGGCCGAATACGTCCTGATGGGCCAGCTGGACATCGTCGCGGAAGGGCTGGGGACCAGCGAGCCTCTGGCGGGGCAGCTTGTCACCGTGTTTGCCCTGACCTACGGGCTGGTTACCCCGCTCCTGGTAGCCGCGCTGAGTCGCCGCTCCCGTAGGAACATCCTGCTGGCCAGCCTCCTGGTCTTCGCGGCCGCCAACATGTTCTCCTTCTTCCTGACGGAGCTGTGGGCCTTCGCTGCGGTCCGCGTCGTCATGGCGGTGGCCGCGGGACTGATCGTCGTGACCTCCATCGCCAGCGTGGGAAGGCTGGTGCCGGCCGGAAAGACCGGCCGCGGTATTGCCACTGTCCAGATGGGTTTCACGGCTGCGCTGATCCTTGGGGTGCCGCTCGGCCGCGTCCTGGCGGAAGCCGTGGGCTGGCGCATGGTGTTTCCCGTGCTGGCTGTCCTGGCTCTCGCCTCCGCGGCACTCATTCGTCTCGCCCTGCCCGTACTGCCCGGGCGCGCGGAAGCCCGGCGGGGATCACAGCTGGCCCTGCTGGGCGACCGCCGGATCCTGCTCGGCCTGTTGGTCACGTTCCTCTGGCTGGGCGGCTATTCCATTGCCTACACCTATCTGACCCCGTACCTTACCGATGCGGTGGGCGCCGCCGGTTCCGCGGTGACCCTGGTGCTGTTCCTGTTCGGTCTCGCGTCACTCGTGGGGACCCAGCTGGGCGGCCGACATGCGGACCGGCACGGGCATCACCGTACCCTGACGGCGGGCGCCGCCATCCACGTGGTCATCCTGCTCGCCCTGCCCCTCCTGACCGGCGCGCTCTGGGCCTCGGCCGTCCTGCTGGTGTTGTGGAGCGTGAGCGCCTGGTCCGGTGCGGCGCCGCAGCAGATCCGGGTGGCAAACCTTGCCCCGGCCTCCGGCGACGTGCTCATCGGCCTCAATCAGTCGACGATGCAGCTGGCCATCGCCGCCGGTGCGGCCGTCGGCGGGGTGCTGATCCCGCTCGTCGGCGTCCAGGGTCTCCCCTGGGCCGCTGCCGTGGCCGTGCTCGCCTCGTTGCTGCTCCTGCTGGGCACAGCCCGCAAGCAGCGGGTCTGAGCTTGCGCCCCGGGCCGCCGCGCGGCCCGGGGCCTTTCGTCCTCTCAGGCCACGTCCTGCCGCTCCGACCAGGCCCGCTCCAGGGCGTCCTCGATGACCTTGGCACTCCGGACTCCCGCCACAGCGTACTTTCCGTCCACGATGAGGAACGGCACGGCGGTGATCCCCAGCGTTCGGGCGAGCTCCGTGTCCGCCCGGAAGGCGGAGAGCTGCTCGTTCGCCGTCAGGGCGCGGATTGCGTCAGCCCGGTCCAGTCCCAGCTCGTCGGCGATATCGCCGAGAACCGAGATGTCACCGAGGTTCCGCCCGTGCGTGAAGTAGGCGGCGAACAGGGCCTCCTCCGCGTCGAGCTGCCGGCCGCGGGCCTTGGCATAGTGCATCAGCTGATGGGCGCGGGCGGAGTTGGTCACCTGCATCCCGTCGAAGTCGTAGGTGATGCCCACGCGGCGCCCGAGCCGGGTCATGCGTTCGAGCGCATCGACGGCGTCCCCGGCGGACACCCCCTGATGGTTCATCTGGTAGTCCATCATGGACTGGGTCCGTCCCTCGGGCAGGTCCGGTGCCAGTTCGAAGCTGTGCACCTCGATGTCCACCGTGCGCTCCCCCTGCTCCCGGTCCGCGCTGAAGGATGCCGCGGCCTCGTCCAGCCGGCGTTTGCCCAGATAGCACCAGGGGCAGGCGATATCCGCCCACACGTCCACCTTGACGTGCTGTCCGGTCCCGTGCGGCAGGAGGCTGTCGCCGGGGTGGGGGCTGGTGGTGGCGGTGTTGGAGGTGGCGGTGATGAAGGTCGTCATGTCAGAACTGCCTTTCGAATTACTACGAATCACAATCTGGATTGGGTCGAAGCAGGAAGGGCCGGGAAAGCCTTTTCAGCGCCGGCGGAGGCTGAAGACCAGCAGGCCTCCGGCGATGGTCGCGAGGCCTCCCACCGGCAGCAGCGCGGCCGGGGAGCCCGCATCGACGAGGATCCCGCCCACGACGGCGCCTACGGCAATCGCGACGTTGAACATCACCACCAGAAGTCCGCCGATCTGTTCCAGGCGGGTGGGCTCGGTGCGGGCCCCCCAGGTCTGCAGCGAGGTCGGGACGCCGCCGAAGCCGAAGCCCCACAGTGCCGCGGCGATGAACAGCCCCGCCACGGACCCGCCGGTGCCCAGCAGCACGAGCATCCCGACCCCCAGCACGGCCGGGAAGAGGAGCACGCCCAGGCGCAGGGCCTGATCGACGATCGGACCGGCGGCCACAGTGCCGACGAAGTTCCCGATCCCGAACACGAGCAGCATGAGCGCGATTCCCGAGGCATCGATATCGGACAGGTTTTCCGCCACCGGGCGGATGTAGGTGTACCCGGCGAAGTGTCCGCCGGCAATCAGCAGGGCGGCCAGCAGGCCCAGCAGCACGATCCCGGACCGCAGCGTGGCGCCGAGTGCCCGCAGTCCGCTTCCCTCCCCGGGCGCCGCGATGGCCGGCAGCGAGACGGCCTGCAGGACCAGGGCCAGCGCTGCGGCCGCGGCGCCGAGCCCGAAGACAGCGCGCCAGCCCCACAGCTCACCCAGCCAGGCGCCAAGCGGAACCGCGGCCACAGTGGCCGTGCACACGCCCGCGTTAACCACGGTCAGCGCCCGCCCCAGCCGGCTGGCAGGCACCAGGTGCGCCGCGACGGCGATCGCCATCGACCAGAACCCGCCCAGGGCCACGCCGAGCAGGGCACGGGCCGCCAACAGGACCGTCAGGTTCGGCGCCAGCGCAACGAGGATGTTGGACGCAACCGCCAGGAGTGTGAGTCCGAGCATGATCCGGCGTCGGTCTGCCCGGGGCAGGACGACCGAGATCAGGAGAGCAGTGGCCGCGGCGGCAGCGGCTGTCACCGTGACGCTCTGGCCGGCCGCTCCGGCGGTGACACCCAGGTCCTGGGCTATCCGCGGCAGCAGGCTCGCGGGCAGGAACTCTGCCATGACGATGGAGAAGATGCCCAGACCCAGCGCGATGACGCCGGCCCAGTTCGCCTTGATCTGCGGTGTCACAGCCGTTTCGGTGCTCACCGGGCCGTCCTGTCCTGCGGCCGCGTCGGCCTTTGTCGCTGTAGTGCTCACGTATCTGTCCTCTCCACGTCATCGACCCGCGCGGGCCTGGGAACCCGTGCGGGCCGTAAAAGACGCTAGGGCCGTGGAGAGGCGGCAGCCAGATTCCTGGTGATCCGGGTAGTGGCAGGACCCCGTCATCCAACGCGCCGGGCCGCTTGTGGCTGCGTCCTGTAGCCAGCTAGCGGCCCGGTGAGCCGAACCAGCGGGCCAGCGCCGTGTCGAGCGTCTGCTGCCCTGATCCCCTCTGCTGCTCCCCCGGGGATGCTGGGCCGCCGACCCAGGCGACGTGTCCGTCGGGGCGGAGCAGGACCGCGGTGACGGCGTCGTCCTGCTCCGCCCCGACGGTGCCGGCGCTGAAGCTCTCGTCGACGACGGTGTCCACGCGGTCCGCCCACCCGTCGGCAGCGTACGTTCCGGTGGCGTCGAGCAGCAGCCCGCGGCCGGAACGCAGCTGCTCGAACACACTGCCCTGCTTCAGCGGCCGGTCCGCCAGCCGGCGGCCCAGCAGATCCGGGGCGGCGCCGTCGTTCTCCTCGTCTCCGCCGTCGTTGCCCAGGTCGTACCGGACGTCGAGGGCGGTGACCTTCTCGATCAGGTGCCGGTGCACGTTGGGGAACTCCATCAGTTCGGCGAGCAGCCGGCGCACCGCCTGCGCGCCGGGCTCCTGCGAGGTGAGTTCGGAGGCGGCGCGGGTGTTGTCCAGCACGGCCGCGGCCACCGGGCGGCGTTCGGCCTCATACGAATCCAGCAGGCCCGGCGGGGCCCACCCCTGCACGGCGGCGGCGAGTTTCCAGCCGAGGTTGAACGCGTCCTGCAGGCCCAGGTTCAGGCCCTGCCCGCCGAACGGCGGATGCACATGCGCGGCGTCCCCGGCCAGCAGCACCCGGCCGGTTTGGTAGCGCTCGGCCAGCCGGGTCGCGTCGCCGAAGCGGGAGAGCCAGCGCGGGGCATGCACGCCAAAGTCGGTGCCGGCGTACCGGCGCAGCTGCTCGCGCAGCTCGTCCAGGGTGGGCGGTGCGGTGCGGTCCTCGGCCACGCCGTCGGCGGGCACCACAATGCCGTAGACCCCCTCGGACCCCGGCATCAGCCCGAAGTCGCGGTGCGTCTCGCGGACGCGGGCGACGACGGCGGCCACCTCCTCGGCCTCGGCGGTCACCTCGGCGTCGGCGCGGATCCATTCCCGTTTGGGCGGTTCGCCGGGGAATCCGATGCCGGCGGCGCGGCGGATGGTGCTGCGCCCGCCGTCGGCGCCGACCAGCCAGCGGGCGCGCAGTTCGGTGCCGTCGGCCAGGACGGCGGTGACGGCGTCGTCGTCCTGGGCAAAGCCGGTGATCTCCGTGCCGCGGCGGATCTCGATGCCCCGGGCGAGGGCGTGTTGGGTGAGCAGGCGTTCGGTGACGGTCTGCGGGATGCCGAGGACGTAGGGGTGGGTGCTGTCCAGCTGCACCGGGCGGGCCGGGGTGATGCCGGCGAAGAAGCCGTCGGCCGGGTACTGGGTGCCGGCGTCGAGCAGCGGGCCGGCCAGGCCGCGGCTGTCCAGGATTTCGATGCTGCGCGCGTGCAGGCCCTGGGCCCGGTTCACTTTGGTGGGTTCCGGGTCTTTGTCCAGGAGCAGCGGGGTCAGGCCCTGCAGCTGCAGTTCGGTGGCGAGGAAGACGCCGGTGGGGCCGGCGCCAATGATCAGAACATCGTGCATTTCCGTGCCTCGATTCGTTCCTCGCGGCCGGACGGCGGGCTGCTTTTCAGCCGTGCATCGTTGCCGTTTGCGGCCGCGGCTGACCATTTTCCGCCCCTGCCCCGGCCTTGCCGCAAGCCCCGGGTCCGGGCCTAAACTGGAAAGGGCAGGGAGGTTTATCGCGCCCGGACGGTTTCTGCAGACCGCGTCCCGGCGACCGCCGCTCCCGCCGCCGTTTTCCCTTTTTCTTCTCTTTCCCCACGTCGGGTTTCTCCCTGCGGACTTTGCGCTGCCCGTAGACATGCAAGTATCCGCTTGCCTATCCTGCCGGCATGGCGGATGTGTACCGGGCCCTGGCCGACCCGACCCGCCGGCAGATCCTGGATCTGCTGGTGCAGCGGGAGCGGATGAGCCTGTTCGAGATCTGCACGCGGCTGGCCGGGCTGGGCACCGGTTCCTCGCGGCAGGCGATCTCGCAGCATCTGACCGTACTGCAGGAGTGTGGCCTGGTCCGCGCGGAACGGGTGGGGCGGACCAAGATGCACACGCTGGACACCGGGCCGCTGCGCGAGATCGTGCAGCGGTGGCCGCTCGCGGGGAGAGGAACGATGAGATGAAAGCGCGACTGCACGTGATGAGCGTGTTCGTGGACGACCAGGCCAAGGCGCTGGCGTTCTACACGGAGAATCTGGGGTTCGTGCCGAAAAACGACGTCTCGCTCGGTCAGTACCGCTGGCTGACCGTCGTCGGCGCGGACGCCCCCGACGGCGTCGAGCTGCTGCTCGAACCGGACGAGAACCCGGCAGCCCGGGAGTACACCCGGGCGCTCGCCGAGCAGGGCATCCCGGCCGCGCAGTTCGCGGTCGACGACGTCGACGCCGCCCACGCCGAGCTCACCGGCAAAGGCGTCACCTTCACACAGCCGCCGACGGCGGCCGGTCCGGTGCGCACCGCGGTCCTCGACGACACGTGCGGCAACCTGATCCAGCTGGTGAGCCCCGCATGACCGGTTCGGCGGACACCGCGCCGCTCCCCCAAACCCCGGATGCCCTGGACACCCAGGGCCGCAGACAGGGCCCGTGGACCGATCCCGATCCGCACGGCGGCGTCATGGTCGGCGACTATGTCGACGGCCGGCGCGAGGGCACCTGGCGGCACTACGCCGCCGACGGCAGGCTCCGCTCCGAAGGCCCGTTCCGAGACGGTGAGCTGGACGGGGACTGGACCTGGTACCGGGCCAACGGAGAGCTGATGCAGCGCGGCGGCTTCCGCCGCGGCCGGAAGTCCGGGGTCTGGGAACGCTGGACCGCCGCGGGCCGGCGGCTGGACTCCGGTGCGTACGACGGCGACCGCAAGGTGGGCGACTGGCAGACGTTCCATCCGGACGGCACGGTCAAGGCCGTCCGGCACCACAAGCCGGCGGCGGGACAGGCCGCGCCGGAGAACCCGGCCGGATAGCCGCGGTCGGACCGGTCAGGCGAACACGGCCCGCAGCATCGTGACCAGCTGGGCCGCCGCCCGCCGGCCGGGATCATGGTCAGGGTTGTATTCGACCAGCAGCAGCCCGGCGCACCGCGGGTCGTGCACCAGGACCCGCAGCGCCTGCGTGAGCTCGGCCAGGGCGGGTCCGCGGCCGTACCCGGCGATGTCGGCGGCGGGTACCTCGAGGAAGTCGAGCACGTCCACGTCGAGGTGCACGATGATCTCCTCGTTGCCCAGCACTGCCAGGGCCCGCTGCGCCGCCGCGCCGGAATCCGCGGAGACGGCCGACGCCGGAATCCGCACGCTGCCGACCTGGCCGTGCCGGTCCTCCTCCTCGTCGGAGTAGCCGAAGAAGACGACGTCGGCGTCCTGCAGCAGCGGCCGGTGGGGTCCGACGCCGGCGATGACATCGTCGGTGCCGGGCAGGTCCAGCAGGTGCGCCACGCCCATGGAATCAAGGATCGGCTCCTCCGGGTGGTCGGCCGGGAGGGCCAGGTCCTGGCCGCCGTCGATGTAGACGACGCCGACGTCGCGCCCCAGGTCGGCGCAGGCGGCGACCAGGGCGAGGGCGAGCGTGCACTCGCCGCCGAGCACGACCGGCCGGGCGCCTTGCCGCAGGATGTCGGCCAGCCGGGCCCGTGCGGCGTCGAGCACCTCCGCGACTGCCTCGGCGTTGTTGGGCCGCCCGGCCTCGCGGTGCGCCGCCCAGCGGGTCACCGGCAGGTCACCGAAGTCCTGCACAGGGAACCGGCCGGCGGACAGCGCCGGGACCAGCCCGGCCTCCCGCAGCACCGCAGGGGCCTGCTCAATGCCGGGCCAGTGCGCGGCGGCGCTGGAGGGCACGCCGAGCACGCCCCACGGCAGATGCCCGGGGCGCGCCGCGGAGTCGGCCGGTTGGCCCTCCCCTGTCATGGGGACCACCCTTCCACACGGCCCGGACCGCGGACCAGTGTGCGCCGCGGACCGGGCCCCGGCGGCTGGCGTTCCGGCGGCTGTCATCCCGCGACGCGGCGGCCTTCCGGCGTCCGGGTCTTGTTCCGGGCCGGGGGCCGGTCCACACTGAAATCGGCGGCGGGCGGCGCGCGGGCCACCGGCGCGGCGATCCGCGGCAGCCTTTCCGGCACCCGGGGCGGCGGACATGCAGGCCGAGGGCGGCCGTCCGGCTGCTCCGTCACAGCTTCGCCCACAGCAGGGAGCGACAACATGTGCACAGGCATCCGATTCTCTGACGGCAGCGGCAACCTCTATCTGGCCCGCAACCTCGACTGGACCTCCGGCTACGGTGAGCGGGTGGTGCTCACTCCCACCAGGTTCGCGATTAAGTCGCCGTTCGGCGCGGTGCCGGAGATCCGGCACGCGGTGATGGGGATGGGCATCGTGGAGGAGGACACGCCGCTGTACTTCGACTGCGGCAACGACGCCGGCCTGGCCGTGGCCGGGCTGAACTTCCCCGGTTATGCCCAGTACGCACCCCAGCCGTCCGACGGCGCGACCAACGTGGCCGCCTACGAGTTCCCGCTCTGGGTGGCGTCCCAGTTCACCACGGTGGACGAGGTGGAGGCGGCGCTCGCCGACGTCGTGATCGTGGACAAGCCCATCAATGAGAAGTATCCGAGCTCGCTGCTGCACTGGATCATCGGTGACGCGCAGCGGGCCATCGTCGTGGAGTACACGGCGGACGGCATGCACGTGTTCGACGACGACGTGGACGTGTTGGCGAACCAGCCCGGGTTCACGTGGCATCACGAGAACCTGCGCAACTACCTCAATGCCTCCCCCGAGTACCCGGAGAAGGTGGTGCTGAACCGCGCGGACCTGGTGCCGTTCGGCTCCGGGTCGCTGATGCGCGGGATCCCCGGGGACTACTACTCGCCGTCGCGGTTCGTGCGGGCGGCCTACGTGCACGCGCACTATCCGGACAAGACCACCGAGAAGGAGAACGTCAGCCGCGCCTTCCACACGCTGCAGCAGGTGGCGATGGTGGAGGGCAGCGCCGCGATGGAGTCCGGCGAGTTCGAGAAGACCATCTACACCGGGCTCTTCTCTTCCCGGACGAAGACCTACTACTGGAACACCTACGACGATCCGTCGGTGCAGAGCGCGGCCATGGACGATTACGCGGCCGACGGCGCGGAGCTGGTAGTCGTCTAACGCTGCGGCAGGGTGCGCGGCGGCGCGGGGCCCGGTGCCGCCGTCCAGCGACCGTCAGGACCGGCGGTGCTTCGGATGGGCCAGCGGGGTCGGGCGGAGCCGCTCGCGCTCGTCGACCAGCACCACGGCGATGAGGACGGCGACCAGCAGAGAGGACACGGCAAGGGCCGGCAGGTGCCCGCCCACCAGCCAGACGACGCCGCAGGCGGCCGCTCCGATGATCCGGCGGTAGCTGAGCACCCGGGCCACGCGCAGGCGCAGCACGGCCTGAGCCAGCAGATAGAGCATCGGCCCGCCGACGACGGCGGTCAGCTCGGCGCCGTGGAGGTGGTCGGTGGCGTGGGCGATCACCAGTTCGTCGCCGACGGCGCTGAGGATGATGCCGGCGACGAGCAGCACGTGTCCGTAGGTGTAGGCGTCGCGGGCCAGCTGGGTGCGGGCGCCGGGCTGGGCGGCGGTGCGTTCGGCCAGGGCGTGCTCGGCCAGTTCCCGGGTGGAGGTGAAGTAGAGCCACCACAGCGCCGCGGTGCCGAGGAAGGCGACGCAGAACGCGGTGACGGTGACCGCGTCCAGGTCGAGTTCCGCGGTGGTGGTGCCGGTGATGATGATGGTCTCGCCCAGGGCGACGATGATGAACAGGCCGAAGCGCTCGGCGAAGTGGCCTGCTGCGGGCTGCCAGGCCGCGGCGGAGATCCGGGGCAGTCCCGGCACCCGGAACAGCATCAGCGGCGCTCCGTAGTCCAGCGCGAGGGCGATCAGCCAGAGGGCCACGCGGGCACCGTCGTCGGCGATGCCGCCGGCGATCCAGAAGCAGCCCGCGACGAGGAACCAGATCAGGATGCGGCCGGCGCGCAGCCGCTCGTTGCTGCCGGCGTCGGCGGACACGAAGGTCAGGAACAGGTGCCGGCCCACCTGGATGGCCACGTACGCGCCGGCGAACAACAGGCCCTTGTCGTCGAAGGCGTCCGGGATGGCGACCGCCATCAGCAGGCCGGCGAGCATCAGCGCGATGAGCAGCAGGCGCACCGGGTTGGATTCCGGGTTCAGTTCGTTGGTGGCCCAGGTGGTGTAGTTCCAGGACCACCAGACGGCGAGCAGGATGATCAGTGCCTGCCCGGCGCCGGCCCAGTCAAGGTGTTCGAGCAGCAGGTGCGAGACCTGGGTGATCGCGAAGACGAACACCAGGTCGTAGAAGAGTTCCAGGGTCGCCGCCCGGTCTCCTTCGGCGTCGCTGCGGCGCTGTAGCTGTCGGATCACGGTGGGCCCCTGCCGGTGCGAAGGTCAGATGGCGCGCCAGACTACCCTCCCGGTGCGGACGAGGCGACGGGTTGGGCTTGCACCGTCGAGAACAAGGTCAAGGCCAACGTGGTAGCGAGCTCCGTCTAGGTGCGGGCACTATCAGGAGAAGACGCTCAAGGAGGAGGGAAGTCGCCCGTGCCTTCCACACGCTGCAGGGGATCACCAGCACGGCTGCCACTATGACACTGGGTGCAACGCACGACCAGGCACATCCGCTGCTGCGGGGACCGACCCTGTCCAGAACCCAGGACGTGTTCGCCCCCCGCTTCACGGACAGACGACCACTGTCAACTCAGGGAGCGGCCTGAGCCTCACCAAACCACGGCTGTCCGTCGAACTCGGCATCAAACAATCCGCCTATGTCCGCGTTTATTAGCGTCGGCTCGTGGAGCTCAGATGGGATGAATTGAGCGTCATCAGGGTGACAGTAGACGTACTCCCGCGCACTCTCAGCGGTGTGCTCGTTAAAAAGACGCTCCATAGCAGTGGTTCCGGCTTCGGTTCGGTCCGCACGGCCGCTAACGACCAGGTCTCGTATCTCCTGCAGCTTGGGATCCTGGGCTTCCAAATGATTGATCATGACCGTTGGGTCGCTCATAAGAAGTCCTAGCTTGCGGGAAATCGGAACAGAGATGCCCCATGCGGTGCCAAAGCCAACGCCCACACCCATCCAGGAGTCGTCATTGGGGTTTCTGATCAGACTGACAGGCGCATCGCATGTAATAAGTGAACGTCGGTCGAATCTGACAAGGCACCAAGGACGCGTTAGGAGATACTTCGTCAGGTATTCGGCGGTCGAAACCATGTGATCGATATGTACGGATACAGGGAAGGTCAACTGCGGACCGCCTGGTTGAGTAGCCTCCTCCCAGATTAGTTGCTCCTGCTCCTGGGTCGGTTCGAAGCCCAAGTTCCGCTTGATCCAGGTCTTTAGGTTCTTCCGTCCACCAGCGCCCACCTCTACTCGAATCAGCTTTGCTCTCAGGGTTTCGATAGTCTTGCGCGTGTCCGGTCCGCGCACAGCTTGCAGCGCAAAGTAGAACGAGAGTGCTGTGCGATCCTCCTCGGGAAGCGGGAATTCGCCTTTCTCCATCCGGCGGATGATGCCGATCGCGTCGCCCTCAACCGCGCTCAGAATCTTCTCGAAACCGTCCGGCTCTTTGGCGCCTGCGACCGTGTGGAAGTGCGTCTGGGCTGCGACCTTTTTTACGGAAGCGGTAAAAGGTGATCGGTTGCTATCGAGCGGCGTCACTCGAATTTGATTTTTTCCGGCCGCGAACCCTCGGAGGTAGCCCTGCGGCACGTAGTGATGTAGCTTCGCTGCGTGAGACACCATAACCACATTGTTCCATTCATGGTGGGGAAAGTGCCTTAATAGCCGAGTTCTCCGCAGCTAGACCAGTAGGCACCTTGCTCGGCCCCCACGCATCTTGTGGATCGGTGGGTGCTGCCGAACGGTGGAGGCACGGCGAACCGGTTTAGGTCGGTGTCACGATAAGCAGAAAGTCGCGGAAACTCGACGGTTTCCGCGACTTTCAATATGTCGGGTTGACAGGATTTGAACCTGCGACCCCTTGACCCCCAGTCAAGTGCGCTACCAAGCTGCGCCACAACCCGCGATCCATCCGGAACTTCTTCCGGCCGAACCACCTCAAATACCTTACACCACACCAGGCCGTTTCGTCGCATCCGCAGCCGTGACCTGGGCAACATCTCCACCGGTCCTCCCCCGTCAGCCCGCGGATCGCCCCGAAAAGGCAGAAGCCCCGGCCGGCGTCCCGCGAAGGAACGGCAGCCGGGGCTCCCGGAATGCTTAGGAACGCGGAAGCGCCCTACTTCTTCCGGCTGCGCTTCTCGCGCACGCGCATGGACACCTCGATCGGCGTGCCTTCGAAGTCGAAGGTCTCGCGCAGCCGGCGGGTGATGAAGCGGCGGTACCCCGGGTCCAGGAACCCGGTGGTGAACAGCACGAACTTCGGCGGCCGGCTGGAGGCCTGCGTGGCGAACAGGATGCGGGGCTGCTTGCCGCCGCGCACCGGGTGCGGATGCGCAGCCACCAGCTCGCCCAGGAAGGCGTTGAGCTTGCCGGTGGGGATCCGGCGGTCCCAGTTCTCCAGCGAGGTCTCCAGCGCCGGCACCAGGCGGTCCTTGTGCCAGCCGGTGCGGGCGGAGATGTTCACGCGCGGAGCCCAGGCCACGTGCGCCAGGTCCCGCTCGATCTCCAGCTCCAGGTACCGGCGCCGCTCGTCGTCGAGCAGGTCCCACTTGTTGAACGCGAGCACCAGCGCCCGGCCGGAGTCGACGGCCAGCTGCAGGATGCGCACGTCCTGCTCGCTGAGCACCTCGTCCACGGCCAGCAGCACGACGGCGACCTCCGCCTTCTCCAGCGCGGCCTGGGTGCGCAGCGACGCGTAGAAGTCCGCGCCCTGCGCCATGTGCTGGCGTCGGCGGATGCCGGCGGTGTCCACGAAGCGCCAGGTCTTGCCGCCCAGCTCGATCAGCTCATCCACCGGGTCACGGGTGGTGCCGGCCAGGTCATCCACGACCACCCGGTCGCTTCCAGCCAGCTTGTTCAGCAGCGAGGACTTGCCCACGTTCGGCCGGCCGATCAGCGCCACCCGGCGCGGCCCGCCGCCGGCGTCCAGCGCGGCGTAGGCGGAGTGCTCGGGCAGCACCTCCATGACGGCGTCGAGCATGTCACCGGTGCCGCGCCCGTGCAGCGCGGAGACCGGGTGCGGTTCGCCGAGGCCCAGATTCCACAGGACCGAGGCGTCGGCCTCATTCTGGATGTCGTCCACCTTGTTGGCGACGACGATCACCGGCTTCTTCTTGCGGCGCAGCATCTTCACCACGGCCTCGTCGGTGGCGGTGATGCCCACGGTGGCGTCCACCACGAGCATCACGGCGTCGGCGACGTCGACGGCGATCTCCGCCTGGTCCGCCACCCGGGAGTGGATGCCGCGGGCGTCGTGCTCCCAGCCGCCGGTGTCCACCAGGGTGAAGCGGCGGCCGTTCCACTCCGCCTTGTACGCCACCCGGTCACGGGTGACGCCGGGGGTGTCCTCGACGACGGCCTCGCGGCGGCCCAGGATGCGGTTGACCAGGGAGGACTTGCCCACGTTCGGCCGGCCCACGATGGCGACCACCGGGTCCGGGGCGGGGGCGACGTACTCGCCGTCGTCCTCGAGTTCACCGGCGAGCAGCGCGGCGTCCTCGTCGTCCAGGTCGTAGTCGGCCAGGCCGGCGCGCAGCGATTCGGCGCGCAGGTTGGCCTCGTCCTCGTCCATGGCGGCCAGGCGCTCGGCGACCTGGTCCTCGCCGGCCGGGACGTACTCCTCGGCGGAGTCGTCGTGGAGGGGGTTGGCATTCATGAGAATTGTTTTCTTTCCGTTGAGGTCTGCCCAGCAGGCCGATCGACGGGCTGCACCGTTCCATTCAAACACGGGCAAATGGTGCCCGGCGGGCCGCCGGGCGAAGCGTCAGTGGGTGGCGGTGAAGACCGTGTCCAGCACGGCCTGCACGGTCTGCTCGAAGTCCAGGTCCGAGGAGTCGATGGTGACCACCCCGTCCGCGGCCTGCTGGAAGTTCACCACGGTGGAGTCCTTCGCGTCCCGGGCCAGCACCTGCTCCTTGAGCTGGACGGCGGTCTGGGTGCCGCCGAGCTGGATGCCGCGGCGGCGCATGCGCGCCTCCTCGGAGGCGGTGAGCAGGATCCGCACCTCGGCGTGCGGCGCGACGACGGTGGTGATGTCCCGGCCCTCGGCCACGATCCGCAGCCCGGACTCGGCGATCATCTGCTGCTGCCGGCGGACCAGCTCGGCGCGGGCGCCCAGCGTGGTGGCGACGGCGGAGACGGCGGCGGAGACCTTCGGCTCGCGGATCTCGTCGGTCACGTCCTCTCCCCCGACCCGCACCCACTCGGCGTCGGGCGAGGTGGACAGCTCGATCACGGCGGCCTTGGCGGCGGCCTCGACGGCGATCGCGTCGGTCAGGTCGATGCCGGCACGCATGCAGGACAGCGTCACCGCCCGATACATGGCACCGGTGTCCAGGTACGCGGCACGCAGCCGCCGGGCGGCCTCCCGGCTGATGCTGGATTTGCCGGAGCCGGACGGTCCGTCGATGGCCACCACCAGGGGCTTGCCCTGGCGGAATGTGGCGGGGTCACGTTCGGGGTTCACTACTGCACTACCTTCCAGCCGCGGTTCATCAGTTCCTGCACCAGCCCGTTGAGCCGGCTGGGCAGCACCGAGAGCTCGGCGCGGCCCACCTGCAGCCCGGCGGAGTGCTCCAGGCGCAGGTCTTCAAGGTTCACGCCGATCTCGCCGACCTCGGTCAGCAGCTTGGCGATCTGCCCGGGGGTGTCATCGACCAGCACGGTGCAGGTGGCGAAGGACTGCGGCGGGGCGCCGTGCTTGCCCGGAATCCGGGCCTGCCCGGCGTTGCCCTCGGAGATCAGCTGCGCCAGGTCCAGCCGCGCGCCGTCGGCCGCCGGGTTCTCCAGCGTGTTGATCAGCCGGTTCAGGTCCTCGCGCACCCCGTACAGGTGCTCGACCAGCCGGGAGGCGTTGCCGCTGAGGATCTGCACCCACAGCCCGGGGTCGCTGGCGGCGATCCGGGTGGTGTCCCGCAGCCCGTTGCCGGCCAGCGCCAGCGCGGTGCCGGGGGTGTCCTGCAGCCGGGAGGCCAGCAGCGAGGCCATCACCTGCGGCAGGTGCGAAATCAGGGCCACGGAGCGGTCGTGCTCCTCGGCGGACAGGCGGACGACGACGGCGCCCAGGTCCACGGCGAGGGCCTCGGCGGCGCGCACGGCACCGGGCAGGGCCTCGGGCCCGGCGCAGATCACCCACGGCGCGCCGGCGAACAGCTGGGCGCGGGCGGCGACCGGCCCGGACTTTTCCCGGCCGGCCATCGGATGCGTGCCCACGAAGCGGGTCAGGTCCGCGCCCAGGGCGCGCAGCTCCTCGGCGACGACGGACTTCACGCTGGCAATGTCGACGACGACGGCGTCCGGGAAGTCCGCCAGCGCCTGCGCGGCGAGCCGGGCGGTGACGTCCGGCGGGGCGGCGACCACGACCAGCTGCGGAGCGGCGTCGGGCGCCTCCCCGAGCAGCCGGCCGGCGCCGATGTCGCGGGCGACGGCGGCGGCCGACGGCGAGACGTCGGTCAGCAGCACGTCCACGCCGCGGCTGCGCAGCCCCAGCCCGATGCTGGTGCCGAGCAGCCCGGTGCCCACCACCAGCACGGGCCCGGACAGGTGGGTGCCCGGTTCGTCCTGCACCGACATGCGGTTAGAGCCCGACGGCGGCCAGCAGGTGGCCGATCTCGGTGCTGCTCAGCGCGCGGACGGTGCCCTGCTTCTGGTCACCGACGCGGATGGGACCCATCTGGGTGCGCACCAGGCGCTCCACCGGGTGCCCGACGGCCGAGAACAGGCGCCGGACGATGCGGTTCTTGCCCGAATGCAGCACCACCTCGACCAGCACGTGGCCGGGGGTGGAGTCCACCAGCTTGAACGAGTCGACGCTCTGGAAGCCGTCCTCCAGCTCGATGCCGCCGCGCAGCTGCGCGCCGACGCCGTGCGGCAGCGGGGCGCGGACCTGCACCAGGTACGTCTTGGGCACCTCGTAGGAGGGATGGGTGAGCCGGTTGGCCAGCTCGCCGTCGTTGGTCAGCAGCAGCAGGCCCTCGGTGTTGGTGTCGAGGCGGCCGACGTGGAAGAGCCGCTCGTTGCGCTGGCTGTTCTTCACGTAGTCGCTGATGCAGGGCCGGCCCTCGGGGTCGTCCATGGTGGAGACCACGCCGCGGGGCTTGTTGAACACGTAGTAGCGCATGTTCTCGTTCAGCTGCACGCGCAGGCCGTCCACGTGGATGACGGCGGTCTTCGGATCGACGCGGACGCCGAGCTCGGTGACGACCTGCCCGTTGACCTCCACGCGGCCCTCTTCGATCATGTCCTCGCAGACCCTCCGGGAGGCGACGCCGGCGGAGGCCATGACCTTCTGCAGCCGCACGCCGTCCTCGGTGTGCTGGTCGGAGATCACCTGCGGGCGGGGACGGCGCTTGTGCGGGGCCTTCACCGGGCCCAGGTTGGCGCCGAAGCGGTCCTTGCCGAACGGGCGGTCGCCCTGCTTGACCGGACGGCCGGGCTTGCCGGCGCGGCTCTGGCCGGCGCGGGCACCGGCACCGGACTTGCCGGCGGGGCGGCCGGAGCGGGCGCCGTCGAAGCCGCCCTCGCGGCGGTCGCGGCCACCCTCGTAACCACCCTCGCGGCGGTCGCGGCCGTAGCCGGACCCGGCGCTGTCGCGGGCGGGGCGGGCGGCGCCGCGGCTGGAGCCGGCGTCGCGGCTGGAGCCGGCGTCGCGGGCGGGACGGGCGGAGCCGTACGAACCGCCGTCGCGGCCGGAGCCGGAGCCGAAGGAGGAGCCGGAGCGGCCGGCACCGCGGCCGTAGGAGCTGCCGCTGCCGCCGCCGGGGCGTCCCGGACGGCCGGAGCCGCCGGAGCCTCCGCCGCGGGGATTGCCGCGGCCTGAACCGGAGCGGGGTGCCTGTGCCATATGAGTGTGTCCTTAGGGTGTAGCTGTCAGTAAGCGGTCTCTTCGAAGTCGGCCAGGTTTTCCAGCCCCGGGAGGTGGGGCGAAATGCGCGGGAGTTCCTCCAGGGTGCGCAGTCCCAGCCGTTCGAGGAAGTATGAGGTGGTGCCGTACAGCAGCGCCCCGGACTCCGGGTCGGTGCCTAGCTCCTCGACCAGTCCGCGCTGGACGAGGGTCCGGACCACGGAGTCGACGTTGACTCCACGGATCGCCGAGACCCGTGCCCGGGATACCGGCTGCCGGTAGGCGATGACCGCCAGGGTCTCCAGCGCCGCCTGGGTCAACCGGGCCGTCTGCCCTTCGAGGACGAAGCGCGAAACGGCGTCGGAGTATTCCGGGCGGGAAAAAATCCGCCACCCTCCTGCCACGTTCCGCAGTTCGAACCCGCGGGGCACGGCCTGCGATCCGCTCTCAGTATAACCGTCATAGTCCGCCCGAAGGTCCTCCAGCAGGCGCAGCACCTGCTCCTCGGGGGCATCCACCGCCGCGGCGAGCTCCTCGGCGGTGACCGCCTCGTCCACCACCATGAGCACCGCCTCCAGGGCGGCGCGGACCTGCCGGTCGTCGTCGGGCTCAGCTGTCGGGTGCATCGGTGTCCTCCAGGACGGGTTCGTCTCCGTATTCCTCGCTGAGCGACGCCGCGCTCCAGCCGGCGCCGTCGCCCGCGGTCCAGCTGATCCGCAGCTCCCCCAGCGGCGCCTCCTGGTCGAAGCGGACCGCGCCGTCGCGGAACATCTCCAGCAGGGCCAGGAACCGGGCCACGGTTTCCAGGCCGGTCGCGTCCGACACCAGGTCGGTGAAGCTGAGCGTTCCGTCGGCGGCGAGCCGGGCGGCGAGGATTTCGGCCTGCTCGCGGACGCTGACCGGCGGGGCGTGCAGGTGGGCCAGGCCCACCTCGGTGGGGGCGGGCTGGCGCGGGGTCAGCGCCTTCTCGGCCAGGGCGGCCAGCTGGTCCGGGCTGGTCTTCCAGACCAGTTCCGGCAGCAGCGCGGCGAAGCGCGGCTCCAGGGTGACCAGGCGGGGAAAGCGCCGGCCCTCCTCGGCCAGCCGGTCCCCGATCAACCCGGCGACCTCCTTGAACGCCTTGTACTGCAGCAGCCGGGCGAAGAGCAGGTCCCGGGCCTCGAGCAGCTCGATGTCCGTCTCGTCCTCGACCTGCCCGGCGGGCAGCAGCCGGGCGGCCTTGAGGTCCAGCAGGGTGGCGGCCACCACCAGGAACTCCGTGGTCTCGTCCAGCGCGGCCGCGGAGCCGGAGTCCCCCAGCCGGCGGATGTAGGCGATGAACTCATCGGTCACCGCGGCGAGGGCCACCTCGGTGATGTCCAGCTCGTGCTTGGAGATCAGGTTCAGCAGCACCTCGAACGGGCCGCTGAAGTTCTCCAGGGTCAGGCTGAAACCGGTCCCGGCGGCGCCGTCGGGCTGCTCCGCTCCCCCGGCCGCCGCTGTCTCCTGCGCGACGGTGTCCGGCGCGCCGGCGTCCGGCGCTGCGGCATCGGCCGCGGCGTCCTCCGGCGGCGCCGGCGCGGGCCGGCTAGGGAGCGCCGCCGCGGGCAATCAGTTCCTTCGCGAGCCGGCGGTAGGCATCGGCACCGGCGTGGTTGCCGGCGTAGGAGGTGATCGGCTCGGCCGCCACCGTCGCGTCGGCGAACTTGATGGTGCGCTTGATGACCGTTTCGAAGACCTTGTCGCCGAACGCCTCGACCAGCCGGGAGATGACCTCGCGGCTGTGCAGGGTGCGGGCGTCGTACATCGTGGCCAGCACGCCGTCGACCTGCAGGCCCGGGTTCAGCCGGTCCTGGACCTTCTCGATGGTCTCCACCAGCAGCGCGACGGCGCGCAGGGCGAAGAACTCGCAGATCAGCGGGATGATCACGCCGTGCGCGGCGGTCAGCGCGTTGACGGTGAGCAGGCCCAGGGAGGGCTGGCAGTCGATCAGGATGACGTCGTAGTCGTCGGTGACCTTGCGCAGCGCACGCTCGAGGACCTGTTCGCGGGCCACCTCGTTGACCAGCTGCACCTCGGCGGCGGAGAGGTCGATGTTGGCCGGCAGCACGTCGACGTTCTCGACGTCGGTGCTGCGGATCGCGTCGCGGATGTCCACCTTGCGGTCCATCAGCACGTTGTAGACGGTCACGTCCAGCTCATGCGGGTTGGTGCCCAGGCCCGCCGAGAGCGCGCCCTGCGGGTCGAAGTCCACCAGCAGCACGCGGCGTCCGGCCTCGGCCAGCGCGGCGCCCAGGTTGATGGTGGAGGTGGTCTTGCCAACCCCGCCCTTCTGGTTGACCATCGCGATGATCCGCGCCGGCCCGTGCGAGGTGAGAACGGGCGGCTCGGGGAACTCGGTCAGCGGCCGGCCGGTGGGGCCGAGTTCGGCGCCGGCGTCGGCCGTATCCTGCAGAGTCGATGAACCCTGGTCGCTGCTCACGTATAAATCCACGCTTCCGTCTGATAGCTGTCCTGCTCGGCTGTCCTCCACCAAGGTTACAACCGTGCAACTTAGTTGCCGTGTATCGAGTAGTCCGCCCCGGCGAGCCTTGACGCTCAAGTAGAACTCGAATGTTGGGCGGTGGGCCCGCGGCGGGCCCGCAACCTGTCGTACAGCAGATGTCCCTTGGGAGGCTCTTTTCCAGCATCAGCTGTACAACGGATGGCGGCCCAGCCCCGTAAGCAGCATCAGCTGTACAACAGACGTCCCCTGCCGTCCCCCGCCCAATCCGTTGTACAGCAGATGTCCCTTAAGAGGCGTCTTGGCAGCATCAGCTGTACAACAGATGCGCCGCCCACGCCGGTCGGCGGTATCAGGCGCGTGGCGGGACGTGTCGGCCGGCCGCGCAGGGCGGTTAAACGGCCGCGCGCCCCGTCCGGAGACGGAGCGCGCGGTGGGTGAGACCGGGGCCGGCCTAGCGGCGCGGCGCCGTGCCCGCCGGCTCGACGGCGGCAGCCGCGGCGTCGCCGTCGGGATCCTGGGTGGCAACCCGGGCGGCGTCCTCGGAGCGGACCGGCTCGGCGGCGCCCTCGGTCATGGTCGTCTCATCGAAGGGACGCTCGCCGTTGAGCACGGCGTTGACCTGGTCGCGGTCGATTTCCTTGGTCCACGTGCCGATCAGCACGGTGGCCACGGCGTTGCCGGTGAAGTTGGTCAGCGCGCGGGCCTCGGACATGAACCGGTCGATGCCCACGATCAGGCCCACGCCGTCGATCAGGTCCGGGCGGTGGGACTGCAGGCCGCCGGCCAGGGTGGCCAGGCCGGCGCCGGTGACCCCGGCGGCGCCCTTGGAGGCGATGATCATGAACACCAGCAGGGAGATCTGCTCGCCCAGGTCCAGCGGGACACCCATGGCCGAGGACACGAACAGCGCGGCCATGGTCAGGTAGATCGCGGTGCCGTCCAGGTTGAAGGAGTAGCCGGTCGGCACGGTCACTCCCACCACCGGCTTGGAGACGCCCAGGTGCTCCATCTTGGCGATCAGGCGCGGCAGGGCCACCTCGGAGGACGAGGTGGAGAAGATCAGCAGGTACTCGCGTCCCAGGTACTTCATCAGCTTGAAGATGTTGAACCCGGTGACCATCTTCATCAGCCCGCCCAGGATCACCGCGATGAACAGGGCGCAGGTGATGTAGAAGGCGATCATCAGGGTGGCCATGGACACGATGGCCTGGACTCCGGTCTCACCGACGACGGCGGCGATGGCACCGAACGCGCCGATCGGCGCCAGCCACATGATCATCATCAGGATGCGGAACACCAGTACCTGGAGGTGCTTGATGCCCTGCAGCACCGGGGCCCCGGCGGTGCCCATCTTCTGCAGCGCGAAGCCGACCAGCAGGGCCACGAACAGGGTCTGCAGGATGGACTCGCCGGTCAGCGAGGCCAGCAGCGTGGTGGGGATGATGCCCAGCAGGAAGCCGACGGTGCCGCCGTCCTCCTCCGGGGCGGCGGGGGCGGCGTCGCCCGCGGCCTGGATGTCCAGCCCCTCGCCCGGGTGGATGAAGTTGCCCACGACCAGGCCGATGGCCAGGGCGAAGGTGGACATGATGATGAAGTAGCCCAGCGCGAGCCCGCCCACCTTGCCGACGGTGGCGGCTTTGGCGATCGACCCGATGCCTAGGACAATGGTGCAGAAGATGACCGGGGCGATCATCATCTTGATCAGCCCGATAAAGGCGGTGCCGAGCGGCTTCATTGCCTGCCCCGCCTCGGGGGCCACCAGGCCAAGCACCGCGCCGAGGACGACGGCCGCGATGACGGCAATGTAGAGGAAATGGGTCTTGTCCGGCCGTCGGCTCTTCTTCGTGCCGGCGGGCTGGCTTGCGGCAGCTGCCATGGGTGTACTCCTTGTACGCGGGATCAGCCTCCACCCTCCGCCCGCCATGTGACTGGTGTCACTGTTGTGTTCATACTGTTCGCAGCCGCCCCACCCGCGGCGGCGGCACCCGTGCCGAAAAGAAAGGAGCAGCGTTGCGTCGAGGGAGCCTGGCCAGCCGGCTGTTCCTGGGCCAGCTGGCCTTTATCCTGCTGGTTTCCGGCGGGCTGGGCCTGGAGCTGTACGCCGAGGCCGAGGACAACGCCTACAACGCCACCGCCGACCGGATGCTGGCCGTGGCCGGCACCGCGGCGGCCAGCAGCGTGGTCCGCGAGGCGGTGGAGCCGCCGGTCTCCGGCGCCGGGCTGCAGGAGTACGCCAAGGGCGTGATGGAGCGCGTGGGGGTGGACTTCCTGACCATCATGGACACCGACCGGACCCGCTTCTCCCATCCCGATCCGGAGCAGATCGGCCGGCCGTACATCGGCACCATCGAGCCGGCGTTGGCCGGCGGCACCCTCACCGAGACCTACACCGGCACTCTGGGGCCCTCGGTGCGCGCCATCGTGCCGGTGACGGGCGACGACGGCGCCGTCCTGGGCCTGGTGGCCGCCGGCACCACGGTGGACCGGGTGGACCTGGTGCGGGACGCGCAGCTGCCCGAGCTGCTGCTGCACACCGGCATCGCCCTGGTGCTGGGCACGGCCGGCTCGCTGCTGCTCAGCCGCTACCTGAACCGGGCCACGCACGGGCTCGGGCCGCAGGAGCTGCTGCACATGTTCACCTTCTACGACTCGGCCCTGCACTCGGTCCAGGACGGTCTGGTGCTGCTGGACCCGCGCGGCGACGTCGTGCTCTACAACGACCAGGCCGCGGCGCTGCTGGGCCTGCCCGAAGGCGGCCGGGGCCCGCACCGGCCGGAGCAGCTGGACCTGCCCGAGCCGCTGCGCCAGCTGCTGCGCAGCGGCCGCGACGCCCGCGAAGAGATACACCTGACCGGCCGGCACGTGCTGGTGGTCAACCAGGCCGCCGCGCTGTCCGCCGGGCCCAAGCCGCGGCGCTTCGGCACGGTCACCACGCTGCGCGACCACACCGACATCGAGTCCCTCACCGGCGAGGTGGCGAACCTGCGCACGCTTGCCGATGCGCTCAACGCCCAGACGCATGAGCACGCGAACCGGATCCACACGCTGGTGTCCCTGATCGAGCTGGACCGGCGCGAGGACGCGCTGCGCTTCGCCACTGCGGACCTGGAGCGGTCCCAGCAGCTCAACGACGAGGTCCTCGCCGCCGTCGCCGAGCCCGCCGTCACCGCCCTGCTCATGGGCAAGGCCGCCCAGGCCCGCGAGCGGGGCTTGGAGCTGGACATCCGGGCCGACGACGGCCGCGGCGGCCCGTGGACGGGCGACGGCATCGACCCGGTGGAGTTGGTCACGATCATCGGCAACCTGCTGGACAACGCGTTCGACGCCGCGGCCGCCCGGGTAGAGCTGCACCTGTCCTCCGACGGGCGCGGGCCGGTGATCGAGGCGCGCGACGACGGGCCCGGCGTCGCCCCTGACGTGCTCACCCGGATCTTCGACCGCGGGTTCAGCACGAAGGCCCCGCGCCCGGGCACCGGCGCCGGCCGCGGCGTCGGGCTGGCGCTGGTGCAGCAGGCCGTCACCCGGCTGGACGGCAGCATCGAGGTGCTGCCCGGGGCCGGGGCCCGGTTCCGGGTGCTGCTGCCGGCCGCCGTGCCGGAGGGGGCGCAGTGAGCCCGCGCCTGCCCGCCGACCACGCCGGCACCGGGCCTTCGATGCCGGACCCTTTGGCGCCGGACGTCCCGGCACCGGACGCGGCCGCGCCGGCGTCGGGCCCGGTTCCCCTGATCCGCGTGCTCGTGGTGGAGGACGAGGAGATCCCGGCCGAGGCCCACGCCGAGTACGTGCGCCGGGTACCCGGGTTCGCCGTCGCCGGCATCGCCCGGACCGGCGCCGAGGCGATCAAGGCCCTGCGCGCCGCGGAGAAGGAGCCCGCGGACGGGCCGGACCGGATCGACCTGGTGCTGCTGGACATGAACCTGCCGGACCTGCACGGGCTGGATGTGCTGCGCCGGGCCCGGGGCGCCGGACTGCCGGTGGACGTCATTGCGATCACCGCGGTGCGGGACGTGGCGGTGGTGCGCAGCGCCCTGTCCGGCGGCATCACGCACTACCTGATCAAGCCGTTCACGTTCTCGGCCTTCAGTACCAAGCTCACGGCCTACGCCGAGTACCGCCGGCGGCTGACCGAGCAGGCGGCCACGACCACGCAGACCGCGGTGGACAAGATGTTCGCGGCGCTGCGGCCGGCCGACGTCGGACCGCTGCCCAAGGGCCTGTCCGCGGACACGCTGGGCGCCGTCGCGGATCTGCTCAAGCGCTCCCCCGTGGCGGTGTCCGCCACCGAGGCGGCCGAGGAGCTGGCGATGTCGCGGATCACCGCCCGCCGGTACCTGGAGTATCTGGCGGACCAGCGGTCGGCGGAGCGGTCGCCGCGCTACGGCACCCGCGGCCGGCCGGAGCTCGAATACCGGTGGAAGGGCTAGCGTGGAGGCAGTGCCACACCCGTCGCCGACCCGGAAGGAGCCCCATGCGGCTTCGTTACTCCGCAGCACTGGCTGAACTTCACGCGGCGGTGGAGGAGCTGGCCGCTGCCGCCGCCGAGATGCAGGATGAACCGCGCGCCTATACCGCCCGCTGGCTGGCGCGGAACCTCGCGCAGGTCGCCGACGGGGACGATCTGCGGGCCTGTGCCCGGGAGGCGCTGGGCCTGTACCGGGGCGGCATGGGCTCGTTCCAGGACGTGGGTGACGCGGTCACGGATCACGCGGTGACCCGCCTGCGCCGTGCCCTGCACGCTGCGCTCGACACCGCTCCCGACCCGGCTCAGGAGGGCATATGAGTGACCCGGCGGCGGCCGACCCCGTCACGATGGCGGACCTGGTGGCCCGGGCGGAGGCACTGGCCGCGCACGGCCGGCGGAGCATCCTCGGCATCACCGGCGCCCCGGGCGCGGGCAAGTCCACCGTGGCGGAGCAACTCGTTCAGGCGCTGGGCCCGGAACGGGCCGTGCTGGTGCCGATGGACGGCTTCCACCTGGCCAACACGGTCTTGGATGCCTTGGGGCGCCGGGACCGGAAGGGTGCGGCGGACACGTTCGACGACGCCGGGTACGCCGCGCTGCTGGAGCGCATCCGGGCACAGCGGCCCGAGTCGGCGGAGACCATCTACGCGCCGGAGTTCCGGCGGGAGCTGGAGGAGCCCATCGGTTCGGCCCTGCCGGTGCGGCCCGCCGTGCCGCTGGTCGTCACGGAGGGCAACTACCTGCTGCACGACGCCGGCGCGTGGCCGCGGGCGCGCGCCAGCCTGGACGAGGTGTGGTTCATTGCGGCGGACGAGGAGCTGCGCCGCGCCCGGCTGATTGCCCGGCACGAGCGCTTCGGCAAGTCCCCGGAGGACGCCCGGGCCTGGGCGCTGGGTACCGATGAACGCAACGCGGAGCTGATCCGGGCCTCAGCGGGCCGGGCGGACCGGGTCTTCCGGCTGGCCTAGCTGTACTGCCCAGGCAGGTTGGTTGAGTTCGTGTGACGACACGAACTGAATTGAAGGGATGACGAAGGCCTCCCGATGTGGAGTGGAGCTGTCTAAGAAACCGCTTCACAAACAGGAGGCCTTCATGTCCCACGCTAGTGCAGCACTGACGCCTAAAGCACGTCTGAGCCTCGCCAAGCTCATCGTCACCGTGGAGCGGGTCTTATCGGACAACGGGTCTGCCTACCGCTCACATGCATGGCGCGACAAATGCGCCGAACTGGGCATCACGCCCAAGCGCACCCGACCCTATCGGCCCCAGACCAACGGCAAGATCGAGCGGTTCCACCGCACCCTGAACGACGGATGGGCCTACGCCCGTTTCTATGCCAATGAAACCGCCCGCCGCGAAGCATTATCGGGTTGGGTCCATGAGTACAATCACCACAGACCCCACACTGCAATCGGGAACCAGCCACCCATCAGCCGCTTAACTAACCTCGCTGGGCAGTACACCTAGCGCCGTTCCGGCTCCGGGGGGCGGGGGGGCACTGCCGTCACTGCTGCACTGCGGCGGGAATCGCCACATAATCCAGCAGCGCCGACACCGCTTCCGCTGCTGATCCGGCGCCGCCTTCTCCTGCCCAGGCGGCGAGCGCATGGAAGGTCATCACCTGGTATCCGGCCGCCAGGGCGCCGCAGACGGCGTCGTCGGCGTGCGGCAGGCGGCTGCGAAGATACTCCGACAGTGCCTGGGTCCACGGCGCATAGCCTTCGGGCGCCGTGGCCGCCAGCTCCGGTTCGACGGCGATGAGGCGCAGCCAGCGGCGCCCCTCATCCTGCTCCAGTCCCCCGTGGGCCATAGACGCCAGGATGCCGCGACGAACCGCCTCGTTCACCGGCAGCTGCTCCGGCAGCTCGGCCAGAGCGGTTCGCAGGCGGTCCGTGGCTCCTTGGACACCGACCCATGCGAGCGCCGACTTGGTTCCGAAGTGCCGGGTGAGGGTCCGGACACTGATCCCCGTGGCCTCGGCCAGCTCCGCCCATCCGGTATCGGCGTATCCCCGCTCCGACCACAGGGCCAGGGCCGCTGCGCTCACCGCCTCCGGGTCCAGGACGGTCGGCCTGCCGCGGGTCCTTGGGCCGGCCGCGACGGCGGAAACGAAACTGCTCATGGCTCGATGCAACCATTTTTGACCGAACCGGTCAATAATAGGGGTGTCCCCACCCGGACAGCGGAGGGGCAAAGGAAAGGAACTGCATTGGGCACATACGCGGTAACCGGAGCGGCCTCCGGCATGGGTCAGGCCGTCGTTCAGAAACTCACGGCCGAGGGGCACCGGGTCATCGGCGTCGACATCCGGCAGGCCGACGTCGTCGCCGACCTCTCGGACGCAGCAGGGCGGGCCCTGGCGGTCCGGGAGGTCCTTGACCTGGCGGGCGGCCGGCTGGACGGCGCGGTGATGGCTGCCGGGCTGGGTCCCGTCCCGGTACCGGAGCGGTTCCCGACCATCGCGGCCGTGAACTACCTCGGCGTCGTCGAGCTGCTGGAAGGCTGGCGCGAGGCGCTGGCGGCCGGCGGCGGCGCCAAGGTCGTGGTCTTCGGCAGCAACTCCACCACCACCACCCCCGCCGTGCCGGAAGCCCCGGTGCGGGCCCTGCTGAAGAAGGACACGGCCAAGGCGGTCCGCTCGCTGCGCTTTCTGGGCGGCAGGGCGGCCCCGTTCGTGTACGCGTCCTCGAAGATCGCCGTCAGCCGCTGGGTGCGCCGCACGGCCGTCGGGCCTGACTGGGCCGGAGCAGGGATCCGGATGAACGTGATTGCCCCGGGGGCGATCCTCACCCCGCTGCTCCAGCGCCAGCTCGACACTCCGTCCGAGGCGAAGGCCATCCACTCGTTCCCGGTGCCCACCGGCGGTTTCGGCAAGCCGGAGCACATTGCCGACTGGGTCCACATGATGCTCAGCGACTCGGCAGAGTTCCTGTGCGGCTCGGTCGTGGTGGTCGACGGCGGCTCCGAGGCCTACTTCCGGCCGGACGCGTGGCCGCGCACCGTGCCGCTGCGCCAGATGGTCGGATACGTGCGCCGGTTCAAGGGATTCAAGCCGGCCGCCCGGGTAGCGGACGCGCCTGCCGCAGCCGTCGCGCCGGCTCCGCAGTAAAAGGGCGCGGATGCGGAGGTGCTGCGCGGCGAATTCTCAACCCCGCGGGCGCAGCACCTCCGCCAGCGCCTCCAGCACGGTCGGATCCTCGATGGTGGACGGCACGGTGTACTCCACGCCGTCGGCCATCTGCCGCATGGTGCGGCGCAGGATCTTGCCGGAGCGGGTCTTGGGCAGCGCCTCCACCACGTGCACCTCGCGGAGGTCGGCCACGGCGCCGACCCGGCGGCGCACCAGCTCCACTACCTCGGCGGGCACGGCGGCCGGGTCGCCGTCGAACCCCGCCTTCAGCACCACCCAGGCCGTGGGCCGCTGGCCCTTGAGCTCATCCGCCAGCCCGATGACGGCGCACTCGGCGACGGCGGGATGCGCGCCCACGGCCTGCTCCAGCCCGCCGGTGGAGAGCCGGTGCCCGGCGACGTTGATGATGTCGTCGGTGCGGCCCATCACGAACACGTACCCGTCCTCGTCCATATACCCGGAGTCGCCGGTGGCGTAGAACCCCTCGAACGCGCTCAGGTACGAGGACCGGTACCGCTCGTCGCTGCCCCAGAGCGTGGTGAGCGTGCCGGGCGGCAGCGGCAGCTTCAGCGCAATGTTGCCCTCGGTGCCGGCAGGCACCTCGTTCCCCGCGCCGTCCAGCACGTGCACCTGGAACCCGGGCACCGGCACGCTGGGCGAGCCGGACTTCAGCGGCAGCGGGTCCAGTCCGCGGGGGTTGGCGCAGATCGGCCACCCGGTTTCGGTCTGCCACCAGTGGTCCACCACCGGCACCTCGAGCGCCGCGCCGGCCCACTCCCAGGTCTGCGGATCCAACCGCTCCCCCGCCGCGAACAGGGTGCGCAGCTTCGAGAGGTCGTAGTCCGCCGCCAGCGCCGCCTCCGGATCGGCCCGCCGGATCGCGCGCAGCGCCGTCGGGGCGGTGAACAGGACCTCGACGCCGTGCTGCGCCGCCACCCGCCAGAAGGCGCCGGCGTCCGGGGTACCCACCGGCTTGCCCTCGTAGAGCACGGTGGTCGCGCCGGCCAGCAGCGGCCCGTAGACGATGTACGAGTGCCCCACCACCCAGCCGACGTCGGAGGCGGTCCACATCACCTGACCGGCGGCGACGTCGTAGATGTTGGCCATCGACCAGGCCAGGGCGACGGCGTGGCCGCCGTTGTCCCGCACCACGCCCTTGGGCGTGCCGGTGGTGCCCGAGGTGTAGAGGATGTACAGCGGATCGGTGGCGGCCACCGGCACCGGGCCGGCCGGCTCCGCGTTCTTGGTCAGGTCCGCCCAGTCATGCCAGGCGGCGGCGCCGGCGGCGGCGAACTCCTCCGGCTCGTGCGCGAACCCGTCGCGGTGCACGACGACGACGTCGCCCACCGGATGCGCGGCCATCGCCAGCGCCTCGGCCACGGAGGGCAGGTATTCCACCGTGCGCTTGGGTTCGAACCCGCCGGACGCGGTGACGACCACTGCCGGCTGCGCGTCGGCGATCCGGGCGGCCAGCTCCCGGGCGGCGAACCCGCCGAAGACCACCGAATGCACCGCGCCGAGCCGGGCGCAGGCCAGCATGGCGATCACGGCCTCGGGGATCATCGGCAGGTACAGCACCACCCGGTCCCCCAGGCTGACGCCCAGGCCGCGCAGGGCCCCGGCGAAGGTCTCCACTTCGGCGAGCAGCTCGGCGTAGGTGTAGGTGCGGGTGGTGCCCAGCATCGCGGAGTCGTAGATCAGGGCGGCCTGGTCGCCGCGGCCGGCCTGCACATGGCGGTCCAGGGCGTTGAAGCTGGTGTTCAGCCGCCCGTCCGGAAACCACCGGTACAGCGGCGCATCGGCACCGTCCAGGGCCCGGGACGGCGGGGCGTCCCAGTCCACGAGTTTGGCCGCCTCCAGCCAGAACCCCTCCGGGTCATTGATGCTGCGCTCATGAGCCTGCCGGTACGCCTGCATTGCATCCTCCGCGAATCGCCGTTGATTGGGCCCCAGCCTAGGGCGGCTGAAGGGGGTGGGACAAGGACCCCTTCGCCTAGCTGTATACATTTCCTGCCAAAAACGCGGGAACACTGGCTCACGCGGTGCTTTGTGTATACACTGGCCGGGAACGTATCCGCTGACACCGACGTCCTCCCGCAGGGCCGCCCGGTGTCCCTGCCGCGAAGGGAGCGCCGATGAGAGCCAGTGACCGCGCCTACGCCGCCCTGCGCGAGGACATCATCTCCGGCGCATTGCCCCCGGGCACCGTGCTGGCCGAGGTGGAGCAGGCCGAGCGGCTCGGCGTCTCCCGCACCCCGCTCCGCGAGGCCCTGAGCCGGCTCACCGCGGACGGGCTGACCGCAGCGCACGGCGGCCGCGGCGTCGTCGTCACACCCATCTCCCCGGCCACCGTCGCGTCGCTGTTCGAACTCCGCGAAGCCCTGGAATGCCGGGCCGCGGAACTGGCAGCGGAGCGGCGCACCGGCACTGAGTTCGCCGAGCTGCGGGCGGCCTTCGAGGACGCCGGCCGGCAGCTGCCCGAAGACCCGGACCCCGGACACGTGCGCTACTACGAGCTGGTCGCCCGGCTGGACGCGGCGATCGACGCCGCCGCCGGCAACGCCTACCTCGCGCAGGCGCTGGGCAACGTCCGCCTGCACCTGGCCCGGGTCCGCCGCCTGGCCCGGGACAACCCGGACCGGCTGCGCCAGACCGCCGCCGAACACGCCACCATCGCGGCGGCCATCGACGCCGGCAAACCCGCCGTCGCCGCAGCCGCCACCGCCGTCCACCTGCACAAAAGCCTGGAACATTTCACCGCAGCCGCCACGGCTGGCACCCAACAAGGAGAAACAGCATGATCAACCACAAGGTGCGGGTCTACCGCAGCGACGAGCAGCTGCCCCGCGAGGAACAGCTCGCCCACAAGATCGCCACGGTCGCCGCCGACCAAGTGGCCGTCGACGCCGAGGTCACCGACATGGTGATCAACCGGATCATCGACAACGCCTCGGTGGCCATCGCGTCCCTGAACCGCGCCCCGATCGTCTCGGCCCGCGCCCAGGCCCTCGCCTTCGCCCCGACCTCCGGCGGCAAGGGTGCCGCAGTGTTCGGCGTGGAGGATCGCACCTCCCCCGAGTGGGCCGCCTGGGCCAACGGCGTGGCCGTGCGCGAGCTGGACTACCACGACACGTTCCTGGCCGCGGACTACTCGCACCCGGGCGACAACATCCCGCCGATCCTGGCCGTCGCCCAGCACACCGGTGCCTCCGGCGCGGACCTGATCCGCGGCATCGCCACCGGCTACGAAATCCAGGTCAACCTGGTCAAGGCCATCTGCCTGCACAAGCACAAGATCGACCACGTCGCGCACCTGGGCCCCTCCGCCGCCGCCGGCCTGGGCACCCTGCTCGGCCTCGACGTCGAAACCATCTTCCAGGCCGTGGGCCAGGCGCTGCACACCACCACCGCCACCCGGCAGTCCCGCAAGGGCGAGATCTCCACCTGGAAGGCCCACGCTCCGGCGTTCGCCGGCAAGATGGCCGTGGAGGCCGTGGACCGCGCCATGCGCGGCCAGACCTCCCCCACCCCCATCTACGAGGGTGAGGACGGCGTCATCGCGTGGATGCTGGACGGGCCCGACGCCGCGTACGAGGTGCCGCTGCCCGAGGCCGGCGAAGCCAAGCGCGCCATCCTCGACACCTACACCAAGGAACACTCCGCCGAGTACCAGGCCCAGGCCTGGATCGATCTGGCCCGCAAGATCCACCGCGAGCACCCCGAGGCCACCGATCCGGCGAACGTGCGCAGCGTGAAGATCTCCACCTCCCACCACACGCACTACGTGATCGGCTCCGGCGCCAACGACCCGCAGAAGTACGATCCCACCGCGTCCCGGGAAACCCTGGACCACTCGATCCCGTACATCTTTACCGTCGCCCTGCAGGACGGCGCGTGGCACCACGTGGACTCCTACGCCCCCGAGCGGGCCGCCCGCCCGGACACCGTGGCGCTGTGGCAGAAGGTCACCACGGTCGAGGACCCGGAGTGGACCCGCCGCTACCACTCGCTGGACATCAGCGAGAAGGCGTTCGGCGGCCACGTCGAGATCGAGCTGGCCGACGGCCGCGTGCTCCGCGACGAGATCGCCGTTGCCGACGCCCACCCGCTCGGCGCCCGGCCGTTTGCCCGCGCCGACTACATCAACAAGTTCCGCACCCTGGCCGCCGGCCTCGTGACGGAGGAGGAGATGGACCGCTTCATCGCCGCCGCCGAGCGCCTGCCCGAGCTGGGCGCCGGGGAACTGGACCAGCTCAACATCATGGCCGCACCCGGCGTCGTCGACCCCGCCGCCGCACCGAAGGGACTGTTCTAAATGCTGTACTCCTCCATCACTCCCGAGCAGAAGCGCCGCGCCTTCCGCGACGGCCTGGCCTCCGGCCGGCTGCAGCAGTTCCCGGGCGCGTTCAACCCGCTCTCGGCCCGCCTCATCGAGGAAAAGGGGTTCGACGGCGTCTACATCTCCGGCGCCGTGCTGGCCAATGACCTGGGCCTGCCGGACATCGGGCTGACCACCCTCACCGAGGTCGCCACCCGCGCCGGGCAGATCGCCCGGATGACGGATCTGCCGGCCATCGTCGACGCCGACACCGGCTTCGGCGAGCCGATGAACGTGGCCCGCACCATCCAGGAGCTGGAGAACGCCGGGCTGTCCGGCTGCCACATCGAGGACCAGTTCAACCCCAAGCGCTGCGGGCACCTGGACGGCAAGAACGTGGTGGACCTGGACACGGCCACCAAGCGGATCCGCGCCGCCGCCGACGCCCGCCGGGATCCGAACTTCCTGATCATGGCGCGCACCGATATCCGCGCCGTCGACGGCCTGCAGGCCGCCCAGGACCGCGCTCGGGCCCTGGTGGACGCCGGCGCCGACGCGATCTTCCCCGAGGCCATGAAGGACCTCTCGGAGTTCGCCGCCATCCGCGACGCCGTGGACGTGCCGATCCTGGCCAACATGACCGAGTTCGGCAAGTCCGAGCTGTTCACCGCCAAGGAGCTGGCCGACGTCGGCGTGAACATGGTGATTTACCCGGTCACCCTGCTGCGCTCGGCGATGGGCGCGGCGGAACGTACGCTGGAGGCCATCCGCGCCGACGGCACCCAGGCAGCCGACGTCCCCAACATGCTGACGCGGGCGCGTCTGTATGATCTGGTGGACTACGAGGCGTACAACCGGTTCGACACCTCGGTGTTCAACTTCCAGGTTCCCGGCGTCCAGTAGGGCCGGTCCGTCCGACAAAGGAGTCCTGTCATGACCGATTCACAGATCCACAAGGGGCTGGCCGGCGTGCTGGTGGACACCACCAGCATTTCCAAGGTCAACCCTGAGACCAACTCGCTGCTCTACCGCGGCTACCCGGTGCAGCAGCTGGCCGCGCACTGCAGCTTCGAGGAGGTCGCGTACCTGCTCTGGAACGGCGAGCTGCCCACGCCCGCCGAACTGGAAACGTTCGCGGCGGCGGAGCGGGCCCAGCGCGCGCTGATGCCGGAGCTGAAGGCCGTCATCGACGCCCTGCCCACCACCTGCCACCCGATGGACGTGTGCCGGACGGCGGCGTCGGTGCTCGGGGCCATGCATCCGCAGTCGGAGGACTCCTCGGTGGAGGCCAACATGGCCAAGTCGCTGAGCCTGTTCGCGGCGATGCCCGCCGTCGTCGCCTACGACCAGCGGCGGCGCCGCGGCCAGGACCTGGTCGAGCCGCGCGAGGACCTGGACTACTCCTCGAACTTCCTCTGGATGGCGTTCGGGGAAGAGGCGGCCCCCGAGGTGGTGGAGGCGTTCAACGTCTCGATGATCCTGTACGCGGAGCACTCGTTCAATGCGTCCACCTTCACCGGCCGGGTCATCACCTCCACCCTGTCGGATCTGCACTCGGCGGTCACCGGGGCGATCGGCGCGCTGAAGGGCCCGCTGCACGGCGGGGCCAACGAAGCGGTCATGCACACCTTCGAGGAGATCAGCACGGCGGCGGGCGACGGCGACGTCGCGGCCTTCGCCGCGGAGTGGCTGGACGATGCGCTGGCGTCCAAGAAGAAGATCATGGGCTTCGGCCACCGGGTCTACAAGAACGGCGATTCCCGGGTGCCGACCATGAAGGCCTCCCTGGACGCGATGATCAAGCACTACGACCGCCCCGACCTCGGCGAGCTGTACACCGCCCTGGAACTGGCCATGGCCGAGCGCAAGAACATCCTGCCGAACCTTGACTATCCGGCCGGCCCGGCCTATCACCTGATGGGCTTCGACACCCCCACGTTCACGCCGCTGTTCGTGGCCGCCCGGATCACCGGCTGGACCGCGCACATCATGGAGCAGCTGGAGGCCAACTCGCTGATCCGCCCGCTGAGCGAGTACGTGGGCCCGGAGGAGCGGCAC
Source organism: Arthrobacter saudimassiliensis (assembly GCA_900016675.1). Taxonomy (GTDB): domain Bacteria; phylum Actinomycetota; class Actinomycetes; order Actinomycetales; family Micrococcaceae; genus Arthrobacter_B; species Arthrobacter_B saudimassiliensis. The sequence continues at coordinate 1,140,936 of LN483070.1, read as the reverse complement.
CTGGGCTGATTCCGCCTGGACTGACGACGGCGCCCGCTGCGGAGGAATCCGCGGCGGGCGCCTTTGTCTCTGCTTAGCCGAGGGCGGCGAAGACGATCTCCGCCACGCTGCTGTTGTCCTCGTCGAGAGTGACGGTGGCGGCGAAGTCCTCCCCCGCCAGCACCCGCGGCATCCAAAGCGCCGAGTCCGGCCACATCTGTGCGTACGGGACGGCGTCGACCGGATACCAGGCGGGGATGATCTCCTCGCTTGGGCTGGGTTCGCCTTCCCAGGTGCGGGCGGTGAAGACGACGGTGGACATGTCCCACTCCGGCCGGAACGGGAAGACGAACTCGATGCTGCCTGCCCGGACGAGGTCCTGTTCACGGATCGTCACGGCCGCTTCCTCCTCGACCTCGCGGACCGCGGCCTGTTCCGGCGTCTCGCCGGGCTCCACATGGCCGCCCAGCGTCACGATCCGGCCGGTGCCGAACCCGGTCTGTTTCAGGCCCATCAGGACTTCGGCATTCTCGCCGGTGCCTCGCATCAGGAAGCACAGGACTACGGGAGCAGGTTCATTTGGCACCCGACCAATCTACCGCTGACTCCCCGGGACCGGACAGGGTCCATATCTCCGAGCGCTTCAAGGTGACTCGGGCGGCTTCCGGCGGGGCCGGCGTCGGACTCCCCCAACTGGTGTTGGGATAACGCTGCTCCGCGGTCCCACCTGCCCAACTCCTGTGGGGATACCGCGGTTACGGCTCTTCCGGAAGCGCGCCATCCCACCGATAGTCGCCGGCGCGGCATCCGGCGGAGCCGGCGTCGAACCCGTTTCGTGGCCTGGTTGGCGCTTCGAGGGATTTCGCGCATACTCAGACCACCAAAGGCAACTTTTAGGCTGAGTCCAAACGGAACCCGGGGAGTGAGATGTCTGCTGCAGCACTGGCGAAGGCCACGATGAGGTTCGGCGCATGGTTCGGTATCGCGGCCGTCGTCCTCCTTGTCGTGGGGCCCTTCCTCAACCGGAATTTCGGCGTAGCGGACAGCCTGAGCACCATGCCGCTGTCGGCGGTCTGGGAGGTGGCGCCCGTCGCCGTCCTGGTGTCCCTGACCTACCTGCTCCTGCTGGTTTCGGCTGCGTTGCTCTCCGCCATACTCATCACGACGTCGCTGGTCATCCGTCGCAGCGAAAGCGAAGACGTCAGGCGGGACAAAGCCTTAACGCCAAAGGCCCGCTAAGCGGAACCCGTAATCGTTACAGCGCCCGCGGATGAGCCGCCGCGTAGACCTCGCGGAGGGTTTCAGCGGTGACCAGGGTGTAGACCTGCGTGGTTGTCACGGACGCATGGCCGAGCAGCTCCTGCACCACGCGCACATCCGCGCCGCCCTCCAGCAGGTGTGTCGCGAAGGAGTGCCGCAGGGTATGCGGAGACACGTCCCGGCCGATCTGCGCCTTCTCGGCAGCGTTCTTGAGGATGGTCCAGGCGCTCTGCCGGCTCAGCCGTCCGCCGCGGGCATTCAGGAACAGGGCCGGCGTGCCCTTGCCCTTGAGCGCCAGCCCTGGGCGGGCGCGCACGAGGTAGTCATCCAGCGCGCGGGCCGCATAGGAACCGAGCGGCACCAGCCGCTCCTTGGAGCCCTTGCCGAACAGGCGCACGACGTCGGGCCCGCGGGCGGGGATGCGTTCCAGCGACAGGTCATCCACATCCAGGCCCACGGCCTCGCTGATGCGGGCGCCGGTGGAGTAGAGGAACTCCAGCAGCGCCCGGTCCCGCAGGCCGATCGGGGTGTCCAGCGGCACCGCCTCGAGGATGCGGGTGACTTCCTCCACCGTGATGGCCTTGGGCAGGCGCTTGCCGGGCATGGGCGGGTGCACGTCGGCGGCCGGGTCGGTGGCCATGGTGCCTTCCAGCGCCCAGAACTTGTGCAGGCCCCGCACGGCCACAATGGTCCGGGCGGCGGAGCGCAGGCTGAGGGCGGCGGCGCCGTCGGTGCCCTCGGACAGGGCGCGGGCAAAGGCGGTCACATCGTGGCGGGTAATCCGGCCGACGTCGTGCACGCCGTGCGCGGCCAGGAACCGGGCATAGCGGAGCAGGTCGCGGCGGTAGGCCTCGAGGGTGTTGGCGGCCAGGCCGCGCTCCACGGCCATGTGCTGCAGATAGACACTGATTTCCCGGCCCACGGCGGTGCTGCGCAGCTCCTCGGCCGCCCCCGCGGCGCTGATCCGTGCAGAGGTCCGCTTCTTCTCGGCCTTGGCGGGCGGCGCGACGGCGGTTCCGGCCGCAGCCGGTTCGGCGAACCCATCCGCCGAGGGCCCAGCCGTACCGGGCGTCGCCGTAGCTGAGGCGGCTTCCGCGGACGTCGCCGTCCCGGTCTCGGCGGCAGCGCCGGAGCCGGAGAGATCCAGCCGGATGGTGGGGTTCAGCTGGGCGTTGAGGTCCAGCTCGATGGTGTCGTTGGGGTCCGCGGCGCCGGTGGACCGGTCCCGCGCGTCGGGTGCCGCAGTCACGGCTAGAGGTCCGGGCCGACGGGCCAGGAACCGTGCCGGGAGTGGTGCTCGGGCCACGGTGCATCGCCGGGCCGAAGGTCGGCGAAGTCATTGGCCCGGGCGGCATGGGCGGCGAGCACGCCGGCGATGGCGGAGGGGCTGTGCAGCCTGCCGTCGAGCACGGCCTGCACGGCGTCGTCGAGCTCCACCCAGGCGGTTTCGATCTCGGCTTCCTCGTGCTCGCGCACGTGCCGCTCGTCCTCGGGGACGGGGGTGAGCCCGCGTGCCAGGTAGATGCGCAGCTCCTCCCGGGAGGATCCCGGGGAGAGGAACAGGTCGGTGAGCACGTGCCAGGACGCGGCCTGCAGGTCGGCCTCTTCGGCCAGCTCGCGGGCCGCGGCGGCCACGAAGTCCTCGCCGTCCACGTCCAGCAGCCCGGCGGGGATTTCCCACAGCTTCATGCGCACCGGACGCCGGTACTGGTTGATCAGCAGCACCCGGCCGTCGTCGTCCATCGCGAGGATGGCGACGGCGCCGGGATGCGTAATGTAGTCGCGGACCAGGGGGTCCTCACCGTCGGACAGCTGGAAGCGGTCCTGGACCACGTCCCAGATGCGCCCGGAATAGACGGTTTCGGTGTGCAGCAGCCGCCTCGGGCTCTGTTCGTCGGCGATCCCCCGGTCCGCGACCATTGGTTACTTCCGTTCCTTCTGGTGCGCCAGGGCAGCCTTCACCAGGCCGGCGAAGAGCGGGTGCGGGCGGGTGGGCCGCGAGCTCAGCTCCGGGTGCGCCTGGGTGGAGACATAGTACGGATGTACGTCCTCGGGCAGCTCGACGAATTCGACGAGCCCGCCGTCGGTGGTGGTACCGGAGAAGACCAGGCCGGCTTCGGCGATCTTGTCGCGGTACTGGTTGTTCACCTCGTAACGGTGCCGGTGACGCTCGGCGACCATGGTCTTGCCGTAGGTCTTGGCGACCACGGACTCCGGCTCCAGCTTCGCGTCCCAGAGACCGAGGCGCATGGTGCCGCCCATGTCGCCCTGTCCGGCGACGATCTCCTTCTGCTCGGCCATGGTGGCGATGACCGGGTACTGGGTGTCCGGCTCGAACTCGGTGGAGGACGCGCCCTCCAGGCCGACCACGTTGCGGGCGTACTCGATCACCATGGACTGCAGGCCCAGGCACAGGCCCAGGGTCGGCAGCTTGTTCTCACGGGCGAAGCGCAGCGCGCCGAGCTTGCCCTCGAGGCCGCGGATGCCGAAGCCGCCGGGCACGCAGATCGCGTCGACGCCGGCCAGCGCCTTGGCCGCGCCTTCCTGGGTGGCGCACTCATCGGAGGGCACCCAGCGGATCTTGACCTTGGCCTTGTTCGCGAAGCCGCCGGCGCGCAGCGCCTCGGTCACGGACAGGTAGGCGTCGGGCAGGTCGATGTACTTGCCGACCAGCGCCACCTCGACGTGGTGCTTGGGGTTGTGGACGGCGTCGAGCAGCCGGTCCCACTTGGTCCAGTTGACGTCCTTGAACTTCAGCCCCAGCGCCTGGACGATGTACGCGTCGAGGTTCTGCGAGTGCAGGGTCTTGGGGATGTCGTAGATGCTCGGCGCGTCCGGGCAGCCGATGACGGCGTCCACGTCCACGTCGCACATGCGGCCGATCTTGTCCCGCATGGCGTCCGGCACGGGCCGGTCGGAGCGGATGACGATCGCATCGGGCTGGATGCCGATGGAGCGCAGGGCGGCCACCGAATGCTGGGTCGGCTTGGTCTTCAGCTCCTGGGAGGGGCCGATGTAGGGCACCAGGGACACGTGCAGGAAGAACACGTTGTTCCGTCCCACATCCTGGCGGACCTGCCGCGCGGCTTCGAGGAACGGCTGCGACTCGATGTCGCCGACCGTGCCGCCGATCTCGGTGATGATGACGTCGGGGGCCTTCTTCGCCTCGGAGGGCAGGCGCATCCGGCGCTTGATCTCGTCGGTGATGTGCGGAATGACCTGGACCGTGTCACCGAGGTATTCGCCGCGGCGTTCCTTGGCGATGACGGTGGAGTACACCTGGCCGGTGGTCACGTTGGCGGACCCGTCGAGGCTCTCGTCGAGGAAGCGCTCGTAGTGGCCGATGTCGAGGTCGGTTTCCGCGCCGTCGTCGGTCACGAAGACCTCGCCGTGCTGGAAGGGGTTCATTGTGCCCGGATCCACGTTGAGATAGGGATCGAGCTTCTGCATGGTCACCGACAGGCCGCGGGCCCGCAGGAGATGGCCCAGGCTGGAGGCCGTCAGGCCCTTGCCGAGGGAAGAGGCCACACCGCCGGTGACGAAAATGTGTTTGACCGTAGAAGAGGACTTGGAATTTGATCGCTGCACCACGGAATTCGAGCCTATCACCTTTTGGCCTTCCTGCTCCCCGACTTCGCTGACGAGTGAAGCTCGGCGGCCGCGTCCAGCAGCTCCCGGGCGTGCGCCTGCGCCGAGTCCGAGTCCTCCTGGCCGGCCAGCATCCGCGCCAGTTCGCGGATCTTCGCGTCCTGGTCGAGCACGATGACATCGCTGGCGGTCACGCCCTGGCCGTCTTCGGCGGCGGAGGATTTCTTGATCACGCGGATGTGCTGGTTGGCGTACGCCGCGACCTGCGGCAGGTGGGTGACCACAATCACCTGCACGTGCCGGGCCAGCATCGCCAGCCGCCGGCCGATCTCGACCGCGGCCTTGCCGCCGACGCCGGAGTCCACCTCGTCGAAGACAAAGGTGGGGACGGGGTCCACTTCGGCCAGGACCACCTCAATGGCCAGCATGACGCGGGAGAGCTCACCGCCGGAGGCACCCTTGCCCAGCGGGCGCGGCGGCGCCCCGGGATGCGGGGCGAGCAGGAACGCGATGTCGTCGGCCCCGTACGGGCCAAGGTCGGCCGCCTCGGTGAGCTCGATGACCAGCGCGGCGTCAGGCATGGCCAGGGCGGCCAGTTCCGCGCTGACCCGGCTGCTCAGGTCCTCGGCCGCTTCCCGGCGCAGCTTGGTCAGCTCCGCCGCCCGTTCGGTCAGGGCCGCGGAGAGCTCCTGGAGCTCGGCTTCCAGCGCCTCGATCCGGCTGTCGTCGTTACCCAGCTCCAGCAGCCGGGCGCGGCTCTCATCGCGCCAGGCGATGACGCCGTTGACGTCGGGAGCGAACTTGCGCACCAGCCCGGCGAGTTCCCCGCGCCGGTTTTCGACCTCGGCCAGCCGTTCCGGGCCCTCCGCATCCAGGGAGGAGCCGTAGCTGGCCAGCTCGGTGGCGACGTCGGCCAGGATGTAGCCCACCTCGGCCAGCCGCTCGGCGGAGGCGGCGAGGGCGGGGTCGTTCTCGCCGGCGCTTTCCAGCTGCCGACGGGCGGACTCGATGAGGCTGGTGGCGTCGGCACCCTCGGCGAAGTCGCCGCCGACCAGGGCCTGATGCGCGGCCACGGACGCGGTGCGCAGCTCCTCCACGTTGCCCAGGCGCAGCGCCTCGGCCTTCAGCGCGTCGTCTTCGCCCGGCTGGGGGTCGACGGCGTCGATCTCCTCCAGCGAGGCGGACAGGTACTCGGCTTCACGCAGGCGTTCGCGGGCCTGGCTGCGCAGCTCGGCCAGCTCCTCCCCCGCCGCCTTCCAGCGCCGGAAGTCGCGGCGGTAGGCCTCGAGCACGGCGGCCAGCCGGCTGCCGGCGTACTTGTCCAGGGCCTCCCGCTGGGCGGCGGTGCTGCGCAGGCGCAGCTGGTCGGACTGCCCGTGCACGGCGACCAGGTGTTCCCCGACCTCGGCGAGCACCCCCACCGGGGCGGTCCGCCCGCCCACGTGGGCGCGGCTGCGGCCGTCGGCGTTGACGGTGCGGGCGAGCATCAGCTCGGCGGCGCCGTCGTACTCCTCCAGTTCGGCTCCGGCCTCTTCGGCGCGGACGACGGCAGCGCTGCTGCGCGGCAGCCGCACCACGGCTTCGGCGAGGGCGGACTTGGCGCCGATGCGCACCGCACCGGCGTCGGAGCGGGCGCCCAGCAGCAGGCCGAGGGCGGTGATGACCATCGTCTTGCCGGCGCCGGTTTCACCGGTGACCACGGTGAAGCCGGGGGCCAGGCTCAGCGTGGCGTCGGTGATGACGCCCAGGTCGCGGATCCGGATTTCCTCAATCAATCGTGCAGACCTCCGGTGTGGCTGACGGGTCCCCGCCAGCCCTGGGTGGGCAGCTGGAACTTGCGGACGAGGCGTTCGGAGAACGGGGTGCTGTGGGTGCGGGCCAGCCGCACCGGCGTCGGCGACCTGGTGACCTCCACCCGCGCCCCGGGGGGCAGCTCCACCCCGCGCCGGCCGTCGCACCAAAGCACCCCGGCCGCGTCGGTCCGGGTGAGGATCTCGACGGCGAGCACGGAGCTGGGGGCGACCACCAGGGGGCGGGCAAAGAGGGCGTGGGCGCTGATCGGGGTGATCAGCAGCGCCTCCACCTCGGGCCAGACAACGGGCCCGCCGGCGGAGAAGGCGTAGGCGGTGGAGCCGGTGGGGGTGGCCAGCACCACGCCGTCGCAGCCGAAGGAGCTGATCGGGCGGGCGTCGACCTCGACGACGACCTCGAGCATGCGCTGCCGGTCCGCCTTCTCGACGGCGGCCTCGTTGAGGGCCCAGGTGTGGGCGATGAGCTTCTTGTCCAGCCACACCTGGATGTCGATGGCCATGCGCTCCTCGACGGTGTAGGCCCGTTCCGCCACCCAGCGCACGGTCTGGGCGAGGTCGGCCCGCTCGCTTTCGGCGAGGAAGCCGACGTGGCCGAGGTTCACCCCGAGCAGCGGGACGTTGGTGCCGCGCACCAGTTCCGCCGCGCGGAGGATGGTGCCGTCGCCGCCCAGGACCATGCCCAGGTCGACGCCGTCCAGGGTCACGTCTTCGTCGAGGATTTCGGTGGGGTTGGTCAGGCGGCCGTAGACGGACTGGATGTCCACCAGGTCGCTGCGGCGCATCACCGGCACCAGGCCGGAGTCGTGCAGCACCGTGCAGGCCTCCTGCGCGGCAGCCATGGCGGCGCGGCGGCCGGTATGGGCCAGCACCAGGATCCGTCGGCTCATTCGCTCCTCTTCCCGTTGCGGGGGCCCGCTGTGGTGCCGGGCGTGTCCCCGGGCCAGTCTTCTACGGCGGCCGGGGCCGCGGCAAACCCATCGAACGCCGCGTCGACCAGGGCCGCGGCGTCGTCGGGCTGCTGGGGAGCCGGGCCCGGCTCGTCTGCGGAGGGCACCTGGAGCCACATGAAGAACTCCACGTTGCCGTTCTGGCCGGGCAGCGGGCTGGGTGCCAGCCCGGCCAGGCGCAGGCCGGCGGTGAGCGCGGCGCGGGTGACGCCGGCGACGGGGACGCGGTGCCGGGCCGGGTCGGTGACCACGCCCGTGCGGTCCAACCCGCTGCGCCCGACTTCGAACTGCGGCTTGATCATCAGCACCAGCGAACCGCCGGGCCGGGTGGCCCCGGCCAGGGCCGGCAGCACCAGGGTGAGAGAGATGAAGGACAGATCCGCCACGGTCAGGTCCACCGGTCCCCCGATGTCCGCCGGGTCCAGGTAGCGGACGTTCAGACCTTCGTGGACGTCCACCCGGGGATCCGTGCGCAGCGACTCCACCAGCTGGCCGTGTCCGACGTCGACGGCGACCACCCGGTCAGCGCCGGCGCGCAGCAGCACGTCGGTGAATCCGCCGGTGGAGGCGCCGGCGTCAAGGCAGCGGGCTCCTGCCGGGTTCACGGCGCTGAAGGCCGCCAGCGCCCCGGCGAGCTTGTGTCCGGCCCGGCTGACGTAATCGGGTGCCTCGGCTTCGAGCACCTCCAGCCGGTCCGCCCCGCCCACCTGCGCGGAGGCCTTGCCGAGCACCGCTCCGGCACGCCGGACGCGTCCGGCGGCGATCAGCGAGGCGGCGTGGGTACGGGAACGGGCCAGGCCGCGGGCGACCAGCTCCTGGTCCAGGCGCGCCATCAGGCGTTCCCCCGACGCAGACCGGGGACAGGACCGGGGACCGGGCCGGGACGCGCCGTGCCTGAAGCCGCAGCGGGCGCCGCTGCCACGGCAGCGGGCGCTCCGCCCGGCGCTTCCCCTTCCAGCGCCCCCGTCAGGGCCTCGTGGATCTGCTGGTAGGCGGCGGCCTGTTCGGTGACCGGCAGCGCCGTCAGTTCCGCGAGCTGCGCCACGACGGCGTCGACGGCTCCGTCGCCCGACGGCGCCGGGACAGGCGGCCAGGCCGGCGGGACGTCGGGCTCTTGTTCAGGTGCTTTTGGTTCCATCGGTTCCTCCGGGGCCAGACTATGCTCCGGCACCGACAAACAGCACCTCGGGCTCGGTGGCCGTCTCCGTGTCCGGGTGCGCCGCCCACCAGGCGGCGCAGGCGGCACGCCAGCCGTCCAGGTCGGATGACCCGGCGCCGTCGACCACCACTGAGCTGCCGTGCACCCGCGCCTCGGCGACGCCGCAGCGATATCCGGTGTCCGTGGGTTCAGGCAGCGGATATGGCTCAAACAGCGCGGCAAGGTTCGGAATCAGGTAGGTGGGGCGTTCCGCGCTCCGGGCGGCGAGGGCGCTGCCCGGGCTGTCCACACCGGTGAGCACCAGCGCGGTGTCGTAGCCGGCGTTGGTGCCGCCGAGAATGTCCGTATCGAGCCGGTCGCCCACCACCAGGGGACGGTTGACGCCGAGGTGGCGGGCCGCCGTGTGGAACAGCGGAGCTTCCGGCTTGCCCGCCACCAGCGGACGGCGGCCCGTGGCAGCGGCGACCGCCGCCACCAGCGTTCCGTTGCCGGGGGCGATGCCGCGCGCCTGCGGGATGGACATGTCGGTGTTCGTCGCCACCCAGACGGCCCCCGCCGAGACGGCGAACGCCGCCTCGGCCAGGTCCTTCCAGCCCAGGTTCGGGTCGAAGCCCTGGATCACGGCCTGCGGGGCCTCCTCCGCGGAGGCGACCGGCTGCAGGCCCTGGTCCTGGACCGCGGCCCTCAGCGTGGGGCTGCCCACCACCAGCACGGAGGCACCGGCCGGGACCTGCCCGGCCAGCAGCTCCGCGCCTGCCTGCGCTGAGCCGAACACATGGTCCGCCCGGGCCGGGGCGCCGAGCTCGCGGATGTGCGCCGCCACGGTCTCCGAGGAGCGCGAGGCGTTGTTGGTGATGTAGGCCAGCGCGACGCCGGCCGGTTCCAGGCGCGCCAGGGCCTCGACGGCGCCGGGTATCGCGTTCGGCCCGGCATACACCACGCCGTCGAGGTCGGCGAAGACCGCCTCGTAGCCCTGAAGGAGCCAGGCCTCAGGCATCGCGGCCCGAAACCTGCTCGTCCTGCCCGTTGCCCTCTGCAGCCTCGTCGGCGGACTCAGCGTCGGCGTCGTCCTCAGAGTCCTGGGCCGGGCCGTCCGTGACGGTCATGCCCGTCTCGTCGACGATCGCTGCATCCTCGAAGCCGTCGGCGTCGGCGGCGCGGGCGGCGTCAGTTACTCCGACGGTGCCGGGAGCATCGGTGGAGGCGCCGGTGTGGCGCGGACGCCGGGGCTGCTCGTCCTCCTCGTCGAAGTCGTAGATTTCGGGTTCGGCGAAATCGCCCACGCCCAGGGCGCGCTCTGCAACGAGGGCCTGGCGTCGCCAGCCTTCGGCTTCCTCGGCGCGGTCCACCAGTTCGAGGGCGTCGGCGTAGGCACGGAAGAGCTGCGGGCTGTAGGAGAAGGCCCGGTTGCGGTCCAGCTGCGGGATCTCCAATGCGGTCACGGCCTCTTCGTACTGCTCCAGGTCCATGTGCGCACCGGAGACGACGATCGCCATGTCCACCTTCCCGGCGGGGCTCAGCTCAGCCGCCTCCTCCGAAGCGGCCAGTTCCAGTGCCTTGTCGGGGCGACCGAGGCCACGCTCACAGTCGGCCATGATCGGCAGGTACTCCGTCGAGCCGCTGATCCGGCGATGCGTCCGGAACTCGCGCAGCGCCTCACCGAAGTGCTCGGCGGCGTAGGCGGTCAGGCCGACTGCTTCACGCACCGAGGCGAGGCGCCCTGCGCGGCTGCTCGCGGCGACTGCGTGCTGGAAGGCCAGTTCGGGGTCGATGTCGATCAGACGGCCGGCCATCACCAGGTGGCGGCCGACGCGCTCCGCGTTGCCTGCTTCGAGGTTCCGCAGCTCGCGCTTCGTCGCCTTGTCCAGTTCCTCGCCCGTGACGTCGGGGTCGACCTCGGGGGCACGCTCCCGGGGCCGGGTGCTGCGGGGGTCGGCCGGGCGGGATCCGCCGTGTTCGCGGGTGCGCTCGGGATAGCGGTCGGCGCCGCGCTCATGACGGCGCTCCTCCCGGAAGCCGCGGTCGCCGCGCTCCCCCGCGCCCCGGTTGTAGCCGCGGTCATTCCGGTCTCCGCCTGCCGACGGGCGGTCCCGGAAGGAGCGCTCGGGGCGTTCGTTCCCTTCACGGGGGCCGCGGAACGGCCGCTCATCGTTGAAGGGGCGGCGGTCGTTGCGGCCGCGCTCGTCACGGCCCTGATAGCCACGGTTCTCCCGCGGCCCACGATCATCGTTAAACCGAGGACGATCATTGCGGTCACGGTCGCCGAAGGAACGCGGACGGTCATTGCCACGGAAGCTGCGGTCCGAACGCTCCGGACGCTCGGAGCGGTCACCAAAGGAACGGGGGCGGTCGTTGCCGCGGTCGCCGTTGAAGGGGCGGCGGTCGTTACGGTCACGGTCACCGAAGCTGCGGGGACGGTCATTGCCGCCACGCTCATCGCGGCCCTGGTAACCACGGTTCTCCCGCGGCCCACGATCATCATTAAACCGAGGACGATCATTGCCACGCGGCCCGTTGAAGGGGCGGCGGTCGTTGTGTCCGCGCTCGTCACGGCCCTGATAGCCACGGTTCTCCCGCGGCCCACGATCATCGTTAAACCGAGGACGATCATTGCGGTCACGGTCGCCGAAGGAACGCGGACGGTCATTGCCACGGAAGCTGCGGTCCGAACGCTCCGGACGCTCGGAGCGGTCACCAAAGGAACGGGGGCGGTCGTTGCCGCGGTCGCCGTTGAAGGGGCGGCGGTCGTTACGGTCACGGTCACCGAAGCTGCGGGGACGGTCATTGCCGCCACGCTCATCGCGGCCCTGGTAACCACGGTTCTCCCGCGGCCCACGATCATCATTAAACCGAGGACGATCATTGCCACGCGGCCCGTTGAAGGGGCGGCGGTCGTTGTGTCCGCGCTCGTCACGGCCCTGATAGCCACGGTTCTCCCGCGGCCCACGATCATCGTTAAACCGAGGACGATCATTGCGGTCACGGTCGCCGAAGGAACGCGGACGGTCATTGCCACGGAAGCTGCGGTCCGAACGCTCCGGACGCTCGGAGCGGTTTCCGTCGGAGTAACGCTGGCGGTCGTTGCCGCGGTCACGATCACCATAGGAACGGGACTGTCCACGGCCCTCGCCGGACTGGAAGCCGCGGTCACCGCGTCCGCCGGGGCGATCGCCTGAGCTGCGCGGGTATCCGCCACGTCCGGAGGAGCCATTCCGGGGCGACCCGTGGTCGCCGTTCCGGTCCCGGTTGTTCTGCTCTGACATGTATCTGGTTCCTCTCGTCGTGAGCCGACCAACGGGCTAATGCAGTCGCTCGTCACTATGGATGTGTAGGTTGGTGCGCGGGATGGGCGCGAAATCTGCGGTGGCCCGGACCGGATCAGCCGGATATCGACAGGCCGCTGTTCCATTCTAATCGGTAGGCCGGCCAGGGCTTACCACCGCCGCTACCGGGCACGTGATGGACAGGCGGGGCCAGGCGCACAGCGGATCCGGTACCCAGGCGCAGACCTGGGTACCGGACTGGAGAGGCTTGCCGGCGGTGCAGCCGCCCTAGCTACGCCGCCGCCGTGACGCCGCCAGGACCAGCATCGATCCGGCAAGTACGGCAGCAGTACCGGTGACAGCGCCGAGTGCCATGTTCCCGTTGGCACCGGTGCGCGGAAGCCGTTCGGTTACCGGCACCGGGGCGTACTCGTTAATCACCTCGGCTGTCTGGACCTGTGCCGGCAGAATGGTCACTTCCGTGGTCCCGGAGGAGGAGACCGTGACGTCCTCGTTGGCTCCGGTTGCCGGTTCCGAGACCCGGCACACCACTCCTGCCGGGATGCCCTCGTACAGCTGAGTGAAGGTGTCGGCTGTTACCCCTTCGGGGATAACGAAGAGCTCGTCGAGCAGCCCGTCGCCGCACTGGATGTGGAGGACGACTTCCTCCTGCAGGCCGGCCCCGGAGCCGCTGATGGTCTTGGCCACCACAAGGCTGCCCGGGTTGAAGTCCACCGTGTTCGTGACCGCGAGGACGTTTTCGCCCTCGGCGATGGTCACCGGATCCGGGAGAACGGGCGTTACGGTGACCTCCGCCGTCGATCCGTTGGCGTCTTCGGTCACGGAACACACCGTCCCTACCGGCAGATCGGCCACCGTCTGGCTGAACTGGGTTGCCGTTCCCGCAGGAACCTCGAAAACAAAGCTGCCGGGGGCGCCGCAGTCCACTACGAGCGTGCTCGCACCCTGGCTGCCGACGGCTCCGCCGGCAAACAGTTTGGTGACCACAAGGTCACCGGGCACGAAGAACTCTGCGGTCGCCTCTCTCGTGGTTTCCAGCACCGTGGTTGCGGCGAGGATCAGGGGCTGGGCGTTTTCCCGGCCCGGGTCCCCTCTGTCGTAGAGGTAGACGTTGCCGGTTTGGACCGTGACGGAAGCGCGGGCGCTGAGGACTCCGGGATCGGTTGATGCCGGCGGACCGCTTACCCACACCTGTGTTCCCGACGCGACGTCGCTTCCGCTGGGAATGGGGGTGGTACCCGCAGCATCCGCATAGATGGTGTACCCGGTGGGCACGGAGACGGTCACCTCCGCCGCTCCTTCCGCTGCCACGGTGAACGGGCCGGCGGGAGATCCCTCGGGCGCGGCGGCCGACGGCGGTGTGATGGTCACGTTCGGTGCCGGCGGTTCCACCAGGGGCCCGTTGGCCTGCGCGTCGGCGACGATCGCCTCAACCGCGTCTCTGATGACCGCCTCCGAAGTATTGACCACGTACCCGTCGGTGAAATACCAGATCGCACCCTGCACGGCTGCCGCCTGCTGATTCGCCGTCAAGCCCGCAGGCGCTGCGGGATTCGCGGGATAGTAGTTGTTCAGGACATAGTTCACGTATCCGATATTGGCTACGTTGGATTCGTCCCAGGCGCCCTGAACGTAACCGATGCCGACCTGGGTTTCCACCGCTGTGTCGATGCAGTACATCTGCCCGGTCCCGCCCTCGGCATCCTGAGCGATAATGATGCCCGCGAAGCGGCCGGTCGCGGGCACCCCCACCGGGTTCTCCGCCGGATACGGCGCCAATGGATCCGGCGGGGTGGGATCAGCAGCCACGAAGGCCTGCACCCGTTGAGCGGGACCGAGCCCGGTAGTCACCACTTCCGCATTGGTGCCGGCCACAGGTGCCGGCTCATTCGGGTCCGGTTCTACAAACGAGGCAGTCGCGGGTGCGGCGAAGGGCAGCAGGACCATGGCTGCGGTGACCAGGAGCGTCCACCAGGCTGTGTGCCTGCGCCGGCGGTATGGTCCGGTGGCGTGCGGGTGTGACCGGGCGTGATGCGACCTCATGGGCGGACCTTCTTCAGCGGTGAGAGTGATGTCAGCGCATGCCGCAGCTGCTGCCGCCGGCACGAGCCGTCACGCTACCGAGTGCCGCCCGTATGCACCACAGGGGGCGGCTGTTTTCGGCCGCGGGCCGCCCGGAAAAGAACGACGGGCGGGCTTGTGAGGGGTACGTGGGTTAAAGGGGTGAGGGCCCCGCGTCGTTGCGGGGCCCTCCCTGTAATGGTTGTCCGGCGGTGACCTACTCTCCCACACCCTCCCGGGTGCAGTACCATCGGCGCTGTGGGTCTTAGCTTCCGGGTTCGGAATGGGACCGGGCGTTTCCCCCACGCTGTGACCGCCGTAACCCTTGCCACCAACCAACGACCGGTCACCGCACGGGGGTGCGGCCAACCGGCCAAATAACCAATCAAAATAATTGGTATCAATAAACTTGGCACACTATTGAGTTCTCAAACAACAGACACATCCGGCCTACTCAGGAAAACCATTCCGAAACCGGAACTTCCTTTTCCCTTTCGCACCGCCGTGGTGTGTTACAATCCTAAACCCTCCAACCGCTTTCCTGCAAATCCGGATCTCTCACCGGAAACCAGGCAAAACAGGTTTTCAGGACCTCCAAAACCACGGATAAAAACCGGCAGCAAAGCCACCCGGAATTCTCATCCGATCAGTTGTGAAGGGGATCGTCGCTCCGCTCTCCGGCGGGCAACAGATTCAACTATACGCACCCGGCCACCGCACCGCAACTCGACCCGATGTGATCCCGGTCAAGCGGCCCGGTGGCCCGGAACAAGCGCGTTCAACGCGCATTTCCAGTGTAGGCATCCCGGCCGGCTGCGCAAGCCGTTCCGGCAGTCAATCTCTTCACATTGACGGATGCCGCGGCACACACCCCCCCTCCCCGTCCGGAGACGGCTCAGGCGCTCACCGCACCGGGATGCAGTGGACGCCTGAGCCGCAGCGCGGACCCGGAACGGGCCCGGGGAACTACTGGACCGCGACGGTCGCCAGGGTGCGCTTGCCGCGGCGCAGCAGCAGCCACTTGCCGTGCAGCAGTTCCTCGCTGCCGATGACGGCGTCGACGTCGGTGACCTTCCGGTTGTTCACGTAGGCACCGCCGTCGCCCACCGTCCGACGGGCCTCCGAGTTGCTCTTGGCCAGCCCGGACGCGACAAGGAGGTCAACGATGCCCAGCGCGTCGGCGCCCACGGTGGCCGAGGGCAGTTCAGCGGTCGCCGCCTGCAGGGTCGCTTCGTCCAGGTCCGCCAGCTCGCCCTGACCGAACAGGGCGGCGGAGGCGGCAATGACCTTGTCGGTGGCCTCGGTGCCGTGTATCAGGGACGTGACCTCGTAGGCCAGCGTGCGCTGGGCCTCGCGCTTGTGCGGGGCCTCCTGCGTGGCCCGCTCCAGCTCCTCGATTTCCCGCCGGCCGAGGAAGGTGAAGACCTTCAGCCGGGAGACGACGTCGGCGTCGGCGGTGTTCAGCCAGAACTGGTACATGGCGTAGGGGCTGGTCATCGCGGCGTCGAGCCAGATGGCGTTGCCCTCGCTCTTGCCGAACTTGGTGCCGTCGGAGTTGGTGATCAGCGGAGTGCCGAGTGCGTGGACGGACTTGCCCTCCACCTTGCGGATCAGCTCGGTGCCGCTGGTGAGGTTGCCCCACTGATCGGAGCCGCCGGTCTCCAGCACGCAGCCGTATGCACGGTAGAGCTCGAGGTAGTCCATGCCCTGCAGCACCTGGTAGCTGAACTCGGCGTAGCTGATGCCGTCGTCGGAGTTCAACCGGGACGCGACGATCTCCTTCTTGATCATCGTGCCCACCCGGAAGTGCTTGCCGATCTCCCGGAGGAAGTCGATGGCGCTCATCGGGGCGGTCCAGTCGAGGTTGTTTACCATCCGCGCGGCGTTGTCACCGTCGAAGCTGAGGAAGCGCTGCACCTGGCCCTGCAGGTAGCCCACCCACTCCGCGACGGTTTCCTTGGTGTTCATGGTCCGCTCAGCGGTGGGACGCGGGTCCCCGACCAGGCCGGTGGAGCCGCCTACCAGCGCCAGCGGGCGGTGGCCGGCCAGCTGCAGCCGGCGCATGGTCAGCAGCTGGACGAGGTTGCCAAGGTGCAGGCTCGGCGCCGTGGGATCGAACCCGCAGTAATAGGTGATCGGGTCGCCGGCGAGCAGCTTTTCCAGCTCGGCTTCATCGGTGGAGACGTGGACGAGTCCACGCCACTTGAGCTCCTGCCAGATGTTGGCGAAGGTCGGGTCATTCTGCTGGGCTGCGAGGCCCGTCTGGGTATCCTGTGGCACGCTTTCCAAAGTATCAGGATTCGTCGTCGACTATCCCGGCGGGGACGCTGCCTTCCGCGATAAGACGCAGGCGCTGCGTGGGACGGGTCATGGCGACGTACAGGTCCCCCACCTTGCCGGCGGCGGCGGTCAGCAGTTCGGACGGTTCCAGGATGACGACGCCGTCGAACTCCAGGCCCTTGGCCTCCCGCGGGTCCATCACCACGATGTCCTGGCCCGGACCGCCGGCGCCGGTGCCCACGCGGGAACCGTACTGCCCGGCCAGCGCCGTGCGGACGGCCTCGAGGCGGTGGTCCTCGGTGATCACGGCCAGCAGGCCGCCGTCGAGCGCGTCCAGTTCCTCCGGCAGGACCTGCAGCAGGTGCGGGACCAGCTCCCCGGGGCCGACCCGGTCCACGATCGGAGCCCAGCGGCCCTCACGGACGGCCTTGGGCGCGGAGACCACCAGGCCGGCGGCGTTGGCCATCCGCACCGCGGCCTCGGCGATCTGCGCCGGGGTGCGGTAGTTCACGGTCAGTTCCTCGAGCGTCCACCGCTCCCCCACGAACGGCTCCAGCGCCTGCTGCCAGCTGGTGGCGCCCGCCGCGGAGCTGGTCTGGGCGATGTCGCCGACGACGGTGAAGGACTTCAGCGGGGCGCGGCGCATCAGCAGCCGCCACTGCATGGCGGAGAGCTCCTGCGCCTCATCGACCACCACGTGCCCGAAGGCCCAGGTCCGGTCCACGGCGGCGCGCTCCGCGGCGGTGAGCCGCTCCTCGGCGGCGGCGTTGTGCTCCACCAGTTCCTCGGCGGTGAGGATGCCGGCGGCGCCGGAGTCCTCCAGGAAGCCCTCGGTGTTGCGGATCGCGTTCTCGGCCATGGCGAGGTCACGCTTGCGCTGCTCCTCGCGGGCGGCGTAGTCCCGGCCGGCGGAGGCATCGAGCTCGCCCAGCAGTTCGGCGGCCTCATCCAGCAGCGGAACGTCGGCCTCGGTCCAGGGTGCGTCGGGGCTGCGGCGCAGCAGGGCGAGTTCCTCGTCGCTGAGGTCCGGGGCGGCCATTTCCAGATGCCCGGGCTTGGAGAACAGCTCGCGGAGCAGCCGCTCGGGGGTCATCGGCATCCAGGCCAGGTTCAGGGCGATCCGCACGTCGCGGGCGCTGCGCACGTCTTCGGCCAGATAGGCGCGGTCGGCGCTGTTGCCGGCGCCGGAGGATGCCTCCAGCTTCTCGGTGAGCTGCTCGGTGAGTTCGCGCAGCAGGATCTTGACGAAGGTGTTGCGGGCCTCGTTGTGCGGCTTGCCGGTGGCGCGGGCCTTGTCGCGGGCGCGGCGGACCTGCCGCGGGGTCAGGGTCAGCGCGGTTCCCTCGACGACGACGCGGCGCGGCTCCGGGTACAGGCGCTGCCGGTTGGCGACGGCGCGGGAGATGGTCTCGGCCATCGACAGCCGGCCCTTGATCTCGGCGACGCGCTGGTCCTCCTCTGCCACGGCACGCACGCCGGGATACAGCTCGCCCACGCTGGCCATGACGACGCCGGTCTCGCCCAGGGAGGGCAGCACGCGCTCGATGTAGCGGATGAAGGCGTTGGAGGGCCCGACCAACAGCACGCCCGCGGACTTCAGCCGTTCCCGATGCGTGTACAGCAGGTAGGCGGCCCGGTGCAGCGCGACGGCGGTCTTGCCGGTGCCGGGCCCGCCCTGGACCACGAGGACGCCGGGCATGGGCGCACGGATGATGCGGTCCTGCTCGGCCTGGATGGTGCCGACGATGTCGGACATCTGGCCGGTGCGCTTGGAGTTCAGGGCGGCCAGCAGGGCGCCTTCGCCCTGCATGGAGGCACCTTCGTCGAGCATGGAGTAATCCAGCACGTCGTCTTCGATGCCCTGCACGTCCCGGCCCTTGAGGATCAGGTGGCGGCGGCGGCGCACGCCCTGCCGTTCGAAGGCGGTCGCCTGGTAGAAGGTGCCGGCCTCCGGGGCCCGCCAGTCCACCATGAGCCGCTGCAGGTCCTCCGTGGAGAGCCCGATCCGCCCGATGTAGCGGGCTTCGCCGTCGTCGAGGTCCAGGCGGCCGAAGACGAGCCGGTCGTCCACCGCGTTCAGCTGGGCCAGCCGGTCCTCGTACATGGTGGCGAAGGCGTCGCGCTCGGAGCGGTTCTGGTGGGAGCCGCTGGCGTGGCTGCGGCGGACCTGGTCCAGCTGCTCCTGCTTTTCGGCGCGCAGCTCGTCGAGCCGGCGGTAGAGCCCCGCCACGTAGGCGCGCTCATGATCCAGCTCGTGCTGGGCAGCGGACTTCTCAGGCATGTTCGGGTTCCCTCTCGGAAAGGCAGACCGTCAATTCTACCCCGGAGGGAAGATTTTTCCACGCCTTCTTTTGCCGGGCCGGGACCGCCACGCGGCGGCCTCCCGGGGCGGTCCTAATAGGTGACGAGCGAGGTGACGTCGTAGTCCTTCAGCGCCTGCCGGCCGCCCAGGTCGCCCAGTTCAAGCACGACGCCGAAGCCGGCGATCTCCCCGCCGACCTTCTGGATCAGCCGCGCGGCGGCGCCGAGGGTGCCGCCGGTGGCCAGCACGTCGTCGAGGATCAGCACGCGGGATCCGGCAGGCACGTCATCGACGTGCACTTCCAGGGTGTTGCGGCCGTATTCCATGCCGTAGCTCTCGGAATAGACCCGCCGCGGCAGCTTGCCGGGCTTGCGGACCGTGATGACGCCGCGGTCGGAGGCATAGGCTGCGGCTGCGGCCAGCAGGAAGCCGCGGGCCTCGATGCCCGCGACGTAGTCGAAGGTTCCCTCGAAGGTGCGGACGAAGCTGTCGACGATGGCCCGCAGGGCCGGG
This sequence comes from Arthrobacter saudimassiliensis, assembly GCA_900016675.1. Classification (GTDB taxonomy): domain Bacteria; phylum Actinomycetota; class Actinomycetes; order Actinomycetales; family Micrococcaceae; genus Arthrobacter_B; species Arthrobacter_B saudimassiliensis. The sequence continues at coordinate 1,121,752 of LN483070.1, read as the reverse complement.
CCGTCCGCGAAGACAGGGGTCAGGTCCCGGAAGACAATGCCGGGCTTGGGATAGTCGGGAACCACGGCGCCGAGGCGTTCGATCGTCTCCTGAACGGTCTCGGCTGCCGGTACTGCGTTGCTTTCATTCACCCGTCCACTTTACCCGCTCCCGCCCGACCGCCCGGGGCCTGCCCGTGCCGCTGTGGCGCTTGTCTCGCCGCCGGCCCGCGGCCGCCGGTGCAGGAACAGGTGCAGGAATAAAGGGGTGAAGCGCCGCGGTTGCCACGAATGGAACGGCCCTGCGACAGGGCCGGGATGGAATGCCGAGAACCAAGGAGTGGAGCACATGCCCAACCTGCACGAAGCGCTCAGGAACAAGATCGGATTCGGGACGGCACCGCTGGGAAACATGTTCCGGGAGATCCCCCAGGACGAGGCCCTGGCCACCGTCGAAGCGGCGTGGAATGAAGGCATCCGGTACTTCGACACCGCTCCCTTCTACGGGGCGGGCTTGGCCGAATCCCGGCTGGGCGAGGTCCTTTCCGGTCATAACCGGGACGAGTATGCGCTGAGCACCAAGGTGGGCCGGCTGATCCTCGACGAGGAAGAGGACAAGGGTCCCGGGCTCTTCACCCACGGCCGCTCGAACAAGATCGCCACGGACTATTCGGCGGATGCGACCCTGCGTTCCATTGAGGAGAGCCTGTCGCGGCTGAAGACGGACCGGCTGGACTTCGTGTTCATCCACGACACGTCCCGGGACTTCCTCGGCGACGAGTGGATCGCCAAGTTCGACGAGGCCCGGCGGGGTGCGTTCAAGGTGCTGGCCCGACTCCAGGACGAGGGCGTCATCAGCGGGTGGGGCCTGGGCGTGAACACCACCGAGCCCATCGAGCTGGCCCTGGACATGGAGGAGGCGGCCCCCACCATGAGCCTGTCCGCCACCCAGTACACGCTGCTCCAGCACGAGCGGGCCCTGCAGCGGATGATGCCTGCGGCGCAGGAGAAGGGAACGGGCATCGTCGTCGGCGGGCCGTTCAACTCCGGTGCCCTGCTGGGCGGCGACTACTTCGACTACGCGGAGATCCCGCCGCGGATCAAGCAGCGGATCGCCGAGCTGAGCGAGGTGGCCGGGCGGCACGGGGTGGGCCTGAAGGCCGCAGCGCTGCAGTTCTCCGCCGCCCACCCGGCGGTGGCCGCGGTGATCCCCGGCTCCAGCCGGCCCGAGCGCATTGCGGAGGACGTGGCCGCCATGAAGGCCGCGATTCCCGGCGCCTTCTGGGATGAGCTGCGGGAGAAGAAGCTCATCTCCGCACAGGCTCCGGTGCCGCGCTCGGCCTAGCAGCCGCGCGGCCAGGGATCGGACCTGACGGCAGGACGGCGTCCGGGGTTTACCCTGGGCGCCGTTCCGCGTCCCGGCGCAGGAGAGCCGTCGCCCCTGCCGCCGGCCGGCGTCGGGGCACGGCGGGCCGGTACTTGGAGACGGTGGGCTCCCCGGCGATCCAGTACCGCCAGGGGTAGGCCTCTCCCCCGCCCTCGCCGCTGACCCCGACCCGCGGTCCGGTCGAGATGCCCTCCTGCGGCTGCGGCCGGTCGGGCAGGCTCAGCGTCAGGGGCCCGCCGAAGACGTCGGCGCCGTCGAAGCGCCGGTCCAGGCCGAGGGCCTGCGCCAGGCGTGCCGGGCCGCGGGCCAGGTCCAGGTCGGTGCGCGGGTTCTTCCGCCGAAGCCGGGCCAGGTCGCGGCCTTCGACGATTTCACCGGCCCGCAGCAGCAGCCCGGTGGCGAATCCCTCTTCGCCGCAGACCACGTTGGCGCAGTAGTGCATCCCGTAGGTGAAGTAGACATAGAGGTGCCCGGCGGGGCCGAACATCGTGTTGTTGCGCGCCGTGCGGCCGCGGAAGGCATGCGATCCGGGGTCCTGGCTGCCCATGTAGGCCTCCACCTCGGTGATCCGCACGGCCACGGCGCCGTCGTCGTCCTCCCGGCGCAGCACGGCGCCGAGCAGCCACGGGGCGGCGTCGACGGCGGGAACGGCCAGGAGGCTGCGGGCCTGCAACGAATCCATCCCACGACGTTAGCAAGGGCGCCCGCCGACCCGGGAATCGGGGGCGGCGGGGCGGGTCAGTCCACCCCGCCGTAGAAGCTTCGCAGCGCGGCGAGGCGGCGTGAATCGGCGTGGGGCGTGCCGCCCTGCAGGCGCAGCGCGGCGTCGTCCAGCGCCATGTGCCAGGCGGCCAGCAGCGCCGGAGCGTCCCCTCCCCCGGCGGGCAGCGGCTGGCGGACGACGGCGCGTGACCCGTCGGCGGTGTCGTCCACCTCCACTTCGGCGCCGGCGCCGATGGCCAGGGTGGCCGTGGAGTCGTTGATCGCTTCGGTGGCTTCCCGTGCACCGGCGTCGAACCAGCGCTCGAAGAGGATGGTGTCGCCGTGGAGGGTGCCCATCGTCGGCGAGATGCCAAACTCCTCGGCGTACGCGTCGCGCAGGGCCAGCCAGGTGTCCAGGGCGAACCCGGTGCCCGGCTGTCCTCCGGCCGCCACCGAGGCGAACGCGTCGAGGATGTCCTGCCAGCCGGCGGCCCCCTCGGTGAGGAAGTCGGCCCCGTCGCTGCGGGCCCGGAAGCTGAGCAGCGCTCCCCCTTCGCTGTCCAGCACCTGCCACTCCACCACGGACTCGTCCCCGAGGTCGTCCTCCCAGGTGAGCTGGAGGCTGCTGCGCGGGTTCATCTGCAGTACGGTTCCGGTGACCTCCGTGCCCTGCCGGTCCAGCCGGTAGGCGCTGCCCTGCTCCCAGCCGGGGCTGAGCCGGCCCAGCCAGGCGGCCACCTTCGCGGGAGCGGTCAGCACGTCCCAGATGTAGGCCGTCGGGTAGTCGAACTGGCGGTCGAAGGCCAGGGCATATCCGTCGCTGAGTTTTTCGATCCGGCCGGACGGCACGGGAGTCGAGGGGTCGGGAGCAGTCACGTCAGGACCTCCTGGAGAGCCGCGGGTGACAACAGGTTAGCGACGGCGCCGGCGCGGCGGGAGGGGAAGCGGCCGAACGCGCGCCTACCTCGCCAGTGCCGACGGCCAGGGCAGCAGCTCCGGCAGCCCGCCGCCGCCGTCGACCTCCAGGCTTCCCAGGGTGGGGGTGCGTCCGGCGAGCCAGGCGGCGATGTCGCTGGCGATGCCGCGGACGGTGACGGTGTTGAAGGGCGCCGGCGACGCGGGATGGGTCAGGACCAGCGGGTCCATGCCCGCCGGTTCCAGCCGCAGCCGCAGGCCCTCCGGCACCCGGGCCGCCAGGAAATCGAAAAGGTGGGCGCAGAGTTCCTGGCTCCAGCCGTCCGGTTCCGGCCCGCTGCCGAGGTCGACGGCGTGGATCGCCAGCTCCCGCCAGAGCGCCAGCCCGCCGGTCTTCACGGTTCCGTCCCGATAGGAGATGGGCGCGTTCCACGCCGCATCGTCCAGCCGGTGGAAGGCGGCGCGGGCCCGGTCGAGCCCGGCGGCCACCCGGGTGTGCAGGTCTTCGGCGGGCAGGACGGCATCGGCCTCGATGGCGGCGTTGCGGCCTTCCGCCCCGCCGTCGTAGAGCTCGATGCGGCGCCCGTCGGCGGCGTATTCGAGCTGCCGGGCCATGCCGTGCGCGACGCCGGCGACGTGGGCGAGCACGTGTCCGCGGGACCAGCCGGGCAGCAGGGAGGGGGCCCGGACTTCGCTGTCGGTGAGCGCTGCGGCGTGCCGGTGGAAGTCCTCCGCGGCCTGGTCGAGGAATTCCAGCAGGCGGGAAGTGTCCGGCTCGGACGACCCCGCACCGGCACCGGCGGAATGCGGCAGGCCGGAGTCGGCGGCGTTGGAGCGGTCGGCGGGTGAGGGCACGGAAGTCGGTTCGCTCATGCGACCAGCCTAGCCAGCGCGGCACGGAAGCAGCAGCCCTGTTACCCGGGCGGCTGTTTCAGAGGTCGTAGCGGTGCCGAATGTGCCGGCGGCCGGGGTCCGCCTGCCAGAACTCGATCTCCACGGGCTGCAGGGCGTAGAGCTGCCAGTCGGGGTTGGCGGATCCGCCGGCGGAGGGGCGTTCAGCCCAGTCCCGGGCGGATGCGTCGTCGGAGAGCAGCACGACGGCGCCGGCGACCCGGATCTGGCGTCCTTGTTCCGCCCAGTAGAAGTTCATGGCCGCCCGCGGGTTCGCGGCCAGCTCGCGGCCCTTGCGGGAGCTGCGCGCGGTGGCGAAATGCCAGCCGCTGTCGTCGAGGTTCTTCAGGATCAGCATGCGGGAGGACAGGTTTCCGGCGGCGTCCGCCGTGGCCAGCGAGAAGGCGTGCGGCTGGCGGACGCCGGCGGCCAGGGCCTCGTCCAGCCAGTCCCGGAACAGCTGCTGCGGATCCGCCGGCGCGCCTGCCGGGTCAAAGGCCGGCAGGTCCTCGGGGAAATCGGGCAGGGCGCGCAGCCGGCGGCGGAAGGAGTCGCTCATCGGGCCAGCGTACCGCCGCAGGGACAACGGCAGGGCCCGGCGGATCGCTCCGCCGGGCCCTTGGCCGATATCCGTCCGGAACCTACCCCGCGAAGGCGCGGGCCTCGGCCAGCTGGGTGTGCAGCGCGGCCAGCTGCGCCTCGACGGCGGAGCGGGCGGTGCCGCCCTGCGAGCTGCGCGAATCCAGCGAGCCTTCGGTGCTGAGCACGGACCGGACCTCGGGGGTCAGGTGCGCGGAGATCCCCGCGTAGTCCTCATCGGTCAGGTCCCAGAGTTCGACGCCGCGGGACTCGGCCAGCGCGACGGCCTCGCCGGAGAGCTCGTGGGCTTCCCGGAACGGCACGCCCTGGCGGACCAGCCACTCGGCGACGTCGGTGGCCAGCGCGAAGCCCTGCGGGGCCAGTTCCTGCATGCGTTCGGTGTTGAACCGCAGCGTGGCGATCATTCCGGAGACCGCCGGCAGCAGCACCTCGAGGGTGTCGGCGGCGTCGAACACCGGTTCCTTGTCCTCCTGCAGGTCCCGGTTGTACGCCAGGGGCAGGCCCTTGAGCGTGGCCAGCAGCCCGGTCAGGTCGCCGATCAGCCGGCCGGCCTTGCCGCGGGCCAGCTCCGCGACGTCGGGGTTCTTCTTCTGCGGCATGATCGAGGACCCGGTCGAGTACGCGTCGTCGAGCGTGACGAAGGAGAACTCCTTGGTAGCCCAGAGGATGACCTCCTCGCTGATCCGGGACAGGTCCACGCCGATCATCGACGCCACCCAGGCGAACTCCGCGTACACGTCGCGGGAGGCGGTGCCGTCGATCGAGTTCCACACGGCGGAATCGAAGCCCAGCTCCGCGGCCACGGCGTTCGGGTCCAGTCCCAGCGAGGAGCCGGCCAGCGCGCCGGAGCCGTACGGGGACACCGCCGCGCGCCGGTCCCAGTCCGCCAGGCGCTGCACATCGCGCAGCAGCGCCCAGGCGTGGGCCAGCAGGTGGTGGCTCAGCAGCACCGGCTGGGCGTGCTGCAGATGGGTGCGTCCCGGCATGGCGATGCCGAGGTGCGCCTCGGCCTGCTCGACCAGGGCGTCCACGGTGGCCAGCACGCCGCGGGCGATGATCCGCGCGTGGTCGCGCAGGTACATCCGGCCCAGGGTGGCGATCTGGTCGTTGCGGGACCGGCCGGCGCGGAGCTTGCCGCCCAGCTGCGGGCCGGCGCGCTCGATCAGGCCGCGTTCCAGCGAGCCGTGCACGTCCTCGTCGGACTCGGCCGGGGTGTAGGCGCCGGAGCGCACATCGGCGTCGAGCCGGTCCAGGGCGTCCAGCATGCCCTCGAGCTCCTCGTCGGTCAGCAGCCCGGCCTTGTGCAGCACCCGGGCGTGTGCCCGGGAGCCGGCAATGTCGTAGCCGGCAAGCCGCCAGTCGAAGTGGGTGGACTTGCTCAGCGCGGCCAGCGCGTCAGCGGGTCCGCCCGCGAACCGGCCGCCCCAGAGGGCGCCCTGGACCGTCGTGCCGGGTCCGGCGGCGCCGGAGGCGGCACCGGGTGCGTCGGGGCCGGCTCCTTCGGCCGGCAGCTTGCCGTTGCCCATGCCTACTTGCCCTCGGCCAGCCGCTGGTCGCGGGAGGAGGCGACCTTGGAGGACATGCCGAAGATCTCGATGAAGCCCCGGGCCATGGACTGGTCGAAGGTGTCGCCGGTGTCGTAGGTGGCCAGGTTGAAGTCGTACAGCGAGGACTCCGAGCGGCGTCCGGTGACGGTGGCGCGGCCGCCGTGCATCTCCAGGCGGATGTCGCCGGAGACGTACTTCTGGGTGTCGTCGACGAAGGCCTCCAGGGACTTCTTCAGCGGCGAGAACCACTGGCCGTCGTAGACCTGCTCGGTCCAGCGCTGGTCCACGATCTTCTTGAAGCGGGCCTGCTCGCGTTCCACGGTGACGTTTTCCAGCTCGCGGTGCGCGGCGATCAGCGCCATGGCGCCGGGCGCCTCGTAGACCTCGCGGCTCTTGATGCCCACCAGGCGGTCTTCGACGATGTCGATCCGGCCCACGCCCTGGGCGCCGGCGCGGCGGTTCATCTCCTCGATGGCCTGCAGCGGGGTGACGGCCTTGCCGTCGATGGCCACGGGGATGCCTTCCTTGAAGGTGATGACCGCTTCGTCCGGGCCGGTGGACTGCGCCGGATCGGAGGTGTACTCGTACACGTCCTTGGTCGGGCCGTTCCAGATGTCCTCGAGGAAGCCGGTCTCCACGGCGCGGCCCCACACATTCGCGTCGATGGAGAACGGGTTCTTCTTGGTGGTGACGATCGGCAGGTTCTTCTCCTCGGCGAAGGCAATGGCCTTGTCGCGGGTCAGGGCCAGGTCGCGGACCGGGGCAATGCACTTCAGGTCCGGGCCCAGGGTCTGGATGCCGACCTCGAAGCGGACCTGGTCGTTGCCCTTGCCGGTGCAGCCGTGGGACACGGTGGTGGCGCCGAACTGGCGGGCGGCGGCGACCAGGTGCTTGACGATCACCGGGCGGGACAGCGCGGAGACCAGCGGGTAGGCGTCCATGTACAGGGCGTTGGCGCGCAGGGCCGGCATGCAGTACTCGGCGGCGAACTCGTCGCGGGCGTCCGCGATGTACGCCTCGACGGCGCCGCAGTCCAGGGCGCGCTGGCGGATGGTCTCCAGGGACTCCCCGCCCTGTCCGACGTCGACCGCCACGGCGATGACTTCGGCGCCGGTGGCCTCGGCGATCCAGCCGATGGCCACGGAGGTATCCAGGCCACCGGAGTAGGCCAGAACAATGCGTTCGCTCACGAATGTGCTCCTTGCTTGTCAGTGCAGTTGATGGGTGCGGCCGCCGGGGCCGCGGTTCTCCAGCGCTGCGGTTGTTTCAAATCTGTGGTGTCCGTTGGGCGGCGGTCCGTCCGCCCGGGCGGTTCCCCGACCGGGTCCGGCCCGCGCCCGGTCCCTGCCTCTAGGTTATGCGGTTGTCCGGGGCCTGGCCGTTGGCCGTCGCCTCGTCGGCGATGGCCAGGAAACGGGCGGCGACGTCGGCCCCGCCGTCGGGCTCCCGGGTGACCATCAGGACGGTGTCGTCACCGGCCACGGTGCCCAGGATGGTCGGAATGGTGGAGTGGTCGATCGCCAGGGCCAGGAAGTTCGCGGCTCCGGGCGGGGTGCGGAGCACCACGATGTTTCCGGAGGCCTCGGCGGTGACCAGCAGTTCCCCGCACAGCCGGGCCAGCCGCGCGTCCAGCACTTCCTGGCTGACCCCGGACTGCGGCCTGCGCTCCCCGCCCTCGGACGGGATCGCGTAGACCAGGGCTCCCTCGGCGCCGCGCATGCGCACCGCGCCGAGTTCGACCAGGTCCCGGGAGAGGGTGGCCTGGTTGACCTGGATGCCCTCCCGGGCCAGCAGCGCGGCCAGTTCGGCCTGCGAGCGGACCGCCAGCCCCGTCAGCAGGGCCCGGATCCGGGCCTGCCGCGCGGTCTTGGTGGCCGGCATGCTCACTACGCGCCGGTCCCTTCCGCGCCGGCTGCGGCGCCGGGCAGGGACGGCAGCTCCGCCAGGCCGCTGGCGGCCATCAGCCAGGCCATCAGCGCCTTCTGCGCGTGCAGGCGGTTCTCCGCTTCGTCCCAGACCACGGACTGCGGGCCGTCGATCACGTCGGCGGAGATTTCGTAGCCGCGGTAGGCGGGCAGGCAGTGCAGCACGATCGCGTCGTCGGCCGCCTGCTCCATCGCCGCGGAGTCGACGGCGTAGTCGCGGAACAGTTCCAGCCGCGCGGCCTTTTCCTCCTCCTGGCCCATGGAGACCCAGGTGTCGGTGGCGACGACGTCGGCCCCGGCCAGCGCTTCGGCCGGATCGGTGGTGATCATCACCGAGCCGCCGGTTTCGTCCGCGCGGGCCGCGGCGGCGTCGACGACCGCCGGGTCGGGCAGGAAGCCGACCGGGCCCGCGACGCGGACGTTCATGCCCGCGGTGACCCCGGCCAGCAGGTAGGAGTTGGCCATGTTGTTGGCGCTGTCCCCGAGGTAGGCGAGGGTGAGTCCGGCCAGGCGGCCCTTGTGTTCACGGATGGTGAGCAGGTCGGCCAGCAGCTGGCAGGGGTGGTAGTCGTCCGAGAGGGCGTTGATCACCGGCACCGAGGAGTTGGCGGCCATCTCCTCGAGCCCGGACTGGGCGTAGGTGCGCCAGACGATGGTGGAGACCATGCGTTCGAGGACCTTGGCGGTGTCCGCGACGGATTCCTTGTGGCCCAGCTGGGATTCGCCCGCGCCGATCACCAGCGGCACGCCGCCGAGGTCGGCGACGCCGGTGGCGAAGGAGACGCGGGTGCGGGTGGAGGTCTTGTCGAAGATGACCGCGACGGTCTTCCGGCCGGCACCGGGCGCGGCGTAGGGCTGGACGGCGTAACGGTCCTGCTTCAGGGCGGCGGCAAGGTCCAGGACCTGGGCCTGCTCGGCCTGGGTGAGGTCGGTGTCAACGAGGAAGTGGCGGGTCATGGCTGTCCTTTGGAAGAGGCGGCGCGGGCGGCGGCAAGGATGCCGGGCAGCGCTGCGGTGAACGTCGCGGCGGCCTCGGCGGTGAGGATCAGCGGGGGCGCCAGGCGCAGGGTCCGCGGTCCGGGGGCGTTGATGATGAAGCCGGCGTCGAGGGCGGCGGTGACGGCGGCCGGGGCGATGTCGGCGTCGAGGTCGAAGCCGATCAGCAGGCCTTCGCCGCGCACCTCGGTGACGCCGTCGACGGCGGCCAGCGCGGCCCGCAGGCCGGCGCCCACGGTGGCGGAGTGGTCCAGCAGGTGCTCGGCTTCGATGGTCTCGAGGACCGCGAGTCCGGCGGCGGTGGCGACCGGGTTGCCACCGAAGGTGGTGCCGTGCTGCCCGGGGGTGAGCAGGCCCGAGGCCCGCTCGCCGAAGGTGATCAGGGCACCGATCGGGAAGCCGCCGCCCAGGCCCTTGGCCAGGGTCATGGCGTCCGGCAGGACGCCTTCGGAGGCGAACCAGCGGCCGGTGCGCCCGACGCCGGTCTGCACCTCGTCGATGATCAGCAGCGCGCCGGCGGCGGCGGTGGCCTCGCGGGCGGCCTGCAGGTAGCCGGCCGGCAGCGGCCGGACGCCGGCCTCGCCCTGGATGGGTTCCAGGATCACGGCGGCCACGGTCTCGTCCACGGCGGCGCGCAGGGCGTCGACGTCGCCGAAGGGCAGGTGGTCGACGCCACCGGGCAGCGGTTCGAACGGGGTCCGGTAGGCGGCCTTGGCGGTCAGGGCGAGGGCGCCCATGGTGCGGCCGTGGAATGCGCCTTCCAGGGCCAGGATCCGGGTCCGGGCGGGCGCGGCGTCCGCGCCGCCGTCGGTCCCGGGCGCGGCGGCGCCGTTGCGGCGGGCCAGCTTGAACGCGGCCTCGTTGGCCTCGGTGCCGGAGTTGGCGAAGAAGACCTTGGATCCGGCCGGGGCGCCGGTGATCTTTAGGAGCTTCTCGGCCAGCGCCACCTGGGCGGGGCTGGTGAAGAAGTTGGACACGTGGCCCAGGGTCTCCAGCTGGCGGCCGACCGCCGCGGTCAGGGCCGGGTGGGCGTGGCCCAGGGCGTTGACGGCGATGCCGCCGAGCAGGTCGAGGTACTCCCGGCCGTCGGCGTCCTGCACCGTGCAGCCGCTGCCGCGCACCAGGACCCGCTGCGGGGTGCCGAACACGCCCATCAGGGAGCCGGCGTAGCGGTCCAGCCACTGCTCATCGGCGGGCCCGACGCCGCTGCCCGCGGCGGCTGGAGGCTTCGGTCCGGTTTCGGTGCTCACGGTGCTTCCTCGGTTTCCTGCGGCTTTTCGTCGGGGGTGATCTGGGTGCCGATGCCGGCGGTGGTGAAGACCTCCAGCAGCATGGAGTGCGCCATCCGTCCGTCGACGACGGCGGCGCGGTCCACTCCGCCGTCGACCGCGGCCAGGCAGGCCTCCATCTTGGGGATCATGCCGGATTCCAGGGAAGGCAGCATGGCGCGCAGCTCCGCCGCGCTCAGGGAGGAGATCAGCGAGGACCGGTCCGGCCAGTTGGCGTACAGGCCCTCGACGTCGGTGAGCACGACCAGGCGGGAGGCGCCGAGCGCGACGGCCAGGGCGGCCGCGGCGGTGTCGGCGTTGACGTTCAGGACCTGGCCGGTGGGCAGCCCGTCGGCGCCGATTTCCGGGGCGACGGTGGAGATGACCGGAATCCGGCCGCCGTCGATCAGGTCCTGGATGGCGGCGGGGTTCACGCCGGTGACCTCGCCGACCAGGCCCAGGTCCACTTCCTCGCCGTCGATGACGGCGGTGGTGCGGACCGCTTCGAGCAGGCCGCCGTCCTCGCCGGAGAGCCCGACGGCGTAGGGGCCGTGGGAGTTGACCAGGCCGACCAGCTCGCGGCCGACCTGCCCGGTGAGGACCATGCGCACGGCGTCCATCGCCTCGGGGGTGGTGACGCGCAGGCCGCCCTTGAATTCGGATTCGATGCCCAGGCGCTTCAGCATGGCGCTGATCTGCGGGCCGCCGCCGTGCACCACCACGGGGTGCACGCCCACGTGATGCAGGAAGACGATGTCCTCGGCGAACGCGCGGCGCAGCTCGTCGTTGACCATGGCGTTGCCGCCGTATTTGATGACCATCGTGGAACCGGCGAACCGCTGGATCCAGGGCAGCGCCTCGATCAGGGTGCCGGCCTTGTCCTGGGCCTGTTCGGTCAGTGCGTCCATGTGCTTCTCCCCCGCCCTAGCTGCTGTACGCCGAGTTTTCGTGGACGTAGGCCGTGGTGAGGTCGTTGGTCCAGATGGTCGCGGACTCGGTGCCGGCGCCCAGGTCGATTTCCACGGTGACCTCGCGGCCGGTGAGGTCGACGAGGTCGCGCGGTTCGCCGACGCCGCCGTTGCGGCAGACCTGAACGCCGTTGATGGAGACGTTGAGGTTCTCCGGTTCAAAGGCGGCGTCGGTGGTGCCGACGGCGGAGAGCACCCGGCCCCAGTTGGGGTCGTTGCCGAAGATGGCGGTCTTGAACAGGTTGGAGCGGGCGACGGCGCGGGCGGCGGTCTCGGCGTCGGCCACGGTGGCGGCGTTGACGGTGGTGATGGCGATGTCGTGGCTGGCGCCTTCGGCGTCGGTGATCAGCTGCCGGGCGAGCGAGGCGCAGACCTCGGTGAGCCCGGCGGTGAACCCGGCGGCGGCCGGCTCGGTGCCGGAGGCGCCGGAGGCCATCAGCACCACGGTGTCGTTGGTGGACATGCAGCCGTCGGAGTCGGTGCGGTCGAAGGTGACGGCGGTGGCGGCCCGCAGCGCCGTGTCCAGGGCGGAGGCGTCCAGGGCGGCGTCGGTGGTGAGGACCACGAGCATGGTGGCCAGCCCGGGGGCGAGCATGCCGGCGCCCTTGGCCATGCCGCCGATGGTGTAGCCGGGCCCGGTGAACAGGGCCTGCTTGGGCACGGTGTCGGTGGTCATGATGGCCTCGGCGGCCACGGCTCCGCCGTCGGCGGCGAGCTGCGCGGCGGCGGCTTCGACGCCGGGCAGCAGCTTGTCCATCGGCAGCGGCTCGCCGATCAGGCCGGTGGAGCAGACCAGGACGTCGCCGGCGGAGATGCCGAGCAGTTCGGCGGTCTTCTCCGCGGTGGTATGGGTGTCCTGGAAGCCCTGCGGCCCGGTGCAGGCGTTGGCGCCACCGGAGTTGAGGATCACGGCGTCCACCCGGCCGTCGGTGACGACCTGCCGGGACCAGAGCACCGGCGCGGCGGCCACGCGGTTGCGGGTGAAGACGGCGGCGGCGGCCTTGGCCGGGCCCTCATTGACGACCAGGGCGACGTCGCGGCCTCCGGAGGCCTTCAGTCCGGCGGCCACGCCCGCGGCCCGGAAGCCGGCGGGAGCGGTGACCGCGCCTGCGGCGTCGGACCCCGCCGTGCCGCCGGCGGGGGTGCTGTTGGTCTCGGTGCTCATCAGGGTGCTACTCCCAGGGTGGTCAGGCCGGCGGTCTCCTCGAGGCCGAGGGCGATATTCATGGACTGCACGGCGCCGCCGGCGGTTCCCTTGGCCAGGTTGTCGATCACGCAGGAGACGATGACGCGGTTCGCGTGCGCGTCGAAGGCCAGCTGCAGGGCGGCGTAGTTGGAGCCGACCACCATCTTGGTGGCGGGCCACTGGCCTTCGGGCAGCAGCCGGACGAAGTGTTCCCCGGCGTAGGCCTGTTCCCAGGCCGCGCGCAGGGCGGCGGCGTCGGTGCCGGGCCGAACCTTGGCCGTGGCTGTGGTGAGGATGCCGCGCGGCATCGGGGCCAGGGTGGGCGTGAAGGAAACGGAGACCTGCTCCCCCGCCGCGTCGGACAGGCCCTGCTCGATTTCGGGGGTGTGCCGGTGTCCGCCGCCCACGCCGTAGGGGCTCATGCCGCCCATGACCTCGCTGCCGAGCAGGTGCGCCTTGGCGGCCTTGCCGGCCCCGGAGGTGCCGGACGCGGAGACGATGACGACGTCGTCGGGCTCCAGCAGGCCCGCGGCGAAGCCGGGGGTCAGGGCCAGCAGCGAGCTGGTGGGGTAGCAGCCGGGCACCGCGATCCGCCGGGCGCCGCGGAGCGCCTCGCGCTGGCCGGGCAGCTCGGGCAGCCCGTAGGGCCAGGTACCGGCGTGGGCGCTGCCGTAGAACTTCTCCCAGGCGGCGGGGTCGCTGAGCCGGTGGTCGGCGCCGGCGTCGATCACCAGCACGCCGGGATCCAGCTGGGCGGCGATCTCGGCGCTGGCGCCGTGCGGCAGGGCCAGGAAGACGACGTCGTGTCCGGCCAGGTTCTCCACCGTGGTGTCGGTGATCTCGCGGTCCGCGAGGGAGAGCAGGTGCGGCTGCGCGGCGCCGAGCAGGGTGCCCGCGCTGCTGTGCGCCGTGATGGCCCCGATGGAGACCTCGGGGTGGTTGGCCAGGATGCGCAGCACTTCGCCGCCGGCATAGCCGCTGGCACCGGAGACGGCAACGGAAATCGTCATGCCTCCACCTTACACAAGTTTATGCAACATCGTGAATAGTTATGCATACGTCCGTCGATGCCCTTGTGACCGGAGGCACCCCGTGCCCTACGATGGGGAGCGTTTCAGCGACCCCGCACCGAAGGAATCGAACGCATGCACAAGGCCATTGTCGTCCCCTCCCCCGGCGGTCCGGAAATCCTGCGCTGGGAAGACGTGGACCTGCCGGAGCCGGGCCCCAACCAGCTGCTGGTGCGGGTGGGCGCCGTCGGCGTGAACTTCATCGACACCTATCAGCGCAGCGGCGTGTACCCGATGAAGTATCCGTTCATTCCCGGCTCCGAGTTCGCCGGCACCGTGGTGGCGGCCGGGCTGCAGGTGCGGGGCTTCGCCGAAGGCGACCGGGTGGCCACCGCCGAGGGCGGCGGGGCCTACGCCGAATACGCCCTGCTGGACGCGGACAAGGCCCTGCATGTACCGCACGGAGTCAGCGACGAAACCGCAGCGGCGCTGCCGCTGCAGGGCATGACCGCGCATTACCTGGTCAACTCCACCTTCCCGGTGCAGGCGGGACAGACCGTCCTCACGCACGCCGGAGCCGGCGGCGTCGGGCTGCTGCTCACCCAGCTGCTCAAGGCCAAGGGGGCGACCGTGATCACCACCGTCTCCACGGACGAGAAGGAGCAGCTCGCGCGCGCGGCCGGGGCCGACCACGTGCTGCGCTACGAGGGCTTCGCGGAGCAGGTGCGGGAGCTGACCGGCGGCGCCGGCGTGGACGTGGTCTACGACGGCGTCGGCAAGGCGACCTTTGACGGCTCGCTGGAAAGCCTGCGGGCCCGGGGCATGATGGTGCTGTTCGGCGGGGCATCCGGGCAGGTGCCGCCGTTCGACATCCAGCGGCTGAACGCCCTCGGGTCACTGTTCCTGACGCGGCCGACCATAAGGGATTACCTGCTCACTCCCGAAGAGCGCCGCTGGCGTGCCGACGAGCTGTTCGGTGCCGTGGCGGACGGGACGCTGGACGTGCGGATCGGGCAGACGTATCCGCTGGCCGAGGCCGCGCAGGCCCACCGTGACCTCGAGGGCCGTAGGACCACCGGCAAGGTCGTGTTGATTCCGTAAGTGCGGGCGGGCAGCGCCCGGACGCGCGCCGGTCCCGACGGACGCGCGCCGGTCCCGACGGGTGCGCGCCGGTCCCGACGGGCGGACGTTACGAGGCCAGGGCTGCCAGCTCCGCCCGCAGGTCCGTGCCGGGTTCGTGGTGCACGGTCCGGAAGCCCAGCGCCTGTGCCGCGGCGATGTTGGCCTCGTTGTCGTCGATGAAGACGATGTCCTCCGGGGGCGCTCCGAGCTCCTCTGCGACGTGGTCGAAGATCCTCCGGTCCGGCTTCGTCATGCGCAGCTGCCCGCTGAAGAACAGGCGGTCGAAGCGGGGCGCCCAGGACGCGTGCGCCGTGTAGCGCCGGGACATCCCGGCCGGCATGTTGGACAGCACGGCCAGGCGCGCGCCTTCGCCCTGCAGGTCGTCGAGGACGGCGGCGGTTGCAGGGTTCAGGTGTCCCCATTGGGCGGCGTCGAGGGCCTCCAACCGCTCAACCTCCTCGGCGGTGGCCGGGCGGCCCAGCGCATCGGACCAGAAGTCGTCCGGGGAGAGCGCCCCGGCGTCGAACTCCTCCCGCCGGCGCCAGTACCGGCTGCCGGGCTGCGCCAGCTGCGCACCGTCGTCGTCCTCCAGCCCGAGCGCCCCGGCGAGGACCTGCCAGTCGGCCGGCTCGGGGGCGGTGGAGATCACCATGCCGTAGTCGAAGAGGTACCAGGTGCCGAGGCGGGACAGCCGGGGCCTGGCGCGATGCGGACTCATCGGCCCAGCATAGCCAGCAGGCGGAGGACGGGCGGCAGGGATCGCCCGGACACCGGTGCGGAGACGTAGGGTGTTGCGGTGGCCTCAGGGCCGTGGACAGGCTTGGCGAAGGAAAAGGTGGGGCTGGATGAAGACTTCCGGGACGTGGCCGCTGCGGGTGCCGGTTGTGGGACTGCTCCTCGCGGTCCTGGTCGGCTGTGCTCCGGAGGCGGGCACGGGGGCCGACGCCGATGATCCGGCCGCGGCGGAAGCGACACGGATCCCGACAGCCGGCGCCGCGGCGTCGGACCGGTGGCTGCCGCAGCCCGGCTCCAGCTGGCAGTGGCAGCTCAGCGGAACCCTGGACCTGACGGTGGACGCCGAGATCTTCGACGTGGACTACGAGAGGACCTCCGCCGAGGAGGTGGAGCAGCTGCACCGCGGCGGCGCACACGTCATCTGCTACCTCTCCGCCGGATCGTGGGAGGATTACCGGCCCGACGCCGCCCGGTTCCCGGACTCGGTGCGCGGCGAGGTCCTGGACGGCTGGCCCGATGAACAATGGCTGGACATCCGGCGGCTCGATGAGCTGCTGCCGATCATGGCGGCCCGCATGGACACCTGCGCGGAGAAGGGCTTCGACGCGGTCGAGCCGGACAACATGGACGGCTACGCCAACCACAGCGGCTTTCCGCTCAGCTATGACGACCAGCTTGCCTACAACCGGGCCCTGGCCGCCCTGGCCCACGAGCGCGGCCTGTCGGTGGCGCTGAAGAACGACCTTGACCAGATTCCGGTCCTGGTCGACGACTTTGACTTCGCCCTCAATGAGGAATGCGCCCGCTACGACGAGTGCGCCCGCTACGCTCCCTTCATTCAGGACGGCAAGGCGGTCCTGCACGTGGAGTACGAGGGCTACCCCGACTTCTGTGCCCGGGTGCCTGAGGGCTTCTCCTCCCTGTCCAAGCCGCTGGAGCTCGACGCGGAGCGCTCGGCCTGCTGATCAGGAAAGAACAGGTCCTCAATGGCGCAGCCGAAGACGTGGGCGATCCGGAAGGCCAGCGGCAGAGACGGGTCGAATCGTCCCCGCTCAATGGAAATCACCGTCTGCCGCGTGACGCCCAGCTCGTCGGCCAGCCGCTGCTGGGACCACCCGCGGCCCGTTCGGCGGGCGCTGACGGCGTTGTCCACGTCAGCCCCGGCCCCGCAGGACAAGGTAGCGGACCCCGAAGGACACCGCGCACAGCGCCAGCACTGCGGGAAGGACAAGCACGAGGTCGACCACGAACGCTTCGGGCAGGAAGGCCAGCACGGTTGAGGTGATGCCGAGGGCCAGGATCAGATCGGTGAAGGACCCGGCCGCCGCCTTCTCATACCATCCGGCCTCCACGGAATCGTCGGGCCGCTCAGCCGCACCCACGACGGTCCGGCGGTCCACGACCAGGAGATAGACGAGTGCGGTCCCCGGCACGGTGAGGCATAGGGCGAATACCAGGAAGCCGATCAGCGGATCTGCCCCCGCCGCCCCTGTCTGAACCGCGAGCAGGCCGCCCGCCGCGCCAAGAACCACCCCGCCGGGAAGCGCCAGGGCCATGGCCGGCGTCCGCACCGGTGTCAACACGTGTCGTCGTCCGGCGGGTGCCCTCCGCCGCCGCCATGACATTCCGCCGCCGGGAGGACAGACGCCAAAGGCCCCGCCGGAGCAGATCCGGCGGGGCCTTTGGCGTCTGCGCAGCGGTCCTAGCGCTGGACGGCGCCGAACCGTTCGGCGGCCAGCGCGACGGCGGCGGCCCGGGACTCGGAGGCCTCGTCCGCGGTCAGCGTGCGGTCCGGGGCCCGGAAGCGCAGCGCGAACGCCAGCGACTTGTGGCCGGGCTCGATGCCGGTGCCGGCGTACACGTCGAACAGCGCGACGTCTTCCAGCAGCTCGCCGGCACCTTCCCGCAGCGCCTCGCGGACCTGTTCGGCGGGCACGTCGTCGGCGACCACCAGGGCCACGTCCTGCGTGCTGGCCGGGAAGGCCGACAGCGGGCGGGCGACGATGACGTCCGGCGCCTCGGCGAACATCGCGTCCAGGTCCAGCTCCAGCGCCACCGTCCGGGCCGGCAGGTCGCGGGCGGCCAGCAGCTTCGGATGCAGCTCGCCGGCGTAGCCGACGGTCTCGCCGCTGCGCAGCGACAGCTTCGCGGTGCGGCCCGGGTGGAACGCCTGGTGCGTGCCCTGGCTGATCACCAGCTCCACGCCGAGCGTGTCACCGATCAGGCGGGCGGTGTCGACGGCGTCGGCCCAGTCCCAGGCGCGCGGCGCGTGGCCCGCTCCGGGGGCGGACTCATGGCCCGTGAACACGGCACCCAGGTGCAGCGGCTGGTGCGGAATGCCCTCGTAGAGCCCGTCCAGGACGTCCTCGGCGGGCTTGGCACCCAGCGGCGGAATGCCCGCGGTGCCCAGCTGCTCCCCCGGCAGGAAGACCATGGCGGACTCGAACAGCGCCAGGTCCCGGAAGCCGCGGGAGATGTTGCGCCTGGCCACCTCGAACAGGCCCGGCAGCACCGAGGTGCGCAGCCAGCCGTATTCGGCGCTGAGCGGATTGGCCAGCTTGACGGCGGCCACCTCGCCCTCAACGGGCGCGCCGAAGGTGTTGTTGTCCTCTGCGGTGACGAACGGGTAGCTGAGCACCTCGGTCAGGCCGGACGCGGCCAGCGACTGCATCACGCGGCGGCGCTGCTGCTGCACCCGGGTCAGGCCGCGGCCGGGAGGGGCCGTGGGCAGCGTCGAGGGGATCTGGTCGTAGCCGACCAGCCGGATGATCTCCTCGGTCAGGTCCTCGCGGGTCTCCAGGTCAGGGCGCCAGCTCGGCGGCGTGACGGTGTAGCCGCCGTCGTGCTCCTCCACCTGCGCGCCGATGGCTTCCAGCGTGCCGGTGATCTGCTCCGGGGTGAACGGGTAGCCGATCAGCTGCTCCGGGAAGCCGGCGGCCAGCTCGATGCGGCGCGGCTGCGGCGCGGTGCCGACGTCGGTCGCGGCGTCGTCGGCGGTGCCGCCGGCGAGCTTGGTGAGCAGGTCGACGGCGCGCTGGGCGGCGACGTCGGCAATGTTCCAGTCCACGCCGCGCTCGAAGCGCTTGGACGCCTCGGAGGGCAGCTTGTGCCGGCGGCGGGAGCGGGCGATGCTCACTTCCTCGAAGTGCGCGGCCTCGATCAGCACGGTGGTGGTGGAGTCGGAGACCTCGGTGGCGGCGCCGCCCATGACGCCGGCGATGCCGATCGGCCCGGACCCGTCGGTGATCAGCAGGTCCTCGGGGTCGAGGGTGCGGACCTTGTCGTCCAGGGTCGTGAGGGTCTCCCCTGCGGCGGCGCGGCGGACGACGATCTCCCCGCTCAGCTTGTCCTGGTCGTAGAAGTGCAGGGGCTGGCCGAGCTCGAGCATCACGTAGTTGGAGATGTCCACCACGAGGGAGATCGAGCGCATGCCGGCCAGGCGCAGGCGCGAGGCCATCCACGGCGGGGTGGGCCGGGTCGGATCGATGCCGCGGACGGTGCGGGCGACGAACCGGTCGCAGCCGGGCTTGCCGTAGATCGGCGCGGCGTCCTCGATCCGGACCGGGTAGCCGGGCTCCGCGGCGGCGGGAACGCTGACGCCGGCGGCCGGGTCGGTGAACTCAGTGCCGGTGGCGTGGGCGTACTCGCGGGCGACGCCGCGGATGGAGAAGCAGTAGCCCCGGTCCGGGGTGACGTTGATTTCCGCGGCCTCGTCGTACAGGCCGAGCAGTTCCATGGCGTCGGTGCCGACCTCGGGGTCGAGGCCGATCCGGGACAGGACGAGGATGCCGTCGTGGTCATCGCCGATGCCCAGTTCGCGGACGGAGGCGATCATGCCGGCCGAGACGTGGCCGTAGGTCTTGCGCGGGCTGATCCGGAAGTCTCCGGGCAGCACGGCGCCGGGCAGGGTCACGACGACCTTGTCCCCGACCTCGAAGTTGTGGGCGCCGCAGACGATGCCCTGCACGCCGGAGGGCTCGATGCCCTTGCCGGCCAGGGTCTGCTCGCTGCCCTCGGGCACCACGCGGACCTCGCACCAGTTGATGGTCTTGCCGTTGGACTGCGGCTCCTTGACCAGGCTCAGCACCTGGCCGACCACGATGGGCCCCGACAGCTCGTCGGCGGGACGGTGCACGTCCTCTTCCTCGAGGCCGACCTTGACCAGCTCGGCCATGACGTCTTCGGCGCGGGACTGCGCCGGTACCTGGGCATACTCGCGCAGCCAGGAAAGGGGGATACGCACTTAGATCTCCATCCCGAAGTGTTCGCTGAAACGTACGTCGCCTTCAATCATGTCGCGCATGTCCGCCACCTCGTTGCGGAACATCAGGGCGCGCTCGATGCCCATGCCGAAGGCGAAGCCCGAGTAGACCTCGGGGTCGATGCCGGCGGCGCGCAGCACATTGGGGTTGACCATGCCGCAGCCGCCCCACTCGATCCAGCGCGGCCCGCCCTTGGCACCGGGGTGCCAGATGTCCAGCTCGGCGCTGGGCTCGGTGAAGGGGAAGTAGTTGGGCCGCAGGCGCACCTTGGCCTCGTCGCCGAAGAGCACGCGGGTGAAGTGCTCCAGGGTGCCCACAAGGTCCGCCATGGTCAGGCCCTTGTCGATGGCCAGGCCCTCGAACTGGTGGAAGACCGGGGTGTGGGTGGCGTCGAGCTCATCGGTACGGAACACCTTGCCCGGGCAGAGCACGTAGATCGGCAGTTCACGCTCGAGCATGGAGCGCACCTGCACCGGGGAGGTGTGGGTGCGCATCACCAGGTGCGCTTCGGGCGGTTCCACGAAGAAGGTGTCCTGCATTTCGCGGGCCGGGTGGTCCGGCTTGAAGTTCAGGGCATCGAAGTTGAACCACTCGGATTCCACCTCAGGGCCTTCGGCGATTTCCCAGCCCATGCCGACGAAGATCTCGCTGACGCGTTCCTGCAGGGTGGACAGGGGGTGCCGGCCGCCCATGCGGCGACGGCGCGGAGCGGCGGTGACGTCAACGGCCTCCTCGACGAGGATGCGGGCGTCACGCTCGGCCTCGAGTTCGACGGTGCGGCCGGCGAGCGCCTGGTTGATCCGGCCGCGGGCCGGGCCGATCAGCTTGCCGGCGGCCGCCTTCTGGTCCTTGGGCAGCTTGCCGATCTGGCGGTTGGCCAGGGAGAGCGGAGACTTCTCGCCGGTGACGGCGATCCGCACCTCCTTGAGTTCATCGAGATCGGCGGCGCCGGCAATGGCGGCGAGCGCGGCGTCGACGGCGGCCGCCACCGCAGTCTCGTCCAGCGGACTGGGTGCCTGCTCGGCGGGTTCGGGGGAAGTCCCCTCGGGAGAATTCGACATGGGTGGTTACCTGTTTCGGCCCGGTGGATGGGTGCTCCGACGCGATCCTGGCGAAGGGCGCGCGGGAGCCGTGATTCTGCTTCCAGTCTAGAGGACGGGATTCATCGTGCGGCCCGCATGACCTCCACGGGCAGGCGCGGGTTTCCGACGCGCGCCCGGGCGCAGGCCCGCACGGCTCCGTGCGCGGCTAGGCTGGCGGCATGGATCTGCGGGCCGCATTGAACCTGGTGAACTTCTCCACGCCTGTCGGCATCCTGCTGGCGCGGGCAGCGGGCTGCCGGATCCGGCGCGGGCCGTCGGGACTGCTGCTGGCGTCCGGCTGGCAGCTCCGACTGCCGAAGGCCGCGGCCTTCACCGTGGGCAACGTCGTGCTGCACCGGGACCGCGCGGCGCCGCTGCTCGGCCCCGGCTCTGCCCTGCTGGCCCATGAGTCCCGGCACAGCTCCCAGTACGCCCTCCTGGGCCCGGCCTTCCTCCCCCTGTATTTCGCCGCCGCGGCATGGTCGGTGCTGCGCACCGGCAACCCCGGCACCGGCAATCCCTTCGAGCGGCTGGCCGGACTGCGCGACGGCGGCTACCCCATGCCCTGACTCTTTCTCCGCAGCTAGTGCCTGGTTCGAACATGTGTTCTAATACTGTGCATGAGATGGGCCGGACAGGAAACGACCGCCGAGACCTCCGATGCCCTGCTGTCGCTGCAGGGACTGGTCCGCAGCGTGCGCACGCCGGAGTTTGCCGGCGTCACCTTCCACGAAGTGGCGTCGAAGTCGGTGCTGAACAAGGTCGCCAAGACGTCCTCCATGCCGTTCGGATGGACGGTGAATCCCTACCGGGGATGCTCGCACGCCTGCGTGTACTGCTTTGCCCGGCGCACCCACACCTACCTCGACCTGGATGCCGGCCTGGACTTCGATTCCCAGCTGGTCGTCAAGGTCAATGCTCCCGAGGTGCTGCGCCGGGAGCTGGCCAAGCCGTCCTGGCAGCGTGAACACGTCGCGATGGGCACCAACACCGATCCGTATCAGCGAGCCGAGGGCCGCTATCAGCTGATGCCGGGCATCATCCGGGCGCTGGCCGACGCCGGGACCCCCTTCTCCATCCTGACCAAGGGAACGCTGCTGGCCCGGGACCTGCCGCTGCTGAAGTCGGTGGCGGCCGAGGTGCCGGTCAGCATGGGGATCTCGCTGGCCCTGCTGGATCCGGACCTGGCGCGGCGGGTGGAGCCCGGCACCCCCACCCCCAAAGCCCGCCTGGACCTGATCCGCCGGCTGTCCGATGCCGGCATGGCGTGCAATGTGATGGCCATGCCGATCCTGCCCTGGCTAACCGACGGGGATGAATCGCTCGACGCGCTCTTCGCCGCGCTGGCCCGGGCGGGGGCCGACTCGGTCACCGCGGGCGCGCTGCATCTGCGCCCCGGCGCCCGGGAATGGTTCATGGCGTTCCTGGCGCGCGACTACCCCGCCTTGGTGCCGCGCTACCGCGAGCTGTATGCCGGGGGCAGTTACGCCTCCAAGGAGTACCGGCAGTGGCTGGCGGGCCGGGTCCGGCACTTCAAGGCCCGCCACGGCTTTGACCGGCGGCGTTCCTTCCTCCGCCCGCCGCGCGGCAGCGGCACCGGCGCCGCCGCCGGATCCGGCGCTGCGGACCCGGGCGGCACCGCGGACACGCCGGCCCTCTTCGGCGCCGAGGGCGGGCGGCAGGCCGGCACGGACACGCTGTTCTGATTTTCTGCCCGCTCCCCTTGTCCACGGTCAGGCCGCGGCCTAACCTACAACCATCTGGTTGTAGAAAGGAGCAGCCGGAATGTGTGGACGGAAGGCAACGATGGACGGGGCAGCTGAAAGCCTGGACCGGTTGTTCCGTGCCCTTGCCGATCCCACCCGCCGCGACATCCTGCGGAGGGTGGGTCAGGCAGAGCATTCGGTCAGTGCCCTGGCCCGGGCCTATCCGCTGAGCTTCGCCGCCGTGCAAAAGCACGTCGCACTGCTGGAGAAGGCCGGCCTCGTCAGCAAGCACCGGCACGGGCGGGAGCACCTGGTGCGCCCGCTGCCCTCCGGGCTCCGCTCCGTCCGCACGGCACTGGATGAACTGGCTGTCCTCTGGGAGCAGCGCATCGGACAGATGGACGCACTGCTCACGGACAGCCGGGCAGCACCTGACGAAGAACGGGCACGCCCCGAATCCCAGGAAGGACAGGTCCCATGAGCGTCACCGATGTGCAGAAAGACTACGATTCCCTCTCCCTCACGCTGACGGCGGAGCTTCCGGCGCCGCCGGAGCGCGTCTGGCAGCTGTGGGCCGACCCGCGCCTGCTGGAGCGGTGGTGGGGGCCGCCGACCTGGCCGGCGACCGTGGACAGCTTCGACTTCCGGCCCGGAGGGGAGGTGGCCTATCACATGACCGGACCCGACGGCTCTGTGGCCCGCGGCTGGTGGGTCCTGCGCTCCATTGAGGAGCCCGTGGCCCTGGCCTTCGAGGATGGTTTCGCCGACGACGACGGGCGGCCGAGCGCTGAGCTCCCGGTGATGCCGACCACCGTGCAGCTGGCCCCGAGCGGGGACCGCGGCACCACCATGACCATCAGCACCGCCTATGCCTCCCGCCAGGACATGGAGCGGGTCCTGGAAATGGGCATGGCGGAGGGCCTTCGGGAGGCGGTCAGCCAGATGGACGGCCTGCTGGTCTCGGCCTGACGGCCCGCCTCCGGGTCCGCCGGAAGGTCAGGGCCCGGGCCGGGCGGCCTGCAGGACCGCGTCGACAATCGGGAAGTCCGCAGGAATCCAGTCGAGTTCGGTGAGTTCGGCGCGCTCCAGCGGGACCCAGCGCAGTTCGTCGTGGTCCTGCAGGGGCCGGGCCTCACCGGCCCGGATCTCGGCCAGCCAGACCCGCATGGCCGCCTTCGGGTTCAGCGGCCAGCCCGCCGCCGTCGGCCCGGGCACCTCGGGGCCCAGAATGACGGCGACTCCCAGCTCTTCGCGCAGTTCGCGTTCCAGGGCGGCCTCGGCGCCCTCCCCGGGTTCCACCTTGCCTCCGGGGAACTCCCACAGGCCGGCCAGCGCCGGCGGGGCGCTGCGGCGGGCCGCCAGCATCATCGCCGGCTCGGCGAGGGAGTCGACGATGGCGGCCCCCACCACCTGGATGAGGACTGCGGGGACCGCGGGCAGGGTCTCAGGGGCATCGGAAGGCATTCGAGAAGTCTACGCGGGGCAACAGGAGCCGCGCGGGCGCCGGACGGTCACCGGGACCGGCCCGTTTCAGGACCCTGCCGGCCTCGGCCGGGTGCCGATGAGCACGGTCGCCTCCCGGGCAGCGCAGCGGGTGATCCGGGCGCTCAGGCCCGCCGCCTGCAGCATCCTGCGGACCGCCGGGCTGTGGCGCCCTTCGCATTCGAGCAGCAGCTGGCCTGCGGGGGCCAGCCAGTCCGGTGCCCCGGCCACCACCCGGCTGATCACGGCGAGGCCGTCAGGGCCGCCGTCGTGCGTGACGGCCGGTTCATGACCGCGCCTCCTGCGGAAGGGTGGGCAGCCGGGCCGTGGGGACGTAGGGGGCGTTGGCCACGGCCACGTCGACGCGGCCGCGAAGACCGTGCGGCAGGGCCTGCCACAGGTCCCCCTCGAGGACGACGGCGTCGGGCAGGTTCCGGCGCGCGCTGGCCACGGCGGCGGGAAGGATGTCCACCGCATGGACCGACGCGAGGCATCCGGGAGCGGCGCGGGCCATCGCCGCCATGGCAACCGCGCCGGTGCCGCAGCACAGCTCCACCAGGTTCGCGCCGGTCCGCCCGGCCAGTGCCCGCACCGTGCCTTCGGCGAGGAACTCCGTGCGCCGCCGCGGCACGAACACGCCGGGCGCCACCACCGGCCGCAGGCCGAAGAAGGCGCACCAGCCCACGATGTGCTCCAGCGGTTCGCCGCCGGTACGGCGCTCCAGCATGGCCTCAAGTTCAGGGCCGGACGCCGCGTGACCGGCCAGCACCCGGGCTTCCTCTTCGGCAAAGACACACCCGGCACGCCGCAGCGGGGCCACCAGGGACGCCGGATCGAGGTTCTCCACCCTGACACAGGTACCCGGGCCGGGCGCGCAGCACAAGGCCGGGCGCCCCGCCTTGCGCCGTCGGGGCGGCGTCGGGGCCGCCGGAGGGGGCGCTGACGGTCCGTCACCCGGTTCCGTCCGGCGGGGGCGCCTCCGCTAGGCTGATGAGTGCAGCGACGGCAGCGGAGCCGCACTGTTCCCCCACTCCTGACGGCGCCCGGCCATGCCCTGCCCGCAGGACGCCGTCGACCGTGAAAGTACCTATGCCCCGCCCTGCACCAGCCGCCCGCCCCGCTGCCCCCTCCGGCGTCGGACTCGCCATCTTTGCCCTGGCCGTCGGCGGGTTCGCCATCGGCACCACCGAGTTCGCCATCATGGGCCTGCTGCAGGAGATGGTCGCCGACCTTGGCGTATCGGTGCCGGAGGGCGGCGCGGTCATCTCCGCCTATGCCCTCGGCGTCGTCGTCGGCGCTCCGCTGCTGGCCGCCCTGGGGGCCAGGCTGCCGCGGAAGAACCTTGCCGTGGGGCTCATGATGCTCTTCACCCTCGGCAACCTCTCCTCCTTCTTCGCTCCCGATTACGGCTGGCTGCTGGTCACCCGATTCATCTCCGGGCTGCCGCACGGGGCGTTCTTCGGCGTGGCCGCCGTCATCGCCGCTTCCCTCGTGAGTCCCACCAGGCGCGCGCAGGCCATCTCGATGGTGATGCTGGGCCTGAGCATTGCCAACGTCGTCGGCGTTCCCGCGGCCACCTGGCTGGGACAGACCGCCGGCTGGCGCTGGATGTTCGTGGTGGTGGCCGGCCTGGGCGCCCTCACCGTCGTCCTCACCGCCCGGCGGATTCCCTATGAGGCGGCGCACCCGGACGCAAGCATCCGCCGCGAGCTCGGGGCGCTGCGCCGGGTCCAGGTCTGGCTGGCCCTGCTGATCGGCACCGTCGGCTTCGGCGGCTTCTTCGCCGTCTACACCTACATCTCCCCCACCATGACGGACCTGGCCGGCTTCCCGACGTCGGCTCTTCCGCTCATCGTGGGCCTCTACGGCGTCGGGCAGGTGGCCGGCAACGTCATCGGCGGCTGGATTGCCGACCGCAACGTGCTCGGCAGCATCTGCGCCGTGCTGGCCGCGACGGTGCTCATCCTGCTCGGCTACGCGTGGCTGGTGCAGTACCGGATCCCCGCGCTGGTCTTCGTCTTCCTGGTCGGCCTGATCGGGTCGATGCTGGTGCCCCCGCTGCAGACCCGCCTGCTGGATGTCTCCCCGGGAGCGCAGTCGCTGGCGTCGTCCCTGAACCATGCCGCCCTGAACATGGCCAACGCGCTGGGCGCGTTCGTGGGCGGCGTCGTCATCGCCTGGGGCTGGGGATACCGGTCGCCGGCGCTGGTGGGGGCGGGCCTGGCCGTGTTGGGCCTGGCCGTGGCGCTGTTCAGCGGCCTGCTGGAGCGACGCCGGCCGGATGCTGGCGACGCGGTGAAGCCCGCTGCGGCAGGCGGGCCGTCCGCCCGCTGAACGCAGGCGGGGCCGCGCCCGAAGATGATGGGCCGGATGGACAGCAACCGAAGACGGCCGGCCGATGCGGCGGCCGTCTTCCCTGGCGGCGGGGATGAGCGCGGGCGTTAGCGGCGCTGTGCGCGGGCGGAGGCGTAGAGGCACACGGTGGCGGCGGTGCCGACGTTGAGGCTCTCGGCCTCGCCGTAAATGGGTACGGCGACCCGGTGGTCCGCAGCGGCCAGCTCGGCGTCGGACAGGCCCTGGGCTTCGTTGCCGAAGAGCCAGGCCGTCGCCGCCTCGAGCCGGGGGCCCGAGCCCGGTGCCTCACCGGCGGGATCGATGGCGTCCATGCCGGATCCGGTGCCGGCGTCCCGGAAGGCCAGCCGGCGGAGGGCGGCTTCGTCCTGCAGGACGTCGAGGTCGGCGCTGCCGTAACCGTCGGCGGCCAGCAGGGTGATGCCACGTTCGCGCAGCTGCCCGACGAGGACGTCAAAGTCCTGGCCGGTAATCACCGGGAGGTGGAACAGGGAGCCGGCGGTGGACCGCACGGCCTTGGGATTGTGGATGTCGACGCTGCTGCGGGTGAGCACGACGGCGTCCGCGCCGGCGGAATCGGCGGCGCGGAGGATGGTGCCGGCATTGCCGGGATCCCGCACTTCGCACAGGACGGCGATCAGGCGGGCACCGGCGTCGAGCACGTCCTCCAGCCGCGGCGAAGGGATGTGGCAGACCGCCACGATGCCCTGCGGGTTGACGGTGTCGGCCATGGCGGCCAGGACCTCGTCGGTGGCCAGGCGCAGCGGCAGGCCGCGCGCCAGATCGGCCAGTTCGGGCAGCCGGTCCAGGCAGGCACCGGTCGCGTAGACCTGCGCCACGACGGCGGGGCCGCCGGCGGCCGCGGCTGCGCGGTGCGCGGACAGCGCCTCACGGACGGCCTGCGGCCCTTCGGCCAGGAAGGTGCCGGTCTTTAAGCGCGACGGGCGCCCGGCAAGCCGCGCCACCTCCTTCACCCGGTCAGCCCGGGGGTTGGAAAGCAGCGGAGCCTGCGGGCGCCCGTCGATGCTCATGCGTTCGAGGACTTATCCCTGGAACTTCTGGCGGGCTTCGCCGCCTGCCGGCTCGAGGCCGGCGGCCTTGGCGGCCTCAACGGAGTTGAACCAGTACTCGGCAACGGTCTGCTCGTACCAGGTGGAACCCGGAACGTGGTACTTGCCGGTGGCGGCACCCTTGATGACGTAGCCCTCGGGAGCCTCGCCCTCGGAGGCCTTGAAGCCGGCGTCAGCAGCGGGAGCGGCAGCGGTCTTCGGAGCCGGTGCGGCGACGGCAGCAGCGGCGGCCGGAGCGGCCTTGGCCGAGGTGTCGGCGGGCAGGGCGTCCTTGGCAACCTGGACCAGGGTGGCGAAGGCGTTGGCGTCGTTGACGGCCAGCTCTGCCAGCATGCGGCGGTCGACCTCGACCTCAGCGGCCTTCAGGCCCTGGATCAGGCGGTTGTAGGTCAGGCCGTTGGCGCGGGAGGCAGCGTTGATGCGCTGGATCCACAGGCGGCGGAAGTCACCCTTGCGCTTGCGGCGGTCGTTGTAGCTGTACACGTACGAGTGCAGCAGCTGCTCCTTGGCCTTACGGACCAGGCGCGAACGCTGGCCCCGGTAGCCCTTGGCGCGCTCAAGAATTACCCGGCGCTTCTTCTGGGCGTTGATCGCCCGCTTCACACGTGCCACGTGCGTACTCCTTATCTGCTGTTCCCGGACCCTTCACGGCGTGGCCGGGGGCGGGAACGAATGGTGAATAGTGGGTGGCGGCTTCCGCCGCCGAAGGAAGAAGGGCTTACTTGCCCAGCATCTTCTTGATGACCTTGGCGTCCGCCGGGGCGACGATCTGGTCGGAGGCCAGGCGGCGGGTCAGGGTGCTGGACTTGTGCTCCAGGTAGTGACGGCGGTTGGCCTGCTGGCGCTTGAGCTTGCCGGAACCGGTGAGCTTGAAACGCTTCTTGGCGCCGCTGTGGGTCTTCATCTTCGGCATGGGAACCGATCTCCTTAATGGTTTCCGCGGCGGACCGCGGGGCTTTGAACGCCCTGTGAGGGGCGTCAGGGTTTACTGAACTGCCAGGCTGGGCCGGCGGAGCAGCGCGGGTGTTACTCCGCGGCGTCCGGCTTGCTCTGGCTGCGCGGGGCGGGTCGGCCACCGGGCTTGGGTGCGCCCTGCGGCTTGGGGCGCGGGGCCGGCTTCATGGCCGAAGGCTTGGGCATCGCGGTGGGCTTCGGAGCCGGCGTCGGCTTCGGAGCGGGTGCCGGGGCGGCATCCGCCGCCGGCCGCGGGGCCGGAGCAGCCTTCGGCGCCGCCGCACGGGGAGCCTGCGCCCTGGGGGCAGCCGCACGGGGAGCCGGAGCCTTGGCAGCGGACTCGGTCCGCGCGGCGCTGGTGGTGCTCCGCTCGGCTTCGGTCCGTGCCGGTGCCTGCGCCGCCGCGGGTGCCTGGGCCGGGGCCGAGGCTGCGGGACGCTGCGGCGCTTCACCGCTGCCGGTACCCAGGCGCAGGCCGCCCGGGATCAGGTCCGCCAGGCTCTGCGTCATGGGAGCCTCGGCACCGGAGGTGTCGACGCGGGACGCGCGGCCGCTCTTGGCCTCTTCCTTCTGGGCGGTGCGGCGGGCTTCGGCCTTGGCCTCCGCCTTGTTCTTCAGCGGACCGATCACCATGACCATGTTGCGTCCGTCGATGCGCGGAGCGGACTCCACGACGCCGACCTCGGCCACGTCATCGGCGAACTTCTGGAGCAGCCGGATGCCCATTTCGGGGCGCTGCTGCTCACGGCCGCGGAACTGGATCATGGCCTTGACCTTGTCCCCGGCGGCGAGGAAGCGGATGGCGTGGCCGCGCTTCGTCTCGTAGTCGTGGGTGTCGATCTTGAGGCGGAACCGGATTTCCTTCAGCACCGTGTTGGTCTGGTTCTTCCGGGCCTCACGGGCCTTGACGGCGGCTTCGTACTTGTACTTGCCGTAGTCCATTAGTTTGCAAACCGGCGGCTTGGCCTGCGGCGCCACCTCGACAAGATCCAGATCGGACTCGGCTGCAAGGCGCAGGGCGTCTTCAATACGCACCACTCCCACCTGTTCGCCGGCCGGCCCTACCAGCCGCACCTCGGGGACGCGGATGCGATCATTGATTCTTGGCTCGCTAATGTTTCAGCTCCTGTTTGTCTGGGTACGGCAGCCGCCTGCAAATGAAGAAGGCCTCCACATTGCACGCGCAATCGGAGGCCTCTGATCGGCTGCCCCGTCCCGGACGGTGCCTACCCGCGGCGCTTCAGAGGCGAACGTTGGTTCACCGCGATGCTGGCCGCAGGGCCGACCTGAACCCGGCAACTCCGGCCGAAACGGCTCGGGCTGACGCGGGTGGGAGGAGTCTCCGCTTGCAAACCGGCCGCCGTTCTCCGATACCCGCAGGGGCACCAAAAATACCGGCGATCGGCTGGTCTGTGACAAGCTTACCAGTATGAGTACCCCACAGAGCAATCCGGCAGGCGGATCCTCCCGCCATGCCTTCCCCGAATCCTCGGAGCCGGCCGGCGACGCAGCCCGCGAAGCCGCGGAGCAGGCAGCCGCCGAGCGCGCCGTCGCCGAGCAGATGCGCGACATCGCCGAGGTGGCCGCCGTCGAAGTCATCACCACCACCGCCGTCCACCTGATGAGCGCGGCGGCCGTCAAGTGCGGCCTCGCCGAGGGCCCGGACGCCGAAGAGCTCAAGGACCTCGATGAGGCCCGCAAGCTGATCACCGCGCTGGCCGGCCTGGTCACCGCCGCGGCACCCGAGATCGGCAGCCAGCACGCCGGCCCGTTGCGTGACGGCCTGCGCTCCCTGCAGCTGGCCTTCCGCGAGGCGTCGGTCATCCAGGATGCCCCGGGCAAGGGCCCGGGCGAAAAGTTCACCGGACCCGTCAACTGACCTGCCGGTCCGTGCCGGCCGCGGACTCCGCCGAGGCCGCCTCCCGCTGCCGCCGCCCACCGGGCGGCGGCAGCGCCGCTTAACCCCGCGTGCCCGGTCAGCGCACGGAGGCGGCGGCACGCCGATGCGCGACGGCGCGTACCGTCAGCACCAGGCAGCCCATGAGGACCACCAGGCCGCCGGCGAAGGAGAAGCCGGCCCACGGGCCGATGGCATCGATCGCCAGGCCGGTGGCCGGGGCGCCCAGGGCGGTGCCGGAGGTCAGCGCGGAGCCGTACCAGCCCATGGCTTCCCCTCGGCGTTCCTCGGAGACCAGGTCCGCCACCCGCTCCGAGGCGGAGGAGAGCACCGGGGCGCAGAGCAGCCCGGGAGCGATCGAGAGCAGCGCCAGGCTGAGGGTGTCGGTGGCGAAGGACATCGGAATGGTGAGCACCGCCATCGCCAGCAGCAGCAGCATGGGCGGAATCCGGCGGTTCATCGCGCCGTAGAGGATGCCGCCGATCGCCGAGGCCGCGCACCAGCAGGCGAAGACGAGGCCGAGCTGGCCGGAGTGTCCGGTGCCTTCGAGCAGGGCCACGATCCCGACGTCGGTCGCCGACAGGAGCAGGCCGGCGCCCGCCGCCACCGTGAAGACCACGACGACGCTGACGGTCACCCAGGACAGGCCCGCCGGCAGCGCGGACCGCACCCGGCCGCGCAGGCCGGGGCGCCGTTCTCCGCTCAGCGCCAGTTCCGCGCTGGCCTCGCCGATCGCGGCCGGGGCGGAGGCGACGACGGCGGCCGCGGCGGCGTCCTGGTCATCGGCCTCTTCCACGGCGGTCATCGCCGCCGGGCTGCGGGTGGGCGGGTTGAACCACATCAGCAGCAGGCCCGCGGCGGCGGTGCAGAGGCCCACGAGGGTCAGGCCGAGGGCCGAGGAGACCTGGGTGGCGACGACGGCCCCCAGCGCCGGGCCCATCATGAACACCAGCTCGGTGGCGATGGAGTCCACGGCGAACGCCGTGCGCCGCTGCTCCCCTTCGGCCAGCACCCCGAGGGCCTGCCGCACCACCGAGAACACCGGCAGCGTGAACAGACCGCCGACAAGCGCCAGCACCAGCACCCATTGGTAGCTCACGTGCGGCACGACGGACCAGATGACGGCTTCGGAGACGACGGAGGGGACCAGGGCCCGGCGCAGGCCGACGGTGTCCACCCGCCGTCCGCGCCACGGCGCTCCCACGGCGATGCCGATGGTCACCAGGGCGGCGACGACGCCGGCTTCGGCGTAGCCGCGGTCCATGGTCATGACGATGTGCAGGGTCAGCAGCACACCGGCCGCTGAGTGCGGGAAACGGGCGACCATGCCCACCAGGAGGACCCGGCGGATCGGGGCATCGCGCAGCAGCTGCCCATAGAGTTTGAAGTTCACGGCACGTCTTTCCTGGCGGCACTGCCGCCTGGGGTCAGCGCGTGAGTTTCAGTTCAAGTGAATCAACGCGCTCAACGAAATCGGGATGGGCGGCCAGCCGCTGCTGGAGCGTTCCGGCGATGCTGCGCACCGCGTCCGCGTCCAGGCCCGGGGCGAGCCGGAGGGTAAGCCTCAGCTCGGGCCCGCTGCCGCCGCCCGGGATTACTGTACCCGCTGCGGTGCGGCTCGCCGTTCCGGGGCCCGCCGCGAGGCGGACCTCCAGCACGGCCGGCTCCTCGGCGGCCAGCGCGCGGACCGTCGCGGCCAGCTGCGGATCCTCGTACGACGGCGTCCACGGCTTCTGCTGCGCCAGGGCCCAGAGCGCCGGGCGGCGGACGACGAAGGTCACATCCCCGCCCGGATCCAGCACCATCAGCTGCGCCTCTTCGGAGACCGCGGACAGCGCCGCGCGGGCCGTGTACGCGGCGACCGGGCGGGCGTCGGGGTGCCAGCGCTGCAGGGCCGCCACGGAAGTGAAGGCCGGAAGGGCCTTCCGGCCGTCCGGAGCCGTGAGGGTCACCAGCGCCATGTCGGCCTGCTTGTCGGAGGTCAGGCCGTCGTGGCCCTCGGCCTCCTCGCCCAGCGTGGCGACGATGGGCACGAACAGCCGGGCGGTGGCCAGCGCCGCGACCACCGCAGCCTCGGATCCGGTGCCGGCGGCGAGGTCGGCGACGGCGGCGAGGTAGCCGAGGTCGGCGGCGCCGTCGTCCTGGTCGAAGTTGTGCAGCGGGTTCCCCTCGCCGCTGAGGTCGCGCCCCGACCAGGGCCGGCCGGCGGAGTCCGTCGGCCCGCCGGCCGCGGCCAGGGCGGCGGCAATGTGTCCGGGCAGGGCGCGTTCAGCCATGGCTAGGCCCGGCTCTCCGGACGGCCGGCGACGTCGAGCGCCTGCGGCAGGGTGAAGGCGCCGGCGTAGAGCGCCTTGCCGACGATGGCGCCCTCCAGGCCCAGCGGAACGAGCTCGCGCAGGGCGGCGAGGTCATCGAGGTTGGAGATGCCGCCGCTGGCGACGACGGGCCGCTCGGTGCGCTGCAGCACCTCGCGCAGCAGCTCGAGGTTGGGGCCGCGCAGGGTGCCGTCCTTGGTGACGTCGGTGACCACGTAGCGGGAGCAGCCGGCGTCCTCCAGGCGGGCCAGGACCTCCCACAGGTCGCCGCCGTCGCGGGTCCAGCCGCGGGCGGCCAGGGTGGTGCCGCGGACGTCGAGGCCGACGGCGATCGCATCGCCGTACCGGGCGATGGCGCTGGCAGTCCAGCTGGGGTTCTCCAGGGCGGCGGTGCCCAGGTTCACGCGGCGGGCGCCCAGCTCGAGGGCCTTGTCCAGGGACTCGTCATCGCGGATGCCGCCGGAGAGCTCCACCTTGATGTCCAGCTTCTCCACCACGCGCTTGAGCAGCGGCAGGTTCGAGCCGCGGCCGAAGGCGGCGTCCAGGTCCACCAGGTGCACCCACTCCGCGCCGTCGTTCTGCCAGGCCATGGCCGCGTCCAGCGGGTCGCCGTAGCTGGTCTCGCTGCCGGCTTCGCCCTGGACCAGGCGCACGGCCTGCCCGTCGGCGACGTCGACGGCCGGCAGCAGTTCGAGGATGGGGGTGTCGGAAAGGCTCATCGTTCTCTTTCGATACGTGCCGGCGGCCCGGAGGCCGGCCGGCTTCAATGGTTGGCGGACCCGGCGGTCAGGCGAGGTCGAGGGTCAGGAAATAGGCGGCCAGCAGCGCCATGCCGGCGAGCACCCAGAAGCTGATCGATATGAGCTTGGAGAAGCCCTGGGCGCGGAAGGAGATGGCGCCGCCGATCAGCAGTCCGGCCAGGCCCATCAGGATGATGCTCCACATGCCGTCAGTCCAGCGACTTGATCCAGTTGTCCAGCAGGGCAGCCCCGGCGTCGCCGGACTTCTCCGGGTGGAACTGGGTGGCGGACAGCGGACCGTTCTCCACGGCGGCGACGAACGGGCCGCCGTGCTCGGACCAGGTGACCAGCGGCGGGCGCATGGCCGGCTGGGTCACGTCGAAGTCCCACTTCTGCACCCCGTAGCTGTGCACGAAGTAGAAGCGTTCGTCCTCGATGCCGGCGAACAGGCGGGAGCCTTCGGGCACCTTGACGTTGTTCCAGCCCATGTGCGGCACGACGTCGGCGGCGAGGCGCTCGACGGTGCCGGGCCACTCCCCCATTCCGGGGGTGCGGACGCCGTGCTCCACGCCTTCCTCGAAGAGGACCTGCAGGCCCACGCAGATGCCCAGGACGGGGCGGCCTCCGGCGACGCGGCGGCCGATCATCCGGATCCCGTCGACGTCCTTCAGGCCCTGCATCACCGCGGCGAACGCACCGACGCCGGGCACGACGAGCCCGTCGGCGTTCAGGACGTCGTCGGGCTTGGAGCTGAGTGTGACGTTGGCGCCGGTGCGCTCCAGGGCGCGGACGGCGGAGTGGATGTTCCCGGATCCGTAGTCCAGGACGGTGACGTTGCGGGTGCTCACAGCGCGCCCTTGGTGGAGGGGATGCCCTCGACCCGTGGATCGGGCTCGACGGCGGCGCGCAGGGCCCGCGCGAAGGCCTTGAACTGGGCTTCGACGATGTGGTGCGGGTCGCGGCCCCCGAGCACGGTCATGTGCAGGCAGATCTGCGCGTGCAGGGTGATCGCTTCGAAGACGTGCCGGGTCAGCGAGCCGGTGAAGTGGCCGCCGATCAGGTGGTATTCCTGCCCTGCGGGTTCGCCGGAGTGCACCAGGTAGGGACGGCCGGAGATGTCGACGACGGCGTTCGCCAGCGCCTCGTCGAGCGGAACGGTGGCCTCGCCGAAGCGGCGGATGCCGGCCTTGGTGCCCAGTGCTTGGCGCAGCGCCTCCCCCAGCGTGATGGCGACGTCCTCGACGGTGTGGTGGACGTCGATGTGGGTGTCCCCGGTGGCCTGGACCGTGAGGTCGATCAGGGAGTGCTTGGCCAGTGCCGTGAGCATGTGGTCATAGAACGGCACGGACGTGCTGATGTTGGATCGGCCGGTGCCGTCCAGGTCCAGCTCCACGACGACCGACGACTCGCTGGTGCTGCGTTCGAGCCGGGCGGTGCGTCCGGTGGTGGTCTCCACGGTCATGAAAGTCCTTCGAAGTCGGTAGGGGCTGAGAACCAGTCTAGTGCGCGGCGCCGACGCCGGCCCGGCCGGCGTCGTCCTGGGACAGCAGGGCGCGCAGGGCATCCAGGAAGGCGGTGGTTTCCGCCTCGGTGCCCGCGGTGACGCGCAGGTGGCCGGGGATCCCGACGTCGCGGATCAGCACCCCGGCGTCCAGCAGTCCCTGCCAGATGCGGTGCGGCTCGGCCAGGCCGCCGAAGAAGACGAAGTTGGAGTCGGACGGGGCGGGGGTGAGCCCCAGCGCCGTCAGTTCGTCGACGATCCGGTCGCGCTGGCCCTTGATGTCCTCTACGTTGGCGAGCAGCGCGTCGGCATGGGCGAGGGCGGCGTTGGCGGTGGCCTGGGTCAGGGCCGAGAGGTGGTAGGGCAGGCGGACCAGGCGCAGCGCGTCCGTGATCTCCGGGGCTGCGGCGAGGTAGCCGATGCGGGCGCCGGCGAGGGCGAACGCCTTGCTCATGGTGCGCGAGACGATCAGCCGTTCGCGGCCGGGCAGCAGCTCCAGCGCGCTGGGCGTACCCGTGTGGGAGAACTCTGCGTAGGCCTCGTCGACGATCACGATGGCGCTGCTCGCCTCGCCGGCCTCGTACACGGCCTCGACGACGTCCAGGCCGAGCGCCGTGCCGGTCGGGTTGTTCGGCGAGCAGAGGAAGACGATGTTCGGTGCCGCGTCGCGGACCTGTGCGGCGGCCGACTCGGCGGTGAGGGTGAAGTCGTCGGTGCGCTTGCCGGACAGGTAGGCGGTGCCGGTGCCGCTGGCCAGCAGCGGGTACATGGAGTAGGTCGGCGGGAAGCTCATGGCGGTCCGGCCCGGTCCGCCGAAAGCCTGGAGGATCTGCTGCAGGACCTCGTTGGAGCCGTTCGCCGCCCAGATGTTGTCGCGGCCCATGCCGTGGCCCAGGTACGCGGCCAGGCGGTCCCGCAGTTCGGTGAACTCCCGATCGGGGTAGCGGTTGAGTCCCGTGGCGGCTTCGGAGACGGCGGCCACGATGGCCTCCCGCACATGTCCGGGCAGGCCGTGGGTGTTCTCATTGACGTTCAGCAGGACAGGCACTTCCAGCTGCGGGGCACCGTAGGGCGAAAGACCGCGGAGATCGTCGCGGAGCGGAAGGCGGTTGAGTTTGTCCAGCTGTTCAGTCACCCGTCCAGCTTAAGTCCGCAGGCACTGCAGGGGAGAATCCCGGGGCCGGGGTTACGGCGTGCGGCTGCGCGGGCTCCATGCGCGGCAGTGCACCGCCGGGCGCCGCGGGTGGTGCACGCGCTCAGCGCGAGACCGGCACGTAGAGCTGCGCCCCGGCCGGGATGGTGGCTTCCTGGAGGTTGTTCAGCTCCATGATGTCGGCGACGACGGCACGCGGGTCGCGGTCCGGGACGTAGCGGTCCGCCAGCCCCCACAGCGACTCGCCTGTCTCCACGCTGACCTGCAGCGTGTGGGCGGCCGGGTCCTGTGTCTCGCTGCCGGCAATCGCGGGGGCGGTGAAGAAGGCGGCCAGGAAGATCAGGGCGGCGGTGGCCAGCATCACCGGCAGGCCCACCAGGACCAGGCGGCCGCGGCGGGTCAGGCGCAGCGGGGCAGCGGAACCGGCGGTGGACGACGGCGTGGCGGATAGGCCGGGCTGGAGTGCGAGTGACATGGTTTTCCTTTCCGAACCGCGGGGCCCATCAGGCTCGGGCGGAGCGGTTTCGAAGCTTGTTTCGAAAGTCCGGCCCGCCAGGGGCGCTTCCCTTTCGAATCTTTGTTCGATCAGCTGGTTCCTTTCTAGCACCTGTCTACGAACGTTGTCGAGACTCGCTCGAACAAATGTTTGAAAACAGGGGGCCGCTCCCCTAGCGTTGAGAGCAGCACCGGAAGCTGACAGAAGCGAGTCCATCACCCGCCTCTGACAAAACCGCCGGGAGCCGCGGGCGGGACCGCCGTCCGCACGCTGGAAGAACGCGGCCGGAGGCACCGGCCGCCGGCCTGAAGGGAAGCGCCGTGGCACGCAGGACTGTAAGCGGAGGCACCGATGCCTCCACCTCCGGGCGCCCGGCCAAGGGCCTGACTCCCCGCCAGCAGAAGATCCTGGAGACCATCCAGCGGTCCGTCAGCAGCAACGGCTACCCGCCGTCCATGCGCGAGATCGGCGACACCGTGGGGCTGGCCAGCCTCTCGAGCGTGACCCACCAGCTGGGCCAGCTGGAGAAGCTGGGCTACATCCGCCGCGACCCCAAGCGGCCCCGCGCCATGGAGATCCTCACTCCGCTGATGCTCCGGGATGCCGAGCCGGCAAAGCCGGCCGCGCCGGCTGCCGCAGACCCGGCTCCCTCCGGCGGCACGGAGGCGGGGAACGTCACCGCTCTGCGGACGGACACCGCCCTGGATACCGCCATGGTTCCCCTGGTCGGCCGCATCGCCGCCGGCGGTCCGATCCTCGCAGACCAGCAGGTTGAGGACATGGTGCCGCTGCCCCGGCAGCTGGTCGGCCACGGCGAGCTGTTCATGCTGCGGGTCTCCGGCGACTCCATGGTCGACGCCGCCATCTGCGACGGCGACTGGGTGGTGGTCCGCCGGCAGCCGACGGCGGAGAACGGCGACATAGTGGCCGCGCTGCTCGACGACGAAGCCACGGTGAAGACGTTCCGCCAGCGTGAGGGCCACACCTGGCTGCTGCCGCAGAACACCCGCTATGAACCCATCCCGGGCGACCACGCCACCATCATGGGCAAGGTCGTCTCGGTGATGCGGTCGCTCTAGCCACCCCTGCAGCTTCGGGAGGTTTTCGCCCCCGACCGGCGGCGCCTGCATCGGCGCTGTGGTCGGGGGCGTTTGCGTGCGCGGCCCGTCCCGGCCCGATGTGGCAGCCCCGACCCTCTGTGGCAGCCGAACGGATCAGCCGCGGCAAGCGGCCCGCGGCTGGTCGTCCTGTCCCCTGCGGAGCATCAGGCCCCGGTGCCGGCCTTTGACGCGGCGGCCAGCCGCTGCAGCGCCTTCAGCACCACGGCCCGGTCGGCGGTCGGCCAGAACGGCGGCAGCGCCGAACGCAGGAAGCCGCCGTACCGCGCCGTGGCCAGGCGCGAGTCCAGCACCGCCACCACGCCCTGGTCCCCTGCTGCACGGATCAGCCGGCCGGCGCCCTGGGCGAGGCGGACCGCGGCGTGCGTCGCGGAGACGCTCATGAAGCCGTTGCCGCCGGCGCGGGCCACGGCCCGGCTGCGGGCCGTCATCAGCGGATCGTCCGGGCGCGGGAACGGGATCCGGTCCAGCACGACCAGCCGGCACGACGGGCCGGGAACGTCCACGCCCTGCCACAGTCCCATGGTGCCGAACAGGCAGGTCCGCTCGTCCTCGGCAAACTGCTTCACGAGCGACGCCATGGAGGACTCGCCCTGGCACAGGATCGGCACGTCCAGTCGTTTGCGCATTGCCTCGGCGGCTTCTTCGGCCGCCCGCCGCGAGGAGAACAGGCCCAGCGCGGCGCCGTCGGAGGCGGCGATCAGCTCGGCCAGTTCGTCGAGCTGGGCCTCGGAAGTTCCCCGCTCCGGCTTGGGCAGGTCCTTGGCGATGTACAGCATCCCCTGCCGGGGATAGTCGAAGGGGCTGCCGACGTCGGCGCCCTCCCAGGCGGGGGCTCCCGGGCCCTGCAGGCCGAGCGCCCCGGCCACCGGCCCGAACTCGGAACCGATGGCAAGCGTCGCGCTGGTCAGCACCACGGTGTGCCCGTCGAACAGGTTCTCCCGCAGCTTTCCGGCCACGGACAGCGGGGCGATGTTCAGCGTCGCCGGCGCGTCGTAGTCGGGCGGCTGGTAGCCGCCGGACGGCGAGAAGGTGCTGCTGCGCGAGGCCCAGACGACCTCACCGGATTCGGGCGCGGACTCCAGCCGTTCACAAAGCTCAAGGATGGCCATCAGCCGGGAGCGGGCCATCTGCCGGCCGCCGTCGGCGCTGTCCTGCCCGTCCGGCTTCGAATCCGACAGCGCGACGCGGCACGCCTCGCGGACCCGTCCGACGGCGAGCAGCTGGTCTTCGTTCAGCCCGGAGGGCAGCAGGCCGGAGGCAATGCCCTCGATGGCGGCGTCGAAGGCGCGGCCGGCGTCGGCGAGCTCCTGCACGCTGGCGCTGGTGTGCTTGCGTGCCGCGGTTACGGCGGAGCTGATGGTGCCGCCGGACAGCTGGCCGGTGACCGCTCCGGTGACCCGGTCGGCGAGCTCATGCGCCTCGTCGATGACGACCACGTCGTAGTCGGGCAGCACCGCCAGGCCCTCGAAGGCCGCGATGGCCAGCAGGGCGTGGTTGGTGATGACCAGGTCGGCTTCGGCCGCTTTGGCGCGCGCCCGTTCGCTGAAGCATTCGGCGGCCATCGGGCATTTCTGGGCGCCGAGGCACTCCATGGAGGTCACGGACACCTGCCGCCAGGCGCGGTCGCTGACGCCGGGCACCAGCTCGTCGCGGTCCCCGGTCTCGGTCTCTTCGGCCCATTCGTGCAGGCGCTGCACGTCGCGGCCCAGCGCGCTTACCGGGCCGGTGCCGCGGGCGGGGTGCCCGACGGCGTTTTCCTCGCCCAGCACAAACAGCGCGCCGGGGTCGTCTTCGTCGGGAAAGCCGCCGCCGGTCTTGTGCAGGCAGACGTAGTTGCTGCGGCCCTTCAGCAGCGCGACGTCGACCGGGCGGGGCAGCTCCGGCTCGAGGGCCTCCAGCAGGCGGGGCAGGTCACGGCCGACGATCTGCGCCTGCAGCGCGAGCGTGGCCGTGGAGACCAGCGCCGGTTTCTCGCTTTCCACGGCGTGGGCCACCAGCGGCACCAGGTACGCCAGCGACTTGCCGGTGCCGGTGCCGGCCTGGACCAGCAGGTGGCGGCGCGATTCGATCGCCTCCGCCACCTGCCGTGCCATCTGGTGCTGGCCTTCGCGGTTCTGCCCGCCCATCGCCTTGACGGCGGCGTCGAGCAGCGCGAGCACCTTCTCGGGGCGTTGCTTAGCCACGGGTGGTGAAGGGCTCCAGTTCGGGAGCCAGTCCTTCCCGAACCATCACGCGGAGCCGGGTGCCCTCTTCGACATGGTCCATGGACAGGATCTCGGTGTCCTGGCTGTGCAGCCGGGACACGACGTCGCCGCGGTCGTAGGGAACCAGCAGCTCCAGCTCCACGGCAGGGCGCGGGATGGAGGCCGAGATGGTTTCCAGCAGCTCGTCGATGCCTTCACCGGTCCGGGCCGAAACCACCACGTGCCGGCGTTCACGCTGCCGGAGCCGCTCGAGCACGAACGGATCGGCGGCGTCGGCCTTGTTGAGCACGATGATCTCGGGCACCTTGCGGGCGTCGACCTCGGCGAGGACCTCGCGGACGGCCGCGATCTGGCCTTCCGGATCAGGATGCGAGGCGTCCACCACGTGCAGGATCAGGTCGGCGTCGGCGACCTCCTCCAGCGTCGAGCGGAAGGCCTCGACCAGCTGCGTGGGCAGCGACCGCACGAAACCGACCGTGTCGGCCAGCGTGTAGCCCAGCCCGTCGGGGGTCTCGGCGCGGCGGATGGTCGGGTCCAGGGTGGCGAACAGGGCGTTCTCCACCAGCACCCCGGCGTTGGTGAGCCGGTTCAGCAGCGAGGACTTGCCTGCGTTGGTGTACCCGGCGATCGCCACGGAGGGCACCGCGTTGCGCTGCCGGTTGGCCCGCTTGGTCTCCCGGGCGGGCTTCATGGCAGCGATTTCACGGCGCAGCTTGGCCATCCGGTTGCGGATCTTCCGCCGGTCCAGCTCGATCTTGGTTTCACCGGGACCGCGCGAACCCATGCCGGCGCCTGCGGAGCCGACCTGGCCGCCGGCCTGGCGGGACATCGATTCGCCCCAGCCGCGCAGGCGCGGCAGCAGGTACTCCAGCTGCGCCAGCTCGACCTGGGCCTTGCCCTCACGGGACTTGGCGTGCTGGGCGAAGATGTCCAGGATCAGCGCGGTGCGGTCAATGACCTTGACCTTGACGATGTCCTCCAGGCCGCGGCGCTGTGACGGGGACAGCTCGCTGTCCACGATCACGGTGTCGGCGCGGGTGGCCATCACGATGTCCTTGAGTTCCTGGGCCTTGCCCGAGCCCAGGAACGTGCCGGGGTCCGGCTTCAGCCGGCGCTGGATGATGCCGTCGAGCACCTCGGAGCCGGCGGTTTCGGCCAGCGCGGCCAGTTCCCGGAGGGAGTTCTCGGCGTCGGCGGATGTCCCTTCGGTCCACAGACCGGCCAGCACCACGCGCTCCAGGCGCAGCTGCCGGTATTCGACCTCGGTGACGTCTTCGAGTTCGGTGGAGAGGCCGGCGACGCGGCGCAGGGCGCGCCGTTCCTGCAGGTCCTGCTGCTCACCGTCGTAGTCGGAATGCTCCTGGCCTGGTTCATCCAGCGCCTGGGCCCGACCGTGCTTCGCTGTAGCGCCGTTCGGCCCGGCCGCAGCCTTGGCCTCCACAGCGCTGTCCTTCGCGAGGATCCTGTCGATTACCCCCTGGATTTCCTCCGGAGACAGCTCCGGGGACGAGGCGACAGGACGGGAATTATTGGTCATGGTCTCCTTTAGGATTCGTTACACACCATCCTAGGCCAGAGCCTGTGGGTGTGCCTGCTGTGGTCAACGTCGCGCAGCGCCATTTTCTTCCCGTCCCCGGCCGGTGGCAAGGGCGCACTAGGCTTGGGGATTATGGGTTCAGAGCACTACTTCAGTTCGCAGCCGTCCGGCCCGGAAACGCGCCGGCGGATCAGCGTGGTCCTCGACGGCGCGGAGCGCGCCGTGCAGACGGCCGGCGGCATCTTCTCCCCCGACGGCGTGGACAAGGGCACCGCCGTCCTGCTTGCCGAGGCGCCTGCCCCCGCGGCCGACGGCGTGCTGCTGGACATCGGCTGCGGCTGGGGGCCGATCGCGCTGACCCTCGCCCTGAAGTCGCCGGCGGCGCAGGTGTATGCGGTGGACGTCAACGAGCGCAGCCTGGGCCTGACCCGCGACAACGCCGCGGCGCTCGGCCTGGACAATGTGAATGCCTGCCTGCCCGAGGACGTTCCCGGCGACCTGCGCTTCGACACCATCTGGTCCAACCCGCCCATCCGCATCGGCAAGGAGGCGCTGCACGCCCTGCTGCTGCAGTGGCTGCCGCGGCTCGCGCCCGGGGGCAGCGCCTGGCTGGTGGTGCAGAAGAACCTGGGCTCGGACAGCCTGCAGAAGTGGCTGGCCGCCGAGCTGGGCGCGGGCTACGCGGTGTCCCGCTACGCCACGGACAAGGGTTTCCGGGTGCTGCAGGTGGAACGCGCCGCCCGGTAGGACCGGGCGGACACGCCGGCCGCCCGTCGTCGGCCCAGGGGCCGGCAGGGTGCCCGGGCCGGGGCCGCGGCCTAGAGCACCGTTCCGCGGGCCACCAGCACGGCAGGGCCGCTGAGCTCAACGTGCTCACGGCCGTCGGGGCCGGGCAGGAAGCGCACTCCGACCGTGCCGCCGGGCACGTCCACCGACCAGGCGTCGGGCGCTCCGGCGCCAGCCCAGAACCGGGTGGCCACGGCTGCCGCGCAGGCTCCGGTGCCGCAGGACAGGGTCTCCCCCACGCCGCGCTCGTGCACGCGCATTGTCACCTGGCCGATGCCCTCGACCACGAGCGGCTCGGCCGGCACCACGAACTCCACGTTGGTGCCGTCGTCCGGCTCCGGCGAGACCGAGGGGGCGCGGGTGAGGTCGGTGGCGGCCAGCTCCGTCAGCTCGGCCAGCGCGACGACGGTGTGCGGGTTGCCCATGCTCACGGACAGTCCCGGGCGCGGCACCTCGAGGCCGCCGGCGTCGACCACGGTGTCCATGGCCTTGGCGGCGGCGTGGTCGGGGTAAATGAACTCCCATGGCCCCATGTCGACCGCGTATCCGCCGGCGACGCGGGTCACCAGCTTGACTCCCGCGCGGGTGCCGATCGGCAGCACGGCGCCTTCGGGCAGTACGGCCAGCCCCTCCTCGATCAGGAAGTGCACGAACACCCGCACCCCGTTGCCGCACATCTCCGAGATGCTGCCGTCGGAGTTGCGGTAGTCCATGAACCACTCGGCCTGCGGCTCGGTCTGCAGCAGCGCCCGGCCCTCGGGCAGGTGGCGGGAGGGCACGGCACGGATGAAGCCGTCGGCGCCAAGCCCGAGCCGGCGGTCGCACAGCGCCGCGGTTTCGGCTGCGGTGAAGTCCCGGGCTCCGTCGGGGTCTGCGACGAGCAGGAAGTCGTTGCCGGTGCCGTGGCCCTTGGCAAACACGGTGCCGGCCAGCGAGGCGGGCAGGCCGGAGGCGGACAGCGGCTGGGTGGAAAGGGTGCTCACCGTTCCAGAATAGCGGTGACCGCGCTCTCCGCCTGCGCCGCCAGCGCGGGATCGTCGTGGGCGAACCACCGGATCCGCTCGTCGGCGCGGAACCAGGTGAGCTGCCGCCGGGCGAACTGCCGGGTCGCGACGACGGTCTGTTCGGCGGCCTCGGCCACGGTTGCCTCGCCGTCGAGCACCTGCAGGAACTGGGCGTAGCCCAGGGCGCGCGACGCCGTCCGGCCGCTGCGCAGCCCGCGCCCGTCCAGGGCGCGCACCTCCTCCGGCAGGCCGGCGTCGACCATCCGCTGCACCCGGTCAGCGAGCCGGGCGTGCAGCACCGGGCGGTCCACGCTCAGCCCGATCTGCAGGGCGGGCTGGAAGTACTCGCGGCGCGGCATGTAGGAGCTGAACGGGCGGCCGGTGAGCCGGTGGACCTCCAGTGCGCGGACCACCCGCCGGGCGTCGCCCAGCCGCTCCGCCGACACCGGATCGACGGCGGCCAGCCGGGCTCGCATCGCCTCGAGCCCGACGGCGGCGAGTTCGTCCTCGAGCTCCCGCCGCACCCGGGGGTCGGTGCCCGGAAACTCCAGCACGTCCAGGGCAGCGCGCACGTACAGGCCCGATCCGCCGACCAGGATGGGCAGCCGGCCGCGGGAGCGGATCTCGTCGACCGCCCGGCGGGCCTGTGCCTGGAACGCCGAGACGCTGGCCTCCTCGGTGACCTCCATGATGTCCAGCAGATGGTGAGGCACCCCGCGGCGTTCGGCTGGGGAGATCTTGGCGGTACCGATGTCCATGCCGCGGTAGAACTGCAGGGCGTCGGCGTTGATCACCTCGCCGCCGAGGCGCAGCGCCAGTTCGACGCCGAGGTCGGACTTGCCGGAACCGGTGGGGCCGACGACGGCGATCACCGGCAGCCGTTCAGCCGAGGCGGCGCCGGGCCCGGAGGCAGCGGCTGCCGCTGCCGGCGCGGGTAGGGGTTTATCCATGCCTAGCGGCGCACGGGCAGCGTGGGCATGCCCAGCGAGACGCCCTTGCCGCTGCCGGTGCCGGGTGCGGGCACTCCGCAGGAGTCCGCCTGCGCCCGGTCCCAGGCGTCGCCGGCGCGGGAGCGGCGCAGCTTGTAGTCGGCGGCCGTGGCCGGATCCGAGATCAGGTGGAACCCGGCGGACGCCGTGATCGGCACGGTGACCAGGTCCCCCGGCCGCGGAGCTTCGGCGCCCTCGGGCACGCTGAAGTGGACGAGCCGCTGGTCGGGGGCCCGGCCGGAGAGCCGGCCGGTCTCCTCGGCCTTGCGGCCGGTGGCCGCGGTCGCCATGACCTCCACGGTGCGGCCGACCTGCTTGGCGTTCTCCTCGGCGCTGATCCGGTCCTGCAGGGCGACCAGGCGTTCGAAGCGTTCCTGCACCACGGCCTTGGGCAGCTGGTCGGGCAGCTCGGCGGCAGGCGTGCCGGGACGCTTGGAGTACTGGAAGGTGAAGGCGGTGGCGAAACGGGACTGCTCGACGACGTCGAGCGTGGCCTGGAAGTCCTCCTCCGTCTCGCCCGGGAAGCCGACGATGATGTCGGTGGAAATCGCCGCGTGCGGCATCCGCTCACGCACCTTGTCCAGGATTCCGAGGAATTTCTTCGACCGGTAGGACCGGCGCATGTCCTTGAGCACCTTGTCGGAACCGGACTGCAGCGGCATGTGCAGCTGCGGCATCACGTTGTGGGTCTCGGCCATCGCCTCGATGACATCGTCGGTGAACGCGGCCGGATGCGGGCTGGTGAACCGGACCCGCTCCAGGCCCTGGATGTCGCCGCAGGCGCGCAGCAGCTTGGCGAACGCCCCGCGGTCGCCGAATTCGACGCCGTAGGAGTTCACGTTCTGGCCCAGCAGCGTGACCTCGATCGCGCCGTCGTCCACCAGGGCCTGGATTTCGGCGAGAATCTCGCCCGGGCGGCG
The DNA here is from genome assembly GCA_900016675.1 of Arthrobacter saudimassiliensis. Classification (GTDB taxonomy): domain Bacteria; phylum Actinomycetota; class Actinomycetes; order Actinomycetales; family Micrococcaceae; genus Arthrobacter_B; species Arthrobacter_B saudimassiliensis. The sequence continues at coordinate 1,076,951 of LN483070.1, read as the reverse complement.
GTCGCGTTCCTTGCCGCGCAGCGAGGGCACGATGCAGAAGGTGCAGGTGTTGTTGCAGCCCACGGAGATGGACACCCAGCCCGAGTGCACGGAGTCCCGCTTCGTCGGCAGGGTGGAGGGGAAGACCTCCAGGGATTCGAGGATCTCCAGCTCCGCTTTGGAGTTGTGCCGGGCCCGGTCCAGCAGGGCCGGCAGCGAGCCGATGTTGTGGGTGCCGAAGACGGCGTCCACCCACGGCGCCTTGCGCAGGATGGTGTCCCGGTCCTTCTGGGCCAGGCAGCCGCCGACGGCGATCTGCATGCCTGGGCGGGATTCCTTGACCGGGGCCAGCAGGCCCAGGTTGCCGTAGAGCTTGTTGTCCGCGTTCTCCCGGACCGCACAGGTGTTGAAGACGACCAGGTCCGCCTGGTCGCCGTCCGCGGGCACATATCCGGCGTCTTCCAGCAGACCCGAGATGCGCTCGGAGTCGTGCACGTTCATCTGGCAGCCGAAGGTGCGCACCTGGTAGGTGCGGGCATGCTCGGCGGCCTGTTCCTGCGGGGCGGAGGCAACTGTCAAACTCACCCTCCTAGGGTACGTCCCCGGCAGCGGTGCCGCGCACATCCGGACGGGCCTTGCCTGCCCGTCCGGCCGGGCCAGGTCCCTGCCGCCGGACCCGGAAAGAGACCCGCGAAGGTCGCCCTCGAAGGTCAGTACCAGTTGTTGGCGTAGTGGAAGTTCAGGGCGGAGCAGGGACTGCCGTAGCGGGACTGGATGTAGGTCAATCCCCAGCGGATCTGCGTCTGCGGGTTGGTCCGCCAGTCGCTGCCCGTGGAGGCCATCTTGTCGCCCGGAAGCGACTGGGCGATCCCGTAGGCTCCGCTGCCGGCATTCGTGGCCGAGGTGAGCCACTCGGATTCCTTGGTCCAGAGGGTATCCAGGCAAGTCATCTGGGACGCGTCCCAGCCGTAACCGGCCAGGGCACCGGCCGCGAAGGCCTTGGCGGCCGCCGGATCATCCACCGGAACGGCGGCTGCCGCGGCCTCCGCGGCGGCGGCTTCGGCGGCGGCCCGCTCCTCCGCCGCCGCTGCTTCGTCCGCGGCGGCCCTCTCTGCGGCGGCTGCCGCTTCGGCCGCGGCAGCGGCCCGTTCCCGGTCGGCGGCGGCGGCATCGGCCGCTGCGGCTTCGGTATCCGCGGGCCGGGCATCCGGGTCCGTGTCTGTAGTCGCGGCGTCGGCTGTCGGGGCGGCGGCCGCCTCGGAGGCGGCCGGCTCCGGGGCAGCGGTTTCGGAGCCGGCCGGCGACGCCACGGCCGCGGCCAGCGAAAGTGCCACGGAAGAGCGCAGGTCCTCGCCGGCGACGGCGCTGCCGACGCCGGTCACGGCCACCACCGCGCCCAGCCCCAGGGCTGCCGCAGCCTGCGCCCTGCGGGTACGACGGCGGCGTCGCCGCTCGGCTGCGGCTTCGCGCCGGGAGGACGGCTGCGCTGAATGGGCAGAGCCGGCGGGCGGGGCGGGCGGGGCGGGGGCGGCGGGGCGGGGGTCGGATCCGGTTCGTGTGAGGGGCCGGACGCCGGGTCCTGCAGGGCGGACGGGCGCTCCGGACGGGCCGGTGCGGACAGCGGGGACGGGTGCGGTGAAGTCACAAGCGCGAGACGCTACCGACCGTTTCTGGGAGAAGTCTCAAAACGATAACGGCGCGGCAGAAGGCTCGCGGCCCCCTGAGCCGGCCGGTTCAGTACCAGTTGTGGCGCTCGGAGTGGGCCCACGCGTCGCACGGACTGCCGTAGCGCCATTTGATGTAGTCCAGCCCCCAGTTCACCTGGGTGCGGTAGTTGGTCCGCCAATCGTCCCCGAACACGGACATCTTGGAACCGGGCAGGGACTGGGGAATGCCGTAGGCCCCTGACGAGGGGTTATGCGCACTGGTCCGCCAGTTGGACTCCCGGTTCCACAGGTCGACGAGGCAGCGGAACTGGCCCTGGTCCCAGCCGAAGCCGCCCATCCTGGACGATGCGTAGGCCTGGGCTCCCGCGGGGTCGTCCACCACCGGCGCGGGAGCCGGGGCCGGGGGAACGACCGGCTGCGGGGCCGGCTGCGGAGCGGGGCTCGGCACCGGGTCCGCAGGGGCGGGCGGAGTGGGAAGAATCACGGTGGGCGGCTGTTCGGGTGCCGGTTTGGGCGGTGCGATGACCACGGGGGCCTCCTGCTCTCCCCGGCCGGTCTCCTGCTCCTGCCCGCGTGCCGCGCGCTCCGCCTGCTCCTGCTGCTCCCGGAACGTTTCCTCGGCCCGCTGCCGACGGAGCCGTTCGGCTTCCTCGGCTGCGGTGGTCTCCCGCAGCGCAGCCAGCTGGTCAAGCATGACGGCGGCCTGCTGACGCCCCTCGGCGACGGCGGCGTCGGCGGCGGCCGCGGCAGCCTGCGTCTCGGTCAGGGCTGCCCGGGCTTCCCCGGACAGCCGCTCGTGTTCGCGGCGCGCCTGCTCCTGCTGTTCCCGCAGGCTCTCCGTGATGTCGGCAACGGAGCGGGCTTCGGCGTAGACACGGCCGGCGCGGTCGGTGACCCGGTACAGGGCGCCGATCGCCTGGAGGCTGTCTCCGCCGGGTTCGGTCCCAAGGAGCAGCCCGAGCGTGCTGTCCGCTCCGCCGTTCTTGTAGGTGTGCGCCGCGAGGGCCCCGACCTGGCGGGACAGTTCGAGGGAACGGGCTTCGGCGGTGGCCCGCCGTTGCTCCAGCTCTGCGATCCGCTCTTCGGCAGCTGCGAGGTCGGCCTGGATCAGGGCGTACTCCGAGGACGCCGTGACCGCTGCGTTCCCGAGTTCACCGGCTTTTTCCTCAAGCTCCAGGAGGGAGGCCTCAAGCCTGCCTGAGTGCTCGGCAACGGCGGCGGCGTCGCCGAGCGCCTGCTCGATCTGATCCCAGGTGAGCGCGTCGTCAGCGGCGGCGGGAGCGGCTGCGAGCAGGGCGCCGGCAAGGATGCCCGCAGCAGCCGCTGCCTGAAGCGGCAGCAGCCGGTTTGTCTTCTGCCCCAGGGGCCTCATCTTTAACATCGCGAGCGTTAGCTTACTTCAGCGCCGCGGCCTGCGGGCGGGGCGGACGATAACAGCGGCATACCGATTCCTGCCGACGTCAGAAGTCCGCCTCGTCGGCTCCTTCGAGTTCGCCTCCGATGACTTCCCCCACGGCCCGATACGCCAGTCCAGGCGGATAGCCGCGCCTGGCCAGCATGGAGACCAGCCGACGGGTCTGCTTGTCCTTCTGGTCGCGGTCGCGAAGATCGATCCGCGCGGGAAGCCGGCGCCTGGCCAGCTCGACGGCGGCCTGGTACTCATCCTCATCGTCGATTTCCGCGAGGGCGTCGTCGGCCAGGTCGCCGGTGATGCCCTTTTCGCTCAGTTCCCTCCGCAGGGCTCCCCGCGCGAGGCTGCGTGTCCGGGAGCGGCTGCGCACCCACATCCGGGCAAACTCGGCGTCGTCGATAAGGCGCACCTCTTCGAAGCGGTCCAGCACCGCGGCGGCGACGTCGGCGGGTATCTGTTTTTCGGCGAGCTTATCCGCCAGCTGGCGGCGGCTGCGGGCCGCTCCGGTGAGCTGCCGCAGGACAATGGAACGTGCCTGCTCGTAGGGATCCGCCGCAGCCGCTGCGGCTCCGCCGGCCTTGGTCGGGGCGGCGTCCTCTGCGCCTGCCCCCTGCCGCCGGCTCCGTCGCGTCCCTGACCCGCTCCTGCCCTTGGACCCGCCCCTGCCCCTGGACGTCCGCCGGGTCCCGGCCCCGGGAGCGTCGTCGTCCCGGTCCGGCGGGACCTCTTCGCTCCGGCCCCCCGCTTCCCGTGCCGCAGTGCGCGGCGTGTCGGGGCGGCCGGAGTCTTCACCGGAGGGCCGGTTTCGCTTGCGGGCCGGTGACGGCGAAGCCGCCCCCGGGTCGGGAGCGGCTTCGTCGGCCAGCAGGGAATTCCAGTCAGCCATGGGCGCCGGCCGTCAGTCTCCGACGGCCTTGAGCTTGGGCTCAGCGTCGGATTCCGGCGTGGGATCGATGCCGACCTTTTCGCGGAGCCTGCGCTCGATTTCATCGGCCAGCTCCGGGTTGTCGTGCAGGAAGCGGCGGGCGTTTTCCTTGCCCTGGCCCAGCTGGTCACCGTCATAGGTGAACCAGGCACCGGACTTCTTCACCAGTCCGTTCTCCACGCCCATGTCGATCAGGCCGCCCTCGCGGGAAATGCCCTGGCCGTAGATGATGTCGAACTCCGCCTGCTTGAAGGGCGGGGCCATCTTGTTCTTGACGATCTTGGCGCGGGTGCGGTTGCCGACCGGGTTGCCGCCCTCCTTGAGGGTTTCGATGCGGCGCACGTCGATGCGGACCGAGGCGTAGAACTTCAGCGCCTTGCCGCCGGTGGTGGTCTCGGGGCTGCCGAAGAACACGCCGATCTTCTCGCGGAGCTGGTTGATGAAGATGGCCGTGGTCTTGGTCTGGTTCAGGCGGCCGGTGATCTTCCGCAGCGCCTGGCTCATCAGGCGGGCCTGCAGGCCGACGTGGCTGTCGCCCATCTCGCCCTCGATTTCGGCCCGGGGGACCAGCGCGGCCACCGAGTCGATGACGATGATGTCCAGCGAGCCGGAGCCGACCAGCATGTCCATGATCTCCAGTGCCTGCTCGCCGGTGTCCGGCTGGGAGACCAGCAGCGCGTCGACGTCGACGCCGAGCTTGCGGGCGTATTCGGGGTCCAGGGCGTGCTCGGCGTCGATGAACGCCGCAATGCCGCCGTTCTTCTGGGCATTGGCGACGGCATGCAGGGCGACGGTGGTCTTGCCGGAGGATTCCGGCCCGTAGATCTCCACGACGCGGCCGCGCGGCAGGCCTCCAATGCCGAGGGCGATATCCAGGGCGATGGAGCTGGTGGAAATGGTCTCGATGGGAGCACGGGTATCGTCTCCCAGCCGCATGATGGAGCCCTTGCCGAACTGCTTGTCGATCTGGGCGAGGGCGGCTTCTAGCGCCTTGGCGCGGTCTGCAGGAGCAGGCATTCTTCACCTCGTTGAGTGTGGCTGTGGGGGATGGCTTAATCCTCTGCCACAACCGTAAGCGGAGGCACTGACAAAACCTGTGCCGAGCCGCCCTTGTGGATATTCGATCGCGTCCGGAGGGTGCCGGTTACGAAGTGATCGTACCGGGGTCCGAACAAATATTCGAACCCATCGGACGGCGTGTCTAGTTCGCGGGCTTGATGTCCCGGCCCAGCCGACGCTCCGGGGGAACGTCCTGCATGTCGCAGACGGCCAGCCAGACGGCCTTCGGGTCCGCTCCGCGCTTCAGCGCTTCGGCCGCCGTGACTCCCCCGACTGCGCGAAGGACCAGGTCGCCGGCAAGGACCCGGGAGTACGCGGGCCCGAATTCGTCGTCCATGAGCCGCCAGAAATCGCTGATGCGCATGTCTCCATGCTCTCACGGTCCCGCGTGCCCCGCAGGGCCGACGGGTTGCCCCGTGACGCCGGCCGGCCGCTCCCCCGCCCCCGGCAGCTGCCCGTCAGCCTAGACTTGGAGGATGAGCAGTGCAGGCGGCGGAACGCCGGACGGCGGCCACCCCGGAGAGGCCGCGGCACCGAACAGCCAGGCCGGCCAACCCCTGATTCCGGTCCCGTCGCCGGCTTCCGCTCCGGCCGCTGCCGGGCAGGGCGAGGATCCGGTGGAATCCCTGGAACATCAGCTGAGCCTGCTGTGGCGGCGGGCCCGGTCCAATTCGCACCGGATCGCGCGCCAGGTGCATCCGGACATGGAGTCCTCCGCCTACGGCCTGCTGGTCCTGCTGCAGCGCTGCGGCGCCATGCGGCTGACGGACCTCGCCGCGGAAATCGGCGTCGGCAAGCCGTCCGTGAGCCGGCAGGTGGTGATGCTGGAAAAGCTGGGGCTGGTGCGCCGCGAGGCCGACCCCGCCGACGGGAGGGCCCAGGCCATCAGCCTCACCGACGAGGGCACCCGCCGCCTGGCCGCCGTGCAGCAGGCCCGCAAGGGCCACTTCCGTGAGCTGCTTGCCCACTGGCCGCAGGACGACATCACCCAGCTGGCCCAGCTGCTGGACAAGCTCAACCGTTCCTATTCCGTGGCGGCCGCGTCCGCCGGACAGCCGCCCGCCGGCCGGGGCCCCGAGGGCGGGTAGCGCCCCGGAACGCAGCGTGGCCCCGTCGCTTCCGACGGGGCCACACTGATAAGGCTGTCAACGGCGGCCGGTCAGGCCGCCGTGGTGGATTTAGGGGGTTCGGGCGAGGTCCCGGGCCATGTCCTCCGGAAACTCACGGGCGAACTCCCGCGAGAACTCGGAGGGGACGGTGTCGGGGATTGCCACGCCCTCGGCGCTGGCCACCCGGTCGCTGACCTCTCGAAGCATCAGGGACAGGGGAACATCGAGCGCGCCGCAGATAGACGAAAGGAGCTCCGAGGAGGCCTCTTTCTGGCCCCGCTCCACCTCGCTGAGGTAGCCGAGGGAAACCCGGGCGCTGTGCGAGACCTCGCGCAGGGTGCGACCCTGGCGCTGACGGACGTCACGGAGGACGTCACCGATCTCGTGACGAAGAACTACCATCTTGCGCTCCTTTGGCTCCCGGTGTGCTTCTTCCGCCAACCCTACATCCCGCCAGCGTACAACGCCGTTCACGGATACGGGCTGCTTGACCATCTGATTCGTTCCTGCTCCCTCTGGGTTCGGTCTGCGGGCTTTCGCCGCAGAACGTTTTTCGATCCTAAACCGGAAACCTTGGGGGTTCCTGATACCTACAACCGGGCCGTGGCGGGATTTGTTCCCGGTGCGGATGAGCCTCAGCGACGGGTCCGCGCCACGTGGCCGCCGAGCATGGCCAGCGCCTGCGCGCAGGCCTGGGCCCGGATTTCGGCCCGGTCTCCGGTAAACCGAAAACCGCGGGAAATGCTTCCCGCGCCGTCCGCCAGGCCGATGAAGACCGTGCCCACGGGCTTGCCGTCGTGCGGTTCCGGGCCTGCCACGCCGGTCGTGGAGACGGCGATGTCTGCGTGCAGCCGCCGCCGCGCGCCGGCGGCCATCTGGCGGGCCACCTGCGCGTCGACCGAGCCGGCCCGTTCCAGCAGATCGGCCGAAACGCCGAGCACGGAGGCCTTCACCTGGCTGCTGTAGGCGACGACGCCGCCGAGCAGGACGGCCGAGGCACCCGGCACGTCGGCGAGGGCCGAGGCCACCAGGCCCGCCGTGAGGGACTCGGCCGTGGCCACGGTCAGGGACTGCCCGCGGCAGGCGGCGACGATCTGTTCGGCTGCGCTGCTCATCGCCCCACCGCGGAGCGGCGCAGCCGGACCGCCTGCACCACATAGTCGAGGCCGGTCACCACCGTGATGACGACGGCGGCCGCCATCACCGTCGCGCCGATCCACCAGGCCCAGGCACCCAGCCACGCGGTCAGGGGCAGCAGCAGCAGGAAGATGGCCAGCGTCTGGACAACCGTCTTGAGCTTTCCGCCGCGCGAGGCGGCCATGACGCCGTAGCGGATGACGACGAAGCGCATCACGGTGATCCCGAGTTCGCGGACCAGGATGACGATGGTGACCCACCACCACAGCTCCCCCAGAATCGAGAGCATTACCAGGGCGGAGCCGATCAGCAGCTTGTCGGCGATGGGATCGGCGATCTTGCCGAAGTCGGTGATGAGGTTCCGGCTCCGGGCCAGGTCGCCGTCGAGCTTGTCCGTGTAGATCGCCACCGCGAAGGTGGCGACCGCCAGCCAGCGGAACAGGCCGTCGCGGCCGTCGTCGGCCACCAGGAACCCAACGAACAGCGGAACCATGATGATCCGCACGATGGTCAGGACATTGGCGATGTTCAGGGTCTTGGCCCCGCCGGCGGAAGAAGTGCTCACGTCCTTAGACTAACCGCTGCGTCCGGTCAGCGCCCGGTCAGGCTCCAGGCATCTTCGGATCCGTCGTCATCGGCGCCGTCGTGGTACTCCACGGCCTGCGGCCGTGCGTCCAGGTCCGCCTGCACCAGGTCCACCGGCCCCTCCCCCGCGTCGCCGAACCCGTGGTTGGCGTTCGCGTTCTCGGCCAGCGCCGCGGCCTCGGCGCCTCCGCCGGCCGGTTCCTGGCCGCTGATCGCGGCCAGGGTGGCGGCGAGGTCGTCCGGCTTGACCAGCACGTCGCGGGCCTTGGAACCCTCCGAGGGCCCGACGACGCCGCGGGACTCCATCAGGTCCATGAGCCGGCCGGCCTTGGCAAAGCCGACCCGCAGCTTGCGCTGCAGCATGGAGGTGGAACCGAACTGCGTGGTGACCACCAGCTCGGTGGCCTGCAGCAGCAGGTCCAGGTCGTCTCCGATGTCGTCGTCGATCTGCTTCTTGGGCGCCGAGACGGTCACGTCTTCGCGGTACACGGCCCCGAGCTGGCCCTTGACGTGGTCCACCACGCGGTGGATCTCGGATTCGGTGACCCAGGCCCCCTGCACGCGCATCGGCTTGCTGGCGCCCATGGGCAGGAACAGGGCGTCGCCCTGGCCGATCAGCTTCTCGGCGCCGGGCTGGTCCAGGACCACGCGGGAGTCGGTGACGGACGACGTCGCGAACGCCATCCGGGAGGGCACGTTGGCCTTGATCAGGCCGGTGACGACGTCGACGGAGGGGCGCTGCGTGGCCAGGACGAGGTGGATGCCGGCGGCACGGGCCAGCTGGGTGATGCGCACGATGGAGTCTTCGACGTCGCGCGGGGCGACCATCATCAGGTCCGCGAGCTCGTCGACGATCACCAGCAGGTACGGGTAGGGCTTCACCACGCGCTTGGAGCCGGCCGGCGGCACCACCTTGCCGTTGCGGACGGCCTTGTTGAAGTCGTCGATGTGCTTGAAGCCGAAGTTCGCCAGGTCGTCGTAGCGGGTGTCCATTTCCCGGACCACCCACTGCAGTGCCTCGGCGGCCTTCTTCGGGTTGGTGATGATCGGGGTGATCAGGTGCGGCACGCCCTCGTAGGCGGTCAGCTCCACGCGCTTGGGATCGACCATGATCATCCGCACCTCGTCGGGCGTGGCCCGCATGAGGATGGAGGTGATCATCGAGTTCACGAAGGAGGACTTGCCCGCGCCGGTGGCGCCCGCCACCAAAAGGTGCGGCATCTTGGCCAGGTTCGCGACGACGAATCCGCCTTCGACGTCCTTGCCGACGCCCATGACCATCGGGTGTTCCGTGCGGCGGGCGTTGCCCGAGCGCAGCACGTCGCCCAACGACACGGTCTCGCGGTCGGTGTTCGGGATTTCGATGCCGATCGCGGACTTGCCGGGAATCGGCGAGAGGATGCGCACGTCGGAGCTGGCCACCGCGTAGGCGATGTTCTTCGACAGGGCGGTGACGCGCTCGACCTTGGTGCCCGGGGCGAGTTCGATCTCGTACCGGGTGACGGTCGGTCCGCGGGAGAAGCCGGTAACCTTCGCGTCGACGTTGAACTGGTCCAGCGTGGAGGTCAGGGCCGCGACCACGGCGTCGTTGGCCTCGGAGCGTTCCTTGGCCGGCGGGCCGGCGGGCAGGAAGTCCGACGGCGGAAGCGTGTAGGTGACGTCGCCGGAGAGCTGCAGCTGCTCGGTGCGCTGCGGGATCGGGGTGGCCGGCGGCACCGGCTGGACCGGCTTCGACGGCACCGCTGGGGCGGCGGCCGCGGGGCCGGGGGCGTCCGTGGGCAGCTCAGGCAGCACGGCCAGCGCTTCGGTGGGCGGTTCGGCGCCGTCCACCGGCAGGCCCTGCTGGCGGCGGATCTTCTGCGTGGCCAGCTCGGCCTGCGTGGGCCGGCGGACCCCCGGGGGCACTGCGGGCCCGGCCGGGGCGCTGTCGGACGCGGCGTCGCGGTCCTCACCGGGGGCGGGCGCGTCGTCGTCGCCGTCGAGCACTGCGCGTTCGAACGCCTCGTCGCCGGCGAAGCCTTCCTCGTGGCGTGCGGCGGCGCGGGCCTCCTTCCGGTCGCGGCGGCGCTGCTTCCGGTCCTTGGCCTTCTGCTGATGCGTTTCGTAGAGGTAGCTCTGGTCGTGGCGTTCGGGATCGTCGTCGGCCAGGTCCTGGCCCATCAGGTGCTCGTAGAGCGCGCGCAGGCGCATGGGGATGTGCCGGAACGGGGTCGCGGTGACGATCAGCACGCTCACGAAGACCAGCAGCGAGAGCAGCAGCAGCACCGGCCAGCGGGTCAGGGCGGCCGAGAGCGGGCCCGCCACGAGGAAGCCGACGACGCCGCCGGAGGCCCAGAGCTTCTCGGCTCCGTCGGCGAGGGCGGGCAGGCCGCCGATGATGTGGGTGATGCCGGAGCCGGCGAACAGCATGATGGTCAGGCCGATGCTGATCCGGCTGTTGGCACGCTGGCGCTCCGGATACCGGATCAGGCGCACAGCGGCGGTGAGCAGCATGAAGGGCAGCACGACGGCCATCCAGCCGAAGGTGCCGGCCGCGCCGGCGTGCACGACGTCGGCCACCGGGCCGCGCAGCGCCCACCACTCCACCGCCGCGACGGCCAGGGAGAGCAGCAGCAGGAAGAAGCCGGTGCCGTCCCGGCGGACCTCCCGGTCCGGGTGCACGTCGCTGCCCAGCTTGCGGATGCCGGCGCCGACAATGCGCGCCAGGCCCATCCAGGCGCCCTGCACGGCCCGCAGCGGCAGCGGCAGCTCATCGCCGTAGCCGGGATCGGAGGGGCGGGCCTTGGCCGTGGAACGGGACTTGGAAGCACTTCCCTTGCCGCCCGAGGACCTCCCCGAGCCGGTGCCCGAGCCTCGGCCGGTGGTCCTGGAGGTGCTGGAGGTGCGTGTGGCCATACCTGCCACGGTACCGCAACGGGCGCCGGGACCGGCGGATTTCAGCCGGTCCCGGCGCCCGTTGCGCCTGGTTCAGGTGGCGGCGCCGGTGCCGGCGCCGGGCGGTCAGGCCTCGAGGACCACCGGTACGATCATCGGCCGGCGGCGCAGCCGGCGGCTGACCCAGGTGCCCACCACGCGGCGGACGACCTGCTGCAGCTGGTAGGTGGTGTGCTCCTTGTTGGAGGTCACCGCCTCCTGCAGCGCGGCGTTGATCTTCGGCTTGATCTCGTTGAAGACCGCGTCGTCCTCCGCGAAGCCGCGGGCGTGGATCTCCGGGCCGGAGACGATGGTCCCGTCGGTCCGGTTGACGACGGTGATGACGGAGATGAACCCTTCCTCACCGAGGATGCGGCGGTCCTTGAGGTCGGCGTCGGTGATCTCGCCCACGCTGGAGCCGTCCACGTACACGAAGCCGCACTCCACGGCGCCGACGATGCGGGCCTTGCCGTCCTTGAGGTCGACGACCGTGCCGTCTTCGGCGAGGATCACGTTCTGCCCCGGGACGCCGGTGGACTCGGCCAGCCTGCCGTTGGCGATCAGGTGCCGGGTCTCGCCGTGCACGGGCATGACGTTGGCCGGCTTGAGGATGTTGTAGCAGTAGAGCAGTTCGCCGGCGGAGGCATGGCCGGAGACGTGGATCTTCGCGTTGCCCTTGTGGACGACGTCGGCACCGAGCTTCATCAGGCCGTTGATCACCCGGAAGACGGCGTTCTCGTTTCCGGGGATCAGCGAGGAGGCGAGGATGACCGTGTCGCCCTCGCCGACCTGGATCCGGTGGTCGCCGTTGGCCATCCGGGACAGGGCCGCCATCGGCTCGCCCTGGGAACCGGTGGACATCAGCACCAGGCGGTCGTCCGGCAGCCGGTCGACTTCCTTCAGGTCCACCAGGATGTCCTTGGGCACGTTCAGGTAGCCCAGCTTTTCGGCGATGGCCATGTTGCGCACCATCGAGCGGCCGACGAAGCAGACCTTCCGGTTGTGCGCCGCGGCGGCGTCGAGCACCTGCTGCACGCGGTGCACGTGGGAGGAGAAGGACGCGACGATGATGCGCTTGCGCACCTTGCCGAACAGGTTCTCCAGCACCGGTCCGATTTCGCGCTCCGCGGTGGTGAAACCGGGCACGTCGGCGTTGGTGGAGTCGGGCATGAACAGGTCCACGCCCTCCTCCCCCAGCCGCGAGAAGGCGCGCAGGTCGGTGATCCGCCCGTCCAGGGGCAGCTGGTCCATCTTGAAGTCGCCCGTGTGCAGGACGGTGCCGGCCTCGGTGCGGATGAACACGGCCAGCGCATCGGGGATGGAGTGGTTCACGGCCACGAATTCGCACTCGAACGGGCCGAACTGCTCGATCTGCCCCTCCTGCACCGTGAGCGTGAAGGGCTTGATGCGGTGTTCCTGCAGCTTCGCCTCGATCAGGGCCAGCGTGAGCTGGGACCCGATGAGCGGGATGTCCTGCTTCAGGCGCAGCAGGTAAGGGACCGCACCGATGTGGTCCTCGTGGCCGTGGGTCAGCACGACGCCGACCACGTCGTCGAGCCGGTCCTCGATGTAGGAGAAGTCCGGAAGGATCAGGTCCACCCCGGGCTGGGACTCCTCGGGGAAGAGCACCCCGCAGTCGACGATCAGCAGCTTGCCGTTGATCTCGAAGACCGCCATGTTGCGGCCGATCTCGCCAAGGCCGCCCAGGGCGACGATCCGCAGGGTGTCCTCGGCCAGTTCGGGAGGAGCCTGCAGTGTGGATGCTGCGCGTTCTGTCATGTTGTTTATGCCTCGTTCTGGGAAAAATCCCATCCTGCTTCGGCCAGGTCCGCCAGGACAGACTCCATCTCGACGGCGTCGGGCTCCACCAGCGGCAGCCGGACGGCGGCGCTGGGGAGGACTCCCTGCATCTTGAGGATCTGCTTGGCGGACACGGCACCTGGAATGTGGGTCATCACGGCGCGCACGATCGGGTCGAGCTCGAAGTGGAGGCGGCGGGCCTCCGCGAAGTCGCCGGCGGCGGCCGCGTCGATCAGTGCGCGGAACCGCGCGGTGGCGACGTGGGCGGAGACGCTGACCAGGCCGACGGCGCCGGCGGCCATCCACGGCAGGGTCAGGCCGTCGTCTCCTGCGTACACGTCTAGGGTGGTGTTGGCCAGCACCCGGGTCACCGCGGCGAAGTCCGCCTTGGCGTCCTTGAGGGCGAGGACCTGGGGAATCTCGGCGAGCCGGAACATCGTTTCCGTGGCGATGGGAATGCCTGCGCGGCCCGGAATGTCGTAGATCATGATGGGCAGGTCGGTGGCCGCGGCCACCGCCTCGAAGTGGCCGACGACGCCGCCCTGCGTCGGCTTGTTGTAGTAGGGCGTCACGACGAGCTGCGCGTCGGCGCCTGCCTTCGCGGCGCGCCGGGCCATCTCCACGGAGTGCGAGGTGTGGTTGGTGCCGGTGCCGGCAATGACCTTCGCGCGGCCGCCGACGGTTTCGGCAACGACCCGGAACAGGTCCTCTTTTTCGCTGTCCTCCAGGGTGGAGGTTTCGCCCGTGGTACCCGAAACCACCAGGCCGTCGCAGCCGTCCCGGACCAGCTTGTCGGCCAGGGCCGCGGTGGTCTCGAAGTCCACCTCGCCGTCGGAGGTGAACGGGGTGACCATGGCGGTCACCAGGGTGCCGAAGGGGCGGTCGCGAATGTCAGAGTCAGCCATAGGTAAAACGTTACCCGTTGCCCGGTGGATTGGGACAACGGCGGCGGGAGCCGCCGTCATCCCCGCCTGTGAGACGATGACGGAATGAGCGCACGGCTGAGCGGAATCGATGCCGCACGCGGAACCGCCCTGCTGGGCATGATGGCCACGCACGCGCTGCCGCTCTGGGACCCCGCCACCGGTGACCCGACGGCCGCCGCCCTGATCTTCTCCGGCCGGTCCTCCGCCCTGTTCGCGCTGCTGGCCGGCGTCGGCCTGGCGCTGCTGACCGGGGGCCGGAACCCCGGCGGGAGCAGTCCCCGGCCCAGGGCCGGAATCGCCGTCCGGGCCGTCATCATTGCCCTGGTCGGCCTGACGCTGGGCGGGCTGGACGTCAGCATCGCCGTCATCCTGTTCCATTACGCGGTGCTGTTCCTGCTGGCCCTGCCGTTCGTGCTGATGCCGCTGAGGCGGGTGGCCGCCTGGGCCGCGGGCTGGGTGCTGCTCTCTCCGGTGGCCGCCTACCTGGTCCGCCCCTGGCTCGGCGACGTGGTGTCGCCGCGCGATGTGCCCGGCAACATCACCTGGGACGCCTTCGCCCACCCGGCCACGCTGGCTGCGGATGTGTTCTTCACCGGGTTCTATCCGGCCGTGCAGTGGCTGAGCTACCTGCTGGTCGGGCTGGCCATCGGGCGGCTGGACCTGCGGCGGCTGAACACGCAGCTGGGCCTGCTGTTCGTGGGCGTCGGCGCCGCGGCGGGCGCCAAGCTGGCCTCGTGGTGGCTGCTGGGGCCGCTGGGCGGCTTCGCGGCGCTGGAGGGAACCGACAGCGGCCGCCGCTGGCCGCTGTCGCGGATGCTCGAGGTCAATTTCAGCGCGGTGGACCAAAGCGGGTCCTGGTGGTGGCTGGCCACGAGCGCTCCCCATTCGGGGACCACCCTGGACCTGGTGCACACGGCCGGGTGCGCCGCCGCCGTGCTGGGAGCGTGCCTGCTGCTGACCCGCCGGGCCAATGTCCTGCTGCCGCTGTCGGCGGCCGGCGCCATGACGCTGACCCTGTACAGCCTGCATGTGTGGGCGATGTCGGTGCTGGACGCGCAGGATCCGCTGCCGGACCCGTACCTGGTGTTCTGGGCGCAGGCGGCCGCGGCGGTGCTGATCGGCCTGCTCTTTGTGCGGCTGGGCTCCCGCGGTCCGCTGGAGATGGTGGCCTCCGGCGCCTCCCGTGCGGCGAGCGAGTCGGTGCCGGTGCGCCGGTAGGACCGGCGCGGATCAGGAGCGGCCGGAGGCCTGCTCGGCCTGGAACAGCTTCACGGCCTGCCGCATGCTGCGCCGGGCGCGGGTGCGGTCCCCGGACGCGTCGTAGGCCTGGGAGAGCCGGAACCAGGAGCGCCAGTCCTCCGGAGCCGCCTCGGCTTCGGCCTGCCAGCGGGGAAACTGCTCGTCCGCGGCTTCGCGGATGATCCGCCCGGCGGGAGTGCGGGGCAGGTCATCGACCGGCAGCCCGCCCTCCTCGGCCAGCCGGTGCGCCATTTTTTCGGTGTTCATGCCGAACATCAGCTCGCGGATCAGCGCCCAGGCGCCGACGACGGGCAGCACCAGGTAGGCCAGTCCCATGGCCTTGGCGGTCAGCTGCGGCGCGCCCAGCAGCACGATGCCCCGCTGCCCCGCCACGATCATGTAGAAGACCAGCAGGATGGTGACCAGCAGGACGCCGAGCTTGGCCTTGTTGGAGAACAGGCCCTTGAGGAATGACAACGCGGTTCCTTAGTCGTTCAGGTTCAGGTAGCCGTCGAGCCCGACGGTCAGTCCGGGGTGCGCGGCGACCTGCCGCACGCCCAGCAGCACGCCGGGCATGAAGGAGGCCCGGTCGAAGGAGTCGTGCCGGATGGTCAGCTGCTCCCCCGGTCCGCCGAACAGCACCTCCTGGTGCGCCACCAGGCCGCGCAGGCGCACCGCGTGCACGCGCACGCCGTCGACGTCGGCCCCGCGCGCGCCGGGCAGTTCCTTCTCGGTGGCGTCCGGTGAGGGTCCGACGCCGGCCTCCGCCCGGGCGGCGGCGATCAGCGACGCGGTCCGCGCGGCGGTCCCGGACGGGGCGTCCACCTTGTCCGGGTGGTGCAGCTCCACGACCTCGACGGATTCGAAGTACCGGGCCGCCTTCTCCGCGAAGGCGGTGGCCAGCACGGAGCCGAGGGCGAAGTTCGGGGCAATCAGCACGCCGGTGCGCGGGTGCCCGGCGAGCAGGTCCCGGAGCCGGTCCAGCCGGGCTGCGTCCCAGCCGGTGGTCCCGACGACGGCGTGCATCCCGTGGTCGACGGCGAAGCGGACGTTGGCCTCGGTGCTGTCCGGCACGGTCAGGTCCACGACCACCTCGGCGCCGGCGGAAACCAGGGTCTCGAGGTTCTCGCCCCGGCCGAGGGCGGCGACGAGCCGCAGGTCGGGTGCGGCCTCGACGGCGCGTACTGCTTCGGATCCCATGCGGCCCGATGCGCCCAGCACCGCCACGGCCAACTGCTCATTCATGTTTTCAACATTACCGTCCGGGCGCCGGCTCCTCCGACGCCGGGACGGGCGCACGGTCAGGGGGCGTCGTCGCCCACGCCCACCCACTCGGTTCCGCCGTCCTCGAAGCGCTGTTCCTTCCAGACCGGCACCCGTTCCTTGACGGTGTCCACCAGCTCGCTGCAGGCGGCGAAGGCCTGGCCCCGGTGCGCGGCGGCGGCGGCGCCGATCAGGGCGGCGTCCCCGACGGCAAGCTCGCCGATCCGGTGCGCCACCCAGAGCCGGACGCCGGGATGCCGGGCGGCGACGTCGGCGGCGACCTCCGCGATCACCCGCTGCGCGGTGGG
Organism: Arthrobacter saudimassiliensis; assembly: GCA_900016675.1. Taxonomy (GTDB): domain Bacteria; phylum Actinomycetota; class Actinomycetes; order Actinomycetales; family Micrococcaceae; genus Arthrobacter_B; species Arthrobacter_B saudimassiliensis. Next base: position 1,060,630 of record LN483070.1, on the reverse strand, counting down.
GTGGGCGGTGTAGCCGAGCATCTGCACGCCGCTGCGCCCGCCGTCGTGGTTGCGGACCACGCCGCCGAAGGTGACGACGGCGCCGCATTCGTCCGAGCGGACGGCCTGCTCGGCGTCGGCGGCGCTGATCGGTTCGGCGGAGACCGACGCGTGCAGGACGCCGCTGGCCAGCCCCGTGCCCGGATCGTCCCCGGGACGCCCGGCAGGGCCCGGCAGGGACGCGGCCTGCCCGGCCGCCCCGCCGTGTGTCGCGGCACTGTGCGTGCCGGCGCCGTTCGTGCCGGCGCCGTTCGTGCCGGCGTCGTTGGTGTCAGCCATGTCCGTGTTCTCCCTCCAGCTGCCCGCAGATGTGCCCGATGATCGGTTCCAGCACCGCCAGCCCGTCCGCCACGGCGCCCGGGGACCCGGGCAGGTTGACGACGAAGGTGCGCCCGGCGGTGCCGGCACAGCCTCGGGTCAGCGCTGCCATCGGGGTCTTGGTGCGCCCGTCGGCGCGCAGTGCCTCCATCACGCCGGGCAGTTCACGGTCCAGCAGCGGCCGGGTCTGTTCCGGGGTGACGTCGGTGGGGCTGATGCCGGTGCCGCCGCTGGTGATCAGCACGGCCGGCGCCAGCTCCAGCATGCGGCGCAGCGACTGCCCGACCGCCGGGCCGTCGGGCACCACCTCGGCCAGGGCAACGTCGAACCCGGCGGCGTAGAGCCAGTCGGCGAGCAGCGGGGCGCACTCGTCCTCGTAGGTGCCGGCCGCGGCGCGGGTGGAGGCGATCAGCACGCACGCGGTGCGCCGGGGTCCGGCAGCGGTCCCGGCGGCGGGGTCGGTGCTCACAGGGACCAGTCTCCGCTCTTGCCGCCGGATTTGGCGAGGACCCGGGTCTCGGCGATCACCGCGTGCTTATCCACGGCCTTGATCATGTCGTACAGCGCCAGCGCGGCGACCGACGCGGCGGTCAGCGCCTCCATTTCGACGCCGGTGACGGCCCGGGTCTTGACCGTGGCGTCGATGGCGACGCTGTCCTCGCCCGGCTCGAAGTCCACCGTCACCTTGGTCAGCGGCAGCGGGTGGCACAGCGGAATCAGGGTGGAGGTCTGCTTGGCCGCCATGATTCCGGCGATCCGCGCGACCGCGAGGGCATCGCCCTTGGGCAGGCCGCCGTCAAGGAGCAGGCGCAGCACCTCGGGAGTGGTGCGCAGCACCGCCCGGGCGGTGGCGGCCCTGCTGGTCTCTTCCTTGGCCGAGACATCGACCATGTGCGCCGAGCCGTCCTCGCGGACATGGGTCAGGGCCGCCGGCGTGTCGCCGGCCGTCGTATCGGGCATGTGTTCAGCCACTGGTGGTCCTCTCGCGGTGCCTTACTCCAACAGCCATACTGCCATCTCCGTGCCCGCCGGGACCTGCCCGGCGTCGGCCGGAAAGTGGACGAGCGCATTGGAGCCGGCCAGCGCGTGCACCAGGTGCGAGCCCGGGCCGCCGATGAGTTCGACGACGCCGTCGGCGTACCGTCCGCGGCGCACCTGGTGCCGGCCCGCCGGGCTGGTCGCCGCCGCCGCCAGCCGGGCCCTGACCTCGCGCCGGGGCGGCGGGCCGCCGGGCAGGGCGGACAGGGCCGGGCGCAGGAACATCTCGAAGGAGACCAGGGAGCTGACCGGATTGCCTGGGAAGGCGAGGAACGGCACCCCGTCCACGCTGCCGATCCCCTGGGGCCCGCCCGGCTGCATGGCGACGGACAGGAACCGCAGGCCCTCGGAGGCCAGGGCCAGCCGCACCACTTCGTAGGCGCCTTTGCTGATGCCGCCGGAGCTGACCACCAGGTCCGGAGCTTCGCGGGCCAGGTCGGCGCGCAGCCGCTGCAGGAACCGGTCCGGGGCGTCGGCCAGGATGCGGGCGGACGTCACGTCGGCGCCGGCGTCGGCCAGCGCGGCGGCCAGCAGGGTGGTGTTGGCGTCGTGGATCTGCCCCGGCCCGAGGCGGGCGCCGGGCGGGCGCACCTCGTCGCCGGTGGTCAGCAGCAGCACGCGGGGGCGGGTCCGGACCGCCACCTCCGCCAGGCCCAGGGCGGCCAGCAGGCCCAGCTGGGCCGCACCCAGCCGGGTGCCGGCGGGAAGTGCGAGGGCGCCGGCGGCGATGTCGCTGCCCGCTGCCCGCACGAAGCGGCCGGGATCGACCGGTGCAGGCAGCCGAACCTCTCCCCCGGCGTCGACGAAGCGGGACGGCAGCGCCTCCTCGACCGGAACCACGGCGTCGGCCCCGGCGGGCAGCATGGCTCCGGTCATGATCGGCACGGCGGTGCCCGGCGCCAGCGGCGGGGCCGCCGCTCCGGCCGGCACGGGGGCGCCGACGGCCAGCCGGACCGTCCCGGCGGGGCCGCCGTCGGCTGCATCGGTGTCCCGGGCGGCCAGGTCGGCGGAGCGGACGGCGTATCCGTCCATCTGCGAGTTGTCGAAGGGCGGCAGGCTGCCGGGGGCGCGGATGTCGGCGGCGGTCAGCAGCCCGCGGGCCTGGAGCAGGGGCAGCGTACGGACAGCGGGGGGCCGGGCGGCAAAGCGGTCCATGAGCAGGCGGCGGACGGCGTCGCGGTGTTCGCCGACGCTGCGTGCCGCGCCGCCGTGGTCCGTGCCGTGCCCGGCGCCCGTGCCCGGTGCCTCCACCGGGCCGGGCGCCGGCTTCCGCGCCGGTTCCCCGGTCCCCTGCGCCGGGGCCGGGGTCCGTGCTTCCGTGCCGTCTGCTGTGCCGTGCTCCATGGAACGGGAATTGTAGGCGCTCATCGCGGCAGCAGCCTCCCCGCCCCGACGCGTGCGAGCACCAGCAGCGCCAGGTACAGGCTGATGAGCAGCAGGCAGATGCCCAGCGCCAGCTGCGGCTGGCTGGAGTTCAGGCTCAGTTCGATCTGCAGCGGCAGGGTGCGGGTGCGGCCCTCGATGCTGCCGGCGAAGGTGATCGTGGCGCCGTACTCGCCCAGGGAGCGGGCGAAGGCCAGCAGCGCGCCGGAGACAATGCCGGGCAGGGCCAGCGGGAGGGTGATGTGGCGCAGGATCGCGGTCGGCCCGGCGCCCGACGTCGCTGCGGCCAGTTCCAGCTCCGGGTCCACCTCGCGGAGGCTGGCGTGCGCGGCGACCACGAAGAAGGGCAGCGACACGAAGACCTGGACAATGACGACGGCGGCCGGCGTGTAGCCGACGCCGAGCCCGGCGGCGTCCAGGAACCGTCCGACGAGTCCCTGGCGTCCCCAGAAGTACAGCAGGGCGATGCCGGAGACCACCGGCGAGAGCACCAGCGGCACCAGCAGGATCCCGCGCAGCAGCTGGATCCCGGGCCCGCCCAGCCGGCTGAAGAGCACGGCCAGGGGCAGGCCCAGGAGCACGCAGAGCAGGGTCGAGGCCAGGGAGGTTCCCAGCGACAGGCCCAGGGCGGTGCGGGTCGGCCCGGAGGCCAGGACGGAGCCCATGTCGGTCCAGGGCACGTTCGCCAGCAGCGCGGCCAGCGGACCGGCGCTGAAGAGCAGCCCGGCGGCGGCGGGAACCCAGAGCCACGCCGGGACGGTGGAGCGGGTACGGATGCTCATCCGGCAGGCTCCGCGGGCCCGAACCCGGCGTCGCGCAGGATGGGCTCCGCTCCGCCGGCGGCCAGCCAGTCATAAAACGTCACGGCCGCCGGGTTGTCGGACCCTTCGACGGTGAGCGCGGCCGGATACCGGTTCGGCTCCGGATCGTCCAGGTCAAGATAGGTGACGCCCTGGTCCGCCGCGGCGAGGGCATCGGTGAGGTAGACCAGTCCGGCGTCGGCCTGGCCGGTGGCGACCTTGGTCAGCACTGAGCGGACGTCGTCCTCGCGGCTTTCACCGTCCAGCTCCACCCCGGACGCGGACAGCACCCGCTCCGCCGCCCTGCCGCAGGGGACCGACTCCGCGCACGCGGCGGTCCGCACGCCGCTCCCGGCGAGGTCCGGCAGGCCGTCCACCGCACCGGGGTTTCCCGGGGCCAGGGCCAGCACCAGGCGGTTGGCGGCAATGACCGTCTCCTCGGCCAGCAGGCCGGCCTCGCGCAGCGGCGCCAGCGACTGCTGGTCAGCGGCGACAATGACGTCGGCCCGGGCGCCTGAGAGGATCTGCGCGGCGAGCTGGCTGCTGGACCCGACGTTCAGGCGCAGCGGGGCCTCCGTCCAGGCCTGCCCCATCTCCTCCGCCGCCTCGCTGAGCGAGGCCGCGGCAAAGACGGTGACCCCGTCGGCTGAGGCGGCGGACCCGCCGTCGGGCGCCGGTGCGCAGGCCGCCGCGGCGAGCACCAGGCCGGCGGCAAGGGCCGCGGCGGCAGGGTGATGGATGCGCATTCCTAGAGCCTATCGGTGAAAGAGCGTAACCTCGTGGAATGGGAATCTCGCTGGGAATGCCTGCCGTCCGGTCCCGCACCGGAGCCGCGGACGCCTCTGTTCCCGTCCCCGCCGGTGTTCCGGGGCTGGCCGTCAGTGACGGCCTGATGGACCGTTTCGGCCGGCGCGCCACGGACATGCGCCTGTCGCTGACGGACAAATGCAACCTTCGGTGCACCTACTGCATGCCCGCCGAGGGCCTGCAGTGGCTGGCCAAGGACAACCTGCTCTCCCGTGGGGAGATCGTGCGGCTGGTCCGGGTCGGCGTCGAGCAGCTGGGCATCAGGGAACTGAGGCTCACCGGCGGCGAGCCCCTGGTCCGCGCGGACCTCGTCGACATCATTGCGGACCTGCGTGCCGCCCACCCTGAGCTGCCCATCTCGCTGACGACCAACGCCCTCGGCCTGGACCGCAAGGCCGCGGCCCTCAAGGAGGCGGGCCTGACGCGCATCAATGTCTCCCTGGATTCCCTCCACCCGGGCACGTTCGCGCAGCTGACCCGCCGCCCGTTCCTGGAGCGGGTCCTGGCCGGCATTGAGGAAGCGGCCCGGGTGGGGCTGGGGCTGGTGAAGATCAACGCCGTGCTCATGCGCGGGATCAACGACGCCGAGGCGCCGGACCTGCTGGACTGGGCCCTGCAGCGCGGCTTCGAGCTGCGCTTCATCGAACAGATGCCGCTGGACGCCGACCACGGCTGGACCCGGGAGGGCATGGTGACCGCCGGAGACGTGCGGGCACGGCTCCGGGAGCGGTTTGTCCTGGCCCCGGATCCGCGCAGCCGCGACGGGGCGCCGGCGGAGCGCTGGCAGGTCTTCCGGCCCGGCTCTGCGGAACCGGCCGGCACCGTGGGCATCATCGCCTCGGTCACCGAGCCGTTCTGCGCGGACTGCCGGCGGACCCGGATCACGGCGGAGGGGCAGGTGCGCAGCTGCCTGTTCTCCCATGAGGAGACCGATCTGCGGGCGCTGCTGCGCTCCGACGCCTCCGACGAGCAGGTGGCCCTCCGCTGGCAGGAAGCGATGTGGGGCAAGCCGAAGGCCCACGGAATGGACCACGTCGGCCTCGATGCGGAAGACTATGTCCAGCCGGACCGAACCATGAGCGCGATAGGTGGCTAAGTGCTGATCCGTTATTTCGGCGCCGCGAAGGCGGCCGTCGGCCTCAATGAGGAGACCCTGGACCATGGGTCCCTGGCGCTGGAGGAGCTCCTGGACAAGCTCGCCGCCCGGCACCCGGAGCCGCCGGCGGGAGTTCCGTCGTTGAAGTCCGTGATCGGGCGCAGCACCTTCCTGGTCAACGAGACCGCCGTCCGCGACCGGACCCGTGTCCTGGCCGCGGACGACGTCGTCGACATCCTGCCGCCGTTTGCCGGCGGCTGAGGCCTAGAAGCCGAGTTCCGCCGGCGACTCGAACGGGCCCACCACGGTGATCGTGCGGGGCGCCGCGGCCAGCTCGGCGGCCAGTTCCTGCACCTGCTCCGCGGTGACGGAACGGATGCGGGCCAGCGATTCCTCGATGTCGATGAACTCCCCGGTGACCAGTTCGGCCCGTCCGAGGCGCGACATCCGGGACCCGGAATCCTCCAGGCCCAGGACCATGCCGCCGGAGATCTGTCCCAGCGCCTTGGCCAGCTCGCCCTGGTCCACCCCGTCGGCGGCCAGCCGCTCGAGTTCCGCGGCCAGCAGGTCCAGGACCTCGCGGGTGCGCGACGGCGAGCAGCCGGCATACATTCCGAAGTATCCGGCGTCCGAGTAGGCGGCGGAGAAGGAGTACGTGGAGTACGCCAGGCCGCGCTTTTCGCGGATCTCCTGGAACAGGCGGGAGGACATCCCTCCGCCCAGGATCGTGTTCAGGACGCTCATGGCGAACCGCCGGTCATCCGTGGCGGTCAGCGCGGGGCAGCCGATGACCACGTTGGCCTGCTCCACCGGGCGGTTGATGACCTCGACGCCGCCGGTGGAGTCGATGCGCGCGGGCTCGGCGCTGCGGCGCGGGGCGGGCAGGGCCGTCTCCGCAAGCTCCCAGCCGGCCTTGGACAGCGCGTCCCGGACCAGCGAGCACACGTGGTCGTGGTCCAGGCCGCCGGCGGCCGTCACCACCAGCTCCTCGGGCCGGTAGTAGCGCCGGTAGTGGTCCAGCACGGCCTCGCGGGACACCCCGCGGATGGCCTCCGGGGTGCCGCCGATGGGCCGGCCGAGCGGATGCCCGGCCAGGACGGCCTCGGTGAACTTCTCGTGGCACAGGTCCGCCGGATCGTCCATGTCCATGGCGATCTCTTCGAGGATGACGCCGCGCTCCTGCTCCAGTTCCTCCGGGTCGATCAGCGCGGAGGTGACCATGTCGGCGATGACGTCGATCGCCATCGGCAGGTCGGAGTCCAGCACGCGGGCGTAGTAGCAGGTGCTTTCCTTGGCCGTGGCGGCGTTGGATTCCCCGCCCACCTCGTCGAAGGCCGAGGCGATGTCCATCGCGTCGCGGCGGGCGGTGCCCTTGAACAGCAGGTGTTCCAGGAAGTGGGTGGAGCCGTGGCGGCCTTCGGCCTCGTCCCGGGAGCCGACGCCCACCCAGAAGCCGATGCTGGCGCTGCGCTGGCCCGGCATGGCTTCGGTGAGCACCCGGACGCCGCCGGGCAGCACGGTGCGGCGGACGAGCGCTCCCCCGGCGTTGCCGACAGTGATGTCCGGCTCGGTGGAATTAGTCAGTGGAAGACGGACAACCGTCCCGGGCTGGTGCCCGGGACGGTTGTTCGATGCAGCTGCAGCAGGCATTTACTCCGCCGGCTCGGCTTCCGCCGGGGCCTCTTCGGCCACGACCGGAGCCAGGGACAGCTTGCCGCGGTCATCGATCTTGGTGATTTCCACCTGGATCTTCTGGCCGACGCCGACGACGTCCTCGACGTCGTCAACGCGCTTGCCGCCGGCGAGCTTGCGCAGCTCGGAGATGTGCAGCAGGCCGTCCTTGCCCGGGGTCAGCGAGACGAACGCACCGAAGGTGGTGGTCTTGACCACGGTACCGAGGTACCGCTCGCCGATTTCGGGGACCTGCGGGTTGGCGATCGCGTTGATCGCCGAGCGGGCAGCCTCGGCGGAGCCGCCGTCGGTTGCGCCGATGAGGACGGTGCCGTCGTCTTCGATCGAGATGTCGGCGCCGGTGTCCTCCTGGATCTGGTTGATCATCTTGCCCTTCGGGCCGATGACCTCGCCGATCTTGTCCACGGGGATCTTGACCGAGATGATCCGCGGAGCGAACTCGGACATCTCGTCCGGAGCGTCGATCGCGGCTTCCATCACGTCGAGGATGTGCAGGCGGGCCTCGCGGGCCTGCTTCAGCGCGGCGGCCAGGACCGAGGCGGGGATGCCGTCGAGCTTGGTGTCGAGCTGGATCGCGGTCACGAACTCGCGGGTGCCGGCGACCTTGAAGTCCATGTCGCCGAAGGCATCTTCGGCGCCGAGGATGTCGGTCAGTGCGGCGTAGCGGGTCTCACCGTCGACCTGGTCGGAAACCAGGCCCATGGCGATGCCGGCAACCGGAGCCTTCAGCGGCACACCGGCGTTGAGCATGGACAGCGTGGAGGCGCAGACCGAGCCCATCGAGGTGGAGCCGTTGGAGCCCAGGGCTTCGGAGACCTGGCGGATGGCGTAGGGGAACTCCTCGCGCGAGGGCAGCACCGGCACCAGGGCGCGCTCGGCCAGGGCGCCGTGGCCGATTTCGCGGCGCTTGGGCGAGCCCACGCGGCCGGTCTCACCGGTGGAGTACGGCGGGAAGTTGTAGTTGTGCATGTAGCGCTTGCGCGTCACCGGGGACAGCGAGTCGATCTGCTGTTCCATCTTCAGCATGTTCAGCGTGGTGACGCCCATGATCTGAGTTTCGCCGCGCTCGAAGATCGCGGAGCCGTGCACGCGGGGCAGAACCTCGACCTCGGCGGTGAGCTGGCGGATGTCCGTCAGGCCGCGGCCGTCGATGCGGACCTGCTCCTTGAGGATGCGCTGGCGCACGACCTGCTTGGTCACCGCACGGAACGCTGCGGAGATTTCACCCTCGCGGCCTTCGAACTGCTCGGCCAGGGCGGCCTTGACCTCGTCCTTCAGGGCGTCGGCCGCGGCGTCGCGCTCCTGCTTGTCGGCGATGGAGAACACCGAGGCCAGCTTTTCCGCGGCGGCGGCGTTGACGGCCTCGTACACGTCGTCCTGGAAGTCCAGGAAGATCGGGAACTCGACGGTCGGCTTCGCGGCACGGGCGGCCAGGTCGGCCTGGGCCTCGCACAGGACCTTGATGAACGGCTTGGCAGCCTCCAGGCCCTCGGCGACGACCTCTTCGGTCGGGGCGGTGGCGCCCTCTTCCTTGATCAGGTTCCAGGCGTTGTCGGTGGCTTCGGCCTCGACCATCATGATGGCGACGTCGTCACCGGCGATGCGGCCGGCCACCACCATCGAGAACACGGCGCGCTCCAGCTCGGAGTGCTTCGGGAACGCGACCCACTGGCCGTCGACCAGGGCAACGCGGACGCCGCCGATCGGGCCGGAGAACGGCAGGCCGCTCAGCTGGGTGGACATGGAGGACGCGTTGATCGCGACGACGTCGTAGAGGACGTCGGGGTTGATCGACAGCACGGTCACGACGACCTGGACCTCGTTGCGCAGGCCCTTGACGAAGGCCGGGCGCAGCGGGCGGTCCATCAGGCGGCAGGCCAGGATCGCCTCGGTGGAGGGGCGGCCTTCGCGGCGGAAGAACGAACCGGGGATGCGGCCGGCGGCGTACATGCGCTCTTCCACATCGACGGTCAGCGGGAAGAAGTCAAAGCCCTCACGCGGGGACTTGCCCGCGGTGGTGGCGGAGAGCAGGGTGGTGTCCTCGTCGATGTAGACCATCGCGGAACCTGCCGCCTGCTTGGCGATGCGGCCGGTTTCAAACCGGACGACGCGCTTTCCGAACTTGCCGTTGTCAATGACGGCTTCGGAGAACTGGATTTCGGGACCCTCCAAAAGAGTCACCTCCGTTTCTGTTTCGCGGAGGCAACTGGCATCGTCCGTGAAGTGCGTGCCTGTGGCACGTACTTCCGCACCCGGTCTTCGATCGAGGCCCACGGGCCGGGCGGGAAGTCCCGCGCGTCCCGGAGACCACTACCGAGGACCGCGAATGCCTGCGATGCCGGTTGTCTCCATGTTCATGGATTATTCAGTTGTTCGTGCCGCCGGGCCGGCGGCACGTTGTCCTGCGGCCGTGCCGTCGCAGGGACGGCCCGTGCCGCTCAGGCAGGTGCGCTTCCGGGTGTCCCGGTGTCCATGTCTGCCTGCGCAAAAGGCGGCTCCCCGCTTGGCGCGGGGTGCCGCCTTCCACGAAGACTATCGACGCAGGCCGAGACGCTCGATGAGCGCGCGGTAACGTGCGATGTCGGTCTCGCGCAGGTAGGTGAGCATGCGACGACGGCGACCGACCAGGGCCATCAGGCCGCGGCGGGTGTGGTGGTCGTGCTTGTGCATCTTCAGGTGCTCGGTGAGGTCCGAGATGCGGCGCGAAAGAACGGCGATCTGAACCTCGGGCGAACCGGTGTCGCCTTCCTTCAGCGCGTATTCCTGAATGATGGCCTGCTTGACAGCGGGATCGAGTGCCAAAAAACTACTCCTGTTGCTTGTGCCGTGAGGCCCGGTCAGCCCATCGCTGCCGGGTGTCCTGCGGCCGTTCCGGAGTCCCGGCACGGGCAGGAAAATTCAGCCGCCACGGACCGCAGCCGAATTTTTCCCCAGTTTACCCGCCTGCCGCACCTTCTGTCGAAAGCACCTCCCGGGTGCGCCGGACGTCCAGTCCCATCTGCTCCACCAGCGCCTCGGGCCCGGTGTAGGCGACCATGCCGCGCAGCCGGTCGACGAACTCGACCACGACGTGCTGGCCGTAGAGGTCGAAATCCTCCACCTGTTCCCGGGGACGGTCGATCACGTGCGCCTCCACCTGTCGGGACACGCCCTCGAAGGTGGGGTTCGAGCCCACGGAGACGGCTGCGGGCCAGCGTGCCCCGGCCTCGTCGATCAGCCAGCCGGCATAGATTCCGTCGGCGGGGACCAGCCCTGCGGATTCGGTGGCGAGGTTGGCGGTGGGAAAGCCCAGTTCGCGGCCGCGGGCGGCGCCGTGCACCACCTCTCCGCGCATCCGGTGGCTGCGTCCGAGCAGGCGGGCGGCGGTGCGGACGTCTCCGCGGCCCAGCGCCTCCCGAATCCAGGTGGAGGAGCAGCGGCGGCCGTCGGCGGTCTCCCCCAGCACCCCGTAGTCGTCCACGGCGACCACGCTGAAGCCGAGCTCGCGGCCCAGGGTGCGCATGGTCTCGAGGTCCCCGCTGTTGCCCCGCCCGAACCGGACGTCGTGCCCGATCACCACCGCCCGGGCGCGCAGGCCGCGGACAAACACCGATTCGACGAATTCCCGCGGGCTCATTGCGGCCAGGTCCAGGGTGTAGGGCATCATCAGCAGGCCGTCGAGGCCGGTGGCGGCAAGGGCTTCGATGCGGTCCCGGGTCCCCATGATCAGGTCCGGGGCGCTCTCCGGGCGGTGCACCTGCGCCGGGTGCGGGTCGAAGGACACCGCCACGGCGCGGGCACCTTCATCGCGGGCGACCTTCACCAGCCGGGAGAGCACATGCTGGTGGCCCAGGTGGACGCCGTCGAAGTTGCCGATGGTTACTGCTGTGGGGCCGAAGTCCGGGGGCACCTGGTCCAGGTCGTTCCAGCAGTCCACTCAGGCTCCTTAGCCGGCTGTCGTCTCATCGCGGAAGTCCCGGCAGCCGCGGGCGGCTGCTGAGGGACCTATCCATTATGGCGGAAAACCGGTCAGCTCCGCGCACCGCCGCCGGATCCGCCGTCGAGGCGGCCCTGCGCGTACTCGGCCCGCAGCGCCACGGTCTTGGCGATGAACCGGTGCCAGACCAGCAGCGCCGGCGGAAAGGCGAGCTCCAGGATCATGAGCACGATCATGGTGAAGTGCGGTGTGCCGGAGAAGGCCCAGGAGAGCACCCGGCCCAGGCCGCCGAGGAAGACCATGAGGCAGACAAGCCACAGCATGTTGGCCCACTGGAACTTCACGGCGATCGCCACGAAGGCCGCGCCGACGCCGACCATCATCATGGAGAAGAACCGGAACTGGCTCTCAAGGGACGGGTTGACCTCTCCCCCGTCGCCGCCGGCGACCCCTCCGGTGCCGGCGATGAGGTAGTAGATGCCCATCGCCGCGATGAGCAGGCCGACGGCCACCACCACGGCGCGGAACACGCCCCAGGCGGAGTTGTCGTGCTGCGGGGTTTTGGTCCGGTTCTTTTCGGATCCCGGTGCGGTTCCCCGCTGCACGGCAGCACGTCCGGCTGCGCCGCGGCCGTCCGGGGCGGCGCCGCCCGCAGTGCGTGCAGGCGGTCCGGCGTCGGGCGCGCCCGGCCGGGCCGGGTTCTCCGCTCCGGCCGGCGGAGCGGACTCTTCGGTGCCGGTCCGCGGCACGGCGGGCCGGCGGCTGCGGCCGGGCAGGTCTCCGGTTCCGGGTGAGGTCATCTGCCTGTCCCCCTCTGGTGGGCGGAGCGGACTCCGCGGCTCCCATGCCGACACCAATCAGCATGCTGTCGGTTTCAGCATACGTCCGATTGGCGCCGGGCAGCGGGAGGCGGCCGGCAAGCGGCCTGCTAGGCCCGGGCCTTCCGGCCGCCGGGCGCAGTCGTGTCGCGGTGGGTCAGCAGCCACCACAGGCCCACGACCGGAAGCAGCAGCGGCACGTAGCCGTAGCCCATCCCGAAGCCGGACCACACGGTGTCGTCGGGCAGGGCGGCCGGGTCGAGCAGGCCGAACAGGCCCACGCCCAGCACGCCGGCGAGCTCGATGCTGACCGCGGCCAACCCCGTCGCGTAGGCGTTGCGGCCGGGGCGGGCCAGCGCGACGGTGGCGATGATGTAGACGACGGCGGCGAAGGCGGAGAGCAGGTACGCGACCGGCGCGTGGTCGAACTTAGTGGCGATCTGGAATGCGGCGCGGGCCGTGGCGGCCAGGGCGAAGATCCCGTAGACCGCGACGAGCAGCCGTCCGGGGCCGGTCAGGCGGGCCGGGGTTGGACGCTGGTGCCGCTCAGGCAGGAGGCGGTTCATGCTGCTTGGACTCCATCCCAGATCTGCTCCATGCGGAAGATCATGACGAAAACGGTGACGCCGACGGCGCCGAGGACGAGGTTGCTCCACCGGCTGCGGTCCATGATGGCCCACCAGAAGGCGCCGATCGGGATCAGCATGGCGGTGGCGTAGTAGCCCCAGAACTCCCAGGCCGGCCCGGCGAGGGCTTCTCCTCCGGCTATCCGGATGCCGGCACCGATGCCGTAGACGACCAGGTAGAGCAGGACGGCGGCGTCCGCGAGGATCGTGATGTCGTTGGGGCCCTGCCGCAGCACGGCCGCACCGATGCACAGCACGGACGAGACCAGGCAGACCAGGGCGCCGATGACGAACATGGGGTCGACGACCATTTCAGGACTGCCCTCCGGGAGCGAACACGAGGATGGGTTTGGCCTGCTCCCCGCGGTCCTCCAGCAGGGCGGTGAGGCTGCCGTCGGGGGCGAAGGCCGCGACGGGACCGGCGGTGCCGCCGGCGGGCACGCGCCTGCCGTGCGAGACGGCGTCGGCTTCCTGCGCGTCCAGTTCCCGGTTGGGGAACAGGGCCCGCGCGGCCTCGTCGAGGTCCAGGAGGCGCAGCTCTTCGGCGAGCTCCTCCAGGGTGGCGGCCTGGCCGATGTCGTACGGGCCCACCTGGGTGCGGCGCAGCGCGGTCAGGTGTCCGCCCACGCCCAGGGCTTCGCCGAGGTCGCGCGCCAGGGCGCGGATATAGGTTCCGGAGGAGCACTCGACGGTGACGTCTACGTCACGCAGGCGGCCGCCCTGCTCGCGGCGGATCTCGTGCACCTCGAAGCGGGAGACGGTCACGGGGCGGGCCTCGAGGGCCACCTCGGCGCCGGCCCGCACCCGGGCGTAGGAACGCTCGCCGTTCACCTTGATCGCGCTGACGCTGCTGGGCACCTGCAGGATGTCGCCGGTCAGCGCGGCGACGGCGTCGTGGATCTGCTCGTCGGTGACGGCTGCGGCGATGTGCTCGGCCGTCACTTCGCCTTCGGCGTCGTCGGTGAGGGTGGACTGGCCCAGCCGGATGGTCGCGGTGTAGGTCTTGCCGGTGCCCACGATGTAGGTCAGCAGCCTGGTGGCGCGGTTGATTCCCACCACCAGCACGCCGGTGGCCATCGGGTCCAGCGTGCCCGCATGGCCGACCTTCCGGGTGCCGGCGAGCCTGCGCAGGCGGGCCACCACATCGTGGCTGGTCCATCCCTGCGGTTTGTCCACAATAATCAGTCCTGATCGGACCTGCCCGGAATTCACGCCTTTCAGTATATGGCGCATCGGTGACGCGGCCGGACCGGGCCGGGCTGCGGGGGCCGGCCCCCGCGGCGGTAGCATTCGGACCATGCCGCAGCTCTCACCCCACGTCCGTGCCGTCGAGCCCAACCAGATCCGGGAGATCACCCAGGCCGCCTGGGCGAGTCCCGGAGCCATCGTGCTCAGCATCGGCGAGCCCGGGTTTCCCACGCCGGCCCATGTGCTGGAAGCCGGGCAGTCGGTGCTCGCGCGCGATGAGACCGGTTACACGCCCAACGCCGGCATCCCGGCCCTGCGCGCCGCCTTCGCGGACTACGCCTCGGCCCGGACCGGGACCCGGGTCGACGCCGGGCGGGTCTTCGTCACCGCCGGGGCCCAGCAGGGCCTGCACCTGTCGATGAGCATGGTCCTGGATGCGGGCGATGAGATCCTGGTGCCCAATCCCGGATATCCCACCTTCGAAATGACCGCACGTCTGCTGCACGCTGAGCCGGTGCCGTATCCCCTGTGGCCCGCCCACGGATTCCAGCCGCGGATCGAGGACCTTGAGGCACTGATCACCCCGCGCACCCGGGTCCTGCTGCTGAACTCGCCGTCCAATCCGCTCGGCGCGGTGTTCGACGCCGACCTGACCCGGGCTCTGGTGGAGCTGGCTGTCCGCCACGATCTGTGGATCATCTCCGACGAGTGCTACGAGGCGTTCACCTACGACGTGCCGCACGTCAGCCCGCTGGCGTTCGACGATCCCGGGCCGGGCCGGGGCCGGGTGCTCGTTTCCCAGACCCTGTCCAAGACCTACGGGCTGACCGGGCTGCGGGTGGGCGCGCTGATCGTCCCGGCGGGGCTGCAGGAGCAGATGAGCATCATCAACGAGGCGATCGTCTCCTGCGTGGCCTCGCCGTCGCAGTATGCCGCCCTGGCCGCGCTGACCGGGCCGCAGGACTACGTCCGCCGTGCGGCCGAGCACTACCGGCAGAACCGGGACGCCGCCGTAGAGGTGCTGGCGGACCTCGGCATCCCCTATCTGCCGGCGGACGGCGCGTTCTATCTGTGGGCGGACCTCTCGCATGCCTCCGGCGGGGATGTGCGCGGCTGGGCCCGGGGCTTCCTGGCCGAGCACAACGTCGCGGTCGCCCCGGGCACCGCGTTCGGCTCCATCGGCGAGGGATGGATCCGGATCGCGCTCTGCGGGGACCGGGACCGGCTCGTGGAGGGGCTCGCCCGGCTCCCGCGCCGCTGAGCCCGCACAGCGGAAGGGAGCGGATCCGGTGGATCCGCTCCCTTCCCGTTCATGCCGGTTCCGGTGCCGGCTGCGGCCGCGTCCTGCGGCTGCGGCCGGGACCAGGCGTGCTGCCTGTGCCGGTCAGCGCCCCTGCGTCTCCGCAGGCCCGCCGTCGTCGCCGGCATCGCCGTCGTCGTCGCGCCGGTACGGGTCGGGATCGCCGGCGTAGTTCGCGCCCTGCTTCAGCGCGGCCAGTTCCTCGTCGCGCTTGCGCGCGGTGCGCAGCAGCTCTTCGAGATGGCTGGCGTTGACGGGGATCTCGTCCGGGACGAACTCGAGCGTCGGGGTGAGGCGGACGGTGATGTTGCGGCCCACTTCGGCCCGCAGGATGCCCTTGGCGGACTCGAGGGCGGCGCGGGTGCCCGCAGCCTCCTCCTCGTCGCCGAAGACGGTGTAGTAGAGCGTCGCGTGCTGCAGGTCATTGGTGACGCGGGCGTCGGTGATGGTGACGAACCCGAGCCGGGGGTCCTTGACTCGCCGTTCCAGTGCCTGCGCGACGACGACCTTGATGCGGTCGGCCAGTTTGGCTGCGCGTGCCGGATCTGCCATTGCCCCTCCTTTATATGTGTCCTAGAGAAAATCGTACGACGCCGTGCGGCCTCGGCCGGAATCGGCGCCGGCAGACGTCGGGCCGGGAACCGCGCGGCGGTTCCCGGCCCGACGCCGGTCCGGGGGCCCGCAGGCCCCCGGACGTCAGTGCTAGACGCGCGGCTTCTCGCGCATTTCGAAGGTCTCGATCATGTCGCCCTCGCGGAGGTCGTTGAACGAGCCCAGGCCGATGCCACATTCAAAGTCGGTACGGACTTCGGTGGCGTCGTCCTTGAAGCGGCGCAGGGACTCGACCTGGAGGTTCTCGGCGAGGACCTTCCCGTCGCGGACCACGCGGGCCTTGGCGTTGCGGCGGATAACGCCGCTGCGCACGATCGAGCCGGCGATGTTGCCGAACTTGGAGGACCGGAAGACCTCGCGGATTTCCGCGGTGCCCAGCTGGACCTCTTCGTACTCGGGCTTGAGCATGCCCTTGAGCGCCAGTTCGATGTCCTCGATCGCCGCGTAGATGACCGAGTAGAAGCGCATGTCGACGCCTTCACGGTCGGCCAGGTCCGCAACGCGCTCAGCGGGCCGGACGTTGAAGCCGATGATGATGGCGTTGTCGACGGTCGCCAGGTTGACGTCGTTCTGGGTGATCGCGCCCACGCCGCGGTGGATGACGCGCAGCTGCACGCCTTCGCCCACGTCGATCTTGAGCAGCGAGTCCTCCAGCGCTTCGACGGCACCGGACACGTCGCCCTTGAGGATGAGGTTGAGGGTGTCAACCTTGCCCTCGGCCACGGCCTGGTCGAAGTCTTCCAGGCTGATGCGCTTACGGCGCTTGGCCAGTGCGGCGTTGCGGTCGGCGGCTTCACGCTTTTCGGCGATCTGCCGGGCGGTGCGCTCGTCGTCGGTGACGAAGAACGTGTCGCCGGCCCGCGGGACGGTGGACAGGCCGAGGACCTGGACCGGGCGGGACGGCCCGGCTTCGGTCACGTTGTCGCCGTTCTCGTCGAACATCGCACGGACACGGCCATGGGCGGTGCCCGCCACGATGGTGTCGCCCACCTGCAGGGTGCCGGACTGGACCAGGACGGTCGCGACGGCGCCGCGGCCCTTGTCCAGGTTCGCTTCGATCGCGATGCCGCGTGCGTCCTTGTCCGGGTTGGCACGCATGTCCAGGGCGGCGTCGGCCGTCAGCAGGACCGCTTCGAGCAGGCCGTCGATGTTGATGCCCTGGCGGGCCGAGACCTCGACGAACATCGTGTCGCCGCCGTACTCCTCGGGAACCAGGCCGTACTCGGTGAGCTGGCCGCGGACCTTCTCCGGGTTGGCGCCCTCCTTGTCGATCTTGTTCACCGCGACGACGATCGGCACGTCGGCCGCCTGGGCGTGGTTCAGCGCCTCAACGGTCTGCGGCATGACACCGTCGTCGGCAGCGACCACCAGGACGGCGATGTCGGTCACCTTGGCACCACGGGCACGCATGGCGGTGAACGCCTCGTGGCCCGGGGTATCGATGAAGGTGATCGCGCGGTCCTGGTCCTCGTGCTCCACGTGGATCTGGTACGCACCGATGTGCTGCGTGATGCCGCCGTGCTCGCCTTCGACCACCTTGGTGTTGCGGATGGCGTCCAGCAGGCGGGTCTTGCCGTGGTCGACGTGGCCCATGACGGTCACCACCGGAGGACGGGCCTCCAGCTGGTCGTCGGACTCGGCTTCCAGCTCGGCTTCGAAGTCGATGTCGAAGCTGCTCAGCAGCTCGCGCTCCTCGTCCTCCGGGGAGACGACCTGGATCTTGTAGCCCAGCTCCTCGCCGAGGACCGCGAAGGTCTCTTCGTCCAGGGACTGGGTGGCGGTCGCCATTTCGCCGAGGTGGAACAGCACGGTCACCAGTGCTGCGGGGTTCGCCTCGATCTTGTCGGCAAAGTCGGTGATGGAGGAGCCGCGGCGCAGCCGCACCACGGTGCTGCCGTTGCCGCGGGGCACGCTCACGCCGCCCAGCGACGGAGCCGACATCTGCTCCAGTTCCTGCCGCTTCGCCCGCTTCGACTTGCGCTGCTTGCCGCGTCCTGCGCCGCCCTTGCCGAAGGCGCCGGCGGTGCCGCCGCGTCCGCGGCCGCCCTTGCCGAAGCCGCCGCCGACCGGACCGCCGCCGCCGCCGGGACCGCCGCCGGGACCACGGCGTGCGCCGCCGGGTCCGCCGCCGGGACGTGCGGCCGGGGCCGGACGCTCGGTGCGGTTGGGCATCATGCCCGGGTTCGGACGTGCGGCGCCGCCGGGACGGGGCGCGCCGCCCGGACGGGGTGCGCCGCCGGGACGCGGGGCACCCGGACGGGGTGCGCCCGGACGGGGACCTGCGGCGCCGGGGGTGCCGGGACGGGGAGCCGGAGCGCCGCCGTCTTCACGCCGTCCACCCGGACGGGGCATGCCCTGCGAGGTGGCAAACGGGTTGTTGCCCGGGCGCGGTGCGCCTTCGCCGCGGCCACGGGGCCGGGGCATGCCCTGCGAAGTGGCGAACGGGTTGTTGCCCGGACGCGGTGCGCCCTGGCCGGGGCGGGGAGTCCGCCTCGTCAACGATCGAGGCGCCCGTAGTCAAGAAGCTTCGCGGAGCCGTTGCCTGCCGGGCGCGGGGCGGCGGCGGGCTTGGACGATGCCTTGGAGGCTGCGTCGGGGAACGCCCCGCGAAGCTTCTTGACTACGGGCGCCTCGATCGTTGACGAGGCGGAACGGACGAACTCGCCCAGTTCCTGCAGTTTGGCTACTGCATCCTTAGAGGTAATGCCGAGCTCTTTGGCGAGCTCGTGTACGCGGACCTTGGCCACATTTCTCCTGTCTCGGTCCGCACCGAGGCAGGTACGAACCGTCTATTTTGCGGGAGCCGCGGCTGCGTGTGCAGCACGACCCTTCACAGAGCACATGAAAGTACTCATCGCTGGGTACTCATCGGGTTTCCATCAGATTGCTGACCCGCTTTCAGGTTGGACGGTTTCGGAACCGCTCCCGGTCGGAGCGCTTCCTTGGGCCTGGAACCATTCGGCTACTTCGTGCGTGTCCGCCGGGCCCCGGAAGGCCCGGTTGAACGCACGTCGCTTGGCGGCCGAGGCCAGGCAGGCCGGGTCGGGATGCAGCCATGCTCCCCGCCCGGACATACGGCGGTGTTCATCTACACGGACGACGACGCCGTCCGCGGCGGAAATGCCCACCAACCGCAGCAGTGCGGCCTGGTCATCGATTCTCCGGCACCCCACACAGGTGCGCCGCGGAACATGTCCGGCGGCGCGGGAGGTGCTGAAGCGAAGCGGCGACCCGGCCTCATACAGTCTAACCCTTTTCCGGTGAACTGCATTCCCTGCCATGGGGCCCGCTCCGCCTAGCCCTGCTTCGCGTCGGAAACGATGTCGATCCGCCAGCCCGTGAGCTTGGCTGCGAGCCGGGCGTTCTGCCCTTCCTTGCCGATCGCCAGCGAGAGCTGGTAGTCGGGAACGACAACGCGGGCGGACCGGGCGTCGGGGTCGGTGATCTGCACCGACACGACCTTGGAGGGCGAGAGGGAGTTGGCGATGAAGGTGGCCGGGTCGGAGCTGTAGTCGACGATGTCGATCTTCTCGTCGTGCAGCTCGTTCATGACCGCGCGGACGCGGGCGCCCATTTCACCGATGCAGGCGCCCTTGGCGTTGATGCCCGGGACGTTGGCCTTGACCGCGATCTTGGTGCGGTGCCCCGCCTCCCGGGCCAGGGCCACGATCTCGACGCTGCCGTCGGCGATCTCCGGGACCTCCAGCTCGAACAGCTTGCGGACCAGGCCGGGGTGGGACCGGGACAGCGTGATCGAGGGGCCCTTGAAGCCGCGGCGGACGTCAACGACGAACGCGCGCAGCCGGGTCCCGTGCGTGTACTTTTCGCCGGGGACCTGCTCGGGCGGCGGCAGCAGCGCTTCGATGGTGCCCAGGTTCACCTGGATCATGTGCGGATTGTTGCCCTGCTGGATCTGCCCGGAGACCAGTTCGCCTTCCTTGCCGCGGAATTCGCCGAGGATGTGGTCATCCTCGACGTCGCGCAGCCGCTGCAGGATGATCTGCCGTGCGGTGCTGGCGGCGATCCGGCCAAACCCGGCCGGGGTGTCGTCGAACTCGCCGACCGGCTCGCCGTCGTCGTCGAGCTCGGTGGCCCAGATCGTGACGTGGCCGCTCTTGCGGTCCAGTTCGGCGCGGGCGCGTTCCTGCGCGCCGGCGGTCTTGTGGTAGGCGACCAGCAGCGCCTGCTCGATGGTGGGGATCAGCAGGTCCAGCGGGATTTCCCGCTCACGTTCCAGCAGCCTCAGCGCACTCATATCAATATCCATCTAGGCCTCCTCAGCTGTGGTGTCATTGTCATCGCCGGCGTCGTCGTCCAGCGGTTCGTCGTCCAGGTGGGTGAATTCGACCTCCACCTTGCCCCGGCGGATGTCCACGAAGGCCAGCTGCACCGGGTCGCCCTGCTTGGGCGTCATGCCCTTCTTGGCGGGCAGCTCGGGGATGAGGGTGATCCCCTCCTCCCCCACCTCCGTGACCCGTCCGGTGAGGTCCTCACCCTTGAGCAGATCGACGCGGACCTTCCGCCCCAGGTTCCGCTTCCAGTGCCGCCGCTCCGTGAGGGGACGGGAAAGGCCCGGGGAGGAAACCTCCAGGTTGTAGGGCCGCCCGTCGTCGGCGGGATCGTTGTCCATCGCGTCCGAGAGCACCTTCGCGGCCTCGGAAACGCGGTCAAGGCTGATGTTGCCCGGTACGTCTTCGGGCAGGTCGATGATCACGTGCACGGTGCGGTGGGCACCGGCGATGCGGATCTCAACATCCTCCAGGAACAGTCCCTGTTCCTGCGCAACCGGCGCCAGATAGTCCCTGAGCCGCTGCCGTTCGGCGCTTACCTCCGCATTCACTGCGTTCCTGCGGTAGTTCGACGTCGTGTCTTTCCCGTGGCCGGGCCGAACCGCCATAGCTGCCTCCCACTTGATGATGTTGTACCTCCTAGCCTACCGACTTTCCGGGGCGCTCCGCGCACGCCGCCTGCGTCCGCCGCCTCCGGCGTGAGACGATCGACTGTTGTGAACTCCCCTGTCCCCGCCTCCGATCCGGCCCCGGCCCCCGGGCGACGCGCTGCCCGCGCCGTCCGCCGCGGCCTGCTGCTGGTGCTGCTGTGCGTTGCCGTGCTGGGCCTGGGGCTCCAGACCCCGACAGGCGGCGGCGCCGTGTCCCGGTCGTTCTCCGACGACGCGCGGCACTCGGCCCGCGAGGAAGCCCGCAGGCTCGCCGGCCTGGCCGCCGCACTGGGCCGCGGGCAGCAGGCGGAGGCGCTGAATGCCCAGGCCGCCGCGCTGGCGGATCCCGAGCTCCGCCCCCTGCCGCTGCCCACCCGAGCCGACGGCGGGACGGCCGCCGCCGACACAGCCGACGCGGCCGACGCGGACGACGCCGCGCCCGGGGAGTATGTCCGGGCCCTTGCCGATGCCGCGCGGACCAACCTGGAACACGCGGTACGCGCCGACGGCGGCACTGCGCGGCTGCTCGCCTCGGTGGGAGCCGGGCAGTGGCTGCTCGCCTCGCAGGCCGCCGTGGACGCCGGCCTGCCCCGCCCTGAAGCGCCGGACACCTGGGCGCCGGTCGCCGCCGACACGCCGTCCTGCACCGAACCGACGCAGGAAACCGCTGCCGGGGACGGCACCGGAGCCGGCGGCGGCGCCGGCGGGGACGACGCCGCCGAAGCCCTGCAGGCCGCTGTGGATGCGGAATACGGTGCCGCCTACGCCTATGAGGTGGTCCAGGCGCGGCTGGAGCCGTGGCAGCCCGCTGCTGAACTGGCGGCGATGTCCCGCGCCCACGCCGGGCACGGCGCCGACGGGGTGGAGCTGCTGCCGCTGGTGTGCCACCCCGCTCTCGCTCCGGCGCCGGCGTATGCCCTCGACGCGGGCTTCGCGTCCGACCCGGAAGCGGCGCTGGAGGACCTGGAACAGTCGCTGCCCGGCCTCTATGCGGAACTGATCAGCCTCAGCGAAGGCCAGGTGCGGTCCTGGGCCATCGGCCGGCTGGTCCGGACTGCGGAGCATGCGGCGGCCGACCGCGGGGCGGAACCCCTGCCCGGGCTGCCCTCCGGAGCCGGAGACCTGCCGTGGACCTGACCCCGCACGCCCGGGCGGCGACGCGGACCCCGGCGGCGCCGGTACGGGCCGCCCCGTGATCCCGGCCGTACCCGAGGAGCTGGTCCGCCGCTACCGCGGCAGCCGGCAGGGCCGCGCCTGGCTGGACTCCCTGCCCGGCCGGTTGGCGTCGGCCCTCGACGGGCTGGGCCTGGAACCCGATCCGGCCGACGCGGGCCGGGCCTGGCACGGCCACGGCGCCCTGGTGGTTCCGGTCCGCGGCGCCGCCGGCCGGGCCGTCCTGAAGTTCGCCTATCCTCATCCCGAAGCGGCCGCCGAGGCGACCGCCCTGCAGCTGTGGGACGGTGCGGGCGCCGTCCGGCTGCTCAGCCGTGAAGCCCCCGGCGACTGCCTGGTCCTGGAGCGCCTGGCGGAGGACAGGAGCCTGTTCACCGAGGATATGGACACCGCCGTCGCCGAGTGGGGGCGGCTGATCCGGGTGCTCTCGCTTCCGGCCGGCGACGGCGCCGCCTGGGCCGAGCTGCCGTCGGCGGCGGCCCGGGCCGAGCAGCTCAGCGACGAAATCCCGGCCGATTGGGAGATGCTCGGCCGCCCGTTCGAGCGCTGGCTCCTGGAAGCCGCGCTTGAAACCGCACAGACGCGCGGCGCCGTCGGCCGGCGCAGCAGCAACGATGTCCTGCTGCACGTGGACCTGCACTTCGGCAACATCCTTTTCCGTCCCGACGGCCGGGCGGACCCGGGCGGTTTCGTGGCCATCGACCCGCAGGCCATGGTCGGGGAGGCCGAGTTCGCCGTCGCGCCGATGCTGTGGAACCGCCTGGATGAGCTGGACGAAGCGCACCCGGCCGAGGACCTGCGGCGCCGCCTGGCGGCCCTGTGCCGGGCGGGCGGGCTGGATGAGCAGGCGGCCGCGGAGTGGGCGATCCTGCGGGAGGTCCGCAACGCGCTGGACCATGTCCTCGAGGGCGCGCCGGGCGCGGCGCAGCGCTCCATCTGGGTGGCCTCGGCGCTGACGGGCCGGCTCCACCCGGGGCTGCCGCCGGTGGGACTGCTTCCGGCCCCCTAAAGGCTCAGGCTCCGCGGATGTTCTCCACGTAGACGTCCCAGCCCAGCTTCACGATGAGCGCGCCGACCACGACGAGGAAGACCACCCGCACGAACCGGCTGCCCTGTTTCACAGCCATGCGGGCGCCCAGGTACCCGCCGACCATGTTGGACAGGCCCAGGACCAGGCCCAGGCCCCAGAGCAGCGAACCGTGCGGAAGGAAGAACGCCAGGGCACCGATGTTCGTGGCCATGTTCACGATCTTGGCCTTGGCGCTGGCGGCCAGGAAGTTGTAGCCCAGCAGCACCACCATGGCGATGACCAGGAACGACCCGGTGCCGGGCCCGATCAGGCCGTCGTAGAAGCCGATCACCGCCCCGATCGCGCCGGCCGTGGCGTAGTGCCGGCGGCCCGAGTGGCGCAGCTTGGTCAGCTCACCCACGGAGGGCCGGGCTGCGGTGAACACCGCGACGGCGATCAGGGCGGCAACGATGATCGGTTTGAACACCGAGGCCGGCAGCGACGCTGCGAGCACGGCGCCGCAGAAGCTGCCGGCCAGTGCCACGGCGGCCATCGGCAGCGCGGTGCGCAGGTCCGGATGGGCCCGGCGGTAGTAGGTGACGGCGCTGGTGGTGGTGCCGAACACCGAGCCCATCTTGTTGGTCGCCAGGGCCTGGACCGGAGTGATCCCGGGGACCAGGAGCAGCGCGGGGAGCTGGATCAGCCCGCCGCCGCCGACCACGGCGTCCACCCAGCCCGCGGCCAGGCCGGCCACCACCACCAGCAGGAGGGTGGCCGCCTGGACGTCCTCGAGACCTGAGACCACCGCCGGCTACTGCCGGGCGGCGCGGAGCACGTAGTCGACGGCTTCGTCCACGGGGACGTTCTCGGCGGCGCCGGTGGCGCGGTCCTTGACCTCGACGACGCCGTCGGCCAGGCCGCGGCCGACCACCAGGATGGTGGGGACGCCGATCAGTTCGGCGTCGCCGAACTTCACCCCGGGCGAGACCTTGGGCCGGTCGTCGTAGATGACCTCGAGGCCGGCGGCCTCCAGGTCGGCGCTGAGCCGCTCGGCCGCTTCGAACACGTCCGCGCCCTTGCCGGTGGCCACCACGTGGACGTCGGCCGGTGCGACGGAGCGGGGCCAGACGATCCCCTTGTCGTCGTGGTTGGACTCGGCCAGGGCGGCCACGGCGCGGGTGACGCCGACGCCGTAGGAGCCCATGGTGACCGTGGCCAGCTTGCCGTTGCGGTCCAGGACCTTCAGGCCCAGCGCTTCGGCGTACTTGCGGCCGAGCTGGAAGATGTGGCCCATCTCGATGCCGCGGGCCGCCTCGAGCGGTCCGGACCCGTCCGGAGCCGGGTCCCCTTCACGGACCTCGACGGACTCGATGACGCCGTCCCAGGTGAAGTCGCGGCCGGCGACCAGGCCGATGACGTGCTTGCCGGTGACGTTGGCGCCGGTGATCCACCGGGTGCCTTCGACCACCCGGGGGTCCACCAGGTAGAGCAGGCCGGTGGCGGATTCGGTGCCGAGCACGGCCTCGGACAGTGACAGGCCCGGGCCGATGTAGCCCTTGACCAGGCCGGGGTGCTTGGCGAGATCCTCGTCGCCGGCGGCGTCGACCTCTACCTCGCCGCCCATCTCGAGGTGCGCGCCGATGTTCGCCTCGATGCGCTTGAGGTCCACGGTGCGGTCGCCGGGCACGCCGACGACGACGACCTGCCGTTCGCCGGTGGGCAGGGTCACGGCCAGGACCACGTTCTTCAGCGTGTCGGCGGCCGTCCATTCCCCTTCAGCGCGGGGGAAACGCGCGTTGACGTCGGCGACCAGGGTCTCGATGGTCGGGGTGTCCGGGGTGTCGACGACCTCGGCCGCCGGGGCGTCGGCGTAGTCGACCGACTCGGGGGCCACCGTGGTGACCGCTTCCACGTTGGCCGCGTAGCCGCCGGCGGAGCGGACGTAGGTGTCCTCGCCGACCGGCGTCGGGTGCAGGAACTCCTCGCTCTTCGAACCGCCCATGGCGCCGGACACCGCGGAAACGACGACGATGTCCAGGCCGAGGCGCTCGAAGATGCGCAGGTACGCGCCGCGGTGCGCCTGGTAGCTGGCCTCCAGGCCCTCGTCGTCGATGTCGAAGGAGTAGGAGTCCTTCATGATGAACTCGCGGCCGCGCAGCAGCCCGGCGCGGGGGCGCGCCTCGTCGCGGTACTTGTTCTGGATCTGGAACAGGGACACCGGCAGGTCCTTGTAGGAGCTGTAGAGGTCCTTCACCAGCAGGGTGAACATTTCCTCGTGCGTGGGGGCCAGCAGGTAGTCGGCGCCCTTGCGGTCCTGCAGCCGGAACAGGTTGTCGCCGTACTCGGTCCACCGGTTGGTCGCCTCGTAGGGTTCGCGCGGCAGCAGGGCCGGGAAGTGCACTTCCTGGGCGCCGATGGCGGCCATCTCTTCGCGGATGATGGTCTCGACCTTGCCGAGCACGCGCAGGCCCAGCGGCAGCCAGGAGTAGATGCCGGGAGCGGCCCGGCGGATGTAGCCGGCCCGGACCAGGAGCCGGTGGCTGGCGACGTCGGCGTCGGCGGGATCCTCGCGGAGCGTGCGGAGGAAAAGGGTGGAAAGTCGAAGGACCACGCTGGGAAATCCATTTCTGCAGCGCACCGGCTGCATCCGAGAGTTGGAACTGCATCTAATCTAGCGCGTCGGCAGGACCCCGCCGGCCAGCGCCGCACCCGCCCGGGCGCCGGCCCCTCTCAGGGAAGCCGCTGCAGTTCCGTGTGCACGGCCTCGATCAGTTCCGCTGCGTGCGCGACGGCGGCGGCGGGGTCCGCGGGGGACGTCACGGATACCTGCACCCGGTGGTGGCCCCGGACGCTGCTGACGCTCAGGGTTTCAAGCCGCTGCCCGGCGCCCTCGGAGACGGTCCGCACGGCGGCGGCGCCGGGCAGGGCGTCCGGCACGGGGGCGGAAGCGGCGGTGGTCGTGACGGTGCTGCCCCCGAACGTCATGGTGAACGTGGAGCACTCCTCCAGCAGCCGTGCCGCCGTGTCCTGGAGTCCGGCCAGGACCGCCGGGTCCGGATGGGAGGCGACGGCAAGCGTATCGACGCCGTCCGGGGTGCCGGTCACGGCCAGCAGGGCGAGGCTGCCGCCGTCGGGAACGGCGGATGCCTCATTGGCGGCCAGCTCGGCGCAGGCGGCGGGCCGGATATCAGCGGCCAGCAGCGCGGCCCGCGCGGCGTCGGCCTGAGCCTCGAGCTCGGCCGCTTCGATCAGGCGGGCGTCCAGGCCCCGCTGCGCACGTACCGCCAGCAGTACAGCCTGCAGATCCGCAGCGGAAAGCCAGCGGGTTGCCGCCGCGTCGGCGGACGGGCTGCCGTCGGCCGGGGGCAGGGCGGTGGGCTCCGGACCGGCCGGGGCCGACGACGGTGGGGCGACGGGGGCGGACGAGGGGGCCGTTGCCGGGGCGGGCGAGGGGTCGGAGCCTGCCGGGCTGCTGCAGCCGGCGGCGAGGACCGTCGCCGCCGCGGCGGCCAGCGCCCGAATAGCCTTCACTGCTCCCCCTCCGGTCCGCACCGGAGCGGCCCCGGTGCCTGGGGCCATTAAACCCCATCCGGGTGTGATCCATCTTCCACTCCGGACGGGCTGCGGGACACGGCGAAGGGGCCGGGCCCCAGGCCCGGCCCCTTCCTGCGGGAGGTGCTTCCCCTACTTCTCCAGCTCGGCGAGGACCGCGTTGATGAGTTCTTCGGCGTCCGCGACGGCGGCGTCCATGTCCGCGGGGTCGAACTGCGTGATGCTCAGCTGCAGCGTGCCGGAGAGGGCGCTGATCTGGATCGCCTCGGCGGTTCCGCCGTCGCGGGTGACGGTGGTCCGGACGCCCTGGGTCGTGGGGGCGTCCGTCTGCGCATCGATGCCCTCCACCTCGCCGGTGACAACCATGCCCGCGGTCTCCATGGTGAATTCAGCACAGTCGGCGAGCATCTGCTCGTTGGTATCGGCCTGCTGCTCGGTCCTCGATGAGTCCTTGTAGCTGACTGCGGTCAGCAGCCCTTCCCCGGCGGTCATGGCGGCCAGGTTGCCGTCACCAATGCCTTCGTCCAGGGCCGAGGTAATGAGCTTCTGGCACTGGTCCGGAGTTGTCGTGACATCGGGAAGTGCCCCGGAGAGCTGCGGACGCAGCATGGCATCGTTCTCGATGTCCCCTGAAAGCCCCTTGTCCGCCTTGACCGCTTCCAGTGCAGCCTCGAGCTCATCGGCCGTGTACTGCTCAGCCCCTACGGCCAGCGTGGGCGTAGGGGTGGAGGACTCCGCCGGCGCAGCCTCCGCGCCGCCCTCGGAACCGCCGGAGCAGCCGGCCAGCGTAAAGGCACCGGCAACGAGCAGCGCTCCGACCTTCATCGTTTTCTTCACTTTGTCCCCCCAGGTTCATAGTCCGCCGGCCTGTCCGACGACGGCGGGAACCGCCGGCGCAGACGCCGGGACCTTCGATAGAAAGTGTGCTTGTGATCCTAACGGTGTGACTGACCACACGTGAAATCCCGTGCAGAGACAACGGGGCGTCGAGGGCCCGGGGGTGCGGAGGACGGCCCGGCCAAGCTAGAACAGGACCGTGGCGAAGGTGCCGACCTGCCGGAAGCCGACGGCGGCATAGAGGCTGCGGGCACGCTCGTTGTAGTGGTTGACGTAGAGGCTGACCCTGGGAGCCACCTCCAGGGCGGCTGCGACGACGGCGGACATGTACCCGGCGCTGCGCCCCTGCCCGCGGTACCGGGGATTCATCCACACACCCTGGATCTGCACGGCGTCGCGGGACACGGTTCCCAGCTCGGCCTTGAACACCACTTCCCCGTCGCCGGTGATGTGGGCGAGCGAGTGCCCGCGCTGGATGAGCCCGCGGACCCGGTTGCGGTAATGCCGGTCCCCGCCCGCGACGGGAGAGTAGCCGACCTCCTCTTCGAACATCGCCGTGCAGGCCGGCAGCAGCACGTCGAGCTCGGCGGGCCGGGTGTGGCGCAGGCCGGCGGCGGGTGCCACCGGTGACGGCGCGTCGATCTGAAGCAGCGGCTGGCTCTCGCGGACCGCGAAGGGCCTGGGCGAGGCATGCTGCAGCTCCGACCAGATGCTCAGGACACCTTCGGCCGGGCCGAAGACGGAGGAGAAGCGGCGTCCGCTGCGCGCCAGCCACGCACCCAGCTCCGGTCCGGTGTCGGCGGTGACGCCGACGGGCACCAGGTTCACCCCGGCCCAGCAGGCGCTGAGCAGCCGTCCGTCGTCGAACGCGCCCACCACCTGCCCGCCGGCGACCGTCGGCGCGGCCGATCCGGCGGTCTCCAGGTGCGATGCGATGAAGATGTTCGCCACCGGATCTTCATCCGCCAGCGCGCGCAGCGCGGCGGTGTCCTCGCGCGCGAGGATGCGCAGCGAGCCGGCGTGCTGTCCGCTGCGGATCCGGCTGCCGTTCCTAGCCGACGGTAACCATGGGGCCACCCGTGCCAGCACCTTCGCCATCGGCCTCCCCCATATCCTCGGCGATCCTCATCGCTTCCTCGATCAGCGTTTCCACGATCTGGTCTTCGGGGACGGTCTTGATGACCTCGCCCTTGACGAAGATCTGTCCCTTGCCGTTGCCCGATGCTACGCCAAGATCGGCCTCACGCGCTTCCCCCGGCCCGTTCACCACGCAGCCCATGACGGCCACGCGGAGCGGGACGGTCAGGCCCTCGAGGCCGGCGGTGACCTCGTCGGCCAGCGTGTAGACGTCCACCTGGGCGCGGCCGCAGGAGGGGCAGGAGACGATCTCAAGCTTGCGGGGGCGCAGGTTCAGCGACTGCAGGATCTGGTTGCCGACCTTGACCTCCTCCACCGGCGGAGCCGAGAGGGAGACGCGGATGGTGTCGCCGATGCCCTTGGACAGCAGCGCCCCGAACGCGGTGGCGGACTTGATGGTGCCCTGGAAGGCCGGGCCCGCCTCGGTCACGCCGAGGTGGAGGGGCCAGTCGCCGCGCTCGGCGAGCAGCTCGTAGGCGCGGACCATGACCACCGGGTCGTTGTGCTTGACCGAGATCTTGAAGTCATGGAAGTCATGCTCCTCGAACAGCGAGGCCTCCCACACCGCGGACTCGACCAGCGCCTCCGGCGTGGCCTTGCCGTACTTGGCCAGCAGGCGCGGGTCCAGCGAGCCGGCGTTGACGCCGATGCGGATCGAGACTCCGGCGTCCTTCGCGGCCTGGGAGATCTGCTTGACCTGGTCGTCGAACTTGCGGATGTTGCCCGGGTTCACGCGGACCGCGGCGCAGCCGGCGTCGATCGCGGCGTACACGTACTTCGGCTGGAAGTGGATGTCGGCAATGACCGGGATCTGCGACTTCTTCGCGATGATCGGCAGGGCCGCCGCGTCGTCGGCGCTGGGGCAGGCCACCCGGACAATGTCGCAGCCGGAGGCCGTCAGTTCGGCGATCTGCTGCAGGGTGGCATTGATGTCGGTGGTCGGCGTCGTGGTCATGGACTGGACGCTGACCGGGAAATCGGAGCCCACGCCCACGGAGCCCACTTTGATCTGGCGGGTCTTGCGGCGCGGCGCCAGTACGGGCGGCGGGGCAGCTGGCATTCCAAGGTTGACCGAGGTCAAAACGTCCTCCAAGTGCCCCGGGGGGCAAGTTATCCGTGTCGGTGTGCGCCTGTGGGCGCCTAACCATTATCCACCCGGGCGGGCCCTGCCGCGGCGGAGCCCGCCCGACTTCACTGCGGGCTTAGAGCAGGTGGGCGAAGGCACCCAGCACAGGCTGCCATTCGGTGATCTTCAGCCCCGACACCAGGCCGTGGACGGCGAACGGGTCCTGGCGGAGCAGTTCGTTGAGTTCCGCCTCGCTGTCGGCCCGGAAGATCAGCAGCGCACCGGCACCGTCGGCGAACGGGCCGGTGGCCAGCACCGTCCCCGCCTCGACAAGCTCCGCGAGCCACTGCCGGTGGGCGGGCCGATACTCGTCCCTGACATGGGCGGATTCTGCGTCGTACACGTATTCAACAGCGAAGATCAACATACTCACCAGCCTAAGTGATGGGGTCCAGGACAAAGATGCGCACGGCCACGGCCACGCCCACCGCCCACAGCATGGAGGTGAGCGTGCCGATGATGAACCGTTCGGCTGCGGCGGGGGTCTCCTTCAGCTCCGCGTAGCGGCCCAGGCCCTTGATCGCGACCACGTAGGCGATGGCCACGGGTTCCGAGGCCAGGATGGCGGTGACCACCGCGAGGCGTTCGAGCATGCCGATGAGCAGGCCGCCGCGCAGCACCGTCTCCGGTGGCGCGGCGGGGGCCCCGAGGTCGGGGCCAGGCGCCGCCGCCTGCGGTTCGGGCCCGCCCGCCGGGGCCTCGGCATGCACCTGGAGCCCGGGCCCGCCGGGTGGGCCGATCCGCAGGTCAAGCACCTGGTCGGCCGCCGGATCCGCGGGCGCCGGGGCGGGGCGGGGCGGGGCCCCCCCCCCGGGCCAGGCGCAGCACGAGCAGCGTCAGCGGCCACCCGAGCACCGCTGCGACGGCCAGGGCCAGGACCACCCAGAGCGTCGCGATCATCATCCGGTCCGTCCGTCCTCTTCCTGCTGCGTGCTTCGCGTCGTCCGTCCGGCGGCCGGGCCTGCGGGCTCCGCAGCCTGCCGGTCAGCCTCGGCCAGCAGGTGGGCGGCGACAGGGCGGGCAGCCCATTCCTCTTCCCATCCGGCCCGCAGGGACGCCTTGCTGACGGACTGCGAGGTGATGCCGAGCCTACGCGCCGCCTCCGACTGCGCCCCCCAGCGACCCGGCTCCAGCTCGTCCAGGATCCGCCACTCCGCCTCGGACCGTTCCTGCACGAGGCGCGCCAGCAGGACGAGCACCGCTTCTGCTGCGGGTGCCGCGGGGCCGCCCTCGACGGCGACGCCGGGCCGGGCTCCGGACTTCTTCGCGCGGTCCACTGCACTGCGCGCCGCCACGAAGGCCTCCCCGGCGCCTTCGCGGGAGGCAGCCGGCAGGGGCAGCCGCACCGCCCCGACCCCGATGCCGACATGCCAGCGCCCGTCGCGGACGGCGCGCAGCGCGGCGTCGGTCACGGCTGCCGGGTCCTCCAGCACGCCCTGGACCTCGTCCCCCACCGTGCGCTCAAAGGGCAGGACGGCCGGAAGATCGGCCAGCAGACCGAGCAGGGCGGGCACGCCGTCCGGGCTGCTGCGGCTGTTCTTCTGGTCCAGCGTCATGACGAACATGTTGAGACCGTATACGTGCTCAAATCGATTTACAACCTTCTGAGGGCTCAAGACGATTTGAGCGTCCTAGAAGAGGCTGACGGGCTTCACGATGTCCGCGTAGATCAGCAGGGCCCCCATGGCCATCAGGAGCACGGCCATGGCATAGGTGAGCGGCAGCAGCTTGGCCATGTCGAACGGCCCCGGATCCGGACGGCGGAACAGCTTCGCCACCCCACGCCGCAGCGACTCCCACAGCGCCCCGGCCACGTGTCCGCCGTCCAGCGGCAGCAGCGGAATCAGGTTGAACACGAACAGGGCCAGGTTCACGCTGGCCACCAGCCCGATCAGGGTGGCAACCCGGGACTCGACGTCGATGCTGTCCATGGCGGAGATCTCTCCGGCGATCCGCCCCACTCCGACCACGCTCATCGGGCCGTTGGGATCCCGTTCCTCGCTTGAGAACGCGGCCTGGGCCACGTCCACCAGCCGCTGGGGCAGGTTGATCACCACCCCCGCAATGCCCTGGAGGTTCTCTCCCACCGTGGGCAGCACGGTGGCGACCGGCTGGCGGACCAGTTCCTGGGAGGCCCCCACGCCGATGAAGCCGACCTCCTCGGTCAGCGTGTTGCCGGCATCGTCGACGGCGGCGGTGCCGTCCTCCGCGGCCACCGGACGCTCGGTCAGCAGCGGGGTGATCACCGTGTCATGCCGGACGCCGTCGCGCTCGTAGGTCAGCGGGACCTCCCGCCCGGCGGCCTCCCGGATCCAGCCGGAAAGCTCCGTCCAGCTGGTGACCTCCCGGCCGTCGAAGGCCGTGATGGTGTCACCCGGCAGCAGCCCGGCCTCGTGGGCCGGCGCCGCGGGGTCCTCTGCGGTGCAGGCGGTCTGGCCGGTCTCGGCCTGGCGCTGGGCGGTCACCACGCACTCGTTGACCGAGGCGAGGGTGGTGGTGGCCTGGGCGGTGCCGAAGCCGCTGAGCAGCACGCCGAAGAGCACGGTGCCGATCACCAGGTTCATGAACGGTCCGCCGAGCATGATGATGATGCGCTTGATGACGGGCAGCCGGTAAAACACCCGGTTCTCGTCGCCGGGCTGCAGCTGCTCGGCCGAGGCCTGGCGGGCGTCGGCGGCCAGCTGCTGGAACATGCCGGTGCTGGAGGCGCGGACCGCGCCGTGGTCCTCCCGGTTCGGCGGGAACATGCCGATCATGGACACGTAGCCGCCCAGCGGGAGGGCCTTGACTCCGTATTCGGTCTCTCCGCGGCGCCGCGAGAAGACGGTGGGGCCGAATCCGATCATGTACTGGGTGACCCGGACCTTGAACAGCTTGGCGGGCACCAGGTGGCCCACCTCGTGCAGGGCGATGGAGACGGCGATGCCGGCCGCCACGAAGAGCACGCCAAGGATAAAGAGCAGAACGGTCAACGGAGGTCCTTCGGATCAGTCAGGGCAGGTGCCCCTTCAGCGTCCACAACGTTCGCGGGCCAGCCGGCGTGCCCGCTGCTCCGCGGCCAGCACCGACTGCAGGCTGAGGGGTCCGTCCTCCACGTGCGCGTCGAGTACGGCGGTGATCGTATCAACGATGTCTGTGAACCGGATGAGACCGTCGTGGAAGGCCTCCACGGCCTCCTCGTTGGCGGCGTTGTAGGCGGCCATGAACGTGCCGCCGCGGGCCGCGGCGGACTTCGCCAGCGCGACGGCGGGGAAGGCCTCTTCGTCGAGCGGTTCAAAGGTCCACTGGGCGGCCCTGGTCCAGTCACAGGGCTTCGCGGCGCCGGGCACGCGCAGCGGCCAGCCCATGCCCAGGGCGATCGGCAGGCGCATGTCCGGCGGTGAGGCCTGGGCGATAGTGGAGCCGTCCGTGAACTGCACCATCGAGTGCACGATCGACTGCGGATGGACCACCACGTCGATCCGCTCGAGCGGAATGTCGAACAGCAGGTGCGCCTCGATCACCTCGAGGGCCTTGTTGACCATGGTGGCGGAGTTGGTGGTGACCATCCGGCCCATGTTCCAGGTGGGGTGGGCCAGGGCCTGCTCGGGGGTGACGTCGGCGAGTTCCGCGCGCTTCCGGCCACGGAAGGGGCCGCCGGAAGCGGTGACGATGAGCCGGTCCACTTCGCTGAAAGTGCCCGCGCGCAGCGCCTGCGCCAGGGCCGAGTGCTCCGAGTCGACCGGCACGATCTGTCCGGGGCCGGCGGCCCGGCGGACCAGTTCCCCGCCGACGATGAGTGATTCCTTGTTCGCCAGGGCGAGCAGATGGCCGGCGGACAGGGCCGCGAGGGTCGGTTCGAGGCCGATGGACCCGGTGATCCCGTTCAGCACGACGTCGGCGGCGGGCCAGGCGGCGACGGCGGAGGCTGCCTGGGGGCCGGTGAACAGCTCGGGCTCGTAGCCGGAGACGCCGGCCTCGGAGGCGGCTGCCTGGATCGCCGAGCGCAGGGTCGGCAGGTCCGCGGAAGCACACCCGACCGCCTCCGCCCGGGTGTGGACGGCCTGCCGGGCCAGCTGCGCGAGGTTTCCGCCGCCGGCGGCCAGCGCGACGATCCGGAACCGCTCCGGTGCTCCGTCGGCGACATCGATCGCCTGGGTGCCGATCGAGCCGGTCGAGCCGAGCAGCACCACGCGGCGCGGGACGTCCTCGGACGGATAGGAGGCGGAAAACACGGCGGCGGGCGGGACGGGAAGCTGCATGGTCCCAGTATCCCGCACCCGGGACCGCCGCGGCGGCCTCACGAACCGGGGCGCGGCGGCCCGGCCGGACTAGCCGAGCCCGGCCACGGCCTCAGTGATGGGGGTGCTTCCGCTGATCAGGCCCAGCACCTGCCGGGCCCCGTTGCCGGTGCGCACCAGCTCGGCCAGCACCGCGGCGACGTCGGCGCGCGGGATCTCTCCGCTCTCCGCACCCGGTGAGAGTTCCACCAGCCCGCCCGCCGGTTCGTCGGTGAGGCGGCCGGGGCGCAGGATGGTCCAGTCCAGCGCCTGCCGGGCCCGCAGGTCCTCCTCGGCGGCGAGCTTGGCAGTCAGATAGGCGTGCATGACCTCCTCGAGGCCCTCGGGCCGGGCTCCGTCACGCACGGATTCCACGCCGCTGGAGGAGATCTGCACGAGCCGCGGCACGCCTGCCTCCTCGGCGGCGGCGGCGAGCAGCACCGCTGCGCCGCGGTCCACCGAGTCCTTGCGTTCGATGCCGCTGCCCGGCCCGGCGCCCGCAGCGAACACGGCGACGTCGGCCCCGGTCAGCACCTGCACGACGTCTTCGGTCGTGCTGTTCTCCAGATCGATGACGACCGGGGCCACACCGTCCTGTTCCAGGTCGGGAATGTGGTCGGGGTTGCGGATCAGTCCGGCAACGTCGTTTCCGTCGGCCACCAGCAGGCGGGCGGCGATGCGGGCAATCTGTCCATGGGCTCCAGCAATCACGATTCGCATACCGGGGGTAACGGACGTCACCGGAAAATCATTCCCCTGCTTATTGTTGCGGCGTTTGTACTACGCGCTGACACCGGCCCGGCGCAGGGTCTGCTCGGCCTGCCGGAGCAGCGGGCCGTCAATCATTTCCCCGCGGAAGCGGAACACCCCGCCCTGCCCGGACGCCTCGGCAAGCAGCTCGCGGGCGTAGGCCACGGCCTCCTCGCCCGGAGCGTAGGCGGCGCGGACGGCTGCCGCCTGCGAGGGGTGGATGCAGGCCTTCGCGGCGAAACCCGAGGCGGCGGCGTCCGCCGCCTCGGCCTCCAGCCCGGCCAGGTCGGGGATGTTGCCGTAGATCGCGTCGATCGCCCCCTTGCCTGCGGCCCCGGCGGCGAGCAGCACGGTGGAGCGCGCGGTGGCGGCGACATGCCGGTAGCGGCCCGAGGCGTCGCGGCTCGATTCGCCGCCCAGGCTGGCGATCAGGTCCTCCGCGCCCCACATCAGGGCGGTGACGTTCTCCAGCCGCGCGATCTCCGCCGCCCGCACCACGCCGGCCGCGGTTTCCAGCAGGGCGACGACGTCGTATCCGGCCAGCGCGGCGGCGAGCGCTTCGGGGTCCTCGGCCTTGGCCGCCATGACCGTGCGGAACGGGGTGGCCGCGAGCGCCTGGAGGTCGGCCTGGAAGTCCGCAGTGCCCACCGGGTTCACCCGCACGATGGTGCGGCCGGGATCCAGGGCCGCAGCGCGCAGGTTGGCCCGTGCAGCGTCCTTGTCCTCGGGTGCGACGGCGTCCTCCAGGTCCAGGATGACGGCGTCGGCACGGTCGGCGGCCTTGGCGAACCGGTCCGCGCGGTCGCCGGGGCAGAACAGCAGGGCCGGGCCCATGGGGAAGGTGGTCATCTTTCGCGTGCTCCTATCGTCGTGCCAGGCAACCCAACTTACCCGCCGCCGGCCCGGCCCGGCGGAGCGGGGGACGTCGGAGCGGGGGCTGCCGGGGCAGCGGCGTCCTGCTCCGCGGCATGCCCGGCTTCGGTCCACATCAGCGCGGTCCGGGTGAAGGTGGCCACCACGGTGCCGTCCTGGTTGCGTCCGGTGTGGGCGAGGGTGACGATGCCCTGCCCCGGCCGGGAGCCGGACAGCCGCCTGCCGGCCACGAGGGTCTCGGAGTAGAGGGTGTCCCCGTGGAAGAGCGGATGCGGAAACGCCACGTCCGTCAGGCCCAGCTGCGCCACCAGGGTGCCCTGGGTCAGCTGCGCCACGGACTGCCCGACCATGACGGCCAGCGTGAGCATGGAGTTGACCAGCCGCTGCCCGAAGGGCTGGCCGGCGCTGTAGGCGGCGTCCAGGTGCAGCGGCTGCGGGTTCATGGTCAGGGTGCTGAACAGGACGTTGTCCGCTTCGGTGAGCGTGCGCCCCGGGCGGTGGGCATAGACCGTGCCGGTCTCCAGCTCGTCGAAGTACAGTCCGCGCTGGAGCACGGTCCGGCCGGTGCCCGCCCCGGTGTTCGGAGCGGCGTCAGGCTGCCGGGTCAAGGGCCACCTCCAGCGCGGCACCGGTGGCGGCGACGACGTCGTCGATGCCGACCCCGGGGGCGGTCTCCCGCAGCACCAGCCCGTCC
The DNA here is from genome assembly GCA_900016675.1 of Arthrobacter saudimassiliensis. Taxonomy (GTDB): domain Bacteria; phylum Actinomycetota; class Actinomycetes; order Actinomycetales; family Micrococcaceae; genus Arthrobacter_B; species Arthrobacter_B saudimassiliensis. The sequence continues at coordinate 1,024,648 of LN483070.1, read as the reverse complement.
GGCGTCACCTCGATGACGGCGAGGTCGGTGACGATCAGGTCCACGCATCCCTGCCCGGTCAGCGGCAGCGAGCATTCGGACACGATCTTCGGGCGCCCGGCCCGGTCCACGTGTTCCATCATGACGATCACCCGTTTGGCCCCGAACACCAGGTCCATGGCCCCGCCCATGCCCTTGACCATCTTGCCGGGGATCATCCAGTTGGCCAGGTCCCCGTTGGCGGCGACCTCCATCGCGCCCAGCACGGCGACGTCGACGTGCCCGCCGCGGATCATGCCGAAGGACGCGGCGGAGTCGAAGAACGCCGCTCCGGCGTTCACCGTGACGGTTTCCTTGCCGGCGTTGATCAGGTCGGCGTCGACGTCGGCTTCCGGGGGGTAGGGTCCGACGCCGAGCACGCCGTTCTCCGAGTGCAGGACCACTTCCACGCCGTCGGGAATGAAGTTGGGGATCAGGGTGGGCATGCCGATGCCGAGGTTCACGTACTGTCCGTTGCGCAGCTCGCGGGCCACCCGGGCGGCGAGTTCGTTGCGGGTCAGCGCCATGTCAGGACTCCTTCGGCTGGGCGACGGTGCGTTTTTCGATGCGCTTCTCCCCCGGCCCGGTGTGCACCACGCGCTGGACGAAGATGCCCGGCACGTGCACCTGCGCCGGGTCGAGCCCGCCGGGCTCCACGAGTTCCTCCACCTCGGCGATGGTGATCTTTCCGGCCATGGCGCAGAGCGGGTTGAAGTTCATGGCGGTGGCCCGGAACACGAGGTTGCCGTGCCGGTCCCCCTTCCAGGCGTGCACCAGCCCGAAATCGGGGGTCAGGGATTCCTCCAGCACGTAGGACCGGCCGCCGAAGCTGCGCACCTCCTTGGCGGGCGAGGCGACGGCCACGTTGCCCTCGGCGTCGTAGCGGCGGGGCAGGCCGCCCTCGCTGACCTGCGTTCCGACGCCGGCCGGGGTGTAGAAAGCGGGAATGCCGGCCCCGCCGGCGCGCAGCTTTTCGGCCAGCGTGCCCTGCGGGGTGAGTTCGACCTCCAGTTCGCCGGCCAGGTACTGGCGCGCGAACTCCTTGTTCTCCCCCACGTAGGAGCTGACGGTGCGGCGGATCCTCCCATCGGCCAGCAGCCGGCCGAGTCCCCAGTCGTCCACGCCGCAGTTGTTGCTCACCGTTTCCAGCCCGGTGGTGCCGCGCGCGTGCAGCGCTTCGATAAGCGCGGCCGGTACTCCGCAGAGCCCGAAGCCGCCCACGGCCAGGGACGCGCCGTCGGGAATGTCCGCGACGGCTTCCTCCGCGCTGGCCACAACCTTGTCCATCATCTGCCGGTCCTCCTGAATCGCCGTTGATCAGAGTCCGAGGTCCCGGGCGATCAGCATCAGCTGCACCTCGGTGGTGCCTTCGCCGACCTCCAGGATCTTCGAGTCGCGGTAGTGCCGGGCCACCCGGAATTCGTTGATGAACCCGTAGCCGCCGAAGACCTGCGTCGCGTCGCGCGCGTTGTCCATGGCCGCCTCGCCCGCGATCAGCTTAGCCATGGCCGCCTGGGCTTTGAAGGGCCGGCCGGCCAGCAGCCGCGCGGCGGCGTCGTACCAGGCCAGCCGGGCGGTGTGCGCGCGGGCGGCCATCCGGGCGATCTTGAACTGGATGCCCTGGTAGCTGCCGATGGCGGCGCCGAATGCCTGCCGTTCCTTGGCGTATCGGACCGCCTCGTCCACGCAGCCCTGCGCCGCTCCGGTGGCGAGGGCGGCGATGGCGATGCGCCCCTCGTCGAGGATGTGCAGGAAGTTCGCGTAGCCGCGGCCCTCCGTGCCGAGCAGGTTCTCCTCCGGCACGCGGACGTCGGTGAGGCTGAGCGGGTGGGTGTCGGAGGCGTTCCAGCCGACCTTGTTGTAGGCCGGCTCGGCGCGGAAGCCCGGGGTGTCGGTGGGCACGAGGATGGTGGAGATCTCCTTGCGCACGCTTCCGTCGGAGGCCTCCCGGGTGCCGGTGACCGCGGTGACGGTGACCAGCCGGGTGATGTCGGTGCCGGAGTTGGTGATGAATTCCTTGCTGCCGTTGATCACCCAGTGTCCGTCCTCGCGGCGGGCCGTGGTGCGGGTGCCGCCGGCATCGGAGCCGGCCTCGGATTCCGTCAGGCCGAACCCGGCGAGCGCTTCGCCGGAGGCGAGCAGGGGCAGCCACTGCTGCTTCTGTTCCTCGGTGCCGAAACGGTAGACGGGCATCGCGCCGAGGGAGACGGCGGCTTCCAGTGTGATCGCCACGGACTGGTCCACGCGCCCGATTTCCTCCAGCGCCAGGCCGAGGGCGAACGCGTCGCCGCCCATGCCGCCGTATTCCTCGGGGAACGGCAGCCCGAACAGGCCCATCTCTCCCATCTGCGCGACGACCTTGTACGGGAAGCTGTGCTCCTCGTCGTGGCGGGCGGAGACGGGGGCGATCACCTCGTCGGCGAACTCCCGGACCGCGGCGACCAGGTCGCGGTGTTCCTCGCTGAGCTCAAAGTCCGGCATGGGCTGCTCCTTCGGTGGTGGCTGTGGTTTCGGCGGGCGCTTCGACGGCGGCCCCCGCCGGCTCCGGCGCGGGGTCCGGGTCCGGGTGGATGTGGGCCAGCTGCTGCCCGGCCTTGACGAGGTCCCCAGGGCGCAGCGTGAGGGCGACGACGCCGGCCACGGGTGCGGTGAGGCGGTGCTCCATCTTCATGGCCTCCACGCTGAGCAGCAGGTCCCCCGCCTGGACCCGGGTGCCGTCGGGCACGGCCACCGCGGTGACGGTGCCGGGCATCGGGGAGCGGACGGCGGGGTCGGCGGCGCCGGCGGGACGGCCGGCCGCGGCGAGCCGGGCGGCCAGCAGCTCGCGGCGTGACGGGACGTGCAGGGCCGTGCTCCAGCCTCCGGCTCCGAGCCACCAGGTGGGTCCGCTGTCCGGGCCTGCGGCCGGTTCCAGGGCGGCGGACCAGCGGTGGCGGACGCCGTCCAGCTCCAATGCGGCCTCGCCCGGCGCGAGGGTCAGCGCGGCCGGGACGGACGGTCCGCCGTCGACGCTGATCCTCCAGCCTTCCCGCCCGCGGCGCAGTTCGACGTCGGCTCCCGCGCCGCCGGCGGCGGGCAGGACGGTGACCCGGATCGGGGCCGGGCTGCCCAGCCGGAACCCGTCCGCCCGGTTCCAGGCGCTGCCCGTGCCGGGCCGCGGTGCCTCCCCGGGCGGTGCCGCGGCCCGGGACAGCTGCAGCAGCGCAGCTGCGGCGATCTCGGCTGCCTGCGGCGTGCGGAACCGGAGGTCCGGCAGCCGCCGCTCGATCAGGCCCGTGTCCAGCGCGCCGGCCCGCAGGTCGTCGTCCGCGGCGAGCAGGCGGAGGTATTCGATGTTGGTGCCGACGCCGAGCACCTCGGTGCGGGCCAGGGCCCCGTCCAGCCGGTCCAGCGCGGTGCCGCGGTCCGGTGCCCATGCGATGACCTTGGCCAGCAGCGGGTCATAGTCGGTGCCGATCCGCAGGCCCGGGGCCAGCGCGGAGTCCACCCTCAGGCCCGGCCCGGCGGGTTCGCGCAGGTGCAGCACCGTTCCTGCGGCGGGCAGGAATCCGTCGGCGGGGTTTTCCGCGTAGATGCGTGCCTCAACCGCGTGCCCGTCCAGCCGGACGTCCTCCTGCTGCAGCGCCAGGGCCTCACCCGCGGCGATGCGGACCTGCCATTCGACCAGGTCGATGCCCGTGACCAGCTCCGTCACGGGGTGCTCGACCTGCAGCCGGGTGTTCATCTCCATGAAGAAGAACTCCTCCGGCGCGTCCGCCGGCACCAGGAACTCGACGGTGCCGGCGCCGACGTAGCCCACGGAGCGCGCGGCGGCGCAGGCCGCCTCCCCCATCCGGGCGCGGGCGGCGTCGTCCAGCAGCGGGGAAGGCGCCTCCTCGATCACCTTCTGGTGCCGGCGCTGCAGGGAGCACTCGCGTTCACCCAGGTGGATGGTGTGCCCGTACCGGTCGGCCAGGACCTGGACCTCGATGTGCCGCGCCGTGGGCACCAGCCGTTCCAACAGCAGGGTGTCGTCGCCGAAGGCGGCTGCGGCCACCCGGCGCGCCGCAGCCAGCGCCCCCGGCAGCCCGGCTGCCGTGGAAACCGCCTGCATGCCCTTGCCGCCGCCGCCGGCCGACGGCTTGATCAGCAGCGGAAAGCCGACGTCGGCGGCCGCCGCGATCAGCGCAGCGTCGTCCAGGCCGGGTTCGGAGACGCCGGGGACCACGGGTACCCCGTGGCCGTGCACGTGGTTGCGGGCGTTGATCTTGTCCCCCATCAGGCGCAGCGCGTGCGTGCCGGGGCCGATGAACACGATGCCAGCGTCGGCGAGCGCCTCGGCCAGGGCCGGGCTTTCGCTGAGGAAACCGTAGCCGGGGTGTACGGCGTCGGCGCCCACGCGCCGGGCGGCGCGCACCAGGGCCGAAACGTTGAGGTAACTCTCCGCCGGCGCGGCCGGTCCCAGCCGGACGGCGACGTCGGCCTCGCGGACGTGCCGGGCGCCGGCGTCGGCGTCGCTGTAGACCGCGGCGGAGCGCAGGCCCATCCGGCGCAGCGTCCGGATAATGCGGCAGGCGATTTCACCGCGGTTGGCGACCAGGACGGTGCCCAGGCCCGGGTTGGGGATGGTGGTCATCTGTGCCTCACATCCGGAACAGGCCGAAGTTGCTGTCGGGCAGGGGTGCCTGGGCGCACGCGGCGAGCGCCAGCGCCAGCACCCGGCGGGTGTCCGGCGGATCGATCACGCCGTCGTCCCAGAGCCGGGCGGTGGAGTACCAGGGATTGCCCTGCGCCTCGTAGGCGGCACGGATGGGAGCCTTGAAGGCCTCCTCCTCCTCCGCGGACCAGCTGCCGCCGGCCGATTCCAGGCCGTCGCGCTTGACCGTGGCGAGCACGGCGGCCGCCTGGCTGCCGCCCATCACGCTGATCCGCGCGGCCGGCCACATCCACAGGAAGCGCGGCGAGTAGGCGCGCCCGCACATGGAGTAGTTGCCGGCGCCGAAGGAACCGCCGATGACGACGGTCAGCTTGGGCACCCGGGCCGTGGCCACGGCGGTGACCATCTTGGCGCCGTGCCTGGCGATGCCGGCGGCCTCGTAGTCCCGGCCGACCATGAAGCCGGAGATGTTCTGCAGGAAGATCAGCGGGATGCCGCGCTGGTCGGCCAGTTCGATGAAGTGGGCGCCCTTGAGCGCCGATTCGCCGAACAGGACGCCGTTGTTGGCGATGATGCCCACCCGGTGCCCGTCCAGGCGGGCGAAGCCGGTGACCAGGGTGGGGCCGTAGTCCTTCTTGAACTCGTGGAACGTTCCGGCGTCCACGATCCGGCGGATGACGTCATGCACGTCGTAGGGGGTCTGCGGATCGGTGGGCACCACCTCGTAGAGTTCCGCCGGGTCCAGCTCGGGCTCCACCGGCTCCGCTGCGGCCCAGGCCTGCTCGGGCGGGGCCAGGGTCGCGACGATGTCCCGCACGATCTCCAGCGCGTGCCCGTCGTCTTCGGCCAGGTGGTCCGCCACCCCGCTGGTCCGGGCGTGCAGTTCACCGCCTCCGAGCTCCTCGGCGGTCACCACCTCGCCGGTGGCCGCCTTGACCAGCGGCGGGCCGCCCAAAAAGATCGTGCCCTGGTTGCGGACGATCACCGTCTCATCGCTCATGGCCGGCACGTAGGCGCCGCCGGCGGTGCAGGATCCGAGCACCGCGGCGATCTGCGGGATGCCGGCGGCGGACATCCGCGCCTGGTTGTAGAAGATGCGGCCGAAGTGTTCGCGGTCGGGGAAGACCTCGTCCTGCCGCGGCAGGAACGCTCCCCCGGAGTCGACCAGGTAGATGCAGGGCAGCCGGTTCTTCAGCGCAATTTCCTGCGCGCGCAGGTGCTTCTTGACGGTCATCGGATAGTAGGTGCCGCCCTTGACGGTCGCGTCGTTGCAGACCACCATCACCTGCCGCCCGTGGACCAGTCCGATGCCGGTGATCAGCCCCGCGCCCGGGCACTCGCCGTCGTACATGTCCTCGGCCGCCAGCGGAGCGACCTCCAGGAAGGGGCTGCCCGCATCCAGCAGCTGCCCGACCCGGTCCCGGGGCAGCAGCTTGCCCCGCTCGAGGTGCCGCTGCCGGGCCCGCTCGGTGCCGCCGAGCGCGGCGCGCCGAAGCCGTTCGTGCAGCTCGGCCGCCAGCCGGCGCTGTCCGTCGCCGGGCGCGGCGGCCGCCGTTCCGGGGCCGTGCGGGGATTCCAGGGTCTTCATCGACGTCCTCGTCCTAGCTTCGGTGCGGCTGCCTCCCCGGGCAGCCCGGTTAGCGGTCATTAACTGGGCCACACGTTAGTGGCTATTAACCGAACTGTCCACCAGAATGGAACCGTTCCTGCTCCCCCGGGTTGCGCACCTGGCCGCTAGCGAAAGGCATGCATGGGCACCGCCAATGACATTCCCGTCCGTTCCACCGGACGCAGCCAGGCGAAAGCCTCCCGGCGCACCGCTGTGCTTGCCGCCGCGGCCGCCCTGTTCGCCGAGCGCGGCTACAACGGGGTGTCCATCGAGGAGCTGGGGGCGGCGGCCGGTGTCAGCGGTCCGGCCGTGTACCGGCACTTCCCCAGCAAGTCGGCGGTGCTCTCCGCCCTGCTCATCGGTGTCAGCGAGGACCTGCTGGAGGGCGGGCGCGCCGTCGTCGGCGAATCCTCCACCGCGGAGGAGGCGGCGAGCGGGCTGATCGAGTTCCACGTCGACTTCGCCCTGGGCCAGGCCGACGTCATCCGCGTCCAGGACCGGGACCTGGCCAGCCTGGCCGAGGAGGATGAGCGCCGGGTGCGCTCGCTGCAGCGCCAGTATGTGGAGGTCTGGGTGGACGCCGCGTCGGCCCTGCACCCCGATTGCGACCTGCCCCTGCTGCGCCGGCGGATCCAGGCCGTTTTCGGCCTGATCAACTCCACCTCGCACACCGTCGGCCGGCGGATGTCCGCCCGCGAGACCGCGCGGCTGCGCTCGCTGCTCGAACGCATGGCCTGGGCGGCGCTGAATGCCTAGTACGCTGGAGACCGATACCCCTGAGCAGAAAGACCTGCCGTGAGCACACCCGCTGACATCCGGCTCCGCCCCGTGGAGCCCTCCGACCTGGAGAAGTTCTTCACGCATCAGCTGGACCCGAGCGCCAACCACATGGCCGCCTTCGCCGCGAAGAATCCCGCCGACCGCGGTGTCTTTGACCACCACTGGCACTCGATCCTCAACGACGACGGCGTCACCGTGCGCACCATCGAGGCCGACGGCGAGGTCGTGGGCAGCATCCTGGCCTACAGCAGCCACGACGCCGCCCCGGAGATCAGCTACTGGATCGACCGGGCACGCTGGGGCCAGGGCATTACGACCGCCGCCGTCGGCCTGTTCCTGGAGGAGTACACCGAACGGCCGCTGCGGGCCCGGGCCGTGGCCGACAACGTCAGCTCGATCCGCATCCTGGAAAAGTACGGCTTTAAGGTCATCGGCGAGGCCCAGGGCTTTGCCAACGCCCGCGGCGCGGTCGTACGGGAGCTCGAACTGGAACTGTCCTAGTCCTTCGCCGGCCGTCCGCGGGGACGCAGCCGGCCGGGAGCCTTAATGAACTGAAGCCCGGGACTCCTGCAGTGCAGGAGTCCCGGGCTTCAGATCGTTAGCGCTCTCGGCCGCACCCCTAGAACGCCAGGGCCAGGGCGGGCTCACGCAGCACGTCGGCGAGGTCGGCGAGGAAGCGGGAGCCCTGTTCCCCGTCCACCATCCGGTGATCGAAGGACAGGCTCAGCGTCATCACCTCGCGCAGCGCGATCGCCCCCTCGTGCTCCCAGGGAATCCGCCGGACGGCGCCGAGCGCCAGGATGGCGGCCTCGCCCGGGTTGAGGATGGGGGTTCCGGCGTCGACCCCGAAGCTGCCGACGTTGGAGATCGAGAACGTACCCCCGGTCAGCGCCGAGGGCTGGCTGCGGCCGGCGCGTGCGGTGGCGGTGAGTTCGTTGATCGCCGCCGCCAGCCCGTGCAGGTCCAGCGCCTGCGCGTCCTTGATGTTCGGCACCAGCAGGCCGCGCTCCGTCGCCGCCGCAATCCCCAGGTTGACGTAGCGGTACCGGATGATCTGCCGGCCCTGCTCATCCCACCGGGAGTTCAGGTCCGGATGCCGTCCGAGCAGCACGCAGGCTGCCTTGGCCGCCATGGTCAGCGGGGACAGCCGGATTCCCTCGTAGGCGGGCCGGGTGCGCAGCCGCCGAAGCAGGTCCATGGTCGCGGTCACGTCGACGGTCAGGAACACGGTGGCGTGCGGTGCCGTGAAGGCGCTGGCCACCATGGCGGCGGCGGTCATCCGCCGCACCCCCGCAATGGGAATGCGCTCCTGCCGCGGGTCGGCGTCAGCCTCGGTCGCCGGAAGGGCGGCGGGCGCCGCCGCGTCCGGTCCGGCCGCCGGGGCGGCAGGCGCTGCGGCAGGGGCCTTCGCCGGGGTGCCGGTTCCGGCGGCGGCGATCACGTCGGTGCGCTGCACCAGGCCGTCCGGGCCGCTGCCGATGAGCTGCTCGAGATCCACCCCCAGGTCCCGGGCCAGCTTCCGGACCGGCGGCGTCGAGCGGCGCCTGGTACCGCCGTCGGGGGCCACGGGAGCGGGCGCCTGGGCGGCGGCGGGCGCGGCAACAGCCGGTTCCGTCGCAGCGGCCGCCGGAGGTGTGACGAGCGCGCCTGCGGCGGGCGCGTGGTCGCCGCTGAGGGCCTGGACCTGCAGGCCTGTCCGGGCCCGGCGGGCCGGCCTGCCGGTGGATTCCGGCGGCGCGCCGTAGCCGACGAGGGTGGGTTCCCGTGTCCGGTCCGGCTCCGCGCCGCCGTCGCCCTCCGGCTGGCCGGCCGAGGGCTCCTTGGGAGTTCCGGGCCCGGCAGGGGCGTCGGCGGCGGCCGGGATGTCGAAGGAGACGATCGGCGCGCCCACCTCGACGACGGTGCCGGGCTGCTCGTGCAGGCGCGCGACGACGCCGGCGTAGGGCGAGGGCAGTTCCACGATGGCCTTGGCGGTCTCCACCTCGGCAATCACCTGGTTGAGCGTGACGGTGTCCCCCTCGCTGACCCGCCAGCTGAGGATTTCGGACTCGGTGAGACCCTCCCCAAGGTCGGGCAGGCAGAACTCGCGGATCATGCGCCCACCCCCTGCACGGCCGGCACCTCAAGCGGAGTGACCGGGGCATGCCCGCCGACCGGGTTCAGCGAGTTCGGACGCCGCATCACCCGGTCAATGCCGTCGAGGATGCGGTCCAGGTCCGGCAGGTGGTGCTGTTCCATCCGGGCCGGCGGATACGGGATGTCGAAGCCCGTGACCCGGACGGGGGCGTGTTCCAGCCAGTCGAAACAGCGTTCGGTGATGACCGCCGCGATTTCGGCGCCCGGCCCGGCGACCTGCGCCGCTTCATGGGCGATCACCAGCCGTCCGGTCCGGCGGACGGACGCTTCGACCGCCGGCAGGTCCAGCGGTGCCAGCGAGCGCAGATCGATGACCTCCACCGAGATGCCCTCGGCTTCAGCCGCCGATGCGGCTTCGACGGCAACCGGCACCAGCGGCCCGTAGCTGACCAGGGTGGCGTCGGTGCCCGCCCGTACGACCCGGGCCGCCCCCATGGGCAGGTCCGCCGCAGCGTGCTCGTCCACCTCGCCCTTGGCGTGGTAGCGCCGCTTGGGCTCGAAGTACAGCACCGGATCGTCGGAGGCGATGGCCTGGCGGATCAGGGTGTAGGCGTCCTGGGGGTACGAGGCGGAAACCACCCGCAGCCCGGAGGTGTGCATGAAGTAGGCCTCCGGGGATTCCGAATGGTGCTCCGGGGATCCGATGCCTCCGCCGAACGGCACCCGGATGGTCAGGGGAAGCCGGACGGCGCCGCGGGTGCGGTAGTGCATCTTCGCCACCTGGGACACGATCTGGTCGAACGCCGGGTAGATGAACCCGTCAAACTGGATCTCCACCACCGGACGGTAGCCGCGGAACGCGAGCCCGACGGCGGTGCCGACGATGCCGGACTCGGCCAGCGGGGAGTCGATCACCCGGTGCGCGCCGAAATCCTTCTGCAGCCCGTCGGTAATCCGGAAGACCCCGCCGAGGGTGCCGATGTCCTCGCCGATGAGCACCACCTTGGGGTCCTCCTCCATGGCCCGGCGGAGGCCCGCATTGATCGCCCTGCCAAGGGTCATGCTGCTCATGCCCCACCTCCGGCCGCGGTGCCCGCCTGCGGTTCGGCGAACATGGCCAGGTACCGTTCGTAGTCGCCCTGCTGGCCCTTCAGCCATGTGTGCGGCTCGGCGTAGACGTGGGCGAACACGTCCAGCGGCTGCGGATCCGGCATGCCGATGCATCCGGCGCGCAGGCGGGCGGCGACGTCGTCGGCCGCCTGCTCCACGCGCGCCCGGAAGTCCTCGGGGAAGGCGCCGGCGGCCGTCAGGTGCGCCTCGATCCGCGACAGCGGATCCCGCGCGCGCCAGTCCTCCAGCTCGTTGGCATCGCGGTAGCGGGTGGGGTCGTCGGCCGTGGTGTGCGGGCCCATCCGGTAGGTGACGGCCTCGATGAAGGTGGGTCCTCCCCCGGTGCGGGCCCGTTCCAGGGCGGCCCGGGTGGCGGCGAGCACCGCCAGGACGTCGTTGCCGTCCACACGGATGGAGGGAATACCGAATCCGGGCGCCCGGTGGGCGATCGGGACGCGGGCCTGCACGCCGACGGGTTCGGAAATGGCCCAGTGGTTGTTCTGGCAGAAGAAGACCACCGGCGCCTGGAAGCTGGCGGCGAAGACCATGGCCTCGTTGACATCGCCCTGGCTGGTGGCGCCGTCACCGAAATAGGTGATGACGGCGTCATCGCTGCCCTCGGCCGCGATGCCCATGCCGTAGCCGGCGGCGTGCAGCGACTGCGCGCCGATGATGATCTGGGTGGGGGCCAGGTTCACCTCGAACGGATCCCACGCGCAGCCGGCGTTGCCGCGCCAGACCTTCAGCAGGTCTTCAGGCGCAACGCCGCGGCAGTAGGCGACGCCGTTTTCGCGGTAGCTGGGGAAGACGAAGTCCGAGGGGCGCAGGGCGCGGACCGAGCCGATCTGCGACGCTTCCTGGCCCAGCAGCGGCGGCCACAGGCCCAGCTGGCCCTGGCGCTGGAGTGCGGTGGCCTCGGCGTCGATGCGCCGGATGACGGCCATGTCCTCGTAGAGGTCCTGCAGGGCGGCGTGGCCGATGTCCTGGACCAGGGGGTCGTAGAGCGCGTCGGCGACCCGCTCGCCGTCGGGCCTGATGAGTTGGAGCAGGGGTTCGTCGGGGGCAGTTCCGGAGTTCTCGGGGTGCCGTACCGGGGTATGCAGGGACACTTTGATGCGCATCCTTCCAGGGTCGGGCCCCTGGGGTGGCGGGGCCATACCGGACTCCGGGCTCCATTGCCCGGTTACGTGTGACCCTACTCACACTGACCATGGGGCACAACCACCGGGCGCGGGACTGCGCATCCTGCCCTGCCTCTGGTCCGGATCACCTGTTAGCGTTGCGCACTATGCCTCTCCTGGATCGAACCGACCTCCGCCTGCTGCTGGCCCTCGCGCGGGAGCCCGGACGCACCGTCGTCGCCCTCGCGGCCCACCTGGGGATCTCGCGGAACACGGTGCAGGCCCGCATGGGCCAGCTGGAGCGCCGCCGGGTGTTCCTGCCGTTCGAGCGCAGGATCGATACCGGCGCACTGGGTTACCCGCTGCTGGCCTTCGTGCATGTGCATGTGCGGCAGCAGCAGCTCGAGGCGATCGTCGCCGCGATCGAGGATATTCCGGAGGTGGTGGAGGCCCATGGCCTGACGGGCGACGCCGACCTGCTGCTGCGGGTGGTGGCCGCCGACGCGGAGGAGCTCTTTGCCGTCAACCGTAAGCTGCTGGCCGTTTCCGGGGTGGAGCGGTGTGACACCAACCTGGCCATGGGTGAGCTGATCCCCTTCCGGGTGCGGCCGCTCATCGAACGGGGGCTTGCCGACGGCCAGGTGCCGGCCCCGAAATGAAAGCGGAGGCAGGGCCCGCACCAGGTGCGGACCCTGCCTCCTTGGGGTCCCGGCCGGTATCCCCCCTCGACCGGGACGTCTGCGGCGCCGCGGGCGCCTCTGCCCTTGTCTATCGGCAGCTGCGGCCCCGGGGTCAGCCTGAACCGGTTATTCCCTGACCTTTTGGGCGGGAAGCCGGCTCCTGCTCCTGCGCGGCACCTGCGTTGTCAGTGATCCACCGCCTTCTCGGCGCCGACGCCGGTCAGGGACCGGACCTCCATCTCCGCCTGCTTTTCCGGCGATTCCACGCCCTTGTCGGTGATGGTGCCCAGCCAGCCGAGGATGAACGCGAGCGGGATGGACACGATGCCGGGGTTGGAGAGCGGGAAGACCGCGAAGTCCGCGCCGGAGATCATGGACGTCTCGGCCCCGGAGACCACCGGGGAAAGGATGATCAGCAGGATCGCGGAACCGAGGCCGCCGTACATGCTCCACACGGCGCCCCTGGTGGTGAACCGCTTCCAGTACAGCGAGTACAGGATGGTGGGCAGGTTGGCGCTGGCGGCGACCGCGAAGGCCAGCGCCACCAGGAACGCCACGTTCTGCCCCTGGGCGCCGATGCCGCCCAGGATGGAGATGATGCCGATGACGACCACGGTGCGGCGGGCCACCTTCACTTCGCCGGCCGAGTCCAGCTCGCCCTTCCGGACCACGTTGGCATAGATGTCATGGGCGAACGAGGCGGCGGCCGTGATGGTGAGCCCGGCGACCACCGCGAGGATGGTCGCGAAGGCCACCGCCGCGATGACGCCCAGCAGCACCGGGCCGCCCAGCGCGAAGGCCAGCAGCGGCGCCGCGGAGTTCACGCCGCCCGGGGCGGAGGTGATGGCTTCGCGTTCGATCAGGGCGCCGGCGCCGTAGCCGAGGACCAGGGTGAACAGGTAGAAGAAGCCGATCAGCCAGATCGCCCAGACCACGGAACGGCGGGCTTCCTTGGCCGTGGGAACCGTGTAGAAGCGCATCAGCACGTGCGGCAGGGCCGCGGTGCCCAGGACCAGCGCCATGCCGAGGGAGACGAAGTCGAGCTTGCTGGCCTCGGTCTTGCCGTACTGCAGCCCCGGATCGAGGACGGCGGCGGTACCGCTGGTCTCCACGGCCGCACCGAGCAGCGAGGAGAGGTTGAACCCGTGCAGCGCCAGGACCCAGATGGTCATGATGAAGGCGCCGGCGATCAGCAGGACCGCCTTGATGATCTGCACCCAGGTGGTGCCCTTCATGCCGCCGACGAGTACGTAGAGGATCATCAGGCCGCCGACGACGGTGATCACCAGCGACTGGCCGACCCGGGAGTCGATGCCCAGCAGCAGCGAGACCAGCCCGCCGGCGCCGGCCATCTGGGCCAGCAGGTAGAAGAAGCAGACGGCCAGGGTGGTAATGGCCGCGGCGATCCGCACCGGGCGCTGCTTCAGCCGGAAGGAGAGCACGTCCGCCATGGTGAACTTGCCCGTGTTGCGCAGCATCTCCGCCACCAGCAGCAGGGCCACCAGCCAGGCGACCAGGAAGCCGATGGAGTAGAGGAAGCCGTCATAGCCGTTGATGGCGATGGCGCCCACGATGCCGAGGAACGACGCCGCCGACAGGTAGTCGCCGGCGATGGCGGTGCCGTTCTGCGGGCCGGTGAAGGACCGCCCGGCGGCGTAGTAGTCCGCCGCGGTCTTGTTGTTGCGGCTGGCGCGCAGGACCACCACCAGGGTGACGCCCACGAACAGGCCGAAAATCGCGATGTTGAGCCAGGCGGTGTCCTGGATCGCGGCGGCCGACACCGCCTCGGCGGCGCTGATGGAAGCGGTGTTCATCGGGTCTCCTCCGGGCGGCTGACGCCCTGGGCCTCAAGCTCAGTGCGGATTTCACTGGCAATGGGGTCCAGGCGGCGGTTGGCGTAGCTGACGTACCACATGGTGATGCCGAAGGTGCTGACGAACTGCAGCAGCCCCAGGATCAGGCCGACGTTGATGTTGCCGATGACCGGAGTGGACATGAACCCGTGTGCGTAGTCGGCCAGCAGCACGTAGGCGAAGTACCAGATGAGAAACGCGGCAGCCATCGGAAAGATGAAGCTGCGCTGGCGCTTGCGCAGCTCCTGCAGCTGCGGCGAGCGCTGGACCTCCTGGAAGTCGACATGGCCGGTGGGGCCCTGCCGGGTTGGCGGCTGTTCTTCAGCCATTGCTTCCTCCTCTGTTGGGCACGTAGCGCGTCGGATGCCTGCGATGCCACCCGCGCACAGATGTGATCAACCTCACTGTCACAGTGCAGGCGGCCGTCCATCCAGCCGAGCCGGGGCCGCGTCGGCAAACGGCGGCTTCGCCGCGGTGAACGGCAGCCGCGGCCGCCCCGGCCCCGCCTGCGGTTAGGGTGGGGGGCATGCTCAGCCCCGCCGTCGACATCGCCGTCATCTGCTCGCTGGCCGTGCTGACGGTCGCCCTGGTGGCGGCCCTGGGCTACCGGCTGACGCGAGCCCAGCGTGAGCTGGGGTCCGACGCCGAGCGGGCCACCTACGCCACGCTGCACACCGCCGCGCTGGCCGCCCGGCACCTGCGGTCAGGGCTGACCGAACACGGCGCCGCGCGTGCCGCACGGCACCTGCGCGGACTGCTGGGCTCACCGGTCCTGGTGCTGGCCGACGCCACCGGCGTCCTGGCCTGGGAGGGCGGCGCTCCGGCCGGCACCGAGCGGCAGCGGGCCGGCTTCGCCGCGGTCTCGGCGGGAGTCCTGGCGGGCGGGCGGACCCGGGTGCTGCGCGCTCCGGAGCTGCGCGCCCTGGGGCTGGCCGGCGACGGCGGGGAGCTGCTGGTCTGCCCCGTGACCGCGAACGACCGGACGGTGGGCACCGTCGGGGTGTTCGCCCCGGCGATCAGCGCGGGACTGATCCGGGCCACGGACGAGGTGGCCGGCTGGATCGCGGTGCAGCTGGAACTGGCTGAACTCGACTCCTCGAGGACGCAGCTCGTGGAGGCGCAGATGCGGGCCCTGCGCGCCCAGATCAGCCCGCACTTCATCTACAACTCGCTGAACGCCATCGCCTCCTACATCAACACCGACCCGCAGCGGGCCCGGGAGCTGGTGGTCGAGTTCGCCGACTTCACCCGGTACTCGTTCCGCCGCCACGGGGACTTCACCACCCTGGCCGAGGAGCTGCGGTCGATCGACCGGTACCTGCTGCTGGAGCGGGCCCGGTTCGGGGACCGGCTCAAGGTGAGCCTGCAGGTCGCGCCCGAGGTGCTGGGGACGGTCATCCCCTTCCTGTCCCTGCAGCCGCTGGTGGAGAACTCCGTGCGGCACGGCCTGGAGGCGATGGAGGGGCCCGGCCACATCACCATCTCCGCCACCGACGCCGGGACGCTGGCGGAGATCACCGTGGAGGACAACGGCGTCGGCATGGACCCGGACCGCCTGGCGGCCCTGCTGGCCGGCCACACGGACGACGGCGAGCACGTGGGACTGCGCAACGTGGACCTGCGCCTGCGGCAGGTCTACGGCCCGGGGCACGGACTCGTCATCGACACCGCCCCCGGGGCGGGCACCCTGATCACCATGCGGATCCCCAAGTCGCAGCCGGGCCGGCGCGGCTGAGCGTTGTAGTCTGGGTCACATGCCTGGACCATCGAAGCCGATCAACGTGCTCGTCGCCGACGACGAGCAGCCGGCCGTCGAAGAACTGGCGTTCCTGCTGGGCCGCGACGCCCGGGTGGGCGAGATCCACCGGGCCGGCAGCGGCGGGGCTGCGGTGCGGCTGCTCGAGGAAAAGGATGTCGACGCCGTGTTCCTCGACATCCACATGCCCGCGCTCTCCGGACTGGATATTGCCCGCGCGCTCTCCCGGCACCGCCAGCCGCCTGCGGTCGTCTTCGTCACCGCCGACGAGGAACATGCGCTGGCCGCCTTCGAGCTCGCAGCGCTGGACTACCTGCTGAAGCCGGTCCGCCCGGAACGGCTGGCCGAATCGGTGCGCCGGATCTGCGACGCGGTGGCCCCCGAGGTGGACGCCGAAACCGTCACGGTGGTCCAGGGGGCCACCACCAAGCTGATCCGCCGCGACAGCATCTCCTATGTGCAGGCCCAGGGCGACTACGCGCGGCTGCACACCGCCGAGGGTTCGTACCTGGTGCGGGTTCCCCTCGCAGACCTGGAAAGCCAGTGGTCCGACGCCGGGTTCGTGCGGATCCACCGCTCGTATCTGGTGGCCCGTCCCCGGATCCGCCAGATCAGGATCACTGCCGGCCGGGCCTCCGTCCAGCTGGACGGCGTCGAACTTCCGGTCAGCCGGCGGCACCTGCCCGGAGTACGCGCCGCCCTCGGTACGGGCCGGTCCCGGCAGACGCCATGAGCGGGACCGCCCCGAAGACGCCGCCGCGGATCCGGGTGACCGCCCCGCGGCAGTCCCCCGCGCCCGGAGCACCCTTCACGGTCTCCCGGGAGCTGGACGAGCAGTCCGAGGTGGGCGATGTCTTCCTGCGTGCCCTGATCCGGTCCCAGCTGCGGCTCGCCCTGGTGGTGGGCGGCGGATTCCTCCTGATCCTGCTCGGCGTGCCGGTGCTGCTGGCCTTCGTGCCGGTGATCGCCTCCACCTCGGTGTTCGGCGTCCCCGCACCGTGGATCCTGCTCGGCTTCAGCGTCTATCCGCTGGTGATCATCTGCGGGGCGCTGTATGTCCGCAGCGCGGCCCGGAACGAACGGCGGTTCCTTGACCTGGTCCACGGCCCGCAGGAGCCCAGGCGGTGACCTCCCTGCCCGGCTTGGACCCGGCCGTGGGCTACGCCGCCGTGGCCGCCGTCGTGGCCGCGACCCTGCTGATCGGAGCGTTTGGCCTGCGCATCTCCCGCACCACCGGGGACTTCTACGTCGCCTCCCGGACGGTACGGCCCTGGTGGAACGCCTCGGCGATCGGCGGCGAGTACCTGTCCGCCGCCAGCTTCCTGGGCGTCGCCGGCCTGATCCTGGTCTCCGGAGTGGACGCGCTGTGGTTCCCCATCGGCTACACCGCCGGCTACCTGATGCTGCTGCTCTTCGTCGCCGCCCCGCTGCGGCGCTCCGGCGCGTACACCATCTCCGACTTCGCCGAGGCCCGGCTGGAGTCCCGGGCCGCGCGGCGGGTCACGAGCCTGCTGGTGGTCGCGGTGGGCTGGCTGTACATCGTGCCCCAGCTGCACGGGGCGGCGCTCGCCATCGCCATCACCACCGGGCTGCCGGGGTGGACGGGATCGGTGGCGGTCGCGGCGGTGGTCTGTGCCAGCGTCGCGACCGGCGGGATGCGCTCCATCACCTTCGTGCAGGCCTTCCAGTACTGGCTGAAGCTGACGGCGCTGGCCGTGCCGGTGCTGTTCATCCTCTTCCACAGCGGCGGAGGCGGGTGGCAGGGCGGCGGCGCGGCCCTGGCCGATGCCCTGGACCCGGAGGCGCACGCCTCGCTGTACCGCAACATCTCCCTCAGCCTTGCCCTGCTGTGCGGCACGCTCGGGCTGCCGCATGTGCTGGTGCGCTTCTACACCAACCCCGACGGCCCCTCGGCGCGGCGGACCACCCTGATCGTGCTCGGCCTGCTGTCCCTTTTCTACGTCTTTCCGATTGCCTACGGCGTCCTGGCCCGGCTCTACCTGCCCACCCTCGCCGACCACGGCAGCGCGGACGCCGCGGTGCTCCTGCTGCCGGGCACCGTGTTCGACGGCGGCCTCGGAGACCTGCTGGCCGCCATGGTGACCGCCGGCGCCTTCGCCGCCTTCCTGTCGACCAGCAGCGGGCTCGTGGTGTCCCTCTCCGGAGTGATGAGCCAGGAGTTCTTCGGCGGCAGCGTGCGCGGCTTCCGGATCTCGGCGGTGGCGGCCGCCGTCGTCCCGCTGGTGATCGCCCTGCTGACCAGTTCCCAGGCGCTGGCCGGAAGCATCGGGATGGTGTTCGCCTTCACCGCGTCGACCCTGTGTCCGCTGCTGGTGCTCGGGATCTGGTGGCGGGGGCTGACGGCGCCGGGCGCCGTGGCCGGAATGCTGACCGGCGCCGCGCTGTGCGGAGGCGCCATGTTGGCCGGCGGGGTGGCCGGCGCCGCCGGAGCGGGTATTCCGGGCTGGGTGGCGCAGCCGGCTGCGTGGACCGTGCCGGCGTCGTTCCTGGTGACCATCCTGGTTTCGCGGGCCCGGCCCGGGCTGGTACCGGGCGGCGTCGGGCGCTTCATGGCCCGGCTGCATGCCCCGGAAGGTACCGGCGGCGGAAGCCGGGGTGGACCCGTGCGCAGCGGACGGGCCGACCGTCAGGGTTAGTCGATCGCGGCCATCAGCTCGACGACGCGGTCCAGGAACGCGTCGACCTGCGTTTCCTCGTAGCCTTCGTCGCCGCGGGCCTCACGGAACACCGCACGGCGCACCACGTCCACGCTCAGCGGCTTGTCATGCTCGAAGTAGCCGAGCAGTTCATTGCACAGCGCGTCGACGTCCTCGACGTTGTAGCTCGGCACCCGGCGCTTGCTGGGACGGCGGAACCGCTCCCCCGGCTCCCGGTGGAGGCGCCCGCGCAGCACGGCGGACGTGCGGCCGATCAGCATCAGCCAGGCGTCTTCGCCCTTTTCGCGGATCAGTTCATCCCGCTCACGCTGGGCGAAGACGTCCTCGAGCCGGTCCAGTGCCGCGTCGACGGCCTGCGCCTCGTAGCCGCCCTTGGCCGGGTCGAAGGCCATGGCGCGGACCTGCCGGCTGGTGATGGGCTTGGCGCCTTTGCCCTGCGAGTTGTAGAAGTCCCGTGCCTTGGTGAGGAACTCGTCCACCTGTCGGATGTTGTAGCCGTACTCCCGGCGGCCCACCCGCTGGAAGGGGGCACTGGCCTGGCGCACATCGTCCATGGTTGGGGTAGTCCTCCGTGTCTTGGTGCCCGCTCCGGCGCTCGGCCGGACCGGGGCAGCTGATCCACCTTGCATCTTACTTGGCCCTTCCGCACGTGCCCGCCAGGCGGCCCGGTGTGTGCCTGCTCATTGGGCCAGCAGCAGGGAAACCAGGAAGACCACCGGTGAGGCAAAGACAATCGAATCGAGCCGGTCCATGACGCCGCCGTGGCCCGGCAGCAGGTTGGACATGTCCTTGACGCCCAGTTCCCGCTTGATCATCGACTCGGAGAAGTCGCCGGCCGTTGCCGCGGCCACGGTGGCCACCGCCAGGACGATGCCGAACCACCAGGGCGCGTCGAGGGCGTACACCGCGGCCAGCACGCCGATCAGTGCGGCGCCGGCCGCGGACCCGGCGAAGCCTTCCCAGGACTTCTTCGGGCTGATCTTCGGCGCCATCGGGTGCTTGCCGAACAGGGCGCCGACCAGGTAGCCGAAGGTGTCGTTGGCGACCACGAGCAGCAGCAGCACCGCCACCCGCATCCGTCCGTCCGGCTCCGCGAGCAGGACCATTGCGAAGCTGAGCAGGAACGGAACCCAGAGCAGCACGAAGATACCGGCCAGGATGCTGGTCAGCGCCCCTTCGGCCGTGTCCAGCGTGCGCCAGAGCAGGATGGCCACCGAGGTGGCTGTCAGGGCGAATCCCAGGGCCTCGGTGCCGCCGAAGTAGGCGGCCAGCGGCAGGGCCAGGGTCCCGACCAGGACGGGCACCATGGGCACCTTGATGCCGCGCACCTCCAGGGCCCGGCTGACTTCCCAGACGCCGACGACGGCGAAGCCGGCGGCGATGATGACGATCGCCACCGGGTAGTAGAGCAGCCCGACCAGCAGCGATCCGAGCAGCGCGACGCCGACGCCGATCGCGGCCGGCAGGTTGCGCCCGGCACGGGACGGACGGTCCGGGGTACGGTCGGAACCGCGCCGGGAACCGGCTGCGCTCATGGTGGTGGCCTTTGCTGCCGGGGCTTCCTGCGGAGCGGAGGAGGCGCCAGCCTGTGTGGGAGGCTGGTGGGAACTCATCAGACTTCGAGCAGCTCCGCTTCCTTGCGCTTGAGCAGCTCGTCGATGTTTTCGGTGTGGGCCTTCGTCAGGGCGTCGAGTTCCTTCTCCGCACGGGCGCCGTCGTCCTCGCCGATTTCGCCGTCCTTGACCAGCCGGTCGAGGGCGTCCTTGGCCTTGCGGCGGATGTTGCGGACGGACACCTTGGCGTCCTCGCCCTTGCCGCGGACGATCTTGACGTACTCGCGCCGGCGCTCCTCGGTCAGCTCGGGCATGACCACGCGGATGACCTTGCCGTCGTTGGAGGGGTTGGCACCGACCTCCGAATCACTGAGGGCCCGCTCAATGGCGCGCAGGGCGGACACGTCGTAGGGCGTGATGAGCAGCGTGCGTGCGTCGGGGGTGGCGAACGAGGCCAGCTGCTGGAGCTGGGTCGGGGAACCGTAGTAGTCGACGAGGACCTTGGCGAAGAGAGCGGGAGTCGCCCGGCCGGTGCGGATCGCGGAGAAATCCTCCTTGGCGACCTCCACCGCCTTGTCCATCTTTTCGGTGGCCTCTTGCAGCGTCTCTTCGATCACGGTTTCTCCTTCAGGGAAATTCGACCACGCACCCGTGGCTGGCTCTGCTACTAATCCTAAGCCACGGCCCCGGGTTCCCTGCACGGAGCGCAGCGAGGTGCGAGGGCAGGGACGTGGCGCACCGCCCCCGGGTTCCCTGCACGGAGCGCAGTGACGTGCGAGGGCCCGGTTAAGCGGCAGGAGCCCCCGGGACGTCCCGGGGGCTCCTGCCGTTTGGTCAGTTGGTGACCAGGGTGCCGATCTTTTCGCCGCGGATGGCGCGGGCGACGTTGCCCTCGCCTTCCATCCCGAAGACCACCATGTGCAGGTTGTTGTCCTTGCACATGGTCATGGCGGTCTGGTCCATGACCCGGATGTCCTGGCGGAGGGCGTCGTCGTAGGTCAGGTTCTCGAGCTTGCGCGCGCTCGGATCCTTGTTGGGGTCGGCGGTGTACACGCCGTCGACGCCGCTCTTGGCCATGAGCACCTCATCGGCGTGGACCTCCAGGGCCCGCTGCGCGGCGACCGTGTCCGTGGAGAAGTAG
Organism: Arthrobacter saudimassiliensis; assembly: GCA_900016675.1. Taxonomy (GTDB): domain Bacteria; phylum Actinomycetota; class Actinomycetes; order Actinomycetales; family Micrococcaceae; genus Arthrobacter_B; species Arthrobacter_B saudimassiliensis. The sequence goes on along the minus strand of LN483070.1, from coordinate 1,003,637 downwards.
GGCAGGCCCGCCCCGGCGCCGAAGATGACCACGCGCCCCTTCTCGAGGTGCCGGATGGCCCGCCGCGGAATGTACGCCTCGGCGACCTGTCCCATGGTGATGGCGCTCTGGACGCGGGTCTCCACGCCGGCCTGCTCCAGGAAGTCCTGCAGCGCCAGGCAGTTCATGACCGTGCCGAGCATCCCCATGTAGTCCGCACGGGAGCGGTCCATGCCGCTGGTGGACAGTTCCGCGCCGCGGAAGAAGTTGCCGCCGCCGACGACGATGGCCACTTCCACCTCGCCGACCGTCGAGGCGATCTGCTTGGCGACGGCGCGGACGGTTTCGGGGTCCACGCCCAGCTTGCCGCCGCCGAACACCTCGCCGGAGAGCTTGAGCAGGACACGGCGGCGCGGCGCTGCGGATTCGTTCTGGAGATGGGCCATTGATGCCTCCCGGAAGGTTGGGGATCTGCTGTTAAGACTAATTTGCCGGCAGGGCCAGGCAAGGTGCGGGCAGACAAAGGGGGTGGCCACCGTGTGGTGGCCACCCCCTTTCATTCATCTGCGCGTGTGCGTGGAGCCTTAGGCGCCGACGCGGAAGCGGGCGAAGGCGACGGGGCTGACGCCAGCCTCTTCGAAGACCTTGCCGACGGTCTTCTTCGCATCCTTGGCGAACGGCTGGTCCAGCAGCACGATCTCCTTGAAGAAGCCGGTCAGGCGGCCTTCGACGATCTTCGGCAGGGCCGCTTCGGGCTTGCCTTCGGCGCGGGCGGTCTCGTCGGCGATGCGGCGCTCGTTCTCGACGATGTCGGCCGGAACCTCGTCCCGGGTCAGGTAGGTCGGGGCGTAGGCGGCGGTGTGGACCGCGACGTCGTGGGCGGCTTCGAAGGCTGCGTCGCCCTCGCCGTCAACAGCGAACAGCACGCCGACCTGGGCCGGAAGGTCCTTGGAGGTCTTGTGCAGGTAGGCATCGACGGTCTTGCCCTCGACGCGGGCCACGCGGCGGACGACGACCTTCTCGCCCAGCACGGCGCCTTCCTCGACGACGATCTCGGACAGCGGCTTGCCGTCGACCTCGTAGGCGAGCAGCGCCTCGGCGTCGGCTGCGCCGGACTCGATGGCGGCGGCCAGCACGCGGTCAGCCAGTTCGATGAACTTGGCGGACTTGGCGACGAAGTCGGTCTCGCAGTTCAGCTCGATCATCACGCCGACGGTGCCGTCCAGGACCTTGGCGGCCACGAGGCCCTCCGCGGTGGACCGGCCTTCGCGCTTGGTGGCGCCCTTCAGGCCCTTGATGCGGATGAGCTCCATGGCCTTGTCGGCATCGCCGTTGGCCTCGTCCAGAGCCTTCTTCACGTCCATCATGCCGGCGCCGGTGCGCTCACGCAGGGCCTTGATATCAGCAGCGGTGTAGTTCGCCATTTGGACTCCAGTCCTCCCGTTATAAGTTGTGGTGCGTTTCCGCGAGTGCGGCTGGCCGGTAGCCGGCCAGCCGCACTCTGCAGATCCCCCGTCCGCGGTAATCCACCGCTTTCGGGATGAGGTTTTACTTGTCCGCTGCCTCGGCGCCTTCAGCGGCGGGGGCTTCGGCGGCCGGTGCTTCAGCGGCCTGGCCCTCGAGCAGCTCGCGCTCCCACTCGGCCATCGGCTCAGCGGCGGCCTCGGTGTTGCCGGCTGCCTTGTTGTTGCGGGCGATGAGGCCTTCGGCAACGGCGTCGGCGATGACGCGGGTCAGCAGGTTGACGGAGCGGATGGCGTCGTCGTTGCCCGGGATCGGGTAGTTGACGTCATCCGGGTCGCAGTTGCTGTCGAGGATCGCGACGACGGGGATGCCCAGCTTCTTGGCCTCGTCCACCGCCAGGTGCTCCTTCTGGGTATCGACAACCCAGAGGACCGACGGGGTCTTGGACAGGTTGCGGATGCCGCCCAGGTTGCCCTGGAGCTTGGTGAGCTCACGCTTGAGGAGCAGCAGCTCCTTCTTGGTGTGGCCCGAAGCGGCGACGTCCTCGAAGTTGATCTCCTCGAGTTCCTTCATACGCTGGATGCGCTTTGCAACGGTGGAGAAGTTGGTCAGCATGCCGCCCAGCCAGCGCTGGTTCACGTAGGGCTGGCCCACGCGGGTGGCCTGCTCGGCGATGGCTTCCTGGGCCTGCTTCTTGGTGCCGACGAAGAGCACGGTGCCGCCGTGGGCGACCGTGGCCTTGACGAAGTCGTAGGCGCGGTCGATGTAGGACAGCGACTGCTGCAGGTCGATGATGTAGATGCCGTTGCGCTCGGTGAAGATGAAGCGCTTCATCTTCGGGTTCCAGCGGCGGGTCTGGTGTCCAAAGTGGACGCCGCTGTCGAGCAGCTGGCGCATGGTAACGACGGGCATGTCGTCACTCCTTCCGGCAGCGTTCGGCGCGCACGCGCGAATCCGCTGCCAATTGACGGTTATACAGCTGCACGCCCGGCGGGCGGAGCTCCTGGCATCCATCAGCTGCGGTTCAGCGTGAGCCCCCTGCCGGCAAGCCGGACCGCTGGAGGCGCACCCGTGGCCGTCCACGAGGGAACGAACACGGATAATTGGGATGCGCGTAGTCAGTCCGTCATGCTCACCGGGAGACCGCGAACGCGGGGCACGGGTCGGCACACGGCAGACTGCTTGGACAAGTGTACTACAGCGGCGGGGACCCAACGCACGCGCCCGCCGCCCCGCCGGCGGTGCAGGCGGCGCCGGAAACGGGCTCCTCCACAGCCGCCTGCCCGGCGGCGCCTGTCCCCGCCGCCGGCCTCAGGCAGCAGCCCGGTACGCCCGCCGGCGCAGGCTGGTTCGGTGATCCCTTTGCCCTCGCCCGCGCCGGCCCCTCCGCACCGAATCCCGAAGGCCTTCCGCCGGCCGATTCCGGTGCTGCTCGCAGCGCTGCTGCTGGTTTTGTTGCCGGGGGCAACCTCTCGGGCCGGCGGGTTCCCGCCGGCTGCGGCAGCCGGGCAGGCAGCCCCGGCGGCACGGTGGCAGCCCCGGTGGCAGTGGCCGCTGCAGCCCCCGCCCCCGGTCCTGAGGGGTTTCGACCGGCCGGCGCAGCGCTGGCTGGCAGGCCACCGGGGAGTGGACCTGTCGGCGGGCGCCGGGGCAGCCGTGGTGAGTCCCGCGGCCGGGACGGTCCACTTTGCCGGATGGGTGGTGGACCGGCCGGTGCTGACCATCCGGATCGAGGAAGCCGGGACGGTGCTGTTGAGCAGCTTCGAGCCCGTGGACACCGATCTGGCAGCCGGCTCGGCCGTCGCGGCCGGTGAACCCGTGGGCAGGGTGGCCGTGACGGCCGCCCGGCACTGCCCGCAGCCGTGCCTGCACTGGGGAGTTCGGGAGGACGGCGACTACGTCGATCCCCTGGCGTTCGTCACCGACCGCAGGCCTTCGGTACTGCTCCCCCTGCCGGGACCGGCGGCTGCGGCGGCCGCGGCGGCACGCGGAGGCAACGGGAGGCCCGCGACGGCGACGGCCGGCCGGGTCGTCGACTGACCCGGCCGGCCGCCGTGGGCGGAGGCGCCTGCCTAGACGAAGGCCGCCACCCCGGTGATTGCCCGGCCGGTGACCAGGGTGTTCACTTCGTAGGTTCCTTCGTAGGAGTAGATCGCCTCGGCGTCGGCGAACACCTTGGCCATCCCGTAGTCGGTGACGATGCCGTTGCCGCCGAGGATGCTGCGGCCCAGGGCCACGGATTCGCGCATGCGCGCGGTGGTGAAGGCTTTGGCCAGGGCCGACTGCTCGTCCTTCGCCCGGCCGAGGTCCTCCAGCTGGGCCAGCCGGACCATCATGCCCATCGAGCTGACGGTGTTGCCGAGGATCTTGACCAGCTGTTCCTGGATGAGCTGGAACGAGGCCAGCGGCTTGCCGAACTGGGTGCGCTCCACGGCGTAGCGGCGGGCAATGTCGAAGGCGGCCATCTGCTGGCCCACCGCCTGCCAGGCCACGGCGAGGCGGGTGACCTTCAGGACCTTGTTGACGTCCTTGAAGGTGTTGGCGCCCTTGAGGTGGAAGTCGTCGCTGATTCGGACGTTCTCCAGCTTGATGTCGGCGTTCTGGACGGTGCGCAGCGCGATCTTGTTTTCGATCTTGGTCGCGGTGTAGCCCTCGGTGGCGGTGTCCACCAGGAAGCCCTTGACCTGGTTGGTGTCCACGTCGCGGGCGTAGATGATCACCCAGTCGGACCAGGTGGCGTTGCCGATCCAGCGCTTCTCGCCGTTGAGGATCCAGGAGTCCCCGTCGCGGCGGGCAGTGGTGCGCAGGCCGCCGGCGACGTCGGAGCCGCCGAGGGGTTCGGTCAGGCCGAAGGCGCCGATCTTCTTCAGTGCGTAGATGTCCGGCAGCCAGGCGGCCTTCTGCTCCTCGGAGGCCAGGGCCTCGATGGAACCGGTGAACAGCCCGTCGTGGACGCCCATGAAGGTGGCGAAGGAGGTGTCTGCGCGGGTGAACTCCGCGTGGCACAGGCCGGCGAACAGGTTGGAGTAGCCCTGGCGGTAGACGGGGCTCACCACGTCCAGTTCGGCCAGCTCGGGAACCATGTGGGCGGGGAACTCCGCATCGTTCCACCACTGAGCTGCGTGCGGCTTGACGTGGGTGCCCAGCCAGGCGCGGATTTCGTGCAGCCGGTCCCGCTCCTTGTCGGTAAGCAGGTCCTCGAATGCGTAAAAGTCGCCGTCCGCGTATGGGAGGTTGTCGACGTCGGGAGTTGCCATGGAATGTGCCCTTCGCTGCGGGATCGCCGGTGATCGGGCGGGCGTGGTCGGCCCGCACGCCTTATGTTACCCACGAGTAACATCGAGGGCAACGGCCGGCCGGAAGGTCTCCGCAGACGACGAAACCCCGGTCCGGGGACCGGGGTTTCACAGGTGCGGCCGCCGCGCGAAGGCAACGGTGGCGGGGGTAGGGCTGGTGGGGCTTGAACCCACGACCGACGGTTATGCTTCACGGCCTCCACCCCTCTCCACGGAACTCCCGTCGGGGCCACGCGGCAGGCTGATCCCTCGTCGAACTACTCCACGTGCACCCACCCCAGCCGGGGGCAGTACTGTGAGACACGAGAACCTCCGGGTTGGAGTGGGTCTTTGACCGCCACATCCCACCCGGAGGTTCTCTTACGTTTCAACCAGCCACGCCGCTACCAACGTCCTGGCCCGGTACACCTAGTACCTCGCGGCGAACCCGCTGGCATCGCGCAGCACCACGGAGGGCACGTACCACCGCAACATCCGGTTTGTTGACCACTGCGTCGCTGCCACCATCGTGGAGAACGGCACCGACACAATCGTTACCGTCCTGCGATTCATGTGGCCCGCTTCTCTGTGATCGAGAACAACGTATTTGAGAGCTCCGGCGCGATAAACAGGGCTTTATCCGATCACCTCATCCAGCTGGGGTGACGTCCCGCTAGTATAGGAAACCCTATTGGCTAGCAGCACTACAAACGCCGACAGAGTTATCTATCCGGGGAAACAAACTCCAGGGAGCCTATCAAGTTGCGTACGCCCCGCGATGTCATAAGCGTCCTTGGATAAAGCTACGATCCGACGGCCGCCAGGTATGAACGCAATGGTTAACGTCAGAACTCTTTGCAGACAACCGCGCCAGTGTTGCTCCCGCAACTATGCTTACACCCTCACCTCGGTGCAGGGATTCACGGTGTCCCGCCATAGGATGGACGGAGCGCGGGCGGGAGCCTCATCACCCGGGGGTCTGGAGAATCTACACCATAGGCATTAGTACACGAGTGGTGTGACCTCGAACCCGGACCCGTGTTTCGTAGCACCGATTGCTGTGGCTGCCCCCTGCGACTGTTATACAGGCGGGGAACGTGACGGACTAACGGATGCAGGGTCCCATACTCGGCGTCACGGCGCGGTTGACCTAATTCGAGCACGTCATTGATGTCTGGGGCAGTGACTCTCGCCAGGACTGAGATCCGAACTCCTGTTGAAACTAATCATACTGCCGACCTTCCTCACTCATAGATGGCTTCCTGCTCTAGAAGCTGGCGTGCTTTCCGGCCACGCGCCACCGTTGAAAGCGTGCTGGTAGCTTGCGCTGATGTGCCCGAGGTCGATCGCCTGGATGCCGCGCTTCGCGAGAGCCGCGGCCATCAGCGTTCCGGTCGGGCCCAGCGAGATGAGAGCGATATCCGCCCCCGTGCCGCCAATCTGACCCAATACACGACCCATATCCTCGAAGGCATTCGTCGGGGTGGAGTAAAGGAAGGTGTGGGAGTTCAGGTTATCGAACAGTTCCGGGATCAAGTCGAAGCGAGAACCTTTGCCCGTTATGACAACAGCGCTCCGCTTGTCCCAAATCTTCCTCCAAGCGTTCACGCCTTCCGTGCCGGTGAACTGAAAGAAAGAGGGACGAGTGACTTGGGCGCTGCCGTAGGTTCGCTTGCGGGTGATCGCTTTGAGATCGTCCCAGATCTCTGCCCATACCCCTTGCCAATGAATGTCTCGGTTCGGTTCGGGGAATCCGATCAGCACGTTAGGGTCTTCAGATGTGTAAACATCGCGGAGGGCTTTTGCCAGAGCGGGACTGTTCTTCTGGAAGCCAAGGCTGAAAGTCTCGCGAAGCATGAGCCGGAGTTCCCCATCTCCGAAGCGGGCGAAGCTGAGCCGGTCTTCGCTCACCTTATAGACGCTGGCGAGAAGGCCAAGCTGGTGCTGCTCTGTGAAAGCTTTGACCTCGCTCATCAGTGGGCGCAGAGCGTTGCTGCGAATAGCATAGTTGTGCTGCGTCGTCTGGCGGGTGTGCCAGAGCGCAACGTTCGTTGCGGAGGCTTGCGTCTTTCCCTGTGCCACCAGTGCTTGTAGCAGTTCGTTCTGCTTCATCAGCTGTTCGAGGATGGCTGTGTTCAGGTCAGTCAAAGGTTCCCCCATTTTGTGCATGAATTGTGTGCAGTCTAGCAGCAGCGTTGTGCGCCTCGTTCTTCGGAGCGAGGCCGCTTCGGTGTTTGAGTGGTGCTCTGGATCGTGTGACGCACGCCCCGTACCGTCGGGAGCCGTATGTGCGTGTCCGGTTCCCTGACGGGCACACGGTGGACACGAAGGCGGTCGCGTGGACGCGGTCGCATGTGCTGGCGCACTGGTTCGATGACGAGGGTCAGGCGCAGGAGGTGTGGGTGCCGACGTCCGCCGTCTTCCGGATCCGGCGGGCGGAGTCGTTCTGGCAGGACCCGTACGGCCTGCCCTGATCCACCCTGCTCCACGGACTTTGTGATGACTAAGTGATGACCAGAGGATCTTTCCGGGCCTTCCGATTGCTCGAAAGGCCCGGAATCACGTAGGGCTGGTGGGGCTTGAACCCACGACCGACGGATTATGAGTCCGCTGCTCTAACCGGCTGAGCTACAGCCCCCCGCTCCCCTGCAGCTGCAGGCGGAACAACTCCTCATCCTAGCGGCCCGCAGCCGACGCCAGCCAATTGCCCTGCCGTCGGCGCAGTGCCTAGGACGCCGGCTGCGGGACCTGGCGCCCGGCGTACAGCGCTTCGAAGGTCGCCAGCGTCTGCTCGATGCCGTGGCGTTCGACGAGTTCGCGGCTCCGGCGCCCCATGGCCACACGCTGCTCGGTGGGCAGGCGGAGAATGTCAGTGATCCGGCGGGCCAGTTCGTCGGAATCGCCCGGCTCGAAGAGGTACCCGTTGCGTCCGCCGTCGACCAGGTGCGGCAGGGCCATGGCGTTGGCCAGCAGCACCGGGGTGGAGGCGGACATTGCCTCCAGGGTCACCAGCGACTGCAGCTCCGCGGTGCCGGGCTGGCAGAACAGGTCCGCACGCAGATAGGCCAGGCGCAGCTCCTCGTCGGAGACCAGGCCCCGGAAAACGACCCTGTCCTGCAGGCCGAGCCGGCGGACCTGCTCTTCGAGGGCAGGACGCTGCTCGCCGCCGCCCACGATTTCTGCCCGCGCCGGCACGTCCGGCGGCAGCTTGGCGATGGCGTCAATCAGCACGTCCACGTGCTTTTCCTCCGCCAGCCGGCCGACGAAGAGCACGGTCGGCTGCTCATGCGGTTCGATCAGCTCGCCCGGCCGCGGCTCGTAGGCGGCGGCGTCGATCCCGTTGGACAGGGGCAGGACATCATTCAGCTTGGCGTAGTCCTTCATGGCCTTCGCCGCCAGCGGCGTCGGAGTGGTGACCACCGCTGCCCGGCCCATCACCTTGCCCATGTCGCGCCACGAGTTGCGCGCGACGATCCGCTTGAACCACCGGGGGAACGGCAGGAACGGATCGAGGTTTTCGGGCATGAAGTGGTTGGTGGCGATGGTGCGGATGCCACGGCGGACCGACTCATACAGCGTGTGCTCACCCACCATGTAATGGCACTGGATATGCACGACGTCGGGCTGCACCCGGTCCATGAGCAGGCTGATTTCCCGCTTGATCTCCCAGGGCAGGCAGATGCGCCAGTACTCGTGGGTGGGGACGCCGTGGGAGCGGAGGCGGTGCACGGGCCAGGGGCCGTCCAGCTCGGAGTGGGAGGGCCCGGGACCCGCGGCCGGAGCCAGGACGTGCACATCATGTCCGCGTGCGTGCAGGCCCTTGGCGAGCCGGTAGCCGAACTGCGCGGCTCCGTTAAGGTGCGGCGGGTAGGTGTCACAGGCAATCAGGATTGTCAGCGGTTCTTCCACCGTTGCGTCGCTCACGGTCTCCTCTAGTGGTCTGTCTGCGGACGGGCCGCTTCGGCTGCCCGTCGCTGCCGTTCCTCAGCCCTCCGCTGGATGACGTCCGGATGGTACCGGGAGAGGGCAACGACCCCAACAATAGCAACGAAAGCGGCCAGGCCCATGGCCACGGCGGCCACGGGAGGCACGTCGGGCCGCAGTTCGCCCAGGACTCCGATGCCGATGGCTATGCCGACCATGGGGTCAATGACCGTCAGTCCGGCGATGACCAGGTCGGGCGGGCCGGAGGAATAGGCGCTCTGGACGAACCAGGCACCGAGGGCACCGGCCACGGCGATGCCGAGGATCGTGTACCAGGGGACGTTGAGCAGGAACCGGCCGTTGGGGTCGAACAGGTCACCGATGATGGTCTTGGTCAGCACGGCCACGAACCCGAAGAGGACACCCGCGCCGAGGATATGGACGATGGCGTTGAGCCGCTTGCCGAAGAGCAGGTTCAGGGAGCCGAAGAAGGCCACGACGACGGCGAGGATCAGGACGATCACCACCTCCTGGCGCTGCTCGACGGTGTGCTCCGTCCGGGTGACGAAGACGGCCAGGGAAACGAACAGGGCGCTGCCGAGGACGCAGGAGACAATGGCGGCGACGGTGATGCGGTTCAGCCGCAGCCCCTGGTCGCGGGCGTTGACGACGGTGGTGATGACCAGGGCGAGGGAGCCGATGGGCTGCACCACGGTCAGCGGGGCCAGTCCGAGCGCGGTGACGTTCAGCCCCATGCCGACGCCCAGCAGCAGGAGCCCGAAAAGCCAGCGTGGGTTGCGCAGCAGCCGGGTCAGCTGGCTGCCGTTCAAGGCCAGCCCGCCGGTGTCGGCGCTGACGGCGCTGCCCTGCCGCTGTGCACCGAAGGCAAGGAACACGGCGCTGGCGAGGGCGCAAAGAATCGCGATTCCGGTCACCGGGGACCCCCGGGGTATCCGGCCGCTGCCGGTACGCTGCGCTCAGCCGGTGCCACTGGCCCGCTCCGTGCGGTACTTCCGCCAGGAAGCGGCCATGTAGGCGGCGAAGGCCGCGACGTGACCGATGCAGCCCAGCACCAGGATCACGTCCGCGAGGGTGCTGAGCCACTGCTGGTCAAAACCCTGCACCCTGGTCAGGAGCAGCAGCGGAGCGCCGACCAGCAGCAGCGCGGTCCGGATCTTGCCGATGTTGCTGACCCTGAGGTTGGGGCTGCCGTGGAAGAGGATCAGCGAGTTGGCGAGCAGGATCAGGTCGGGAATGACGATCGCGTACACGAGCCAGATCGGCGCCAGTCCGTCCACCACGAACGTGACGGCCACGATGATCATGGCCAGCCGGTCAGCTGCCGGGTCCAGCCACTTGCCGACCGTGGATACCTGGTTCAGGCGGCGGGCAAGGTATCCGTCCACCCAGTCGGTCCCGCCGACGAGGACGAGGGTAAGGAACGCCCGGCCGTAGCTGTCCGTTGCCGCGAACCAGACGAACAGCGGGATCCCCAGAAAGCGGAGGACAGTGATCAGGTTCGGAACGGTCCAGAACGTGTCCACCTCGGTCAGGGTCTGCCCCGGCCGGGCTCCCGCCCCGATAATCCTGATCACTGTCCGCTTTCCGTTGGTGCTTTCTTAGGTGGTACTCCTAGCGCCGTGCCAGCCGGCTGATCATGATGGCCATCGCCAGCAGCGAGGCGGCCAGGACGGTCAGTGGCTGCCAGTGCTCACGGATCATGAGCGTGATGTCATCCGTCGGTGACTTCGTGCCCTGCCCCTGCCCGGATCGCCGCTGCTGGGCTGCGGCCCTGCGGGCTTCGAACTCCCGCACCTGCCGCCGCACATCGGCCTTTTCGCCGAGGGTGTCGCGGACGTCGGCCAGGTGCTCCCGGCGCTGGCGGGTCCGGGTCCGCAGCTCCTCCTCGCTCGGCTTCGGAGCGTCGTCGGGTTTGGCGGACTTGTCCTTCTTCGGCTTCTCCTGCTTCGGTTCCTTGGGCTTGTCCAGGCTGGCCGGGTCGAAGCGGCGGCCCTCCTTGAGGACGCCGAGGTCGTAGCGCAGGCCGCGGATGGCCTCCTCCGGCATCAGCGGCAGGGTCTTCTTGAACCGTGACACGCCGACCAGTCCCCCGATGGCGGCAATCACCAGGAACAGCGCAGCCACCAGCAGGGCGGCCAGCCACGGGGGCATGACCGTGCCGAGGCCGAGGATGGCCGCGGCGATCAGGGCGACCGCCAGCGCGGCCAGGAACAGCAGGGCGATGACGAGGAACGCGGCGGCGATGCCGGCGGCCTTGCCCTTCTGCTTCATTTCGGCGGTGGCGAGGCCGATCTCGTCGTTCAGCTGCCTCGGCGTCAAGCGCGCCATGACCTTGGCCAGCCCGACGATCGACGACTTGCCGGTGGCCCTGTTGGCCCGAGTGCTAGCGGAGCGATCCATGCGCCCTGCCTCCGTCCCCTGATTAGTGTTCACCGTAGCCATTACCCAAAATTACCATTCTCCTCAGAATTACCACCCGGGCCCAGCGTTCCCGACAGCCCCGTCGGTCCCTAGGCGGTCTCAAGACCGCGCCGGTCCTCCAGCTCGCGGCCCGACAGCTCCGGGAGCCTGGTCTTGACGAACCAGAAGGACAGCAGGGCGAACAGGCTGAACAGTGCGTACATGATCCACACGCCCAGGTTCTCGGACACCCAGGGGAAGGACAGGGTGACGATGAAGTTGAAGATCCAGTTGACCATCGCTCCGAGGCCGAGGGCCAGGGAACGGATGTTGTTCGGGAAGACCTCGCCGAGGGTGACCCACATGATCGGTCCCCAGGTCGCCGCAAAGAAGACCACGAACAGGTTGGCACCGATCAGGGCGACCGGGCCCCAGATGCCCGGAAGCGTGATCTGGCCGTTGAAGGTCTCCGCCTGCGCGAACGAGACGGTGGCCGCCAGCAGGCCCGCGAACATGCCGGCCGAACCGATCATCAGCAGCAGCCGCCGCCCGACCCGGTCCACGAAGGCGATGGCCACCAGGGTCATCAGCACGTTGACCACGGAGGTGATGACCGACGTCGTGAAGGAATCCGACTCGCTGAAGCCTACCGACTGCCACAGCGTGGTGGAGTAGTAGAAGATCGCATTGATGCCCACCAGCTGCTGGAAGGCGGCGATCGCCATGCCTACCCAGAGGATGGGCTGCAGGCCCAGGCTAGGGCCGCGCAGATCCGCGAACGTGGCCTTCTTGGTGGTGAAGGACTTGCGGATGTCGGCGATTTTGCGGTCGGTATCCTGCACCCCGGAGACGTCGCGGAGCACCCTCGCCGCCGCCGCGTCTTCATCACGCCGCACCAGGTACTGGGGCGACTCGGGAATGGTCAGGCCCAGGATCCCGTAGATCACGGCGGGGACGATGCCGACCAGCAGCATCCAGCGCCAGGCCGGCAGCCCCCACCACAGCTCGCCCAAGGCTCCGCCGGCGACGTTGGCCAGCCAGGCATCCGACAGCAGGGCGGCGAAGATGCCGAGCGTGATGGCCAGCTGCTGCACCGATCCCAGCGCTCCGCGCCACTTGGACGGCGCGATTTCGGCGATGTACCCGGGCGCAATCACGGAGGCGGTGCCGATGGCCAGGCCGCCGACCAGCCGCCACAGCATCAGGTCCCATTCGGAGAAGGCGTAGGCGGAGCCCACCGAGTTGACGGCGAAGAGAATGGCCGCGCCGACCATGACCTTCTTCCGGCCGATCCGGTCCGCGAGCTGACCGGCGAACCATGCGCCGACGGCGCAGCCGAGGAGGGTGATGGCGACGGTAAAGCCAAGGACGCCGGGGCTGAGGGTGAATTCCTCCCCGATGGCGTCCACGGCGCCGTTGATGACGGCGGTGTCGAAGCCGAACAGCAGGCCGCCGACGGCTGCTGCGACGGTGACCGCAATGACTTTGGCGGGGTGGGCGACCTTTTGGGGTTCCCCGCGTGCCGGCTCTGGAGTGTGAGCGCCCATCGGCGGTTCCTCGTTTTCAGTTTGTGCTGATAGTGACGCTTAAGCCTACGGGTTACCCTAAGCAGCCTTAGCAGCGGGCGGAAGAACGCCGCCCCGATTCGCCCGCCTGCAGTCCCCGGGCGGCACGGCGGCGGGGCAGGAGGCGCCCGCCCTGCCCCGCTCTCCTCCACGCCACCCGGCCGGGTGCGCCGGTCGTTGCGTCAGCCCTCCGCAGCTGCAGCCACCGCCGCGGCGACGGCGGGAGCCACCCGCGGATCCAGGGGGCTGGGCACGATGTAATCGGCCCGCAGCTCCTCCCCCACAAGCTCGGCGATCGCTCCGGCCGCCGCGACCTTCATGGCGGCGGTGATCCGGCGGGCACCGCTGTCCAGGGCACCCCGAAAGACCCCGGGGAAGGCGAGGACATTGTTGATCTGGTTGGGAAAGTCGCTGCGCCCGGTGGCGACGACGGCGGCGTGCCGCGCGGCGACGTCGGGGTGGACCTCGGGGTCGGGATTGGAAAGGGCGAAGATGACGGCGTCGTCGGCCATCGTGGCCAGCAGCTCCTCGGGAACGGTTCCGGAGGAGACGCCGATGAAGACATCCGCTCCGGCGAGGGCCTCCGCCGGGCCGCCGGTGAGGCCGCGGGGATTGGTACGGGCGGCCAGGTCGGCCTTGACCCCGGCGACGCCGCCGCGGCCGGCGGAGACGATCCCCTTCGAATCCAGGACGGTCACATCGGTGATGCCCGCCTCGAGCAGGATGTTGGCGCACGCGACCCCGGCGGCACCGGCCCCGGAGATGACCACGCGCTGCGCGCCGGCGTCACGCCCGGTCAGCCGGAAGGCGTTCTGCAGCGCCGCGAGCACCACGATTGCGGTGCCGTGCTGGTCATCATGCATCACCGGGCAGTCCAGCGCCTCGACCAGCCGCGCTTCGAGCTCAAAGCAGCGCGGGGCGGAGATGTCCTCCAGATTGACCGCGCCGAAGCTGGGGCGCAGCCGGACAAGCGTTTCGATGATTTCGTCCACGTCCGTGGTGTCGAGCACCAGGGGAATCGAATCCAGGCCGCCGAAGGTCTTGAACAGGGCAGCTTTGCCCTCCATGACCGGCAGCGACGCGGCGGGCCCGATGTCCCCCAGGCCCAAAACGGCGGTACCGTCGGAGACGACGACCACCAGCCTGGAGGCCCAGGTGTGGGTGGCCGCCCTTTCCGGCTCGGCGGCAATGGCGCGGGAGACCTGGGCAACGCCGGGAGTGTAGGCGATGGACAGGGCACGGGTGGAATCAAGCGGCATCTTCGATTCGACGCTCAGCTTGCCGCCCTCGTGCGCGGCGAAGATCTCCTGCTCGCTGATGGCGGCGGCGGAGGTGGAAACACGGGAAATGGACGTCATGGAAAGCTCCTGCTGGAAGGTCCAGGGAACCGCCGGCGGGCCGCGGGATTTGCGGGGCGCAGCAGCGGGCGTCCGGAGAAGGCCGGACCGGAAAAGGCAACAGGATAGGCGTGCCCGGCGGAAAATGCCGGCTGGGCCGCGGGGTTTGGTCGCGTCCGGCCTCGGAGTTCCGCCGTCGCCAGTCTAGGGAATCCGGTCCCTGCGGACAACCGGACGGCAGGGCGCCCGTAACGGGCACCGGGACGCGTGCACAAAAAAGACCTCCGTGGGCGTACCCACGGAGGTCCTGTTCGCTCCCCCGACTGGACTCGAACCAGTAACCCTTCGATTAACAGTCGAATGCTCTGCCAATTGAGCTACGGGGGAAAGCAGCGCGCTCTACTCTACCCGACTTTGGGCCGGGGTGCGAATCGGCTCGACCCCGTTCCGGGGCAGCCTCCGCGGCACCCGCACAGGCGTCCCGCCAAGCGCCGGCTGGAGCGCCCCCCGGGGCACAAAAAGAGGCCCCGATCAGGTAAAACACCTGATCAGGGCCTCCATCCGCTCCCCCGACTGGACTCGAACCAGTAACCCTTCGATTAACAGTCGAATGCTCTGCCAATTGAGCTACGGGGGAAAGCAACGGGCTCTACTCTACAGCAGAATCCTGGCCGGAACGAAATCGGAACCCGCCCCGCAGGCACTCCCCGAGTGTCGCGTCGGTCACATGTCTCCGCGCAGGGCGCGGCGCTGCATCTCCAGCTCCATCAGTTCGCGGTTCAGCTGCTGGAACAGCGCCGGATCGGCGGCCGGGTCCAGCCGCTGCAGCTGCCCAAGCTTCTCGGCCTTCAGGTGGGTCACCTGCAGTTCGAAGAGCCGGTTGAGGATGTCCCGGCAGTACTGCCACAGCGCCTCATCGTCGCGGGCCGGAATGGGCGTCACCGCCAGTTCGCTGACCAGGGCGCGCAGGGCGTCGGGCAGCTCCTGGCGCACCTGCTCCACCCACTGCGCCGGCGGCACCCCGGTGTCCCCGGCGGCACGGACGGCGTTATGCACGGCCAGGTAGGCGGGCACCGTGAACTTGGCGGCCTTGAACCGCTCCCACTGCCCGGCGTCGAGCAGTCCGGGGTGCTGCAGCACCACCTCCAGCGCCTGGCGCTCCATCCTGGCCACCGGGTCCCTGGGATCGGGGCGGGAGAACGCCGGTTCCGGCATCGGCTCGGGGGCAGGCTCGGGCTGGCGGTGCCGCGGTCCGCGGCCCGACGCCGGTCCGCCGGCTTCCGTTCCCTGGCCGCCCTCGCGGGCGCGCCGGACGGCGGCGTTGACGGCCCGCATCACGTCGTCGATGTCGCTGCCCAGCCAGCCGGCCAGTTCGCGGGCGTAGGCCGGGCGCATGGCGGGGTCGCGGATGTCGGCCACCAGCGGCGCGGAGGCCCGCAGTGCCTGCACCCGGCCCTCCACCGTGTTCAGGTCGAAGCGCTTGAGGGTGGAACGGATCGCGAATTCGAACAGCGGGCGGCGGGAGGAGATCAGTTCGGCGACGGCCGCGTCGCCGCGCTTGATCCGGATGTCGCACGGGTCCATCCCCTCCGGATCGACCGCCACGTAGGTCTGCGCCACGAACTTCTGGTCCTCGTCAAAGGCCTTCAGCGCAGCCTTCTGCCCGGCGGCGTCGCCGTCGAACGTGAAGACCACCTCTCCCCCGGTGCCGTCGTCGGAGAGCAGCCGGCGCACGATCTTGATGTGGTCCCCGCCGAACGCAGTGCCGCAAGTGGCGACGGCCGTCTTGATCCCGGCCAGGTGGCAGGCCATCACGTCGGTGTAGCCCTCGACGACGACCACCTGCCGGCCGCGGGCGATGTCCCGCTTGGCGAGGTCGATGCCGTAGAGCACCTGGGATTTCTTGTAGAGCGGGGTCTCCGGGGTGTTCAGGTACTTCGGGCCCTGGTCGTCCTCGAACAGCTTGCGGGCGCCGAAGCCGATCACCGAGCCGGTGATGTCCCGGATGGGCCAGATCAGCCGGCCGCGGAACCGGTCGTAGAACCGGGACTCGTCGGAGCCGGTGGAGAACATCCCGGTGAGCTTCAGCTCATCCCGGGTGAAGCCCTTGCCGGAGAGGTGCTTGAGCAGCGAGTCCCAGCCCTGCGGGGCGTAGCCGACACCGAAGTGCGCGGCGGCGGCGGGGCTGAATCCGCGCTCCTGGAGGAAGTTCTGCGCCGTGGCGGCGGCCGGGGTGCGCAGCTGGGCGGCGAAGAACTCGGCCGCCACCTTGTGCGCGTCCAGCAGCCGCTGCCGACGGCCGGTCTCCTCGCGGCGCGGGCCGGTGCCGCCGTCCTCGTAGCGCAGCTCGAAGCCGATGCGGGAGGCGAGCTTCTCCACCGTCTCGGCGAAGGAGGTGTGGTCCATTTTCTGGACAAAGGAGATGACGTCGCCGCTCTCCCCGCAGCCGAAGCAGTGATACGTCCCCACCTGGGGCCGCACGTGGAACGAGGGTGAGCGTTCGTCGTGGAAGGGGCAGAGCCCCTTGAAGGAACCGATGCCGGCCGACTTCAGGGTCACGTAGCCGTCCACCACGGCCTTGATGTCGGTGCGGGCCCGGACCTCATCGATGTCTTCGCGTTTGATCAGTCCGGCCATGCCTACTACCTTATGCCCGCGGCGCGCAGTCCCGCTGCCGGCGCGACGGCGGTCACCACAGCGAAGGCACCGGGCCCACGAGACGCTCGTGCAGGGCCAACGCCGAGGCGTCGGTCAGCGACGCCACCTGGTCAATGACCACGCGCAGCCGCTGGTCGTCGTCGCCCGCCGCCCGCCAGTCCGCGGCGAACATGGGGTCCAGGTGGCGGTCGCCGGTTGCCGCCAGCTGCGCCACCAGGGCCGCGAGGACCTCCCGCTGGCGCTCGTACAGGGGCTGGCGCTGGCCGGTGGTGATCACGAAGGTCGTGGCCAGGCCCTTCATCACCGCGATCTCCAGCGCCGTCTCCTCCGGCAGGACGATCTCGGCGGCGTAGCGGGTGAGCCGCTGCGGGCCGTACACGGCGCGGGTGGCGGCGAGTGCGCTGTTGCAGAACCGGCCGATCAGCTGGCTGGTCATGTCCTTCAGCGCGGCCATCGACCGGCGGCTGCCGTCGGACTCGCGCACCCAGACCGGAGTCGCCTCCAGCCGGGCCAGCGCGGCGTCGATGGCCGCGGCGTCGGTGCCGGGCAGGTACCACTGCTGCGTGTAGCCGACGACCCGGGCGCGCTGGTCGGGGTTGTCCAGCCACTTCAGCTGCACGTGCCCGGCGACGATCGCGTCTTCGACGTCGTGCACCGAGTAGGAGATGTCGTCGGAGAGGTCCATCACCTGGGCCTCGATGCAGGACCGGCCGTCGGGAGCGCCGTCGCGCAGCCACCGGAAGACCGGCAGGTCGTCCTCGTAGGCGCCGAACTTGGTGGTCCGGCGGCCGTTGACCAGGGGCGCGTCGGCCATGGACCACGGATACTTGCAGGCGGCGTCGAGGCTGGCGCGGGTGAGGTTCAGCCCGGCGGGCGTGCCGTCCGGAGCCACGATCTTGGGCTCGAGCCGGGTGAGCAGGCGCAGGGTCTGCGCGTTGCCCTCGAAGCCGCCGATGGCGTGGGCGATGTCGTTCAGCGCCGTCTCGCCGTTGTGCCCGAAGGGCGGGTGCCCGAGGTCGTGCGAGAGGCAGGCGGCGTCGACGACGTCGGGGTCGCAGCCGAGCGCGTTGCCCAGCTCGCGTCCCACCTGCGCCACCTCCAGGCTGTGCGTCAGCCGGGTGCGGACGAAGTCGTCGGTGTCCGGGGCGACGACCTGGGTCTTGGCGCCGAGCCGGCGCAGGGCGGAGGAATGCAGCACCCGGGCGCGGTCGCGTCCGAACTGCGTCCGGTTGGTGTTCTTGGCCGGTTCCTGGACCCAGCGTTCGAGGTCCACGTCCTGGTAGCCGTCGGTCTGCACAGCCTGCGGAAGTGTCATCTGGTCTTTAGCCGCCTGATACGTCGAGTTCGGCCGCCGAGATCATGGCCTTCTGGGCGCCGTTCAGCTCGCGTCCGTCCAGCCAGCCCTCGGGCAGCGCTGTCTTCTTGGGGGTTCCGGCCCGGCCGCGCGGGCCTTCGGCGTCCGCTCCGGGGTAGGGCGCGTGCGCGTCGAGCTGGTCGAGCAGCTCGCGCAGGACCGCCAGGGTGGGCACGGTTGCCAGCTTAGCCCGCAGGTCCCCGCCCACCACGTAGCCCTTGAAGTACCAGGCCATGTGCTTGCGGATGTCGCGCAGGGCCACGACCTCGTCGCCGAAGGTCTCCACCAGCAGTTCCGCATGCCGGTAGACGCTCTCGGCGACCTCTCCCAGTCCGGGCCGGTGCCGGTCGGAGCGGCCTTCAAAGGCGGCCTGCAGGTCCCCGAACAGCCACGGCCGGCCCTGGCAGCCGCGGCCGATGACGACGCCGTCGACGCCGGTCTGCTCCACCATGCGCACGGCGTCCTCGGCCGACCAGATGTCGCCGTTGCCCAGCACCGGGATGTCGGGCAGGGCCTCGCGCAGCTCGGCGATGGCGTTCCAGTCGGCCTTTCCGGAGTAGAACTGCGAGGCGGTGCGCCCGTGCAGGGCGACGGCGGCGACGCCGGCGTCGCGGGCGATCTTGCCGGCCTCGCGGAAGGTCAGGTGCTCATCGTCGATGCCCTTGCGCATCTTGATCGTCAGCGGCACGTTGCCCTTCGACGCCTCACGGACCGCGGTCTGCACGATGGCCGTGAACAGGTCCAGCTTCCACGGCAGGGCCGATCCGCCGCCCTTGCGGGTGACCTTGGGCACGGGGCAGCCGAAGTTCAGGTCGATGTGGTCGGCACGGTCCTCTTCGACCAGCAGCCGCACGGCGGCGCCGACGGTCACGGGGTCCACACCGTAGAGCTGCACCGAGCGGATGGACTCGTCGTCGTCGTGCTCGATGATGCGCATCGATTCCGGAGAACGTTCCACCAGGGCGCGGGAGGTCACCATCTCGGTGACGTACAGTCCGCCGCCGTATTCGCGGCACAGCCGCCGGAAGGCCTTGTTGGTGATGCCGGCCATGGGGGCCAGGATCACCGGCGTGTCCACGGTGAGCGGGCCCAGCGTCAGCGGGGGCAGCTCAAGCTTGAGATCAGGGGTTGAAACGCTCACCCGTCCATTCTCGCAAGTCCGTGCAAATCCGCGCCACGCCTGTGGACGCGGCCGCCCGGCTGGCCCGGACCCGCTGCCGGTTTGGGCAGGTGCTGCCGGAACGCAGTGGCAGCCGGCGCGCAAAGTGGCAGCGACGCGGGAGGGGCGGCACGCAAAGTGGCAGCGGAACCGGAGGGCAGGGAGCACGACGCCGGTCCGCCCCGCATGACGGCGCCGGCGCGGCCGGCTATTCGGGCGGGGCGGGCGGTCGTCCGGCGGCGCGGCGGCCGGACGCACGTCGCCGGGAGGCCGGGGCCCCACCAGAGGCTGGTGCGGCGTCGGACGCGTCCCCCCGTGATGTCTCCGGCACGGGCGCCTCGGACGTGCCGGTAACCGCGGGAGCGCCGTTCTGTCCCGTGCCGGCCTGCGCGTGCTCGGCTCCGGTGCCGTCGGCGTGGACTTGGCCCGCCTGCGGCCCCCGCGCCCCCGGCACCGGGGAGACCGCGCCGCCGCGCAGGCCGACCGCCTTGACCACCAGGACGGCGATGGCGGTGGTCACCGGAATCGCCAGGACCAGGCCGATGGAGCCGACCAGGGTGCGGATCACCTCCTCGGCCAGTTCCCCGCCGGTGAGGGTCTGCAGGAACGGCCGGTCGTAGAGGGAGACCAGGATCAGCACGGGCAGCGCCGCCCCGGCGTAGGCGAAGGCGATGGTGTAGACGGTGGAGGCGATGTGGTCCCGGCCCAGCCGCATGGCCCCGCTGAAGAGCCGCCGGGCGCTGGCACCCGGCGCCAGCTCGTACATCTCCCACACCGCCGAGGACTGGGTGATGGTGACGTCGTTGAGCACGCCCAGGCCCGAGATGATCAGTCCGCAGAGGATGATGCCGGAGATGGACAGATTGTCGGAGGCGTTGATCAGCGTGTACGCGTTCTCGTTGTCCACGCCCACCAGGTTCGACGCGTCAGTGGCCCAGGCGGCGAGCAGCGCCGTCGTGCCCAGCCCGAACAGCGTGCCGAGCAGGGCCGTGGAGGTCCGCGCGGAGAAGCCGTGGGCGAAGTACAGCACCCCGATCATGATCACCGAGGAGCCCACCAGGCCCAGCAGCAGCGGCGGCTTGCCCTCCACCAGCCCGGGCAGGATGAACCAGGCCATCACCGCGTACGCGCCGCCGAGGCCCAGCAGGGCGCGGAACCCGCGCCAGCGCGCGACGGCGATCACCACCAGCGCGTACGCTGCGGCCAGCAGGGCGATCGGCACGGTGCGGACGAAGTCCACGAAGATGTAGGGCGGCGCGCCGCCGGTCTGGGTCAGCCCGGACAGGTTCAGGTAGCGGATCCTGTCGCCCGCATCCAGGGCACCGGTCTTGGCGACCTCGGGCGGCATCTCCACGGCCACCTGTTCCCCGCCCAGGTCCGGCTGCACGTAGGCCACCTGGCATTCCTGCGCCGTGCCGCCGGCGTCGACCAGCGCCTGAGAGGACGGGCAGGCTTCACGGACCGCCCGCTGGACCGTGCCGGTGTCGTAGGTGACTCCGGCTGCCGTGGCGTAGGGGTCGCTGATGCTCACGTTGCTGCGGTCCCCGGAGGGCCAGAGCAGCAGCATCCCGACGGCGGCCACCACGCCCAGCGGCACCAGGATCCAGGCCAGCAGCAGGTTGGCGCGGCGTCGGGCCGCGGCAGCCTGCGCGGTGGGCGGGGCGTGGTTCCCGTGCGAGTGTCCCATCAGGTCCCTTCAGGGAGGGGGCCCGTGCGCATTGCTGCGCACGGGCCCGTGTCCGTTGTGGCCGGCCGGGGCCGGTTCCTGCCTAGTCGCTGAGGATCAGCGTCGCTTCTCCGGCCTGGCGGGCGGCACCGAACTGCTCAAGGCGCTCCACCAGCCCGGCCAGCGCGGTCATCGAACCGTCGACCTCAAGCTGCACCGGGTACTGGTGGGCCAGCATCGCCAGCAGCGATTCCAGCGCCGCCTCGGCCTCGGACGGGGGCAGCGTCGTGTCGTAGCCGACCAGCACGTCCGCCGGATCGTCCGTGCGCTCGTGCGTGTAGCTGATGGCAAACGCGGCGATCCTCCCGCCCTGCCGTCCCGGCCGGTCCCGCAGGACCACCGCGCCGGAGGCTCCTGCGGCGTCGCCGAGCAGCATCTGCTGCGCGCGGCCCACGCTCATCTCCGCCCGGTCCCAGCCGTGGACGGCGTTGTAGAAGTCGGCCACGGCGCGGGTCAGCTCCACCGATCCGGTGGCCGCCTCCTCCAGCTGCGGGCCGGCGTCGTCCTGGAAGACCGGCAGCTTGATCCGCCCGGCGTCCAGCACCACCACGCGGGAGCGCTGGATCTCGGCCAGGCCCGCGGCGCGGGCGAAGGCCTCGGCGGCGGAGCCGGGCTCCACCTTGGCCCGCAGCTTCCTGGCGCCCGACGGCGCGGCCTCGGCTTCCCGGCGCAGCATCGCCAGCAGGGTGGAGCCGAGGCCGGCGCGCCGGTTGTCGCGGGCGACCTCCACATAGGCCCAGAGCCGGTCCGGATGCAGGCTGGTTTCATAGACGACGCCCGCGGCCACGGGCACGCCGTCGTCCTCCGCGACGATGCAGCGGCTCCAGGGCTCGTTCGAGGACGGCCGGAGCATCGCCCGGAACTGGGCCGCCTGCGGGGTCTCCGGGTCGCCCCAGAGCTGCAGCAGCGCCAGGTCGTCATCTTCGCGCCATTCGCGGTACTGCAGGGCCATCAGGCGCCGATCAGCCGTGCGGCCAGGTAGCCCTCGACCTTGTCCAGGCTCACGCGCTCCTGCGACATGGTGTCGCGTTCGCGGACGGTGACGGCCTGGTCCTCGAGCGTGTCGAAGTCCACGGTAATGCAGAACGGGGTGCCGATCTCGTCCTGGCGGCGGTAGCGGCGGCCGATCGCCCCGGCGTCGTCGAAGTCGATGTTCCAGGTGCGGCGCAGGCGGGCGGCCAGCTCCTTGGCCTTGGGCGAGAGGTCCTCGTTGCGGGACAGCGGCAGCACGGCGGCCTTGACCGGGGCCAGGCGCGGATCCAGGCGCAGCACGGTGCGCTTGTCGACGCCGCCCTTGGCGTTGGGTGCCTCGTCCTCGGTGTACGCGTCCACCAGGAACGCCATGAAGGATCGCGTCAGGCCGGCCGCGGGTTCGATGACGTACGGGGTGAACCGCTCGTTGGTGGCCTGGTTGAAGTAGCTCAGGTCGGTGCCGGAGTGCTTGGAGTGGGTGCCAAGGTCGAAGTCGGTGCGGTTGGCGATGCCCTCGAGCTCGCCCCACTCCGAACCCTGGAAACCGAAGCGGTACTCGACGTCGGTGGTGCCCTTGGAGTAGTGGCTCAGCTTCTCCAGCGGGTGTTCGAACAGGCGCAGGTTCTCCGGGTTGATGCCCAGGTCCACGTACCAGTTGAACCGGTTCTCGATCCAGTACTTGTGCCATTCCTCATCGGTGCCCGGCTCGACGAAGAACTCCATCTCCATCTGCTCGAACTCGCGGGTGCGGAAGATGAAGTTGCCCGGGGTGATCTCGTTGCGGAAGCTCTTGCCGATCTGGCCGATGCCGAACGGCGGCTTCTTGCGCGAGGTGGTGAGCACGTTGTTGAAGTTCACGAAGATGCCCTGCGCGGTTTCCGGGCGCAGGTAGTGCAGGCCCTCCTCGTTGGCCACCGGGCCGAGGAAGGTCTTGAGCAGGCCGGAGAACTCCTGCGGCTCGGTCCACTGCCCCTTGGTACCGCAGTTGGCGCAGGCGATGTCGGCCAGGCCGTTCTCGGGGGCGTGGCCCTTCTTCTCCTCGTAGGCCTCTTCGAGGTGGTCGGCGCGGTAGCGCTTGTGGCAGCTGAGGCATTCGACCAGCGGGTCGGAGAAGACCTCGACGTGGCCGGAGGCCTCCCAGACCTGGCGGGGCAGGATCACCGAGGAGTCCAGGCCGACGACGTCCTCGCGGCCGCGGACCATGTGCTGCCACCACTGCTTCTTGATGTTTTCCTTCAGCTCCACGCCGAGGGGCCCGTAGTCCCACGCGGACCGCGACCCGCCGTAAATCTCACCCGACTGGAAAACAAACCCGCGGCGCTTGGCCAGGGAAATGATGGAATCGAGTTTGGACTTGGTCGAAGCCATGAAGTGGTACCCGTTCTTTCGTGTCTGTGCAGGCCGCTGGGTGCGGTCCGCGCGTGGGCCCGCCGCGCCGTCGCACCGCAGCCGGATCGGGCGTGGCGCTTGGCGTTCAGCGGGCAAAGCTCTATTGGTACCAGCTTACGGTCCGCGCCGCGAAAGCCCGTTACCGGCGCTGTCCGTGACCGCTGCCGGCGCCGGCACCGGCCCGCTCCAGGCCCGGCGTGTTCCAGGGCAGGGTGGCCACGACGATCGCCACCAGGGCCAAACCGGTCCCGAGCACGGTCGCCGCCACCACGGTGGAGCCCGGAGCGGGCAGGAACAGGTCCAGCAGCAGGGACCCGGTCAGCTGTCCGGCGATCATCGCCAGGCCGGTGAGCAGGACACCGAGCGGGCGCACCAGGACGGCGGCCATGCCCACGTAGATGACGCCCAGCGGCCCGCCGATGTACAGGTACCACTCCCCCGGCAGCGGCCCGCCCGTTCCGACGGCTGCGGCCTTGACCAGCCAGGCCAGCAGCAGGACGGTGGTGCCGACCACCAGGTTCACCAGGGTGGCCGCGAGCGGCGTGCCGTAATGCAGGCTGGAGGTGCCGTTCATGGCCTGCTGGAAGCTGATCAGCATCCCGGCGGTGAGCGGCAGCAGGACCGGCAGCAGCAGGGACCACCCGGCCTCGGCGTCGAACCCGGGGCTGACCGCCCAGGCCACGGCGGCAAGGGTGAGCAGTGCGGCCGCCGTGCGCAGGACGGTGATCCGGCGCCGCCCGCCGGGCCCCATGCCCAGCCGGTCCACCAGCAGGCCGGTCAGGGTCTGGCCGGCGACGGCCGCGACGGTGAACACCGCCACGCCAAGGGTCGCGACGGTCAGGGACTGCGAGAGCACGAACAGGCCGCCGACGGCGCCGGCCAGCACGTACCAGCGCGGAAACCGGCCCTCCCGCAGCGCCGGCAGGATCCGGGCCGCCCCGGCCCGGCCCGCCGGCAGCACCAGGCACACCGCCGCGATGCAGGCCAGGCCCACCAGGATGCTGGCCAGGGCCGCACCGACGCTGTCTCCCATCCGCCCGGCGAGCGCCCCGTTGGCGCGCGCCTGGGCCGGCATGGCCATCCCGGCCAGCACGGCCAGCGCCAGCCAGATTCCCGCGGGTACCCTCGTGTTCACCGCCCCAGCCTAGGCGAGAGGCGGCGGTCCGCGCAGGCAGGCGGGCTGGTGCGGCAGAATGGTTCCATGCCTACCCCTGAACCGGTCGACCTGCCCATCCGCGATGACATGATCCGCCTGGGCCAGCTGCTCAAGCTCGCCAACCTCGCCGAGGACGGCACGCAGGCCAAGGAGTTCATCGACAACGGCCTGGTCAAGGTCAACGGGGTCATCGAGGAGCGCCGCGGCCGGCAGCTGCACCCGGGCGACGTCGTCAGCGCCAACGGCGAGTCGGTGCGGATCGTCGCGGAGTCCGCCTCCTAGGACGCGGCGTCGGTCCCCGCACCGCGCAGCACCGTGTGGGTGAGGAACTCCCTGATGTGCCCAAGTTCCTGCATGTTGATCGAGTGGCCCATGTTGGCGTAGAGCACCTTGGTCAGCGCCGTGTGGCCGTTGAGCCAGTCGTTGGTGAATTCGATGCGCGGCTGGTCGATCACCGGGTCCGCCTGGTCCCGTCCCCAGAAGAACGGCGTCCGGCGGGCCGCGAGCTCGGCGTCCCGGAAGAACGGGTCCTCCTCCGACGGCAGCACGAAACCGGAGAGCCCGACGACGGCGGCGTAGTCCGCGGGCCGGTGCCGCAGCAGCGTGCTGGCCACCGCCATGCCCATGGAGAAGCCGAGGAGGCTGACGCTCGTGTGCTGCCCGCGCACCTGCTGGAGCCAGCCGTCGACGTCGGACACGGCGTCGACCACCCGCTGCAGGGAAAAGTCCGGCTCGTGCATCAGCGGGAACCAGGTGTAGCCGGGGCCCAGCGCCTGCGGAGCCCGGACGGAGGCAATCGTGAAGTCGCCCGGCAGGTAGTCCGCCAGGCCCATCAGGTCCTCCTCGTTGGCCAGGTAGCCGTGGAAGAGCACCAGCAGCGGGGTGCCGGCGCGCTCGCTTTCGGGCTTGGACCAGAGCACGACGGGATTCCAGGGAGCACGTTCAGTCATGTTCGCATTCTGGCAGGAACCGGGCGGCGAGAATAAACCGACGCCCATTAGCGGAACCGGCGACAAGTTGGCAGGATGGGCCCCGTGACCGAACAGCCCAGCCTGCACGCAGATCAGCCCCTCCCCGCCGCGGCACCGCCGGCGGAGGCACCCGACCATCCCTGGCACCGGTATGTCGCCCTGGGTGATTCCTTCACCGAGGGCATCGGGGACCCCAGTCCGGAGAGCCCCGGCGGGCACCGCGGCTGGGCGGACCGGGTCGCCGAGGAGCTGGCCGCCGGGCACCCCGACTTCGCCTATGCGAACCTGGCGATCCGCGGGCGGCTGCTGGGGCAGATCGTCGCCGAGCAGCTGCAGCCGGCCCTGGACCTGAAGCCGGACCTGGTGAGCATCTGCGCGGGCGGCAACGACGTCATCCGCCCGGGCGGAGATCCGGACCGCCTCGCCGAACGCATGGACGAAACCGTGGCCGCCCTGCGCGGATCCGGCGCGACGGTGCTGCTGTTCACCGGACCGGACATCGGCAACACCCCGGTCCTGGGCAGCGTCCGCGGCCGGGTGGCCATCTACAACGAGAACCTGCGCACCGTCGCAGCCCGCCATGACGCGGTGATCGCTGACATGTGGGCGCTGCGGGCCCTCGCCGATCCCCGCATGTGGGCCCCGGACCGGCTGCACTTCTCACCGCTGGGCCACCACACCATTGCCGCCATGGCGCTGGAGGCCCTGGGCGTTCCGCATCACCTGGAACCGCTGGAGACCAAGCCGCTGCCGGCCAAGACCTGGCGCACGGCGCGCACCGAGGACCTCGTCTGGGCGCGCCAGCACCTGGTGCCCTGGGTGGTGCGGCGGGTCCGCGGCCGCTCCTCCGGCGACGGCATTGCCGCCAAGCGGCCGGACGCCGGGCCGATCTTCGGTGAGGGAACTCCCCCCGGTTCGGGTGAGGCGGCAGGACCCCTCGGCGGCTGAGCCGGCCCATCCGGGCGGCCGACTCAGGGGGAGCGTTTCGCAGCCGGGGTGTCCCAAGGCCTTCGCGCCGAGCGGACCAGGTACCCCAGCAGGGCGGCGCCCCAGAGCAGGAACAACGGATCCCAAAGCCAGGCGTGGCCCTTCAGCGCGAACAGGTCCGTTTCCGGGCCGGCCGGGACCAGCCCGGCCAGGACGGCGTTGGCCGCCAGGGTGTTCGCCCCGCCGTACAGGACCAGGCCGACGGCGCCGGCCCAGCTGACCGCCCGCACAATCCGGGGATACGGAAACCGTCGGTAGGCGGAGAGCGTGGGAATCACCGCGGCTGCGCCCTTGACCGCGGCAGTACCGGCCAGCATCAGGCGTGAGGCAACCGGTGCCTCCTCCACCTGCCGCACGGCCCATTGCCCTACCGTGTCCAGCAGCCAGGTTCCCCCCAGCGCCCAGCAGAGGCTGAACGCCGCGTGCACCAGGCCCAGCCCGGTCGCGGCCCAGAGAAAACCGCGGCCGGGCCGCGCCGCCCCGGGCCTGCCCATGCCGGGATGCTAGCGCCGGACCCGCCGTTCCGTCAGCACCCGGCCCGCGGATCGTTCAGGCGAAGAAGGTCCCGCCCAGCTTTCCGGCGACCTGGTGCACATCGGTGAGGAACCCGTCGTGGCCGATCGGAGCGGAAATCAGGTGCACCGGCGGCGAGCCCGGCAGCGCCTCGGCCAGGCGCTGCGACTGTTCCGGAAAGTACAGCCGGTCCGAGTCGACGGCGGCGATGAAGAACTCCGCCGTGCACCCGGCCACCGCCTCGGCCAGGCTGCCCCGCCCCCGGGTGACATCGTGGCTCATCAGCGCCTCGGTCAGCACCAGGTAGCTGTTGGCGTCGAAGCGGTCCACCAGCTTGCGGGCCTGGTGGTCCAGATAGCTCTCCACCTGGTAACGCCCGCGATCGGCGGGCCGGATGCCGCCCAGCGGTTCCTCGCCGGCCTGCGGCGTCCGCCCGAACCGGTACTCCAGCTCCGCTTCGGACCGGTAGGTGATGTGGGCGATCCGCCGGGCCAGGCCCAGGCCCGCCGTCGGCCGCGCGCCGTCGTAATAGTCACCGTCGTTGAACAGCGGATCCAGGCGGATGGCCTGCACCTGTGCCTGCGCGAACGC
The DNA here is from genome assembly GCA_900016675.1 of Arthrobacter saudimassiliensis. GTDB lineage: Bacteria > Actinomycetota > Actinomycetes > Actinomycetales > Micrococcaceae > Arthrobacter_B > Arthrobacter_B saudimassiliensis. Next base: position 976,196 of record LN483070.1, on the reverse strand, counting down.
GATCTGCTCCGCGGTGCTGGCGGCCGTGGCCGCGATGACGGCGCAGCGGGCCACCCGCTGCGGCTCGGTCACCGCCCACTCCAGCGCCCGGGCGCCGCCCAGGGACCCGCCGAGCACCGCATGCCAGCGCCGGATGCCGAGCAGGTCCGCCAGCCGCGCCTCCGCCCGCACGGCGTCGCGGATCGTAACGAACGGGAATCGGGAGCCCCAGGGCCGCCCGTCCGGTGCCGGGCTGGCCGGGCCGGTGGAGCCGTAGCAGCCGCCCACCATGTTCACCGAGACCACGAAGAACCGGTCCGTGTCCACGGTGCGGCCGGGCCCCACCAGGGGGTCCCACCAGCCCGGCTCGTCGCTGTCGCCCTGCGCCACGTGGGTGCTGCCGGTCAGCGCGTGCGGCACCAGGACGGCGTTGGAGGCGTCCGCATTGAGGGTTCCCCAGGTCTCGTACCCGAGGACGACGTCGGGCAGGTACCCGCCGGTTTCCAGCTCCAGGGAACCGATCGAAACCTGCTGCAGCACGCCGTCGCCCGGGGGCAGGTCCCGGGACGGGGCCTGGGGCCAGGAGGTCGTGGCCGTCACCGGGCCGCCTTCGCGGCGCGGAAGCCGGCGTCGAGGTCGGCGAGGATGTCATCGATGTGCTCCAGCCCGACGGCGAGCCGCACCAGCCCGGGGCTCACCCCGGCGGCCAGCTGCGCCTCGGCGCCGAGCTGGCTGTGCGTGGTCGACGCCGGGTGGATCACCAGCGAGCGCACGTCCCCGACGTTGGCCACATGTGAGTGCAGCTCCAGCGCGTCAACGAACCGCTTCCCGGCCTCCACTCCCCCGGCGATTTCGAAGGAGACAATGGCGCCGGTGCCCCGCGGGCCGTACTTCAGCCCGCGCTCGTACCAGGGGCTGGATTCCAGGCCCGCATACGCGACCGACTCGACGTCGTCGTGCGCCTCCAGCCAGCGGGCGACGGCGGCGGCGTTCTGCACGTGCCGTTCCATGCGCAGGCTCAGGGTCTCCAGGCCCTGGGAGACGAGGAAGGCGTTGAACGGCGAGACGGCGGAGCCGAGGTCACGCAGCAGCTGGACGCGGGCCTTGAGGATGAAGGCGAGGTTCGCGCCCAACGGACTGCCCACGCCCAGGTCCCGGGCGTACACCAGGCCGTTGTAGCTTTCGTCCGGGGTGTTGAAGCCGGGGAACTTCTCCGGATCGGCGGCGAAGTCGAAGTTGCCCGAGTCCACGATGGCTCCCGCGATCGCGGTGCCGTGGCCCCCGAGGTACTTGGTGGCCGAGTGCACCACGATGTCGGCGCCCCATTCGAGCGGGCGGATCAGGTACGGCGTCGAAAGCGTGTTGTCCACGATCAGCGGCACTCCGGCCTCGTGGGCCACCGCGCTGATGCCCTCCAGGTCCAGCACGTCCTGGCGCGGATTGGAGACCACCTCGCCGAAGAACGCCTTGGTATTCGGACGGACGGCCGCCCGCCACTGCTCCAGGTCGTCGGGGTTGGCGACGAACGTGGTGTCGATGCCGAACTTCTTCAGCGTGTGCCTGAAGAGGTTGTAGGTGCCGCCGTACAGGCTGGGGCTGGCCACGATGTGGTCACCGGCCTGCGCCAGGTTGAGGATCGCGAAGGTTTCGGCCGCCTGGCCGGAGGCGAGCAGCAGCGCGCCCACGCCGCCCTCGAGCGAGGCGATCCGGCTTTCCACCGCCTCCTGGGTGGGATTGCCGATCCGGGTGTAGATCGGTTCCAGCTCCGCGAGCGCGAACCGGTTGGCAGCCGATTCCGCGCTGGGGAAGACGAATGAGGTGGTCTGGTAGATGGGCAGGGCACGCGCCCCCGTGGCGGCGTCGGCCGTCTGCCCGGCATGGATCTGACGTGTTTCGAAGGACCAGTCGCTGGACACTGTCGCTCCCTAGGTTCCAGGGGGCCCGCCCGCTGACGCCCCGTGCCGGCGTACGCCGAAGGAGGCGACGGGAACAGGACCCGCGCTTGCCGGACGCCTTATGGCGCCGGGCCTGGTCTTCACCCGGGGCACCCCACCGCGGTTGGAGGGTTGCCGGCCAGCAAGCCGGGGCTTCGTGCTGGCACTCATGACCTGCCCACTATGAAAACAGGGCTGCCGGGCCGGTGCAACCATGTGTCCTTCGGTGACCGGCCCGGCGCACCCGCGCCTGGGGGCGGAAGGAGGCTCCGCCGTCGTCATCCGGCCGCTGCCGCGCGAGCCGGAAGGCGAAAACACAGCGCGGCAAAATTAGAAAGCCTGCGTACTATTTTTAGGCTCTTCTGGCCGGAAATTTGGGTAAGGCGAGCCTTATTCGTGGTATGGAACACAACGTGCCACAATGACGCCATGCGTTTGGATCATGTCTCTTATGCCTGTGAATCCGACGGCCTGCTGGCCACCACGGAGAGGATCGCCGAGGCGCTGGGCGCCGACTTTGTGAAGGGCGGAATCCATCCCCGCTTCGGCACACGCAACATGATCCTCCCCCTCGCCAACCACCAGTACGTGGAGGTTGTCGAGGTCCTCAACCACCCCGCTTCCGACAAGGCGCCTTTCGGCCAGGCGGTGCGGGCCCGCTCCGAGAACGGCGGCGGCTGGATGGGCTGGTGCGTGGCGGTCGAAGACCTCGCCCCCTTCGAGGAGCGGCTGGGCCGCGCGTCCGTTCCCGGCAACCGCAAGTTCCCCGACGGGCGGGAGCTCACCTGGCGGCAGATCGGCATCAACGGCCTGATCGCGGACCCGCAGGTTCCGTACATGCTGCGCTGGGACGACGGCACCGAGGATCTGCACCCCTCCAACGCCCTTCCCGGCATGCCGGGCAAGGTGAAGCTGAACTCGCTGACCATCGCCGGTTCCGCCGCCCGGGTCACCGAGTGGTTGGGAACCCCGGTGGGCGAACCGCTGGAGAGCGTTGACGTCACCTGGATCGCACCGGCGGGCACCCCGGGCATCATGTCCGTGACCTTCGAAACCGGGCACGGCTCCGTCACCATCTAGCGCTTCCGGCCGGCGCTGTCCGGTGCCGGATCGCTGCCGGTCTGTGCGTATCTGTCCACGGTGCGCTGATCCCCTCCGCTTAGGACTGTCCCCCTCCGCTTCGTGCGTTTTCCTCCGCGCAGAACCGGCGGACAACGTACATCGTGGAGGGGGACGCCTCGAACCGGAGGGAACACGCCGGTCGTCCACAGTTTCCGCCGGTTCTCTGACCCGGCCCGACCTGCCCCGGCAGGCTGGTCACATGGACTACCCCCTGATCTACGCCGCCGATTCCAATCTGGATGCCGTCACCCGAGCGTCACTGGCCAGACGGTGCCGCGCGGGGGAACTGGTTCGCCTCCGGCGAGGCATCTACGTAGAAACCCTATGGTGGAAACGGCAGCCCCTCTGGGAACAGCAGCGGGCAAGGATCGGCGCTGTCCTGAGCCAGTCGGGCGCCGGCCGCACTGCAGCGGAACGATCGGCGGCAGTCGTGTGGGGAATTCCCGTCATCGGGTCCCCACCAGAGGTGACGCTGCTGGCCCTTCCGCCAACTCACGGTCGGCGCAGGGCTGGAGTCCACTGGATTGAACGACCTCTCCTAGAACCAATCGTCCTGCACGATGGAATGAACGTCACCTCACGGGCGCAGACCGTGCTCGACATGGCGGCACATCTGGCCTTTGAGCACGCGGTTCCCGCTGCGGACCACGTTCTCCGGACCGATCCGGTCAACCTGCTGCCTGCCCTTTCCAGAGAAGGTCTCATGGGTCTTGCGTACCGCCTGCCGAGCGGAGCCAGGCGCAGCCGCGCTCTGACCGTCCTGCGGTTTGCCGATGCCCGGGCGGATTCACCGGGCGAGTCAGTTTCCCGCGCCGTCATGCACCGGATGGGCTTCCCTCCTCCCGAGCTGCAGCATGTCTTCGACACACCCGACGGGCGTTTCCGGACTGACTTCTTCTGGCGGGAGTACAACATCGTGGGCGAGTTCGACGGTGCGGTCAAATACGCCGCCGGCAATGCCGGTTTTCCAGGTCAGGCCCAGCCACAGGGCGGTGCCTGGGGTGGGCCAGTTGCACCCCAAGGCCGCGAGGGGTGGGACGTGGTCCTTACGGAGAAGCGCCGGGAAGACGCAATCCGTGCCCTGGGTGTGAAGTTCGTGCGATGGTCATGGGCCGACGTCGGCCGCCCCCGGACTGATCCGCAGAGCCTGGTCCAGCGCCTCAGCCGTGCGGGACTGCCGCACCACCAGCGCCCTGCCCTGCTCCTTTGAACTCCGCTTCCAGCCCAGACCCTCCACTTTGCGCATTTACTCCGTTTGAAACCGGAGGAAATGCGCAAACTGGAGGAATCCGCCGCGAAGTGGAGGCGTTCGCCCCGAACCGGAGAGAGCCAGTCCGAAGCGGAGGGAACGGACGGTCCTGCGCAGCGACAGCGGGACGCGGGATCAGGACTCCGCTGCAGCCCGGCGCAGCACCGCCGTCACTGCCCGCACCGCGTCCGCATCGAGCTTCAGCACCTTGCGGTCATAGGTGAGCAGGCCGTTTACCTCGTCCTCGACGTCGGTCAGCTGGGTGTAGACCGTGGCTGCCAGCCCCTGCCGCACCGCCGGCACGATCTGTTCCTCATGCAGCCGGACGAAGGCCTCCGTCAGCTCGTCGGACGTGCGCAGGATCTTCCCGTAGCCGAACGTTTCGGCGTTGAAGACGTGTCCGGGCACCGGGAGGCTGACGCCTCCGTACTCGCTGAGCACGACGGCGCGCCGCCCCCACCGCCAGCGCCGGCGCACCCGGAACGGCCGGTCGTAGACGTGCAGGCTCTTCATGTCCCCGGCACCCTGGTCGTGCCAGCCGCTCGCGTGGTCCACGCAGCGGGTGGGATCCAGGCGCCGCAGCTGCGCGGCGGCGTCGGCGGCGTCGAACTGGCCCCATCCCTCATTGAACGGAACCCACACCGCCACGCTCGGCACGCTCCGCAGCAGCCGGACCGTGGCCTGGAGCTCCGCGCGGTACGCTTCCCGCCCGGCAGCGTCCTCGCGGCCGAACTTCCGGTAGCGGCGGTCGCTGCGGCTTCCCCGGCCCGGCAGGGGCAGCCGCTCGGGGGCACGGCCGTCCACGACGCCGCCGTTGACCATGTCCTGCCAGACCAGCATGCCCAGGCGGTCGCAGTGGTGGTACCAGCGCATCGGTTCGATCTTGATGTGCTTGCGCAGCATGGTGAAGCCCAGCTCCCGGGCGGTGCGGATGTCGGAGGCCAGCGCCTCGTCCGACGGCGCCGTGTACAGCCCGTCCGGCCAGTAGCCCTGGTCCAGCAGCCCGATGTGCAGGTAGGGCTGCCCGTTGAGCAGCAGCCGACGCCGCCCCGCGCCGTCCTTGCCCGTGCCGAACGTCCGCAGGCCGAAGTAGCTGTGCACCGTGTCCTCACCCAGGCTGACCTCGACGTCGTAGAGGAACGGGTCCTCCGGGCTCCAGAGCCTTGGCTGAGGGAGCTGAAGCCGCAACGGTGCGCCCGGCCGGGCGGCGCCGCGTGCCACTTCGGTGCCGTCGGCGCGCACGACGACGGCGGCGTCCCCTTCCGGCGGCAGGCCGCCGTCCGCGTGCACCGTGACGGTGACCGCGTCCAGGGTCGGGGCGGGGGTGAGCACCAGCTCCCGGATCCAGGTCCGGGGAACGGTCTCCAGCCATACGGTCTGCCAGATGCCGGACTGGGCGGTGTACCAGATCCCGCCGCGCTCGAGCTTCTGCTTGCCCCGGGAGGCGCTGCCCGTATCGCTGATGTCGCGGACCCGGACCACCATCTCGTGTCCGCCGCCGGCCGGCCCCCCGCCCGCCGGAACGCCTTCGGTGTCCCCTGCGGCGCCGCGATCCGGCACGCTGTCACGCGCGGGGCCCCGGGCGGCGTCCAGCGCGGCGGTGACGTCGAGGGTGAACGGCAGGTAGCCGCCGTCGTGACCGCCGGCCAGCACCCCGTTCACCCATACCGTGCAGCTTTGGTCCACGGCGCCGAAGTGCAGCAGGACCCGCTCCCGGCGGAACCCCTCCGGCAGGCAGACACGCCGGCGGTACCAGAGCGCCTCGTCCGGCTGCAGCTGGCGGCCGACGCCGGACAGCGGAGCCTCCGGTGAAAAGGGCACCAGGATCTGTCCGTCCCATGCGTGCGGCTGGTCGGCGTCGGCCGCGGTTACCGCGTACTGCCACGGCCCGTTCAGGTTCAGCCAGCCCTCCCGCACCAGCTGCGGCCGGGGATGTTCCGGAAGCACTGCATCCGGGTCCAGGGCTTCGCCCCACGGCGTGGACAGTGGCGGGTGCGCGGGCTTCGGCTGTGCGTGGTCCATCAGTCTCCGATTCCGATTGCGGGGCCGAACAGGGCGAATCCGACAAAGCCTGCTGTGTCGAGGATGGCGTGGGCGGCGACCAGGGGCATGACCCGGCGGGTTTTCCAGTACACGGCGCCGAAGAGCAGCCCCATCAGGAAGTTGCCGATCCCCGGCCCGATGCCCTGGTACAGGTGGTAGCTGCCGCGGATGAGGGCGCTGGTGACGATGATCGCCGGAGCGGACCAGCCCAGCTGCCGCAGCCGGGTGAAGAGGTAGCCCACGATGATCACTTCCTCCACCACGCCGTGCCGGATGGCCGAAAGGACCAGCACCGGAATCGTCCACCAGTAGCTGTCCAGCGCGGCAGGGACGACGGCGGTGGTCACCCCGAGGGCTCGGCCGGCGGCGTACACACCCAGGGTGCCGACGCCGATGACCGCGGCCAGGCCCAGCCCGAGCAGCAGGTCCCGCCCCGGGCGGGAGAACGTGAAGCCGATCCGGCGGAACGGGCTGCGGCCGGGCTCGGCGAGCAGGTAGAGCACCAGGGCCACCGGCATCAGCGCGAAGAAGATGTTCAGCAGCTGATAGGTCAGGTCGAAGTAGGGGCTCTCGTCCAGCGGCGGGTTGAGAGTGGTCACCTGTCCGTCCAGCGGCCCCCGGGAGAGCTTCTCCAGCAGGTTCACGACGGCGTAGACCCCGGACTGGCCAAGCGAGAGGCCGAGGACGATCAGCACTTCGAACCGCAGCCGACGCCGGACGGCCATGGACGGGGGGAGCCCGCTGACCGGCGGGGAGGGTGTGGAAGGCATGCCCCCATTCTGCCGGAGAAGCGCCGCAGCGGTGCAGCCGCCGGATCTGGCCGGTCCGGATTCCCGGCGCTAGGGTGTCCGCCATGGATAACCAGCACTCAGGAGCCTCCCGTTTGTCCGCACGGGTGCGGGGCGAGGTGCAGGGCGTGGGCTTCCGCTACTGGACATTGCGCAGGGCCCAGGCGCTTGGGCTCGTGGGGGAAGTCCGGAACCAGCCGGACGGTTCGGTGACGGTCCTGGCGGAGGGGCCCCGGCCGGCTCTCGACGGACTGCTCGAATGGCTGCAGGGTCCGGAGACGCCGGGAGTGGTCCAAAGCGTCGATTACGGCTTCGGCGCCGCGGACGGATCTTTCGGGGAGTTCCGGACGGGATAGCCGCAGCCGCCGGAGGTGCCCCGCACTGGGTCGTCGGCACGGGCCGGGAGCGGGTTAAAAGAGAAAGCGCCGGCAGATTCGGGGTTGGTTGGGGGGATCAACCCTAATCTGCCGGCGCCTGGATGGGTCACTACTCCATCCATTCATCACTCGCACCCTTATGAGGTACTAACTACGTTAATGGCCGTTGCTGAAGGGGTACTGTCAGCAGGCTGGAGATTTCCTGAGAGCTTTTCCTCCACCCCCGGGCAGCGGCCGGGGGCAGGTCAGCGGCCCGCCCCTCCGCCGGCAAAGCCTAGGACGCCTTGCGCTCCGAACCCCGCCGGACAGTCTCGTCCCGGCGCGGCGCCCGCGGGCTGGGCGACGTCGGTCCGCCGCCCACCGGCGGGGTCAGAGTCAGGTGTCCGCGGCCGTTGCCGGTGAGCAGTTCGCGGGTCCGGAGGGTGGCGGCAGGCACGGAGCGGCCGGTGTCCCTGGCCGCGGATGCGGCGGTCTTGCCGGGGCCTGTTGCGGCGGAACCGTTCTTTGCACCGGCCTGGTTTCCGGTCCCGGGCTTCGCCTGCCCCGGCCGGGCGGATGCCGTCGCGGAGGCATTCCCCGACGACGGCTTGGCTGCGGCAGGACGCTTGGCCCCACCGCTTCCGGGAGCCGACGCCGGACGCTTGGCTGCTCCGGGCGCCGACGCCGGGCGTTTGCGGGCTGTCTTCTTGCCCGATTTCTTGACGGCCTTCTTGCTGACGGCGGACTTGACGGGTCGCGTTCCTTCAACCTCGGTGTTCGGGGTCGCCGCGGCCGGGCGCTCCGCCGCGGCGGCCTGGGCCGGGACGACGGCGGACGCCGCGGCCGGAGCGACGGGCGCTTCCGACTCCACCGCGCTGCGCGGTGCTGCCGCTGCCGACTTCCGCGCCGTGGCCAGCGCGCGGCGGGCCTCCTCCGTGGTGACGGCGGTGCGGACACCGGGCAGCCCGACGGGTCTGGGCGGCAGCAGGGCTGCCCACAGTTCTTCCTGGGCCAGACGGGTGGCGTCGACGAAGGCCGCGGCAGCGGCGTCGTCGGGAACCGCTGCGTTGCGTCGGCGGGCGGAACCGCTCAGCCAGCGGTACAGCGCGAAGATGACCACCACCAGCGCCATGCCGGTGCCGTAGAGCAGGGCCAGGGAGAGAGCCAGGTTGGTGGTGCCGCCGGAAAAGAACCCGATGCCCAGCACGGCCGCGGCCAGCCAGATCGCGGAAATCCACGTCAGGACGGTGCGGGCCCGATGGTAGAACGGACGCTGCTGCACGCCCACGAACTGTGGCGGCAAAAGATCTGGCACTGCGGGGACCTTTCGGAAACGCAAAGGCGGAAGAGAGAAATCGAGGGGCTTGCCGGAACCGGCCTGACACGACAACTCTATGCACAGCCGCCCCGCAAGTTGACCAAACCCGCAGGTGTTGCCCGATTCGTTACGCCCAGCGGATGAGATATTCCTCACACCTGAGCGGTGCCGCTCCCCCGGCGCCTTTTCCGCCCTCTGCGGCGGCCGCTCAGCCTCCCAGCGGGGGTGTTCGCGGCGGTGCCGTCCGACGCCGTCCGGTGCCCTCGAAGGCCGCCGCCAGCCGCAGCAGGGCGGTGTCATCCCACGCTTTGCCCGCGAAGGTGAGCCCCACCGGCATGCCGGTGTCCGCCATCGTGCCCATGGGCACAGTCACCGTGGGGATGCCCAGGTGCCGGGGAACGAGGTTTCCGTTGGCCACCCACACACCGTTGCGCCAAGCCAGGTCCGCGGAGGCCGGGTTCACGTCCGCATCGGCCGGCCCGACGTCGGCCACGGCGGGAAAGACGACGGCGTCCAGCCCCAGCCCGTGCATCCACTGCTCCAGGTCCAGCCGCCGCGTTTCCTCCAGCCCGCGCAGCCCCTCCGCCAGGTGCGGGATCTGCTCCACCGAGTCCACGCCGTGCTCCCGCACGTGCTGAGGATAGGCGGCAATGTCGTCCTCGAACCCGTGATAGCGGTCCGGCAGCGCTCCCGCCGGATGCGGGAAGATCCTGCTCCCGTCGACGTCGGTCAGGCGGTTGAGGGCCGGGTCCCCGTTGGCCCGAAGGAAGTCGTCCCAGGACCACGCCGCCAGGTCCAGCAGCTCGCGGTGCAGGTACTCGGGGCTGACCAGGCCCCGGGTGGCGATGGTGGGCGCGCCGGGGCGGTCGCCCTCGTAGTTGCTGACGGCCGGGAAGTCGACCTCGATAACCTGCGCGCCGGCCGCTTCCAGGTCTGCCCGGGCCGCGTGCCAGAGGTCCATGACGCTCTCCCGCGTGTGGATGCGCTGTCCGGTCGGCCCGCCGATCCCGGGGTTGGCGGCGGTGCCGGCGTCGGGGTCCGCGTTGATGTACATGCGCGGCACGCCGAGGCGGACACCGGCCAGGGCCTGTCGGGCGGCCGCCGTCGACGCCGGGGCCAGGGCGCGGTAGGAGGCGGGGCGGACCGCCGAGGCAGCGGGTATCGGAACCCACGGCTGGACCCGCCAGAAGTCTCCGCGGGTTTCGGAATCGTCGGCTACCACTATGTCCAGCACTTCCAGCAGGTCCGCCATGGTCCGGGCGTGCGGGACCACCACGTCCATGGTGGGGACCAGGGGCCAGTTGCCGCGCACCGAAATCACCCCGCGGGACGGGGTGTACGCGCAGAGGGCGTTGTTCGACGCCGGGGCCCGCCCGGAGGACCAGGTCTCCTCCCCCAGGCCGAAGGCGGCGAAGCTCGCGGCGGTCGCGGTGCCGGAGCCGTTGGAGGACCCGGACGCAAATGCCGAGGTGAGGTAGGCGGCGTTGTAGGGGCTCTCAGCGCGGCCGTACAGTCCGCGCTGCATGCCGCCGTTGGCCATCGGCGGCATGTTCGTCAGCCCGATCAGCACCGCGCCGGCGGACCGCAGGCGCTCGATCGTGAACGCGTCGTCCTGGGCGACCAGGTGCTCGAAAGCAGGCGATCCCGCCGCGACGGTCAGCCCGCGGGCCCGGAAGCTGTCCTTCGCGGTGTAGGGGATGCCGTCCAGCGGTCCCAGCACCTCGCCCCGCCGCCTCCGCTCGTCGGCGGCGCGGGCCTCGGAGAGCGCGTCGGGGTTCAGGACGACCATGGCGTTCAGCGCCGGGCCGGCGGTGTCATAGGCCGCGATGCGCGCCAGGTAGGTGGTTGTCAGTTCCTCGCTGGTGGCCAGCCCCTGTTCCATTGCGGCACGCAGGTCGGCGATGGACGCCTCGGCGACGTCGATTCCGGTGCCGCTCACTCAGCCGCCTCCCGCAGCGGTGCCGGCTGCTGCTGCGTGATGCAGTGGATGCCGCCGCCAAAGGCGAAGATCTCCCTGGCATCGACCAGCTCGACTGTGCGGCCCGGGTAGGCGCGGGCCAGGATGTCGGCGGCAACGGCGTCGTTCGGGTCATCGAAGGCACACAGGATCACCGCCCCGTTGGCCACGTAATGGTTGATGTACGAGTAGTCGACGAACCCGTCGCCGGCGTCGAGGATGGCCGGCGCCGGAACGTCGATGATGTCCAGCCGCCGGCCACGGGCGTCGACGGCGTCGGCGAGGACGGCACGGATCTGCCGGGTCACCTCGAAATCGGGATGGGCCGGGTCGTCCTGGCGGTGCACCAGCACCGTGCCGGGCCCGGCGAACGCGGCCACGATGTCCACGTGCCCGCGCGTGCCGAACTCGTCGTAGTCCCTGGTCAGGCCGCGGGGCAGCCAGATCGCGGTGTCGGTGCCCAGCCGAGCGTGGATTTCCGCCTCCACCTGCTCCCGCGTGGCGCCGGGGTTCCGGCCGGGATCAAGCTGAACGGTCTCGGTGAGCAGCACGGTGCCCGCCCCGTCCACATGGAACCCGCCGCCCTCATTCACCAGCCGGCTGCCATGCACCGGCGCACCGGCCTGGCCCGCGACGAAGCGCCCCAAGTGCCGGTCGTTGCCCCACGCGGCCCAGCCCTGGGCGCCCCACCCGTTGAACACCCAGTCCACCGCCGCCACGGAGCCGTCCGCAGCGTGCACGAACGTGGGACCGGAATCGCGCAGCCAGGCGTCGTCGAGCGGCGCGGTGACCACGGTGATGCCGGCCTGTCCCGCGTCGCCGCCGCTGCCGTCTCCCCCGATGCCGAGCGCCGCGCGGGCGGCTGCGGCGTCGTCGGGAGCGGCGACGACGGTCACCGGCTCATACCGGGCGATGGTTCGGGCCACGGCCGCCCAGGCCCGCCGGGCCCGCGCCAAGGTGTCCGATCCCTCCGGGCCGAAGGTGTCGTTCGGCGGCGGAAACGCCATCCAGGTTCGTTCGTGGCGGTGCCACTCCCCCGGCATGCCGGGAGCGTGGGGACCAGTGGTGTGCATCGGAGCGGTTCCTTTGGTGTGGGGCGCTGGTTCGGAGCGGGGCGCGGCGGAGTGAAGCGGTCTGGCGGGTCAGTCGACCGGCAGTTCGGTGGTTTCGAACCGGTTCCGGAAGAAGTCGGGGCTGCGCCGGTACTGGACCAGCATCGCCGCGACACCGAGCACCAGGATCCCGACGCCAAGGACAAAGACCAGCCCGACGCCGCCGATCTCGGATCCGGAGCCGTACTCGGGATCCATCGAGTCGTAGGAGGTCTGCACGAAGAACACCAGCAGCAGGATCCCGCCGATCAGCGGGGCCAGGATCTTGGCCAGAAAGCCCTTCACGCTGCGGAAGGCGTCGCGGCGGAAGTACCAGACACAGGCCAGCGCGGTGACTCCGTAGTAGAAGCAGACCATCATCCCCAGCGTGGTGATCGTGTCCCAGAGGACGTTCTCCGAGACCACGCGCATCACCGCGTAGAAGACCGAGGCGATGACGGCGGAGGCCACGGTGGCGTAGCCGGGCGAGCGGAAGCGCTCGGTGACCGTGGCGTACTTGTCCGGCAGCCCGCCGTAGTGCCCCATGGCGAGCATGGTGCGGGCCGGCGAGATCATCGTGGACTGCAGCGATGCGGCGGAGGATGAGAGCACGGCCAGGGACATCAGGATCGCGAACGGGCCCATGATGGGGCCGGCCAGCGCGGCGAAGATGTTCTCCTGGATGTCCGGGTTGCCCATGCCCAGCCCTTCGTCGGAGACGCCGGAGAAGGACAGCACGCCCAGGGACACGGTCATGTACAGGGCGACGATCACCAGGATGGTGACAATTGCCGACTTGCCGGGAGTGGTCGCCGCGCCGCGGCTTTCCTCGTTCATGGTCAGCACGACGTCCCAGCCCCAGTAAATGAACACGGACAGCGAGATGCCCGCGGCGAAGGCGGAGAAGGACTCCACGCCGAGCGGGTTGAACCACTCCGGCCGGATGGTCAGCCCGTCGAACGCGGTGCCGCCGGCGACGTGTCCGAATGCGGCCACGGAGAACCAGATGAGCACGATCAGCTGGAACGCCACCAGCACGTACTGCACGGCCTTGGTCGCCTCCATGCCCCGGTAGGAGACCCAGGTGGCGGCGGCAACGAAGGCCAGGCAGGTGGCGATGTTGATGGGCACGTTGCGGGTCAGCTCGGCGATGCCGTCATTGCCGGTGATCTGTGCCAGGGCCAGGTAGAAGAAGTCCACGGCGATGCCGGCCAGGTTCGAGAGCACCAGGATGGTCGCGGCCAGCAGGCCCCAGCTGCCCATCCACCCCAGCCAGGGGCCGAAGGCCTTGGAGACCCAGGTGAAGGTGGTGCCGGAGTCGGGCATCGCACGGTTCAGCTGCCGGTAGCCGATGGCGACCAGCAGCATGGGCACGAAACCGACCAGCAGGATGGCCGGCAGGTACACGCCGACTTCCGCCGCCGTCGGACCCAGCGCCCCGGAGAGGGTGTACGCCGGAGCGATGGTGGAGACGCCGATCACGAGGGAGCCGAGCAGGCCCACTGAGCCGGCGCTGAGGCCCTTGGCATGTCCGCCCAGGGCAGGGTCGCCGTTGCGGGCGGCGGGAAGGCGGGTCTTCATGCGACGGTCTCCTTGTCGGTACCGGGTTCGGTTGCAGCCGGCGCGCCGCCGCCGAGGATTTCCTCGGCGGCCAGCCGGCCCTGGCGCAGGGCGCCGTCAACGTGCTGGTAGCCCTCGGCGGCGAGGTCGGAGCAGGCCCAGCGGATGGGTCCCACGGGGGTGCGCTGGTGCGCGCCGTAGCGGTGCAGCCCGCCGAGGTCGTAGCTGGCAGCGTAGGCGCCGCGGGTCCATTCCTCCGAGCCGAAGTCGGATTCGTAATACACCACCGGTTCCAGCGCCTGCTCGCCGAGGTACCGGGCCAGGGAGGCAAGGATCGCCTGGCGGCGCTCCTCGGCCGGGAGGGCGAACACGGCGTCGGCCTTTTCATCGGAGACAAAGCCCACCAGCGTGCCGCGGGAGTCCCCGTGGTTGGTGTTGTCGTAGACCTCCTGGACCAGTTCGCCCGCGCCGAAGCCGGTGCCGGAGAGGCCGGCTTCGCGCCAGAACGGGGTCTCGTAGACGGCGTGGACCTTGATCACGAGGCCCAGCGACTGGTGCTGGTGCATCTGGTGCTGCAGGCGCGGCAGCGGCGGTTCAAAGGAGATGCGGGAGTACAGGTTCGGCGGGACGGCGACGACGACGTCGCGCGCCGTGACCGTAAGCCGGTCGCTCCAGACGGTGACGGGAGTTCCGGGCACATGCTCGGCGTAGGTGTCCTCCGGTCCGCCCCACCGGATGGCGCGCACCGGGGTCTCGAGGAACACCACGTCCTCGCCCAGTTCGGCGGCCATGGCCTCGGACACGGACTGCATGCCGCCGACGACGCGGCGGTCCAGGATGAACCCGTCGTCCACCAGGTTGGAGAAGGAACCGGCCGAGGCAGCCATGAGCACGGCCTGCAGCGCGGAGAAGGAGTGCGCGGGCTTTGTGAGCATGCCGCCCGCCACGAACAGGCCGATGTTGTTGCAGGCCGCTTCGTCCGAGGACTGCGAGCGCAGCCAGTGGTGGAAGGAGATGGTGTCCAGTTCGCGGGCGCGCGGATGGGCCCACGGCTCACGCGGTCCGATTTCGGCTGCCAGGGCGTCCAGCTCGGCGGTGAGCCGGTCCATTTCGGCGATGGTCTGCTCCCCGGCGGGGAAAGTGGTGCCCGTGTAGGTGTGGCGGGTCCCGTCCACGCCCAGGTAGACCGCTGCGCCGTCGCGGTAGCGCGGGAAGGTCTGCTTGCCGAGCTCCTTCAGCAGGCCCAGCAGCTCGGTCTGGTCCGGCGAAACCCACTGCCCGCCGATCTCCAGGAAGGCGCCGTCAATGGTGCGGGACCAGGTGCGCCCGCCGACCCGGTCGCGGGCCTCCAGCACTGCCACGGATATGCCGGCCGCGGCGAGCGTGCGCGCGGCCATCAGGCCGGCCGGGCCCGCCCCGACGACGACGACGTCCCGCTCGATGGCCTTGATGCTGCCCAGTGTCCTCTGATCCGACACGGTGTGTTCTCCCTCACGACAAGAAATGAATTAGATTCATTAAGTGGGTTGGGGGTGATCGGCGTCAAGGTCCGAAACATGGAATTAACACAGCGCCGTAACGCACCTGCCTAGACTGGATCCAGCCTCCCTGCCGTCCCCAGCCCCACGTCCCTTCCGAGGAGCTCCATGGCCATCGCCCGCACCGCCCGACGACGCGGCCGCCCCACCGAGCCCCTGCTCTCCACCGAAGGGATCACCGACGCCGCGATCCGCATCGTGAGCGACCGGGGCTACCGGCACCTGACCATGACGGAACTGGCCCGGGAACTGAAGGTCTCCACATCGGCGCTGTACAACCACACCCCCTCCAAAAGGGATGTGCTGGTCCGGGTCCAGGACAGGATCAACCGGAGCATCGACTGCTCCGGTTTTGGCGTCCTGGCCTGGGACGCGGCCCTGGAAGGCTGGGCCCGGTCCTATCGGGACTGCTACGCGCAGCACACCGCGATGATTCCGGTGATGGCCGTGCTGCCGGTGGGCGATTCCCCGCACACGCTTGAGATGTATGAGGCGGTCGCCCGCGGGCTGATGGATGCCGGGTGGCCAGGCGCGGAGGCCGTCAATGTCATCGTGGCCGTGGAGTCGCTGGTCTTCGGCGCCGCGTACGATGCCACGGCTCCGGCGGATATCTTCGATCCGGGCGAGCTCGCCGACCTGGCGCCCCGGTTCGCCGCCGCCGCCCGGGACCGTCCCCGGGATCCGGGCGAGGCAGCTGACCGCGCCTTCGACCTGGCGCTCTCCGCCATGCTGGAGGGCTTCCGTTCGCGGCTGTCCGCCGTCGCGGGCTGACCCGCGGCGGGGGGCGGCGGCGCGGATCAGCCGCCCAGGCCGGCCCGGGTAGGCGCCAGGGCCGCTGCCGTCGCGGGGTCAATCTCATCACCCATCAGCAGGTGGGCGGCGAACTCCGCCAGCGCTGAGGAGGTCTGGAATCCGTAGCCGCCCTGCCCCGCCAGCCAGAAGAAGCCCGGCACGTCGGCGTCGTAGCCGGCCACCGGCACGCCGTCGGGCGCTTCGGTCCGCAGCCCCGTCCAGGCGTGCTCGACCCCGGCAATGTCCAGGGTGGTCATCGAGTCGATCAGCGTGATCAGGGCGTTCACGTCCGAGGCCCTCGGCAGGGCGTCCATTGGAATGCTCGGTTCGCTCTCGGCCGGCGAGATGAGGACCCGCCCGTCGAAGGGCCGGTAATAGAACCGGTCCGCCGCATCGGCGACCATGGGCCCGTCCGGTGCGGGCGGATTGCGGACGTCGACGATCGCGGCGGTGCGGCGGTAGGCCTGCAGTCCCAGCCGGCGGGCGCCGAAGAGCCGGCCGACGTCGTCCGCCCATGCGCCGGCCGCGTTGACCACCTTTCCCGCGGTGACCGTGCCCGACGGAGTCTGCACCACCCACCTCGTGCCGTCGACGCTGGCCCCGGATCCCGGGCCCGCCGCCGCGTTGCGGGCGGCAAAGCCTGCCCTGGCTCCGGTGCGGATCCGGCCGCCGTGATCCCGGATCCTCGCGATGTGCCAGTCCAGCAGGCCCTTGGTGTCACAGGCCACCGAGGTGGTGTCCAGACCCGCGGCGGTGACCGCTCCCGCACGCAGCTCCGGTGCCAGGGCGTACGCCTCGGCCGCGGTGATGGGGTGCATGTGCCCGCTGGCCCGGTCCCGGACGTCTTCCTCGTCGCCGATGAGCATGAAGCTGCGCGGTGTCAGCAGGGGCTGCGGCAGGTCGGCCTCGAGCGTGCGGACCAGGGCAAGCGTGCGGATGGTCAGCGCCTGCACGATGGCGGGACCGTAGCTGGGGATCAGCTGCCGGGCCGAGCGGGAGGAGGTGTGATAGGCCAGGCTCGGTTCCGCTTCGATGACGACGACGTCGGCCCGCTCGGCGAGTTCGGAGGCCAGGGACAGGCCCGCGATGCCGCCGCCGATGACCAGGATGTCGCAGCTGGTGTCCATCCGATGTGCTTCCCTTCAGCAGCTCTGCCGGGCACGGGCCCCTGACCGCCTTATTCTGGCATGTGTCCGGCGCCTCATCCCGCCCACGCGTCTTCGGTCAGCAGTTCCATCAGCGCCTCGGATCCGATCAGGTGCAGCCCGGGGAGGTCGGCCCCGGCGGCCAGCAGGTCCGTGGCCAGCAGCAGCGCCCAGCCGCGGGCGCGGAGCCAGACGTCGGGGTCGGCGTCGTACTGCCCGCCCAGGCCGGCCTGGAAGGCGCGGCGCCCGGCGGCGTCGAACACCAGCCAGGCCGCCGCCAGGTCGGTGGCCGGATCCCCCGCGGTCAGCTCGCCGAAGTCCACCACGGCCTCCAGCGCCGCGCCGCGCACCAGCAGGTTCCCCGGATGCAGATCGCCGTGCAGCCATAACGCCGGGCCGGGCCACGCGGCGGCATCCAGCGCCGCAGCCCAGAGTTCCTCCACCCGGACGGCGTGCGGCACCATGCCGCTGCGCAGCCGGGCCCGCACCGCTGCGTTGCCCTCGACCAGGGCCCGGCCGCGCACCTCGTTGGGCGGATGGCCCGCCGGCGCGGAGCGGTGCAGGGCGTTGAGGAAACCGGCCAGCGGAGCGGCGACGACGGCGTTGTGCCCGCGGGCCCGGCCGGCCGCCTGCGTTCCGGCGAACCAGGCGGTGATGCACCACGGCCAGGGGAAATCCCGGGTGGGGACGCCGCTGTGCACCGGGGCCGGGACCGCCACGGGAAGGTCCGGCGCCAGGGCTGCGAGCCACCGCTGCTCATGGCGCATCCGCTCCGCGGACCGGGCGTGGCGGGGCAGCCGGACGGCATGGCGGTCGCCCAGGCGGAAAACGTGGTTGTCGGATCCGACGGCGGCGTAGACCACCGGCAGCCCGGCCAGCGGCGGATGCTGCTCGTCGACCAGCCGCCGGACCAGGCCGGCGTCCACCGCGGCATGGTCGGGCGGGGACTGTGTCATGGCGACAGGCTACGCGGCCCGACCCCGGGGCGGAGGACCTGTGGTCGACTCCGCGGTTGGGAACGGGCAAGTGGGTTCTCGGCCGGTTGACAGCGAGCTTCCCGGCACGCGTAGAGACCACGTGGTCCCCTGGGCGTTGTCGAAGGTACCCTGCCACACATCCTTACCCAGCGGAGGCCAAACCGGCAGGAGGAACAATGGAACCATCGTGGCCCGGGCTGGTCATCGGCCCTGTGCTCTTTATCGCCTGCCTGATCGGATTTCGAAAAATCGGTTCCGTGGGGAAATTCGCCGGGCGGGCCACGGAAATGGTGGTGGGGAGGAAAACCATGGACAGGCTCCCGGGAGGGCAGGAATTCCAGAAGACCGCCATGGTGATCCCGCTCCTGGGAGGCATGGCTCTGGGTCTGGGGATCACGTTCTTCTCGCTGTTCCCCACGAACGGCTAGGGAGCCGGCATGCCTCTCGGCGCGATCATTCTGAGTCTGGCGGGGATTTCCCTCGGTGCCCTCGCCTTTCTCAGGACCGTCAAGGCCCCTGCAAAGAAGCCGACTCCCAGGCTCATGGAGATCGGCATCGCCACCGTAGGAATGCTGTGCGTGATGCTCGCCGGCGTCGTCATCTATGTCGACGAACAGTAGGTGAGACAGGAGCAGGCCCCGGGATCTCCCCGGAGCCTGCTCCTTTTTGCCGCTTGTGTCCGACGGCAGCGCCAGGAAATCAGCCCTGCACGCCGAGACGTTCGAGGATCAGCTCGCGTACACGGCCGGCGTCGGCCTGCCCGCGGGTGGCCTTCATGACCCCGCCCACGATGGCGCCGACGGCCTGGACCTTGCCGCCGCGGATCTTGTCCGCGACGTCGGGCTGGGCCGCGAGGGCGGCGTCGATCGCTTCCAGCAGCGCGCCGTCGTCGGAGACCACGGCCAGGCCGCGCTTCTCGATGACTTCCTCCGGGGTGCCCTCGCCGGCGAGCACGCCGTCGAGCACCTGGCGGGCCAGCTTGTCGTTGATCTTGCCGGCCTGGACCAGGCGGTCCAGTTCCACGATGAGCTCGGGGGTGACGCCCACGTCGACCGGATCGACTTCGGCTTCCTTGGCCCGCCGGGCAACCTCGCCCATCCACCACTTGCGGGCGACAGCGGCGGAGGCGCCGGCGGCGACGGTCTCCTCGATCGCGTCCATCACACCGGCGTTGACGACGTCACGGAACTCGGCGTCGGAGTAGCCCCAGTCCGCCTTCAGGCGCCGGCGCCGCTCGGCCGGCGGCTCGGGCAGCCGGGAGCGCAGCTCCTCGATCCACTCCGGGGTGGTGACCACCGGCAGCAGGTCCGGTTCCGGGAAGTATCGGTAGTCGTCGGCGTCGGACTTGGGCCGGCCGGAAGTGGTGGAGCGGGTGTCTTCGTGCCAGTGCCGGGTCTCCTGGACCACCTTGCTGCCGGATTCCAGAACGGCGGCGTGCCGCTGGATCTCGTAACGGACGGCGCGTTCGACGGCGCGCAGCGAGTTCACGTTCTTCGTCTCGGAGCGGGTGCCGAACTTCTCCTGCCCGTGCGGGCGCAGGGAGACGTTGGCGTCGCAGCGCACGTTGCCGCGCTCCATGCGGGCGTCGGAGACCCCGAGGTTCTTCACGATTTCGCGGATGGCGGCGACGTAGGCCTTGGCCAGCTCGGGAGCCCGGGACCCGGCGCCCTCGATGGGCTTGGTGACGATCTCCACCAGCGGCACGCCGGCCCGGTTGTAGTCGACCAGGGAGAAGTCGGCGCCCTGGATGCGGCCGGCGGCGCCGCCCATGTGGGTCAGCTTGCCGGCGTCCTCCTCCATGTGCGCGCGCTCGATCTCCACGCGGAAGACCTCGCCGTCCTCCAGCTCAATGTCGAGGTACCCGTCGTAGGCGATGGGGTCCTCGTACTGGGAGGTCTGGAAGTTCTTGGGCGTGTCCGGGTAGAAGTACTGCTTGCGGGCGAAGGTGCAGGATTCGGCGATCTTGCAGTTCAGCGCCAGGCCGATGAGGATCGAGTACTCCACCGCCGTCTTGTTGACCACCGGCAGCACGCCGGGCATGCCCAGGTCCACGGGGGTGACGTTGGTGTTGGGCTCGTCGCCGAACACGTTGGGGGCGTCGGAGAACATCTTGGTCTTCGTGTTCAGCTCCACGTGGACCTCGAACCCGAGCACCGGGTCGTACTTCTCCATGGCCGTCTCGAAGGACAGGACCTCGTCCTGGGTGTGCACGGACATTACTTCACTCCTCCGAGTACCGGGGCGGAGGCCAGCAGCGGGCCGCCCCACTTCTGCTCAAGCAGCCCTTCCAGCGCGGCGCCGGCCCGGTACAGGCGGGCGTCCTCACGGGCGGGGGCCAGGAACTGGATGCCCACCGGCAGCCCGTCGGCCAGGCCGCCGGGCACCGAGATGCCGGGCACGCCGGCCATGTTCGCCGGAATGGTGGCGATGTCGTTCAGGTACATGGCCAGCGGATCGTCCAGCTTCTCCCCCAGCTTGAACGCGGTGTTCGGGGAGGTCGGGGAGATCAGCACGTCGGCCTGCGCGAACGCGGCGTCGAAGTCGCGCTGGATCAGCGTGCGCACCTTCTGGGCCGAGCCGTAGTAGGCGTCGTAGTAGCCGGCGGAGAGGGCGTAGGTACCCAGGATGATGCGGCGCTTGACCTCGTCACCGAAGCCGGCGGCGCGGGTGGCGCCCATGACCCGCTCAATGGTCAGCGGCGGATCCGAGGGCAGGCGGCGCAGGCCGTACCGGACGCCGTCGTACTTGGCCAGGTTGGAGGAGGCCTCCGACGGCATGATCAGGTAGTAGGCGCCCAGGGCGTACTTGAAGTTGGGGCAGGAGACCTCGACGATCTCGGCGCCGGCGTCCTTGAGCAGCTGAAGCGATTCGTCGAAGCGGGCCTGCACGCCGGCCTCGTAGCCTTCGCCCTGCAGTTCGCGGACGACGCCGATGCGCATGCCGGCAACGTTGCCGTTGCGGGCCGCCTCGGCCAGGTTGCCGACCGGGTCGGTCAGCGAGGTGGAGTCGCGCGGATCGTGGCCGCCGATCAGTTCCTGCAGCAGCGCGGCGTCGAGCACGGTGCGGGAGACCGGGCCGATCTGGTCCAGGGAGGAGGCCATGGCGATCGCGCCGTAGCGGGAGACGCCGCCGTAGGTGGGCTTGACGCCCACCGAGCCGGTCACGGCGGCCGGCTGGCGGATCGAGCCGCCGGTGTCGGTGCCCAGCGCCAGCGGAGCCTCGAAGGCCGCGACGGCGGCAGCGGAACCGCCGCCGGAGCCGCCGGGGATCCGGTCAAGGTCCCACGGGTTGCGGGTGGGGCCGAACGCGGAGTGCTCGGTGGAGGAGCCCATGGCGAACTCGTCCAGGTTGGTCTTGCCGAGCATCGGCAGGCGGGCGGCGCGGATGCGGGAGATGACCGTGGCGTCGTAGGGGCTCATCCAGCCCTCGAGCATCTTCGAACCGGCCGTGGTGGGCTGGCCCTTGGTGACGATCAGGTCCTTGATCGCGATCGGCACGCCGGCCAGCTCATGCAGCTGCTCGCCGGCGGCGCGGGCGGCGTCGACCTCGGCGGCCACGGCGAGCGCCTCATCGGTGTTCACGTGCAGGAACGCGTTGACGTCGCGGTCCACCTCATTGATGCGGTCCAGGTGCGCCTGGACCACGTCGACGGCGGAGACCTCGCGGGCGGCAAGCTTCTCGGCCAGCTGCGCGGCGCTGGCGGTGATCAGTTCACTCATGGTTCCGTCCTACTCCTCGTCCAGGATGGCCGGGACCTTGAAGCGGCCGTCGGCGGCGTCGGGGGCGCCCGAGAGCGCCTCCTCGTTGCTCAGGGTCTGCCCGACGACGTCCTCGCGGAACACATTGGCCAGCGGGATGGGGTGCGAGGTGGCGGGGATGTCCGCGCCGGCCACTTCGCTTACGGATTTGATCGAATCCACGATGACGTCGAGTTCGCCGGCCATTTTGTCCAGCTCGTCGTCGGTCATCTCAATGTGGGCCAGCCGCGCAAGATGCGCCACGGCCTCACGATTGATCTCAGACATGCGTCTCCCATGCGTCAATTGCAGTTTGGTCTTCGGCTCGCGCCGGTTCCGTTCCAGTCTACGGCGTCGGGCGCGCCCGACGGCGGCGGATCAATCCGCGCGGTCACCCGCCGGCCCGGGCCTTTGGGCATGGTCGGAACCGCCGGCGCGGCAGCGGGCTGAGCAGCAGCCTCAGAGCGTGAAGCGGAAGACCATCAGCGGCAGGTCCATGCCCGGCACGGTCCAGTCCCGCTCGGGCTGGCGTTCGAAGCCCATGGCCAGGTAGAGGGCATGGGCTCCGGTCATCGAGGGCATGCTGGTCAGGCTCACCGCTTCGATGCCGTCCAGGGAGCGGGCGTAGGCGATGACCGCTTCCACGATGGCGCGGCCCACGCCGCGGCGCCGCACCGCCGGATCCACGGCAAGCATCCGGAACTCCAGTTCGCCTTCGACGGCGATGTCCGTGTACGGCTGGCCGGTGAAGGTCAGGGCGGTGGATCCCACGACGCGGCCGTCAAGCTCGGCCACCCAGAGGCCGGCGGCGTTGGCCGCCCGGTCCTCGACGTCCTCCAGCTTGGGCAGATAGCCGTGGTCGGCGTCGATGTGGCCGTCCTTGACGTAGGCGTCACGGGTGATGCGGCGGATTTCGTCGAAGTCGGCGGGCACGGCTTCGCGGACGGTAATGCTCATGGCGGGTGCGGTGTCCTAACACGCAGGTAAAAGTCGGCCCTGCAATCCTACGCCCGCACGAGGCCCGTCCCTGACCGCGCGTGGGCCCCGTCTCAGGGGCCCGCCGACGTCGTCACATCAGCGCCGTCGGGTGCCCGCGCAGGCCACGCAGGTGCGCGCCTCGGGCCGGATTTCGAGCCGGGCCGTGGGTATCTCGGAGCCGCAGCGTTCACAGATTCCGTAGGAACCGTGGTCCAACCGGCGGCGTGCCTCCGTCAGCTCGGTGAGCGAGGCCTCCGCCGCCGCCAGCATCGACATCTCATTGGCCCGCTCAATGGTGACCGTGGAGCCTTCCGGGTCGTGTTCGTCGTCGGCGGGGGTGTCCTGGGCGGCGATGGTCACCTCGCGGATCTCGGCCAGCGCGGCGTCGATCTGTTCGCGGGCGTGCGCCGTCCGTTCATCCAGCAGGGCCGCGAACCGTGCGGTGTCGAGGCCCTCCGGGGTGGAGGCCGGACGGGCGGCAGGGCGGGCGGTGCCGCGTGCGGTCCGCCGGGTAGTGGTGGCTGTCTTCCTGGGCATGGTGCAACCTCCCTAAGCCGAAGCAGGCGTTCGATTCATTATCCGCTTCGGACCTGCAAAAAACCGCCCTGCCGGCTGGGGCTTTCCTCAGGGCTTAATGTGCCTTTGCCCGGCTCCGGGCCCCGGTTGCGGCCCGCTCTGGACCCGGCAGGGCCCGACTCCTAGACTGCTGGCAAACGGGCCCGGCCCGGAGCCTCCGGCAGCTTCATGGTTCCGGTGCGGCCGTGCCCTTCCTGCTGCGAAGGATGGCTGCCGTGTCAACTGTCGAGTACACCGGTGAATCGGGCACGACCGTTCCGCCGCGGGTGGTTCCCGTCTCCCGGGGGCGCATCGTCGTCGGCTGGCTGACGTCCACCGACCACAAGATCATCGGCAACATGTACCTGATCGCCTCCTTCGTGTTCTTCTGCATCGGCGGCGTGATGGCGCTGATCATCCGCGCCGAGCTGTTCGAACCGGGCATGCAGATCCTGCAGTCCAAGGAGCAGTACAACCAGCTGTTCACCATGCACGGCACCATGATGCTGCTGATGTTCGCCACGCCCCTGTTCGCGGGCTTTGCGAACGTGATGATGCCGCTGCAGATCGGGGCGCCGGACGTCGCGTTCCCGCGCCTGAATGCCCTGGCCTTCTGGTTCTTCCTGTTCGGCAGCCTGATCGCCCTGTCCGGGTTCATCACGCCCCAGGGCGCCGCGTCCTTCGGCTGGACGGCCTACACGCCGTTGTCCAACACGACGTTCTCTCCCGGGCTGGGCGGTGATCTGTGGGTCTTCGGCCTGGCGCTGTCCGGCTTCGGGACCATCCTGGGCGCGGTGAACTTCGTGACCACGATTGTGTGCATGCGCGCTCCGGGCATGACCATGTGGCGGATGCCGATCTTCACGTGGAACACCCTGGTGACCTCCATGCTGGTGCTCATGGCGTTCCCGCCGCTCGCGGCGGCGCTGTTTGCCCTTGGCATGGACCGCCGTTTCGGCTCGCACATCTTTGACCCGGACCAGGGCGGAGCGATCCTGTGGCAGCACCTGTTCTGGTTCTTCGGCCACCCCGAGGTGTACATCATCGCGCTGCCGTTCTTCGGCATCATCTCCGAGGTGATCCCGGTGTTCAGCCGTAAGCCGATCTTCGGCTACAAGGGGCTCGTCTTCGCGACCATCGCCATCGCCGCGCTGTCCATGACGGTCTGGGCCCACCACATGTACGTGACCGGCTCGGTGATGCTGTCCTTCTTCGCCTTCATGACCATGCTGATCGCGGTGCCCACAGGCGTGAAGTTCTTCAACTGGATCGGCACCATGTGGCGCGGCTCAATCACCTTCGACACCCCCATGCTGTGGGCGATCGGCTTCCTGATCACGTTCCTGTTCGGCGGGCTGACGGGCGTCATCCTGGCCTCGCCGCCGATGGACTTCCACGTGTCCGACACCTACTTCGTGGTGGGACACTTCCACTATGTCGTGTTCGGCACCGTCGTGTTCGCGATGTTCGCCGGCTTCTACTTCTGGTGGCCGAAGTGGACGGGCAAGATGCTCAACGAGCGGCTGGGCAAGATCCACTTCTGGCTGCTGCTCATCGGCTTCCACCTCACGTTCCTGGTGCAGCACTGGCTCGGCGTCATGGGCATGCCCCGCCGCTACGCGGACTACCTGGTCGAGGACAACTTCACCGCCATGAACCAGGTCTCCACGGTCGGGTCTTATCTGCTGGGAATCTCGCTGATCCCGTTCTTCTGGAACGTGTACGTCACCTGGCGCCATGGCCGAAAGGTGGAGGTGGACGATCCCTGGGGATTCGGCTGCTCCCTGGAGTGGGCGACGTCGTGCCCTCCGCCGCGGCACAACTTCGTGTCCATCCCGCAGATCCGTTCGGAACGCCCGGCGCTGGACCTGCACCATCCCGAGCTGCGGCCACGGCCGCAGGGCGAGGCGTCGGGCCCGGCGGACAAGCTTCTGGGCCCCGCCGATATGGGCACCACGGAGCCCCGCAACCCTGATCCCCGCCAGTAGGCCCGCGGGCCGCCGGACCGATGGAAAAGCCGGACCCGCGCCAGGCGGGTCCGGCTTTCGGCTCCGGGGTCAGTGCCCGGCGACCGCAGACCACATGGGCGCCGAAGGGTCGCGGCTGAGCTTGTTCCGGTCCACCACGATGACGTGCCCCTTCCAGTAGTGGAAGCTGTCCACCACGGCGTTGTCCAGCACCTGGGCGATGACGCCCAGCTTGCCGCAGCCGTCGCAGTTGCTCGCCCCGAGGACCTTCAGCTTTACCGTGCCGCCGACGCCCTCCTGTTGGACGACCATTCCCGGCACCAATCGGAGATCCCCCATCTCCTACCCCCATTTCGATAGTCCGCAGCCATGCGGCGGCGTGTTGTGTTGTCCCTGCCGGCAAGTTCCCGATACCACGGGTATCGGGTCGTCGGGGCAGGCGCTGGTACAAACAGAGACGGATCGCCCATTTTTGAACGGACGGCCAGATCCATCGCCGGTCAGGGCCCCTGAAGGTCCCCTCTGGCAGACGATTCGTCAGCTGCAGGTACCTAAGTTGTACACCCGAAGAAGGTAAATGCACCTGCATGCGACCGGCAATAATACGTGTCGGGGGCATATGGGCCGGGCGGATGTCAAAACGTATCGGCGGCAGGAGATATCGGGTGCACAATGACCGGGGCCGGCGCTTTGTTACAACTGCGGATTGCCGGCCAGCCGACGGTTGTTACGGAACTCCGTTCCCGTTTCCCACAGCGCTTTGACTCCCGGCTCTCCCGGCCGCGCATTTCCTCCGCTCTGCATCCAGGCCCTCCGTTTTGCGCATTTCCTCCGCCTGGAACCGGAGGACGTGCGCGAAATGGAGGGAGTCACCGCGAAACGGAGGGAATCCGCCCGCGCTGCGCCGTCCCGGGATAAGGGGCGGGAAAGGGCGGGGACTAGCCGGCGCTCATCACACCGCCGGGCGTACCCGGACGGACGACGGCGACGCCGGCTTCCTCGGCAATCAGGGCACCGGCGGCGTAGTCGTATTCGTTCAGGCCCTGTTCGAGGTAGGCGTCCAGCGTTCCGTCGGCGACCAGGCACAGGTCCAGGGCGGCGGAGCCCAGCCGGCGGATGTCGGCGAACTCCGCTGCGAGGGACGGCAGGGCGGCGTACTGTTCCCGGCGCCGTGCGGCGTCGTACGAGAATCCGGTGCCCAGCAGCCGGCCCTTTCGCTCCGGATCCGGCCCCGTGAGCCGGGACCGGCTGCCGGCGGCCTCCAGCCAGGCGCCCTGCCCGGCGGCAGCGTAGTAGATCCGGCCCAGCGCCGGGGCGTGCACGACGCCGGCCAGCCAGGCGCCGTCGTCCGCCGCCGCCACCGACGTGGCGTAGAAGGGGATGTTGCGGATGAAGTTGGTGGTGCCGTCCAGCGGGTCGATGGACCAGCGGACGCCCGAGGGCTCCACGGGTACGTGGACGGACAGCTCCTCTCCCCCGACAACGTCCCGGGGACGCAGGCGCAGCAGCACGTCGCGGACCGCGGTCTCGGCCGCAGTGTCGAAGTCGGTGACCCAGTCCCCCGCCGCGCTCTTGTTGACGGCGTTGAGCTGCCCGGCGTCGCGCGCGGCCAGGACGGCGGCGCCGGCGGCGGCGGCCTCGCGGGCCACCGCGAGCAGCTCCAGCGGATCGCGGTCCGAGCCGGGGGTCATACCTCCCCCGCTCCGGCGCCCGCCGCGGGATCTGCGTCCGCTGCCGCCCCGGCGGGGTCGGCGGCGGTGCCGCCGCCGGCCGGTTCCGCGGAGCCGGTCTCGAGCAGGCCCCGGAAGCCGTCCTCATCGAGCACCGGAACGCCCAGCTGTTCGGCTTTGTCCAGCTTGCTGCCGGCGTTCTCCCCGGCGACCAGGTAGTCGGTCTTCTTCGACACCGAGCCGGAGGCCTTGCCGCCGCGGCTGATGATGGCTTCCTTGGCCTCGTCGCGGCTGAAGTTCGGCAGCGTTCCGGTGACGACGATGGTCTTGCCCTCCAGGGTCCGGGGCATCGACTCGTCGCGCTCATCGGCCATCCGGACGCCGGCGGCGGCCCAGCGCTCGACGATCTCGACGTGCCAGTCCTCGGCGAACCATTCCTTCAGCGCCGCGGCGATGGTCGGGCCGACGCCGTCGACGTGGGCGAGCTGTTCCTCAGTGGCGGCGCGGATGGCGTCCATGGACCCGAAACCGGTGGCCAGTGCCCGGGCCGCGGTGGGCCCGACGTGCCGGATGGACAGCGCCACCAGCACCCGCCACAGCGGCTGGTTCTTGGCTTTTTCCAGTTCGTCGAAGAGCTTGCGGGTGTTGGCACTGGGTTCGGAGGGCTTCCTCGCGGTGCCCTTGGTGTAGAAGTACGGCACCAGTTCGGTGCCCTGCACCACGCCCTTGACCCGCTTGGGGCGCTCGATGCGCACGTCCGCCAGGTCCTCGATGCGCAGGTCGAAAAGATACGCCTCGCTGGTCAGCGGCGGCTGCTCCGGCTCGGCCGGGGAAGTCAGCGCGATGGCGGCTTCCCAGCCGAGGGCTTCGATGTCGAACGCGCCGCGGCCGGCCAGGTGGAAGACCCGCTCGCGCAGCTGCGCCGGGCAGGAACGCGCGTTGGGGCAGCGGATGTCGACGTCGCCCTCCTTGGCGGGTGCGAGTTCGGTGCCGCAGGACGGGCAGCGGGTGGGCATGACGAACTCGCGTTCGGTGCCGTCGCGGAGCGCGACGACGGGGCCCACGATTTCCGGAATGACGTCGCCGGCCTTGCGCAGCACCACCGTGTCGCCGATCAGCACGCCTTTGGCCTTGACCACGTCCTGGTTGTGCAGCGTGGCCATTTCCACGGTGGAGCCGGCGACCTTGACCGGTTCCATGACGCCGTACGGGGTGACCCGGCCGGTGCGGCCGACGTTGACCCGGATGTCGAGGAGCTTCGTATTCACTTCCTCGGGCGGGTACTTGTAGGCCACGGACCACCGCGGGACGCGGGAGGTGTGGCCGAGGGCGCGCTGGAGGGCGAAGTCGTCGACCTTGATGACGATGCCGTCGATTTCGTGGCTGAGGTCGTGCCGGTGCTCGCCGTGGTGGGCGATGTAGGCCAGGACCTCCTCATAGCTGTCGAAGACCTTGTAGTAGGGCGAGGTCGGGAGCCCCCAGGCCTTGAGCAGGTCATAGGTTTCGGACTGGCTGGCGGCGCTCAGGCCCTCGCGGGCGCCGATACCGTGCACGTACATGGTCAGCGGGCGCTGGGCGGTGACCTGGGGGTCCTTTTGCCGCAGCGAGCCCGCCGCCGCGTTGCGCGGGTTGGCGAAGGGCGCCTTGCCGGCCTCCACCATGGCCTCGTTGAGCGCCGCGAACTCCTTGGAGGGGATGAACACCTCGCCGCGGATCTCCACTTCGGCGGGCACGTCGTCGCCGGCCAGCCGGCGCGGGATGGCCGCGATGGTCAGCGCGTTGTGGGTGATGTCCTCGCCGGTGGTGCCGTCACCGCGGGTGGCGGCGCGGACCAGTTCCCCGTTGCGGTAGAGCAGGTTGATGGCCAGCCCGTCGATCTTCAGCTCAGTGAGCCACTGAATCCGGGCGCCGGGAGAGATCTGCTCGACGTTCGCCTCGGCCCGGTGCACCCAGGCATCAAGCTCCTCGAGGGAGAAGACATCCTCGAGGCTGTACATGCGCTGCAGGTGCTGCACCGGGGAGAACGCGGCGGAGACTTCGCCGCCGACTTCCTGGGTGGGCGAATCGTTGGTGACCAGCTCCGGGTGCAGGGCTTCGATTTCCTCGAGCCGGCGGTAGAGCGAATCGAATTCGGCGTCGGAGACCAGCGGCGCGTCTTCGTTGTAGTACGCGAACCGGTACCTGCGGATCCTATCCGCCAGTTCCTCGTATTCCCGGCGCAGATCGGCGGCGGGTGGGGCGTCGGTGCTGACGGATTCGACGGCGGCCTGGGTGTCCTGCTCCGCGGAGGTCTTGGCTGTGCTCACCTAACCCATCTTGCCGTATTCACGCCCGGGGAGGCAGCCGCCGGGCGGGCCCCGGAGAACTATCGAAGCCTCGGTCCGGCGGGGGCGATGCTTGCAGTACGGCGTGGTCCCTGCTAGGCCTATGGGTACATAAACGACGGCCGACAGGACCTGCGGCGGCGGGGCCGACCAGTTGTCCGATGAAGGGAAGATCGCAGTGGCGAAGCAGAACCCCAAGGTGGAGGACGTTGACGAGAAGGACATAAAGGTCACGGGCAAACCCAAGGACTGGGCTGCAGGGGTACCTGCCGTGTACCACTCCATGAAGCCGGCCATCGAGAAGATGGGGCTCTCCCGGGCTCTTGGCACGACCTTCCGAATGAACCAGAAGAAGGGCTTCGACTGCCCCAGCTGTGCCTGGCCGGATCCCAAGGACCGCAGCCCCTTTGAGTACTGCGAAAACGGGGTCAAGGCGGTCACGTGGGAGGCCGCGCCCGTGATTATTCCCTCCGAGTTCTGGGCCGAGCACAGCCTCACTGACCTTCGTGAGCGGACCGAATACTGGCTGGGCATGCAGGGCCGGCTCACCGAGCCCCTGTACAAGCCGGCGGACGAGGACCACTACCGGCCGGTGAGCTGGGACGAGGCGCTGAACATTGTGGCGGACAAGCTCAAGTCGCTTGACTCCCCCGAGGAGGCGGCGTTCTACACCAGCGGCCGCACCTCCAACGAGGCTGCCTTCCTCTACCAGCTGTTCGTGCGCGCCTACGGCACCAACAACCTTCCCGACTGCTCCAACATGTGCCATGAGTCCTCCGGCTGGGCGATGGGGCAGACCATCGGCATCGGCAAGGCCACCGTCACGTACGACGATTTCGGCAAGGCCGACCTGATCATCCTCATGGGCCAGAACCCGGGCACCAACCATCCGCGCATGCTGACCGCGCTGGAGCACTGCAAGCGCAACGGCGGCAACATCGTGGCCGTGAACCCGCTGCCCGAGGCAGGGCTGCGCCGGTACAAGAATCCGCAGAAGCCGCGCGGCGTCGCCGGCAAGGGCACCCAGCTGGCCGACCAGTTCCTGCAGATCCGCCTCGGCGGGGACATGGCGCTGCTGCAGGCCATCTCCAAGCGGGTCCTCGAAGCCGAGGACCGCAACCCGGGCACCGTCCTGGACCACGAGTTCCTCGAACAGCACACCGAAGGCCTGGCGGACCTGCGCGAGCACCTGGCCACGCTCGACGACGAGACCGTGCTGGAGGCCACCGGCCTGCGCATCGAGGAAATCGATGAACTGGCCGAGCGCTACCTCAAGGCCGAGCGGGTCATCATTACCTGGGCCATGGGCATCACCCAGCAGAAAAAGGGTGTCGCCACGATCAAGGAAATGATCAACCTGCTGCTGCTGCGCGGCAACATCGGCAAGCCCGGAGCCGGCGCCGCCCCGATCCGCGGGCACAGCAACGTCCAGGGCGACCGGACCATGGGCATTTGGGAGCAGATGCCGCGGCACTTCATGGACGCGCTGGGAGAGGAGTTCGGCTTCGAGCCTCCCCGTGAGCACGGCGCCGACGCCGTGGAGACCTTCCGGCGGCTGCAGGACGGGCGGATCAAGTTCTTCATGGCGCTGGGCGGCAACCTGATCTCGGCGATCTCCGATACCCAGTTCGTTGAGCCCGCCATGCAGAAGGCGGAGATGTCGGTGCAGATTTCGATCAAGCTGAACCGCTCCCACCTCATCACCGGCAAGGAGGCGCTGATCCTGCCCGTGCTGGGCCGCACCGAGATCGACATCCAGGAAAGCGGCCGCCAGTTCGTCTCCGTCGAGGACACGGTCTGTGCCGTGCACGCCTCGCACGGCGGCGTCGAGCCGGTGTCCCCCAACCTGCTCTCCGAACCGGCACTGATCGCCCGGCTCGGGGCCCTGGTCATCGGGGACAGGATCAAGGCGGACTGGGCCGGCTATGAACGGGACTACGACCTGATCCGGGACCACATCTCCCGGGTGGTGCAGGGCTGCGAGAACTACAACGAACGGATCCGGCGCGAGGGCGGGTTCGTGCTGCCCAACGGCCCCCGGGACTCCCGCACCTTCAACACCCCCACCGGCAAGGCCATCATCACGGTCAATGACCTGGAGCCGGTGGAGCGGCCGGAAGGCACGCTGATCCTGCAAAGCATGCGCTCGCACGACCAGTGGAACACCACCATCTACGGCCACAATGACCGCTACCGCGGCATCAAGGGCGGCCGGCACGTGCTGTTCATCAACCCCGAGGACCTCCAGGAACTGGGCCTGCGCGACGGCCAGTTCGTGGACATCCACGGCGTCTACAAAGACGGTGTGGACCGTGTCCTGCACAGCTTCCGGCTGGTCTCCTACCCCACGTCCCGGGGCTGCGTCGCCGCGTACTACCCCGAGGCGAACGTGCTGGTGCCCCTGGAGCATGTGGCCGAGGGCAGCAACACCCCGGTCTCCAAGACAGTGATCGTCCGGGTGGTTCCGGCAGCGGCCGGCGCGAGCCCGGCACCCGAGGACAAGATGCGCCGCACCCCGGCGCCGGTCTGATCGGCCGACGCCGGCACCGGCTTTAAGCCCGCAGGCCGGGAACCGTATACACGGTTCCCGGCCTGCGGGCGTTAACGCCGGTGCTTTCCTACTGGGCGGAGCCCTTCCAACCGGGAACGTCGGGGCCTTTGAGGCCGGTCTCGGACAGCTGCAGCACCGTATCCGCGGCCTTGTCCACGGCCTCGCCCGGCGCCTTGTGTCCGCTGCTGACCGTCAGCGCGGCGGCATAGCCGACCAGGAAGCTGCTGACGAGTCCGGCGTCGGGTCCCACCGAGTCCGCGGCCTTCTCGTTCAACGTCCGCAGCAGTTGGGGATCCACTTCCAGATCCAGGATCTGCAGCGCCTGTGTCAGCCGACGGCTCCAGTCCGACAGGTTGATGTCTTCCATATCCGGTTCCGTGCTCATAGTGGCTCCTTATGCGGTGCGGTGACGGTCCTGCTGGTTTCCTAGCTTTAGCACTCCCGGCGGCAGCGGCACAACGACCGCCGACCCGGGGCTGTTATTCCGCGGCGGGGCGCCCTGCCCCGTCGAACTGCTCCCGATGGGCGGTGCCCGGGGAACCGTCGGCCTCGTCGCTGCGGGCCGCCGGCCCGCCTTCGACGTCGATGACCAGCACGGTCACGTTGTCCCGCCCTCCGGACCGCAGCGCCGCCTGAACCAGGTCGGCGCAGGCTTCCTGCGGCTCGCCGACGGAGGTGAGGATCTGGGCGATCTGCGAGTCGGAGACCTCCCCGGTGAGTCCGTCGGAGCAGACCATAAGCCGATCACCCGGTTCAAGCGGGATGAGCCAGAAATCCGCCTCGGTGTCGCTGCCGGTGCCCAGGGCACGCGTCACGACGTGTCGGCGCGGATGGACCAGCGCCTCCTCGGGGGTGATCTGTCCCATGGCAACCAGTTCCTGCACCTCGCTGTGGTCCACGGTGATCTGCTCGAAGACGCCGCGGCTGAGGCGGTAGGTACGCGAGTCCCCCACGTTGAAGACCAGCCAGTGCGGCACTCCGGCTTCCCGCACCATGACGGCGCCGGTCAGGGTGGTCCCGGCCCGCCCTCCGGAAGCGGCACGGATGCGGCGGTCCGCCTCGGCGAGCAGGGCTTCGAGCTCCGCGGCGGAGAGTTCGGGCAGGTGCTCGCCCACGATGGCGGACTCGGCGAGTGTCTGCACGCAGAGGCTGCTGGCAACCTCGCCGGCCTCATGGCCGCCCATGCCGTCTGCGACCGCGAAGATCGGATCAGCGGCGATCAACGAGTCCTCGTTGAGTTCACGGCGCAGCCCCCGGTCGGAGGCGTAACCGTAAACGGCGTGCAGATCCGTGTCCGGGGATGTCGTTTCGTCCGAGTTCATTCACGCCCTATCCGGCAGCAGTCCATTGAGACCCACGTTACGAGACCTCTTCCATACCCTAACCGACCCGGCCCCACGAGGACCGTGAATCCGGCGGCGGGTCAGCTTTGCCCGACGCACGCCGCCACGCTCGGGCACCGGGCTGAAGACGGGAGGTCCGCCGGCTCAGTCCAGGACCAGGCCCTGCCCCGTACCGCGGGCCAGGGTCACCGGGTGGATCTCACCGAAGCCGCGCACCGTCCGCGGCGGGTGAGGGATCAGCACGAACCGATCATTGCTGCGCAGGGCCGCTGCGGTGGATGCATCGGTCAGGACGGTACCCGGCTCCGCGAGGGAAGTGAGCCGCGAGGCCAGGTTCACGGTGGGCCCGTAGATGTCGCCCAGCCGGGAGAGCACCCTGCCCCAGACCAGGGAGACCCGGGCGGAGGGCAGCAGCTCGTCCTCCGTGAAGGCCTTCGCCAGGGCGAGCGAGATTTCGGCCCCGGCCTCGGGGGTTTCGGCGTTGAACAGGACTTCGTCGCCGATGGTCTTCACCAGGCGGCCGCCGCCGACCGAGATGATCTCGGCACACTTGTGCTCGAACCGCTGCACCATCTGGGCCAGGGTCTTTTCGTTCATCTGGCGGGAGAGGCTGGTGTAGGAGACAAGGTCGGCAAAGCCGACGGCGCGGGCCAGCGGCAGCGGGGCATCGTCGGATCCGCCTCCGTGGCTCGCCAGGCCGGCCTCCGCCCGCAGGGCCAGGCGCTGCACGGCGGCGTTGAGCTGGCGCCGCCAGGCGTAGACCAGGGTCTTTTCCAGCGGCTCGATAAGGTCCGGAATCTCGGCGACCAGCGCCTTGCGGGCCTCTGCGTCGCTGATGCCGCGCTGGACGACCATTTCCTCGACCAGCGCCTCGATCTGCCACACCACCATGCGGTCCGTCATCTGCCCGATCGAACGCATGATCGAGATGGCGGCCTCTTCGGTGAGCTGTTCCTGGCGGACCAGGTCGATCACCGTGGACAGGGCCTCGCGGTCCTGCTGCGTGAAGAAGACGTCGTCGTCGTCGAGGTTGGGGAAGCCCATGGCCCGCCAGAGCTTGCGGGCGGACAGCAGGGACACTCCCGCCTCGGCCGCCGCTTCGCGGCGCTTGAGCGTGCGTGGTCCGCCGATCAGCCGTGCCTCGAGCCGGCGGACATCCTCCCGGTCGATTTCCGTACTCCGCCGGCCCTGCTCGGGCCGGGGCCGCGCGGACAATGCAGGCATGGACAGCGTCAGCGGCTCCGGATCGGAGCCGGGGCCTTCGGCGTCGTGCGTCCGCTCCGCATAGGTGTAAAAGTCGCCGGAGGCATCGGGGCTGGCGCCCCGCTCATCGGGGTCCGCTCCGGCGCCGGGAACAGCGTCCACGCCCTGCTGGGCTTCCTCGGGCACGGTGTCCGCCGCTTCGGCGGGGACGGCGTCGTCGGCCCTGTCCGGACCCGGCACCTGGCCGTCCTCACTCATCGAAACCGCCTCCGTCCTCGTAATCCCCATGCCCTTCCATATCTACACCATCGAACATGGCGGTCATCGGCAGCTGGCCTATGGCGGCGACCACAAGGGACCGGAAGCGGTGCACCTCCGGCACCCCGCGGTAGGGCACCACCCTGCCGTGCCCCAGATCCACCACCAGGGTCCCGGAGCGCTGCATGCGGTCGCTGACTCCCTGCCGGATCTCCAGCTGGTACACCGACGCGAGCGAGATTTCGTGCTCGCTGCGCCGCAGCACGCCGCTGCGGTGCAGCAGCCTCCGGCTGGTGAGGATGAACCGGGCCGCGGACCACTGCAGCGCCACGGGCAGGCACCAGCGCAGCACCACGAGCAGGGCGGCGGCCACCACGGCGAGCTGCAGATACGGGCCCCACCCGGACAGGGCGGGGGCCACCGAATCACGGCCGAGGAAGCCCACCAGGAAGCCCGCGGCTGCGCCGGCGAGCACGGTGACCGCGACCGGCCGCCAGAGCCGGCGGGCCGACGGCCGGCTGGAGACGATGACGCGCTCCCCCGGCGCCAGGTTCAGGCGCATGGAACCGCGGGCAGGGCAGTAGCCGGCATGGGCGCCTCCGTCACGGCTCCACCGGGCGCAGGTGCACGACGTCGGCGGCGTGGACCGCGTGCCGCTCCCCCTGCCCGTCCACCACCAGCAGGGCCCCGTGCCCGTCCAGCCCGACCGCCCGGCCGGTGAGGAAACCGCCGTCGGGCAGCTCGGCACGCACCTGCCTGCCAAGGGTGTCCATCCGCGCACGCAGGCGCTCCAGCAGGCCGGGGCCGTCGGCCCAGGGTGCCTGCGGGTCGCCGTCGACGGCGCAGAAGCCGGCGTAGGCGGCGGCGAAGTCGTTGAGGTAGGCGCCCAGCAGCACGTTCCGGTCGGTGGTGGAGGCGTACTCCATCAGCAGGCTGGTAGCGGTGGGCACCGGCAGGTCCTCATCGGTGAGGGAGACGTTCATCCCGGCACCAACCACCACCGCCGGAGGGTTGCCGCCGGCGCCGGGCACCATCTGGGCCAGCACTCCCGCCAGCTTGCGGCCGTCCACCATGACGTCGTTCGGCCACTTCAGCCGGGCGGCGACGCCGGTGCACCGGGACACCGCCTCGGCCAGCGAGAGCGCTGCCAGCAGGGAAAGCCAGCCGTAGGACTGGGTGGGCAGCGGGCGGCCCTGCGGGCCATGCGGACGCAGCAGGACGCTGACGAACAGCGAGCTGCGTTCCGGGGCCTCCCAGCTGCGGCCCATCCGGCCCCGGCCTTCGGTCTGCAGCTCGGCCGTGAGCACGCTGAAGTCAGGCCAGGCCTGTCCCGGTCCGGAAACATCCAGCCTGGCCGCCTCGGCCAGGTCCGCATTGGTGGAACCGGTCCGCTGCACCACGTCGAGGCGGGAGACCGGACCGGACGGAGCCACCAGCTGCGCCCTCAGGCCGGCTTCGTCCAGGCCGGGGCGTTCCATGGCCGAGTAGTGCTGTTGCATGGGTTCGATCTTACGCAACCGGGCCGACAACGCCCCGGGCCGGGACCGGGCCGCCGGCTGCTGCTAGAGGAAGAAGTCCGGGGCCAGCTGCTCCTCGGGGGCTCCCATGCTGTATTTCGTGAAGTCGGTGACGCCTTCCTCGCGCAGTACCTGCTCGTCGGTGAAGAACTGTCCGGTGGACTGCCGGGACGGGCGGGTGAGGATGGCGTGGGCGGCGTCGGCCATGATCTGCGGGCTGCGGGAGGCCTTGGCGACCTGCTCGCCGAGCACCGGCAGGTTGCGGATGGCGGCCGTGTCGATCGCCGTGCACGGCCAGAGCGAGTTGACGGCCACGCCGTCCTCCTTCAGCTCCTCCGCCAGCCCCAGGGTCGTCAGGCTCATGCCGTACTTGGCCATGGTGTACGCCAGCTGCCCGCCGGCCCACCTGGGATCCAGGTTCAGCGGCGGGGAGAGGGTCAGGATGTGCCCGTTGGAGGACCTGCGGAGGGCCGGGAGGGAGAACTTGGAGAGCATGAAGGTGCCGCGGGCGTTGATGTCCTGCATCAGGTCGTAGCTCTTCATGGTGACGTCGTCGGTTCCGCGCAGGTCGATGGCCGAAGCGTTGTTCAGCACGATGTCGATGCCGCCGAAGTGCCCGACGGCCTGCTCGACGGCGCCGGCGACGTCTTCGTCGCGCCGCACGTCCCCGATGATCGGCAGGGCCTTGCCTCCGGCCGCTTCGATGTCCTCAGCCGCGGTATATACAGTGCCCGGCAGCTTCGGATGCGGTTCAGCGGTCTTGGCCAGCATGACGATGTTCGCGCCGTCGGCGGCGGCGCGGAGGGCAATGGCGAGGCCGATGCCGCGGCTGCCGCCGGACATCAGGATGGTGCGGCCGGCCAGTGAACGGGGAGAGGCTGTGTTCTCGGTCATACGGACAGGGTAATGCACCCGCAGCCATTATGTTACTGGTCAGTAACATCCGCGGGTGCATCACCCTCCCTGCCGCCCGATCCCTGTGGCGGCCTGTCCGCGGCCTAGCTGTGTTGTCCGCGGGAACGGACCGGCTTTGAGCATGCACCTACTCCTTGGCCCGCTGGGAAATCAGCGCGGCGGCACCCCAAGGGGCGTTCGGCGAAATTGTAGGGTTCCTACACCCTATGCGCGTGGCGACCCTCACTAGACTGGTGAAACCGCGGGTTTGCTTATGCGGACCCTACTAAGGCAGCGAACGGCTGCAGCCCGACTTCCCCGAGGACGCCCATGAGCTTGGACCAGCAGACCGACCTGCACACCACCGCCGGCAAACTCGCCGAACTGCGGCGGCGGCAGGCCGAAGCGCTGGCTCCCGCCGGCCCCGAGGCGATCGAGAAGCAGCACGCCCGCGGCAAGCACACCGCCCGTGAGCGCATCGAGATGCTGGTGGACGCCGGCTCCTTCGTGGAGTTCGATGCCCTGGCCGTGCACCGCTCCACAGCCTTCGGCATGGAAAAGAAGAAGCCGCTCGGCGACGGCCTGGTCTCCGGCTACGCCACCGTCGACGGCCGCCAGGTCGCCCTCTACAGCCAGGACTTCTCCGTCTACGGCGGCTCGCTCAGCCAGGTCAACGGCGGCAAGATCGCCAAGGTCCAGGAATTTGCGCTCCGCACCGGCTGCCCGGTGATCGGCATCCTCGACGGCGGCGGCGCCCGCATCCAGGAAGGCGTCGCCTCGCTGGCCATGTTCGCGGACATCTTCCGCAACAACGTGCATGCCTCCGGCGTCATCCCGCAGATCTCGCTGATCATGGGCCCCTCCGCCGGCGGCGCGGCCTACTCCCCCGCCCTCACCGACTACGTGGTCATGGTGGACAAAACCAGCCACATGTTCATCACCGGGCCCGACGTGATCAAGACCGTCACCGGCGAAGACGTGGATATGGAGACCCTCGGCGGGGCGCGGCAGCACAACACCGCCACCGGCACCTCCGCCTACCTGGCCGCGGATGAGGAGGACGCCGTCGAGTTCGTCCGCGAGCTGCTGGACTTCCTGCCGTCGAACAACCTTGCCGAGGCGCCCGTGGCCGCCTTCGCCCAGGACGAGGAGGCCAACGACGGCGACCTGGCCCTGGACACGCTGATTCCCGACTCCGCCAACCAGCCCTACGACATGCGCGCGGTCATCGAACAGGTCATCGACGACGGCCACTTCCTGGAGGTCTCCGCCCTGTACGCCCCCAACGTGATCATCGGTTACGGCCGGGTCGAGGGGCACACCGTGGGCATCGTGGCCAACCAGCCGATGCAGTTCGCCGGCACCCTGGACATCGCCGCCTCGGAGAAGGCGGCCCGGTTCGTGCGGCACTGCGACGCGTTCAATATTCCGATCCTGACCTTCGTGGACGTGCCCGGCTTCCTGCCCGGCACCGACCAGGAGTTCAACGGCATCATCCGCCGCGGCGCCAAGCTGCTGTACGCCTACGCCGAGGCCACGGTGCCCAAGCTGACCGTGATCACCCGCAAGGCCTACGGCGGCGCGTACATCGTCATGGGCTCCAAGAAGCTCGGGGCGGACCTGAACCTGGCCTGGCCCACCGCGCAGATCGGCGTCATGGGCGCCCAGGGCGCGGTCAACATCCTCTACCGCGCCCAGCTGAAGGCCGCCGCGGCAGCAGGCGAGGACGTCGACGCCGCGCGCGAGGGCTACATCAATGCCTATGAGGAGGAACTGCTGAACCCCTATCAGGCCGCGGAGCTGGGCTACGTGGATGCGGTGATCGCCCCGTCCGAGACCCGCCTGCAGATCATCCGCGGGCTGCGGGCGCTGCGCGACAAGCGTGCCGCCCTGCCGCACAAGAAGCATGGGAACATCCCGCTGTGAGTGCCCAGCCGATCGGCCTGCCCGGGCCCGAAGAGATCCCCGAGCCGCTGTTCCGCGTGGTGGGCGGAAACCCCACCCACGAGGAGCTCGCGGCGCTGACCGCCGTCGTCGTCGGCCTCACCGGTCCGGCGCCCGAGGCCGCCCCGGACCGCCACCGTGCCGCACGGGCCTGGACCCGCCGTCGGCAGCTGCGGCTGCTGCCGGCTCCCGGTCCCGGTGCCTGGCGGCGCAGCTACCGCTGACGCCGTCCTGCCTGGACGGTTGAGCGGGCGGGACGGCCCGTCAGCCAGCCGGTCCTGAACGCCCATAGCGCCGGCATGGGCGGGAGTCAAGGCTGTTGCCGGCTGATTTCGGTCGTGTTGCTGATTCCTCTTCCGATGCGGTTAGGCTTCGTCTGTGACCGAACAGACAACGCCTCCCGCCCTGCCCGCCGACGACGCCGCGCGCCGTCCGACCGCCATCGACGCCGTTGCCGATGCGCTGACCGAGCGCCTGCTGGAGCTGGATCCGACTTTCGCCACGTCCCTCGGCGTCCCGGGACACGAGACGGAGTACCCCGACTACTCTCCCGCCGGGCTGGAGAACTTCGCCGAAGCCGCCCGGGAGACGCTGGCCCGGCTCGAGGGCCTGGAGCCGGCCGACGACGTCGACCGGGTCACCCTCGACGCGCTGCACGAGCGGCTCGAACTGGAGCTGGAAATCCACGCCTCCGGCTGGGACCTGGCGGACCTGAACAACATCGCCAGCCCCGCCCAGGGCATCCGTTCCGTCTTCGACCTGATGCCCACCGCCTCCGTCGAGGACTGGCGGAACATCTGCGGCCGGCTCGGCAATGTCGCCGACGCGCTCTCCTCCTACGTGACGTCGCTGCGCAGCGGCGCCGAGCAGGGCCTGCTGCCCGCCGCCCGGCAGGTGCGCACCGTCATCGAGCAGTGCACCCGCTACGCCGAAGACGGCGGATTCTTCGACCGCTTCGTGAGCGGGGCCGCGGCCGGAGACGGCACCGAGCTGCCGCAGGACCTCACCGCCGAGCTGCGCGTGCACGCCGACGCCGCCCGCGCCGGCTACCGCGGCTTCGTCACGTTCCTGGAGCAGGAGCTGCTGCCGCTGGCGCCGGAGAAGGACGCCGTCGGCCGGGAACGCTACGCGCTGATGTCCCGCCGCTTCCTGGGCGCGGAAATCGACCTCGAAGAGACCTACCGGTGGGGCGTCGAGGAGCTGGACCGGATCATCGCCGAGCAGGAACAGGTGGCCAATCAGATCCGGGAAGGTGCCACAATAGAGGAGGCAATGCGCATCCTCAACGAGGATCCGGCCCGGCAGCTGCACGGCACCGAAGCCCTGCGGGAATGGATGCAGGACCTCTCCGACCGCGCCGTCGCGGACCTGGCCGACACCCACTTCGAGATTCCCGAGCAGATGCGGACGATCGAATGCATGATTGCCCCCACCGACGAGGGCGGCATCTACTACACCGGCCCCAGCGAGGACTTCTCCCGCCCGGGCCGCATGTGGTGGTCCGTCCCCGCCGGGGAGGACACCTTCACCACCTGGGGTGAGACCACCACGGTCTACCACGAGGGCGTACCCGGCCATCACCTCCAGATCGGCACCGCGACCGCCGCCCGGGACACGCTGAACTCCTGGCGCCGCAACGTCTGCTGGGTCTCCGGCCACGGCGAAGGCTGGGCGCTGTACGCCGAACGGCTCATGGACGAGCTGGGCTACCTCAGCGACCCGGGGGACCGGATGGGCATGCTCGACGCCCAGCGGATGCGCGCGGCCCGCGTGGTCTTCGACATCGGCGTGCACCTCGAACTGGAGGTCCCCGAGCGGTGGGGCTCGGGCACCTGGACGGCGGAGAAGGGCTACGAGTTCCTGAAGCAGAACATGGCCGTGTCCGAGGGGCAGCTGAACTTCGAGTTCACCCGTTACCTGGGCTGGCCCGGCCAGGCCCCGGCCTACAAGCTGGGCCAGCGGCTCTGGGAACAGATCCGCGACGAGGTCCGCAGCCGCGAAGGCGATGCCTTCGACGCCAAGGCCTTCCACACCCGGGCGCTGCGGCTGGGTTCCGTCGGCCTGGACACGCTGCGCCGGGCGCTGCTGGACGGCTGATACGGCACCGAGGAATGCGACATTTGTCACGGACGGCGCGGGAATGCGCCGCCCGTCGGCGTTGCATCCCTTGTCCGGAGCGGGTTTCGGCCATCCAGCCCGAAAGAGCCCCAGGAATGGCTGCGTAACATTTCGCAACTTTGAGGATGCTCTGCTAATGAAACTTCCCTAGCATCTTCTGGTGACCTCAGAAACCTCCTCCCCCGTCAGCGCCCGACGGCGGCTGCCCGCCTGGGTGACCGCGTTCGGGCCCCAGATCATCGCCGCCCTCATCATCGGCCTGGCCCTGGGCCTGCTGGCCCGTGAGATGGGCGAGAGCGCGGACGGTGAGCCGAACTGGCTCACCACCACGCTGAACACCATCGGCACCAGCTACGTCTCGCTGCTGAAGGCCGCCGTCGTCCCGCTGATCTTCACCGCCGTCGTCAGCTCGATCGCGAATCTGCGCGCCGTGTCCAACGCCGCCCGGCTCGCCTGGCAGACCCTGCTGTGGTTCGCCATCACCGCGCTGATCGCCGTATTGATCGGCATTGCCCTCGGTGTGATCCTGCAGCCCGGCGCCAACACGTCCGGCCTGCCCGAAGCCGGCTACGAGGGCGGCACCGGCAGCTGGATCGGCTTCCTTACCGGCCTGATCCCCTCGAACTTCCTGGGCCTGACCGCCTCCTCGACCGCCGTCGACCCGGAGACCGTCACCACCGCCCTGAACTTCAACGTCCTGCAGGTGCTGGTCATCGCCATCGCCGTCGGCATCGCCGCGCTGAAGGTCGGCAAGGCGGCCGAACCCTTCCTGGCCTTCAACGCCTCCGCCCTGGCCGTGATCCAGAAGGTGCTGTGGTGGATCATCCGCCTGGCGCCGCTGGGTACCATCGGCCTGATCGGCCGCGCCGTGGCCACCTACGGGTGGACCACCATCGGCTCGCTGGGCATGTTCGCCATCGCCGTCTACGTGGGCCTGGCCCTGGTGCTGTTCGTGGTCTACCCGGTGCTGATCAAGGCCAACGGCCTGTCCGTGCGGCAGTGGTTCTCCGGCGCGTGGCCGGCCATCCAGCTGGCCTTCGTCTCGCGCTCCTCGGTGGGTACCCTGCCGCTGACCCAGCGGGTCACCGAGCGGAACCTGGGCGTGCCGCGCGGCTACGCGTCCTTCGCCGTGCCCCTGGGCGCGACCACCAAGATGGACGGCTGCGCCGCCATCTACCCGGCCGTCGCCGCGATCTTCGTGGCCCAGTTCTTCGGCATCAACCTGGACCTGGGACAGTACCTGCTGATCGTGCTGGTCTCGGTGCTCGGCTCCGCGGCCACCGCGGGAACCACCGGCGCCGTCGTGATGCTCACCCTGACCCTGTCCACCCTGGGGCTGCCGCTGGCCGGCGTCGGCCTGCTGCTGGCCATCGATCCGATCCTGGACATGGGCCGCACCGCCGTCAACGTCGCCGGGCAGACGCTGGTGCCGGCCATCGTGGCCAAGCGCCAGGGCATCCTGGACATGGACCTGTACAACACCCGCAAGCGGGGCGAGCCGTTCGCCGACGATTCCGACGAGCTGCTGGCCGAGCAGGCCCGCGGCGAGGCGGCGACCGACGCCGAGCGCACCGCTGCGGTTCCGGCGGAGGAAACCGACGGGCGCGGTGTGTCCGTACCCGCCGGAGCGTCCGCGACCGGTGCGGTGCCCGACGCCGGCGCCCGCCGCGGCTGAGCCGCCGGCAGGTCCCGGAGGCGCAGGCGTGTGACCTGCAGCGGTGCGGCGGATTCGGCACCGTTGACAGGACACGCTAGGATTTTCCTCATCTCGCACTTCCTTTGGCGAAGGCCGTCCCGCTGTCGGGGCGGCCTTCGCTGTATCCCGGTGGCTTTCCGGGTAGCGGCGCTGCGGCGGGCGGCGCGCTGTCGGGGCGGGGCCCGCTGGCGGTGCGGCCGCGGGCGGCGGTGTGGCGCGCAGTCGGGGTGGCCTTCGCTGTTTCCAGCGGCTCTCCGGGCAAACCGCAGTGCGGCGGGCGGCGGTGCGGCACAGCGCGACCAGGCGGGCCTGTCCCCTTGGATCCTTGGCGCTTCCCAGGCCGGCTGCCCCGCCCCGCGCCGGACCGCCGTCGTCGTCAGTCTTCCGGACCCGCCCGGTCCCGAGGGTTGGATAGGCTGGAGGGCGTGACTGACCTGAGCCTGATTCTCGCCTCCGCCTCCCCCGCCCGCACCAAGCTGCTGACCGACGCGGGCATTGCCCACCGCGTCCTGGTCTCGGATGTGGACGAGGACGCGGTCACGGCTGCAGCCGGCACCCCTTCCCCGGCCGAGACGGCGCTGCTGCTGGCCCGGGCGAAGGCGGAGTCCGTGGCAGCCCTGCCTGCCGCCGAGGGGTCGCTGGTGGTTGGCTGCGACTCGGTGTTCGAGTTCCAGGGCGAGGCGCACGGCAAGCCGTGGGAGCCCGACGTCGCCCGCGCTCGAATCCGCCGGATGAGCGGCACGTACGGCGTGCTGCACACCGGGCACTGGCTGGTGGACCGCAGGGACGAGTCCGACGGCGGCTCCGGCACGTCCGCGGGCCTGCTCAGTTCTGCAGAGGTGCATTTCGCCGAGCTGGCCGACACCGAAATCGAGGCCTACGTCGCCACCGGTGAACCGCTGCAGGTGGCCGGCTCGTTCACCATCGACTCGCTGGGCGGGGCGTTCATCGAGAAGGTCGTCGGTGACCCGCACGCCGTCGTCGGGCTGTCCGTAGTGACGCTGCGGAAGCTGCTGGCCGGCGCCGGCGTCTCCATCACCGATCTGTGGGACCGGTAGCGCCGATCCCTGCCAGGTCGAAGGCCGGTGAGGTCTCCGCGGCGGTTCCCAGCCATCCTTTGTACAGATAACGCTGCTCACGCGC
The DNA here is from genome assembly GCA_900016675.1 of Arthrobacter saudimassiliensis. Taxonomy (GTDB): domain Bacteria; phylum Actinomycetota; class Actinomycetes; order Actinomycetales; family Micrococcaceae; genus Arthrobacter_B; species Arthrobacter_B saudimassiliensis. The sequence goes on along the minus strand of LN483070.1, from coordinate 932,449 downwards.
GGCCTTTGCGACATCAGCTGTACAACAGATTTCCGGCCCCGCCCCGGGCGCGCCCTAAAACGACATCAGCTGTACACCCGATGATCCGCTCCACTCCGACCCCGCCCCCGCGCATCCTTTGTACAGATAACGCTGCTCACGCGCGGCCTTTGCGACATCAGCTGTACAACAGATGACTCGCTCCACCCCGGCCCAGGCCCCCTATTGCTCGGGACGGGTCCATCCGCCCAGGACCAGCCCGCGGACGACCTTGGCCGCAACCCACGCCTCGCCCAGGCGCATGTCGGCAGCGTTGACCTTCACCTGATGCCATCCAAGTTCGGCGACCAGCAGGTCACGGTGATTGTCGCGTGCCTGCTGGTCGCGCGTCAGGTGATGCGCACCGTCGTACTCCACACAGGTCCTGAACTCGCGGCAGCCCAGATCCGCCCAGACAGCGGGGTGGCCCGTCTCGTCCAGCAGCGGTTCATTAGGGGTGAACTCCGGCAACCCGGCACGGTGCAGCATCAGCCGGAGACGGCTCTCCGGCGCGGAGTCCACGCCCACCCGCAGCAACTCCGCGGCCCGTCGCGCAGCCCGAATGCCCGGCACGGCTGCGAGTCCGAAGACGTAGGCGCGCAGCTGCGCCAGCGGGATGACGGGGCGCCGGGGTACGCCGAAGCTGCGCAGATATTCGGAGACCAGATAGTCACCCGCGGCAACCAGGTCGTCGGCGCACAGCAGTGTCGCCAGGTCCACCCAGGTCCGCGCCGGACTGGTCACCCGCAGTCCTTCCCCCAGAAGCACGACTTCAGCGTCGTTCAGGGCCTGCCGGTGCCCCTGAACGTGCCGACGGCGCGGCGCGCCCCGTCCGGGCGCCCGCGTCAGGTGCAGCACCGGTTCGTGACGGTAGGACGGCGGCAGCGGCAGTCCGTGCAGGCGCGCGGCTGTGGTGTGGCTGAGCACCGCGTCGGGCAGAAGCTGCAGATAGGGCCGGCAGCGGGCCGCGAGTTCCCGCTGTTCCGCCCGGGCAGCCGCCTCGCCCGCCGCGCCCACACTCCCGCCGCGATGAACGGGCACCCGGATGCCCCGGCTCGGCAGGCGAAGGTCGCCGCTCCGGAGCCGTCCGGGAGTCAAACCCAGCTGCCGGGCCTCGGCAACGGTGAACGGCGTCGACAGCGTGGATGGAAGCGGCTCGGGCACGCGCATGCTTCTTTCTACCGGGCCGCCGGGCCGAAGAGCCGTTGTCCACAATTGCACCCGGCTGAACAAGACCACCCGCTGCTCCCCTGCCCGCCGTGTCGCCCTCCGGAACCCTCCGCGTTGTAGGGTCCCCACAAACAATCCCGGCCCACTACGCCGGGATGTGACGCATTATGGCTTGATGCCACAAAACCGGGTTAGGCTCCGAACAGATTCGAAGGAGCCAGTGCATCAATGAACATTCCCCCTGCCGCCGCCGACGGCGTTGCAACCCCGGGCAGCATCAAGCCGTTGACGAAGGTCCTGGTCGCCAACCGCGGCGAGATCGCCGTCCGCGTGATCCGAGCCGCCCGTGACGAAGGCATCGCCGCAGTCGCCGTCTACGCCGAGCCGGACCGCGACGCCCTGCACGTCCGCCTCGCCGATGAGGCCTACGCCCTGGGCGGGGAGACCGCCGCCGACTCCTACCTGGACATGGACAAGGTGCTCGACGCCGCCGCCCGGTCGGGCGCGGACGCCATCCACCCCGGCTACGGCTTCCTGTCCGAGAACGCGGACTTCGCGCGTCGGGTGCTCGACGCCGGCTTGACCTGGATCGGTCCCTCCCCCGAAGCCATCGCGGCCCTGGGCGACAAGGTGCAGGCCCGGCACATCGCGGCCAAGGTCGGCGCCCCGCTGGTGCCCGGCACGGCCGATCCGGTCTCCTCCGCCCAGGAGGTCGTCGACTTCGGCGCCGAACACGGCCTGCCGGTGGCGATCAAGGCCGCGTTCGGCGGCGGCGGCCGCGGCATCAAGGTCGCCCGCACGCTCGACGAGATTCCGGACCTCTACGAATCGGCGGTCCGCGAGGCGACGGCCGCGTTCGGCCGCGGCGAGTGCTTCATTGAACGCTTCCTCGACGCCCCGCGGCACGTGGAAACCCAGTGCCTGGCCGACGCGCACGGCAACGTCGTCGTGGTCTCCACCCGCGACTGCTCCCTGCAGCGGCGCAACCAGAAGCTCGTGGAGGAGGCTCCGGCCCCGTTCCTCACCGACGAGCAGAACGCCCGGCTCTACGAGGCGTCCAAGGCCATCCTGCGCGAGGCGGGCTACCAGGGCGCCGGCACCTGCGAGTTCCTCGTCGGCCGTGACGGCACCATCTCCTTCCTTGAGGTGAACACGCGGCTGCAGGTCGAGCACCCGGTGTCCGAGGAGGTCACCGGGCTGGACCTGGTCCGCGAGCAGTTCCGGCTGGCCCGCGGCGAGAAGCTCGGCTACGGCGACCCGGAGATCCGCGGGCACAGCATCGAGTTCCGGATCAACGGCGAGGACCCGGGCCGCAACTTCCTGCCCGCCCCCGGCACCGTTCGCACCCTGCGCCTGCCCTCCGGCCCCGGCGTCCGCGTGGACACCGGCATCGAGGCCGGCGAAACGGTGTCCGGCGCCTTCGATTCGATGCTCGCCAAGCTCATCGTCACCGGCGCCACCCGCACCCAGGCCGTCGAGCGGGCCCGCCGGGCCGTGGCGGAAATGGAGATCAGCGGCATGCCCACCGTGCTGCCCTTCCACGCCGCGGTGCTGCAGGAACCGGACTTCGTGCCCGCCGAGGGCCCCTTCCGGGTGCACACCCGCTGGATCGAGACCGAGTTCCGCAATGACCTGCCGGCTTGGATCGGGGACCGGGCCGCCGCCGACGCCGACGACGAGGCCCGCCGCCGGGTGACGGTGGAGGTGGGCGGCAAGCGCCTCGAGGTCGTGCTGCCCGAGGCGCTCGGCGGCGCCAGGTCGGCCAACGGCAACGGCAACGGCCGGTCCCGCAAGGCCGGCCGGTCCCGCACGGCCGCCGCGGCCGCCTCGGGTGATGAGCTCACCTCCCCGATGCAGGGCACCATCGTGAAGGTCGCCGTGGAGGAGGGCGCCGTGGTCGCCGAGGGTGACCTGGTGGTGGTGCTGGAGGCCATGAAGATGGAACAGCCGCTCACCGCGCACAAGGCCGGCACCATCACCGGCCTCTCCGCGGTGGCCGGCGCGACGGTGCCCGCCGGCGCTGTCATCGCGAGCATCCTCGACCAGTCCTAGCCCAAGGGCGGCCGGCGAGGGCCCGACGTCGGCGCGTGCCGGCGTCGGGCCCGGCCAAAGCAGAAGGACCAGGCCCCTGTGCGGGGACCTGGTCCTTCTGCGTTGTTACGCGGCGGGAGGCTGAGCCCTAGCCGGCGTGGTTCTCGTAGTCGACGTCCTTGGTTTCCTTGGTGAGGAACAGGGCGATCAGGGTGAGCACCGCCATCGAGCTCAGGTACACGCCGACCAGCCAGGTGCTGCCGTTGGCGGCCTGCCACAGCGCGACCGCGATGAACGGCGCCACGGCGGCGCCGAGGATCGAGGACACGTTGTAGGCGATCGCCGAGCCGGTATAGCGCACGTTGGTCGGGAACAGTTCCGGCAGGATGGCGCCCATCGGGCCGAAGGTCAGGCCCATCAGCGTGAAGCCGAGGATCAGCACGGCCATGGTGCCCACGAAGCCGCCGCCGAACAGCGGGTCCATCAGGAAGCCGAAGATGAAGATGCCGATGGTGACGGCCAGCAGGGTCTTGCGGCGGCCGAACTTCTCCGCCAGCGGGCCGGCGACCATGGTGAAGATGCCGAAGAACACGACGCCGACGATCAGCATGATCAGGAAGTCGTTGCGGGTGTAGCCCAGGCCCTCGGCGAAGGTGGAGGGATCGAAGGTCTTCCCGGCGGCCTCGGCCTTGGCCTGCGCCTCCGCCTCGGTCTTCGCGGCGGTGCCGTAGGTCAGGGAGAAGGTGGTCATCAGGTAGAAGAGCACATAGGTGGCCAGCATGATGAAGGTACCGGCGATCATGGCCCGCCAGCTGGTGCGGAACACGGTGCCCAGCGGCAGCTTGGCGACCTTGCCGGTGTCCACGGCCTTCTGGAAGGCGGGGGTCTCCACCAGCTTCATGCGGACGTACAGGCCGATGATGACCATGACGGCGCTGGCCAGGAACGGGACGCGCCAGCCCCAGGACATGAACTGCTCGTTGGTCAGGTTGAAGCTGAGGATCAGGAACAGGCCGTTGGCCAGGATGAAGCCGATCGGGGCGCCGAGCTGCGGGAAGGTGCCGTAGACGGCGCGCTTGTTGGCCGGGGCGTTTTCGGTGGCCAGCAGCGCCGCACCGGACCATTCGCCGCCGAGGGCCAGGCCCTGGGCGAAGCGCATGACCACCAGCAGCGCCGGTGCCAGGACGGCCCAGCCCGGAACCAGTGCGGTGGGCAGGCAGCCGATGAGGAAGGTGGCGATGCCCATGGTCAGCAGCGAGGCGACCAGGGTGCCCTTGCGGCCGTTCTTGTCGCCGAAGTGACCGAAGACGATGGAGCCCAGCGGGCGGGCGATGAACGCGACGCCGAAGACGGCGAAGGAGGCCAGCTGGGCGACGATGCCCTCCTGGCTCGGGAAGAACAGCGCGGGGAAGACGAGCACGGCCGCGGTGGCATAGATGTAGAAGTCGTAGAACTCAATCGAGGTGCCGACGAGGCTGGCGATGAGGACCCTGCCGCGCGGATTGGCGGGTGCTTGGGCGGCTGCTGCGCCGGGCGATGTTGTTGTCATGGCGGTCTTCCCAGTGAGAGTGCGGGTTCGAACAGGACATCATCGTAAAACCGGCAGTCCAACATACGGACATGTGTCCACATAATGAGATGGAGCCCTGAAACATTTGAGTTTTCCCGCCAGAACCGGGACGGCCGGGCGAACGCTGACCTGGCCCGCGCCAGGAAAACGCGCCCCCCACCAAGCCGTTAAACGCCGACGGCGCCCGCTCCCCTGAAGAGGAAAGCGGACGCCGTCGGGCATCACAAGAGAAACAGGCTACATGTGCACGTGCAGGCGCCGTGCCGCCTCCGAGATCGACCCGGTCAGCGACGGGTACACCGTGAACGTGTTCGCCACGTCGTCCACGTGCAGCTTGTGCGTGACGGCCATGGCGATCGGGAAGATCAGCTCGGAGGCACGCGGGCCGACGACGACGCCGCCGATCACGGTGCCGGAGCCCTTGCGGGAGATGATCTTCACGAAGCCCTCGGTCACGTCCATCATCTTGGCGCGCGGGTTCGTGTGCAGGGAGAGCTTGATGACGTCGCCCTGGTAGCGGCCGTCGGCGATGTCCTGTTCGGAGACGCCCACCGAGGCGATTTCCGGGCTGGTGAAGATGTTGGAGGCCACCTGCTTCAGGCGCAGCGGCTTCACCCCGTCGCCCATCAGGTGCGCAACGGCGATCCGGCCCTGCATGGCGGCCACGGAGGCCAGGTTGAACACGCCGGTGCAGTCGCCGGCGGCGTAGACGTTGGGCGCGGTGGTGCGGGAGACGCCGTCTACCTTGATCTGGCCGCGCTCGTCCAGCTGCACCCCGGCCTCCTCGAGGCCGATGCCGGCCGTGTTCGGAATGGCGCCGACGGCGACGAGGCAGTGGCTGCCCTCGACGGTGCGCCCGTCGGAGAGGGTGACCAGCACGCCGTCGCCGGTGTTCTTGACGCTGTCGGCACGGGAGCGGCTCAGCACGGTCATGCCGCGGGCCTGGAAGACATCCTCCAGGACGACGGCGGCGTCGGCGTCCTCGCCGGGCAGCACCCGGTCACGGCTGGAGATCAGCGTGACCTTGGTACCCAGGCCGTTGTAGGCCGAGGCGAATTCCGCGCCGGTTACACCGGAGCCGATGACGATCAGGTGCTCGGGCACCTCGGTCAGGTTGTAGATCTGCTTCCAGGTGAAGATGCGTTCGCCGTCGGGCTTGGAGGTGTCCAGCTCGCGCGGGTTGGCGCCGGTGGAGATCAGCAGCGCATCCGCCTCGATGGTCTCGGTGCCGCTCTCGGTGACCGCCTCGATGGTGCGGTGGTCCAGCAGCCGTCCCTGGCCGATGATCACCTTCACGCCCATCCGTTCCAGCGTTCGGCGGATGTCGTTGGACTGTTCCTTGGCCAGGGCGAGCAGGCGGGCGTTGACCACCTTCAGGTCGGCGACGACGGGCGAGCCGTCGGCCATCTCCACGCCCAGGTTGTGCGCAGCCACCAGGCGGGTCATGATGTCGGCGCTGGCGATCAGGGTCTTGGAAGGCACGACGTCGGTCAGCACCGCGGAGCCACCGAGCCCGTTGCGCTCGACGACGGTCACCTCGGCTCCGAGGGACGCGGCGACCATGGCGGCCTCGTAGCCGCCGGGCCCTCCGCCGAGGATCGCGAGTTTGCGGGCAGTAAAGTCAAGATGGCTCGTCACAGCATCCCATTCTGTCCCATCCGTCGACAGCGCTCAAACAGTGCCCGGTGGAACCTTGCCCGCCGGTCCCGCCCCCGGCTTTAGCCAGCAGGCCCGGGTGGCGGTAAGTTGGTGCCGTGACCAACGATCCCTTTGAACTGGCCCGGCAGGCCGCAGCACACATTGCGGCAGAGACCGGCGTGGAACAGCATGATCTTGCCCTGGTGCTCGGCAGCGGCTGGGGTGAGGCGGCGGAGCTGATCGGCGAAACGACCGCCACCCTCCCGGCCGACACCATTCCCGGCTTTACCGCCCCCGCGGTGGCCGGCCATGTGGGCACCATCCGCTCCATCCGCACCCCGGACGGCAAGAACGCCCTGGTGCTGGGCGCGCGCACCCACTACTACGAGGGCCGCGGCGTGCGCGCTGTCGTGCACGGCGTGCGCACCGCAGCGGCCGCAGGCGCCAGGACCATGGTCCTGACCAACGGCTGCGGCGGCCTGAACCCGGCCTGGGCTCCGGGCACTCCGGTGCTGATCAGCGACCACATCAACCTGACCGCTGCCTCTCCGCTGGAGGGCGCCACGTTCGTGGACCTGACCGACCTGTACTCCTCCCGGCTGCGCGGCATCGCCCGCGAGGTGGATCCGAGCCTGGACGAGGGCGTCTACGCCCAGTTCACCGGCCCGCACTACGAGACTCCGGCGGAGGTCCGCTACGCCAAGACCATCGGCGCCGACCTGGTGGGCATGTCCACCGCCCTGGAGGCCATTGCCGCCCGGCACGCCGGGATGGAAGTGTTCGGCATCTCGCTGGTGACCAACCTGGCGGCGGGCATCAGTCCGGTGCCGTTGAGCCACCAGGAGGTCATCGAGGCCGGCCAAGCCGCCGGCCCCCGGATCTCCAAGCTGCTGGCCGAGATCATCGGACGCATCTAGACTGCGTCGGCGCGGAGCTTCGGCTCCGCGCCTTCCCTTTTGCCGCCGCAACCCACCCAGAAGCCAAGGAACATGAGCCTCACCCCCACCGCACTGCACGACCTGGCCTCCGCCGCCCGGACCTGGGCCCGGGAGGACCCGGACCCGGAGACGGCCCGCGAGCTGCGCGACCTCCTCGCCGGGCTCGACGGCGGTGAGGCGGAAGCCGCCGATGCGGCGGGCGAGCTGGCGGACCGTTTCTCCGGCACCCTGGAGTTCGGCACCGCCGGGCTGCGTGCCGCCCTGGGGGCGGGACCGATGCGGATGAACCGCGCCGTCGTGCGCCGCACCGCTGACGGGCTCGCCCATTTCCTGCTCGATGCCTCCGCAGGCCGCTGGCAGCCCAGCGCCGTGATCGGCTACGACGGCCGCCGCAAGTCCCTCGACTTCGCCGAGGAGACCGCCGCGGTGTTCACCGCCGCGGGTATCGAAACCCTGGTGCTGCCGTGCATGCTGCCCACCCCCGTGCTCGCCTACGCGGTGCGTGCCCTCGGTGCCGACGCCGGCGTCATGGTCACCGCCAGCCACAATCCGGCCGCGGACAACGGCTACAAGGTGTACCTGGGCGGACACACCGTCAAGGGCCCCGGCCAGGGCGCCCAGATCGTAGCCCCCTACGATGCGGAGATCGCCGCCCGGATCGACTACGGGAAGCCCCTGTCGAGCATCGACGTCGCCCCCGAGGGCTGGGCCGAGGTGTCCGAGTCGCTGGTGGCCGACTACATCAACGCTGTCACCCGCCTGGCCAGCCTCAAGGGCTACCCGAGCCGTGACCTGGCGATTGTGCATACGGCGATGCACGGTGTCGGCGGCGAGACCATGGTCTCGGTGCTGCGCGACGCCGGGTTCGGCCCGGTGATTCCGGTGGCCGAGCAGTCCCGCCCCGACCCGGATTTCCCCACCGTCGCCTTCCCCAACCCGGAGGAGGCCGGAGCGCTGGACCTCGCGCTCGCCCTGGCCCGGGAGCGCGACGCGGACATTGTGCTTGCCAACGATCCCGACGCCGACCGCGCCGCCGTCGCCGCCAAGGACCCGGCGACCGGGGAATGGCGGATGCTGCGCGGCGACGAGGTCGGCGCCCTGCTGGGAGCCCACCTCACCCGGCGCATCAAGTCCGGGCACGTGAAGTTCCGGGGCAAGGCCGCCAATGAGCCGGTGGTGTTCGCCAACTCCATCGTCTCCTCCCGGCTGCTCGCCCGGATCGCCGACGCCGCCGGCTTCCGGCACGAAGAGACCCTCACCGGCTTCAAATGGATCTCCCGGGTACCCGGGCTGACCTTCGGCTACGAGGAGGCGCTGGGGTACTGCGTCGCCCCGCACCTGGTCCGCGACAAGGACGGCATCTCCGCCGGGCTGCTCATCGCCGAGCTCGCCGCCACGCTGAAGGCGGAGGGCCGCACGCTGTTCGACGAGCTGGACGCCCTGGCCCTGGCCCACGGCCTGCACGCCAGCGACCAGCTCTCGGTGCGGGTGGACAACCTTGCGCTGCTGGGCGAGATGATGGCCACCCTGCGGCAGCAGCCGCCCGCGGCGTTCGCCGGCTCCCCCGTGCGGTCCGCCGTCGACCTGGCCGAAGGCAGCGCCGCGCTGCCGCCGACGGACGGCCTGCTGTACCTGACCGAAGACGACACCCGGGTGATCATCCGGCCCAGCGGCACCGAGCCGAAGCTCAAGTGCTACCTCGAGGTGATCCGCCCGGTGAGCGGCGCCGACGCGCTGCCGGCCGCCCGCGACGCCGCCCGCCAGCAGCTGGACGCCGTGCTGGCCGATGTGCGGGCCGCGCTCGGTATCTGAGCCTCCACCCTCTTCTCCGGCTCGGCCGCAGGGTACGCTCCGCTCAGCATATTGACGGCGCACGGCGCCGGCCGCTGCCACCTGCAGCGGCCGGCACGTCCGCACCAGATCCAAGGACGTGCTGGCATGCTCAAGGAACAGGACCCGGTGGACGTGGCCGGCAACGGCGACACGCGGCTGCGCGGCGCCGCCCGCCGCAGTGCCGGACGGCGTGAGGCGGCCCGAACGCGGCTCCGCCCTGCCCGCCGCGGTCGAGGCCGGGCCTCCGTGCTGCTGGTCCCCTACATCCTGGCCCTCGCCGTGGTCGCGCTGTGGCCTGGCCCGGTGGACGGCGGGCTTGCCGGCCCGCTGGCCCGGGTGCTGGCCGCGCTGCACCGCCGCGGCGCGCCGGACTGGGTCGACTACGGGCTGGTGGAAGCGGCCGCGAACGTCGCCCTGTTCGTCCCGCTGGGCCTGCTGGGCGCTGTCTGGCTTGGGAGGCGATGGGCGTGGAGCGCCGCCCTGTGGGGCGCCGCCGCCTCGGCCGGCATTGAGCTGGTGCAGGAAATGCTGCTCCCCGCCCGGCACGGCACCGTGCAGGATGTGCTGGCCAACTCGCTGGGCGCCTGCCTGGGTGCTCTGCTTGTCTGGGCCTGGCAGTCCCGAACGCACACCCCGCCGTCGGACCGGCGCTGGAGGGGCTGAGCCCTTGACCTGCGAGGTCAGCCTGCAGCAGACGCGTGTTCAGCGGCGGACTGCGCCATGGGCAGCCGGGCGCCGCTGCGGAGCAGCTCCGTGGCCGCCTCTGTGCTGAGGGGCCGGCTGAAGTAGTACCCCTGCCCGCTGCAGCACTGCATGCGCTGAAGCTGCCGGGCCTGCTCCGGGGTTTCCACGCCCTCAAAGACCGCATCCATGCCGGCGGCCCGGATCAGTCCGTGCACAGCAGACACGAACTCCAGCTGCTGCTCGTCCTCCGCGATGTCCTTGATGAGCGCCCGGTCCACCTTGACGGTCGACGCCGGGAGCCGGCGCAGGTAGCTGATGGAGGAGTAACCGGTCCCGAAGTCGTCGATTTCGATCCGTACGCCCAGGGCGCTCAGGGCCTTCAGGCTGTAGGTCTCGACGTCGCCGCCGGCCACAAATGCGCTCTCGGTGATTTCCAGGATCAGATTTGCGGGCGTTGCCCCACAGCCGCGCAGCGCCAGGCGGACCGTGTCCACCAAATCGATGCGCTGCAGTTCCATGGCCGACAGGTTCACCCGCAGGCTGAAGTCCGGCCCTACGGTCCCGTCCTCCAGCCACCGGCCCAGCTGCTGTAGCGCCGCCTGCAGCACCCAGGCGCCGACGTCGGCGATCACGCCACTTTCCTCGGCCACCGGAATGAACTCCCCCGGCGGGAGGAGCCCGCGGGTCGGATGGTTCCAGCGCACCAGCGCCTCCACGCCCTGAACCTGCCCGGAGGTCAGGGACACCACCGGCTGGTACTCAAGGAAAAGCTCGCCGCGTGTCACGGCGTGGCGCAGCTCAGCGGAGGTCTGGCGGCGAAGCTGCCGCGCATAGAGCATCACGGGTTCGAACACTGCGATTCTGCCCCGGCCCTGTTCCTTCGCGGAGTACATGGCGACGTCGGCGCGGAGCATGATGTCCTCGGCCTGCTCACCCAGCTGGGCCATGTGGACTCCTATGCTGGCACGAGGCCAGACGTCCAGCTCCTCCAGGCGGATCACGCTGTTGAAGGAGTGTTGAATGTCCTCCGCTACAGATAATGCAGACCTGGTGTCGGTGTTGGGCAGCAGCACCGCGAACTCGTCGCCTCCCAGACGAGCAACCACCGCTTCCTCGGGAACCGCGGAAATCACGCGCCCGGCCACCCTTTTGAGGACCTTGTCGCCGACAAGGTGCCCGAAGCTGTCGTTGATGTCTTTGAAAGCATCCATGTCCAGCATGAGGACAGCCGGCCGGCCAGCGTTGCTTTCCAGCTCCTGCAGAAGCAGGCGTGTAAGGGCGGTTCGGTTGGCGCTCCCGGTCAGCGCATCCGTGAGCGCCATCCGTTCCATCTCCAGATGGGCGGCACGCAGCTCCGAAGTTCGGGCGTCTACCCGCTGCTCAAAATCCTGGTAGACGGAGTTGAGCTCCTCCGCCAGGAGGTTGATGCCTGTGATGACGGCGTCAACCTGGTCACGGGCCCGGGACCGGGGAATAGGAGTAGCAAGGTCACCGGAGGCGATGCGAACTATGCCCTCCACCACGCGGGTAAGACGCGCGTCGGCTCCTTCTTCGCTTTCGGAAAGCTCCGTCCGATTCATACGTACGGAAGCAGCACCAGAGCTATCCGTCATGAGATATGTCCGTCAGCCAGACACGTGCCTTATGCTCCGAGGAAAAATACCGGGTGGGAAAGGGCGGGCGTACGCCTCCGCCGATAAGGAAGGTGGCAATCACCTTGTCCACCGGGCCAGCCCCCAGAACAGCTACCGCTGCCAGATTGGGGACCGAACCGAACACATCGCGGGCTTCACGGCTGATGGATTCCACACCGGCAAGTTCCAACAACACCCGTGCCCGTTCGCCCCTTGCCAGCCGGGCCACTTCCAACGCGGCGAATGACGCAAGCTCTTCCGTTACGGGCTCTCCGGCTGGCAGCACCAGCCGCACAAAACCGCTCTCCTGAGTGGTAAGGCAGGCACCTTTGGGCCCACTCGATCGGTTCTCCAACGCAGGGCTTGGAACCGCACCTGCCCGATTCACCCGGCAGTCCTGCCCGCAACGCCGGCGGCTTGGCGATCCAAATCGGTATTCCTTGTAGTTCCTTCGTACACGTCGTCCCCCAGCAACCGTGTCATGAGCAGGTCCGAACCACCAGTTCCAGCCCCGCAGCTCCCCGGATGGTCTGAGGTGACGGTCCAGGATCTCGTCGCGGCATGGGCGTCCGGCCCTGCTTGAGACAGATGATTATGATTCCACTCCCGAACTCCTGTCAAGCAATTCCTGAGCCCGCATGAGCTGTATCTCGGCCCCGTTGTTTCGATAGATTTCCACGGCGTTCGCGGCCATCAACGCTGCATCCTGAGAATCTCCGAGGTACTCCGTTGCAAGCGCCCGCAGGTACCACCATTCGGCAGTAACCAGATCCGGCACGTCCCTTTTCGCCAGCTGGAGCTCGTCCAAACGCTTCAGGGATTCCTTCGGCGCGCCGGACAGAATGTCCCAATGTGCCCTTAGGAGCGCCACCTCAAGCTGATCCCTGGCGTTGCCGCCGGTCACGGAGATAGCCAGTTCCGCCCGCACGATGCAGTCCAGGGTCTTCTCGTTGACCAGCCCGGAGTGCAGGCGCATGTTGGCACTGGCTTTGTTGAACAAGGCCCAACCATTGACGTCGCGATGACGGGACAGATTCTCCGCTGCCAGCCTGTGAAAATGCTCAGCTTCCTCGATGCGCCCAGTCAGGAACGCCGTGTTTCCCACGGCCCAGTACGATTTTCCGGCAGCTTGCTGGTCTACCGATCCCTCGGCCAGGTCAGCCAATTCCAAAGAGGCATCCCATGCTTCTGCCAGCCGCCCGCTTTCCGCAAGGACGGCAATCAGGACCCAATGCAGATCCATGGATTGGCGTCGGCCCACCGGGTCCCGGTAAGCCTCAGCAATGGACTCGCGGGCCACAGCGACGGCCTCTTCCATATGACCGGTGGTTTGCAGCACCAAAGCCTTGTATTTCTGCGCCTGCATCCGGAGCGAGGCATCGTCCACACCAAGCGCAAGCAGGGCCTCAACGGCCTCCAGGACATGGTCGTATTGACCGGTATCGAATTCAACCTGCGCCTGCAGAAGGAGTAGCCGGGCGGCACCCTCGCTCGACCCTGCGCTCAGGGCCTCAGATGCACCTGCTGCTGCCGCAGATACGGCCAACTCGTAGTCGCGGCGCTTCCAGGCCTCGGTGGCCCTGAATTCGTAGGCTACGAAATCCGTTTGGTCCCCCATGGCCATCGGCGCTTTCCTTTTTTCGTTCCTGCAATCCCGCTCATTGTGCCATCGCCCGACGAGTATGCACCCACGTTACAAGCCGACAGGTCATCGGTGTCCCCGTACCGTCCGCCGTTACACCATTCGTGACGTAGGATTCAAACCCACAGGCATTAGCCTGTGGAAGACCGCGTCCTCGGGGAGAGAATATGAAGAAGAAACTGGGTGCGTCCCTTCTGCTGGCCGCAGCAATCGCAATGTTCGGTGCGGCGGCCCCCGCCGCGGCTGCATCCGATTATTCGGGTGGAACCGTTGTGAAGCCGCTGGTCGGTTACTGGCCGAGCTAGTTCGGACGGAAATGGTCGTGGAGCCAGGCTCCACGACCATTTCCTTTTTAACCCGGAAAGACCCTGGTCGGATGTTCGTCACGTCCGCATCGTGCAGCGCCTGTGTCGCCGCCGCCCACCACCTCCCACACCGCCCCTATGGCAAAATGGGAGCCATGACTGAGCTCGCCTCCTACATTGACCACACCCTCCTCAAGCCCGAGGCCAGCCGGGAAGACATCCTCAAGGTCTGCTCCGAAGCCATGGAGTACAACTTCAAGTCCGTCTGCGTAAACCCGATCTGGGTCAGCACGGTCCACAACGAGCTCAAGGGCAGCGGCGTGCTCACCTGCTCCGTCATCGGCTTTCCGCTCGGCGCGACCACCACGGAGGTCAAGGCCTTCGAGGCCCAGGGCGCGGTGCAGGACGGCGCGGACGAGATCGACATGGTCATCGACATCGCCGCCGCCCGCCGGGGCGACCGCGAGGCGCTGGTCCGGGACATCGCCGGCGTTGCCGCCGTCGTGCACGACGGCGGCGCGATCCTCAAGGTGATCATCGAAACCTCCCTGCTCAGCGACGAGCAGAAGGTGCTGGCCTGCGAGGCCGCGGTGGAAGCCGGGGCCGACTTCGTGAAGACCTCCACCGGCTTTAACGGCGGCGGAGCCACTGCTGAGGACGTCGCACTGATGCGCTCAGCCGTCGGCCCGACCATGGGAGTGAAGGCCTCCGGCGGCGTCCGCAACGTCGAAGATGCCCGTGCGATGATCGAGGCGGGCGCCACCCGAATTGGTGCCAGCTCGGGAATCGCTATTGTTAACGGTGGTAATGCCGCCTCTGGCTACTGAGCCATACGGCTGCTGAAGAACTTTCGAAACGGAGAACACCATGGCAGGCACCCGCGCCAAGGAACCCACCCACTCGGGCGAAGGCCACCTGGCCAGCAACCTGATCACCTTCATCCTGATGTTCGCCCTCTTCCTGGTCGGCATCTACACCCTGACCTGGCTGGACTTTGACAACATCTGGCCTCTGGGCACCTGCCTGGCCGCCTTCACCCTGGCCTACTTCGTGCCGATGCTCATGGGCCGCTCCGACAGCGCCCGCGAGCTGGCCGAGGGACGCCCGGGCGACGAAGGCCGGTAAGACCCCCACACAGCTTCAAACGCAGGAGGGGCACCCGTATCGGGTGCCCCTCCTGCGTCTTTTCTGAACGGTGCCGGTGCGGCCAAGTAGCCCGCCCGCAAGGCAAACGAGTAGCGATCCCGCAGCAGGCAGGTGACAACTACTCTTAAAGCCCCCGAGGGCCGGTTCCTACAGTCACGCACATGAGCACAACCATGACCCGCAGGGACCTGCGCCTGGAGCGCCGGCGCCGCCGTCGCGTGAACCAGATCGGATACGGCGTGGTGGTCGCCGTCCTCGTCGCCGTCGCGGTGGCCTTCGCCGTGACCCTGGCCGCAGGCTGACGCCTACGCGCCGGCCTTGACCGGCTGTTCCATGAAGATCGCCTCCACCACCTGGCGCGCCCACGCGAGGATCTCGGCGTCCACCAGGTCCCGCCCCCCGATCCGGGCGGTCTTAGGCTTGGGCACCAGCACGGCGTCGAGCGCAGGCTTCACCTGCGCGCCCGGGTACATGCGCTGCAGGCGCATCACCCTGGACTCGGGCAGGCTGGAGGCCGGGGCGAACTTGATGAAGTTGCCCTGGACGGCGACGTCGGTAAGCCCGGCGCTGCGGGCCAGTACCCGGAACCGTGCCACCTCGATGAGGTTCAGCACCGGCTGCGGCGGCTGCCCGTAGCGGTCGGTCAGCTCGGCAAGCACTTCGTCGATCGCCTCGTTCGTCAGCGCGGCGGCCAGCTTGCGGTAGGCCTCGAGACGCAGCCGCTCCCCGGGCACGTAATCGTGCGGCAGGTGGGCGTTGACCGGGAGCTCGATCTTCATCTCGGCGGCCTTCTGCTCGGCCTCGCCGCGGAAGTCCGCAACGGCCTCGCCGACCAGCCGGATGTACAGGTCGAAGCCGACGCCGGCGATGTGCCCGGACTGCTCGCCGCCGAGCAGGTTGCCGGCACCGCGGATCTCCAGGTCCTTCATCGCCAGCTGCATGCCGGCGCCGAGCTCGTTGTGAGCCGCCACGGCCTTCAGCCGCTCCAGCGCCACCTCGCCCAGCGGCTTTTCCGCCGGATACAGGAAGTACGCGTAGGCACGCTCCCGGCCGCGGCCGACCCGCCCGCGCAGCTGGTGCAGCTGGGACAGGCCGAAGTTGTCCGCCCGGTCCACGATCAGCGTGTTGGCATTGGAGATATCCAGGCCGGTCTCGATGATCGTGGTGCACACCAGGACGTCGAACTTCTTCTCCCAGAAGTCCACGATGATCTGCTCCAGGCGCGCCTCGCTCATCTGGCCGTGGGCGACGGCGATCCGCGCCTCCGGCACCAGCTGCTGCAGGTGCGAGGCGATGCGCTCGATCGAGGACACCCGGTTGTGCACGAAGAACACCTGGCCCTCGCGCATCAGTTCACGGCGGATGGCCGCCGAGGCCTGCTTGTCCGTGTACGGGCCCACGTAGGTGAGCACCGGGTGCCGCTCCTCCGGCGGCGTCGCCAGCGTCGACGTCTCGCGGATGCCGGTCAGCGACATCTCTAGGGTGCGGGGGATCGGCGTCGCACTCATGGCCAGTACGTCCACGTTGGTGCGCATCTTCTTCAGCGCCTCCTTGTGTTCGACGCCGAAGCGTTGCTCCTCGTCGACGATGACCAGGCCCAGGTCCTTGAACTGGACCTCCTGGCTGAGCAGCCGGTGCGTGCCGATCACCACGTCCACGGATCCGTTGCGGATCCCCTCGGTGACCTCCTTGGCTTCCTTGGCGGTCTGGAACCGGGACAGGGACTGGACCCGGACGGGGAAGCCGGAGAAGCGCTCGGTGAAGGTTTCCATGTGCTGCTGGGCCAGCAGCGTGGTGGGCACCAGCACCGCCACCTGCTTGCCGTCCTGCACCGCCTTGAACGCGGCCCGCACCGCGATCTCGGTCTTGCCGTAGCCGACGTCGCCCGAGACCAGCCGGTCCATCGGCACCTCGCGCTCCATGTCCGCCTTGACCTCGTTGATCGTGGTCAGCTGGTCGGGGGTCTCCACGTACGGGAAGGCTTCCTCCAGCTCGCGCTGCCAGGGGGTGTCCGGGCCGAAGGCGTGCCCGCGGGAGGCCATCCGCGCCGAGTACAGCCGGATCAGCTCGCCGGCGATCTCCTTGACCGCCTTGCGGGCCCGGGACTTGGTCTTGGCCCAGTCCGAGCCGCCCATCTTGGACAGCACCGGCACGTCCCCGCCCACGTAGCGGGTGATCTGGTCCAGCTGGTCGGTGGGCACGAACAGCCGGTCCCCCGGCGCGCCGCGCTTGGCCGGGGCGTACTCCAGCACCAGGTACTCGCGCACGGTCTTGTTCGCGCCAGCGCCGGTGGCCCGCTGGATCAGTTCCTTGAACCTGCCGATGCCGTGCTGCTCGTGCACCACGAAGTCGCCCTCGCGCAGCTGCAGCGGGTCGACGGCGTTGCGCCGCCGGGAGGGCATCTTGCGCATGTCGCGGGTGGAGTAGGCGGTGGCCCGGCCCAGCAGGTCCGCCTCGGTGAGCAGCCCGGTCTTCAGCGAGTCGAAGACGAAGCCGCGGCCGGCGCTGGCGGTGGTGATCTCGATGATCCCGGCCTGCGGGGCGGTGTCCAGGGAGTCCACCCGGGCGGCGGGCAGCTCGTGCTCGTGGAAGAGTTCGGCCAGGCGGGCGGCCGGGCCGGGGCCCTCGGTCACCACCACGACCTTCCACCCGTCCCGGACCCGGGTGCCGATGAAGTCCATCATTTCCTGCACGTCGCCCTGGTACCCGCGGGGTTCACGGGCGTTGATGGTCAGGGTGTCGATGTCCAGGACGGTTTCCTCGTCCTGGTTCAGCGAGGTGACGGACCACCACGCGACGTCGTTCGCCAGCGCCGCGGAGCGGGTGTCGGTCAGGGACCGGAAACCGGCCGATTCCAGCTCCGCGCTCACCTCGCCGGACAGGTCCACCGGCGCGGCCCCGCCGTCGGACGCGGTGGCCCACGCCGCGGCCAGGAACTCGGCGTTGGTTTCCTCGAGGTCGTGGGCGCGGGAGCGCACCTTCTCCGGCTCGACGACGACGGCGATGGAACCCGGCGGCAGCTCGCCCATGAGCGGGACCATGGCGTCGACGAGTACCGGGGCCAGGGACTCCATGCCTTCGACGGCGATGCCGCCGGCGATCTTTTCCAGCATGTCGGCTGCGGCCGGCATCTGCGGCTTGAGCTTGGCGGCACGGCTCATCACGGCGGGGGTGATCAGCAGCTCCCGGCACGGCGGGGCATAGAGCTCGGTGGGATGGGTGACGTTCTCGCCCGTCAGGGTCCGCTGGTCGGCGACGGCGAACCAGCGCATCGACTCCACTTCGTCGCCGAAGAAGTCGATGCGGATGGGGTGGTCGTCGATCGGCGGGAAGACGTCCAGGATGCCGCCGCGCACGGCGAACTCTCCGCGGTGGGTGACCATGTCCACGCGGGCGTAGGCGGCGGCCGAGAGCGCCTTGACGACGTCGTCGAAGCTGCGTTCCTCCCCCACCTTCAGGGACACCGGCTCCAGCTCGCCGAGTCCGGCGACCAGCGGCTGGACGACGGCGCGCACCGGCGCGACCACGACCTTCACAGGGTCCTGGCCCGGGTGTGCGAGGCGGCGCAGCACCGAGAGCCGGCGGCCCACGGTGTCCGAGCGCGGGGAAAGCCGTTCGTGCGGCAGGGTTTCCCAGCTGGGGAACTCCTCGATGGCCTCCAGCGGGAGGTAGCTGCGCAGCGCCGCCGCCAGGTCCTCGGCTTCGCGGCCGGTGGCGGTGACGGCGAGGACCACCGGCGGGCGGGCGGCGTCGGGGGCGTCGGCGTCGGCCAGGCCGTCCACCATTTCGGCGACCAGGGCTGCCCGCATCCCCTGCGGCGCGCTGATCTGCAGGTCCTCGCTGCGCCGTTCCCGTGTGCGGGCCGCCCCCGCACGGACGCGGGCGTACGAGGGGTCCTCGGCGAGCGCGGCGCGAAGTCCGTTCAGGCTCATGGGGCGGGGGTCTCCTTCAGCTGCACGGCAAATACCCGAAGTCCGCGCAGGCGGGCCCCGGGGCTTTTTGTTTTCCACCCTACCCCCGCGTCGGTGCGGGTGCGGGCGGTACCGCTGAGAGCTGATTTTTCTGCCCGCGGCTGCCCTGGCCCTCAGCGCCGGGCTCCTCGTCCCCATGCGCCTATCGGCGGGGTGGCGCCCTACCGCAGCCATCTATCGGCGGGGTGGCGCTGCTTAGCCGCCCTTATTCCGCCCTCAACGCGCCGAGAGTGGAGCAACGGCCCCCTGCGTCCCGGGCAAAACGGCGGGGAGGCCGCCTGAACGACCTCCCCGCCCCGGTTCGCTCCCGCCCGGCCGAGCCCGGGCCGGAACGAACGGTCTTCAGCGGCGGTCCGGGCCCTCCGGGCCGCCGTCGGCCTGACTCAGCGCCGCCACAGGTGGCCCTGGCGGGCCGGCTGCTCCGCCGCGAACGACCGGGCCGAGGGGCCCACCGGCTCCCCGCCGCGCAGGTCCGCGTCCGTCTGGGCGAAGGTCAGCGTTGCGTGGGCCACGGCGTCGGACATCTCATCGAGCACCTGCCGGTTGATGTTCGTCAGGTCGTCGCACGCCGAGTGATAGCAGGGATCGTAGGACTCCCCCGCCGTTCCCCCGAACAGTGCGGCCTCCTCCGCCGTCTTCACGCCCTCCGCGCCGGTGAACAGGCCGCCGGCCGGAATGCCGTTGTTGATGAACCCGTAGTAGTCGGACCGGCCGTCGAACTCCGTGGGCGCTGTTGCCAGCCCCTGCTCGGCGAAGTACTCGTTGAACACGCCCTCGATCACGTCCGAGCCGGTGGGCCCGGCGGTACCGAAGGCGTCGCCGTCGCCGTCGTACACGAACCGGACGAAGTTCGGGGAGCCGACCATGTCGAAGTTCAGGTTCAGGAGCGTGTTGTCCAGCCCGGCCTGGTCCAGCTGGGAGACGTAGTAGTCGGAGCCGACCAGCCCGTCTTCCTCGCCGCCCCAGAAGGCGAAGCGGACCTGGTTTTCCAGTTTGAACTTGTTGCCGGAGCGCTGCAGCTGGATCGCGGTCTCCAGGATCGCGGCGCTGCCGCTGCCGTTGTCGTTGATCCCCGGTCCCTCGAGCACCGAATCCAGATGCGCGCCGACGACGACCTGCCGCCCGGGGTCGCCCTGTCGGGTGTCGGAAAGGATGTTGAAGGTGTCCACGGTGCGGACCGAGGCGTCAACGCCCAGGCGCAGCACGGCACCCGGGGTGCCGGCCAGCTCCTCGCCGAGGGCGAAGGTGGCGCCGACGGCGGGGATCGCGGACAGTTCGCTGCCCAGGGTGCCGTTGACCAGGCCGAACCTGTCATCGCCGGGCACGTCGTTGCCCTGATTGAAGACCACCGCGGCTGCGGCGCCGGCAGCCGCGGCGTTGGCGACCTTGGTGCCGAAGTCGCAGGTACCGCGCTGCAGCAGGGCGATGCTGCCGGCCTCGAAGCCGGCGAAATCCGCCGCCTCGCAGCCGCTGGTGCTGGCGCGGTCACCGGCCAGGTTGATATCCACCGGGACGACGGCGGCGGTCACCTCCCCGGCGGCCGAGTAGGACATGGCGGTGTAGTCGGTGCCGGCGGTGTAGGTCTGCTGGTTCGGTTCGACCTGTTCCAGCTCCTGGCCGGCGAGCACGTACTGGTCGTAGGAGAAGTACTGGCGGACGGGGTCGTAGCCGGCCCGGCGCAGCTGTCCCTCGATGTAGGCGGCGCCTGCCTCATAGCCGGGCGTTCCGGCCGCGCGGTTGCCTCCGTTGGCCTCGGCCGTGCGCTGCAGGGCGGCCAGGTGCCCGAAGACGTTCTGCTCGGTGACCGCTTTGCGCAGCTGCGCGCTCTGATCCCGTCCCGGTTTGTCCGGCTTGCCGGGTTTTCCGGGCTTCTCCGGCTTCCCCGGGTCCTCCGGCTTCCCCGGTTTGCCGGGCTTGTGGTCCCCGTGCCCGGGGCCCGGCTTGCCGGGACCGTGCTGTCCTCCGCCTTGGCCGTTGACGTCGGCGGCAACGGCAGGAGCGGCGGAGGCGGCGGTCAGGACGAGCGCGGCGGCCAGGGCGGCGCCGCGCAGGGTTGATCTGCTCTTCATGGTTCCCCTCAGAGTGCGAGTGATGAACTGCGGGTGGCGGCAGCCCCGCTCCCCCAAGCCGGGCCGTGGCCTGAGGATAAGGTCCTCCCCTCCTGCATGGAAGCGTTTTTCCGACGGGGGCGTCAGTTTGCGGGCGCCTCAGGCGAATCCCGGTACCGCGTCTTCCCACCTGCGACTTCTGCCCCTACAGTTCGCCGCCGGGCACCGGACCCCGCCGTCGTCGTCGCCGCCCGGCGCCCCTCCTGGCCCTGTCGACGGCCCATCCCCGGTCGGCCGGCTCACCGCGTCCCTGTTCCCTGCCCCGCTGCGGCTCCGGAACCCCTGCTCTGTGCAGCGGGCCTTGGCATGGGCGGAACCGGCTGCCACGCTGGAACACCAGGACGCAGCACCACAGTCCCCACCGCACCGACCCAAGGACGGTTCCATGGCAGGCGCAGCACGGTCCCTGGCCACCCTCGCGGCAGCAGCAGCCCTTCTGCTTGTCGGCTGCGCGGATGACGGCGACGGCGGGACCACCGACGACACCTCCGCTTCTTCCCCGGCCGCCGGCACGTCGCAGCCTTCCGGGTCCCCCTCATGTACAGGCGACGATGACGACGACTGCCAGGCCGCCCCCGGCGACGGCGAGACCGTGGACCCCGGTCGGTGCGGCACGACCGAGCCCAGCGCGATCGCCTCCGGCCTGGTGCAGGGAACCTTCGGCCCCTGGTGCGAAAACGCCGTCGCCACCACCTACGACACGGCGCTGATTCCCGACGGCGCCTCGGTCAGCGCCACGGTGCGGGAGACCGAGGCGGACACCACCGTCCAGCTGGTGCCGCAGGGTTTCGCACCCAATTCGACCTATACGGCGCTGATGCACGCCGACGACTGCGGCGACGATCCCTCGGATGCGGGAGAGGTGTATCAGGACCGCAACACATCCGGTCAGCAGGGCCGGCTGGCAGTGGACTTCACCACCGACACCTCGGGCAACGCCGATGCGAGCACCACCGTCCCCTGGCTGGTGCCCGACGACGGAGAGGGCAAGTCGCTGCTCATCAGCTATGAGTCCTCGGAGCAGGGCGGGACACCGGCAGCAGACGCCGGCACCGTCGTCGGCTGCATCACCCTGGAGGAGTAGCCGGATCGGTTCAGGGGCTCCGGCCCCATAGGATGGTCTCTGGCCCGGCGGGCGCTGCCCGCCGCACCCGAGACAAACCTATGGAGGACCCATGGCCCTGAGCGCATCGACCAGCCTGCCCCACGACGTCGAAACCGTCACCGCGACCTTCACCGATGAGGGTTTCCTGCGCAGCGTCAGCGAACACGTGGGCGGCTCCCTGCAGTCCCTGGAGATCGACGGCGAGGTCGCCGGCGCGTTCGTCCTGACCGCCGTACGCACCCTGCCCACCACCCGGATGCCGGACATCGCCCGCAAGTTCGTCGGCGAGACGCTGAAGGTGACCCAGCGCGAGCAGTGGTCGGCCCCGGCTGCGGACGGCTCCCGGGCCGCGGTCATCGACCTGTCCGTCGCCGGCGTTCCCCTGAAGGTCAACGCCGAGCAGCGCCTGGTGGCCGGCGGGGCCGGCACCACGGTTGAGGTGGAGGGCACCGTCAGCTCCTCCATTCCCTTCCTCGGCGACAAGATCGCCAAGGCGGCGGAGCCGATGATCGGCAAGGCGTTGACCATCCAGGCCACCCAGGCCGGCAAGTGGATCGGGGCCAACTAGGTGGAACTGCCTCCCGTCCTGGCCGTCGTGCTCGTGGTCGCCGGCCTCTGGAACATCGTGGTCTGGCCTCCGTTCCTCCGCAAGGCGATCGCTGATCCGGCCTCCCGTGAGGAAAACGGCGCCATGACCCGCTCCCTGATGGTGACCCTGATGCTGATCAGCACCTCGATGGTCTTCGGCCTGGCGACGGCGATCATCGGCGTGCGGGCCCTGATGGGCTAGCTTCCTTCCGGCCGCTGTACGACGGCGGGGACCGCGGACTGCTTTCCGCGGTCCCCGCCGTCGTCGTTTTGCGCACCCCGGGGTGCCTGTCCCGCCGCCCGAGCCTAGACTGGCCGCACGTGTTGGGGGTTGGCCGTATCCCACCGAGAGGAGCCCTCATGGGCCCACCGGAGCCTGCCCGCGGAGCGCACCGGGTGGTCCTCGGGCCGGGCAGCTACCGTGAGCATCTGCGCATCGGGGAAATCCTGCGCCAGGAGACCGTGGGCGGGTTCCTGCTGCTGGCTGCCACCGTCGTGGCCCTGGTGCTGGCCAACACCGGCGCCGCCGGCTGGTACTTCGGGCTGCGGGACACCGAGCTGGGCTACGAGCCGTGGCACCTGCGCCTGACCGTAGGTGAGTGGGCGGCCGACGGGCTGCTGGCGGTGTTCTTCTTCATGGTCGGGCTGGAGCTCAAACGGGAGTTCGTGGCCGGGGACCTGCGGCAGCCGGCCAAGGCCGTGGTGCCGATCGCCGCGGCCGCGGGCGGCGTCGCCGTGCCGGCACTGATCTACGTTGGAGTGAACCTTGCGGCCGGTTTGGACGGCCTGCGCGGATGGGCGATTCCCACCGCCACCGACATCGCCTTTGCGCTGGCGGTGCTGGCGGTGATCGGTTCCCACCTGCCCGGCGCGTTGCGCATCTTCCTGCTCACCCTGGCCGTGGTCGACGACCTGATCGCGATCGTCATTATCGCGTTCTTCTACTCCACGGACGTGTCCCTCGGGCTGCTGGGCTGGGCGCTGCTGCCGCTGGCGGCCTTCGCGCTCCTCGTGCAGACCGTCCGCCCCTTCCTCGCGAGCCATCCGTGGGTCGCGCTGACCGTGCTGCTGCCGCTGGCTCTGGCCACCTGGGCTCTGGTGCACGCCTCGGGAGTGCATGCGACGGTCGCGGGTGTGCTGCTCGGCTTCACGGTGCCGGTGCTGCGCCGCGGGCAAGACGAGCCGGAGCCGCCCACCGCCGGTCGGCCCGGGCTCGCGGAGATCTTCGAGCACCGCATCCGGCCGTTTTCCAGCGGTTTCGCGGTGCCGGTGTTCGCGTTGTTCTCCGCCGGCGTCGTGCTCAGCGGAGGCATGGCGCAGGTCATCAGCAACCCGGTGGCCCTGGGCGTGGTGCTCGGCCTGGTGCTGGGCAAGCCGCTGGGCATCCTGCTGACCACATGGCTGCTCACCACCGTCACCCGCGCCCGGCTGGACACCGACCTGCGCTGGGTGGACCTGGCCGGACTGGGCGTGCTGTCCGGCATCGGGTTCACCGTCTCGCTGCTGGTCAACGACCTGAGCTTTGACCCCGGCACCGACTCCAACACCGCCGCCAAGCTGGGCATCCTCACGGCATCGCTGCTGGCGGCTGCGGCTGCGTCGGCCATCCTGCTGACCAGGAACCACCAATACCGGGTGCTCGAGGAGCGCGAGCGCCGGGACACGGACCGGGACGGGATCCCGGATGCGTTTGATGATGATGACGAGGGGCAGGCCTAACCTAGGCGTTCCAGGGCTTGTCGCAGCTGAAGTCGGCTATGGCCGCGCCCTGCATGTACCACAAGGTCCTGGACGGATTGTTCTGTGAGGTCAGCAGTGCCGTCTGCCTGCCCGCCCGCTCAGGCGCGGCGACGTAGGTGGGGAAGACCGCCGTCGATACGCTGACGTTCAGCTGGCGCCACCAGCCCTCACCAAAGACATCCCGAAGGCTGTGCCGATAGTCCGACAGCTCAATGCCCAGCGTTTCCTGCGGGAGGATGTAGCTCACGGAACGGTTTCCTGCCGAAAACGTCAGCAGGTAGTTGGTCCCCTGCGGATTCCCCGGCGCAGCCGTCCAGGCCAGCTCCGTCCGCTTGTGCCAGGGAGAACTGCACTGCAGCGGCTGCTGCACCGGGGCCAGCTCCGGCTGGGTCGATGCCGTGATGTCGGCGCGGGCCGAGGCCTGCCAGTAGGCGTAGGCCGCACCTCCGCCCAGTCCCAGCACCAGGGTCAGGCAGAACGCGACGGCTGCCGCCTTGAAACCCGGCTGCGCGCGAAGCCGTGTCAGCCACTGTGCCTTCATCTGCCCGGCCCCCTCCCGGTTGTGCATGTCGTCATCCCGCATTATTCCTGATCCGCAGCACCGCGGCCGCACAGAAGGCGGCGCCCAGGACCAGCATGAGCGCCCCCTGCAGGGTGCGGGCAATCGGCTCCACGGTGCTTTCGAAGGACGCCGGCGCCAGGGACGGCAGCGAGCGGCCGTACTTATCGAGCAGGGCTGCGCCCGGCTGCAGGGGTTCGGTTCCGGCTGCGACGGCCGCGACGGCTTCGCCTGGAGCTGCCTGGCCCGGCCCGCCGGTCGGATTCGGCCCGTCCGGGCCTGTGCCGCCGTCCGTGCCGGTGCCGGCGCCGTTGACCGTGGCGTCCCCGGCCCCTGTGCCCTCCGTATCCCGGTCACCGCCGGGCCCGGGTTCCGGCTGCGGCTTCGGCTGCGGCTTCGGCTCCGGCTCCGGCTCCGTGTAGCTCCTGCACGCACCGCCTGCACCGGCGGCAGTGGAGGGTTCAAGGAGGAACAGCAGGTCGAAGTCGGCGGTCGAACTCTTCGTCGAGTTGGGAGCCGACAACGGCAGCAGCGCTTCCAGGTCGAGTCGGAGGACCTCTCCGGGCGCGAGCTCCCAATTTCGGGCCAGCTCTGCGCATTGTCCGGGCTCGCCCATGGGGACCCGGTCGTAGTCCTCACCGGAAGCGCGGGCGCCGATCTCCAGGATGCCTGCCAGCCCGCTGTCGGACCGGGTGGTCACTGCGGCCATCGAGAGCACCGCCGGTTCTTCGGCGCTGCTGCGCACCCAAAGGGCGGAGCCGGCGGCCGCGCCCGGCACGAGCCTCAGCTCGGCGGCAAAGACGGGATCGGTCAGGACCGAACGATAGTCGGTCCCGTTTCCGCTGACTTCAAGGTACTGCCCTTCGGCCTGCGCAGCAGCTCCGGAGGCCAGCGACAGCGTTCCGGCCAGTGCCGCCGTCGCCCCGGCGGCCAGGAGCCTCCGGGTACCGCGGCGGCGCGGTGTGCTCGACTGCATCAGACGGCTACCCTCCGCTGGTGCAGGGACCGCGAGTCGTCGTGGTGGTCGGCACCGCAGTCGCAGTCGCCCAGGACCGGATCGGAATGGTCCAGGTCGACGGCGTCGGCCCCGTCGATGCGGGATGCCGGCAGGTGGGCGACCTCCGCGCCGGCGTCCTCCACGCCCTGGCCGGCCGCCGGGCCGCCCCGGCGCTTGCGGGCCAGCGTCCCGCGGACCAGGGTCACGACCCCGTAGCCCAGCAGGCCCACGGCGGCCCACTGTACGGCCGCACCGCGATCCGTGTTGCCCAGGGCGTTCGCTGCGAAGCCGACGAACGGGACGGCATAGAAGAGCTTGCCGCGGACCTGGAGCTCGGTCACCGGCTGCTCGTCTGCGATGTCGTTGTTGTCGCCCTGGGTGATCAGGGTTCGGTTGCCGGCCTGGTCGACGCCGAAGGAGATGATGCGGTGGGTGATGACGGCCGGCTTGCCGGACTCCATCTGGTAGGTGACCACGTCGCCGACCTGCAGTTCGTTATACGGGGTCGGCTTGACGACCAGGAAGGTGCCGGGCGCGTAGTGCGGAGCCATCGAGCTGGTCAGCACACTGTAGGTCTGGGATCCGGTGAGGAGCGGCACCACGATCAGCACCAGCGCCGCCAGGACGGTGATGCAGAGGGCGACGTAGCTCAGCAGTGAGCCGACCAGTGCCAGGGCCGGGTGCTTGGCTGCTTTACCGTTCGACATGGGATCCTCTTCCAAGGGTGTTCTAGGCCGCGGGGACCTGGTCGAAAGTGACGATGACCGGAATGGAGAGCCGGGGAGCGGAGGCCAGCAGGCTGGCGGGTGCGTCCTTCTTCAGGAGCACCTGGACGCAGACGCGGCCCGTGGCTCCCTGCTCGATCCGGATGGGGGGCGGTACGGCGCCGACGGCACCGTAGGCCTGTGCGGCACAGGCGCCGGGCCGCAGGACGGACGCGGCGCGGACCTCGACCCACTGCTGGTAGCCGGGAGTGGCCGCTGCGAGGCGCGGGCCGGCTCCGGAGGAGAGTGCGGCGGTCACGGCCATCGGCGACCCCGCATTGTTGTAGTTGCCCAGCGGCACCTCCAGGTACGAGGCGGTGCCCGGGGCCAGTTGTCCCAGGTCCAGGGCCAGCGGCACTGCGGTGGAGTTCGCCGGCTGTCCGTTGACGGTCACGTTGAAGTCGGCGGCCTGGACCGTGCCGTAGCCGGCAGGCTCGAAGACGTTCCACAAGGCGTAGCTTCCCGAAGCGGTCAGGAGCCCCAGCACGACGGCGGCGGCGACAAGTGCCGCGGCCTTCAACGTCCTGATGATGCGCATCTGATCTCTCCTGGAAGCGGGCTGCGCGCGGCGGGTCTGTGCCGCGCGCAGCCGGGGAACGCCTGGCGGGAAGGAACTACTTGGAAACCGGCAGCTGGGTCAGCGTGTAGCCGATGCCCGAGAGGTCCAGGGACGCGTTGGTGGCGTCCCGAAGGTTCGCGTCGAAGGTGACCGAGCCGGTGACGGTGACCGTGCCGTTGTTGGCCGCGGTGAGCTCCGCCGGGAGGGCCTTCCCGTTCTGGGTGACGGTGACGGCGCCGAGCTTGAGCGTGTTGACAAAGCCTCCGGCGCTGGAGGGGATGCCGTTGTACTCGAACTTGGCCTTCATGGCGTCGCCCACCAGGGTGACGTTGACGTTCTGGGTGAAGGTCAGGGTCTGGCCGGGGACGATCTTGTAGGCCTTGATATCCGTGATCTTCTGGCCGTTGACGGTCCAGGTACCGGGGTCGGCGGCGAGCTTCAGGTCACCGGCGGCGATGGTGCCGGCGTTGGCCTGGGCCGTGTCGTTCCAGACGGCGAGGGTTCCGCCGCCGCCGATCAGCAGCGCCACGCCGAGGCCGGTGGCCAGTGCACCCTTGGTCATCTTGTTCATGTCGTTCCCCGTTCCCTGTCAGGCCGCGGGGTCCCTCCCCGCTGCTGAAACCAGATTCCGGTAGCCGGCTCAAGAATCGGGCGCTGCTGTCCGCAGGGTTCATGAAACATTCCGGCAACGCTCAAGCGCCCCGCAAGGGCGCCTCAACAACGGGTACGGTTCCCCTTCCCCGCCGGTGTTTTCGACACCGAGCCGGCTGCGGGCGACGTATTCGGCCCGTACGCGTACGCGTGTTTCCCAACGGGGGCGAAACACGCGAAGATGAGGGAACTCACAGGAACGATAGGAGCAGGACGTGACCGCCACTTCCACCACCCCCTCCAACCGCAGCACCGCCTACCGGGTGGTCAACCCCGCCACCGGTGAGGTGCTGGAGGAATTCCCCACCGCCACCGACGACCAGGTGGCGCAGGCCCTCGCCGGCGCCCAGGCCGCGTTCGAGACCTGGAAAGACGTCCCCATCGAGGAGCGTGCCAAAGTCGTCACGCGCATCGCGGAACTCTTCACCGAACGCGCCGACGAGCTGGCCGCCATCATTACCGAGGAAATGGGCAAGCCGTTGTCCGAGTCCAAGGGCGAGGTCGAATTCTGCGCGGACATCTTCACCTATTTCGCGGAGAACGGCCCGGAGCTCGCCGCCGACCAGCCGATCAAGCCGATCAACGGCGGCCGCGCCGTGATCCAGAAGCTGCCCGTGGGTGTGCTGCTGGGCATCATGCCGTGGAACTACCCGTACTACCAGGTGGCCCGCTTCGCCGCCCCCAACCTGATGCTGGGGAACACCATCATCCTCAAGCACGCCGAGAACTGCCCGCGCTCCGCGCTGGCGCTGCAGCAGCTGATGGACGACGCCGGCGTCCCGGCCGGCGGCTACACCAACGTCTTCGCCACCCACGGGCAGATCGCCGACATCATCGCCGATCCCCGCGTGCAGGGCGTGTCGCTGACTGGTTCGGAGCGGGCGGGTGCGGCAGTCGCGGAGATCGCGGGCCGCAACCTGAAGAAGGTCGTCCTGGAACTGGGCGGCTCCGATCCCTACATCATCCTTGACACCCCGGATGTGAAGGCAGCCGCCGAGGCCGCGTTCGCCACCCGCATGGGCAACACCGGCCAGGCCTGCAACTCGAACAAGCGCATCATCGTGACCGAGGACCTCTTCGAGGGCTTCGTCGCCGAGCTGACCGCCCTGGCCAAGGGCCTGGTTCCGGGTGATCCCATGGCAGAGGAGCCCGGCACCTTCGCCCCGCTGTCCTCGGCCGCCGCGGCGGATGCCCTCGTTGCGCAGATCAACGACGCGGTCGAGAAGGGCGCCGTCCTGCACGCGGGCGGCCGGCGGATCGACGGGCCCGGGGCCTACGTGGAGCCCGCGGTGCTGACCGGCATCACGCCCGAAATGCGCGCCTACCGCGAAGAGCTGTTCGGGCCGGCCGTCGTCGTCTACCAGGTGGCCGACGACGACGAGGCGGTGCGGCTGGCCAACGACAGCGACTACGGGCTCGGCGCCGCCGTGTTCAGCACCGACGAGGACCGCGCCCGGGCCGTTGCCAATCGCCTCCAGTCCGGCATGGCGGCCGTCAACGCGGCTGAGGGCGAGGGCGCCGACATGCCGTTCGGCGGCGTCAAGCGCTCCGGCTACGGCCGGGAACTGGGCCCGCTCGGCATGGACGAGTTCGTCAACAAGCGGCTGCTCTACATCGCCGACTAAGGCACGCGCTGCCGACGGCGCCGTCGCTCCCCCGGCGGGAGCCGGCACCGTCGGCGGCCTCCCGGCGAAGCTGTGCGGGGACATACGCAAAGTTGCAGCGATCTTGAGCGTTACGTGGATCAGCGTTGAGGCTGCGATGGCAGGCTGGCAGGGCAATTCCCATCGACCAAGGTGAAGGGGCCCCCACCATCCACCTCCCATCCAGCTCCGCCTGCTGCCGTTCCGGGCCGGCCGACCCGTCCCAGGGCCGGCTGTGATGACCCGCGAGGAGCGGCCTCCCCTGCTTGCCCGGGCCCTGCTGCAGGAACTGCACGAGCAGATGGGCACCGAGGCGACGGCTGCCTTCGTGCGCAACTACATCAGCATGTGGGACAGCCGCTACGCCCGGCTGGAAACCGCCTGCCTCGAAGACGACGCCGCGGCAGCCATGGATGTGGTCCTGTCCATCAAGACCGCCAGCCATATGGCCGGGGCAGCCCGCCTCTCCGCACTCGCCTCGACGGCCCAGCACCACCTGGGAAGCTACGACGTGGCTGCCGTGTCCGCCATGCTCGGCTCTTTCCGTTCCTGCGGCGCCGAGACCATGCTCTCACTGGCAGCCCGCACCGGCTGCCCCTGACCGGCAGCATCCGTCCGGGGCCCGCCCCCCGCTGCGGCGGCAGCCGACCCCGGTCAGCCCTGTTCCGGGGCCAGGCGGTAGCCCACGCCCCGGACGGTCTCGAGCCAGCGGGGCGCCCGGGAATCGTCACCGAGCTTGCGCCGCAGGTTGCCCACGTGGACCTCGATGGTCCGTTCATCGGCGTCACTGATGTAGGAGCCGGTGTCGTACTCCTCGCCCCGGAGACGGCGCACGAGGTCCGGCTTCGTGCGGACGCGGCGTCCGCCGGAGAGCAGCGCTTGCAGCAGATCGAATTCGGTGCGGGTCAGGGCGATCTGCCGCCCGCCGATCTCGGTGCTGCGGGTACCGGAGTCGAGCACCAGGCCGTTGTGCCGGTACACGCCCTCCTCGGCCGAGGGCACCATGGCCGGAACCTGGGCGGGAACAGCGGCGCCGGGAACGCCCTGCCCGGCGACCGGCTCGGCCGTCGTGCGGGGGCGGCGGAGCATGGCGGAGATCCTGGCCCGCAGCTCGCGCGGGCGGAAGGGTTTGGTCACGTAGTCGTCGGCGCCGGCTTCCAGGCCCATGAGGGTGTCCAGCTCCTCTGCCCGGGCGGTGAGCATGACGATATAGGCGTCGCTGAACTGCCGGAGCTGCCGGATCACCTCGAACCCGTCGATGTCCGGCAGGCCCAGGTCGAGGGTGACGACGGCGGGGTTGTGGCGGCGTACCGCCTCGACGCCTTCGCTGCCGTTGGGGCTGGCGTGGACTTCGAATCCGGACTGCTGCAGGACGGCATGCAGCAGGTCGCGAATGTCCGTGTCGTCCTCAATGATGACCGCGACGCGCTGTGATTCCATGAATGTAGGTTTTTCCTGTCCTGCGTGACCCTGCGGGGTTCCCCGCCCCCGCTGCGCGTCATTCTACAGGTAATCCGGGTAATGTGGGCGGATCAGCACGTAGTTCGGAAGGGTTTTCACCCGTATGTCCAGTACTCCCCACGGCACCCGGAAACTCCTGGGCATACGTCGGCAGTTCCACGAATTGAACCTGCGCTGGCGGGTCTTTCTCAGTCAGCTTCCGCTGGCCCTTACCGTCCTGCTGGCCCTGCCCATGGTCTGGTTCGTCAGCCCGTGGCTCTTCACCGATCCGCATTTCCGCACCGGCCTGATCCTGCTCGCTGCCCTGACCGCCGCTGCTGCCGCTGTTCCGTGGCACCGCCTGCCGCCCCTGCTGTATTGGTCCATTCCGCTGCTGGATTTTGTCGCCATCGGCTATCTCTACGACAGCGGCCGCGCCGCCGTCCTCGGGCTGAGCCTGCTCGCCGTTTTTCCCGTTTTTTGGCTCGCGTGGTCGGAAATTGCTCCGAAAACCGCAGCGATCCTGAGCTTTTTTGGAACCACACTGATTCTGTGGGCCCCGATCCTCGGCTCCCCCAACCTCACGGCGGCGTCGCTCGCCGCGACGCTCCTCATCCCCTTCATCATGGTGGCCGTCTCCGTGACCACATCCGTGGTCAGCCTGGGCTCCGGCCGGCAGCAGCGGCAGCTGCGCAGCGCCGAATCACGGGTCTCGGCCTCCCTGGCGGAATCCCGGCTGCGCACCGTCCTGCTCGACGCCGTCCTGGACGCCGTCGACGTCGGCGTCCTGGCTTTGGCCGCGGACGGCCGGGAGCTGGTCCGCAACGCCCGGCAGGAAGGGTACCGGCAGCTGGTCCTGCCGCCGGCGGGCGCCCCCTGCCGAGGCGAAGGCGATTACCTGCTGTTCGCACCGGACGGCAGGACCCCGCTGACCGCGGAGGAGCGCCCCGGCTTCCGTGCGCTGCGCGGTGAGGCCTTCTCCGGCTGCCTGATCTGGGCCGGGGTCGGCGAACGGCAGCGCACCCTGTCCGTCTCCGCACGCCCGATGCGCGACGACGAAGGTGGGCTGACCGGCTCGGTGCTCGCGTTCGCCGACGTCACTGAGCTGGTGTCCGCGCTGCGGGTCAAGGACGAGTTCGTGGCCAGCGTCTCGCACGAGCTGCGGACACCGCTGACCTCGATCATCGGCTACATGGACCTCGCCCTGGAGGAAGCCGAGGACATCAGCCTGCAGGGGCCGATCCCGGCGGCGCTGCAGGTCTCGCTGCGCAATGCCGAGCGGCTGCTGGCACTGGTTTCGGATCTGCTCTCCACTGCCTCCGGCGCGGTGGCGATCGACCCTGCCCCGATGGACCTGGCGCAGGTGGTTTCCGACAGCCTGGAGGCGGCCCGCCCCCGGGCGGAAGCGGCCCAGGTCCGGCTGGTGAATGAATCCGCCGGCCACCTTCCCCTGCAGGCAGACCCCGGTCGGCTGGGCCAGGTGCTGGACAATCTGCTGTCCAATGCCATCAAGTACACACCGCAGGGCGGCACGGTGTGGGTGCGGGCCGGGACCAACCGGGACGGCGTGCTGGTGGAAGTCGAGGATACCGGCATGGGCATGAGCGCCACGGAACAGTCGGAGGTCTTCACCAGGTTTTTCCGCACCGCCGGAGTGCGCCGGAAGGCCATCCCCGGCGTCGGGCTGGGCCTGGTGATCTCCAAGTCGATCGTGGAAGCCCACGGCGGGCGGATCTCCTTCAGCTCCGAGCCCGACGTCGGCACGACCTTCCGGGTCTGGCTGCCCGCCGCCCCCGGCGCGGCTCCCGCTGAGACGGCTATGGGCGCCGAAACGTCCCGCTGATCCTGGAGCTTATTGTCAGTCGGCCGACGGTAGGACCAGGTAATCGGTCCGCCCAGCCAGGGCCTGTGCCATACGAGTGACTCCACCCGTCTGCGCACCAAGGCTGGGCCGGGCACTGCAGCTCCCCGATTTGTCGCCCTGCACGCTACCTGCTCGGGCTGCTCGAAACCGGCGACCGGCAGCCGCTTCCCGCCCGAGCCCGACAGCTCGGGCGGAACCAGACCCAGGGGCCGGAGCTGCAGTGCCGGTGCTACAGTGCAGGAGCTACAACGCAGGGGCTGCGGCGGAGGCCAGTGCTTCCTCCAAGGCAACCCACGCCAGCATCGCGCACTTGACCCGGGCCGGGTAGCGCGCCACGCCGGAAAAGGCCGCGGCATCGCCCAGCACTTCCTCATCGGCCGCCACGGAGCCGCGGGAGCGCATCACCTCGCGGAAGCTCTCCACCAGGCGGCCGGCCTCCTCCCGGTCGACGCCCTGCATCAGGTCGGTCAGCACCGACGCCGACGCCATGGAAATGGAGCAGCCCTGCCCTTCCCAGCTGATCGCGGCTACCCGGCCGGCGCCGCCGTCGACCGCTGCCCGCAGGGTAATCTCGTCTCCGCAGGTGGGGTTGAGCTGGTGGGATTCGCCCGTAGTGAGGCCGTCGGCGGCTTCCTGCAGGCCGGCGCCGTGGCGCTGCCGCGCGTGGTCGAGGATGATCTGCTGGTACAGCTGCTGCAGGTCCGAACTCATGAGGAGACTCCAAAGAAGGGGCGGACGCCGGCAACCGCTTCAAGGAAGGCATCGACGTCGTCGGTGGTGTTGTACAGATAGGTGCTGGCGCGGGTCGTGGAGACCAGTCCCAGCCGCCGGTGCAGCGGCTGCGCACAATGGTGGCCCACCCGCACGGCGATGCCCTTGTCGTCCAGGAACTGGCCGACGTCGTGCGAGTGCACGCCCTCGACGTCGAACGCGGCCAGCCCGATGCGCTCCACACCGGCCTTCGGGCCCAGGACCCGGACGCCCGGGATCTGCTCAAGGCCGGCGACCAGCCGCTCCCCCAGCTGCGCCTCCCAGGCATGGATGCGCTCCATGCCGGTCTCCCGCAGGTAGTTCACGGCCGTGGCCAGGGCCATCGCCTGGGATATCCGCTGGGTGCCCGCCTCGAAGCGCTGCGGCGCCGGCAGGTACTCGGCCTTTTCCATCGTCACCGTGGTGATCATGGACCCGCCGGTGAGGAACGGGGGCAGGGCATTGAGCAGCTCGCGCCGCCCGTAGAGGGCGCCGATGCCGGTGGGGCCCAACATCTTGTGTCCGGAGAAGACGGCAAAGTCCACGTCCAGCGCCTTGACGTCCACCGGCATGTGGGGCACGGACTGGCAGGCATCCAGCAGCACGAGCGCCCCGTGCCGGTGCGCCAGGGCGGTCAGCTGGTCCACCGGGTTGATGGTGCCGAGCACGTTCGAGGCGTGGGTAAAAGCAAGAATCCTGGTCCGCGGGCCGATGATCCGCTCGGCCTCGTCCAGCCGCAGGCCGCCGTCGTCGTCCACCGGAATGAACCGCAGCGTCGCGCCGGTACGGAAGGCCAGCTCCTGCCAGGGAATCAGATTGGCGTGGTGCTCCATCTCAGTCACCACGATTTCGTCCGCGGGGCCGAGCCTGAACCGCTCAGCTGCCTCGCCGCCGCGGCCAAGGCTGGCGTTGGAGAAGGCATAGGCCACAAGGTTGATGCCCTCAGTCGCGTTGGAGGTCCAGACCAGTTCGTCGGTGCCGGCGTTGATGAACCCGGCAACCGTCTGCCGGGCGTCCTCAAAGACATCAGTGGCCGCGACCGCCAGGGAGTGCGCTCCACGGTGCACGGCGGAGTTGCGCTGTTCGTAGAACTCCTGCTCCGCTTCCATCACACAGGTGGGGTTCTGCGACGTCGCCCCGGAGTCCAGATACACCAGGGGGCGGCCGTTCACCTCCTGCTGCAGGATCGGGAAGTCGTTACGGATCCGCAGCGCCTCCTCATTGTCGAGGGCGCTGTCCGCGGGGCGGAGGCTGGAGGGGGTGGAAACAACGGGCAAAGGAACTCCTCCGCTGGACGATCGGCACGGACACGCGGGCGGACCTATTACGCAACACAAGTCTGCCCTAAATGATCCCACGGATGATCATGCCACGCACCGCCCCGGCGCGCATTTAAGTGCTGCCTAAGTTCCGTCCCCGCCGAGGACGTCGGCCAGCAGCGGCGCCAGGGACCGGGAGTACTCCGGAGTGAGGTGACTGTTGTCCACCCGCACCGGCGTGGTGCCCACGAAGCCAGGCAGCGTCCTTCCCGGTCGCAGAACCACCGCTGGGTGTCCAGTAATCACCTCAAAAAAGCGTGAAACTACCCGGGGCAACGGCACATCAGGTCTTTCTGCGACAGCAACTACGGGGGCTTCAGCGTATGGACACTCGTCTTTCCAACGACCGTTCTCAAAGCGGAAAACACGCTTCCATGTTGCCTGAGATCCAACTAGTCAATCTTCCTAGGTCTCGACGAACTGCAAGGAAAACCTCTTATGGATCAGACACCCTCAGATAGCGGGTCCCGGCGCCGGGGAAGCAGGAGGCGTCTATGGGTGATCGCCGGAACCGCTGCTCTCCTGGGCCTATTCCTTGCGCTGACGTACTGGGCGCTCGGGGCGGACAGCGCGGAGATCGCCATGGACAACGACGAAGGGGGTCCGGGACTGGCTCTCACTCCCCAGGAAGCCGGACTACTGACAGAGTCCCAGGCGCCTGCTGAAGGACCGCCATATCCAACTGCCACCACGAAATCCGCTCCAGGAGACGAGGGAACAAACGCACGGATCATGGCCCCGGGGCTTCCCGATCCTGCGGCCGACGCGATGCTCACATACATCGGGGAGTCCACTAGTATGAGCCCGCCCGCTGAGGAAGAAGGAGAAGAAACGGCCACGCCGGACTTCTCCGCCTTCGCAGCCGGCCCGGCCTTGGGTGGGCTGATTGCCCAATACGAAGAGCTCAAAGACAACGGGTGGGTACAGCGAGGCGACCCACAGATGACTGTCGTCTCCGGCCCGGAGCCTCTCACCGTCGGGCAACACGAGGTTCAACGCGTCGGCGTCTGCATCGATTCGAGCTCTGTTGAAGTCGTCGATCAAAGCGGCGCAATCATATTGGCTGCGACTGAGCCTGGCTCTCGGACTGCTCTGAACTTCTACGACCTGCAGGAGCATGAAGGTTCATGGGTTGTTTTCTTTCACAGCTTTCCAGACGACCCCACCTGCTGACGCACGCAAAAGGAGAAAAAATGAAGGCTCGTTCGAAGTGGCGAGGACAGACACTCGTCGGTGCTGCGACAGCTGTCTGTGCCCTCCTCGGCGGCTTGGCAGCGGCCCCGCCGGCCCTCTCGGCCGAAGCACCCGCCCCCAACGGAGCTACAGCTGATACTGCTGCGGCGTCATGTTGGGAGATTAAGCAGGAACACCCGCAGCTCCCCTCTGGCATCTACTGGCTGCTCACCCCTGCCATGCCCCAGCCGGAACAGTTTTATTGCGACCAGAGCACGGACGGCGGAGGCTGGGTCTTAATCGGCCGAGGCCGGGAGGGCTGGAAGGAGCTCTATCAGGGTGTCGGCACGCCGGCGCAGGTCCGCGGGAGCATCTCCGGTACGTCCGCATTCACCCCCCGCCAGCTGTCCTCGGAACTAATCGACGGGTTGCTCAACAACCAGGCCCCCCAGGATCTGCAGGACGGGGTCCGACTCCGGCGCGCCCTGGACGTGAGCGGGAGTACGTGGCAGGAAGTCCGATACCGGACGAGGAACCAGCCCCGCTGGTCATGGGCCATCGGGTCCGCCACTCCGCTAGCCGGCGGGCAGATCGGCGATACCTCATTCAACGGCGGCACGACGTCCAACTTTGGGACTGATCAGATCTATCAACGGGTGGTCACGACTGAAGATCAG
Organism: Arthrobacter saudimassiliensis; assembly: GCA_900016675.1. GTDB lineage: Bacteria > Actinomycetota > Actinomycetes > Actinomycetales > Micrococcaceae > Arthrobacter_B > Arthrobacter_B saudimassiliensis. Next base: position 895,932 of record LN483070.1, on the reverse strand, counting down.
ACCCAGGGCTGGACTCAGGGCTTCGCCTACGGCCGGCAGGCACGCGGAGAGAACTCGTCCACCAGCTTCATCTGGTCCAGCACCGCCACGGCCGGAAACCCCCGACCCTTCACCCAAATGTACCTGCGCCCGAAGGTCACTCAGGCGGACGGGTTTCAGCCCCTGCCGGATTCCGGGGCCCAGGCGTACCCCCGCCCCGTCCAGCCGGAGACCAACGCCCTTCCCACAGTGTGGGGTGTCACCGGGCTGGCCAGTGGGACCGGGGAGCTGAACACCGAAGTACAGGCCTTCGCTCAGATCGGTACAACCGTCTACGTCGCAGGCAACTTCCGCTACGTTCAGCGGTCTTCCTCGGGCAGCGGCCGCATCGAGCAACCATACCTGGCAGGCTTCGACGTGAACTCAGGCGAAATGGTTATGAGCTTCCGCCCAGCGCTCAACGGGCAGGTTAAGACCCTGGCGGCCCTGCCCAACGGTTCCCTCGCCATCGGGGGGACATTCACGACGTTGAATGGGGAGAGGGTCGGTGCCGTGGCAGCCATCGATTCGATCACAGGCACGGCGGTCCCCGGCTGGCAGCTGAACATGGAAAACCGCATTTCCGGAGCGGTGGTCCAGGTACGTTCGCTCAAGGTTCACGGTGACTGGCTCTATGTCGGAGGAGCGTTTACGCATTTGTCCGGGGGTGGCAGCTCCACCACTGTTTATGCCCGCGCCGGTGCCAGGGTCGTGGCGTCGACCGGCCGACCAGACGCGGGATGGAACCCAGCCTTCAACGGCACCGTGGTGGACATTGACCCAGCTGGAAATGGAAACCGCCTGTACGCCGCGGGGTATTTCACTACCAGTAACACCTCAAGTACGTATCGGGCGGCAGCTGTTGAGACCGCTCCGGGAGCGTCCGTGGTGCCATGGGATTTCGTTCCCAGTTCGCCCGAACGGGCCGGGTACCAACAAGCCATTGAGGAAGTGGGTGGCCGCGTCTGGGTTGGCGGAGCCGAACACCTCCTTTTCAGCTACGACACCGCAACGCTCACCAGGCAATCGAGCAACATCACCCTTCAGGGCGGCGACTTCCAAGACATCAGCGCGAACGGAAGTGTTGTCTACGGAGCCTGTCACTGCGGCCACTGGAACTACAGCGGAGCTGCCACGTGGCCCAATGTCGGCAATAACTTCACCATTGCTGACAAAATCAATCTGGTCGGCGCCTGGTCCGCGGACACCGGCGAGTTTATTCCCGGTTTTAACCCTGTGATGAAAGGAAGGGCCGGCTACGGCGTGTGGTCCACATTCACTGATTCGAAGGGCGTGCTCTGGGCCGGCGGGGACCTTGTCTCGTCGACGTCCACCAGCGGCAGCAGCCAATGGTCCGGTGGATTTGCCCGCTTTGCCGCCGCTGATGTGACGCCTCCTTCCACACCCGGGAAAGTCGCCGTTTCACACACCGCCGACGTGGACCGGTTGTCGTGGGCTCCGTCCTCCGGTTCCCTGGCCCGATACCACGTCCTGCGCGAGGATCGTGTCATAGCGGTCACCACAGCCACGCAGGTGACCTTGCCGACCGCGACCGGCAATGCTCGGTACTTCGTCCGAGCGGTTGATGCTGCTGGTAACCTTTCCGCCACCTCAGGAGCCGTGCGCGGAGGGGCGACCCCAGCGGACCCACCGCCTCAGGCGCAGTTTTACATTGAGTCCGGTAGCGAATGGAAATACCGGTTTTCGAACGATGCGCCGCCGGCGGGTTGGATTGACCCCGGCTTCGACGACTCCGACTGGGCCCGGGGCTCCGCGCCCTTTGGATGGGGATCCGCAGGCCTGGCCACCACGCTGCCATCCCTGACTCCTCGACCGTTGTCCACCCACTATAGGAAGACGTTCCATGTTGCGGCTGGGCAACCCCCCGAGAATGTGACGTTGATTACCAGAGCGGACGACGGGATCATCGTCTACGTGAACGGCGTGGAGGTAGTCCGCAGCAACATGCCGGAGGGACCATTGACGCACAATTCCTACGCTCTCACCGCTCCCAATACGGCCACGGCACAGGCATCGCCGGTGGTGGTCACCGTCCCGGGGAGTCTGTTCACCGCTGGCCCCAACGTCATCAGCGCCGAGGTCCACTCGAACTACCGCTCCACACCGAGTTCCAGTTTCGAGCTCACAGCCCGTTCAGGTCCGGCAGAATGAGAGCTGCCTCCAGCCGAATCATGTCCGCCGGGGATAACCCCGGGTTCCCCCCCCGCTACCGGGATGCCCTGCGCCTGCTCGCGTCAGCGCAGAAGCCCGGGTACGGTGTGCCAGCCTATACGCGTTGGATCAATCGTCGGGCCGCCCGCGTCGCGGCCGCGGCGGCAGTCCGCTGGCATATCACGCCGAACTCCGTCACGTTCATGAGCGCAGCGACATCGGCGGTGGGAATACTTCTGCTCTTTCTTCCGCATCAGCGAACAACGGGCCCCGCCGTCGCACTTCTTCTCGCCGTGGGATACCTGCTGGACTCCGCCGACGGCCAGGTCGCCCGCGTGCTGGGCACGGGCAGCGCCGCCGGTGAGTGGCTGGACCACGTGGTCGACGCCGTCCGGATTCCGGCAATCCACCTCGGCGTGCTTGGCGCTCTGCTGCTGCTCCACGCTAAGGCAAGCCCGATCCTCCTCCTGCCGGCGATGTATTGCCTCCTCTCGACCGCTCACTTCATGAGCCAGATCCTGGCTGAGCAACTAGTGCGCAATGCTGGCCTGCGCCCCACCCCGGTTGAGCGCCACTCGGCGGCGCGGTCTGTCCTCATGCTTCCCACCGATGCCGGCACGCTCTGCTGGATCTTCGTGCTCTGGGGCACCCCGCTGTTTATCCCCTCATATTTCGCACTGTTCCTGGCCAATCTCGTTGCCGTGGCCGCGTCCATGGGACGGAAGTGGCGGCATCTGGCCTCGCTAAGAAAGGACCCGGCCCATGGCGGCACCTACTGATCAGCTGGAAACGGTCACTGTGGTAATCGCCACAGTTGACCGGCCGGAGATGCTCCGCCAGGCGGTTAACGCCGCCCTACGGCAGGACTATCCCGGAGTCGTCGAGGTGCTTGTCGTGTCAGACGGAGCCCGGGTGGACCCGCTGGCCGACATCGTTATACCGCCGAGCCGGTCGCTAAGCACGTGCCCCAACACCAGAACTCCCGGCCTGGCGGGCGCCCGCAATACCGGCATCCTCGCTGCCCGTGGACAGTACGTGGCGTTCTGTGACGACGACGATGCGTGGGCCGCGGACAAGCTGCGCCACCAGATAGCTGCTTGGCAGGCCGATCCCACCGCCATAGCCGTAGCCACGGGGGTGAGGATCAGCGCGGGGCACAGGCAGACCGACCGGGTACCGCCGCCGGTGACGCACTTTCACGACTTTCTGCGCTCCCGCGTTTCTGCCATCCACCCGTCGTCGCTCGTCTATAGGACAAGCGACCTGGTGGGCAGGGTGGGCCTCGTGGACGAAGGACTGCCATTCTCCTACGCCGAGGACTATGACCTGCTCCTACGCGCCACCCGATTCGGCCACGTCTGCTCCGTGCAGTTGCCCTTGGTTCACATCGCGTGGGGCGATCACTCCAAGTTCTCCGGGAAATGGGACATCCTCGTTTTGGGGCTGACCTACCTGCTGCAGAAAGTGCCGGACCTGACAACGAACCGCGTGGGCCTGGCGCGTATCGCCGGCCAGCTCGCCTTTGCTTACGCGGCACTTGGACGGCGTCAGGAGTGCTGCCGTTGGGCTATCACCTCCCTCCGCAGCAATCCTGCTCAGTTGCGGGCTCCTGCCGCGCTGCTCGTGGCGGCAGGGATGGCCAATGCTGAAACCCTCCTGAGCCTCAATGCCCGACGAGGCCGTGGGCTGTGAGCAGCGACACCGCGGCACAGTCCCAAGCAGGCGACTGCACGGCGGGTCCGCCTTCGCCCCTGCCGGCATGGCCCGTCACCGCCCTACTGGTCGGCTTTCCCGTATGGTGGATGACCGGCGCAATGCCATTCATGCCGATAGTGCTGGCGGGAGCCATGATCATCCTAATGATCAGGCGCGGCGGGATCCTTCTCATGACGGGAGTGCTGCCATGGTTCGCTTTCCTCCTGTGGGTCACCCTAGCAGCGGTGAACGTACCCTCGTCTGGCTCGTGGCTGGCGTATGGCTACCGTGCAGGTAGCCTAGCCGCCATCGGCGTCCTGCTGCTCTACGTATCCAATGCTCGGGAGAACATCACCGCGGCGAAGGTCGTCTGGAGTTCTCTTATCATCCTTACCACTATGGTGGTGTTGGGTTTCCTTGCCATGAGCTTTCCCGAGTACCGGCTGACAACGATTGTCGGCCGTGTGATGCCCGGTGCGCTCTCCGCCAACGACTTTATACGGGAGATGGTTTTTCCAGCGCTGGCCGAAGTTCAATCACCGCATGGCGCCCCTACCCCCTTCAATCGTCCCTCCGCCCCCTTTCTCTACGCCAACAGCTGGGGTGTCATGTTCGTCGTCCTGGTTCCCGTGGCTTTTGCGGCGGTTAGCCTCGCCCGCAACCGCTTCCTGCAGGTGGGCGTCGCCACTGTTGTCGCAGCGGCCTCGGTTCCAGCGCTGGCGACAAGCAACCGAGGAATGTTCGTGGGCCTGCTGGCTTCCTTGGGCTACGTGCTCGTCCGGTTACTCCTTCGAGGACACGCCGGCCGAGCCCTGGCGGGGTTTGCCGCCGCAGGACTGGTCGGCGCTGCTCTTGTTTGGTCCGGAGCCTTGCAGGCGGTTCTGGACCGGCAACTCTACAGCGATAGCACAGGCGGGCGCCTCAGACTGTATCAGGAGACGTGGCGGGCCGCGCTGGATCGGCCGCTTCTCGGGTACGGTACGCCGCGTCTGGAGGAATCCATAGGCGTAGCCATGGGCACCCAAGGGTACTTCTGGATGTTGATGTTTTGCTACGGCTTTGTGGGTCTCGTCCTCTTCCTGGTGTTCATGGCGGGAGCCGTAGCGCGAACTTGGAAGGTGGAGTCCACTGCGCTCCTGTGGCTGCACAGCGTCCCGATCGGGACATTGGCAATTATGCCTTTCTACGGCTTCGACACCATGCAGCTGACCGTCTTGGTGCTGATCCTGGCACTCCTCCTCCGCGAGTCTGCCGGCGCAATCGGGGGCCGGCGATGACGGCGGCGCCTGCAGCTCGCTCGTTGTCCCCGTCTCTGGTGCGCACGGCGGCACTCTCGCTCATCCTGGTTGTAAGCGGATCGGGGCTGGCTTTGCTCACCACCCTGGTGGTGAGCAACCTGCTGGGAGAGGAGGGAGCGGGACGCTTCTTCCAGGTCGCCGCCAGTTACGCGATCCTCATCGCGCTGTGCACCATGGGTTCCGATACAGGGATGGTTCGATTCATCTCAGCGACCCGCGCGGTGCAGGGCCCGGGCCAGGAGCGGGAACTGCTGCGCATAGCGCTCGCTCCCGTCCTTGTTGTCGGCGCGGCACTGCTGATCGGCCTCTGGCTGGGCGCCCCGGCCCTGAGCCGGTTCCTGGACGCCGGACCGGAGGGTGCAATCGCCCTGCGTCTGGCGGGTCCCCTCATCTTCGGCGGCGTCATCATGACGGTACTCTTCGGCGCGCTGCGCGGGAGCCAGCACGTGTTGCTGTTTGCGTTCCTGCAGAATCTCCTGCTGCCGACACTTCGTCTCGGGGCAGTCACCGCGGCGATCACTCTGGGTGCCGGACTTGGCCTCTTGGCCGTGGCGTGGGGAACACCAATGGTCCTGGTTGCGGTGGTAGCGGGCCTCGCTCTGCGGAGAGCTATCGACCACGATGACCGTGCCACGCGCCTGCCCTCGCCCACCCGGCCCAGCGGTACTCCTACCAGGCGGTCGTTCTGGTCTTTCTCAGGCGCCCGGGGCGTCAGTGCTGCACTCGAGGCGCTCCTTGAGTGGTTTGGCGTGCTCGCGGTTGCCTTCCTGCTCGGGCCGGCCGCGGCCGGGATCTACGGGGTGGCGAATCGGTGCATCCGCCTGGCGGCCATGGTCGACCACACCATACGCATCGTCTCCGGACCGACAATCAGCGCCGCGCTCGCCGTCAATGACGTGCCGGCGGCTGTCCGGCTCTACAACTCCATGGCCAGGCTGATGGTCCTTGGGGCTTGGCCGCTCTATCTCACCTACGTTTTGTTCGCACCCTCAATCCTCGCCGTCTTCGGGACCGGGTTCGAATCCGGCGTTCCCCTGTTCACCCTGGTCGCCGCCGCGATGCTGCTCACCGCACTTGCCGGAGGAGTCCAGAGCGTACTGCTAATGTCGGGCCGCAGCCGATGGCAGCTGATTAACAAGAGCGCAGCTCTGGCTACTGCCGTGACCCTGACCTTCATTTTGGTTCCCCGTATTGGCCTTCTAGGTGCTGGCTTGGCTTGGGCCGGTGCCGTGCTGCTGGATACCGGACTGGCTGCGCTTCAGGTCCGGCGTGTATTGGGGCCTGCACAACGGCTCCGAGCCGTCGTCCTTCCCGTGGTCTTGGCAGCCTCCGTATTCGGGGTAGGGGGCCTGGCCACCCGCGCGCTGGTTGGTCAATCCCTCTCCGGGTTGGGAATCCACCTGGCAGCAAGTGCCTGTCTCTACGCCATCTTGCTCTATGCGATGCGCCGCCCGCTGGGCCTGATAGCTCTCCGCCGTGACGTGTAGCGGTCCCCTTACCAACGGGGTATAGCCCAGATCTGCCGGATTCGATTCCGATTGATCCGGGCGGGGGCCGTTCCTGTCAGGCCATTCACGGCGACTTCCAGTCTGGCCGCCGCGGCGGCACCACCGGGCGCACGGGGATCGGTGCGCAGTGAGGCTGGTTCCTTCAAGGCCGTGTCGCCGAGCCGAATCAGCTCCTGGAGCGAGGAAACCATGAAGGCTTCCTGCTTCGCATGCATGAACTCCGTGAACGCTATTTGGTGGCCATCCACGACTTCGCCTAACTCCGGCCGACGTGGAACGGCCAGCGGTCTGTGGCCACATTCCCTCGCGTCAATAATTGAGCCCGGCCCACCTTGGACGATGATGATGTCGGCGCGGCTGTACAGAGAGAGCAACTCCAGGCGAGGCAGGCGGTCCACGCCGGCAGCGAGCTCCGGTTGCCGGCTGCTGCCGTGCTGCACCAGGCAGGAGGGAGGATCGTCGTAGAGTGACAGCCAGGTGTCGACCCACAAAACCAAACGATCGAACTGGTGATGGTCAGTCCCCAAGGAGACCACGATCCTGAACTCGTCACGCCCGCTCACAGGACTGGTCCAATATTGATGGCTTTAGGGTAGTAACGCCGTTGCTCTTCCCATTGGATGCAGAAAACGTCAGCCAACGGATAGCAGAGCCTGCCACTGAGTGTAGGCATCGAGACTCGATCAAAGCACTCTATATACAAGGTCCTGATGCCAAGGAGGCGCGCCGTCACGAAGAATGGAACGCTTACCCCTGCGCCCACCGAAACGAGCAAATCGGGTCTATAGTCCCTGATCGTCGGCCACGCAAGCACCAGATTGCGGAAGGCATTTGGGAGGTTCCTCGTTGTGGGGAAATGGCACCACACAGTTTCCTCCCCGGCCAGAGCTCGCTCCACCTCCGGCTGCTGAAAGGTCACCCATCTGCGGGCGTGCCCCTGCCACCAGGACCGTAGCGGCAGCAGCTGGGCAAGGTGCCCTCCACCTGAGGTTACGAAAAGGATTTTCATGATCTTCCAATCACGCGCGCGGTGCCGCGTCATGTGGATGCGGCGTTGTCCGGAGGGGTTCGGGCCGGGTCGCCCTTCTGCTGTCACCACGGAAGTCGGCCTGCACGGTCAGATCCGGCCGTTCTCCTGAAAAGTTCTCCGCAGAAGCTCGGCTTCGGTAACCAGCTGTCGGCCGCCGTCCGGACAACGCGATGCCGCAGCCGAGCAAGAACCCCAGTCCAGCTCCCGCCGCCCCGTAGACGACGGCGTACGACTCACTCGTCTCTGCGGGAACCGTCGCACTGGAGATGATCCTTCCCGGCGTTCTCCCAGCCATTTCCAGCAACCGGATCTGGTCCTGGACTGCGAGCATGGCTGACGCGTCCTCGGCCCCGGTGGCCAGCTCCGCTTCCTTGCGGCGCTGGACCTCCAGCTCGCTCTGCACCATTTCTTCTGCACCGATGGAGCGGAAGGTCAGGTAGGCCTCGGCGAGCGCGTTCGCTTTTGCTGCCGCAGCCTCTGGGTTCCCGTCCTTAACCGTCACTTTGAGCACATGTGACCCCGTTGGCGCCGCGACGGACATTGCGTCCATCAGCTCCGAAGCGGTGACTTCGCCCAAGCGAGCCGCAGCTAGTTCCGCCACCCCGCGAGATAACATGACCTCGCGTTCCGTGGCCATGTTCAGCTGCTGCGGGCCCGAAGCATGAAAGGGAGCGTTCGGAAGAGGAGTCACCGTCAGGGCCGCTCCGGCGGAGTATTCGGGCGGCAACATGAGCCCGGTGATCACCCCGCTGCCCGCGCACACAATGAACAGTGAAAGCACCAGGACCCAGCGCCGACGCAATCGTTTCAAGAATATCGAAGTCTCCATTGCTTCCCTCCGGATTGCCAGCGCATCTGCCTCTCGGGTGACCCGAATTAGCACGGTTGTTGCTCCTCATTGCGGTATGAATGACCCGCCGGCGTTGCCGGTTCCTGCCGCTCCAGAATCTGAAGAGCACGCCGGAGCAAGGTGCTTGAGGTTCTCGCCGTGTATGGAAAGTAGACGACCTTAACCCCTACCGCTCCAAGTCTTCGCTCTACCTCGGCCGCCTTCTTGGTTCCTTTCCAGTCGTCCCCCTTGAAAAAGACGTCGAACCGCACTTCGCGCCAGATGCTGAGGCGGTCCGTCGACGTTTCACTGACTACCTTGTCGACCAGATTGATATGGCGTAGAATTTCCATTCGTTCCTGCAACGGAATTACCGGTGATTGTCCTTTGGTCTGTTGGAGGACCTCGTCGGAGACCACGCCGGCCACCAGGAAGTCGCAGTGCCGTCGTGCCTGGCGAAGGATGTTGAGGTGCCCTATGTGAAACAGATCGAAGGCTCCGGCCGCATAACCGATCAGCATCAGTAGGCTCCGACAGGCCGGAAGAACACCTTGACGGTCCGCCACAGAATCTGCAGGTCTCCTGCCAAGGACCAGTTCTCCACGTAATACAGGTCTAGGCGCACCCCGTCCTTCCAGTTCAGTTCGCTGCGCCCGTTCGTCTGCCACATGCCCGTAATTCCCGGCTTGATGTAGAGCCGCCGGTGTACCCGGGTCTGGTACCGGTCCACCTCACGCTGCAGCGGGGGCCGGGGACCGACAAGGGACATCTGGCCCACCAAGACGTTCCAGAACTGAGGAAGCTCGTCGAGGGAGTAGCGGCGCATCCAGCGGCCCACCCGGGTGACCCGCGGATCGTGCTGCATCTTGAACAGCAGGCCGGACGCCTCATTGCGGTCCAACAGCCCGGCCAGGTCGTCCTCCGCGGTCGCGACCATGGAGCGGAACTTCAGCATGTGGAACTTCTTGCCACCACGGCCCACCCGTTCCTGACGAAAGAGCACCGGGCCGGGGCTGTCCCGCTTGACCAGCACGGCCAGGACAACGAACACCGGCAGTAGTAGCAGCAGGGCAAGCGCCGAGCCGACAAGGTCCAAGGCACGCTTTAGAACGTGCCGGCCGCCGCTGTACTGGGGCAGCTCCACATGCATCAGTGGGAGGCCCTCCACTGGCCGGAAGTGGATCCGCGGCCCGGCGACGTTGGTGAGCCCGGTGGTCAGGATCAGCTCTGTAGCGCTTTCCTCCAGCCGCCAGCCAAGCTCCTGGATATATTCGCTGCCGCCACGGACAGGTCCGGCAACGACTACCGCATCGGCGCGCAGCAGCCGAGCCGCTTCCACGACGGTATCGCCGTCGGCGAGGACCGGATACTCCCGTCCATCCACCCGCAACACGGGACGCTCAGAGGAGGAGATCAGGGCGACGCCGAGGACTTGATAGGCTCCGCCGGCTTTGCACTGGATCTGCTTGACCACGTAGCGGGCGTCGCGGGAGCGGCCCAGGACCAGCACTCGCGATTGGTACCGGCCATGGCGGCGCTGATAGGTCAGCCAGCGCCGCAACAGCCAACGGGAAGTGGTGAGTCCAATGAGCCCGGCCGCGAGCGCGACCGCGAAGAAGCCGCGGGCGATGTCGATGCCCAGCACCACGCATGTCAAGGCGACTGCTCCGAGCAAGGTTACGGTGGCCGAGATAACTTGCTTGTACTCGTCCGCACTGATGACCTTGACGCGCATGTCGCGGGTGCGGTAGGTCGCTAGGGCCGCCAGCCAGGCGACGGCGATGCCGACGGACACCACCGGATATGGGAGCTCGATCCTGCTGGCGGTCGTGACGCTTGCCGCCTCGGTGCCGAAGCGGAGCAGATGCGCGAGGGCCATAACGGAGATGATGATGATCGTGTCCGAGGTGAGGAGGATGTGGTGGTAGCGGCGGCCCCAGCTGAGGGCGAACGGTTCACCGTGCCGCCGCTTTCCGGAATACAGGGAGCTGGGCCGGGCTGGCGGCTGGTGCTCCAGGAAGGGCAGCCGCGTGTCGACGGCGGGCCGGCCGACCTGAGGCGAGGCGGGGTTCTCCGAAGGGGTCGACGGCGGCTGGGGGGAAGCCCTGGTCTCAGGAGGCTTCGACGCCGTCGACCCCGCTCGGGGGGCCAGCGCAAGCGCTGGCGGCATTGATTGGGCTGTGCCCAATAGCGTTTCCGCAGAGTGATCAGCACGCATTTTGAGACCTTCGATTAGCTTCCAATCAATGATCAAAACGCTAGGCGGGGTGGTGCAGGTCCAGCACCAGTAATGGCTACGCAGCTTCCGGGAATAGCTTCGCGCCTTACCGGTGCCTTACCCGCGCAGGGCACGTGCTCCCACTCTGCCCCGATGCCGGGACTACCCGAGGTTCCGGTTCACGGGCGCGGACGCAGTGCCCGGACCCGGCTCCAGGGCGCGGTACGCCGCCTCCAGGTCGGCCCTGCGACTGATGCCGAGCTTCACGTAGATGCGATAGATGTGCCCTTCCACGGTGCGCTGGGAGAGAGTGAAATGGCCCGCGATATCCCGGGAGCCCGCCCCCTCAAGCAGCAGGTGCACAATTTCGTGTTCCCTCCGTGTGAGCCTGACCAGGTGCAGTGAAGGGCTCAGGTACGAAACCGTCACACCCGCCAGCTCCTCGCGCCGGCGGCGGAGCTGCTGGATCAGGGCACGCTGTCGCCTAAGGTTGCCATGATTGCCGTAGAACCGGATGGCATGGCCGATGCTCTCCACAGCCACCAGGTACTTGCGGTATCTGACAGCCTCGTCTGCGGCAGCCACCATGCGTTCCGGGTTTCCCGACGCCACCGCCTCCGCGTAGGCGAGCAGTGCGCGGGCTTCTCCCCCCGGGTAGTCGGAGGTGAGATCCGCCAGCCGCCGTGCCTGGCTGAGATCTCCCACAGCCAGGCAGAGTTCCAGAATGTCCTTTTCGGCGGTGCGGAGCCCCGCCGTCCTCGCCTGCTCCGCTGCCTCGCGAAGGTCGGCGGGAATCTCTGCGTCGGCTCCCTCGCTGGCTGCGACGGCGGCGGCGGCATAGGCACGGGCGACGAGCCGCAGGTGAAGGGGCGCGGCCTTGAGCGTCCCGGCGACCTCTTTGGCGTATCGGGCTGTCTCCATCGATTCGCCCACCACGGCCGAAGCGTAGCCTGCTGCGCCAAGCGCGAAGGGCAAAAGCAGCTCAGGGTCGTTGCGGCGAAGTGCCTCAACAGCAGGGTGGAGCCGCGCGAGCCCCTCCCGCAGCCGCCCCTGGTGAAGCTCAGCCAGGCCCTGGAAAACACCGAGTGTGCCTCCCGAACCCAGCAGATGCGCTCCTCCCCGGAGGCGGCACTCTGCCAGCAACTCGTCGAGGTCCTCATAGCGACCCAGATGGAGAAGGGCGAAGGCATGTCGGACCACCACGAACGTGCAAAACTCGCCCAGTTCGGAGGACGCGCCCTCCATCGTCCGCAAAGCGGCAGATGAATGGCGGACGGCTTCCTCCGGCCGCCCGAGGGCGGTCAGTGCTTCCGCCAGCAGCCCGTTTCCGATCAGGATGTCCGCGGGACGCTGCCCGGGTTCATCCACCTGCTGCCGCAGTTGTGCGGCTGCTTCGTCGTAGCGGCCCTCGGCCAGCAGCGCTCGGGCCTCGATCAGTGCGGGCCCGGCTGCGGGGACATGGCTCGGCGACGTAGCCTCATGCCCCTCCCGGGCCGCCGTCGGGTCGGCGGGGCGGGCACCGGTCTGCCGCAGGGTGTCCGCCAGGCGACGCACGTTCTCAGCCGATGCTCCGGTGCGGTGCAGCAGGCGCGCCATCACCACCACGGCACGTTCAAGATGCCCGGGTGCCGAGGACGGCCGGGCCGCGGATTCGAGCACTCCTTCAAGGAGGACCCGCGCCTGGGCGAACACCCTGGTCTCCACATAAGCCGCCGCTATTTCCACGCGGGCTGCCGGCTGGTGTTCCGCCGCGGCCACGGACGCCGCGAGGCGGATCGCAGCCTGGGGCCGGCCCAGACGGTTCGCGGTCACGGCGGCAGCCAGCAGCGCCGTGTCGTCGGGGCAGCTGCCGCATTCCAGCGCCCAAAGCGCGGACCTGACCTGCTGCTCGGCGCCCCGCGGATATTCCGGTCGTCCGGCAAACAGCGCATGGATCCGGGCGCTTCTGGCTGGAGGGACCAGTTGCCGGAGCACGTCCCCCTGCAGGGGAACGGCGAGCGCCGTGGTCTCCGCTCCGTCCTGGGCGCAGGTCAAGAGTCCCTCCTGGAGCAGCGACTGCAGAGCCGCTGCGTCCGCTGCCGAGGCCAGCAGTGTCCTGGGAAGCGGTCCGGCCAACGCTGCAGCCTCGAGGACGGCGCGATGCGCATTCGGGCGGCCGGCCAGCATCCCTTTCACCAGGTCCTCAAGGGGGCTGCCGTAAGTGTCGGGCAGCCCCTGCAGGAACCAGGCTCCATTGCCTTCCACCAGGTGGCCGGAGGTGCGCAGGTGCTCCACCAGCACCTTTGCATACAGAGGATTCCCGGCCGTGAGCGATGCGATCACGGTGCTGGATGCCCTCAGGACCGGGCCTCCGAGCAGCTCCTCGCAGATCGCGTGTACGGCGTCCCCGTCCAGCGGCGCCAGGTCCACCCGGGCCAGGATCCCGTCCCGGGAAAGGGCGATGAGTTCCTGCACCTCCGGGGCCGCCGCCCTGGCCAGTACCAGCAGGCGGATTTCCCCGGAGAGCGCCAGCTGGCTCAGCACATGGGTGCTGCCTTCGTCGAGGTGGTGTGCGTCGTCGACGATCAGCAGTGCCGGCGGCTTTCCCGTTTCCGCCCGGCGGCTGAACCAGCGCCGCACCGCCCGCAGCACCGCGAGAGGGGAATCCATGTCCCCGGCGTCTGCCGCTTCGAGGAAAGGGGCAAGGACGCCGTAGGGAACCTTGGCGAGCAGCGGGCTCCCGTACACCCAGACCGGGTCCACGACCCCGCCCAGCCGCGCCGCGGTCAGTTCGGCCAGGCAGGACTTGCCCATCCCCTCCTTTCCGAGCACGACCGCACCACGCTGGGACGGATTCAGGATGCCGGAACAGGCTTCCTCGACCTCGCGCGCCCGGGCTTCCGCCGCCCGGGACGTCCGCTCCGCCGCCGCAGTCACTTCACCGCTCCGCTGCGCTCCGAGAGCAGCCGGGCGAGTTCCCGCCTGCTGGCGACATGCAGTTTTGAGTACACCTGGTACAGGTGCCCCTCCACTGTGCGCACCGATATGCCAAGCTCCTCAGCGATCGCCTTGTTGCTTGCGCCGGCTGCGGCCCGTACCGCAATCGTCCGTTCCCGCTGGGTCAGCGCGTCCAGCAGTTCGCTGGCGAACTCCGGTTGATCCGCCTGACCGTTGCCGGTGCGTCTGGCCTGATGGATCAGCCGCACGGTGGCACGGTCTCCGGACCCCGTCGCCATGGCCAGGGCCCGTTCGGAGGCTTCGCGGGCCAGCAGGGTGTGGCCGCACGCGGCTCCCATCTGTCCCGCTTCCAACAGCAGCTGCACGTCGAACGCGGCCAGCGCCTTGGCATAGGTTTCGCAGGAACGGGCGAAGTCTCCCTGCAGCCGGGCGGAGGTTCCCAGCACCTGCTCGACAGCTTCATGATCCCCAAGCCGCAGGCCGGTGAAACGCGAGAGCATCTCAAACGCCGCGGCGCCGCGCCGACCGTCCTGGTCGGCGAGGTTCCGCAACCGGTCCACTGCCCTTTCGGCGCCCAGCGCCGCGTCGGCAAGAGCAGCGAAGTGCCGGGCCGTCCGACGGATGACCCACGGCCCGCCGTCCCGCCCACGGTCCCGAAGCTTCAGGCACCGCCCGGCCTGGTCGCCGTCACCGAGGAGAGCGAAGCTGTAGGCCGCTGCGGCCGCCGCCGGGGGGATCAGCCACAACGGACCGGTGGCGAGGACCTGAGCCAGACCCGGTTCCAGCACGGCAAGCGCATCTTCCGGCGAGCCGGCGCACGCGTGCCGCAGGCCCTCCCCGAGGTCTGTGAGCAGCGGCGAGGACAATCCGTGCTCCGCGGCCAGCTCCAGCAGGCGCTGCGCCCCGTCCAGTGCGCCGGCCGCCAGGTAGGTGGTGAGCAGCCGCTCCGCGGCGGTGATGCGCGTAGCTGCGGCGCAGCTGCGGTGTGGAAGCATCTGTTCAACCTCACGCGCCCGCTCGAAAGCATCGGCCTGGCGGTCGGTCAGTCCCAACGCCTCCACCAGCAGTGATCCGGACGCCAGTCGGAAACCGGGATCGTACGCTTCGGCGAGGCCGGACAGCAGGTTGATGTTCTCGGTGAACCGCCCGTGTGCCGAGTTGCAGGTTGCCCGGGCCAGCAGCACCTCGCGGGCCAAACCCGGATCTGTTTCCGATGTGCCTGTGCCTCCGGCCATGCCTGCCGCCTGGTCCAGGAGAAGCTTGTGCCCCCGTACATGGTCCTCGCCCAGTCCGGCCAGGTGTCCGCTGGCGGCTGCCCCGGTGGAGGCCAGGCACAACAGCCGGCAGCGCGCCAGGATCAGCCTGACGGCCGTGGCGTCGGCGGCTTCGACGCCGGAGGCAAGCTGCAGGACCTGTGCTGCGCCGGCAAAATCGCTCAGTTCGATTCGCGCCCGGGCAGCCGTGAGCAGTGATTCCGGGTGGTCACTCCATTGGGCCGCAGCAGGAATCAGGGCCGCCGCCGCCGCGGCGTCGCCTGACTCCAGCGCCGAGGCCGCTGCCGGTGCCGCGTCTGCGGCGTCCAGCGGCTCGTCGATGCTCAGGCGCCAGCGGGCTTCGGCGAGCGGCTCTCCCCCGGTGTGTCCGAGGTCGCGGCGCAGGCGGCGTCGCTCCGTCTTGTTGACAGTGGCCAGCGCAGCGCCGGCGAGTACCGGGGAAGCGATCCTCAGACCCGCCACGGGGACCGGTTCCAGGACCAGCAGGCCTCGTTCCTGCAGCCGGTCTACCACCTCGGATCGGCTGAAGCGTTCAGCATCGGCAAGCCGCAGGAGCCCGGAGAGCGCGACGGCGTGCAGCAGGTCGCGTTCGTCGTCCGCCAGTTCCCCGACGGAGTCGAGGACGGCTTCCGCCATACGGGACAGCGGTTCCGGACCGGTGGGGTGGATGACCCACGTGCCCTGATCCCGTCGGAGCCAACCTCCTTCCCGGTAGTCCGCGCAGGCATGGCCCAGCAGCAGCGGGTTGCTTCCGCTGACGCTCCGAAGTTGCTGCACGGCGGTCTGCGTGACCGGCCCGCCCAGGTGTGCCCGGATCAAGGCGGCGGCGTCACCTGCATCGAGGGCCGGCACATCGATCCGGTCCATCAGCCCTTCGCGCCACAGGCCCATGAATTCCCCCGGCGCGCGGTTCAGGTCGCGGAAGGCCGCCACCATGGCAGCGGTTTTTCCCAGCACCAGCTGGTTGAGCACCATGGCGGAGAACTCGTCCAGGTCTTCCGCGTTGTCCACCGCCAGCAGGACGGGACGGCCGTCGGCCCGCTCGCGGATGAGGTTGCTCAGTCCCCGCAGGATCAGCACAGGGTGCGCTGAAGCCTGGGGATCAAGGTCCGAGAGCAGGAAGGTCAGTGCGCCGAACGCCGAACGCCCGGCAAACGCCGAACCCCGCACCTGGACCACATAGTGGTCTTCACGGCGTCGGAGCACCTGCTGTATGAGGGAGGTTTTCCCGATGCCCGGGCCTCCCACCAGCAGGCAGCCCCGGCCAGGCCCTGCCTGCAGTGCGAGGTCAATGCGGTCAAGAATCCAGGAACGTCCGTCGAGCGCCAGGGCCTCGGCCGGAGGTTCGTCACGGCGGGGCCGCGGGGCGGCCTCCGAGGCGCCGGAGGGGAGGTAGCCGGGTCCGCGCCGGGAGCCGACCGCTCCTGCCGCCGGGCCCTGAGGATGCGGAGAGTTGTGATGGGAAAGCTGCACGTCGAGACCCGTCTATTCTCTTCGATGTCGGCTGGGCTGCCTGCCGTCCTCGCTGGAGCAGCAAGTGACTGGAGAGTAGAAAAGAACAAGAAGTGCCGTCGTGAGTAGTAGACACCAGCATCGGACCTTCGACTACTTAGTCCCGTTGCCCGAGGGAAGCAATGGGCTACTCGCACCGCTACTCGCAGCCCCGGTTTCGCCAGTACGAACACGTGGTCGGCTACCTGGGTCAGGGAACGGTCGAGGGCACCACCCACTCATTGGACCCCGTCTGCGAGAGAATCTCCCGCAGTTCTCCCCGGCCGGACACACGAAGGGTCCGGAACATCCGGCCCAGATGCCAATCCACGGTCCGAGGGGACAGATGAAGGTCGCGGCCCAGGACCGAGCTTGGTTCACCCTCAGCCGCCCTGAGCAACAGCGTCCGGTCAAAATCCGGCAGCCGTTTGATTCCCTCTTCAACACGGTTGGCGTCGGCCAGCAGACGGTAGGCCTGGTTCTCCAGCTGCCGCAGGCCACGGGAGAGCCTCTTCTCACCGCCGGCCACCACCGCCTTTTGTGCTGCGGAGGCGGCAAAGTAGGCCAGGCGTGCCTGCCCGGCGGCCAGTGCCGTTCGGGCGACCTGGGCCAGCGCCTGCGCGTCATTGCGGGTAAGCCCGGCGCTGAGTACGCCGTAGAGGGAGCCTGCCTGGCCCTTCGCCGATCGGGCAGCCCTCGCCAGGTCATCCACGGCCACCGCACGGCCATCAACGACGGCGGCAGAGAGGCTCAACAGCGCCGCTCCCACGTTGCCGGCCGCAAGGTTGCGCAGCCCCAGCCTGTGCAGGCGGGGCGCTGCAGCCGCTCCTAGGCCGGCCGCCGTACCGAAATACTCAGTCAGGACTGCGGCCAGGACCGGTGAGCGTGCCAGGCTCCGTCCGGCCGGACGGAGCCTGGCCGGCAGTCCGGCGCCGGTGGTGCCTTCGACATGTGCCGCTGCTGCGCCCGCAGCGGCCAGCGGGTACAGCCCATGCCGATCCATGGTCGAGAGCTGGGCAAGCGCCGGCTCCAGCACCCTTCCGGCCGCGTCCGCCCGACCGGCGATCAGATGCGCCAGACCGGCCGGAACCTCCCAGACGGCGCCGCCCGGGTGGAAGGACTCATGCGGGCTGCGGCAGGCCGCCTGCCGGCAGATCCGCAGCACAACGGCAGGCCGGCCCGCCAGCAGCAGGACGAACTGGAGCTCGAGGAAGGCCGCTTCCAGGTCCATGAGGTCTGCGTCCTCCGCCGTTCCGCTGCCGAGTTCATCGAGCAGATGCTCTGCCAGGGCTGCCGCTTCGTCCGCTGCGCCCGTGACCGCCAGGCTCCGGGCCGCCCCTGTACCCGCAGCTAGCCGCACCTCGACCGCAGCGGCACCGGCAGTCGGTCCCGCCAGCGAGGAAGGCGCGGACTCCCAGCGGCCCAGCCGGTGCAGCACCTCAAGCCTGGCCGGCTGCAGGATGCCGTCCAGAGCGGAGGGGGGTGCCGAGCCGCCGCCGCTGGCCAAGGCATCAAGGCGGCTGATGACGTCCATCTCCGCCTGCCTCCTGGCCTGCTCCGGACGGCCGTGGTCCGCGGCCTCCTTGGTTGCCAGCACCCCGGCCTCAGCGCCCACCCGCACCGCCGCCGCCAATACGTGGATGAGTTCCAGGCGGGACCGCTCGTCCGGGCCTGCGTCAGCAACGGGCACTTCCAGCGCCCGCTCCGGACGGTACTGCAGCCGGGCAGCAGCCAGCTCGACCGCTGCCCGGGGATAGAGAGTCCTCCCGGCAGCGGCGGCCAACAGTTCCACTGCGGCATAGTCGCCCTGCCGGCGGCCGCCGCGCAGGGCACGCACAAGCTCCTCCCCGCCGAGAGTCTGCCCGCAGGAGGCCAGCCACCGGCCCGCAGCGAAACATGCATCGTTCGACGCCTCGGACAAATTGAGGCGGTGCCCGTAGGTCTCCAGCAGGTCCAGCCTGCGGCCATGCGGTATGACGGCAGGCAGGACCTTCGCGGCGGTCGCCGACCTGAGCCTGGCTGTCACCGCTCCGCGCGCCCTGATGGCCAGCAGGCCACGTTCCTCCAAGCTGTCGACGGTGTCAGCGCCGACAAGTGCCGCGAACAGGGAGACCGGAAGTTCGGAGCACAACGCCAGCAGGTCCAGCGCGTCGCGCTGGGTGGCAGTGAGCCGACGCAGGCCGATTTCCGCGCGTTCAGCCAGCTCGCCGGCAAGGGAGAGAGGACCGACCACGGCGCAGTAGCCGGCCCGCAGCCGGAACCTGCCGGCCGCCAGCTGGTCCCGGGTCGTGAGCTCCACAGCCAGCGGATTCCCGCCGGTGTGTCGCCAGACGTTCTCCAAGGCCTCGGCGGTGGGGGGGGCACCGGCAACCCCGTGCATGAGCGTTCCTACGGAGGTACGGCTCAGCGGGCCGAGGTCGATGCGCCGCAGCAGCCCGTCGGACCACAGCCGGGTGAGTTCTGGTGCGCAGGCGGAAAGATCGGGTGCCGCCACCAGGAGTGCGACAACACCTTGGCGGCAGAGCTGAGTGGCAACCATGACCGCGAGGTCATCCAGCCGGTCGGCGTTGTCGAGCACGAAGACCGGCTGCCGGCCGGCCGCGCGTGCAGTCAGGAGTTCCTTCAGACCACGCAGCACGAGAACAGGGTTGTCGACGGCGTCCCGGGGCAGGTCGGACAGCAGCCAGGCCAGGGCACCGTACGGAGTGCGGGCCGAGGTTTCGCTGCCCCGCACCCATATGAAGGCGGAGTCGGGCGTCTGTTCGGCGACCGCACGCATCACGGCGGTCTTTCCGATGCCCGGGGGTCCCAGCAGGACCGCTCCTCCGACGTCGAGGGCCCGTGCGGTGCGCCCGGTGGCTTCCGCACGGTCAATCAGCCCATACGCCCCGGGGCGCTGCTGCCAGGCGCTTGCCGTGCCCGCTCCGGGCAACAGCAGGGATTGCGTATTCATCAGGCGGTCCCGGCGGGCTGCCCGACGACCCGGCACTCATAGGACATGACGTTCCTAGGTTCAAGAGACCATCACCGCTCAGGCGCCCCCCGGCACCGTTGGAAGAGTACAGCCGCGGCACGTGCAGCGGCTCCAGTACCCCTACTGGTCTTGGGCGGCGTCCCGGCAAGTAGCTCCCTCGGTCACCCACGGGAATTACTGGGATCGAAAGGACCTGATACCCGTCCGCTTCCCCCGGCAAAGGGATCCGGCCAATGAGCTGATGCACGGCGCAGCCGGATAGACGGTCAGCTGTCCAGTCCCTCGCCCGCCCCGGTTCCGGTCTCGAGCCGGTCCAGGGCCTCCCGCAGGTCCTCACGCCGTGTGATCCCCAGCTTCTCGAAGGTTCGGTAGACATGCCCCTCAACCGTCCGCACGGACAGGAAGAGGCGGGCCGCGATCTCCGCATTCCGGAATCCCTGGGCCGCCAGGGCTGCCACGTCACGTTCCCGCCGGGTCAGCGTTGTGGCTATGCCCGTCCGGGGGGACGGCGTTCCACGGGCAATTCTGCGCTGGATCCGGTGGCTGAGCGTCCGGTCCCCGCTGCGCCTGGCCAGGCGGAGTGCCTCCTCAAGACACTGCCGCTCAATGCCCGCGAACGGCCGCGGAGGGTGGTCGTCCGGGACCATTCGAAGGAGTTCATCGATGTCCTGGTCCACCACCGCACGGGCGAAGCGGCGCATCTGCACGGCCTGGGGGCCCTCGCAGCCCTCCGCGAGTTTGAGCAGGGTTCCAATGTTGGACAGGTCCCCCAACCGGACGGCCATGCTCCGCAGATCGAATTCGGCCGCGGTCTGCTCGACTGTCGAGGCCTCGTCCGCCGCGGCGTGGAGACCCGCCAGGTCCCTGTCGCCTGCTGACAATGCGCGTGCGGCCGCGACATATCCCCTGCAGATCAGCCTGTACTGGAGCGGTCCGCGGGGCGGGCCCGCGGCCAGCAGCGCTGCGACCTCCGCCGCGTGCTCCGCCTCCTCCTGCTGGGCTGCCTGGATGGCTGCAAATCCCAGCGCCAGTGTCATCAGTCCTTCAGGGTCACGTCGGCGAAGCCCGGCCAAGGCGACGCGCAGCCGTTTCAGGGAACCGTCGGCGTCTCCCTGCCGGGCACTCCTCACGGCCAGGCAAAAATCCGCGGTTCCGCCAAGCTGCAGCTGGCCCCGCAGGGCCAGGGTTCCGTCCTGTTCCAGCACCTCCACCAGTTCGTCCCATCGGTCCAGCCACAGCAGCACGGCAAGGTACCGGTGCAGGATGAACAGGTAATAGCTCTGGAAGCGTCCGCCGTTTCCCTGGACTGCGAGGAACGCTTCGCGGGCAGGCTGCAGCGCCGTCTCCGGCCGCCCGGACAGGACATACAGATCCGCCAGGATGGTTTGCGCAACGAGCACCGCCTCGGAATCGCCGGCGGTGCGTGCCTCTGCCAGCAGCGCATCGAGCTCGAGCTCAACAGTCGACGCAGAGGGGGCGTTCAGCCTGGCCAGGCAGCCCAGCAGTCTGGCGCCGCGCCGGGCGGAAACCGTTTCAGACTGCCTGCTGACCGGCTCCAGCCGGTCGGCTGCCGCCGCCCAGCGACCGGAAAGCTCGGCCAACCGGGCGGCTGACTCCTCACCCGGCAGCCGGATTGTCGCCTCGGCGATGACCGCGTTGCGCAGGGTAAGGTGATCCGCCGCCTGTTCGACAGCGTCCCCCAGAAGCTCCATCACCTGAGCCGTCCCGCCCGCCAGCAGGCACGCCCGGGCCTTTTCGACGCGCGCAGGAACCAGAAGGGCCGGATCTTCGATTCCCGCAGCGGCCCGTGCTGCAAGTTCCGGCTGGAAGCCGTTGTTCGCGAGCCGCGCTGCCCGCAGCAGCTGGAGCGGCGCAACCTCTTCGCCGCAGTCAAGAGCCCATGAAACCTGCCGCAGTGTCTGTTGCCTTCCTGTGGCCGTATCCGGAGCAGCCGCCAGCAGCCCCCTGCGCAGCCGCGTGCTGCGTGCCGCAGGCACCATTCGCCTGACCACCTCAGCGTGCAGCGGATAGCGGGGCCTCAGGATCCGGGGACTGTCCTCCGTCAGCGTGACCAGCTCGGCTTCCACCAGCACGTCGACCGCCCGGTGAAGGCCCATCCGAAACGCAGCGGTCAGCGGAAGCGGCTCGGCCAGGACGACGAGTTCGAAGGCTTCCCGTTCCAGGGGTGTCAGTCCTGCCAGCTGGGCCCTTAGCAGGTCGCCCAGCCGGCCCTCGGAGGGCAGCGCCCGATGCTCCATCAGCCATACGCCGTTGTGGTTTCGCAGTCCTCCTGCCCGTTGTCCTTCCTCGACCAGGGCCAGCACAAACATCGGGTTGCCGCCGCTGAGGGCAGCCAGTTCGATCCCGCTCGTGTACAGGAGGGGCCCGCCCAGGACACGTTCGCAGACCTCATGGACCTGGTTGGGCGTCAGCGGCTGCAGGCGGAAGCGTGCCAGCAGTCCGTCCCATGCCTGAGCGGGCAGTCCGGCCGGCAGCTGGTGGATGGACCGCGCCAGCAGAAGCAGGCGTATCCGTCCGGAGGAGGCCAGCTGGGACAGGAGGTCGGCGCCGGGCTCGTCCAGCAGATGCGCGTCGTCCACCACCACCAGGGTCCGGGGCGGGGCATCCAGCGCCTCCCGGTCAAGGTCCAGCTGCTCCAGCAGGGCGCGCATCACGCCAAGCGGCGAATCCGCATCGGAGTCCGCCAGCGTCGGAAGCAGCGGTGCAAGGGCACCGTAGGGAATCTTCGTCAGCGCGGACGAGGCATGGACCCGGAAAATCGAGAGCCTGCCCTCCAACTGAGGCAGCAGGGCATTGGCGAGCGCGGTCTTGCCCACTCCCCCTTCACCCACGATGAGTGCCCCCCTGCTGCCCGGCCGCAGCAGTTCCCCGGCCAGCGCCGCGAGTTCCCGCTCCCGCCCGACAAGCCGACCCGCGGCGGCACACTCAACCATCCTGCCCTCCGCCCCCCAGGTCCATCTGTTCACGCAGCTCGGCCCGGCCCGAAACACGCAGCTTGGCGAAGAGCTTGCCGAGGTGCCAGTCCACGGTCCGGGGCGACAGGTTCAGGGCTGCGCTGATCTCCTGCCTGGTCAGCGGGCCTGCCGCCTTGCCTGCCAGGTCCCGTTCGAACTCCGTCAGACGGGCCAGCCTGTGCTCCATCCGGTTGCTGTGTCGCAGGGCCCGGTGAGCCGCGCTTTCCAGGCTGCGCGCCTCCTGCGCTGTCACGCCGCGGGGACCGTCGGCCGCCTGCCGGGCAGCCTGGGCGGCGTGCAGGGCGAGCAGGTACTGATGCAGCTCCAGTGCGTTCCGTGCGGAGACGACAAGGGCCGCCGCGTTGCCGCCGTGCCGGCCCGAGGCATAGCCGCCCAGGGCAGCTGCCCACGGCCCGGTCATCTCTGCGGTGAGGACGCCGATTTCCCCCAGCACATCGCTGCGGCCGGACCCCGCGGCCGCAGACAGCTGCAGCAGGGCCATGGCAGGCTGGCCGCGCCCGCGGGCGTAGCGGGCAGCAGCCAGCAGCTGGTCGGTCACGGCATCGTCCGTACCGGCCAGCTCGGCCTGCAGCAGCAGCAGGATACGCAGCTGCTCCATCAGCCAGCCCCGGCGGTACTTGAAGGGTGAGACCTCACCGGCAAGAGTACGGGCACGCACAACGTTGCCCTGCAGCGCGTGGGCACAGGCAAGGCCCGCCTGCGCCAGCGGCAGCTGGTTGTCAGGATCCCGGTGGCGCAGCTGGCCGACGGCGGCTGCCAGAAGATCCACGGCGTCGTCGGCCCGTCCGCCGAGCACCGCGGCCAGGCCGCGGGCCATCTCGCCGGCGCTGCCGCGGAAGGTGGCCTGCTGCGGAGGCAGGGCGAGCCTGTCCCATGACAGCTCCGCGGCGGCACGGAGATCCCCGCTGAGCACGCACGCCTCGAAAAGGCGCCGGTACACCTCGTCCTGACCGGCCGCCGGCATCTGGTCGCTCAGCAGGGCACGACCGGCGTCCACGTCCGCCATTGCGCCGGCGGCGTCGCCCTGAGATGCCAGGACGGCGGCGCGGAGGGCGTACGCGGTTGCACGGATCGACGGGGAGTTGCCGATGTCCTTTGCGAGTACCTCCAGCTGCACCTGATCGGCGTCACGGCTGGCTCCGGTGTCCAGCGCGAGAGATGCACGTGCCAGGTGGATCCGGGCCCGGTCCGCCGTGGCTGAGTGCCAGGAGGAGTGTCCGATGGGCCGGGCGGCGTCGTCGTCGTCCAGGTCCTTGGCGGCGGATTCGAGGATGACAGCTGCCTGTGCGGGATCTCCGACCGCCAGTTCCAGGCGGACCCGCAGAAGCACCAGGTCGAGCCGGCTGCTGGGGCAGTCCCGGTCCCCCGGATTCTGGGGCTCCGGGGCGGAAAGGTATCCGGCCAGGGCGTTGGAGGCTTCGACGATCCTGCCCATCTGCGTGAGCGCTTCAACCTCCTCAACCACCGTGTCCCTGGTCCGGACGGCAGGCTGGACACATCTGACGTACCGCAGCGCGGCTGCCGGGTTGCCCGAGGCGTTCTCGAGCCGGGCCGCGGCCAGCGCCAGTGCCGGTTCGAGGCGGCTGCCGCAGCGCAGCGTCCATGCGGCGTAGGCGGCAATGGCAGGGGGTTCAAGCTCTTCCGGGCGGATCAGGGCGGACACCTCTTCCCACAGTTCCCGGCTGCGCCCGGCGGGGACCGCCGCAGCCACAAGCGCGGCCGAGGCTGCAATGCTGATCCGGACGACAGGCGTCTGGGTGGCGGTGATCTCGATCGTGCGCCGTTCCTCCATTGCCTCGACGGCTTCGGCTGGCACCAGCCGCAGCACGGAGTCCAGGGGCAGGACCACCATGAGGGCGAGCACTTCCACCAGCTTGCGCTCCCCCGGGGTCATGCGGCGCAGGCGGGCCGCCATAAGCTCGGCTATCTCGCCTGTGTGCACGTACGGGGCGGCGAGCACCCACGTTCCGTCCCGGCGCACCAACGTGCCGGCATCCCGTTGTTCACGCGTCAGCAGGGTGACGTAGTGCGGGTTTCCGCCTGACTCGCTCCACATGCTGGCTGCGGCCCGGGCCGACACCCGCCCGTCCAGCAGCTGCTCCATCAACTGGGCGGTCTGCCCCCTGGTCAGCGGGTCCAGATCGATCCGGGACACCAGTCCGTCCGACCACAGGGAAGTGAACTCGGCCAGGTGGCCGGACATCCCCTCGACGGTGGCCAGCAGCGGAATGGAGAAGGCCCGCACCAGCTGGCTGATGATGGACAGCGAGGAGCGGTCGAGAAGGTCGGCATTGTCGATGACGAGCAGCGGAGTCCGCGTTCCCGCGCGGCGCAGCAGATGGGCATGCAGCCGCGGCAGCAGGAGCACGGGGCCCAGCCCCGGCCCTTCGGGGAGCTCGCCGAGCAGCCACCCCATGGCGCCGTAGGGTGTTTTGGCCGAAACGGTGCTGCCGCGGATGTGGAAGTAGCAGTAGCGGTCCGACAGCTCATTGCACGCCGCACGGACCAGGACCGTCTTGCCCACCCCGGAAGCGCCGACCACGATGGCGCCCAACCGGCCGCCCGCGACGGCGTCGATGAGCTCCCGATATTGCTCACCCCGCCCGACGAGCCGGGCAGCGCCCGGCTCGGATCCGATCTCCATACCTATCCCCCTGTGCGGCTCGCCGCAGCGGGGCTCCCAGCTGGCTGCGGAAGCGCCGCTGGCATGAGAGTACGCGCTGGCCCGCAAGCCGTCCACAAAAAAATATGGTCGTTGGCATGAACGGGAATTCGCCGTTCGGGCTGCAGCGCGCCCCGAACCGTTCCGCGCCAAGGCTGGCAGGCCTGGCCGGGCCGAGTCATCGAAAAGGGACCGACGCCGGGATGGGGGTGGCCCAGTCTCGGAGGCCTCCCGGCGCCGGCCCCGTCTTCGGAGCCCGTGGTGCTGAACCTTGTGGGGCTCCTTAAATGGTAGGACGGTGGCGGGGGCACAACAACGGGTCACGGGCGGAACTGATGCACGGGAGAACTACCCGAAATAATCGGCGCCATACCCGTTCAGTGCCTGCGGTTTCCCTGTCGGCAGCCGGCAGGAACCGGTAAAGGAGACGGTTCGCCGCCGGGCTCGGAGCGCCCCGGGGCCGGCGCCGATCGGCCCTGCTACGGCTGGGCGTGGACCTTCTGCTGGGCGGCGGTGAGGCCGTCGCGGATCAGCAGGTCGACGGCGTCGGCTGCGTCCGAGATCAGGAAGGGCAGCTCGCGGGACTCAACGGTGCCGAAATCCTTGAGCACGTAGTCCGCGGTGTCCATGCGGCCCGGCGGGCGCCCGACGCCGACGCGGACCCGCAGATAGTCCTTGGTGCCCAGGGCCTTGCTGATGTCGCGCAGGCCGTTGTGGCCGCCTTCACCGCCCCCGCGCTTGAGCCGGACGGCGGCGAAAGGGATGTCGATCTCGTCGTGGACGGCAATGACCTGTTCAGCGGGAATGTCGTAGAACCGGGCGAGGGCCGACACCGGACCGCCGGAGAGGTTCATGTAGGTGGACGGTTTGGCCAGGACCAGCCTGGGTCCGCCCGGAAACAGCCGTCCTTCAAGCACCTGGGCGCGGGCCTTGTGAGTCTTGAAGCTGCCGCCGAGGCGGCCGGCAAGCTCGTCGAGGACCATCTGGCCCACGTTGTGGCGGTTGCGCGCGTAGCCGGGCCCGGGGTTCCCGAGCCCGGCTACGAGCCAGGTGTTGCTGCTCACGCGGGAAGACTACTCCGCGTTCTCGGCGACGACGTCGCCTTCGGGGGCCTCGGCCTCGGTGTCGGCGGTGACGGCCGGAGCGGCCAGGTTGGCGACCATGGTCTCGGGATCGAGGACCAGCTCGACGCCGGCGGGCAGCACGACGTCGCCGGCCAGGACGTGCTCGCCCACGCCGCGGCCTTCGAGGGAGACGGTGACTGCCTCAGGCAGGTTGGTGGCGTCGGCCAGCAGCAGCAGGGTCACGGCTTCCTGGGTGACGACGGTGCCGGGAGCGGGCTCGCCGTCGAGGTGCACGGCGACCTCGACCTCGACCTTTTCGCCCTTGCGGACGGTCAGCAGGTCGATGTGCTCGATGATCTGCTTGATCGGGTCGCGCTGGATGTCCTTGGCCAGGGCCAGGTGGGCCTCGCCGTCGACGTCGATGGACAGCAGGGCGTTGGGGGTGCGGACGGCGAGGGTGGTCTCGCGGGCAGGCAGCAGGATGTGCATCACGTCTGCGCCGTGTCCGTAGATGACGGCGGGGATCTTGCCGGCGACGCGGGCCTTGCGGGCGGCGCCCTTGCCGAATTCGGTGCGGGCGGTGGCGGCGAGCTTCTGCTCGGACATGGGGTTCTCCTGATGGTGGGTGTTCCGGGTCGCCCGGGCGGGGACCGCGGAACACCGCCGCCCTGCAGTGCAGGTACGGCTGTGGAGTTCCGGCCACCGTCGATAACGGAGTGCGTCCGCGGGTGCGGACGCCTCCCTCGCCTAGGCATCGCCATCCATACTACAGCAGCGGGCGGGGTCCCGATGACGTATCAGGATCCCGCCCGCTGCTGCAGGCGCCGCTGCGATGTCCGCTTCCGCGGAGCCGGCGCCGGGCGCTGCTCCGGCGTCGTGTGCCGGCTACGCCTTGCCGTCGAAGAGGCTGGTCACGGACCCGTCCTCAAAGACCTCCCGGATGGCCCGGGCGATCAGCGGCGCAATGGACAGCACGGTGAGCTGATCGAACCGCTTGGCCGCGGGGATGGGCAGCGTGTTGGTGACCACCACTTCCCGGGCGCCGGACTCGGCCAGCGTACGGGCCGCGGGGTCGGAGAACACGGCGTGCGTGGCCGCGATGATGACGTCCTTCGCGCCGGCTTCCTTCAGCACCCGCACGGCGCCGGCGATGGTGCCGCCGGTGTCGATCATGTCGTCGATCAGCACGCAGGTCCGGCCTTCAACCTGGCCGACGACCTGCTTGGAGACGGCCTGGTTCGGCACGGTGAGGTCCCGGCTCTTGTGCACGAACGCGAGCGGGGCGCCGCCCAGGCGCTCGGCCCACTGCTCGGCGACCCGGACGCGTCCGGTGTCCGGGGAAACCACGGTGACGTTGGAGACATCCACCCGGGTGCGGATGTAGTCGGCCAGCAGCGGGATGGCCATCAGGTGGTCGACCGGGCCGTCGAAGAAGCCCTGGATCTGTGCGGTGTGCAGGTCGACGCTCATCAGCCGGTCGGCGCCGGCCGTCTTGTACAGGTCGGCGACCAGGCGGGCGCTGATCGGCTCGCGGCCGCGGCCCTTCTTGTCCTGCCGGGCGTACGGGTAGAACGGGGAGACCACCGTGATGCGCTGGGCGGAGGCCCGCTTCAGGGCATCGATGGTGATCAGCTGCTCCATCAGCCAGTTGTTCAGCGGCGCGGGGTGGGACTGGATCACGAACGCGTCGGTCCCGCGGACGCTCTCTCCCGGACGGACGTAGATCTCGCCGTTGGCGAAGTCGTAGGCCGCGAGCGGCAGCAGGTCCGTATCCAGGCAGCGGGCGATTTCCTCCGCCAGCTCCGGGTGGGCCCGGCCGGTGGCCAGGACAAGCTTCTTTTCACCCTGGGAGGTGATTTCGCTGCTCATTTGGATTCGCTTTCTTGCGTGGAGGGTTCAGTTGCGGGAGAGGAAGCTTGCGCCCGGGCCGCGGCCTCGGCAGCGGCGGTTCCGGGACGGTTGGCCCCAACCCAGCCGTCCAGGTTGCGCTGCGGAGCCACGTTGATGGCCAGTGCGCCTGCGGGGACATCCTTGCGGATCACGGTGCCCGCTCCGGAGTAGGCGCCGTCGCCTACGGTCACCGGGGCCACGTACATGTTGTCCGAGCCCATGCGCACATCGGAACCGATCACGGTGTGGTGCTTGTTCACACCGTCGTAGTTGACGAAAACCGACGCGGCACCGATGTTGGAACGCTCACCGATGGTGGCATCGCCTACGTAGGACAGGTGCGGGACCTTCGAGCCGGCGCCGATGTTGGCGTTCTTGGTCTCGACGAAGGTACCGATCTTGCCCTTCTCCCCCAGCACCGTACCGGGGCGCAGGAAGGCGAACGGCCCGACGTCGGCCCCGGCGCCGATGTGCGCCGACGAACCGTGGGTGCGCACCACCTTGGCTCCTTCGCCGACGACCACGTCGGTGAGCGTCGTGTCCGGGCCGATGACGGCGTCGCGTGCCACGACGGTGCGTCCATGCAGCTGGGTGCCGGGCAGGATGGTCACGTCCTCCGCCAGCTCGACGCCGGCGTCGATCCAGGTAGTGGCCGGGTCAACGATCGTGACGCCGGCCAGCATCCAGCGGCGCAGGTTGCGGCGGTTGTGCTCGGCCCCGAGGGCGGCGAGCTGGGCGCGGTCGTTGGCGCCCTCGACCTGCCAGTAGTCGGTCACGGTGCAGGCGGCGACGCGCCCGCCGTCGGCCCGGGCCAGGCCCAGGACGTCTGTCAGGTACATCTCGCCCTGCGCGTTGTCCGTGGTGACGCGGGCCAGCGCGCTGCGCAGCACGGCGGCGTCGAAGGCGTAGATGCCGGAGTTGACCTCGGTGACGGCGCGCTGGGCGTCGTCGGCGTCCTTGTGCTCGACGATGCGCTCAACGGATCCGTCGGCACCGCGGATGATGCGGCCGTATCCGGTGGGGTCGGGAACGACGGCGGTCAGGACGGTGACGGCATTGCCGCCTGCCTGATGCTCCCGGACCAGGCGGCGCAGGGTTTCGGCCTCGAGCAGCGGTACGTCGCCGTAGGTGACGACCACGGTGCCTTCCAGCGGAGCGGCGGCGTCGAGCGCCTCCAGGGCGACCTGCACGGCGCGCCCGGTGCCGGGCACCTCGTCCTGGTCCACGATGCGCACGGCGGGCGACAGGGCGCTGACGGCCGGAGCGACAAGGTCCCGCTCGTGGCGGACGACCACGGCGAGCTCCCGGGGCGACAGCGCCTCGGCTGCCGCGACCGCGTGCCCGATCATGGGCGTCCCGCCGACGGGGTGCAGGATCTTGGGGGTGCGGGACTTCATCCGCGTCCCGGCGCCCGCGGCGAGCACGATGACGGCTGCCGGGGCTCCGGATGATGGTGCGGGGTGGACTCCGGGGGTCTGCACTTCCGGGCTCGTCACGAAGGGGTCGCTCCTTGTCTGCTGCTGCCGGGGTTTCTGCCGCCTATGCCCCGCGCTGTCTGTGGCGGGCGGGAACAGAGCATGCCGTTCCGCCCATAGGATTCGAACCTATACTCCACGGCTCCAAAGGCCGGGGTGCTGCCGTTACACCAGAGCGGATCATGCGGCCCGCGCGCGGCCCGCACCGCTCCTAAGTCTGCCACGTCCGCGCGGCCGCCCGCGACTTGGGGCCCTGCCCAGCAGGAGCCTTTAGACTGTGGGAGTGGCAAGAACTCCTGCAGGCAGCGCCCGCCTGCGCATGACCGGAGCGCAGCGTCGCGCGCAGCTGATGCGGGTGGCCCGCGCCCAGTTCGCCCTGCGCGGGCTGGACGGGGCAACCATCGAGGACATCGCCGCCGCGGCGGGAGTATCGAAGCCTGTGGTCTACGAGCACTTCGGCTCGAAGGAGGCCCTGTACACCGAAGTCGTGGAGACCGAGTTCCAGTGCGTGCTGGAGCTCATCACCGACGCCCTTTCGGCCTCCGCCGGGCCGCGGATCCTGCTCGAGCGGGCGGCCTATGCGCTGCTGGACTACATCGACACGGATTCCGACGGTTTCCGGATCCTGATGCGCGACGCCCCGCCGTCGCAGCCGGAGGGCATCTTTTCCAGCCTCCTCTCCCGCATTGCCGTGCAGGTGGAGCACATTCTGGCCCATGAGTTCGACCGGCGCGGCTACAGCCCCGCCATGGGCGGCATGTACGCACAGATGCTGGTGGGCATGGTGGCGATGACCGGCCAGTGGTGGCTCGACGCCAAGTCCCCCGACAAGGCGACGGTGGCGGCGCATGTGGTGAACCTGGCGTGGTACGGGATGACGGGGCTCCAGAAGGAGCCGGGCCTGGCCCTGCCGGTGCCCGTGGCCGAGGCTCCGGCGTCGCCCGCGGTCCTCACCCTCTCCGCGGTCCTGCTGCGGGACGGGGACGGGCGGATCCTGCTGGTGCGCAAGCGCGGCACGAGCCGCTTCATGCAGCCCGGCGGCAAGCTGGAACCGGGAGAGACCTTCGCGGAGGCCGCGGCCCGCGAGGTGGGCGAGGAGCTGGGGCTCGACGTCGCGCCCTCGGACCTGGGCGACCTGGGACGCTGGTACGGCCCGGCGGCCAACGAGGCGGACACGTTCATCGACGCGGGCCTGTTCTCCATGGAACTGCCGGCGGGATCACCGCTGCCCGAGCCCGCCGCCGAGATCGAAGAGCTGCTCTGGGTCCAGCCCGCCGCCGCCGCGGCGCGCACCGACCTCTCTCCCCTGC
This sequence comes from Arthrobacter saudimassiliensis, assembly GCA_900016675.1. Lineage (GTDB taxonomy): Bacteria > Actinomycetota > Actinomycetes > Actinomycetales > Micrococcaceae > Arthrobacter_B > Arthrobacter_B saudimassiliensis. Next base: position 865,091 of record LN483070.1, on the reverse strand, counting down.
TTCGCGACCACATCCTGCCGCAGCTGCTGGCTTCCTGACCGGCGCCTCGCCGTCGGGCCGCCGGCGGCTGCCGGGTGGCACCCGAAACCGCTGCCATCTGGGGAAGCCGCTGCCGGCGCGTACCGGCAGCGGCTCCCCAAAGCGGCAGCGGACCGGGCCGGCAGCCCCGGGCAGGGCGTGGACGCGTTACTCCAGGACCTCGGACGCTTCAAGCCACTGCATTTCCAGCTCCTCCTGCTCGGCCGCGACGGCCTGCAGCTTGGTGTTCAGCTCGCCGAGCTTCTCAAAGTCCGCTCCGCCGGAGGCCTCGGTGACCTCGGCCATCTGGGCCTTCAGCTTGTCGGCCTGCTGCGACAGCCGGGTCAGCTGGCGCTCGATCCGGGTCAGCTCCTTGCGGGCGGCGCGCTTCTCCGCCTCGCTGGCGCCCGAACCGCCGTCGCCGGCAGCGGCGGTGCCCGACGCCGGCCCGGCCGCGCCCAGCACCGAGGCGGCCGCCTGCCCGCTTCCTTCCGCCGCCCGGCGCAGCTGCAGGTACTGGTCGACGCCGCCGGGCAGCCCGCGCAGGTGCCCGTCGCCGAGCAGGGCCATCTGGTGGTCGGTCACGCGTTCCAGCAGGTAGCGGTCGTGCGAGACGACCACCAGCGTTCCGGGCCAGCCGTCCAGGACGTCCTCGACGGCGGCGAGGGTGTCCGTGTCCAGGTCGTTGGTGGGCTCGTCGAGCATCAGCACGTTCGGTTCCCCGACCAGCAGCCGCAGCAGCTGCAGCCGCCGCCGCTCGCCGCCGGAGAGCTCCTTGACCGGCGTCCACTGGCGCTGGTTGCTGAAGCCCAGCTGTTCGACCAGCTGCCCGGCCGACAGCTCCCGGCCGCCGACGCTGAACACCCGCTTCTCCTTTTCGATGACCTCGATGACGCGCAGGTCCTCCACATCGGCCAGCTCGCGCACGTCCTGGGTGAGGACGGCGGTCTGCACGGTCTTGCCGCGCTTGAACTTGCCGGAGGTGGGGGCGATGTCCCCGTTCAGCAGGCGCAGCAGCGTGGTCTTGCCGGCGCCGTTGACGCCGACCAGGCCCAGCCGCTCCCCCGGCGCCAGGCGCAGGGTGATGTCCTTGAACAGGGTCTTGCCGCCCAGTTCCAGCGACATGTCCTCCAGGTCCAGCACGTCCTTGCCGAGGCGGGCGGTGGCCATCTTGTTCAGGGACAGCGTGTCGCGGGGTTCGGGCACGTCGGCGATCAGGGCGTTGGCCGCCTCGATCCGGAACTTGGGCTTGGAGGTGCGGGCGGGGGCGCCGCGGCGCAGCCAGGCCAGCTCCTTCTTCACCAGCTGCTGGCGCTTGTTCTCGACGACGGCGGCCATCCGGTCCCGTTCGGCGCGGGCCAGCACGTAGGCGGCGTAGCCGCCGTCGAACCCGTCGACGACGGCGTCGTGCACTTCCCAGGTGCGGGTGCAGACCTCGTCGAGGAACCAGCGGTCGTGGGTGACCACCAGCAGCCCGCCCTCGGTGGCGCGCCACCGCTGCTTCAGGTGCCCGGCGAGCCAGGCCACGCCTTCCACGTCGAGGTGGTTGGTGGGCTCGTCGAGCATCACGACGTCGTCCTCGCGGACCAACAGCTTGGCCAGCGCCACCCGCCGCTTCTGGCCGCCGGAGAGCGAGGAGACGGTGGCGTGCCAGTCGACTTCGCTGATCAGTCCGCCCATGACGTCGCGGATCCGCGGGTCCGAGGCCCACTCGTGTTCGGGGCGGTCGCCGACGACGGCCTCGCCCACGGTGAGCGAGCCGTCCAGGACGTCGGACTGGTCCAGATAGCCGACGGAGACATCGCGGCGTCGGGTGACCCGGCCGGCGTCGGGGCTCTGCCGCTCGGCGAGCAGCCGCATGAGCGTGGACTTGCCGTCGCCGTTGCGGCCGACCATGCCGATCCGGTCGCCCTCGTCGATGCCGAGGGACACCTCGTCAAGGATGGTGCGGGTGCCGAAGGAGATGCTGAGGTTTTCGGCTCCAAGCAGGTGTGCCAATGGACGCTACTTTCCGGAAGTGGGGTCGGCGGGCGCATCAGCGCCCCGGTGCGGGGTGGTCCCGTGCGGGTTGGTGTGGTGGGTGGGGGCCGGGACGTCCCGGTGCCCGACGGCGTGCGCGCCCCGGGCGGGGCCGGTCACGGCGAGCGCGCGGTGACCGGCGTCCAGCAGGCGCCGTTCCAGCGCGGACGCGGCCGCGGCATCGGCGGCCAGGAAGGCCACGGTGGGCCCGGAGCCGGAGACCAGGGCGGCCAGCGCCCCGGACCGGACGCCGGCGTCGAGCGTTTCGGCCAGCCGGGGCGCCAGGGCGAGCGCGGCGCGCTGCATGTCGTTGCGCAGCGCCGCGGCCAGGGCGCCGGCATCTCCGGCTGCCAGGGCTGCGAGGACCGCCGCATCCGCCGCCGTGGGCTCCGGAACGGATGCCCCGTCCGCGTCCCGCAGCCGGTCCAGGGTCCGGTAGACCTCCGGAGTGGACAGCCCGTCGTCGGCCGCGGCGAGGACCCAGTGGAAGGTGCCCTCCACCGGCACCGGGGTGAGGCGGTCCCCCACGCCAAGGCCGACGGCGGCCGCGCCGGCCAGAGCGAACGGCACATCGGCGCCCAGCCGGGCGGCGAGGGCGGCGAGTTCCGCGTCGGACAGTCCGGCGTTCCAGAACAGGTTGCAGGCCAGCAGCGCGGCGGCGGCGTCGGCCGAGCCGCCGCCCATTCCGCCGGCGACCGGTACCCGCTTGATAATGTGCAGGCGCACCCCGGGCACCGGCCGGTCCAGCTGCGCGGCGACCAGCTCCGCGGCACGGACCGCGAGGTTGTCCGGGCCCAGCGGCAGCCCGTCCACGGGGACGTCCAGCCCGTCGCCGCCCGAGGACATGGTCAGCGTGACGCCCGGTTCAGCGGAAGGCCCGGCGAGGACCTCCTCATAGAGGGACACGGCGAGGTACACGCTGGCAACGCTGTGATAGCCGTCCGTCCGGGGCGGGCCGACCAGCAGCGAGGCATTGATCTTGCCGGGCGCCAGGACACGGACGGTCCGGGACGGAGAAACAGCGCTCATGTCTTCCAACTTAGGCGACCGGTCCGGGGCCGCCGAAATCAGCGGCTGCTCCCTGCAGGCCGGCGCTCAGGACGGCGTCCCGGCCTCGGCGATCCGGGCGAAGGCATGGATGTCGAGCACCTCGCCCCGGGCGGAGGGGTCGACGCCGGCGGCGCGCAGCGCGGCCTCGGCGGCGGCGGGACTGCCCGCCCATCCGGCGAGGGCGGCGCGCAGGGTCTTGCGCCGCTGGGCGAACGCGGCGTCGATGACCGCGAAGACCTCTTCGCGGCTGGCGCTGGTCTGCGGCGGTGCGGTCCGCTCAAAGGCCACCAGCCCCGAAGAGATGCGCGGGGCGGGCCAGAACACATTCATGCCGATGACGCCGGCCTTGCGCATGGTCCCGTACCAGGCGGCCTTCACCGAGGGCACACCGTAGGTCCGCGACCCCGGGCGGGCGGCCATCCGGTCCGCCACCTCGTCCTGGACCATCACCAGGCCGTGCCGCAGGGACCCGAACGTGGCGAGCAGGTGCAGCACCACGGGCACGGCAACGTTGTAGGGCAGGTTCGCCACCAGCGCGGTCGGCTCCGCCGGCAGCTCGGTGACCCGCATCGCGTCCGCCTGCACCACGTGCAGGTCGTCGGCCCGTTCCGGACGCCAGGCGCGGACCGTCTCGGGCAGCCGCCCGGCGAGCACCGGATCGATCTCCACCGCGACCACCCGGGCGGCGGCGTCAAGCAGTCCCAGGGTCAGCGAACCCAGGCCCGGCCCGACCTCCAGGACCGTTTCCGCCGGATCCACCTTCGCGGCCTCGACGATACGGCGGATGGTGTTCCCGTCGATGACGAAGTTCTGGCCGAGGGTCTTGGTCGGGCGGACGTCGAGCTCGCCGGCCAGGGCGCGGATGTCGGCCGCGCCGAGCAGCGGTGCAGGCGGGCGGGCATCAGGAGCGGAATCAGTCACCGGCCAATTCTAGCCAACCCGCGGCGGGTGGACGGACGCGTCGGCCGGCCGGTCCGGCCGGTCCCCCACGGGCCCGCGGCGGTCGGGGGCGCCCCGGAACGAAGAGAATCCCGGCGGTTTCATGTCTCAACCTCCCGGTCCTGCCGAGTGCTCTGCCGCGCCCTGAAACCGGTGGCTAGCATTCCTCCGGAACGCGGCACCTTTCCAGTGTTCAGCACCCGGTGACAGGCGGGAACGACCATGGGCAGAACGTTTGGGTACAGGCTCCAGGCGGAGCGGAAGATGCGCGGACTCAGCAGGGCGGCCCTCGGCGAGGGACTCCTGGCCCCAGGCCGGGTCGGTTCCCTCGAGGCCGGGACGGTGGAGCCGTCCGGCACGGACCTGCAGGCACTGTCCGCCAGGTTGGCGGGGCGGGACTGCGGGGAGGAGCAGAGCGCCGGTCCGGCGGTGATGACGGGCCTGGCCGCCCGCCAGGCATGGGACGAGCGCAACTACCCCGCCGCCGTGTCCCTGGCCCTGCAGTCAGCGCAGCTGCGGCGGGACAGGGAGGAGCCGACGACGGCCTGGGAGGACACGGTGCTGGCCGTCCGGGCGCTGCGGAACCTGCACCGCTTTGACGAGGCGGTGCGGTTCTCGGCCGCCCTCGTCTCCGATCCGGCGGCCCGGATCGATACCGCACGCCGTGCGCAGGGCCTGGCCCTGCTCGCCACCGCCCGGCAGGGCGCGGGACAGCTGGATCCGGCGGTGCACGACGCCGTCCGGGCGCTGCGGGCCGCCCTCTCCGACGCGGTCGGCGCGGAGGTCCTCCTGGAGGTCCTGCTGGCCCTGGTCGCGGTCCTCGGCGAGAGCGGCCGGACGCAGCAGGCCTGGACCCACTGCACGGCCCTGCTGATGCCGCTGCTGCCGACGCTTCGGGATCCGGCCGACGCCGGCCGGGGCTGGTGGGCGGCCGGCAACGTTGCGTTCCTGTGCGGTGACCCCGGCGCCGGCGCCCACTTCCACGAGCGGGCCGCACAGCTGCTCTCGCCCGACGACGACCTGCAGCTGTGGGCGGCGTTCAACCGGGGTTCCGCCTCCAAACGCGTCGCCGCGGGACTGCATGACGCCGCTACCCTGCAGTGCATCGACCGCGCCGAAACAGCCATGGCGGTCCTGGAGGCGCCGGCGGCCGAGCGGCTGGACCTGCTGCGCTGCCGCGGCCGCTACCTGCATCTGGCCGGCAACCCCCAGGCGGGAGCGGAACTGCTCACCCGCGCCTATGAGGCCCGCAGCGCGCTGTCCCCCCAGGCAGCGGCGGAACTTGCCCTGCAGCTGGGGCTGAGCCTGGCGGACCTGGGAGACACGCGGGCGGCCCGGGAACATCTGGCGGAAAGCAGCCGCTGGTACCGCTCCGCCGGCGCGGTGAACCGCTCGGCCCACGCGGCACGGCTGGTGGGCGGGCTCGACGGCCGTAATGCCGCCGGATGCTAGAGCAGGCCCAGCTTTGCGGCGCAGGACGGCCAGTGGCCCCAGCCGCCGCTGGCGCGCAGGTTCTCGGCGATCTCGATCTGCTGAGCGGGTGTGGCGTCGCTGGCCACCGGCGCGTACTTCCCGCCGCCGGCACCGAGCCAGCTGGAGGCACTGAACTGCAGGCCGCCGTAGTAGCCGTTGCCCGAGTTGATGTGCCAGTTGCCGCCCGATTCACACTGGGCCAGGGCTGCCCAGGCGCCGCCCGCAGGGGCGCTGCCCGACGCTGCGGCGGGCCGCTTCTTGGTGCCGACCGCGACCTCCTCGGCCACGGGTTCGCGGGTGACGGACGAAGTGACCAGGGTGCGGCTGGCCTCCCGGCCGTCGACGGTGACGACTCGGAAGACGCTGACCTTCTCTCCGGGCACGCCTTCACGGGTGACCTTCCGCTCCCCTTCGGGCAGGTCGGCGTTGGGAGCTTCGACCGTCTCGAACGGTACCGCTTCGGTGACGGTTTCCTCCCCGTCGGCGCTGAGCCTGGTGACCTTCAGGACCATGCCGTCCACCACGGCGGCCTGCGCCGGGGCCGATACCCGGTCGCTCGTGCCCAGGCGGACGCCTGCCTCCTCCAGCAGCTCGCCCACGTTGCGGGCCGTGGTGCTGTGCTCCCGGGAACCGCCGTCGACCAGGAGGGTGACGGTCTTGGGGGTGGTGATGGACAGGTCGCGGTCCAGCCCGGCGAGCGAGGTGTCGAACGAGGCCGATACGGCTGACGCGGCGGAGACCCGCAGTTCCGAGACAAGGTCCTCGACCGTGCTGCCGGTGGTCTGCACGGTGTGCCCGGCACCGTCGAGGGTGATATCCACGGTCTTGGCGGTCAGCACCTCGATACGGGCCCCGTCCCCGACCTCGGAGCCGAGGGCCGGCGTGACCTGGTCCGCGGGCTCGACGCTGACTCCGGCGCGCTCCAGCACGTCCTCCACGGTGCCGCCGAACGTCTGGACGTCGCTGGCCTGCCCGTCCACGCTGATTTCAACGGTCTTGTTGTTGCCCACGAAGGCCACGAGCCCCAACACGAGGGCCGCCATCACGGTGCCCTGTCCGATGAGCCTGGTTCCACGCCTTACGACTGCCTGTGCCACTTAATTCCAAACGCTTGCGGTGTCCGGGCACGGGGATGAAGTGCAGGGGCGGCTTCCGCCGAATCCCACGGCGAAACAGCCCTGCACAGGCGTATGGGCGCGCTCCGGTCCGGCCTGCCGGCGCCCCTGAGGCGCGGTTGCGCGGGGCAGGGCACAGCTGGATGGGCCGATGCGCGCATCAGCTTCGTTTTCCGGCAGCCTTCCCCGACCCCGGCTAACAGGTCCCTACCGTAACCGAAACGTGATCTGCTCGGCAACCACAGATTTCACGGCAGCCCCGGGGCCCCCGTCGGTCACGACCTTCCCGGCTGCATCACCAGGTGCCGTAGACGCGCTCCGTGTTGGCTGCCAGGTCCGTGCACAGGGCAGCCAGGTCGCGGTCCAGTTCGGCCGCCATGGAACGCACGGTGGCGGGCACGAGGTAGCTGGCGTTGGGCCGGCCGCGCCAGGGGTGCGGGGTCAGGAACGGGGCGTCCGTTTCGACGAGCATCAGCGAGGGATCGGCCACCGCGAGCGCTTCGCGCAGATAGGCGGCGTTGCGGAAGGTGACAGTACCGGCGAAGGACATGTACCAGCCGGAGTCATTGCAGGTGCGGGCGAGCTCCGCATCCCCGGAGAAGCAGTGGAAGACCACCTTTTCCGGGGCGCCCTCCTCCCTGAGGATCCGGACCACGTCCTGGTGCGCATCCCGGTCGTGGATCTGCAGGGCGGTGCCGGTGCGCTTGGCGATGTCGATGTGCCGCCGGAACGAATACTGCTGGCGTTCCAGGCCTTCCGGGCCGGTGCGGAAGTAGTCCAGGCCGGTCTCCCCCACGGCGCGCACCCGCGGATGGCGGGCCAGCTGCTCGATTTCGGCCAGGGCTGCCTCCAGCGTGCCTGCCACCGCCAGGTCCGGCGCATCATTCGGATGGATCGCGACGGCGCCCAGCAGCCGGGGTTCCTGCTCCACCAGCTCCACCGTACGCCGGCTCGACTCGAGGTCTGTGCCTACCTGGACGGCGCCGCGCACCCCCACCGCGGCAGCGGCATCGAGGGCCTGGGCGGCCGGAACGACACCGGCATCGGCGGGAAAGTCCAGGTGGGTGTGGTTGTCCATCACCGGCACCGGCAGCGGTTCCGGGGCCGGAGGCCAGCCGCGCGCCCCGGCATCGGGACGGTTGAGCGCGGCGTACGCGCCGGGGACGGAACCGGAAGGGCCACCGCTGGAATTGCACATGTTCTTAACCCTAAGGGAGCTAGTACCCTGAACAGACACCGTGGCCGCGCCGTCCCGCAGGGCCGGCAGCCGGTTGCCCGCACGTGCTCCACACCGCTGCCGCCGGCGCCTGAGCGCCGTTGTCCGGAAGGTATCCATGGACGCCCGAGAAACCTCAACGGCCACCGCCCCGCCCATTGTCCATCCCAACGCCGGGCCGCCCCCCGCGCCTTCACACCGCGGCCCGGCACCCATGGACGCGCAGGAGTTCGCCGAGGCCGCCGCCCGGATCCTCGCCTCCATGGGTACCGTCATCGACGGGAAGGCCGAAGCCGCGGCCCTGATGCTCACCGCGCTGCTCGCCCAGGGGCATGTGCTGCTCGAAGACGTGCCGGGCGTTGGCAAGACGATGCTGGCCAAGTCGCTGGCGCGCACGGTCGACTGCTCGGTCACCCGGCTTCAGTTCACCCCCGACCTGCTGCCCTCCGACGTCACCGGGGTCTCCATCTACAACCAGGACACGCACCGCTTCGAGTTCCGCCGCGGCCCCGTCTTCGCCAACATCGTGATCGGTGACGAGATCAACCGCGCATCGGCCAAGACCCAGTCCGCACTGCTCGAATGCATGGAGGAGCGCCAGGTGAGCGTGGACGGCACCACCTGGCCGCTGGCCGATCCCTTCATGGTTGTCGCAACCCAGAATCCCGTGGAGATGGAAGGCACCTACGCCCTGCCCGAGGCACAGCGGGACCGCTTCATGGTGCGGCTTTCGCTCGGCTACCCCGATGCCCGCGCGGAGGTGGACATGCTGGGCCACCACCAGGCGGCGGACCCGCTCGACGATGTGGTTCCCGCCGTCGGCCTGGCGCAGGTCTCGGCCATGGCCGCACGTGTCCGTGAGGTCTACGTCTCCGACCCGGTCAAGGAGTATGCCGTGGCCCTGGGCCGGGCCACCCGTGAGCATCCGGCGGTGCGCCTGGGAGCCAGCCCGCGGGCCCTGCTGCAGCTGGTGCGTGCTGCCAAGGCGCGGGCCGCGCTGGCCGGCCGGGACTTCGTCCTCCCCGACGACCTGGCCGGCCTCACGGAGCCGGTCCTGGCCCACCGGCTGATCCTGGACCGCCGCTCGGCAGCGGCCGGCGACACGGCGGCCGGGATCCTGGCCGAGGTCCGCTCCCGGGTCGCGGTTCCCCGCCCGGCGCCGGCCGAGCGTTCCCGGCACTGACCCGGGACGCCGCGATGCTCGCCCGCCTGCTGCCGTCCACCTCGCTGACCCGGCGGGGAACCGGTTTCCTTGTCTGCGCCGCCGCTGCCCTCCTGGCCGGATGGGTCATGGGACGGCGGGACCTGCTGACCCTGGCTGTGTTCCTGGCCGCCCTGCCGGCCGCCTCGGTGGTGCTGCTCCGGCTGGCCCGTCCGCGGCTGGACATCCGGCGCTCCTTCACTCCTCCGGTCGTGGAGGCCGGCGCCCCCGCCACGGTGCGGCTGGCGGTGTCCGCTCCGCGCCTGCCGGTGGCGTCCGTGACCATGCACGAGGGCCTGCCGGCCCGATTCGGACAAAGCCCCGCGTTTCACTTCCCTCCCCTGTCCGCCCGGGGTGCGCTGCGGGCGGACTACGAGTACCGGCTCCGTTCCAGCCGACGCGGCGTCTACCGGATCGGCCCGGCTGGTGCCGTGTTCACCGACCCGTTCGGACTGGCCCGTGCGGACCAGGAGCTGGGCGGCAGCGACCGGCTGGTGGTCGCGCCCGCTCCCCTGCCGCTTCCGTCTCCGTACCCCGACGCCGCCGGCGGGCCGGACGGCACCGTGCTCCATTCCCGTCCGGGCGGGCCCAGCGACGATGAAGCCGCCACGCGCGGCTACCGGCCGGGGGATCCCATGCGGCGGGTGCACTGGGCCGCCACGGCACGGCACGGGCAGCTGATGGTGCGGCAGGAACACCCCATTTCAACCCCGTGGGCGACGCTGCTGCTGGACCGGCGCGAGGCAGCGCACGGGCGGAGCGCTGCGGCACCGGTTTGGGAGGAGTCCCCCGATCTGCCCACCAGCGACTCCTTCGAATGGTGTGTCACGATGGCTGTCTCCGCGGCGGCCCATCTGGTCGGTGCCGGCTGGGCCCTCAGCGCCGTCGACCAGACCGGCCGTCCCATGCTCGCCGGCTCGTCGTCCTGTGCCGATCCCGACAGGGACGAGTTTGTGGGCGGTGCGGGCCTGCAGGACTTCGCTGAAGGCCTGGCGGCCCTGGGCCTGCAGCCGAACGGCCTGGAGAGCGGCCAGGAGTCCGCGTTCGGACCGCCGCTGGCCGATCGGCTGGCCGAGGCACGCTGGCGGGGGCCGCTGATCGCCGTCCTCGGGACCCTCACCATCGCCGAGGCCCGAGCCCTGGCCGCCCTGGCCGGTACCGGCGGGCAGGCGTTCGCGTTGCTGGCCGTCGGCGCGCCCGGCGTCGCCCGGGAGGGAATCCGCCTGCTTCGAAACGCCGGGTGGCAGGTCGCCGCGGTTACCCCGGATACGCCCGTGCCCGTTGCATGGAGCATGCTGGACGCCCTGCCCGCCGGCAGGGCGCCCGGCACGTCGGCGCCGGTACAACCGGTCCCCGCGGGCGGCCCGGGAGCCGCCGGAGGCAGGCGATGACCCTCACCGCCCCGCCCCGATCCGTTCCTTCCTCGGCACGCCCGCCCGAGGCCCCGCCCGACGCCGGGCTCCGCGCCACGGCGGCCGTGGCAGCGGCCGTGCTCGCCGCTGCGCTGAGCCTCAGCGGTGTCCTGGAGGGTGCGTCGTGGCTGCTGCCGCTGGCTTTCTGCGTCCTGGCGGCCCTGGGCGCGGGGGCCGCGGCCCGGCGGCTCCGCGCCCCGCTGCCCGTGGTTCCCGCGGCCGAGCTGGCGGCCCTCGGGCTGGCCCTCTGCGTGGCCTTCGCGGCGGAGTACAACCTGCTCGGGGTCGTGCCCACCGGAGCATCGGTGCGGCATCTGGGCGTGCTCCTGGACCAGGCCCAGGCCGCGGTGTCGACCCAGGTCATTCCGGTCCTCGCCGAGCCGGGGGTGGTGTTCCTGACCTGCCTGGGGGTCGGCCTGATGGCCGTGCTCACCGACACGCTCGCCGTCACGCTGCGCATGCCCGCCACCGCCGGGGCCGGGCTGCTCGCCGTCCTGATCGTTCCCGCGGTCATCAAACCGAACAGCGTGGGCGCCCTGCCGTTCATCCTGGCAGCCGGCGGATATATAGCCATGCTGGTCATCTGCCTGCGCCGGGAGGACGGCGGTGCCGAGGACAGCCGCCGCCCGCCCCTGGCCGCCGTCGGCGTCGGCTGCGCCGCGCTCGTCCTGGCGCTGGTGGTGCCCCTGGCGGTTCCCGGGTTCACCTCCGGTTCGTTTCCGCAGGGCGCCAGGTTCCAGCTCGGCTCCGGCGGCAGCGGACTGAATCCTGTCGTGACCCTGGGCAGCGACCTGCGCCGGCCGACCGCCACCGGACGCATCACCTACGCCACCGATGCCGCCGACCCGGTCTACCTGCGCTCCACGACGGTGGAGGACTTCGCCGGCGCCAGGTGGGGGCCCACCACCCGTGATGAAAGCAGGCGCCGCGGCGTCTCGACGATGGTGCCGGCGGAGGCCGCCCTGGCCGTGCCGGCAGCCCGCACCACCACGCGCGTCAGCTCCCGCACCTACTCGAGCCCCTGGCTGCTGGCCCCCTACGCCGCAACGTCGGTCAGCGGGCTGGACGGCGCGTGGAGCTGGGATCCGCGGACCATGAGCATCCGCACCGTCGACGGCGGCTCATCCTCCGGAGCCGACTATGAGGTCCAGAGCCTGGACCTGAGGATCACGCGGGAGCAGCTTGCCGCATTGCCGGCCGCCCCGGGCGATGCCCTCGATCCTGTCTTCACGGACCTGCCGGACAACGTTCCGCAATCGCTGGCGGACGCGGCCCGGCAGGCGACGGCGGATGCCGGCGGGCCCTACGAACAGGCCATGGCCCTGCAGGCCTACCTGCGCGGACCGGAGTTCAGCTATTCGCTGGAGGCGCCGGTCGACGGCGGCTACGACGGCAACGGGATGAGCGTGCTGGAGGGCTTCATGCGGGAGCGCTCCGGCTACTGCATCCACTTTGCGGCCGCGATGGCGGTCATGGCGCGCGAGCTGGGCATTCCCAGCCGGATGGCGCTGGGCTACGCCCCCGGTCGGGCCACCGGCGAGGTGACGGAGGGCAGCGGCGGCATCCAGCTGCGCGAGTACGCGGTCGACGCCCGCGACGCCCATGCCTGGCCGGAACTGTACTTTGAAGGTGCGGGGTGGGTGCGCTTTGAACCGACGCCCTCGCGCGGTTCGGTTCCCGCGTACGCACGTGAGCCGCAGGCCGGTCCGGAGCCGGTGCGTGAGGACGACATCGATCCGCGCAGCGGGCAGGAGGCCCCGCCTGTTGCTCCGCCGCGGATTCCGGCGCCTGCCGACAGCCCGGAGGCCTCCTCGGAGGCCCCGGCGGAGACCGGAATGGCGCCCTGGGCCGGTGTCCTGGTCGGCCTGCTTGCTGCTGTGGGTGCCCTGCTGGCCCCCTGGCAGCTGCGCAGGCACCGCAGGGCCCGGCGGAGGGCGGCGGCCGAGCATCCCGGACACGCAGGCCCGCCCGCGGCGGCGGCCTGGCAGGAGGCGGTGGACCTGGGGCAGGACTACGGGACCGGCATGCGCACCGCTGATACGGCCGCCGGCTACGCGGCGCGGCTGGCGGCCGGCCTGGACGCGGAAGGGGCGGAGGCGGTCAACCGGCTGCGGGCGGCGTTCGAGCAGGAGAGCTATGCCCGGAGCGGTTACGGGGCCGGCAGTCCGCCGGCGGCGGACTGGAGCGACGTCCGTCGGCTCCACGCCGCCCTCGATGCCTCCTCCGGCGCCGTGGTCCGGATCAAGGCAAGGGTGCTCCCCGCTTCCCTGGGCCGTACCCGACCCTAGGACGGGGACGGGGCCCCACGACGGAAGGAGCGGGGGCCGCACCGCGGCCCCCGCTCCTTCGGTCCGTGTGCCTGCTAGGAGGCGTACGGGTCGGCGATGCCGATGTACTGGGTGTAGAGGTATTCCTCGATGCCTTCGTTGCCGCCTTCGCGGCCCAGGCCGGACTGCTTCACGCCGCCGAACGGGGCGGCCGCGTTGGACACGACGCCGGCGTTCAGCCCGAGCATGCCGGTCTCCAGCTTCTCGCCGATCCGCAGGCCGCGGTTCAGGTCCTCGGTGAAGACGTAGGCCACCAGGCCGTACTCGGTGTTGTTGGCCAGGGCGACGGCTTCGTCTTCGGTGGAGAAGGTGACCACCGGGGCCACGGGCCCGAAGATCTCCTCCTTGAGGATCTGCGCGTCGGCGGGCACGTCGGCCAGCACGGTGGGCTGGTAGAAGTAGCCGGGGCCTTCCACCGGGGCGCCGCCGACGACGGCCTTGGCGCCGCGCTCGACGGCGTCGGTGACCAGGGAGTGCACCTTGTCACGGGACTTGGCGTCGATCAGCGGGCCGACCTTGGACTCGTCCTCGGTGCCGCGGGCCGGGGTCATGGCGGCAACCTTTTCGGCAAACTTCGCGGAAAACTCCGCGGCCACCGACTCGTGCACGATGAAGCGGTTCGCGGCGGTGCAGGCCTCGCCCATGTTGCGCAGCTTGGCCGCCATGGCACCGGTCACGGCCTTGTCCAGGTCGGCGTCCTCGAAGACCACGAACGGGGCGTTGCCGCCGAGTTCCATGGAGGTGCGCAGCACCTTGTCAGCGGCGTCGCGGATCAGGCCCTGGCCCACCGGGGTGGAGCCGGTGAAGGAGACCTTGCGCAGCCGGTCATCCTTCATGATCGGTCCGGTGACCTCGCCGGCCTTCGTGGTGGAGACGACGTTGAGCACGCCCGCGGGCAGCCCGGCCTCGACCATGACGGCGGCGAACAGCTGGCTGGTGAGCGGGGTGAGCTTGGCGGGCTTGAGCACCATGGTGCAGCCGGCGGCGACCGCAGGGGCGATCTTGCGGGTGGCCATCGCCAGCGGGAAGTTCCAGGGGGTGATCAGCAGGCAGGGACCCACCGGCTTCTTGGTGACCATCAGGCGGGACTTGCCGTCCGGGGCGGTCGCGTAGCGGCCGGAGATGCGCACGGCCTCTTCGGAGAACCAGCGCAGGAACTCGGCGCCGTAGGCGACCTCGCCGCGGGCCTCGGCCAGCGGCTTGCCCATTTCCAGGGTCATCAGCAGCGCGAAGTCCTCGGCGCGCTCGGTGACCAGTTCAAAGGCGCGGCGCAGAATCTCTCCGCGCTCACGGGGAGCGGTACGGGCCCACGCGTCCTGGGCGGCCGCGGCGGCGTCCATCGCGGCCGCGCCGTCCTCGGTGGAGGCATCCGCGATGCTGAGCAGCACCTTGCCGGTGGCCGGATCCTCGACGTCGAAGGTCTTTCCGCCCGCTGCCTCACGCCACTCGCCGTTGATCAGCAGTCCGGTGGGGACGGTCGCCAGCAGTTGCGCCTCGCGCTCAGCGGTAATAGCCATGGATGTAGCCTCCAGATTCGGCGGATGGGTGCGGGCAGGTGCCCGGGTGATTGTCTTCACCGTAAGTGGCGCGGGCAAATACTGTAAATACAGTGCTGCACTGTGACGGGCGCCCGCGGTTGTGCAGCCGCACAGCCTGCGGCGGCAGGGCCGGCCGTGCCGGTCAGGAGGAGGGCGGCGCGCTGCGGGTGTGCAGGACAGCCTCGTAGAGTTCGCGTCGGCTGACGCGGGCGTCGGCCGCGACCGCGGCGACGGCATCCTTGAGCCGGGACCCGTCGGCGACGAGGGCGTTGACCGCCGCCACGTGGTCCTCGGGCCGGGCCGGTTCCGGTTCCGGCGCCCCTTCGACCACGACCGCGATTTCGCCGCGCACCTCCGAGTCCTCGGCCCATTCCAGCAGCCGGCGCAGCGGCCCGCGCAGCACCTGCTCATGCAGCTTCGTCAGTTCGCGGGCCACTGCCGCGCGGCGCTCCGGGCCGAAGGCCTCGTCCAGGGCACGCAGCATCACCTCGAGCCGGTGCGGCGCCTCGAAGAAGACCATGGTCCGCCGCTCCCCGGCCAGTTCCGCGAGCCGCGCGGCGCGGTCGCCGGCCTTGCGCGGCAGGAAACCCTCGAAGCAGAACCGGTCGGTCGGCAGCCCGGACAGGGCAAGGGCCGTCAGGACGGCGGACGCGCCGGGTGCTGCGGTCACCGGAAGGTCCTGTTCGACCGCGGCGGCCACCAGCCGGAAGCCCGGATCCGAGACCGCCGGCATGCCGGCGTCGGTCACCACGAGCAGGGTGGCGCCGTCTCGGACCGCGGCGAGCAGCTCCGCGGTGCGGGTGGTTTCGTTGTGCTCGTGGTAGCTGATCGTCCGGCCGGACACGGTGATGCCGAGGGCGGAGACGAGCCGGTGCAGGCGCCGGGTGTCCTCTGCCGCGACGATGTCGGCGGTCTGCAGCAGCTCCACCAGGCGCGGTGTGGCGTCGCCCATGTTTCCGATCGGGGTGGCGGCCAGGACGATCCCTCCCGATCCTGAACCCGCGCCCGGTCCGCGGCCCATCACGGCACCGCCGCCGGTGCTGCGGGTGTCGTTGCGGGGAATGTCGCCGGTGCCTTCGGGGGTGCCTGTATCCACTCTCCTACCCTACGCGAGCGGCTAAGGTGGAGCGCGTGAGCCCTGCTACGACCGTCGGCCTGCGTCCGGCCGCGCCGCTGCTCCAGGACCCGGCCGCCGCGTTCCGGTACCCCGTCCTGGTGGAGCGCCTCGGAGCGCTGCGCCTGGACCGCCGGGCCGCCGGCTGGATCGCCGCGCTGGCCGCCGCCGTCGTCGCCGGGATCCTGCGCTTCACCCGGCTGGGCGAGCCGTCCAGCCTGGTGTTCGACGAGACGTACTACGTGAAGGACGCCTTTTCCTACCTGCAGTCCGGCTATGAGCGGGCCTGGCCGGAGGACGCCAACGACTCGTTCAACTCCGGTTCCCCCGTCGGGCCGCTCGATGAACCCGAGTATGTGGTCCATCCACCGGTCGGCAAGTGGATGATCGCGCTCGGCATGCATCTGTTCGGCGCGGACAATGCGTTCGGCTGGCGGTTCGGTGCGGCTGCGGCCGGCTGCCTCACGGTCCTGCTGGTTGCCCTGATCGCCTGGCGCATGTTCCGTTCACCCGCCCTTGGCTTCACTGCCGGGCTGCTGCTCGCCGTGGACGGACACCATCTGGTGCATTCGCGCACCTCGCTGCTCGACGTGTTCCTCACCTTCTGGATCGTTGCCGGCTTCGGCGCCCTGCTGCTGGACCGCTATGACGGCCGACGGCGGCTGGCCGCCCGCCTGGAGGAAGACGTGCGCGGCGGGGCGCCGGGCGTCTCACCGGCCTGGGGTCCGTGGATGCTGTGGCGTCCGTGGCGGCTGGCGGCGGGCCTGTGCCTGGGCCTGGCCGTCGGTACCAAGTGGTCGGCGCTGGCCTTCGTGGCCGTGTTCGGGCTGATGAGCGTGCTCTGGGATGTTTCGGCGCGGCGGGTGGCGGGCGTCCGGCTCTGGCTGCCCGCCGGCGTGCTGAAGGACGGACTGCCGGCGTTCTTCACCCTGCTTCCGGCGGCCCTGGCCTCCTACCTCGCGGCGTGGACCGGCTGGTTCCGCTCCGACGGCGCCTACAACCGGACCTGGGCCGGGCAGAACCCCGGCGAGGGCTGGCAGTGGCTGCCGGCGCCGCTGCGGTCCCTCGCCGACTACCACCGCAGCGCCTTCGTCTTCCACAACGGGCTGGGATCGGACCATCCCTACGAGTCGAGCGCCTGGAGCTGGCTGCTGCTGGGCCGGCCCACCTCCTTCCACTACGAAACCTACGCGGACGGCGACGCCGGCTGCGCCGCGGCCAGCTGTTCTGCCGCCGTCACCTCCGTGGGCAATCCGCTGATCTGGTGGGCGGCCGCCCTGTGCCTGCCGCTGCTGCTGCTGTGGTGGCTGGGGCGCCGGGACTGGCGCGCCGGCGCGGTGCTGGCCGGCGTCGCGGCCGGATACCTGCCCTGGTTCGCGTTTCCGGACCGAACCATGTTTTACTTCTACGCCGTCTCTTTCCTGCCCTTCCTGGTGCTGGGGCTGACCTACGTGCTGGGGCTGGCCGCCGGAGCCCCCGAAGCTCCGGCCCGACGCCGGCGGATCGGACTGTATGCCGTCGGGGCGTACCTGGTGGCCGTGCTGCTGGTCTCGGCGTTCTTCGTGCCGGTCTGGACGGCCGAGGTTATCCCGTATCCTGACTGGCGGCTCCGCATGTGGATGCCCAGCTGGATCTAGCAACAAAAAGTGCCACAAGCACGGAAAGTGAGGCCGCGGTTGCGCGAGTCCGCCACGGATCTGCTCGTCCATCTGCCTGAGGGATCCAACACCACAGACCTGCTCCTGAAGGTCCACGCCGAAGCGCCCGGGCGGCCGCTCTACGCCGTCAAGGATGAGCAGGGCCGCTGGCAGGACATCAGCGCCGCGCAGTTCCTGGCCCAGGTCTCCGACCTCGCCAAGGGGCTGATCGGGCTCGGCGTGCAGCCCGGCGACAGCGTGGCGGTCATGTCCCGGACCCGCTATGAGTGGACCCTGGTGGACGTGGCGATCTGGTTCGCCGGAGCGGTCACGGTGCCGATCTATGAGACCTCCTCCGCCAGCCAGGTGGAATGGATCCTCCAGGACTCCGGTGCCTCCCATGTGTTCGTGGAGGATGCCCGCAAGGCCGCCGTCGTGCGCGCCGCCGCGGCGGCGTCGGGCGCCGGCGTCGGGCTGTGGCTGATGGAGGGCGGGGGGCCGGAATCGCTGGACGGCGTGCGCGCCGCCGGCGCTCCGGTCACCGACGAGGAGCTGGAGGCCGCGCGGTCCAAGCCGGGCCTGGCCGACGTCGCCTCGATGGTGTACACCTCCGGCACCACCGGGCGTCCCAAGGGCTGCGAGATCACGCACGGCAACTTCGCGCTCTTCGCGGTCAACGTTCCCGAGTTCCTGCCAGAGATGCTCAAGCCCGAAGGCTCCAGCACCCTGATGTTCCTGCCCCTGGCCCACGTCCTGGCCCGCGCGGTGCAGGTGGGCTGCATCGCCAGCGGCATCCGGCTGGGGCACAGCAGCCCGAACGACCTCATGGAGGACATGGCGTCCTTCCGGCCCACCTTCATCCTCGCAGTGCCCCGGATCTTCGAGAAGATCCATGCCGGTGCGGCGGCGAAGGCCGAGGCCGCGGGCAAGGGCAGGCTGTTCCGGGCGGCGTCGGCCACGGCAATCGCCTATTCGGAAGCCACCGACCGCGCCCGCCGCGGCGGCCGCGGCCCCTCGCCGGCGCTCAGGGCCCGGCACGCGGTGTTCGACCGGCTCCTCTTTCCGCGGGTGCGGGCGGCCTTCGGCGGGCAGCTGAAGATTGCCATCTCCGGGGCGAGCGCCCTGTCCCCCACCCTCGCCCATTTCTTCCGCGGCGCGGGCATCACGGTTTTGGAGGGCTACGGCCTGACCGAAACGACCGCGCCCCTCTCGGTCAACACGGTCCCGCTGACCCGGGTCGGCAGCGTCGGCCTGCCGATGCCGGGCACCAGTGTCCGCATCGCCGACGACGGTGAGGTGCTGGCCTCCGGGGCGGGCGTGTTCCGCGGCTACCACAACAACCCCGAGGCCACCGCGGAGGCGTTTGCCGGCGGCTGGTTCCACACCGGCGACGTCGGCACCCTGGACGACGACGGATTCCTCACGATCACCGGCCGCAAGAAGGACCTGCTGGTGACCGCCGGGGGCAAGAACGTCGCCCCCGGCCCGCTTGAGGAGAAGATCCGGGAGCACCGGCTGGTGTCCCAGGTGGTCGTCGTCGGCGAGGGCCGGCCCTACGTCGCCGCGCTGATCACCCTCGACGAGGAGGAGATGGCCGCCTGGGCCCGGGAAAAGGGGCTTCCCGCGGTGCCCGCCGCGGATGATCCGCGGGTGCTGGAACAGGTCCAGCAGGCGATCGACGCCGCCAACGCCACCGTTTCCCGGGCGGAACAGATCCGCAGGTTCCGGACGCTGGGCCGGGACTTCTCCCTGGAATCGGGGCACCTGACCGCCACCCTGAAGCTGCGCCGCAACGCGGTCATCGCGGACCATGCCGCCGAGGTGGAACTGCTCTACGCCCGGTAGCCGCGCCCGACGTCCGTGCCGTGCATCAAGGCCCCCGGCTTCCCCTGACGGGGCGGCCGGGGGCCTTGGCGCCTGCGGGGTCCATACCCGTCAGTGCACGTCCTCAAGGGCTGCCTTGCGGCGAAGCCGCACCGCTTCGCGGGCCTGCCGGTCCTTCTCCCGACGGCGTCGGGTGGGCCACGCGGCGGCCAGCACCGCCACGCAGACCAGGAGAACGATCCCGGCAATGGCGATTCCCGCGTCCATCCAGAACTGGGCCGGGAAGAGGCGGATCAGGGTGTCGTCGAGGCGGAAGGTCCAGTTGCCCTGGGCGAAGAAGACATTGTGCATCTGCGTGAAGAACTGCTCCCAGCTCAGCACGGCCGTGACCACGAGGGCGCCGATCAGCACCAGGGTCAGCAGCGCGCCGCTGAACAGGGCCCGCCGGATGCCGCCGGGGCTGCGGCGGGCCAGGTAGACGGCGGCGAGGATGCTCAGCAGCAGCATGCCCAGGGCGGTCAGGAAGGCCACCGTCAGCACGAGCTTGACGTCGGCCATGTGGCTGACCTCGGTGTCCAGGTACAGCGGCTGGCCGTCGGCGGCGACCAGGTCACCCAGGTAGCGCGGCCCGGACCAGTTCAGCAGGTAGTCCACGGCATAGGACCCGTAGGTCATGCGGTCCTCGGTGCTGAAACCGTAGGCGTCTGCGGGGAACCCGGGGCGATGGTACTCAACCCAGAGGAACAGCGGGGTGGCGACCGCGCGGATCGCGGCGGCCAGCAGCATGACAGGGAAGAAGACCGCGATCATCACCTGCAGCACGCGGGCCAGCACCGGCCGGGGGTCGGCTGCGGCTTCACGTTCCGCGGCCCGGCGCCGCGCCTCCGCCGCTTCTTCGGCGGTCAGGCCGTCGGCGTCGCTGCCGTCGGCGGCGTCGTCGTCCGTCCGGCCGTCCCGGCCCTGCGGAGAGGCGGCGTGCGCTCCGGCTGACGCCGCAGCTGCCGATACGGCAGCGGTGGAGGCTTTAGCGGCGCCGTCTGCAGGGGCCTGCGCAGCGGTCCGGGCATCTGCGGTGGCCGGCTGGGGGGTCGGGTCAGGCTCCGGGGTGCTTGCGGTCCCGGCGGAGTCCTCCCCCTTGGCGCGCTCCAGGCGGCTGATGTCCGGCAGGGTGCTGGCCCGCCGCATCGGCAGCGAGCTGCGCTGGGCCAGCGAAGGGTGCCCGCCGGGAACGGTGCCGGCACGGGAGGCCGTTTCGGTGTCGGGAACGACAGCGGCCTCCCGAATGCCGCCGGCCTCGGGAGCCTCGGAAGCCTCGGCGTCGCGAACCGAGTCGCGAACGGAGTCGGAGCCGGGGGCCGCCCGCCGTGCGGTTTCGTCGGGGGACGCGCCTGCAGCGCCCTCCGTGCGGGCCGGCTGCGCGCCGCTGTCGGGCAGGGCGGCGGCGAATGCCGCGTCCCAGGCGTCGTGGTCGTGGTCCGGCGCTTCGCCGTCGGGCCCGGCGGGGCTGGCCTTCTCCTCCGCCTGGGCTGCAGCTGCGGGGTCGGGGGCCTCGGTGGCGCCCTCCGCCGGCCCTTCCCTGCGTGGGCCCGGTGTGGGGGTTTCATCCTGGCGTGCCACGGCTTCCTTTCGCTTCCCTCTGCGTGGTTCCGCCGTCGTTGGGGAAGACGGCGTCCTTCTGTCCTCCCAAAGACACTACCGGCAGAGCGCACTGCGGGACGGCCGCCACCCCGGACCGTGACCAAGCCGCGGCCTGGTCAGGCCGTGCGGACCTGGTCCCCGGCGTCGCGCACGTACAGGTCGCCCCGGTGCCCGGCCCGCCAGGCCCGGCGCCCCAGGATCAGCGTGTAGGCCCAGTACGCGGCCAGGACCGCCGCGCCGATGCCGATCTTCACGCCCACCGGAAGGCTGCTGGGGGTCACGAAGCCCTCGACCAGCCCGGAGACGAACAGCACCAGGACCAGGCCAAGGCCCACGGTCATCAGGGACCGGCCCTCCGCCGCCAGCGCGTCCAGCCGGCGCCGCCGCCCGGGCGCCACCCAGGCCCAGAAGATCCGCAGTCCCGCGGCGGCCGCGATGAACACCGCGGTCAGTTCCATCAGCCCGTGCGGGAGGATGTAGCTGAAGAAGACGTCGAGCCGGTCGTAGGCGGCGAAGAGCCCGGCGGACTGTCCCACACCGACGGCGTTGACCAGCAGGACGTAAGGCACGAAGATCCCCGTGATCCCGAAGGCCACGCACTGCAGGGCGATCCAGGCATTGTTGGTCCAGACCTGCCCCGCGAACGAGGCGGCCGGATTCTCCGAGTAGTAGTTGATGAAGTCGTCCTCCAGGTACCGCCGGATCTCGCTGTCCGTTCCCATGGCGGCCAGGGCCCCGGGGGTGTTCACCACCCAGGCAGCGCTGAGCCAGCCGACGAGGATGAACACGGCCATGCAGGCCACGGTGAGCCAGCGGACCCGGTAGAAGGCCGCCGGCAGCGAGAACGCGAAGAACGTGCCCAGGTCTTCGGCGAAGTTCGAGCGGGCCCCCGTGAGCCGGGTCCTGGCCCGGGACAGCCGCATGGACAGGGCCGCCGACAAGGCGCCCTCCGGCTCAACCGAGCGGACCATCGAGAGGTGCGTGGAAGTGCGCTGGTACAGGCGCAGCAGCTCATCCGCCTCGACGCCGTTCAGCCGGCGCCGCGCAGCCAGCTGGTCCAGCCGGTCCCAGTCGGCCCGGTTCACGGTGCTGAAGGCGTCAATGTCCACGGGCTCTACCCTAGCGCCCGGGCCGCCGCTGCGCCGGTCCCTGCAGCCTGTCCCCGCAGGTCGGGCCGGCAGCGCTGGGTAGAGTGGCATCGGAACGGCATGGGAGGAAACGGCATGGGAAGTGTGGTCACCGGCGAAGCCGTGGTCCTGGAGCTGCGTCCGGCGTCCTTTGGCGCGCGCATGCTGGGGGCCGCGATCGACGTCGCCGTGCAGGTGCTCCTGCTGGTGCTGCTGCTGGCGCTCATGTCGCCGCTTCTCGACCGGCTTGATCCGGCCGCCGCCCAGGCCGCCCTGATGCTCACCGTGGTCGGGGTCTTCCTGCTGGTTCCGGTGGCGGTGGAGACCCTTACCCGCGGCCGCTCGCTCGGCCGGCTCGCCCTGGGGCTGCGGATTGTCCGCGACGACGGCGGGGCCGTCCGGTTCCGGCATGCCTTCATCCGTGCCCTGGTGGGCATCCTGGAGATCTACCTCACCCTGGGGTCGGTGGCCTTCCTTGCCGCGGTGTTCAACGAGCGGTCCAAACGGGTGGGCGACATGCTGGCCGGCACCTACTCGCTGCGGGACCGGGTTGCGGCCCAGCGGCCCGCGCCCCTGCATACCCCCGTGGAGCTGCAGCCGTGGGCGGCGCTGGCCGACCTTGGCCGGCTCCCCGACGGCCTGGCCCGCCGGATCCACCGCTTCCTGATGCAGGCTCCCCGGATGGCACCGGCGTCACGCGCCGCGCTGGGAACCGCCCTGGCCACCGAGGCCGCGGCCTACACGGCACCGCCTCCCCCGCCGCAGACCCATCCGGAGGCGTTCCTGCTGGCGCTGCTGTCGGAGCGGCGGAACCGGGACCTGCACCGTCTGGCCGGGCGCCGGCAGCGCAGCGAGGTGCTCGCGCAGCGGCTGCACCGGCTGCCCTTCGAATAGCTGTCCCCGAAGGGGCCGTCGGGAAGGGGCAGGCATGGAAAGGGCGGATGCGCGCCGCGCATCCGCCCTTTCCATTGGCCGGTTCCGCCTGGCAGGCGTGCCCGGTCCGCCTAGTAGCGGTAGTGCTCGGGCTTGTAGGGTCCCGCCGGGTCCACGCCCAGGTATTCGGCCTGCGGTTTGGTGAGCTCGGTGAGCTCGACGCCGAGGGCGTCCAGGTGCAGGCGGGCCACCTTCTCGTCCAGCAGCTTGGGCAGCACGTAGACCTGGTTCGCGTATCCGCCGTCCTCGGGAGCGAGCCCGTGCTTGGTGAACAGCTCGATCTGCCCGATGGTCTGGTTGGCGAAGGAGTTGCTCATCACGAACGACGGGTGGCCGGTGGCGTTGCCCAGGTTCAGCAGGCGGCCCTCGGAAAGCACGATGATGCTGCGCTGGGCGTCGGTGCCCTCGTCGAAGATCCACTCGTGGACCTGCGGCTTGATTTCGACCTTGCGGATGCCGGGCACCTTGGCCAGGCCGGCCATGTCGATCTCATTGTCGAAGTGTCCGACGTTGCCCACGATGGCCTGGTGCTTCATCGCCGCCATGTGGCAGGCCATGATGATGTCCTTGTTGCCGGTGGTGGTGATGAAGATATCGCCCTGGTCCAGCACGGACTCCAGCCGCGCCACCTGGTAGCCGTCCATGGCGGCCTGCAGGGCGCAGATCGGGTCGATCTCGGTGACGATCACCCGGGCACCCTGCCCGCGCAGGGCCTCGGCCGCGCCCTTGCCGACGTCGCCGTAGCCGCAGACGACGGCGACCTTGCCGCCGATCAGCGTGTCGGTGGCACGGTTCAGGCCGTCGGGCAGGGAGTGGCGGATTCCGTACTTGTTGTCGAACTTCGACTTCGTGACCGAGTCGTTCACGTTGATCGCCGGGAACAGCAGCTTGCCCTCGGAGGCCAGCTGGTACAGGCGCAGCACGCCGGTGGTGGTTTCCTCGGTGACGCCGCGGATCCCGGCGGCAATGCGGGTGAACTTCTGCGGGTCCGAGGCGAGGGAGGCGCGCAGGCGGTCCAGGATGATCGTGTACTCATGGGAGTAGTCGGGATCGCCCTCGGCCGGGTTGGCGGGCACCGCGCCGGCGGCCTCGAATTCGACGCCCTTGTGCAGCAGCAGGGTGGCGTCGCCGCCGTCGTCGAGGATCATGTTGGGGCCGCCGGAGCCTTCAGGCCAGGTGAGGATCTGCTCGGCCGTCCACCAGTATTCCTCCAGCGACTCGTTCTTCCAGGCGAAGACGGGAACGCCGCGGGGGTCCTCGGGCGTGCCGGTGCCCACCACCATGGCGGCGGCCGCTTCGTCCTGGGTCGAGAAGATGTTGCAGGAGGCCCAGCGGACCTCGGCGCCGAGGGCGGTGAGCGTCTCGATCAGGACGGCGGTCTGCACCGTCATGTGGAGGGAGCCGGCGATGCGGGCGCCCTTCAGCGGCTGGCTGGGGCCGTATTCGCGGCGCAGCGCCATCAGTCCCGGCATTTCGTGCTCGGCCAGGCGGATCTGGTGGCGGCCGGCTTCGGCCAGGGACAGGTCGGCTACCTTGTAATCAAAGCTCACGCGTGTCAATCCTCAGTTGGTGGTGTCGGTGCCGGCGGCGGGAACCGGGCGGGACTCCTGCTGCGGCAGGAGGACGGGGATGCCTTCGTCGAGGCGGTAGCGGAAGGTCTCGCCGGGGCCGGTCGACACCAGCTCGTCACCTTCCTGGACCAGCGGGGTGCGCGTCACGGGGCAGCGCAGCACCGCCAGCAGTTCTGCGGTCAGTTTTGCCATGGGCCGGTCTCTTCCTTCAGGACGGACGGCCGCCGATGCTGCGGCCCTTCCCTCCCAGCCTAGCGCCTCGGTCCGACCTTACGGCGGGTGTCAGCGGTGCGCTGGCTGCGGTTCAGCCCTGCTCGCGCAGCACGCGCAGGTGGGCGCGCCGGGTGAGCGGAGCGTCCGCGGGCGGCTCGATGACGTGGCGCCCGGGGCGGCGGGGGCCCTCCGGGTCGGGTTCCGGTTCGGTGTCCGCCTCCGGCTCGCGGACGGCGTCGACAATGGCGGAGAGCTCATCCCGGCGGGCGGTGCGCGGCTGCCCGGCCAGGTCCAGCCGGAGCACTTCCCATCCGCGCGGCACGGTGAGCCGGTCGGCGTGCTGGGAACAGAGGTCGTAGCAGTGCGGTTCGGCATAGACCGCCAGGGGTCCGAGCACCGCGGTGGAATCGGCGTACACGTAGGTCAGGGTTGCCACCGCAGGGTTGCGGCAGGCGGATCGTGAGCACTGGCGTATTGATTCCACGGAGGACCACTCTACAGCGCCGGGCTGCGGCAGGGCCGAAGGCACGCCGTGGCCTGCCGACTCCCCCGGGTCCGATGTCGGGACGGCGGCCGGGGCCAAGGGTTACAGTGGGCGTATGTCTCCTGCATCGCCGCTCCGGATCGATTCCGAGGCTTCCGGCACCGGCCGGCCGTACCGGCGTCGGCGGCGGAACCGGCACGGCCGGGGGCTGCGCGGAGAACTGATCCCGCGGCACCTGGCCGGCTCCCGCACCCGGGGGGAACGGTTCGAGGACTGGGTCATGGAGTCCGCCGCCCGGCTGGAACGGATCTGGGGCGACCAGCTGCAGTCCTACCAGTTCATGGTGGCGGAGATTCCGCCCGGGCTGGAGGATCTGGCCCGGTCCGGGGATCCCGTTCCCCTGGGTGCCGCAGAGCCGGGCGACCGCGGCCGGCCGCCCGTCATCACCGTGTACCGCCGTCCGGTTGAGTCCGCCGCCCGCGGCCTGGTCGCCGTGGAGGAGCTGGTCCATGACGTGGTGGTCGAGCAGCTGGCCGCCCATATGAACCTCGAGCCCGAAGCCGTGGACCCGGGCTACGGGCGTTACCGGCCGCTTCAGTAGCCGAGCCCGACCTCCACGCTGCGGCCGCCGATGCTGCCACGCGGCACCGGCAGGGTCGAGATGCCGGTCTCCCCCGTGGTCACCACCTGCGCGGCGTACACCTCGTCTCCGGCCGAGCTGATCAGCAGGGCCGACGTACCGTCGCCGCCGACGTCCGAGGGCGCGATCGTCACGGTGCCGTCCGCGGCCAGGTCGAGCAGGCGCTCACCCGCCACGGCCCCGTCCGCGCCCAGGGCCACCAGCTGCACCTCGGCCGCACCGGCGGGAGCGGTCAGGACCAGCGAGGCGGTGCCCGCAGCCGGGATGAGTGCCAGCTGCTCGCCGCTGAGCCGTGCGGCGGAGGGCGCGACGGCGAAGTCGGCCGGCGCTTCCGGATCCGTGCCGCGGCTGAACACGGCCGCTGCAAGAACCGGGACGTCGGCCGTCACCTCCAGGGTCCAGCTGCCCGCCGGCAGGTCCAGGGGCAGCAGGGCCGACCGGCCGGCCGGCACGTCGGAGCGTTCCGCGACCACCTGCCCGCGGCCGTCGGTTCCGATGGCGCGGACCGTCACGGAAGCCGGAGTGGTTCCCGGGACGGTGACCTGCACCGCGCTGGCCGCGGAGGCGTAGCGGTCCCGGCTGAGCCGGGCGGAATCCTGGGCGGGCTGCAGCCGCAGGCCCGGAATGACTTGGCGCTGCGCCGGCGACGCGGCCGGCTGGATCAGTTCGACGCCGCCGGGGGTGAGCCCGCGCAGGATGTTCTGCTGGATCACCGCGGCGACCGGACCGCCGGAACTGCGCACGTGCACGGCCACCGCGTCCTGTCCGGCGGCCAGCCCGGCGAGGACCACGGAGCGCGTCTGCCCGGGGGCCACGGCGAGGCCCCGGGTTCCGGCGGACTGCACGGGGCCCTCCCCGGTGTAGATGTCCAGGTCCACGCTGGCCGCGGTCGCCGAAGCGTTGGTCAGCTGGAGGACCGTGGACACGCCCACGGTCGTCCTGGCGCCGGCCAGCCAGACGTCGTTGCCCGGCGCCTGGCAGTTGGCGGCGGCGAGGCCGGTCAGGTCGCCGTCGTCGGCGGTGAAGGTGAGCTGGGCGTTGGCGAGGGCCTGCCGCACCCCGGCGGGATCGACCCTCAGCACCGTCGCGGCCCCGACCTCCTGGGCGGGCAGCGCCGCGGCTCCGCGCACGTTGGTCAGCGGGGGCTCGTCGGAGCCGCCGAGGGCACGCACGGTCTCTCCGGCCAGGGTGTCCAGCCG
The DNA here is from genome assembly GCA_900016675.1 of Arthrobacter saudimassiliensis. GTDB lineage: Bacteria > Actinomycetota > Actinomycetes > Actinomycetales > Micrococcaceae > Arthrobacter_B > Arthrobacter_B saudimassiliensis. The sequence continues at coordinate 838,403 of LN483070.1, read as the reverse complement.
TGCGCCCGGAGCCGCGCTCCCGGCTTCGGCCAGGACCAGGGACTTCACCCGGGTCCGTGCCGATTCGGAGGCAGGGCTGAACTGGGCGTCCGTTCCGGCGACGTCTCCGGAGAGCAGGCGGGGCGGCGCGGCGCAGACGGCCGCCAGGTCCGCCGCCGGCACCTCAACCGGCGGCGCCGCCACCGTCCGTCCCGCGCCGCCGGGACCGGCCAGCGTTCCCGCGGCCACCAGCGCGGCGGCCACGGCGACGATCCCGGCTCCCGCGGCGGCCCGCCCCGGGCCGGCACCGGTTCCGGCACGCCGGGCAGGTGCTGCCTTCCTGACTGCCATCAATGTGCCTCTTCCTCGTGGCGCGCCTTGTCATCCCCGGGTCGGCCCGTCTGGCCGTGAACGCCGGCCAGCTCATCCGGGCGGGATGCCTGCGGCTCCTTCATGCCCGCCTGGCCGGGTGCGGCCGTGTCCGGCGCGGGCGCCGCTGCGCCGGCGTCGGGTGCGGGCTGCGGCGCGTGCACCGTTGCGGCCGCAGCGGACGCGCCGGGCAGCCGGGGAGCCGTCCGGCGGGCGGGGACCGGAACGGCCAGCAGCAGGGTCAGGGCCAGGACGGCGGCCTGGACCACTTCGGCCCACGGCTGCCAGGGGCTGCGGTAGCCCACCTCCAGCTGCCCGCCGTCGGCCGGCAGGGCGAAGGCCTGCGCCCACCCGTCGGTCGCGTCCTCGAGGGGCCTGCCGTCCAGCAGGGCGTACCAGCCCGGGTCGCTGCGTTCGGACAGCACCAGCCGGCGGCCCTCGCCGCCCGGCTGCAGCCGGCCGGAGGCATCGAGCAGGCCGGATTCCAGGACGGCTTCGGTGGTGCCGTCTTCCGCTTCGACCCGCACCCGTCCGATCTGCCCGGATTCGGCTTCGGTCCCCTGCTCATCGAGGTTCCCGGTGACCCGCCAGAGCCAGCCGGCATTCGTGCTGCCGACGGCGGCCAGGCCCGGTACGGCGTCGATGCGCGAGGCCAGCAGCTCCGAGGCCGTGGAGGAGTGCTGCAGCACGACGAACGCCGCGCCCAGGCGGTGCAGTTCCGCGCCGGGGTCGGTGCCGTTGCCCTCGGTGATGATGGCGACGGCCCGCCGGATGTCCGCGGCCGCGGCGTCGTCCCGGGCAAGCTGTCCGGCGGGATCGGAGCCGACGACGGCGCGGGACGCGGCGGCGGCGGACAGCGAGTCCAGGGTGGTGCCGCTGCCGCGCATCAGCGCCGCGGTGACGGTGCCGGCGGAGTCGGTGCCGATCACCAGGGCGTGCGTGTGCTCGGGGCCGGTTCCGCGGTCGGCAGCCGTCATCGGCAGGGTGGCCGGAGCCGACTCCCGCACGCTGATCCGGCTGCCGGGCAGCACCGGCCCGGCGTCCAGCCCGTCCACGAGCGTCGGGACGGTCCAGGCGGCCAGGGACAGGGCGGGCCCGGCTCCCAGCAGCACGGTGAGGATGACGGCGGCGCTGCGGCGTGCGCGCGGCGGCGAGGTCCGGCGTCGGGCGCCCTGCCGGCGGCCTCCCAGCAGCGCCTGGGCGGCGGGCAGGCCCGCCGCGAGGAGGCAGAAGCCGGCGATTCCGACCAGCGGTCCGGGGAAGGGTGCCACGATGCCCGCGGCGGATGCACCGGTGGCGAGGTGGCCGGCGGCGGCGGCGGTGCCCAGCGAGGCCAGGGCCAGCAGCCAGCACAGCCTGGCCAGGCCCGGCCGGGGTCCGAGGAACAGGCCCAGGACGGCCAGGGCCACGGTGGGCGCTCCGATGATCAACGCGGCGGCCAGCGCCCAGGGCACGGTCTCAGGCAGCGCTTCCGAGAGCGGATCGAAGATGTCAAAGCGGATCGGGTAGCCCAGCAGCTGCTGCCAGGGCTCCGCTGCGGCGAAGCCCAGGGGAAGCCCGGGATCTGCCGCCAGCGCCCGGGGGTTCCCGGACAGGGAGGCCAGGACGTTGGGCAGCAGCACGGCTGCGGGCGGCAGCAGGGCCCACCACAGGGTCCGTGCCCGCCGCCGCAGCCCCAGCATGAGCGCGATGACCGCGAGCACCATGACGGGCACCGTGGACGGAGCGCAGGCGGCCAGCACGGCGAAGGCCAGTCCGGCCGCGGCGGCGGCCGTCCAGCTGGGGATGCCGCCGGTGCCCGGACGCTGGCGTGCGGGCGCCTCGTCCGGTCCCGCTGCGGCGGGGGCCTCCGTTCCGCCGGCGCCCACGGCCCGCGCCGTGGCGAGCACGGCCAGGGGAATCGCCAGGTGCGCGATGACCGCGCCCAGCCTGCCCTCCCCCACGGCCAGGTGCAGCGCGGGGGCGGATCCCCACGCCATCGCGGCCCAGAACCGCAGGCCCCTGCGATGCGTGAACGCACCGGCGGCGAACCAGGCGGCCACCCCGGAGAGGGGCAGCGCGGTCAGCAGCAGGACCAGCACGGCGGCGTTGGCATTGCCGGCCCCGACCAGCCCGAGCAGCCAGAGCAGATAGTCGAAGGGGTCGCCATGCCCGGGAACACCTGCACCCACGGCGGACCACCAGCCCGAGGCATGCGCCCAGATCTCGCCCAGCCGTTCGGAGACGGGCAGCAGCGCGCCGCCGGCCGCGGCCGGAGCTCCAAGCAGTCCGCGCAGCGCGAGCAGCGAGCCGCCCAGCAGCACCAGCGCCGCGGTCAGCGCTCCCAGCCCCACCCAGGTACGGGAGGGCGCGGCCAGGTCGGTGAAGTCATCATGCAGGTCGCCCGTCGGCTCGTGGGCCGAGGGGTCGACGGCGCCGGCCTCGGCGGGTCCGGCTCCCGCCCGCGATTCGAACAGCGAACGGCGGTGCTCACGCACCTCGCGCGGCCCGGTCACCAGGGCGTTCACGGCACTGCGCGGCCTGGTCCGGGTGGCGGCGGCAGCGCGGCGGGAGCGTGCCAGCTCCAGCGGATGCAGCACGCCGGCCACGCTGGCGCCCAGGGACCGGACGGCGTACCCGGGCTGCTTGGCGACCATGCCGAGCAGGAAGCGCCAGAGCCCGCCGAGCACCGCGCCCACCGCCAGGAACGGCACCTGCCAGCCGGGGGCATGCTTGAGCCGCAGGTGGATTTCGGCGCGCCGTGCGGCCCAGGCGGCCTGGGCCGCGGGCGTCCTGGAACCGGCGTGGCGGATTCTGGCCTGCGGCACCACGATGACCCGGTGACCGGCCAGGCGGGCCCGCCAGCAGAGGTCGATGTCGTCGCCGGGCCCGGGGAGCGCGGGGTCGAACCCGCCGAGGGCGGTCCAGACGTCGCGGCGGACCAGCATCCCGGCGGAGTTGACCGCGAAGGTGTCGCTGCGCGCGTCGTACTGACCCTGATCCAGCTCGTCGGCGTCGATCAGGGTCAGGCGTTCCGCCCAGCGGCTGACGGAGAGGCCCGCTTCGGCCAGGCGGCGCGGGTTGTCCCGGTCCACCAGCTTGCCGCCGGCCACTGCGACGGAGGGGGCCCGTTCCACGGCCAGCAGCAGTTCCTCCAGCGCCCGTGCGTCGGGGGCGGAGTCGTCGTGCAGCAGCCAGATCCACTCCTGCTCGGCGCCGTCGGAGAAGGCGGCGGGAAGTTCAGCCAGCCCGGCACTGACCGCATGGCCGAAGCGGCTGCGCTCCGGGGCCGCAATCACCGGGCTGCCTACCGGCAGGCCCAGCTGGAGCAGGGAGGCGGAGGCGTCGTCGGACCCGGTGTCCACGCCGATGCAGAAGTCCACCGGCCTGCTCTGGCCGGCCAGGGCGTCCAGGGTGCGGGGTAGGTACTGCGCGCCGTTGTGGGCGACCACGACGGCACATACACGAACACGCGAACGAATTAGACTGCCCGCTTCCTGAGCCGACGGCGTTCACGCTCGGACAGCCCGCCCCAGATGCCGAAGCGCTCGTCGTTGGCCAGCGCATAGTCCAGGCACTGCACGCGGACGGCGCAGCCGGCGCAGACCTTCTTCGCGTCCCGCGTGGAGCCGCCCTTCTCAGGGAAGAATGCTTCGGGGTCGGTCTGGGCGCACAGGGCATCGGCCTGCCAGCCCAGCTCGCCCTCATAGTCGCCGGCGTCGCCGGGAAGGCCGATCCAGGTGGGAGCGGGCGGCGGAGCGAACAGCGTGACGGGCGGATCGAGATCCTCGGACCCGTCCAGGGCTTCGTGTGCGGCGAGGAAGGCCGTTGCCTGTTCCTCGAGGCTCGTGGCCTCGTCCTGGCGGTAGCGGTCCGCTGCGGAGGGGTCGGCCGGATCGACATACCAGTCGCCGGGCACGGACCGTCCCGCGTAGGGTGCAGCGGCAGAGACGTCGTGCGTTTGTTCAGCTTGCCCCATGGATTCCTCCCGGTGTTATTGCCCCAGCAGCGGATGGTTGGCCCGCGCGGAGTCGCGGACGTCGACTGCGAATGTGGATTGCTGGAACAAATCCGTACCCAAATTACACGTGTGTAATACGGCGGCGTCAAGCTGTCCCGGCATCCTATACAACTCCTCGACGGATCCCGGACTTCGCCACGCCCGGGATTGCCGCTGGTACTTATCGGCGCGCCGGTCCCGGGGGTTAGCAGCAACGGCGCACCGTGCCGCCTCCCGGGTCCGCGCGACCCCGGGCGGGCCCCTCGAGCGCCCGGGCCCTCCCCCGTCGGCGCCGCCGGTAGCATCGAAGCGTCAGCGTTTCCGGACAGAAACCGAGGTTCCCATGGACAACCCGATGCAGGCCCTGTTTTCACGGCTGCGTACCGCCCAGGCCAGTTCGCCGGCCCTCATCTGGTACGGGGCGGACGGGGAGCGGGTGGAGCTGTCCGGAAGGGTGCTGGAAAACTGGGCGGCCAAGACCGCCAACCTGCTGGTGGAGGAGCTGGATGCCGCGCCGGGGACGGCGCTTCGGCTGCACCTGCCCGTGCATTGGAAGGCCCTCGTCCTCACGCTCGGCGCCTGGGCGGCCGGCTCCGCGGTGGAGGCCGGACCGGCCGACGGCGGGAGCTCCGGCTCGGCCGGCGGGGCGGGAGCCGAGGTCTTTGCGACCGCCTCCGCGCAGCGGGAGGCGCTTGATGCGGCTGCAGGAGTGCCGGTGGCGGTGGGGCTCGGAGCGCTGCAGATGCACTGGGACGGGGACCTGCCGGCCGGGGCCGTGGATTACGCCGCGGAGGTCCGCTCCTTCGCGGACAGCTTCGACGACTTCGGCACTCCGTTTCCGGACCGGCCGGCCCTGGCCGCTCCGGAGGGAAGCCTGCCCTGGTCGGCGGTGGAGGCCGGCCCGGGGCCGGACGGCACGGCCGGCGACGGGACGCCGGTGGTGCTCGTGCAGGCCGAAGCCGGGCTGCTGCGTGCCGTCGAGGCCGCCCTGGCCGCGTGGCGGGCCGGCGGGACGGTGGTCCTGACCGGAGACGGCCGGACGCCGGATGCTGCGCTGCTGGCTGCGGAGCGGGTTACGGCTCGGCCCGGGGCCTGACGGCTTCCGGGGCCGGCCCGGACGTTTCGGCCGGCTTGGCGCCCTGCCGCGGGTCGCCGAGGATCGCCTCGGCGTCATCCTCGAATCCGGGCTCCTCGTCCAGCTCGGCGTTGAAGACCCAGAAACGGTAGGCGAAGAACCGCAGGACCGTGGCGACGACGATCCCCACGACGCCGGCCATGAACAGCACGTTGTTGTCGGTGATGCCCATCGGATAACGCGCCACCCAGGTGAAGCCGGTGGAGATGACGATGCCTACGCCGTTGATGAGCAGGAACTGCACCAGTTCCCTGCCCATGTTCGACTGCCGGCGGTGCCGGAAGGTCCACCAGCGGTTGGCGACCCAGGAGAACAGGGTGGCGATCGAGGCTCCCACGAAGCGGGCCTTGGCCGGGCTGCCCTCCAGGGCGCCGTGCATCAGGATCCAGGTCATCGCGTTGTCGATGACGAAGGCCACGGCCCCCACCGTTCCGAACTTCGCCACCTCCCGCCAAAACAGGGAAGCCAGGCTCCTGATCCGTGCCGACAACGATGCAAACATGACCCTCCGTGGGCGTTAAAGCGTAAATCCCGGAGGCAGGGCGCACCGGGTGGGGAGGCCGCGGCACAAGCACGGCGGCCAGAGCGATAATACCTGCCAACCTTGGGAGTTTCCCCGGCGCTCCTGTTGATCGGCCGTTAACCGGGCAGGTTCGTCCGGCGGCGTTCGGTACCCTTGGGATGTGACTTTTCCAGTAATCGGCGTAGTTGGCGGCGGCCAGCTGGCGCGAATGATGGCACCGGCCGCCACCGCCCTCGGCTTTGAACTTCGGGTCCTCGCCGAGGCTCCCGACGTCTCCGCCGTCTCCGCGGTGCGCGCGGCCGACGTCGGCGACTACCGCGACTACGACACGCTCGCGGAGTTCGCCCGCGGCGTCGACGTGCTGACCTTCGACCACGAGCACGTGCCCACGGAGCACCTGCGTGCGCTGCAGGCCGCCGGCGTCAATGTCCAGCCCGGACCCGAGGCGCTGGTCCATGCCCAGGACAAGCTGGTGATGCGCGCGGCGGTCGAGCGGCTCGGGCTGCCGAATCCGCGCTGGAGCGCCGTGGCCTCCGTGGCGGAACTGGTGGACTTCGGCAAGGCGGCCGGCTGGCCGGTGGTCCTGAAGACTCCCCGCGGCGGCTACGACGGCAAGGGGGTGCGGATCATCGCCGACGCCGCCGACGCCGAGGCGGCCGCCGACTGGTTCGGCCGGGGCCCGCTGCTGGCCGAGGAGAAGGTGCCGTTCTCCCGTGAGCTTTCCGCCCTGGTGGCACGCACCCCCGGCGGCGCCTGCGCCGCCTGGCCCGTGGTCCACTCGATCCAGGTCGACGGGGTCTGCGACGAAGTGATCGCGCCGGCCCAGGAGCTGTCCCCGTCAACCGCGGAGGCCGCCCGTGACGCGGCGCTGCGGCTGGCCGCCGAGCTGGGCGTCACCGGAGTGATGGCCGTGGAGATGTTCGAGACCCCGGGCCGCTCCCCCGGCTTCCTGATCAACGAGCTGGCCATGCGCCCGCACAACTCCGGGCACTGGACCATGGACGGTTCGGTCACGGGCCAGTTTGAGCAGCACCTGCGCGCGGTCCTGGACCTGCCCCTGGGCGCGACCGACCTGCTGGGAGGGGTGGCCGTAATGAAGAACTATCTGGGCGGCGGCAACCAGGACCTCTTCGCCGCCTACCCGGCGGCGATGGCCGCAGAACCGGGCGTCAAAGTGCATGGTTACGGCAAATCCGTCCGCCCCGGACGTAAGATCGGGCACGTCAACGCCGTGGGCCGCAGCGCAGCGGACCTGCCGGCACTGCGCCGCAGCGCCGCCCGGGCGGCTGCGATCATCCGCGACGGCCGGGATTCGGAAGGACAGGAATGAACAAGGCGCAGACCCCCCTGGTCGGTGTGGTGATGGGCTCGGACTCGGACTGGGCCGTCATGGACGCCGCCGCGGCCGCCCTGGCGGAGTTCGACATCCCCTTCGAGGCGGATGTGGTTTCAGCCCACCGGATGCCGGAGGAGATGCTCGAGTACGGCCGCACCGCACACCGCCGCGGGCTGCGGGTCATCATTGCCGGTGCCGGCGGAGCCGCGCATCTGCCCGGCATGCTTGCCGCCCTCACCCCGCTGCCGGTGATCGGGGTTCCCGTTCCGCTGAAGTACCTCGACGGCATGGATTCCCTGCTGTCCATCGTGCAGATGCCCGCCGGGGTCCCGGTCGCAACCGTTTCGGTGGGCGGAGCCCGCAACGCCGGCCTGCTCGCCGTGCGGATGCTGGCCTCCGGAACCGACCCGCTCGCCGCCAAGCTGCAGCAGCAGCTGGTGGACTTCGCCGACGGCCTGCGCCGCACCGCCATGGCCAAGGGCGCCAACCTCCGGGCGTCCGTCGCCCCGCCCGCCTAGGCCCGCCGTGACTCATCCCGCCTCAGCCCGCACCGGCACGCCGCTGACTGATCCGGTCCGCTATCCGCAGGCCGCGCCCGAGGGCCTACGCACCCGCCGGGCGTTCATCCTGCTGCTGCTGACCCTGGTCCTGCCGGGTTCCGCACAGGTGGTCGCCGGCGACCGGAGGCTGGGACGGCGGGCGCTGCTGGTCACCTTCAGCGTCTGGATCCTGGCCCTGGCCGTCCTGGTCCTCGCGCTGACCAGCCGTGCCCGGCTGGTGGACCTGCTCACCCACGGGTGGATGTCCATCGTCATCATCGCGGTGCTGGCGCTGCTCGCCGTCGGCTGGGCCCTGCTGTTCCTCGATACGCTGCGGATCATCCGCCCGCCCCTGCTCCGCCGCGGGGTGCGCCCCGTCGTCGCCGTGTCCCTGGCAGTCCTGATGGCGGTGACCAGCGGCAGCCTTGGCTACGGCGCCTACCTGCTGAACGTGAGCCGGCAGACGGTGGGCAGCGTCTTCCAGGCCGGGCCCGCCTTCGATCCCGTCGACGGCCGCTACAACTTCCTGCTGATGGGCGGCGACGCCGGGGCGGACCGCACCGGCCTGCGCCCCGACAGCATGTCCGTGATCAGCGTGGACGCGAAGACCGGCGAGACCTCGACCTTCAGCCTGCCCCGCAACTTCCAGAACGCCCGCTTCGGAGAGGACTCCCCGCTGTGGGAGGTCTGGCCCGAGGGGTACAACTGCGGCGACGAGTGCATCCTGAACAGCCTGTACCAGGTGGTCACCGACAACTACCCCTACCTCTACCCGGAGGGAACGGATCCCGGAGCCGAGGCCATGATGGACGCCGCCAGCGGCATCCTGGGCCTGGAGGTGCAGGGCTACGTCACGGTGGATATGGCCGGCTTTGAGCGGCTCATCGACGCCATGGGCGGCATCACGGTCAATGCGGGAGGCTGGGTGCCGATCACCGCGGGCGAGATTCCGGGCACCAACCGCCACTATCCGCCGGACGGCTGGATCCCGCCGGGGGTGCAGAAGCTGGATGGCTACCATGCCCTCTGGTATGCCCGCTCCCGGGAATTCGTGACCGACTACCACCGGATCTCCCGGCAGCAGTGCGTCCAGCAGGCGATGATCAGCCAGCTGGATCCGGCCACCCTGCTCACCCGCTTCCAGTCCATCGCCTCCGCCGGTGAGCAGATGGTTACCACCAACATTCCCGCCGACCAGCTGGGCAGCTTCCTCGACCTGGCCCTGAAGGCGCGCAGCCAGCCGGTGGAAAGCATGACGATCGGCCCGCCGGACTTCGGCACCGCCGCTGACAACTTCGTCACCTACCCCGACTTCGACCTCATTCATGCCCGGGTCCAGGAGCGGCTGGCCGCAGCCCCCGAACCGGCTCCGCAGGAGGCCGAAGCGCCTGCGGAGGACCAGGCTCCCGCCGAAGGCGGCGCCGCGCAGCCCGAGGCCCCCGCGGCCGAACCGCAGCCCGCCGCGCCCGGGCCGGAGGTCACCGAGGAGTATCTGCAGGAACTGGCCGTCCTGCAGGACGACGCCACCCTGGGCATGCTGCTCGACAACAACGGCCAGTGCAGCCCCGGGTAGCCCGGCACGCCGAACCGCCCGCAGCGGCGTCGTCCCAACGCGCGCTGCCCGGGCCACCGCCCACCGACGCACCGACCCCGGGAGGGAAAGAAATGTACCTGCTGGACAACACCGTCCGCCCCTACGCCTGGGGATCGCGCACGGCCATGGCCGAGCTGTTTGGCCGTGAGCCGTCCGGGGAGCCGGAGGCGGAGCTGTGGATCGGCGCGCACCCCGGCGCTCCGTCCGCCCTGCAGCCTCCCGTCGACGATGCCGCCACCCTCGATGCCCTGATCGACGCCGACCCGGAGGGAATGCTCGGCCGGGAGGCAGTCGGACGCTTCGGACCGCGGCTGCCGTTCCTGGCCAAGGTCCTGGCCGCCGGTTCCCCCCTCAGCCTGCAGGTCCATCCGACCGCCGAGCAGGCCCGGGCCGGGTTCGCGGCGGAGGAACAGGCAGGCCTGGACCGCTCCGCGCCGGACCGCAACTACCGGGACGAGTTCCACAAACCCGAAATGATCCTGGCGCTGACTCCCTTCGATGCACTGTGTGGCTTCAGCCGGCCGGAGGCCTCCGCTGAGCGCTTCCGCGCCCTGAACGCCGTCGTCCAAGACACGGGAACCCCCCTGCCGGATCTGCTGGAGTGGATCACGGCGGAGCTGGAGTCCGGGCGCCCGGAGGAGGAACGCTGCTCGGCGGTGTTCCGCCGCCTCATCCGCGGTGACGAGGAAGTGGTGGAGGCCGTCCGGCTGGCGGTGTCCGCCGTCGCGCCCCTGCGCCGCCCCGGCGGCGAAGGCGGAGACGACGACGGCGACGGCCACCGGCGTGAGCTGGCCACCGTGGGCGAGCTGGGCGAGCTGTATCCGGACGACGCCGGCGTGCTGATCTCCCTGCTGCTCAACCGGGTCTGCCTGCGGCCCGGCGAGGCCGTGCATCTGCCGGCCGGCAACCTGCACGCGTATCTGTCCGGGACCGGCATCGAAGTGATGGCCTCCTCCGACAACGTGCTGCGCGGCGGCCTGACCCAGAAGCACGTGGACGTGCCGGAGCTGCTGAAGACCGTGGACTTCCGGCCGATCGAGCCCCCGCTGGTCCAGCCCCGGTTCACCGGAATGGCCCAGGAGCTGTACCGCCCGCCGTTCGCCGAGTTCCAGCTGCAGCGGCTGGAACTGTCCAGCCGGGAGGCGGCCGAGCCGGCCTACGAGCCGGAGCACACCATGACCGGCGCGGACGTTCCCGTGCTGCAGAACGGGCCCACCGTGGTGCTGGCCGTGCGCGGGACCATCCTGCTGGATTCCCCGAAGGGCAACCTGCTGCTGGAGCAGGGCGCCAGCGCATTCATTCCGGCCGCGGAGGCACCGGTGATCGCCAAGCTTTCCGCCGATTCGGCACAGCACGCGCAGGGGGCGCTGGCTTTCGCCGTGACGACGAACATGGACCAAGAAGTCGACGAAAGGTAGTCGTGGAGCAGTTCCTGCAGACGGAACCCTGGGCACGTTTCCAGGAATCCCTGGGCAAGGTCGTGCATCGGGCCTCGCAGCCGGAGTACCGGTTCGTAGCCGTGGAGGAGAAGACCGCGCTGGGCCGGTTCCTGTACGTGCCGTACGGGCCGGTGGCCTCCGGACCCGAGGGGCTCGACGCCGCGCTGGCGGCCCTGACCGCCCTGGCCCGCTCCCGCGGGGCCGCCTATGTGCGGATTGAACCGGTCAGTGCCGGTATCAGCGCCGACGCGGCGGAGCAGCTGCTTTCCGGCCGCGGCCTGGTCCGGGCGCCGAAGAACCTGCAGCCGGACCTGACCTGGCTGATCGACATCGCCCGGGACCAGGACGCCGTGCTGGCCGATATGCGCTCCAGCAACCGCAACATCCACCGCAACATCCACAAGAAGGGCGTCACTTTCTCGGTGTCGCGGGATCCCGCCGACATCGGGATCCTGCTGGGGTTCCTCCACGAAACCGCAGCCCGCACCGGATTCCGCCCGCAGCCGGACAGCTACCTCCGCCAGGCCGCGCAGACCCTGATGCCGCTGGGTGCAGCGAGCCTGCACCTGGCCTGGCTCGACGGCCGGCCGATCGCCGCAGCCCTTGCCTACGACTCGTCCGACACGCGCACCTACGCCCACGCCGCGGCGAGTTTCGAGCACCGTCGGCTCAACGCGGGAGTGCCGCTGCTGGTCAACCTGATCCTGGACGCAGCCGAGGCCGGCCTGCAGACCGTGGACCTGTGGGGCATCGCGCCCGACGACGACCCGGAGCACGAGTGGGCCGGGTTCACGAAGTTCAAGAAATCCTTCGGCGGACGTGCCGTCGCGTATCCGGGCACCTGGGACCTGCCCGTCAGCCGGCCGGCGTACCGGGCCTACCGGCTCGCCCGCGCCGGGGCGGGCTTTGCCGGCCGGGCGAAGGGGCGGCTGCGGGACCTGGCCGGGCGGCTGCGGCGGGCGGCGCGGCGGGGCCCGGACGCGGGCTGACTCGCCGAGCCCGCAAGGGCGCCCGGGGTCAGGCGGCGGAGCGGCTGATCCTCCGGGAATCGTTAGGCGTCCGAGATACTCAGGCCTGAAAATAGTAAGCAGCCTTTGTTATCGTCGAATATGGCTACTTCGTCGACATCCTCCACTGCCCGAACCGGTGAGCCGGCCCGGGGCTCCGACCTCGCCCGCCAGATAACGGTGACCGCCTGCTTTGTCTTCTGCATTGTCGGTTCCATGGTCGGCGTGGGCGTGTTCGGCGGAACGCCGGTGGCCGAGTCGGCCGGCGGCGCCCTGTCCGCCGATGCCACCTACCTCGCTCCCGCCAGCCCGGCCTTCTCCATCTGGAGCGTCATCTACACCGGCCTGGGCCTCTACACCCTGTACCAGTGGCTGCCGCGGCAGCGTACTTCCCCGAGGCAGCGGTCCCTGGGCTGGCTCGTGGCGGCGTCGCTGGTGCTCAACGCCGCGTGGATCCTCAGCGTCCAGGCAGATTCGGTTCCCCTGAGCGTGGCGGTCATCGTCCTGCTGCTCGTGGTGCTGGCCTGGCTGTTCGTGCGGTACTCGGCATGCCGCCCCGACAGCTGGGTGGAGGCCGTCGTCGTGGACGGCACGCTGGGCCTGTACCTCGGCTGGGTGAGCGTCGCCACCGCCGCCAACACCGCCTCGCTGCTGACCTCGCAGGGCTTCCGCGGCTTCGGCCTCCCCGCCGAGGCCTGGTCCATCGCCGTCCTGGCCGCCATTGTGCTGGTCGCCGTCGGGCTCGCAGCGTACGGCCGGGGACGGCTCGCTCCCGCCCTGGCGATCGGTTGGGGCCTGTCGTGGATCGCGGTGTCCCGCGTCAACGGCGGGCTGGAGAACACCGCCACCGCCGTGGCTGCCGCCGTCGCCGCGGTCCTGGTCCTGCTCGGCACGGCCGCCTTCCGGCTGCGCAGCCGCCGCGGCACGGACAGCCGTCCCGCCGGCGCTGCCCGGCCGCAGACCGCCGGCTGAAACCGGGTGAGCCGGCCGGCCAGGTGCGGCGCCCGGGGGGCGTCCGCCGGGCGGACATGCAGAGGGGCCGTGCAGGAGTCTCCTGCACGGCCCCTCCGCATTCAGGCTTACTTCAGGCGGGCGTAGGACTCCCACTTGTGCGACTGGTGCTCGCCGCTGACCACGCGGATGGTGCCCGACTTCGAGCGCATCACGATGGACTGGGTCAGCACCTTCTGGCCCTGGTAGCGCACGCCGCGCAGCAGGTCCCCGTTGGTGATGCCGGTGGCCGCGAAGTAGCAGTTGTCGCTGGTGACCAGGTCGTCGGTGGACAGCACCCGGTCCAGGTCGTGGCCGGCGTCGATCGCCTTCTGCTTCTCCTCGTCGGAGGTCGGCCAGAGCCGGCCCTGGATGACGCCGCCGGTGGCCTTGATCGCGCAGGCGGTGACAATGCCCTCAGGCGTTCCGCCGACACCCATCAGGGCGTCGACGCCGGTGCCCTCGCGGGCTGCGGCGATGGCACCGGCCACGTCGCCGTCCATGATCATGCGGGTGCGGGCGCCGGCGTCGCGGATCTCCTGGATCAGCGGCTTGTGCCGGTCCCGGTCCAGCACGGCAACCGAGAGCTGGTTGATCTTCTTGCCCTTGGCCTTGGCGATCAGGTGCAGGTTCTGCTTCACGGGCAGGCGCAGGTCCACCATGTCGGCGGCTTCCGGGCCGGTGACGAGCTTCTCCATGTAGAACACGGCGGAGGGATCGAACATGGACCCACGCTCGGCCACGGCCAGGACGGCCAGTGCGTTGTCGTAGCCCAGGGCGGTCAGGCGGGTGCCGTCGATCGGATCGACCGCGACGTCGACCTCGGGGCCGCTGCCGTCGCCGACCTTTTCGCCGTTGTACAGCATGGGGGCTTCGTCCTTTTCGCCCTCGCCGATGACCACGACGCCGTTGAAGTGGACGGTGGAGAGCAGCGAGCGCATGGCGTCTACGGCCGCGCCGTCGGCGGCGTTCTTGTCCCCGAAGCCGACCCAGTGGCCGCCCGCAATGGCCGCGGCCTCGGTGACGCGCACCAGTTCAAGGGCCAGGTTCCGGTCCGGCTCGTCATCCCCGACTGCCAGGGCGGGGGAAAGGGTGGAGTACTGGGCACCTTGGGTCACGTCTTACCTCATCTTCGAAATCGCACTGGACCTGCCTGCGGGGAACCGCCGGGCGGCTCCTTCTTCTTCCGATCATAGTCCCCGCCCTGTTCGGCACGGCCAGCGTGCTGGCATTTCCGGCCTTCACCGGCTGCGCGGCGTGCGGGGCCGGACTCCGCCGGCTTCATGTCCGGCAGGGCAGCCGACGGGGCGGCGGGCATGCCCGGCGGAATAGGCGAAGCCCGCCGGATGCGCGATCATGGAAGGCGTGAGTGAACAGCAGCAGTCCGATCCCCGGGCCGGCCAGGCCCCCTCTCCCGCCGTCCCTGCCGGGCCCGAGACCGCCGGGCCGGCGGACGCCCCCGTTACCCCGGTCCTGACGGCCAAGCAGGCCAAGCGGGCGAACGCCACGGTCATCGGAATGCTGATCTCCACCGGCCTGACCCTGGCCCTGGTGCTGGGCGCGGTCATGCTCAACCCCGCTCCGCAGGGGAAGCGCCCGGGTGCCGACGTGGCGGCCATCGCCGCCGAGGCCGAAGACATCGCCGGCTACGCTCCGCTCGCTCCCGAACTGCCCGAGGGCTGGAGCGCCAACTACGCCCGCTGGAACAACGGTTCCACGGACGGCGTGGCCCACTGGGAAGTGGGCTGGCTCTCCCCCACGGAGGAGTTCATCCGGATGAGCCAGACCAGCCAGGCCAACCCGACCTGGGTCGCGCAGATGGCCGAGCAGGCCGCCCCCGCCGGTGAGCGGACCGCTGGCGGGCACACCTGGGAGCTGCGGGACGGCACCGACGGCGACGCCCACCTGATCGGCGAATTCGACGGCACCACGGTGATCCTCAGCGGCGCCGCGGACCTCGCCGAGTTCGATGTCCTGGCCGGCGCCGTCGCCGCCGACCTGGACGACGCCGGACAGCCCGCCCCGTAATCCGCGGCCGCCGGCACCGCACCCGGCCGGGACGCGCAGTAGGCTGTCTATGTGAGTGAACCCGCTTCCGTAACAGAAACCGCTTCCCCCGCCCTGACCCCGGCCGCCGCCTGGCAGCGGCTGCAGGAGGGCAACGAACGCTTCGTGGCCGGCACCGCCTCCCACCCCAACCAGGACGCCTCCAGGCGCAGCTCCCTGGCCGCCGGGCAGAACCCCTTCGCCGTCATCTTCGGCTGCTCCGACTCCCGGCTGGCCGCCGAGATCATCTTCGACCTCGGGCTCGGAGACGCGTTCGTGGTCCGCACCGCCGGCCAGGTGATCGACGACGCCGTGCTCGGCTCGCTCGAGTACTCCGTCGCCGCGCTCGGCGTCCCGCTCGTGGTCGTGCTCGGCCATGACAGCTGCGGCGCCGTCACCGAGGCCAAGAAGACCGTGGAGACCGGCGATATGCCCGGCGGCCACCTCCGCTCCCTGGTGGAGCGGATCACGCCCTCGGTGCTCGCCGCGCAGCGCTCGGGCAGCAACGAAGTCAACGACATGGTCGTGGAGCACACCCGCCAGACCGCGGCCCGGCTGGTGGAGAGCTCCCAGGTGATCGCCTCCGCCGTCGAGGCCGGCAGCACCGCCGTCGTCGGCGTGTTCTACCACCTGGCCGAGGGCGGCGCGGACCTGGTCTCCGGCTTCGGCGCCGTGGCGCACCCGGCGGTGATCCGCTCCACCCGCCCGCGTGACGCAGGTTTCAGCAGCGGGGCGGCTGCAGACTAGGCTTGGAACCATGACCAACTCCCCTGAGTACCGCATCGAACATGACACCATGGGCGAGGTCCGGGTTCCGGTAAACGCCCTTTACCGCGCCCAGACCCAGCGCGCCGTGGAGAACTTCCCGATCTCCGGCACGACGCTGGAAAGCTCGCACATTGAGGCCCTGGCCCGGATCAAGAAGGCCGCCGCCACGGCGAACGCCGAACTCGGCGTGCTCGACGACGAGCGTGCCCGTGCCATTGCCGAGGCCGCCGACGCCGTTGCCGGCGGCGGCTACGACGAGCACTTCCCGATTGACGTCTTCCAGACCGGGTCCGGCACCTCGTCGAACATGAACACGAACGAGGTCCTCGCCGAGCTGGCCACCCGCGCACTGAAGGAGGCCGGCAGCGAGACCACCGTTCACCCGAACGACCACGTCAACGCCTCGCAGTCCTCCAACGACGTGTTCCCGACCTCGGTGCACGTGGCCGCGACCAGCGCGCTGATCAACGACCTGGTCCCGGCCCTGGAGCACCTCGCCGCCTCCCTGGAGCGCAAGGCCGAGGAGTTCAAGGAGGTGGTCAAGTCCGGCCGCACGCACCTGATGGACGCCACCCCGGTCACCCTGGGCCAGGAGTTCGGCGGCTACGCCGCACAGGTCCGCTACGGCATCGAGCGCGTGCAGGCCTCCCTGCCGCGCGTGGCCGAGGTTCCGCTGGGCGGCACCGCCGTCGGTACCGGCATCAACACCCCGGCCGGCTTCCCGCAGCGCGTCATCGAGCTGCTCGCCGCCGACACCGGCCTGCCGCTGACCGAGGCGCGCGACCACTTCGAGGCCCAGGCCAACCGCGACGCGCTCGTTGAGGTCTCCGGCATGCTGCGCACCATCGCGGTGTCCTTCTCCAAGATCGCCAACGACCTGCGGTGGATGGGCTCCGGCCCCAACACCGGTCTCGGCGAAATCGCGATCCCCGATCTGCAGCCGGGCTCCTCGATCATGCCGGGCAAGGTCAACCCCGTCATCTCCGAGGCCGTCATGCAGGTGGCCGCGCAGGTTGTCGGCAACGACGCCGCCGTCGCCTGGGCCGGCACCTTCGGTTACTTCGAACTGAACGTCGGCATTCCGGTGATCGCCGCGAACCTGCTGGAGTCCATCCGCCTGCTGGCGAACTCCTCGCGCGTGATGGCCGACAAGATGATCGACGGCATCGAAGCCAACGTCGAGCGCGCCCGCTACCTGGCCGAGGCGTCCCCGTCCATCGTCACTCCGCTGAACAAGTTCATCGGCTACGAGAACGCGGCCAAGATCGCCAAGTACTCGGTCAAGGAGGGCAAGACCATCCGCCAGGCCGTCGAGGACCTCGGCTACCTGGAGCGCGGCGAGCTGACCGAAGAGCAGCTGGACGCGGCCCTGGACGTGCTGTCCATGACCCGGCCGCCGCAGGCGTAACGCAGCGCACCTCAGGGGCGGGGCGTGCGGGCATGTGCCCGGGCGCCCCGCCTTTTGGTTTATGCCTCCGGCCGCGCCGCGTGGGGTCCGCCCGGGGCAGGGCCGCACCAAAGTTGCACTTGAAGCACGACAGTGCAAAACTTCACTCCGTGATTGAAAGTGCATCGGACGACGGCGGAGCAGGGCTGCGCGAGCGCAAGCGGCGCGCCACCCGCATCGCGATCACCGAGGCAGCCCGCGCCCTGACCGCCGCGCACGGCGTCGGCGGCTTCACGGTCGAGGAGCTGTGCGAGGAGGTCGGCATTTCCCGCCGCACCTTCTTCAACTACTTCCCGGCCAAGGAAGACGCCATCCTCGGTTCTCCCGTGGACGAAATCCCGGAGGACCTGGTGGAGCGTTTTGTCGCCGGCGGGTCGGGCACCCGCGGCGACGGGCTCTCGCCGACCCTCCTCGCCGACTTCGTCGACCTGGCCACCGCCATGATGGACCGGATGGCCATGACCCGCGACGAGATGTCCCAGCTGCAGTCTGCCGTGGCCGCGGAACCGCGCCTGCTGCACAAGGTCCTGCACGGCACGCAGGAGGCGGAAAACCACTTCGCCGGCGTCCTCTCCCGCCGTGAAGGCCTGGACGCCGACGATCCCCGGATCCGCCTCATGATCGGTGTGCTCAATGCCGTGCTGCAGCGCGTCGGCCCCGCTTTCTTCACCCCCGGCAACACCAGGCCCTACCGCGAGCTGATCACCGAGGCGCTGAACGCGGTCCGCTCGGTCTTCGCCGCGGTGGATCCCGTGCCCGCCCTCCCCTCCCCGCCCCGCTCCCCCAAGGAATCCGCATGACCACCACCGAGGCGCGCTCCGCCGAGCCGCTGCTGCTGACTAAGAAGAGAATCTGGATCATCTTCTCCGCGCTGATCGCCGGCATGCTGCTGGCCAGCCTGGACCAGACCATCGTCTCGACCGCCATGCCGACCATCGTCGGCGAACTCGGCGGCGTCGAACACCAGACCTGGATCACCACCGCCTACCTGCTGGCCACCACCATCGTGATGCCCATCTACGGCAAGTTCGGTGATGTGCTCGGCCGGCGGAACCTGTTCCTGTTCGCCATCGCCCTGTTCACGCTCGCGTCCGTGGGCTGCGCCTTCGCCACGGACTTCTGGGGCTTCGTGGTCTTCCGCGCCCTGCAGGGCCTGGGCGGCGGCGGCCTGATGATCCTCTCCCAGGCCATCATCGCCGACATCGTCCCCGCCAACGAGCGCGGCAAGTACATGGGCCCGCTGGGCGGCATCTTCGGCCTCTCGGCCGTCGGCGGCCCCCTGCTGGGCGGCTTCTTCGTGGACCACATGACCTGGCAGTGGGCCTTCTACATCAACATCCCGATCGGCATCGCGGCCTTCACCATTGCCTTCTTCACCCTCACCCTGCCCGGCAAGCGGATCCGGCAGCGCATCGACATCGCCGGCGTCGTGCTGCTGTCCATCGCCACCACCTGCCTGATCTTCTTCACCGACTTCGGCGGCAGCGACGAGCGCGGCTGGACCGATCCGCTGACCCTGGCCTTCGGCGCGGGCATGCTGGCGGCCGCCGCCGCCTTCGTGCTGGTCGAGCGCCGGGCCGAGGATCCGATCATTCCGCTCAGCCTGTTCCGCAACCGGATCTTCATCAACGCCACCGCCATCGGCTTCGCCCTGGGCATGGGCATGTTCGCCGCCCTCGCGTTCGTGCCGACGTTCCTGCAGATGTCCACCGGCACCTCCGCCGCGGTCTCCGGACTGCTGCTGCTGCCGATGATGGTCGGCATGATGGGCACCTCCATCTGGTCCGGCCTCGCCATCACCAGGACGGGGACCTATAAGAAGTACCCGATCGCCGGCGCCGTCCTGGTCATTGCCGCCATGCTCTGGCTGACCACCCTGGCCGCCGACACCCCCGTCTGGGTGATCTGCGCGCAGCTGTTCGTGTTCGGCGCCGGGCTGGGCCTGATCATGCAGGTGGTCGTCCTGGTGGTGCAGAACTCCGTGCCGGTCGACCAGATCGGCACCGCCACCTCCTCGAACAACTACTTCCGCGAAGTCGGGGCAGCGCTGGGCGTGGCCATCTTCGGCGCCATGTTCACCACCCGGCTCTCCGAGAACCTGATGGGGGTCTTCGGCTCGGCGGGCCTGGATCCGGCCGCGGCCGGCGAAGCCACCGCCACGCTGCAGCCCTCGGTGCTGGCGGATCTGCCGGAGCCTCTGCGCGAGGGCATCGTCACCGCCTATGCGGACGCCCTGGCGCCGGTGTTCTGGTACCTGGTTCCGTTCCTGGCCATCGCCCTGGTGTTCGCGCTGTTCCTCAAGCAGATTCCGCTCTCGGACGTCGCCGGCATGGTGGCGCGCGGCGAAGCGGTGGGCGGCGAGGAGGCCGAGCGGCTCGAGGCCGAACGGCTGGCAGCCGCCGCCGGCACCGGTGCAGGCGGGGGCGGGCCCGCCGCCCCGGCGGGGCAGGGTGCCGGCGGGACGGACCCCGACGTCCCGGGGCAGGACTGCCGCTCCTAGCCGGCCGCACCCCGCGGCGCCCCTCCCCCGGAGGGGGCGCCGCGGGGTGCTTTTTCGGGCGCCTCAGCGCGTGAAGGCCGGCACCCCGTCGGCCCGGACCGCCAGGTCGATCAGCATGCGGTGCCGGTCGCTGAGCTCGGGCAGGGC
The DNA here is from genome assembly GCA_900016675.1 of Arthrobacter saudimassiliensis. Lineage (GTDB taxonomy): Bacteria > Actinomycetota > Actinomycetes > Actinomycetales > Micrococcaceae > Arthrobacter_B > Arthrobacter_B saudimassiliensis. The sequence continues at coordinate 818,605 of LN483070.1, read as the reverse complement.
GTCGACGGCGAACCATGCCACCTCCAGCGACTCGTCGTCGTTCACCCGTGCCTGCCCGGACACCGGCCGGCAGCGGAAGGCCAGGTTGAGGAACCGGCAGACATCGCCGTTGGGAAACGTGATGGGTCCGTGCGACCCGGCGTGGATCATGTGCTCGACCTCGGCCACCACCCCGGTTTCCTCCTCGAGCTCCCGGAGGGCTCCCGGCGCCGGTTCCTCCCCCGGGTCCAAGATGCCGGTGATCAGCGCCCACCGTCCGGAGTCGGCGCGCCGGCACAGCAGGACCCGCCCGGCGTCGTCGAAGGTCACCGCGGTGACTCCCGGAAGCCACAGCGGGTCGTGGCCGATCTTGGCGCGTAGCGAGGTGACGAATTCGGGTGTAGCCATGAACCCAGCCTAGGGCAGGCCTACCCGGGGACGGGCAGGAGCATGGCGACCGCCGCCCCCAGCAGCATGCAGGGCCCGAAGGCGATCGCGCTCTTGAGGGTTGCCCGCCGGAAGGCCACCAGCAGCCCCGCCCAGAGACCGCCGATGAGGAACGCGGCCATGGTGCCCGCCAGCACATGGGACCAGCCCAGGAACCCGAGGTACAGGCCCAGCACCCCCGCCAGCTTCACGTCGCCGTAGCCGAGCCCGGCGGGACTGATCAGGCGCAGCAGGAAGTAGCCCAGCCACAGGACGGCGGCCCCGGCGAGCATGGCGACCGTCCGGCCCGCCTCCCCCGCCGCCGCGGCGGCCCCGCCCAGAAGCACGGTGGCTGCGGGGTACGCCGGCAGCACCAGACGGTTGGGCAGGCGGTGCGAGCGCAGGTCCTCGGCGCAGAGAAGCACGGCCAGCACCGCGAAGAGTCCCAGCGCGGCTGCGAGGAGCCAGACGGCAGCTCCGCCCGCCGCCGCGTAATCCCCCAACAGCGTTCCCATGACCCGCAGGGTACCCGGCGAAAACCCGCAGACAGCCCGGCACGGTTCTATTGTGGACAAAGACACGGCACGGCGGGTTGGTTCCCGGCGCGGAACCCATGCCGCCGAGGTGCAGGGACGACCCCGGCGCTGGACCTGCCTGCCGGAGAACACCGGAACGGCACCGTGGCAGCACGCGGGAAAGGACGGCAATGGCCTCGGAGCGACCGTTGGACAGCACGCCCGACGGGAACGGTGCGGCCGAGGGCGCCGCGGCCACCCTGGAGCGCGCCGCCAACCGCCCCTGGCTGGACGTGCTGGCCCGCACCGGATTCGCGGTGATGGCGCTGCTGCACGTCCTGATCGGGGCCATAGCCCTGCAGGTGGCCCTGGGCGGCTACGGCGAGGCCGAGACCAGCGGCGCCATCGGCCCGCTGGCGCGGGCGGAGCCCTTCGGTCCGGTACTCATGTGGGCCGGCTGCGTTGCGTGCGCCGCGCTGGCCGTCTGGCAGCTGGCGGAGGCCACGGTCCGGATGCGGCGGGAGAAGATGCGGGCCCGGGTGGCCAAGGCCATTTCCTCCGGCTCGCTGTTCGTCATCTACGGCAGCGTGGCCCTGACCTTCGCTTCCTTCGCCCGCGGCCGCGGCAGGGATTCGGGAGAGAGCATCTCCTCCTTCAGCCGTACCGTGCTCAATTCCGCCGCCGGCATCCCGGCGCTGGCCGGCGTCGGGGCCCTGATTTTGGGCATCGGCGCCTACTTCATCTACAAAGGCTCGGCACGCCGTTTTCGGCCCGAGCTGCGGTACTTCGAGGACACCCGCCGGGGCCGCGTGCTGAACGCGCTCGGCGTCGTCGGGCATATCGCCAAGGGCGTGGCCCTGGTCCTGGTCGGGCTGCTGTTCGCGGCCGCGGCCCTCAACCACCGGCCGCAGGACTCCACGGGACTGGACGGCAGCCTCCGGACGCTGCTGCAGTATCCGGTCGGCGTGCCGGTGATCCTGGTGATCGCCGTCGGGCTCATCTGTTACGGCGTCTTCGCCCTCGTCCGGGCCCGATGGGGCCGGATGTAGGCCGGCTTCCGGTGCCGTCGGCCGACCCGTGGAGCCCGGCCCGCCGCCTGCGGCCGGCTTTCAGCGGTGCTGGCCCTCCTCGAGCAGCTCGGTCACCAGCGCGGCGATCGGCGAGCGCTCCGACCGGTTCAAGGTGACGTGCCCGAAAAGCGGATGGCCCTTCAGGGCCTCGACGACGGCGGCCACGCCGTCGTGCCGCCCGACGCGCAGGTTGTCCCGCTGGGCGATGTCGTGGGTCAGCACCACCTTTGAGTTCCGGCCGATCCGGGACAGCACCGTCAGCAGCACGTTGCGTTCCAGGGACTGCGCCTCGTCGACGATCACGAAGGCGTCGTGCAGGGAGCGTCCGCGGATATGCGTGAGCGGAAGCACCTCGAGCATGCCGCGCTCCAGGACCTCCTCGACCACGGCCGGCGACACCACGGCCTCGAGGGTGTCGAAGACCGCCTGTCCCCACGGGCCCATCTTGTCCGATTCGGTTCCGGGCAGATAGCCCAGCTCCTGGCCGCCGACGGCGTACAGGGGCCGGAAGACCATGACCTTGCGGTGTTCGCGCCGCTCCAGCACGGCGTCCAGGCCCGCGCAGAGCGCAAGCGCGGACTTGCCGGTGCCGGCCCGCCCGCCGAGCGAGACGATTCCCACCTCGGGGTTGCGGAGCAGGTCAATGGCCAGCCGCTGTTCGGCCGAGCGCCCGTGCAGCCCGAACACGTCGTTCTCGCCCCGGACCAGGTGGACGTGCTTGTCCGCCCCCACCCGGGCCAGCGCCGAACCGCGTCCGGAGAGCAGCACCAGGCCGGTGTTGCACGGCAGTTCCGCGGCGTCGGGCAGGAACACCGGACGGTGGGCGTAGAGCTCCGCGAGGTCCTGTTCGGTGACCTCCTGCTCCGCCACCCCCGTCCAGCCGGCATCCCGCACGAGCCCGTTGCGGTATTCGTCCGCCGCCAGGCCCAGCGCCGATGCGCGCAGCCGCAGCGGCAGGTCCTTCGAGACGACCGTGACGTTCCGGCCCCCGGCGGCAAGGTTGCAGGCCACCGCCAGGATCCGGCTGTCATTGTCCGGGCCGCGCATGCCGGCCGGCAGCACATCCAGGGCGATGTGGTTCAGCTCGACCCGCAGGGTGCCGCCGGAAGGCAGCGGCACCGGTTCGGCGAGACCGCCGTGCTCGACCCGCAGGTCGTCCAGGTTGCGCAGCGCGCTGCGCGCAAACAGGCCCAGCTCGGGATCGTGGCGTTTGTGCTCCAGCTCGGTAATCACCGCCAGCGGCAGGATCACCTCGTGCTCAGCGAAGCGGAAGAGCGCGCCTGGATCGGACAGCAGCACCGAGGTATCGAGGACAAAGCTGCTTTCGACGGCGCCCCGGGCCCCGGCGTCGGCGGTCCCGTCCGGGCGGATAGTGGTGTTGGCGGCCACGGTGTCTCCACTCAGGGGCCTGGCGGCCCCGGGTCGAAGTAAGCTGCCGCAGGCCGGAACGGGGGCCGGCCGCGGCCTGGACCACCCGTCTGGTGTGCATCCGGCCTCCGGTTCATCAGCGTCTGGCTGATTGATAGCACCAAGGTACGCCCGGCGCCGCGTCCCGTGCACGGTGACACGGGGACGCGGAGGGAATTCACCCGGCGTTGGCTTTGGGCCGCTCCCCCGGCTTCGGGGCGCGTGCTGCCAGCCGCAGGCCGACGGCCAGGATCACGGCGGCCGCGGCCGGCAGGCAGTCCAGTCCGACGGCGAGGTATCCGAGTCCGCCGGCCAGGGACCCGGCGGTCAGGGACGCCCAGAGCAGGAAGTACCGCGCGGCGCCCGTCCGCCGGCCGCCGGCCAGGAAGGCGGCGATCCGCTGGCCAAGCTTCACCAGCGTTCCGGTCATATAGGTCAATCCGATGCTCACCTCCCCGTCCCGTTCGAAGACCGAGTTCAGCGCCCCCATGGCCAGCGACAGCAGCGGTGCGGTCAGGACGCCGGCCGGTTCCACGCTGCCCCAGGCGCCCAGCAGCAGCAGCCCCACGAGGGCGCAGACCGCCGCCGCAGGCCGGGAGGGCACGGCCCGGCGCAGCAGGGAGGCCGTGACGACGCCGGCCAGGAAGGCCGCGATCAAGGCGAAGGCGGCCACGAATCCCTCCCAGGAGAAGGCGGCCAGCGACGCCGCGGCGCGCGTCGAGTTTCCGGTCATGAAGGCGACGAACCAGCCGCCGAAGTGGATGAAGCCGGCGGCGTCAACGAAGCCGGCGCTGGCGGCCAGCAGCGCCGCCAGGCCCACTTCCCGCCGGCTGTGGGCCCGCATCGGTCAGGACCCGAACCGCCGCTGTCGGCTGGCGTAGTCGCGAAGGGCGCGCAGGAAGTCCACCCGCCGGAAGTCAGGCCAAAGCGCTTCGCAGAAGTAGAACTCGCTGTACGCGCTCTGCCACATCAGGAACCCCGAGAGCCGCTGCTCGCCGGAGGTGCGGATCACCAGTTCCGGATCGGGCTGGCCGCGGGTGTAGAGGTACTCGGAAATCTGGGAATCGGTGAGCGTCTCGGTGACCTCGGCGATGCTGCGGCCGTTCGCCTCGGCATCCCGGAGCAGTTCCTTGACCGCGTCCACGATTTCGCGGCGCCCGCCGTAGCCGATCGCCACGTTCACGTGCAGCCCCTGGCCGGCGGCGGTGCTTTCACCCAGGCGGCAGAGCTGGGCCGCGAGGTCCTCCGGCAGGATGTCGAGGGCACCGACCGGCTGCACGCGCAGGTCCCGCTGTTCTCCCAGCCGGTCCAGCGTATTGCCGATGATCCCCAGCAGGGGTTCGAGCTCCTCCGGATCGCGGTTGAGGTTGTCGGTGGAGAGCATGTAGAGCGTCACCACGCGGACGCCCAGTTCCTGGCACCACCCAAGGAACTCGAGGATCTTGTCGGCGCCCGCCTGGTGCCCGTCGCGGGTCGGAGCGCCGGCCAGGCGCGCCCAGCGCCGGTTGCCGTCCACCATCACGCCGATGTGCTCGGGGAGCCGCTCCGCGGGCAGGCTCTGCCGCAGGCGACGCTCATACCAGGCGTAGGCGATGCCGGGAAAGCGCAACGGGGCTCTCACCTGCCTTCGGGAGTCGGTGGGTGGATCGGGCAGTTCCAAGGTTACCGCCTGCCTGCCCCGCACCCTGCCTACCGAACGGTAACCTACCGGCCCGTAGGTTAGGATGGCAGTCATGGATTCACGTCAGTCCTCAGCCCTGCCCGAGCACGATCCCGAGTCGCGGCGTTCACCGGGCCCGGTGGAATCCGCGGTCGAGGCTGTAGCGGACATCCTGGAGATCAAGCCGCGGCTGCGCGGCTGGCTGCATCTGGGCGCCGCGCCGCTGGCCCTCGCCGCCGGCATCATCCTGGTGGTCCTGGCCCCCACTCCCGGCACGCGGATCGCCTCGGCGGTGTATGCGCTGACCGGCGTGCTGCTGTTCGGCGTCTCCGCCGTCTATCACCGCGGCAACTGGTCTCCGCCGGTGAAGAAGGTCCTCAAGCGCCTGGACCACACCAACATCATGCTCGTCATCGCCGGGTCCTACACGCCCCTGGCGTGGTCCCTGCTGCCGCACGACAAGGCACGCCTGCTGCTGATCATCATCTGGGCCGGCGCCCTGGCCGGCATCGCGTTCCGCCTGCTCTGGCTGGGCGCGCCCCGCTGGCTGTACACCCCGGTGTACATCGCCCTCGGACTCGCGGCCGTCTTCTACATTCCCGATTTCTGGTCGGTCAACCTGCCCGCCGCCGTCCTGGTCATCGTCGGCGGAGTCATGTACATCGCCGGGGCGGTCATCTACGCCATGAAGCGCCCCAACCCGTCCATCGAGTGGTTCGGTTTCCACGAGATCTTCCACGCCTTCACGCTGGCGGGATTCAGCGCCCACTACGCCGCCATCATCATGGCCGTCCTCGCCGTCCGGCCCTGACCGCACCGCGCCGGCTGCCCGTCGGCGGCTACTCGCCGCGCAGCAGCTCGCCCAGCTCCTCGGCGGTATCCACCGGCCGGGCGCAGACCATGCCCCGGCACAGGTAGGCCCGGGCACCGTCGCCGGCCCCGCGCGCGGCCAGCAGCGGCACATCCGGCACCGCCCGTGCACCTGCGGTAACCGCAGCGTCGGCCGCCGCGGCGGTGCCCGCGTCGGGCTGCGCGCCGTCCAGCAGGCGTGGAGCGATCACGATGCCGGGTCCGCCGTCCCTGCGGGCCTCGGCGAGCATCGCTGCCACCTCGGCGGCGTCGGAGCCCACCACCGCCAGTTCCTGCGGACCGGCGACGGCGGCCTGCAGCACGCCCATGGCCCAGCCGACGGCGCGCGGAGCGCGGACCGACAGCAGGGCAGCATGGGTGAGCAGGCTTTCGGCCATGGCCCGACGGCGGGCGGAACCGGTGTAGGCCGCGGAGGTCAGCAGCACCCCGGCGAACAGGGCGGTGCCGCTGGGCGCCGGGCCGTCCAGCGGATCCGCAGCCGCTGCGGTGCCCTGCGCGCGGACCAGCTGCTCGGTCTGCTCGGCCGTGTCCCGCAGCAGGCCGTCGGTGAGGAAGCGCTCCTCGACCGTGGCGAGCAGCCACTCCGCCTCGCGGTACCAGCGCACTTCCCCGGTGGCGGCAAACAGCGCGTAGAGCCCTTCGGCCAGCCCGGCATAGTCCTCCAGCAGCCCTTCGATGCCCTGTGCCGCGCCGTCGTGCGAGGTGCGCAGCAGCCTGCCGTCCTGCACGTGGACGTCCAGCACGTAGGCCGCCGCCGCCCGGGCCGCATCCAGCAGCCGGTCCGCGGCGGGCCCGTCGCCAAGATCGGCCGCGGCCGCAGCGGCGTCGGCCAGGCCGGCCACGGCCAGGCCGTTCCAGCCGGCCACCACCTTGCCGTCCCGCTCAGGCTGCGGCCGGGCCTTCCGGGCCCGGGCCAGCCGCGGGCGCAGCCGCAGCCAGCGTTCCTCATCCTCGGGGGAAGGACGGCGGGCAAAATGCAGGGTGAACGCCCCGTCCTCGACCGCTCCGGACTCGGGATCCATCAGCCCGGCCACGAACCCGGCGTCCTCGGCGCCCAGGACCTCTTCCAGCCCGGAACGGGTCCACACGTAGGTTCCGCCTTCGACCCGCCGGCCGTCGATGACGGTGTCGGCGTCCAGGGAGGAGGCGAACCCGCCGCCGGATACCTGCAGCCGCGAGATCATCCAATCCGCCGTGTCCAGGGCGGTGCGGAGGGCCAGCCTGCGGTCGGCGGGGGCGGCGTCCCGGGCCCACCAGGCGTAGAGGCGCACCAGCTGGGCGTTGTCGTAGAGCATTTTCTCGAAGTGCGGCACCGCCCAGCGCCGGTCCACCGCGTACCGGGCGAAGCCGCCCTCGAGCTGGTCATAGGTTCCCGAGAGCGCCATGGCGGCCAGGGTGCGCCCGGCCAGCCCTGCCGCGACGGCGGCGGTGGAGGAATCGGCGCGGGCGTGCAGCTGCAGGAAGCGCAGGACGGTCGACGGCGGGAACTTGGGCGCCTGCCCGAAGCCGCCGTAGGCGGGGTCCTCCTGGTCGGCGAGGGACTCCACGGCCTGTGACAGGGCGGCTGCCGACACGTCGGCGGCGCTGCCTTCGGGTGAGAAGGCACTCATGTCCAGGGGTCCCAGCAGCCGCCGGTTTCCCTGCTGGGCACCGGCCAGATGCGCGGCGATCCGGCCGGCCGCCTCCTCGGTTTCGGTGCGACGGGCGGTGAAGGCCTCATTTACCGCCTCCAGCACCTGCCGGAATGCGGGCATGCCCTGGACGGGCCGGGGCGGGTAATAGGTGCCCGCGTAGAAGGCGCGTCCGTCCGGGAGGGTGAAGACGCTCATCGGCCAGCCGCCCTGGCCGGTGAGGGCCTGGACGGCGGCCATGTAGGCGGCATCGACGTCGGGGCGTTCCTCGCGGTCGACCTTGATGTTCACGAAGTGCCGGTTGAGGTACTCGGCTGTCTCCGGGTCCTCGAACGACTCGTGGGCCATGACGTGGCACCAGTGGCAGGCGGCATAGCCCACCGAGACGAAGACGGGCACCTGCCGGCGCTGCGCTTCCTCGAACGCCTCATCGCCGAAGGGCCACCAGTCCACCGGGTTGTCGGCGTGCTGGCGCAGATAGGCGGAGGCCTGGTCCTGCAGCCGCCGGCCCATGGGTCAGCCCCTGGATCCGGTGCGCGGGGCGGTGCCTTCGGCTCCGGGGCCGACGGAGGGGCCGGCGTCGGGCGTCTCCGCCGCTTCGGCTGCGGCCGCGTTTTCCTCGTCGAGCATCGCCTGGCTGCGGTACCGGACCCGCCGGATGCGCTTCACCATGTCCCGGATCAGCAGGAAGATGGCGACCGCGACGAAGAGGGTGAAGAGGAAGCCCGCCACGCCGGGGGTCACCATGTCGGGGGTGAGCCCTTCCTTGAGCTCATCGTCCGGCACCGGATTGACGGTCAGGGGCAGGCTGTAAAGGAGGTTCACGGGTCTGTCTTTCTTCTGCTGCGGCAGGCAGGCGGCTTGCTCACCCGCCCTCTATCGTATGCCAGCGAACAGGTCGCGTTCAGGGAGTTCGGCGGGCACGCGGGATTCGATCAGCGAATAGTCCTCCCACGGCCAGACCCGGCGCTGCAGGTCGGTGCTGACGGCGAAGAAGAATCCCTGCGGGTCGACCTGGGTGGCGTGGCTGATGAGCGCCCGGTCGCGGGTGTCGAACCACTCACCGCATTCGATCTGGGTGGTGGTGGGGTGGGTGGGCTGCGGCGGCTGGTGGCCTTCGCTGTCGCTCTCCAGCACGGCGGCCAGCCGGGCCGCGTACGGGGACTCCAGCCCGGCTTCCTCCAGGGCGCGGTGCAGCGCCAGGAACCGCTCGGGGTTGAAGGCCCTGTCGTAGTAGAGTTTCAGCGGCTCCCAGGCCGCTCCGGTGTCCGGGTAGCGCTCCGGGTCGCCGGCCGCGTGGAACGCTTCGACGGCGATCCGGTGCGCCATGATGTGGTCCGGGTGGGGGTAGCCGCCGTTCTCGTCGTAGCTGAGGATCACATGCGGGCGGAAGGAGCGGACCAGCCGCACCAGCGGAGCGGCGGCCGTCTCCAGGGGCTGCCGGGCGAAGCAGCCGAAGGGCAGCTCGGGCAGCGGATCGCCTTCGGGCAGGCCGCTGTCCATGAAGCCCAGCCAACGGTGCTGCACCCCCAGCACATCCCGGCTTGCGGCCATTTCCCGGCGGCGCAGCCCGGCAAGGTCGCGCTTGGCTGCGGGGTTCGCCTCCATGGCGGGATTCAGGATGGAGCCGCGCTCTCCGCCGGTGCAGGTGGCGACCATGACCTCGACGCCGGCGGCGGCGTAGGAGGCCATGGTGGCGGCGCCTTTGCTCGCTTCATCATCGGGATGGGCGTGCACCGCGAGCAGCCTGAGCGCTCCGGGCTGCGGCCGGACCGACGGGGATTGTGCCGAAGAGGACATCGACAAGGCAGGGCTCCTGAACGTTCGTGCGGAAGGGAAGGACCGCGGTTCGGTAGACTGATCGGGTGAGCACCCAGGACCCCGCGGACCATCGGAGGCCTTCGGACGAAGCGGCCTCCGCCCCCAGCCTAGCCAATCGCTACGGGGCGCCCAAGCGGGGGCTGTCCCGCCGGTCCCGCCTCCTGCTGGCAGGCGGCGGTGTGGCTGTGGCCGTTGCCGCAGTCGCCTACGCGTCCTGGCCCTCGCCCGGGGCGGAGATGAGCACAGACCCCGTAGGCTTCGCCGTCCCGGACGAGACCTCCACCCTGGTCGACTTCAAGCTGACCAAGTCCCCCGAGGCGACCGTGACCTGCGCGGTGCAGGCCTTGAACGAGGGGTACGCCGTGGTCGGCTGGGAGTACGTGACGATCGGGCCCGCCGAGGAATCGGTGACCCACCACCGGGCCGAACTTCGGACGGTGTCCCTGGCCACCACGGGCAGCGTGCATACCTGCTGGGTGGTCGGCACGGGTTCCTGACCCGCCGTCGGGGTTCCGGGCCCCCCGCCGGGCGGAGCCGCACCCGTTCCGTCCCGCCGCACCGCCGGACGCAGGTATTGGGTTATTCCGGTTGCCCAACTAAGATGGACCCTACGTTCAGCCCCGCCAGGTGATGCCCCAGGTGATGCCAGGGACTCGGGACGCCAGGGAACTGGTCTCCGGTCACCGCACGGCGGGGTATTTGCTTGTCAGGCTGTTGCCCGGCGGGCAGTCAGCCAACCGGGCCGTCCAGCGGCCCGGATGTCATTAAGGAGAGACCGTGTCTACCAACAGCGCACCTGTCGCCTGGCTCACGCAGGAGTCTTACGACCGCCTGAAGGCGGAGCTGGATCACCTGTCCGGCCCCGGGCGCACGGAAATCGTGGCCCGCATCGAGCAGGCGCGGTCCGAGGGCGACCTCAAGGAAAACGGCGGCTACCACGCCGCCAAGGAGGAGCAGGGCAAGGCTGAGGCCCGCATCCGCCAGCTGACCGATCTGCTGAACAACGCCCATGTAGGCGAGCCGCCGGCCGACGACGGCGTCGTCGAGCCGGGCATGCTGGTCGAGGCCCGCATTGCCGGGGACACCGAAACCTTCCTGCTGGGCAGCCGCGAGATCGCCGGCGACAGCAGCATCGACGTCTACAGCGAAAAGTCGCCCCTCGGCGCCGCAATCAACGGCCTCAAGGCCGGCGAGAGCACCACGTACACCGCACCGAACGGCAAGAGCATCGAGGTGGAGATCATCTCCGCCAAGCCGTACGCAGGCTAAGCACCTGCACCGAAACGCCGACGGCGGGCTCCTCCCCAGGGAGGTGCCCGCCGTCGGCGTCTGCGCTCCTGCGAGGGCGGGGCCTGCGGCGGGAAGTGTCGGCGGGAAGTGTCGGCGGGAGGTGCCGGCGGACGCGGGAGCCGGTGGAAGCCCTGCCGGTTCAGCGCTGCGGCAGCGCCGGGCCCGCCTGCCGCGGCCGCAGCAGGACAGCAGCCAGCACCCCGCCCGCGGCGCCGAACAGGTGCGCCTGCCAGGACACGCCGAAGCTGACCGGCAGCACGCCCCAGAGAATGGAACCGAAGACGGCGAACAGCAGCAGGGCCAACAGGATCTGCCCTGCGCTGCGGTTGTAGAACCCGCGCACCAGCAGATACGCGAAGAGCCCGAACACCACTCCCGAAACGCCGACCGTCAGGCCGCTGCCGAAGATCCACACGCCCAGGCCGGAGGCCAGCCAGCAGATCGCCGCCACCAGCAGGAACCGCCGGACGCCCTCAAGCAGCACCAGGAACGAGAAGACGATCAGCGGCACGGTGTTGCCCAGCAGGTGCGGGATGCCGGCGTGCAGCAGCGGCCCGAACAGGACGCCGTCCAGGCCGTCCACGCGGCGCGGGGCGATGCCCAGGTCGCGGATGAGGCCGCCGCCGGAGACGACGGTCAGGATGAACACGCCCCAGAGCACCGCGGCGAAACCCAGCGAGCAGGCCAGTGCGGTGCGGGCGCGTTCTCCCATAGTCAGCCTTCCAGGACCATCGGCTGGAACCCCTGTGCCCGCAGGTTGTTCAGCACCTGCTCGCAGTGTTCCGCGCCCTTGGTTTCCATGTTGATGGTGATGGCGACGTCTCCCATGCTGATCGAGCCGCCCACGCGGGTGTGGTCGACGCCGGTGACGTTTGCGTCGGATTCGGCGATGATGCGGGAGATCGCGGCCAGGGAACCGGGCCGGTCATCCAGCAGCATCCGCACGGTCAGGTAGCGTCCCGCGGCGGCCAGGCCGCGCTGGATCACCTTGAGCATCAGCATCGGGTCGATGTTGCCGCCGGAAAGCACGACGGCGGTGGTGCCGGGATTCTCGATCCGGCCGTCCAGCAGGGCCGCCACGCCCACCGCGCCGGCCGGCTCGACCACCATCTTGGACCGCTCCAGGAGGAAGATCAGCGCCCGCGCGAGCGAATCCTCGCTGACGGTCACCACGTCGTCCACCAGCTCCCGGATGATCGAGAAGGGCAGCTGGCCGGGCCGGCCCACGGCGATGCCGTCGGCCATCGTGGAGACCTTGGTCAGGGGCACCAGCGCGTCGGCGGCCAGGGACGGCGGGTAGGCTGCGGCGTTCTCCGCCTGCACGCCGATGATGCGGATCTCGCGGCCCAGTTCGCGGGCACGGTTCCGCAGGGCGACGGCGACCCCGGCGAGCAGCCCGCCGCCGCCGACGCCCATCAGGACGGTGTCGAGGTGCGGCACCTGCTCGAGCAGCTCCAGTCCGATGGTGCCCTGGCCGGCGATGATGTCGACGTTGTCGAACGGGTGCACGAAGACCGCGCCGGTCTCGTCGGCGAAGCGCTGGGCTTCGGCCAGGGCCTCGTCGACGTTGTGCCCGTGCAGCACCACTTCGGCGCCGTGTCCGCGGGTCGCGGCAAGCTTCGGCAGCGCGACGCCCAGCGGCATGTAGATCCGGGCGTGGATGCCCAGCCGGGCGGCTGCCACGGCCACGCCCTGGGCGTGGTTGCCGGCGGATGCGGCCACCACGCCCCGGGCCCGCTCCTCCTCGCTGAGCCGCGCCATCCGCACGTAGGCGCCGCGGACCTTGAAGGAGCCGGCCCGCTGCAGGTTCTCGCACTTGAAGAACACCTCGCCGCCGGTCATCCGGCCGAGGGCGCGGGAGGCCTCGATGGGGGTGCGTTCAATCACGCCGTCCAGCAGCTTGGCGGCGGCTTCGACGTCGTCGATGGTTACGGGCAGCAGGGGCAGGTCGGTCACGTCAGTTCTCTTTTTCCATGCCGGCGCCGGGCGCCGGCTCGTCTTCTTCATCGTCTTCCGGTTCCGCGGCCCCGGGGGGTGGCCCCGCCGCCTCGGAGTTGAACAGGGGATCCTTCTCCAGGGCGGGGTCGTGTTCCCATTCCCGGCCGGATATGTAGCGCACCATGGCGTTCAGGATCGCCAGCACCGGCACGGAGAACAGGGCGCCGGCGACCCCGGCGACCAGCGTGCCGCCGGTGACGGCGACGACCACGGCGAGCGGGTGGAGGGACACCGCGCGGCCCATGATGAGCGGCTGCAGGATGTGTGATTCCACCTGCTGGACGAGCAGCACGATGCCCAGCATGATGAGCGCGTTCACCCAGCCGTTGGCGACCAGGGCCAGCAGCACGGCCACGAAGCCGGTCACGAACGCTCCTACCAGCGGCACGAAGGAGCCGAGGAAGACGAGCACGGACAGCGGAAGGGCCAGCGGAACGCCGATGAGGGCCGCACCGCCGCCAATGCCGACGGCATCGATCAGGGCGACGACCATCTGCACCCGCACGTAGTTGACCATGGACGTCCAGCCGCGCACGCCTGCCCCGTAGGCGGCGGGGCGGGCGCGGCGCGGCATCAGCTGGACGGTGAACAGCCAGATCCGCCGCCCGTCGAGCAGGAAGAAGATCAGCGCGAACAGGGTCAGGAGGATGCCGGCGGCGAAGTGGCCGGCGCTGCTGCCCACGGTCAGGGCGCCGGAGAGGATGTTCGCGGAGTTGTTCTGCAGGGTGGCGGCGGCCTCGTCCAGCACGTTTTGGATCTGCGCGCTCGTGACCTGCAGCGGTCCGCTGGCCAGCCAGTCCTGGATCTGTTCGAAGCCGGTGAGCAGCTCGCCCCAGAGGTTCCGGAAGCCGAGGGCCAGCTGGCGCCCCACCAGGGTCAGGGCCGCGACGATCAGGCCGAGGAAGGTCACGATGGTGACGGCCACGGCGAGCCCGCCGGGCACGCGGTTGCGCTGCAGCCAGGCGGAGATCGGTGAGAGCAGCCCGGCCAGCAGTGCGGCGATCATCAGCGGAATGATGATCAGCGTGAAGTGGCTGAGAATCCAGATCAGCCCGGCGCCGACGACCAGCACGATGCCGAGCCGCCACGCCCAGGAGGCGCTGATCCGAAGGGCGTAGGGAACGTCGTCGCCGGCACGGGCGGAACGCACGGCCGCCGCCTGGACCGCCCGGGGTGCGGCAGTCCGTCGTGCGTGGGGTCTCATGGCCTCATCTTTCCATAAAGCCTTCTCACCGCCGGACCGTTACGGGAACCGGGTGGAGCGGCCGGGCCTGATGCCCCATTCGCCGCCCACGGCGGCCCCCGGGTCGAGCCACAGCAGCCCTTCACCGGAGTTCAGCGCGTTGGCGGGGGCGGTCATCGGCTCGATCGCGACGGCGCGGGCCCGCCCCGGGAACCGGTCGGTGACGAAGACGTGCACGTAGGGGAAGGCCTGGTCGGTCCACAGCGTGAGGCTGCGTCCGTCCGGGGCGCGGAGCACGTGCCGGTACTCGCCCTGTTCCGCCGTGAGCCGGGTGTAGGCGGTGTCCGTCAGCATCTCTCCCACCCTCCGGCCGCGGCGCAGGTCGTGTCCGCCGTCGACCGGGACTTCCCCGGTGGGAATGAGCCGGTCATCCGTTTCCAGGCGTGCGGACGCCTGCACGGTAAGTTCCAGGTCCTCCGTGGGCGTGTCCCCCAGCCTCAGGAAGGGGTGGGCCCCGAAGGCGGCCGGTGCGCTGCGGCTGGAGAGGTTCACCAGTTCCTGCCGCACCCTCAGCCCGGCCCCGTCGAGGCAGTAACTCACCCGGTGCAGCAGGTGGAAGGGCCACCCGTGCTGGGGGTGGATGGCGGCCTGCAGGATGACGCACTCCGGCGTCTGCCGGACCAGGCCGTAGGCGGTGTTGCGCAGCAGCCCGTGGCTGGCGTGGCCGCGGGACGGTTCGGTGATGTCCAGCTGCTGGACCTCGCCGCCGAGCGTCCACCGGGCATCGGCCACGCGGTTGGGCCACGGGGCGAGCAGGATTCCGGCGGCCGAGGGGGCGATCGAATCGTCCGGGTAGGTTTCCACCAGCTGGACGCCCTCCACCGTGAAACTGCGGAGCCCGCCTGCAAGGGCCGCAACGACGGCGTGGGAGTCCCCCCGGGAAAGGGTGAACTGCTCGCCGGTGGCCGGCTGTCCTTCCGGGTGTATCTGGGACATGGATCCAGCCTACCCGCAGCACCCCCGGCTATTCATCGAAATGCGTGCGAACCCGCGCGCTCACCCCTGCAACCACACCGGCGGCGACGTCCCGCACCTTGATGTTCCGGGAGTTGGAGACGTTGCGCAGGATCTGGACCGCGGCCTCCTGGCTGCAGCTGTTCTGCCCCATGATGATGCCGACGGCGATGTCCACGACGGTGCGCGACTCCAGGGCCGCCTGCAGGTTCCGCGCGCGGTGGAGGTGGGCATCCAGGCGCAGCGCGAGCCGAAGGGCCGGGGCGGCGGCGGCGGTGAAGCGCTTCAGCACTCCCATGCTGTCGGTGCCGAAGGCCTCGGTGGCCTCCGCGTAGCAGGCCAGCGCCCCGCGGCTGCCGGGTTCCAGGACCAGGGCGAGGACGGCGGCCGACCTCAGGCCGGTGTCGGCCACGGCGGCGCCGTAGGTCCGGTAGCGGCGGTGGGTCCCCAGATCCCGGACCAGGACGTCCGCTCCGGTGTCCAGCACGGTGGTGCAGGGACCCTCCTGCCCCGCCCCGGCTTCGTCCATCCGGTCCGCGCGCCCGGTGCTGCCGGCCCAGAGCCGCTGGCGCCGGCTCCGCTCCAGGACGACGGCGCATTCGTGCACGCCCAGCCCGGCGTGTTCCTCCGCGCAGAACGCGGCGAAGGCGGCAAGGAAGTCCTCCAGTCCCCCGGCATCGAGCAGCAGCTGCTGGAGGCGCTCCGGGACCCTCGCCGTGCCGTTCCCCCCCATGACCGTCCTCTCCCGGCGCCGGTCCCCCGACTGCGGCCCGCCGTGCCCGCAACTGCTCTGCAGCCCGGCAGGCCCGGCAGCGGCGGAATCCACGACTGTAGGCGCAGGCCCTTGCACGGGGCCAGAGTGGAACGCAAAAGGCGGGGGCCGCGGACAGGTGTCCGCGGCCCCCGCCTTCGGCGGATGCAGTGTCAGTCGTCGCCGCGCAGGATGGCCAGCAGGCGCAGGATCTCGACGTAGAGCCACACCAGGGTCACGGTCAGGCCGAAGGCCGCGGACCAGGAGTAGCGCTGCGGAGCGCCGTTGCGGACGCCGGCTTCGATCGAGGTGAAGTCCACGATCAGGGAGAACGCGGCCAGGCCGATGGCCAGCAGGCCCACGAGCACGCCGAGCGGAATGCCCATGATGGTCACGTCGGTGCGCAGGCCCCAGGCGCTGTCGGTGGCACCGAAGAGCATGAGCCCCAGGTTGAGCAGCGAGAACACCGCGTACCCGACCATGGCGATCAGGAAGAACCGCATGGCCTTCGGGGTGGCGCGGACCTTGCCGCTCTTGAACAGGGCGAGGGTGACGCCGAAGACGGCCAGGGTGCCGAGCACGGCCTGCAGGCCCACGCCCGGGGCGTAGCTGTCGATGACGCGGGTGATGCCGCCCAGGAACAGGCCCTCAAGGCCGGCGTAGGCGAGGATCAGGCCGGGCACCGGCTCGCGCTTGAAGGAGTTGACCAGGCCCAGCACGAAGCCGCCCAGGGCGCCGATGATCATCAGGCCCATCGCCAGGCCCGGTGCGACGGCGAGCGCGACGGCAGCGCCGGCGACCACCACGGCCAGGCAGGCCAGGGTCTTCATGATGACGTCGTCGTAGGTCATCCGCCCGGTCTGCGCCGGGCCGGCGGACGGCGCCGTGTACATTTCCTGCAGCTGCTGCGGGCTCATGTACTGTCCGGCCGCCGCGGGGGGCGCCGGGTGTTGAGCCATGGCCGCACCGCCCGTCTGGGAACGGAAAGTCTTTCCGTTGAATACTGGGTTGCCGCCAAGTGCCATGTGGGTCTGTCCTCCATCGTCGGGGGGCTGTTTTCAGAAGCCTACCAATCCCAACGGACGGGCGGAGTCCGGGATTCCCGCAGCCCGGCGCATGCGCATAACAATTCGGCTTCGCCCCTGCGCGTCCGCACCCGCCACCCTTGCTCCCGCGCACTCTGCGCCAAGTCGTTATCGTTTCGCGACCCGCCGTCAACATAATCGGGCCCCGGCGGAAACAAACCGCGGTTAGCATGTTCCTCACTTCGTGACCTTCATCACATGCGTCACGCCACTGCGCCTATCCGGCGCCCGAACCCCCGCGTGGAGGTTTCAGTCTTGGGAACTACTTCGGCGCCAGCCCGGATCACCGGGGTGCTGGCAGCGGTGATCGGCATCTGGGCCGCATTGCTGTTCGGCTCCCTGCCCGCGCAGGCCACCACCACCACTCCGCCCGGCACGCCCGCTCCGGAGGCGTCGGCCAGCCCGGGCGCGACCGACGGCGCGGACTTCCGGAACCGCATCAGCGGCGTCCTCCGCAACGCCGGCGTTCCGGTCCCGGATGTGCGGATCACCGCCGTCGGCAACGGATACGAGGCGGAGACCTTCACCTCCGAGAACGGCTCATGGTCCATCGGTGTCCCGGAGCAGGGCACCTGGGAAGTGGCGGTGGACGAGTCCACGCTGCCGGACGGCGTCGCCCTGGCCGAGGGCCAGGAGAATCCGCGCGACGTCGCCTTCACCGGCACCTCGAACATCACCACCCTCTTCCTGCTGGGCGAGGGCATCGTGGTGCAGCAGGACAGCTTCGCCACCGTGCTGGCCGAGCGGGCCGTGGCGGGCCTGAGCTTCGGGCTGCTGCTGGCGCTGAGCGCCGTCGGCCTGTCGCTGATCTTCGGCACCACCGGGCTGACGAACTTCGCGCACGGAGAGATGGTCACCCTGGGGGCGGTGCTGGCCTTCGCCTTCTACTCCGCGGGGCTGCCCACCTGGGTGGCGATTCCCCTGGCCGTGGTCGGCGGCGCCGCCGCGGGCTGGGTGCAGGACGCCGGACTCTGGAAACCGCTGCGCCGCCGCGGAAGCGGCCTGGTGCCGATGATGATCGTCAGCATCGGCCTGGCGCTGGCGGCCCGGTACATCATCCTGTTCTTCTTCGGCGGCGGCACGCAGCAGCTTCCCGGCGCGCAGAGTCCCATCCTGAACTTCGGACCGGTGTCGATCTCCCGCAACAGCCTGGTCTCCCTGGGCGTCAGCCTGGTGGTGATCCTGGTCGTGGCGCTGCTGCTGCTGCGCACCAGGATCGGCAAGGCCACCCGGGCGGTGGCGGACAATCCGCCGCTGGCCGCGGCGTCGGGCATCGACGTCGACAGGGTGATCCGGATCGTCTGGACCACCGGCGGCGCCCTCGCGGCGCTGGGCGGCATCCTGTGGGCCTACTACCGCCCCGGCGTCTCGTTCAACATGGGCCAGCAGATCCTCCTGCTGATCTTCGCCGGCGTCACCCTCGGCGGCCTGGGCACGGTCTTCGGCGCGCTCATCGGCTCGGTGATCGTGGGGCTTTTCGTGGAGATCTCCACCCTTTGGCTGGAAGCGGACCTAAAATACGTAGGCGCGCTGGTCATCATGATTCTCGTCCTCCTCGTTCGGCCGCAGGGCATCCTGGGCCGCCGCGAGCGCATAGGTTAGGGGCTTCGGCATGGACATCGGCAATATCCTGATCAACGCGCTGGGGGAAATGATCAGCCCCACCACCGCCGCCTACGCACTTGCGGCACTGGGCCTGGCGGTGCACTTCGGCTACACCGGCCTGCTGAACTTCGGCCAGGCGGGCTTCATGGCCGTCGGCGCCTACGGCTTCGCCATCTCGGTCCTGACCTTCGGCGCTCCGCTGCCGGTGGCGCTGCTGGTGGCGCTCATCGCCTCGGTGGCGTTCGCCGTCGTGCTCGGCCTGCCGACCCTGCGCCTGCGCGCCGACTACCTGGCCATCGTCACCATCGCCGCAGCGGAGATCATCCGCTACGTCGTCACCACCAACGGGCTCACCGAAGTCACCGGCTCCGCCAACGGCCTGGCCGCCTTCGAGGGTGGTTTCTACGCGCTGAACCCCATCCCGGCCGGCAGCTACGACCTGGTCCTGTTCACCTGGAACGAGCGGGACCTGTGGATCCGCATCATCGCCTGGGTGATCGTGGCCGCGGCCTGCCTGGTGGTCTGGATGCTGATCCGCAGCCCCTGGGGCCGCGTGGTCAAAGGCATCCGGGAGGATGAGAACGCCGTCCGCGCCCTGGGCAAGAATGTGTACGCCTATAAGATGCAGGCCCTGATCATCGGCGGCCTCCTGGGCTCGCTGGCAGGGATCATCTTCACCCTGCAGCGCGGCGCGGTCCAGCCGGCCAACTACGGCACGGAGCTGACGTTCTTCCTCTACACGGCGCTCCTGCTGGGCGGCATGTCCACGGTCCTGGGACCCGTGCTGGGGGCCATGGTGTTCTGGGCCGTGCTCTCACTGACCCAGAGCCTGATCTACGGCGCCGTCGAATCCGGCGCCGTCACCTTCATCAGCACCGTCCAGGCCGGCCAGCTGCGCTACATCCTGGTCGGCGTGGCCCTGATGCTGCTGATGATCTACCGGCCCCAGGGCATCCTCGGGAACAAGAAGGAGCTCTCGTTCGCATGAGCCATGCAGCAGAACCGGCAGGCCGGGGGCCGGCCGGAGCCCACGCAGCCGACGCGCCGTCCGCCGTCGACCATATGACCGATACACGCCCCATCGCCGAACAGCCCGGCCCCGGCTGCCGGAAGCGCGATCCCATCCTGGTCGCCAGCGACGTGACCCGGGCGTTCGGCGGCATCAAAGCGGTCGACGTCGCGCATGTGGAGATCCCGCGCAACAAGATCACCGCCCTGATCGGGCCCAACGGGGCCGGCAAGACCACCCTGTTCAACCTGCTGACCGGATTCGACACGCCCCAGTCGGGGCAGTGGACGTTCGAGGGGCAGGACCTGGCCGGCGTGCCGGCCTACAAGGTGGCGCGGCTCGGCATGGTGCGCACGTTCCAGCTGACCAAGGTGATGGGCAAGCTGACCGTGCTTGAAAACATGCGCCTGGGCGCCTCGCAGCAGCCCGGGGAGGCCCTGCGGCGGGCCCTGCTGCCGCCGCTCTGGAAGCGGCGGGAGCAGGAGATCACTGAGCAGGCGGACGAACTGCTGGCCCGGTTCAAACTCGACACCAAGCGCACCGATTACGCCGCGTCCCTTTCGGGCGGGCAGCGGAAGCTGCTGGAGATGGCCCGCGCCCTGATGGTCCGCCCCAAGCTGGTCATGCTCGACGAGCCGATGGCGGGCGTGAACCCGGCCCTGACGCAGTCCCTGCTCGACCACATCCGCAACCTGAAGGCCGACGGCATGACGGTGCTCTTCGTGGAGCACGACATGCACATGGTCCGGCACATCGCGGACTGGGTGATCGTCATGGCCGAGGGAAAAGTGGTGGCAGAAGGCCCGCCCGCCGAGGTGATGAAGGATCCCGCGGTCATTGACGCCTACCTCGGCGCCCACCACGACGTCGACCTGGGCGATTCCAAGGGCTTCGAGAAGCTCGAGGAGGAACTCGAGCACGACCCCGAGTCCGTGATCGGTGAGGAGCCGGACGGCATCGTCGGCCGGCGCATCGACGAACGCAAGGAGAAGCCATGACCGCCCAGGACTTCGAGGGCGACGCCGTCGTCACCGTCACCGACCTCGTGGCCGGCTACCTGCCGGGCGTGAACATCCTCAACGGCTGCAGCATCGAGGCCCGGCGGGGTGAGCTGATCGGCATCATCGGACCGAACGGGGCCGGGAAGTCGACCCTGCTCAAGGCCATGTTCGGCCTGGTCAAGGTCCATTCGGGCACCGTCACCGTGCGTGGCCAGGACCTGACCGGGCTGAAGGCCAACAAGCTGGTGAGCCGCGGGGTGGGGTTCGTTCCGCAGACCAACAACGTCTTCCCCTCGCTCACGATCGAGGAGAACCTGCAGATGGGCATGTACCAGCGCCCGAAGCGGTTCCGGGAGCGGTTCGAGTTCGTCACCGATCTGTTTCCGGAGCTGGCCAAGCGCCGGGCGCAGCGGGCCGGGTCCCTGTCCGGCGGTGAGCGGCAGATGGTGGCCATGGGGCGGGCCCTGATGATGGAGCCGGCCGTGCTGCTGCTCGATGAGCCGAGTGCCGGCCTCTCCCCCGTCAAACAGGACGAGACCTTCCTCCGGGTGCACGAAATCAACCGTGCCGGCGTCAGCGTCATCATGGTCGAGCAGAACGCGCGGCGCTGCCTGCAGATCTGCGACCGCGCCTATGTGCTGGACCAGGGCCGGGATGCCTACACCGGCACCGGCCGCGAACTGATGAAGGACCCCAAGGTCATCCAGCTGTACCTGGGCACCCTGGCCGACGCGGTCTGACCGGAAGCGGCTTCAGACGGGCGAAGCGCCTGTCCCTTTCCCTCACGGGGAAAAGGGACGGGCGCTTCGCTGTTCCGGGGCACGGCTCCGGCGGCGGCGGCTTAGGACAGCGGGGCGGCCTGCGGCTGCGCGAGCGGGCGCACCGGCCGGGCCCTGGCTTCCAGCCCGGCCATGACCTGCGGCGGCAGGTCGAGGATTCCGCGCAGGCTGCTGCGCAGGCTCCGGTAGGCCGCCTCCACCTCCGAGGGCGGTGCGGCGGCATCGAGGATGATGTTCAGCGCCGAGCGGGCCGCCGAAAGCCGGCTGCGCTCCTGCGGGGTGAGCTTCGACTGGCCCAGCCTGCGGGCATGGCGTTCGGCGGCCAGGAACGCCACCTCGAACCTGTCCACGGCTGCACGAAGGGAGGAGCGGGCCGGATCGCGGCCTTCGTCGGCCTCGGCCTCCGCCGCCCGGATCGCCTGCATCGACTTCAGCACCTCCCGGATCACCGGTTCGCTGTAGTCGGTCATCACCGGGTAGTCGATCATCAGCGCGACGTCGGTCTCATACCGGGACCAGCGCACCATCAGCTCGTCGCGGCGCGCGTAGAGCATCCGCCAGGCCCGGGCGCGGGCCGCGGCATCGAGCTTCCGCCCGCGGCGGGACAGCAGCGCCCGGCGGCTGCGGCGGGCCCCGATGAAGGCGGCGACCAACCCTCCCACCAGCAGCGAGGGACCCATGAACAGGCCGAGCAGCACGCCCAGGGAAAGCTCCGGCTCCTCCCCGCCGACGTCGGCCAGCTCGGCGAGGGCCGACTGCAGGAAAAAGAAGGCAAGGTAGCAGAACGAGGCGGCGAGGCCGGCGACCAGCGCCGCGAGGGCGACGGCGGCAGCCGCGGCGCGCACGGCGAATCGCTTGAGCATGGCGACAGCATACCCAGCGCCGTCCCCGCTGTGTCCCCGGATCAGCCAAAAACCGGCATGAAACGCGCCACGCTGCCGCCCGGACCAGCTGCCCTGCCGGAGCGGGCCGGACATGCCGGGAGGACCGGTCCCTGCCGGGACCGGTCCTCCTCCTGCAGCCGCTGCCAGCGGCAGGCTGCTCAGTTCAGCTGCGCAGTTCAGCTGCCTAGTTCAGGCTGCCGACTTCCGCCTGGCTCGGCTGCGGAACGTTGTCCGCGTCGTAGCGGTAGATGCCGATGTAGGCCTCGGTCGGGTCGCCGTTCTCGTCGAAGGTGATCGGACCCGAGTAGCCGTCGTAGTCGATGTCCCCGCCTTCGCGCAGGATCGTCACGCAGCTGGCGAAGTCGGAGCACTTCTCTCCGTCGGCCGAAACGCCCTGGAGCTCGGCGGCGATGGCCTTGCCGTCGGTGCTGCCGGCGGCCTCGGAGGCCAGGGCGACCAGCGTGACGGCGTCGTAGCTTTCACCGGAGTAGGCCCAGTCCTTCAGGGCCGGATCGATGGCGAGCAGCTCATCCTTGAAGGACTGCGCGGCGAACGGGCCCGGGATCGTGCCCTGGGCGCCTTCCAGCGTGCCGGCCTCCAGGTCCTCGCTGTAGTCGGAGGTGTTGCCGTCCACGAAGAACAGCTGGGACGGGTCCACGCCCTTGGCGGTCAGCAGCGGAACGATGCTCTTCGCCTGGTCGAAGCTGATCACCACGATCGCGTCGGGGTCGGCACCGACGACGGCGTCGACCTGGCTGCTGAACTGGGAGTCGCCCTCGTTGAACATCTCGGAGATGACCACCTGCCCGCCGGCGGCTTCCACCGCCTCGGTGACATTGGCCTGCAGGCCCGTGCCGTAGGCGTCGTTCAGCACGATCATGCCGACCGTCTGCGCGCCGCATTCCATGATGTAGTTGCCCAGCGTGGTGCCCTGCAGCACGTCCGAGGGAGCGGTGCGCCAGTACAGGCCGCCGTCGTCCCACGTGGTGAAGTCCGGCGACGTGTTGGCCGGTGAAATCTGGATGACGCCGGCTCCCGTGATCTGGCCGATCACCAGCTTGGACACGCCCGACGACGCGGCGCCGACGATGGCGCTGACGCCCTGGCCGAGCAGGTCATTGACCGACTGGGTGGCGATGTCGGTGGTGGTGTCACCGGAATCCCGGTATACCGCTTCGACGTCCTTGCCCAGGACGCCGCCGGCCTCGTTGATGTGCTGGACGGCGAGCTTGACGCCCGCGATTTCCGGCGGGCCCAGGTAGGCGAGCGACCCGGTGACGGGAAGCAGCGAGCCGATCTTCAGCGGCGTTTCCGTGGTGCCGGTGGAGGCGGGCACCGCCGACGCGTCGCCGGACCCTTCCGGTTCCGAGCCTTCGGTGCCTTCCCCGGTGGGGCAGGTCAGCGAGGCGGCCTCCGCCGTCGTGCCGCCGTCGGCGCTGTTGGTCGCGCCGGACTCGGAATCACCGCCGCCGCTGCAGGCGGTTGCGAACATAACGAAGCCGAGCCCAAGTGCTGCGAGCTTGGCGGCCCTGGCCTGGCCCCGGCCAAGGCGTGCGCCAGTGTTTGGTGCAGTCATAGGTGTTTCTCTCCCCGATTGAAAGGCCCGCCTGCAGGCGACGGCCCAGCTGTAATGCGTGAGTGAGAAGAAAGCTAATGGAATCTCGTGTCCAACATAAGAGTTTCCGGTTACATCCTTGTAACGCTCGTCACACGGGTAACGCGGGGAGAAGGCGGGCACCGCGTGCGGAAAGCCCGGGAGTTGGAGCGCGCCGCAGGAGTGCGTGCCCGCGCCGGGGCGTCTGGGCTGCCGCAGGGGCGGCCCGGCTCAGGGGTACCCCAGGTGGGACTCGAACCCACAACACGCGGATTTTAAGTCCGATGCCTCTGCCAATTGGGCTACTGGGGCGTGCAGTCCGGAGGATTGCCGGACCTCAGTCAAGCCTAATGTACGGCTGCGGGCCGGAGGAAAAACGGACTGAGAACGGCAACGGCGGCGGCCCCGCCGGGGGCCGCCGCCGTGACGGTGGATCGAAGTGAAGCGGTTACTTCTTTTCGGCAGGCTTCTTCCCCGGAGTCGCCGCCGCCTCAAACGCCGCACGCGGGGTCTTCAGGTGCAGCAGCTGGGTGAGGTCACGGCCGAAGGCCACGTTCAGCAGCCAGCCGGAGATGACCCGGGCCTTGCGCTCGTACATCGGCATGGCCAGGCCGTGGTAGCCGCGGTGCGCCAGCCACGCCGGCAGGCCCTTGAGGCCGATCGTCTTGCCGAACGGCTTGAGGTTGGCGACGCCCTTGTACTGGCCCATGCCGGCCACCGCGCCGAGGTTCTCGTGGCGGTATTCCTTCACGGTGCCCTCGCCGAAGCGTGCGGCGTAGATGTTCTTCGCCAGCAGCTTGGCCTGGCGGACGGCGTGCTGTGCGTTGGGCACGCAGAAGCCGCCCACGCCGCCGCCGGTGAGGTCCGGCACGGCCGCGACGTCGCCGGCGGCCCAGGCACCCTCGAGGGGGCCGTCGTCGCCGGTGATCCGCAGCTCGGCGTTGGCGCGCACCCGTCCGCGGTCATCGATCGGGAAGTCGGTGGCGCGGACCATGGGGTTGGCCTGCACGCCGGCGGTCCAGATCAGGGTGTCGGTGGCGAACTCGCCGGCCGGGGACTTGTCGGCCATGTTGATGAGCTTCAGCTCGCCGTTCTCGGCGGAGGCCAGGGAGGTGTTCAGCAGCACCTCGATGCCGCGGGAACGCATGTCGGAAACAACCCACTCGGCCTGTTCCTGGGTCACCTCGGGCATCACGCGGCCCATGGCCTCGATCATGACGAAGCGCAGGTCCTCGCGCTTGAGGCGGTCGTTCTCGCGGACGGCGGCGCGGGCCATGTCCTCGATCTCGGTGAGGGTCTCGATGCCGGCAAAGCCGCCGCCGACGACGACGAAGGTCAGCGCGCGCTTCCGGGCGGCTTCGTCCTCCATCAGGGAGGCGGTCTCGATCCGCTCGAGGATCTTGTTGCGCAGCGAGAGGGCTTCCTCGATGGTCTTCAGGCCGATGCCGCTCTCCGCCAGGCCCGGGATCGGGAAGGTGCGGGTGATCGAGCCCGCTGCCATCACGACGTCGGTGTAGGGCAGCTGGAAGGACGGGCTGCCGTCGGCCGGTTCGACCGTGGCGGTGCGCGCGGCGTGGTCGACGCCGGTGACCTTGCCGGCGATCAGCTCGGTGTCCTTCAGGTGCATCCGGTGCGAGACCACGGCGTGGCGTGCCTCGATGGTGCCGGCTGCCACCTCGGGCAGGAAGGGCTGGTAGGTCATGTACGGCAGCGGATCCACTACCGTGACAATGCCGCCCTGGGCCTTGACCTTCTTCTGGAGGTTCTTGGCCACGTAGAGACCAACGTATCCGCCGCCGACCACAAGGATCCGCGGGCGATCAGAGAACTGGGTGTTCGATGCCATGAGTCCAATCCTAACGCTATTTGTGAAAAGCTTCACGAGCTGTGTCGGCGCCGTTTCGGCGCTGCTTTTCGTGCCGTCGCCCGGTCAGCTGCCGCCGCCGTCGGAGCCGGCTCCGGGAACGGTTTCCACCGCTTCGCCGCCGCCCCGGCGGACCCGGCGGATGCGGATCGCTCCGGCCGCCGCGACGCCCGCCGTCAGGGCCCCGAACCCCAGTACCAGCACGGCGGGGAGCGCGTCGGATTCCAGTCCGGACGTCTTCGGCTCGGGTGCGGCGGCGGAGGGGATGTCCGGCGCGGGCTCACCCACCGGCGGCGGCACCGCCGCGTCGTCCGGGCTGCTGCCCCGGCGGTGGATGCGGATCCACTCTTCGATGGTACCGAGCGGGTTCACGGCGGCGCCGGGCAGGCCCGGGCCCACGGCCGCCGCCGCGTCAAGGACGCCGTAGCCGTAGATCGGGTCCAGGCCGGGATCCCCCCGGTCCTCGGCGGTGGTGATGATCCGGTTGATGACGTCGGCGGCGCTGAGCTCGGGGTAGGCCGAACGGATCAGGGCCGCGACGCCGGCGACGATGGGTGCCGCGGCACTGGATCCGCTCCACCGGGCGTAGCGGGAGGCGCCCTCGGGCAGCCCGCCGATCAGTTCCTCCGCCGGGGCGGCCACCGCAATGCTGATGCCCTGGGCCGAGGAGTCGACGCTGGCCTCTCCCCCGCGGTCCAGGCCGGCGACGGTGAGCACCCCGGGAATGGTCGCCGGAGCGCCCACCTGCGCGATGCCGCCGCCGCGGTTGCCGGCGGCGGCCACGATGACGACGTCGTTCTGCTCGGCATAGAGGAAGGCATCGTCCCAGCTTTCGGGCCAGGCGGTGCTGGTGCTGCCCAGGGACATGTTGATGACCTTGGCCCCGCTGTCCACGGCCCAGCGCACGGCCTGCGGGATCTGCTCCTCGATGGGTATGCCGCCGGGGTTCGATCCGCCGATCCAGGCCGAGACCGAGAGCAGCTCCGCCGCCGGGGCCACGCCGATGACGCCGTCGGGGTTGGGCTGGCCGTCCTTCGGTTTCTCGCTGTCCTCTCCCACGTGTCCGCGGCCTGCCAGGAGGGTGGCGACCAGGGTGCCGTGTTCGCGGTTCGGCCCGAGGCTGGAGCTCCCGTCGGGCGCGCCGGCCCCGGAGACGTCCGTGCCGGCCGTTACGGCGCCGGTGAGGTCGGGGTGGCTGGAGTCGATGCCGGTGTCGATGACGGCGACCCTGACCCCTTCCCCGCGGGAGGTCTTCCACGCGTCGGTGATGCCGTAGTCCGCCAGCCAGTACTGCCGGTCCCGCCATTCGTCCGCCTGCGCCGCCGGCGCCTGCAGCAGCGGCAGCAGCAGCACGGAGGCCAGCACCGCTGCGGCCCGGACCGGGCGGGCGGGCAGTCCCTTGCGGCGGCGGGCGGTCGGACGCGGATCCTTCGACATGCCGGGCGTCACCGGGCGGCGCTCAGGGCAATGCCGTCGAGGATGTCATGCTCGCTGGCCACGGCCGTGGCCACCCGCCCGTCGGTCAGTTCATGGACGCGGTCCACGATGGTGGCCCAGATGAGCGCGCCGGCACCGATCACGTCGACGCGTCCCGGATGCATGTACGGCAGGCGGGCCCGGCTGTCGCGGTCCATCGCCAGCAGCTCCTGCGCGGCGGAGGTGACCTGGTCGACGGCGAGCTCGGCACCGTTGATCCGGCCCGGCTCGTAGGCCGGCAGCTGCAGGGCATGCGCGGTGACCGTGGTGATGGTCCCCGCCACGCCGACCAGCCGGTCGGCGTCGGCCAGCGGCACGGTCTCCAGGGTCTGGGCGATCTGGTCCAGGACGTCGGACCGGGCCGCGGCGATCTCCGCCTCCGTGGGCGGGTTGGACCGCAGGTAGCGCTCGGTGTAGCGCACGCAGCCCATGTCCGTGCTGCGGGCGGCGGTGACGCCGTCGGCGGTGCCGAGGACGAACTCGGTGCTGCCGCCGCCGAGGTCGACGACGAGGGTCCGGGCGGCCCCGGTGTCACCGAATACGCTGGCCGCCCCGGCGAAGGACAGTGCCGCTTCCTCGTCTCCGCTGATCACCTCGGGCTCGACGCCGAGCCGGGCCCGGATGCCGTCGACGAACTCGCTGCGGTTCTCCGCGTCGCGGCTGGCCGAGGTGGCGACGAAGCGGATCCGTTCCGCCCCGTGCTCGCGGATCATCGCCGCGTAGTCTTCGGTGGCGGCGAAGGTGCGTTCGAGGGCTTCGGGGGCGAGGCGTCCGGTGGCGTCGACGTCCTGCCCCAGGCGCACCACCCGCATCTGGCGCACGACGTCGGTCAGCGTGCCGGCCGCCGGGTCCACGTCGGCAATCAGCAGGCGGATCGAGTTGGTGCCGCAGTCCACGGCGGCCACCCGGATGGTGCTGTTCGAGCCGTCCATGTCGTCCCCCTCGTCGTTGGTGTCCGTTCCGGCGGGCCTGGCGGAGCGGCGGGCAGCCCGCTTGGCCTCGATCTCCTCGGCGGTCAGGCCCTGGGTGCGGGTGTGCCGGCTGAGGTCGCGCGAGGGCGCCTCGCCTGCGGTGTCCCAGGCTCCGTCACAGTAACAGCGCTCGGGCGTCCACCATTCCGCGATCGCGTCCAGCGCCTCGTCGCCGAGCGGGTTGACTCCCCGGCCGGCGGCCAGCGAGTGGCCGACGAGCACGTGCAGGCACTTCACCCGGGTGGGCATGCCGCCGGCGGACACACCGGCAATTTCCGGCACCGGCCCGGTGCCGGAACGCTCACCGATGTCGTCGCGCATCTGCAGGTAGTGCTCGTGGGCGGCGCGGTAGCGTGCGGCGAGTTCGGCGTCCTGCTCCAGGCGCTCCGTCATCCGGGTCATCAGCCCTGCGGCCTCCAGCCGGGACACGGCTGCGGTGATGACCGGGTGGGTGAGGTAGAAGGTGGTCGGGAACGGGATCCCGTTGCCCAGCCGGGGTGCCGTGGTGGCCACGAGCGGATTTCCGCAGACGCAGCGGGCACCGATTTCGACGACGTCGCGGACCGGTCGCCCGAGCTGCCTGCTCAGGGTCTCCAGGTCCTCCTGGCTGGGCGTGCGCTGGTTGCGGGTCATGCCGGGGCATCCTTCCTGGGGGCCGTTGCGGCCCGGGTGGGAACAGGGCGCGCCGAAAAGGCGCAGCTACCAGATTACTTCGGCCCGGCGCCTCGGGATGCCTTCTCCCGGGGCCGCCACGATCTTCCGCGGGCGGCGCAGCCTTCGCGGGGCCTGCCGTCAGGGAGCAGTGGCCGCCTGGCGGACCGATTCCCAGAGCTCATCCACCCACTGCAGGTCCTCGGCTTCCTGCGCCGCGGCGTCCTGCTCCACGGCCTGGACCCCGTCCTCGCCCTTGACCAGGTAGGTGCGGTCTCCCGGCAGGACCAGGAAAATGCGGTCCCGTGCCTGCTGCCGGACGAAGGCGGGATCCTCCCAGCGCTCCAGCTGGTGTTCGAGGCCTTCCTGCTCGGCCCGGGCGGCGGCGATCTCGGCTTCCAGGGCGGCGATTTCGCTGCGCTGCTGGGCCCACGTGTGCACCGACGGCGCCAGCAGCACCGTGATGGCCAGCATCACCAGCCCCAGCGCCAGCAGCCGCCCGGAAAAGGCCTTGGCCGGAACGGGCCGGAAGTCGCTGTCCTGGACGCCCGCGCCGCCCGAGGGGGCCTTCGGCCCGGATCCGTCCACGCCGGTGCGGATGGCCCCTTCGAGCTCCGCCCTGGCTTCGGCCCTGCGGCGGGACCGTTCCTCGCTCCGCGCCGCACGCCCGGCTGCCGGCGTGTCCGTGCCGCGCGGACGGCCGCCGCGCCCGGTGCCCGCCGTCCGTTCCGGCTGCGGATCCCGGCCCGTACCGGCGCCCTCCGCCGGGCCCTCCGCAGCGGCCTTGGCGCGCCGGACGTCGGCACCGGCGGGCGGCCGGGGGCGGGCCGGTGCGCCGGGTTCCGGCCGGTGGGACGCTGCCGCCGGCTGCCGGGGCACTTTGGGCCGTCGGGTGGACATGGAACTCCTCTGCGCTGGGCCGTCGGCCGCCTGCCGGCCGGCGGGAGGTGCGGCGGATACGCAAAAGGCCGCCGGGTACCCTCCCTTCGAGGGTACCCGGCGGCCCCGGTGCGCTAGGCGGAGAAACGCGGGAAGGCGCCGCGACCGGCGTAGCGTGCCGAGTCGTCCAGCTCCTCTTCGATGCGCAGCAGCTGGTTGTACTTGGCCACGCGCTCGGATCGGGCCGGAGCGCCGGTCTTGATCTGTCCGGCGTTGGTGGCGACGCAGATGTCGGCGATCGTGGTGTCTTCGGTCTCGCCGGAGCGGTGCGAGGTGATCGTCGTGTAGCCGGCACGCTGGGCCATGGTGATCGCGTCCAGGGTCTCGGACAGGGTGCCGATCTGGTTGACCTTGACCAGCAGGGAGTTGGCGGCGTTGTTCTTGATGCCGGTCGCCAGGCGGGCCGGGTTGGTGACGAACAGGTCATCGCCCACCAGCTGGACCTTGTCGCCGAGGCGGGCGGTCAGGGCCTGCCAGCCGTCCCAGTCCTCTTCGTCCAGCGGGTCCTCGATCGAGACGAGCGGGTAGTCGCGGACGAGCTCCTCGTAGTAGGCGCTCATCTCCTCGGAGGAACGGTTGGTGCCTTCGAAGACGTAGGCCCCGTCCTTGTAGAACTCGGAGCTGGCGACGTCGAGGGCCAGCGCGATGTCGCGGCCGGGCTCGTAGCCGGCCCGGCGGATGGCCTCGAGGATCAGGTCCAGGGCCGCCCGGTTGGAGGGCAGGTTCGGGGCGAAGCCGCCCTCGTCGCCCAGGCCGGTGGACAGGCCCTGCTCCTTCAGCACGCTCTTGAGGTTGTGGTACACCTCCACGCCCCAGCGCAGCGCCTCGGAGTAGGTGGCCGCACCGAGCGGAACGATCATGAATTCCTGGATGTCGACGTCGGAGTCTGCGTGCGAGCCGCCGTTGAGGATGTTCATCAGCGGCACCGGCAGGATGTGGGCGTTCGGGCCGCCCAGGTAGCGGTACAGCGGCAGGGCCGCGGACTCGGCGGCGGCGCGGGCCACGGCCAGGGACACGCCGAGGATCGCGTTGGCGCCCAGGCTGGACTTGTTGTCGGTGCCGTCCAGGTCCAGCATGGCCTGGTCGATGGCGCGCTGGTCGGCGGCATCGAAGCCAAGCAGTGCGGGCTGGATCTGCTCGATCACGGCCTCCACGGCCTGCAGCACGCCCTTGCCCTGGTAGCGGTTCTTCTCGCCGTCGCGGCGCTCGTTGGCTTCGAAAGCGCCGGTGGAGGCGCCGGAGGGAACAGCGGCGCGGCCGAAGGTGTCGTCGTCGAGCAGCACCTCGACCTCGACCGTGGGGTTGCCACGGGAATCAAGGATCTCGCGGGCGTGGATGGCATCGATGATGGCCATGGAAATGCTCCTGTCGTTGGAACTTGGAATGGCACCAGCGTCGGTCCTATGTCAGGGACCACGCTGTCTGCTCCCAGCCTAGTTGACGCAGCCCACCCCGTAAGCTCCCTTTACGCCAATGGGTCCCCGTGATGCGAGGCTCCGTCGCCGGGAAGCGGCCCGCCGCTCCCGCCCGCGGCGGCGGTGAAGCGGCGGACGGCCGAGCGCAGGGCCGCCTCCGGATCCAGCCCCTGCTCCGCGGCCCGGCGGACCAGCTCGAACAGCTCGTCGCCCAGCTGGTCCTCGTCCGCCCAGCGGCGCGCGCCGTCGGGCGTCCGGCGGGGCGGGGCCGCTTCGTCCTCCGCCGGCCCCGGCGGGGTCCATGCCGGCACCGGCACGCCGGCACGGCGGGCCCTGGACTGCACCTTTGCCGCCAGCAGCAGGGCCGGAAGCGAACCCGGGACGCCGTCGAAGACGTTCCGTCCGGGTGCCTCGGTGCGCTTGGCGGCGTCCCAGGCCCGTTCGATTTCGGCCGGGTCCTGCGGGATGCCGCCGCGGACGGCGCCGTCGGGGGTGAACACGTGCGGGTTGCGGCGGATCATCTTCTCCGTGAGCGCGTCCACCACGTCCCCGACGCCGAAGTGCCCGGCCTCCTCCTGGATCCGCGCGTGCAGCAGCACCTGCAGCAGCACGTCGCCCAGTTCGCTGCGGAAGCCCGCTGCGTCCTGACTGCCGGTCGCGCCGGTTTCGACCTGCTCCACCACCTCGTAGGCTTCCTCGACGAGGTACTCGAGCAGCGACCGGTGGTCCAGCTGCCGGGTCCACGGGCAGTGCGTGCGCAGGTCGGCGATGACCCGGGCGAGGCGCTCGAAGCGCCCGCCCAGGCCGTCGGCCGGCTCAGCCGCGGGCAGCGGTGAACCCTTCGGTGATGTACGCGGCCAGCACCTCGCGCTCCTCCAGCGGCAGGAACGCGGCGTTGACGGCGTTCATGGTCAGCTCGAGGATGTCGTCGAGGTCGTAGTCGAAGGTCTCGACGAGCAGTTCGAATTCGTCGGTGAGGCTGACGCCGCTCATCAGGCGGTTGTCGGTGTTCACCGTGACCTGGAATCCGGTCTGGAACAGCAGGTCGATCGGGTGCTCGTAGATGCTCTCGCCGAAGCCGGACACGGCGCCGGTCTGCAGGTTCGAGGACGGGCAGATCTCCAGGGCGATGCCCCGGTCCCGCACCCAGGCGGCGACCCGGCCCAGGGTGACCATGCCGACGTCGGCGTTCTGCTCCTGCGCCGTCAGCTCCTCGTCCTCGAAGTCCACCTCGATGTCCTCGGCGATGCGCACGCCGTGGCCCAGGCGCAGCGCCCGGCCGTGCACGAGCGCGTCCACGATGGACTCGACGCCGGCGGCCTCGCCGGCGTGCACGGTGGCGGGGAACTGCTGCTCGGCCAGGTAGGTGAAGGCGTCCTTGAAGCGCGAGGGCGGGAAGCCGTCCTCGGCGCCGGCGATGTCGAAGCCGACGACGCCGCGGTCGCGGTGCCGGACGGCCAGTTCAGCGATCTCCATGGCCCGGTCGGCGTGCCGCATGGCGGTGATCAGCTGCCCGACCTGGATCAGCCTGCCCTGCTGCTCGGCTGCCTCCACGCCCTGTTCCAGGCCCTCCTGCACGGCCTCGACCGCTTCGTCCAGGCTCAGGCCGCCGCGCAGGTGCTGCTCGGGCGCCCAGCGGACTTCGCCGTAGACGACGCCGTCCTCGGCCAGGTCCTCGACGAACTCGCGGGCCACGCGGATCAGGCCGTCGCGGGTCTGCATCACCGCGATGGTGTGGTCGAAGGTTTCGAGGTAGCGCACCAGGGAGCCGGAGTCCGCGGAGTCGCGGAACCACTGGCCGAGCGCGACCGGGTCGGTGGAGGGAAGGTCGTGGCCGACGGCCGCGGCCAGCTCGATGATGGTGGCCGGGCGCAGGCCGCCGTCGAGATGGTCGTGCAGGGACACCTTCGGCAGCGAGCGGATGTCCAGGCCGGCGGCGGAGGCGGTGTTTTCGGAGGTAAGAGGCTCAGTCACAGCTCCACTCTACGGGAGCGGTCCTACCGGGTGCGTCCGTCCATGCCGGAGCGTCCCGCGGCCTCGTCGGCCGGCCCTGCCCCCTCTTCGGCCGGGCTGGCCGGGTGCATCGGCGTGGCGCCGCGCAGCCTGCTGATCAGCTTGTCGATCAGCACGCCCAGGACCAGGGCGACCGCGACGGCCACCACCACGCCCAGCAGCTGATTGTCCTTGAACCATGCCCCGGCGAGCACCCCGATGGCGGTGCTGTATCCGGCCCAGGCGAGGGCGGAGAAGCCGGTGAGGGGAATGAACCAGGTGCGTGGATAGCGCGTGGCCCCGGCGCCCAGGTTCACGACGACCCGGCCGATGGGGATGAAGCGTGCCACGAGGATCAGCGACACTGCGCGGCGGTCCAGCTCCCGCCGGGCCCAGACGATGCCGCGCTGCATGCGCGGGCTGCGCATCCAGCGCCAGCGGTCGGTGCCGATGCCGCGGCCGATGGCGTACGCCAGGTTGTCACCCAGGAACGCCCCGGCCGCCGCCACGCCGAAGATCGCCCACGCGTTCGGCCCGTCCGCGGCGTAGACCAGTGCGGCCAGGCCCACCACGAGCGACTCGCTGGGCACCGGCGGGAAGAACCCGTCGATCAGGCACCCGGCGAAGAGCACCGCGTACACCCACGGCTGGCCGGCATGGGTAAGGACGAAGGTGTTGATGCTGTCCATCAAGGCGTTCAGGACGTCCAATGGGGCGGCGCTCCTAGTGCTGGGGGTCTGACTCGTCCAACGACGCCGGCATCTGTTTGGTTTCCGCGGATTTCCGGAGTGTGGAAATCCGCGGAAACCAGACCGCTGGGGATGCCGCCGTTGCCTCCCTAGGCGATGCGGTCGATGACCAGCCGGCGGCCGCTGCGCGAGCCCTCGGGAGCGATGGTGACGGCGTCGGCCAGGGCCTCCTTGGCGCGGTCGAACTTCTCGGGCGTGTCGGTCAGCAGCGTCATCAGCGGCTCTCCCGCCCGGACCGTGGCCCCGGGCTTGGCGTGCATGCGCACGCCGGCACCGGCCTGCACGGCGTCCTCCTTGCGGGCCCGGCCGGCGCCAAGGCGCCAGGCCGCGACGCCCACGGCGAGGGCGTCGAGTTCCACCAGGACGCCGTCGGCGGGCGCGTAGATGGTTTCGGATTCCTTCGCCACGGGCAGCTTGGCGTCCGGGTCGCCGCCCTGGGCGGCGATCATCCGCCGCCAGACGTCCATGGCCCGTCCGTCCTTCAGCGCCGCGGCCGGGTCGGCGTCAGGCCGGCCGGCGGCGGCCAGCATCTCCTCGGCCAGGCGGACGGTGAGCTCGACGACGTCCTCGGGTCCGCCGCCGGCCAGCACCTCGACGGACTCCTCGACCTCGATCGCGTTGCCCGCCGTCAGGCCCAGCGGGGTGGACATGTCGGTCAGCAGCGCCACGGTGCGCACCCCGGCGTCGGTGCCCAGCGCCACCATGGTCTCGGCGAGCTCGCGGGCGCGCGCCTCGTCCTTCATGAAGGCGCCGGAGCCGACCTTCACGTCCAGCACCAGCGAGTCGGTGCCCTCGGCGATCTTCTTGCTCATGATCGAGGAGGCGATCAGCGGAATCGCTTCGACGGTGCCGGTGACGTCGCGCAGGGCGTAGAGCTTCTTGTCCGCGGGGGCGAGTCCGGCGCCCGCCGCGCAGATCACGGCGCCGACGTCGGACAGCTGGCGCATCAGCTCATCGTTGGACAGCTCGGCCCGCCAGCCGGGGATGGCCTCGAGCTTGTCCAGGGTGCCGCCGGTGTGGCCGAGGCCGCGGCCGGAGAGCTGCGGAACGGCGACGCCGAAGACGGCGACCAGCGGTGCCAGCGGCAGGGTGATCTTGTCCCCCACGCCGCCGGTGGAGTGCTTGTCGGCGGTGGGCTTGCCCAGCGAGGAGAAGTCCATCCGCTCCCCGGAGGCGATCATCGCGGCCGTCCAGCGGGAGATCTCGGCGCGGTCCATGCCGCGCAGCAGGATCGCCATGTTCAGTGCGGCCATCTGCTCGTCGGCAATGGTGCCGCGGGTGTAGGCGTCGATGGTCCAGTCGATGGCTTCGGGGCTGAGGGTCCCGCCGTCGCGCTTGGTGCGGATGATGTCGACGGCGTCAAAGTCCTTGGGGTTCATGCGGGGGTGTTTCCTTCCAGATGCTGGGGGCCGAAGGCGTCGGGCAGGACCTCGTCCATGCTGCGGATGCCGCTGACGGTGAGCAGCTGCATTCCCGGGGCACGGAATTCGTACAGCAGCTGGCGGCAGCGTCCGCACGGCGTCAGGACGGCCCCTTCGCCGTCCACGCAGGTGAACGCTGCGAGCCGGCCGCCGCCGGTCATGTTGAGCTGGCTGATCAGCGAGCACTCGGCGCACAGGGTCAGCCCGTAGGAGGCGTTCTCGACGTTGCAGCCGGAGACGATCCGGCCGTCCTCGGTGAGGGCGGCGGCGCCGACCGGGTACTTGGAGTAGGGCACGTAGGCGTGCGCCAGGGCGGCGCGGGCGTGCTC
The DNA here is from genome assembly GCA_900016675.1 of Arthrobacter saudimassiliensis. Lineage (GTDB taxonomy): Bacteria > Actinomycetota > Actinomycetes > Actinomycetales > Micrococcaceae > Arthrobacter_B > Arthrobacter_B saudimassiliensis. The sequence goes on along the minus strand of LN483070.1, from coordinate 783,226 downwards.
CAGGAGCACGTCCCAGTCCACGGCGGGGGTGTTCTCGGTCATGGTTTCCTTCCCTCGCGGCCGGAACGGCCGCAATGCGCAGCGGGACCGGCTGCCGGTTGCCCGGCCGCCGGTCCCGCCTGCGGTTATCCCTTGATGTACGGCACGCCGCTGGCCGCCGGACCGCGGGAGCGGCCCACGACGCCGGCGACGGCGAAGATCGTCACCACGTAGGGCAGCATGGCCAGGAACTGGCTGGGCACCGAGGTGCCGAGCAGCCCGAGCACGTACTGCAGGTTCGTGGCGAAGCCGAACAGCAGCGCCGCGGCCACGGCGCCGAGCGGGTTCCAGCGGCCCAGGATCAGGGCGGCGAGGGCGATGTACCCCTGGCCGCCGGTCATGTCCCGGCCGAAGCTGGAGACCGAGACCAGGGTGAAGAACGAACCGCCGATGCCGGCCACCGCGCCGGCCATGAGCACGTTCGTGAACCGGGTGCGGTTCACGTTCACGCCCAGGGTGTCGGCGGCCTTCGGGTGCTCGCCCACCGCGCGGGTGCGCAGGCCCCAGCGGGTGTGGAAGAGCCCGAACCAGATCGCCGCGACCGCGAAGTACATCAGGTAGCCGATCAGCGACTGGTCGAACAGGATCGGGCCCAGGATGGGGATGTCGGCCAGGAACGGGATCCGGATGTTGGGCAGCCGGGGCGCCGAGTTCAGCCCGGACTGGTTGGCGCTGAGCACGGTGGAGAACAGGAACCCGGTCAGGCCGGAGACCAGGACGTTCAGCACCACGCCGACGATCACCTGGTTGACGATGTACTTGATGCTGAACACGGCCAGCACCAGGGACACCAGCACGCCGGCCACAGCCGCGGCGAGCAGGCCCACGAACGCGTTGCCGGAGACCGTGCCGGCCACCGCGGCGGCGAAGGCGCCGAAGAGCAGCTGGCCCTCGATGGCGATGTTCACCACGCCGGCACGCTCGCACAGCACGCCGGAAAGCGAGCCGAAGATCAGCGGAATGGCCAGCGAGATGGACCCGGCGAGCAGCCCGTACAGGGCCACGTTGGGGGTGTTGGCGCTGCCGACGGCCCAGGACAGGAACGCGGCGACGAACACCACGCCGAAGATGACCGGCAGCCAGATCGGGATCCGGCGGCCGCTGCGGACCAGCACGAAGGCCCAGGCCGCCGCCAGCACCAGGACCACGGCCGCGGCCCAGCCGAACGCTGCGGCGGAGAACACCAGGTCCGGCAGGGTGAGCGCGGCGTTGGGGTCGGTCAGGCGGAAGGTGACATCGGTGTCCGGGGCGCCCAGGGCGAAGCCGGCCAGGCCCAGCAGAGCCAGCACGCCGAGCAGGATGGGGGTCTTCCAGCTGCGGACGACGGCGGCCTCGGGCGCCGGTGCGGAGGATGTGGTGGTGGCGGTGCTCATGCTGCTCCTCCGGCTGCTTCAGCGGCATCGGTGCGCTTGCGGGTGGTGCGGAACGCACCGGGCGGCGGGATCCTGAACAGGGAGCGCACCAGCGGCGGAGCCGCGATGAACAGCACGATCAGGGACTGCACCACCAGGACAATGTCGATGCTGGTGCCGGTGTTGGTCTGCATGGCCACGCCGCCGGCGCGGAAGGCGCCGAACAGCAGGCCGGCCGCGAACGTGCCCCACGGGGTGGAGCGGCCCAGCAGGGCGACGGTGATGGCGTCGAAGCCGAAGCTCGCCGCCACCTCGCTGGTGAGCACGCGTTCGGTGCCGGAGACCTGGGAGACGCCGGCCAGGCCGGAGAGCGCGCCGGCAATGAGCATGACCACCACGTAGCCCTTGGTGGTGCTGATCCCGGCGTTGCGGGCGGCGTCGGGGTTGGCGCCGACGGCGCGCAGCTCGAAGCCGACCGTGGACCGGTTCAGCAGCCACCAGACGAAGACGGTGGCGAGGATGGCCAGCACGAAGCCCCAGTGCAGGCGGAAGCTCTCGCCCAGCAGCTTGGGGAACATGGCGGTGTCGTTCAGCTGGGGGCTGATCGGGTTGTTCGACCCCTCCCGCTGGAAGCCGGGGGTGGTGAGCAGGAAGGCCACCAGCTGGATCGCGACGTAGTTGAGCATGATCGTGACGATCACCTCGTGCGCGCCGGTGCGGGCCTTGAGCAGGCCGGCGATGCCGCCCCAGATGGCCCCGCCCAGCAGGCCGGCGATGATCACCAGCAGCAGGTGCAGGCCGAAGGGCAGCTGCCAGGTGAAGCCGACCCAGGCAGCCAGCGCGGCGCCCATGACGATCTGGCCCTGGGCGCCGATGTTGAACAGTCCGGCGCGGAAGGCCAGGGCAACGCCGAGGCCGGCGCAGATCAGCGGGGTGGCCGTGGTGAGCGTCTGGGTCAGCGGATAGATCATCCGGGTGAAGGTGTCAGCCTCCAGGTTGATGATCGAGCCCTGGAACAGCGAGTAGTAGGCTCCCGCGGCGGCGTCCCAGGCGGCGCCGAAGAAGTCGCCGGGGCGTGCGAACAGGTATCCGGCGGCCTCGGTGGCCTCTTCGTTGGTCAGGGCGATCAGGATGCCGCCCACCACCAGCGCCATCAGCACGGACAGCACCGAAACCAGCGCGCTGCCGGTGACGATGCGCTCGAGCAGGCCGCGGGGGGCGTCGGGCTCCGGCGTGACGGTGGCGCCGACGGCGGCGGCCGGCGCCGCCAGCAGCCCGCCGGCGGTTTCGGCGGCCATCTCCAGGCGCACCTCGTCGGCAGCCGATGTGCTGCGGTCTGGTGTCTGCCCACTTGTGGTGGACTTGTCCGGGCTCACTGCGCCCCTCCCTCGGTCTGGGTGTTCTCGGACGCGGCCTCGCGGGCCAGCGCCTCATCTGCGGTCATGCCGGCCATCATGAGGCCGAGCACGTTCCGGGACGTTCCGGCGGGCACGATGCCCATCAGCCTGCCGCCGTACAGCACGGCGATCCGGTCCCCGAGTTCGAGGACCTCGTCCAGTTCGGTGGACACGATCATCACCGGGGTGCCGACCTCCCGTTCGGCGACGATGCGCCGGTGCAGGAATTCGATGGACCCGACGTCGACGCCGCGGGTGGGCTGGGAGGCGATGAACAGGGACAGCGGCCGGGACAGCTCCCGGGCCATGACGACCTTCTGCTGGTTTCCGCCGGACAGGGTGCCCGCCGGGGTGGCGGCGGACTGCGTGCGGATGTCGTACTCGGCGATCTTCTCGTCTGCGTTTGCCGTCACGACGCCGGGCTTCATGGACAGGCCGGCGGCGAAGGGCGCTTCGTCGTAGCGGTTCAGCACCAGGTTCTCGGCCACCGAGAAGGTGCCGACCAGACCGTCGACGCTGCGGTCCTCGGGTACGAATCCGACGCCGGAGTCGATGATCTCCCGGGTCTTCAGGCCGACCAGCTCCCGCCCGTCCAGGGTGATGGATCCGGTGACGTGCTCCTGCAGGCCCATGATGGCTTCGGTGAGCTCGGTCTGGCCGTTGCCCTGGACGCCTGCGACGGCCAGGATCTCGCCCTTGGCGATGCCGAAGCTGAGCTTGTTCACCACCGGCTGTCCGGTGGCGGAGAGCACGGTGAGGTCGGTGACGCGGAAGGTCTCCTCCCCCGGCTGCGCCGGCGCCTTGTCCAGGCTCAGGCTCACCGAGCGGCCGACCATCATGGCGGCCAGTTCGGTGGTGGAGGCGGAAGGCTGGGCCTCCCCGACCACCTTGCCGCGGCGGATCACCGTGATGACGTCGGAGACGGCCTTGACCTCGCGCAGCTTGTGGGAGATGAAGACGACGCCTTTGCCGTCCGCGGTGAGCTGGCGCATGATCGAGAGCAGCTCGTCGGTCTCGCGCGGGGTGAGCACGGCGGTGGGCTCGTCGAGGATCAGGACCTCCGCGTCGCGGATCAGCGCCTTGATGATCTCCACGCGCTGCTGCACGCCCACCGGGAGGTCCCCGACGACGGCGTCGGGATCGACGTCGAACCCGTACTGGTCGGAGATCTCCCGGATGCGGGCGCGGGTGACGTCAAGGTTCAGCGCCCCGCCGAGGCGGGTGGATTCGTTGCCCAGCGCGACGTTTTCGGCCACGGTGAACACGGGCACCAGCATGAAGTGCTGGTGCACCATGCCGATGCCCGCGGCCATGGCGTCGGAGGGGCCGTTAAAGGTGACGGGACGGCCGTCGAGGAGGATCTGCCCCTCGGTGGGCTCGTACAGGCCGTAGAGGACATTCATCAGCGTGGACTTGCCGGCGCCGTTTTCGCCCAGCAGGCTGTGGACCTGTCCGGGCTCGACCACCAGGTCGATGTGGTCGTTGGCCACCAGGGAACCAAACCGCTTGGTGATGCCCTTCAGTTCGAGTTTCAAAACCCCAACCAATCTGTTCGGTAATGCTGTGTGGGAGGAACTGCTGCCCGGCACAGACAAACCGCCATGTCCCGGCAGCCGCGGCTGCGGGACATGGCGGTCGCCTGCGGGCGGTCCGGTCCGTTACTTGGGGCTGGACTCGGACTCGACGGTGATCTCACCGGAGATGATCTTGGCCTTCAGGTCCTCGATGGCGTTCTTGACCTCTTCGGGGACGTTGGCTTCCTGGTCGTGGAACGGGGCCAGGTCGACGCCGCCGTTCTCCAGCGTACCGATGTACGGCTCGGCGCTGAAGTTGCCCTCGGCGGACTCGGTGACGACCTCCTGGACTGCTTCGCCCATGAGCTTCATTACCGAGGTCAGGATGTACTCCTGGCCGATGCCGGCGGTCTCGTAGCCGTCGGAGTCGACCCAGACGGCCTTGACGTCCTTGCCGCCTTCATTGGCCTCGACCACGGCCTCCATGGTGCCCAGGCCCACCGGTCCGGCGACCGGCATGATGATGTCGGCGCCTTCGTTGATGAAGTTCTGGGTCAGGGTCTTGCCGGCTGCGCGGTTCTCGAAGCTGTCGACGAAGGAGTCTGCGCCGAGGAGCTTGACGTCGGCGCCGTTCTCCTCGTTGTAGTACTCCACGCCCTGCGCGAAGCCGTCCATGAAGATGGTCACGGTCGGGATGTTCATGCCGCCGTAGGTGGCGACGGTGCCGGTCTGGGTGGAGCCGGCGGCGACGTACCCGGCCAGGAACGCAGCCTGGGCCGTGTCGTAGATGATCGGCTTGACGTTGTCGAGCTCGATGGCGTTGTCGTCGACGATCGCGAAGTTCACGTCGGGGTTCGCCTCGGCGGCGGCCTTGGTGGCGTCGGACAGCAGGAAGCCCACGGTGACGGTCAGGTCGCAGCCGCCCTGGACCATGCTGTCCACGTTGTTGGCGAAGTCGGTGGGAGCCTGGGACTCGGCTTCCTTGGTTTCGATGCCCAGCTCATCCTTGGCGGCCATCAGGCCCTCGTAGCTGGACTGGTTGAACGAGCGGTCATCCCATCCGCCGGAGTCCGAGACGATGCAGCCGGTGAAGTCGGTGGCCGCAGCCTCCGAGCCGCCGTTCTCCTCTTCCGGAGCAGCGCCGCAGCCGGAGAGCAGGAGAGCCGACACGCCCAGCATGGCGGCGGAGACGCCCGCGTTGCGCTTGATGCGCGGGAAATTCTTCAAGATTCCTCCAGGAAAGAAGTGGTTGTTCCACCCGTGTTGTTCTTCAGGATCCGCCGCAGGCCGGTGGGGCCGTGCCGGGGCTGAAAGGCGCGTGTGGTGCATCCTTGGGCTCAGCCGTTTCGGACGCCAGCACTTACCCTAACGTTAGCGCAATCACAGCAGCCACAATTCGGGTGCGCGTTCCCAATTGTTTACATGTTGTTATCATCATCGGCCTTAGCGTCGCAGCCCGCGGGCCGCCCGCAGCGCCGCCGATGCCATGACCAGGACGCCGCTGCTGATCGCCCGCTCGTCGGGGCGGTAGTCGCCGCGGTGCAGGTCATAGGTCTCTCCGCCGGGGGTGCGCGTGCCGAGGCGCATCATGGCCCCGGGCACGGCCTGGGTCATCCAGGCGAAGTCCTCCCCGCCCATGGACTGCGGGGCAAGGACGACGGAGTCCTCGCCGAGTTCGGCCCGGGCGGCCGCCTCCAGCAGTCCGGTTTCCGCTTCGGCGTTGATCACCGGCGGGACGCCCCGCGTATGCTGCAGGGCCACGTCCACCCCGTAGGGCGCGGCGATCTGCCGCACGACGTCGTCGAGCAGGTCGCCGGCGGCGTGCCAGGCCTCGGTGTCCAGGCAGCGCATGGTGCCGGAGAGGCTGCCGGCGGCGGGAATGGCATTGGGTGCGGAGCCGGCGTGGATCTGTCCCCACACCACGGAGACGCCGCTGCGCACGTCGATCCGGCGGGACAGGACGGCGGGGACCCCGACGGCGATCTCCGCCAGGGCGAACACCATGTCCTCGGTCAGGTGCGGCCGGGAGGTGTGGCCGCCCCGGCCGGTGAGTTCCAGGCGGATGGTGTCGGAGGCCGAGGTGATGGCCCCGATGCGGGTGCCGACCTTGCCGGCGTCGATCCGGGGGTCGCAGTGCAGGGCCAGCACCCGGGGCACCCCTTCGAGGGCCCCCTGCTCGATGACGGTCAGCGCCCCGCCGGGCATGACCTCCTCCGCGGGCTGGAAGATCACCCGGACCCGGCCGCCCAGCTTGCCCTCGGCGTCGAGTCCGGCCAGCACGCGGGCCACCCCGAGCATCACGGTGGTGTGGATGTCGTGGCCGCAGGCGTGCGCGATGCCGGTATGCGTCGAAGCGTAGGGCAGGCCGGTTTCCTCGAGGACGGGCAGCGCGTCGATGTCCGCCCGCAGCGCCAGGCTCAGCGGCCCGTCGCCGATGTCGACCACGGCCCCGGTGTTTTCCAGCCGCTTGGGCGCGAGCCCGGCGGCCTCCAGGTGGGCAATGATCTGGTCGGTGGTGCGGAACTCCTTGTTGGAAAGCTCCGGGTGGGCGTGGATGTCACGCCGGAACCCGATCAGCTCCTCCAGCAGTGGCACCACCCGTCCGCGGATCGACGGTACCGGTGAACTGCTCAAGGGGATGGTCTGCACACCCTCCAGATTAGCCAACCCCGGCCCGACGGCGTGAACCGGCCGCGTTAATAAAGGTACGGGGCGTTCACATGGGGTTGCCGGTTCCGCTGCGGCGCTACGGTGTTCCTCACACCGTCGGCTACAGGACGTCGGTGTCGCCGCTGGCCTTCAGGTGCTCCACGGCCTTCTTGACCTCCTGCGCGTGCTCCTTCGTGGTCACCAGCAGGGCGTCGGGGGTGTCCACGATGACGACGTCCTCGATGCCGATCAGCGCAATGACGCGCTTGGTGTCGGAGACGACGATGCCCGAGGCGTTTTCGGAGTACACCCGCGCACCCTCGCCCATGACCCGCAGCTCGGTGTTCTCCGCGGCCGGGTTCAGCCGGCCGATCGCGGCGAAGTCCCCGACGTCGTCCCAGGTGAAGGCGCCCGGAATCATCGCGACGTCGCCGGCGGCGGCGGCGGGTTCGGCCACCGCGTAGTCGATGGCCGTCTTGGGCAGGGTGGGCCAGATCCGCCGGACCACTTCCCGTCGGCGTGCGGTGTCCCAGGCCTCGGCGATCTCGGTCAGCCCGGCGTGGAGCTCCGGCTCATTGGCCTCCAGGTGCTTGAGCATGAGGCTGACCGGGGCAACGAACATGCCGGCGTTCCAGCTGAACGAGCCGTCGCGCAGGTAGCCGCGGGCCACGTCCTCGCTGGGCTTCTCAACGAACTCGGCGACGGCGCGGGCGTTCGGGGCGCCGTCGATGTCCAGCCCTTCCCCGGCACGGATGTAGCCGAAGCCGGTGGACGGATGCGTCGGCTGGATCCCGATCGTCACGATGTAGCCCCGTGCGGCGGTCAGGATGGCCTCTCGGACCGCGTCCTGGAACACCTCGACCGGAGTGATCACCTGGTCCGCGGCGAAGGAGCCCATGATGATGTCCGGGTCGCGCCGGTGCAGGATGGCCGCCGCGAGGCCGATCGCCGCCGCGGAGTCCTTGGGCTCCAGCTCCAGGACCAGGTTGTCGTTGGAGATCTCGGGCAGCTGCTGCTTCACGGCCCGGCGGTGCAGCGTGCCGGTCACGACCATGACCCGGTCCCCCGCCAGCGGGCAGAGCCGGTCGTAGGTCGCTCGGATCAGGGTGCTGCCGGATCCGGTGAGGTCGTGCAGGAACTTCGGCGCGGCGGCGCGCGAAAGCGGCCAGAGACGGGTTCCCGTTCCGCCCGCGGGAATCACCCCGTAGAAACGGCTGAACGCATCACGGTCGCTTGTGCTGTGCATCTCGGTAGTCATCAGACCCCAAGGCTAGCCGAGTCTGCGCGGCACCGGCTGCGAGGCGCATAAGGGGTGTCCGTCACCCCGCGCAAGCGGGTGTGATGAGGGCCACATGATAGGCCGTCCTAAATTGAAAGACCCCGAACACCGGCCTAGATTATGCTGGAGTTCATAGTGCTCGCACCGGCGTCAACACTGCGTGGAAGACGCGCTAGCGCCGCTGCGCAGCAGGGAGGAATATTTCAGTGTCGAAGTTACCAGCAGGCACTCTCTACCGCGGCCGTGAAGGCCAGTGGTCGTGGGTTGCACATCGCATTACCGGCGTGGTGATCTTCTTCTTCCTTTTGGTTCACGTCCTGGACACCTCGCTCGTGCGCGTTTCGCCCGAGGCCTACAACGTGGTGATCAACGCCTACAAGAACCCGATCATGGGCCTTGGCGAGCTGGGCCTCGTGGCAGCCATTGTGTTCCACGCCTTCAACGGCCTGCGTGTGGTGCTGATCGATTTCTGGAAGAAGGGCCCCAAGTACCAGCGGCAGATGCTGTGGGGAGTCGTCGGCCTCTGGGCCGTGACCATGATCGGCTTCTCCATCCGCCACCTTCCCATCGTTTTCGGGGGTCACTAAACCATGAGCGCTCCTTCCATCGAAGCACCCCGTTCCGGGCGCATCGCCCCCCGGTACACCCGCACCGGCAATTCCCGTGGAAACTTCGAGATGATCGCATGGCTGTTCATGCGCCTCTCCGGCGTCCTGCTGGTCGTGCTGATCTTCACCCACCTGTTCATGAACCTCATGGTGGGCGACGGCATCAAGGCCATCGACTTCGGGTTCGTCGCCGGCAAGTGGGCCAGCCCGCTGTGGCAGGTCTGGGACCTGGTGATGCTCTGGCTGGCCATGCTCCACGGCGCCAACGGCGTGCGGACGATCATCAACGACTACGCGGACAAGAACTCCACCCGCATGTGGCTCAAGACCGTCCTGTACATCTCGACGGTGGTCATCGTCGTGCTCGGCACCCTGGTGATCTTCACCTTCGATCCGTGCCCCGCCAACGCCACGGCGGATCAGCTGGCCTCGTTCTGCTCCACCCGCTAAGGCGGAGAAGCAGGACGCAGCCCCGCCCTCACAACAGTTTCAACAGAAAGAGCATCTGGTATGCAGGTCCATAAGTACGACGTCGTCATTGTCGGCGCCGGCGGCGCCGGTATGCGCGCCGCGATCGAATCCGGACAGCGCGCACGGACGGCGGTACTGACCAAGCTGTACCCGACCCGGTCCCACACGGGTGCGGCCCAGGGCGGCATGTGCGCCGCGCTGGCAAATGTGGAAGAGGACAACTGGGAGTGGCACACCTTTGACACGGTCAAGGGCGGCGACTACCTGGTCGACCAGGACGCCGCGGAGGTGATGGCCAAGGAGGCCATCGACGCCGTCCTGGACCTGGAGAAGATGGGCCTGCCGTTCAACCGGACCCCCGAGGGCCGGATTGACCAGCGCCGCTTCGGCGGTCACACCCGCGACCACGGCAAGGCGCCGGTCCGCCGCGCCTGCTACGCGGCCGACCGCACCGGCCACATGATCCTGCAGACCCTGTACCAAAACTGCGTCAAGCACAACGTCGAGTTCTACAACGAGTACTACGTGCTGGACCTGCTGATGGTCGAGGACGCCTTCGGCCGCAAGCGGACCGCCGGCGTCGTCTCCTACGACCTGGCTACCGGTGAGCTGCACGTGTTCCAGGCCAAGTCCGTGGTCTTCGCCTCCGGCGGTGCCGGCAAGGTCTTCAAGACCACCTCCAACGCCCACACCCTGACCGGTGACGGCATGGCCATCGCGTTCCGCCGCGGCATCCCGCTGGAGGACATGGAGTTCTTCCAGTTCCATCCGACGGGCCTGGCGGGCCTGGGCATCCTGCTCTCCGAAGCCGCCCGCGGCGAGGGCGCGATCCTGCGCAACTCCGAGGGTGAGCGCTTCATGGAGCGCTACGCCCCCACCATCAAGGACCTGGCCCCGCGTGACATCGTCGCCCGGTCCATGGCGAACGAGGTGCGCGAGGGCCGCGGCTGCGGTCCGAACAAGGACTACGTGCTGCTGGACCTGACCCACCTGGAGCCGGCGCACATCGACGCCAAGCTCCCGGACATCACCGAGTTCGCCCGGACCTACCTCGGCGTCGAGCCGTACACGGAGCCGGTGCCGGTGTTCCCGACGGCGCACTACGCCATGGGCGGCATTCCGACCAACATCAAGACCGAGGTGCTGGCGGACAACGAGACCGTCATCCCGGGACTGTACGCAGCCGGCGAGGTTGCCTGCGTGTCCGTGCACGGCTCCAACCGCCTGGGCACCAACTCCCTGCTGGACATCAACGTCTTCGGCAAGCGTGCCGGCATCTACGCCGCCGAGTACGCGCTGCAGGCCGACTTTGTGCCGCTGCCGGAAAACCCGGAGTCGAAGACCATCGAGCTGCTGGACATCGCCCGCAACTCCGAGGGCACCGAGCGGGTCTCCGAAATCCGCCGCGACCTGCAGAACACGATGGACGCCAACATGCAGGTGTTCCGCTCCGCGGAGACCCTGAACCAGGTGCTGTCCGACATCGCTTCCTTCGAGGAGCGGTACAAGAAGATCAACGTCCAGGACAAGGGCAAGCGCTTCAACCTCGACCTCCTCGAGGCCGTGGAGCTGGGCTTCCTGCTGGACCTCGCCAAGGTCATGACCGTAGCCGCGCTGCACCGCGAGGAATCCCGCGGCGGTCACTACCGCGAGGACTTCCCCGAGCGGGACGACGAGAAATTCATGAAGCACTCGATGGCCTACAAGGTTGACGAGGCCGACAACGCCGAGCACACCGCCGGCATCCGCCTCGACACCAAGCCCGTCGTGTACACGCGCTACGAGCCGATGGTGAGGAAGTACTGATGACAACGGAAATTGCCGAGCCGGCCTCCAAGGTCGAACTCCCGGAGTCCGTCGGCGGACAGATCGAGTCCTTCGAGATCACGCTGAAGGTCCGCCGCTACAACCCCGAGGTTTCCGACGAGGCCTACTGGGACGAGTGGAAGCTCACCATGTACGGCACCGACCGCGTGCTGGACGCCCTGCACAAGGTGAAGTGGGAGCATGACGGTTCCGTCTCCTTCCGCCGTTCCTGCGCCCACGGCGTCTGCGGCTCCGATGCCATGCGCATCAACGGCCGCAACCGCCTGGCCTGCAAGACGCTGCTGAAGGACCTGGACACGTCCAAGCCCATCCTCGTCGAGCCGATCAAGGGCCTGCCGGTGGAGAAGGACCTGATCGTGGACATGGAGCCGTTCTTCCAGTCCTACCGCGAGATCATGCCCTTCCTGGTCGCCAAGGGCCACGAGCCCACCAAGGAGCGCCTGCAGTCCCCCGAGGACCGCGAGCGGTTTGACGACACCACCAAGTGCATCCTCTGCGCTGCGTGCACCTCGTCCTGCCCGGTGTTCTGGACCGACGGCCAGTACTTCGGTCCGGCTGCGATCGTGAACGCGCACCGCTTCATCTTCGACTCCCGCGACGATGCCGGCGACATGCGCCTGGAGATCCTCAACGACAAGGAAGGCGTGTGGCGCTGCCGCACCACCTTCAACTGCTCCGAGGCATGCCCCCGCGGCATCCAGGTCACCAAGGCCATCGCCGAGGTGAAGCAGGCGATCCTCAGCCGCTCCGTCTAGGCACGGCTGCACAGCGTCGGAAGGCGCCGGTCCCCCGGGACCGGCGCCTTCCGACGTTTTCGCTAAAGTGAGGTCCATGCCCCGTTCCGAACGTGTCACTTTTCCCGGCGTCAACGGCACCACCCTGGCCGGGCGGCTTGAGCTGCCCGACGACGGGCAGGTCCGGGGCTGGGCGGTGTTCTGCCACGGCTTCGCGCTGGGCAAGAACAGTGCGGCCGCCTCACGCATCTCCCAGGCTTTGGCCGGGCACGGGATCGGGGTCCTGCGCTACGACGCGGCCGGCCTGGGCGGCTCCACGGGCAGCTGGGAGGACGGCACCTTCAGCACCAAGGTGGCCGACGTCGGCAGCGCGGCGGCCTTCCTTGACGGCCGGGGCACCCCGGCGTCGCTGCTGATCGGCCATTCCCTGGGCGGGGCGGCGGTCCTGGCCGCCGCCGCCGACCTGCCGGACGCAGCCGCCGTCGTTACCATCGGCGCGCCCGCGGATCCGGCCCATGTGCTGGAGCTCTTCGCGGAGGAGGACCTGCAGGCCGTCCGGGAGTCCGGGGAGGCCCGGGTCGACCTGGGCGCGGGGCCGCTGCCGATCCGGCGGGAGCTGGTGGAGGAGCTGCAGGGCCACGACCTCGCCGGGTGCATTGGCTCGCTCGGCAGGCCGCTGCTGGTCCTGCACTCCCCCGACGACCGGGCCGTATCGATGGACAACGCCACGCAGATCTTCGGGGCGGCGCGCCATCCGCGCAGCTTCGTGTGCCTGGAGGGCTGCGACCACCTGATGACGGACCGGGCCCACACCGACCGCGCTGCGGGCATCATCGCCGCCTGGGCCGCTCCGTATGTCGACGGCCCGCACTCCCCCGGCCCGTCGGGCGCCTGAGGGCTCTGCGGGCCCGCCTGGGCGGCGTCGTCAGCCGCCGAGCGGCATCTCCTCGCGGAGCCGCCAGATGCCGCTGGGATCGTGCTCGTAGAGGCCCACGCTGGTGACGGTAAAGCTCGTCTCGTAGTCCCGCAGCCGCTCGACGGCGCTGTCCATGCCGGCTTCGCTGACGTCATGCGCCACGGTCACGTGCGGGTGGTAGGGGAAGGCCAGGTCCCGGGCCAGGGGGCCGGTCTGCAGCTCCTTGTGCAGGGAGGTGCACTCCTCGAAGCCGTCCTCCACGCGCAGGAAGACCACCGGGGACACCGGCCGGAACGAATCGGTCCCGCGGAGGGTGATCCTGAACGCCTGCTGGCGGCTGGTCACCTCGCGCACGTGGCGCACCGCGGCATCCCAGTCCTCGGCTTCGGTGGTCGTGACCAGCGTGATGTGCGCCGGGACGACCGAGGCCATGGGGTCGCCGAAGGAGGCCCTGGCATGCTGCAGGTGGGTGGCCATCGGCTCGGGCACTGCGATCACGATGCCGACGCAGCGCGCCTGGGTCGCGCAGCTGCCGGCGGCGGCTGCGGGAGGGTTCGCGACGGACGGATTCACGGTGCGCATGGTTCAGATGCCGGAAGATCCAACGGGTAGAAAGCCTACTTTGTTGTACACATCGGCCAGTGTAGCCGACGCCGTCTGTCGAGCCTTGCCGGCGCCGACCGCCAGCAGCCGGTCCAGCTCGGCGGGGTCGTCGAGCAGCTCCAGCGCCCGGGTACGGATCGGACGCAGGTGCTCGGTGACCACCTCGGCGAGGTCGACCTTCAGATGGCCGTACATCCGGCCCTCATACTCCTGCTCCAGGGTGGGGATGTCCTTGCCGGAGATCAGCGAGTAGATCGAGAGCAGGTTGGAGACTCCGGGCTTCGCCTCACGGTCGAAACGGATGTCCGTACCGTCGTCGGTGACCGCGGACCTGATCCGCTTGGCGACCGTCTTCTCGTCGTCGAGCAGGTTGATCAGGCCCGCCGGCGAGGCGGCGGACTTGGACATCTTCGCCGTCGGGTTCTGCAGGTCGAAGATCTTCGCGCCTTCCTTCTGGATGAAGGCCTCGGGCACGGTGAATGTCTCGCCGTAGCGGGTGTTGAAGCGCTTGGCGAGGTCCCGGCTCAGCTCCACGTGCTGGCGCTGGTCCTCGCCGACCGGCACGCCGTGCGGCTGGTAGAGCAGGATGTCGGCGACCTGCAGGATGGGATAGGTGAACAGTCCCACCGATGCCGCGTCGGCGCCGAAGCGCTGCTGCTTGTCCTTGAACTGGGTCATCCGGGACGCTTCGCCGAAGCCGGTCAGGCAGTTCAGCACCCAGGCCAGCTGCGCGTGTTCAGGCACCTGGGACTGGACGAACAGGGTGGCGCGGTCCACGTCGACGCCGCCGGCGATGTACTGGGCGGCGGTGACCCGGGTGCGCTGGCGAAGGTCGGCCGGGTCCTGCGGCACCGTGATGGCATGCAGGTCGGGGATGAAGAAGAACGCGTCGTACTGTTCCTGCAGCCGCACCCAGTTCACCAGCGCGCCGAGGTAGTTGCCCAGGTGCAGCGAGTCGGCGGAGGGCTGCATTCCGGACAGGATGCGTTGGCGTGGTTCGGCAGCAGGGGTGCTCATGCGGTTTTCCTCAGAACTGGTAGTCGACCACGAGCGGGGCGTGGTCGGAGAAACGTTCGGCGTAGGTGGGGGCGCGGTCGACGACGGCGCTGACCGCGCGCTCGGCGAGGCCCGGCGTGGCCATGTGGTAGTCAATGCGCCAGCCGGCGTCGTTGTCGAAGGCCTGGCCGCGCCAGGACCACCAGGTGTACGGGCCGTCGACGTCGCCGGCGAGCTGCCGGGCGACGTCGCGCCAGCCGATCTCCTCGCCGAAGAAGCGGTCGAAGTAGGCGCGTTCCTCGGGGAGGAAGCCGGCCTTCTTGACGTTGCCCTTCCAGTTCTTGATGTCGAGCGTGGTGTGGCCGACGTTCAGGTCTCCGACCACCAGGCCGAAGTCGCTGGCCTGGGCCAGGGCGGGCAGACGCTCGCTCATGACATCGAGGAACCGGTACTTGTCGACCTGCTTGGGCGTGTCGGCCTCGCCGGAGTGGACGTAGGCGCTGACGACGGTGAGGGTCTTTTCGGCGCCCTGCACGGACACCTTGAAGTCGGCCTCGACCCAGCGCCCGGAAAGCTCGAAGTAGTCGTCGCCGATATGGTGGCGCTCAGCCGACGGCGCCTGTCGGGAAGCAATGAGCACCCCGGCGCGGCCCTTGTTTTCACACTCCGCATGCAGGATGTGCCAGTCCTCGCCCAGCAGCTGGCGGACGATCGCGTCGGGTGCCCGCACCTCCTGCAGGCAGAGGATGTCGACGTCGCGCGCCGCCAGCCAGTCGGCCATGCCCCGCTTGTACGCGGCGCGGATTCCGTTGACGTTGACGCTGGCGATGCGCAGCGCCCCCTCGGGTTTGGCTGCCGTCGCCGTCTCCTGCTGCCCTGTCAATGCCGCGTTCACCTGATCAACCTTACCAACTTCGCCAACTGCTCCCGGTCTGCTGCCTAGTCGACGACGGTGCCCTCGACGGGCCCGCCCTCGTCACGGCGGATCATGCCGCGGGCATTGTGCGCGGTGATCTCGATGGTCTCGATGGCGCGGTCCACCATGTCCTGGTCCTGGCCCAGCTGCTCGCGGATGACGCGGGTCTGCACCTGGACGATCTTGAAGCTGTGGTCCAGCTTGCGGTCCCTGATGACCGTCTCCTCGTCGACGACGGTGGTGACGCCCGGGGCCGTCCCGCCGGCGGCGCGGCTGAGGGAGTCCTGCGCTTCGGCCAGCTTGGCTCCGGCCCGCTTGGCGGCGCCCCGGACGCTGAAGACCACGAAGGCGGCCAGCAGCAGCCAGCCGAAGGCGATGATCACCACGAGCCAGCCGATGACGTCGTTCTCGTTGGCGGCGAAGATGACGGCAACCAGGAAGGCCAGCAGCAGCAGGCTCATTCCGATGGTGGCCATGCGGCTGCTGATTCCGCGGCCGGGGAAGGACGTAGACGGCGTTTTGCCTTTGCTCAGGGACTGCATGCTTCCATTCTCGCAGAGCCGCGGAGTGTCCCGCGCACGGGTTCGCTCAGGCTGAACATGCCCCGTGCCCTCCGTGCCCGTTCAGGGCCCGGCCCACTCCCCGGGTTCCTGCGCCTGCTGGACGAGGCAGAACGGATGGCCGGCCGGGTCCGCGTAGACGCGGAAATCCTCGGCCCCGCCGGGAAGCCGCCGGGCGCCCCTGGCCAGGACCTCCTTTTCGGCGTGGTCCAGGTTCCGGACGTGCACGTCCAGGTGCATCTGCTGCGGAATCCCCTGGCCCGGCCACTCGGGAGCCCGGTAGTCCTCCACCTGCTGGAAGGACAGCGAGGGGCGCTGCACGTCTCCGCCGATCGCCACCCAGTCCGGTTCGGTCAGCAGCCGGGGCAGGTCCAGCAGCTCCTGGTAGAAGGAGGCGAGCGCGTCGGCGTCGGGACAGTCGATGACGAGGGTGTGCCAGGAATAGATCATGGTGGGTGGTCTCCGTCCCCCGGGAGTCCCCCGGGCTGTGTGGTGCCCGGAATCCTACCGGCGGTGGCACACTGGAGGCCATGCGGATCGAGCTGGTAACCGGGGACATCACCGAAAGAAACGTCGACGCGGTGGTCAATGCCGCCAATTCCTCCCTCCTGGGCGGCGGCGGGGTCGACGGCGCGATCCACGCCGCCGCCGGCCCGGAGCTGCTCGAGGCCTGCCGGCGGCTGCGCCGCACCTCCCTGCCCGCCGGGCTGCCGACCGGGGCGGCCGTGGCGACCCCCGGCTTCCGCCTGCCGGCACGGTGGGTGATCCACACCGTCGGCCCGGATGCCCGGGCCGGGCAGACCGACCCGGCGCTGCTGGCCTCGGCCTTCACCTCCAGCCTTGACGTGGCGGCGGAGCTCGGAGCCGCCAGCGTCGCCTTTCCGGCCATCAGCGGCGGCGTGTACGGCTGGCCCGCCGACGACGTCGCCCGGATCGGGATCCACGCCGTGCGGAACCATCCGCAGCCGCCGCAGCGGGTGGAGTTCGTGCTCTTCGGCAGCCCGATGGCCGAGGTGTTCCGGGCGGCGCTGGGCAGGGCCGACGGCGGGTAGGCCCGCCCTATTTGAGGAACAGTGCGCGCAGCCGTGCGGTCGTGACCGTCAGCCCGACGGCGATCATGACCGCGAAGTAGGCCAGGTGCCCCGCGGTTGCCCAGCTGAACATGCCCACGCTGATCTGCCGCAGCATCTCCACCCCGTGCCACAGCGGCAGCGCCTGGATGACGGCCTGGACCGGAGCGGGGTAGACGCTCAGCGGATAGAAGGTGGCGGAGAGCAGGAACATGGGCAGCATGACGAAATTGACCCAGTCCAGCTGCTGGAAGGTCTTCATGTAGCTGGTGACGGCCATGCCGAAGGACGCGAACCCGAAGGCCACCACCACGGCGGCCGGGATCATGAGCAGCGCCCACGGGGAGGTGATCAGTCCCATCGCGCCCATCACGGCGGTGAAGCCCGTGGCGTACAGGGCCCCGCGGAGCAGGGCCAGGAAGATCTCCCCCAGCGCCACGTCCAGCGGCCCCAGCGAGGTGGCCAGCATGCCCTCATAGAGGCGGGCGTAGTTGAGCTTGAAGAACACGTTCATGGTCGAGTCGTAGACGGCACCGTTCATGGCCGAGACCGCGAGCAGGGCCGGCGCAATGAAGTTGGCGTAGCCCATCTCGGTGCCGCCGGGCCCGGCGACCGTTCCCACCAGGGCGCCGAGTCCGATGCCCATGGCCACCAGGTAGAGCACCGGTTCAACGAACCCGCTGATCATGATGCTCCAGTTGGTGCCCCAGGTCGCCTTGAGTCCCCGGGCGATCACCGCGCGGGTGTTGCGTCCGTACAGGGAGCCGAGGAACCGGTCCCGCGGCTGCAGGGAGACCGGGGCGGTGCGGTCGACGGCGCTCATCCGGCCAGCCTCCGGGTGAAGTTGCGCCGAGCCAGGACCATGCCTGCCGCCGCGAGGATCAGCAGGTACGCCAGGTGCACCAGGCCCAGGCCGGCCGGTTCGGGCTGGGCGTAGCTGAGCACCCGCCCCAGCTCGGCGGAGTGCCAGAGCGGAGAGATCCAGCCGATCCAGCGGACCCCGATCGGCAGCGAGTCCAGCGGAAAGAAGGTGCCGGAGAAGAGGAACAGCGGCATCACAATGAACCGCTGCACCATGGCGAACTGCCCCTTGTCCTCCTTCAGCGTGGCGCTGAAGGCCAGCAGCGGCAGGCCGAAGGCCAGGCCGCCGAGCAGGGCGGTAAAGACCATCAGCCAGCCGGTGCCGGGCAGCGGAACCGCCCCGAAGAGCAGCAGGAAAAGGTAGTAGATGCCGGTGGTCAGCAGGATCCGCACGGTCAGGCCCATCACGTGGCCGGCCGCTATCTGTCCGCTCGACAGGGGCGAGGCGTTGGGCCCGTAGTAGGTCCGGTGCCACTTGAACCCGTCCATGACGGTGTAGGTGTTTTCCTCGCTGCAGATCATGATGGCGGCGGTCGCCACCAGGGCAGGACACAGGAACACCAGGTACGGCACCGGGCCGCCCCCTCCCCCGAAGGCCGCCGGGGAGTTCGCGTCGACCAGCACGCCCAGGCCCATCCCCATGCCCAGCAGGTACACCAGCGGGGTGCCGACGGCGGTCATGAGCACGGTCCAGCGGTAGCCGCCCATCCGCTTGATCCAGTGCTCGGCGTAGTAGAACGCTCCGAAGCGCCGCGCCCTGGCGGCCGTCTGCCGGGGCGTCAGCGGTGAACGCAGCCCCAGGACGGGGTGCCGTTCGACGGCCGTCGCGCCGGTGCCGGGTCCGGGCCGCCCGTGCTCAGTCAACGAGGCTCCGCCCGGTCAGGCGCAGGAACACGTCCTCGAGCGAGGAGCGCCGCACCAGCGAGGTGATGGGCCGCAGCCCGCGCGAGGTCACGGCCTCCAGGGCGGCCTCGCCGTCGTCGGCATAGATCAGCACCCGGTCCGGCAGGGTCTCCAGGCGTTCGCCGATGCCGTCCAGCTCGGCGGCCACCGTGGTGTTGCGTTCGGAGCCGAACCGCATTTCCACCACTTCCCGGGTGGAGTGTTCGCGGATCAGGGCCGCGGGCGATCCCTCGGCCATGATGGTGCCCTTGTCCACCACGATCAGCCGGTCGCAGAGCTGCTCGGCCTCGTCCATGTAGTGGGTGGTGAGGATCAGGGTGACGCCTGCCTCCTTGAGCCGGAAGAGCCGGTCCCAGAGGATGTGCCGGGCCTGCGGGTCCAGGCCGGTGGTCGGTTCGTCGAGCAGCAGGATCTTCGGGTCGTTGATCAGCGAACGGGCGATCGTCAGGCGGCGCTTCATGCCTCCGGACAGCGCGTCGACCCGGGCACCGGCCTTGTCGGTCAGCTGGGCAAACTCGAGCAGTTCGTCGGCCTTGGGCTGCAGGTAGGTCTTCGGCAGCCCGAAGTAGCGTCCGTAGGCCAGCAGGTTCTCCCGCACCCGGAGCTCTTCGTCCAGGTTGTCCTGCTGCGGGACCACACCGAGGTGCGCCCGGACCTCCGGCCCGTACTCATTGGGGTCCAGGCCCATGATGCTCAGCTCGCCGGACGTGCGCTGCGAGACGCCGCCGATCATCTTCATGGTGGTCGATTTGCCGGCGCCGTTGGGTCCGAGCAGTCCGAAGGACTCCCCGGGCGCCACGTCGAAGCTGATCCCGTCGACGGCTCTGAAGGCCCCGTAGGCCTTGGTCAGGGCACGGGCCGAGATGACGGACTGCAGGGCAGTGCGGGCCGCCTGCTGCGGCGATGTGGTCCAGGACACGCCTGCCAGCATAGTGCAAACGGCAGGGCCCGTCCCCCGGAACGGGAACGGGCCCTGCAGTGGTGCTTCGCCGGTGGATCAGGAAGGCAGGAGGCCCACCCGGCGCTCGGCGGCCTCGACGACGTTGGCCAGCAGCATGGCGCGGGTCATCGGGCCCACGCCGCCGGGGTTCGGCGAGATCCAGGACGCGACGTCGGCCGCGGCCTTGTCCACGTCGCCGGTCAGGGTGGTCTTGCCGGTCTCCGGATCGGTGACGCGGGTGACCCCGACGTCGAGCACGATCGCTCCGGGCTTCAGCTCCTCCGCCCGGACCATCTCCGGGAAGCCGGCGGCGGCGATCACGACGTCGGCCTCGGCCAGGTGCTGGTAGAGGTCGGCGGTGCCGGTGTGCGCCAGGGTGACGGTGGCGTTGATCGGGCGGCGCGTCAGCAGCAGCCCGAGCGGCCGGCCGACGGTGACGCCGCGGCCGATGACCAGCACCTTCTTGCCGTTGAGGCTGATGCCGTTGCGGACCAGCAGCTGCACGATGCCGTGCGGGGTGCACGGCAGCGGCGAGGTCATCGGTTCGCTGACGTTGAGCACCAGCTTGCCGAGGTTCACCGGGTGCAGCCCGTCGGCGTCCTTGGCCGGATCGATCCGCTCCAGGATGGCGTTGGTGTCGATGTGCGCCGGCAGCGGCAGCTGGACGATGTACCCGGTGGTGTCCGGGTCGGCGTTCAGCTCGTCCAGGACGGCCTCGAGGTCCTCCTGGCTGATGTCGGCGGGCAGGTCCCGGCGGATGGAGCGGATGCCCACCTGGTCGCAGTCCCTGTGCTTGCCGCCCACGTAGGAATGGCTCGCCGGATCGTCGCCGACCAGCACCGTGCCCAGGCCCGGCGTGATGCCGTGCTCGTCCTTCAGCACCTGGATGCGCTGCTTCAGCTCGTCCTTGATGTCCGCGGCGGCCTTGCGCCCGTCCAGGATCTGCGCCGCCACCGGGGTGCCCAGCGGGGTGCGTTCCTTCTTTTCCCAGCCCAGGTTCGCGGAGGTGTCCTCAGCCGTGTCGGAGACGGCGCCCTCCATGTTGGAGCCCTTTTCCACGGCCTACCACTCTTCCTGGCCGGGGTAGAGCGGGAAGTTCTCGGCCAGCACGCCCACCCGGGCCCTCAGCGCGTCGACGTCGGGGTTCGGCTTCAGGGCGGCGGCCAGGATCTCGGCGACCTCGGAGAACTCGGCGGCGCCGAAGCCGCGGGTGGCCAGGGCCGGGGTGCCGATGCGCAGGCCGGAGGTGACCATCGGCGGGCGCGGATCGAACGGCACGGCGTTGCGGTTCACGGTGATGCCGACCTCGTGCAGCAGGTCTTCGGCCTGCTTCCCGTCCAGGGCGGCGTTGCGCAGGTCCACCAGGACCAGGTGCACGTCGGTGCCGCCGGTGAGGACCGAGACGCCGTGCTCGGCGACGTCGGCGGCGTTGAGGCGTTCGGCGATGATCCGGGCACCTTCGAGCACCCGCTCCTGCCGCTCACGGAATTCTTCGCCCGCGGCAACCTTGAAGGCCACGGCCTTCGCGGCGATCACGTGCATCAGCGGTCCGCCCTGCTGCCCCGGGAAGACGGCCGAGTTCAGCTTCTTCGCGTAGTCCTGCCTGGCCAGGATCAGGCCCGAACGCGGACCGGCGAGGGTCTTGTGCACGGTGGAGGTCACGACGTCGGCGTGCGGCACCGGGTTCGGGTGCAGGCCGGCGGCCACCAGGCCGGCGAAGTGGGCCATGTCGGTCCAGAAGAAGGCGCCGACCTCATCGGCGATCGAGCGGAACGCCTCGAAGTCCAGCTGCCGCGGGTAGGCGGACCAGCCGGCGACGATGACCTGCGGCTTCTCGGCCAGGGCCTGCTCGCGGACCCGGTCCATGTCGATCCGGTGCGTGTCCTCTTCGACGCCGTACGCGGCGACTTCGTAGAGCTTGCCGGAGAAGTTCAGCTTCATGCCGTGGGTCAGGTGTCCGCCGTGGGCCAGGGACAGGCCCATCATCTTGTCGCCGGGCTTGATCATCGCGGCGAGCGCGGCGGCGTTGGCCTGCGCACCGGAGTGCGGCTGGACGTTGGCGAACTCGGCGCCGAACAGGGACTTCGCCCGGTCGATGGCCAGGTTCTCGGCCACGTCCACGTGCTCGCAGCCGCCGTAATAGCGCCGTCCCGGGTAGCCCTCGGCGTACTTGTTGGTCAGGACCGAGCCCTGCGCCTCGAGGACGGCGCGCGGAGCGAAGTTCTCCGACGCGATCATCTCGAGGGTGTTGCGCTGGCGGGCCAGTTCGTCGTTGAGGACGGCGGCGATCTCCGGATCAACCTCCGACAGCGGAGCGTTGGTGACCGGCTGGGTTGAAAGTCTCACGAGTTGTTCTCCCGGGGGTGGTATTGACAAGGTCAGGCTACCTGCCAGGCACGGCCGCCTGCGGGGCATGACCAGAAGATGACTGCGTGACCCTCGGCCCAGGCGTGCGATCCGTGGTTGGTCTCAAGCATTGCCGCTTCCCGGTGGTGACCCACCCGACGCCAGTCGCGGCCATCCCATCCTAGCCTGCCTTCCGGCAGCGCCGCAGGAATAGCCGTCACAGCCCGCCTGTTCCCCCTGTCATGGAGCGAACAGGGCCGGCCGCGGCAGTCGACGTCGTGGTCATCGGTGCGGGGCAGGCGGGGCTGAGCGCGGCATGGCATCTGCGGCGGCGCGGGCTGCAGCCCGGGCGCCACTTCACGGTGCTGGACGCCAACGAGGGCCCGGGCGGGGCCTGGCGGCACCGCTGGGATTCGCTCACCCTGGGCGCCGCACACCGGCTGCATGACCTGCCCGGGCTGCCGCTGGGCCCCGCCGACCCGGCCGAGCCGGCGTCCGCCGTCGTCGCCCGCTACTACGGACGCTACGAGCAGCAGTTCGGGCTGGCGGTGGTCCGGCCGGTGCGGGTCGAGGCGGTCCGCCGCGACGGCGACGCCGGGCTGCTGGTCTCGGCCGCCGACGGCCGGCAATGGCGGGCGCGGACGGTCATCAACGCCACCGGCACGTGGGACCGGCCGTACTGGCCCTGGTATCCGGGCCGGGAGGCCTTCACCGGCCGGCAGCTGCACACCCATGACTTCCGCTCCGCCGCGGAGTTCGCCGGGCAGCGGGTGCTGGTGGTCGGAGCGGGGACCTCCGCGGTGCAGTTCCTGCTGCAGCTCGATGCCGCCGGCGCCCGCACCCTGTGGTCCACCCGCCGTCCGCCGCAGTTCACCCGCAGCCCGTTCGACGCCGAGTGGGGCCGGGAGGTCGAATCGAAGGTCCGGGAGCGGACCCGGGCCGGGCTGCCGCCGCAGAGCGTGGTGTCCGTGACCGGCCTGCCGCTGACGGAGGAGTACCGGGCCGGCATCGAGGCCGGGGTCCTGGTCTCGCGCGGGCCGCTGCGCCGCCTGCACGGGGATGCGGCGGAGTTCGCCGACGGATCGGTGGAGCCGGTGGACGCGGTGCTGTGGGCGACGGGCTTCCGCGCCGCGCTGGAGCACCTGGCCCCGCTGCACCTGCGTGAACCCGGCGGCGGGATCCGGATGGACGGCGTCCGGACGGCCCGCGAGCCGCGGCTGCTGCTGGTCGGCTACGGGGAGTCCGCCTCCACTCTGGGGGCGACCCGGGCCGGACGGGCAGCGGCGCTGGCCGCCGTCGCTCAGCTCGGGGCGGACGGTTCCTCGAGGTCCTCCCACGGGAAGCCGGTGACGGTTCCCGCCTCCCAGTCCGAGCGCAGCAGGACGTAGGTCACGGCGTCGAGCGCCGGCCCGTCCTCCAGCTCCCAGGCCTGGCGGTGGTGGGATTCCTTGACGAACCCGGCGCGCAGCAGGGTCAGGCGCATGGCAATGTTGTCCGCCCGGGTCCGCCCGGCCAGCCGCTGCGTCTGCGGGTAGGTGGTGAAGACGTGGCCGGCGAGCGCCTTGACGATCGGCACGCCGTAGCCGTGCCCGCGGAACTCCTCGACCAGCCGCAGGTCGAACGCCGGGCGGGGCCCGTCCAGGTCCTCCAGGATCACCAGGCCCATGCGCTGGTTGTCTCCGATGAGCCAGAAGGTGCGGACGGCGTCGGATTCGAAACGGCCTTCCAGCAGCAGCTGCCGCACCAGGGCCTCGGAGGGCGCGGCGTTGCGGTGGAACGGAAAGCGGTTGGTGGTCAGGAACTTCACCAGCTCTCCCTCGTCCTTGTCGGAGAGCTGCACGAAAGTTACGTCCATGCCGCCAGCCTAAGCCAGCTGCCGCGCCTGACGGTAACCTTGTCGGGTGACTGATCCCGTACTTCCCCCTGCCTCCGCCGCATCCGCCGACTCCGGCGCCTACACGCTGACCCTGTCCTGCGCGGACCGGCCCGGCATCGTCGCCGCCGTCGCCGGCGCCCTGGCCTCGGCCGGCGGGAACATCACCGAATCGCAGCAGTACGGATCCCCCGAAACCGGCTCCTTCTTCATGCGGGTGGCCTTCACCTCCGGGTCCGGGCGCGACGTCGTCCACTCGGCCCTCGCCGAGGTGGCCGGCCGCTTCGGCATGGACTGGCAGCTGCACCGCGCCGGGGTGCCGGTGCGCACGCTGATCATGGCCTCGAAGGCCGGGCACTGCCTCAATGACCTGCTGTTCCAGCAGCGCGCCGGGAACCTGCCCATCGAGGTCCCGGCCATCGTGTCCAACCACCGGGACCTGGAGGGCATGGCCGATTTCTACGGCGTGCCCTTCCACCACGTGCCGGTGACCGCCTCCTCCAAGGCCGACGCCGAGGACCGCCTCCGTGCCCTGATGGCCGAACTCGACATTGAACTGGTGGTGCTGGCCCGCTACATGCAGATCCTGAGCGACGGGCTGTGCCGGGACCTGGCGGGGCGCGCCATCAACATCCACCATTCCTTCCTGCCCTCCTTCAAGGGCGCGCGCCCCTACCACCAGGCCCACGCCCGCGGCGTGAAGCTCATCGGCGCCACTGCGCACTACGTGACCAGCGACCTGGACGAGGGCCCGATCATCGAACAGGAAGTGGTCCGGGTGGACCATGCCCGCACCACGTCGCAGCTGGTGGCCATCGGCAGCGGTGTGGAGGGCCGCACCCTGTCCAAGGCCGTGCAGTGGCACGCCGAGCACCGCGTCCTGCTGGACGGACGCCGCACCATCGTCTTCAACTGACCCCGCGGCTCCGCGCGGCGACGGGACGCCGGGTAGGGTCTATGGCATGGCTCACATCATTTCCCTCCGCGGGCGCACGCCCGACGTCGATCCCTCCGTGTTCCTGGCCCCCACCGCCTCTCTGATCGGCGATGTCGTCATGGGGCCGCGGTCCAGCGCGTTCTACGGCGCCAGCGTGCGCGGTGACAGCGCGCCCATCCGCATCGGCGCCGACACCAACCTGCAGGACAACGTGGTGGTACACGCCGACCCCGAGTTTCCGGCCACGCTGGGCAACGGGGTCACCGTGGGCCACGCCGCCGTCGTGCACGGCTGCACGGTGGAGGACGGCTGCCTGATCGGCATGAGCGCAACGGTCATGAACGGCGCCCACATCGGCGCCGGGTCGCTGGTTGCCGCCGGAGCCCTGGTCCTGGAAGGCACGGTCGTGCCGCCCGGTTCGCTGGTTGCCGGCGTGCCCGCCAAGGTCCGGCGGGAGCTGACCGAGGCCGAGGCCGCCGCCCTGACCCGGAGCGCGGAACACTACGTCGAGACCGCGGCGGCCCACCGCGAGGCCGTGGCCGCGCCCGGCTCCCCCGCCGCACGCTGACCGGCGGCGGCGGCCCGGCCGTGGGAAACACCCCGGACGGTAGGCGGCCCGGCCGACAGGGCGCACAATGATGGAAGCCGGTGTCCAGGAGAAAGCGAAGTCAACGACGATGTACGCGCAAACACGCATCCCCACCCCTCCCTGTGTCCTGCCGGGAGCTCCCAGTCCCGTCCAGGCCACGGGCCGGACCCTGCGATGGGGCGTGGTCGCCACCGGCGGGATCGCCGGCCGGGTCACCGAGGACATTGCCCGCCTGGAGGACGCCGTCCTGCAGGCGGTGAGCTCCCGCAGCCGCGCCAATGCCGAGGAGTTCGCCGAACGTTTCGGATTCGCCCGCGCCTACTATGACGGCCCCGAAGGCAAGGGTTATTCGAGGCTCTTCGAGGACCCGGACGTGGATGTCGTGTACATCGCGGCGCCGCACGGCCAGCACTACGAGATTGCGCGCGAGGCCATCGAAGCAGGCAAGCACGTGCTCTGTGAAAAGTCGCTGACCATCAACGCCCGGGAAGCCGAGGACCTGGTCGCCCTGGCCGAAGCGCGGCAGGTGTTCCTCATGGAGGCCGTCTGGACCCGCTTCCTTCCCTGCATCAACCGGATCTGGGAGATCATCGCCTCCGGCGAGCTGGGCGAGATCCGCTGGGTGCAGGCAGACCTGGGTTTCCCGGCGCCCTATGACCCCGCCAGCCGGCTGTGGAACCCGGCGGCCGGCGGCGGCGCGCTGCTGGACCTGACCGTCTACCCGCTGACCCTCGCCGTCGGGGCGCTGGGCTTCCCCGACGAAGTCGCCGCCGTCGGCGTCCTGAACCAGGACGGGGTGGACGTGCAGAACGCCCTGACCTTCAAATACGCCTCCGGCGCCATCGCGCAGCTCATGTCCTCCCTGGCGGCATCGGGGCCGAGGACGGCCACGATCAGCGGCAGCGCCGGGTGGCTGCGGACCGGCGCGCCGCTGCACAACCCGGTGGAGCTCACCGTCGCCCCGCACGGCGGAAGCGAACGGGTGGAGCGCTTCCCGCAGGTGGGCAACGGCTACACCTACGAGGTCCGCGAGGTGACCCGCTGCGTCCAGGACGGGCTGCTGGAAAGCCCCACCATGCCCTGGTCGGAATCCGTGCGGACCCTGCAGCTGTTCGACGCCGTGCGCGCCGACCTCGGGGTGCGCTACCCCAACGACGAATCCATGCCGGCGCGCAGCGCCTGACCGTTCCACACAGAAGGGGGCCGCAGCACCGGCTGCGGCCCCCTTCGCTGCGCCGTCAGGCGGCCGGGACGCCCCGGGCCGGGCCTGCCGCCCGCGTGGCGGCGCGCCCCCACGCACTGCTCACAGATCGGGCACAGGCGAACACAACTCCGGGCACAGCGGGCGGGCCGATGCTGGTCCTGCAGCGGACCGCTGCAGGAAGCCTACGGAGGAAGCATGAACATTCTCGCCCGCAGTCTGGGCAACGCGTTCCGCAACAAGGTGCGCAGCGCCTCGGTGATCGTCATCCTCGCCGTGGCCATCGGCCTGGCCCTGTCCATGCTGGTCGCGCACCAGGCCGTGACGGGCAAGGTCGCCGACCTCAAGGGCCAGATCGGCACGGAACTGACCGTCAGTCCCGCCGGGGCCCGCGGCTTCGAGGGCGGCGGCGAACCGCTCACCGGGGAGGACCTGACGACCGTGGGGAACCTGGACCACGTCAGCGCCGCAGCCGGCAGCCTGGACCTGCGCCTGTCCACGGCCGAGGACGACGCCGAAACCGGGACGGAGGACGACACTACGGGCGGCCAGGGCATGGGCGGCGGGCCGGGCGGAATGTCCACCGCCGGCTCGACCAGCCTGGAATCCGCCGTCGACCCCGGTACCCTGGGCAACCGCAACAACGGCGGCGGCAATGACACCGGCGACGCCGACGGCAGCAGCGGCGCTCCGTCCTTCCCGCTGCCGATCACGGCGACCGGAACCGACGCCGCGGACGCCGGGCTGTCCCTGACCGCGGGCACGGCGATCACCGACTACGCGGCGGGTTCGTCGGACGCCCTGCTGGGCACCTCGCTGGCCGAGCACAACGGCCTCGCCGTCGGCGACAGCTTCGAGGCCCTGGGCCGCAGCTTCACGGTCACCGGCATCTTCGACGCCGGCACCGAGTTCGACAACAACACCCTCTACCTGCCCCTGGCCGCCGCGCAGGAGCTCACCGGCAGGACCGATGAGCTCAGTGCCGTCACGGTCACCGCCGACAGCATGGAAAACGTCGAAGCCGTCCGGTCCGCCATCGCGGACGCCCTGGGCAGCGACCGCGTGGACGTTGCCGCCGGCTCGACCGGGCTGTCCGAGGCCATCGACTCGCTGGCGGGCGTGCAGTCCATCTCCCTGGTCGGGTTCATCGCCGCCCTGGTCACCGCCGGGCTGATCGTCCTGCTGGTCATGATCATGGTGGTCCGCGAGCGCCGCCGCGAAATCGGCGTCCTGAAGGCCGTGGGCGCCCCCAACCGCACCATCGCCGCGCAATTCGTCCTGGAGGCGCTGGTGCTGGTGGTGATCGGCGCCGTCGTCGGCTCCCTGATCGCCTTTGCCGCCAGCGGCCCGGTGGCCTCGGCCCTGGTGGACTCCGGCACGGACACCGCAGCCGCGGCCACGGCGGGCGGACCTCCCGGCGCGGATTCGGGCCTGCAGGCGCCGCCCGACGCCGGGCAGGCTCCGGCGAACGGGGCTGCCCCGGCCGCTCCGGCGGACGGCGGGCCCGGCGCGCCCTTCGGGCAGACCGCGGAGCTCATCGGCACCGTCACCACCACGGTCGGCGCGGGAACCATCGCCTTCGGCGCCCTCGGCATCCTCTTTATCGCCGCCCTCGGCGCCCTGGTACCGGCCCTGCTGACCGCCCGGATCCGTCCCATCGAAGTCCTGCGAGGAGAATAACCGTGCTTGAAGTAAGGAACGTGGTCAAGGAGTTCCAGGCGGGCGAGGGCCGGATCACCCCCGTCAACGGCGTCTCGTTCACCCTCCCGCAGGGCACCTTCGGCGCCATCCTGGGCCGCAGCGGCAGCGGCAAGTCCACGCTGCTGTCCATCCTGGGCGGGCTGGACAAGGCGACCAGCGGGGACGTGGTGGTCGACGGCGTCAACATTTCCACCCTGCCGGAGGGCAGGCTGACCGAATACCGCCGCACCGGCATCGGTTTCGTCTTCCAGCAGTACAACCTGGTTCCCAACCTCACCGCCCGGGAAAACGTCATGCTGCCCATGGAATTCGCCGGACTCGCGCGCGAAGCGCGCAGCAGCCGCGCCGAGCAGCTGCTGAACGAGGTCGAACTGACCCCTGACCTGCACGACCGGAAGGCCAATCGGCTCTCCGGCGGTCAGCAGCAGCGCGTCTCCATCGCCCGTGCCTTGGCCAACAGGCCCCGGCTCATCCTGGCCGACGAGCCCACCGGCAACCTGGACGAGGAAACGGGAGAGCGGATCATCGATCTGCTGGGCAGCCTGTGCCGCAGGGAGGGCACCACGATCCTCGTGGTCACCCACGACCAGGCGCTGGCCGCCCGCACGGATGTCAGGCTCCGGTTGGAAAAGGGCGTCATCACCCGGGAGCAGCCTGCCGGCTGACGAATGACCGGAAACGACGGCGGGGCCGCAGCCAAAGCTGCGGCCCCGCCGTCAGTGCGTGGACAACCCCTAGACGGGGCTGCCGCCCGGATGGGGATCCGTGGCACCGCCGTCGGCCCCGGGAACCGGCGGGAGCTTGTCCTCCTCGGTCCGCCGGTCCGGCCCCGAGATCTCCGCGAAATTGTCGATGGTGGGCACGGCGTCGCCGCTGTCCGCCCCGGCGCTGTCCGCCGAACCGGCAGGCGCGCCGGCACCTGCGCTGCCTGAGGCTCCGGCTGCCGTTTCGGCCGCTTCGGCCTCCCCGGACGCGGGCTCTCCAGTGTGTCCGGTCTGTTCCGTCATGCTGTCTCCTGTCCTGGCTCGGTTGGGCGCTGCGCGGTCCTAGGCGCCGCGGACGTCGTCGGCGGCGCCGGCCGCATGGTCACGTACCTCGGACGCCGCAGCCTGTCCTTCGCCGCGGACCGTGTCTGCGGCCCCCGCTGCGGTTTCCTTGACGTTCTCCATTGCTTCCTGCGCCGGCTCCTTCAGGCCCTCGGCCACTTCCCGGGCGGCGTCGGCGAGCTGCCCGGTCATGGGCTCGGCAGCCGTCTTCAGGTTGTCGGCCGCCTCGCGCTCCTTCTCACTTGCCGGGATCAGGGAGGCGGCCAGCAGCCCGGCGCCGAAGGCAATCAGGCCGGCGGCCAGGGGGTTGCCCTGGGCCTTCTCGGCTGCCCGCCGCGGGGCACCCGCCACGGCGTCGGAGGCCTGGGACAGGCCGTCCTGGGCGTTGGCTGCCTGGCCCTGCACCGCATCGCTCATGTCTGACGCCTTTCCCATGACTTTGTCCTTCGCGCCGAACACGGCGTCCCTCACCTTTTCCTTCTGGCGGTTCACCACGTTGGACGGGGTGACCTTGTCCGCGACGGCGTCCACGTTGGTTCCGAGCCGGCGTCGGGTCTCTTCGATCTCGGCACGGATGGCATCCGGGTTTTCGCTCATGGTGTCTCCTCGTTCGGCTTGAGGGTCGGGGGAATCTCCTGGAGTGTCTGCTGGGTCTGCGGCATACCGCGGACCGCCTTGAGTTCGGTGCGCCCGCGGGCGGCGAGGACGGCCGCGATGATGGCCCAGATGAGGGCCACGATCACCGCGGACCAGCCCAGGCCGAGCCACAGCCCGAGTGCCCACCACAGGGCGACGGAGAGGAACAGGAGCACAAACCAGCCGGCGACCGCGGCTCCGGTCAGCATGCCCGCGCCCTTGCCTGCGCGGCCGGCGGTCTGCTTCAGCTCGGCTTTGGCCAGTTCCAGCTCCTGGCGCATCAGGGTGGACATGTCCTGGCTTACCTGGCCCAGCAGGTCACCCAGGGACGTCGTCTCCGCCTTCTGCTGGGCGGCGGTGGGAGGGACTTCCGAGCTCATGAGTGACGACCGCCTGCGAAGGGGTCAACGGGTCCGCCGGGCTGTGCCGGCGGGAGCAGGTCCTCGGGCACCCGGTGCTGCGGCGACGGCTGCTCGGGGAAGCCGTGGGTGCCTGCTGCCGGCGGAACGGGAGCAGGCGGCACGGGAGCGGTACCGGCCGGCCCGGCGCCCGCTGCCGGAGCGGGAGGCACCGGCGGCACAGCCGGACCCGGCGGCGTCGGCGGTGCGGCGGCCGGAGGAACGGCGGGGGCGGCGGGGATGGAGGCAGTGGGAGCCGACGCCGGCGCGGTGCCGGACTCCGGGGCCCCGGCGCTCAGGCTCTTCGTCAGCCGGCCGGCGAGCAGTCCGGCGCCCGCGGCGAGGGCGAGGAAGGCTCCCGGGCGGCGTCGGGCGAAGTCCTTGACCTCGCTGACGAGGGAGCCGGGATCCCTGCCGTCCAGCCATGAAGCGGCCGAGGAGGTACGATCGGCGACCTGCCGGACCAGGTCCGAGGCGAGCCCGGGCTGCTCGGAGGAGCGCGCCATGCTCTGGAGTTCATCGGCGACCGAGCGCAGGCCCTCGGCCACCTTCTGCTGCTGGGCGCCGGCCTGCTCGGTCAGGTCCGAGCGGGCCTGGTCGTACAGGTCCCTGGCATTGGTCTTCACCTCGGAAGCAACCTCGGTCACCTGCTCCTTGGCGGTGGAGGCAACCTGCTGGGCGCTGTCCGCGGCGTGCTGGGCGACGTCCCCGGCCTGCGCCTTCGCGGCGTCGGCCTGCTGCTTCACGGCCTCGGTGCGGGACTGGCCTTCGGCGCCGCCCGTGGTGTCTGCAGGCAGCGGTGCCGCCGCGTGGCTTCCCTGGCCGGGATTGGCGTTCTCTGTCATCTTCGCCCTTTCTCGTCAAACGACTGCATCTGGGATTCCGATGTTCCGGTGGAATGATCATAAGCACACTTATGATCTTCCGGGCAACTCCACCCTGTTTCCCGGGCCCTCCTGCGGGGGCAGCCCCTGCGCCTTGCGGACGGGCGCCGACCGGAACCCGGCCGGCGTGTTTCCGGTCCGCGGAACGCTATACATCCCTTATCCGCCGTGGTTATCTTCATCCATGGGCGCGGAAGTCAACAGCAGGGAATTCAGCCGCGAGCAGCGGACCCGGTACCGCCAGCGGCTGCTGGAAAACCTCGACCGCTTCGCCAGGTTCCTGGGCACCGCCGAGTTCGCGGACTCGGCGTGCATCGGGCTTGAGCTGGAGCTGAACCTCATCAACAAGGACGGCTCCCCCGCCATGCGCAACGACGCCGTCCTGGACCGGATCGCCGATCCCGCCTTCCAGACGGAGATCGGCGCCTTCAACATCGAGATGAACCACCCGGCCCTCAGCATCGCCGGTGACGGACTGCAGCGCCTCGAGGACAGCCTGAGGCGGCAGCTGAACCGGGCGGAGGAACAGGCATCGGATCTCGAGACCGGAATCCTGATGGTGGGCATCCTGCCCACCCTCCGGCCGGAAATCCTCACGACCGATGAATGGCTCAGCAGCGGCCACCGCTACGCCGCCCTGAACACCTCCGTGCTCCAGGCCCGCGGCGAGGATGTGCTCCTGAACCTGACCGGATCCGAAACCCTGTCCTTCTATGCGGCCAGCATCGCACCCGAGGCCGCATGCACCTCGGTCCAGCTTCACCTGGAGCTCAGGCCGGAGGAATTCGCGCCGGCCTGGAACGCGGCCCAGGTGATCGCGGCCCCCCAGGTGGCGCTGGCCGCCAACTCCCCGGTCTTCCTGGAGCGCCTGCTCTGGCAGGAGACCCGGATCGAACTGTTCAAGCAGGCCATCGACACCCGCCCTCCGGAGATGCGCAACCAGGGCGTCCGCCCCCGGGTCTGGTTCGGGGAACGGTGGATCACCTCGATCTTCGACCTGTTCGAGGAGAACGTCCGCTACTTTCCGGCCCTCCTGCCCGAGCTGTCCGACAACTCCGGCGTCCACACGGAGGCCGGCGCTCCCCTGCTGCCGGAGCTGAGGCTGCACAACGGAACCGTGTACCGCTGGAACCGGCCGATCTACGACCCCGGGGGCCGGGTGCCCAACCTCCGACTGGAGAACCGGGTGCTGCCCGCCGGGCCGACGGTCCTGGACGTGGTGGCGAATGCGGCCTTCTTCTACGGGCTGATGCAGGTCATGCGCACCTCGGAACGGCCCGTGTGGACGCGCATGGCGTTCAAAACCGCCACCGAGAACTTCCTGGCCTGCGCCCGGCGCGGACTCGCGGCGTCGGTGTACTGGCCCGGCATCGGCGAGATTCCGGTGGCTGAGCTGATCATCCGGCACCTGCTGCCCGAGGCGGAGCGCGGGCTGCGCGAGCTGGGCGTGGACGACGGCCTGGTGGACCGGTATCTGGGGGTGCTCCGCGATCGGGCCTGCACCGAGCGCAACGGGGCCACCTGGCAGTCCGACACGGTCCTGGCCCTGGAAGCGGAGGGAATGGGCCGGCCCGATGCCCTGGCGCAAATGACCCGGCGCTACCGGGAGCTCATGCACAGCAACGATCCGGTCCACCTGTGGCCCACGGCCTGAGTCTGCGTCGATCTCCGGTTGTTTTTCGCGTGAAGTCTGGCACTCTCTGCACCCGAGTGCTAACGTTGTTGCCATCTTGAGTCGCTTGGACTCAAGTTATCGACCCTTCTGCAGCGCTAGGAACTACCACCGGCCCGACCGGCGGGCCCGGTGAACAAGGAGTTGATGACAATGGCCATGAAATTCGATCCGTTCCGGGAACTTGACCGGATGGCGGGTGCCCTCCTGGATCCCCGCCAGCGGCTTCGCCTGATGCCCATTGACCTGTACCGGCAGGGCGACCACTACATTCTCAACGCCGATCTGCCCGGCATCGACCCCGGCTCCGTGGACGTCGACGTGGACGGGCAGCTGCTGACGATCCGCGCCGAGCGCACCATCAACGTGCCCGACGGCGCGACCTGGCTGACCCGCGAGCGGGAATCCGGCACCTTCCTTCGGCAGCTGAACCTCGGCCAGGGTATCGACATCGACAACATCTCGGCACGCTATGAAAACGGCGTGCTGAGCGTGCATATCCCGGTGTCCGAGCGCGCCAAGCCGCGGAAGATCGAGGTGTCGGCGTCCTACAAGGACGGCCAGACCATCTCCGGCTCGGCCACCAGTGAGCCGGCGTCGGTCAGCAGCAGCTCCTCCTCCGGCAGCGGCATGTCCTCCGGCGGATCCGGATCCATGGGGTCCGGCTCCGAAGGCGGCTCCGGCGGCCACGGTTCAGCCGGCACCCCGGGGTCGGGCAGTTGAGGACCGAACCGCGCGTGCGTTGACACACTGATGCAGACACGCTGAGGCACTGAGATAACGGCAGGGAGCCGGGGCGGAAGCACGCGTTTCCGCCCCGGCTCCCTGCCGTCGCGGTCCGCCCGGTCAGCGCGGCGCCGGTTCCTCCACCTGGTCTGCGGCGGCGCCGCTGCGCCGCCAGATGGCGGCCATCAGGGCGCCGGAGACGTTGTGCCAGACGGAGAACACGGCACCCGGCAGCGCGGCCTCCGGGGCGAAGTAGGTCTTGGCCAGCCCCGCCGCCAGCCCCGAGTTCTGCATGCCGACCTCCACCGCCATGGTGCGCCGCGACGGCACCGGCAGCCGGAACGCCTTGGCCGCGCCGTAGCCCAGTGCATAGCCCAGCCCGTTGTGCAGGATGACCGCGAGCAGGATCAGCAGGCCGGCGCTGAAGATCGCCTCCGCGCTGCCGGCGACGACGGCGATCACCACGAAGGTGATCGCGGCCACCGAGACCCAGGGCAGGGCGGGCAGGACGCGGTCCACCAGCCGCGGCGCCAGCGCGCGCACGGCCAGCCCCAGGATCACGGGGACCAGCACGATCTGCACGATGGACAGCGCCATGGACGCCGGGTCCACGGGCAGGTACTGTCCGGCCAGCCAGAGGGTCAGCAGCGGGGTGAACAGGGGGGCCAGCAGCGTGGAGACGCTGGTCATGGCCACTGACAGGGCGACGTTGCCGCGGGCCAGGTAGGTCACGACGTTGGAGGCGGTCCCGCCCGGCGCGCAGCCGACGAGAATGACTCCGGCGGCCAGGGCCGGCGGCAGGCCGAGGGCGGCGGATATCCCCCAGCCGAGCAGGGGCATGATCACGTACTGGGCCACGACTCCGAGCAGCACGGGCAGCGGCTGGCGGACCACGAGTCCGAAGTCCGGCAGGGTGAGGGTCAGGCCCATGCCGAACATGATGAGCATCAGGCCCGGGTTGATGAACGGGGACAGCCCGGTGAAGGGTTCCGGAAAGAACAGGGCCACCGCTCCCCCGGCCAGGATGAGCAGGGGGAAGAGCGTCACGGCCACCCGGGCGCTGCGTTCCTCGGCGTGGCGGGCGGTCTCCGCCGGCTGGTTCGTTGACATCCCCATATGCTGGCACCGCTCCCGGGGGCCGGCGACTTTGTTACGGGCGCGTTAACGCCGTTCGGCGCGGCCCCCTCTGCGGGGCCGCGCCGAACGCGGTTGCACTGATCCGGACGGATCTAGCCCAGGCGGGCCTTGAGGTTCTCGTCCAGGGCGGCGAGGAAGTCCTCGGTGGTCAGCCATTCCTGGTCCTTGCCCACGAGCAGGGCCAGGTCCTTGGTCATCTTGCCGGACTCGACGGTCTTGACGACGACGTCTTCCAGGGTCTCGGCGAAGTTGATGACCTCGGGGGTGTTGTCCAGCTTGCCGCGGTGCATCAGGCCACGGGTCCACGCGAAGATCGAAGCGATCGGGTTGGTGGAGGTGGGCTTGCCCTGCTGGTGCTGGCGGTAGTGGCGGGTCACGGTGCCGTGGGCGGCCTCGGCCTCGACGGTCTTGCCGTCCGGGGTCATCAGCACGGAGGTCATCAGGCCCAGCGAGCCGAAGCCCTGCGCGACGGTGTCGGACTGGACGTCGCCGTCGTAGTTCTTGCAGGCCCAGACGTAGCCGCCCTCCCACTTCATGGCCGAGGCGACCATGTCGTCGATGAGGCGGTGCTCGTAGGTCAGGCCGGCGGCTTCGAACTTGTCCTTGAACTCGTTGTCGAACACCTCCTGGAACAGGTCCTTGAACTGGCCGTCGTAGGCCTTCAGGATCGTGTTCTTGGTGGAGAGGTACACCGGGTAGTTGCGCTGCAGGCCGTAGGCGAAGGAAGCGCGTGCGAAGTCCTTGATGGACTCGTTGAAGTTGTACATGCCCATGGCCACGCCGCCCTCTTCGGGGTAGGTGACGACCTGCTGCTTGATCTCCTCGCCGCCGTCGGCGGGAGTGTAGGTCAGGGTCAGGGTGCCGGCGCCGGGAACCTTGAAGTTCGTCGCCTTGTACTGGTCGCCGTGCGCGTGGCGGCCGATGATGATCGGCTTGTTCCAGCCCGGGACCAGGCGGGGGATGTTGGAGATGATGATCGGCTCGCGGAAGACCACGCCGCCGAGGATGTTGCGGATGGTTCCGTTCGGGGACACCCACATCTTCTTCAGGCCGAATTCCTCGACCCGGGCCTCATCCGGAGTAATGGTGGCGCACTTGACGCCCACGCCGTGTTCCTTGATGGCGTTCGCGGCGTCGATGGTGACCTGGTCGTTGGTCGCGTCGCGGTTCTGGATCGAGAGGTCGTAGTACTTCAGGTCTACGTCCAGGTACGGGTTGATCAGGCGGTCCTTGATGAACTGCCAGATGATGCGGGTCATCTCGTCGCCGTCGAGCTCGACGACGGAGCCTACGACCTTGATCTTCTCAGCCACACAAACTCCTAGTGTGATTCGTGGGCCCCGGACATGACTTTTGGCATGACGGAGCCCGTCCATTCTTGGTCTGGTTTCTGCCTCAACTATGCCACAGCGCACGTTTGCGCCCCTAAATTGGGTCGCGGGCCGGACGCCGGGCTGCGGCGGCGGGACGGGATCGCTGCCCGCCCCGCCGAACTGCCTAGTGGAAGAAGTGCCGGGCGCCGGTGAAGTACATGGTGATGCCGGCGGCCTGCGCGGCGTCGATGACCTCCTGGTCCCGTACCGAACCGCCGGGCTGGACGACGGCGCGCACGCCGGCGTCGATCAGGATCTGCAGTCCGTCGGCGAAGGGGAAGAAGGCGTCCGACGCCGCCACCGAGCCGCGGGCGCGGTCCGCGCCGTCGGGCCCGAGCGTGTTGGCCCGCTCGACGGCGAGGCGGCAGGAATCGACCCGGTTGACCTGGCCCATGCCCACGCCCACCGAGGCGCCGTCGCGGGCCAGGAGGATCGCGTTGGACTTGGCGGCCCGCACGGCCCGCCAGGCGAAGGCCAGGTCCGCCAGCACCGCGTCGTCGGCGGCCGGTCCGCTGGCCAGGGTCCAGTTCGCGGGGTCGTCGCCTTCGGCCTGCAGGGCGTCACGCTTCTGTACGAGCATGCCGCCGGAGACCTGCCGGAGCTCGGCGTCGATCTTCCCGTACCCCTCGGGCAGCGCGAGCAGGCGGATGTTCTTCTTGGCGGAGAGGATCCGGACCGCCTCCGGCTCGAAGTCCGGGGCGATGACCACTTCGGTGAAGATGTCCTTGACGGACTCGGCCATGCCGGCGGTGACGGTGCGGTTCGCGGCGATCACGCCGCCGAACGCGGAGACCGGGTCGCAGGCGTGGGCCTTGCGGTGCGCGTCGGCGATGGGATCGGCGGCGCCGGGGCCGGCGACGGCAACGCCGCACGGGTTGGCGTGCTTGATGATCGCCACGGCCGGCTCGTCGAAGTCGAAGGCGGCCCGCAGGGCGGCGTCGGCGTCGACGTAGTTGTTGTAGGACATCGCCTTGCCGTGCAGCTGGTCGGCCTGCGCGATGCCCGGCGCCGCGGCCTTGTCCACGTAGAGGGCGGCGTCCTGGTGCGGGTTCTCGCCGTAGCGCAGCACCTCGGAGCGCTCCAGGGCCAGGCCGGCGTAGGGCGGCCAGGCGCCGTCGCCGCCGAACTGCCGGGCGGTCCAGGTCGCGACGGCGGTGTCGTAGGCGGCGGTGTGGGCGAACGCGTCGGCGGCGAGGCGGCGGCGCTGGCCCAGCGTGAAGCCGCCTTCGGCTGCGGCGTCCACGACGTCGCCGTAGCGGGCCGGGTCGACCACGACGGCGACGGAGGGGTGGTTCTTGGCGGCGGCGCGGACCATCGAGGGACCGCCGATGTCGATCTGCTCCACGACCTCGTCCTGGCCGGCGCCCGAAGCCACGGTCTCCACGAACGGGTACAGGTTCACCACCACCAGGTCGAAGGCCTCGATGCCCAGCGCCTCGAGCTGCTCCACATGGTCGGCGCGGCGGCGGTCGGCCAGGATGCCGGCGTGCACCCGCGGGTGCAGGGTCTTGACCCGCCCGTCCAGGCATTCCTCGAAGCCGGTCACTTCGGCGACCTCGGTGACCGCGACGCCCGCTGCCGCAATCTGCTTCGCGGTGGACCCGGTGGAGACAATCCGGACACCGGCAGCGGCCAGGCCCGTGGCGAGCTCGGTGAGCCCCGTCTTGTCATAGACCGAGATCAGGGCCCGGCGGATGGGAACACGGTCAAGGGGGGCGTTGTTCACGAAGGCACTCCAGATGATGGGGTTCGGCGATACGGACCCTCCGGCGCCTCGGATCGGGGCCGGGCGGGCCTGGGGCCAGTCTATGCCGGGGGCGGCGGCGGGCTGCAGGCCGCGGGTAACAGAACCGCGGCCGGCGGTCTCAATTGCCGCCCGCCGAGGCTCGCCTTGCGGCCCCGCCGGGGCGCGCGGCCGGCGGTGACGACGGCGGCGGCGACGACGGCGGCGGCCGGGTACTCTTCCTGAAGCGGATTCCCTGTGCGTCCGCGCTCGCATGAGGAGGAAGACATGGACCGGGCGAACAGGCGGATGCGCCGCTTTTCCATCGGCACCTCGCTGGCCGGGGTGTTGATGCTGGCCGCCCTGGTCCTGCTGCCCGGCCCCCGGTCCGTCATCTCCTCCGCCGTGGGCGCGGTCGGCTGGCGGGTCGCCGCGCCCGGAACGCTGCCTGCCCCCTGGGTGGAACCCGGCTACGCCCGGACTCCGGCGCCGGAACGTACCGACGACGGGTATCGGTGGGCAGCCGGCGGACGGGCGGTCCTGACCTTGCCGGAGGAGCTGACCGGTTCCGGTGCTGCCCCGCGGCCCGTCCGGGTCGTCATCGAGACCGACTCCGCCACCCGCGTCAGCTGGATCGAGCCCTCCTCCGACGGCCCGGTGCGCCACACGCTGGACGAGAACTATGACGGGTTCTGGGTGCCGGATCCGCGGCTGGCCCTGCTGCCGGACGGAGTGGACACCCTCTACGTCGAGGCCGGCGGTGACTGGAGCATCGACATGAGGGCCCTGGAACCGATCCCGGTCACCGCCGTTCCGGTCGATGAGGAGATGAGGTTCCTCGGGGAGGACTTTGAGTACTTTGCCCGGGGAGAAGGCCCGGGCGTGGTGCGCTCTGAAGACTGCAGCCTCGCCCCCGTCTGGGACTGGTCGCAGTTTGGTCCGGAGCAGGACCTTCCGTACATGGCGCTGTATCACGAGGACGAGGACGGGCTTCTTGTGACGGTCGACTCCGAGCGGGATCTGGGGTGCAGCCGGAACCCCGGGCCTGTCTGGGTGCAGGTCGACACCCCGGACAGCTGGGGCCTGGAGTTTCTCCGGATGGGGTAAGGCGGGGTTCGCAGCCGCGAACGTGCCGTGGTTCACGGCCGGCGGGCGTTACAGTTGTGGCGCAATGACATGAGGGGGGCAATGGGATTCGCTGAGGACTTTGAGCAGGCGCTGAAGGCACGGGTGCCCGTGGTCTATATCCAGACCCACGAGGAGACCAGGCTGCGCGCCGATGTGCTCGCGGTGGCGGAGCGGCAGCGCAGCCCGCGGCCGGTCTGGACCTGGAACGCCGGCGACGGCCTGGTTTCGCCCGTCGACGGCGGGCGCGGCAACACTGCGGCCCCGGCCCGGGCGCTGGAAGCGGTGCTGGGCAGTGACGATGCGGGAATCTTCGTGTTCTTCGACCTGCACGCCTTCTTCGGCACCGACCAGCGCCCCGCGGATCCCGAGGTCGTCCGCCGGGTCCGCGACGTCGCCGCCGCCTTTCGCACCGGGGAGCAGCCGCGGCTGCTGGTGATCAGCGGTCCCGTCCTGCGGATTCCGCCGGAGCTGGAAAAGACCGTGGCCATCCTGGATTTCCCGCTTCCGGGCCGCGTCGAGATCGCCGCCCTGCTGGACACCATGATCGAACAGAACGGCGCGACGATCAGCGTGCAGCTGGAAGCCGATGACAAGGAAAACCTGGTCCAGGCGGCGCTGGGGCTCACCATGGCCGAGGCCGAGAACGCCTTCGCCCGCGCCATGGTCAACGACGGCCGGCTGGAAGCGGAGGACGTCGCCGTCGTCCTGCAGGAGAAGCGGCAGGCGGTGCGCAAGTCCGGATCGCTGGAGTACGTGGACGCCGGAATCGACCTCGACCAGGTGGGCGGGCTCAACAACCTGAAGCGGTGGCTGGCGCGCCGGCAGCGCTCCTGGCTGGGCGAGGCCGAGGAATTCGGTCTGCCCTCGCCCAAGGGTGTCCTGATCACCGGCGTGCCCGGCTGCGGCAAATCCCTCACCGCCAAGGCCACCGCGGCCTCGTGGGGGCTGCCGCTCCTGCGGCTGGACATTGGCAAGGTGTTCGCCGGGCTGGTCGGCTCGAGCGAACAGAACATGCGCAGCGCCCTGGCCACGGCGGAGGCCATCTCGCCGTGCGTGCTGTGGATCGACGAAATTGAGAAGGGTTTCTCCGGCACCACCTCCGACGGCGACTCCGGCACCACGGCCCGCGTCTTCGCCTCCTTCCTGACCTGGATGCAGGAGAAGCGCCACCCCGTCTTCGTGGTGGCCACCGCCAACAACATCGACCGGCTGCCCGCGGAGTTCCTGCGGAAGGGACGCTTCGATGAGATCTTCTTCGTCGACCTGCCCACCGACACCGAGCGGGAGGTGATCTGGGAGCTGCAGGCCCGCAGCCGGGCCACGGGGGCCAACGGGTTGGAGGGCGCCGCGGCCGACCCGGCCCTCCTGCGGACCCTGGTCGCCGCAAGTCAGGGCTACTCCGGTGCCGAGATCGAGCAGGCCGTCATAGCGGCCCTCTACGACGCCTTTGCCGAGCACCGCCGGGTCGCCCCGGAGGACTTGGAACGGGCCGTCCTCAACACGGTTCCCCTCTCTGTGACCCAGGCCGAGGAGATCGCGCGGATCCGGTCCTGGGCGCAGCTGCGCGCCGTCGGCGCCACGTCCCGGGAGGACCTGGACACCGAGGCGGCCCCGCCCTCCGCCGTCGTGGCCGCCGCGCCGGCCGGCCCCGCCGGACGCGGCGGGCGCACCGTGGATTTCTAGCGTCACCCCGGCAGGCAAGGAGAGGAACCGAATGGACCGCAGGCAGCTGATCGTGAGCGTACGCCCCGACGGAACCGTGGGCGCCGAGACCCGCAACATCTACGGTGACGAGTGCCTCGACTTCATCACCGTCCTCGAGGACCTGCTGGACGCCGAAACGCAGTCCAGCAGCTACACCGAGGACCATGCACGCAGCCGCACGGAAACCCACACCGCCGTCCGCAATGACCACACCTCTTCCTGACCCGGTCCGCCGCGGAAGCGGCGTCCGGCCCGGCCCCGCGCCGTGGAACAGCACACCGCCGGCCCCGGCTCCCGCACACACCGTGCGCTACGCCCGCTTCCTGCCGGCAACCAACGCCGAAGGCCCGGGAACGCGGGCGGCGTTGTGGCTGCAGGGCTGCGGCATCCGCTGCCCCGGGTGTTTCAACCCGCACCTGTGGACCAGCCGCGGCGGCACGCAGGCCGGGGCCGGGGATCTGGCCCGCAGCTTCGCGGAGCAGGCCCTTCGGGCCGGCGCAGAAGGGTTGACCCTGCTGGGCGGGGAACCGTTTGAGCAGGCCGCCGGAGCCGCCGTCATCGCCGCCGGATTCCGGTCCGCCGGCCTGGGCGTCATGACCTTCACCGGGTACACCCACGCGGATCTGGTGCGCTGGGCCCGGGAACGGCCCGACATCGCCGCTCTGCTGGACGCCACCGACCTGCTCGCCGACGGACCGTACCTGGCCGACCGCCCGGACCTGCTCCCGGCGTCGGCCGGCCCGTGCCCGGCGGACGCCGCTGTCTCGGCGCTCTCGGCGAAGTAGGAGTCAGGCTGCAGCGCCGGGTCGGCAAGCAGCTCAGCTGCCGGTCCGCTGTGTCCCTCCGCCCGGTCGAAGGAGGCGCCGTCGTCCCTACGGGAGCGGGACGTTCCGCCCTGGGCCTGCCACCGGTTACGCAGCCACTGCGGATTGAGGGCAAGGCAGTGCAGCGAGCCGATGACCCAGAGGACCGTCCGCATGATCGGTCCGGCCTCCACGCTCATCAGGAAGGCCGGTATCAGGGCGGCGGTGTAGAACCCGCCCAGCCAGAGGAACCGGGGCAGCCCGGCGCGGCGGCCGAGGACCAGCAGCAGCGGCCCGGTGAGCAGCCCGGCGCTGAACACCGGCCCGGCCAGCCAGGCGCTGCGCGTCAGCAGCCATCCGGGTGCCGGGACGGGCGGGGCGGCGGTGCCCGGCGCAGGCATGCCGGCCACGGTCTCAGCTGCGGACATTCAGGACCAGCGTCACCGTCTCGTCCTCCTCCACCTGTTCGGACTGCAGCTGCAGTCCGGCGCCGTCAACGCGCTCCTTCAGCCGCTGGACGAGTGCCTGCTGGACCTGCCGTGCGTACGCGTTGTCGAGCCGCTGCAGGAGCTCGACGGCGGCTTCGGCCCCGGCGTCGGGACCGTCAAGGTGGGCGCCCCAGATGCCCTCGTCGTCGCGGGTGAAGATCGCCGTGATCCCGGGCCACTCGACCATGAGGCGGTGATCCCCGGCTTCCCTGATGATGCCGCCGGTCTGTTCCGCGGCCGCAGTCAGCAGCCCGATGTCCTTCATGCGGGTCCGCACCCGGACCTCATGCGGCTCCGGGCCCTGCGCCGCGGCGTCCGATACGGCGCCGCGCAGGTTCGCGGCGGCTCCGATGACGGCGGGCAGCCCGGCCAGGACTGCCGGGACGAGCACGAGGGAGACGCTCATGATGCCTCTTTCGATAGGTGGGTGGATGATGCGTTTGGGACGCCGCCGGGCGGGCGCCCGGGCGCG
The DNA here is from genome assembly GCA_900016675.1 of Arthrobacter saudimassiliensis. Taxonomy (GTDB): domain Bacteria; phylum Actinomycetota; class Actinomycetes; order Actinomycetales; family Micrococcaceae; genus Arthrobacter_B; species Arthrobacter_B saudimassiliensis. The sequence continues at coordinate 740,754 of LN483070.1, read as the reverse complement.
CGCCTCCTTCGACCGGGCGGAGGGACACAGCGGACCGGCAGCTGAGCTGCTTGCCGACCCGGCGCTGCAGCCTGACTCCTACTTCGCCGAGAGCGCCGAGACAGCGGCGTCCGCCGGGCACGGGCCGGCCGACGCCGGGAGCAGGTCCGGGCGGGCCGGTTCCCTCGTCGACGTCAACTCGGCGCCGGTGACGGAGCTGATGAGTCTGCCCGGCATTGGGCGCACACGCGCCGCCCGCGCGGTCGAGCGGCGCAGCGAGAAACCGTTTTCCTCCCTGCAGGACTTCGGCGACCGCGTGGGCCTGGGGCCGCGCAGGCTCGACCGGCTGAGGGGCGCCGTCCGTTTCGGCCCCGCTCCCCACGTCGGTCCCGCCGGGCCGGAGCGGGACGTGCCCGCCTTCGGCCGGAGGGTGGATTACTGATGGCCAACGACGCCGGCACCCGCCGAAGCCGCCGGGCGGCGATGGAAGCCGCCCCCTGGCCGGCGGAACCGCCCACCGTCTGGAAGGCGTGGGAAAGCCTGTGGGTGGTCCTGTGCGCGGGATCCTTCGGTTTCGCAGGGCCGTGGATCCTGTTGTGGGTCTCCACCCGGGCCCGCCGCTTCCCCTGGGTGCTGATCTCACTGCTGTTCTGCGCAGCCTATGTCACCGCGTTCTGGATGATGGACACCGGCGGGCTGGTGAGCCGGGACGGTTTCTACTGGTTCATTTTCCTATGCTGGATCGGCACCACGGCCTTCGCCGTGCACGTGAATCCGGAGTACCTGAGCATCAAGTGGCAGCGCCGCAGTGCCCGGCGCGCAGGCGCCCGGCACAGCAGCCACCGGTCCTCCGCCCGCCTTTCAGGTGCCGCGTCCGGCACTCGACCGGCTGCGGGCGGCTCCGAAGCCACAGCCCCCGCGAAGTCGGCCGCGGCGGCGCGGACAGCGCCTGCCGGGAACTCTGCCGCCGCCGGGGCCGCCGTCGACATCAATTCCGCGGCAGTCGCGGAGCTGGCCGCGCTGCCGGGCCTCACGGCCGATCTGGCGCAGCAGGCCGTGGAGCTGCGCCGGGAGCGCGGCCCTTTTCGTTCCGTGGAGCAGTTCGCAGCCGATCTCTCGCTGCAGCCCCACGTCTACGCCCGGCTGCGCGGGCGGCTGGCCTGCCGCACGAAGCCGCAGGCTCCACCCGCCTTCGGCCGCCGTGTGGATTACTGACCCCGGACGTCCCGGCCCGGAGGTGCCCGGACAGCAGAGTAGAGTGACAGCCGACCTGTCCTCCCGCAGCCCGAAAGCCCAACGCCCATGACCACATCCCAGCTCCTGCCCACCGGCGACCAGGTGGTGCAGGACCTTCCCTGGCGCTGGCGTGTCCAGGGCCGCATCTTCCTGATCGGCGGCCTCGGTTTCATGTTCGACGCGTGGGACGTGACGCTCAACGGCGTCCTGATCCCGCTGCTCTCGGACCATTGGGACCTCGCTCCGGCCCAGGCGGCCTGGATCGGCACCGCCAACCTGCTGGGCATGGCCATCGGAGCGTTCGTGTGGGGCTCGATCGCCGATTTGATCGGCCGCAAGGCGGCCTTCTCCGCAACGCTGCTCGTCTTCTCGGTCTTCACCGTAGCCGGCGCGTTCTCCCCGGACATCGCCTGGTTCTGCGTGTTCCGGTTCCTGGCCGGCTTCGGACTGGGCGGATGTGTCCCCGTGGACTATGCGCTGGTGGGTGAGTTCACGCCCCGCCGCCAGCGTGGCCGGGTGCTGGCGGCGATGGACGGCTGGTGGCCGGTGGGCGCGGCGCTCTGCGGCGCCGTGTCGGCGCTGATCATGGCAACGGTCGCCGACTGGCGGTGGACCATGCTGGTCATGGTGCTGCCGGCCCTGCTGGTGTTCTGGGTGCGCCGCTCCGTTCCCGAGTCTCCACTCTTCCTGGTGCGGCGGGGACGGACGGAAGAGGCCCGGGCCGTGATCGACGGCCTGGTCCGCGCCACCGGCGCGGAGCAGCGGCCGTGGCGGATGCCCGACGCCGCTCCCGCCGAGCGGGTCGGCCCGGCGGCCCTGGGCCGCCAGCTCCGGGACCTGTGGCGCTGGAATCCGGTGGTGACCGGAGTGGCCTGGGCCCTGTTCATGGCCATCCTGCTGGTCTACTACCTCGCGAACCAGTGGATGCCGAAGATCCTGGTCGACGCCGGCTACGAGGCCTCGGCCGCCTTCCTCACCACGTCGGGCATGGCGGCGGCCGGGCTGCTGGGCGTGGTTACGGCGGCCCTGCTGGTGGACCGGTTCGGCCGCAAGCCGGTGCTGGGCATTGCCGCCCCGCTGGCCGCGGCGCTGCTGGTCCTGGTGGGGCTGGTCACGGACGTGCCGGCGGCCGTGCTGGCCTGCCTCCTCGCCTACGGTGTGGTGGTCCAGGTAGCGATCCCCGTCCTGTACACCTATGTCTCCGAGCTGTATCCGACCCACCTGCGGGCGGCGGGCTTCGGCTGGGCCTCCACCGCCTCCCGCGGGGCGGCCGGGTTCGGTCCGCTGCTGTTCGTATCCGTCCTCTGGCCGTACCTGGGGCTGCCGCTCTCCTTCGCCCTCGCGGGGCTCCTGGTGCTGCTGGCGGTGCTGTGGATGGCCCGGCGGGCACCGGAAACCCGGGAGGCGGCGCTCGACTAGCTGTACTGCCCAGCGAGGTTAGTTAAGCGGCTGATGGGTGGCTGGTTCCCGATTGCAGTGTGGGGTCTGTGGTGATTGTACTCATGGACCCAACCCGATAATGCTTCGCGGCGGGCGGTTTCATTGGCATAGAAACGGGCGTAGGCCCATCCGTCGTTCAGGGTGCGGTGGAACCGCTCGATCTTGCCGTTGGTCTGGGGCCGATAGGGTCGGGTGCGCTTGGGCGTGATGCCCAGTTCGGCGCATTTGTCGCGCCATGCATGTGAGCGGTAGGCAGACCCGTTGTCCGATAAGACCCGCTCCACGGTGACGCCGCGGTCGGCGAACCAGGCCGCGGCCCGTTCGAGCACTCCGATGGCCGTGACTGATTTCTCGTCGTCGTGGATCTCGGCGTAGGCGATCCTTGAGTGGTCATCGATGACGGTGTGCACGAAAGCGGTACCCATTTTCGGGTTGCGGTGGGCATTGCGCGGCTTATCAGGCGTTGCCGAACGGTTCTTCCTGCCTTGCACCCTTCCCACCAGTCGGTGCCCGCCACCGTCGGGGATGTTGCCGAACTTCGTGACGTCCACATGGATCATCGCGCCGGGGTGTGAGTGTTCGTACCGGCGGATCGGTTCCCGGGTAACCCTGTCGATATGGCGCAACCGGTTGATCCGGCATCGGACCAGCACGGCGTGCACGGTTGAGGCGGCCAAACCCAGCCGGTGGGCGATCTGAACCGGGCCCAAACGCTTGCGCCAGCGCAGCGCCACGATCTTCTTGACCACAGCCTGCGGGGTGCGGTTCGGGCTTGTCCGGGGCCGGCTGGGCTTGTCAATCATCCCGTCCTTGCCGTGGACGCGATAGCGGTCAGACCAGCGATTGGCCGTCGGCCACGAGACCATGTACATCTTTGCCGCAGCGGCCACGCTCCACCCCTCATCGACGATGAGCTTGGCGAGGCTCAGACGTGCTTTAGGCGTCAGTGCTGCACTAGCGTGGGACATGAAGGCCTCCTGTTTGTGAAGCGGTTTCTTAGACAGCTCCACTCCACATCGGGAGGCCTTCGTCATCCCTTCAATTCAGATCGTGTCGTCACACGAACTCATCGACGATGAGCTTGGCGAGGCTCAGACGTGCTTTAGGCGTCAGTGCTGCACTAGCGTGGGACATGAAGGCCTCCTGTTTGTGAAGCGGTTTCTTAGACAGCTCCACTCCACATCGGGAGGCCTTCGTCATCCCTTCAATTCAGATCGTGTCGTCACACGAACTCAACCAACCTGCCTGGGCAGTACACCTAGTCCAGCAGCAGCGCCGGTTCCTCCAGGATGGCCGCGACGTCAGCCATGAACCTGGCGGAGAGGTCCCCGTCCACCACGCGGTGGTCGAAGGACCCGCCAAGGGTGGTCACCCAGCGCGGCAGCACCTCGCCGTCGAGCACCCAGGGCTTCTGCTTGATGGTGCCGAAGGCGACGATGGCGACCTCGCCCGGGTTGATGATGGGCGTGCCGGTGTCGATGCCCAGGGCGCCGATGTTGGTGATGGTCAGCGTGCCGCCCTGCATGTCCGCCGGCTTGGTGCGCCCGGCGCGGGCTGTGGCCGCAAGCTCGTTCAGGGCCAGCGCGAGTTCCTTCAGGGACAGGTCCTGCGCGTCCTTGATGTTGGGCACCATCAGGCCGCGCGGTGTGGCGGCGGCTATGCCCAGGTTCATGAAGTGCTTGACGTGGATTTCGTCGCCTGCCCATGTGGCGTTGACCGAGGGGTTGCGGGCGGCGGCCCAGATCACGGCCTTGGCCAGGATCAGCAGCGGCGAGACCTTGATGCCCTCGAAGTCGCGGGAGGCCTTCAGCCGCTTGACGAACTCCATGGTGCGGGAGGCGTCGACGTCCACGAAGATGCTCACATGCGGGGCGCTGAACGCGCTCTGCACCATCGCCTTGGCGGTGGCCTTGCGGACGCCGCGCACGGGGACCCGCTCGATGCGGCGGCGCTTGGGCGTGCCGGCCGGGGTCCAGAAGGTGTCCGCGGCGTCCTGCTCGGACTCGCGCTGGGCCTGGTAGCTGAGCAGGTCCTGCTTCGTGACCTCTCCCCCGGCGCCGGTGCCCGGCACCTCGGCCAGGTCGATGCCGAGGTCCTTGGCCGCCTTGCGGACCGGCGGCTTGGCCAGCACCCGCTGCAGCAGCTGGTTGACCCTGTCCTGCACGGCAGCGCCGGCCGCTGCCACCTGGGCGCCGGCGGCGGCCACCTGGGCCCGGGCCTCCGTGCGGCGGCCGGCTCCGGCGGGCGTCTCGGCGGCATCTCCCGCCGCGGGGGTGACGTCGGCCGGAGCGGCTTCGACGGCCGCGCCGGCGTTGCGGCGCCGGGGCCGGCGCTTGACGGCGTCGGCCTTCGGGCCCGTGCCGGTGAGCGAGGAGGCGGGCTGCGCGTCGTCGGCCGCCGGGGCCGGAACCACCGGCGGAGTGGAAGGCTCGCCGGGCACCGCAGCGCCGCCGTCGGGCACCGATTCGGCAGCCGCGCCGTCCGGACGGACGGCGATGATGGGCGTGCCCACGTCGACGGTCTCGCCCTCGGCCACCAGCAGGGAGCTGACGACGCCGGCGTGCGGGCTGGGCAGCTCCACCAGGGACTTGGCGGTCTCGATCTCCACGATCACGTCGTTGATGGAAACCCGGTCGCCGGGCTTGACCTTCCACTGCACGATCTCGGCCTCGGTGAGGCCCTCGCCGACGTCGGGAAGGCTGAAGGTCTGGTCAGTCATGGTTCTCGTTTTCTGGCGGTGGAAGGGTGTCGGCGGCCGGCCGGGAACTAGTAGGCGAAGGAGCGGTCCAGGGCGTCCAGGAGCTTGTCCAGGTCGGGCAGGTAGCTGTCCTCGACCTTGGCCACCGGATAGGGCATGTGGAAGCCGCCCACGCGCAGCACCGGCGCCTCCAGCGAGAGGAAGGCACGCTCGGTGATCCGCGCGGCGATCTCGCCGCCGATCCCGCCGAAGGTCGGTGCCTCGTGCGCGATGATCAGCCGGCCGGTGCGGCGCACCGAATCGGTGAGCGTGTCGAAGTCGATCGGCGAGATGGAGCGCAGGTCCACCACCTCCACGCTGCGGCCGTCCTCGGCGGCTGCGTTGGCGGCCGCGAGGGCCACCGGGACCAGCGGCCCGTAGGCGGCGATCGTGGCGTCGGTGCCGCTGCGCAGCACCTGCGCGGTCCAGGGGTCCGACGCCGGCGCGGACGTGTCGACCTCCCCCTTGAGCCAGTAGCGGCGCTTGGGTTCGAAGAAGATCACCGGATCGCTTCCGGTCATCGCCTGCCGGATCATCCAGTAGCCGTCCTGCGGGCTGGACGGGGTGATGATGCGGACGCCGGCGGTGTGGGCGAAGAGGGCCTCAGGGGACTCGCTGTGGTGCTCGATGGAGCCGATGCCGCCGCCGTAGGGGATGCGGATGACCACGGGGGCGGACAGGGCGCCGTCGCTGCGGGAGTGCATCTTGGCCAGCTGGGTGGTGATCTGGTTGAAGGCCGGGAACACGAAGCCGTCGAACTGGATTTCACAGACCGGCCGGTAGCCGCGCAGGGCCAGGCCGATGGCGGTGCCGATGATGCCGGACTCGGCCAGAGGGGTATCCATGACCCGGTCCGGGCCGAATTCGGCGGCGAGGCCCTCGGTGACCCGGTAGACCCCGCCCAGGGCGCCGATGTCCTCGCCCATGAGCAGGGCCTTGGGATCGGCGGCGAGGCCGTCGCGCATGCCGGCGTTGATCGCCTTGGCCAGGGTCATGGTGCGCACGGTGGGTGCCGCTTCGGCGGAAACGGCGGCGGTCCGGACGTCGGCGCTCATGCGCGGGCCTCCTCGGAGTCGGCGAAGCCGGCCTCGTACCGGCGGTGGAAGTCCAGTTCCTCCTGGACGAGGGGATGGGCCTCGGCGTAGACGTGCCGGAAAGCGTCTTCGAAGGACGGTGCCTCCATGGCCTGGACGTCGCTGCGCAGCGCGGCGGCCATGGCGTCGCCCTCGGCGGCCAGCCGGGCGAACCAGTCGTCGTCGGCCAGGCCCGCGGTGCGCAGGTGCTTTTCCAGCCGGGACAGCGGGTCGCGGCCCACCCAGGCCTGCTCCTCCTCGCTGAGCCGGTACTTGGTGGGGTCGTCCGCCGTGGTGTGGGCGCTCATGCGATAGGTGAACGCCTCGATCAGCACGGGTCCGGCTCCGGACCGCGCCTGCTCGAGGGCCCAGCGCGTGGCGGCGTGCACGGCCAGCACATCGTTGCCGTCCACCCTGAGCCCCGGGAACCCGTAGCCCCGGGCACGGTGCGCGAGGGGCACCCTGGTCTGGACCTCGGTCGGCACGGAGATGGCCCAGTGGTTGTTCTGGCAGAAGAAGACGACCGGCGCGTTGTAGGAGGCGGCGAACACCATCGCCTCATGGACGTCGCCTTCGGAGCTGGCGCCGTCGCCGAAGTAGGCCACGGTGGCAGCTTCCGGCGCCGACGGGTCGGCGGCGCGGTCGCGGGCCATGCCCATCGCATAGCCGACGGCGTGCGGCACCTGGGCGGCGAGCACCAGCGTGTACAGATGGAAGTTGGTCTCCCGCGGATCCCAGCCGCCGTGGCTGATGCCGCGGAAGCGGCGCAGCAGGCTGGACAGCTGCAGGCCGCGGGTCAGCGCGACGCCGTGCTCACGGTAGGTGGGAAAGACGTAGTCAGCGGGCTCCAGCGCGTGGCCGGAGCCGATCTGCGCGGCTTCCTGGCCGGCCAGCGGAACCCACATGACCAGTTCGCCCTGCCGCTGCAGGGCGGTCGCTTCCTGGTCAAAACGCCGGATCAGGTGCATGTCCCGGTACATGGCCCGGAGCCGGTCGCCGTCGAGCAGCCCCAGATAGGGCGTGAAGGCGTCGTTCCCGACCAGCTCGCCGTCAGGGGTCAGCAGCTGCAGCATCTGCAGGTCCGCCGTTTCCGCGGGCGCGCCGGGCAGGGGGGAATACTGCGTGTCCATGGGCCGCTCCTCGCCAAGGCCGGCTGACCGGCCCCCGCTAGAGATATGCCTTTCTCGGAATACATTCCCGATTCAGCATATATGTGGAAGTTTCTTCTCACAGCCTAGCGAGGGCCGGGAAGCGGCCCGTGTGAACTACCCGCTAGGAAACGCGCGGTCCTTTTGTATAGGTCGCACAGAGAGCGAGGAAGCGGCTGTTGGCTTCCTCCTCCCCGATGGTGACCCGGACACCCTCGGTCCCGAAGGCCCGGACGGCCAGGGCCTGCTGTTCGGCCAGCACCGCGAATTCAGGGGTATTCTCGCCCAGGGCGAGCCAGACGAAGTTGCCCTCGGCCTGCGGCACGAACCAGCCCAGCTCCTTCAGCCCGTTGACGACCCGGGTCCGCTCCTCGACCAGCGCTTGTGTCCTTTCCACAAGTTCGTCGTGGTGGCGAAGGGACGCAATGGCGGCGTGTTCAGCGATCTGGGACACCGCGAACGGCGTGGCGGTGATCCGCAGGTAGCGGGTGACCTCCGGGTGGGAAATGGAGTAGCCGACCCGCAGGCCTGCGAGGCCGGCACCCTTGGAGAACGTCCGCAGCACTACGACGTTGCGGTGCCGGCGGTAGACGTCGACGGCGCCGGCGGCGCCGGGATCGCGCACGAAGTCCTCGTACGCCTCGTCGATCACCACGATGACATTGGCGGGGATCCTGGCGAGGAAGTCTTCGACCTGGGCGGTGGTGAGCACCGGGCCGGTCGGGTTGTTGGGGGTGCAGAGCAGGACCATCTTGGTGCGGTCGGTGACCGCCGCCGCCATCGCCTCAAGGTCATGGGTGCCGTCTTCGTTCAGCGGCACCTGGACGCTGCGTGCTCCGGCCAGGCCGACGCTGATCGGGTAGGCCTCGAAGGAGCGCCAGGGGTAGACCACCTCATCGGCGGTGCCGTCATCGTTCCGGCCGGCGAAGGTGGACAGCAGCTGGTTGAGGGCACCGAGGCTGCCGGCTCCGGTGACAATGTCCTCGGCGGGAACGTCGAGGAACGCCGCCAGTTCGGCGCGCAGGGCGCTGGCCAGCGGGTCGGGATACCGGTGCACGCTTTCCTGCCCGCGGATGGCCTCGAGCACGGAGGGCAGCGGCGGGAAGGGATTTTCGTTGGAGGACAGCTTGTAGGCCTGCAGCCCTTCAATGACGGCCGGCGGCTTGCCGGCCTTGTACTGCGGCAGCGCGCCGACAACGGGACGCGGCGTGATCTCGGGGGCTTCAACTCCGGCGTCGTTGAAGTCGTTTTCGGTAGTGGTCATGGATTAAATGTAGTCCCCGCACCTTCCGGCCCGTGTCCTGTGTCACGTTCCTGGGCGGGTAGTGGACCACTGGATCGAACTTCTGCTGCCGCAAAGACGTTTTGTTGTGCCAGCATGGGGTGCATGTTCCTTCTGCGGATCGTCGTCAACGCCCTTGCCCTGTGGGTTGCCGCCTGGCTGCTGCCGGGCATGGACATTACTGCCAGCAGCGGCCCGCTGACCGGCAACCCCACCGCCGACCTGATCATTGCGTACCTGTTCATCGGCTTCATTTTCGGGGTGGTCAACGCCCTGGTGCGCCCGGTGGTGAAGCTGCTCTCGCTGCCGCTGACCATCCTCACCCTGGGCCTGTTCACCGTGATCATCAACGCGGCCATGCTGATGCTCACGTCCTGGCTGTCCAGCCATACGCCCATCCATCTGGAAATCACCGACTTTTTCTGGCAGGCGATCCTCGCGGCCCTGATCATCAGCCTCGTCTCCACCGTGCTCAGCGCGGTGACCGGCGGCCGCCGCTGACGCTGTCCCTGCTGAGGTCCCCTGCCGTCAGCGGCCGCCCAGTCTCTTATCCGCCGCGGGGGAGTGCCGGTCCGCGCGGCCTGCGGGCGGCACGTCCCGAGGCTTCGGCGGGGGCTCCGGCGGGGGCACCGGCTGCGGGCCCGGGCGGGGAGAGGGATGAGGCGGGGGACCCGAAGGGGGCTTTCGCGGCTCTGTCGGGACCGTTGCTGCAGGGCGCGGAGGCGCTGGCGGCGGAACCCTGCGCGCCTCCACCCGTATCACTCTGGCCTGCCCCGCCGACCCGCCCGCGGTACCAAGAATGTTCCTGAGAACGGCCATGGAATCCTGAAGGGACTGCTCCGGCGCCGTTTCGATGACGCGGGCCGCTTCCTCGTAATTGTCCAGGCGGTGCCCGGGACCGAGACCCTTGCCCGTTCCCTCCGGAGTCACCACGGGATCCTCCATAATGACGGTGGTGCGGTCAGGGGTGTCGGGGTTCGGGGTACCGTCGGAAGCAGGAACCCAGTCCTGGCCGTGTTCCACATGCACCACCGTGACGCCCGTCGGGGTGTCGATGTCCCCTGTGGGAGCCCCGGCGGTCATGACGAACCGCACGTCGAATCCCTCGTCGATCAGTGGCCCGGCGGCATTGGCGGCATGGATTCCTCCCTGGCTGTAGCCGTTGAGCACCACCGCGTCGTCGGCCGCCGCCCCGGCCTGCCGCAACGCATCGGCCACAAGCGCGGCAGTCCGGGTGCTGCCGCCCGTGGTCGCCTCCGAAATGCCGGAAACGTCGAACAGCTCCCCCTCGGACTGGGTGCCGGGCAGCGTGACGATGAAGACCTTTCCTTCCGGCCCCTCATGCACAACGATCTCGAACACGTCCCCCTTGGCCTCGTCCTGCAGGCTGCGGCTGCGGCTGGACAGGAAGGATGCGGCGCCGTTGACCTCCACGGTCTGCCCGGTGGGCCGGAGGACGGCGGCACGTTCCAGGCTGCCGGCCTTCCTTCCCAGGAAGGTAAACACCTGGGCTGGAAGCGGGGAGCCCAGCAAAGTCTCAATTGCCTGGCCGTCCCGGGACGCGCCGGGAAGCCCCCACAGCCCGACAGCGGCCCCCAAAGAGGCGCCGGACCCGCCAAAGCGCAGCCTTCCCTCCGCCGCGAGGTAGTTCCTGACGCTGGAAACCACGCCCCGGGCCGTGTCCTCCAGGCTTTCCGCCGCTGTTCGAAGGTCCTCGACGGCTTCTCCCGTCAGGGCAACGGCGTGCAGCCGTGCGGCCAAAGCGTGGGCGGGAGCGGGCGACGCGAGCAGGGCGGCCTGCCGGTGCAGCTGCGCCGCCCTGTCACCGAGCTGCTCCGCCAGCCCTTGGATGCGATGCCCCGCGGCCTCAAGTTCCTCGTATTCGACCGTCAGGCCTCCCGTACCGCCCGTCACCCGGTAATCACCCATGACCTTCGCTCCTCCCGTCCGGCCTAGGCCGGGCCTTCGGCTACGCGGGAGTAGGCCGCCACTGCAGCCGCGGCGGCCATGAGGGCATCCGCTGCCGCCCGGACCGACGCGACCGAATCCGCAAGCGCGTCCCGGAAGGCTTCCGCGGCCTCGGAATGCCAGCGCACGAAGCCCTCACCTGCAGCTGCGCCTGCAATCCGGTCAACGCCGGCTGCCGCGGCATCCAGCTCCTGTGCCAGTTCCTCAACGCTTCCGTTGCCGCCGAGCAGAGAACCCTGCCCGACGAATGCCGCTCCCGAAAAGTCGTACATGCCCTCCCCCTCCATAGCGCCGCTGGGGAAACGCTAGGGCCGGCACCACGGGATGGCGGTCGATCGACCGCCATCCCGTGATAACCGCTCCTATTCGGCCCGCTGTGGAGGACAAGTGCCCCGCCCAGGAGCGCGTCCGTCACGGAAGCGGGCGCCGTCGTCGTCCGTGGAAGAATTGTGGCCATGGCCGAAACTCCTGCTCCCGCCTCCCGTGTGTCCCTCGCCTCCGTGGTCCCCGCCATCGCGCTGGGCCCGCTGGACGGCCGCTACCGCGCTGCCACCGCAGAGCTGGTGGACTATCTCTCCGAAGCCGCGCTGAACCGTGACCGGACCCATGTGGAGGTGGAGTGGCTGATCCATCTGACCGGCGACTCGGTCCTCCCCGGCACCCGGCCGCTCACCGATGAGCAGGTCCAGGGCCTGCGCGACATCGTCGCCTCCTTTGACGGCAACTCCGTCACGGAGCTGGCTGAGATCGAGCGGCAGACGGTGCACGACGTGAAGGCCGTCGAGTACTTCATCGGCCGGCGGCTGCCCGCCCTGGGCCTGGAGCACCTGACTCCCCTGGTGCACTTCGGCTGCACCTCGGAGGACATCAACAACCTCTCCTACGCCCTCGGCGTCAAGGGCGCCGTCGAGCAGGCCTGGCTGCCGGCCGCGCGCGCCATGGTTGCGCAGATCGCAGCGATGGCCGAGGAAAACCGGGACGTGCCCATGCTCTCCCGCACGCACGGCCAGCCCGCCACCCCCACCACGCTGGGCAAGGAACTCGCGGTCACCGCTCACCGGCTCACCCGCCAGCTGGACCGCATCGGGCGCACCGAATACCTGGGCAAGATCAACGGCGCCACGGGCACCTATGCCGCGCATACCGTGGCTGTCCCGGGCGTGGACTGGCAGCAGGTGGCCCGCACCTTCGTGGAGCACCTGGGCCTGACCTGGAACCCGCTGACCACCCAGATCGAATCCCATGACTGGCAGGCCGAGCTCTACGCCGACATTGCCCGGTTCAACCGGATCCTTCACAACTTCTGCACCGATGTGTGGAGCTACATCTCGATTGGCTACTTCGCCCAGATCCCGGTGGCCGGCGCCACGGGCTCCTCGACCATGCCGCACAAGGTGAACCCGATCCGGTTCGAGAACGCCGAGGCCAACCTGGAGATCTCCAACGGCCTGCTGGACACCCTCGCCGCCACGCTGGTCACCTCCCGCTGGCAGCGCGACCTCACCGACTCCTCCTCGCAGCGCAACATCGGCGTGGCCCTGGGCCACTCGCTGCTGGCGATCTCCAACGTCGCCAAGGGCCTGGACCGGCTCGACGTCGCCGCCGATGTCCTGGCCGCGGACCTGGACACGAACTGGGAGGTGCTCGGCGAGGCCATCCAGATGGTCATGCGCGCCGAGGCGGTCGCCGGCGTTCCCGGCATGGAGAACCCGTACGAGCGGCTCAAGGAACTGACCCGCGGCCACCGGGTGGACGCGGACCGCATGCGCGAGTTCGTCTCCGGCCTGGGCCTGTCCGACGCCGCCCGGCAGCGGCTGCTGGACCTCACCCCCGGCGGCTACACCGGCATCGCCCACGCCCTGGTGGACCACCTGAAGAAGTAGGGCCGCACAGCAGGCACCAACGACGGCGGCGGGCCGGATCCCGGGATCCGGCCCGCCGCCGTCGTTGGTGCCTGCTGTGCGGCCCTACTTCTTCAGGTGGTCCACCAGGGCGTGGGCGATGCCGGTGTAGCCGCCGGGGGTGAGGTCCAGCAGCCGCTGCCGGGCGGCGTCGGACAGGCCCAGGCCGGAGACGAACTCGCGCATGCGGTCCGCGTCCACCCGGTGGCCGCGGGTCAGTTCCTTGAGCCGCTCGTACGGGTTCTCCATGCCGGGAACGCCGGCGACCGCCTCGGCGCGCATGACCATCTGGATGGCCTCGCCGAGCACCTCCCAGTTCGTGTCCAGGTCCGCGGCCAGGACATCGGCGGCGACGTCGAGCCGGTCCAGGCCCTTGGCGACGTTGGAGATCGCCAGCAGCGAGTGGCCCAGGGCCACGCCGATGTTGCGCTGCGAGGAGGAGTCGGTGAGGTCGCGCTGCCAGCGGGAGGTGACCAGCGTGGCGGCGAGGGTGTCCAGCAGGCCGTTGGAGATCTCCAGGTTGGCCTCGGCGTTCTCGAACCGGATCGGGTTCACCTTGCGCTGCGAGGAGGAGTCGGTGAGGTCGCGCTGCCAGCGGGAGGTGACCAGCGTGGCGGCGAGGGTGTCCAGCAGGCCGTTGGAGATCTCCAGGTTGGCCTCGGCGTTCTCGAACCGGATCGGGTTCACATGCACCCAGCCGCGGCCCCGGGAATTCAGCTTCTTCGCCAGCAGGTCCGCCCGCCAGGGGTGGTCGTTCATGTCCTTGATCAGCGCGTACTCGATGGACACGCGGCGGCCGGTGGCCCGGTAGTAGCCGTAGGCGGCGTCGAGCGCCTCGTCCACCTTCCAGCGGGAGTTGACCGGAATCAGTTCGTCGCGCAGCTCATCGTCCGGGGCGTGCAGGCTCAGGGCGAAGGTGAACGGCAGCTTCTCATCCGCCAGCTTGTTGATGGCCGGCACCAGGCCGACCGTGGAGACGGTAATGCCGCGGGCGCTCATGCCCAGGCCTTCGGGGGCCTCGTCGACCATGCGGTGCACGGCGTTCATGACCCGCTTGTAGTTGGCCAGCGGCTCGCCCATGCCCATGAAGACAATGTTGGTGACCCGCTCGGCGTCGTGCCCGCCGTCGCCTCGGCGTCCGCCCAGGCCGCCCTCGGCGATCACCCGGTTGGCCTGGACGATCTGGTCCAGGATCTCCGCGGTGGACATGTTCCGGGTCAGCCCGGCCTGTCCCGTGGCGCAGAACGGGCAGTTCATGCCGCAGCCGCACTGGCTGGACACGCAGAGCGTGATGCGGCCGGGGTAGCGCATCAGCACCGACTCGACGAGGGAGCCGTCGAAGAGGCGCCAGAGGAACTTGATGGTGTCGCCGTTGTCGGTGGTGAGGCGCTTCACCTCGGTGAGCAGCTTCGGGAACATCGCCTCGACCAGCTCGGCGCGGCCGGCCTTGGGCAGGTCGCTCATCAGTTCGGGGTCGGTGGTGTAGTGCTGGAAATAGTGCACCGAAAGCTGCTTGGCACGGAACGCGGGCTGGCCCAGCTCCTTGAGCTTCTCCTGCCGCTCGGCCAGCGTCATGTCCGCCAGGTGCTTCGGCGGCTGGGACACCCGCGGTGAGGACTTGAACTGCAGCAGCGGCCGCCCGTCGGCCGACGTCGCCTGCGTCCACCCTTCGGTGGCGGGGCGCACCTGGGCACGGTTGTTGGCGGGGGAAATGTTGGGGGAAGGCATCAGCACCTATTGTGGCACGGCTGTCCAATCGGCAGCAGAGGGTGTCGGCAACACCACATCCGCCCCGCCGGGACGGGCCGTAACCCGGTGGAACGGAACCGTTGCCTGCCCGCCACGGGGCGGAAACACGGGGGTAACCGGCCGTGCCTAGGCTGGCCGAAAGCGGCCGGAACCGCCGGCCCGCCGGGAACCCTGTACCGCCCCAACTGCCCCGGGAGGCCCCCTTTGTCCGGTTCCTTCGATGCGGCGCCGCCGCTGCGGCTGCGGAAAGTCCCCTGGTCCAACCCGGTCGGCGCCGACCTGCGGGCCGCACAGCAGGCGGAGCTGGACGCCCGGTTCGGGACCGCCCGGCATGATCCGGCGCCCCCGTCCGAGCAGGATCATGAAGTCTTCTTCATCGCCTACGCCCGCTCCAACGGCCAGCCGCTGGGCTGCGGCGGGCTGCGCCGGGTCGATGAGACGACGGCGGAGGTCAAGCGGCTGTACGTGCTGCCCTATGCGCGCGGCTCCCGGGTGGCGACGTCGATCCTCGCGGCCCTTGAAGCCCACGCCTGGCAGGCCGGGTACCGGACGGTGACGGCCGAGGCCGGCTCCGCCCAGCCGGACGGCAAGCGCTTCTACGAGACGGCCGGGTATCGGATGGTTCCCGGCTACGGACCCTACGCCGACGCTCCGGGGTCGGTCTGCTATGCCAAGGACATCGGAGCCGGGCTGCGGGCCGTGCTGCCGCACCCGCCGGCCTAGGGCCGATCCGGACCGCCTGCCGACAGGCGGCAGACGGCCCGGACGGGAGCATGCCTAGTAGTCGACGCGGCTCTCGACGCTCCGCCAGGCCATGAAGGGCGCCTGCGCGGCGTCGTCGGACAGGGCCATCCGGGTGACCTGCAGGGTGCGCTCCTCGACCGGTGTTTCGAAGTACTCGTAGAACTCGGCGTCGTCGAAGCCGGCCCGTGCCGCGTCGTGCCGGTCCGCGGCGAAGACCACCCGGTCCAGGCGCGCCCAGAGGGAGGACGCCAGGCACATGGGGCACGGTTCGCAGCTCGTGTAGAGGACCGCGCCGCTGAGATCGAAGGTGCCCAGCGCTGCGCAGGCGTTGCGGATCGCGGTGACTTCCGCGTGCGCGGTGGGGTCGTTGTTGGCGGTGACGCGGTTCGCGCCGTCGAACGCCCGGCCGTCCGCGGTGACGATCACGGCTCCGAACGGGCCCCCGTTGTCGGCCACGTTGCGGGTGGCGAGGTCAACGGCCCGGGCCAGCCAGCGGGCCTCGTCTCCGGTGCGGGTGGCGGTCTCGGCAGGATTCATGTGGGTCTCCCCTTGGTGCCGGCGCTCCGGTCCGGCGTGGACCGTGCGGATCTGCAGGTGGACGCCAGGTGGATAGCGCGGCCATGCCGCGCCCGCCTTTGCACAGCGACAGTAACACCGCATCCCGGCGCCGCCGAGACCCCGCGTCGGATTGTGACCTTCCGCGGCCGTCAGGCGCGCCCGTCCTCCCCCACGTAGCGGTCGCGGCCGGCCAGGAACCCGAAGACGGCGGCTGCGGCGCCGATGGCCAGGAACATCACGCCGGCCGGCACGAAGGATCCGGTGGCGGCCTGGAGCTGGCCCACCAGCAGCGTCCCGGAGGAGCCCACCCCGTAGCCGACGCACTGCATCATGCCCGAGAGCCGGGCCGCGGTGTCCGCACCGCGGGTGCGCAGCACGATCAGCGTCAGGGCCAGCGCGGTGAGGCTGCCCTGGCCGACGCCCAGCATCGCGGCCCAGAGCCAGACCAGCTGGACCGGACCGAAGATGCACAGCGCGAAGCCCGCCCCGGTGAGCAGCGCGATGGCTGCGTTGAGCCAGCTTTGCCTGCGCAGCCTGGCCGCCAGCGGCGGGGCGAGGAACGACCCGCCCACCTGGACCACGATGGACGCGGCGACGACCCAGCCCGCCGTTCCGCCGTCAATGCCGCGGTCCCGCAGGATCGGCGCCAGCCAGGCGAAGACGCTGAAGGACATCATGGCCTGCAGCGCCATGAACGCGGTGATCTGCCAGGCGGTCGGCGAGCGCCAGACGGACACCGGTGCCGCCGTGGCGGTGCCGGCCGGGACCGGCGGCCGCGCCAGCGCCAGCGGGGCGAAGACCAGCACGACGACGGCGGCCGGCAGCGCCCAGAACAGCAGCGCTCCCTGCCAGGAACCGGTGGCCTGCAGCAGCGGCTGCGTGAAGCCGGCGCCGAGCGCGGCAGCGGCGCAGATGGCGCCGGTGTAGAGCCCGCTCATCAGGCCCACGCGGTGTTGGAAGTCCCGCTTGACCAGGGTGGGAAGCAGGACGTTGACGACGCCGATGCCGGCCCCGGCAGCCGCGGTGCCGGCCAGCATGGCGGGGAAGGCGCCCGTACCGCGCACGGCGAGCCCGGCGGCGAGGAGCAGCATGGCGGCCAGGATGATCCGTTCGATGCCGAAACGGCGGGCCAGCGGCGGCGCCGCGGGCGCGACCGCACCCAGCAGCAGCACCGGCATCGTGGTCAGGACGGTTACCAGCGCGGCCGGCATGCCCGTGGCCGCGGTGATTTCGGCCAGGACAGCGGAGAAGCTGGAGAACACGGTGCGCAGGTTCAGCCCGATCAGCACGATGCACAAACCCAGGTAGACCCCGCCCCTACGGGCGACACCGCGGCCGCCCACCCCGGGGCGGGCGACGGCGGGGCGCCCGCCGGGCTGGGCGACGGCGGGCCGCGGCCGGGGTTCCGCGCCGTCGGCTGCGCCGGTTCCCTGCGCTGCCGGCCCCGGGCCGGTATCTGCTGTTCTCACGCTGTCCTTTCCCCCGGGCACGGGCTGCCGGCGGGCTTTCAGGAGGACCACGCTAAGGCGGACGGCGGAGCCGGGCCAAAACGGACCGGCTTCCCGCGTCACAGGGACGCAGCGCTCTGGCCACCGGGTGCAGTGGAATGGACACTGGCTGAATCGGGAACGTTTCCGGCCTCCGCACGGTCCGGCCGCGCGGAGGTCCTCAGCGAAAGGACAGTTCCATGGCCCGCATGATCTTCCCCAACCTGCCGGTGGCGGACCTGCAGAAATCGACGGACTTCTACCTCGGGCTGGGCTTCACCAAGGACGACCGGTTCAGCAACGACCAGGCCGCCGCCGTGGTGGTTTCCGACCAGGTCGTCATCATGCTGCTGCAGCAGGACTTCTTCCAGGGCTTCCTGCCGAAGGGCGACCTGCCGCACCTGAGCAGTTCCGGCAAGGAGGTGCTGCTGGGGATCAGCTGTGACAGCAGGGAGGAGGTCGATTGGATGCTGCAGGCCTCCGTGCGCGGCGGCGGTGCGATGTACGCGCCGGCGACCGAAGGCGCCCCCGGCATGTACGGCGGCTCGACGGCGGACCCGGACGGCCACATTCTCGATTTCTTCCATATGGAGCCCGGTGCCGTGCAGTAGCCGGATACTCCTCCGGGTGCCGGCCGGGCCGCCGGTGCGGGGCGCACGGCCAGGGCTCAGCGGCGAAGGCTGCGGGTATCCATGGTGACGACGACGGCGCCGGCCGCTTCCTCGGCCTGCAGATGGACCCTGACTTCCACAAGCTCAGCCAGCGAGGAGACGTGCGTTCCGCCGCACGGAATGGACACGGTTCCCTCCGGCAGGGCGCAGGTCCAGCGCCGCAGGTCCGTCAGCCCCCTGCCTTCCCGCTCGACCGCCACGGCGGCGTGGGACGCCGTCCACTGCGCCAGGACGGCGTTGACGCGGTCCGTGACGTCCGGCAGCCGGCCGAGGAGCTCCTCGGGCTGGAAGCCCCGGCGGCGCAGTGATTTGCCCAGCCGGTACACGTCCCGGGAGCCGTCGGGCAGGATCGTGGAGGTGTCGATGGCCAGCGCATCGAAGTTGGGATGCCCGGCGGCGTCGAGTGCCACGTCTTTCCGCCAGGCCCCGGCCAGTTCCCGGTTCAGGGCCAGCGAGGCGAGGTGGCAGCCGGTATGCCCGGCGGACAACGCCGCGCGGTGCGAGGCGTCCACCTGGACTCCGACGACGGCGCCCTCTTCGACGGCGGCCTCGGGGCCCACGATGTGCGCGACGACGAAGGCCCACCCTTCGGTGCCCTTCTTGACCGGAATGGCCCCGCCCAGATGCAGCCGGCCGTCCTTCACGGCTCCGACCACACAGTCGAGCACGGGCACCTGGTCGGCGCCGACCTGAAGCCAGGCCCGGTCCGCGCCCTGGTCCGGCCACGCGAAGTCCACCGGATGCACCGGCGTCAGATCGAGCAGCACGGCCTGCCGGCCGTCGGGGAGCGCCTCCACATGGAGCACGGTTGATGATCCGGCGGTGGCGCCGTCTGGATAGCTGACCTGGGTATCAAGGCAGGGCATAGTCACGCGGCCAGCGTAGCGAACCCGTGAGCGGATGGTTGTGAATCAGCCCACACGATTCGAGGTTTCCCGCCACCTGCTGTAGAGTGGATATCACGCCGCGGGGTGGAGCAGTTCGGTAGCTCGCTGGGCTCATAACCCAGAGGTCGCAGGTTCAAATCCTGCCCCCGCAACCAAGAAAAAACGGTTCCGATTGGTACATCCGGTCGGGGCCGTTTTTGTTTGCCCCGAGGCCCCGGCTCCCGCCGTCCCGGCCCGGGGCTGCCGCCGCCGCCTGATCAATGGTTTACTCAGTGGCCTGAACGGTCCCCTTCGCTGAGGAGCACCATGCCCGATTCAGCCGGCCCCGGCCAGCCGCCCGCCGCGCCGCACCAGCGCGTGGACGTGTCCGCCCTGTCCCTGGAGCAGAAGGCGTCACTGCTTTCCGGCCGGGACTTCTGGTCCACCAAGGCCCTGCCGGAAGCCGGGATCGGCTCGGTGGTGATGACCGACGGCCCGCACGGGGTGCGGCTGCAAACCGGCGACGCCGACCATCTGGGCCTGAACCGCAGTGCACCGGCGACCTGCTTCCCGCCCGCCGTCGCCGTGGGCTCCAGCTGGGATCCCGACGTTGCGCGCCGGCTGGGTGCCGCCGTCGGCGAGGAGGCGCGTGCCCTCGGTGTCGGCGTCGTGCTGGGTCCGGGCGTGAACATCAAGCGCTCTCCCCTGTGCGGACGGAACTTCGAGTACTACAGCGAGGACCCGCTGCTCTCGGGACGGCTGGGGGCGGCGCACGTGGCCGGGCTGCAGGAACGCGGCGTCGGCGCCTCGGTGAAGCACTTCGCGGCGAACAACCAGGAAACCGAGCGGATGCGGATAAGCGCCGATGTGGACGAGCGGACGCTGCGCGAAATCTACCTGGCCGCGTTCGAGCACATCGTCCGCACCGCCGCCCCGGCCACCGTGATGTGCTCCTACAACCGGATCAACGGCGTCTACTCCTCGCAGAACCCGTGGCTGCTGACCACGGTGCTGCGCGAGGAATGGGGCTTCACCGGTGCCGTGGTCTCGGACTGGGGAGCGGTCGCGGACCGGGTGGCCGCGCTGGAGGCCGGGCTGGACCTGCAGATGCCCGGCAACGGCGGGCTCGGCGACGCCGAGGTGGTCCAGGCGGTCCGCGACGGACGTGTGGATGAAGCGGTGGTCGACGCCGGCGCCGCCCGGGCAGCGGCCCTGGCCGGGCTGGCCCGGGAACCGGAGGGCGGGATCGACGTCGACGCCCACCACCGGCTGGCCCGGGAACTGGCGGCCGGCTGCGCAGTGCTGCTGAAGAACGATGCCGTACTCCCGCTGGACGGGCCGCAGCGGCTGCTGGTGGTCGGCGAGTTCGCCGTGGCGCCGCGCTTCCAGGGCGGCGGCAGCTCCCACATCAGCCCCACGCGGGTGGACCTGCCGCTGGAGGCCGTCCGCGCCCTGGCCGCGGAGTGCGGCGGCGCCGTCGAATACCGGCAGGGATTCAGCCTGGACGGCGGCAAAGACAGCCAGGCGCTGCTCATTGCCGCCGCTGCCGCGGCGGAAGGGTGCGACGTCGCCGTCGTGTTCGCCGGGCTGGCGGACCAGGACGAGTCAGAGGGCGTGGACCGCACCGGAATCGATCTTCCGGCGGCGCAGGTGGGCGTGATCCGCGCCGTCGCCGCAGCCGCCCCGCGCACCGTCGTCGTCCTGTCCAACGGCGGAGTCGTGAGCCTCGAGGGCTGGCATGACGAGGTGGACGCCATCCTGGAGGGGTGGCTGCTGGGCCAGGCCGGCGGCGGCGCCCTGGCGGATCTGCTGTTCGGCGTGACCAACCCGTCGGGACGGCTGGCGGAGACCATTCCGCTGCGCCTGCAGGACACGCCCAGCTACCTGAACTTTCCCGGCGAACTGGGGCATGTCCGATACGGGGAAGGAGTGATGGTCGGCTACCGGGGCTTTGAGACGGCGGGCCGCCGGGTCCGGTATCCCTTCGGCCACGGCCTGAGCTACACCACGTTCAGCACCTCGGCCCTCACGGCGGCCCCGACGGGTCCGGACAGCGCCGTCGTCAGCGTCCGGGTGACGAATACCGGCACCCGGGCGGGCGGGCACGTGGTGCAGTGCTATGTGGCCGCCGGGGACGGCCCGGTGCGCCGCCCGGAGCGCGAGCTGCGGGCCTTCGCCAAGGTGTTCCTGGAACCGGGCGAGGAGCGGGAGATCCGCCTGGAACTGGACCGGCGCGCCTTCGCGTTCTGGGACACGCCGGCCGGCGGCTGGCGCGTGGCGGGCGGCCGCTACCGCATCCAGATCGGGGAGAGTGCGGCATGGATCGTGGCGGAGGCCGGGCTGCAGCTGGACGGAGACCGCCCGGACACCGCGCTCGATCTTGATTCCACCCTTGGCGAGTGGCTCTCGCATCCGGCCGTCGGTCCGGTGCTGCGCCAGGCCCTGGCCGCGCTGGCCCCCGGAGGAACCGGCGACGCCGGGGCCGATCTGCTGGAGATGATTTCCTCCATGCCGATGGGCCGGTTCCTGAACTTTACCGGGGCCGCCGTTCCCCGGGAGCAGCTTGAGCAGCTGATGGCGCTGAGCCGCCGGGCGTGAGTCCATCGAGCAGCTGCTCGAGCCGGGCGTCGTCAACGTACGTCAGCCGGGTCAGCAGATCGGTGATCCGACGGCGCTGGGCCTCGCTGAAGCGGGTGGAGTCCAGGATGTCGCTGACCCACAACCCGTCCATGGCAAGCCGCACGACAATGCCGATCAGCCCGGCGGGTTCGCGCGGATCCAGGTCCTGGCTGTCCAGGGTGCGGTTCAGGTAGAGCAGCGATTCCGCCAGCTGGGGCCGGGTCACCGCCGTGGCCAGCAGGGAGACCTGGTCCGTATCGCTGTTGGCCCGGGCGTCGGAGAAGGCCTTGATATATGCCCGGTCCCCTGCTCCGTGCCGATGCGGATCCCGCTGCGCGGTGGTGTCCAGCTCCGCCACCAGGCGTTGGATCACCGCCTCGACGTCCTGCTCGATCTCTTCCAGGGGTGCACCCGGCCTGAACATTTTTTCCTCCGTAAAACCGCCCGAAATGAAACTCAGCGGACAGCTGATCCGACCATCGTAGGAAAAGGCGCAGGGAAAAGACAGCCGGCCGGCGAAAACGCCGCGCACATCACACCCGACAGAACTTTGGCACGCTGCGGCTGGCTTTTATTTTTTTCTTGGGTATGGTTCGAACTACGGACCTACAGAAGGAGTTGGTTGGGATGGCAGGCAAGTCGCCACGCGGTTCCGGAGCCAAGAAGACCGGCCGCACGATCCTGGAGAAACGCGCCGAGAAGCGGGCCAGGGCCGAGACCAGCGAGATCATCAAGCCGCGCAAGAACCAGCGCTGACGGAACGGCCGCCCGGCGTCGCCACACCGGGCGGCCTCCGCGCCGCGGCACCTGTCCCGCACCCCTGGACCGCTCCGGCGGGGACTGCCGGCAATTCCTGCCGCCCGGTGCGTTTCTTTGCTGCTCTTTGCTGCATTTTACTGCGTTTTGTGGCCCGTTTTTTGTGCCGTGTTTTTGTACTGTGCTTTTGTGCTGCGTATTTATGCCGTACGCCTGCCGGTTATCGACAGGCAGCGTTCCGGGCATTTCCCGGGATCATCCGGGAAGGCGTTGCTTCGCCGCTTGCGCGCGCCGGGCGGTCTCCCGCCCGGCGCGCCGCCGTCCGCCTCGAAAGGCGCCGGCCCCACGGTGCTCAGTACGCCTTGACCCGCTGGTCCACGATGAGGTGGATCAGCGCGAAGGTGCCGGTCTCGTCGATGGCCTGCAGGGCGTCGCGGACCGCGCCGGGCACCTCGCTGTCCTGTTCGACCCGGACCCCCCAGCCGCCGAAGGCGCGGGCCATGGCCGCGAAGTCCGGGTTCTTCAGCTGGGTGCCCGAGACGCGGTGCGGGTAGTGCCGCTCCTGATGGGTGCGGATGGTGCCGTATTCCTGGTTGTCCATGACGACCACCAGCGGCGTGGCGCCGTACTGGGCGGCGGTCGCCAGCTCCTGCCCGTTCATCAGGAACTCGCCGTCGCCGGCAATGGTGACCACCCGGCGCCCCGGGAAGTTCAGCGACGCGGCAATGGCGGACGGCACCGAGTAGCCCATGGAGCCGTTGCGGGCGCTGATCATGGACGCGAACCGCTCGGCCGGGAAGTACCGGTGCGCCCAGTTGGTGTGCTCCCCCGCGCCCAGAGTGACGATGGCGTCCTCCGGCAGCGTCGGGACGAGGTTGGCCATGAGGGTGTCCATCCGGGCGCGGCCCTCCGCGGGCTCGGCCGGCGGCAGCGCCGCGAACTTCTCCTGCTCCGAGCGCATCCGCTCGGTAAAGGCGCGCCATTCGTCCCGGACGGGCAGGTCCATCTTGACGAGGTCCCGCACGAACACGTCCGGCTTGGCGACGATCTGCCAGGACACGGCGCCGGAGCGGCCGCGCAGCGAGGGGTCGATGGTGACCAGGAAGTTCTTGCGTGCCCAGTCCTGGCGGATGATGAACCCGTCGGTGATCACGTCACCAGGGACGGTGCCCACGAAGACCAGCAGGTCGGTCTCCTCCAGGAGGTCGTAGGTGGGTTTGGGCCGGCCGTAGCCGATGGGCCCTACGTAGCTGGGCGAGCTGAACGGAATGTTGCCCTCGCAGCGCCACTCCACCGCGGCCGCGATGTGGTGTTCCTCCAGCCAGCGGGTCAGCTCATCCACGCCTTCCTGGGTCCAGTCGTTGCCGCCGGTGACGAACAGGGGCTTCTCCGACTCCATGAGCGCATCGCGCAGGGCCTTCCAGTCCGTGACGGTCATGCCGCCCGGAGCGACCGGAATGACCGGATGCGGGGTGGGGTCCACGTGCATCCGGATCACGTCTTCCGGCAGGCCGACGACGACGGGCCCGGGCCGTCCGCTGCTGGCGGCGAACATGGCCTCGGCGACGATCTCGGAGGCCCGTTCCGGGTGGTCCAGGACCATGACGCGCTTGGCCCCGGTATCGAACCACGCCTTGATGTCGAATTCCTGGAAGGCCTCGCGGTCCCGATGCTGGAACGGGATCAGGCCGACGAACAGCACCATGGGAGTTGAATCCTGCCACGCGGTATGCAGCCCCACGTGGGCGTTGGCGGCGCCCGGGCCGCGGGTCACCATGGCCACGCCGGGCACCTGGTTCATCTTTCCGTCCGCCTCGGCCATGTAGGCGGCACCGCCTTCGTGGCGGCAGACGACGGTCTCGATCGCGGAGTCGTGCAGCCCGTCGAGCACGTCAAGGTAGCTTTCCCCCGGGACGACGTACGCCCGCTTCACACCGTGGGCCGCCAGGGCATCCACGATGACGTGACCCGCCGATTTGGTGGCTGCGGGGGCTGCGGCGCGCAGGGCGCCCGCCTCCAGGGTCGGCTGTTCCAGGGGCTCCGTTGCCATGTCGTGTCCTCGCAGATCTGCCCCGTCCGGACGCGTCCGGCCGGGGGTCGGTGATAACTCGGTATTTTCGAGCATGTTAGCCCGGGCACACCTATCGACCGCTTTGTTGCGTCACGAACCCGGGCGTATCCGGCGGCTTCCCCGGTGCATGGCGGTGCCCTGCGTCATGCATTGAAGGCACCGTCCACGCTGTTGATAATGAGGATCACGCCCAGCGCTCCGACCACCCAGGACAGCGTGTTCGCTGCATTGCGGGTGAGCCAGTCGTCCAGCCGGCGCAGCACCGGTTCCATGCGGCGCGCGGCCAGCATCCGCGCCGCCAGCAGCAGCAGGGCGGGCAGCACCATGACGGTGCAGTAGCCGGCCAGGATACCGCCGGTCAGCGGCCATCCGATCCCCGAGGTCGTGATCAGCCCGATGCCGGCCAGATAGGGCAGCATGCTGGCCGCTTCCAGCCCGGCGGCCGCCAGGGCCAGTCCGGCAAGCGCCCCCGTTCCCCCGGAACCGGCCTGCCCGACGGCGCGCTGCCGCCAGCGACCGAGCCGGCCCGGCAGCGGCGTGGCCGCGGCGGGCAGGGAAGCAGGCGGGGCTGCGGGGCCGGGAACCTGCCGCGTTCCGGCGGCGTGCACTTCCGCGGCCCGCCGGGCAGCCTTCTCCCGCTTCGCCTTCGACTCCAGCTGGAAGCTCCAGGCGAGCAGGCCCGCGCCGGCCGCCAGCAGGATCAGCGCCGTGGGCCGTTCCTCGAACAGGGTGCGGAGTTCGAACCCGCCGTCCTGCCACGGAATCAGCCTGAGGCCGCCGGCCAGGGCCAGGCCAAGGACAAGGTAGAAGGCCGCCACCACGCCGAGGAAGAACAGGACCCGGCCCGGCCGCAGCCGCCCGGGGGCCATCATCAGCCAGATGGGAATCAGCAGAGTGCCGAAGCTGGTCGAATCAATCAGCGCCAGGAGGGCCAGGACGCCCAGGAGTGTGATGCTCATGCCGCAAGCCTAGGAAGCGGCAGGACCGCCGTCGTCCTTCAAAAGGAGGGCCGGCGTCCGCCGAAAGGAGGAGGTGCGCCGCGCCTCAGCCGGCGCGTCCCCTCCACGCGGAGAGCAGCGCCAGGACCACCGCGGCCGAGCAGACGGCCAGGACCGGAACAACGATCCGGTCGGTGTCCCAGACAATGTGCCGCATCAGATTGGCCAGCAGGCAGAGGGCTGCCGACGCGGCGGCGGCCGCGGATATCCGCCGGTGATGGGCGGGCCGGGACGCCCCGGAGCCCGGGGCCCGCCGCAGTGCGGCGGCGGCCAGGACCAGGCCGCTGCCCAAGGCACCGAATCCGCCTGCCCCTGCGGAAAGGGACAGCATCTCCTCCGCGGTCGGTTCAGTGGGCACCGGACCGAGGATGATGGCCCACAGCAGCAGGGTCGGCAGCGCCGCCGCCACCGCGCACAGGCCCGCAGCAAGATCCAGGGCCCGCCCGCGGCGGGCCGATGCCTTTTCGGGCAGGCCGGAGATGGTCTTCGTCAGGCCTTCGTGCACCACAGCTCTTCCACCGCCCCGTCGTGTCCGGTCGTTTCGGACGCCCGCACCAGTATGCGCCCCGGAGGACAGTTTGTCTCCGGGCTGCCGGACAGCAGGAAGCGGGCGGCATCGACTGCCGCCCGCTCCCCGCCGCTTAGCGGCTAGAGGTCCTCACCTGTGGTCCCCCGCCGCCTCCGGACCGCGGCCAGGAGCACGCTTCCCAGCAGCAGTGTCCCGGCGCCGATGGAGAAGGCCAGGCCCACCCCGTTGCTGCCGGTGTCCGGAAGGCTTCCCGGCTTCTCCGGCCGCGGGGCAGGCGCCGGCCTGACCTCGGCGGCGTAGGTGTTGACCACCGCCAGCTCGGCCCTTCCGGCCGCCGGCACCGTGACCGCAGCCGGCAGCACGGTTTCAACGCTGACCGTTTCGGTGCGCCCGTCCGCCGTCTCCGTTACGGCGCACTCGGAACCTGCCGGCACGCCCGTGAACTCCTGGGTGAAGCTGCCCGTGGTGCCGGCGGGCACCGTGACCGTAGCCGTCAGGCTGGCCTCCTCACCCACCGTGCAGCGGACATCGATGATCACTTCCGCCTGCTCTCCCGCGGCCGTCCCGGCGATCGTCTTGGTGACCACGAGGATCCCCGGGCCGAACTCGTACGTGTTCGTCACCGTCAGCTCCGCTCCGTCGCCCGCCGGGATGGTGACCGGGTCGGGCAGGTCGGTCAGGACGCTGACCGTTTCGGTGGCCCCGGTAACGGGCTCGGTCACCGAGCATTCCGCGCCGGCAGGGATGTCCTCAAAGGCAGTTTGGAACGGTTCCGTTTCCCCGGCGGGAATGTCCACCGTTTCCGACAGCACCTCTTCGTCGTCGAGCGTGCACAGCACCTCGAGCTGCACGTCTCCCTGCACGCCTGCGGCTGCACCGGCAAAGACCTTGTTCACGGCCAGGGTTCCGGGGGCAAAGCTGTAGGTGTCGGTCACGCGCACCTGGATCCGTTCGCCCGGCGGCACGGCCACCGGATCCGGCTCCACCGTCACCACAGTGATGGCGGGGGTGATGCCGGCCGCGACTTCCGTGACCGTGCACTCGGTGCCGGCAGGGATGTTGCGGAACTCGGCCACGGTTTCTCCGGTGGTTCCGGGCGGAATGGTCCAGGTCTGGAGCAGCACGGATCCGTCGGGTCCGCAGCTGACGTCGATTTCGATGCCCTCCTGGAGCCCGGCCGCTTCACCGTCGATGGTCTTGACCACCTGGAGCAGGCCGTCCTTCAGCGTGTAGGTATCCGTCACCGTGGCGGTGGCCGTGCCGCCGGGCGGGACCGTCACGGTGTCCGGCAGGTCGACGTCGACCGCGACCTGCACTGTTTCTCCGGTGGCCGGTTCGGTGACGGCGCAGGAGGCATTGGCCGGTACGTTCGGGAAGGTCTGGGAGGTTCCCGCCGTGGCACCGGCGGCCAGCTCCACCGTTTCGTCGAGGACGGTGGCGTCGTCGACGGTGCAGACCACCTGCAGGGTCACGGCGCCCTGCTGCCCGACGGCCGGACCGGCAAGGGCCTTGGCGACCGTGATGCTGCCCGGGTTCAGGCTGTAGGTGTCGGTCACCGTGATTTCGGCGCCTCCGCCGGCCGGAATGGTGGCGTCACCGGTGCTCTCGGTCACCACGCCCACCTCGGTGGTGGCGCCCGTGGCCGTTTCCGTCACCGAACACACGGATCCCGCCGGCACGTCCCCGAACTCATTGCGTACCGTGCCGGTGGCACCGGCGGGGATGGTGATGGTTTCCGTCAGGACGGCGGTACCGCCGTTGGTGCAGGTCAGGGCGAGGACGACCGGCCCCTGCTGGCCGGCCGCCACCCCGGCGATGACCTTGTTGACGGCGATGACGCCGGGATTGAAGGCCACTGCGTTGCTGACCGTGGCCGTGACGCTGCCCGCAGCAGGAATGGTCACCGCCGCCGGCAGGGTGGGAGTGACGGTGACTTCCGTCGTACTTCCGGTGGTGGGTTCGGTGACCGTGCAGGAGGTCCCTGCCGGAAGGTCACCGAACTCGGCGCTGAAGGTCTCAGCCTGGCCGGCGGGGATGGTGACCGTGGTGTTCAGCCCGTTGGTGCACACGACGTTGAGCACGATCTCGTCCTGGTTGCCCACGGCATCACCGGTGAACTCTTTCTCCACCACCAGGGTTCCCGGCGCGAAGGTGTAGGTGTCAATCACCGTGGCCGTCGCCGTCGTGTCCGCGGTGATGGTCACCGGCGCGGGAATCGAGGGAGTGACCAGCACGGTGTCGGTCGCCCCCGTCACCGGTTCGGTGATGGTGCAGACAGCCCCGGCCCGGATGCCGGTGAATGTCTGGGAGGTGTCTTCCGTGGTTTCGGCGGGCACCTCGAGGGTGAACTGGCCGTCGGCGTCGCAGTCGACGGCGATGGTCACCGCACCCTGCTGGCCCGCCGCTTCCCCGGCGATGCTCTTGGTGACGGTCAGGCCGCCGACGGCGAAGAACTCCGCGGTGGCCTCGGCGGTGGCGGAGATATCCCGGGTGGCGGCAAGGATCAGCTTCTGCGCGTCCGGCACCCCCGTCGTGTTGCCGTCGTAGAGGAAGACGTTGCCGCTCTGCACCGTGACCACCGCCCTGGCCGTGATCACGGCGGGCTCCGTACTGCCGGTGTCGCTGCGCACCCAGACCTGGGTGCCCGAGGGGACGGTTTCCGGCAGCGGCTGCGTACCGGCTGCATCGGAGTACAGGCTGTACCCCTCGGACACGGCCACCGTCAGCGTGGCGCCGTCTTCCGCGGTCAGCGTGTAGGGGCCGGTGAGGCCGGTCACCGGGCCCTCCGCGGTGGGCGGGTCGATGTTGACGTCAGGGGCCTCGGGCTCCGCCAGCGGCCCGGCGGCGATGGTGTCGTTCACGATCGCCTGGACCGCCGAATAGAGCGGGTTGGAGGGGTTGACCACGTAGCCGTCGCTGAAGAACCAGATGGCCGCCTGCACGGCGGCCGCACGCTGGTTGTTGTTCAACCCGGCGGGCTGGCCGGGGACCGCCGGGTAGTAGGAGTTCAGGATCCTGGCCACGTAGCCGACGTTGGGGACGTTGGCCTCGCTCCAGGTGCCGTTCTCGTAGCCGATGTCCACCCGGGTGGAGGTGCGGATGTCGATGCAGTACGTGGGCACTTCCTCCGTGCTCTCCACGTCCTGGGCATAGATCACGCCGGCAAAGTCCACGTTGTCGGTCTGGTAGCCCGCGGGAATGGACGTCGGGTACTGGTTGACGGGCCAGGTGCTGCCCACCGGTGGCAGCGCGCCGGTCAGCCTCTGGCCCTCTCCGGTCCGGGTGATGATGAGGTCCGTATTGGGTCCTTCCACGATGGGGTTACCGCGTGGACGCTCGCGCTCGAAGATGGCTCCGGCGGGGACGCCGAGCGGCGCGGCGACCAAGAACAGTGCCAGCAGTGCCACGAGCAGTGAGCGAAGACCGTTGGAGCGGCTGAGGACCGGCCGCGGGCCCGACCGCGCGAAAGGTAGTGACGATGCCATAAGGGTGCCTGCCTTGGGTGGGAACAAAAGCGCTGGTGAGGCGCTCGGAATCCCAGACGCTAACGGCGGCGGCGCGGCACCAGAAGAGCGGGCGGCGGAAATGGTGCCGCCTGCCCCTGATTCGTGGTTCCCGGCATAGCAGGATGCCCCGACCGGTCTTCCGGAACGGTCGGGGCATCCTTGTGTGTGACAACCAGCGGAGCGGGGCGACCGCTTAGCCACCCAAGCCCTGTGGCAGGGCCGGACCCCCATGGCTGCGACCGGGGAAACGGGGTTCGGCCCTGCGTCCAACGTACGATTCCCGGCTGGACGGTTTCTGGGAGCAGGGTGGGCGCTGCCTCCATGCCGGCCGCAGGGAGGCGACGGTCAGGACCCGTAGGGGGCGGGATAGGCCCGCGGCAGCTTGAGGCCGAGGTCCTCCATGACGCCGCGCAGCCTTGTGGGGTAGTCGGTGATCAGGCCGGCCACCCCGAGCTCAATCAGCCGGACCATGTCGGCCTCCTCGTTGACGGTCCAGGGAATCACCGGCAGGCCGAGCCGACGCGCGTCACGGATCATCGCCTCATCCACGCTGGTGTAAATGGGTGAGACGACGTCGTATCCCTGGGCGTGCGCTGCCCGAACGATGGAGCCGCCGAAGTCGTCGATGTCGATGCCGCCGAGTTCCGGCACGGTTCCCGGCTGACCGACGCCGAGCGACGCGGGGTCTGCCAGCGCCACGGTGCGCAGCTCGGGAGCGATGTCCTGGACCAGGTTCAGGGCGTTCCAGTCGAAGGACTGGATGGTGGTGCGCCGCTCGGCGCCCGCCGCCCGGACCTCGGCGACCACGGCTTCGGTCAGGGCCGCCATGCCGGGGCCGCCGGCCTGCCCGTCCTCGACCTTGGTCTCCACGTTGAACCGCACCTTCCGGGCCCCGTAGTCCTCGGCGAGCGCATAGACGTCCCGCAGCTCCGCGATCCGGTTGCCCTCGACCACCTGCTGCTCGGGATACCCGGGCAGCTGCTGGTAGCCGCAGTCCAGGGTCTTCACCTGGGCCAGGGTCAGGTCCGCCACCCGGTCACCCACGTAGGGGTATTCGGCGTCGCCCGGTGTTGCCGCCGCGGTGTCACGGCATTTCTCCGGCTGGATGGTGTCATCGTGCCAGACCACCACCCGTCCGTCCTCCGTGAGGTGGGTGTCCAGTTCCAGGGTGCTCACGCCGAGCTCCAGTGAGCGGGCGAAGGCGGTCAGCGATTCCTCGGTGTACTCGCCGCGCCCGCCGCGGTGGGACTGCAGATCGAACCGCTGCCGCTGCCCGACGCCGGGGCTGCCGCTTCCGCCGTCCCCGCCGCCGTCGTCGACTCCCGCACGCATGGCCGACGCCATGACCTCGAAGATTCGGGTGTTCTCGTAGACCCCGTCGAGTTCCTCGGAGCCGGGGCCCATCGCGGTCAGCGGCACGTCCACCGCGGAGTGGCCTTCGGTGGTCCAGTCCACCAGGAACTGCTGGTCGGAGTTCGCGACGTCGAGCGGCCCGTCCTCGGCCGACGGGCCGTCCCCGCCTTCATCGGGGTTCTCCGGATCGTCCAGCGATTCGATGGTCAGCCCGCCGGTTTCGTGGTCGCCGACGACGATCACCAGGGTCTCGCCGTCCTCCTCGGCGAAGTCCCGGGCCAGTCCGACGGCGCGGTCGAACTGGGCCCCCGAGGCCAGGGTGAGCGCGGCGTCGTTGACGTGGGCCATCGAATCGATGCCCTCCTCCTCCACCAGGAGGAAGAAGCCGTCCTCCGCCGCGGAGAGCACGTCAAGGGCCTTGGCGGTCATCTCCGTCAACGGCACCGTGGGGTCGTAGGCTTCCTCCACGTTGTCGCCGTACTGGAACATCTCCTGGTTCGCGAACAGGCCCAGCAGCCGGTCGCCGTCGGCCGCCGCGAGCTGGTCCGCGTCCGTGACGTAGTCGTAGCCCAGCTCCCGGGCGCGGTCCACGAGGTTCCCGGCGCTGCCCTGGCTTTCCTCGGACGGATCCTCCGGCGGATTGTCCGGGAAGGCGCCGGGATTCCCCGCCGGGTACCAGTAGTCCTCGCCGCCGCCCAGGATGACCTCCGGTTGGGAGGACTCGAGGAACTGGCGGGCGATCTCGCTCTGCTCGTCCCGGTCCAGCACGTGGGAGCCGAAGGCCGCCGGCGTGGCGTCGGTGACGAGGCTGGTGGTGACCAGGCCGGTGGCCTTGCCCAGCTCCTCGGCGACCTCCAGGGCCGTGGGCACCGGCTGTTGGGCCAGGTCCATGCCGATCGCGCCGTTGTAGGTCTTGACGCCGGTGGCCATCGATGTGGCCGCCGCGGCCGAGTCGGTGACGAACGTTTCGGGGTCCGCGGAGTTGGTGTGCGCGCGGCCCTCCACCGGCAGCGAGTCCATTTCGAGTTCTCCGCTGAGGCCCACCGTGCCCAGCCGGATCAGGTCCCGGGCGGCAGCGCCCATGCCGTCTCCGACCATCAGGATCACGTTGCGGGCCGCGCCGTCGTCGTCGCCGTTTCCACCGTTGCCGCCGCCGTGGTCCTGCCCCGGAGGCCCGCCGCGGCCCTCCCCGGCAGTGCCGGGAACGCTGCCCGTGCCGCAGCCGGCCAGCAGGAGCGCCGCCACCGCCGTCGTTGCCAGTGTCGTTCGTGTTCTGTTGCGCATGGTGATTCCGCCTAGGGAGTGCGTGCCCCAAGGGGCAGGGATGGATGCTCCTGCGAACGCTGTGCTCCCCCGCCCGCCGTCATGCCGGGCTCCCCCGCCTGCCGTCCGCGGGGCCACCCTGTCAGCCCGACTGCGCGGAATGTCAACAGCGGCGCCCCGGTTGGGGCGCGCCGGACGACGGATCGGGCTTCCGGGCGTGGCCCGGAGGCTGTTCCGCCCGACGTGTTTCAGGCGTGTCCGGACAAGGTTCGTCTTCCCCGTCGGGGTGGGCTAACGTCGAGCCGGTCGGCACCGATACCGGGCCGGAGAGCAGAGACGGAGACGGCAGCAATGGCGGTGACGGAGAATCAAGGCGCCGGCGGCGCGGCGGCAGCAGCCGACGGCGGGGTGCGGCGGGCACGGCTCGGCCTGGCCCTGCTGGGGGTGCTGCTGATTGCGGTGAACCTGCGGGTGGGCTTCGTCAGCGTCGGGCCGCTGCTGGGCAGCATCAGCACCGACCTGCAGCTGACCAGCAGCCAGGCGGGCCTGCTCACCGGCCTGCCGCTCATTGCCTTCGCCCTGTTCTCCCCGCTCGCGCCGCCGCTGGCCCGCGGGGTGGGCCTGGACCGGGCGCTGTGGCTGTCCCTGCTGCTGCTCGCCGCCGGCATCGTGGGCCGTTCCCTGCCCGTGCCCGGCGCCATCTGGGCCGGAACCGCCGTCATCGGCGTCGCCATCGCCTTCCTGAACGTCCTGCTGCCCTCGCTGGGCAAGCGGGACTTCCCCGAGCGGGTCAGCCAGGTGACCGGCATCTACAGCAGCGCGCAAAGCGCCGCCGCCGCCGTCGGCACGGCGCTCGTGGTGCCCATCGCCGGCACCACCCCGGACGGCTGGAGGCTCGCGCTCGGGGTGTGGGCCGGCGTCGCCCTGCTGGCCCTGGCCGCGCTGCTGCCCCGGGTCCTGCGGCGGGAACCGCCGGCGCCGACGGCGGCCGTCGAGGGCGCCGGGCGCTCCCCCTGGCGCAGCCTGCTCGGGTGGCAGGTGACGGCGTTCATGGGCCTGCAGTCCATTTCCTTCTACGTGTTCATGGCCTGGCTGCCCAGCATCGAGCACAGCTTCGGCATCAGCGAGGCCGAAGCCGGCCTGCACACGGCCGTGTTCCTGCTGGTGGGCATGGCGGCCAGCCTGGTCGCCGGCGCCCTGCTGCACCGGTTTGCCGACCAGCGCGCGGTGGCCGTGGGGTCCTCGGTGCTGGCCGCCGTCGCGTTCGCGGGCCTGGCCGCCTTTCCCCAGGTGGTGCTGGTCTGGGTGGTCTGCGGTGCGGCGGCCGGCGGCGCCCTGATCGTCACCGCCCTGTCGCTGTTCAGCCTGCGGACCTCAAGCCCGGCCCAGGCGGCGTCGCTCTCCGGGATGGCGCAGTCGCTGGGCTACGGCCTCGCCGCCCTCGGGCCGATCGGATTCGGCGCCCTGTATGACGCGACCGGCAGCTGGACCCCGTCCCTGGTGGCGACCGCAGCCGTGATGGCGATGCTGTGCGTGCTGGCGCTGCTCGTGGGCCGCAACCGCGTCATCGGCTGAACCGGGCCACGGGTCCGCTTCACCTGCGGTTCCGCGGCAGCTGCGTCACTTCACCGCGCCCATGGACAGGCCGCGGACCAGCTGCTTCTGCGCAATCCATCCGGCGAGGATCACGGGCAGCGACGCGAGGACGGACGCAGCGGAGAGCTGGGCCAGGAACAGGCCCTCGCTCGTCATCTGCGAAACGAGGAACACGGGCACGGTGGCGGACTTGCCGGCGGTGAGGATCAGCGCAAAGAAGAACTCATTCCACGCGAAGATCACGCAGATCAGCGCCGTGGCGGCCAGGCCCGGAGCGACCATGGGCATCAGGACCCGGCGCATGGTCGTCATCAGTCCCGCGCCGTCCATCTGCGCCGCCTCCAGCACCTCGCCGGGAACCTCCTGGAAGAAGGAGCGCATCATCCACACGGCGATGGGCAGGTTCATGGAGGTGTACAGCACCACCAGGGTCCACACGTTGTCGAGGACCTTCAGCTGCCCGGCGATGACGTAGATCGGCATGATCACGGCCACCACGGGCAGCATGCGGGTGGAGATGAAGAAGAACAGCACGTCGGAGGTCTTCTTCACCGGCCGGATGCTGAGCGCATAGGCGGCGGGGACCGCCAGCAGGATCACCAGAACCGTGGACACGCCGGTGGCAATCAGGGAGTTGAGGAAGTAGGAGCCGGCACCGGCGTCGAGCACTGCCCGGTACTGGTCCAGGGTGGGCGCGAAGACAAAGGTCGGGGGCGTCGACGCCGCCGCGGACTCCTGCTTGAAGCTGGTGAGGACCATCCACAGCACCGGGGAGAAGAAACCGACGGCGAGGATCCAGGTCAGGGCCGTGAGCAGCGAGGCCGGTGCGCGCCGGGCCGGCCGGCGCGCCGGTCCGGGGGTACCCGCCGAGTCCGGCCGGCTCGGCGGGGCGGGAGCGGTGGAGGTAGCCACGGATCAGTCCTTTACGTCGAAGCTGCGGAAGATCAGGCGGAGGGCGAGCGTGGCGACGACGATGGTCGCCACCACCACGACCACGCCCATGGCGGCGGCCTGGCCGATGTCGAAGCCCAGGAAGGCCCGCTGGTAGATGTAGAAGGGCAGGTTGGCGCTGGCCGTGCCCGGCCCGCCGGCGGTCATCAGGTAGATCTGGTCGAACGTGTTGACCACGTAGATGGCGCCGAGCAGCACGCCGAGTTCGATGTAGCGGCGCAGCTGCGGCAGGGTGACCCAGACGAAGGTGCGCCACCAGCCCGCGCCGTCCACCTGCGCCGCCTCCAGCACGTCCTTGGGCTGCGCCTGCAGCCCGGCCAGCACGAGCAGCATCATGAACGGCGTCCACTGCCAGACCAGCGACATCAGGATCGAGACGATCGGATGCGCGCTGGTCCAGTCCACGGGCGGGATCCCGACCAGCCCGATCAGCCAGTTCATCAGCCCGTAGGTCGGATTCAGGATGGACACGGACCACAGCAGCGAGTTGGCCACCGGCATCACCAGGAACGGCGTGATCAGCAGGGTGCGGGCCAGGCCGCGGCCGCGGAACGGGCGGTCCAGCAGCACGGCGAACACGATGCCCAGCAGCATCGCGAAGAACACGCAGCCAAGCGTGAAGAGCACGCTGTTCAGCGCCGCTCCCCGGAACGTGGAATCCGCGAAGATGTCGACGTAGTTGGACAGGCCGACGAAGCGTTCGCTGCCCGGGCGCAGCAGGTTCCAGTTCTGCAGTGAGTACCAGATGGTGAACAGGAACGGGATCTGGGTCACCACGATCGTGAAGATCAGCGCCGGCAGCAGCGGACCGCGCCGCCGCCAGCCCTCGGCGCGGGACACGCTGCGCTGGCGGACGGCGCTGCGGCGCGCCTGCAGCGTCTCGACGGCGGTGCTCATCGGCCTTCTCCTGACTGGTAGCTTTCGCCGACCGTTTCGGCGTACTGCTGCGCCTGCTCCAGCGCCTCCGGCACGCTCTTCTGTCCGGCGACGGCGGCCGAGATCTGCTGCGCCACCCGGGTGCCGAGGTCCTGGAACTCGGGAATGCCCACGAACTGCAGGCCCGGGTAGGGCACCCGTTCGGTCATGCTGGTCTCCTGCGCCGCACTGGCCATCGCCTGCAGGGTGGGCTCCGAATAGGCGGAGCTCACCTCGGCGTACTCGGGAATCTCATAGGTGGACATCCGGCTGCCAGGGGGCACCCGCTCCCAGCCGATCTCCTCGCCGACCAGGCGCATGTAGTCCTTGTCCGTCATCCAGGACACGAAGTCCCAGGCGGCGTCCTTCTGGTCGCTGGTGGCCGGGATGGCCAGCGACCAGCTGTACAGCCAGCCGGCGCTTTCGGTCTCCTGCACCGGCGCCTGCACGTAGCCGGTGCGCCCGACGACGGTGGAGGACGCCGGGTCCTCAATGGCCGACACCATGGCCGTGGCGTCGTACCACATGGCCGCGTCGCCCTGCGCGTAGCGGGTCAGGCAGTCGCCGTAGCCGCTGGTGGCGGCGCCGGGCTGCCCGTAGCTGCGCACGAGTTCCACGTAGTCGGTGACCGCGGCCTCGACCTCCGGGCTGTCCAGCTCGGCGTTCCAGTCGGCGTCGAACCAGCGGCCGCCGTAGGTGTTCATGACGGTGCTGAGCGGGGCCATGATTTCGCCCCAGCCGGCCAGGCCGCGCAGGCAGATGCCGGAGAACCCGGCGTCGGGGTCGTGGAGCTGCTCGGCGAACCCGCGCACCTGCTCCCAGGTGGGGGTTTCGGGCATTTCCAGCCCGGCTTCCTCGAAGAGGTCGGTGCGGTAGGCGAGGAAGGAGGATTCGCCGTAGAACGGCACCGAATACAGGTCCCCCTCGTAGCTGAGCGCTTCGCGGATGGTGGGCACGAAGTCGTCGGGGTCGTAGCCCTCGGTCGTGTCGGCGTAGTCCTGCAGGTTGGTGAGCCAGCCGTTTTCGGCCCACATGGGCGTTTCATAGTTGGAGATCATCACGACGTCGAACTCGCCGCCCCCGGTGGCCACGGATGCGGTGATCTTGGCGCGGGCCTCGTTCTCCGGCAGGGACACGAACCGGACATCGATGTCCGGGTGCTTTTCGGCGAAGTCCTCCTGCAGCGAGATCGCGTCCTGCATCTGCGGGTTGGACACGATCGCGACGACGATCTCCGGGCGGGCGTCGCCCTCCCCGGACGCGCAGCCCGTGAGCGCCAGTCCCGCAGCGGCGGCCAGCGCCGTCCACCGTCCCGTACGGCTCCGTCGCGGCGCCCTCACTCCGTTACTGCCTCGTTGCAGCATCCGCTCCTCCACTCCCCGGCGGGCGGAAGTGCTTCCGAAACCGCTCAAATGTGATTCAGCTCGCGCTCATTTGAACACTGACCTTAGTCCTATACACTCCCCCTAAGCAACAGCAACGGATGTTTCCGTGTAACGCTGCCACAGGATTCACCGCAGGCCGGGCCCGCGGATCACAGGGAACGGGGACCGCCATCACTGCGCCGCACGGCTCCCACGAGGAGCTCCTTGCCCGGATCGGGCGCGACTACTACCTCCGGAACCGCTCCAAGGTGGAGATCGCCCGGGAGCACGGCCTGTCCCGGTTCCAGGTGGCCCGCCTGCTGGAGGAGGCCCGGGCGCTGGGCATCGTCCGGATCGAGGTGTCCTTTCCCGACGCCGTGCCGCCGCAGGACGAACTCCAGGCTGCGCTGGGCGTTTCCCGCCTGGTCATCGTTCCCGCCGCCGCGGACGACGCCGGCACCCGGGACCAGCTCGCCCGTGCGGCGGCCGCCGCGCTGGCCGAGGCGGTCGCCCCGGACTCCACGGTCGGCATCTCCTGGTCGCGCACCCTGGACCGGGCGGCCGCGTATCTGACCGCCCTGCCGCCCTGCGCCGTCGTGCAGCTGGCCGGGGCGCTGCCGGTTCCGGGCACGGGCAACTCGATGGAGCTGGTGCAGACCCTGGGAAAGCTGCCCGGGGTCCGCACGTGGCCTCTGTGGGCCCCCCTGGTGGTGGGCAGCGCCGAGACGGCCGCCAGCCTGCGCGGGCAGCCCGAGGTGGCTGACGCCCTGGGCCGGGCGGATGCGCTGGACCTGGCCGTGGTGGCGATCGGGGCCTGGGCACCCGGCCTGTCGACGGTCTGGCCCCGGGTGGACAATCCGCTGCGCCTGGCCGCCGCGCGGGCCGGCGCCGTGGCGGAGTGCTCGGGCCGGCTGCTGGACGCGGAGGGGCGGCCGGTGCCGTCGGAGCTCGATGAGCGGGTCCTGGCGGTGACCGTCGCGCAGCTGCAGGCCACGCCGCAGGTCATCGCCGTGGCGCAGGGCGCCGAACGCGCCGAAGCGGTGCTGGCCACCCTGCGGGCCGGCTTCATTACGACCCTGATCATCGACTCGGGGCTGGCCGCAGCGCTGGCGGCACTGGCGGCCGAGGCCTAGGTCTGCGCCTGTCCGCCGGGAAGGAGCCGCCCGGAGGACAGCGCTTCCACCGTCGCCCGGGCCCCGTCGGCATGCAGGGACGCCAGCGCGGCGAGGTAGGCCGCGGTGAACCGCTCGTCCTCGGCCAGGTCGCCGAAGAGTTCGCGCTGCCGGATGAACGCGGCCGGATCCTCCAAATGCCGGGCGGCTGCGGCCATCACCTGCTCCCGCAGCCGGTCCACCACCTCGATCGGCTGCCCGGACTCATCGACGCCTTCGGCGTAGCGGGCCCAGCTGGCCACGATGCCGGCCGAGCGGCTGATCTCCCCGCCTGAGGCGAGGTTCTCCCGGATCACCGGGAGCAGCCACTTGGGAATGCGGTCCGAGCTCTCGGCGCAGAGCCGGGCGAGCGTGTCCCGGACGTGCTCGTTGGAGAAGCGCTCGATCAGCCGCTGCCGGTAGGCGGCCAGGTCCACGCCCGGCACCGGGTGCAGCGTGGGCGTGGCTTCGCGTTCCATGTAATCCAGCAGGAAACCGGCGAAGAGCGGATCCTGGCAGACCTCATGGGCATACCGGTACCCGGCCAGGTAGCCGAAGTAGCACAGGCCCTGGTGGCTGGCGTTGAGCAGCCGCAGCTTCATCAGCTCGTAGGGTTCGACGTCGTCCACCAGCTGCACGCCGGCTTTCTCCAGCGGCGGCCGCCCGGCAGGGAAGGTGTCCTCGAGGACCCACTGCTCGAAGTCCTCGCTGACCACCGGCCAGGCGTCCTCGATGCCGTAGTCCCCGGCCACCGCCGCCCGGTCCGCATCGGAGGTGACCGGAGTGATGCGGTCCACCATGGAGTTCGGAAACGCGACGTGCTCCTCGATCCAGGCCCCCAGCTCCGGGTCCTTGAGGCGGGCGTAGGCGGTGAACATGCGCCGCGCGACGTCGCCGTTGCCCTGGATGTTGTCGCAGGACATGACCGTGAAGGGCGCGGTGCCGCGCTCCCGGCGCCGCCGCAGGCCCTCGGTGACCAGGCCGAACACCGTGCCCGGCACGGCGCCGTCGGCAAGGTCGGCGGCGACGGCGGGGTTGCCGGCGTCGAACTCCCCGGTGACGTGGTGGAAGTTGTACCCGCCCTCGGTGACGGTCAGCGAGACGATCCGGATTTCGGGCGAGGCCAGCCGCTCGATGACGGCCTCCGGATCCTCCGGGGCGTACAGGTAATCGATGATGGAGCCGATCACCCGTGCCTCGCGGGTGCCGTCCGGATGCTTCACCACCAGCGTGTAGAGGCAGTCCTGGGCGTCCATGACGGCCTTCATGGCGGCGTCGCCCGGAAGCACGCCCACGCCGCAGATGGCCCAGTCCCGGGCCAGCCCTGCGTTCATCAGCCGGTCCAGGTACATGGCCTGGTGGGCGCGGTGGAAGCCGCCGACGCCGAAGTGCATGATGCCCGCGGACAGGCCCCCGCGCGGGTAGGTCGGCACGCCGACGTTTTCGGGAAGGGCGGCAAGCGCCGCCCCGGTGAGCCTGGCCATCTGCCGCCCCTTCCTGCACGCGCTCCGAACCCCTGCGGAGCGTCTGGTCCGGCCAACCTATCATCTGAGCGGGCATCAGGCATCAGATGAGCGGGACGTGGCGGCCGCGCCCGCCCCTCCAAGGAGCAGCAGGTTCAGTCCTCCGTTTCCGGCAGCTTGGCCCGGAGGATGTCGCGGATGTAGTCGCGGTTCATGGCCGTGACGCTGAGTCCGTCACCGCCGTAGTGCTCCACGCACATCGGCCCGTCGAACCCGGCCTCCAGGGCCATGCCGATGGCCTCCCGGTAGTTGATGAAGCCCAGCGCCAGCGGTGCCGGCGCGGAGGCGTAGGAGCCGGTGGCCGGATCGAAGTCCCGGAAGTAGTTCTTCAGCTGCCAGTAGTTGGCGTAGGGGAGCATCTTTTCCAGCATTTCGCGCCAGTCCTCCACCTCGCGGTGCAGGCGGACGATGTTGCCGATGTCCGGGCACAGCCCCACGTTGGGCAGGTCGACGGCGGTCACCAGCTGCACGGAGCTGTCCGCCGTGCCGAGGAAGGTGCCTTCGTACATCTCCAGCGAGAGGCTGACGCCGCGCTCCGCGGCGTATTCGCCGAGCTCACGGAACCGCGCGGCGGCCTTTTCCCGGTTTTCCGGGGTGTCCTCGTCTTCGGCGCCTTCGGCAAGCCAGAACCAGGTGGCCTCCTTCTGCGCCGGGGTGAACGGGTCGTGCAGGCCCACGCACACCATCGGCGCTTCGAGGTCCGCGGCCGCGTCGATGGTCCGCTTGGTGTAGTCCAGGTTCCGCTTGGCCTGCTCCTCGTCCGGCGTGATCACGCTCTTGCGGGTCACCGCCAGGTCGGAGAAGGCGAGGTCGTAGGAGCGGGCGGTTTCCAGCAGCCGGCGCCGACCCGCGGCGTCGAGGTCGGCCGCACGGACCCAGGAGTCGGTCAGGTCCACGTGGTCGAAGCCGGCGAGGCGGACCTCGCGCAGGGTCTGCCGCCAGGCGTCGGGGCCGGCCAGGGTCCGGTCGCGGCCGTCGGCGGTGACTCCGGTGAAGTTGAGCAGGGCGGCGCCGATGGGCCAGCTTTCAGGTGTGTGCGTCATGGGTCTTCTCCTCGGATGGAAAGGGGTGCTTGGGCTGTCCGGACAAAGGCTTCTCACACCATGTGCTTGCCGCCGTCAATGAAGTAGGAGCCGCCGTTGAGAAAGCCGGCCTCCTCGCTGACCAGATAGTTGACCAGGCCGGCGACTTCGGCCGGCTGGCCGACGCGCTGGACCGGGATGTCGACGGACAGGGCGGCCCTGCGCTCATCGCCGAGCGGGCCGCCCATGATGTCGGTGTCGATCGGGCCGGGAACGATGGCGTTGCAGGTGATCCCGCGCGGGCCGAGTTCGCGGGCGCCGCCGCGGGTCAGGCCCAGGATCGCTGCCTTGGCGGCCGCATATCCGGTCTTCGAGAAGGTGCCCCCGCCGTCGTAGGCGGTGATCGAGGAGGTGTTGACGATGCGGCCGCCCCGGCCGCCGTCGATCATCCGCCGCGCGGCGGCCTGCATCATCAGCAGGGTCCCGGTGGCGTTGACGTCCAGGACCCGGCGCCACAGCTCCGGGGTCAGCTCGAACAGGGTGTGCGGGCTGGCAATGCCGGCCAGGTTCACCTGCGCCAGGACGGGAGGCAGCCCTGCATCGATCTGCGTGAAGGCCGCGTCCACCGAGTCGGGGTCGGCGACGTCGGCCGCGATGCCGAGCACCGGCTGCTGCGAGTCCGCCCCGAGCTCCTCGGCGAAGGACATCACGGCGTCGGCGTTGACATCCAGCACCGCCAGGGCCCAGCCCTCCCGGGCGAGGCGGCGGGCCACATGGCGGCCGATGCCGCGTTCGCCGCCGGCTCCGGTGACGACGGCGGTCCGTTGGTCGGGGAAAGGTGGCATTTCGTCTCCTGCAGGGTTGAAGCGGGATCAGGTCAGGGGGCAAGCAGCTGCCCCTCACCGCGGCTAGGCGGCGATGGCGTAGACCACCCACGCGAGCGCGAAGGACAGGAAACCGATGGCGGTGCCGACGACGGTCCAGGTCTTCAGGGTGGTGAGCGTGTCGAATCCGCAGAACTTGCCGATCAGCCAGAAGCCGGAGTCGTTGACATGGGAGAAGGTGATGGAGCCGGCGGCAATGGCCACCACGACGGCGGCCAGGCCGATTCCGGAAAGGCCCAGCTCCATGACGGCGGGGGCCATGATGGACCCGGCCGTGGTGGCGGCGACGGTGGCGGACCCCTGGGCCACACGGAAGGCGATGGCGACAAGGAAGCCGGCCAGGATGACGGGCAGGCCAATCGCATCCAGCCCGGAGGCGATGGTGCCGCCGATTCCGGTTTCGGTCAGGACCCGGCCGAAGGCGCCGCCGGCTCCGGTGATCAGGATGATGGAGCAGACCGGGGCCAGCGCATTGTCGACCAGGTCCTCCAGCGCGCTGCCGATGGAGCCGCGGCCGCGGCGCGGACGGATGTACAGCAGGTACATGGCGGCCAGGGTGGCGATCAGCAGGGCGATCGGCGTGCTGCCGATGAGCCGGGAGAGCTGGAACAGGATGTTCTCCCCGCCCACGCTTCCGCCGGCTTCCAGGGTGCTGAACAGCGTGTTGAAGAAGATCAGGAACAGCGGCAGCAGCAGCACGACGATGATGGTCCAGAAGCCGGGCCGTGGCGTGTCCGCGTCCAGGTCGGCTTCGCCCAGCAGATTGGGCACCGGCATGTTGGGGTAGCGCTTGGCGAGGATGAGGGCCAGGCG
Source organism: Arthrobacter saudimassiliensis (assembly GCA_900016675.1). Taxonomy (GTDB): domain Bacteria; phylum Actinomycetota; class Actinomycetes; order Actinomycetales; family Micrococcaceae; genus Arthrobacter_B; species Arthrobacter_B saudimassiliensis. The sequence continues at coordinate 698,601 of LN483070.1, read as the reverse complement.
GTAGCCGCCGAGGTACCAGGCCGGCAGGCCCACCAGCAGCGCGACCAGGATGACGGTGCCGACGTCGGCGCCCATGACGGTGGCCGCGGCGGTGGGGCCGGGGTGCGGCGGGGTGAGGGCGTGCATCATCAGGAACGAGCCGATGGAGGGCAGGACGTAGAGCATGAACGAGCCGCCCAAGCGCCGGGCCACGGTGTAGATGATCGGCAGCATCACGATAAAGCCGGCGTCAAGGAAGATCGGGAAGGCGTAGAAAAGCGACGCCACGGCCAAGGCCAGCGGCGCACGCTTCTCGCCGAACCGGCGCAGCATGGCATCAGCGAGCACCTGTGCCCCGCCGGAGACCTCCACCAGCCGGCCGAGGACGGCGCCGAAACCGACCAGCAGGGCCACGGTGCCCACCGTGGTGCTGAAGCCCGCGACGACGACGGTCACCACGTCGCCGATGCCGATGCCGGCGGCAAGGGCCGTGAGGACGCTGATGATGATCAGCGCGAAGAACGCGTGGACGCGCAGCTTGATGATCATGAGCAGCAGGACGGCAATAGCTGCCACGGCTATGGAGATGAGGGCCCAGGCAGGACGTTCGGCTAGGACCAGCGTTTCCGCCGGAACGGCGGAAGGGAGCATGTGCATGGCGTGAACACCTTTGATCGCGCGGTTGAAAGTCCGATCGTCGATGTGGCGCAGGACACATCGATATTGGCCAATACCCTATAGGATATTTGGAAGCTGTCCAGAGCTGGTTCCCTGACCGCTTCCAGGGCAGGGCAGGAGCGCTGCGGGGGATGCCGGGTCGAACAGGCCCAAGGGGCGCGCCCTCGTGGGAGAATCTGACCAGTGGCGGAATCGAGCAACAGGAGCGGCATGGACCAGGACGCCGGCAGGGCATGGGTGCAGCGGAGCGTTCTGGCCGACCAGGTGTACAAGGAGATCCTGGCGCGCCTGATGGACGGGAAGCTGGAGTCCGGCGACCCCCTGAGCATTGACGGCACAGCCCGGGAACTGGGCGTGTCCCCCACCCCGGTCCGCGAGGCGCTTGCCCGCCTCGAGTCCACCGGACTGGTGGTCCGGGCCGCACTACGCGGCTACCGGGTGGCCCCCATGCTCAGCCAGGCGGAGCTGATGGACCTCATGGCAGCCCGACTGCTCCTGGAGCCGCACAACGCCGAGCTGGCCTGCACCCGCGCCGACGACGCCTTTCTCGGCGCCCTGGAGGCCTCCATTGATGAGCTGCGCCAGGCGCCCAACGGCCCGCAGTTCTCGGACTACCGCTCCTACTGGGAAGCGGACGAACGCTTCCACCGGCTCATCGCCGAGCACACCGGCAACAAGTTCCTCGTCGCCGCCTACGATTCCCTGGGCGGTCACGTGCACCGCTTTCGGCTTTTCGGCGGGACCGGAGTCCGGGACGCCCGCAGCGCCATAGAGGAACATGCGCTGATCCTGGATGCCATGCGCCGCGGCAACGCGGGGGCCGCCCGTGAGGCCATGGCCGCCCACATCGGCGGCGTGCGCTCACGGGCCGCGCAGGAGTCGGAGCTCGCCGCCCGCCCGCGGCCGCAGCCGGCCTGACCCCTGCCCCGCCGCCCCGTCTTCCGATCTTCGCGCGCCGGCATCCTCAGGCCCACACGCACACCGCCTGCCGCGCCGCCCCTCCCTGCGTCACCTGTGCCAGCTGCGTTTCAGTGTGGTTGACATCACACAATCAGCCATGGATCCTATAGGAAACAGGACGAAGGTGACCGGGCGCTGGCCGCCCCCTCACGGCACCGCTTGATGACGGAGGATCAGCCCATGACCCAGCGAACAGTAGCCGTAGTCGGTTCCGGATACATGGGCGGCGGCATCGCCCAGGTGCTTGCCTTGGGCGGGGCCCGCGTGGCGCTTGCCGATGTATCGCAGGAGGTGGCGGAGAAGAACCTCCAGCGCCTGCTGACCGAAGCAGCCCAATTCACGGCGGACAACCTGTTCCCCGCGGACGCCGTGGAGCGGCTGCAGGCCAATCTCTGGGCCGCGCCCAGCATTGAGGAGGCCGTCGCGGAAGCCTCCTACATCGAGGAGGCGGTGCCGGAGGTCCTCGACATCAAGCATTCGACACTGCGGCGGATCAGCGCAGCAGCGCCCGAGGACGCCGTGATCGGTTCCAATACCTCGACCATCCTGATCGCAACGCTTGCGGAGGCGGTGACCAACCCGGGGCGCTTCCTCGGCGTGCATTTCTCCAATCCGGCCCCGTTCATTCCCGGCGTCGAGGTCATTCCGCACGCGGGCACCACGCCCGAGACGGTGGAGACCGCCCGGGACATCGTCGCACTCACCGGCAAGCAGGCCGCCGTCGTCAAGGATGTCACCGGATTCGTGCTCAACCGCCTGCAGTACGCCCTGTTCCATGAGGCCGCGCAGGTCGTCGAGCAGGGCATCGCCAGCGCCGAGGACGTCGACACCCTGGTGCGGACCACCTTCGGGTTCCGGCTGCCGTTCTTCGGGCCGTTCGCCATTGCGGACATGGCGGGCCTGGACGTGTACTCGTTCTGCTATGCGTCCCTGCAGACCTCATTCCCCGAGCGGTTCGCTACCCCGAAGATCCTTCAGGACCTGGTAGATGCCGGCAAGCTCGGGACCAAGTCCGGCGCCGGGTTCCTGGAGATCCCGGCTGAGCGGACGCAGGACCTTGTGGCGTACCGCAACAGGGCGTACGTTGCCATGTCCGGGCTGTTGAAGGAGCTGGGCCCCAGCCCCGCCGAGGAGACCGCCGATCAGGACGGCGCGGCCTCCGCCTGAGAATCCGTCCTATTCGCACAACGACGTGTTCCGCCGGCCGGACGGCGCCTGGAGCGACCTCCGGCCGGCGGGTGCCGCAGACGACCAAGGCTGGAACCCATGACCTATCTGCTGAATGCTCCCGCGGACTTCGCCTCCCACGCCCTGCACGGATACGCCGCCGCCCACCCCGGCCATGTCACGCTCGCCCATGGAGGAGTGGTGCGGTCCACCGCGACGCCCGTCGGCCAGCCGGCGCTGGTGATCGGCGGCGGTTCCGGCCACTACCCCGCCTTCGCCGGCTGGGTGGGCCCGGGCATGGGCCATGGAGCCCCGTGCGGCAACATCTTCTCTTCCCCTTCCGCGTCCCAGGTCTACTCCGTATCCCGCTCGGCCGAGAATGGCGGCGGGGTCATCCTGGGGTTCGGCAACTACGCGGGGGACGTGCTGCACTTCGGCCAGGCTGCCGAGAAGCTGCGGGCCGAAGGCATTGACGTCCGCATCATCCGGGTCTCCGACGACATCGCCTCGGGTCCGGCCGATCAGCACAGGAACCGGCGCGGCATTGCCGGGGACCTGGTGGTGTTCAAGATCGCCGGTGCCGCCATCGAGGCGGGCGCGGACCTCGACGAGGCGGAGCGGGTGGCGTGGAAGGCCAACGATGCCACCCGGTCCTTCGGCGTGGCCTTCGAGGGCTGCACGCTGCCGGGCGCGGAAGAGGCCCTGTTCCATGTGCCGGACGGCCAGATGGCGGTGGGGCTCGGCATCCACGGCGAGCCGGGAATCCGGGAGGTTCCGCTGGGCACCGCCGCCGACGTCGCCGACCTGCTGCTGGACGGGGTGCTCGAGGAGGAACCGGACCGCACCGACGGCGGCTACCGCGGTCGGGTGGGCCTGGTGCTCAACGGGCTGGGCACCGTGAAGTACGAGGAACTGTTTGTGGTCTACGGCCGCGTGGCCGAGCAGCTCGCCGCGCGCGGCTGCACGGTGGTGGCACCGGAGGTCGGTGAGCATGTGACCAGCCTGGATATGGCGGGCCTGTCACTGACCGTGGTGTTTTTGGATGATGAGCTGGAGGAATACTGGCTCGCACCGGCTGACACCCCCGCCTTCCGCCGGACAGCCTCCGCGCCGGCCGGCGAGCCGAGGACGACCCTGCACGTGCCCGGGGAGGATCCGATTCCGGAGGCGTCGGAGCAGTCCCAGCGGACGGCGCAGCGGATTGTGGGCGCCCTGGAGGTGCTGCGCGACGCCGCATCGGAACATGAAGCGGAATTCGGCCGTCTCGACGCCGTGGCCGGCGACGGCGACCACGGCCAGGGCATGGCCTTCGGCACCAGGGGCGCGGCAGCCGCCGGGGCCGCCGCGGCAGGCAAGGGGGCCGGCGCCCGCACCGTGCTCCTGCATGCGGGGGATGCCTGGGCGGAGGAGGCCGGCGGCACTTCCGGCGCACTGTGGGGCGCGGCCCTGACCGCGGCCGGCGGAGTGTTCGACGACGACAACGCCGCCGGGCCCCGGGATGTGGTGGACGCCCTCATGGCCGGCATCGACGCCGTCGCCCGGCTGGGCGGCGCCCGCCCCGGCGACAAGACCATGATCGACGCCGCGCTGCCGTTCCGCGACGTGCTGGTGCGGGAGTTTGACGCCACCGGAGATCTTGCCGGATCCGTCCAGGCCGCCGCAGCCGCTGCCCGGGAGGCGGCCGAGGCGACCGCGTCCATCACCTCACGGCTGGGGCGCTCCCGGATCCTGGGCGAAAAGAGCCTGGGCACGCCTGATCCCGGCGCGTATTCCTTCGCCGTACTCATGGATGCGCTGGGCGCGGCCCTCCGCTCAGCTGCGGATCCCCTGGATGCACCGTGACGCTTTGGGTCGGCACCAGCTGGAAGATGAACAAGACCCTGGCCGAGGCCAGGGACTACGCTGCGGGCCTGCAGCGGGCGCTGTCCGGCCGGGACCTCGCCGGGGTGCAGCCGTTCCTCCTGCCTCCGGCCACAGCCCTGGCCTCGGTGGCCGAGGTCCTGGACGGGGCTCCCGTGCTGGTGGGTGCCCAGAACGCCCACTGGGAGGACGCCGGGGCGTGGACCGGCGAGGTCTCGGTGCCGCAGGTCGCGGACGCCGGCGCCCGCTTGGTCGAGATCGGGCATTCGGAACGGCGGGAGCACTTCGGCGAGACGGATGAGACCGTGCGCCGCAAGGTCGCTGCCGTGCTGCGGCACGGCCTGACGCCGCTGCTGTGCATCGGGGAACCGGCCGGGGTGCGCGGCGCAGGCGCTTCGACCGGATTCATCCTGGAGCAGGCCCGCCGTGCCCTGGACGGGCTGGATGATGCCGGGCTGTCCCGTGTGCTTATTGCCTACGAACCCATCTGGGCGATCGGCGCGGGCGGCCGCCCGGCCGACCCGGACGAGCTGCGCGGCCCCTTTGCCGCCCTGGCCGAGGAGTACGGCGGCCGGGTCGCCGGGCTGCTGTACGGCGGATCAGTCGACGCGGCAAACGCACCGGGGCTGCTGGACCTCCCGCATGTGGACGGCCTGTTCATTGGCCGTTCGGCGTGGGAGCTGGAGGGCTACCTGCAGCTGCTGGACCTGGCCGCCGGCTTCCGGGCAGACGGTACCGGGCGGCACAACCCCTTTGTGACGGAACACGGGAGCAACAAGGAAGGTGTGGACCAATGAGCGGAAAGCTTCGAATCGCGATCGGAAGCGACGACGCCGGATTCGACTACAAGGAGGTGCTGCGCCGGGACCTCGAGGCGGATGAGCGGGTGGAAAGCGTGCTCGACGTCGGCGTCTCGGACACCGAGGACACCGCCTACCCGCATGTCGCGGTGGACGCCGCCCGGAAGGTGGCCTCGGGTGATGCGGACCGTGCCCTGCTGGTCTGCGGCACCGGGCTGGGCGTGGCGATCTCCGCGAACAAGGTGCCGGGCATCCGGGCAGTGACGGCACATGATTCCTATTCAGTGGAGCGCTCGGTGCTCAGCAACAACGCGCAGGTGCTGTGCATGGGCCAGCGCGTCATCGGCCTGGAGCTGGCCCGCCGGCTGGCGAAGGAATGGCTGGACTACGTCTTCGATCCGGCCAGCGCGTCGGCGTCGAAGGTGGACGCGATCAGCGGTTACGAGGCCGGCTGACCCGCGCGCACCAAATGCCGACGGACCGGCCGGGGAAGCGATAGCCTGCCGGCACATCACTTCCGCGGTCCGGCCCGGTGCCGGTTCCAGACAGGCAGGGGCACCCGTGGCCAGCAACTTTGGGGACTATCAGCTCGGCATCTACATGGCCGGGGCCAGGGGCATGACGCCCGAGCTGCCGATCGGCTATGCCGCCACCGAGGCTCTGGCCGAGTCGGTGATGGAGCCCCGGATCCACGGCTACGTTGCCGGCGGGGCCGGCAACGAGCACACCCAGCGGGCCAACGTGGCGGCCTTCGACAGGCTGGGCATCATGCCGCGGATGATGGTCGGCGCCGCGCAGCGGGACCTGTCGGTGGAGCTGTTCAGCCACCGCCTGCCCTCTCCCCTGTTCCTCGCCCCGGTGGGCGTGCTCGGCGTGGTGGCCGGCGACGGCGATCTGGCCGCCGCGGCGTCCTCCGCCGAGCTGGGCGTGCCCATGGTCGCCTCGACGCTGTCCCAGGCGCCTCTGGAGCAGGTGCAGGCGGCCACCGGCGATACTCCGGCGTTCTTCCAGCTGTACCCGCCGGCGGACCGCGAACTGACCGAAAGCCTCGTACACCGGGCCGAAGCCGCCGGATACGCCGGCATCGTGATCACCCTGGACACCTGGGTGAACGGCTGGCGGCCCCGCGACCTGGGCGCCGCCTATCTGCCCATGCTGAGCGGGCAGTGCCTGGCCAACTACCTGAGCGACGACCGCTTCCGGAAGCTGCTGGCCGAGCAGGGCTCGGACGATCCGGCCGCCGCCGTCATGCTCTGGGCCTCGCTGTTCGGCAACCCGACCATGACGTGGGCGGACCTCGCGTGGTTCCGGTCGCTGACCGACCTGCCCATCCTCCTCAAGGGCATCTGCTCGCCCGAGGACACCCGGCGGGCGCTGGACGGCGGGATGGACGGCATCTACTGCTCCAACCACGGCGGGCGGCAGGCCAACGGCGGGATTCCGGCCATCGACTGCCTGCCCGCCGTCGTCGAGGCGGCCGACGGCGCGCCGGTGCTCTTCGACTCGGGCGTCCGCTCCGGCGTCGACGCCCTGCGGGCCCTGGCCCTGGGCGCGACGGCGGTGGGCATCGGCCGGCCCTACGTCTACGGACTGGCCGTGGGCGGGCAGGCCGGAATCACACACGTGATGCGTTCCCTGCTCGCCGAGGCGGACCTGACCATGGCGGTCAACGGCTACCCCGACCTCGCCTCCCTGCGCGGAGCGCTGCACCGGCTGTAAAGCGGGGCCCGCCGATCAGGCGGGCACACCCCCGGCGTCATCAGGCGCCTGCCGCCTCCACCGCTGCTGCTGCGGCCGTGCCCGGTGCGACGCCGGTCAGCAGGGCCGCGGCGCGCTCGGCAATCATGATCGACGGCGCGTTCGTGTTCCCGGTGGGCACCAGCGGCATGATCGACGCATCGGCGACGCGGACGCCGTCGAGCCCGCGGACCCGCAGCGTGCGCGGATCCACCACGGCCATCGCGTCCAGCCCCATTTTGCAGGTGCCGACCTGGTGGTGGTAGGTCACCGCGGTGTCGCGGACGTACTGTTCCAGGTCCTCGTCGCTGTCCGAGACTTCGGGGCCGGGGTAGACCTCCTCGGGGCCCCATTCGGCCAGCGCCCGGGTCCGCCCGAGCTCCCGGCACTGCCGCACCGAGGCGACCAGGGAGTCGACGTCGGCCTGCTCGCTGAGCGCGCCGAGGTCGATCCGGATCGGATCCTCCGGGGCCGGCCCGGAGAGCGTGATTTCGCCGCGGCTGAGCGGGCGCACGATGCCGGCGACCAGCGAGAATCCGTTGTCGGGGCCGGTCATCGAATCCAGGAAGTACATCGGCAGCGAGAAGTGGATCGGCTGGGTGTCCGGCACCGCCAGGTCGGGGTTCGACTTCCAGAACAGGTGTGTCTCCGCGGCACCCACCTCGCACTCGGGCACCGGCTTGGCGGTGGTGGTGTAGATGACCGGGGAGAGCAGGTGGTCGTGCAGGTTCTTGCCGACGCCGGGCAGGTCCAGCACCGGGTCGACGCCGACGGCGCGCAGTTCCTCCGCGGGCCCGACGCCGGAGCGCAGCAGCGCCTCCGGGGAGCCGATCGCGCCGGCGGCCAGGATGGTCTCCGCGGCACGCAGCGTCTTCACCTGTCCCTCGTGGTCGAATTCGGCACCGGTCACGGCGCCGTCCTCGATCAGCAGGCGGCGCACGGTGGCACCGGTCAGCAGCGTGAGGTTGGGTGAATCGGCGACCGGGCGCAGGTAGGCGTGCCACGTGTTGAACCGCTTGCCGTCGCGGACGTTCAGCTGCATCTTGGAGACGCCTTCGACGTCGCCGGAGTTGTAGTCCTCGTTCAGCTTGATGCCCATCTCCTGGGCGCCGGCCAGGATGGATTCCTGCACCGGGTTCATCGGGAAGCCGCCGACGACGTCGAGCGGGCCGTCGGTGCCGCGGGATTCGGAGGCGCCGCCGTCGTAGTTTTCGATGGCGCGGAAGACGGGGAGCACGTCCTCCCAGCCCCAGCCGGGGCAGCCGAGGTAGTTCCAGGTGTCGTAGTCCTGCTTCGCGCCGCGGACCCAGATGGTCGCGTTCAGGGCGTGCGAGCCGCCGAGGACCTTGCCGCGGGGCAGGTGGATCCGCCGGTTGGAGCAGCCGGGCTGTTCCTCGGTGTAGTAGTCCCAGTCCTCGGGCCCGTGCCAGAGCCCGCCGGCTTCGTGCACGTTGGCGATGATCGGGTTCGTGTCCTCGCCGCCGGCTTCGAGGACGGTGACGCGGTGGCCGGCGTCGAGCAGGCGGCGGGCGATGACGCAGCCGGCCGAGCCGGCGCCGATGACGATGTAGTCGGATTCCATGTGGGGGGCCTTTCCAAGGTGGTGCGGAGGTGCGGTGCCGGGCCGGTGGGGGTTTGGCGGCCCGGCACCGCGGCGTGCCGGGCGGCGCCCGCCCGGCACGCGGAGGATCCCGAGACGCCGGCGCGGAGCCGGCGCCCGGAAACCGTGTCCTAGTAGCTGATGACCTGCGGGGCCCCGAGGTGCTTGAGGCCTTCGACGCCGAACTCCAGGCCGTAGCCGGACTGCTTCGCGCCGCCGAACGGTATCCGCGGGTCGATCGCGCCGTGCTTGTTGATCCACACGGTGCCGGCCTGCAGCCGGGCCGCGACCTCGCGGGCGGCGTCCTTGTCCGAGGACCAGACCGAGGCGCCGAGCCCGACCTCGAGCCCGTTGGCCATGGCCACCGCCTCGTCCACGTCGGAGTAGCGGATGATCGGCAACGCCGGGCCGAACTGTTCGCGGGCGACCAGCGGGTTGTCGTTGTCGATGTCGGCGACCAGGGTGGCCGGGTAGAAGTAGCCGGGCTGCTCCGGGTCCGGGTTCCCGCCGACGACGACGCGGGCCCCGGCGGCGCGGGCCTGCTCGACCAGGTCCGCGACGATGTCGTACTGGGCCTTGTTCTGCAGCGGGCCGAGCACGTTGGCCTCGTCCAGGCCGCGGCCCATCGGCATCGCGGCGGCGACCTTGGCCAGGGCCTCGACGACGCCCTCGTACAGGTCCTCGTGCACGTAGAGCCGCTTCAGCGCCGCGCAGGTCTGGCCGGTGTTGATGAACGCGCCCCAGAACAGGTCCTCGGCGATCGCGGCCGGATCGGCGTCGGGCAGCACGATCCCGGCGTCGTTGCCGCCAAGCTCCAGGGTCAGGCGCTTCACCGTGTCCGCGGAGGAACGGATGATCGCCTTGCCGGTGGCGGTGGAGCCGGTGAACATGATCTTCGCGACGTCCGGATGCGCGGACAGCGCCTCGCCGACGTCCCGGCCGCCGGAGACGACCTGCAGCACGTTCTCGGGCAGCGCCTGGTTCAGCACCGCCGCCAGGGCGAGCACGGACAGCGGGGTGTACTCCGAGGGCTTCATGACCACCGTGTTGCCCATCCGCAGGGACGGGGCCAGCTGCCAGACGCTGATCATCATCGGCCAGTTCCACGGCCCGATCGCGCCCACCACACCGAGCGGGCGGTAGACCAGCTCGGCGCGCCCGCCGTCGTCGTCCACCAGCACCTCGGGCTCGAGCTCGAAGGACGCCGCGGCGCGCAGCCAGGCCACGCACCCGCCGACCTCGAAGCGGGCGTTCGGGCCGTTCAGCGGCTTGCCCTGCTCCCGGGAGAGCAGCTCGGCCAGGGCCTCGGACGAGGCCTCCACGGCGTCGGCGGCGCGGTGCATCACGGCGGAGCGCTCGGCATGGCCCAGGCCGGCCCAGCCCGGCTGCGCGGCACGGGCGGCGGCGACGGCGGCGTCCAGGTCCGCGGCGGTGTGCACCGGCGCGGCCGCGATCACCTCGCCGGTGGCCGGATCCAGGATGTCCCGCCCGCCTTCGGCGGCGACGGCGGCCACAAGGTCCGTGTAGGAGGTCAGGGTGGAATCGGCGAGCTGCATGGGGTTCTCCTTGTGCTGGGAATCGGCCGGGGTGTCCTCCCTCCACTGTGGCGCACGTCTCATCATGTGCGGTTGGCTTTGCGTGAGCGGTGCTTGCCGCTGCGTGCACAGTCCGGACCCGGAGTCCCGGCGCGCACCCTTGCCCGCCGCAGCGGGACGCGGTTGGCTGGGCCCATGGGAGAGCTGACGTACCTGATCAACTGCTCGCTGGACGGCTTCAGCGCCGACGCCGAGGGGAACTTCGACTTCAGCGATGACCTGGAGGAGACGACGGAGGCGTACACCGCCGACGTCGCTGCGGCGCGGACGTTCCTCTACGGGCGGGCGATGTACGAAACGATGGCCGTCTGGGAAACGGATCCGGCCCTGGCGGAGCTCTCCCCGGCGTCGGCCCGCTTCGCCGCGGCCTGGGCCCCGGCCGAGAAGGTGGTCTTTTCCACCACCCTCGACGAGCCGCTGACCCGGCGCACCCGCATTGAGCCGGCCTTCACCCGGGCGGCGGCGGAGCGGGCCAAGGCGGCCGGTGACGCGACCATCGGCGGGCCGGGCCTGGCGGCCGAGGCCCTGCGCCTGGGCGTGGTGGACGTGGTCTCGCTGCTGATCTATCCGGTGGTTGTCGGCGGCGGCACCCCCGCGCTGCCCCGCGGCCTCCGGCTGCAGCTGCGGCTGCTGGAGGAGCGGCGGTTCGCGAACGGCGCGGTGCGGGTCCGCTACGCCGTCACCTGAGGCTCCGCCGGAGCCGGAAGCGGCCCGTCGGGGTCGCCGCCGCCGCCGATGCCGGCGTAGACGGCGGGACGGGAGCGCCGCAGCGCCAGCGCCTGGCCCACGCCGAGGACTCCGGGCAGCACCACGATGAGCGGCAGCAACCAGGACAGCGCGCTGGCTTCGGCCAGGCCGATCAGCACGTCGAAGTTGATCACGATCAGCCCGAACAGCCCGGCCAGGGCGACGCCGGCCAGCCCCGGGGCGACGATCCTTGTCCAGGCGCCGTACTCGGTGCGGTGCCGGCGCAGGTAGCCGATCACCGCGAAGGAGGTCAGCGCCATCAGCAGCACCAGCCCGAAGGCGCCCATGTTGGTCAGCCAGGTGAACAGGGTCAGCACCGGGAACAGCGGCCCGTACTCATGGCCGCTGCCGGCAACGGCGAAGACGATCAGCAGCACCAGCGCGACGGCGGACTGCGCCAGCGAGCCGGCCACCGGCGCCTGGGTGCGGCGGCTGGTGGCCGCCAGTGCGCGGGGCAGCACGCCCTCGCGGCCGAGCGAGAACACGTAGCGGGCCACGACGTTGTGGAACGCGGCCAGCGCCGCGAGCAGGCTGGTGACGAACAGCAGCGAGCACAGGTCCACGAACCACTGCGGCGCCCGCTCGGCCAGGAAGAGGAAGACCAGGTCGGGGCCGAGTTCCGCCGACCGGCCGATCACCGCGCCGTCGCCTTCGCCCACCGCCATGGCCCAGGCCGAGAAGGCGTAAAAGACCGCGATGACGCCGACGGCGATGAAGGTGGCGCGGCGGGCGGTGGTGCGCGGATCCTTCACCTCCTCGTTGTAGATGGCGCCCGATTCGAAGCCCATGAACGCGGCGATGCTGAACGCCAGCGCGGCGCCGACGCCGGCCCCGAAGAGGCTGCCCGGCATCAGCGACTGTGTGCTCAGGCCCTCGGGAGCGGCACCGAGCGCAGCGACGTCGTACACGATGACCACGAGGAATTCGAGGGCCACGAGCACGCCCAGCACCTTGGCGGAGAGGTCCACCTTGTTCACGCCGAGCAGCCCGACGATGAGCCAGGCCGCGAGCGCGCACGCCCACCACGGCACATCGGATCCGGTCACGCCGCCGAGGAAGGAACTGAGGGCGAAGCCGAACATCCCGTAGATGCCGATCTGCATGGCGTTGTAGGCCGTCAGGGCGATCCAGGCGGCGCCGACGCCGGCCGGGCGGCCGAGGCCGCGGGCGATGTAGGCGTAGAAGGCGCCCGCGTTGTGCACGTGCCGGCTCATCGCGGAATAGCCCACGGAGAAGAGCACAAGCACCGCGCCCAGCACCAGGAAGGACAGCGGGATGCCGAGCAGGCCGGTGACCGCGTAGTTGCTGGTGACGCCGCCGGCGACGACGGTCAGCGGCGCCGAGGCGGCGATGATCATGAACACGAGGGCCGGAACGCCGAGGCGGCGCTGCCCCAGGCCGGTGCCGGCGTCGGAACCGCGCGGCGGAAGGGTGGTGCCCATGGGAGCCTCCTGGTGGACGGGAACAGTGGGGGATGTTCACCCTTACTGTGTCCTGCACCACATTGGTGCAGCTTGGCTTTGCGCGTGCTGTTGTTGTCGCCGGGCGCAGGCCCATGGGGGGAAGGGCCCGCAGTGGCTGCCGCTTTGACCGGCTGCTGCCGTTGCGCGCCGGCAGCCCCGGCGCAAACCGGCAGCGCGAGCCGGCCACCGCGGTTCCTACCGCCGCAGCCGGTAGGCCGAGGGCGGGCAGCCGTACGCGCTGCGGAACGCGCGGCTGAAGTGCGCCGGATCCGGCAGTCCCCAGCGGGCGCCGATGGCCGCCACGGGCACCTCGGCCTGGAGCGGGTCGGCCAGGTCGCGGCGCGCGCCGTCGAGCCGCCGTTCCCGGATCCAGGCCGCGACCGTGGTGCCGCTGTCCTCGAAGAGCTTGTGCAGGCTGCGGGTGGAGATGTAGTGCGCGGCCGCGATGTAGCCGGGTGAGAGTTCGGGGTTGGCCAGCTGCCCGTCAATGAAGTGCTTGATGCGGCGCAGCATCCGCTCATGGCCGGCGCTTTCCGGGCCGGCGTAGGCCTCGGCGGCCAGCATGGTGGCCAGCAGGTCCACGGTGTTCATGGCCAGCCGGTGCCCGATGGGCCCGTCCAGGTCCGGCAGCAGGCCGGCGATCTGGGTCAGGAACGGCACGACAGCGTCCCCCAGCCGGTGCCCGGCGCCGAGCCGGACGGCGGTCAGCTCGGCCAGGTCCTCGGCGGCCAGGTTCAGCAGCTGCTTGGGGAACATCAGGACCAGGCTGGTCATCTCTCCCGGAAACTGAAGCGTGTAGGGCTGCTGGGTGTCATAGATGGCCAGGTCGCCGGCATCGAGCACGGTCTCCCGGCCGCCCTGGACCAGGACCCCGCGGCCGCTCATCTGCAGGCTGAGCTTGTAGTAGCCCTGCTCGGCGGCGGCGGCCATGGCGGCGGTGCGTTCGACGGTATGGGCCTGGGCATCCACCCGGACGATGGCCAGCTCCCGCAGCCGGCGGCCGAGCAGCTGCCCGCCGAACGCGCCGTCGGGCCGTCCGCCGTGCGCCGGCGAGGCGGCCAGCGGAACGAAGGAATCGGAGACCAGGCGCTGCCATTCGGCGAAGGTCGCGGCGCGCTGCACGGGTGCGGCGGCAGGCGCTGCCGGCTGGGATGCCGTGATGCTCATGCTCCTCCTTCCGCCGCCGGTGGCGTGGCTCACATGAGGGGCAATCTACGCTCTTGTTTCGTCCTTGTCGAAGATTTTCTCCCGTTGGTGAACTTCATGTCCCGGCGGCCGGCCGCGGCCCGTCCTCCGGCGCTACCCGCGCAGCAGCTCCAGCTGGGCGTCGAGCTGGCTGATCAGCTGCTCCGGCGAGTTGAAGTCCGGGTGCAGTACGGCGGCGATCTGCGCGCCGAGCAGGTAGGTCAGCACGGTCTCCGCCGCCGGCTCCAGGGGCGGCCGGTCGGCGGCCAGGCCGCGCCGTCGGGCCTCCTGCAGCCAGCCCCGGATGCGCTCCCGCCACTGGCGCATCGCCGAGTCGTTGACCTCCGCCTGGGCCGGATGGTGCAGCGCCTGCTGCCAGAACGCCACCACCACCCGTGCCTCGTCCAGCCGGTCCGCGTCCAGCGGCAGCACCTCCAGGCTGAAGGCGCGCAGGGCCGCGAAGCCGTCCAGCCCGGCGGTGGCTTCGGCGATGCGGGCGTTGGTGCGGCCGAAGACGTGCCGGAAGGTGGCCTCCATCAGGCTCGCCTTGCTCGGAAAGTACGGCTTGATCGCTCCGTTGGCGTAGCCGGCGTCGGCCGCCACCTCACGCAGGGTGGCACCGTCGAGCCCGCGCCTGGCGATGATCCGCCAGGTGGTCTCGGCGATTTCCGCGCGCCGGCGTTCGTGGTCGACGATCTTGGGCATGCTCCCTTTCCGGCCCGGCCCGGACGGCCGGAGGTCCCCGGACATCGTAGCGATCCCGCAGCCCGGCAGCGGCGCTGCCCCGAAGGGCCCGGTCAGGCGGGCTCGGGCACCTGCTGCGCCGCGGCGTCATGCACCAGCCGGCCCTCGAAGTACGTCTGCTGGACCCGGGTGTCGTGGATCTGCCCGGGATCGATGGTGAAGATGTTGCGGTCCAGCACGATGAAATCCGCCGACAGGCCAGCGCGCAGCATGCCGACCGTGTCCTGCAGGCCCATCGCGGCGGCCGGGTTGCGGGTGAAGGCGGCCACCGCCTGCCGGACGTCGAGCGCCTGCGCGGCGTTGAGCTCACCCTCGACGGCGGGGTCGGGATTGCGGCGGGTGATCATGGTTTCGAGCCCGGTCCAGGGGTCCGGCGTCGGCGCCGAGCAGGGCCAGTCGGAGCCGCCGCTGACCAGCGCGCCGTCCTCGAACAGATCCTTCAGCGGCCAGGACCTGTCGAAGGTTTCGGCCGGAATCTGCTTTGCGATGCTCTCCTGGATCACGGAGGGGAACCAGATGTACGGCGAGGCATCCGGGACCACGCCCAGGGCCGCGAACCGGGGCAGGTCCGCGTCGCTGACGTACTCCGCGTGCGCGATCTGGAACAGCGGCCCGTCGCCGCGGCTGGCCCGCACCCGCTCCACCGCGTCGAGGATCATCCGCACCGCGGCGTCGCCGGTGGCGTGCAGCTTGGCGTGCAGGCCGCGGTCCACCAGCTCCTCCAGGGAGGAGACCAGGTCCTCCAGCTGCCAGAGCGGCTCGCCGGTGTGCTGCGGATCGTGGCCGGCGTGGCTGCAGCGGTAGGGGCTGAGCATGGCGGAGGTGCGGGTCATCGGCACCCCGTCCAGGACGTACTTGGAGAAGTCCGGATGCAGATGCGCGGTGCGGTGCCGCGCGCCGACGTCGTACAGGTCCGCGCCGGTGGTGCCGGGCTCGATGAACGGGCGGGACGGCATAGAGGCGACGACGTGGGCGGTGAGCTCGCCCCGTTCATCCATGCCGGCCAGGGTTTCCAGGGCGTAGTCCATGGTGGCCGCCTCCTGGACGGCGGTGACGCCGTAGCCGTTGAGGATGCCGACGGCGGTGCGGAACGCGGCGGCGTGCCGCTCCGGGGTCTCCTCGATCGACGCCGCGGCGGCCGCCTCGGCGACCGGGCTGGCCAGCTCCTGCAGGACGCCGGTGAGCTGCCCGGCGTCGTCGCGCACGTAGGTGCCGCCCTCCGGATCCGGGGTGGACGCGTCCACGCCCATCAGCTCCAGCGCGCGGGAGTTGACCCAGCGGTTGTGCATGGAGTCGTCCCGCAGCAGCACCGGGTGCCCGGCGGCTGCGGCGTCGAGGGCGTGCAGGTCCGCGACCGTGATGTCGTCCATCACCGTGGAACCGACGATGCCGCCGATGATCCATTCCCCCGGCTCCAGCCGGTCGGTCCACGCCCGCACCTTGGCGAAGATCTGCTCGGTGCTGTCGGTGGGCAGCAGCGGCAGCTCGAACGCCGCCTGCCGGCCGCCGAGGCCCAGATGTGCGTGCACATCCACCAGGCCGGGCATCGCCAGCCGGCCCTGCAGGTCCAGCACCTCCGTCCCGTCTCCGGCGAGCGCGCGGATCTCGCTCTCGGTGCCGACGGCGAGGATCCGGCCGGCGCCGACGGCGAAGGCTTCGGCCCACTCGTTCGCGGGGTCGCTGGTGTAGACGGGGCCGTTGACGACGATGAGATCGATGGGAGCGTGGGTGGTCACGGGGCGGTCCTCTTTCGGCAGGCGGCAGGCGGTCTCCTGCCAGCTTCGGCCGTGCGGGGCGGATCGGCCTTGTCGCCCGGCGACCGCCCCTTGTCATTGCGCGCAGTCCTTGCCGGCGCGGCGCCGCCGGGGCGGCCGGGCCCCGAAAACACCTCTTGTAACGTCCGCCACACCCGGTTATCGTCTACAGCCATAGAAAAACCCGTGGTTCGGCCGCCGCGGCTGCCCGGGGGTTTTCGCAGTGCCGCCCGTCCCGCCGCAGCAAGCCTGCTTCAGAAAACGGAGATCCCCCATGAGCTCGTGCCACTCCTCATCCGCCCCGGAGGCAGCCGCAGGTTCCGCCGCGCCGGCCGCCGTCGCCGTCGATCCCGGCCCCGCGGGCGCCTACGCGCTGGCCGCGCCCGGGGAAATCACCGCCGTCCGTGAGGTGCTGGAGGCAGCGGGCCTGTTCCCGGAGACCGCCCGGATCGCGTATCTGGGCCTGGTGGATCCGCCCCGCGAGACGGTGGCCGACACCGGAGCCGCCGCCGAGACCGGCGCACCGGACCGCCGCTTCCGCGTCTTCCTGCTGGACACCGCCGGGGGCAAGCCGCACGACGTCGTCGTCTCCGCCACCGCCCGCGAGGTCCTCTCCGATACCGAGCTGGACACCGCCGTCACCGGCGAGCTGCCCGTGCTGGAGGAGGAGTTCGAGGTGGTGGAGCAGATCCTCGCCACCGATCCGGACTGGCTGGCCGCACTGGAAAAGCGCGGGCTCGACGTCTCGCAGGTGCGGGTGGCTCCGCTGTCCGCCGGTGTCTTCGAATACCCGGAGGAGAAGGGCCGGCGGATCCTGCGTGGACTGGCGTTCCTGCAGACCCACGCCGAGGACTCGGCCTGGGCGCATCCGATCGACGGGCTCGTGGCCTACGTGGACGTCACCGCCCGCTCCGTGGACCAGGTGCTGGATTTCGGGGCCATGCCGGTGCCCGAGGAGCACGGCAACTACACCGACCCCGCGCTGACCGGGCCGCTGCGCACCACGCAGAAGCCGATCAGCATCACCCAGCCCGAGGGCCCGAGCTTCACGGTGACCGGCGGCAACCACGTCGAGTGGGAAAAGTGGCACCTGGACGTGGGCTTCGACGTCCGCGAGGGCCTGGTGCTGCACAACATCGGCTTCGAGGACGGCGGCAGGGTGCGCCGGATCCTCAACCGCGCGTCCATCGCCGAAATGGTGGTGCCCTACGGCGACCCCGCCCCCACCCGGTCCTGGCAGAACTACTTCGACACCGGCGAATACCTGGTGGGCCAGTTCGCGAACTCGCTCGAACTCGGCTGCGACTGCCTGGGCGAAATCCACTACATCTCCCCCACCGTTTCCGACGCCCGGGGCAATCCGCGCACCATCACAAACGGGATCTGCATGCACGAGGAGGACGCCTCCATCCTCGCCAAGCACTCCGACCTGTGGTCCGGGGTGAACTACACCCGCCGCAACCGCCGCCTGGTGATCAGCTTCTTCACCACGGTGGGCAACTACGACTACGGCTTCTACTGGTACCTGTACCTGGACGGCACGATCGAGTTCGAGGCCAAGGCCACCGGCGTCGTGTTCACCAGCGCCTACCCGGGCAAGGACTACCCCTACGCCTCCGAGATGGCCCCCGGCCTGGGTGCTCCCTTCCATCAGCATCTGTTCAGCGCGCGGCTGGACTTCGCGCTCGACGGCGGTCCGGGCCGGGTCGAGGAGGAGGACGCCGTACGCGTGCCGGTCAGCGCGGAGAACCCGCGCGGCAACGCCTTCACCCGCCGCCGGACCGTGCTGGCCCGGGAGTCCGAGGCCGCGCGCGACGCCGCGCCCGGCGTCGGCCGCACCTGGGTGGTATCGAACCCGGAAAAGAGCAACCGGCTGGGCGAGCCGGTGGCGTACAAGCTGCATCCCGAGGGCCAGCCCACCCTGCTGGCCGATGAGGATTCCTCGATCTACCGGCGGGCGACCTTCGCGTCCAAGGCGCTGTGGGTGACCCGGCGGGACGAGGCGCAGCGGTACCCGACCGGCGACTTCGTCAACCAGCACGCCGGCGGCGCGGGCCTGCCCGAGTGGGTGCAGGCGGACCGGAACCTGGACGGCGAGGACCTGGTGGTCTGGCACACCTTCGGCCTGACGCACTTCCCGCGGGTGGAGGACTGGCCGATCATGCCGGTGGACACCGCCGGCTTCAAGCTGCGGCCCGAAGGGTTCTTCGACCGGTCGCCGGTGCTGGACGTGCCCCCGCCCGCTCCGGGCGCGCACTGCCACCGATAGGCGGCGCGGCCGTGCGGTTCCCCCTGGCGGGAGCGGTCACGGGCGGGCCCGGACCGGCGCCCGGCGGGCAGCTGGTCCATGCCCGGGCCTGCGCGGCGGCGGTGCTGGCCGGCGCGCTCGCGCACCTGTGGATGGTCTCGGCACACCCGCATCCGTGGTGGCAGGCGGCCCTGATGCTCGGCATGGCCGCCGCCTGCCTGCCGTGCAGTCGGGGGCTGTGGCGCTCGCCCTCCGAGCCGGGCGCCCGGATGGCGATGGCGGCGGCCCTGGCCATGGCCGGCTTTCATGCCGTGCTGCTGCTCGCCGGCGGGTCTGCGGCCCATGCCCATCACGGCTCCGTGTCCGTCGCCTCCGGGGCACTGCCAGCGGCGTCGGGCACCGACCCGGGGCCCCTCGCGGCGACGTCGGGCCCTGTGGCGGCCGCGCCGTCGGGCCTGGAAGCGATGCTGATGCTGACAGCGTGGGAGCTGGGCGCCGCCCTGCTGGCCGCCGTCTGGCTGCACCGCCGCCGCCGAGCGGGCCGGAGCCGGCCTGTCCGCATGGGGGAATGACGGGACCGGGACACCTGTTGCACATGGGAACAGCGAGAACACCCGACCCAACTGAAAGGTGGAACCGCATGAAGATTGTCGGAGTAACCGAATTCGGCGGACCCGAGGCCCTGCAGGTGCTGGAAGTTCCGGAGCCGCATCCCGGGCCCGGTGAAGTCCGGATCCGGGTCCACGCAGCAGCCGTCAACCCCACTGACACCATGCTGCGGGAAGGCCTGCAGGGCACCGGCGGCAAGCAGGCGCCCCACATTCCCGGCATGGACGCGGCCGGCGTCATCGACGAGGTCGGTGAGGGCAGCCGGTGGAGCGTCGGCGAGGAGGTCATGGCCATCGCCGTGCCCCGCGGCGAGCACCGCGGCGCATACGTCCAGTACCTCATCGCTCCCGATGAGTCGCTGGCCCCGATCCCGGCGGGCACCGACCTGCCCACCGCCGCC
Source organism: Arthrobacter saudimassiliensis (assembly GCA_900016675.1). Taxonomy (GTDB): domain Bacteria; phylum Actinomycetota; class Actinomycetes; order Actinomycetales; family Micrococcaceae; genus Arthrobacter_B; species Arthrobacter_B saudimassiliensis. The sequence goes on along the minus strand of LN483070.1, from coordinate 679,075 downwards.
ACCCTGCCCATGAACGGACTGACCGCGGTGCAGATCCTCGAAAAGCTCGACCTCTCCCCGGGCCAGGTCCTGGCCGTCAACGGCGCCGCGGGCACCCTGGGCAACTACCTCGTGCAGCTGGCCAAGCTCGCCGGGCTGACCGTCGTCGCCGACGCCGCGGACAAGGACCGCGAACTGGTCGCTGAGCTGGGACCGGACCACATCGTCGAACGCGGCGACGACTTCGGCAGGCGGGTCCGGGAACTGTTCCCCGACGGCGTCGACGCCGTGGCGGATGCCGCCGTGCAGAACGAGGCGGCCGCAGAAGCGGTGCGCGACGGCGGCGGTTTCGCCACCGTCCGCGGCTGGAAGGGCGATCCCGGCCGGGGCATCACCGTGCACCCGATCTGGGTGGGCGAGGAATACCGCTCGCAGGAGAAGCTGGACCGGCTGCGGGCCCTGGCGGAGGACGGCACGCTGACCCTGCGCGTCGCCGGGACCTATCCGGCGGAGGAAGCTGCGGAGGCGCATCGGCGGCTGGAGGCCGGCGGCACGCGCGGGCGCCTGGTGCTGCTCTTCTAGCCGCCCGGAGCGTCAGTCGACGAACTCGGACTGCGTTTCGATGAAGTCCCAGTCCTGGGTGTTCAGGATCGGATCCATCACCGGGCCCCCGGCCTCGGCAATGCGGGTCTGGACCTTGGGCGGAATCCCCTCATCGCGCAGGTTCTCCCGCAGCCATTCCTTGGCCGTGATGTCCAGATAGGGCCACCAGCGTTCAATGCGGATGGGTTCCATGACAGCCCCCTTTCATTCGCAGTAGAACAAAGGTGGCACCGGCCCCGCGGCCGCGCAAGGGGACTCCGCCAGCTTCCGGTTCCGGCCCCCGGCGGGTTCCGGAACCGGGCCCGCGCCTCAGTCGCGGACGCTGATGGATTCGATGGCCGCGCGGGCCTGCTCCGCCAGTTCCCCGGGCAGCGGCGCACTCTTGGCGGCCTCCTCGGAGGCGGCCTGGCCCTCCTCGCTGACCAGGTACAGGCCGAATTCCTTCACCAGCTCCGTCATCTGCGGATCGTCGTAGGAACTGCAGAAGATCTCGTAGGAGACGAGCACCAGCGGGTAGGCGCCGGGCGCGGTGGTGGTGCGGTCCAGGTGGAGGGCGATGTCGTGCTCGGCGCGGCCGGGCACCCGGGTGGCCTCGGCGACGGCGGTTGCCGCCGCCTCGCCGCTGATCGGCACATACTCTTCGCCGACCAGCAGGTTCACGGTGCCCATGGACTCGTCCACCACCGAATCGTCGGCGTAGGTCACGGCGCCCTCGGTGCGCGTCACGGTGCTGACGACGCCGGCGCTGCCCTGGGCGTTTTCGCCGGCCAGCCCGCCGGGCCAGGTGCCCGACGGCGCGTCCGGCCAGGCATCGGGGGCGACCTCGTGCAGGTACTCGGTGAAGTTCTCCGTGGTGCCCGAGTCGTCCGCCCGGCTGACCGGAGTGATCCGCAGGTCCGGCAGCTCGACGTCGGGGTTCTGCCGGGCGATCTCCGGGTGGGTCCAGGTGTCGATGTCGCCGCGGAAGACGGCGGCAATGGTGGCGGCGTCCAGGTTCAGCGACTCGATGCCGGGCAGGTTGAAGGCCACCGCGATCGGAGATATGTAGGTGGGGATGTCGTACGCGCCGTCGGGGCCGCAGATGTCCCGGGCCTGGCCCATTTCCTGCTCCTGCAGGTAGGCGTCGGAGCCCGCGAACTGCACCGCGCCGTTGAGCAGGGCGTTCCGCCCGGCGCCGGAGCCGTCCGGCGAATACTGCAGCTGGACCCGCGGGTGGAGCAGGCCGAAGCCGGCGATCCAGGCGTCCATCGCCGGCCCCTGCGCGCTGGACCCGGAGCCGGACAGGGTGCCGGTGAGGTTGGAGGTGCTGCGCTCGGCGGCTTCGCGCTGCTCATCCCCCAGCGGGTAATCGGAACCGCACGCGGTGAGGGCCAGGGCCGCCGCGGCAGCCAGGGCGAGCGGACGGGCGAGGCGGGGCAGGGGCACTGGGGGCGGTCCTTCCAAAGACATCCAGACGGGGTGCGGCAGCAGGCTTGTGGGCGGGCCGGCGGCGTCGGCCGCGGCCGGCCGCCTCATCAAGGCTATCGGTCCGTGTGCCCGCACCGCCAACCGGCCGGCGGGCCCCGACGGCCGGTTTCTCCGCCCGCCCTTGGCCCGCCTGCACGGCGGTGCCACGATGGTCGGACCGACGGCGGCCGCCGGTGACGGCGCCCGCACCTCAGGATGCGGTCCGCATCCCCGGCGGATGGAGAACCCGTGCTCATCATCGCCGTTATCGCCGCGCTGGCCGCCGCGGCCATCCACGTGTACATCTTCATCCTTGAGTCGCTGCGCTGGACCGAACCCGAGACCATGGCCATCTTCCGGGTGGGCAGTCCGCAGGCGGCGGCCGACACCCAGGCCCTGGCCTACAACCAGGGGTTCTACAACCTGTTCCTCGCCGTCGGCGCCCTGCTGGGGGTCCTGCTGCTCACGGTGGGCAACGGGGTGGCCGGCTTGACCCTGATGAGCTTCACCACCGCGTGCATGCTGCTCGCGGCTCTGGTGCTGCTGGTGAACGACCGCCGGATGGCCCGCCCGGCCCTGATCCAGGGCGGGCCTGCCGCGGTGGCGCTGGTGTTCACCCTGCTGGGCGCCTGAAGCGCCTACCCTTCGACGCCGTCGAGCTCGTTGGGCACGTGTTCAAGGTCCGCGGAGCGCACGACGGCGCCCGCGGCCAGGTCCACCGCGTGCAGGGCGCGGCGGGCCGGGTCGGTGACGTAGGCCGTGCCGCCGAGCACGAACAGCGTGGGGCGGGGCTGCTGCCAGTCCAGCGGCTCCTCCCATGCATCGGTCACCGGAATCCGGGCCGCGAGCTCCGCAGTGTCCGGGTTGATCACGTGCAGCGCGCCGTCGGTGCCCAGCACCAGGGCTTCCCCGGCCGGACCGCGGCCGAGCGAACGGAACGAATAGCTGGTGTCCAGGTCCACCAGGTGCATCGAGGCGGCGGCCGTATCCACCAGGGCCACGCGCCGGGGCCGCTCCAGGTCCGCCTCCGGATCGGTCTTGTAGTCGGCGAGGATCACGGCGGAGGCGGGCGAGCCCGCCTGGTTGCCCAGGCGTCCGTAGCCGTCCGGGCTCTGCACCTTCGCGAAGGCGCCGTCGCGGTGGATCAGCATGCCGTCCTCGCAGCCGAAGGCGAGCGCGTCCGCGGCCTCGGCCACGCCGTGCAGCCCCGGGCAGTTCCCGCCGGCCAGGACCTCGGTGCCGTCCCCGGCCAGCACGGCCGCGCCGGTGCGCGCCTGGTCGTCGCCGCGGCTGACGATCAGCCCGCCGTCCGCCAGCGGCACGGCGACGCCGTGGTGGGCCTCGGGCAGCCGCAGTTCCGTGCCCTCCCGCCCGGCGTCCTCCCGGCCCGCGGCGAGCTGCTGCGTGTCCAACAGGGTGACGCTGCCGTCGGCGTCGTCGAAGAACGCCGTCCTGCCGTCCCGGGCGACCACGTGGCCGGGTGCGCCGGCGTCGATGCGCTGGCCGGTCAGCCGGGGCTCGGTGGTGTAGTGGTGCCCGTGGTCGCCGTGTTGCCGGGTCCAGGCGCCGGCATCCAGCAGGTGGAAGCCGCCGTCGCCGGACACCGCCAGGTGGCGGCCGTCCCCGGCGTCGGACAGGCGCAGGAAACCGGGCAGTTCCAGCTCCGCCACCGGCTCCAGGGTTGCGGCATCGAGCACGCTCAGGCCGCCGTCGTGCGTGAGTACCAGCCGCGGCGATGCGGCGCCCGCTTCCCGGGTGGGCGCCGGCGCCGCGGCCCCGGAGGAGGATTCCTCCGCGGGCGGCGCAGCCGCCGGAGGTGAGGCCGCCGGCGCGGCGCAGCCGGCCAGCAGCACGGCGGCAAGGGAGAGAAGGGCGGGCTGGCGGACGGCCGCGGACGCGCGGCGGGAAGCGGATGGTGTAGTCATGCCGGCCAGCGTAACTTAAATGAGAATCATTATCGTTAATATTGCGGCGGTGTCCCGGCAGTGCCTGCCGGCGGCTGCGCTAGCCGGAGAGCCCGGTCATCCGCAGCGTGATGTTGATGCGCCCCTGTGCGAGGCCGCACTCCGGGTCGGCGGTGCCGGGCAGGGTCCGGGGCACGCCGTGATACGCAAACCGTGACGGCCCGCCGAAGACGAACAGGTCTCCCGAGGCCAGCTCCAGGTCCGTCCACGGCCGGGTCCGGGTCTCGGTGTTGCCGAACCGGAAGATGCAGCTGTCGCCGATGCTCAGGGAAACCACGGGGGCCGACGACTTCTCGTCCTTGTCCTGGTGCAGGCCCATCTTCGCCCCGTGCGGGTACCAGTTGATCAGCGCGGTGTCCGGCTCGTACTCCTGCGGATCGAACGACGCCGGATCCCAGCCCGGCTCCCCCGGCGTGCGGAACGCCGCGGCGAGCGCCCGCCGGCCCAGGTCCGCGAGCCAGTCCGGCAGCTCGGCCACCCGGCCGCCGCCGACGTCGTCCGCCGTGCGGGTGTATTTGTAGGGCTGCCAGTGCCAGCCCAGGCACACCGTCTGCACCGACATCGGATGCCCGCCCGGCATGACGGCCGAGCGCATCGGCACCGGCCCCACCGCCCAGCGCCGGCAGGCCGCCACGATGTCCCGCTGCTGCCCGGTACCCAGCCAGCCGGGCACATGCACCGCCCCGGGCGCCGGCGCGCTGCGGTCGCGCGGAAACAGCTCTCCGCTCATGTTGAAACCTCCCGCCTGCCGCGCCCCGCGCGGGCAAGGCCCGCGGCAGCGAAAGGGACCGCCGCGGTGCCGGCGCGGGCCGGTAGTCCAGTGCTCATGATCCTCCCGCTCCAGCCTATGCGGAGTCCCCCCGCGGGGCCGGTGCGGGAGCATACCGGGGGTATGCTCCGGGCCCGGCCGGACATACCCCCGGTATGTGCCCGGACCCGCCGAAAATGGCATTCCCAGGCCGGTGGATCGTTGCTAGATTCTGCTGCACATCCGCCAGATCAAGGGAGATCACGTGCCGAACCTCGCCACCATCCTCACCGACACCGCAGCCCGCCTTCCGGACAGCACGGCGCTGCGGATCCAGGACACCGCGGTCACCTTCGGCATGCTGGACGGCATGAGCGCCCGGGTGGCCGGCCTGCTTGCCGAACGCGGCGTAGGGGACGGTGACCGCGTCGCCGTCATCCTGCCCAACATCCCTCCGATGGCCGCCATCTACTACGGCATCCTTCGCCGCGGAGCGGTGGTGGTACCGCTGAACCCGCTGCTCAAGGCGCGGGAAATTGCCTACCACCTGCGCGACTCCGGAGCCCGGATGATCTTTGCCTTCGACTTCGAAGACATGCTCGCGCAGGCCGAAGCCGGTGCCGCGGAGGCGGGCGACGTCGAGGTGGTGGCGGTCAACCCGGCCACCTTCGGGCAGCTGCTGGCCTCGGTGGAGGCCCGGCCGGAGGTGGCGGAGAAGGCCGACGACGACACCGCCGTCATCCTCTACACCTCGGGCACCACCGGGCGGCCGAAGGGCGCGACCCTGTCCCACTACAACCTGTACAGCAACGCCCGGGTGGCCCGTTCCCTGCTGGACACCCAGCCGGAGGACGTGATCTTCGGCGGCCTGCCGTTCTTCCACGTCTTCGGCCAGACCTCGGCCCTGAACGCGGCGGTCATGGCCGGCGCCTCGATCAGCCTCCTGCCGCGCTTCGATCCGGGGCAGGCGCTGCAGATCATCGAGCGGGACCGGGTGACGATCTTCCAGGGCGTGCCCACCATGTACATTGCGATGCTGCGCCATCCCGCGATCGCCGAAACCGACACCTCGACGGTGCGCGGGGCGATCTCCGGCGGCGCCTCGCTGCCGCTGGAGGTGCTGCACGAGTTCGAGGAGGTGTTCGGCACCGAGATGCTCGAGGGCTACGGGCTGTCCGAGACCTCGCCGGTGGTGTCCTTCAACCTGCCCGGCCCCGACCGGCGGCCCGGCTCCATCGGCAAGCCGGTGGCCGGGATGGAGGTGCGGATCGTGGACGACGCCGGCAAGGACCTGCCGGTGGGTGAAGTCGGCGAACTCGCCATCCGCGGCGAGGGCGTGATGCAGGGCTACTGGAACAATCCGGAGGCCACCGCCGCGGCCATTCCGGACGGCTGGTTCCGCAGCGGAGACCTGGCCAGGTTCGACGAGCTGGGCAATATCTACATCGTCGACCGGAAGAAAGACATGATCCTGCGCGGCGGCTACAACGTCTATCCGCGCGAGGTCGAGGAGGTCCTGTACGAGCACCCCGCGGTCGCCGAGGCGGCCGTGCTGGGCGTTCCGGACGAGCTGTCCGGCGAGGAGGTGGCCGCCGTCGTCGGCATCAAGGAAGGCATGCTGCCGGACGACGGACCGGGCCGGGCCGAGCTCGCCGACGCCATCCGGGACTTCGCGAAGGAGCGCCTGGCGGCCTACAAGTACCCGCGGATCGTGCAGCTCACCGACACCCTGCCGAAGGGTCCCACGGGCAAGATCCTCAAGCGCGAGATCAACGTGACGGCCGGCAAGCCGGCCGAAGACGCGCTGGGGCCCGGCCAGGGCTGACCCCGGGCGGACAGGTCCGCCCGGATCCTAGGAGTAGACCTCCGGGGCACCCTCCTCCGGGAGCGCGCCCCGGCGGTCCGCCCGGACCAGGAACACGCCGATCACGATCAGCGCGCCGCCGGCCAGCTGCACCGGCCGCGGCAGCTCGGCCAGCAGCAGCCAGGCCCACAGCACCGCGAACAGCACCTCGGTCAGCGAGACGAAGGAGGCCACCCGGGAGCCCAGCGCCCGCGCCGCGACGATGCCGGTCACGTAGGCCAGCACGGTCGAGAAGAGGACCAGGCCCAGCAGCGGCACCCACCAGCGGGTGGTCCAGCCGGCGAGTTCGACGTCGGCCGTGTTCCAGGCCATCGGCACCAGCCCGACGGCGCCGAGCACGGCCATGGTCGCCGCGCCGACGAACATGCCTCCCGTGGCCAGCACCAGCGGGGGCAGCGTGTCGTTCTGTCGGGCGGTGATGAAGAAGTAAACCGCCAGGCAGACCGCGGCGGCCAGGCCCCAGAGGACCCCGATCGGGTCCACCCGGGCGTCGGCGGTGACGTCGAGGACGAGCACCAGGCCTGCGACGGCGGCCACCGTGCCCAGCATGGTCGGCAGGCCGGGCCGGCGGCGGCGGACCGCCCAGATCCACAGGACCATCAGCACCGGCGCCAGGAACTCCAGCAGCAGGGCCACGCCCACCGACAGGCGGTTCACCGCATTGAAGTAGAAGAACTGGCAGCCGGCCACCCCGATGAGCCCGAACAGGACGATGGTGCGCCAGTTCGCCCGGACCTGGTGCCAGCGCCCGTGCAGGATCCACACGGCCGGGACGAGCAGGACCAGGCCGGCGCCGCCCATCCGCACTGCGACGGCGGCCGCCGAGCTCCAGCCGGTCTCCAGCAGGGCTTTGGCAAAGGAGCCGGAGAGGCCGAAGACCGCTGAGGAGAGCAGGGCGATCACCAGCCCGGAGGCGCCCGCCGAGGCGGTGGAGGCAGCCTGCCCGGCGGGGGCTTGGCCGTGGTTGGGTGAGCTGCGCCGAGGCATGCCGGCTCCCCTTTCGTGTGGTGCCGAGGGTTCCCGGGCGCTGTCCCGGCGCGGCGCCGGCAGGAGCGGGAAGTGCTGATGAGGATGACGCTAGCCCCGGCCGGTGAAGGCGGTCAACGCGCCCGGTTCACACTCCGTCGCGGATCGATGCCCGCCGGATTCCCATACATGCGCATGCACTGTTGTCAGCACGCTGACGGTCGGCTAGCCTGACCCTGCCTCCGGCCGCAGCCCTATCCCCACTGCGGGCTGCGCTGAAGAACCTGACCGGGCGTTTTCGGAAGCCGACGGCACTTTCCAGCAAGTCTCATTCGCAACTCTGAACGGTCTGTCCGAGGCCGCAGGCTGCACCGCTGCAGCCTGCAGTCCCGCGCGGACCGCTTACCGGGGGGATAACTTCATGCATCAACCACGCGCCATCCACAAACGCGCGGGCGCGCTCAGCGCCGCAGCAGTGCTGGCCTTCACCGGGCTCATGGCCGCCGCGCCGGCGAACGCCGACGAGGCCACGGCACCCGCCGAGCCCACTTCCACCGCCACCGCGGTTCCCGCCACCGCTCCGGCCACGCCGGCTCCCGCGAAGGCGCCGGCCGAGGCGGCTCCTCAGGACGCCGTCCCCGCCGCCGAAGCGGATGCAGAGGGAACCGCGGCCGCCTCCGAGCTGCCCCCGGGCCTGGCCGAGGCACTCATGCGCGACCTGGGCATGAGCCTCGAGGAATTCATCGCAGCAGGCGAGCTGGGCGAGAAGGCAGCCCTCGCACTGCCCGAGCTCCAGAAGATCGAGGGCTTCGTCAGCCTGCGCCTGGAAGCCGACGCGATCGTCGTCACCGGCTCGGGCGAGGAACTCGCCGCCGCCGTGTCCGAGCTTGGCGCCGTTCTCGAGGCGCCGGTTCCGGCCGAAGACGCCACCGCCGAGACGGCCGAGGAAACCGCCGCGGCCGAAGCTCCCGCCGCTGAAGAAGAAGCCGACGACGAGGAGCCGGCCGCCGGTTCCTCCGTCGCCGAAGACGTCGACAGCCTGCTCCGGGCGTACGTGCAGAAGGTCGGCAGCGCCGAAGGCCTGCGCTCCGTGATGCTCACCGCGCCGGGCGAATACACCATCAAGCTGGGCACCCCGCTCGATACGCTGCCGACCCGGCCGGACGGTTCCCTGATCCGCATGGCCAGCGCCCCGAAGAAGACGCCGGCCGAGTTTGACGCCGAGTACACCAACGTCACTGTGGTGGAGCAGCCCGAGCCACTGACCGCCTTCGAGGACGTTCCGGGCGGCTCTGGAATCTATACTGGGACGGGCACGACGACTGAACCAGTGATCGACGGAGCCTGCTCCATCGGCTTCAACGGATTCACCGCGGGCAGCCCCGCCACCCTGACCGCAGGACACTGCACCGGCGACGACACCTCGAACCTGGCCTTCCTGGAGCCGCTTGAAGGTGACAACATGCTGGTGCCACTGGGCGAATTCACCTTCTCCCAGTTCGGCGGCAAGAACCACACTCCAAGCCCCGTTCCTACAGAGGGCGGTCCCGACGTTACCGTTAATCGCGGCACTGACGTCGCTGTCATTGGGAATATTGACGATGGTATCGACCTAACCGCCGAGGTCACCCGGCGCGCCGCCAATACTGACCGCAACGCCGACACCGTGTCCGTTACCGGTTCTGCAGACGTTGTGCTCGGTAGCCCGATCTGCAAGTCCGGCCGTACGACCTTCTGGACCTGCGGCAGTGTCACCGGGGTGGGTATCTTCTTTGTCGGGGGGCATAACGGCACGGAGGCTAACCCTGACGCTCGAGCTGTCTGGGGGTTCGAAAGCGGGAATCCGAAACCTGGGCAGGACAGTCCTGTATTCCTAGAAGCTGAACCCGGTGACTCGGGCGGCAGCATCATCAGCGGCACCAACGCCGTCGGACTAATCAGCGCGGGGCTTGAGGACGTTATTACCCACGGAGCATCACTGTCCGACGCAGTCAGCTATATTCCCGGTGGCTTCGAGCTCGCCATGTTCATCGCCAAGCCCGAACTCACCGGCGCGGCCGGCGAGGGCAAGGCCTTGACCGGCCAGCCGATCACGGGCATCGTGGACGGCGCTCCCGCCGGCACGGAGGTCCAGGTCACGGTCGACGGCGGCGAGCCGCAGACGGTGCCCGTCGCCGCGGACGGCACCTGGTCCGTCCGAGCACCGCAGACGGTTGATGCAGACGAGTCAGTTCCCAACCGCGAGCTCGAATTGACCGCCCGCGCCGTGAACGGGTCCAACAAGTCCTCGATGGCCGAGTTCACCCTCAACCTCGAGAAGGCTCCGCTGGATCTGCCCGTGTTCAGCACCCCGGCCACCGTGGTCGGCGAAGTGGCCGAGATCTCCGGCACCGGCGTCGACGGCGCCACGGTGACCGTGGAGATCAGCACCGCGGCGAAGCAGGGCGAGGCGGCCGCACTGGCTGAACTTCCCCTGACGGAGACCGTCGAGGTCAAGGACGGCAGCTGGACCGTCGAGCTCGAGGACGCGCTGCAGCCGGGCACCTACCGGGTGAGCGCGACGCAGGCCAAGGCCGGAATGAAGGATTCCGATGTCGCCACCTTGAACCTTTCCGTTGTCTACACCGCCCCGGCGATCACCAACCTGAAGGACGGGCAGGAGTTCACCGAGGGGTCCACCCCCGAGACGATCACCGGCACCGCCATTCCGGGCGCCACGGTGACCGTCGCCGTCGGCAACGCGCTGGCCACCGGCACCACCGAGGCCGACGAAGACGGCCGCTGGTCCTACGACGTCGAGCCCTGGGCCGCGGGCGAGTACGCCATCACCGCTTCCCAGCAGCTTGACGGCGTCGGCTCCGACTTCACCCAGCTGACCGTCCGCGTCGCCGCCCTCCAGGTGGCACCCGGCGGCAACCCCGGTGATCCGGGCGCCCCGGGCGCTCCCGGCAACCCCGGCGGCAACAACAACGGCGGCAACGGCGGCAACGCCGGTGGCAGCAGTGACGGCGACCTCGCCGACACCGGCGCCAACGGCGTCGGCATGGCAGCCGCAGCCGGCCTGCTCCTTGTGGGCGGCGGCACCGGCGCCCTGCTGCTGAACCGCCGCCGCCGCGGCGCTCACGTGGCGACCCGCAGCTAGCCTGCATCAAGCCAACAGGGCGGGTTCCGGCTTCGGCCGGAACCCGCCCTGCGGCTTTCAGCCCGCCGCCAGGACGGGGTGGGTTCCGCGCCCCCGCTCCCGCGACGTCGATAAGGACCACCACATGAGCCAGGACCACACCGACGCACTGCTGTCCCTCAACAGCCGGATCAAGGACGAGGTGCGTGAGCATTACGCCGCTTCCTGGATCGAGGACGGCGCCCTGCACGTGGCGGTCACCAGCGACGCCGCTGCCGGGAAGGTGGCTGCCGCCGGCGCCGAGCCGCACCGCGCCCCCTTCACCGAGGAGGCGCTGAAGGAGGCCCTGGACCGGGTGCTCGCCTGGACACGCTCCCCCGGCGGCCCCGAAGTCCACCTGCACCGCGCCCTGCTCGACGGCCGTGAAGGAGGCGTGGTGCTCCATGTCCCCTCGGAAGAGGCGCCGGACCTGCAGGAGGCGGCACGCCGCGACGATCCGGGCCGGGGCGTGCCGGTCCAGGTGCGGGCCTCAGCAGGCCTCGCAAGGCCTTACCCCCGGAAGAGTCCCTAAACGGCGTCGGACCGTTCCACGCAGTTCCGGTGAACCCTAGACTCGCTGGGTCAACGTCAAGCAGTTGGCGTGACGTCCGGCCTCATTGGGAGTCCCGTGAACCGCAGCTTCCTCACCCGTATCCGTCCCCGCACCGCCTGGCTCGTCCTGCTCGGCTGCGCCGCGCTCTGGACCGCCGGAGCCTTCAACCTGCTCCAGCCGCCGGCCGGCACCCCGCCCATGGCGATGCTCCTGTTCCTGTACTTCGCCCTGATCGCCGTCATCCTCAGCTTCGCCCTCGGGGCCGGGGCGGCGGCCATCCTTTACCGGCACTACCGCGCGGCGCCGGGCACCCGAAACACGGCAACCGAGGATGCCGGCAGCCGCCCGCCCGGAGGCTAGCCGATCCCGGCCCGCCTCCGGCCCGTTTCCGGCCCGGCTGCCTGCGGATCCCCTCAGCCGAACACGCTCGGGGAACCCGCGCGGCGCCTAAAACTTCGCCTCAGGACCATTGGGGCAGTTGAAACCTAAGGTTACTTCTGTTTTTGTTGTCCTAAGTATGCTTTCGGTTTGACGGCCTGGCCCGTCCCTGAGGTGGTATTCGAGGCGCTGCATGAACAGAATTGAAGTCCCGGGCGATGGCCCGGCTCCCCAGCGGCGTCGCGGCGGTGACCTGCAGCTGGCCCTCCAGAACGAGATGGTGCAGGAGCACCGGCATCTGGCCGAGACCGCGGCCGGCAGCTACGGCGCTCCGGGCCGCGAGGCGGCGGACCTGCGCCAGGTCGCCTACGTGGGGCTGGTCAAGGCCGCCCGCCGGTTCGACCCGTCCAAGGGTGAGCACTTTCCGGCCTTCGCCCTGCCCACCATCCACGGCGAGCTCAAGCGCCACCTGCGCGACAACGGCTGGGTGATCCGCCCGCCGCGGCGGCTGCAGGACCTGCGCACCGCCGTCGCCAAGACGCAGCCCGGCCTCAGCCAGCGGCTGGGCCGGGAGGCGACGGCGCAGGACCTGGCCGCCGAGCTGGGGGAACCGGTCCAGGACATCCTCGAAGCGCTGGCCTGTTCGGGCAGCATGCGGCCGGAGTCACTGGACGCGCCGGCCCCCGGCGGTGCGGCGCTCGAGCCCGAGGACCCCCAGGGGCCGTGGACCGATCGTTCCGATGACGTGCTGATGCTCGGCCAGGCCATGCGCGGACTCCCGGAGACCGAACGGCAGCTGCTCTTCCTGCGGTATTTCCATGAACTGTCCCAGCAGGCGATCGGCGAGCGCCTCGGCATGACGCAGATGCAGGTGTCCCGCCGGCTGGCCCGCATTCTGGTCAAGCTCCAGATGCGGCTGCTCGGCGCTCCGGAGCACTCCGACGGAAAGGGCAACGCCCCGGCCGGAATGAACGCGCAGTCGGCCTGACCTCCGTCCAGCCGCGGTCCCGCCGCCCGGCGGCGGGACCGACGGTCAGATCACGTCGAGCTTGCCGACGGCGGCCAGCACGTCCTCCACCGTGACCGCCAGCAACGCGGGGTCCGGATCCGGCGAGAACGTCTCCCCGCGCCGCAGCGATTCGTCCGTCAGCGCGATGTGCGGGCCCGGCGGCGGACCCCATTCACTCACCGGTGCGGGGCCGAAGATCACCACCGAGGGACGCTCATACGCCGAGGCCAGATGTGCGGCGCCGGTGTCGGCGGAGACGACGACGGCGGCCTCGGCAATGACGGCGGCGAAGCGGTCCAGGCCGAGCTCGCCGGCGGCGACGGTCTCCAGCGGCAGGCCGGCGCGGTCAGCTACCGCCAGGGCCCGGGCCCGCTCGCCCTGGCTGCCGGTGAAGACCACGGGCAGCCCGGCGTCGGCCAACTGGCGGGCGACGGCGGCGAAGCGCTCCACCGGCCAGAGCCTGCTGCCGTACGCCGCGCCCACATGGATGACCGCGGCGCCCGGCACCGGAGCGGGCACGGCCGGCCGGTTCAGTTTGTAGTCCAGCGGATCGGCCTCGATGCCGTGCCAGGAAACCAGGCGGGCCCAGCGTTCCCGCTCGTGGATGCCGTGCTCCCATTCCGGCCCGTCCCAGCCCGGGGATTGGTGCCCGATGGCGCGGGCCGCCTGCAGGGCCTCCAGCCGCTGGCGGCTTTCAGCGCCGTTGCCGTGCAGGTTCACCGCGATGTCCACCCGGCCCGGTTCCAGGGGCACGGGCACGTCCAGCCCGTGCATGGGCAGCAGCTCGTCGACGCTGCCGACCAGCTCGACGATGGGCCGCAGCCACGGCTGCGCCGCATAGAAGATCCGGTGCTCGGGGAAGGCCCGGCGCAGGCCGCGCAGGGCCGGCACGGCCACCAGCAGGTCGCCCAGCTTCAGGGCGCGCAGGGCGAGCAGCTCGGGGCGCCCGTCCCGGGCGGGGGTGTCTTCGTTTTTCAAGTCGGCGTCCTTCCGGCGGGCGTCAGTGCACGGCTTTCATCCTGCCAGACGCCCGGAACGGGCCCCGCCTCCGGGCGCCCGGGCCGGTTACCCGCGCCGGGCGAGCGCCTGCAGCAGGGCGGCGGCGGTGCCGGCGTCGTCCACGGTGACCACGAACTGCCGCCCGTTGCGCCGGCGGACCTGCAGCGCTTCGCCGGTGCGCAGCACCACGCCGAAGCGGCCCGGGGCGGAACGCAGTCCCCATCCGCCGAATTCGCCCATCGGGTTCACCGTCACCGCCTCGGCGGAGGCGACGTCGTCGGGCGCGATATGGAAGCGGGGCACCCCCGCCACCGAGGTCACGGTCAGCCCCTGGCCGTCCACCCTGACCCGGAACGCCGTGGTGGTGGCCGCGGCGGCCAGCAGCACCAGGGTGACGGCGGTGAGCACCCAGGCCAGGGCGGCCTCCGCCCAGAGCCAGGCGATCACGGTCCCGGCCAGCGCGGCGGTCACCGCCCCGAGGATGAGCAGCAGTCCGGGCAGCGCCAGGGACGCCTCCCGGAACCAGACGGCCCACGGCAGGGCGGCCACCGCCAGCCCGGCGGCCGTGGACGCCAGCAGCGGAAAGCCGATGCCCGGTGCCTGCCGGGCATCGGCGAGGCCTGCCTGCATGAGCTGCCCCCACGTCAGGACCATGCACAGGAGCACGGTGAACCCGGGCACCAGCGCCCCGAGGAAGCGGTAGCTGACGCCGCCGTCACGCAGGCCCGGCAGCGCGGAGAGGACCATCAGCGCCGGCACCAGCGCGCCGAAGACGGCGGTGAGCAGCACCGGCAGCCAGGCCGGGCCGAAGCCGTCCGGGCCCTGCCCGCCCCAGTGCACGGCGACCGGATCCGGCAGCGACCCCAGCGCCGCCAGCTGCAGCGCCAGCGCGGCGGCCACGACGACGGCGGGCACGGCCACCGCGACCAGCAGGAAGCGGCGGCGGGCGGAAGCGGTGTCAGCGCTCATGGGCAATCTCCTTCACGTATTCGGCCAGGGTCTCCGGCGACAGTCCGAGCGAGCGCGCCTTCGCGGCCAGCGCCAGCACATCATCGTGCAGGGCGGCCAACGGGGCGGCAGCCTCGGTGACCACCGCACCCCGGCCGCGGCGCAGCTCGATCAGCCCTTCGTCGCGCAGCTCCTGGTAGGCGCGCAGCACGGTGTGCACGTTGATGCCCAGGCCCTGGGCCACCTCCCGGGCGGCCGGGAGACGCTCGCCGGGGCGCAGCCGTCCGGCTGCGGCGTCGGCGCGGACGGAGGCCGCCAGCTGCGCGAACAGCGGCTGCCCGCTGCCCGGATCCACTCGCATCAACATGGCTTTATTCTACTACAACTAGAACAATGGACGTCTGGGGCAAGAATATCCCGGCCGCCTGTTTCATTTCCCGCCCGGCTGGGCACAGGACAGGTATGGAACAGCAGCCGAAGCCGCCGGTACGCGCCGTCCTGTTCGACCGGGACGGCACCCTGGTCTTCGACGTGCCCTACAACTCCGACCCGGAGCTGGTCCGGCCGATCCCCGGAGCCGCCGACGTGCTCAGCCGGCTGCGCGCCGAGGGCGTGCCCACCGGAGTGCTGACCAACCAGTCCGGCATCGCCCGCGGGCTGCTGGACCGCAGCCAGGTCGACGCCGTCAACGCCCGGGTCGAGGAACTGCTGGGCCCCTTCGACCTCTGGGAGATCTGCCCGCACGGCCCCGACGACGGCTGCCCCTGCCGCAAGCCGGCCCCCGGGATGCTGCACTCCGCCGCCGAACGGCTGGGCCTGGCCCCGGAGGAGTTGGGCTTCATCGGCGACATCGGCGCCGACGTCGACGCCGCCCGTGCCGCCGGCGCCCGCGGCGTCCTGGTCCCGACGCCGGTCACCCGCGCCGAGGAGGTCGAAGCCGCCGAACTGGTGGCCGGTTCCCTCGCCGAGGCCGTGGCACTGCTGCGGGGGCCCGCATGAGCCGGCGGGTGCTCGTGGCCCGGCTGGACAGCGCCGGCGACGTCCTGGTCTCCGGGCCGGCCGTGCGCGCCGTCGCCGCCGCTCCGGACACCGAGGTGCTGCTGCTGTGCGGACCCCAGGGCTCCGCCGCGGCGAACCTGCTGCCCGGCGTCGCCGAGGTCTTCACCTGGGCCAGCCCCTGGATCGTGGACCCGGCCCCGCAGGCCACGCCCGAACACCTGGGCACGCTGCTGGACTGGGTGCGCGCCAGGGACATCGACGAGGCCGTGATCCTGACCAGCTTCCACCAGTCCCCGCTGCCGCTGGCGCTGCTGCTGCGCACCGCCGGGGTGGCGAAGATCAGCGGCGCCTCCGTGGACTACGCCGGTTCGCTGCTGGACGTGCGGCTCAAGCCCGGCGAGGACTTCCCCGAGGACCAGCCGGAGGCGGAGCGGGCCCTGCGCATCGCCGCGGCCGCCGGCTACCGGCTGCCCGCCGACGACGACGGCCGGCTCATGGTGCGCGGCATCCCCGAGGTCGCCGACCTGGTCGGCGACGGGCCGTACGTGGTCGTCCACCCGGGCGCGGCCGTGCCGGCACGGGCCTATCCGCCGCTGCACAACGCCGCCGTGGTCGAGCTGCTCACCGGCGCCGGCTACCGGGTGGTGGTCACCGGCGGGCCCGGCGAGACCGACCTGACCGCCACCGTGGCCGGAGTCGCCGGCCTGGACCTGGGCGGGCGCACCGACATGCCCACCCTGGCCGGCGTGCTCGCCGGCGCGTCCTGCGTGGTGGTGGGCAACACCGGCCCGGCCCACCTGGCGGCCGCCGTCGGCACACCGATTGTCAGCCTGTTTTCCCCTGTTGTTCCGGCCGTCCGTTGGGCACCCTACAAGGTGCCGCTGGAACTGCTCGGGGACCAGAACGCCCGGTGCCGCAACAGCCGCGCCCGGGTCTGCCCGGTTCCCGGACATCCCTGCCTGGCCGGGGTGAACCCCGAACAGGTTCTGGAGGCCGTCGTCCGGCTCACCACCGGCGTCACGTCACTGCGCACCCGCAGAGAAACGAGGAATGGATGAACATCCTGGTCTGGCACGTCCACGGCGGCTGGATGGAGGCCTTTGTCCGCGGCAGCCACCGCTACCTGCTGCCCGCCACGCCCGACGGCGGGCCCTGGGGCCTGGGCCGCGGCGGCCGGGCCTGGCCCGACGGCGCGGTGGAGGTGGCCCCCGGCGACCTGCGCGGCCACGACATCGACGTCGTGGTGCTGCAGCGCGTCGAGGAGATCGCCGAAGTCGAACGGCTGACCGGCCGGCGTCCCGGCCGCGACCTGCCCGCGGTGTTCCTGGAGCACAACACGCCCAAGGACGGCCGCGTCCCCGACAGCCGGCATCCGCTGGCGGACCAAACCGACATCCCGGTCATCCACGTGACCCACTTCAACGCCCTGTTCTGGGACACCGGCTCCGCCCCGGTCCGGGTCATCGAGCACGGCATCCCGGACCCGGGCCTGCTGTACACCGGCGAGCGGGACCACCTGGGCGTGGTGATCAACGAGCCGGTGCGCCGCTGGCGGGTGACCGGCACCGACCTGCTGCCGCACTTCGCCCGGGCCGGGCACCTGGAGGTGTTCGGCATGGGCGGCGACGGGCTGAACGAGGCCACCGGCCTCGGCCCCGACGAGCTGACCGTGCGCGGCGACCTGTCCGGCGGGTCCCTGCACCCGGCCCTGGCCGGCTGCCGGGCCTACGTCCACCCGATGCGCTGGACCTCCCTGGGCCTGTCCCTGCTGGAGGCCATGCACCTCGGGATGCCGGTGATCGCCCTGGACGCCACCGAAGCGGCCCGCGCGGTGCCGCCGGAGGCCGGGGCCATCTCGGCCAGCGTCGATGAGCTGTGCCGGGCGGCCGCCCGGCTGATCGAGGACCCGGACGAGGCCCGCGCCCGCGGCCGGATCGCCCGCGAGGCGGCCCTGGCCCGGTACGGGCTGCAGCGGTTCCTCACCGACTGGGACAACGTCCTTTTCGACGTCGTGTCCTCCCGTCCCGGCGCCTCCGCGGCCGGGCACCCCGTCACCGATACCGGCGTCCTCTCCACGGCCGGTGGAAGGAGCGCCCTGTGAGGATTTCAATGGTTTCCGAGCACGCCAGCCCGCTCGCCGCGCTGGGCGGGGTGGACGCCGGAGGGCAGAACGTGCACGTCGCCGCCCTGTCCCTGGCCCTGGCCCGCCGCGGCCACGAGGTCAGCGTGTACACCCGGCGGGACGACCCGGCGCTGCCCGACCGGGTGGCGGTCGCCGAAGGCCTGGAGGTGGTGCACGTGGACGCCGGCCCCGCCGAGGCGCTGCCCAAGGACACCCTCCTGCCCTACATGGAGGACTTCGCCGCCGGCATCTCCGCCGACTGGGGCGCCAGCCCGCCGGACGTGGTGCACGGCCACTTCTGGATGTCCGGCGTCGCCGCGCTCGACGCCGCCCGCCGGCTGGACGGCCCCGGCTATCCGGTGCCGGTGGTCCAGACCTTCCACGCCCTGGGATCGGTGAAGAAGCGCCACCAGGGCGCCGAGGACACCAGCCCCTCCGAACGGACCTGGCTGGAACCGTCGGTGGGCCGCAACGCGGACCGGGTGGTGGCCACCTGCTCCGACGAGGTCTTCGAACTCAAGGCGCTGGGCATTCCCGGCAGCCGCATCTCGGTGGTGCCCTGCGGCGTCGACCTGTCCCTGTTCGGGGCCGAGGGACCGGTGGAGCCGCGGCAGCGCAGGCACCGGATCGCCACCATCGGCCGGCTGGTGCCGCGCAAGGGCATGGACCTGGTGATCCGAGCGCTGGCGCTGATGGCCGGGCAGGGCATCGACGACGTCGAGCTGCTGATCGTCGGCGGCGGCAGCGACTCCGCCGGGCTGGACCGCGACCCCGAGGCCCGGCGCCTGAAGGCACTGGCGAAGGAGCTCGGCGTCGAGGACCGGGTGGTGATGCGCGGACAGGTGCCGCGCGAACAGATGCCCGCCGTGCTGCGCAGCGCCGACGCGGTGGTCTGCGCCCCCTGGTACGAGCCGTTCGGCATCACCCCGCTGGAGGCCATGGCCTGCGGCATCCCCGTGGTCGCCTCCGCCGTCGGCGGCCTGATCGACACCGTGGTCCACGGCAAGACCGGGCTGCACGTACCGCCCCGGGACCCGGAAGCGCTGGCCGAGGCGCTCGCGGAGCTGCTGGGCCATCCCGCCTACGCCAGGCGCCTGGGCGCCGCCGGCCTGGCCCGCGCCAACGCCCGCTACTCCTGGGACCGGGTGGCCGCGGACACCGAGAAGGCCTACCAGGCCACCGTCACCGCCAGCCCGCGACGCCGGCTGCAGCCGCTGGGAGGGCAGGCCCTGTGAATCCGCTCAGCATCCACCCCGGCACCACACCCGCGGCCGTTCCGGCGCCCGCCGGCACCGCCCCCGCACCGCAGGTCCCCGCCACGGCGCCGGCGCAGCCCGCGACGGCGCCGCGCAGCGACGGGCCGGCCCGCGAGGCCGTCCGCGAGCACCTCGAACACCTGGCCCCGGCCATCAGCTCGCTGCAGGAGCAGGCCGGGCGGCTCACCGCCTGGGGCGTGGACCTGGCCCGCCGGCTGCACGCCGGGCACCGCCTGCTGGCCGCGGGCAACGGCGGCTCCGCCGCCGAGGCGCAGCACCTGACCGCCGAACTGGTCGGACGGTTCGACGGCGAACGGCGCGCGTTCTCGGCGATCGCCCTGCACGCGGAGACCTCGGCGGTCACCGCCATCGGCAACGACTACGGCTTCGAGGAGCTCTACGCCCGCCAGGTCGCCGCGCACGGCCGCTCCGGCGACGTGCTGGTGCTGCTCTCCACCAGCGGCCGCAGCCCCAACCTGCTGCGCGCCGCCGCCGCGGCCCGCACGGCGGGCATCACCACCTGGGCGCTGACCGGCTCGGCCCCGAATCCGCTGACCGAGGCCTGCGACGACCACGTCGCCATCCAGGCCCGGTCCGCCAACGCGCAGGAAGCGCACCTGATCGGCGTCCACATGCTCTGCCGCGCCTTCGACGCGGAGATCGCCCGGCTGGACGCGGAGGCGGCCGCGGAGCCCGGCACGGCGGACCCGGAAGCCGGACCATCCCCCGCAGCAGCCGAGTCCGCACAGGAGGCACGGGCATGAACATCGTGGTGCTGGGAGACGTGCTCCTGGACATGGACATCGCCGGCGAGGCCCAGCGCCTCTCCCCCGACGCGCCGGTACCCGTCGTCGATGTGGGCGCCGTGCACCGGCGGGCCGGCGGGGCGGGCCTGGTGGCCCGGATGCTGGCCCGGGACGGGCACCGCGTCAACCTGGTGACCGTCCTCTCCGACGACCCGGCCTCCGGGGACCTGCGCGCCGCCCTGGCGGGCATCACGGTCACCGCCGGCCCCTCGGGAGCGCCGACGCCGGTGAAGACCCGGGTGCGCGCCGCCGGACAGGCGGTGGTCCGCTTCGACGAGGGCTGCGCCCCCGCCCCGGTGCCGGAGGCCACCGAGGAGATGCTCGCGGCGCTGAACGCGGCCGAAGCGGTGATCGTGGCCGACTACGGCCGCGGCATCACCGCCGTGCCCGCGCTGCGGCAGGCGGTGCAGCGGCTCGCCGCCCGCATCCCGGTGGTCTGGGATCCGCACCCCTCGGGCACCGACCCGGTGCCCGGCGTCGCCGCGGTCACCCCGAACCTCTCCGAGGCGCTGCGCGCCACGGGCGGCTCCGGCAACAGCCTGCCCGCCGCCCTCGCCGCCGCCGAGGAGCTGCTGGGACGCTGGCAGCCGCGCGCCGTCGTCGTCACCCTCGGCGGGCAGGGCGCCCTGGTGCTGTCCGAGGCCGGCCTGCCGCAGGTGGTGCCCGTCCCCGAGGTGGCCACCTCCGATCCGTGCGGGGCCGGGGACCGGTTCGCCGCGTCGCTGATCCTCGAACTGGCCGCCGGGGCCTCCGTGGACGACGCCGCCGCCGAGGCGGCGAAGGCCGCCGCAACGTTCCTCGCCGCCGGCGGCGTGGCGGGCCTGCAGCGGGAGAAGGACCCCGAACCGCTGCCCGGCGACGCCATGGACGCGCTGCGCGCCGCGGCCCGGACCCGGGAGGCCGGCGGGACCGTGGTGGCCACCGGCGGCTGCTTTGACCTGCTGCACGCCGGGCACGCCCGCACGCTCTCCGCGGCCCGCAGGCTGGGCGACTGCCTGATCGTGTGCCTGAACTCCGACGCCTCGGTGCGCCGGCTCAAGGGCGAGGCGCGGCCGATCATCGGCCAGGAGGACCGCGCCGAACTGCTGCTGGCGCTCGAATGCGTGGACGGGGTGATGATCTTCGACGAGGACACCCCCGAGGCGGCGCTGGAGCGGCTGCGCCCGGACATCTGGGTCAAGGGCGGCGACTACCGCGCCGACGACCTGCCCGAGACCGCGCTGCTGCGCAGCTGGGGCGGCGACACCGTAACAGTGCCCTACTACCCGGCGCGCTCCACCACCAAGCTTGCGGCGGCCCTGGCCAAGGTCGGCTGACCGGCCGGGCGCTTCCGCGGAACGACCGACGATCCCCTAGGAAAGGAACACAGTGAGCAACACAATGGGCAATCCCGGACGGGTCCTCGTGACCGGCGGAAACTCCGGCCTGGGGGCCGCAGTGGTGCAGGCCGTGGCCGCCGCCGGCGGCACCGCCGTCGTACTGGACCGCGACATCAGCGCCGTGTCCGGCGCCAAGGCCTTCCAGGCCGACGTCGCCGACCGCGCCTCCGTGGAGGCGGCGGTGAAGCAGGCCGCCGAGGAGCTCGGCGGGCTGGACGCCGTGGTGACCGCCGCGGGCATCGACCGCTGCGGCCGGCTGGAGGACGTGCCCGCCGAGGAGTGGGAAAAGGTCATCGGCGTGAACCTGATGGGCACCGTCTCGGTGGTCCGGGCGGCGCTGCCGTACCTGAAGGAGAGCCACGGCCGGGCCGTGACCGTGGCGTCCTCGCTGGGCATCAAGGCGGTGTCCGACGCGACCGCGTACTGCGCCTCGAAGTTCGGGGTGGTCGGTTTCAGCCGGGCACTCGCGGCGGAGACGCGCGGTGAGATCGGCGTGACCACCATGATTCCGGCGGGCATGAAGACGCACTTCTTCGACGACCGCACCGAGCAGTACAAGCCGCAGGACGATTCCCGGCTGAACGATCCGCTGAACGTGGCCAATGCGATCCTGTTCGTGCTGAACCAGCCGAAGGGCTGCGAGGTGCGCGAGATGGTGATCTGCCACGAGGAGGAGGACTCCTGGCCCTAGGCCGGCAGGCGATCCGGCGCAGCACCCCCCCGACGGCAGGGCCCCGCGGAGATGGTTCCGCGGGGCCCTGCCGCCGTCTGCGCCGGAGATTCCCGACGCGCCGCCCGGCGTCAGCGGGTGATCGCGAGGTTGAAGCTGGGGCTGCGCAGCGCGCCCATCAGCGCCGCGAAGAGCAGGAAGTAATGCTCCGCGGCGCGCGCGGTGGCGATGCCGCCCAGGTCGATCTGCTGCTCGGGCGCCCACCCCAGATCGGCCAGCAGCGCCGACACGAGCTTTTTCGCCTCGGGATCGTTGCCGGAGAGAAAGACGCTCGTGGGCGCCGACAGGGTTGTCGGGTCCGCACCGATCGGCCCGGGCACCGTATTGAGCGTCTTGACGACCTTCGTTTCCGGCAGGGCCTGCTGCAGCCGCTCCCCCAGGCTGGCGTCGGAGTAGATCAGCTCCATCTGCGGATCCACGGCGTTGCCGATGTCGATCAGGACGCGGCCGGCGAGGTCCCCGCGCAGGGCCGACAGCGTCTCGAGCGAGTGCGCCGCGGCGAGCGCGCTGAGGACGACGGAGCTGCGGGCTATCGCCTCCGTATGTCCGAAGACGGGCCCCGGCAGGCCCTGGGCGCCGTCGGGATTGCGGGAGCCGAAGAGCACGGAGTGGCCGGCCCGAAGCAGGCCGCCTCCGAGGGTGCGGGCCATGTGTCCGGTGCCGAGAACGGTGATGTCCATGAGGTCCTGCCTGTCCGGCGCCGCGGCGCCTGTTATCGTTTGAACTTGAACAAGTTGGACCCTAACAGGTGTTTTGAATTCGAACAATAGGAGTGGAGAACATGGTTGCTGCCCTCACCGCCGAGGAACTCGCCGCCTACTTCGCGCTGCGCCGGGCCGGCGACCTCCTCCAGCGGGCCGTGACCGGCCACCTGAGGCCCTACGGACTGACCGAGGTGCAGTTCACGGTGCTTGCCCAGCTCCGTTCCGAAGCCGGGGGAATCGGCATGGGGGAGCTGGCCAAAGCCCTGGTCGTCTCGAAGGGCGGGCTGACCTACCAGGCCAAGCAGCTCGAAGCGCGGGGCCTGGTCGCCCGGGTCGCGGACCCCAATGATGACCGCGCGGTCCGGATGACCCTCACCGAGGAGGGACGCGCCCTGCTGGACAAGGTCCTGCCGGAACACATTGCCCAGGTGCGCGAGCTGTTCTTCGATCGGATCGACGCCGCGGACCTGCACACCGTGCGGACCGCGCTGGAACGCATCGGCTGAGGTTGCTGCGGGCCTGTCCACCGGGCTCCTCCCGTGCCAGACTGCCCGGACACCGGCGGAAGCCTGCCGGGGGCGTGAAAGGACACGAGATGGACGAGTACATGATCCTGCTGCCGGACGATGAAGGCGCCTGGGAGCGGCTGGACGACGCCGGCAGGCAGGCGGTCTATGACCGGCACGAGGAGTTTGGCCGCCGCCTGGAGGCCGGCGGCCACGTGGTCACCGGCGGCGCCGAGCTGCAGCACTCCCGTTCCGGGCGCACCGTCCGGATGGTGGACGGGCAGGCGAGCGTCACCGCCGGACCTCCCACCGGCGCCGCGGAACAGCTCAGCGGGTTCTATCTGGTGCAGACAGAGGACCTGGACGGCCTGACCGAGGCCTGCGCCCTGCTCGCCGCGGATGCCCCTGTCGAGATCCGCCCCCTGGCCCGCCCGTCGTCCTGACACCCATGCCCTCCCCCGGCGACGGCCCGCCGGACCGCGCGGCGCGGGACCTGCCGTCCTCGGCCACGGTGCTGGACTGGGCCTTCTTCATCTTCGGCGGCGTGGCGGCGGCCTGGTTCGCGGTCCTGCTGCTGGAGGAAAGCCTGCACTGGCGGCAGATCTGGTTCCTGGTGGTGTTCTGGGCGGCGCTGGCCTACCTGGTGCTGCCGCGCCTGCACCGGATCCTGACCCGCATCTACATCCCGGACTACTTCATGGGCCGGACCCGTACCAGTGACGGGCTGTTCGGCGATGCCGTGAACCTGGCGTTCCGCGGCGGCGAGGACCAGCTGCGCACGGCGCTGGAGCAGGCCGGCTGGACCGCCGCGGATCCGGTGACACTTCAAAGCAGCCGCCGCATCGTCACCGCCAGCCTGCTGCACCGCAGCTATCCGCAGGCCCCGGTCAGCCCGCTGTTCCTGTTCGACCGGCAGCAGGACTTCGCCTACCAACAGGAGCTCGACGGCGATCCGCGGCGCCGCCACCACGTCCGGTTCTGGCGCTGCCCCGAGGGCTGGATGCTGCCCGGCGGCATCGCGGTGGACTGGCTGGCCGCCGCCGAGTATGACAGCGCCGTCGGCCTGTCCTTCTTCACCCTGCAGGTGACGCACCGGATCGGGGCTGACATCGACCGGGAGCGGGACCACGTGGTGTCCACCCTGACCGGCGCCTGCCCGGAGATATCGGTGGACGAGATCCGGGACTTCTCCACCGGCTACCACTCCCGCAACGGCGGCGGGGATTCGTTCGTGACCGACGGGGACCTGCCGGTGCTCGACGTCGGCCGTGTTCCGGTTCCGCCCGGCCGGGCATACACAGCCGAGCGGGCGGCCGAACCGCGCCGGCCCCTGCAGACGTCGGTGGGCGCCGGCCTGGTGTTCCTGCGTGCCCTTGCCGCGCTCGTGCCGGCGTGGGCGTTCCTGGCGCAGCCGGACGCCGGGCCGTGGCGTTCGTTCCTGCTGGGCGAGGGGCAGGACGTGGCGGACCTGGGCACGGCCAACGGCATCATCGGCGGCGCCCTGCTGGCCTTCGCCTGCGTGGAGGCGGCGCTGGGCATCTTCATCCTCCGCGGCGGCAACCGGTCACGGCTGGCCGCCATGTCGCTGAGCGCCGCGGCGATACTCGGACAGGTCACGGCGGTATCGGCGGGCGGCCCGGCCGTGCCGCTGGAGGTCAACCTGCCCGGCTACTCCCTGGACGTGCTGTTGATCCTGGCCCTGTCCAGCCCCCGGGCCCGCCTCTATGCGCACCGGGGCAGGGGCAGGGCCCGGCGGCTGGCCCGCCCGGGACGCTGAGGCGCCGGCATGGCCGTCACCTCCGGCCCGGCCGCCGGCCTGCTTGAGGTGGCCTTAGTAGGGTGGTCGGATGATCTCTCTGCCTCCGCCCGTTGTCTCCCTGGCGACCGCCGCAGCAACCGGTGCGTTGACCCTGCTCCGTCCCGCCGACTGGCGGCCCGCCGTCCGCCGCGCCTACGTCTGGCTGCCCGGCGCGGCCGCTGCCGGCGGCGTCCTCTGGGCCACCAGGCCGGGTCGGAACCCCGGCAGGAAGGACGGAGCCCCCGCGGAGTCCGCCGCAGCGCCCGCGGCCAAGAGCGACGGCGTCGACGCGCCCGGGCGTGAACCCCGGAAGTCGCTGGCCGCGCGCACCCTGGTGTCCCTGACCGCGGCGGTGATCATCACCGCGCTGCAGGCCGGCTCGCTGAAGGTGGACGCGGACATCGAACGCCGGCTGGCCGGCTACGGCCTTCGCCGGCCGCGCCGCTGGATGGCGGCGGGAGCAGCCGCCGCGTCGCTGGCCCTGGATCTCATGCGGGACGCTTCGCAGCCGGCCCGGAAGCCCCGCGGCTAGGGCCTGGGCAGCCGAGCTGCCCGCAGGCGGAGCAGGGCCACTGCACCGACAGCGCCCACCACCGCGGCGAGCAGGACCGGCCCCCAGCCCGCCAGCAGCTGGACCCTGACGGCTGTCCGCGCCGACTGGGCCATCATCGCCCAATCGCCCAGATAGACGCGGCTGCCCAAGGCCGCCTCGATCCCGATCAGCAGCGCCGGAAAGACCCACAGCACAGCCAGGTCCACCACCCAGACCGCGGCCAGGGCAGCACGCGCCGGGCTGGGCTGGGCCCCGGCATTCGTCCCCGCGTTCGCGGCAGACCGGCCGCGGCCTCCGCCCACGGCGGAGTACCAGGCCAAGGCGAGTCCGACCAGGACGGCAGGCACCCAGCGGATCAGCAGCAGCAGCTGCCCGGGGAGATCCGAGGGTTCGAAGGGCGGCACGGCCCACAGGTACAGCCATTCAGCGAATGGCACCGCCGCCAGCCCGATGCCCAGGGCCGCTGCCCCTCCGCGGCGAGCCGCGACCAGCAGCAGCACCAGGACGGCCAGGGCAGTGGAGGCCAGGACGCCGCCGCGCAGTCCCATGACGTACAGGTCGCTGCGGCTGCCCGGAAGCAGGCCGGTGTCCAGCAGCCCGAAGGACTGCGCGGTCGCCGCCAGCTGGACCGCCAGGAGACCGGCAGCTGCCGCCCCGACGGCGACGCCGCCGCCCCGCCCCCAGCGGCGCGCGGCCAATCCCGCCACCAGTCCCCCGGCCACCATCAGGGCCACCAGTCCGTCGGTCAGGTACTGGCTGACGGGCAGGGCGCTGAGCGGCATGGCCTCGGGCAGGGTCGGTTCCGCCCAGAGGTTCTGCAGCGGCAGGCGCGCACCGGTGGCCAGCCAAGGCGCAAGGCCGACCACGGCGGCCAGCACGCCGATGCCGAAACCGCCGGCCACGCGGGCCCATAGCGGAGGACGGGCCCGGGCGGCACGGGCGCGCGCACCGTGCCCGCCATCCGCGCCCAGGGCCTGCGCGGGCCGTTCCTCTGCCGGTTCCTGCATCCGCGTGGTCGCCCGGTGCCGTGCCTGCTGTCCCATGTCTGTCCCCCCGGCCGTCCGTTGCGGACCCGCTCGCGCAGGCCTTGGCGGTTTGGCTCGGACCGGCGCCGGCTGCGATGGGTGTCAGCCTAGCCGTCGGACGCCGGCCGGAGGTGGCAGCACGGCGAGCCCGTGTCCCCGTGCCGTGTCCCCGCGCCGTGGATCACCGGGTCGGCGTCACCGCGCCGTGGACGGGGCCGGCACGCCGGTGGCCACATCGGCGGCCCGGGCGGCGCCGTCGTCGGCTGTTCCCGCCGGGACGTTGCCGTCGGCGTCGTGGCCGTCGCCCGGGGCCGTCCGGGTGAACGCCGCGAGCATCGCCTGCCGGTCCAGCTGGCCTTCCCACCTGGCGACCACGAAGGTGGCCACGCAGTTGCCGAGCAGGTTGACCACCACCCGCATGGAGTCCATGAGCCGGTCGGCACCCAGGAGCAGGGCCACGCCGGCCACCGGGAACAGGCCGAGCGCGGCCGCGGTCGCCGACAGGGCCAGGAAGGAGGAGCCCGGCACCCCGGCCATCCCCTTGGAGGTCAGCAGCAGCACGCCCAGGGCCGCGATCTGCTGCTCCAGGCTGAGGTCGATGTTGAAGGCCTGGGCCAGGAAGACCACGGAGATGGACAGGTAGATGGCGGCGCCGTCGAGGTTGAAGGAGTAGCCGGTGGGCACCACCAGTCCGGTGGTGGCGCGCGAGCAGCCGGCGTTGGTCAGTTTGGTCATGATCCGGGGCATCACGGATTCGGTGGAGGCCGTGCCCAGGGCGAGCAGGAACTCCTCCCTGGTGTATTTGATGAACTGCCAGAGCGGAACACCGGCGCAGACCCGGGCGATCACGAAGAGGATGCCGATGAACAGCACGGCGGCTCCGTAGCAGGCGGCGATCAGCTTGGCGTAGGTGCCGAGCGTCGCCAGCCCGTACTCGCCGATGATGAAGGCCATGGCCCCGAACGCGCCGATAGGGGCAAGCCGCATGATCCAGGCCATTACCTTGAAGATGATTTCCAGGGTGGCTTCCATGACCTTCAGCACCGGCTCGCAGGTTTCGCGGCCCAGCACCACGGCGGCCGCGCCGAAGAACACGGCGAAGAACAGCACCTGCAGCAGCGAGTTGCTGGCAAAGGCGTCGAACACGCTCACCGGGATGACGTTGAGGATGAACTCCGACGGCGAGGCCACCTCCGCCGAGGTCTTGGCCTCCAGCTGCGAGGTTTCCAGGGTGCCGGGGTCGATGTTCAGCCCGGCGCCGGCGCGGACGAGGTTGGCGACCAGCATGCCGAGGACGAGGGCAAAGCTGGAGGCGCCGAGGAAGTAGGCCAGCGCCTTGGCGCCCACCCGGCCCACCGCGCTGACGTCGCTGATGTGCGCGATGCCGGTGACGATGACCAGGAAGATCAGCGGCGCAATGATCATCTTGATCAGCCGGATAAATCCGTCTCCGAGGACCTTGAACGCCGCTCCGACCTCGGGCCACAGCGTGCCCACGAGGACGCCGAGGACCACCGCCACCAGCAGCTGCACGAACAGGGACGTGTACCAGCGGGACCGCGGCGGCGTTGGTGTGAGACTCATCCCGCCACGCTAGGCAGCGGCGGTTTCCGGTGCGTTTCCCGCGGGAAACGTTCCCTTTACCATTCGCGGGCGGCCGTTTCGGCGGTGCCCGCAGAGCCCTGCCCGCCGTCGTCGTCGGGCTCCCAGCGCAGAAGGTCCCCGGGCTGGCAGTCCAGCACCTCGCAGAGCGCCTCGAGGGTGGTGAACCGGACGGCTTTCGCCCGGCCGTTCTTCAGCACGGCCAGGTTGGCGGGCGTGATGCCGATGCGCTCGGCCAACACGCCCACCGGCATCTTGCGCCGGGCGAGCATGACGTCGATGTCCACAACGATCGGCATCAGATCACCTCGTCCAGCTCGCTGCGCAGGTGGCGCGCCTCGGCGTCGCGCGCCACGGCCTGGGCCAGCAGCGTGCGCATCACCAGCACCACCAGCGCGACGGCGGCCGTGGTCACGGCCGCTCCCCCGATCAGCAGGACGACGCCGGGCGCCACGACCTCGCCGGGTGCCAGCACGACGCCGAGGGCCACCAGCAGCGCCGCGGCTGCGGCGACGGCGCCGATGATGAGGTCCACCCAGCGGAAGGCGTCGTCGGAGAAGACCGTGCCGCGGCGGGCCATGGTCAGGAGGCGCCACACGCAGATCAGGGTGAGCTGGAAGCAGACGATGCCCAGCAGCACGATGACAAGGATCGGGATGCGGACGACGCCGGCGCCCGCTTCGGCGAGGTCGGCGCCCAGCAGCGGCACCATGACCGCCTGGACGAAGACCGTGCCGGCCAGCACCAGTGCCAGCAGGACGTGCAGGGTGAGGATGGTGAGCCGACCCATGGCTCCTCCTTCGATTGGGTAACGGTTCATACCTATCGAATTTCGAGAGGTCGCGCAAGGTGCTGCGGAAAGTCGCTTTGCACCGTGCTGTCGGGTGGACCCTGGCGGGTCCCCCAACTTCGTACCCAGAACCCTCCGCTTTCCGACGGCGCCCTCCGCTTAGGCCGTTTCCTCCAGGTAGAGCCGGAGGAAACGGTCAAAGCGGAGGGGAACGCCGCCAACTGGAGGGAAACGCCGCCAAGTGGAGGGCCCCTGCGCGAAACGGAGGGAAGCGGCACTGCCACCCAACGGACGGCCGCCGCACCGGCCGTCGGCGCTGCACTCCCGAAGGTTTGGCCATCGCCGCGGCCCTCCAGCAGACTTGAGCGGGAACGGGCGGCGTCCGATCAGGCCCTCCGCCCTCGGTACCGGCGGCGAAAGGGATGGCAGATATGCACGAACCGGACTGGGTGCAGCACGCGATCTGGTGGCAGGTGTATCCGCTGGGCTTCACCGGCGCGGAGAAAACCGCCACGGAAGAACCGGCCCGCGCGCACCGCCTGCTGGACCTGCTGCCCTGGCTGGACTATGCCGTCGAGCTCGGCACCTCCGGCCTGGCCCTGGGGCCGATCTTTGCCTCAGAAACCCACGGCTACGACACCACCGACTACTTCCGCATCG
The DNA here is from genome assembly GCA_900016675.1 of Arthrobacter saudimassiliensis. GTDB lineage: Bacteria > Actinomycetota > Actinomycetes > Actinomycetales > Micrococcaceae > Arthrobacter_B > Arthrobacter_B saudimassiliensis. Next base: position 649,528 of record LN483070.1, on the reverse strand, counting down.
ACCCGCGTCACGGCACGGACGAAGACTTCGACCGGCTGGTCGCCGAGGCGCATCGGCGCGGCCTGCGGATCCTGCTCGACGGCGTGTTCAACCATGTCGGGCGCTCCTTCGGCCCGTTCCAACGGGTGCTGGCGGAGGGCCCGACGGCGGGCACCGCCGCATGGTTCCATCTGGATTGGCCCGACGGCGCCGGCCCCCGCACCGAACCCGGCTACCGGGACTTCGAGGGCCACCACCACCTGGTGGCGCTGAACCACGCCGAGCCGGCGGTGGCGGACTTCGTCGTCGAAGTGATGGGCCACTGGCTGGACCGAGGCGCCGACGGCTGGCGGCTGGACGCCGCCTACGCCGTGCCGGCGTCGTTCTGGGCGGAGGTGACCGGCCGGGTCCGCCGCACCCACCCGGACGCCTATTTCGTGGGCGAGTACATCCACGGCGACTACGCCGCCGAGGTGCAGGCCGGCGGCTTGGATTCAGCGACCCAGTACGAGCTGTGGAAGGCCGTGTGGAGCTCGCTCAACGACGCCAACTTCTGGGAGCTGACCGCCGCCCTGGAGCGGCACAACGCGTTCCTCGACTCCTTCGTCCCGTGGACCTTCATCGGCAACCATGACGTCACCAGGATCGCCAGCAGGCTGGAGGATCCGGCCCTGGCGGCGCACGCGCTGGTGATCCTGATGACGGTGGGCGGCACGCCGGCCGTCTACTACGGCGACGAGCAGGGCTACCGCGGCATCAAGGAGGACCGGGCGGGCGGCGACGACGACATCAGGCCCCGCTTCCCGGCCGCACCGGCGGAGTTCTCCCCGGTCGGGGCGCCGGTTTTTGAGCTGCACCGGCAGCTGATCGGGCTGCGACGGCGCCACCCCTGGCTGCACCGGGCCCGCACCGAGGTGCTCGAACGGTCCAATGAGGTCCTCGCCTACCGGGCAACCGCCGCCGGGGAGCCGCCGCTCGTCGTCGCACTCAATCTCACCCATGCGCCGGCCACCGTTTCCGCGGGAAGCAGCAGGGACGTCCTCGCCGGAGCCGCCGGGCTGGACCCGGAGCGCCGGACGGCGCTGCTGCCGGCCCGCGGCTGGGCGGTGCTGGGCTGAGAGACCGGCCCGCGCCGCGCAGCGAGACCGCCCGGGCACAGCAACGACGGCGCCGCCGGACCGAAAGTCCGGCGGCGCCGTCGTACGCGTTGCTGAGGAAGTGCGGTGTCGCCTTAGAGCTTGGAGGCAACCAGCCCGGTCAGGTCGACCAGGCGGTTGGAGTAGCCCCACTCGTTGTCGTACCAGGCGACGACCTTGACCTGGTTGCCCATCACGCGGGTCAGGCCGGCGTCGAAGATGGACGAGGCCGGGTCGCCGACGATGTCGGAGGAGACGATCGGATCCTCGGTGTAGGTGAGGATGCCGGCCCAGCGCGGATCCTGTGCGGCCTCGCGGTAGACGGCGTTGATCTCCTCGACCGTGGCTTCCTTCTCCAGGGTGACGGTCAGGTCGGTGGCGGAGCCGGTGGGCACCGGCACGCGGATGGCGAAGCCGTCCAGCTTGCCCTTCAGCTCCGGCAGCACGGTGCCGATCGCCTTGGCGGCGCCGGTGGAGGTGGGCACCATGTTCAGGGCGGCGGCACGGGCGCGGCGCAGGTCGCGGTGCGGGCCGTCCTGCAGGTTCTGGTCCGCGGTGTAGGCGTGCACGGTGGTCATCAGGCCGCGCTCGATGCCGAACGCGTCGTTGAGGACCTTGGCCAGCGGGCCCAGGCAGTTGGTGGTGCAGGAGGCGTTGGAGATGATGTCGTGCTTCTCCGGGTCGTAGTCGCCCTCGTTGACGCCCATCACCACGGTCAGCGCGTCGCCCTTGGCGGGGGCGGAGACCAGGACCTTCTTCGCGCCGGCGGAGATGTGCTTCTGCGCGTCCTCGGCGTTGGTGAAGAAACCGGTGGATTCGATGACGATGTCCACGCCCAGCTCGGCCCAGGGCAGGCTGCCCGGATCGCGCTCGGCGAGCACCTTGATGGTCCGCTCGCCGACGCGCAGGTTGCCGTCCTCGACGGAGACCTTCTCGGCCAGCCGTCCCGCGACCGAGTCGTACTTGAGCAGGTGGGCCAGCTGCTCGGGATCGCCCAGGTCGTTCACCGCGACGACCTCGAAGCCTTCTCCGTGCTGCAGGGCCGCCCGCAGGTAGTTGCGGCCGATGCGACCAAAACCGTTGATACCGACGCGTACCGTCACTGTGGCCTCCTCAGGCTCAAGAGTATTAGATTTAGAACCTATATTTAGTACCTCCTATAATTATGCTGTTGTTGCCGCCACACGTCAAAGGGACCTGCGCCATGGACTCCTCCGCCAGCACTCCGCAGCTGCTGCGCCGCACCAATCTGCGCGCCGTCCTGGACGTGCTGCGCACCGTCCCCTCGGCCACCGGCACCGACCTCATCGAAGCCACGGGCCTGACCCGCGCCACCGTGATCGCCGTCTGCGACGACCTGATTGCCCGCGGCTGGGCGCGCGAGGCCGAATCGCCGCGCTTGGGCGGCCAGAAGGGCCGCCCCGCCCGTCGCTTCGCGTTCAACGAGACCGCCGGCTACGTGCTGGGGCTCGACGTCGGCATCGCCACCGTCCGCGTGCTGGTCGCCGACCTGGCCGGCGCCGTCGCCGGCGGCGCGGAGGCCCGCTTTCCCCGCCACGGCGGGCAGCCGGAGGCCCGACGCCGGGTGGTCACCGACGCGGTCGACGCCGCCCTCGCGGACGCCGCGGTGCCGGCCGAGGCGGTGCTGTGCGCAGGGCTCGGCCTGGCCGCGCAGGTCACCGCGGACGGCACCGTCGCCCCGGAGCAGGAGGCCGCCGAACTGTTCGACCTGGGCCTGACCGAGGCCTTCAGCGAAGTGCGGGGCTGGCCGCTGCTGGTGGAGAACGACGCGAAGCTCGCCGCCCTGGCAGAGCGCTGGCGCGGGGTGGGGGCCGGGGAGGACAACCTCGCCGTGATCCTTGCCGGCGAGCGCCTGGGCAGCGGCATCATCGAGAACGGGCGGCTGCTGCACGGGGCCCGCGGCGGTACCGGGGCGATGGGCGGGCTGGAGCTCGTCGAGGGCGTGGGCAACGAGGACGGCATCGCCAAGCTGGCCCGACTCTGGGGCAGCGCCGCGCTGCGGGACGGGCACAACGGGCGGATCCGGGCCCTGGTCGGGCCGGACACCGACCGGGCGTCGGCGCGGTTCGTGTTCGAGGCCGCCGCGGACGGGGATCCGGTGGCGGCGGAGATCCTGGACCGGATCGCCCGCCGGATGGCCCGGGTGCTGGCACTGGTCAGCACCTTCTTCGACCCGAAGCTGATCGTGATCGGCGGCGCCGTCGCCGCCTCCGCCACCGCGCTGCTGCCGGTGATGACCGAGGAGCTGGGCCGGTACGTGCCGGAGCCGCCGCGGGTGGCCGTCTCGGACATGGGCGAGCTGCTGGTGCCCGCCGGAGCGGTGCGCCTGGCGCTGGACTACGTGCAGGCACACATGCTCGAGCTGGTGCCGCGCCCCCGACCCTAGCCGGCGGCCTCGGGCTCGCCGAGCCTGTCCAGCAGCTCCAGTCCGCGCTTCGCCCAGGCGATCTCCTGTTCCACCCGGGCCAATTGGCCCTCGTAGGCAAAGACCTTGAAGGCCACGATCCGCTCCTGCTCCTGCTCCGGATAGCGGCTGAGGCGGCGGGCCAGCGTGGGCTGGGTGCGGCGCTGCAGCTCGTCGATGACCCGCAGCGTCTGCAGCCGCTGCTCCTCGTGATGGGCAATGTGCGCCCGCAGCTGCGCGGCCGCGGCGCCCGGCGGGGCCCACTCGAAATAGGCCGCCCGCAGCCGGGCCGGGTCCCGTTCACGGACGTACGTCGGCGGCCGTTCCTGCCAGCGGCGCAGCTCCTCCTCGCCCTCGGCGGTGAGCGCATATTCCGTCTTGGTCGCTCCGCGGGAGCCCCAGGGCACCGGGCGGGCGGAGAGCAGCCCCTCCGCATTCAGCCGGCGCATCTCCGGGTAGATCTGCGAATCCGGGGCGTGCCAGACATGGCCCACGGAGGCGCTGAACTGTTTGCCGACGTCGTACCCGGTCATCGGACCGGACGACAGCAGCGCAAGTAATGCCATTCGTAGACTCAACCGGCCCTCGCCCCTCCACATACGTCGGTATTCCTCCACGAGCCTAGCCGGGCTCGGGCCGCACCTTCGGTCCCGGATGAGGCCGGGCGCGGGCCGGCCGCCCGGACGTAACGCTTGCCGCCGCCCCCTCCGCTGGCTAGCATGTGAGCTATCTCACCCACTAACTATGTATATAGGTAGTGGGCTAGCTAATATCGCCCAGCGCAGCAGAGGACCCGCCATGACCGTTCCCGCCACCAAGAGCACCACCACCGCCAAACTCCTCTCCCATCCGCTCAACGCCTGGTACGTGGCGGCCTGGGACCACGAGGTCACCGCGAAGGGCATCCTCGCGCGGAAGGTCGCCAACCGGCCGCTGGCCCTGTACCGCACCGCGGAGGGCAACCCGGTGGCCCTGGCCGACGCCTGCTGGCACCGGCTCGCGCCGCTGTCCATGGGCAAGCTGGTGGGCCGGGATGAGATCCAGTGCCCGTACCACGGGCTGCGCTACAACTCGGCCGGCCGCTGCACGGGCATGCCGGCGCAGGAGACGCTGAACCCCTCCGCCACCGTGCCCTCCTTCCCGGTGGTGGAGCGTTACCGGTACGTCTGGGTCTGGCTGGGCGATCCCACCCTGGCCGACCCCACCCTCGTGCCCGACATGCACCAGCTGGGCAGCACCGAGTGGGCCGGCGACGGCGAGACCATCCACGCCCCCTGCAACTACCAGCTGGTGCTGGACAACCTGATGGACCTCACCCACGAGGAGTTCGTGCACAGCTCCTCGATCGGCCAGGAGGAGCTCAGCGAATCCGAATTCGAGGTCACGCACGACGAGAACTCGGTGACCGTCACCCGCTGGATGCACAACATCGACGCACCGCCCTTCTGGCTGAAGAACATGCGGGACAAGTTCCCGGGCTTCGAAGGCAAGGTCGACCGCTGGCAGATCATCCACTACTACTTCCCCTCCACCATCTGCATCGACGTCGGAGTCGCGGAGGCCGGCACCGGCGCGCCGGAGGGCGACCGCTCCCGCGGCGTCAACGGCTACGTCATGAACACCATCACTCCGGAGACGGAGCGCTCCTGCCACTACTTCTGGGCCTTCATGCGCAACTACCGGCTGGAGAGCCAGCTCATCACCACCCAGCTGCGCAGCGGCGTGCACGGCGTCTTCGGCGAGGATGAGGCCATGCTGCAGGCCCAGCAGGCCGCCATCGACGCCAACCCGGACTACGAGTTCTACAGCCTGAACATCGACGCCGGCGGCATGTGGGTACGCCGCATGCTGGAGCGCGCGCTGGAGGCCGAGGGACGCCTGGCCGCAGCCGACGCCGCCGACGCCGCCGCCGACGCCGCCGTCACGGGGGCCTGAGGCTGCATCATGGCTGATTCCAATTCACAGGTCTGGCAGAACGCCGTCGTGCAGGAGGTGCAGGAGGTCGCCGCCGGCATCCGCCGCATCGTCCTGCGCCCCGAGCTGCCGCGCCCGGTCCGCCCGGGCGAACACGTGGACGTCCGGGTCCTGATCGACGGCACGGCGACCCTCCGCTCCTACTCGGTGGTCGACGCGAGCCCCGACGGCGCCGAGCTGGCCATCAGCGTCTTCCTCACGCCCACCTCCCGCGGCGGCTCCGTGTTCATGCACCGGCTGGTGCCGGGGCAGGTCCTGGAGATCACCCAGCCGCTGCAGAATTTCCCGCTGCGCGTGGGGGCGCCGCACTATGTGCTGCTGGCCGGTGGCATCGGCATCACGGCGATCGCCGGCATGGCCGCCCTGCTGCAGCGGCTGGGGGCGAGCTACCGGCTGGTCTACGCCGCCCGGTCCCGCGCCGCGATGGCCTACGCCGACCGGCTCGAACAGGCCCACGGCGACCGCCTCGAGACGCACATCGACGACGAAGGCAGCTCCCTGGATGTCCAGGCGCTGGTGGACAGCGTGCCGGCGGGCGGGGAGCTGTACATGTGCGGGCCCATCCGGCTGATGGACGCCGTGCGCCGCGCCTGGCTGGACCGGGGCCTGGACCCCACCAACCTGCGCTACGAGACCTTCGGCAACAGCGGATGGTTCGACGCCGAACCGTTCACCGTGCGCATCCCCCGCCTCGGCGTGGAGGCAACCGTCAACTCCGACGAGTCGATGCTCGAAGCGCTCGAACGGCAGGGCGTGGACATGATGTTCGACTGCCGGAAGGGCGAGTGCGGGCTCTGCCAGGTCAAGGTCCTGGCCCTGGAAGGCCGGATCGACCACCGGGACGTCTTCTATTCGGACCGGCAGAAGGAACCCAACACCAAGATGTGCTGCTGCGTCTCCCGCGCCGTCGCGCCCTCCGCCTCCCCGGGCTCACCCGCCCTCGTCACCATTGACGTTTCCTGAAAGGTCCCGCATGGACATCCGACAGAAGATCGACACTTCCAGCATGTCGCCCTATCAGTGGGGCATCGTCGCCATCGCGGCCTTCCTCAACGCCCTCGACGGCTACGACGTGCTGGCCATGGCCTTCACCGCCACCTCCGTGTCCGAGGAGTTCGGGCTCACCGGCTCCCAGCTGGGCTGGCTGCTGAGCACCGGCCTGATCGGGATGGCCGCCGGCTCCCTGGCCTTCGGCCCGTTCGCGGACCGGTACGGCCGCCGGCTGATCCTGCTGGTGGCGCTGGCCGTCAACGCGCTGGGCCTGTTCCTCTCCGCCACCGCGAACTCCGCCCTCGAGCTCGGCATCTGGCGGGTGGTGACCGGCCTGGGCGTGGGCGGCATCCTGGCCACGGTCACCGTGCTGACCAGCGAATACTCCAACAACCGGTACCGGGGCATGGCGGTGAGCATCTACACCGCCGGCTACGGGGTGGGCGCCACCCTGGGCGGCATGGGCGCCACCCAGCTGATCCCCGCCTTCGGCTGGCGTTCAGTGTTCCTGGCCGGCGGCATCGTGACCGTCGTGGCCGTCCTGCTGGTCGCCGTCGTGCTCCCCGAATCCGTGGACTACCTGCGGGCCCGCCGCCCGGCCAACGCCGAAAAGCAGCTCGCCGGCATCGTCCGCCGGCTCCGGCTGCAGGGCGACATCGTCCTGGGCACGCCGCCCGCCGTCGACGGCCCCCGGAAGGGCAGCGTGGCCCAGCTGCTGGGCGCCGGCTACCGCACCGCCAGCCTGCTGCTCTGGCTCTCCTTCTTCCTGATCATGTTCGGCTTCTACTTCGCGAACTCCTGGACCCCCACCCTGCTGGTGGAATCCGGGATGAGCCAGCAGCAGGGCATCATCGGCGGGCTGATGCTCACCATGGGCGGTACCTTCGGCTCCCTGCTCTACGGGGCGCTGACCACCAAGTGGGACGCCCGCCTGACCCTGATCGCCTTCACCGTGCTCTCCGCAGCGACGCTGGTGCTGTTCATCACCAGCACCTCGGTGCCGCTGCTGGCGTTCTCCAGCGGCGTGGTCGTCGGCATGCTGATCAACGGCTGCATCGCCGGCCTGTACACGGTGGCTCCGCAGTCCTACGCCCCGGCGGTGCGGACCACCGGCGTGGGCTGGGGCATCGGCGTCGGACGGGTGGGCGCCATCCTCGCGCCGATTCTGGTCGGCGCGCTGCTCGACGCCGGCTGGTCGCCGACCAGCCTGTACATCGGCGTCGCGGTGGTCGTCCTGCTGGCCGCGCTGGCCCTGTGGCGGCTGCGCCCGCATCAGGGGTTCGACGCCGGCCGCCCGGCCGCCGCGGAAACCACCCCGGCCTAACCGAACGCCAACGGCAGGGCCGGCATCTCCCCGCGGGAAGATGCCGGCCCTGCCTGGCTTTTCCGCCCTGGGCGTCAGGACTGCTCGCCGCCCTCCCCGGTGCCGTCGTCGCTGTTGCCGTCGTCGCTGTTGCCGTCGGTTTCGGCGCCGGAGTCAGTGTCGGCATCGGTGTCATTGTCGGCGTCCCGGTCCGGGGCGCCGGGCCGGTCGCCGTCCCGGTCGCGCGGGCCGCCGTGGTGCCGCTCGCGGCCGTCCTGGTCCCCGTCCTGGTCCTGGTCGGCGAACGGGCCGTCGCCGTCCCGGTCAAAGTCCTCCTGGGAGTAGGACGCGTCCTCCCACCGGTCATGCTCGGCCACGGCCGCGCCGGTGAAGAAGCTGCCGGCCAGCAGGGCCACGCCGCCCAGGCCCGCACCGGCCCAGATGAGGATCCGCTTGGCCTTGTCTCCCACCTGCATGATGGGTTTCACCTCCGTTGAATCGTTCCTGATGCTTCCATCGTCGGAGGGATTTCTTGGAGGTTTCTTAGACCCGCACGCCGATCACGTCCCGGCCCGCGGGGCAGCCAGGGGCAGCCGGACCACCAGCGAGGCGCCGGCACCGGGCCGGGAGTCGGCGCGCAGGGTTCCGCCGCTGCGGGCGGTGATCTCGGCGGCGAGCGCCAGGCCCAGCCCGTAGTGCCGCTCATGTCCGCCGCCGTTGTCGGGCGTGCTCCGGGCGGAGGCGAACCGGTCGAACATGCGGTCCTGCAGCTCCGCGGGCAGCCCTGGCCCGTCGTCGGTGACGCGGACGACCGCGTCCCGGCCCTCCCGTACGGCGCTCACCTCGACGCGGGTGCGGGCGTAGTCGACGGCGTTGGCAAGCAGCGCGGTGAGCACCCGCTGCAGTCCGGCCGCACTGCCGCGCACGACCAGCGGCCCGCCATCCCCGGTCACGGCCAGCTGCAGGTTACGGCGCGCAGCCTCCGCGCCGAAGGCCTCGGCGGCGCGGCGGGCCAGGGCGGCGACGTCCACCGGTTCCGCCGGTCCGGCGCGGCGGGGGTCCGCCGACACCAGCAGGTCCTCCAGGATGCCGGTGAGCACCTGGGTGTCCGCCACGATCTCGTCCAGGCCGGTGTCCAGCCATTCCGGAACCGGTTCCAGCGCGGGATGGTTCGCGCGGGTTCCCAGCCGGCGGCGCAGCAGCTGCGCCCGGGTGCTGAGCAGGGTCAGCGGGGTGCGCAGTTCGTGGCCGGCGTCGGCCACGAAGCGTCGCTGCAGGTCCAGGGCGCGGGCCAGCGGCCGCATGGCCGCCCGGGCGGCGAGCACCGAGAACACGGCGGCGATCACGGCGGCGGCCAGGACCGACGCCGCCAGGGCCAGGGCCAGCCGTTCCAGTTCCTGCCGGGCCTCCCGGGTGTCGACGGCGGCCTGCACCACGTCCCGGCCGGTGCGGGCGGTGAGGACCTGGTACGTGTTTCCGTCCGCCTCGACGGTGTCCTCCCGCGGCCCCCCGCCCGCAGCAACCTCCGCCAGGGCGTCCTGGACGGGCAGCCCGCCGGGCATGTCGCGGGAGACCGTCAGCCGCCCCCGGTCATAGACGGCCAGGAAAACGTTCAGCGGGGCGTCCCGGACGTTGTCCAGCTGCACGGCGGTTTCCAGGGTGTCGCGGGTGGCGTCCCGGGTGCCGGCGGCGGCCAGGGCGTAGACCAGCAGCCCGGCCAGGGACAGCAGCACCACGGTCAGCGCCGTGTACTGCAGGGAGAGGCGGACGGCGGCGCGGCGCAGCTCGGACCGGTCCCGGCCGGTCATGCCGGTGCGCCCAGCCGGTAGCCGACGCCGCGCACGGTGGTGATCACCGGCCGGCCCAGCTTGCGCCGCAGGTAGTGGACGTAGGTGTCCACCACGCCGTCGTCGTCGGCGTCCGGGAACACCAGGTCCCGCAGCTCCGCCCGCGGAAAGACCAGGCGCGGGTTGCGGGCCAGCTCCTCCAGCAGCGCCGCCTCCCGCTCGGAAAGCACCACCTGCGCGCCGTCCGCGGTACTGACCGTGCGGCCCGCGGCGTCGAAGGAGCCGCCCGGGACGGTCAGCACCGGAACCCGCGCGATGCTGCGGCGGCGGAGGGCGCGCAGCCGGGCCAGCAGCTCATCGACGTCGAACGGTTTGGCCAGGTAGTCCTCGGCGCCGCGGTCCAGGCCCTCCACCCGGTCCGCCGGGGTGCCCAGCGCCGAGAGCACCAGCACCGGAGCAAGCACGCCGCGGCTGCGCAGCCGGGTAAGCACGTCGAGGCCTTCGATGGCGGGCAGCCCGCGGTCCAGCAGCAGCACGTCGAACTCGCGGGTCAGCCCCTCGTGCAGGGCCCGCTGCCCGTCATAGGCCAGGGTGACGGCGTAGCCCTCGGACTCCAGGATCTCGGCCAGCATCCGGGCAAGCCGGCGGTCATCCTCGACCACAAGGATCCGCGGCTGGGCCTCCATTGCTGCAGTATAGGAGCCGCCCCGGCACCGGTGGCATGGCGCGGACGCGGATGCGCCCGGAGGCCCGCGGGTTCGTCGTCGTCGGCCCGGAAGCTATCGGTCGGCGGTTTTCCCGTCTATCCTCCAGGGAGCTGACTTCTGGGGGACACATGAAAAGACGAACGGCGGCGGCCGTGTCCGCGGCCCTGCTGGCGGCCGCCCTCACCGGCTGCGGACCGACCGATGCGGAGCTCAACGAGGAGCAGGCGATCGCCGAGCTTCAGGCCCGGCCCGCGCCGAAGCCGACCATGACGCTGCGGCCCTGCCCCGGAGGAGAAATCCTGCGCCAGGAGCCCGGCGGCATGACCAGCATCAAGGTCGACTGCTACGACGCGGCGCTGGCCGAGGCCATCGCCGAGTTCCCGCAGCCGCTGCCGGACGGCGTCGACTGGTACTTCGACACCAGCCACTTCACCAGCACCGATCCCAAGATCAATCCCAACGGCTGGAACATCGCCATCGAGGACGGCAACCAGGACCTCGACGTGGCCTACTACTGGTTCTGTGCCTGGATAGGCTCCTACCTCCAGGCCGGGGACGGCGGCGATGCGACTGGCCGGGACGAGGCCCTGGAGCACCTCGCCACGTTCACGTCACTGCCCGCCCTCCAGGCATACGTGGACAACCTCGAGGTTTACGACGCGACGGTCATCGCCCCTGCGCGGAGCGGGGACACTGCGACGGTCCGGGACTATTTCCGGGGCAGCTGTTCCAACGTGCGCGTGCTCTGGTTCCCGGAGCTCAACGTCTAGGGCCGGGCAAAGGTAGGACGACGGCGGCACCGGAGTGCCGCCGTCGTCCTACCTGAGTCGCGTAACCGGCCGTGGAGCCGAAGCGGTCCTAGACGGCCCCGGCCTTGCGGCCGGCCAGCAGCGGCGCGAAGAATTCGCCCAGCTCCGCGGTTGCCGTCAACGGCAGCACGTTGGCCACGTACTGGTCCGGGCGGACCACCACCACGACGCCGTCACGCGAGAGCCCGCGCGCCTCGTAGATGTCGGCGGTGGGATCGGTGCCGTAGACCTTGGCCAGGTCGGTGAGCTGGAACGGTCCGACCTGCGGCTTGAACACGGCCGGGACGGCGTTCAGGTCGATGGCGGTGTGGTCCTGCTGGTAGATGACCTTCACGTCGAACCAGGCATCCCGGTCCAGGCCGGCCGGGGTGGCGGCCAGGGGCGAGTCCGGGGCGTTCTCCAGCCACTCCGCCAGCCCGGTGACGGCCGGGGAGGTGCCGGCGGCGGCGCCGTCGGCGAAGACGTAGATCCGCCAGCGGCCGTCGGCCTTGTGCTGGTGGCCCAGGTGGACCGGGTTGGTGTCGGAGACCCGCAGCACCGGCGCGGACTTGAAGCGCTTGCCGATGGGGAAGCCGGCGGCCAGGTCCTGGTGCTTCGCCTCGGCGATGAGCATGGACGGGGTGTACTCGGTCATGAACCCGGCCGGGAATTCGGCGGTGCGCACGTAAAAGTCCTCGAGGTCCGAGGGGTTCTCGAACTCCTCGGGCTTCTTCGCCATCAGCGTCGACCATTCCTTGTCGAAGTCGATGAGGTTCTTCGCCACCACCTGGCGCTCGGCGGAGTAGGTGGCCAGCAGCGATTCGGGGCTGCGGCCGTCCAGCACGTGGCCGAGCTTCCAGCCGATGTTGAAGCCGTCCTGCATGGACACGTTCATGCCCTGGCCGGCCTTGGCGCTGTGCGTGTGGCAGGCGTCGCCGGTGATGAACACGCGCGGGGTGCGGGTGCCCAGGTCCTCCGGCAGCACGTCGTCGAACCGGTCGGTGAGCCGGTGGCCCACCTCGTAGACGCTGTGCCAGGCGACGTTGCGCACGTCGAGGCTGTAGGGGGCCATGATGCCGTTGGCCTTGGCGATGATCTGCTCGATGGTGGTCTTGCGGACCGCGCCGTTGTCGTCCTCGGGCACCTCGCCCAGGTCCACGTACATGCGGAACAGGTGCCCGCCTTCGCGCGGGATGAGCAGGATGGACCCGCCGTTGGAGGACTGGATGGCGCACTTGGTGCGGATGTCCGGGAAATCGGTGTTGGCGAGCACGTCCATCACGCCCCAGGCGTGGTTGGCGGCGTCGCCGGCCAGGGTGCAGCCGATGGAGGCGCGGACCTTGGAACGCGCGCCGTCGGCGCCCACCACGTACTTGGCCTTCACCGTGCGCTTAGTGCCCTCGAGCGGGCCGGCGGTGTGCAGCAGGGTGACGGTGACCGGGTACTCGGCGGCGTCGTCGACCTCCAGGGAGACGAATTCGTAGCCGTAGTCCGGCGTCATCCGCGCCGGGGAGTAGGCCATGAACCGGGCGAAGTAGTCCAGCACGCGGGCCTGGTTGACGATCAGGTGCGGGAACTCGCTGATGCCGGCCGGGTCGTCGAGCGCGCGGCCGGCGCGGACGATGCGGGAGGGGTCCTCCGGGTCCGGGCGCCAGAAGCACATCTCCGTGATCCGGTACGCCTCCGCGGTGATTTCCTCGGCGAAGCCGAACGCCTGGAAGGTTTCCACGCTGCGGGCCTGGATGCCGTCGGCCTGGCCGATCACCAGGCGGCCGGGCCGCCGCTCCACGATCCGGGTGGTGACGTTCGGGAACTGGGACAGCTGCGCGGCGGCGATCATGCCGGCCGGGCCGGTGCCGACGATCAGCACGTCGACTTCCTCCGGGAGCTCCTCGGGGCGGTCGATTCCGACGCCGGCGGCGGGCTCGATGCGCGGGTCCCCGGACACGTAGCCGTGATGGTGGAATTGCACGGACTTTCCTCACTTCGTCATGTGGCTGCCGTTGTAGCAAGCGTTCGATAATCGAACGCGGTGTTCGACTATTGCTTTATGTTAGCTGTCTCACACCACTGCGACAACCGGCGCCGCAGCGTTACGCGCAGGGTCCACCGAGCCCGCATATCCGCAGCGCTGCCTGCACAGGCTGCGAACCGGGAGCCGGTAACCGCACGGCGGGCGGCTCGGTTTTGGCTCCGCCCTCTGGTTTCGCCGCCGCCGCGGCGCTACGTTCGGCGTGCCGCGCCCGTTTCCGGGCACGATCCGCTCGACGACGACGGAGGCCGACGATGTCCCATGATCTCTCCCCCTCCCGGACCAGCCCGGAGGAGCCCCAGCGGACCGACGTCGAAGCCGCGCTGCTGGGCGGGCGGACCTTCCGCACCCTAAGCGAGCAGCAGCTCTCGCCGCGCGAGGAACGTTTCGAACGCATCCGGCAGACCACCGGCTTCTTCCTCGCCCCGGCGGTCACCATCATCTTCGCGCTGGTGCCCTCGGCCATGGATCCGACCCAGCAGCTGCTCGCGGCGATCCTGCTCGGGGTGATCGTGCTGTGGATCTGCGAGCCGGTCCCCATTCCCGTCGGCGGGCTGATCGGCGTCGCCGCCGTCGTGATCCTGGGCGTCGCGCCGTCGACGGCGGTGCTCGCACCGTTCGGCTCCACCACCATCTTCACGTTCATCGGCGCGTTCATCCTCGCCCAGGCCATGCTCAAGCACGGCCTGGCGCAGCGGCTGGCCTACGCGGTGCTCTCGCTGCCCGGCGTCGGCGGGTCCACCTACCGGGTGATCGCCGCGTTCGGGCTGATCACCTGCCTGCTGTCCGCGTTCGTGTCGAACACCGCGACCGTGGCGATGCTGCTGCCGACGGCGCTGGGCATCCTGGTCGTCATCGCCCAGCTGCTGCAGGACAAGGGGCTGGTGAAGCCGGACTTCGATCCGCTGCGGCTGCGGGTCGGAGCGGCCCTGATGCTCACCCTCGCCTACGGTGCGAGCGTCGGCGGACTGCTGACCCCGGTCGGCTCGCCGCCGAACCTCATCGGCCGGGGACTGATCGAGGAGGCCACCGGGGAGCGCATTTCGTTCGCCCAGTGGATGGCGGCCGCCGCCCCGCTGGTGGTGGGCATGTTCATCGTCCTGGTGCTGGTGATGTTCCTGCTCAACCGGCCGGAGGTCCGGCGCATCGAGGGCGTCTCGGAGTTCATCCGCGAGCAGAAGGCCGAGCAGGGCCCGATGTCCCGGGCGGAGGTCAACACGCTGGTCGCGTTCGGCCTCACCGTGGTGCTGTGGCTGACCCCGGCGGTCGCCTCCCTGGTGGCCGGCACCGACTCCGCGGCCTACACCTTCCTGGATGACCGGCTGGACGAGGGCATCGTCGCCGTGCTGGGCGCGTCCCTGCTGTTCATCCTGCCGGTGAACTGGAAGGAACGGAAAGCCACGCTGACCTGGACGGACGCGGCGAAGATCGACTGGGGCACCATCCTGCTGTTCGGCACCGGCATCATCTTCGGGGCGCTGCTGGCCGAGACCGGGCTGGCCGAAACCATCGGCTCCGCCGCCTCGGACACCCTGGGCATCACCAACATCGTCGCCATCACGGCGTTCTCCGCCCTGCTGGCCATCCTGATCTCCGAGACCACCAGCAACACCGCCTCGGCCGCCGTCGTCGTGCCCATTGTCATTCCGCTGTGCACCGCCATCGGGGTGGACCCGTTCGTGCCCGCGCTGGCGGCGACGTTCGCGGCGTCGTTCGGGTTCATGCTGCCCGTGTCGACGCCGCAGAACGCGATCGTCTACGGCTCCGGAGCGGTGCCGATCATCCGGATGATCCGCACCGGTCTGGTCTTCGACATCCTGGGCGCGGCGCTAATCATCGCGCTGCTGCCGCTGATGGTGTCCCTGGTCGGGATCGGCGGGTAGGCTCCCGGACGGCGGTCACGACGACGGCGGCAGCTCCAGCGTCATGAACACGCTGTTCGGGTCCTCCCGGTAGCTGCCGAACGGCGGGCAGCGGGTGAACCCGGCGGAGGCGTAGAGCGCCCGGGCGGGGGCGAAAAAGTCCATGCTGCCGGTCTCCAGCGAAACCCGGCCTACCCCGCGGGCGGCGGCGTCGGCGAGCAGGTAATTCAGCAGGCGGCGGGCCAGGCCCTGGCCGCGGCGCAGCGGGTCGGTGCGCATCGACTTCAGCTCCTCGTGGCCCGGTGCCAGGGCGGCGAGCGCCGAGGTCGCCACGATCGCGCCGTCCTCCGCGGTGACCGTCCAGAGCCGGACGCCGGGGGCCTGCAGCGCGGTCAGGTCCAGGGCGTGCCGGCTTTCGGGCGGCGCGGTCGGCGCCAGGTCGTCCAGGTGCTGCTGCAGGAAGTCCTTCAGGGCGGGGTCGCTGAAATCGGCCCGCCGGATGCTCAGGGTCACCGGAAAAGCCTAGCCCGGCGGCGTCGTCGGGCGTGCGGATGCCGGTATTGGATGACGTGCGTTGTGCAGCATTCCGGTCACGCCGATAAAGGCGAGCACCGAGCCCGTTCCGCCCAGGAAGAACACAAGGAACAGCGGGGCGGCCAGGGAGGCCTCGTGGTCCTCCATCACGTTGCGCCGCGGGTCCGTGGGGTCGTGGAACACCGTCACGCGGTCTCCGACCAGGCTCCGGGCGATGGCGTCCCGGGACCCGTCCCGCCTTTCGCTGACCCGTTCCCGCCCCTGGGCCGTGTACTCGGTGCCGCCGGCCGTGAAGGTGACGGACTTGACTGCCGTCAACCGGCCCCGGCGGGAGGTGAAGTCGACCTCGCTGATCACGCCCGAGACACGGGCGCCGTCGGATACGATCTGCCGGTCTTCCCGCGCCTCGAATACCCGGGGCAGGCCGAGGCCGAGGCCTCCGCCCAGGAAAACAAAAGCAATCACCAGGAGCGCGTAGCCGCCGCCTCTGGCCGTCGGTTGCTGGGCGGGACGTGGCACCGGAGCGTTTCCTCTCACGAAGTTCAAACGCTCCGGAGCTTATCGGTTCCGGCGGCGCGGCGCGCACACCCCGCACCTGCTAGGGCGCCGCGGCCGTCTCCGGCGCCAGCGCCGCCCCGCGGCGGCCGAACCACCGGTCGTAGAGGAACCCGCCGGCCAGGGCGAGCCCCACGGCGATCAGGATGATCACGAGCATGCCGATGATGCCCGCCTGCAGCCCGGCGTCGGCCTCCGCGTCGAAGTAGAGCACCGCCTTGTTGGCGATGGTCATCTGGTAGAGCGGCTCGCCGCGGGCGATGGCGTCGAAGAACCGCGGCAGCGCCTCCAGCGGCACCACGCCGCTGGCCGCCGGCAGGCCCATGAACACCACGTAGATGACGGACAGGATCATTCCGGCGCTGCCGAGCAGGGTGATCAGCGCCAGCACCACGGAGGCCACGGTGACGAAGGAGAGCCAGGTGGAGAGGAAGAACCAGCCGCCGTGCGGGATCGGCATGCCGACGGCGTTGGCGATCCACATCATCAGCCCGGCCATCGGCAGGCCGGCCAGGACCGCGATGCCCCACTTGAGCAGGAACGCGCCCCACCGGGAGGGCCGCAGCCGCGGTCCGAGCACGAACCTGGCGCCCAGCTCCACCGGCAGCACCCCGGTGCGGGAGTCGAGGAGGAAGTGCAGGGCCACCGAGCCGCTGAGCCCGACCACCATCAGCAGCACGGAGTAGAAGAAGGCGCCCATGCCCAGCGCCGCGCCTTCGGGAGTCCGCTCATAGGGCGTCGTGGTCACCTGGATGGGGTCGCTGATCACGGCGGCGGCGGTGCCGTCGATCCGGGGTTCCAAGCTGGTGCCCAGTTCGCTGCGCACCGCCACCGGCAGCTGGGCCAGCCGGGCCCGGGCTTCCTCCTGGGCCTGCGCCTGCGCCTGCTGGGAGGAGTCGCTGAGCCGGCCGCCCAGTCTGCCGCTGGCGTCCTGCAGCGCCGGGTCCACGCTGGCCTCCGCCAGTGAGGTGCCCAGCGGGCTGGCCAGCGGGT
The DNA here is from genome assembly GCA_900016675.1 of Arthrobacter saudimassiliensis. Lineage (GTDB taxonomy): Bacteria > Actinomycetota > Actinomycetes > Actinomycetales > Micrococcaceae > Arthrobacter_B > Arthrobacter_B saudimassiliensis. The sequence goes on along the minus strand of LN483070.1, from coordinate 632,463 downwards.
TCGTGTACACCGTGATGGCTGGCCGGGTGGCGGCGGTCTGGGTGAGGGCGGAGGAGATCAATCCGACGGCGTCCTCGGAGAACGACTCGGGAATCACGACGGCTGCGTAAAGCTGGCCTTTGCGCAGCTGCTCCCGGGCCTGGTCCCAGCTCAGCTCCCGCAGGTCGACCTCGTCGCTCTGCGACGTCCGCTCCTTCATCTCCTGGGCGATGGTGGCACCGAGGTTTTCATCCGTGGCGGCGCCGTCGGGCCCTATGCTTTCGGCGCCGCGGTCCTCGTTGACGACGGCGATCGGAAAGTGCCGCAGGTGGTCCCCCGGGCTGCCCAGCCCGCCGATGTAAAGGGCGGAGCCGGTGCCGCCGAGCAGCAGGAAAACCAGCAGCGGCAGCAGCCAGGTCCGCGGCGAGGCGTAGGCGCCGGGGCGATGATCCGGCGGGGTCAGATGCCGGTGCTCTCCCGCGGGGCGGGGCGGCGGCGGTGAGGCGTCGGGAAGGGGTGCTGCATGTGCGGGCATGGGACGGACCTCCCGGGGTGTGGTGCGGCAGGCCGGGCGGCGTCACCCGCCGACGTTCGCCACAACAGGCTCTTTCGAGGCTACGGCCTACCGGAAGGGCCGAACAGGCGGCATCCCCGGAAGGCGGCGCTCGGGGTGGAATCACTCGTCAAGGGCCTTGAATACGCGCTCACAGCGTCGCACCCGACTCGGCACCGTGTCAGGCCAGCAGCCCCAGGATCCGGCCCAGCTCCGCGCGATCCGCAGGCTCCAGCACCGAGAAGAACTCGTCCGCCTCCCGCTTCCGGTCCTCCTTCACCCGGGCCCGCAGGGCCTGTCCATCCTCGGTCAGCGACAGCAGCGTGGCCCGCCGGTCCCTCGGGTGCGGACGGCGTGCCACCAGCCCCTTGGCCGCCAGCTGGTCCACCACCTCGGTCGCCGAGCGCGGGGCAATGTGCAGCCGTTCGGCCAGCTCCTTGAGGCGGATGCCTTCAGCTTCGGCCTCTCCGGCGGACGCCGGCATCCCGCCGTCCACCTCGTGCCGCCCTCCAGCGTGCCCACGCTCCTGCATCCGGCCAAGCGCACTGACCGCCCGGAACTGGTGCGGGGTCAGATTGTAGGGCGCCAGCTGGTGCATCCAGCGCTTGCGCAGGCCGCGGAACGCGGCGTGCATCAATTCACCCAGGGCGGCGGAGTCGGAAAGCGGTTCGGTCACCCTTCCAGCCTACCCCGCTTTGAGGGTAACCACATAATGAGGTAACCTCTCTATATTGCCTCGTGAGGAGGCACCCTTCCCTGCCCCCAGGAGGTACCGCATGGCACGAGGCTCAGGCCTTCCCGACGGCCCCGGCGCGGTTCCGGGCGCCCTGCCCGGCGGCGATTCGGGCGGCGGCCGGCGCGGCCCCGCCAAGCTGCACCCCGGCGACAAGACCCAGCTGGCCCGGCATCCGGTGCCGCTGCGCCGCATCGGCGCGCTGTTCGCCCCGCACAAGGCGACCATCGCCGTCGTCGTCGCCCTGATCACCGCATCTTCGGTGATCAACCTGGCCCAGCCGTTCCTGGTCCGTGCCGTCATCGACCGCGCGCTGCCGCAGCAGGACCTTCGCCTGCTGGTGCTGCTCACCGCCGCCATGGTCGGCGTCGCGGCGCTGACCAGCGTGATCGGCGTCGTGCAGACCTGGCTGGCCACGAAGATGGGCCAGCGGGTCATGCACACCCTCCGGGTAAAGCTGTTCACGCATCTGCAGGCCCAGTCGCTGGGCTTCTTCACCCGCACCCGCGGCGGCGAAGTGCAGTCCCGCCTGACCCACGACATCGCCGGCATGCAGTCGGTGGTCACCAACACCGCCACCGGCGTGGCCGCGAACCTGACGACGGCGGTGGCCACCGCCGTCGCGATGGTCGCCCTCTCCCCTGGGCTGAGCCTGATCTCGCTGGTGGTCCTGCCGCCGGCCATCTGGCTCTCCCGCCGGGTCGCCATGATCCGCCGCGACGTCACCGACCAGCGGCAGCGCGAGCTCGCCGCCCTGCATACCCAGGTCGAGGAGGGCCTGTCCGTCTCCGGCGTCCGGCTGGCCAAGACCCTGGGCACCGCGCCCCGCGACGCCGAGCGGTTCACCGCCCGGTCCGAGAACCTGGTCGGCCTGGAGCTGCGCAGCCAGCTGGCCGGGCGCTGGCGGATGGCCACCATGCAGATCGTGTTCGCCGCGATACCGGCGGTCATCTACCTGGCCGCCGGCTTTCCGGCCGCCGCCGGCGGCATGACCATCGGCACCCTGGTCGCATTCACCGCCCTGCAGGGCACCATCTTCCGCCCGGTGATGGGCCTGCTGAACATCGGCGTCCAGTGGGTCACCGCGCTGGCCTTCTTCAGCCGGATCTTCGAATACCTGGACCTGGTGCCGCAGATCCGCCCCGCGGCGCACCCGGTCCGGCTGGACCCGGCGCGGGTACGCGGCGAGGTCCGCTTCGAAGGCGTGCGGTTCGCCTACGACGGCGCGGCACGGGCGGACGGCACCGCGGGCGGCTCGGCGGACGGCTCGGCGCCCGTGCCCGGGCGGGAGGTGCTGCGCGGCATCGACCTGCACCTGCCCGCCGGGACCACCACCGCCGTCGTCGGCCCCACGGGCTCGGGCAAGAGCACGCTGGCGTCGCTGCTGCCGCGGCTGAACGACGTCTCCGCCGGGGCGGTCACCATCGACGGCGTGGATGTCCGGGAGATCGCGGCGGAGGACCTGGCCCGGATCGTCGGCGTCGTCTCGCAGGAGACCTACCTGATCCACGCGTCCGTGCGGGAGAACCTGCTGCTCGCCGATCCGGACGCCACCGATGAGCAGCTGTGGGCGGCGCTGGCCGCGGCCCGGATCGCCGATACCGTGGGGTCCCTGCCCGAGGGCCTGGACACCCTGGTCGGGGCGCGCGGGCACCGGTTCTCCGGCGGCGAGCAGCAGCGGCTGGCCATCGCCCGCACCATCCTGCGCAACCCGCCGGTGCTGGTGCTGGACGAGGCCACGTCCGCCCTGGACAACACCACCGAGGCGCAGGTGCAGGCCGCACTGGAGCGGCTCGCCGTCGGGCGCACCACGCTGACCATCGCGCACCGGCTTTCCACCGTGGAGAACGCCGATCAGGTGGTGGTGCTCGACGGCGGGCAGATCGTCGAGCGGGGCACCGCCGCCGAGCTGCGCGCGGCCGACGGCCCCTTCGCCCGGCTGGCGGCGCGCAGCGCGGCGCTGGATCCCCCGGCCGCGCGCGTCGGCTAACCCGCGGCCGCGGCGGCAGCGCCTGCGACCGCCGCGTCGACCTCCTCCATCATCAGCTCGGCGGTGATCGCGGCAGCTGCGGCCAGCCCGGCCGCCGCCGCCGGCAGCACCTGGATCATGGGGGCCGCCAGGTTGCCCGCCGCATACACCCCGGGCACCGAGGTGGCACCGGTCGGTCCGGCCGGCACGGCGGTGCCGAAGTTCAGGCCGTTGGCCACCTGGTCCACCGGCTGCAGTCCCAGCCCGGCAAGGTATCCGGCCCGCGCCTGCAGCCGGGTGAGCACGACGACGGCGCGCCGCTGCACCCGTTCGCCGTCAGCCATCAGCACCACCGGGGCACCCGGCGCGCCCTCCACAGCCGTCACTTGCCCGCGCACCACGCGGATGCCGCGGGCGCCCAGCTTGGCCGCCTGCGCGGCGTCGGGCTCGCCCGCATCGCCCAGGAACAGGACGACGTCGTCGCTCCACTGCCGCCACAGCAGCGCCTGGTGCATGGCGGCGCCCAGGTCCACCGCGAGGATGCCGATCGGCTCGTCGCGCACCTCCCAGCCGTGGCAGAACGGGCAGTGGAGCACGTCGCGGCCCCACCGCTCGACCAGTCCGGGCACCGGGGGCAGCTCATCGGTTACGCCGGTGGCGGCCAGGATCTTCCGGGCGCGCAGCTGCCGCCCGTCGGCCAGCTGCACGCTGAAGCGTCCGTCCTCCGTGCGGCTGATGTCCTCGACGCTGCCGGCCAGCACCGTTCCGCCGTAGCCGCGGACCTCTTCCCGCCCGTCCGCGTACAGGTCCGCCGGGGTCGAGCCTTCCCGGCCGAGGTAGCTGTGGACGTGCCCGGCGGCGGCGTTGCGCGGCGCGCCGGCGTCGATCACCGCGACCCGGCGTCGCGCCCGGGCCAGGGTGAGGGCTCCGCTGAGCCCGGCCGCCGCCCCGCCCACCACCACGACGTCGTACCGGGCGTCCTGGTCCGCGTCTGCGTGGCCCGTAATGCTGCTGTTGTGCGTGTCCATGAAAAGCTCTCCGTCTCTGTGCGGGGCCGGCGCGCCGGCCGGACCGGTGCCTTCACTGTGCCGCCGAGCGGGAAACCCGGGCAATGTTTTTTGCCGGGACGGCAAAGGCCCGTCGGTTCGGCGCGCCTCCTGTGGCAGGGTCGGTGCATGGACGAGGAACTGCAGGCTGCGCTGACCGGCGTCGGGCCCCGGCTGCGGGCGCTGCGGGCCGGGCGGCGCACCACGCTGAAAGCCGTGGCGGCAGCCACCGGCATTTCAGTGAGCACGCTGTCCCGGCTGGAATCCGGACAGCGCCGGCCCACGCTGGAGCTGCTGCTGCCCCTGGCCCGGACCTACGGCGTGACCATGGACGAGCTGGTCGGCGGGCCGGTCACCGGCGATCCCCGGGTGCATATGCGCCCGATCCAGCGCGACGGCGCCACCATCCTGCCGCTGACCGAGAAGGCCGGCGGCATCCGGGCCTACAAGTACATCCTCCCGCCGCGGCTGAGCCCGGCCGGGCCGGAGCCGCGCACTCACGAGGGCTACGAGTGGCTGTACGTGCTCAGCGGGCGGCTGCGGCTGCTCCTCGGCGAGAACGACCTGGTCCTCAAACCCGGTGAGGCCGCGGAGTTCGATACCCGGCTGCCGCACTGGATGGACAGCGCCGACGGCGCTCCGGTGGAGTTCCTGGCGCTCTTCGGCCCGCAGGGCGAAAGGGCCCACCTGCGCGCCCGGCCGCGGCGGACCCGCGGTCAGGGCAGCTAGGTAAGGCTAAAGCCCCCGGCCCTGCGGGACGCCGGCCGGCAGCAGCTCCCCCGGCTCCGGCCCGGCACCGTCCGGTCCGGCACCGGCCGCCTCCGCCCCGACCGCCGGCAGCTCGGTCCGCACCGGCTTGAACCGGTCAATCACCAGCACCAGCAGCAGGGACACGGCACCCCAGATGCCAACGGTCAGCAGGTGGCTGCCGACCGTGTCGCCGCCGAAGTAGAGGATGGAGCGCACGGACTCGACGGCGGCCGGCATCGGCAGCACCCCGTGCAGCGTGCGGAAGATCTCCGGTTCCATGTAGATGCTCATGGCCCCGCCGGAGGCGGGGACCCCGAGGAACATCAGCACGGCGATGACCGGCAGGATCGCCAGCAGCCCGATCAGCCGCTCGAAGACCGTGGTGAACATGGCCACGCAGAAGATGGTCACCGCCCCGGCGCCGAACAGCGGCCAGAAGTGCCCGTCGATCGCGCCGACGAAGACGTCGGCGATCACCCAGAGGAAAGCGGCCATGAACACGGACCAGCCGGCGACGATCGGGAGCAGCCGGCGCAGCGGCCGGCTCATGGGTGCGGCGTTGGCGCCCACCACGATGATCATGAAGCCGGCCATGATCCAGCCCATGGCGATGTACATCGTGACCGTGCCGGTGGAGTCGGAATCCTTCAGCGGGGCCACGTTGTCCGTGGCCAGCTGCATCTGCTGTCCGGCCGCCACCTGCGTGAAGACCTGGGTCACCACCTGGTGCTGGCTCATGCCGGCGGCCTCGTTGGTGACGAGGGTCGGGGACGGAGCCTGTGCCGAGGGCAGGATGTACGCCGCGGCCACGGTGCGGTCCTGTACCTGTTCCCGGGCCTCCTCGGCGGACTCCAGCGCGCTCAGTTCGAAAACGCCCGGCATGTTCTGCTCCAGGCCGCTGACGGCCTGTTTGGCCTGCTCGGCGGTCGCGCCGACGACGGCGACCGGCATGTCCCTCGGCGCCGGCTGGTACATCGCACCCAGCATGAAGGAGAGCATCATGCTGACCATGGCCAGCGGGAAGAAGGCCAGGGCGGCGTAGCGCCAGCGCCGGCGCCGGGGGCGGGGACCGCCGTGCAGCGAGGGCATGTTCACCAGCGGCGGCGCGGCGTCCGGGGAGCGGCGGCGCTTGGCGGCATCGAGGACCAGGGTCAGCAACAGCCCGGCCACCGCGCCGACGATCAGCACCGCCAGATGCCGGCCGGCGCCGTTGCCGTCGAAGTAGAGCACCGCGCGCAGCGATTCGCCGATCGCCGGGGCGGGCAGGAAGGCGCTCAGCTTCAGGTACAGGTCCGGCAGGGTGTAGACGGACATGCCCATGTTGGAGGCGGGCACGCCCAGGACCATCAGGAAGAGCATGCCGGCGAGCACCGCCATCGGGCCCAGGATGCGGGTCAGGAACAGCTGCACGCTGCCGACCGCGAAGACCGCCAGCCAGCAGATCCCGAGGACGGCGGCGGTATGGCCTTCGACCGCACCCAGGACCGGATCGACGACGGTCCACACCAGGGCCGCGATCAGCGCCGCCCAGCCGGCCAGCAGCGGCACCGCACGGCGGAAGCGGAGCAGCTCCGGTGAGTTGGAGAGCACCAGGCTCAGCGGCATGTAGCCGGCCAGCATCAAGGCCGTCGTCATGAACATCGCGCCCAGCCCGGCCATGTCGTGAGCGGGCAGCGGGGCGAGGTCCTCGGTCTGCAGCGCGAGCCCCTGGCTGAGCACCTGGGGTACCAGCAGTCCGGTGACGGTGCTGGCCTGGGAGGCTCCCGCGGCGCCGGCGGTGTAGACCGTGGCGGCCCCGTCAGCCAGGGCCACCGCGCCGGACACCTCACGGTCGAGGATCAGCTGCCGCGCCTGCTGTTCACTGTCCACCAAGCGGACATCCACCGCATCCGGGTCAGCGCCGTCGAGTGCTGCGGCGAACTGCTCGGCCTGCGGCCCGGTCACCGCCACCGGCATGTCGTTGGGCGCCGGGGCGTGCATGGCGGCCAGGTAACCGCCGACCATCATCGAGACCATCAGCAGCGGCATCAGGAACATGGCCACGTAGCGGCCGATCTTCTCCGCCTTGGCGCGCTTGAGCGCGGCGGCGTCATCCCCTTCGGGCTGGTCCGGCGCGGGTTGCGGCGGCTCGAGGTCGGGGGCGGCGGATGTGCTGGCCAAGGGTGCTCCTCTGCTGTGATCGCGTCGGCGGGAAACCGACCGGGCAAGATTACGCCACTTGTCTTAGAGTTGCCTGTACGTTCCCCTTTGGCGACCCCGCCGCGCGGAAAGGGGACAATGGAACCGGCGCCCACAGACCGGCGCCGCGGCCACGACGGAAGCGGTAAACATGGCGGAAAACGGTGATCGGACCCGCGAGGCGCTGCTCGACGCCGCCGAGGAGCTGTTCGCCCTGCACGGCGTGGACGCCGTCTCCAACCGGCGGATCACCGAGCACGTGGGCGCCGCCAACCACTCCGCGGTGGCCTATCATTTCGGCAGCCGGGAGCAGTTCCTGCGCGCCCTGGCCGCCCGTGACAGCAACACGATCGCCGCCCGGCGCGCCGACATGGTCGCCGCCCTGCCAGCCGACGCCGGGCTGCACGACCTCCTTGCCTGCCTCATCCTGCCCTGGACCGGGCACCTCGAGTCGCTGCCGGTGCCCAGCTGGCGGGCGCGCTGCCTGAACCAGCTGCGCACGGTGCCCTCCGTGCGCAGTGCCCTGCGCGAAGGCGCCCGGCAGCCGATGGTGGATGACCTGGTCCAGCGCATCTGGGCCGCGCTGCCGGAGCTGCCGCGCCCGGTGCTGTACGGCCGCTCCTGGGCCTTCGGATACATGGTCCTGGGGGTCTGCGCCGAGTACGAGGAGCAGATTCAAACCGGCGAAGGGCCTCCGGCCTGGAACGGGCCCGGACGCTTCCTCATCGACTGCGGCGCGGGCATGCTGGCGGCTCCCGTGACCGGCTCCGGCGGCTTCCTCACCCGGCCCGCACCGCTGCTGCTCCCCTAGCACCCGCAACAGCCCTTCCGCTCCCCACCCCGGGCCAGTACATTTGCCCCGGACCCGCCGCCGGCGAAAAGGAGCAGCCATGCCCAGCCAGGAACCGCCCGTCGCCGTTTTCGGAGCCACCGGCACCCAGGGCGGCGCCGTCGTCGACGCCCTGCTCGAGCGCGGCGCCCGGATCCGCGCCCTGGTGCGGGACCCGGACTCGGCACGCGCCGGCGCGCTGGCCGCCCGCGGCGTCGAGCTGGCCCACGCCGACCTGGCGAATCCGGCCACGCTGCCGGCGGCGCTGGAGGGGGCGGCCGCCTTTTTCTTCATGACCACGCCGTTCACCCCCGAAGGCACCGAGGGCGAGGTCCGCCAGGGCCGGGCGCTGGCCGACGCCGCCGCGCAGGCGCGGGTGCCGCACGTCGTGTTCAATTCCGTGGGCGGGGCCGAGCGGCACACCGGCATTCCGCACTTCGAGAGCAAGCGGCGGGTGGAGGAACGGATCCAGCAGCTGGGGCTGGACGCCACCGTCACCCGGCCGGTGTTCTTCATGGAGAACCTCTCGGCGGACAACATGGCACCGCAGGGCGGGGACGCGGACGCCGCCCTGGCCGTGACCATGCCGCTGCCCGACGACGTGCCGCTGCAGATGGTGGCAGCGCGCGACGTCGGCATCGTTTCCGCCGCGGCGCTGCTTGGCCGGCTCCCGGACGGCGTGCTGACTGACGGCGCCGTGGAGATCGCCGGAGATGAGCGGACCGGCAGCCAGATCGCCGCCGCCTTCGCCGAGCACACCGGCCGGCCCGTCACCTACCGCCCGCTGCCGCTGGACGTGCTGGACGGCAACGAGGACATGCAGGCCATGTTCCGCTGGTTCGCCCAGCCGCCGGCCTATCAGGGGGACCTGGCCGCGACCCGGCGGATCGATCCGGACGCCTGGGACCTGCCGGTCTGGCTGCGGAACTCCGGCCGGACACCGGCCGGATAACCGGGCCCGGGGACGCCCGCAGCCTCCCGGGCTCAGCGCCCGCTCAGCTGCCGGTTCAACGCCGGTTCAGCGCCCGTTCCAGCTCGGTCCGGAGCCCGTCGATCCAGGCGATCCGCCGATCCACGTGCGCCTGGCCGCCAAGCTTCTCCCACAGGTCGATGAACGGCTGCTCGCCCCGGGCCATCCGGGCCTTGATGAACCGCCCGCCGCGGTGCACGCCGGCCACGATGATGGAAACCAGCTCCTCGCGCTCGTCCCCGAAGGGCACGCCGTAGGCGTCGGCCGCCAGCCGCAGCCGGGACGGCACGTCGAAGCCTGACCGGCCCAGCCGGGCGGCGTCGGCCGCGGTGTCCAGCGGCACCCAGTGCCGGGCCAGCACGGCCAGGTCATGCAGCGGATGCGTGGGCGCGGCGAACTCAAAGTCCAGCAGCGCCACGGCCTGCCCGGAGCGGACCACCACGTTCTCCACGCACACGTCGTTGTGCCCGACGACGGGCCCGCCGCCGGGCCAGGCCAGCTCGGTGTTCCAGCCTCCGCAGCGGTGGACAAGCGCCTCCGGCGGCATGAACCCGGCCGCCGCCTCATGGAACCGGCGCAGCAGCCGGGCGGCGGAGGCGAGCAGCTGCGGATCCAGCACCCAGCCGGGAAAGGGCGGCAGCCCGACATCTCCCGGGATGAAGCCCAGCCGCTCCCGGCCCTGCGCGTCAAAGCCCAGCGGTTCCGGTGCCGCCGTAAAGCCCGCGGCGCGCAGATACGCGAGGAAGGAGAACACCAGCTCCGAGCGCGGCGAGGCCGGACGGCGGACCTCGTTTCCGATCCGCACCACGGCCCCGGCATTCGCCACCCCGCCGGCCAGCACCTCAACGTCGTCACCCATCGCGCCTCCTCCCCGGCAGCCTAACCCCGGGCGTGCCGTGCCGGCGGCCGCCGCACACGGGCCTTCCGGAACCGAATCCCCCGGTTTGCGACATACCCCCGGGGGTATGTATGGTGAAACGCGAAAGCCATACCCCCTGGGGTATCACCGGAAGGAGAACCCGATGCTGCTGGAACGCATCTATGACGAGGACCTCGCCCAGGCGAGCTACTTCATCGGCTGCCAGGCCAAGGGCGAGGCCGTGGTGGTCGACGCCCGGCGCGACATCGACCAGTACCTGGCCCTGGCCAAGGCGAACGGCATGAAGATCACCGCGGTCACCGAGACCCACATCCACGCCGACTACCTCTCCGGCACCCGCGAACTGGCCGCCGCCACCGGCGCGGACGTGTACGTCTCGGGCGAGGGCGGCGAGGACTGGCAGTACGGGTTCGACGCCGCGCGGCTGCACGACGGCGACGCGATCGCCATCGGCAACATCACCATCCAGGCGGTGCACACCCCGGGACACACCCCCGAGCACCTGGCCTTCCTGATCACCGACGGCGCGTTCAGCGCCACGCCCGGCTACATGCTGACCGGCGACTTCGTCTTCTCCGGCGACCTGGGCCGTCCCGACCTGCTGGACGAGGCGGCCGGCGGCGTCGACACCCGCTTCGCCGGCGCCAAGGACCTCTTCCGCAGCCTGCGGGAGAAGTTCCTGACCCTGCCCGACCACGTCCAGGTCTTCCCCGGCCACGGCTCCGGCAGCGCCTGCGGCAAGGCACTGGGTGCCCTGCCCTCCACCACGGTCGGCTATGAACGCCTCAACGCCTGGTGGGGCCCCTACCTGGCGGCCGACGACGAACAGGGCTTCATCGACGAGCTGCTCGACGGCCAGCCCGACGCCCACGCCTACTTCGCCCGCATGAAGCGCCAGAACCGGCTCGGCCCGGAGGTGATGGGCGGGCGCGGCCCGCTGCCCGAGCTGCCCGCCGAGCAGGTGGCCGCCGACCTGGCCGCGGACCGGATCACGTTCGTGGACACCCGCCCGCACCCCGCGGTGCACACCGGCACCGTGCCCGGCGCCCTGAACATCCCCGCCGGCACCAAGGCCGCCAGCTTCGGCGCCTGGGCCTACGATCCGGAAACGGATTCCCGCCCGCTGGTGCTGCTCGCTCCGGACCGGGAGGCCGCGCGGCAGATGTGGGACCACCTGGTCCGGGTAGGCATCGACGCCGTCGCCGGCTTCGTGCCGAGCCTGGACGGCCTGCCCACGGCAACACCCAAGGTCATCCGCCCCGCCGAGCTGGAGGCGTTCGACGCCGCCGCCCTGGTGGACGTGCGCAACAAGACCGAGCATGCCGCCGGCGCCATTCCCGGCTCCCTGCAGCTCAGCGCCGGCCGGGTCCTCTGGCACACCGAGCAGCTGCCCGCCGAGGGCACCCTCGTCACCTACTGCCAGTCCGGCGTCCGCAACTCCGTGGCTGCCAGCGCCCTGCGGCGTGCCGGCTACGACGTCGCCGAACTCGACGGCAGCTACGCCGGCTGGAGCGCCTGGCGCGCCGCCGGCGAACCCGCCTAGGCATCACCCCAACAAACATCGCCCCAACGGCATATACGCAGGTGGGGCGGCCACGCGCCGCCCCACCCCTTCCTGCGCCACGCGCCGCGGGACGCCGCCCGGATCCGTCCGGGCGCAGAGCACCGAACCGTTCCCGAAAGGACCCCCCTTTGTCTTCCTCCCCCCTCGCCGCCATCAGCCCGGAAACCCTGCGCGAGCAGCTGGCCGGCGCTGACGCTCCGGTGGTCATCGACGTGCGCTCCGCCGCCGAGTTCGAAACCATGCACATCCGCGGCTCGTACAACGTGCCGCTGCCCCTGCTCGCCGAGCACGCCGACGAACTGGGCAACCGGCTCGGCGGCCGGGTCGTCCTCGTCTGCCAGTCCGGCGTCCGCGCCGAGCAGGCCCGGCAGCGCCTGGGCACGGTGGGCATCACCGGCGCCCAGGTGCTCACCGGCGGCGTGCCCGGCTTCGCCGCGGACGGCGGCGACGTCGTCCGCGGCGCCCAGCGCTGGGACCTGGAGCGCCAGGTCCGGATGGCCGCCGGCTCACTCGTGCTGGCCGGCATGCTCGCCGGACGCTTCGTCTCCCCCAAGCTGCGCCTGCTGGCCGGCGGCATCGGCGCCGGCCTGACGTTCTCCGCCGCCACCAACACCTGCGCCATGGGCAAGGCGCTGTCGAAGATGCCGTGGAACCGGACCGCCGGCGAGCCCACCGCGGCCGCCGCCATTGCCCGCATTCCGGCGGGCAAGTAGCCCCGGCTCCGTCCGAAAGGAACCCGTGCCATGACCCTGGTGCTCACCGTCACCCTGGCGCTGTCCGTGCTGATCGGCGTTTCGCTCGGCCTGCTCGGCGGCGGCGGCTCCATCCTGACCGTGCCCATCCTCACCTACGTGGCCGGCCTGGATCCGCGCGAGGCGATCGCCGCCTCCCTGTTCGTCGTCGGTGTCACCTCGGCGGTCAGCGCGGTCTCCCATGCCCGCGCCGGCCGGGTGCAGTGGCGGACGGGCCTGCTCTTCGGCGCCGCGTCCATGGCCGGCGCGTTCGCCGGCGGCCTGCTCGGCGGCCGGATTCCCGGCACCATCCTGATGATCGCCTTCGCGCTGATGATGGTCGCCACCTCGGTCGCCATGATCCGCGGGCGGAGGAAGAAGGCCGCCGGCGACGGCGCTCCGGCCCGGCTGCCGATCGGCAAGATCCTGGCCGAGGGCCTGGTCGTCGGCCTGGTCACCGGCCTGGTCGGCGCCGGGGGCGGCTTCCTGGTGGTGCCGGCCCTGGCCCTGCTGGGCGGACTGCCCATGCCGCTGGCCGTGGGCACCTCGCTGGTGGTCATCGCGATGAAGTCCTTCGCCGGGCTCGGCGGGTACCTCACCAGCGTGTCCCTGGACTGGGGACTGGTGGGCGCGGTGACCGCGGCCGCCGTCGTCGGCTCCCTGCTGGGCGCCCGGCTGGCCGGAAAGATCCCGGAGGCGGCGCTGCGCAAGGGCTTCGGCATCTTCGTGCTGCTGATGGGCGCCTTCGTCCTGGTCCAGGAGCTGGGGGCGCTGGCCGGCTGATCAGCGGCGCAGCGCGCGGGGTACCGCCAGCAGCTCCTCGACGTCGGCCCAGACGTCCCCGGCCCGCACGTCGGCCACGAACGAATCGTCGTGTTCGCAGCGCTCGGCCGTCCAGCCCACCTGGGTCACGTCGATGCCGCAGACCGGGCAGGTGGAGGTCCAGGACATGTGCACCCGGTGCAGCGTGCGGCCCATGGCGCCGGCGTTGATGACGTTGCCGAACCAGTAGACGCCCACCGTCGGGGTGCCCACCGCCTGGGCCATGTGCCGGGGCCCGCTGTCATTGCCGACCATCACGGCGCTGGCATGCAGCAGTCCGGTGAGCGTGCCCAGGTCCAGCTCCCCGGCCAGGCTGCGCAGCACGCCCTCGCCGCCGGAGGCGGCGGCCCGGGCGCGCTGCACGATCTCCTCGGCCGCGGCCTTGTCCGACTCATCGCCGACCACCAGCACCTCGCAGCCAGCGGCGACCGCCCGTGCAGCCACCTCGGCGAACGACGACGCCGGCCAGTGCCGGCGCGGATCAGTGGCGCCGGGGTGGATGGTCACCAGCGGCCGGTCACCGCCGTGCAGCGCCGCCGCCGCGCGCCGCTCCTCCTCCGGCACCTGAAGCTGAGGCTCCAGGCTCACCGGGACCGCCCCGGCCAGGTTGGCCACCTCCAGGGCCCGGAACACCTCGTGCTGGTAGTAGACGTAGGGGATGGTGCGGGTCAGGGCGGCGGCATCCGGGGTGCGGGTGCCCACCGTGTACCGGGCGCCGAGGCGCAGCAGGAACGGGTTGGAGTTGCGTCCGCCGCCGTGCACCTGCACGGCCAGGTCGAAGGCCTCGGCCCGCATCCGGGCGAAGAACTCCTCGGTGGCGGCCGGATCCTCCTCCCCCGGGCGGACGCCCGGCGCGAAGGGCAGGACCTCCACCCGCGCCACCGGCCCCGGCCGTCCGGCCAGCAGCGCGGCATGCGCCGGCGTGCCCAGCAGCACGATCTCCGCCTGCGGGTAGGCCGCGGCCAGCGCGTCGATGGCCGGCAGCGCGAACATCAGGTCGCCCAGTCCCCCGCCGCGCAGCACGGCGATCTTCCGCACCCCCTCGAACGGGGCCAGCACCGGCCCGACGCCGCGGCGCATCAGCTCCGGCGCAGCGGTCGCCGGCTGCTGCCCGCCGCGCTCTGCGGGCATCTCCTGCGGCATGTCTTCCCTGGCTCCTGGCACTGCAAACCCCTTCCACACCGGTCCCGTCCCGCCGGACAGGTTGTTCCCACCCTAGGGCCGCGCCGCGGATTCGGGCCAACCCCGCCCGTCCCGGGCCCGCCGGTGTCTGAACCGTTCCGGAAGGGGGTACAGGCCGTGTAGAAGAGCACATACCGGCTCCGCGCAGCCGGGAGGACCGACCTGAGGAGCGGCATGACCACCAGCGCCTACATCGACACCACAGCGGGCCAGTCCGAGCTGACCATCCACGACCCGGCCGACGGGTCCGTCGTCGGCACCCTGCCCGTCGCCGGCCGGGACGAGGCCGCCGCCGCGGTGCGTACCGCGGCCGCAGCCCGCGCCGCCTGGGCCGCGACCGATCCGGCGGCCCGGGGCAAGGCCCTGCGGGCCGCCGCCGCCGCGGTGGCCGAACACGCCGAGGAACTGGCCCGGCTGAACACGCGGGAAACCGGCAAGCCCTACGCCGACGCGCTCGGCGGGGTGGAGGCCGGCGTCGCCACCCTGGAGCAGTACGCCGAGCTCGGGCCCGTGCACCGCGGCCGCAGCCTGCGCGGCTCCATGCTGGCCGCGGACTACACGGTGATCGAGCCGCGCGGCGTCGCGGTGCTCCTCACCCCCTGGAACGATCCGGTCGCCGTCGCCGCCGGACTGCTCGGCGCGGCCCTGGTCACCGGAAACACGGTGATCCACAAACCCTCGGAGCGGTGCCCGCACACCGGCGCCCGGCTGGGCGAAATCCTCGCCCCGCACTTTCCCGACGGCGTGCTGGCCACCCTCACCGGCGGCCCGGACCTCGGTGCCGCGCTCACCGCGGAGACGGACGTGGACATGTTCGCGCACGTCGGGTCCTCCGCGACCGGTGCCCGGATCGCCCGCGCCGCGGCGCTGACCGGCGCGCACGTGATCCGCGAAAACGGCGGCAACGACCCGCTGGTCATTGACGACGACGTCGACCCGGTCTGGGCGGCGCAGCAGGCGGCGCTGGGCTGCTTCGCCAACAGCGGGCAGATCTGCACCGCCGTGGAGCGCATCTACGTGCACCGGGGCATTGCCGACGACTTCATCGCCGCCCTCACCGCCGAGGCCCGCCGCCGCAACACGGAGGACCCGCTGGGCCCGCTGGTGGACGGCAGGATGCGCACCCTGGTGCATGAGCAGGTCGAGGAGGCGCTGCGGCTGGGCGCCACCGCCGCGGAGGGCGGCGCGGTCCCGGAGGGGCCCGGCGCGCACTACCCCGCCACCGTGCTGCTCGGCTGCAGCGACCGGATGAGCATCATGACCGAGGAGACCTTCGGCCCCGTCGCGCCCGTGCAGGTGGTGGACAGCTTCGAGGAGGGCCTGGCCCTCGCCGCCGCCGGCCGTTACGGGCTCGCAGCCAACGTCCTGACCGGCCGCATCGAGCATGCGCACCGCGCCGTGGCCGCGTTCAAGGCCGGCACGGTGAAGGTGAACGCCGTCTTCGGCGGCGCCCCGGGCGGCGCTGCCCAGCCGCGCGGCGAATCCGGCAGCGGCTTCGGCTACGGCCCGGAGCTGCTGGACGAGTTCTCCCTGGTCAAGGTGGTGCACGTCGGCCTGCCGCAGACCCGGGACGCCGCAGGGAACCGGCCATGAGCGCGCAGCCGGACTTCTCCGCCGTCCGCGGCCTGACCGCCGCCCTGCCCGTGCAGCTGGCCGAGGCCGCGCCGCGCATCCTGGTGGTCGGCGACGTGATGCTGGACGGCTGGTTTTCCGGTATCTCGGAACGGCTCTGCCGGGAGGCGCCGGCACCGGTGGTGGACCTGCACCGGCGGGTCTACGCCCCCGGCGGGGCGGCCAACACGGCGATGAACCTGGCCGCCCTGGGCGCCCGCGTGGCCGTGGCGGGACTGGCCGGCGACGACGAGGCCGGCCGCCGGCTGGCCTCGCTGCTCGCCGAAGGCGGCGTGGAGGTCTCCGGGCTGCAGCTGCATCCGGACCTGCAGACCACCACCAAGTACCGGGTCATTGCCGGGGACCAGGTGCTGCTGCGGATGGACGACGGCGCGCGGACCCTGCCGCCCGGCGCCGCCGCCGGACTGGCCCGGGCCCTGCCGGAGCAGCTCGCCGACGTGGACGCCGTGCTGGTCTGCGACTACGGCTCCGGGCTGCTGCACGGCGAGGTCCGGCAGGCCCTGGAGGCGCACCGGGGCGGGAAGCTGGTGCTCGTGGACGCCCACGAACCCGCCCGCTGGGCGGACCTGCGCCCGGACCTGATCACCCCGAACGCCGCCGAGACCGGGGCGATGCTGGGCCTGAAGCTCGATCCGGCCACGGACCGGGCCGCCGAGGTGGCCCGGCACGCCGGGAGGATCCGCTCGCTTGCCGGAGCGGGCGCCGCCGTCGTCACCCTGGACCGCGACGGGGCGCTGCTGCTGGCCGGCGACGGCGGCACCCACCGCACGTGGGCCCGCCCGGCCACCGAGAAGCAGGCCTCGGGCGCCGGCGACACCTTCGTCGCCTGCCTGGCCCTGGCCCGGGCCTGCGGGCTGCCGCCGGCCACCGCCGTCGACCTGGCGCAGAGCGCGGCGGACATCGTGGTGCAGCGGCCCGGCACCTCCGTGTGCACCACCACCGACCTGGTCTCCTATCTGGGCAGCCTCGGCGACACCGCGCTGGCCCCGGAGGAGCTGCTCGGCAGGATCGCCCTGGAACGCGACGCCGGGAAGACGGTGGTGCTGACCAACGGCTGCTTCGACGTGCTGCACCGCGGCCACACCCGGTACCTGAACCAGGCCAAGGCGCTGGGCGACGTGCTCGTCGTGGCCCTGAACTCCGACGAATCCACCCGCCGGCTGAAGGGCCCGGACCGGCCGATCAATCCGCTGCACGACCGGGCCGGGGTGATCGCCGCGCTCAGCTGCGTGGACTACGTGACCGTCTTTGACACCGACACCCCGATTCCGCTGATCGAGGCGCTGCGCCCCGACATCTACGCCAAGGGCGGGGACTACTCGCCCCAGATGCTGGAGGAAACACCGGTGGTCGAGGCCTGCGGCGGGCAGGTGCGGATCCTGGACTACGTCGCCGACCGTTCGACGACCGCGGTCGTGGAGCGGATCCGTTCCCGGCCGGAGGCAGGCACGCTGCCGGGGCAGGAGCCCGGCCCGGCGGACGGCGGCAGGCCGTGACCCGCCGCGGCGCCGCACGCTGGGCGGAGGCCGCCCGGTCGGAGGCCCCTGCCCCGCCGACGCTCGAGGTGCTGATCCCGACGTGCGACCGGCCGGCCGAGCTGGCCGTGACGCTCGCCGGGCTCGCCGGGCAGGACGATCCGGACTTCGGCGTGCTGATCAGCGACCAGAGCACCGGCGACGCCTCATATGAGCACCCGGCCGCGGACGCCATGTGCCGGGTGCTGCAGGCCCAGGGCCGACCGGTCCGCCGCGAACGGCACCTGCCGGCCCGCGGCCTGGCCGAACAGCGGCACTTCCTGCTCTCCCAGGCGACGGCGCCGTACGTGCTGTTCCTGGACGATGACGTGTGGTTGGAACCCGGATCGCTGGCCCGGATGCTGGCCGCGATCCGCTCCAGCGGCGCCGGGTTCGTCGGCTCGGCCGTGCAGGGCCTGTCCTACCTCGGCGATGACCGGCCGCAGGAACGCGAACCGCTGGAGCTCTGGGACGGTCCGGTGCAGCCCGAACATCTGCGCCGCGACGGCCCCGGCTCGGAGCGCTGGACCCTGCACAACGCCGCGAACCTGGTCCACGCCGCCGCTGACTTGGGCCTGGCACCGGATGAGTGGCGACTCTACAAGGTGGCCTGGGTGGGAGCCTGCGTGCTGTTCGACCGCGCCAAGCTCGAGGCCTGCGGCGGGTTCGGCTTCTGGCGGAACCTGCCGCCCGAACACGCCGGCGAGGATGTCGCCGCGCAGTGGGCGGTGATGGAGCGTTACGGCGGGGCCGGGATCCTGCCCAGCGGGGCCGTGCACCTGGAGTCCCCGACCACCGTCCCCAACCGCTCCGTCGACGCCGCGGATCTGCTCGGGACCTGACCCCGGGGCGCCCAAGCAGCCCGGACCGGCCCGCCTTGGGCACCTGCGGCCGGACTACCTAGGCACGGCGGCCGCCGTCGGCCTACAAAGGAAGGAGCCCGGGAACGCCGGGAACCTGCCAAAGGAGAAGCGCGCATGGCCGACAAGCCCAGCCCGATCGATATCCAGAAGGCCCTCGGCGGCCTCGACTACCCCGCCTCCAAGGACGCCATCGTGCAGAAGGCCTCCGACGCCGGCACCTCGGGGGCCGTGATGGACGCCCTGCAGGCTCTGCCGGACCGTGAGTACGACGCACCCACCGACATCAGCAAGGAAATTTTCGACTGACCTGTCGGGCGCGCCGTCCGCTCCTGGACAGCGCCCAAATGCACGACGCCGCCGCCCCCTTCCGGGGACGGCGGCGTTGGGCTGTGCTCGACCGGCTGTGCTCGACCAGCTAGTGGGCGCCGGGGGTCCGCGGCGTGCCGGGGCCGGCTGTGCCGCCGTCGTCGTCGGTGCCGGGCGCGGCGTCAGGCGCGGCGTCGTCGTCCCCGGCCCGCGGCTGCTGCGGGTTGGCACCCACGCTGCCGGCGCCGCCGGGAATCATGGCGGCGCTGCGGTGGATGCCGGAGCCGGCGCTGAGGTGGTCGGGGTTGGGCTTTTCCGTCATCAGCAGCAGCGACGAGATGAGCAGGCTCGCGATGAAGGCGATCCCCGCGGCGATCAGGCCCAGGTCCAGGCGGAGTTCCTTCTCGGCGCCGCCGGTGGCGAAGATGGTGGTGGTGACGCCGGCGATGACTGCCAGCACGGCGGAGAACGCGAGCGGTCCCTTCACGGAGTTCCGCTCCTGCGGGTCTCCGTTCGTATTCTTGGCCACGAAACTGTCCTCCTGCTGTTTCCTCGGCTTCTACAGAAAGTAGAAACCCGTAGCTGTTAGTTTACGGCGTCCGCGGCGCGCGGGGCCGCCGACTGCCGGGCGTCATGCCGGGCGCCGAACCCCGAGGTCGCCAGGATCACGGCGATGATGACGGCCGAGCCGCCGCTGACGCCCAGCAGCGCCCGGGCGTCCAGGCCCATCTGCAGCACCACGGGCAGCAGCACGGCGGCCCCGATGCTGGTCACGCCGGTGATCAGCCAGTCACGGGCGGGCAGGAACCGGGACCGCGCCCGGATCCAGAACATCAGCTCGACGACGCCGCCGACCGCCAGCGCAGCGCCCCCGGCGAGGGCGAACACCCAGTTGTCCTGCAGCGCCGCGATAAGTATGCCGGCCACGGCATACAGTGCGGATTCGGCGAGCAGCAGCGGACGCAGGCCCGGAACCTCACCGGCTCCGGCCACGGCGGCCACCCGCCACATGGCCACGCCGGTCACCAGCAGGTACAGGCCGCCGGCGATGCTGACGAAGGTGGTGTCCTGCGTGGGCCAGAAGATGGACAGCAGCCCGTAGACGGCGGCCGCGGCGGAGCGCAGCAGGACCGGGGTCCACGGCGCGACGGGATTCTTGACGCCCACGCTGAGCCTCCAGGAAAAGTTGCTTGAGCGGCCGGTTGGCCACCGTCAAGCTTAGTCGTTCGCCCTGCCTGCTGTCGCACCGGGAACCATCCACGCCTCCTGGCGGGCCCGCCAGGACAGGGTCAGCGCCCGGGCCAGCATGTACCCGAGCCCGAAGGCGGCCCACAGCCAGGCCGTGGCCGCGCTGCCGGTCGGAGCGGCCAGGTGCACCGCCCAGAGCAGCGGCAGATAGGCGGCCAGGTTCAGCAGCCCGGTCAGGGCCAGGTAGCGGGCGTCCCCGGCACCGATCAGCACGCCGTCGAGCACGAACACCAGCCCGCAGATCGGCTGCGCCGCGGCGAGCACGAACAGGCCGGCGGCCATGGCCTGCTGCACGCCGGGATCCGGGCTGAACAGCGCACCCAGGTGCGGGGCGGCCAGGGCCAGGGCGGCCCCGGTGAGCACGCCGAAGCCCACGCCCCAGCGCACCATGGTGCCGGTCAGCCGGCGCACCAGCGGGGCGTTGCCGGCGCCGAGCTCCTTGCCGATCAGGGCCTGCGCGGCGATGGCCAGCGCGTCGAGGGCGAAGGCGAGGAAGGTAAACACGGTCATCACCAGCTGATGCGCGGCCAGCTGCACCGGCCCCTGGGCGGTGGCGACGACGACGGCGGCCAGCACCGCCACGCGCAGGCTGAGGGTACGCAGCATCAGCCACGAGCCGACCCGGGCGACGGCGCGGACGCCGTGCGGGTCCGGCCGGAGCCGGGTGCCCTCGCGGCGGGCCATCCGGGCAAGCATCAGTACGTACACCAGGGCCATGCCCAGCTGGGTGAGGCTGGTGCCCATCGCCGACCCGGCCACGGACAGTCCCGCCCCGTACACGAGCAGGAAGTTCAGGCCGATGTTCACCGCGAACCCGACGCCAGCGACCAGCAGCGGCGTCTTGGTGTCCTGCAGCCCGCGCAGCATGCCGGTGGCGGCCAGGACCACGAGCATGGCGGTCAGGCCGGGCATGGACCACTGCAGATAGTCGACCGCGAAGCGGTGCACCGCGCCGTCGGCGCCCAGGGCGGTGGCCAGCGCGGGAGCCAGGAGGGTGCCGGCGGCCGAGAGCAGCAGGCCCAGCAGTACCGCCAGGTAGATGCCGTCACGTCCGGCGGCCACGGCGTCGCCCCGGCGGCCGGCCCCCAGGAAGCGGGCCACGGTGCCGGTGGTGGAGTAGGCGAGGAACACCATCAGCCCGACCGCGGTCTGCAGGATGGTGGAGGCCAGGCCCAGGCCGGCGAGTTCGGCGACGCCGAGGTGCCCGACAATCGCGGAGTCGGCGAGCAGGAACATCGGCTCGGCGATCAGGGCGCCGAGCGCCGGCACCGCCAGGGCCAGGATCTGCCGCCCGGTCCCCCGGTGCGGCTGCGTGCGCGTATTCACCGTTCCAGCCTACGGCGGCGGCACGCGCTCAGGTGCGGGCGGGAGCACCGGCGTCGGCGCGCAGCACCAGCGCGGCGGCGAGCGCGGCGACGGCCATGAGCGCTGCCACGAACCCGGCCAGGGCCGCCCAACCGGCGTCCTGGAAGAAGAAGCCGCCCACCCAGCCGAGCAGGCTGGATCCGGCGTAGTAGCCGAGGTTGTACAGCGAGGAGGCCTGCGCGCGGCCCTCGACGGCGATCACCGGCACCCAGCCGGAGGCGACGGCGTGGGCACCGAAGAACCCGGCAGTGAACACCACCAGCCCGGCGACCACCGCGGGCAGGAACGGCAGGACCGTCAGGGCCAGCCCGGCCCCCATGACGGCGATCGCGCCCAGCAGGACCCGCCGGCGGCCCAGCTGCGGGCGGCCGGTCAGCCGGCCGGCGGCACGGGAGGACCAGGTGCCGGCCAGATAGGCCAGGAACAGGGACGCGGCCACCGACTGCGGCAGCCCGAAGGGCGGGTTGACCAGCCGGAACCCGAGATAGTTGTAGACGGCCACGAAGCCGCCCATCAGCAGGAAGCCCTGCAGGTACAGCACGAGCAGGCGGGGTTCGCGCAGGTTGGCTGCCAGCCTGCGGGCCAGCCGGTCGCCGTCGGCGGCGGGCGTGAAGCCGCGCTGGCGGGGCGCGGTGAGCATGAAGACGACCGCGGCCAGGGCCGCCAGCACGCTGACCGCCGCCACGCCGAGCCGCCATCCGACGGCCTCGGCGAGCGGCGCGGCGATGATCCGGCCGGCCAGTCCCCCCACCGTCGTGCCGGAAACATAGGTGCCGGCCGCCAGGGCGGCGGACCGCGCGTCGACCTCTTCACTAAGGTAGGCCAGCGCGACGGCGGGAATGCCGCCCAGCGCCGCGCCCTCAAGGAAGCGCAGCACCAGCAGCAGGGAGAAGCTGTCGGCCAGCGGAACGGAGAGCCCGAGGACGACCGCCGCCAGGATCGCGGCGCGCATCGCCGGCAGGCGGCCGAACCGGTCCGCGGCGGCGGACCACGGGATGACCGCGAGGGCCAGGCCGAGAGTCGCGGCGGAGACGGTGAGCGCCGCGGAGGATTCGGGCAGGTCCAGGTCCGCGGCCAGGTCCGGCAGGACGCCCTGCAGGGAGTAGAGCTGGGCGAAGGTCGCGACGCCGGCAGCGGCCAGCCCGACGAGCACGCCCCGGTAGCCGCGGCTGCCCCTGGGGTGGCCGGTGAAATCTGCCCCGGCGGTGCCGGAGCTCACGGGCGGGTCCGGTGCGGGCCGGGAACCGGGTCCGGCTCGGCGGCCGGCAGTGCGGGGGCGGCCGACGGCGAGGGGGCGGCTCCGGTGGGGGCGGCCCCCGTGGGAGCGGCAGGCGGAGTGGGGGCGGCCGCCGGCGCGGACGGCGCGTCCAATCCGGCCAGCTCCGCGGCAAGGTTCCGGCGGGCCCGGTCCTCCCAGCGGCGCCGGCCCTCCGCGGTGGCGTAGAGCCGGTCGGCGGCCAGCAGGCCCTCCAGCACCTGCCGCCGGCCCTGGCGGAACGCCTCTTCGGGCACGTGTGCGTATTCGGCCCTTATGTCGCGGACATATGCGGCGTATCCGCCGGGATCCCGGCTCAGCACGGCCAGGTCCGCGTCGGAGAGCAGCGCGCCGTCGTCGTCCCCGTCCGCCGGGCGGTGCTGCGCCGTCAGGCGGACCAGCCGGGCGGTCTCGGCGACCTCACCGGCACTTACTCCGGCGGCGGGCAGCAGGTCTTCGGCCAGCCGGGCCGAGGCTTCCTCGTCGGCCCCTGCCTGCCCGGCGTACACGGCGTCGTGGAACCAGGCGGCGAGCGCCGTCGGCCGGGGTACCCGGTCACCGGCGAGCAGGTCGAGGGCCTCGAGGACCTGGAGCAGGTGCCGCCGGTCGTGATAGCGGCGGTGGGGTTCGTTCCACCGCTCCAGCAGGGCGGTACCGAGGTCGGGGTGCTGCGGCAGCAGCCGGTGCCAGCGCTCCATCAGCGGGCGGACCAGGGCGCCGGGCCGCTCCCGGGCCGGGATCCGCAGTCCGCTGGCGATGAGGATGCGGACCAGGCTGCCGCAGTCCACGGCCACCGCGCCGGCGGCCACGAGCTCGTCGTGCCGGTGGGCGGGAACATCGTAGTGGTCGCCGTCGAAGGCCCGGGGGCTGATGCCGCAGCGGCCGGCGAAGGCGTGCAGCTCCTGCAGGCTGGTGTCCGAGACCAGGTGGGAGAAGAGGGTGCCGTGCGCCGGCCACATCGGCGGGTCGATGTAGATCATGGACGGGCTTCCGGCCGGAACAGCTGCATCACCTATACCTATCGCAGCGCGGCCGGTTAATGCCACGCGCCGCACCTCCGGCGGCACCGGGGCGGGGTTCTGCGCGGTGCCGCCCCTCCACTCCTGCCCGAGCGGGGCGCCCGTGGCCGGGGTGAATTGATTTTCCCCCTTGTCGGCCCGGCACCGCGATGCTGGAATGGGTCGCATGGACGCGCCGTCGACCGTCGTCGCCATCGGAACCCGCAAAGGCCTCTGGCTGGCCAGCAGCCCAGACCGCAGGAACTGGGACCTGACCGGCCCGCACTTTGCCGCGTCCGAGGTTCCCTCCCTGGCGTTCGATACCCGGGACGGCCCGCCGCGCCTGCTGGCGGGTGTCCGGTCGGAGTGGTGGGGCACCAATGTGGCGATCTCCGAAGACCTCGGGCGGAGCTGGCAGGAGCCCGACGGTCCGGCGATCGCGTTCCCCGATGACACCGGCGCCACGCTCCACCGCATCTGGCAGCTGTATCCGGACACCGCGGACCGGCCCGGCGTCGTATGGGCCGGCTGCGAACCGATCTCCGTGTTCCGCTCCGAGGACGGAGGCCGCAGCTTCGAACTGATGCGCGGGCTGTGGGACCACCCGCACCGCACCGAGTGGGGCGAAGGCTACGGCGGGCCCGCCGCGCACAGCATCTCCACCAGCCCCGTGGACGACACGGTCCACGTCGCCATGAGCACCGGCGGCGTGTACCGCTCCGACGACGCCGGCGGCAGCTGGACGCCGGCCAACGCGGGGATCATCGCGGACTTCCAGCCGGAGAAGTACCCCGAGTTTGGCCAGTGCGTCCACAAGATCGCCCGTGATGCCGGAAACCCGCAGCGGCTCTACGCGCAGAACCACGGCGGGGTGTACCGCAGCGACGACGCCGGCGGGCAGTGGATCTCCATTGCCGACGGACTGTCCTCGGATTTCGGCTTCGTGGTGCTGGCCCACCCGTCCCGGCCGGACACGATCTGGACCATTCCCATGGGGTCCGGTGAAGAGCGCAATCCGCCGCAGGGACGCCCGGCGGTCTACCGCAGCCGGGACGCCGGGGACAGCTGGGAACGGTTCAACGACGGGCTGCCTGCCTACGACTTCAACGCTGTCCTGCGCGATGCCGCCGACGTCGACAACGCCGATCCGGTGGGCGTTTACTTCGGCACCCGGGGCGGGGAGGTGTATGCCAGCGCCGACGAGGGCGAATCGTTCAACCTGGTCGCTGCGAATCTTCCGGATGTGCTCTGTGTCCGCGCCGTCCAGCTCTAGGTCACCGGCCACGACGGCGGGTCCTGCTAGGTCGGGGACGACGACGGGCCAGTCGGCGACGGGCGCGGGGGCGGCGGCGACGGGCGCGGGGGCGACGGGCCCGGGGGCGGCGGCGACGGGCCCGGGGACGACGACGAACCCGTCGGCCGTGCGGCTGGTGCTGCCGGCGTCTTTGGCCGAGGCTGTGGACGGACGGCGCGTCCTGCAAGTCGTCCCCGAGGCACCCACGGTTGACGGCCTGCTTGCCGCCCTGCGCATTCAGTACCCGCGGATCTTCACTCGGATCTGTGACGAAGCCGGGGGCGTCCGCCGCTACGTGAACATATATGTGGACGGGGAGGACATCCGCGATATCGCGTCCCGGGGCGGCTCAATCGTCGGCGGTACCGAAGTGCTGGTGCTGCAGTCAGTAGCCGGCGGCTGAGGCCTCCGCGGCTCCTGCTGACAGCTGCAGCTCCCGCATGGGCTGCCGCCGGGCGCCACCGGTACCGCTTCCGCAAGGGTTCCCTCTAGAACGGGGCCGGCTCAGGTTCCTCCCGGCCCCGTTGCAGGATCAGCTGCGGCTCGGTCAGGTACGTCCGGCCGGTCGGCGATGTCCAGATGAGGTACCCGGGCTCCGGCTGTCGGGCGCGCCAGAATCCGAGCGTCTTGAGCCGGTGGTGTTTCCGGCACAGACAGGCGAGATTCCGATGGTCGGTGCTTCCGCCCTGCGTGTAGGGCACGGTGTGGTCGATCTCGGCGGCAACGGTTCCGGCGCTGCATCCGGGGAATCGGCAGGTCCCGTCCCTGGCCTGCAGCCACCGCTTCACACTGTCGGGAACACGACGTCGGGCACCCACGGCCAGGACCTCTCCGTGCAGGGAATCGGTCAGCAGGGCGGTGAGGTGTGAAGCCGATTCCACCAGTGCCCGGGCCGTCTCAGGGCTGATGGAACCATATCCGTTCAGTTCTGCAGGTTGACCGCTCAGCCCCAGCAGCGTCTCCGCGGTGAGCAGGACCATAACTTCGCATCGCGTTTCTCCGGTCGGCCTGGCAGCCGTGGGGCCAGGGCGGGCACCGGGATGCTCCTGTCCATCAGAGCGCCCGGCCCCCTCGACGGGCGGACTGCATTGAGGATCGCCGGTCAGCAACGCCGTGAAGATGTCGGCGCGCAGCTGGTTCAGTGTCCGGGGATCCCCCGCCGCCTGTTCGCCTCGGGCCGCCGTGGTGAGCATGCCGTAGATGCCCTGCCCCTGGGCAGCCGGAAGGAAAGCCGACAGCTGCACCATGCCCTCCGGTTCCGGACGCAGCCACACCGAGCGTTCAGCCCGGGCCTGGCGATGCTGCCTGGCCAGCTGAGCCTCGGTGAGCAGGGCGTCCCGGTGCCTACGTCCGATGCGCTCGAGCTGGGCAGCGGTCAGGTCCTTCGCCTTCCCCAGCATCATCTGCTCGACCCGCTCCCGGTCCTCGCCGCCCAATCCTGCAACCACACGGGCAACGGCCTGCGCCTGGCCGTAGGTAAGCCGGCCATCCTCCAGCCGTGCCAGGGTTTCGGGACAGTCGGCAGCAAGCGTCTGCGACTCAGCCATAAGCCGCTGGGCCGTCAGCGGCGGCAGGCACAACAGCGCCCCGACCTCCGAAGCGGCCGCCCGAAACGCCAGCTGTGGATCCGTCCGGTCGAAGAAAGACAGCTCATCCTCCACCAGCTGCTGCAGCCGGTGGATGCCCCGGGCCTGTTGGGCCCGGGCCCAGGACAGCACCCTTTCAAGCAGTTCCAAGGCCTCGACGAGCTGACCCTGGGGCAGGGCCATGACATCCTCCAGCACCAGGGAACCGGTCAGCATCGGATGCCCGGAAGCGAAACGCCGTGCCGCCCCTTCCCCACCGGCCGGCCACCACTCCGGATCCTCGCCCGAGACGGCTGAAGGCGGTGACGCAGCGGCGGCTTCCAACGCCTCCTGCACCGCGTCAGGGGCAACGGAGTGCGCGGTGCCGCCCGCCTTCATCGGGCCGCGCTCCCCGGGACCGTCCGGTCCGCTTCCGCCGTTCACGGTGGCTGTCATAGCCCCATTCCAGCAACACGCTTCGGACATCTGTCACGTACCCGTCCGGGCCGGGCACAACGCTCCCCCGACCCGTTCCTGTGGAGGACAGCGGCAGGGGCCGTCCCCGTTCCGGTCGCCGCCGGCCGCCAGCCGCGCGCCCGCAGCACGAGTTCTCCCGGGAACGGCAGCGCCACGCCCGGCAACGACGAAGGGCACCCCCGCTGTGTGCGGGAGTGCCCTCCGTGGTGCCGGACGTCACCGGCGGCAGTTACTGCAGTAGTGCTGCTGCAAGGCTGCAGTGCCTGCCTGGCTGCTGCGGACCGCTAGGCCGGCAGCTGCAGGACCTGGCCGGTGAAGATCAGGTCGGGGTGGATGACGCTGTCGGCGTTGGCGTTGTACAGAGCCTGCCAGCCGCCCTCGACACCCAGCTTCTCGGCAATGGTCGACAGGGTGTCGCCGGCCTGAATGGTGTAGGTCTCACCGGACAGGGCCGGAACCTCGGTCTGGACCGGAGCGGTCTGCACCGGAGCGGTGGACTGCACCTGGATGTTCTCGGCAGCCGTCGGGGCGGGAACCTCGGCGGCCTGCGGCTGGACGTAGGTCTCCACCGGGGCAACCTGCTCGGTGGCCTGCGGCTGGACGTAGGTCTCGACCGGAACCTCAGCCTGCGGCTGGACGTAGGTCTCGGTCTGGGTCGGGGCCGGAGCGGTGGCCTGCGGGTTCGCGGTGGCACCGGTCATGCCCAGCTTGGCGGTGCAAGCCGGCCAGGCACCGGGGCCCTGCGAGGCCAGGACCTTCTCGGCGACAGCGATCTGCTGCTCACGGGACGCCTGCGCGGCGGTCGGAGCGTAGGCCGTGCCGCCATAGCCCTCCCAGGTGCTCTGGACAAACTGCAGTCCCCCGGAGTAGCCGTTGCCGGTGTTGATACCCCAGTTGCCGCTGCTTTCGCACTGTGCAAGCGCGTCCCAGTCCATGGAGCTGGCGTTGGCCGGAGCAGCGAGGCTGACGAGTCCCGCTGCGCCCGCGCCGGTGATGGCGGCAGTGGCCAGGCCACGACGCACGATACGACGGATCTTCTGGTTCTTCATCGGTTTCTTCTGCTCCCAAGGGTTCCACCTGCGCTCTCCCCGTCCCCGGGCTTCAGCACGCCGTCGCCTACCCCAGACTGTCGGAGGTCTCTTACAGTGCGCACGCAGCGGCGACTTCACGGTGGACGCGTGGCACTTGGCATTCATACCCGGCCGCACCTCGGTCGGTGCCGGCCGCCGTCGACCTTCTGTTCCGGTCAACGGTTCGCCCTCGATTCGGGCTCTTAACGAAGATAGGGGACCCTGCCGTCGAGACCAAATCGATATCAACTCGGCACCAATCGTTATGTGCCGCTAACCCGCGGAATCATGCGGATCCAGTACCATCCAGACCCTTTTGGTTAGGTTTCTCACAGCCGGTTTCGGCGGAATCTGGACAGTCCGCAGGCCCCGGTCTAACCTTGGTCCTCGTGCTCACGTTCTTCAATGCGCTCAAGCGCATTCTGGTGGGACGCCCCTACGGCAACGAGCGGCTCTCGCAGACCCTGCTACCCAAGCGGATCGCCCTGCCGGTCTTCTCCTCCGACGCCCTGTCCTCGGCGGCCTACGCGCCGGACGAGATCCTCCTCACCCTGGCCCTCGCCGGCGTCGCCGCCGTCACCTTCTCCCCCTGGGTGGGCCTGGCCGTCATCGTGGTGCTGCTGACCGTCGTCGCCTCCTATCGGCAGAACGTGCGCGCCTACCCCTCCGGTGGCGGCGACTACGAGATCGCGACGGCGAACCTGGGCCGTCCGGCCGGCCTCACCGTGGCCTCTGCGCTGCTGGTGGACTATGTGCTCACCGTGGCGGTATCCATGTCCTCCGCCGCGGCCTATCTGGCGACGGCGGTCCCGGCGCTTCATGACCACCGCGCCGCCCTGGCCGCCGCCGGCGTCGTGATCCTCGTGCTCGTGAACCTGCGCGGCGTCCGGGAGGCCGGAGCGCTGTTCGCGGTGCCCACCTACATCTTCATGGCCTCCGTCCTGGGCATGTGCCTCTACGGCGGCTTCCTGGCGATGACCGGAGAACTCGGCGAAGCGCCGTCCGCCGATTTCAGCATCGTGCCCGAGGCGGGGCTGGACAACGGCCTCGTGGGCCTGGCCGGCGCGTTCCTGCTGCTGCGCGCCTTCTCCTCAGGTGCGGCGGCGCTGACCGGCGTGGAAGCGATCAGCAACGGCGTGCCGACGTTCCGCAAGCCGAAGAGCGCCAACGCCGCCACGACCCTGCTGCTGCTCGGCGTCATCGCCGCCTCGCTGCTGGCCGGCATCCTCGCCCTCGCGGCCGCGGCCAAGGTGCATGTGGTCCAAAACCCTGCCACCCAGCTGCTCGACGACGGCCGCCCGGTGGGAGAGAGCTACATCCAGCACCCGGTGATCTCCCAGCTGGCGGAGACGGTGTTCGGCGACGGCAGCCTGCTCTTCTACCTGGTGGTGGGGGCCACGGGCCTGATCCTGGTCTTCGCCTCGAACACGGCGTTCAACGGCTTCCCGGTGCTGGCCTCGATCCTTGCCCGGGACGGCTACCTGCCCCGGCAGATGCGCACCCGCGGCGACCGGCTGGCCTTCAGCAACGGGATCATCTCCCTCGGGGCGGGGGCGCTCGTGCTGATCCTGCTCTTCAACGCGGACGTGACCCGGCTGATCCAGCTCTACATCGTGGGGGTCTTCGTCTCCTTCACCGCCAGCCAGCTGGGCATGATCCGGCACTGGACGGGCCGGCTGCGGCTGGAGCGGAGCAAGGAGACCCGGCGCGCCATGCAGCGGTCCCGGGCGATCAACTCCCTGGGTTTCGGGATGACGGCGCTGGTGCTGGTGATCGTCATCGTCACCAAGTTCACCCACGGGGCCTGGATCGCGCTGCTCGCCATGGCCGGGCTGTACCTGATGATGTTCAGCATCCGCTCGCACTACGACTCCGTGGCCCGGGAACTGGCCCTGCGCGACGACGAGCAGGGCCTGGCGCTGCCCTCGCGCGTCAACGCCGTGATCCTGGTGTCCAAGGTGCACAAGCCGGCGCTGCGCGCCGTCGCCTACGCCCGCGCCTCCCGGCCCTCCAGCCTGGAGGCCATCACCGTGGACGTGGATCCGGAGGAGACCCGGCGGGTCACCGACGAGTGGGCGCGGCTGAAGATCCCGGTGCCGCTGACCGTCCTGTCCTCCCCCTACCGGGAGACCATTTCCCCGGTGCTCAGCTACCTGCGTGAAGCGCGCCGAAACCGTCCCCGCGAGCTGTTCGTGGTCTACATCCCCGAATACGTGGTGGGCCGCTGGTGGGAGCAGCTGGTCCACAACCAGACCGCGCTGCGGATCAAGGCCCGCCTGCACTTCGAGCCCGGCATCATGGTCGCCAGCGTGCCGTGGCAGCTGGCCTCCAGCCGTGACGCGGAGGGCCAGCCCGCCGTCGGCCCCGGCGCCCACACCCGGGGCTGAGCCGGAACCTCAGCCCCGCCGCAGCCCGATCCTGGGACCGTCCCAGCGGCGGCGCAGCCAGCGGTCGTGGCTGGTCAGGACCACGGCGCCGGGGTACGCGTCCAGCGCGCTTTCCAGTTCCTCCGCCAGGGCCAGGGACAGATGGTTGGTGGGCTCGTCGAGCAGCAGCAGCTCCGGGGGTTCGGCCAGGAGCGGCGCCAGGGCCACCCTCCGCCGCTGGCCGGGAGACAACCGGCCCAGCGGCTGCCCGCACCGGGACGCCGGCAGCAGGCCGAGATCCGGGAGCGACGGCGCCCGGTCAGGGAGCCGCAGCCGGCGCCGATAAGCCTCTTCCGCCGTCAGATCAGCGAGAAGCCCGGCCTCCCCGTCCTGGCGCAGCCAGCCGACCTTAAGCCCCGGGCGGCGCTGCACGGTGCCGGCATCCGGGAAGAGCTCCCCCGCGAGGACAGCCAGCAGCGTCGACTTGCCGTACCCGTTGGCGCCCTCGACCAGCAGCCGGTCCCCGGGGTGCAGGACCAGGTCCAGGGGCTCCAGCCTGTTCCGCAGCCCGGCTCCGGACAGGAGCAGCAGCGGTTCCTCCGCATCCGACAGCCCGTCGGGGCGCGCGGCTGCGGATTCCGGC
This sequence comes from Arthrobacter saudimassiliensis, assembly GCA_900016675.1. GTDB lineage: Bacteria > Actinomycetota > Actinomycetes > Actinomycetales > Micrococcaceae > Arthrobacter_B > Arthrobacter_B saudimassiliensis. The sequence goes on along the minus strand of LN483070.1, from coordinate 601,681 downwards.
CCGGCAGCAGTGCCGACGCCGCGCCATGAGTCGGCACCCCGGAAGCGGAGCGGCACCGGCGGCGGCGGAACGGCCTGCCGCTCCAGCGCCGCCAGGGCCTGCCGGGCGGAGCGGATCCGGCCGCCGACGGTCTTCGCGGCGCGGTCGGCATAGAACTTCTGCGCGCCGCGGGCTTCGGTCCGCGGAACGTCGGTGTGGAAGACCTCGCCCTGCGTGGTCCCGGCGGCCCGCCGGAGCCGGGCCCGTTCGGTCTGCTGCGCGCGCCATGCCTCGGCCCAGCGCCGCCGCTCCTCGGCCCGTTCCCTGAGGTAGGCCGAGAATCCCCCGGTGTACCGCCGCCCCTGCACGGCGTCGGTACCGTAGCCTTCCGGCCCGGGCGAGGGGTCCAGGTCGACCAGGTGCGTGGCGATTTCGTCCAGGAACCATCGGTCGTGGCTGGCCATCAGCACCGGCCCGGTCCAGCCGCGCAGTTCAGCGGCGAGGAAGCCGACGGCGTCGTCGTCGAGGTGGTTGGTGGGTTCGTCGAGCAGCAGCGCCTCGGGGCGCTCGAGCAGCAGCACGGCGAGGGCGAGCCGGCGGCGCTGGCCGCCGGAAAGCCGCCGGAGGGGCCGGTCGAGCGGCACCTCCGCCAGCCCGAGCCCGGCGAGCACCGTCGCGATCCGGGCCTCCAGGGCCCACAGTCCGGCTCGTTCCGCTTCGGTGAGCACCAGGTCGTAGGCTTGGGCGACGGCGGCGTCCTCCGGGTCGCGGCCCAGCTGCGCCGCCAGCTGGGCCAGCGCCGGCTCCAGTCGGCGCACCGGTGCGACGGCGGCTTCCACCGCCTCGCCGAGGGTCGCCGCCGGCGCGGGAATCGACTCCTGGGCCAGGTACCCGGTGCCGGCGGGACGCCGGACCGTCCCCGCGTCAGGCGCGAGCTGTCCTGCCGCAATGCGCAGCAGGGTGGACTTGCCGGCCCCGTTTTCCCCGATCAGGCCGGTACGTGATCCCGCCGGAACCGTGAAGGTGACGTCGGTGAGGACCCGGTGGCCCGGATAGCTCAGCCCAACGCCGTCGAAACTGAAGTGCCGCGCGGTGCGGGCACGGCGCGCGGCGGAGGAAATAGTCGGAGAGGAAGTCGAAGACGCCGGAGTGGAGTCGGCCATGAAGGGTCCTGTCGTCCGCAGATGGATCAGCCCGCCGGGCGTGGAACCCTCCGGGAGCGGACGCAGCAGAGGCGTCGGCATCGCCCCGGGGCAGCCGCAGGCGCGGGCACGTCAATCAGGACATCTTCATGGGTCGATGCTAGCCACGCCCGTCCGGTACAGGCAAGGCGGCAGGAGCGCCGGCGGACGCAGGGCCCGGCTATCCGGCCCGGCCGGCCAGCACGGACTGATACGCGTACTCGGAGAGCCGGCCCTGTTCACGGGCCTGCTCGACGGCGGCGAAGGAGCGGGAGCCGGCGTCGCTGTACGGGAAGTGGATCAGCTCGGCGATCAGCTCCCACTCCTCGGTGATGGAGTCGATGAGGTCATCCGGGGTCTCCTGTTCGGAGGGCCCGCCGTCGAGCACCGTGTACTGCCCCTCCGGAACCCGGTGCGCCTCCAGCCGGTCGAGGTCGGCTTCCAGCTCGGCAAGGGAAGCGTATTCGCGCTGCGCGCCGGCCGGCACCGAGCTGCCCACCGAGGCCAGCTCGCTGCCGAACGTGCCCTCGGCCAGTGCGAAGACCGACGTCGGAACCGGTTCGCCCTCGGCAAGGTAGGCCGGCAGCTGGGAGGGCATCCAGTACCAGGCGTCGCCCAGGTCGGCGCCGCCGGGCTGCGCCCGCTCGCTGACCCAGCCCCGGGCGGTCAGCAGGGCATCCGCCTCGTCGCTGAAGAAGGCCTGTTCGCCGCGGAAGCGGGCGTTGACCTCATGCGTGGCGCGGCGGGCCTGCTTCTTTTTGGCGGCGGCCTTCCTGCGGGGCTTGGACTTGGGCATCGGAACTCCTGGAGGCCGTGGCGGTGGGGTGGATGAATGCGGGGGGCGGGGACGGAACCGCGGGTCAGAACCCGCTGCCGCCCTCGACGGCCATGTTCGCGAACCGCGAGTAGTGGCCCTGGAAGCCGACCACGATGGTCTTGGTGGGGCCGTTACGGTGCTTGGCGACAATGACGTCGGCTTCACCGGCCCGCGGGGACTCCTTGTCGTAGATGTCCTCGCGGTGCAGCAGGATGACCATATCGGCGTCCTGCTCGATCGAGCCGGATTCACGGAGGTCGGAGACCATCGGCTTCTTGTCGGTGCGCTGTTCGGAGCCGCGGTTCAGCTGCGAGAGCGCGATCACCGGCACCTCAAGCTCCTTGGCCAGCAGCTTCAGCGCACGGGAGAACTCGGAGACTTCCTGCTGGCGGGATTCCACCCGCTTGCCCGAGGACATCAGCTGCAGGTAGTCGAGCACCACGAGCTTGAGGTCGTGCTTCTGCTTGAGCCGGCGGCACTTGGCGCGGATCTCCATCAGCGACATGTTCGGGCTGTCGTCGATGAACAGCGGCGCGTCGTTCATCCGGCCCATGGTGGTGGCGATCTTGCCCCACTGCTCGTCCTTGATGGTGCCCTTGCGCAGGTCCTGCAGCCCGATCGTGGCCTCGGCGGAGAGCAGGCGCATGGCGATCTCGTTGCGCCCCATTTCCAGGGAGAAGAACACGGTGGTCATGTTGTTCTTGATCGCGGCGGAGCGGGCGAAGTCCAGCGCGAAGGTGGACTTGCCGACGGCGGGACGGGCGGCGATGACGATCATCTGCCCGGGGTGCAGCCCCTGGGTCAGTTCGTCGAGTTCGTAGAAGCCGGTGGGCACGCCGGTCATGCCCTCGCCGCGGTGTCCGGCGGACTCGATCTCGTCGACCGTGCCCTCGATGATGTCCTTCAGCGGCACGTAGTCCTCGGCGGTACGACGCTCCGCCACGGCAAAGACCTCGGCCTGCGCGGCGTTGACCAGGTCATCGACCTCGCCGTCGTTGGAGTATCCGAGCTGGACGATCTTGGTGCCGGCATCCACCAGCCGGCGCAGGACGGCGCGCTCCCGCACGATCTCGGCGTAGAACCCCGCGTTCGCCGCCGTGGGCACGGACTGGATCAGGGTATGCAGGTAGGCCGGCCCGCCGATGCGGGTAATCTCCCCGCGCTTGGTGAGCTCATCGGAGACGGTCACCGCGTCGGCAGGCTCGCCGCGGCCGTAAAGGTCGATGATCGACTCGTAGATCGCCTCGTGGGCCGGGCGGTAGAAGTCGACGCCGCGCAGCACCTCGACAACATCGGCGATGGCATCCTTGGAGAGCATCATGCCGCCGAGCACGGACTGCTCCGCCACCAGGTCCTGCGGGGGTGTGCGGCCGAAATCTCCGGCGCTGGAGACCGCCGGTGCATCCGAATGCGTGAGCGACACTGTAAAGCCTTCCGAGAGGTATTGCTGGCGACCCCTGGGCACCGGGCCGGCTGGTTCCAGTCCTACCTCCTGCCACCGACATTCCGGCCGACGACGGCGGCGGGCAGGGAATGTGGGGATAAGGGGACTTTTCCCCGGCGTGTGAGGGATTCCCCGTCACCGTAGTCCTCCTCCTGCCACATCGCCAAGCGACTTATCCACAGGGCCTGTGGGCGGACTGTGCATAACGCGGCGTGTTGTGTGCACAGGCTGGGTATAACTCTGTGGACAGAGGCGAACATATGTGCGAAATATGCCGCTGACTAGGGCATATGCCTGTAAACACCTGTGGAGAAAAACTATTTTTGCGCCACGCCGTAGCTCCAACCCCGGTTGACAAACCCCGTATACAGGGTGAGGCTGCACGGGGTTGTCCACTTTTGCGGCCCCTTGCCCTCAAGTTATCCACAGCTGTTGTCCCCAGCTGTGGATTATTGTGCATAAACCCTCTGCAGCGGTGGATAACCGCGGGGCCAGGCGCCCGAAGCGTGGGCGGAAACACATCAGCGAAAGTAAAAAGCGCCCCCCGCCCGAAGGCAGGAGGCGCTTTTCGAAACCGCAGCGCGTAGACGCTAGCCGGCAACGACCTCGAGGTCGATCACAGCGGCGACGTCCTCGTGCAGGCGGATGTTGGCCTGGTAGGAGCCGAGCGACTTGATGTGCGTCGGCAGTTCCACCTTGCGCTTGTCGATGCTGCCCAGGCCTGCGGCCTCGACTGCAGCGGCAACGTCGGCGGCCTTCACGGTGCCGAACAGGCGGCCGGACTCGCCCGCCTTGACGGCCAGCTTGACCGGCTTGGCCGACAGCGCGGCAGCCTGCTTCTGGGCGTCTTCCAGCGAAGCGTGCTCGCGCGCAGCGCGGGCGGCCTTGATGGACTCGACCTGCTTCTCGCCGCCCTTGGACCAGGCCAGGGCGAAGCCGCGGGGCAGCAGGTAGTTACGTGCGTAACCGTTCTTCACCTCGACGACATCGCCGGCGGTGCCGAGACCGGTCACTTCATGGGTCAGAATGAGCTTTGCCATGGGATTCGTTCCTTTCCTTTAGCCGCGGCCAGCGCCGGAGTAGGGCAGGAGAGCGACTTCCCGGGCGTTCTTGATCGCCAGGGCGATCTTGCGCTGTTCCTGAACAGTGACACCGGTGACGCGACGAGCGCGGATCTTTCCGCGATCGGAAATGAACTTGCGCAGCAGCGCGACGTCCTTGTAGTCGATGACAGTGATGTCAGCGGCCTTCAGGGGGTTGGACTTTGGTTTGGGCTTACGAAGTTCAGCCTTAGCCATCGTGGAGCTCCTTATGTCTGTTGGAGCCCGTGGAACATTCCACGGGATGGGCTCGACGGCGGTTGCCGTCTGAGTGTGGCGCCGGAGCGCCGGGAGGGGCGGGGCGGCGGCCGCAGGGGCCGCCGTATCCGCCCGAGGGGGTTAGAAGGGCGGGTCGTCCGAGCCGGGGCCGGTGCCCCAGCCACCGCCGGAGTTGCCTCCGGCCGGAGCGCCCCACGGATCATCTACGGGACCGGACTGCTGCTGCTGGCCGCCGCCGCCCCAACCGGAGTTGGAGTTGCCGCCGCCGAAGCCGCCGCCCGAGTTCCCGCCGAAGCCGCCGCCGCTGTTGCCGCCGAAGCCGCCGCCGCCACCGCCGGAGCGCTGGGTGCGGGTCACCTTGGCGGACGCGTAGCGGAGCGAGGGGCCGATCTCGTCGACCTCCAGCTCCATGACGGTGCGCTTTTCGCCCTCTTTGGTTTCATACGAACGCGACTTCAGGCGGCCCTGGCAAACCACGCGGGTGCCCTTGGTCAGGGATTCCGCGACGTTCTCAGCGGCCTCGCGCCAGACGGAAGCCCGGAGGAACAGCGTTTCGCCGTCCTTCCACTCGTTCGACTGGCGGTCAAAGGTGCGCGGAGTCGAGGCAATGGTGAAGTTCGCCACTGCCGAACCCGACGGGGTGAACCGGAGTTCCGGATCGTTGGTCAGGTTGCCGATAACGGTGATCGTTGTTTCGCCTGCCATGCTGCCTCCTGCTGTCTCAGCCCGTTGCCGGGCTCGTCGTAAGAAAGAAAGTGTCGCCGAAACTACTCGGCGGAAACCTTCTGGTCTTCGGGGCGGATGATCTTGGTGCGCAGGATGGTCTCGTTGAGGCCAAGCTGGCGGTCAAGCTCAGCAGCAGCGGAGGGGTTGGCGGTGAAGTTGACGACCGCGTAGATGCCCTCGGACTTCTTCTTGATGTCGTAGGCGAGGCGGCGACGGCCCCAGATGTCGACCTTGTCGATGGTTCCACCGTCGTTGCGGACAACGTTGAGGAACTTGTCGAGCGAAGGCTCAACGGTACGCTCGTCGACCTCGGGGTCGATGATTACCATCAGTTCATAAGCACGCATTGTGAACCCACCTCCTTTGGGCTATACGGTCACGGTATTTCCGTAACAGGAGGTTCTATTGCGTTGTCTCGGCCGTCCGGCGGTTCATGCCGGTCGGCGCGGCAGCGGGCAGGGCCCACAGCACAGACTTCACTATCCTATCCGACTTTTCCGCTCCGCGCCGACGGCCCTCCCTGCTGTGGAAAAACCGGGCTCCTAGAACCCTTCGGCCAGGAAGAAGCTGCGGCTGACCCTGGCGAGGGCCAGCGGGTCGGCGACGCCGGCCATCTCCCGGGCCGAGTGCATCGACAGCAGCGGGATGCCGACGTCGACGGTGCGGATGCCCAGCCGGGTGGCGGTCAGCGGGCCGATGGTGGAGCCGCACGGCATCTGGTTGTGCGAGACGAACTCCTGATAGGCGACCCCCGCCTCCGCGCACAGCCGCGCCCACACGGCGGTGCCCCAGGCCTCGGTGGTGTAGCGCTGGTTGGCGTTGATCTTCAGCAGCGGTCCTCCGTTGAGCTTGGGGTGGTTCGCCGGGTCGTGCCGCTCGGCGTAGTTGGGGTGCACGGCGTGCCCGGCGTCGGCGGACAGGCAGAAGGAGGCGGCCATGGCCCGACGGCGGTCGGCGTCGCCCGCGCCCAACCCGGCGCCGATGCGCTGCAGCACATCCTCCAGGAACGGCCCGGCGGCTCCGGAGCGTGAGCCGCTGCCGACCTCCTCATGGTCGAAGGCCGCGAGCACGGCAATGGCCCCGGTGCGCTTCTCCTCCGCCGCGCCGATCAGCGCAGTAAGTCCGGCGTGCACCGAGGACAGGTTGTCCAGGCGCCCGGAGGCGAAGAACTCCCCGTCGGCGCCGAAGACCTGCGGCGCTTGGGTGTCGGCGGCGACGACGTCGTAGCCGCCCAGCTGCCCGACGTCGAGCCCGGCGCGCGCGGCGAGCAGTTCAAGCAGGTCCGCGGTGGAGGGATCCCCGAGGCCCCAGACGGGGTTCATGTGCTGCTGCTTGTCCAGCTTCAGGCCCTCGTTGACGGCCCGGTCCAGGTGGATCGCCAGCTGCGGAAAACGCAGCAGCGGGCCGGTCTCCACCAGCCGCTCCTCGCCGTCGAGGGTGACCAGGCGGCCGGCCAGCTGCAGTTCACGGTCCAGCCAGGAGTTCAGCAGCGGCCCGCCGTAGACCTCCACCCCGGCCTGCAGCCAGCCGTAGCGGCCGGTGGTGGGACGCGGCTTCAGCTTGAAGGTCGGCGAGTCGGTGTGGGTGCCCAGCACCGCGAATCCGGTGTGCGGGCCCGCGTCCTCCGGAACGATCCAGGCGATGAACGCGCCGTCCCGGACGGCAACGTAGCGGCCCGGGGCGGCGGGCCAGTCGGCCCGCTCGTCCAGCTCGGTGAAGCCGGCGGCGGAGAGCCGGCGGACCGCCTCCCGGACGGCGTGGAAGCTGGAGGGCGAGGCGCTGACGTAGGCGCCGAGGTCGTGGACGTGCTCGAGTGCATCAGACATGCTCCGATTCAACCACCGCCTGCGCCCGGGCGCACGGCGCCGGGATCAGCCGCCGGGAACCACGAGGCCCGACTCGTAGGCGTAGACGACGGCCTGCACCCGGTCCCGCAGGCCCAGTTTGGCCAGCACCCGGCCCACATGGGTTTTCACCGTGGCCTCGCTGACCACGAACCGGCCGGCGATCTCGCCGTTGGACAGCCCCTCGGCCACCGCTTCCAGCACCTCCAGCTCACGGGCCGTGAGTTCGGCCAGCCGCGGATCCGGGTCCGGGCGGGCCGGCGGGGCCGCCAGCAGATGGTTTTCCAGCAGCCGCCGGGTGACCCGCGGGGCGACGACGGCGTCGCCGGCGTTCACCACGCGCAGTGCCTGCACCAGCTCCGCCGGGGCGGCGTCCTTGAGCAGGAACGCGGAGGCACCCGCGCGCAGCCCGGAGAACACGTACTCGTCCAGGTCGAAGGTGGTCAGCAGGATCACCCGCGGCCCGTCCGCAGCGCAGAGCCGCGCGGTGGCTTCGATGCCGTCCATCCCCGGCATCCTGATGTCCATCAGCACGACGTCGGGGGCCAGCTGGGCGGCGAGCCGGACGGCTTCGGCTCCGTCCCCGGCCTCGCCGACGACCGCCAGGTCCTCCTCGCCCTCCAGGATCAGGCGGAAGCCCATGCGCAGCAGCGGCTGGTCGTCCACCAGCAGCACGCGGATGGGTGTGTCATTCATGCGGGTCCTCCCCCTGCCGGCCGCTGCCGGCGTCGCCGTCGTCGTGCGATGGATCTGCGCTGCCCTGCGCGGGCATGGGTTCCCGGACAGTCCGCGGCAGCGCATGCGCCGGGGTCCCAGGAACGGTGAGCACCGCCGTCGTCCGCCAGCCGCCGCCGGGCAGCGGACCGGCGGTGACCGTGCCCCCGTAGATGGCTGCGCGTTCGCGCATGCCGTGCAGCCCCTGCCCGCTGCCGGGCCGGCTGCCCGGCGCAGCACCGCCGTCCCCCTGGCGCGCCGCCGCGTCGCCGTCCGGAGCCGCGTGGAGCACCGGGCCGGTCCCGTCGTCGGACACGCTGACCCGGACAGTGTCGGCGGTGCGGTCGATCCGCACCTGCACCCGGGACGCGCCGTGGGCGTACCGCAGGGCGTTGGTCAGCGATTCCTGCACGATCCGGTGCACGGTGAGCAGGAACGCCGGGTCCTCGGGAAGCGGCGGGCCGCTGCGGGTCAGCGTTGCCGGCAGGCCGGCGGAGCTGAACCCGTCGACCAGTGATTCGAGGGAGCCGGGCAGCAGCGGGTTGCGCGGGGCAGGCGCGGCCGGTTGGTCGGTGCCCGCGCCCTGACCGGCGGCGTCCTCGCGGAGCACGCCGAGCACCCGGCGCATATCCGCCAGGGCGGACCGTCCGGTGCCGGAGAGCTCGGCCAGCACTTCGCCGGCGCGTGCCGGATCCCGGCGCAGCACGACGGCGGCGCCGTCGGACAGGGCGATCATGACGGTCAGCGAATGGGCCACGATGTCGTGCATTTCGCGGGCGATGCGGTTGCGTTCGGTGACGGAGGCCAGCTGCGCGTTGCGGTTGGCCCAGGCCCTGACCTCCTCGTCATGCAGGCGGTTGCGGCGCACGGTGATGCCGACCCCCGCGGCGATGACGTACATCATCAGCAGCATGGCCACCAGGATCCAGATGACCGTGGGGTTTCCCTCGGCCAGCGTGTCGCCCAGCATGAGAAGCGCGGTCGCGGTGGGGACCGCGGCCAGGACGAGCACCGTGAAGGTCACCGCGGGCCTGTGCCTGACGGCCACGGAGTACAGGCCGAGCAGGACGCCGAAGCCGAGGCTGAACAGGCCCCCGCTGTAGAGCAGCAGCAGCGGGTCGCCGAGGGCCAGCAGCGCCGTGACGAGGATCGGCCGGCTGCGGCGCAGCAGGACGAGCAGCACCCCTCCGGCCAGGAAGGCCGGGATCATCACGCCGGCGTTCAGGTCCGCCGTCTCGCGCGGAGCGGCCAGCACATCAGGGAAAACGCCCAGCAGATACAACAGCCCGACCAGTGCATCGGTGACGCGCGGGTGGCGGTGCAGGTAGCGGCGCACCGGCCCGCGACGCCGGAAACTGATCTCGCCCGGAACCTCGACCGGTGGGACGGATTCGGTGGAAGGGGCGGCGGCCGTTCGTTCCGCCGCCCCTTCCACCGGGCTTGTTCCGCTCATGGCGGGGTCCTTAGACGTCGCGCTTCTTCACGACGAGGGCGGCGGCGGCCAGCAGGCCCGCGGCCCAGGCGGCCATCACCAGGCCGCCCTGCAGCTGGGTCAGCTGCCCCTCACCGGTCTGCGTGGAGACCAGCCGGGCGCCGGCGGAGTCGGGCAGGAAGCGGGCGGCGTCGGGAATCCAGTCGGCCAGGCCGGAGAAGAGCGAGACGATGATCCCCAGCACGAACAGCAGGCCGATGATGGTCACCACGCCGCCGGCGGTGCTGCGCAGCAGCGCGCCGATGGCCACGCCCATGACCGCGACCAGCGCCAGGAACGTGCCGGTGTTGATGATGCTGGCCAGCACGCCGGGAGCGTCCAGGCCGAACTCCAGGTTCTCCGGCGCCAGCAGCGGCTGGGCGACGAAGTAGCTGGCGAAGGCGGCGGCGACGCCGACCACGAAGGCGACGACGGCGGTGACCAGGGTCTTGGCCAGCAGGGCCGGGATGCGGGTGGGCACGGCGACCATGGTGGAGCGGATCATCCCGGTGGTGTACTCCGAGGCGATCAGCACCACGGCCAGGGAGGCAATGAGCAGCTGCCCGAAGACCACCCCGGAGGACGGGGCGTCGTAGGCCATCTGCTGGAAGTCGGTGCCGATGCCCTGCGGACCCATGGCACCGGCCTGGTCCTGGAAATCGGCGGCGACGGCGGTGGACCACGCGTAGAGGGCGGCGAGCCCGATCATCACCACCACGGTGATGGAGAGCAGGATGACGGTGGAGCGGAGCGTGGTGACCTTGATCCATTCCGAGCGCAGGACCCGCGGGAAGGTCACGCGTTCGTTTCCGGCAGCGCGGGCCGGCCGGAAAGCGGGGGCTGTGGCGGTGCTCATGCGGGCTGTCCTTCCTGGGCCGGAGCGGAAGCCGGCTGGTTCATCTGCTGCGACTGGTATTCGACCTCGCCGCGGGTCAGCTCCATGTACGCCTCTTCGAGGGAGAGCTGCTGCGGGGTGAGCTCGGTGATGAGGATGCCGCGGGACAGGGCGGCCTCCGCGATGCTGCGCGGCGCCAGGCCCAGGACCTCCAGGCGGTCAGCCTCGAGGCGGCGGACCTCGACGCCCGCGGAACCGATGGCGGTGACCAGCGCCTCGGCGTCGTCGGTCCGCACCAGGGTGCGCTCCTGGTCCTGCCCGGCGATGATCTCCTGGATCGGCGCGTCGGCGATGATCCGGCCGCGGCCGATCACGATCAGGTGATCGGCGGTGACGGCCATTTCGCTCATCAGGTGCGAGGAGAGGAACACGGTGCGGCCCTCCGCGGCCAGGCCGCGGGCGAGGTTGCGCACCCACTGCACGCCCTCCGGGTCCAGCCCGTTGACCGGCTCGTCGAAGATGAGCGTCTGCGGGTTCCCCAGCATGGCGACGGCGATGCCGAGCCGCTGGCCCATGCCCAGCGAGAAGCCGCCCACGCGCTTCTTCGCCACCGGTCCGAGGCCGGTGAGCTCGATGACCTCGTCGATGCGCTTGTTGGGAATGCCGTGGGTGGCGGCCAGGGCGCGCAGGTGGTTGTACGCGGAACGGGAGGTGTGTACGGCCTTGGCGTCCAGCAGCGCGCCGACCTCGTGCAGGGGGGCCTTGTGCCGGGCGTAGGGGCGCCCGTTGACCGTCACGGTGCCCGCGCTGGGGCGGTCCAGGCCGACGATCATGCGCATGGTGGTGGACTTGCCGGCGCCGTTCGGGCCCAGGAAACCGGTGACCCTGCCCGGCTGGACCGTGAAGGTGATGCCGTCGACGGCGGTTTTGGCGCCGTAGCGCTTGGCGAGGCCCTGTGCCTCAATCATGGTTCGTCCTCTGGTTGGAGCGGACAGTTCGGCGCAGGAGCCCGCGCGCAGCAGCTCGCTCCGCTGCCGTCCGATGAGATGCGGGCCCCAGCGGAGCCCCTCGCACGTCTTCCTGCGTATTCCACACTAGGCATTTCCCGACGGCGGCACATTGGCCGGACGAATGATGTTCGCCCGGGCACGCTCCACCTTAAGGATGACGGCGGCTCAGCGGGAGCTGCTGCGGGCAAACCGGCGCACCGCCAGCGGCACGAAGACCAGCAGCATGGCCGCAGAGCCGATCAGCACCGTGGGAATCGCGTGCTGCATCGGCCAGGTGTCCGGCACGGGGGCGGTGCCCAGGTTCCCGAACAGTTCGCGGGCCGCCTGCACCAGGGCCGAGACCGGGTTCCAATCGGCGAAGATCCGCAGCGGCTCCGGCAGGTTCGAGCTCTGCACGAACGCGTTGGAGATGAAGGTCAGCGGGAACAGGATCATGAAGGAGGCGTTGTTGATCGTCTCGGGGGTGCGGACCATCATGCCCAGCAGCGCCATCACCCAGCTGAAGGCGTAGGAGAACAGCAGCAGCAGGCCGATGGCGGCGAGGAACCGCGCCGGATCGGTGTTCACCCGCCAGCCGACCAGCAGGCCGGTGCCCATCATGATCAGCATGGAGATCCCGTTCAGCGCCAGGTCGGCGTTGGTCCGTCCGATCAGCACCGCCGAGCTGCTCATCGGCAGCGTCCGGAACCGGTCGATGATGCCTTCCTTCAGGTCCTGCGCCATGGCCGCGCCGGAGAAGGTGGAGCCGAACACCACGGTCTGGGCGAAGATCCCGGCCATCAGGTACTGGGTGTAGTCGGTGCCCGCGACGGCGATGGACCCGCCGTAGACCTGGCTGAACAGCAGCACGAACATGATCGGCTGCAGCACGGCGAAGATGATCATGTCCGGGGACCGCTTGACCTTGATCAGGTTCCGGGCGGTGACGGTCCACCCGTCGGCGAACCAGCGCCCCACGGCGCCGGGCGCCGGAGCGTCGGCCCGTACCGCGGGGGGCCGGGCTGTGGCGATGCTCATCGCACTGCCTCCTTTTCCGCGCTGCCGGCTCCGCTGCCGGCCTCTTCCTCCGCCTCGTCCGCCTCCGCCGGCCGGCCGGTCAGCTGCAGGAAGACGTCGTCCAGGGTGGGCCGGCGGATGCCGGCGTCGTGCAGTTCGATTCCGGCCTCCGCCAGGTCGGCCAGGACCCGCTGCAGGGCGGCGGGTCCGTCGACGACGGCGACCTCCCAGGTGCGGCCGTCACCTCCGGCCCGCGGTTCGCCGGTGCCGTGCCGGGCCAGGACGGCCCGGGCGGTGCCGCCGTCGGCCCCGGCGACCAGGGTGACGGCCACGCGGTGCCCGCCGATGTCCGCCTTCAGCTCATCGGAGGTGCCGGAGGCGATGACGGTGCCGCCGTCGATGACGGCGATGCTGTCGGCGAGCTGGTCCGCCTCCTCCAGGTACTGGGTGGTCAGCAGCAGGGTGGTGCCGGCGGAGACCAGGTCCTTGATCACGTCCCACAGCGCCAGCCGGCTGCGCGGATCCAGTCCGGTGGTCGGTTCGTCCAGGAACAATACCCGCGGCTCGTTCACCAGGGCGCCGGCCAGGTCCAACCGGCGCCGCATGCCGCCGGAGTAGCCCTTGACCGGGCGGGAGCCGGCGTCGGACAGGTCGAACACGTCGATCAGCTCCGCGGCCCGGGCCCGGGCCCGGCGGGTGCCCAGGTGGTACAGCCGGCCGACCATGGCCAGGTTCTCCAGGCCGGTGAGGTTCTCGTCGACCGCCGCGTACTGGCCCGAGACACCGATGACCCGGCGCACCGCCCGGGGGTCCGCGGCCACGTCGATCCCGTCGATTGTGGCAGTGCCGGAGTCGGCGGTGATCAGGGTGGTCAGCACCTTCACGGCGGTGGTCTTGCCGGCGCCGTTGGGCCCGAGCAGCGCCGTCACGGTGCGTTCGGGCACGGCGATGTCCAGGCCGGCCAGGGCGTGCACGGGCCCGGACTTGGACTTATACGTTTTGCGCAGCTGCTGCGCCTGGATCAGCGCGGAGGTGGTGGGGGAAGCACTCATCGCAGCAGGGTAGGCCCGGGCCGGTCCTTCCCGCGCCGGCTTTGAGGACAGGTTCGGTCCGCGGCGGTGTTCGCGGGGTTGCCGGAGCGTCCCGGGGCGGGTTCAGCCGGTGACCGTTATTCGGGCGTGGACGCCGTTCCGCGCTGCTCCCTGGCCGCGGGTGCGGCCAGGATGGAGACCAGCATGGCACCGGCCACCAGCAGCAGCGCGGTGCGGATGCCCCACAGCTCGCCGAAGAAGCCCAGCACCGGCGGGCCGACGAAGAAGGCCATGTAGCCGAGCGTCGACACCACCGACACCCGGGCGGCGGCGTGCTGCGGATCCTCCCCCGCCGCGGACATGCCGGTGGGGAACCCGAGCGCCGCGCCGATGCCCCAGAGCACCGCTCCGGCACCGGCCAGCCACACGTTGGGCGCGAACACGAAGACCAGCAGCCCGGCCAGCGAGGCGCCCATGCACCAGCGCAGCGTGCGGACCCGGCCGAACCGGTCGATCAGGGTGGACCCCACCCAGCGGGTGGCGGTCATGGAGGCCACGAAGACGGCGAACATCAGGGCGCCGGCGGTCTCGGTGGTGCCGAGTCCGTCCACGGTGGCCTTCGCCACCCAGTCGTTGGCCGCGCCCTCGGTCAGTGCCGCTCCGAGGACCACCACACCGATCAGCAGCGTCCGGCCCTCGGTCCAGGCGCCGCCGCGGCGGCGGTCCCGGCCGGCGTCGGCGGGTGCGCCGCCGGAGGCGGCCCGGGACCGGACCGGACGGGCCGGCAGGAAGCTGCGCGGCAGCAGCAGGACGGTGACCGCGACGACGGTGAGCACGCCCAGCAGGTGCAGCGGCAGGGAGATCCCCAGCGCCGCCAGCCCGGCGCCGATGAGGGCGCCGACAAAGGAGCCGCCGCTGAAGGCGGCATGGAAGCGGGGCATCATGGTCCGGCCGAGCCGGCGCTCGACGTCGGCGCCCTCCAGGTTCATGGCCACGTCCCACAGCGCGATGCCGGCGCCGAAGACCAGCAGCCCGGCGGCGGTCAGCGGCATCGAGCCGGCGGAGAGGCCGTAGGCGATCAGCAGGGAGGCGGCCGACGTCGTGAGCCCGCCGGCACGCACGGCGCCGGCGTTGGTGATGCGCGCGGCGACCGCTCCGCCCAGCGGGAGGGCGATGACGGAGCCGATGGCGGAGAACAGCAGCAGCACGCCGGTGCCGCCGGCGCCGATGCCCAGCGCCTCGGCGGCGGCCGGGATGCGGGCGGCCCAGCTGGCGAAGACGATGCCGTTCAGGGCGAACACGGCGAAGACGGCGAACATCGACCGGTTCACCGCGGCGGCGGTATGGACAGCGGATTCGGATGTACGGGTCACGGTGCCATTCTCCCCCCGGCGGTCAACGGATCCGGTCCACCCGTGACTCATCCCATACCGGGTCGGTGCTCTCGTAGACCCGGCCGTCGGAACCGAAGACGAGGAAGCGGTCGAAGCTCCGGGCAAACCAGCGGTCGTGGGTGACCGCCAGCACGGTGCCCTCGAAGCCGTCGATCGCCTTTTCCAGCGCCTCGGCGGAGTGCAGGTCCAGGTTGTCGGTCGGCTCGTCCAGCAGCAGCAGGGTGGCGCCGGAGAGTTCCAGCAGCAGGATCTGCATCCGGGCCTGCTGGCCGCCGGAAAGCGAGTCATACTTCTGCTCCGCCTGGGCCGCCAGCCCGTAGCGGTCCAGGACGGCGGCGGCCGCCTCGCGGCCCAGCCCGGAACGGTGGTCGTCGCCGCGGTGCAGGATCTCCACCAGGGTGCGCCCCAGCAGGTCGGGACGGACATGGGTCTGGGCGAAGAACCCGGGCCGGATCCGTGCCCCGAGCTTGGCCGAGCCGGTATGTTCCACCGGGGCGATGGTGACCTCGGAGACCGGTTCGTGTTCCTTGTCCGGGTCGGTGCCGCCGGCAGCGAGCAGGCGCAGGAAGTGGGACTTGCCGGAGCCGTTGGAGCCGAGCACGCCCACCCGGTCCCCGAACCAGATCTCGGTGCTGAACGGCTTCATCAGCCCGGTGAGCTCCAGCTTCTCGGCGACGACGGCGCGTTTGCCGGTGCGGCCGCCGCGCAGCCGCATGGACACGTTCTGCTCGATCGGCAGGGCCTCCGGCGGGCCGGCCTCCAGGAACTTGGCGAGGCGGGTCTGGGCAGCCTGGTAGCGGTTGGCCATGTCGGAGCGGAACGCGGCCTTGTTCTTGTACATGTTGACGAGTTCCTTGAGCTTGATGTGCTCCTCGTCCCAGCGCCGCCGCAGCTCTTCGAAGCGGGCGTTGCGGTCCGCCCGGGCCTGCACGTAGCTGCCGAACCCGCCGCCGTGGATCCAGGCGGAGGCGCCGTTGATGCCCGGCTCCAGGGTGACGATGCGGGTGGCGGCGTTGTCCAGCAGCTCCCGGTCGTGGCTGACGAACAGCACCGACTTGGGCGAGGCGGCCAGCTTGGCCTCCAGCCAGCGCTTGCCCGGCACGTCGAGGTAGTTGTCCGGCTCATCCAGCAGCAGCAGCTCGTGCGGGCCGGCGAACAGCGCCTCCAGGACGAGCCGCTTCTGCTCGCCGCCGGAGAGGCTGGCGGCCGGCCGGTGCTGGGCCCGGTCGTACGGCAGGCCCATGGCGGCCATCGTCACTTCGTCCCAGACCGTTTCCTGCTCGTAGCCGCCGGCGTCGCCCCAGTCCGAGATCGCCGTGGCGTAGCGCATCTGCACCGCCTCGCTGTCGGCGTCCTCCAGCATGGCGGTCTCGGCGGCGTCGAGCTCCTTCGCCGCGGCGGCGAGCGCCGGAGTGGCGGTGCTGACCAGCAGGTCGCGGACCGTGCTCTCGTCCCGCACCTGGCCGACGAACTGGCGCATCACGCCCAGGGAGCCCGAGCGGGACACCACGCCGGCGTCGGGGGCGATGTCTTCGCAGATGATCCGCAGCAGCGTGGTCTTGCCGGTGCCGTTGGGCCCGATCAGGGCGGTCTTGTGCCCCTCCCCCACTTTGAAGGAGACCCCGTTCAGCAGCTGCCTGCCGTCGGAGAGGAAGTAGTCGATACCGGATACGTCGAGATGCGCCACGCCTCCATCCTCGCACTGCCGGGGCCGGGAGGCCTCCGCGGGCGCCGGGCTGGACACGGCCTCGCCCGGCCGGAATACGATGGCAGCCTGTACCCCACAACGAAAGGCAGGACAGCCGTGATCTTCATCGTCGTCAAGTTCAAGGTGAAGCCGGAGTACGTCGAGAGCTGGCCGGAGCTGACCCGGGCCTTCACCGAGGCCACCCGGAACGAGCCGGGCAACCTGTGGTTCGACTGGTCCCGCAGCCTCGAGGACCCGAACGAATATGTGCTGGTGGAGGCATTCCAGGAGGACGCCGCGGCCGCCCATGTGAACAGCGACCACTTCCAGCAGGCCATGAAGGACATGCAGCCGGCCCTGGTGGAGACTCCCCGGATCATCAACACGGTGATCGAGGGCGCCACCGAATGGTCCCGGATGGGCGAACTCACCGTCGACTAGCGACGTCCGTCCCCGCCGGCAGCGGGCCGGTTACCGCGAATCGAGCGTGTAGCCGGCCCGCTGCAGCATTCTGCGCAGGTCCACCACCGTCTGTTCGTCGATGTCCTTGCCGTGCGGCGGGGTGAGGTAATCGGTCTGTCCGGCCAGCGTGACCTCGTACTTGCCGTTGTGCTCCCGGGTCGTGTCCGCCACCGCTTCGAGCAGCGAGCGCACCCTTCGCCATTCGATGTTGCCGCTGGTCGGATGCCGGAGGATCTGCTGGAGGGTGTCCCGGTGGTGGTCGTTCAGGTGGACGGGCATGACAGGCTCCTTGTCGCCGGATGCTTCCTCCAGTTCGCCACGGCCGGGCGCAAAAGGGAAGCCCAAATGCCTCCGTCAGGCGGCCAGCGAAGGCACCGGCAGGCCGAAATCGCGCTGCAGGGAGATCTGCGCAGCGTGGTAGCCGCCCATGCCGTGCACGCCGGGGCCGGGCGGGGTCGAGGAGGAGCAGAGGTAGACCCCGTCCAGCGGCGTGCGCCAGGGCGAGGGCGAGACGACCGGACGCCTGAGCATCTGCAGCAGGGAGACCGCCCCGGCGCCGAAGTCCCCGCCCACGTAGTTGGCGTTGTACCGCTCCAGCCCGGCGGCCGTCGTCGCCCGGGACGCGATGACCGTGTCCCGGAACCCGGGAGCGAAATCCTCGATCCGCCGGGTGATGGTCGCGGTCATATCGATGTCCGAACCGGCCGGCACGTGGCAGTAGGCCCAGAGGATATGCCGTCCCTGCGGAGCACGCCCCGCGTCGAAGGCGGTGGGCTGCGAGGT
Organism: Arthrobacter saudimassiliensis; assembly: GCA_900016675.1. GTDB lineage: Bacteria > Actinomycetota > Actinomycetes > Actinomycetales > Micrococcaceae > Arthrobacter_B > Arthrobacter_B saudimassiliensis. The sequence continues at coordinate 583,988 of LN483070.1, read as the reverse complement.
CAGCACATAGGGAACATCCGGGTGGAAGCCGTCGGCGACCTGCCGTTCGGCCCTGGCGGTTTCGGCCCGGCTCCCGCCCAGGTGGACGGTGCCGGCCCGCGCCACGTCGGGATGGGACCAGGGCACCGGTTCGGAGAGGATGAAGTCCACCTTGCAGGCTCCGTTGCCGTAGCGGAACTGCTCCAGGCTGCGGCGGTAGCGCGCCGGCAGCCGGTCCGAGGCGAGCGCCAGCAGTCCCGCCGGTGCCGTGTCCAGGAACACCGCCCGTGAGCCGCGGACCTCGTCCAGCGAGGTGACCGGGCTGGACGTCAGGATGTCGCCGCCGTGGGCCCGCACGTCGTCGGCCATCGCCTCGATGATGGCCTGCGAGCCGCCTTCCGGCACCGGCCAGCCCACCGTGTGCGCCAGCAGGCTCAGCATCGTTCCGGCTCCCGCGGAGGACAGGCTCGGCAGCCGGCCCACCGGGTGCGCGGCGACGCCGGTCAGCAGGGCGGGTGCCTCCTCGCCGCGGAAGCGAAGGTTCCAGGCCGGGCTGCCCTGCTCGAGCACGGCCAGGCCCAGGCGCAGGGCGGCCGCCGGATGGCGCAGGGCTGACGGCGGTGATTGCAGCAGCGATCCCATCAGCAGATCGGTGATGGCTTCGGAATGTTCGGCCAGCGGTTCCATCAGCGCGCGGTAGGCGGCCCCGTCCCGGCCCAGTCCCTCCGCCGTCCGCTCCAGGCTGTGCCAGGCCAGGGCGGCCCTGCCGCCGCTGAGCGGATTGGCGTAGGAGAGCTCGGGGACGATGAGCCGGACCCGGCGGGCCAGTTCGAAGTCGCGGAAGAACGGCGAGGCCAGGGCCATCGGGTGGACGGCCGAGCAGACGTCGTGGAGGTGGCCGGGTTCGATCAGCTCCTTGGTGCGGCTGCCGCCGCCGATCGTATCCGCCGCTTCCCGGACCTGCACGGACAGGCCGGCGCGGGCCATGACCACGGCCGCCGCCAGCCCGTTGGGCCCGGCTCCCACCACGGTGACGTCTGCCATGGGTCTCCTATCCGCGCCGGCGCAGCCGCCCCGGCAGTCCGCGGAGGGCTCCCACGGCCCGGGCCCGGCCGGGCATCTCCCGGCGCGCAGCCAGCACTGCGGCCAATATACGGTAGCGGGCCGGATGCAGCGGGATGTCGTAGGTGGTGGGAACCGTGACCACGGTCTTGGAGAAATTGCGCTTGAAGGTCGTCACGTTCGCCAGCGACGGGTAGTTCTCGCTCTCGATGCCGGTCAGGCCGCACGCGCTGTTGCCCGCGGCCTTCAGTTCGCGGAACGCCTCCCAGAGCAGCAGGTAGGGGGCGTTCGTCTTCCGGGCGTCGGCGGAGCTGCCGGCGAAGTAGTACACGGCGTAGCCGCGGTATTCGGTGGTGATCAGCCAGGACACCGCCCGGCCGTCCGCGTAGGCCACCATCAGGCGCAGGTGCTCCCCCAGCTCGTCCAGCAGCGTCTCGTAGTAGCCGGAATCGAAGCTGGTGAAGCCGTCACGCGCTGCGGTCTCCTGCAGGATCGGATACAGCTCGGTGCGGAACACTTCGGCCCACCGGCTGCGTTCGATGCTGCGGACCTCGACGCCGAGCTTCCGGGCCTTGCGCACCAGGTTCCGGGCGTTGGAGCGGAAGGCGGCGAAGATGGCGTCTTCGTCCGGGGTCAGGTCCACCACGATTTCCCGCTCGTACCAGCCGTGCTCCAGCGGCCCCGTCACCGGCGGGGCCGGGTGCGCGACCTGCATCCGCACGTACAGCGGATCCACCGCCGGATCGTCGCGGAACTGGCGCCGCACCGTCGCCACCAGGGCGACCTCGGCGTCGGCCGTGCGCTCGGCGAACCACACCGGACCGTTGACCACCACAAGCGAGGGCCGCAGCTTCCGCTGCGAGCGCAGGTAGGAGGCCAGCGCCACCAGCTGACCGGCGTCGTCGTAGTAGGCCCAGATGCCGTAGGGGTCCCGCCCCAGCCGCTTCTCGAACCGGGCCCACATCGGGGTCTGTTCCAGCGGAATGACGGTGTCCGGGTGCTCCTTCGCCAGGGCCTCGAACTCGTGGTCCGTCAACTGCTGTGAACGGTAGGACTGGGGGGTCACAATGCTTCTTTCGCCGGTTCCGCGTGCGGTTCCAAGGCTACCCGAACGGGCCGCAGCCCCTTCAGCCGCAGCCGGTCCGCGGCGCCGTCGAACGGCCCGCCCGTCGGGTCGTCGACGTCGGTGCGGCGCACGGGATCCTCGCGCGGATCGAGGATCCCGGCCACCACCCGGGCCATCAGGTAGGCCGTGGCCGCCATGTGGGCGACGACGGCGGCCACGTACCAGGGATCGTCGATGTTGTTCTGGGTCGAGCCTCCGGAGGTCTCCCGGGCCAGGTACATCCAGATGGCCCACCAGTGCAGCACCTCGAAGAACTGCCAGATCAGGAAGTCCCGCCAGCGCGGCAGGGCGAGGGCCGCCAGCGGCACCAGCCAGAGCACGAACTGCGGCGAATAGACCTTGTTGGTGAGTACGAACGCGGCCACGATCAGGAAGGCCAGCTGCGCCACCCGGGGCCGGCGCGGCGCGGCCAGGCCGAGGACCGCGATTCCGGCGCAGGCCAGGGCGAAGAGCAGGTACGCCCAGACGTTGATGAATCCCGCGTCGACGCCGGGCAGGCCCAGCCGGTCCGCGGTCAGGTTCCAGGCGAACCAGACCGAGGAATAGCCGGCCGGCCGGTCGCCCGTGAACTGCAGGAAGAAGGACCAGGCCTCAACGTCGCGCAGCATGAACGGGAGATTGACCAGCAGCCAGGTGCCCGCCGTGGCCGCCGTGGTGATCAGGAACGGCCGCAGCTTCAGGGTCCGCAGGGCCGGGACCAGCAGTGCCCCGAGCAGGATCAGCGGGTAGAGCTTCAGCGCGGTGCCCAGGCCCAGCCAGAGGCCGGCCTGCAGGTACCGTCCGCGGGAGAAGGCGAGCATGCCGAGGGCGGCGGCCAGTACCGCCCAGATGTCCCAGTTGATGTAGACGGACAGGATCAGCGCCGGGGCCAGGGCGACCATTGCGGCGTCCCAGGGCCTGCGGTGGCTCATCCGCATGGTGGCGATGACGGTGCCGATCCAGGCGCCGGTGGCGAGCAGCGCGTTGATGTCGAAGTAGGCCAGGGCGCGCTCGGCCCCGGTTCCGGTGCCGGGTACCAGCAGGGCGGTGGCTCCGGCGATCAGGCCCAGCAGGACCGGGTACTCGAACTGTGCGCCGGGGGTCAGGAACGGGAACACCCCGTCGGCCAGGCCCCGTCCGGTGAACAGGACCGGCCAGTCCGAATAGCAGGCCCGGTAGAAATGGTCCGGAGTGTTCCAGCCAGCCGTCCGGCAGGGGATTTTCACCGCCACGGCCAGCAGAGCGGCGGCGGTGGTCAGCAGGATCAGCACCCGGGGCACGGTCCAGAAACCCGGCGAGACGATGCCCGGAGCGGTGAAGCGGCCCAGCGGGCCGCCGATCAGCTCAGTGAACCGGCGCAGGAAAGGGTCGTTGCGGCTGGGCACCACGATGCGCAGCGGCCGACGGCGGGGGGCGGGTTCCTCCATGGCTTCCAGTATTCCCCTTGGACGGTCCGGCTGCCGACCGCCGTCCCGGTCCGGGCGCTGTCCGGCTACCCGCCTTCGCCCGTCTCGGCGGCGGGCTGCAGCGTCCCTCCGCCCTGCAGGTCGTAGCTGCGGCCCGCCAGGTAGGAGTTGCCGGAGGCGGAGGGGTCATAGGTGAGGGTGTGGCCGTTGCCGGTGATGTTGCTGATCCGGTTTCCGCTGACCAGCGCCCCGGCGACGGTGGTGGCGGTGGAGTCGGCGTCGAGGCGGATGCTGCTGGTGTTGTCCAGGGTGAGGCCCACGTTGTCCAGGGTGCCTTCGATGACGCTGTCGGCGGTCAGGGAGAGATCGAGGCTGGACGCGGCGTCGGCGCCCACCGCGCCCGTCAGGGTGGTTTCGCTGAGGTTGGCGCTGCCCTGCGCGCCCTGCGTCGCGTGGATCAGGATTCCTGCGTCCGCCTGCAGCTGCGCCTGGTTCGAGAGGTTCACCTGCCCGCTGACGCCCTCGATGAGCACGGCGTCGCCGGAACGGGCGGTGAGCGTGCCGCCGGTCATGCTGAAGGACCCGCCGCCGGTGCCGCCGGGGGTGCTGGAGTAGAGCCGGGCTCCGGCGGTGGCGCCGGTGAGGTCCGAAGCGGTGACCGCCGCGGCGTTTGCCCCTTCCACCACCACCGCCTCGGCGGCGCCGGAGGCCCCGGCCAGGTTGCACGCGGTGATCTGTCCGGTGGAGTAGACCAGGGCGGAGCGTTCCCCGCTGGTGCGGGCGGTGGCGTTGGCCAGCGTGATCTCGCCGCCGCCGCGGTCGGTCGCGACGGCGGAGGAGCGTTCACCGGTGGTTTCCATGGTGAGGTTCGCTCCGGTCACCGCTGCCCCGGCGGTGGCCATGACCGCGTGGGCGAGGCTGCCCCCGGCAGTGATGGTGACGTCCTGCAGCTGGATCAGGGAGCCCGTGCCGGTGGCGAAGACCGCATTGGCTCCGGTGCCGGTGGAGGTGATCGTGGTGCCGGACAGGCCCAGCCGTGCGCCTCCGGGGGCGAGGACGGCGGCGTTCAGTCCGGTGAAGCTGGACTGGTCCTCGCTGCTGCTGTCTCCGGTCTTGGTGACCGTGCCGCCCGTGAGGGACCGGCGTTCGCCGTCGGAGAGGGCCAGCGCCGAGGCATCGGGTTCCGAGCTGCTGAAGTCCTGGCCGGAGGTGGGGCTTGCCCCGATGTCCCCCGACGGCGGGGCGCTGCAGGCAGCGGCCGACGCCGGCTGGCCGCCGGTGGGCGTGCCGGTATCGGACACGGGGGAGCTCTGTGCGGAGCCTCCGCCGCCCGAGCAGCCGGCCGCGGCGAGCGCGGTGAGCACGGCGGCGAGGGCGAGGCGGCCGCCCGTGTGCTGCGGAGGTGCGGACATCTTCGACTCCCTGCTGGTCGAGGGTGGCGGACGCGGTCCGGGCCGTTCCACCTTAGGCCGCCCCGAAGGCCGCCGTCTGCGGCCTCGGCCGGTTCCGGGGCACCGGCTGGCGGATCCGGGGGTGTATCCCCGGTCACACCCCTTAGACTGGTCCCGTTGCGGCGCCGGGAGCACCGCACGGGACCTGTTCTTCAAAGGAGAAAAGTGGCTGAGAATCCCATCCGGGTGGCAATCGTTGGCGTCGGCAACTGCGCGGCTTCGCTGGTGCAGGGGGTGCACTACTACCGTGACGCCGATCCCGGTTCCACCGTTCCCGGGCTGATGCACGTCCGCTTCGGCGACTACCATGTCCGCGACGTGCAGTTCGCCGCGGCGTTCGACGTCGACGGCAAGAAGGTCGGCCTGGACCTGGCCGACGCGATCGGTGCCAGCGAGAACAACACGATCAAGATCTGCGACGTGCCGGCCACCGGGGTGCGGGTGCAGCGCGGCCCCACCCTCGACGGGCTGGGACGGTACTACCGGGAGACCATCGAGGAGTCCTCCGAGGAGCCGGTGGACGTGGCGCAGGCGCTCCGCGACGCTGCCATCGATGTGCTGGTCTGCTACCTGCCGGTGGGCTCGGAGCAGGCGGCGAAGTTCTACGCCCAGTGCGCCATCGACGCCGGGGTGGCGTTCGTGAACGCCCTGCCGGTCTTCATCGCCGGAACCCGGGAGTGGGCGGAGAAGTTCACGGCCGCCGGCGTGCCGATCGTCGGCGACGACATCAAGAGCCAGATCGGCGCCACCATCACGCACCGGGTCATGGCCAAGCTCTTCGAAGACCGCGGCGTCACCCTGGACCGCACGTACCAGCTGAACGTCGGCGGCAACATGGACTTCAAGAACATGCTTGAGCGGGAGCGGCTGGAGTCGAAGAAAATCTCCAAGACTCAGGCCGTCACCTCCAACACCTCCGCCGAGCTGAAGGCCGACGACGTGCACATCGGCCCGTCGGACTACGTGGCGTGGCTGGACGACCGCAAGTGGGCGTTCGTCCGCCTCGAGGGCCGCAACTTCGGCGACGCCCCGGTGTCGCTGGAGTACAAGCTGGAGGTGTGGGACTCCCCCAACTCCGCCGGCGTCATCATCGACGCCGTGCGTGCGGCGAAGATCGCCCTGGACCGCGGGATCGGCGGCCCGATCCTCTCCGCGTCCAGCTACTTCATGAAGTCCCCGCCGGAGCAGTACAACGACGACATCGCCCGCGAAAAGGTGGAGCAGTTCATCCGCGGCGAGGCCGAGCGCTAAGCCTCCCCGCCAGCCGGCATGCCGGCGCCGGCACCCCCGACAGCGCCGGCGCCCCTTCCGGGGTCAGCTCAGTCCGGAGGGGGTGCCGTCGGCGTCGACGTCCATGCGCAGCGCCGCCGGGTGCCGGGGCAGGCCGGGCATGGTCATGACCGCGCCGGTCAGCGCGACGACGAACCCGGCGCCGGTCTTCACCACCAGGTCCCGGACGTGCAGGGTGAAGCCCTCCGGTGCGCCCAGCAGCGCGGCGTTGTCCGAGAAGGAATACTGCGTCTTGGCCATGCACACCGGCAGCCGGTCACATCCGTGGGCGCGGATCTCCTCCAGCCGGCGCAGGGCGGGCAGTGCGAACTCCACGTCCGCCGCCCCGTAGATGTCGCGGGCGATGGTGCGGATCTTCTCCTCCACCGGCAGCTCCAGCGGGTAGAGGTGGCGGAAGCTGCGTGGCTCGTCCAGGGCCTTGAGCACCCGCGCGGCCAGCTCGTCGCCGCCCGGCCCGCCGCCGCCGCCGGCCCAGACATCGGCCACGGCGGCCTCGAAGCCCTGGTCGGCGCACCAGCGCCGCAGCCACTGCAGTTCGGCGTCGGTGTCGGAGGCGAACCGGTTGATGGCCACCACCGGACGGATGCCGAAGCCGGCCACGTTCCGCAGATGCCGGTGCAGGTTGGCGGTGCCGGCCGCCAGCGCCTCCGGCGCCGGTTCGTCAATGCGCTCCAGGGGCTGCCCGCCGTGCATCTTCAGGGCACGGATCGTGGCCACGACCACCACGGCGTCGGGAGCGACGTCGGCGGTCCGCGCCTTGATGTCCATGTACTTCTCCGCGCCCAGGTCCGCCCCGAAGCCGGCTTCGGTGACGACGACGTCCGCCAGCCGGCGCGCCAGCGTCGTGGCGATGACGGAGTTGCAGCCGTGCGCGATGTTGGCGAAGGGCCCGCCGTGCACCAGGGCCGGGGTCCCGGCGATGGTCTGGACCAGGTTGGGCTTGACCGCTTCCTTCAGCAGCAGGGCCAGGGCTCCCTCGACGCCGAGGTCCCCGACCGTGACCGGGCGGCGGTCCCAGGTGTAGCCCACGGTGATGGCCGCCAGCCGGGCCTTGAGGTCCGCGAGGTCGCGGGCCAGGCAGAACACGGCCATCACCTCGCTGGCGACGGTGATGTCGAAACCGTCCTCGCGCGGGGTGCCCTGCGCGGGCCCGCCCAGGCCCACCACCACCTGCCGCAGTTCGCGGTCGTTGAGGTCGAGGACGCGCTTGAAGGTGATCCGCCGCGGGTCGATGCCCAGTTCGTTGCCGTGGTGGATGTGGTTGTCGATCAGCGCGGCGAGGGCGTTGTTGGCGCTCGTGATGGCATGGAAGTCGCCGGTGAAGTGCAGGTTGATGTCCTCCATGGGGATGACCTGCGAATAGCCGCCGCCGGTGGCGCCGCCCTTCATGCCCAGGACCGGCCCCAGCGAGGGCTCCCGCAGGGCGGCGATGGTGCGCCGCCCGGTGCGGGCCAGGGCGTCGGCCAGGCCCACGGTCACGGTGGACTTGCCTTCGCCGGCGGGGGTGGGGCTCATGGCTGTGACCAGCACGACGGCGCCGCGGTCCCCGGCGTCCGGCACCAGGCCGGGATCCACCTTCGCCTTGTGCCGCCCGTAGGGCTCCAGCGCCTCGTCGGGGATGCCGGCCCGGCGGGCTATGTCCGCGATGGGCAGCATCGCTGCGCGGCGGGAGATTTCAAGATCAGGTGAGGCGGCTTCTGCCGGACGCATGCAGCGTCTCCTTCCGCTCGTGCTGGCCGCGCCGCTTCGGCGCGGCGGTACTCTGCGTCAACCTATCAGCGGCCGCCCCGGCTGTCGCCGGAACGGTTCAGTGCGGCAGCGAGAAGGCGTGGTGCTGGGCCACCGCGGCCTCGTAGCTGCGGCCGGTGAGCGCGGCCGTGTGCTGCCACCCGAAGTTCTGCGCCCGTGCCGCGGCGGCGGCTCCAAGGGCGGTGCGGCCCGCCGGATCGTCATGCAGCCGTTCCAGCGCACGGGACCACGCTTCGGGTGCGTGGCCGTCCACCAGGACCCCGGAACGCCCGTTGCCCAGGGCTTCGGGCAGGCCGCCCACGTTGGCTGCGGCCACGGGTGTCCCGCAGGCCTGGGCTTCCAGGGCCACGAGGCCGAACGACTCGCTGAACGAGGGAACGGCCACGACGTCGGCGGACCGGAACCAGCCGGCCAGCGCGGCGGCCTGGACCGGTTCGTGCAGGGTGACCCGCCGTTCCAGCCCCAGCGCGCTGACCATGGGCTTCAGGTCCAGCAGCTGCGCCCCGCTGCCGGCGCCGATCACGCTGATGGCCAGCGGGATGTCCGGCCGGCGGCGGACCAGGTCAGCGGCCGCGTGCAGCAGCACGTGCGGGCCCTTCAGGCGCTGGATCCGCCCGGCGAACACCACGTGGAAGGTTTCCGGAGGCATCCTCAGCGCCGCCCGGGAGGTGGCCCGCCCATGGGGATGGAAGAGCCGCAGGTCAACGCCGGGCGCCACCACGTCCACCAGCCGCGGGTCCGCTCCGTACAGGTCGCGCAGCTCCGCGGCCTCGGTGGCCGTGTTGGCGATCAGCCGCGCCGCGCCGTCGACGACCTGCTGTTCGCCGTGGATGCGCACCGGCGGTTCGGGATGCTCCCCTGGCTGCAGCCGCTGGTTCTTGACCTGCGCCATGGTGTGCATGGTGTGGACCAGCGGCAGGCCCCAGGCGCGGGCAACGTCCAGCCCGGCGATGCCCGAGATCCAGTAGTGGGAATGGAGGAGGTCGTAGGCCTGGCCGGCGCCGGCCTCGCAGACGCCGTGCGCAAGCTCACCGCTGAGCCGGGGCAGGTCCTCCTTGGCCACCCGGCGCAGCGGGCCGGCCACGACGTGCCGGACGACGACGCCCGGTCCCAGCCGGACGGTGTCCGGCTGGGACGGGGACGACGCGCGGGTGTAGATGTCGACGTCGATCCCGGAGCGGGCCAGCTCCAGGGCCGCCGAGCGCACATAGACGTTCATGCCGCCGGCATCGCCGGACCCTGGCTGTTCGAGCGGGGAGGTGTGCAGGGACAGCATGGCTACACGCTTGACTTCAGGCACCCCGCTCCCTTCACCGCCGGCCTGCTCGCGGGCCGCCGAGCAACGGCCTCAGTATCGACTGTATAACGCCGGCCGGTGCGCGGATGTTTCCGGGTCGGAGAGTGATCCCGGACGCTTCAGCGGACCATGTGGCGGTGGTGGGTGAGCAGGTGCCATTCCGGGGTCTGCCGGTGCGCCTCGGCGACAGCGCTGCTGCCGGCTTCGGCGCGGTGCCAGGCGGCGGCCAGGCGGCGCAGCAGCGTGGCGGCGGAGGCAGCGACCCGGGCTGCCGCCCCGGCCCCGGCCGCCGGGGCGGGGCGGCGGAGGGCGGCGCCGGACAGTGCGGCCGGGGGTGCGGGTGATGGGAGGGCATTTTTGGGCATGACAATTTCTCCTGGTGATATGACTGAATTCGGGCAGGAATCAGCACGGAAATAAAGGGGGAAAAACAGCCCGAAAAAGCGGGGCTGAAAGTGCCGCAGAATATGCGGAGGGGATGGAACCGTGGCCGCCGAAAAAATGAGCACCGTTTCCGACGCCGGCCGGGCCGCTTCCGCCAATTGAAAAACCGGGCGTTGCCGGCTCGGGACGGAAACGGGTCCGCAGCCGCCCTCCCACCGCTGCCGCAGGCGCCTTCGCAGGAGGCCGGGTGTCCCGGCAGTCCGTCAGGTGAGGCGAAGGCCGCCGTCGGCGGTGCGTGAGGTCAGTGCGGTGGTCCGGTCGGATCTCCGGATGGCGAAGGGGGCGAAGCTGCCCGCCCAAGCGGCCACCGGTCCGGCAGGCTCAGCCTGCCGGTGGACCGCTCAGGCCCTAGCCCGCGTTATTACCGCGGCCAAGGCCGGCGGCAAAGCCGGCCCCGCAGCCAAGGCCGGCGACGGAACCATGGGCGGATGCACCATGCCGTCGCGGACCTGGGGCCGTCGGAATCCGCTTATGCGGGAGCATGCCGACACCGGAGGTGTATACGACGTTGATTCGCGCTGTGATCATTCTCCACCTCCATTTGGTGTTTGACGGCTGCTCTCAACCGCTGGGATTCGTGTGAAATAAAGCTACCCCGAAAACACAGCGGCGCACAAGCCACAAAGGTGAAAAATACGAAAGATAATACTTTTAGCTATTCCAGCGCACCACGGCGGGGGTCCGTTTATCCCAGCCCAGGATGCAGACAGCGGCGGTGCCGAGGACGAAATGCCTGCCGGCCGCAGCCGGCAGACCCAGCCAGCGGGCCGCCAGCACCCGCAGGAAATGCCCGTGCGCAACCAGCAGGACCCGCTCCACGGGAACCGCCTCGGGGTCCCGGTCCATGGCCGTGCCGCAGCCGGCCTGGACGTCGGAGATGATGCGGTCCGCGCGGGCGGCGATCTGCTCCAGGCTCTCGCCGCCCGGGGCGCCGTCGTTCCAGATCAGGTAGCCGGGGTTTTCCTCCCGGACCGTCCGGCTGCTGCGGCCCTCGTTGTTCCCGTAATCCCATTCGTGGGCATGCGGAACAACCTGGCCTCCCGGGTAGCCGGCCAGCTCGGCGGTGCGCCGGGCGCGCCCCAGCGGTGAGGTCAGCACCCGGTCGAAGACGACGTCGCCGATCTTGCGGCCGGCAGCGCGCGCCTGTGCCTCGCCGGCGTCGGTCAGCGGAATGTCGGTGAGGCCGGTGTACCGGCCGTCCCGGGACCACTCAGTCTCCCCGTGCCGCAGCAGCCAGAGCATGGGAAGCCGGGTGCCGGACGGCGTAAGGTCCGGAACTGCCGGTCCGAGGTCCTGGGGTGCCTCCATGGGTTTTCCTTCCGCGCTGCGCTGAGTCTGATGGGTCGAGGTCCGATGGGGTCGGGTCGAGGGGTCCGTCTGAAGCTGATCCGCTTGAAGCGCGCCTACTGCTCCGGCCCGGTGTCCCGGGGCCGGTCCGCGCCGGGGCCGGCGGCACCTGTCGATTCGGGCTGGTCCCGCCACCAGGCGAGCAGCAGCTGCGCCGCTTCCGCTTCGCTGCGCGGCCCGTTCTCCAGGCGCTCCTCCAGCAGGAAGCGGTAGGCGCGGCCCACCACCGGCCCGGGACCGATGCCCAGCAGCGCCATGATGGCCTCGCCGTCCAGGTCGGGGCGGACGGCGGCCAGCTCCTCCTGCTCCGCCAGCTCGGCAATGCGCCGTTCCAGGTCGTCATAGGCAAAGGCCAGCCGTTCGGCCTTGCGCCGGTTCCGGGTGGTCACGTCGGACCGGGTCAGCCGGTGCAGGCGCGGCAGCAGCGCGCCGGCGTCGTTCGCGTAGCGGCGGACGGCGGAATCCGTCCACCCGGCATCCCCGTAGCCGTAGAAGCGCATATGCAGCTCCACCAGCCGGGCCACGGCCTTGATGGTGTCGTTGTCGAAACGCAGCGCCTTCATCCGCTTGGCGGTGAGCTTGGCTCCCACCACGTCGTGGTGGAGGAAGCTGACCGCCCCGGACGGATCGAAACGGCGGGTGGCGGGCTTGCCGACGTCGTGCATCAGGGCGGCGAAGCGCAGGATGAAGTCGGGGCCGGGAACCGGGCCGTCGGCGTCGGACTCCAGCTCGCAGGCCTGCCGCAGCACCGTCAGCGAATGCTGGTACACGTCCTTGTGCCGGTGGTGCTCATCGAGCTCGAGCCGCAGCGCCGACACCTCCGGCAGCACATGGTCCGCGATGCCGGTGCGCACCAGCAGGTCGATGCCGGTGGCCGGGTCGGCGCCGTTGATCATCTTGACCAGCTCATCACGCACCCGTTCGGCCGAGATGATCGTGATCCGCTCGGCCATGTCGCGCATCGCCTCGAACACTTCGGGGGCGACGTCGACCTTCAGCTGGGACGCGAACCGGGCGGCGCGCATCATCCGCAGCGGATCATCGGAGAACGACGCCGCGGGGGTGCCCGGGGTGCGCAGCCGTCCGGCGTGCAGGTCCTGCACTCCGCCGAACGGGTCCACCAGCTCAAGCGAGGGCAGCCGTAGCGCCATGGCGTTCATGGTGAAGTCGCGGCGGAACAGGTCGTCCTCGAGCTTCTCGCCGAAGCGCACCTCCGGCTTGCGGGAGCTGCGCTCGTAGGCGTCGGCGCGGTAGGTGGTGATCTCGATCTGCCAGCCGCCCTTGCGCAGGCCGATGGTGCCGAACTCGCGCCCGATCTCCCAGAAGGTGTCGCTCCAGGTGCGGACCACGCCGATGATGTCGTCCGGGCGGGCGTTGGTGGTGAAGTCCAGGTCCGGGGACAGCCGGCCAAGGAAGAGATCCCGAACCGGTCCGCCGACCAGGCTCAGCTCGAATCCGGCGGCCGCGAACAGGCCGCCGAGCTCCGTCACGACGGGAGGAAGCGGGGTCTGGAGGGCCGAGCCGTCAAAAAGGTGCACCATAGTCCTTTAAGCGTGCCAGATAAAGAGGCACGGGCGGACCACGGGAGCCCCGCGGAGGGCGGACACGCCGGGGGCGCCGCGGCAGCACCGGGGCGTCGACGAACAGTCATCATCGCCGGACAAAGGTCGTTAGAGTGGGGTTATGGCCCACCCTGTTCCGAGCGCTCCGAAGAGGACCCCGTTGACTGCGTCAATGGGCTCCTCCGGCGCGCACGCGGGCCAGACCCCGCTGCCCACCGTGGAGGAGGTCTCCGCGGGGGGAATCGTGGTGGACTGCACCGCGGCGGAGCTGCCGGTGGCCATCATCGCCCGGCTCAACCGCGGCGGGCGGCTCGAATGGTGCCTGCCGAAGGGCCATCCCGAGAACGGCGAAACCAACCAGCAGGCCGCGGTGCGGGAGATCGCCGAGGAGACCGGAATCAGCGGACGCATCCTGAGCACCCTGGGCAGCATCGACTACTGGTTCACCGTCAGCGGGCACCGCGTGCATAAGACGGTGCACCATTTCCTGCTCGAAGCCACCGGCGGGCACCTCACCATCGAGAACGACCCGGACCATGAGGCGGTCGACGTCGCCTGGGTGCCGCTGGCCGAGCTGGGACGCCGGCTCTCCTTCCCCAACGAGCGCCGCATCGCTGATCTCGCCCGGGAAATCCTTCCCCGCCACCTCTGAACCGCGGGTGCCGCGGTTGGGGAGCCCGGCCGCCGAGGTGAGAGCATAAAGGCACCATGGCCGAGAACATCACAGCAACGAGTACCGCCCGTTCAAGCGCGGTAATGGCCGCGGGTACGCTCGCTTCCCGCCTCCTGGGCGTGGTCCGGACGGCGCTGCTGGCCGTGGCGATCGGCAGCACCGGCCGGGTCACCGACCTTTTCAGCGCCGCCAATGTGCTGCCCAACTTCATTTACCTGATGGTGGCCGGCGGCGTGTTCAACGCCGTGCTGGTGCCGCAGATCATCAAGGCCAGCAAGCGGCCGGACCGCGGCCGCGACTTCGTCTCGCGCATCCTGACCCTCAGCCTGGTCTTCCTGGCCGTCATCACGCTGCTGGTCACCCTCGCCGCGCCGCTGATCCTGCCCCTGGTGACCCGGTTCGACCCGGAACAGCTGCCGCTGGCCACGACCTTCGCCTACTGGCTGTTCCCCCAGATCTTCTTCTACGGCGCGTACGCCGTGATCGGGCAGATCCTCAACGCGAACGCCCGGTTCGGCGCCTACATGTGGGCGCCGGTGCTGAACAACATCGTCTCCATTGCCGGCCTGCTGCTGTTCATCGCCGTGATCGGGCGCGAGGAGGCCCAGGGCTTCTCGCCCGAGAACTGGAGCGGCACCGCCACCCTGATCCTCGCCGGCTCGACCACTCTGGGCATCGCGGCGCAGGCACTGATCCTGCTGGTGCCGCTGAAGCGGCTCGGGCTGGGCCTGCGCCCGTCCCTGAAGCTGCGCGGCGCCGGGCTGGGGCAGGCGGCCAAGGTCGCCCGCTGGACGATCATCACCATGCTCGTGGGCAACGGGTCCTACCTGGTCTACACCAACGTCGCGACGGCGGCGTCGCGGGCCCGCGCGTCCTATCTGGCGATGGATCCGCCGCAGGTCATCGCCGGGCACCTGAACCTCGAGACCGCTTCGATGCTGTACATCATTCCGCACTCCGTGATCACGCTGTCCGTGGCCACCGTGCTGTTCAACCACATGTCCCATGCCTTCGCGGAAAAGGACCTGGCTGCGGTACGCCGCACGCTCTCGGGCGGCCTGCGCTCCATCGGCGTCGCCACCGTGTTTGCCGCCGCCGTCCTCGTGGTGCTCGCCGGTCCGATCAGCATGTGGTTCAGCGGCGGCTCCAACGCCTCCGCCGCGGTCCAGGCACAGGTGCTGGTGGTGCTGGCCGTCAGCGCTCCGTTCCTCAGCGCCACCTTCCTGATGAACCGCGCCTTCTACGCCAACGACGACGCCAAGACTCCCCTGATCATGCAGCTGATCCTCTCCGCCTTCGGAATCGGCCTGGCCCTCGCAGCCTCGATGCTGCCGGCGAACCGGATCGTCCTCGGGCTCGCCGTCGCCTATTCGCTGGGCAACGTGGCCGCCGTCGTGCTCAGCCACATCTTCCTCACCCGGAAGCTGGGCAGCTACGGCGCGGCCCGCACCGTGGACGTCCACCTGCGCCTTGCCGTGGCCGCGCTGGGCAGCGCGGCCGCCGGCGCCGCGGTGCTGGCGCTGCTCGGCGGATACTCCGCGGACGGCTACGCCTGGCAGTCCATGGCCTCCTCCGTGGTGGTGATTGCGGCCTGCGGACTGGTCATGGCGGCGGTGTATTACGTCGGACTCCGACTGCTGAAGGTCCGTGAACTCGATACCTTCCTGGCGCCCCTGCTGGCAAGGGTCCGCCGCGGGGCCTAGTACCGGAACTGCGTTTTTGCCCGGGGGCGCGGGTAGCATGGGACCGAGAGCGGGCGGTCTTGCGTGGTCCGCAGCCCGACAGCAGTTGTCCATAGGCAAGGCCCCACTTGCCGTTTCCTTGGGAGGAAAACGTGCCGCAGCCGGTAGACGTCGGCTCAGTGCTGGGAGGACGCTACAAAGTGACCGCCCAGGTGCTGGCCTCAGCTGAGAACGACCTTGTCCTCGACGGCGTGGACCAGGTCCTGAACCGGCCGGTCAGCATCCTCCTCGCGGCGCCGGCGAATGCCAGCCAGGTGACCGCCAGCGCACGCGAAATCGCCACCGGTGAGCGCGAAGCCAATGTGCAGGTGCTTGACCTGGGAATCAGCGACGGGCAGACCTACCTCGTCACCAGCGAGGCGCACGCCGCGGACCTGCTGGACCTCGTGATCGAACGCGACGCACCCTTCGTCGAGCCCTTCTTCACCGACACCCTCGGTTCCGAGATCTTTGGGATGCCCCGCTCGCGCGAGCCGGAGCCCGACGACAGCGAAGACATCTACGTCGATGTGGACGAGGACCGCCCCAAGCGGCCCCTGCTGCCGCACAAGGCCAAGGCACGGATGCCGCGCTTCGGCCGTTCCGGCGACGCCGGCGCGGCAGCGGCCGCCGCCGGCAGCGGCCAGGACCTCGAATACGGGGGCGTGGACGATGCCCCCGCCGAGGCCGCCACCGGCGCCGCCGCCGCGCCGCCGCCTCCCTCCGTTCCTCCGCGCCGGGAGGCCGCGACGTCCGCCATGCCCGCCGCAGCTCCGGCCGCGGCACCCGCGGCCCGCGCCCAGAGCGCCAAAGTCAGCCAATGGGAGGACGAGCGCACGGAAGAGGGCACCGGTGACGCCCGGCGGCCCTCCAATTTCCCCCGCTCGGCCATGGCCGGCACCGGCTACGACGACTCCCTCTCGAACGAGCTGACCGACGACGACGCCGACGAGGACACCTCCTCCGGCGGCAAGCGCACCGGCCGCCTGATCGTGGGCGGGGTGCTCAGCCTGGTGCTGATCCTGGCCGTCGTATTCGCCGTTGGAAACCTCGGGCGGCTCGGCGACATGTTCAGCGCCGCGGAGCAGGCCGCTCCCGAGACCTCGGCAGCGCCGGAGCCCGCAGCGCCGTCGGACGGCCCCGCCGCCGAGCCCGCACCCGCCCCCGTGGTTGCAGGCGTCAGCCGGCTGGTTCCGGGAAACCAGCAGCTCGACTCGGTCAACGACGGAGCGCTTCCCCGGATCATCGACGGCGACCCGGCCAGCTTCTGGTCCAGCTACGTGTACGCCAACGACACCTTCGGCGGCCTGGCTCCCAGCCTGGCCCTGGTCGTCGAGCTGGAGCAGGAAGCCGCGGTCAACGCGGTGGAAATCACCCAGCTGAACGGCACCGGGGGCAACTTCACGGTGATGCTGAACAACGAGCCCACCCTGGACGGCGCCCGGACGGTGGCGCAGAGCGGCTTCAGCGGCTCCACCACCACCATCCAGGTGCCCGAACAGGAAGCCGGCGACGGCGCCCGCTACGTGATCATCAACTTCACGCAGCTGCCGCGGCTGAGCGGTGTCCAGGCCGAGTACCCGTGGGGCCTGCGCATCAGCGAAATCAGCGTCTCCTAAGCTGCCGGGCCTCCTGGGGCCCAGCTCCGGGCTCCTGGAATATCCCTCGGCGCCGCCCGCGGAATAAGCTGGGGGCAGCAGGCGTTTTGCCGGTATCCTCTCCGCCCGCGAGGGCCAGGAAAGAAACAGCGTCAACAAGGAAGAGGTTCACAGCACCGTGAGCAGCGAAACCACCGTGGACGCCGGCACCGCCGGCGAGGTCCGCGACGTCATCATCGTCGGCTCCGGCCCCTCCGGGTACACGGCTGCGATCTACACCGCCCGCGCCAACCTGAAGCCGCTGCTGATCGCCGGTTCCGTGACCGCCGGCGGCGAGCTGATGAACACCACCGACGTCGAGAACTTCCCGGGCTTCCCGGAAGGCGTCATGGGCCCCGACCTCATGTCCCAGTTCGAGAAGCAGGCGGAGCGCTTCGGCACCGAGATCCTGTTCGAGGACGTTACGGCCGTGGACCTGCAGGGTGAGGTCAAGGTCGTCACCCTGGGCAACGGCGACGTGCACCGCGCCCGCGCGGTCATCATCTCCACCGGCTCCGCCTACCGTGAGCTCGGCCTGGACGACGAGAAGCGGCTTTCCGGCCGCGGCGTCTCCTGGTGCGCCACCTGCGACGGCTTCTTCTTCAAGGGCCAGGACATCGCCGTCGTCGGCGGCGGCGACTCCGCCATGGAGGAGGCGCTCTTCCTGACCAAGTTCGCCAACTCGGTGACCGTGATCCACCGCCGCAGCACGCTGCGCGCCTCCCGGATCATGCAGGACCGTGCCCTGTCCAACGAGAAGATCCGGTTCGTCTGGGATTCCGAGGTCATCGGCATCCACGGCGAGGACAAGGTTTCCGGCGTGCGGCTGCGCAACACGGTCGACGGTTCCGAGTCGGACCTGTCGATCACCGGCCTGTTCGTGGCGATCGGCAACGATCCCCGCACCGACCTGGTGAAGGACCAGCTGCGGCTGACCGAGGAGGGCACCATCGCCGTCCTGGGCCGTACGTCCAAGACCTCCCTGCCCGGCGTCTTCGCGGCCGGCGACGTCATCGACCCGACCTACCGCCAGGCGATCACCGCCTCCGGCAGCGGGTGTGTGGCCGCGATCGACGTCGAGCACTACCTGGCCGACGTCGCCGGCAACGATACGGCGGCGGAGGTCCCCACTCCGCCCGCCGAGGCTGTTTCCGAGGAAGCCACCCTCTAGACCCGGACCCTTAGATAGGAGCCCCCACATGAGCAACGCCAAGGCTGTATCCGACGCTTCGTTCGGCAGCGATGTCCTGCAGGCCGACAAGCCCGTCATCGTCGATTTCTGGGCCGAATGGTGCGGCCCCTGCCGCATGCTGTCCCCGATCCTCGACGACCTCGCGGCCCAGTACGCCGACAAGGTTGAGGTCGTGAAGCTGAACGTCGACGAGAACCCGGCGACCGCCGCGAAGTACGGGATCACCTCGATTCCCGCCGTATACGTGTTCAAGGACGGCGAGGTGGCCGCCACGTCGATCGGCGCCAAGCCCAAGCAGGTCCTGGAGCAGGAATTCGCGGCGTTCCTGAAGTAGCCATGATTCATCACTCCGCAGATGACAGTCTGCAGAGGCTGGATGTAAGCCGGCGCGTGGTGGCGCTTCGTGAAGCGCTGCTGCGCGCCGGCATTTCCATGTCCTACCTCGCCCCGGACGCCGTCAACAACCCGTCCGTCTTTGACGACCATGTCGACGCCGCCGTGCGCGCTTTCCAGCAGAGCCGGGGGCTCATCGTCGACGGCGTGGCCGGCCCGGACACGCAGCGCGCCCTGCAGGAGGCACAGTTCCGGTTCGGTGACCGGGTGCTCTCCTACGAAGAGGACGAGCCGGTGCAGCGGGGCGACGACGTCGCGGAGCTGCAGCGCCACCTGTCCCATCTGGGCTTCTACTACGGCCATATCGACGGCTCCTTTGGCTTCCGCACCGGATACGCGGTGGCAGAGCTGCAGCAGAACCTGGGCATCCCCGGAACCGGCGTGTGCGATGCCGAAACCATGACGGCGATGGCGCGCGTCAACCGGGCGCTGTCCCCCAGCCAGGCGTTCGCCCTTCGGGACTATGACCGGCTGGACCGCAGCACCGCTGCCCTGCGCGGCAGGCTCATCCGGGTCAGCGCGGGCCAGTCCACCGCGGTGTCCCCGCACGCCACCGAGCGCCTGACGGGAGCCGCCCTTACCGAAATGCTGGTGGCAGCCGACGTCGCCCGTCGGGTGGAACGGATCCTCGCGCAGTTCGGTGCCCAGGTTGTCTCCACCGAGTCCTCACGGCCTGCCGCCGCCGGCAGCGGTGACCGACGCCGTGAAACGGTTCCGAGCCTGAGCCTGGACCTGCACTGTGACTGGCTCGACCAGGAGGCGGCGGCGGGCATCGCAACCTACTACTGGGGCATTCCCTCCACCGGAGAGCCGCGGTCGCCGATCGGCCATCGGGCGGCCATCCTCATGCTTAAAGAGTTGACGGCACGCACCGATTTTGCGCCTTTGGGCGTGCACGGCCGTACCTGGGACACCCTCCGTGTCGCCGGCACTCCGTCGGTCAGCATCGATATGGGCTACCTGAGCAACGCCCATGATGCTGCACGGTTGGCCGACCCCGTGGTGCGGCAGACCATCGCCGACTCCATTGTCATCGCGGTCCAGCGCCTGTATCTGCTGGAGGAAGAAGACCAGCCGACCGGCACCCTGGCGCTGGACGACGTCAGCCGCTTCAACCCCTCCGAGGAGCAGCGGCTCACCGGGTAGGACGCCCTGCTCAGTCTGCAATGCAGCCACCGGCATGCCGGTGGCTGCATTGCATTGAAGCGCCGCCCGAACGGCGCGGAAGGGCCTGGGAGGGCCCGGAAGCCCTTGGACCGATCCCCTGAGGGTGATTACACCCCTGAGCCCCTGGAGCTGCTTCTAGGCCGCGCTTAGGGCTTCGGGTAGATCCTTCGCTTGGGGGCTCGTGTTCCTTGACGCCGCTGCATCGGGCGGAACGGTCCAGCACCAGACTGGAGCTGGAGCCCGGCTGCGTGAGGCCGGCGCCAATCAAACCGGAGAGCGGCGGTAGCGGCGTAACAGTGCGGACGCATCCGCGTGTCAGTTCCGTAACCACGGGGCGTCCTGTTAGAAATGAACCAGCCCTCCTCCTGGCCGTATGGTCAGGAGGAGGTACCAAGTTTCACGTGAAACATCCCGAGCATTTGAGGACGCTCTCCTCCTCACTGGACTGTCTTAGGCTTCCTCAGCCGGTTCGCTCAGTCGCAGCAACTTCTTCCAGCAGGCAATGGCATGCAGCCCCCGCCGGCGGTATTAGCGCAGCCGCGTTTCTTTTGAACCTAGTCCCGGCCTGCTGCTCATCTTCAACACAACGCTTTATCGGATGGGACGCTGCACCTCGTCGACGGACCGGGCAACGCATGCCAGTCGGTTTGCCCAGAGGATTCATCGGCCGCCTCTGACTCCGTACCCGTCCTCGTGAGAGTCCCGTCTGCGCCTCCCCCGTCGATACAGACCCAACGAGGCTCTTCCTGACCGACTCACGCAGCTTATCCGACGCGCCCAGCTTTATTACAGGACACGAGCCATCGCCAGATTCCACTCGCCCAGGCGATCTGTGGACAAGACGATTGTGGCTTCCCGTGGTTCCTCGTCGTGTGACAATCATTGTTTCAGGCGGTCATCGTGCTCCCCTGCAAAACTGACCAGCCCTCGGTTGACTTACCGCTGGCGAAACAGACAACGAGGCAGCCAGGCCGGCCATTCGACGCAACTCTTCAATGCATGCTCTCGCGCCTAGACAACGAGCAGGCAGTGCCAGCCTTTCGATGCTTGCCGTTGGGCTTAAGGTTGTTCTCTCAGGTGGCCTGCTTCAGCCCTTCGCACTCCCCCATGCTGGCTCATGACACGTTTGCATGCCCGGAAGCTGCTGGCTCCCTGGCATTCTCAGTTCCCGCTTCCCCCTGTCCGATCAATGACTTGGATCGGCTCGCGGCGACTCATCGCTGCCTATGAATCGGTTCCGCCTCATCGTGGTTCCATCTCTTACCCGCCAGAAGGAAGCCAAGGATCATTGGCCTCCTGACTTCCCCGTACCGCCCCGGCGTTTGCAGCAGAGGGCCCTCCACGGCCCGCCGGCGGGGCCCTGCGCGAGGGTACGGCCGCCGCTGCCTGGCGGGCACGCCGTCTCTTTCATACGCGCCCGGAGGCCCGTTTCCAGCACCGTATCTACGTCGTCCATGCCTCAGCTATTTGGGGCTGCGCTCCGAGCTCTCTCGCTACAGCCTGGCGGCGCTCTTCACCGCCCCGTCCCCCGTCTTCCGTCAAAGTCGTCCGCTTGAGCAGAGCATCGCTGCTAAGTCGTCCTAGCCCCTCCCCCTTCAGGCACAGGAAACCTGCTGCAACTGCCCGCAACGTTCCTTTGCCCGCGTGGACAATCCGAGACCAGGATCCATGCTCGTCGCTACAGCGCGAGGTCGGGTGATGCGGCGTGGCATTCGCGCTGTCATCAGAGCGGGCCCTGGTGATCGCTCGTCATCCTCTTGCGCGGAGACGACCGGTATCTGTGACGCCCAGCGCCAGGCGCGATGTGGTTTCACGTGAAACGCTATTTATGTCCCGACCCTATGAGCCACGTTTCATTGCTCGGCTTCTCCATCTGGCCCCTTCTTTACTCCCCCCTCCCTCCTCACCTTCGCTCCCCCCTGGTTCCCCCTCGTGCCTCAACAATCCGCCAACCCTTCTAGCTGCCATCCACCGGTCGGCCCTTTCCTCGGGCCCCATCGTCCAGCCCCGTCCCGGTCCCGTCGGGCGACAGGCCGCCCCAGGTCCGCCCACAGGTCCGGCTCCGTCCGCTCACAGTCTCTCGTGAGGCCGGAAGTCATGGGGAGGCCACAGCGTGGAATCGGATGAGGGCTGTTAGGTCTTGCTGCCGGGCCCGGTTACACGGGCCCGGCGGCGCACAAGCTCTGGACGATCTACTTCGGTGCTGCGGCGTTGCAGCAGCGCTTCGAACCCGTTGGGGGGTGGGCCAGCTGCTAGAACCGACTCTGACGGGGCATGGGGCCAGCGATACGTCGCCCACGACCAAGTCCATGAACCGTGCCGACCAACTGGCCCTTCGGGACGCTCCCATGCCAGGGCCCACACTGCTCGTGTCGTTGTGCTCCCTCCGCACCGGCCACTGCGCTGCACACCCAAGTCCAGTCCCTGTTCTGACACATCCCACTGCTCTAATCAGCATCGGGCGCCTCCCGTTCCCTGGGGCAGAGCGGATGCTTGGATGGAAGATAGGAGGAGCCTGCGCCTGTTAAGGAGTGCTCGGCGCCGGAAGCGGTAATCGCGCCTAAGGCACCAGCGGACCGTTCCCGGCCGTTCCCCCCCCCCACCCCCCCACTAAGGTTCTCCGTTCCGTGGGTGCCTCAGGGCTTCCTGGGAATGTCCCTGCCGGCGCCCTTCGCCGATGGCGACTCTACCTGCCGATCGACTTCATCTGCTCTGGTTGTCCAAGTGTCCAGGGCCTGGATTCATGCCTCGCTAGCAACGCCTACAGGGAGCCTCTTCGTACAGTGCTCCTGCCAGGACCACCACAACCGCCTCACGGTCGGCCCTTGGGGCGACGAACTGTATGCCAAGGAGCTCAGCTATCATCCGCCGTCTTGTCAGCCCAAGGTCTCTTGTGAACTGAGCAGACCACACGAGGTTCGACCGTGGTGGGATGGCCCTCTGCGTGACTGGCGTTCTCCACCGGCACCGGCCTGAGTACTCATCTCATAAGCGGCCCTTGGGAGGGCGACTGGAGCTGCCAAGGGACCTCAGGATTCAGCGATCTGGCGTAGCTGAGAGCGCCACCCCTTCCCGTTCTCGGGCGGGCACGGAGGTCGTGGTTCGATCAGTCCAAGCCCGCATTCGCGGCCTCCGCGCGCAAGGCTTAGCCACAAGAGGTGGGCCACTCCCAACTGCCTTCCTCGCTCCGTTTCACGTGAAACGCAATCGCATCCGGCCATGGCCAGCACCATGCCGTGGATGCGCGCGTGCTCTCGAGCTGAAATGGCCTCCAGCTAGTAGTAGCTGTGCGAAACGAGAATGTGTTGGCTTCCGCCCCGAAATTCGATTCAAGACGCGGCAAACGCTGGTCTGAATGGTTTACAGGCTCTCGATACCCAAGTCAGCCTGCAGGGCACAACGCGCCTCCTTGGCACCCCATCGCCTATGTGGCTACTGGGAGGCAGATACAGGTCTGCGAGCCTACGCACTGTTTCACGTGGAACAATTCGGCATACGGTCTGCTCTCACCGCGCTCAGGTCAACGGACCGTGGCACAGCTTCCATGACGCCCGGGGCGTCAGTAGGACCAGTTCTAGCACGGGACGTCCCCCGCCGGACTAGGGCCCCTGCACCAGTCCGTGTGAGCTCCAGAGGCGGCCGCTGGAGGGTCTGCTGCTTGGAGTATCTGGGCCGGAGCAAGGTGCCGTGAAGCTGAGGTGCTGAAAACAAAGGCTCTGGTGAGAGCGAGATCGGCACAGAATGAGGACGAGGCGGAGGCCCCTTTCCAGTGCGGCACCGCTTTCCGGAGGGGGCACCGCTTTGGTGCGTTGAGCCGGAGCAGACGTTTCACGTGAAACGTGCCCCAGTCGCCGCTCATCTCCTTGGCCCCTTTGCTTGGCGGGCGGCCGGTACTGTTCGCCAGACACCGTGCTCGCCAGCGCCACCGGGGAGCAGCGTGTCGATTTACGATTCCGGCGGCAACGGCCGCGCCGCTTGAATCAATGGACACGGTAACCAGGGCCCGGCGGTACTGATTCGTACCAAGCACCGATCTAATGGCACTCCCCCTTTCCACTAGCGTCCATCCTTGGAGGGCGACTGGTCCCTGGAACCTGGCCTCGTGCCCGTGGGATAAGGGCGCGCCTAGGGGTGCGGACGCTCGGTTCGAGGGCACCTTTCGCACAGAAAGACACCTCAGGCACTCTGCTGCGGTGCCACTCCACTCGAGAGGGGAACCGGATCTCCTTCGCGGAGTAGACTCAAGCCAACATGCTCTTCAAAGCAGTTTGGCCATCGTTTCACGTGAAACGATGGCCAAACTGGTCGCAGAGAGCTAGCCAGCAGGCTGGTTCAGCACCGACATGATTCGGTTCAGATCATCGACACTCGCGAATTCGATGCTGACCTTGCCCTTCTTAGCACCCAAAGTGATCTTCACGCTCGTATCCAGGCGATCGGAGAGGGCATTTGCCAGATAGTCGAGTCGCTCGTGACGAGCGTTCTCCTTGGGCTTCTGCTGTCGGGTCGGGCGCTTGACGCCGTCGCTGAGCGAGACAAGTTCTTCGGTTGCGCGAACCGAGAGCCCCTCCGCAACGATCCGCTGCGCAAGCTTCTCCATGTCGGCGGCATCACCAAGGCCGAGCAGGGCGCGAGCATGGCCCGCAGTGAGGACGCCCGCAGCGAGCCGCCGCTGAACGAGCGGAGGAAGCTTCATCAATCGCAGGGTGTTGGTAATCTGCGGCCGGCTGCGCCCAATACGTTCGGCGAGTTCCTCATGCGAGCACTCGAAGTCATCAAGCAGCTGCTGGTAGGCCGCGGCTTCTTCAAGCGGGTTCAGCTGGCTGCGGTGGAGGTTCTCCAGAAGAGCGTCACGCAGGAGGTCAACGTCTTGGGTGGAGCGGATGATGGCAGGGACGGACTCCATGCCCGCCTCACGCGACGCGCGCCAACGTCGCTCACCCATGACAAGCTCGTAAGGCGCATCATTTTCGTCATCAGTGGACGGACGCACCACAATCGGCTGGAGCACGCCGATTTCCCGGATCGAGTGGACCAGTTCCGCCATGGCGTCTTCATCGAAGACGGTACGGGGCTGCTTGCGATTCGGGTGAATGGAGTCCAGCGGCAGCTCCGCGAAGGTGGCACCAGGTACGGGTACGAGTGTTTCACGTGAAACAGCAGCAGACTGGGCGGCATCCGTGCTCGTCGCATCCTGCTCAACGACGGGCTGAGCAGAATCTCCGCTCTTGTTGACGGAAGGAGCTTCCGGCGCACCGGCATTCGGGCCTGCGTTCTCGGCCTTGGCCTTAGCCTTATTTGCCCCTCCCCCGCTTCGCGTGGCTGCCGACTTCTTTGCAGTCGTCTCGCCGGCAGAGCCGGCCGCACCCTTGATACCAGAGCTCTTGGCCCGACCACCGGTGGTTCCCGCAGACGGACCGGACTTGCGACGCGGCGGCTGGCCGCCAGAGGTGGGAGCTTCAGGGTTGTCGACAACTCCTGTGTCAGCTACTGCCGTCGGCTCAGCTTTCGAGGTCTTACCGGACTCATCACGCACCGGGGACTTATCGGATGCCTTGCGCCCACCGGCGCGACGCGTCGGAGCGGGACCGAGAAGCGCGTCTTTGTTGATCGCACCACGTCCAGCTCCGCCGGTTCCGCTGCCCCCGGCGGGGAAGAACAGATCGACCGGCCGCCCGGGGCGCGCCGCTGCTGCGGTCTCGCTGTCTTCAGAAGTGCTGGGGATCAGGGCACCCAGCCCGCGGCCCAGTCCACGACGCTTTTCGGTCACGGGTAAGTCCTTCCATTTACCGCGGGAAACACCGGCGGCACATCGCTTGTGAACTCATTGTAGGGTTCAGGATGCGAACATCCCGGTAACTGCTGCGGTGGTGTCCGCCGCTACTGCCGCTGGGCAATCTCCGCTGCCGCCTCAAGGTAGGACAGCGCGCCGCTGGAAGACGGGTCGTACGTCATGATCGTCTGCTGGTAGCTGGGGGCTTCGGAAATCCGCACCGAACGCGGCACCACGGCCTTCAGAACCTGTTCCGGGAAGTGCTCGCGCACTTCGGCTGCCACCTGCGCCGCCAGGTTCGTCCGGCCGTCATACATAGTCAGCAGGATCGTAGAGACCTCAAGGTCGGCATTGAGATGCTTCTGAATCATCTCGATGTTCTTCAACAGCTGGCTGAGGCCCTCGAGAGCGTAGTACTCACACTGGATCGGGATAAGTACCTCGCGGGCGGCCACGAACGCGTTGACGGTCAGCAGGCCGAGGCTGGGCGGGCAGTCGATGAAAATGAAGTCCAGGCGGGGCAGCCCTGCTGCCTCGCGCTCCTTCGCATACTCGGCAATCGCGCGGCTGAGGCGCTGCTCGCGGGCAACCAGCGAAACAAGCTCGATCTCGGCACCGGCAAGGTGAATCGTTGCGGGGGCGCAGAGCAGGTTGTTGATGTCCGGGCACGGTGCGACGACCTTGCCGAGGGGCAGATCGTCGATCAGCACGTCGTAGATGCTCTCCACCTCGGCGTGGTGATCAATGCCCAAGGCCGTGGACGCGTTGCCCTGCGGGTCGATGTCGATCACCAGGACGTTGAGCCCCGCGGTCGCCAGCGCCGCTGCGAGGTTGACGGTCGTGGTCGTCTTGCCGACGCCACCCTTCTGGTTGCTCACCGTCAGGATGCGCGTTTCGGCAGGCCGAGGGAAACTACGGCCGGCAAGCTTTTCGCGCCTGCGTGCCTCGCTGGCCAGCTCACGGGCCAGCGGCGTGCTCTCATCCATGAGGTCCATAACGTCGACCGACGGCGATACAAGGTCGGTACCGGCGGTCGCACCCCCTTCTTCAGCTTCGGGATCCGGCTGCGCCGCTACGCTCTGCCCAGCTACATCCGGGACGGACGATGTTTCACGTGAAACGGTGGAACTCTCGACGAACGTCGGTACGGACTCATACGGGATAGCAGCAGGATCTATGAAAGCATCCGTATTCGGGTGATTCTGCCGCCCGAACGACGCAGACAGGGCAGATCCCAATGCCGCAAATGGGGGAATCCGTTTCGCTGCCGAACCGCGCATAGTCACAGGGACGTGCTCTCTTTCAAACTCAAGGCAATAACTGCATCTAGCCTATCGGGTGGCGGCACGATCGCCGGGATCGCAGCGCAGCAGGGGAAAAATACCACCCCGGCGCCGGCCAAGTAATCGACGAATCAGCACTTGCGACGTCCCCGGTACGCTCTCGCAGGTGAACGGCACGCGGCGGTGACGACGGCACGCGGAGGCCGACGGCGCAGACCTTCCACCCCGGCAAGGCCGAACAGCACGGAAAGGCGGCGGACCGCAGGCGGACAGATACCCTCCGGAGCTGCTCCGACTGGAGCGCAGCGTCAGGGCCCGGTCAGGAACCGACGACGATCCGCACCACCGTGGTGGGTTCCTCGAGCACATCGCCGCCTACGGTCACCACCGAGGTCTCGCGGCCACCGAGCCTGCGTATGATCTTGGAGGCCTTCCGGACCTCCTCCTCGGCGCTGCGTCCCTTGATCGCCAGGACCTCTCCCCTGCCCTTGAGCAGCGGGATGGTCAGCTGCGCCAGCCCCGTAAGGGCGCTGACCGCGCGGGCCGTGGCGAAGTCGACATCGACGTCGGCCTCCACCTGTTCGGCCCGTCCGCGCAGGACCCTCACATTGTCCAGGCCGAGGTCAGCCACCACCTCGTTGAGCCAGATGACCCGGCGTTCGAGCGGCTCGATCAGGGTCAGCGACAAGTCCGGCCGGGCGATGGCCAGGCAGAGCCCGGGCAGGCCGGCACCGCTGCCGACGTCGGCCACTGTGACGCCCTCGGGAAGCAGATCGGCCACGACGGCGCAGTTCAGGACGTGCCGGCTCCACAGCCGAGGCACCTCCCGCGGGCCGATCAGGCCGCGCTCGATGCCGGAGTCGGCCAGATGCTCCACGTAGCGGCGGGCAAGATCCAGCCGTTCTCCGAAGACCTTCCGGGCTGCGGTGGTCTCTTCAGGGCTCATTTCAACCAAGGGTGCTGTTCCTCTTCGATCTGCCGCAGTTCGCAGGGGCCGCACGGCGGTCAGTGCCCGCCACAGGTGCGGGGCTTCAGGATTCGGCGAGCATGACGACGACGTGCCGTCCGCTGCCCTCGCCCTCAGATTCGCTGACCAGGCCCAGCTCGGCAACGGCGTCGTGCACGATCTTCCGCTCGTAGGCACTCATCGGATCCAGCGCCACAGGCTCTGCCGTCTCGCGTGCCCGGGCGACGGCGTCCTCCGCCAGCCGGCGCAGCACAGCGGAGCGCTCGGCCCGGTATCCGGTGATGTCCAGGACCAGCCGCGATCGGTTCTCGGTCGCCGTCAGCACGGACAGCCGCGCGAGTTCCTGGAGGGCCTCGAGCACCTCTCCGTCGGGGCCCACCAGGGCCTGGAGGGCAGCGTTGTCCTCTTCTTCGGAGACCACGGAGATGTAGGTGCGTCCGGAGCGCACCTCGATGTCGATGTCGCCGTCGATGTCGGCGATGTCGAGCAGTTCCTCCAGGTAGTCCGCGGCGACGTCGCCCTCCTCCTCGAGGCGGCCGCCGGCGGCCTGGCCGTCCTCAGGAAGATCCACGGACTCGTCAATGTGCTCGGTGCTCATTTTTTCTTCCTGTTCTTGCGCTGGGGCTGCTGGCGCTGGGTCTTCTTGGCGGACGCAGGAACCGGGGCCGGCTCGGCGGCCTTCTTCTCACCCAGCAGGGGAACCATCGGCAGGCCGCGCTTGGCGCGGCGCTCGGCCAGGGCCTTGGCGGCCGGGGAACCGGGAGTCGGCATGCGGCGGATGACGAAGAACTGCTGAGCCATGGTCCACAGGTTGGTGGTGGTCCAGTAGATGAGCACGCCGATCGGGAAGTTGATGCCGCCGACGCCGAAGACCACGGGCAGGACGTAGAGCAGCATCTTCTGCTGGCGCATGAACGGGGAGGCCAGGGCCTCCTCGGACATGTTCTTGCTCATGATCTGCTTCTGCGTGATGAACTGCGAGGCGGTCATCGCCAGGATCATGATGATCGACAGCACGACCACGCTGAAGTGGCCCTCGGTGCCGAAGCCGTGCAGCAGCGAGGACGAGAGCGGGGCCCCGAAGATGGTGGCCTCGTCGAACTGACGGATCGCATCCGGGGTCAGGGCACCGACGCCCTTGCCGCCGTCGCTGGCGGAGGAAACGCCGTTCAGCACCTGGAACAGTGCGAAGAAGAACGGCATCTGGATCAGCATCGGCAGGCAGGCCGCGAAGGGGTTGGTCCCGTGCTTCTTGTAGAGCGCCGTCTGCTCCTGCACCATCGCCTGGCGGGAGAGCTGGTCGGTCTTGCCCTTGTACTTCTGCTGCAGCTTGCGCAGGTCCGGCTGCAGGGACTGCATGCCGCGCTGGGCCTTGATCTGCTTGACGAAGACGGGGATCAGGGCGGCCCGGATAACGATGACCAGGCCGATGATGGAAAGAGTCCAGGTCCAGCCCGAGGCGGGATCCATACCCACGAAGACGAACCCTTCGTGGAAGATCCACATGATCCAGGAGACCACCCACTTAAAGGGGAACAGAATCGTCTCGAAGAAACCCAATTTTCTCTCCTCAGGCCGCGGTGCGGCTGTCTTCGTCGGCTGGAATCGGGGGATGATTCAGCACAATGATGCGGGGGACCCGGCCGTGTCGCCACGTCCTGCTTCCCTGCGGAACATGGTCGACGCCGCCGTCGTTCCACGGATGGCAGCGGATAAGCCGGCGGGCGGCGAGCCACGAGCCGCGGACGGCTCCGTGGACCGTCACGGCTTCAAGAGCATATGCCGAACAGGACGGGAAGAACCGGCAGACCTGTCCGTAGAGGGGAGAGATCAGCGTCCGGTAGGTCACCAGCACGGCGATGAGCACGTAGCGCGGAAGGTTCCACACCACACGGCCGGCCGTGACGGCCCACCGCGCGAGAAAACCGCCCGAGGGGCTGCTCATTGCTGCTTCACCATCCCCTGCCTGCGGTCATCCTGCGCCAGTTTCTTCCTGCACGTTTCCAGGGCGGAACCGAAATCGGCGGACAGCTGCTGCCATGAGGCCGATGCCGATGCCGGCAGCGCCCGAACCACGACGTCCAGCCCGGACGGGCGTACGGAGATCTCACGGGCGGCCGCTTCCCTCAGTCTCCTCTTAACGAGGTTTCGGGTCACGGCGTTCCCCACATTGCGGGCAACAATGAAGCCCACCCGCGTGGGGCCGCCGCCGTTGGCGACCGCGTATAGAACTACGTTCCGGCGCCCGCTGCGGGCACCGGAACGTACGGTGTTCGTGAAGTCGGTCGACGTCCGCACCCGGTTCCGCTGAGGCAGCATTCACGCCGCCCGGAAGCCGGTCAAGCTGCGCAGATGCAGCATCGACAACGGAAGAACTGGTTAGGCCGACAGTTCGGTGCGGCCCTTGGCGCGGCGTGCGGAAAGAATGGCACGCCCGGCGCGGGTACGCATGCGAAGGCGGAAGCCGTGCTTCTTGGCACGACGGCGGTTATTCGGCTGAAAAGTCCGCTTGCTCACGGTAGTTACTCCAAGACGATCGGAAGATGCGCCCTGCTTGCTGCAACAAGGGGGAAGAACAAGCGGCGCGTATTTCATGTATCCGCCGCGGCTCACCCGGACCCTGGATCCCTAGTTTCCAGAACCCCGGCTGGGCATGCATGAGCGCAAGCAGCAGACACAAAGGACTATCCCACGTTAGAGGAGCAGCCCTGACCAGTCAAACCGAGGGATGTCCACAGGGATGAACAACCTTATCAACACCTGTGGAGAAAGCCACCCTCCCGACGGCGGCGGCGCACCCGTGTGAGGACGGTCCCATCGCCCCCGATCCCCGGATTTCCAGCTACCCCCGGGGCGGATCATCCTCTAGTCTGGGCACGGGCCATTTTTATCCACTTCTGTGCATAACCCTGTGGATGAAGGCCGGCAGCCGGTGCGGCTGCCAAGTAGCATCGACGGCATCCGAACGGGTGCGTCATGAGAGGTTTGCGTGGGTACGGACGAAAGCAACGACGTCGGAAGCTCCTGGCGGAAGGTCATCCGGACGCTGGAAGGTGATGACCGCGTTTCACCCCGCCAGAGGGGATTCGTCGTCCTCGCCCAAGCCCAGGGCCTGATCGGCACCACGCTGCTGGTGGCGGTTCCCAACGAACTGACCCGGGAAGTGCTCCAGACCCAGCTGAAGAACATCCTCGACGACGTCCTCCGCGATGTCTTCCAGGCTGACATCCAGTGCGCCTTCGTCATCGACCCCGATATGACCCCGGTGCTGGAACCCGAGCCCGAGCAGGAGCAGGCCCATGAAGCACCCAGCCCCGTCCCCGGCGGCGAGAGCGGCGCCCCTGCGCCGTCACCGCCGAGCAACTCCCAGGAGTTCGGCCGGCTGAACCCCAAGTACGTCTTCGAGACCTTCGTCATCGGCTCCTCGAACCGGTTCGCCCACGCCGCGGCGGTGGCCGTGGCCGAAGCCCCGGCCAAGGCCTACAACCCGCTGTTCATCTACGGCGATTCGGGCCTGGGCAAGACCCACCTGCTGCACGCCATCGGCCATTACGCCCGGCACCTCTACAACGGAATCCGTGTCCGCTATGTGAACTCCGAGGAGTTCACCAACGACTTCATCAACTCGATCCGTTACGACGAAGGTGCCAGCTTCAAGCAGCTCTACCGGAACGTCGACATCCTGCTGATCGACGACATCCAGTTCCTGGCGAACAAGGACGCCACGCAGGAAGAGTTCTTCCACACCTTCAATGCCCTGCACAACCACAACAAGCAGGTGGTCATCACCTCCGACCTGCCGCCCAAGCAGCTCTCGGGCTTCGAGGAACGGATGCGCTCCCGCTTCGAGTGGGGCCTGCTGACCGATGTGCAGCCGCCGGAGCTGGAGACCCGTATCGCGATCCTTCGGAAGAAGGCCATCGGTGACAGCCTGAGCGCTCCCGACGATGTACTCGAGTACATCGCCTCGAAAATCTCCACCAATATCCGTGAGCTCGAAGGCGCCCTCATCCGCGTCACGGCCTTCGCCAGCCTCAACCGCCAGCAGGTGGACGTCGGCCTCGCCGAGATCGTGCTGAAGGACCTGATCACGGACGACGGCGCGCAGGAAATCACCGCGGCGTCCATCCTCGGGCAGACGGCTGCGTACTTCCAGATCAGCCTGGAGGAGCTCTGCAGCAAGTCGCGGACGCGCACCCTCGTCACCGCGCGGCAGATTGCCATGTACCTCTGCCGGGAACTGACCGACATGTCCCTGCCGAAGATCGGCCAGGAACTGGGCGGCCGCGACCACACGACCGTGATCCACGCCGACCGCAAGATCCGCGAGCTCATGGCTGAACGGCGCGCCATCTACAACCAGGTCACCGAACTGACCAACCGGATCAAGCAGCAGCAGCGCGAAGCCTGACGGGCCCGGCCGGAAGGCCGGGGTGGAGCCCCGCAGGGGCTCGAAATTAACATTTGTGGACAAGGCTGTGGATAACCCGGTGCATAACCCGTGGTTAAAGCGGTTCCGCTGTGGACCGGCGAACTACGCGAAATCTTCCCCACAGGCCCGGCCCGCCGCGGCAGCAGCAGGTCCACACGTTCTCCACAGGCCGGATCGGTGCGGCAGCGCCGCCGGCCGGGGTTATCCACAGTTTCCACAGAAGTTATTAACACTACGGATCTTAAGAAATCCGGCTCCACCAAATAACAAGTTCCCTCTGCCAGCCAGCTCGCGGACTCGAATCCAAGCCGATCCAGGACCCCGAAGCCGGCGGCTTCCGCCGGTGCAGGTACCGTCCGCTGGAGCTAAGCTGTGAGCGGGGTATTGTTGTCATTCGGTCCGGGGACTGCCCCGTGCCGCTGCGGCGGTCCCCCGCCCATCCTGAGAAGTACCGAAACCGTACTGAGTCGTATGTTGCGAAAGGCGGCACCCTGCAGTGAAGTTCAGAGTTGAGCGGGATGTCCTGGCCGAGGCCGTCACCTGGACAGCGCGTTCCCTCTCCCCCCGCCCGCCGGTGCCTGTGCTGTCCGGCCTGCTCATCCGCGCCGAAGCCGGCGTGCTGAGCCTGGCCAGCTTCGACTATGAGATTTCGGCGCGGCTGCACATTCCCGCCGACATCAGCGAAGAAGGAACCATCCTGGTTTCCGGTCGGCTCCTGGCCGAAATCTGCCGCAGCCTGCCGTCCGCGCCGGTGGAAGTGGAGACCGACGGATCCAAGGTCTCCCTCACCTGCCGCAACTCACACTTCAACCTGGCCACCATGCCGGTCGGGGAATACCCGGAACTTCCCGCACTGCCCGACGTCAGCGGAGTCGTCGACGGCGACGCGTTTGCCCAGGCCGTGTCGCAGGTAATCATCGCCGCCAGCCGCGACGACACCCTGCCCATCCTGACCGGCGTCCGGATGGAGATCGAGGACGACCTCATCACCTTCCTGGCCACCGACCGGTACCGACTGGCCCTCCGAGAGCTGCCGTGGAAGCCGTCAGTGCCGGGCCTGTCCACCAGCGCACTGGTGAAGGCCAAGACGCTCAGCGAAGTCGCCAAGACCCTCGGCGGCGGAGGCGACCTCAGCATCGCGCTGTCGGAGAACAGCGAGCTGATCGGCTTCGAGAGCGGGGGGCGGCGCACGACGTCGCTGCTGGTTGACGGCGACTACCCCAAGATCCGCAGCCTGTTCCCCGAGAACACCGCGATCCACGCCACCGTGGAAACCAGTGCCCTGGTGGAGGCGGTCCGCCGTGTCTCGCTGGTGGCCGAGCGGAACACCCCGGTCCGGCTGGCCTTCACCGACGGGCAGGTGGCCCTGGATGCCGGCACCGGCGAGGACGCCCAGGCCTCGGAGGTCCTCGAGGCCGCACTGGTCGGCGACGACATCACGGTGGCCTTTAACCCGCACTACCTGAGCGAGGGCCTGGGGGCCTTCCCCAGCAAGTACGTGCGGTTCTCCTTCACCACCCCGCCGAAGCCTGCCGTCATTTCCGCCCAGGAGGACCTCAACGGCGAGGACAAGGAAGACTACCGCTACCTGCTGATGCCGGTACGCCTGCCCAACCAGTAGCCGCACCGGCACACAGCCTGCCGGTCCGGACAGCCGGATCCCCTCCGGCCGTCCGGACCGGGAGCTGTGTCCGGGTCTGCGTCCCCGAAACAGGCAGCCGAGATATATTCAGAACGCGGAATGTAGGGGGTATATGCTTCATGCGGAATACCTGTGCGCTCCGGCGGCGGCTGACCTGGGAAGTTGAAGCCTGATGTATATCGACCAGCTTTCGCTCACCTCCTTCCGCAGCTATGACCAGCTGGACCTCCCGCTCCGCCCGGGCGTCACCGTTTTCGTGGGCCCCAACGGCACGGGCAAGACCAATATCGTCGAGGCCATCGGCTACCTGGCGTCGCTGTCCTCCCACCGGGTGAGCTCAGACGCTCCCCTGGTCTCCTTCGATGCCGCCCAGGCCATGATCCGGGCCCGGCTGGTCCGCGCTTCGCAGGCAACCACGCTGGAGCTGGAGCTGAACCCGGGCCGCGCCAATCGGGCCCGGATCAACCGGGCGAACCCCGTACGTGCCCGGGACATCCTGGGCCTGTGCCGAACCGTGCTTTTCGCTCCGGAGGACCTGGCCCTGGTGAAGGGGGATCCGGGCAGCCGGCGGCGCTTCCTGGACGAGCTGATCGTGGCGCTGGTCCCCCGCCACGCGGCAACGCGTACTGAATACGACCGGGTCCTGAAGCAGCGCAACGCCCTGCTGAAATCCGCACGGGCCGCAGGCCGGTTCACCTCCGCACATGAAGCGACCCTTGACGTCTGGGACCAGCACATGGCCGCCGCTGGAGCCGAGCTGACCGCGGCGCGGCTGGCGGCGCTGGACCGCATCCAGCCCCACCTGCAGGCGGCCTACCGTGACTTGACCGACGGATCGAAGGCGGTCTCCGCGTTCTACCGCTCCACCCTGCTCGGCCCCGTGGAGGAAGACGGGTCAGCTGCGCCGGGCCCCGATCCGCGGGACCTGCTCGGCCTGGATACCGGCCAGCTGACCGACCGGTATCTTGCGGCCTTTGCCGCCGCCCGGCGTCGGGAGGTGGACCGCGGCACCTCCCTGGTGGGACCGCACCGCGACGAAGTGGAGCTGATGCTGGGTCGGGCCCCTGCCAAGGGCTACGCGTCGCATGGGGAGACCTGGTCCTATGCCCTGGCCCTGCGCCTGGGCTCCTACTACCTGCTGGCCGACGACGACGAACGCCCCGGTTCCGGGCCGATCCTGATCCTGGACGACGTCTTCGCGGAACTGGATGCCGCCCGGCGCGAGCGCCTGGCCGGGATCGTCACCGGCGCCGAACAGGTCCTGGTGACGGCCGCCGTCGGCGACGACATCCCCGGGGCCCTGGCCGGGGAACAGATCACCGTGGTGCCGGGAGGCGTGCGTGAGTCCGTCCGCTGAACCGCCGGAACCCGGGACCGGACTGCCCGGCAAACCCGGCAAACCCGGCGAACGGGACGCGGAACCGCTGGGCCCGGATGCCGCGCAGGCCCAGCTGAACCGCATGCGCGACGCCGCGCGGGCCCGCGGCGAGCACCGCACCGCCGGTCCGCGCCGCAAAGGCGCGCCGCGGCGTCGTCAGCCCTTTGTCCCCGGAGAGTACGTCGGCCGGGACCCGCAGGGACTGGGATCGGTCTTCAGCCGGTTCGTCAGCGAACGCGGCTGGAACTCCCCCGTGGCGGTGGGGTCGGTCATCTCCCGCTGGGACGAGCTGGTGGGCCGTGAGGTGGCAGCCCACTGCCGCCCTGAAACGTTCTCCGACACCACGCTGCAGGTGCGCTGCGACTCCACCGCCTGGGCCACTCAGCTGCGCCTGCTGCGCTCGGCCCTGATCGCCCGCTTCGATGAGGCACTGGGCGCCGGCGTCGTCACCCACATCCAGGTGCTGGGCCCGGCGGCACCCAACTGGCGCAAGGGTGCCCGCAGCGTGAAGGGCCGCGGGCCGCGGGACACCTACGGGTAGTCCGGGCCGTCGCCAGACCGTTTCCCGGATCCCGCAGCCGCCGATTAGCGGCGGGAAAACCCCTTCGGTGATATCCGTTCCCGTGCCGGGGGTCGGCACCGGCTCAAAACCCGGTTTCCTGCCCTCCTGGAGGGTGTTTCGGACCGGATTGTCCCTGCCGGCACGGTAGAATGGACAAGGATGCCTATCCGCGCCGGGGAGGCGCCGGCATGCGTCGGTCAAGACCAACACAAGAGGAGTCGACAGCACCTGTGGCTAACGACAATGAGATGGACAACACGGAGCTAACTCCAGAGCATCACACCGATCCGGAAAAGGCCACCCCCGCGGAGTACGGGGCGAATGAAATCACCGTCCTGGAGGGCCTTGAGGCCGTCCGGAAGCGCCCGGGCATGTACATCGGCTCCACCGGCCCCCGCGGCCTGCACCACCTGGTCTATGAGGTGGTGGACAACTCCGTGGACGAGGCCCTGGCCGGCTACTGCGACCGGATCGAAATCACCCTGCTGGCCGACGGGGGCGTGCGGGTGAAGGACAACGGCCGCGGCATCCCCGTGGACATCCATCCCACCGAAGGCCTGCCCACCGTGCAGGTCGTCATGACCATCCTGCACGCCGGCGGCAAGTTCGGCGGCGGCGGCTACGCCGTCTCCGGCGGCCTGCACGGCGTGGGCATCTCCGTGGTCAACGCCCTGTCCGCGCGGGTGGACACCGAGGTCCGCCGCCAGGGCCATGTCTGGCGGCAGAGCTTCGCCGACGGCGGCCACCCCCAGGGCGGCCTGGTCAAGGGCGAGGAGACCGACGAGACCGGCACCACCCAGACCTTCTACCCGGACCCGGAGATCTTCGAGACCACCGAGTTCGACTTCGAGACGCTTCGCGCCCGGTTCCAGCAGATGGCCTTCCTCAACAAGGGCCTGAAGATCATCCTCACCGACGAGCGGGCTCCCGCCGAAGACAACGAGGAGATCGCGGAAAACGAAGATCCGGCCGACGCCGGCGAGGCGCCGCAGCACCGCACCGTCGAGTACCACTACGAGCAGGGACTGCTGGACTACGTCCACTTCCTCAACTCCTCGAAGAAGGTCGACGTCATCCACGACGACATCATCGCCTTCGAAACCGAGGACGGCGACCGCAAGATCGCCGTCGAGATGGCCATGCAGTGGACCACCGCCTACTCCGAGAGCGTCCACACCTACGCCAACACGATCAACACCCATGAGGGCGGCACCCACGAGGAGGGGTTCCGCGCCGCCATGACCTCGCTGATCAACCGGTACGCGCGGGAAAAGAACATCATCAAGGACAAGGATGACAACCTCACCGGCGAGGACATCCGCGAGGGCCTGACCGCCGTCATCTCCGTGAAGCTGGCCGAACCCCAGTTCGAGGGCCAGACCAAGACCAAGCTGGGCAACTCCGAGGCCAAGGGCTTCGTGCAGCGCGTGGTCACCGACCAGCTTGGCGACTGGCTGGAGCGCAACCCGGGCCCGGCCCGCGACGTCATCCGCAAGTCCATCCAGGCCTCGCAGGCCCGGCTGGCGGCCCGCAAGGCCCGCGAATCCACCCGCCGCAAGGGACTGCTGGAGTCCGGCGGCATGCCGGGCAAGCTGAAGGACTGCTCCTCGAAGGACCCGTCCAAGTCCGAGATCTACATCGTCGAGGGCGACTCCGCCGGCGGTTCCGCCGTGCGCGGCCGCAACCCGGAAACGCAGGCCATCCTCCCGCTGCGCGGCAAGATCCTGAACGTCGAGCGGGCCCGGCTGGACCGAGCCCTGAGCAACGCCGAAGTCCAGGCCATGATCACCGCGTTCGGCGCCGGCATCGGCGAGGACTTCGACGTCGAGAAGGCCCGCTATCACAAGATCGTGCTGATGGCCGATGCCGATGTTGACGGCCAGCACATCACCACGCTGCTGCTGACGCTGCTGTTCCGCTACATGCGCCCGCTGATCGAGCATGGCTACGTGTACCTGGCCCAGCCGCCGCTGTACCGCATCAAGTGGTCCAACCACGCGCACGACTATGTCTTCAGCGACCGGGAACGCGACGAAACCGTGGCCCGCGGCCTCGCGAACGGCCAGCGGCTGCCCAAGGACAACGGCATCCAGCGCTACAAGGGCCTCGGCGAGATGGACTACACCGAGCTGTGGGACACCACCATGGACCCCGAGCACCGCACCCTGCTGCAGGTGACCATGGACGACGCCGCCGCCGCGGACCAGGTGTTCTCCGTCCTGATGGGTGAGGACGTCGAATCCCGCCGCCAGTTCATCCAGCAGAACGCCAAGGACGTGCGCTTCCTCGACATCTGAGGCCGGCCCCGACATGGGCGGCGCCGGGC
Organism: Arthrobacter saudimassiliensis; assembly: GCA_900016675.1. Taxonomy (GTDB): domain Bacteria; phylum Actinomycetota; class Actinomycetes; order Actinomycetales; family Micrococcaceae; genus Arthrobacter_B; species Arthrobacter_B saudimassiliensis. The sequence continues at coordinate 546,150 of LN483070.1, read as the reverse complement.
CCCGGATCCGGCGCCGCCGCGCGGCCTCCGGCGGAGGGCGCGACAGACTTTCTTCGAAAGAACCAGAACGGAACTGACAAATGAGTGATGAGACTCCCGAGGTACCGGCCGAGGGCGAGCCGCTGGCCGGGACCGTGATGGACCGCGTCGAGCAGATCGACCTGCAGACCGAGATGCAGCGCTCCTACCTGGACTACGCGATGGCCGTGATCGTCGGCCGCGCGCTGCCGGACGTGCGCGACGGGCTGAAGCCCGTGCACCGGCGGGTGCTGTACGCAATGTTCGACGGCGGCTACCGCCCGGAGCGCTCGTTCAACAAGTGTGCGCGCGTGGTCGGCGAGGTCATGGGCCAGTACCACCCGCACGGCGACTCGGCGATCTACGATGCGCTGGTCCGCCTGATCCAGGACTGGGTCATGCGCTATCCGCTGGCCCTGGGCCAGGGCAACTTCGGCTCCCCCGGCAACGACGGCGCCGCCGCCCCCCGGTACACCGAAACCAAGATGGCCCAGCTGGCCATGGAAATGGTCCGGGACATCGACGAGGAGACCGTCGACTTCCAGCCCAACTACGACGGCAAGAACCTCGAGCCGACCATCCTGCCGGCCCGGTTCCCGAACCTGCTGGTCAACGGCTCCTCCGGCATCGCCGTCGGCATGGCCACCAACATCCCGCCGCACAACCTGCGCGAGGTCGCCGACGGCGTGCAGTGGTACCTGCGCAACCCCGAGGCCACCAGCGAGGAGCTGCTCGAGGAACTGCTCAAGCGGGTCAAGGGCCCCGACTTCCCCACCGGCGCCCAGATCCTGGGCCGCAAGGGCATCGAAGAGGCCTACCGCACCGGCCGCGGCTCGATCACCATGCGCGCCGTGGTCAACGTGGAGGAAATCCAGAACCGCACCTGCCTGGTCGTCACCGAGCTGCCCTACATGGCCAACCCGGACAACCTGGCGGTCAAGATCGCCGAACTGGTCAAGGACGGCAAGGTCACCGGCATCGCCGACCTGCGCGACGAGACCTCCGGCCGCACCGGCCAGCGCCTGGTCATCGTGCTCAAGCGCGACGCCGTGGCCAAGGTGGTGCTGAACAACCTCTACAAGCACACCCAGCTGCAGGAAAACTTCGGCGCCAACATGCTGGCCATCGTCGACGGCGTGCCGCGCACGCTCAGCCTCGACGCGTTCGTCCGGCACTGGGTCAACCACCAGCTCGAAGTCATCGTCCGGCGCACCCGGTACCGGCTGCGCAAGGCCGAGGAAGCCGCCCACATCCTGCGCGGCCTGCTCAAGGCCCTGGACGCCCTCGACGAGGTCATCGCCCTGATCCGCCGCTCCACCACGGTGGAGGACGCCCGCACCGGGCTGATGGGCCTGCTCGAGATCGACGAGGTCCAGTCCCAGGCCATCCTGGACATGCAGCTGCGCCGCCTGGCCGCCCTGGAACGGCAGAAGATCCAGGACCAGCACGCCAAGCTGGAAGCCGAAATCGCCGAGTACAACGAGATCCTGGCCTCCGAAGAGCGCCAGCGCGGCATCGTCAGCGACGAGCTGCAGGAAATCGTCGACAAGCACGGCGACGACCGGCGCACCCAGATCGTGGCCGGCTTCGACGGCGACATGAGCATGGAAGACCTCATTCCCGAAGAGGAAATGGTCGTCACCATCACCCGCGGCGGCTACGTCAAGCGCACCCGCAGCGACAACTACCGCGCCCAGCACCGCGGCGGCAAGGGCATCCGCGGCGCCCAGCTGCGCGGCGACGACGTCGTCGAGCACTTCTTCGTCACCACCACCCACCACTGGCTGCTGTTCTTCACCAACCTGGGCCGGGTCTACCGGGCCAAGGCGTACGAACTGGCCGAGGGCGGGCGGGACGCCAAGGGCCAGCACGTGGCCAACCTGCTGGCCTTCCAGCCGGACGAGCACATCGCCCAGGTGCTGGACCTGCCCAATTACGACGCCGCCCCCTACCTGGTGCTGGCCACCAAGCGGGGCCTGGTGAAGAAGACCCGCCTGGCCGACTACGACACCAACCGGTCCGCCGGCGTGATCGCCATCAACCTGCGCGACGAGGATGAGCTGGTCTCCGCCCAGCTGGTCTCCGAGACCGACGACCTGATGCTGGTCTCCCGCAAGGGCCAGTCCCTGCGCTTCACGGCCACCGACGAGGCGCTGCGCCCGATGGGCCGGGCCACCTCCGGCGTGACCGGCATGAAGTTCCGCGAGGACGACGAACTGCTGGCGGCCGACGTCGTCACCGAGGACTCGTTCGTCTTCACGGTGACCGAGGGCGGCTACGCGAAGAAGACCAGCGTGGAGGAATACCGGGTCCAGGGCCGCGGCGGCCTGGGCATCAAGGTCGGCAAGTTCGTCGAGGACCGCGGCCACCTAGTGGGAGCCATGGTCGTCCAGGACGGCGACGAGGTCCTGGTGGTCATGCAGGGCGGCAAGGTCGTCCGCTCCGCGGTCAACGGCGTGAACGCCACCGGCCGTGACACGATGGGCGTCATCTTCGCCAAGCCGGACAAGAACGACCGGATCATCGCCGTCGCCCGGAACTCGGAGCGCCAGCTGACCATCGAGGAGACCGGCGAGGACGATGGACCCGCTCCCGAGCCCGCCGCCGAACCTGTGGACTCCCTGACCGATGAAGTACGGTTGTCTACAGACGAAACGGCCGGCGGGCCGGAAGAGCAAAATGGAGGTAATGAGTGAGCTCGACCAACTCCAACCCTAGGGCGACCTCGGGTGCGGGCCCGCGCGTCAAGGCGCCGGCACGTCCTGCACAGCGCCCTGGCGGCGGTCAGGGCGGCGGCAACCGCCAGCCGCTCGTCCGGCCCGCTCCGAAGGCCAAGGCCCGCCGCGCCCGCCTGCTCGTCAGCAAGGTGGACCCCTGGTCCGTGCTGAAGATGGCGTTCCTCCTCTCCGTCGCACTGGGCGTGGTGACCGTGATCGCCGCCATCGTGCTCTGGACCGTGCTGGACCTCACCGGCATCTTCGACCGGGTCAACGACCTGCTCGGAGAAATCGCCGGCAGCGAATCCGGAGGCTTCGACCTGCGCGACTTCGCTTCGCTGGGCCAGGTGGTGTCCTTCGCGACGATCATCGCCGTCGTGAACGTCCTGCTGCTGACGGCGCTGTCGATGCTCGCCGCGGTGCTCTACAACATCGCCTCGACCCTGGTCGGCGGCATCGGCGTCACCCTCACCGACGACTAGCGGATTCCGGGGCCGGCACGCCGTGCCGGCCCCGGAAGACCAGCCGGTTTTGGCAACCGGTGAGAAGTACGGTAGAGTCTTATCTCGGCCCGAGAGGTAATCGGGGCGTATAGCTCAGGCGGTTAGAGCGCTTCGCTGATAACGAAGAGGTCCCAGGTTCAAGTCCTGGTACGCCCACGGAAGGCCGGCACAGCCGGTCGACCACCAGACAAGGAGGCTCCGTGAAGAAGTTGGTCGCACTCGCTGCGGCGGCGGTCGCGGGAGTCTTCGCCTATCGCCGGTGGCAGGAAAGCGCCGCCGAGAAGGCAGTCTGGAAGGAAGCCACCGACAAGGTCGAGTAGCTTCGCCCACGGGGGCATGGCGCAATTGGTAGCGCACCTGCTTTGCAAGCAGGGGGTTCGGGGTTCGAGTCCCCGTGCCTCCACCGAATGGAAGGGTTCCGGCAGACCGCCGGAACCCTTCCGTGGTTAACAGCCGCGTTCAACCGCCGCGTTCAGGGCCCGGGCGCAGCCGCGGGGTTTCCCGGCGGGCCCGGCTGCCGTGTTCCCGGCCCGGGACAGTAGGCTTTCGAAGTGACCTTCCTCCTCGCCGTCATCGGGGTGCTCGGCGTCTCCGCCTCCGGCCCCATCATGGCGGCCACCGCCGCTCCCGCCCTGGCCATCGCGTTCTGGCGCAACGCCCTGGGCGCGGCAGCGATCGGGCTTCCCTCCGCCGCCCGCGGCAGGATCCGGATCCGCGGCCTCGCCGCCGGTGAGTACCGATGGACCGCCGTGGCAGCGCTTTCCCTGGCGCTGCACTTCGCCTGCTTCATCACTGCCCTGCAGATGACCTCCGTCGCGGCTGCCACGGCCCTGGTGTGCCTGCAGGCCGGGTGGATCGCCCTGTTCAACCTGCTGAGCGGCACCCCGGTCGGCGCCCGCCTGCTGGCCGGCCTCGGGGCCGCGTTCGCCGGCGTCCTGGTGATCTCCGGGTTCGACTTCGCGCTCTCCCGGGAGGCGCTGCTGGGAGACCTGCTGGCGCTGGCCGGCGGGCTGCTGGCGGCCGTCTACACCATCGCCGGGGGCAAAGCCAGGGCGAGCATGAACACCGCCACCTACACCACGCTCTGCTACGGGGCGTGTGCCCTGGTCCTGCTGGGCATGTGCCTGATCTTCCGCCAGCCGATCGTCTCGTTTCCCCCGGCGGCGTGGGCCGGAATCATCGGCGTCACCATCGCGGCGCAGCTGCTGGGCCATACGGTGTTCAACCATCTGCTGGCGGTCATCTCACCGCTGGTGGTGTCCATGATCATCCTGCTCGAGATTCCAGGAGCGGCCCTGCTGGCCGCCGTCTTCCTGGGCGAGCAGCTGCCGGCCGGAACCTACGCCGGGCTGGCCCTGATCCTGGCCGGCCTGGCGGTGGTCATCCAGTCCTCCGGGCGGTGGACGCCGAGGCGGGGCCGGCGTCGGGCCCCGCTGCCGCCGTCGCCGCCGGCGCTGGGGGACATCGAACCCTGACCGGATCCCGGGGACGGGAACAGAGAAAGGCGGGGACCTTCCGACATGTGTCGGGAGGTCCCCGCCTTCAGCTCAGTCCCGCGTCCCGGAGGACGACGGCGCCCCTACTTGGAGGGCTTGTCGGCGTGCGCTCCGGAGGGCTTGGCCGGCTTGTCCGCGGCCGCAGCGGAGTGCTTGCCGGCCTCGGCCTTGCCCGCCGGGGCCTTGTCCGCGGTGCCGTTGCCGGCCAGTCCCTCGGTGGCCTTGGATGCAGCAGCCGGCTTGGCGGCAGCCGCGGGCTTCGCGGCCGGCTTGGGAGCCGGCGTGTCCGCCTTCGCCGCTGCCTCTTCCTTCACGGCCGGGGCGGCGGGGGCCGGAGCGGCCGGCGCCGGGGCTGCCGGCGACGAGGCCACGGTGGGCCGCTGGGCAGCCGGCGCGGGAGTCTTCCACGGGTCCTCGACCGGGCGGGAGGCACGCCAGGCGGCAACGGCGGCAGTCACCGCTGCGGCGGCGATCCCGAAGATCAGCCAGCCCTTGCCCTTGCCCTTGTCGGACTTTGCGGCCTTTTTCGCGGCCTTGGCCGCCTGCTTCATGGCCTTCTTGTTGCCGGTCAGCTTGGCGGTGGCCGTCTGCACCGGCACCGCTGCGGTGCCCAGGGTGCGGGTCACCGTGTCGGCGGCGTCGCCGAGGCCCTTGGACAGGGCCGGCAGGTAGTCGTCAACGACCCGGTCCTTGGCATGGCTGAGGGCGGGAGTGGCGCGGTCCAGGGTGTGCTGGATCTTCGGAGCCGCCTCGTCCACGGCCGAGCTGATCCGCGGCCCGACCTTCTGGAGGCCGTCCTGCAGCTTCGGCGTGACCGTGGCGACGCCCATGGCGATCTCATCCGCGGCGCGCTTCAGGCCGTCCTGGATCTTGGGGGACGCGGTCTCGATGCCCTTTTCAATGCGGGGAACCGCCCAGCCCACGGCGCTTTCCACCTTGGGGGCCGCCCACTCGCGGGCGGAGCCGACGCCCGCGGTGACATTGGCCTGCAGATCGCGGGCGATGGTGTCCTTCTTCTTCAAAACTAACCTCCCGGATAGTGACGATTCACCGCTAGCCTACGTGCATTGCCCGGGCAGTGCTATCGGGGGCCCCGCCCGGGGAGCTTTTCACTCTGCGCGGAACGGCCGGTTTTCAGCCGTTCGCCGGACACCGCGTGGAAGAATGGCCCTATGACTGCTATTCCTACCGCAAAAGCGACCATCCACACGTCGATGGGCGATATCCGCGTCAACCTCTTCGGCAACCACGCGCCGAAGACCGTGCGGAACTTCGTCGGCCTTGCGACGGGCGAAATCGAGTGGACCGATCCCGCCACCGGCGAGAAGACCAGCCGTCCGCTCTACGACGGCACCATCTTCCACCGGATCATCAAGGACTTCATGATCCAGGGCGGCGACCCCCTGGGCCGCGGCACCGGCGGTCCCGGCTACCAGTTCGACGACGAGATCAGCCCCGATCTCGATTTCACCGCCCCGTACAAGCTGGCCATGGCCAATGCGGGCATCCAGATGGGCCGCGGCACCAACGGTTCCCAGTTCTTCATCACCTCGGTGCCCACGACCTGGCTGCAGGGCAAGCACACCATTTTCGGTGAGGTCGCGGACGATGAGTCGAAGGCCGTCGTCGACGCCCTGAACGCCGTCGCCACCGATATGCGCGACAAGCCGGCCGAAGACGTAGTCATCAACAACATCACCGTGGAACAGCTCTAACACTGTCGCCACAGCCCCGGCCGGTTCCTCCGGCCGGGGCTTTTCGCCCATTCGGGAGAGTACGAACATGTCCTATGGAGTTCCCGCCGAGTCTCCGGCGTCCCAGGCACCCGTGTGCCCGCGGCACCCTGACCGGATCAGCTACATCCGCTGCCAGCGCTGCGGCCGGGCTGCCTGCCCGGAATGCCAGCATCCGGCTCCTGTGGGCATCCAGTGCGTGGACTGCTTCCGCCAGGCCGGCGCCCAGGCACCCAGGTACCGCACGGCCGTAGGCGGAACGGTGCGGGAAGGGCGACCGGTGGTCACGTACACGCTCATGGCGCTCTGTGCCTCCGCCTACCTCCTGCAGTGGGTGGTTCCCGGCTTCACCGAGCGGTTCTGGTACCGGCCGCTGCTCACCGGATTCGAACCGTGGACGGTGCTCACCTCCGCCTTCCTGCACTCCACCGGCTCGGTGCTGCACATCGCGTTCAACCTGTACGCGCTGTGGTTCCTGGGCCGGGCCATGGAGCCGATGCTCGGACGCAGCCGGTTCATTGCGCTCTACCTGATCTCGGCCCTGGGCGGCTCCCTCGGAGTGCTGCTGCTGGGCAACCCGCTGGCTCCGGTGCTGGGTGCGTCGGGGGCCATCTTCGGGCTGTTCGGGGCGCTGCTCATCCTGCAGCGGCGGCAGGGCGGTGACATCCGCGGCATCGTGGTCCTGCTCGCGATCAACCTTGCGCTGGGCTTCTTCTACCCCAACATTTCCTGGCAGGCGCACGTCGGCGGACTGGTCACGGGCCTGGCCTGCGCCCTCGTCCTCGGATATGCGCCCCGCGGCAGGCACCGCACCCTGGTCCAGTGCCTGGGGCTCGCCGGCATCACGGCCGTCATCCTCGTCGGAGGACTGATCCGGGTGGACGCCCTGTACGGCGCCGTGGCCGGCCTGGGCTGATCCGCTTCATCCACAGGCTTACCCACACCCGTTAAAAAGTCTTATCCACAGGGTTACCAACAGTGTTAATAACTACAGGCGTGTCGTTCGACCGCCTAGTAAACGGCGTCAGCCGGGCGAAGGGCCGTCCGGACGAGGTGGAACGGCCCGGATGGCGGCAGATCGGCTGTCCACAGCTATGCACAGGTATCCACAGGACTTATCCACATTTCTGTGGATAACGGAGTTATCCAGAGGCTGTCCAGACTTACACACATGTAATTCCACAGCTGTGGATAACCTGCTTCCCTGTAACGGCGGGGATTTTGCTCCTCTATCCCACAGTTCTGTACACATCTGTGGATAACTCCGTGCACATGGTGTGCACAGAAGTCCGGGCCCACGGTTAAACGGCGATGCCCGTCTCCGCAGGGAGACGGGCATCGGCGGGCGGGCGGATCAGCGCCAGCGCGTGGTCATGAGGAAGCCGGCGATCGCAATGCCGAATCCGGCCAGGATGTTGCCGGATCCCAAGGCCGGCACCGGGTAGCGGCCCTCGGAAATGTAGAACACCAAAATCCACACCAGCCCGATCAGCATGAGCCCGAACATGACCGGCTTGAACCAGACGGGGTTGGGCCCGGGCTCGGCAGCCGGCTTGCGGTCTGCCTTCGCCGGGACCGGCTTCTTGCGGGGCTTCGACTCGGGCACGCATCCTCCTAGCGGAACCGGCACCGTGCCGGCTTCTCGTTGCGGGCGAAACGGCTTTGCCGGAAGTGCCGCGCCGGAAGCTATCCTTGCAGGGGGGCGACGCTGAAGCCGTAACGCTTCGTTTATCCTAGCGAATCCGAGCCCGCCCAGGGTCACCATCCCGAGAGCAGCCCGGTGCGCCGGGGAGGAGGGGGTGCGCGTGAGCGCCACCAGCACGGACCGCCGCAGGGGCGCCCGGCCGCAGCCCAGGCGCAGCCCTGCCGGAATGGCCGTCCAGGTCGTGGGGGAGCTGCTGATCACCGCTGGAATCCTCCTGGTGCTGTTCGTCGTCTGGCAGCTGTGGTGGACCAACATCGACTCCAACCGCCAGCAGGCCGACGCCGTGAACGGGCTTGTCGAGCAGTTCGAGGTACCGCTCGAAACGGCCCCGGTGCCTGCCGGGGACCGGGAGCCGCAGGTCACCGGTCCCGTCGCAGCGGGCACGACCTTCGGCATTGTCTACATTCCGCGGTTCGGCGAGGACTATGCACGGCCGTTGACCTCCGGCGTGGGCGGCGACGTGCTCGACAACCTGGGCCTGGGCCACTATCCGGACACCGCCATGCCCGGAGCGGTGGGCAACGTCGCCCTCGCCGGCCACCGGCAGACCCACGGCCAGGTACTGGACGCCATCCACACCCTGGTGCCCGGGGACAGCATCTACATCCAGACCGCCGAGGGCTATTACCGCTATGTTTACCGCAACAGCGAGATCGTGATGCCGGACCGGGTGGACGTGATCGCTCCCGTCCCCACCCGCCCGCAGGCCGAGCCGGTGGAACGGCTCCTGACCCTTACCTCCTGCAACCCCAGGTTCGGCTCCCAGGAACGCATCATTGCCTATGCCGCACTCGACTCCTGGCAGCCGCTGCAGGACGGTCCGCCGGAGGAAATCGCCGACCAGGTGGCGCGGGTCGCCGGCCGGGCCGGCTGAGGAACGGAGAGCTAAAATGTACGGATGGATTTTCCGGCGCCTGCCGGGTCCGCTGTGGGTACGGATCCTGACGGCCGTCCTGCTGGCGGCAGCGGCCGTGCTGGCCCTGATGACCTATGTCTTTCCCTGGCTGGCCGAGTTCAGCTTCCTCAGTCCCTTTACCGATTCCACCATTGAAGGTTCCTGACCATGACCCGCATCCTCGTCGTCGACAACTATGACAGCTTCGTCTACACCCTCGTGGGGTACCTGCAGGAGCTGGGCGCCGAAACCACCGTTATCCGCAACGACGAGCTGGGAGCAGCCGACGTCCTGGAGCTGGCCGGCCGGCACGACGGCGTCCTGGTGTCTCCCGGCCCCGGCGCTCCCGGCGAGGCAGGGGTCTGCATTGAGCTGATCCGCTGGTGCGGTCAGGAAGGCAAGCCGATGCTGGGAATCTGCCTGGGCCACCAGGCGCTGGCCGAGGCCTACGGCGGCACGGTGACCCACGCCGAGGAACTGATGCACGGCAAGACCTCGCAGGTCGAGCACGCCGGCGCCGACGTCTTCCAGGGCCTGCCCTCGCCGCTGACCGCCACCCGCTACCACTCGCTGGCCGCTGTGGCCGACAGCGTGCCGGCGGACCTTGAAGTGACCGCCCGGACCCCCAGCGGGATCATCATGGGCCTGCGGCACCGCAGCGCGCCCCTGTCGGGCGTCCAGTTCCATCCGGAGTCGGTGCTGACGGAGGGCGGCTACCAGATGCTGGGCAACTGGCTGCAGTCCCTGGGGCTGGCCGGAGCGGCGGAGCGGGCTGCAGGCCTGAGCCCCCTGATGTCCACCGAGGCGGAGCGGGCCGGCCTCCGAAACGGCTGAGCGCCCCGCCGGGTGACCGGAGAGGCGCTCAGCGCGGCGGGGCGGGTCAGTCGTCGTCGCCGCGCGGCGTCGGGCTGGCGCTGGGGCTGGGGGACGGAGCCACCGGGGCCTTGGCAACCGTCAGCGAGATGCTGCTGCCCTGCGGCACGTCGGTTCCCGCCGCCACGGACTGGTCGACGACCGTGCCGGCCGGCACCTCGGCGTTCTCCACCTCGCTGATGGTGACGGTGAGCTGGTATGCGGTGTTCGCCAGCACCTCCTCGGCCTGCGCGCGGCTCATGCCGACCAGGTCCGGAAGGGTGACCTGGCCCGTGGAGAGCACCAGGTCGACGGTGGAGCCGGTCGCGACGGAGGTGCCGGGCTCCGGGCCGCTGGAAAGGACCCGGCCCTCGGGAACCGAGGCGCTGTTGGCCGTGGTGGTCGTTCCGCCCTGCAGGCCCAGGCTGCGCAGGACATCCCGCGCCTGGGGCTCGGTCATCCCGATCAGGTCCTCCGGAATGGTGACCTCAGCGGGGCCCTGGGAAATCAGCAGCGTGATCCTCCCGTCCAGGGGCGCGTCCGTGCCGCCGCCGGGCTTGGTGCCGATCGCGTAGCCGCTTTCCACCGTGTCGTGGTAGTCCTGCTCGATCATGGGCGCGTTGAAGCCGGCGCCGGTAATGGCGTTCTGTGCATCCGTCTGGGTCATGCCGGCGACGTCGGGCACAGGGGCGGTCGTAGGCTCCGGCTCGGCGGAGGTCAGCAGGCTGTAGATCAGGACGCCCGCCGCGGTCAGCAGCAGGGCCAGCAGCACCAACAGGGTGGTGACCCAGGCACGCCGCCGGTCGCGGCGCTGCGGATCACGGTCCCGGGTGGCCGGTGCGGCCTGCGCCCCGGTTTCCCGGGAGCCGTCGTCGTCGACCTCGGAGACAGGGGACTGGCTGGTCAGCGGTCCGCCGGCCATGACCCTGGCCATCGCCCGGGTCTGCGGTTCCTCCGCAGCCTCCGGGACGGGCTGGGCCGGGGCGACGGCGATCGCCTCGGTGGCTGCGGTCAGCGGCTCCTCGCCGCGGGCCGCGGCCTCGAGGGCCAGGCTGAATTCGCGGGCGTCCTGGAACCGGTCATTGCGGTCCTTGGCCAGGGCACGGAGCAGGATCCGGTCCAGCTGGGCGGGGATGCCCGGCTTCAGCGAGCTGGGCACCGGAGGCTGTTCGCGGACGTGCTGGTAGGCCACCGAGACCGGGCTGTCACCGATGAACGGCGGACGCCCGGTGAGCATCTCGTACAGCAGGCAGCCCGCCGAGTAGAGGTCGCTGCGCGCGTCCACGGTCTCGCCGCGGGCCTGCTCGGGGGAGAGGTACTGGGCGGTGCCGATGACGGCCTGGGTCTGCGTCATGGTGGCGGCGGAGTCCGCGATGGCACGGGCGATGCCGAAGTCCATGACCTTGACCTGGCCGTGCGGGCTGACCATGACGTTCGCGGGCTTGATGTCGCGGTGGACGATCCCCGCCCGGTGGCTGTACTCCAGCGCGGACAGCACGCCGAGCATGTAGCCGACCGCGTCCCGGGGGGTGATGTCCCCGGCCTTGATCAGGTCGCGCAGGGTCTGGCCGGCCACGTACTCCATGACGATGAACGGCAGCCGGATGTCGTCCGGACCGGCGTTGTCGGCCACCTCGTCACCCGTGTCGTACACGGAGACGATGGCCTGGTGGTTCAGGCCGGCCACCGCCTGCGCCTCGCGGCGGAACCGGGACTGGAACAGCGGGTCCCGCGCCAGGTCCGGGCGCAGCACCTTAATGGCCACCGTCCGGCCGAGCCGGACGTCCCGGCCCAGGTAGACATCGGCCATGCCGCCGCGCCCGATCAGCTCACTGACCTCGTAGCGCCCGTTCAGCACCCGGTCGGCCTTCATGGTGGGCTGACGGTATCCGTAGTCTTCGGTCATGGCGTACTGCCGTCATTTGGCTCGGACTGCTGGGTCGGCTGGGTCGGCTGCGTCGGCGACGGCTGGGGCGCGCTGGTTTCCCGCGGGCCGGACGAGACGAAGTAGGTCACGTTGCTGCCCGCTTCGACGCTCTGGTTCGCTGCCGGGGAGGTGCGGATGACGGTGCCGGCCGGCTGGTCGGACGTCTCGGTGCCGCCGTTGATCGGCACCAGTCCGGCCTCGCCGATGGCGGCCTGGGCCTCGACCTCGCTGAGCCCGACGACGCTGGGCACGGTGGCCAGCTCGGGGCCGGAGGAGACGATGACGGTGACGACGTCGCCGCGGTTCAGGACGCCTTCGGGGCGCACATCCATGACGATGCCCTCAGCCACCGTGGACGAGGGTACGCGCTGGGCATCGACCTGCAGGCCCAGGTTGGTCAGCTCGGCGGCCACCTCGTTGATGTTGCGGCCGGTGTAGCCGGCGGCGCTGACGGTCACTTCGTTGGCGTCCTCGCTGGGCGTGGTCTCCTCGGGCGAGGGGCTCGACGGCGCCTCGCTGGGGCTGGTGGCCGCCGGGCTGCTGGGAGCGGGATCGTTGTCCGTGTCCCCGGTGTTCGAGGCCAGGGCGAGCCAGGTGACGAGCCCGCCGAGCAGCAGCACGAGCACCACGATCAGCGGAATCAGCCAGCGCCGGCCGCGCCCGTCCTGGCGGTCATCCTGCTCGGGCGGCAGGGCGCCGTCGTCGTCGATCTCCTCGTCGGACCACTCGCGGGAGGCTTCCAGGCTGCCCGTATCGGCGGCCACGGAGGCACCGGCGACGGTGGGCAGGGCAGAGGTCGACGGCGCGGCGCTGCCGACCACCTGGGTGGCCGAGGTGCCGGCGGTGGGCACGGGAGCGGTCACCGCGCCGCTGTCGGCGGCGCCGAAGGCGAGCATGCCGGGGACGGCGTCCTGCGCGGCGGCGATGTCGCCGCGCCGGATGGCCGCGACGGCCCTGGCGAGGGCGGCGGCGTCGGCCGGGCGGTCGGCCGGGTCCTTGGCCAGCATCGACATGATCAGGGCGCGCACGGGCGCGGGGATGCTGTCGGGAAGCGGCGGCGGGGTGTCGTTGACCTGGGCCAGGGCAATGGCGATCTGGGATTCGCCGCTGAACGGGCGCGTGCCCGCCAGCAGCTCGTAGCCGATCACGCCCAGGGCATAGATGTCGCTGGAGCCGGTGGCCTGCTGCCCGGTGGCCTGCTCGGGGGCCAGGTACTGGGCGGTGCCCATGACCTGCCCGGTGGCGGTCAGCGGCACCTGGTCGGCCAGGCGGGCGATGCCGAAGTCGGTGATCTTCACCCGGCCGTCGGGCAGGATCAGCAGGTTGCCCGGCTTCACGTCCCGGTGGACCAGCCCGCGCTCATGGGCGGTCTGCAGGGCGGCGGCCGTCTGCTCGATGATGGAGAGCGTGCGGTCCGGCGACAGGACCCGCTCGCGCTCGATGATCGTGGACAGCGGAAGCCCGGGCACGAGCTCCATCACCAGATAGGCGGAGCCCTCCTCCTCGCCGTAGTCGTAGACGTTGGCGATGCCTTCGTGGTTGAGCAGGGCGGTGTGCCGCGCCTCGGCCCGGAACCGGTTCAGGAACCCGGGGTCGCCCGTGTACTCCTCCTTGAGGATCTTGATGGCGACGATGCGGCCGAGGACCTGGTCACGGGCCTTCCAGACCTCGCCCATGCCGCCGATCGCGATCCGCTCGGTCAGCTGGAACCTGCCGCCTAAGGTGATACCCGATGTAGGCCTCACTTGTTCAACACCGCCTCTAGGAGTTTTTGAGCGCTTGGGGTAGTCAGTTGTGCACCGGTGGCCAGGTCGACGTCCTCCATGACGACGGCGATGGCCACCTGCGGGTCGTCCGCCGGGGCGAAGCCGGTGAACCAGGCGTTGTCGCCGCGGCCTTCGACCTCGGCGGTGCCGGTCTTGCCGGCGACGGTGTAGCCGGGAACCTGGGCGGAGGTCGCGGTGCCGCGTTCGACGACGTCGACCATCCACTCGGTGAGCTGCCGGGCAGTCTCCGGGCTGACCGAGGTGTTGAGGACCTCGGGGTCCGGCTCCTCGATGACGGAGAGGTCCGAGGCCCGTACGGTGCGGATGAGGTTCGGCTTCATCTGTACGCCGTTGTTGGCGATGGCGGAGGAGATCATCGCGACCTCCAGCGGCGTGGCGGTCACGCTGCCCTGGCCGATCGAGGACAGCGCCAGCTGCGCCTGGTCCTGCTCGGTGGGGAAGTGGCTGGCCTCGACGCGGGTCGGAATGTTGATGGAGGTGTCGAAGCCGAACAGCTTGGCCTGCTCGGCGAGCGTGCCCTCGCCCAGCTCCCAGGCCATCTGCGCGAAGACCGTGTTGCAGGACTGCTCCAGGGCGAACTGCAGGTCGGCCTCGGTGCGGCTGGCGCAGGCCCCGTTGACGAAGTTCGGCAGGGCGATGTTGGTGCCGGGCAGCGGAAGTTCCTGCGGGTTGGGAATCACCGAATCCGCGTCGTAGTTCCCGGACTCCAGCCCGGCGGCCGCAACCACCAGCTTGAACACGGACCCGGGGGCCAGCAGGGACTGCGTGGCGGGGTTCAGGTAGGGCGAGAGGCCCGGAACCGCCAGCAGCTCGTCCATGTTCTGCGTGACGACGCCGGTGTCGTGTCCGGCCAGCCGGTTGGTGTCGTAGGAGGGCTTGGAGACCATGGCCAGGATGTCGCCGGTCTTCGGATCGAGCATGACGATGGATCCGCGCTGGCCGTCCGGAATCAGGTCGTAGGCCATCTGCTGCAGCTGGGGATCGATGGTCAGTTCCACGGAGGCGCCCTGCGCCTGGCCGCCGGTGAACAGCTGGACCAGCCGCTCGTAGAACTGCTCGTTGCTGGTGCCGGCGAGGTAGTCGTTCATGGCGCTCTCCAGCTGCGTGTTGCCGTGCGCCAGGGAGAAGTAGCCGGTCAGGTGCGAATACAGCTCGGGGGAGTTGTACACCCGCTGAAACTTGAACTCGTCGTCGGAGGGCACCGACTCGGCCACGGGAACGCCTTCGACGAGGATGGATCCCCGGTCCCGGCCGAAGTCCTGGTACACGCCGCGGCTGTTGTAGGGGGTCATGTCCCCCAGCTCCTCGGCGGCGAAGAACTGCACGTAGGTCAGCGACCCGAGGACGAGGACGAACATCGCCAGGGCGACGACCCAGCTGTTGCGGATTGCCTGGTTCATGCCCGGCCTGCCTCCCTTGCTTCCTGACTGCGCGGCCGTGTCAGCGCCGGCGTGCCGGCGCCGGGCAGCGCCGGGACCATTTCGGAATCGAGCGGCCCGGACACCGCCGGCCGCCGCGAGGCCTCCGAGATCAGCAGCAGCAGGGCCACGATGATCCAGTTCGCCAGCAGGGATGATCCGCCGGCGGACATGAAGGGCGTGGTGAGACCGGTCAGCGGGATCAGCCGGGTCACGCCGCCGATCACGACGAAGCACTGCAGGGCGATCGTGAAGGACAGGCCGCAGGCCAGCAGCTTGCCGAATCCGTCGCGGGTTCCCAGGGCGGCACGGAAGCCGCGGGAGACCAGCAGCACGTACATCAGCACGATGGCGAACAGACCGATCATGCCAAGCTCCTCGCCCAGCGCGGCGATGATCATGTCCGAATTGGCGTAGGTGACCAGGTCCGGGCGGCCCTCACCCAGGCCGGTGCCGGTCAGGCCGCCGCTGGCCAAGCCGAAGAGGCCCTGGACGACCTGCCAGCTGCCGCCCGGACGCTCGATGACCTCGGGGTCGAAGGCATTGATCCACCCGTCAATGCGCAGCGCGACATGGCTGAACAGCTGCATGGCGACCAGGCCGCCGACCGCCACCAGGCTGAGCCCGATGAGCACCCAGCTGACGCGGCTGGTCGCCACGTAGATCATGGCCATGAACAGGCCGAAGAACAGGATGGAGGACCCGAGGTCGCGCTGGAACACGAGGACGCCGATGCTGACCAGCCACGCCACCACCATGGGGCCCATGTCCTTGAACCGCGGCAGCTGCAGCGGCCCGACCTTGCGTCCGGCCAGCAGGATCAGGTCCCGGTTGGTGGAGAGATATCCGGCGAAGAAGATGGCCAGGGTGATCTTGGCGATTTCGCCGGGCTGGAAGGTGCCGAAGCCGAGGCTGATCCAGATCCGGGCGCCGTTGATCTCCACGCCGAGCGGAGTCAGCGGCAGCAGCAGCAGGACGGCGCTGACGATCAGGGAGATGTAGGTGAACCTGCGCAGGATGCGGTGGTCCCGCAGGACAAACAGCACCACGATGGACGCTGCCACCGCCAGGGTGGTCCAGAGCAGCTGGCGGTCCGCCGCGGTGTCCCCGGAGACAAGGTCCAGCCGGTGGATCATGGCCAGTCCGATGCCGTTGAGGGCTGTCACCAGCGGAAGTATTACCGGATCGGCATATTTGGCCCGGAAGCGCAGCACGATGTGGAACAGCACCACGAGCCCGCCGAGCGTGCCGGCCTGGAGCCAGAAGTCGCGGCTGAAGGTGCCTTCCTGGTCAACCGTCACAAGGAAGTTGGCGCCCACGCCCACGGCGAGGGCGACGAGCAGCAGGAGGGCCTCGATGTTGCGCCTGGGCTTCGGGGTGGTCAGGAGATCGGACATTACTGCTGCCCCTCACACTGGTCGGCGGCGCCGGCTTGCGGGGAGGGCTGCGCTTCGCCGCCCTCCGATCCCTCGGTGGGGGAGCCGGACGCCGGGGCCGAGGCCTCGGCGCGGTTCTCTTCCGCCCCGCCCTCGGCCGGCGGGCAGGCGAGGGCCGCCCGGGCGGTGCCGCGGAGCTCTTCGACGATCTGCTCGGCGTGTTCGAGGTCCCTGGCCGGCAGGGTCCGCTCCACCCGGTCCCGGGAGTACTCGGGCAGGCTGTCCACCGTGATGTCGGAGACCTCGGAGACGTGGCTGAGCTTGATCGGCCCGATGGTCTGGGACACGCCGTTGAAGATCGCCACCCGGTTGTCCTGCGACCCCACGTAGTAGCGGGTCTGGGTCCAGGCGTATCCCACCCAGAGCACTCCGGCGAGCAGGACGGCCAGCACGGTGAGGATCGCCGGGATCAGCCAGCGCGGCCGGCGGCGCCGCGGTGCCTCCGGCTCCTGCTCGGTTTCCGACTCCGGCTTGTGCATCAGCATGCGGGCGGCGCGGCGGTCCGCGGACTGCCGGGCGACGATGGGAATCTGTCCGGTTTCGGTGGCCAGGGCGGCCGCTCCCACCAGCACGTGGGGGCGGGACTGCAGGTCCTGGCGGATCAGGGCGACCCGTGCGGCCTCGGCGGCGGCGTCGTCCTCGGGGCTGTCGCCGTCGGGGCCGGGTGCTTCGCTCCGGGGTTCGTCGCTGTCAGCCTCGGCGGCCGTGCGGGCCCCGCCGGCGGGCTGCCGGTCAAGGTCTCCGGGTGCTGCCTCAGGTGCCGCAGCAGGGCCGGCGGCGTGTGCTCCGTCCGGAGCGGACGCGTCGGCAGCAGGGGACGGATAGGCGGCCGCGACCGCCGCGGCTTCGGCTTCGGATTCCGGCACCGGCTCGATGACGGCGACCGTCACGTTGTCGGGGGAGCCGCCGGCAAGGGTCAGCTCAACCAGGGTGTCGCAGCATTCCTGCAGGTCCGGAGTGGACCGGACCACCGCCTCGATCTCCTCCTCGCGCAGGACGGCGGTCAGCCCGTCGGAGCAGAGCAGCCATTTTTCGCCGGGGACGACGTCGAAGGTCGCCAGATCGAGTTCGGGGCTTGCGTCGACGTCGCCCAGGACCCGCATGAGGACGTTCTTGTGCGGGTGGATTTCCGCTTCCTCCGGGCGCAGCCGGCCTTCATCAATGAGGCGCTGGACGAACGTGTGGTCGATGCTGATCTGTTCGAAGACACCGTCGCGCAGCCGGTAGGCCCGGGAATCGCCGATGTGCGCGAAGGCGAAGCTGTTGCCGTGAAGCAGCAGGGCGGTGACGGTCGTGCCCATGCCGGAGAGGTGGGGGCTGGTGGTGACGAGCTCGGACAGCAGGGAGTTGGCGGCCTGGATCTCGTCGGCCAGGACGGTGAGGGGCTGGCCGTCCTGTTCCGGGCGGTCCAGATGCACGAGGTCGAGGACGGTGGAGGCGGAGGCGACGTTGCCGCCGGCGTGTCCGCCCATGCCGTCGGCCACGACGGCCAGGTAGCGGCCGGCGTAGGCGGAATCGTCGTTCTTGGTACGGACCATGCCCACGTCGGAGCGCGCGGCGTACCTGAGGACCATGCTCATGGTCATGGCCTCAATTCGATGACCGTCTTACCGATCCGGATCGGGACGCCGGGTTCCACGGGCTGCGCCCTTGTCAGCTGGTTCTCCCCGAGGAAGGTGCCGTTGGTGGAGCCCAGGTCCTCGATGAACCATCGGCTGCCCTGCGGGAAGAGCCGGGCATGCCGGCCCGAGGCGTAGTCGTCCTCCAGGACCAGGGTGGCTTCCTGGGCGCGGCCCAGCAGGATGGGGCTCGCGGCAAGGTCAAGCGATGTGCCGCGGAGCGGGCCTTCGGTCACGACCAGGCGGGTCGGCGCCGTCCTGGGCGCCGGTGCCTGCGGCTGCAGCTCGGGGTTGCGGCGCATCTGCCGGGCGCTGGGCGTGGCGGTGCGGTTGCGGGCGCCGACGACAAGGTCGCGCCGGATCGCAGCCACCACGGACAGCACCAGGATCCAGAGCAGCAGCAGGAAGCCATAGCGGAGCAGCGTGACCGTCAGTTCATCAAGCACTAGTTTCCCCCGGTCGGTACAGGAAGCAGCCGAAACGTGATGCGGGTGCGGCCCATGGTGATGACCGCTCCGTCCTCCAGCCGTACCTCGCTGCGGATGCGCTGGCCGTTCACGTAACTGCCGTTGGTGGATCCGAGGTCGACGGCGCGGATCGTCCCGCCGCCGGCACGGATCTCCAGATGCCGCCGGGACACTCCCGTGTCGTCGACCATGATGTCGGCCTCGGAGGAACGGCCCAGGACCACCGAGGATGCATTGATCGAATAGCGCTGCCCGTTGATGTCCAGCACCGGCTGCATCCTGGTCGGACTCTGCCGCGGAGCCGGCGGGGAGGGGCGGTGCTGGGGCGCTGCCGCGGCACGGGTGGACTTTTCGGAGGACGAATCGATCTCCATGCTGCCGCCCCGCAGCGAGGAATCACGGGTGAAGGACACCCGCACCGGGCCCTGCAGCGTATAGGACTGGCTGCGGGCGTGCTTGATGATGACGTCGCACAGCTCCTCGGCCAGCGGCGCTCCCCAGTCCTGGGCGCGGGCGAAATCGGAATCGGCGAGGCGGATGGTGAAGACGTTCGGGGCGAGGGCGCGGCCCTGGCTGATGGTGTAGGAGCGCTCATCCAGCTCCCGGCGCAAAGCGGTGGCCAGTTCCAGCGGTTCCACCCGGCCGGACGATCCGGTGGAGAAGGCGCTGCGGACGACCCGTTCGATGCCGCGCTCAACGTTGTCGAGCAAGCCCATGTTCGCCTCCTTCCACAATCCTCACAGCTGATGGATGCCGGTCCCGCCGCTCCGCCGAAAGCGGAGGCGGCACAGGTACGGCACTGGTACACCTACTCCGATACTACTGGGGTCCGCGCTCACGTGTCTCAACAACGTACCGCCGAAACCGGCACTGCCCTTGACGCCGCGCCCGCCGTCCTATCCACTGCGGAGGGCTCCGGGAAGCGTCTCTCCGGCGTCGCGCAGGCCGGTGGAACCCCTTGTGGCACGGGGTTTTTGGCTCGTTTAGGCGTTTCGGGAAAAGTTCTGTATGCTTGATTCTGCTGTTCCCGAGGAAACGGAAACGCAAACAGTCCGACCAGCTGGATGATGTCCGGCAGGGAGACCGATTGCACATCGTGGCCGCGGGAGTTCACTTGCGCGAGTGGCGGAACGGCAGACGCGCTGGCTTCAGGTGCCAGTGTCCGAAAGGGCGTGGGGGTTCAAATCCCCCCTCGCGCACCAACAGGGAATCACCCCGGCTCCGGCCGGGGTGATTTTTTATGTGCTGAGGGCGGTTCCTGCCCGGACGCAGCGGCTGCCGGTCCGGGACGGGGCAGGGCGCCGTCCCGGACCGCCGGGTCAGCGGCCCGGGGCCTGCTTCTTCCGGTCCGTGGTGTCCTGGCCGGCCTTTTCCCGCAGGCGGCGCTCTTCCTCGCGTACGGCAGCGAACCTGGCACGCTCTTCGACCAGCCATGCCGGCGGATCGGCCAGCAGCGCCTTGATCTGCTCGGTGGTCAGCGCCTCGGTAATGCCGCCGCGGGTCAGCCCGCTGATCGACACGTTCAGCTTGCGGGCGACCTCGGGGCGGGGATGCGGGCCGTTGCGGCGCAGCTCGGTGAGCCACTCGGGCGGGTCGGACTGCAGGGCCAGGAACTGCTCACGGGTGAGCGGGCTGTCCTGGAACTCTGCGGGTGCTGCGGGCAGGTAAATGCCCAGTTTCTTGGCGGCCGTGGCCGGTTTCATGGCCGGCTGGCTCTTGGAGGAACTCATACGGCAAGGGTATCGGGCGCGGAGACGGCTGTGCTTCGGGTGCTGCAGGTCACGGATGCGGCAGGAGTCGGCCGGAGCGGGGCGATGGTGTGGGAAAGTTGACGGGTGGCCGCCAAGACTGAATCCGATTCCTCCGCGCTCCGCGTGGCCTACGTCCCGGGAGTGACGCCGGGAAAATGGCTGGGCCGCTGGCGGGAGCGCTCGGCCCGCCCGCTGGACGCGTTTCCGGTTGAGGAAACGGCGGCGGAGGCGATGCTGCGCAGCGGCGAAGCGCACCTTGCCTTCCTGCGTTTCCCGGCCGAGGGATATGCCCGGCCCCAGGGCCTCAGCGCCGTACCCCTATATGTGGAGCAGCCGGTGGTGCTCGCCCCCCGTGACCACGAACTCTCCCTGTTCGACGAGCTGGACCTTGCCGCGCTGGCGGGCGAAACGCTGCTGGACCCGGCCGAGATGGGCGGCGCGGGCATCGGGGTGGAAGTGGTGGCCTCGGGTGCCGGCCTGATGCTGCTGCCGATGTCGGTAGCCCGCCTGCACTCCCGGCGGGACGTGGTGGCACGTCCGGTGCGCGACGCCGCGGCCACCCGCATCGTCCTGGCCTGGCCTGAGGACGCTGACAGCGACACTATCCAGGAGTTCGTGGGAGTGGTCCGGGGGCGGACCGCCAACAGCTCCCGCCAGCCCTCGGCGGAGGCTCCACGGAGTGGGAAGGCCGGGAAGGGTGCCGGCACGAAGAGCGCAAAGAGCACGGGGAAAGGCACGGGGACGGCCGCAGGCACCCGGTCGGCCCGCGCCGCCGGGCGCGGCGGGCGGACCGCGGGAGGGGCGGCGCCCCGGCGTCGGGGGCGGTAATCCCGGCCCTTCGGACCCAGGGGCCGCCGGAACGCCGTCGGCGGCCGGGGAAATGGGGGCGGTGTTGGGTAACGTGTGCCCATGCGAATCAAGATGAGCAGCATCCACGTCACGGACCCGGCGGCGGCCTTCGAGTTCTATACCGGAACGCTGGGCTTCGAACCGTTGATGGTCATGCCGGAGTACAACCTCTTCGTGGTCCGATCCCCTGAGGAACCCACCGGCCCGGGCCTGCTGCTGGAGCCCAGCGACAACCCGGTCGCCGAGGCGTACCGGAGCGGCCTTTACGGCCTCGGACTGCCGGCGGTCGTGTTGGGGGTGGACGATCTGGCGGCCGAGGTGGACCGGCTGACGGCCCTGGGCGTGAGGTTCACCGGCGAACCGACCTCCGATGCCATGGGCACCCAGGCGGTTTTCGACGACGGCTGCGGCAACTACATCCAGCTGCACCAGGACTGACTAGGCAGCCAGCCAGATCCGCACTCCGCCGAGGAGGGCATGGACCGTGCCGTAGACGGCGTACAGGGTGACGGGAACCATGAGCATCCATTCGCGCCAGGAGCCCGCCCGCCCGATGAGCGGCAGGGACACGCAGCCGCTGCTGCGCCAGATCCTGTTGATTCCGGGGACGCGCTGCAGGGCCCGGGGCCGTTTGATCCGGAACGGCCAGAGCAGCATGACGCCCTGATGCGTCAGCAGGTCTCCTACGATGTGGGCAGCCACGCCGAGTCCGACCGCCAGGGGAAGCCACACATTGTTCTCCGGGGCGTAGACGGCAACGAACAGCGACAGCGACAGGGCCAGGACCCAGCTGCGCACCGGCCCGCCGGCGATCTTCAGCGCCTTGAGCGCAAAACCCATCAGGAGCACGGACAGGATCCCGGCTCCCACCGCGACGCTGCCCAGGACCGGCACATCGGCCGTGATGCGGCCCAGCGCCGCCGCCAGCGCGGTGAACGCGAGCACGCCAAGCACTGAGTGGGTTCCCCGCCGGTGCCCGCCGCTGAAGTGCTCGACCAGCCGGGCCAGGACGGTGGTGACCGGGGGCAGGGCATGGGCAATCGTTCCGCTGCGGTGGTCGATGTCCGGCAGCAGGGCGGCTCCGGCCGTGAGCAGGGCTCCGCTGACGATGCCCAGCGGATCGACCGGGTACCAGCCAAGGGCAAAGGGGGCGGTGGAGGCGACGGCGACCCATGCCGCTGCCCCGCTCGCGGCGTGGTGGCCACCCATCATGGTGCGGTGATCCTTCTGACGTTCGTTGATGCCTGTGCCGGGTTCGGCACCACATGATCTTCACACGCGGCACTGACAAACCTGCCGGCCGGGCGGAACGGTCAGCGGTTCTGCGGAAGCTTCAGCCGCTGCAGGATGTCCTGGGCAATCTCCGGAGGCGTCAGCATGATGTCGACGGTGATGCCGGGCTCCGCGGGTTCCAGCGGCTCCAGCGTGGCCAGCTGCGAGGCGAGCAGCGCAGGGGGCATGAAGTGCCCGCTGCGGGTCTTCATCCGCTCCCGCAGGACGTCCGGGGCGCCGGAGAGATGCACGAAATGCACATCTCCCTCGGCGGTGCGCAGCTCGTTGCGGTAGGAACGCTTCAAGGCCGAGCAGGTGACGATGGTGGACCGACCGTGCCGGGCCTGGATGCTCATCCAGTCGCGGATCGCGGCCAGCCATGGGCCGCGGTCGTCGTCGGTGAGGGGGATTCCCGCGGTCATCTTGGCAATGTTCGCGGCGGAATGGAACTCGTCGGCCTCCGCTGCAATCCAGCCGAGGTGTTCGGAGAGGCAGGAGGCGATGGTCGTTTTTCCGGAGCCGGATACGCCCATGACGACCACGTGCTGCGGGGTAACCTCCATGGTCATCTCCTTGCTCAGCCTGCTGCGGACGACGCGTGTCGGCAGGCACCGCGATCCGTGACAAAGGTATCACCATAGAGTGGCCTGCCGCATTGCCGCGGACTACTGTGAACAGCGGGGTCCGCGGCAAGGACCGACGACGGAAGAGGGGTATCGGGTGGAACTGCGCGGGTCCGCGACAGCTGCGCCGGCAGCCGTCCTCAGCGAAGGGGTCATCGAGGCCCTCGGCCGGCGCATTATTGAGGGGGCGCTGCGCCCGGGGGACCGCCTGACCCTCGAATCGCTGCAGGAGGAATACCTCGTTTCCCGCACCGTCGTGCGCGAGAGCATCCGGACCCTCGAGACCCTCAACCTGGTGTACTCGAAGCGCCGCGTCGGTGTGGTGGTCCAGCCGGCGCAGCGCTGGAACGTCCTCGACGCCCGGATCATGCGCTGGCGCCTGGCCGGCCAGGGCAGGGCAAGCCAGTTCCGCAGCCTGACCGAGCTGCGGTCCGCGGTTGAACCGGTCGCGGCCGCCTGCGCGGCCCGCAGTGCCGGACTGGAGGAACGGGCCCTCCTGGTCGAACTGGCCGAGCGGATGCGCCGTACCGGCCCGGCCGGGCACGGGGAGGACTTCCTGGCCGCCGACATCGCCTTTCACACGCTGCTGCTGCGCAGCAGCGGCAACGAGCTCTTCGCTTCGCTCGACTACGTGGTGCGCGAAGTGCTGGAGGGCCGTACCCGCCTCGGCCTGATGCCGGCGGCGCCCGCCCAGGCGGTGCACCGGCACGAACTCATTGCGCGAGCCGTGTCTGAAGGCCGGCCGGCGGAGGCCCAGGACCACACGGCGCGGCTGCTGGACGAGGTCCGTTCCGCCATCGGCGACTGACGTCCGGCCGGGGAGGGGCGGCGGGCCCGCCTGCGGGGCGCCCCGCCGCTCCTGCGGCCGGGGGACTACTCGGTGGGCTGGGTGGCCATGCCCTCCGGCGTCACCACATCCGCCGTCGGCTCGATGTTCTCGGCATCGACCATCCAGGCGTACTGCTCAAGCTTGGCAATGAAGCCGTGCAGGATGTCCGCGGTGGTCGGATCCTCCTCATCCACCTGGTCGTGCACGTCCCGCATCCGGGTCACCACGGCGTCCAGCATGGCCACGACCAGGGCGACGGTGTCCCGTGTGCCGACCAGCCCGGCCGGGAACGGCGGCAGCGAGGTGCCCTCGGCGACGGCCCGGCTGCGGCCGTCCGGCACGGCCTGCAGGGCGCGCATGCGCTCGGCCAGCTCGTCCGCGAACGTACGGGCATCTTCGATGATTTCGTCCAGCTGCAGGTGCAGATCCCGGAAGTTGCGTCCCACGACGTTCCAGTGCGCCTGCTTGCCCTGCAGATGCAGTTCGATCAGGTCAACGAGGACGGCCTGCAGATTGGTGGTCAGTGTTTCGGATGCCTTCATTTTTTCCTCCACTCACGAACGGTTCTGCCTGTAAGGGAACCTGCCTAAGCAAGCTTATCAAATGTTGATAAGGCTACTTACTTTGGATAGCGTGTGTGACGAGGGGCCGGAAAGGCCTCTGCACTGGGATTTCCACTATCGGAGGGAAGTGCATGACCACCGTAGAAGAATCAATCGACGTCGCAGTCCCCGTGACCACTGCCTACAACCAGTGGACGCAGTTCGAGTCATTCCCCCATTTCATGGGCGGCGTGGAGTCAGTGACCCAGACGGCCGACACGATGACCCACTGGAAGACCAAGGTCGGCGGGGTGGAACGCGAGTTCGATGCCGAAATCACCGAGCAGCACCCGGATGAGCGGGTGGCCTGGAAGAGCGTCGACGGAAAGTCGCATGCCGGGGTCGTCACCTTCCATCGACTCAGCGACACCGAGACCAGGGTGACGGTCCAGCTCGACTGGGATCCCGAAACCTTCGCGGAGAAGATCGGGCACCTCGTCGGCGCCGACGACCGCCAGGTGAAGTCCGACCTGGCCCGGTTCAAGGAGTTCATTGAGTCCAGGGGCTCCGAGACCGGTGCTTGGCGCGGCAACGTGGATGCCCCCGGCAACGCCGCGACCGGATCGGGCCCGGCTCCCGCCTCGGGTGCGGCTGCGGCGGGCACCGGCACGGCGGCCGCCACGGGCAGCGGGCTGCACGCGGCGCCCCCGGCCGATCCGGCGATGGACGACCCGGAGTCCGGCGGGCCGCGCGCCGGCCTGTAGGCACCCAAGACGAAGCCCGGCCTCCGGCCGGGCTTCGTCGTGTGTGCCGGGGCGAGGCCCTGCCGTCAGGCCGGTTCCAGGCCCTTGGTGGCCGGACCTTCCAGCAGGGTGCCGTCGGCGGAGAAGCGGGAGCCGTGCAGCGGGCAGTCCCACGACAGCTCGGCGTCGTTCCAGTTCAGCACGCCCTTTAGGTGCGGGCAGACTGCCGAGACCCGGCTGGTCACTCCGTTGACCGTGCAGATGCCCACGGGCTGCCCGTTCTCCCGGGCGACGACGCCTTCGCCTTCGACGGGCGGCTCATCGGTGGTGCGCAGCAGCCCGCCGGCCCATCCGGTGACCATGGACAGTCCCACCTCGGCGTTGTAGCCCGCGCCGGCGGCGGCATCGCGCGGCGCCAGCTGCGGCTTGTAGAGCCGGGCCGCCCAGTCGTTGCGGCCGCCGAGGATCTGCGCCGAAAGCGCCAGGGCGGCAGCGACGGCGTTGGTCATGCCCCACTTGTTGTAGCCGGTGGCGGCATAGACGTCGCCCCCGCCCAGCGGAACCCTGCCGACGTACGGCATCTTGGAGGCCGGCGAATAGTCCTGGGCGGACCAGGCATAGCTGCGCTCGGCCAGCACCGGGAAACGGTCCACGGTCCAGCCGGTGAGGTCGTCCACCAGGTCCCGGGTGTGCCGGTGCCGCCCCACCGTATGGCCGTTTCCGCCGGCCAGCAGATACTCGGTGCCGTTGACGGCGGCGGTCCGCAGGGAGCGGCTCGGGGAATCGACCGAAAGATACATGCCCTGCGGCACCGGGCCGGTGGTGGGCAGGGCGACGGCGTACGAGCGCTGCGGCTTGAGCGCGGCGAAGTAACCGCCGCGGTCCAGGAACGGTATGCCGGTGGCCAGGATGACGTTGCCGGCGGAGACCTCTCCGGAGCCGGTGGTCAGCCGCGCCTGTCCGCCCTCGTGCCGCAGGGACGTCACGCGGACGCCCTCGACGAGGTGCCCGCCGCGGGAGCGCAGCTCCGCCGCCAGCGCCGCCAGGGCCTGCAGCGGATGGATCTGCGCCTGCCCGGGCAGGCGCAGGGCGCCGCTGACCGCCCACGGCAGCTCGGTTTCGGTGATCAGCTCCACATCGAGTCCGGCCGCCGCGGCGGCATCCCGCTCGGCTTCCAGGCTCCTGCGCCCCTTGGCCGTCTCGGCGTAGGTCCAGGCGTCGCGGACCTCGTAGCCGACGCCGTTCTCCTCCAGGAAGCGCAGCAGCCAGCTCTGCCCCTCACGGTTGCCTTCGACGTAGGCGCGCACCGCGTCGTCGTCGTGGTGCTGGCGGATCGAGGACAGGCTGGTGCCCTGGAGCAGGGAGACCTTGGCCGTGGTGTTGCCGGTGGTCACGGCGCCCACCTGGCGGGCCTCGAGCACGGCGGTGCTGAGGCCGGCGCGGGCCAGCAGGACCGCGGCGGTCAGCCCGGTCAGCCCGGCGCCCACCACGACGGCGTCGTAGCTGGCTCCCGGGGTAAAGGGGTCGGTGTCAATGGACGGGGCGGTGTCGAGCCAAAGGGATTTCATCGGGTCCTCTCCGAGTCCAACGGGTTCTCAGCGGGCAGCAGTCAGGGAGACGGTCAGCCCTCGCGCCAGTCCGCGGTGGTGATGTGGGAGCCGCCCTGGGGCCCCATCTGGAGCATTCCGCCGTCCACCGGCCAGGACGCCCCGGTCACGTAGGATGCGGCGGGGGAGGCCAGGAAGGCGACGACCTCGGCGATTTCCCAGGCGTCGCCGGGCCGGCCGAGCGGGATGCCGGGACGGTCCTTGGCCCGGGGATCCTCATCATGCTGCCCGGTCATCGGAGTGGCGATCTCGCCGGGGGCGACGGCGTTGACCGTGATCCCGTGCTGTCCCAGCTCGAGTGCCATGACCTTCAGGAGGCCCCCGAGTCCATGCTTGGAAGCGGTGTAGGCGGCGGAGCCGACCCGCGGCTGGTGCTCGTGGACGCTGGTGATGCCGATGATCCGGCCGCCGCGGCCGGCGTCGGCCATCAGCCGGGCGGCGGTCTGCAGGCAGATGAAGGCGCCGTTGAGGTTGGTGTTGACGGTCTGCATCCAGGTGTCGAAGGACACCTCGAGGAACTTCTCGCCGTCGCCCGTTCCGGCATTGTTGACGAACACGTCCAGCCCGCCGAGCTGTTCGGCGAGCTGTTCAATGACCGGCGCGCAGCTGAGCGGGTCGGAGGTGTCGATCTGCGCCGTGTACGCTTCCCGGCCGAGGGCGCGGACCTCCTCCGCGGTGCCCAGTGCCCCCTCCTCGTCCGTGTGCCAGGTGATGCCCACGTCCATTCCGGCCCTGGCGAGGGCCACGGCCGTCGCCCGGCCGATTCCGGAATCCGCTGCGGTGATGATCGCCCTGCTGGGTGCCTCCGGCATTTATTCCTCCTTCGTTTCGAACAATAGTAAGCATGCTTCCCATGAATCGGGCACTGTGCAAGAGTTGAAACCACCACCGCGGGTGCGCCAGCTCGGTGGGCACCCGGCCCGCATTTCCGACGCACGGGAGTCGATATGTCATACGCACAGAGCGGCAGCGGCGGCCTTTCCACCCGCCGCACCTCAGCACAGATCGCAGCGATCGTCTTCGGCATCGCCTTCCTGGTCCTGGGGGTGGCCGGGTTCATTCCCGGACTCACCACCGAATACGGATCCCTGCTGTTCGCGGGGCCGGATTCCACCGCCGTCCTGCTGGGCGTCTTCCAGGTTTCGGTCCTGCACAACGTGGTCCACCTGCTGCTGGGCTTCGCGGGGCTGTGGATGGCGCGCACCAACTCCTCCGCGAAGACCTACCTGGTCGGCGCAGGCATCCTGTACGCGGTCCTTTTCCTGTACGGACTGCTGGTGCCCCTGGGCTCCACGGCCAACTTTGTCCCGTTCAACCAGGCGGACAACTGGCTGCACCTGTTCCTGGCGGCGGCCATGATCATCCTGGGGCTGGCCCTGGGCAACGCCACGCGGCGCACCGGGACCGGCGGACGCCCCTCCGGTGAGGGCTACGTGCCGAACTAGGCCGGTCCATCCGGCCGGCACACCAGCCGATCCGTCCTGCACCAGCCGCCCCCGGCAGCTGCCGGGGGCGGCTGCGTGCGGTGCCGCTGCAGTGGCAGACTGGGAGGCAGCACCGGCCCGACGGGAAGGAATCCCTTGTCCACTGCACTTCTGGTCATCGACATGCAGAACGCCTACTTTGAGAGCCCTGAGCTGCAGAAGCATCAGGCGCGGATGGTCGAAAAGACCAATGAGCTGATCCGCATTGCCCGCTCCGCGGAGGTGCCCGTCCTGATGGTCTGCACCGAGCATGAGCAGGACCGGTCCACCTGGACCCTGAGCATGCTCGACGACGGGCAGGGCTTCATCTTCAGCGGCAGCGAGCAGGCGGAGTTCATTCCCGGACTGGAATATGAGCAGCTGCCGCGGCTGGTCAAGACCCGCGACAGCGCGTTCGTCGGGACGGACCTGCTGCTCCGGCTGCGGAACTGGAATGTGGAGCACCTGGTGCTGGCCGGCGTCGCCACCCACAACTGTGTGGGTCAGACCGCTGCCGAGGCGTTCGCGCACAACTTCCGGGTGGTCTTCGCCGGGGAGGCCGTGGCCTCCACCGACGAGGAATACGAAAAGTCGATGCTCAAGATGCTGACCGACGAATACCGCCAGCAGATCATGGACAACGCCGAGCTCAGGAAGTTCCTGACGGGCTCGGACTGAGGCGCGGCCCCGCTGAGGGCCGCCCGGCGGGGTGGTTCCCGGCGACCGGATGTGGCTAGGGTGTGGTCATGGACACCGACGATATTCAGCAGCGCATCCAGGACCTTGTCGAACGGGAGCAGGAACTGCGCGATGCCGGGCCGGACGCGGGCCCCGAGCATGCCGCCACGCTCCGCCGCACCGAGGAGCAGCTGGACCAGCTCTGGGACCTGCTCCGGCAGCGGCGGGCGAAGATCGACGCCGGAGAGAATCCCGACGACGCCCAGGTCCGCCCGGTCGACGAAGTGGAAGGCTACCGGCAGTAGCCGCTAGCCGCTCCCGCCCGGGGCCTCCGCTCCGGCCGGTCAGCGGCCGGAACGGCCGCCGGGCAGCAGGACCCGGGACAGGGTCCAGGCCCCGACCGTGCGGCGGAACCAGCTTTCCCCGCCGAAGGCCTCCAGCGCCGCCCACAGCCCCAGGGACCAGCGGGCCAGGCGTGCCATGAGCGTCTGGTAGCGGGGGGTCAGCGCCATCAGCGAGGCGGCTCCGAAGCCCGCGGCGGCGAGCAGCGGGGCGTTCGGCTTCTCGATGATGGTCTGCCGCCCCATCCGGTCCTTGAAGAAACTGCTCAGCAACATGCTCAGGCCCCTTTCCTGGTCCTCGTGCTCTTGCCGGTACCGGACTTGGTCGAAGCCGTCTTGGAGGACGACTTGGCGGTGCCGGACTTCGTGCCGCTGCTCCGGGAAGAGGAGCTGCGGGCGGACGTGCTTCGGGAGGATGAGCCCTTCGACGAGGCGCTCTTCGAGGAAGACGAGGACGAGGAACCCGACGACGACTTCGAGCCGCCGGACGAGGACCTGGACCGGGCCGGAGCCTTCGCGTCGTCGTCCTCCTTCGCGTCCCCGGCATCGTCGTCCTTGGCGGAACCGCCGGAGGAGCGTCGGCCGCGGCCCTTTTCCACGCTGCGGCGGAGGGCCTCCATCAGGTCCAGGACCTTGCCTCCCTCCTCCTCTTCGTCCTCGCCGAAGGTGTCCTCGGTGCTGACCGTTTCCCCCTTCTCCAGCTTGGCCTCGATCAGCGTCTTCAGCTGCTCCTGGTACTCGTCGGTGAACGCGGCGGGCTCGAAGTCGGAGCTGAAGGAATCGACCAGGGCGGAGGACATCTCCAGCTCCTTGGCCGAGATGCGCACCTTCTCGTCCAGCGACGGGAAGGCGGCCTCGCGGACCTCGTCCTCCCAGAGCAGGGTCTGCAGCACCAGGACGTCCCCGCGCACCCGCAGCGCGCCCAGCCGGGTCTTCTGGCGCAGCGAGAACTGCACGATGGCCGTGCGGTCGGTCTCCTCCAGGGTGCGGCGCAGCAGCACGTAGGACTTCGTCGACTTCGAATCCGGCTCCAGGTAATACGTCCGGTCGAACATGATCGGGTCCACCTGGTCGCTGGGCACGAATTCGACGACGTCGATCTCCCGGCTCTTCTCCACCGGCAGGGACGCGAGGTCCTCATCGGTCAGGACCACGGTCTGCTCGCCGTCGTCGTAGGCCTTGGCGATGTCCTTGTAGTCCACGACCTTGCCGCAGATCTCGCAGCGCCGCTGATAGCGGATCCGGCCGCCGTCGTGGTCGTGGACCTGGTGTAGGCTCACGTCGTGGTCTTCGGTGGCGGAATAGACCTTGACCGGGACATTGACCAGGCCGAAGGCGATCGCGCCCTTCCAGATGGCTCTCATGGAACCAGTGAACACCAAGCATGCTTGGCACCGCCACAGTCCGTCCTCCGGTGACAGGTCAGCCCGGGTCCGGGAACAGGGCGTCGGCGACCGCCCGGAAACCCTCGGCGCTGCGGAAATAGGACCCGTGCGACTGCGGAAACGCCTGCCCGGAGCTCAGCTCGACGTCGCGCACCGGATGGGAGCGCACGCCTGCCGGCCACACCCGTTCAGCGCAGAAGGCCAGCAGGTCGCGGCGGTCCCAAAGGTTCAGCCACGGTGCCGACGGCGCGGGCGCGGGGGCCGCCGCCGGGTCGGCCCCGGGCACGGCGAGCCCGAGCAGGGCCAGCCAGGGCGCCTGCGATCCGGCGGTCACCAGCAGATCCACTCCGAGGGCGGCGGCGTCGGACTCCCGCAGCAGGTCCACGGCGGCGACCCCGCCCAGGCTGTGCCCGTAGAGGATGACGGGGCGGCCGGGAGCCGTGGCCGCCAGGTCGGCGCGGATGAGTTCACGTACCCGGGCGCCCTGGGCAAGGTAGAAGCCGATGTTGCGGGCAAAGTCGCCGGCGGCGTCGGTCAGCGCCGCCCGGTGCCGGACCGCGACGCCGGTCAGCAGGCCAAGCAGGGCGTCGCCGGCCAGCTGCCCGGCGGCCGCGCCCAGTTCCGCCGCGAGATCCGCCGCCGCATCCGCCGCCGGCCCGGCCTCCGTGGCCCCGGCCGTTGCAGGTCCTGCAGCCTGACCCGGTGCCGCGGTTTCCTCCTCGGGGAGCGCCGGTGCGGCGGGAAGATCAGGCGGGGCGATCCGGGTCCAGTCCAGGACCTGCAGCCGAAAACGGCCCAGGCGCGGTTCCCCGGCCAGGCCGGCGCGCAGCTGGTCGGCCACCGAGTCGTCGGTCAGTCCGGTGCCCTGCAGGAAGACCAGGGTGCCCTGGCCAGCGTCGGCTTCGATGTCCGGCTCCCTTCGGAAGATGCGCGGTCCCGGTGCTGGGATACTGGGAGATGGCGCGATGCTACCGGAACACCGCGCCCGGCCGGGAGCCTTCGCAGGCAGTCGGGGCACCGGCGGACGGACCGGACGGCAAGCAGCGGACACGCGGGTACAAGGAAGGCGGGCGGGCCATGGCCTCCACGGAACTGACGGTCGGCCAGCTGGCCGAGCGCAGCGGCGTGGCCGTCTCCGCGCTGCACTTCTACGAACGGCAGGGCCTGATTTCCAGCCGCCGCACGCCGGGCAACCAGCGCCGGTTCGACCGCTCCATGCTGCGCCGGGTGGCGGTGATCCGCGCCGCGCAGCGCGCCGGGATTCCGCTGGCGGTGATCGCGGAGGCGTTCTCCCAGCTGCCGGCCGACGGGGTTCCGGACCAGGCGGACTGGCAGCGGCTTTCCGCAGCCTGGCGGCGCGAGCTGGACGACCGGATCCATCGGCTGGAGGCGCTGCGGGATCGGCTGGGCGGGTGCATCGGCTGCGGCTGCCTGTCCCTGGCGGAATGCCGCTTCGTCAACCCTGACGACGCCGCGCGGGGCACCGGTTCACGCGTCCTGGAGTAGCCGGGCCCGGCGTCCGCGCCCGGCGGAGTCCGGCAGCCGGAACCGATTTGACCTCAACCAATGTTGAGGTCCTAGCGTGGAGGGATGTTCAGCGCAGGCGCCGCAACCGGCCAAGGGAGCACCACCGCATGACCTCCACCCGCATCTCCAGCCCCGTCCTGGTGGACCGCTTCAAGGACGCGTTCCGCAACCACCCGGCGGGCGTGGCCGTGATCACCGCCCGCAGCGGCGAGGCGCCTGTCGGGCTGACCGCTTCCTCCGTGGCCTCGGTGTCCGCCGAGCCGCCCATCCTGGCCTTTTCCCTGGCCTCCCAGGCCGGATCGGCCGGCGCGGTCAGCGCCGCGGAGACGATCGTCGTCCACCTGCTCTCCGATGCGAACGTGGAGCTTGCCCGCAGCTTTGCCCGGCCGGGCGGAGAGCGGTTCACGGATTCCCGCCAGTGGTCGTGGCTGCCCGGCGGTGAACCGCTGCTGTACGGCACCGCCTTCGCGCTGCGCTGCCGGATCCTGTCCCGCACGCCGGTCGGGGCGTCGGTGCTGGTCGCCGCGCAGCTCGAAGAGGTCCTCGAGACGAACGACAACGCCGCGCCGCTGGTCTACCACAACCGGTCCTTCCACCGGCTTTCCGCAGGTTCGCTGCTGCCCTGAGCCGCCGCAGGGTAGATTGGGGACCCCGATGCGGCGATCCCGCCGCACTGCGGCCCCGTGCAGGATCCAGGAAGGAACCCTCATGCCCAAGCGCAGACTCTCCGACCTCACCCCCGGCCAGAAGAAGTCGCTGGGCGTCGCCGGCGTCGTCCAGGTCGGCCTGGCCGTCGCAGCGCTGGTCGATATCTGGCGCCGTCCCGCAGCCCGGGTGCGCGGGAACCGGATCGCCTGGTCCATGGCCTGCGGCATCAACTTCCTCGGCCCGGCGGCCTGGTTCCTGTTCGGCCGCCGCCGCTGAGCCGCACCGACGGCCGTCCCGGCAAGTGGGGGTAAGCGTCAGCCGGGGCTAAGCCCCGGCTTACGCTAAGAGTCAGCCGGCCGCGTACTGCTCCCAGGGCGTGTTCCAGTCCCCGTAGCCGTCGCCGATCGGCACGGGCGGGAAACCGGTGTTGAGCACCTGGACCACGTCGCCCGGGTCGAAGGTGTCCATGAAGTACTGCGCGCCCTCCGGCGACATGCCGACGCAGCCGTGCGAGACGTTGATGACGCCCAGCGCCCCCATCGCTCCCGGCAGGGCCTGGTGTACGAACACACCGCCGTGGGTCAGCCGGCTGGCGTTGGTCGCGTCGAACGGCTCGTAGTAGGCCGGGTCGCCCGGCTTCAGGCCGATGCTCTCGGCCCGGAACGGCACGGACCGGTGCTGTTCCATGACCACCAGGTAGCCCTCCGGGGAGGGCCACTCGGCGTCGCCCAGGGTGACCGGGAAGGTGCGGGTGAGCTGGCCGTCGACAAAGACCTGCATGGTCTTGGTGTTGTTGTCCACCACGGCCAGCCGGGTGTTGTGCGTGCTGAAGGTGCGCTCTTCGTTGAAGTTGCCGATCATGCCGTTGCCGAAGTCCACGCCGAACAGCTGCATGTCCACCTTCACCGTGGTGTACGGGGCCCAGAACTCGGCGGCCCGGTAGCGCACCTTGGTGTCGGTGACCCAGTGCCAGGCGCCCTCCTGGCCGGAGCTGACGTCCACGGAGATGGCCGCTTCGACGGCGTCCTTGTTGAGGACCGGTTCGCTGAAGTTGATCTCGATCGGCTGCCCGACGCCGACGACCGCGCCGTCGAGCGGGTACATGAACGCATTGGCCTCGTTGGGCGGGGTGACGGTGGCGAAGCTGCTGGTCTCGGTGACCCGCGAGCCGTCGTCGCCCGCGAGCACCACCTTCATCTCGTACTGCGTGTTGAAGGCCAGCGGACCGTCGGCCCGCCACAGCGCGCCGTCCTCGCCCAGGGTGCCCTGCACCGCCTCGCCGCCCCCGGCGGGACGGAGCGTCACGCTGTCGATCTCGGCGTTGACCGCGGCCACTTCGGCGACCGTGATCGGGTTGACCTCCAGGGCTCCGTCGGCGGGCACGGTGGTGAAGCTCACCGGCCCGGCGGCGGTCGGGGCGGCGCTCGGCGAGGCGGACGGCTGCTGCCCGGCAGCCGGACGGCTGCTGCGGTCAAAGGCTCCCAGCGCCCAGGCCGCACCCAGGGCCACGGCAACGACCACCACGATCACGGTGGTCCAGACTGCCGCTTTCCTGCGACCGGTGCTGCTTGATTCCTGCACTGTGAGAGATCCCCCTGGGAAGTGTGTTTGCTGCGCCGGCCAGCCGGCGTCGTCCGGCGCTGACCAGCCCGGGCATTCCAGTCCATTCTGCCGCCGATGGCCGGAGGCGAACACTGTTGTGCGCCCTGATGATACGCGAAAGTTATGGGCGTCCGCTGGGGCGCGGGCGTCCGTGACGGCGCCGTGCACCGGCAGGGCGCGCCCGGCATGCCCGGGACCTCAGGCCGGCAGCCTGGCGGCCTGGCGGAGGATGTTGCGGGCCATGGCGGGGAAGATCAGCCCGTGGAACGGTGAGATCACCCACCAGTACAGCCGGCCGGTCAGCCCGCGGGGAAAGTAGATGGCCCGCTGCCGGTACACGCTGCCGCCGTTGCCGTCCGGATCCACGGCCAGTTCCAGCCAGGCCCGGCCCGGAACGCGCATTTCCGCGCGCAGCCGCAGCAGGCTGCCGCGCTCGAGCAGTTCCACCCGCCACCAGTCGACGACGTCGCCGGTGTACAGGCGCTTGGGATGGCGCCGGCCGCGGCTGAGTCCGGCGCCGCCGACCGTCTTGTCCAGGATCCCGCGCAGCGCCCACGCCATCGGCAGCGAATACCAGCCGTTGCGCCCGCCGATGCCCTCGATCACGTCCCACACCCGGGCGGGGGCGACGTCGCCCCGGCGTTGGCGGGCGTCGACGTACACCTTCTGCCCGGCCCACTCCGGGTCGCTGGGCAGCGGCTGGGACGCCGCGTCGGCGGTGGGGGTGGCGCCGGCCCAGGTGGTCTCCACTTCGCCGCGCTGTTCCTTGCCCAGCGCCCGCCGCACCGCCTCCCGGTAGCTGGTGTGCCCGCCGGCCGGGGCCGGCACGTACCGGTCGATGTCGTGCTCCTTCGCGACGGCGTCGTGCTGCAGCGACTCGACCAGGGGGCGGGACATGGCCAGCGGAATCGGAGTCACCAGCGCCACCCAGAGCCCGGCCAGGCGTGGAGCGGGCAGCGGCAGGGCGAAGATCCGCCGCTGCGGCAGGCCGGCCTCGGCGGCGTAGCCGTTCATAATCTCCGCATAGGTCAGCACTTCCCGCGACCCCAG
The DNA here is from genome assembly GCA_900016675.1 of Arthrobacter saudimassiliensis. Taxonomy (GTDB): domain Bacteria; phylum Actinomycetota; class Actinomycetes; order Actinomycetales; family Micrococcaceae; genus Arthrobacter_B; species Arthrobacter_B saudimassiliensis. The sequence continues at coordinate 510,667 of LN483070.1, read as the reverse complement.
GTCGAAGGTGCGGTTGGCGTCCGCCGGCAGGTCCACCGCCCGGGCCAGGTAATGCAGCACGTCGCGCACCGCGATCGGTTCGATCCGGCGGCGGACCCAGGACGGCGCGGGCATCACCGGCAGGGTTTCGGTCAGGTGCCGGATCATTTCGAAGGACGCGGAGCCGGAGCCGATGACCACCCCGGCCTGCAGCACCACCGCCGGCACCGCGGAGTCCAGGAAGATCTGCCCGACGGCGGTGCGGGAGCGCATGTGCGGGGACAGTTCGCCCTCGTCCGGGTGCAGTCCGCCGAGGTAGATGATCCTGCGGACCCCGGCGTCTTCGGCGGCGCGGGCGGTGTTGCGGGCGATGGCCTCCTCCTGCCCGGCGAACCCGGCGCCGGAGGCCATGGAGTGCACCAGGAAGTAGACGGTGTCGATGTCCCGGAAGGCCTCACGCACGGAGTCGGCGTCGGACAGGTCGCCCTGCCGGATGTCGACGTCGGCGGCCCAGGGCACGTCGCGCAGCTTGTCCGGACTGCGGGCCAGGACCGTGACGCGGTGCCCGTCCTCGAGCAGCAGCGGCACCAGCCGCCCGCCGATGTAGCCGGTCGCGCCGGTGACCAGGATGCGTTCTTGGGCCATGGGGCCAAGATAGCCGTCCAACCCTTCCCCCGCGAACACCGCGGACCGAATGCTGGTCTTTCCCGGGCCCGGCGGTGAGACTGGGGCCATGGGGGTAATCACCGGGCTTGACCTGTATCCGCTGCGCCTGCCGCTGACCGGCGCCTTCAGCACGGCGGTCCGGACCTCCTCCGTCCTGGAGACGGTTCTCTTCCGCCTCCGTGACGAGGACGGGCACGCGGGCTGGGGAGAGGCACCGGTCAGCCGGGTGACCGGCGTGAGCACCGCCGAGGTCCTGGCCCGGGCCCGGCAGGACCTGGTGCCGCTGGTCATCGGCCGGCCGGCCGCGGACCTGCCGGAGCTGGCCTGCCGGATCGCCGCCGCGTCGGTGCCGGCCGCCGTGCGGATGGGCCTCGACTGCGCGCTGCACGACCTGGCGGCTGCGGCCGCCGGGGAACCCCTGCACCGGTTCCTGGCGGACACGTATCCGCAGATCGCCTCGGGCCGGCCGCTGCCGGAGGCCGTGCTGACGGACATGACGCTCTCGGCGGCGGAGCCGCAGGCCCTGGCCGATGCCGCCGTGGGCTGGGCGCGGAAAGGGTTCGGCACCCTGAAGGTGAAGCTGCGCGCCGACCTCGACGCGGTGGCGGGGCTGCGTGCCGTGCGTGCCGCGGTCGGCCCCGGGACGGCGCTGCGGGTGGACGCGAACCAGGCCTACGCACCGGCGGAAGCGGTACGCGTGCTGCAGGGCATGGCCGAGGCCGGCGTCGGGCTTGAACTGGCCGAACAGCCCGTCGCGGCCGGGGACTGGGCCGGACTGGCGGCGGTCCGCACCGCGGTGGACGTTCCCGTGATGGCCGATGAATCCGTTCAGGACGAGCGCGACCTTCTCCCGCTGCTGCGGCACCGTGCGGCCGGGCTGGTCAACCTCAAGCTGGCCAAGGCCGGCGGCATCCAGCCGGCGGTGCGCCTGCTGGCCGCGGCCCGGTCCAACGGGTTGGGCGTGCTGGTCGGCTGCATGCTCGAAAGCGCGGTGGGGGTCGGCGCCGGTGCCGCCCTCGCGGCGGCGGCAGGCCTGGACGCCGGGTTTCCCGGCGGCAGCGGGCAGGATCTTGACGGCGGACTCTGGCCGGCGGTGCCCGCCGTTGCCGGCGGCATCCGCTACGACGGCCCGGTGCTGCGCCTGCCCGTCGGCGGGGGACTGGGCATCACGGGCCTGCACCCCGGCCTGGCGGCCTTCGGGATCCGGGCCGAACCGGCCTAGGCCCGCGGCGCTGCGGCGCTGAGCGCCGGGCCGGCGACCGCGGCGGCCAACGCGGCGACGGCGGCAATCACCTCACGGCCGGCATCCGGCTCATAGCCTCGGGTGCAGACCGCCAGCACCCAGGCCTCCTCCAGCGGAGCGGCCAACGCAGTGCCGGCCGGGGCGAAGAAGGCAACGTCGTGGCTGATGCCGGTGACCCAGCCCGATTTGCTGCCGTGGACGGTGTCCGGGGCAAGGCCGCCCGCGATCCAGGCGAACTCCTGCCGGGCCAGCAGGCCCAGCGCGAAGTCCGTGGATTCCACTCCCAGCGCCTTCCCGGAAACCAGGGCATGCATGGTGCGGGCGAGATCGGCCGCGGTGACCTGGTGTGTGAGCCCGGCCTTCAGCGCGGCCAGGTCACCGATGTAGCGCTGCATGTGCGAGGAGGCGGCACCCAGCCCGGCGAGCGTGCGGTTGACCGCGTCAAAGCCGACCAGCTCCACCGCCATGTTGGTGGCCTCGTTCGAAGAGACCGTGATCATCCGATCCAGTACCGCGGCCAGCGACATGGGCGTCCCCGCGGCCGGCATGCCCGGATCGGCTTCATCTCCCGGAAAGCCGAACCCGCCGCCGTCGGGCAGGACGCTGGTGAAGGTGCTGCGGGCGGGCAGCACCGTTTCCAGTGCCAGCTCTCCGCGGTCCACCGCCTGCAGCACCGCGAGCAGGACGGCCAGCTTGATGGTGCTTGCGGAGTAGAACGCGGCGTCCGCGCCGCGGGCGGCCGCGGCCGAACCGTCGGGACGCAGCAGGCAGAACGCGACGTCGGGCGTGCCGTCGCTGTAGTCGGACAGAACGGGCATCTGTTTCTCCTGGGAATCGGGTTGGCGGGGGGCAAGGCTAGGAGGAGGCGTAGACCGCTTCATTGACCATCGCGCGGATCGGAGCGAAATCCGGGCCGGTCCGGCTGGGGTGGACCCGGTTGGCCAGCAGCACCACGCTGATGCGGTGCCGCCGGTCGGTGAGGAAAGCGGTGCCGGTGAAGCCGTTGTGGCCACGGGCCGCGGTTGCTTTCCGGCCCATCCAGCCCAGCTGGCCGATCCGCAGTCCCAGGGTCTGGCCATAGCCGGCGGCAGACCGGGCTGCTGCCGACGCCGGGCCGAGCACGGCATCGAGGCCGTCGTCCCAGAACAGTCCGGCCAACGGAGCCGGCAGCAGCCGGGGCACCCCGCCGCGCAGCGCCTCAGCGAACCGCAGAACACCGGCGGCGGTGCCGAACAGGCCCGCATTCGCGGCCGCTCCGCCCATGGCCCAGGCGGATTCGTCGTGCACCTCGCCGCGCACCAGGGGCCGCCCATCCGCAGTGCCGCATTCGGTGGCTGCGCAGTCCGACGGGCGGGGCCGAAAGGTGATCTGGCCGGTGAGTGCCAGCGGTTCCAAGACCAGCCGGTGCACGAGGTCGGGCCAGGAGGAGCCCGTCGCGGCTTCGGCCAGGGCCATGGCGGTGTTGTAGCCGACGCAGGAATAGGTGAAAACGGTGCCCGGGGCCGCCGCCAGGGGCACCGAGAGCAGCGAGTCCAGGGCTTCGGGCCGACCCGGCCAGCGCTGCCGCCAGCCGGTCCAGGTACCCGGCAGCCCCGAGGTGTGCGTGAGCAGGTGCTGCAGCGTCACGGCCCGCCGCCGCGGATCTGCCGTACCGCCCGGGGCGGCGAAGGCGGGCAGCCGTGCGGCTACCGGTTCGTCCAGGTCGAGGAGGCCGTCGCGCACCAGGGCCAGCAGCGCCAGTGCGGAGAACGGTTTGGTCACGGAGGCAAGGTCGTAACGGGTCTGCGGCGTGGCGGGAACCTGGCCGGCAGGCGGCAGGACCCGGCCGTCTGCGCCGAAGCGCAGTGCCAGCCCGGAGGCAACGACGGGCAGGGCTTCGCCGTCGACGGCAGCCGCGCAGACCGCCGAGGCGGTGTAACCGTCCGCCACGGCGGCGTCGAGCAGGTCCTGGAGCCGGGCGGTCACGTCCATTCGCTAATCCAGCACCAGGGCGGGCCCGTCGCCGGCATGCAGGGTAGCCGGGACACCCAGCGGAATGCTGTGCGCGGCGGGTCCGTGCCCGAAGCCGAGCTCCCAGACCAGCGGAATGCCCAGCGGCGCCAGCAGCTCCTCGCACAGCGCCCGCACCTCGGCCGGGTCGCCGCAGTCGGTCCAGGAGCCCAGGGCCAGGCCGGCGAGCCCGTCAAACCAGCCGGCACGCAGCAGGGTCTGCAGCAGTCCGTCCAGCCGGTACGGCTCCTCGGTCACATCTTCCAGCAGTCCTATGCACCCGGTGTTGTCCACCGGCTTCCGGTTGCGGGCGCCGTTGAGCATGGCCAGCAGGGTCAGGTTCCCGCCGGTCAGGACGCCGTGGGCGGTACCCGGGACCAGTGCCTCGGCGGCCGGGGAGGCATAGCGGCGCCCGCCGTACGGCTCCAGCAGCGCCCGACGGACGCCCTCTGCCGCGGAGGGATCGTCCAGGAACGCGCCGGTGGCCACCATGGGCGTGAACCAGCTGGCCAGGCCCAGCTCCTCGGCCCAGAAGATGTGCAGCGCGGTGATATCCGAGGAACCCAGCAGGGGCTTGGGCCGGGCCGCCGCCAACCGGGGCACTTCCAGCAGGTCCAGCAGCCGCACCGCACCGTAGCCGCCGCGCACGCACAGCACGGCGTCGAGCGAGTCGTCGCACCAGGCGTCCTGCAGGTCGGCGGCGCGGGCGGCATCGGGTCCCGCGAGGTAGCCGGCGCGGGGATGCCGGTCCAGCAGGTGCTTGCCCGGCACCGGTTCCAGGCCCCACCCCCGCAGCACCGCGACGGCTCGGTCCACCAGCTCCGGCTTGGGCGGCCCGCTGGGAGCGACCAGGCCTATCCGGGCGCCGGGGTGCAGCGGGCCCAGTTCCGGACGGGCCCCAACGGTGCTCATGCCGGGCCGCCGACCGCGGCATCGGGGAACCCTGCCTGGTCCGGCGACCCTGCGGCGCCGGGCACGGGTGGGCCCTCATCCGCTCCCCGTACGGGGCGGCCGGCGGTGGGCACCACGCTCAGCAGCCGGCGGGTGTACTCGTGCTGCGGATCCAGCAGCACCTGCTCCACCGGTCCTTCCTCGACGATTTTGCCCTGGTACATGACGACCACGCGGTCGGCGATGTTCCAGGCCAGGCCCAGGTCATGGGTGATGACCAGGGCCCCGAGCCCGAGTTCGCAGCGCAGCCGCAGCAGCAGGGCCAGGATCTCGGCCCGTACGGAGGCGTCCAGGCTGGCCACGGGTTCGTCGGCGACCAGGAATTCCGGGTCCAGGGCCAGGGCCCCGGCGATCACCACGCGTTGGCGCTGCCCGCCGGACAGCTCCTGCGGCAGGGCCGGGCCGAACCGGTCCGGCGGGCTCAGCTCCGCCTTGGCCAGAGCCTCGGCCACCAGCTGCGTCTCGTCGCCGGGCAGCTTGTGCAGCCGCGGCCCCTCGGCCACCGATTCATAGACGGTGTGCTTCGGGTTCAGGGCCGCCGCCGGGTCCTGCAGCACGAACTGCACTGCGCGGCGGTAGGCCTTCAGCGCGCGCCGGCGCCTGGGCAGCGGCGCGCCGTCGAAGAGCAGCTCGCCGCCGGTGGGCTGCTGCAGGCCGAGCAGCGTGCGGGCCAGCGTGGTCTTGCCGGAGCCGGACTGGCCGACCAGCGCCACGATTTCCCCACGCCTGCAGGCCAGGCTGACGCCGTCGACGGCCCGGACCGTGCCGGCGCCGCGGCCGGCGAAGCTGACCGAGACGTTCCGCGCCTCCAGGACGGGGACGGCGTCGGCAGCCGGTTCCGCCGGCGGAGCGGCATACCCGGGCAGGCGCATCCGCGAGCCCGGATCGCCGATGGTGGGGAACGCCGCGGCCAGGGCCCGGGTGTGCGGGTGCTGCGGATGGTGCATGACCGAATCGGCGGGACCCTCCTCGACGATGCGCCCGTCCTGCATCACCGCGATCCGCTCGCAGGTGGCGGCCAGCACGGACAGGTCGTGGCTGATCATCACCAGCGACAGGCCGCGGCTGGCCACCAGTCCGGAGAGCACCTGCAGCACCTGGTCCTGGACGACCACGTCGAGGGCGGTGGTGGGTTCGTCGGCGATGATCAGTTCCGGCTCGCAGGCCAGCGCCATGGCGATCATCACGCGCTGTTTCTGGCCGCCGGAGAGCTCATGCGGATAGGACACCGCCTTCTCCCGCGGCAGGTCCACCAGGCCGAGCAGCTCGTCCACCCGCGCCCGACGACCTTTCTCCTCCCGATACACCGGATCCAGGTCGCTGGCGTGGATGCGCAGCGCCTCTTCGATCTGGTCACCGATGCGCTGGACGGGGTTCAGGGAGTGCATGGCGCCCTGGAACACCACTGCCGCGGAGGTCCAGCGCACTGCGCGCAGCCGGCCCCAGCTGAGCTCGGACACGTCCTCCGCGCCGAGCAGGACCCTGCCTTCGAGCCGGGCATTGGCCGGAAGCAGCCGAAGCACGGACATGGCAAGGGTCGACTTGCCGCACCCGGACTCTCCGGCCAGCCCGAGCGTGCCGCCCGGTTCGAGGACCAGGGACACGCCGTCGACGGCGGTCAGCTCCTTCGGACCGTCCTCGCTGCGGATCGTGTAGGTGATGCGGACATCTTCAAAGGCCAGCCGGGGCATCAGCGTCCTCGCAGGGTGGGGTTGACGACGGATTCCAGGGCGCGGCCCACCAGGGTGAAGCAGAGCACGACGATGACGATGGCCACGCCGGGTGGCAGCACGAACCACCAGAACCCCGCGGTGGCGGCACCGGTGTCCAGGGCCGATTTGAGCATGGAGCCCCAGGAGATGCTGCTGGAATCGCCCAGGCCCAGGAAGCTGAGGGTGGACTCCGCGATGATGGCCGAGCCGACCGTCAGCGTGGTGTTCGCCAGCACCAGCGGCAGCACGGCCGGCAGCACGTGCCGCCCGATGATGTGCCCGTCACCGGCACCGAGCGCCCAGGACCGGTCGATATACGGCCGGGACTCGATGGTCAGGGTCTGGGCCCGGACCAGGCGGGCGGTCGATGCCCAGGAGGTGATGCCGATGGCCGCGACGATGGTGACCACGCCCGCACCGAGGATGCTCGAGAGCACGATCGCAAGCACGAGGGAGGGCACCACCAGGAAGAAGTCGATGACGCGCATCAGCACGGCCTGCACGGCACCGGAAAAGTGTCCGGCGGCCATGCCCACCACGGTGCCGATCACCATGGACACGGCGGTTGCGGCGAAACCGACCAGCAGCGAGACGCGGGCGCCCCACAGCAGCATGGCCAGCACGCTGCGGCCCGACGGGTCGGTGCCCAGCGGGTTGGCCAGCGACGGCGGTTCGTTCTGCAGCGAGTCCAGCCGCGTGACGTCGAGGGTGGACTCGGGGGCGAGCACCGGTGCGAGCAGCGCCAGCACCACCACGGCGACCAGGACAACCAGGCCGGCCAGCCCGGCGCGGTTGCTCCGGAACTGCCGCCAGCCCTCGGCGGCGGCGGCGCCGCGGCGCGCCCACGCCGCCCCCGCGGCGGTGCGTGTTGCGTTCATGAGGCCCTCAATCGGGGATCGAGCACGCGGTAGAGCAGGTCCGCGGCAAAGTTCATCAGGATCACGATCGAGGAGAAGACCACGAACGTGCCCTGCAGCAGCGGAAAGTCCGGCGCTGACAGGGCCTGGAAGGTCAGGTAGCCGAGGCCGGGCCAGGAGAAGACGGTCTCCACGGTCACCGCGCCGCCGATCAGCCCGCCCAAGGTCAGGAAGATCAGCGTGACTGCGGGCAGCAGGGCATTGGGCACGGCGTGCCGGCGGCGCACGTCGTCGTCCCGCAGTCCCTTGGCGCGGGCGGTGGTCAGGTAGTCGGAAGTCATCTCCTCCAGCAGGGAGGCGCGCATGACCATCAGGTACTGCGCGTAGACCACGGCCACCATCGTCAGCACCGGAAGCGCCATGTGGTGGGCAATGTCGAGGATGCGCTCGATGCCGGACGCGCTGCTTCCGGCCGTGACCATGCCGCCGGTCGGGAACCAGTTCAGGGTCCCGGCGAAGACCAGCAGCAGGAGCAGGCCAAGCCAGAAGGTGGGAACCGACCAGAAGATCAGCGCCAGCCCGGTCTGGGTCTTGTCGAACAGGCTGCCGCGCCGCCAGGCCGCCTTCTGCCCCAGCCAGAGACCGAGCACCACGGAGATCAGCGCGGCGGTGCCGGTGAGCAGCAGGGTCGGCCCAACGCGCTCGCCGATCAGTTCCAGCACGGGCCGGTTGTACGTGTACGACTCGCCGAGCTTTCCCTGGAACAGGTCCGTCAGGTAACGCCAAAACTGGCCCAGCAGGGGCTGGTCCAGGCCGTACTCCCGGCGCAGGATGTCCATCTGCTCGGCCGTGACCTGACGTCCGTCGGCCAATGAGCGGACCGGGTCTCCCGGAAGGATCCGGAACGCGAAGAAACCGAGGACCACCACCATGATGAGCGAGACGGCCGCCCCGCCCGCCTTGACGCCGATGTAGTGCAGCCAGGAGGAATTCCTGCGCGGCGCATCGGTGTCCCGGCGGGCGGGAGCGACGTCATGCTCGCTGAGCGCTTCCGCCACGTCTACTCGCGATCATCAGCGGTGGCGGAGCGGCGGCGGATCAGCAGGAACACCACCAGGCCCGCCGCCAGCACGGCGGCCACGACACCGATGATAATGCCCGTATTGCTGCCGCCGTCCTCGACGACGCCGGCCTCGGCCAGATCGCCGGTCGGAGTGGCGTGATAGTAGCTCCACGGTCCGTTTTGGCTGGTGATGACCCCGCCCTCGGACGGCTGCGTGACGAACGGCTCCCAGCGGTCGGAACGGTAGGCTTCCAGGCTGTTCGCGTAGAACAGGACCTTGTTCACCGCCGCGTTGTAGATCATTTCCTGCGCCTGCATCACCAGGTCGCTGCGCTTTTCCTGGTCAAGTTCGGCGTGCTGCGCCTTGAAGAGTTCGTCGAACTCCGGGTCGCAGAAGTTGTTTTCCGACGTTGCTCCGGTGCCGTCTGCATTCGGCCGGGAGCTGCACTGGTTGATGGAGAGCTGGTAATCCGGATCGGGGCCGATTCCCCAGCCGGTGAAATAGAGGTCGTAATTGCCCACCGTGGAGTCGTCATTGACCTGCGCGGGGGCCTTCATTTCCACCGACACTTCAATGCCGATCTCCCGCAGCCACGGCTTCACGTAATCGGCCATCTGCTGGTGCGTGGGATCGGAGTTGCGCCCCATCAGGCGCATGGACAGGGGATTGCCGTCTTGGTCCAGGCGGATGCCGTCGGGGCCCATCTCGTAGCCCGCCTCGTCCAGCAGTTTGTTCGCCGCGGCCGGATCATAGGCCAGCGGCAGCTCATCGGTATCCCAGTGATACAGCGGGTAGGTCATCGGAATCTCACCGGTCGCCTTGTCGCCGAGTCCCTGCAGGACCTTTTCCAGGAGGGTGTCACTGTCGATGGCCATCGCCACGGCCCGCCGCACCTGTACGTCCTGCAGGGCGGGATGCCCGTCACCCATCGGCGTTCCGTCCGCCGTCTGGGCGCCGGGATTGATGCCGATCGCCTGGTAACGGCGGCCGGTTCCCGCGTTGGTGGTGATGTTCGGCTCGTTCTGCAGCGCCTGGTACTGCGCCGGAGTGAGGCCGCTGACGATGTCGATCTCGCCGGTGCGCAGCGCCTGCACGGCGGCGTCGGAGTTCTTGTAGGGAATCCAGGTGACGCCGGCGATCTTCGCTGCGCCGCGCCAGTAGTTCGGGTTGGTGGTCATGGTTACGCCGGCGGCCTTGTCGTAGCTTTCCACCACGAAGGGGCCGGAGCCGACCGTGTCCTTGTCGTTGGCGTAGGCAGCGGGATCCTCCAGCCCGGACCAGACATGCTCGGGCATGATGGGCAGCTCCGCACCCGGGTTGACCGCCTGGGCCTCGCTGAGGTTGATGACCAGCGTGGTCTCGTCCTCGGCCTCGACGGACTCGACGCTGCTGAGCAGCGATCCGTTGGCCTGCTTCAGGTCATCGTTTTCCAGGATGGCGTTGTAGGTCCATTCCGCATCTTCGGCCGTGATGGGCTCGCCGTCGGACCACTGGCGGCCCTCGGGAAGAGTGAAGGTCCAGACGGTTCCGTCCTCGGAGGTCTCCCAGCTTTCGGCCATGCCCGGAATCTCCTCGTTCGCCTCCGCGCCGTAGGCGACCAGCGGTTCGTACTGCAGCCGCAGCACGTTGGAGGTGGTGGCCAGGATGGAGATGAACGGGTTCAGGGTGTCGATGTCGCCGGTGAGGGCCAGTTTCAGCATCGGAGCGTCCTCCTCCGCGGCCTGCGCCGGGGCGGCGGCCGGGAGCGCCATTGCAGCCGCCAGGCCCAGGGCGGCGACGGCTGTGGAGGAACGGAAACGGCGCCGTGGCGGGCGCGGGATGTCAGGCTGCAATTGTCGGTTCCTCCGTAACGGGCGGCGCTGAAATGCCTCAGCGGGAATATGCAAACAAATGGAATCCGGCGGCAAGCCAGAGGATTTCTGGTGCGACTGACATGGGTGGCTGCGACCGGTATCCGGTTTTCTGTATTTCCTGTTCGGTGTAAATCGCTGCTTGAACAGTAATTACCCGGCGGCCCGGGGGCAACAGATTTTCCACTTGTTTCGGTTACTGTCTTGTAAACACGTGAAGGGGACCCGCATGCACGACCCGGCAGAACTGTGCGCAGAACTGATTAGATTCGATACCTCCAATTACGGCGAGGGCAAGAGCAATGGAGAGCGGGAAGCCGCTCTGTGGATCGCCGCCCGGCTCACCGCGGCAGGCCTGGAACCGGTGGTGCTTGGCCCGGAGGAGTCCCGGCAGTCGGTGGTGGTGCGGATGCCGGGCAGCGACCGTTCGCTGCCGGCGCTGCTGGTGCACGCCCACCTCGACGTCGTCCCCGCCGAACCGGAGCAGTGGAGCGTTCCACCCTTCGAAGGGCGGATCCGGGACGGATGGATCTACGGCCGCGGCGCTGCCGACATGAAGGACATGGCCGCCATGACCCTGGCCACCCTGCTGAACTGGACGGACGCCGGCCAGGGTCCGCGCCGCGACATTGTGGTCGCTTTCGTCGCCGATGAAGAGGACAAGGGCGCCTACGGTGCGGATTGGCTGGCCACCGTGCATCCGCAGCTCTTCGAGGGGGTGGAGGCAGCGATCGGTGAGTCCGGCGGCACCGCCACGCCGCTGACCGGCGCGGACGGGAGGAGCGTCCGGCTCTATCCGGTGGGCGCAGGCGAACGCGGCACCATGCACATCCGGGTGCGCGCCGAGGGGGTGTCGGGGCACGGTTCCCGCCCGGTGCCGGTCAACGCGGTACAGAACCTGATCGCGGCCCTGCATCGGCTGGGCAACCACCGGTGGCCGCAGGTGCTGGTTCCCGTGGTCCGCGCGTACATCGAACAGACGACGGCGGCGCTGGGCTTCGAGGCCGACTTCGAGAGCGAGGCCGGCGTGGAGGCGGCCATAGACGCCATGGGCGAAGCGGGGCGGGTGGCCCGGGTGACGGTCCGCTGCTCGGCCACCCCGACGGTGCTGCGCGCCGGGTACAAGACAAACGTTATTCCCGGCGTGGCGGAGGCCGACGTCGACATCCGCTGCCTGCCCGGCACCGAAGAGGAGACCCTCGCGACCGTGAGGCAGCTGCTGGGGCCGGAGGTCGGCCTGGACTTCCTCACGCGGGAGAGCCCGCTGCAGTCATCCGTGGATTCACCGTGGTTCGAGGCCATGCGGCAGGCCCTGCAACGCCACGACCCGGAGGCCGTGGTGGTGCCGATGTGCATGGGCGGCGGCACCGACGCGAAGGCGTTCTCCCGGCTGGGGATCCAGTGCTACGGCTTCGCGCCGCTTACGGCCGACCCGGACGGGCGGTTGCCCGAGGGCGTGCACGGCGTCGATGAACGCGTACCGGTAGCCTCGGTGCGCGGCGGCCAGAAAGTGCTCCAGGACTTCCTGACCCATGTCTGACCCCGGGCAGCCCCTCCCGTCCGCACAACACGCATGGTCCAATCGGCATATGCCTGAGCAGCCGCCCGCCGGCGCGGATCACCGGCCGGAACAGCACGTGCAGGACCTCTTTGAGGCCCGCTTCACCGCCGGCCGGGCCCCCGCGCTCGCAGCAGAGATCACCCGTCCCGGGCGGGCGCCGGTCCGCGTGCTGCGCGGCGACGTCGACGGCACCGGCCGGGCTCCCGGCGAAGACACGGCATTCCGCATAGCCTCGTGCACCAAGAGCTTCACGGCGGCGGCCGCGCTGGTGCTGCGGCGCGCCGGCCGGCTGGACCTCGACGGCGACATCCGGCACTGGCTGCCGCGGCTGCGGTTCACCGGACCCTTGGCCCCGGACCGGCCGGTGACGGTCCGGCACCTGCTGACCATGTCCGCCGGCCTGCCCGAGGACGACCCCTGGGCTGACCGGCAGGAAGCCATGCCGCGGGAGCAGTTTGACCGGCTGCTGGCCCGCGGCGTCCGACTGGCCTCCCCGCCGGGGACCCGGTTCCGGTACTCGAATCTCGGATACGCGATGCTCGGAAGGATCCTCGAACTTGCGGCCGAAGCGGACTATCGCGAGCTGGTGACCGGCCGGCTGCTGCATCCGCTGGGCCTTGCCGACACCGGCTTCAGCACGGACCTGCCGGTGCCCGTTGCACGCGGGTACCGGCGCGCGCCGGACGGGTGGCAGGCACTGCCCTTCTCGGGGCCGGGCTCCTTCTCGCCCATCGGCGGTCTCTTTTCCACCCTCCGCGACCTAAGACGATGGGCCGCCTGGCTGGCGGCGGGCCCGGCGTCGGAACTGGGGCGGGCAGCGGACCCTGGCCTCGCCGCCGGCCCGCTCGACCTCGCCGAGCGGGCCGAGATGCAGCGCATTCACCGTCCGGCGCCGCCTCGGACACAGGACCGGGCCGGCACCCGCCGCGGATACGGCTTCGGCCTGAACGTCGTCGAGGACCCGGCAGCAGGACCGATCATCTTCCACTCCGGCGGTTATCCGGGCTTCGGTGCGCATATGCGCTGGCACCCGGGCACCGGAACCATCGCCCTGGGCCTGGAAAACGCCACCTACTCCCGAGTGGGCGAGACCGTCGCACCCGCCCTGGAGGCTGCCATCGGCCGCCAACCGGCAGTGCCCGCCCAGCCGCCCCCGCCCGCCGAAAGCGACACCGGAACCGGGGCCTGGCCGGAACTGAATGCCGCCCGGGACGCGCTCAACGCCTGGTTGCTCACCCCGACGGCCGAAACCGAGCGCGCACTGCGCAGCCGTTTTGCGTCCAACGTGGAACAGGACCGGCCCTGGCCGGAACGCAGCGCGCACTGGCTGCGGCTGCGCGCTGCGGCCGGTTCGCTGCGGCCCGGCGACGCCCGGCCGGCGGGCGGCGAGGCCCCCGCGGAACTGCGCTGGATTGTTCCCGGGGCCCGGGAGGATCTGTGCTGCCTGATACAGCTGAACCCCATCGAACCGCCGCAGGTGCAGCGGATCGACGTGGAGCCGGCCCCGCCACCGAATACTAAGCACGCTGACAAAATGCTGGCCTTTTGCCCCGAATCCCGCAAGACTAGGGGATATGGCGGGAACCACGGGGACAAAGTCGCAGCAGGAAACGGTCAGCGTTGACGGACACCGGCTGCGCCTGACCAACCTCGACAAGGTCCTCTATCCCGAAACCGGAACCACCAAGGCCGACATCCTCGCCTACTACGCGGCCGTGGCCGGCGTCATGATTCCGCACGCCAGGATGCGCCCGGCGACCCGCAAGCGGTGGGTGCACGGCGTCGGCACCCCGGAGAAGCCCGGGCAGGTGTTCTTCCAGAAGAACATCGAGGACTCCGCCCCCAAATGGGTCAAGAGCTTCCCGATCGAGCACAAGAGCGGGACCAACGTCTACCCGGTGGTCAACGACCTGGCCACCCTGACCTGGCTGGCCCAGTCCGCGGCGCTGGAGATCCACGTGCCGCAGTGGCAGTTCGGCCCGCGCGGGGCCATTCGCAACCCGGACCGGCTGGTGCTGGACCTGGACCCCGGCGAGGGAGCCGGGCTGGCCGAGTGCGCCGAGGTGGCCCGCTGGGCCAGGGCGATCTTCGACGACATGGGCCTGGACGCCCGCCCGGTGACCAGCGGCTCGAAGGGCATCCACCTCTATGTGGCGCTGGACGGCACGCAGACCGCGGACGAAGTCAACGCCGTCGCCCATGAACTGGCCCGGGCCCTGGAGGCCGACCATCCGGACCTGGTGGTCTCCGACATGAAGAAGTCGCTGCGCACCGGCAAGGTGCTGGTGGACTGGAGCCAGAATAACGCCAACAAGACCACCATCTGCCCCTACTCGCTGCGCGGCCGGTTCCACCCCATGGTCGCCGCGCCGCGGACCTGGGAGGAGCTCGAGGACCCCGACCTGGAGCATCTCGACTATGAACAGGTCCTGGACCGGCTGGAGACGCTGGGCGATCCGCTGGAGGGACTGGAACAGGGCGGAGGCGACGCCGGCGAGCTGAGCGAAGATGCGCTCGCCGAAGCCGTGGACCGGCCCGAAGCCGGCGACGACGAAGCCGGCGACGAAGCAGACGCCGCAGCCGGTGATGACGCTGCGGGCGACGGCGGATCCGACCGACCCGACCGGCTGCGCAAATACCGCAGCATGCGCGATCCGCAGAAGACGCCCGAACCGGTTCCCGCCGAGCCGGCCCCCGCCCGGGAGGGCAACAGCTTCGTCATCCAGGAACACCACGCCCGCCGCCTGCACTGGGACTTCCGGCTGGAACACGACGGCGTGCTGGTCTCCTGGGCGCTGCCCAAGGGTCCGCCCACCTCGCCGGGAAAGAACCATCTGGCGGTGCAGACCGAGGACCATCCGCTGGACTACGCCACCTTCGAGGGACATATTCCCAAAGGGGAATACGGCGGCGGCGATGTCACCATCTGGGACCACGGCACCTACGAGCGGGAAAAATGGCGGGACGGCAAGGAGGTCATCGCGGTGCTGCACGGCCAGCCCGACGGCGGCCTGGCGGGCCAGGGCAGCAGCGTCCGCCGGTTCGCGCTGATCCACACCGGGGGCGGCCGCGAGCAGGGCAAGGACAACTGGCTCATCCACCTGATGAAGGACCAGCCCGAGCCGCAGGACGGCGACGGCGGCGACCCGGCGGAGGACGTTCCGCCGCCGCCCACCACCCGCCGTCCGCTGCCCGAGGTGCCGGACTCCAAAGCCGTCGCGGCGGACATGGCTGACGCCGGGATGCCCGCGGTGGCGCCCATGCTCGCCACCCTCGGCACCCGCGCCGACATCGGCGACGGGGAGGAGTGGGGCTACGAAATGAAGTGGGACGGCGTCCGGGCCATCGCCGACGTCACTCCCGACGGCGTCCGGCTGATCAGCCGCAACGGCAATGACATGACCGCCGCCTACCCCGAACTGCAGCAGCTGGGCGAACGGCTCAACGGCGAACGCGCGGTGCTCGACGGCGAGATTGTGGCCCTGAACGCCGCCGGTCGGCCGGACTTCGGCCTGCTCCAGCCGCGGATGCACCTGACGAAGAAGCGGGAGATCGACGCCGCCGCGGCCCGCACCCCCGTGCACTTCATGCTCTTCGACCTGCTCTGGCTGGACGGCAACTCCCTGGCGGACCTGACCTACCTGCAGCGCCGCGAGATCCTGGAATCCGCCGTCGAACCCGAGCCGGAGGGCACCATCCAGGTGCCCCCGGTGCTGCAGCTGGACCTGGACGAGGCGATGGAGTCCAGCCGCGAACTCGGCCTGGAAGGCGTGATGGCCAAGCGCCTGGACAGCACCTACGCTCCCGGCCGGCGCTCCAAGGCCTGGATCAAGCTCAAGCACCAGCTGACCCAGGAAGTGGTCATCGTCGGCTGGCGGCCCGGCAAGGGCAACCGTGCGAACAAGGTCGGTTCCCTGCTGCTGGCCGTGCCCGACGGCACCGAGCTGCAGTACATCGGCCGGGTCGGCTCCGGCCTCGGCGAGAAGGACCTCGCCGTGCTCGGCTCGAAGCTGAAGAAGATGGGCCGCAAGACCGCCCCGCTGCCCGACGTGCCCCGTTCCGACGCCGCCGACGCCCAATGGGTCCGGCCCGCCCTGGTCGGCGAGGTGACCTACGCCGAAATGACCGGCACCGGCAAACTGCGCCACCCGGTCTGGCGCGGCCTGCGACCGGACAAGAAACCGTCCGACGTCGTCCTGGAGGTTCCGTAGCGGAACCCGAACCGACTGTCTTCAGCACCCCCGACCCCAACGAAGGAGCTGACCATGAGCGAGCCCGGCACCGGCACCCCGGCCGGAACCGTGACCGACCCGCTGCCCGGCACCGCACCCGTGCCCGCCGGGGAGCTGGCCGAGGTGGACGCCTGGTGGCGGGCGGCGAATTACCTCTCCGCCGGGCAGATCTATCTGCGGGAGAACCCGCTGCTGCGCCGCCCGCTGGAGGCCGCCGACGTCAAGGCCCGGCTGCTCGGCCACTGGGGCACCACCCCGGGCCTGAACTTCATCTACGCGCACCTGAACCGGCTGATCCGCGCCACCGGGCAGCCGTTCCTGTTCATCACCGGCCCCGGCCACGGCGGCCCGGCCAACGTCGCCAACGCCTGGCTGGAGGGCACCTACTCCGAGATCTACAGCCACGTCGGGCTGGACGAGGCGGGCCTGGCCACCCTGTTCCGGCAGTTCTCCTATCCCGGCGGGATTCCGAGCCACGCCGCCCCGGAGACCCCGGGCTCCATCCACGAGGGCGGCGAACTGGGCTACTCGCTGGCGCACGCCTACGGCGCCGTGTTCGACAACCCGGACCTGATCGCCGCCACCGTCATCGGCGACGGCGAGGCGGAGACCGGCCCGCTGGCCGCCAGCTGGCACTCCAACAGCTTCCTGGACCCGGCCGCCGACGGCGCGGTGCTGCCGATCCTGCACCTGAACGGGTACAAGATCGCCAACCCGACCATCCTGTCCCGGATGCCCGAAGAGCAGCTGACCAAGCTCCTGGAAGGCTACGGCTACCGGCCCTACTTCGTCACCGTCGAGGACCCGGACGCCGTGGAGCAGGCGCACGAGGACTTCGCCGCCGCCCTGGCCGCCTGCGTCGGGGAGATCCACGCCATCCAGGCCCGGTACCGTTCCGGGCAGACGCCGCCGGACGCGGAGACGCCGCTCCCGGATGCCGGTGATGCGCCCGCCGGCGCGGGTGCCCCGGTCTGGCCGATGATCGTGCTTCGCTCACCCAAGGGCTGGACCGGGCCGCGCAAGGTCGACGGACAGCAGGTGGAGGGCACCTGGCGGGCCCACCAGGTGCCGCTGTCCGAGATCCACGACAACCCGGAGCACCTGGCCCAGCTCGAGGAGTGGATGCGCTCCTACCGGCCGCAGGAGCTGTTCGACGACGCCGGCCGGCTGCGGGAGGAGATCGCCGTCCTGGCCCCGGCGGGGGAGCTGCGGATGAGCGCCACCCCGTACGCCAACGGCGGCCGGCTGCTGCAGGACCTGCGCCTGCCCGCCTACGCGGACCACGCCGTCGCCGTCGGGAGCCCCGGCGCCGACCGGGTCAGCCCGATGATCAACCTGGGCGGGTACCTGCGCGAAATCATCCGGCTCAATCCCTCCACCTTCCGGATCTTCGGCCCGGACGAGACGGCATCGAACCGGCTGCAGGCCGTCTACGACGTCACCGACAAGGTCTGGCAGCAGCGCATCGACGCCGTCGACGAGCACCTGGCCCGCAGCGGGCGGGTGGCGGAGGTGCTCTCCGAACACCTCTGCGAGGGCTGGCTGGAGGGCTACCTGCTCACCGGCCGGCACGGGGTCTTCAACTGCTATGAGGCGTTTGTGCACATCGTCGACTCGATGTTCAACCAGCACGCCAAATGGCTGAAGGTCAGCCGCGAACTGGCGTGGCGGCAGCCCATCGCGTCGCTGAACTACCTGCTCTCCAGCCACGTCTGGCAGCAGGACCACAACGGGTTCTCGCACCAGGATCCCGGCTTCATTGACCACGTGGTGAACAAGAAGGCGGACGTGATCCGCGTGTACCTGCCGCCGGACGCGAACACCCTGCTCGCGGTCACCGAGCACATCCTCGGTACCCGGGACCGGGTGAACGTGGTGGTCTCCGGCAAGCAGCCCGCGCCGGCCTGGCTGGACCCTCAGCAGGCGCTGCTGCATGTGCAGCGCGGCATCGGCATCTGGGACTTCGCCGGCAGCGAGCCGGCCAATCCCGCGTCCGCCGGGGAGCCCGACGTCGTGATGGCCTGCGCCGGCGACGTGCCCACCCTGGAAACGGTGGCCGCGGCCGCGCTGCTGAAGGAGAACCTGCCGGACCTGCGGATCCGGGTGGTCAACGTGGTGGACCTGATGCGGCTGCAGGATCCGGCGGAGCATCCGCACGGGCTGCCGGACCGGGACTTCGACACGCTCTTCACCAAGGACAAGGCGATCATCTTCGCCTACCACGGCTATCCGTGGCTGATCCACCGGCTGACCTACCGCCGCACCAACCACGCCAACCTGCACGTGCGCGGCTACAAGGAGGAGGGCACCACCACCACGCCCTTCGACATGGCGATGCTGAACCAGATCGACCGGTTCCAGCTGGCCATCGACGTACTGGACCGGGTGCCCGGATTGGGGGAGCGGCAAGCGCCGCTGCGCCAGCGGCTGCAGGACGAGCGGCTGCGCGCCCGGCAGTACACCCGCGACGAAGGCCAGGATCCGCCCTACATCTCCGGCTGGAACCTGCAGGAGGCGGAAGCAGACACTCCGGGCTGAGACCGCCGACCGGCCCGGCACGAATCTTCGGCGGCCCCGCGCCGTCGGACGCAAGAAAAACCGACGAAAAGGAGATCAACGTATGTCAGGTGAGCAGACGAACGTGGTAGTCACCCGGGTGATCGACGCATCGGCGGAAGACATTTTCCGGCTGCTGTCCAACCCGGAGCGGCACCACGAACTGGACGGCTCCGGCATGGTGGTTTCGGATGAGAAGACCGACCGCATTTCGGCGGTGGGCGATGTGTTCACCATGAACATGCACAACGACAAGATGGGGGACTACAAGACCGAAAACCACGTCACCGGGTTCGACCCCAAGAAGCTGATCGCCTGGCAGACTGCTCCGGCGGGCACCGAACCCAAGGGCTGGCAGTGGATCTGGGAGCTGCAGGACCTGGGCCCGGACTCCACCGAGGTCACGCTCACCTATGACTGGTCCAACGTCACGGACAAGGAGACCCTGAAGAAAGTCGCCTTCCCGATGGTCTCCAAGGACCAGCTGGAGGAGTCGCTGAACAAGCTGGCCGCGGCGGTATCCGGGGCCTAGCAGCCCCTGCTGCGAACGACGGCGGCCGGTTCTCCTCCGAGAGAAGGGGACCGGCCGCCCTCGTCCGCGCCCTGCCTCAGTCGAGCACCGCGTAGGCCTCCACCTCGATGAGCACGTCCGGCTCGAACAGGTAGTCGACACCGATGAAGGACAGCGGCGGCAGCGGCTGCGGAAGGTTCAGTTCCTCCACCACGCTGTCGATGCCCGCCAGGAAGTCGCCCATCTTGTCCGGATGCCACTGCACGGCGAAGAAGCGCAGCCGCACCACATCGGAGAAGTCCGCACCGGCGCCGGCAAGGCCGCGGGCGGTGTTGCGCAGGGCGATGGCGGTCTGTTCCTTCAGATCCCCCGGTGCGAGCCGGTTGCCCTCGCCGTCCCGGGCGATCTGCCCGGCAACGTGAACGTGGGGGGTGCCCGATGCCACGGAGACGTGATGGTAGGGGACGGGTTGGAACATGCCCTCGGGGCTGTGCATCGTGACGGTCATGACGGTCCTTTCTGACGGGAAGCTGGACCTTGTTTCTACTTGGCCCGCGAAAGGAGCTTCAACGAGACTAGGTGTCATGCCGGATACCTTCCCCGCCAGCGCCGTTCCCGCTGCCGCCGATCCCGTGGTGCATTCCCAGGTCAGCCCCGAGCAGCGGGAACTGTTGGACCAGCTGCTCGACAAGTGGTCCCTGCTGGTGCTGGACAAGCTGTGTGAGCAGCCGCTGCGCTTCAACGGGCTGCGGCGGGCAATCCCGACCGTCACCCAGAAGCCCCTGACCGCCACCCTTCGACGGCTGGAGCGCAACGGCATGGTGGAGCGGGCCGTGGTGCAGACCCGGCCGGTGGCAGTGGAATACCGCCTCACTGCGCTCGGCAAGACGCTGCAGGAGCTGATTGACGCCCTGCTGGGATGGACATCGGTGAATATGGCGGCGGTGCGTGAGGCCAGGGACCGCTTCGACGACGAGGAGGAGCGCCGGAGCGGATTCGCTATGCCCTGACGGCGGGACGCCTTAACGCACGACGGCGGCCGGTCCCCTTCCAGCGAAAGGGAACCGGCCGCCGTCGTGCTGGCTGCGGTTGACCGAACGGTCAGTCGAAGTGGACGACGACCTTGTCGGCGGCGCCGGGAGTCTGCGCCAGTTCCAGCGCCTCGAGGGAGCGCTCGAAGGGCAGCACGTCGCTGATGATCAGCGCGTACTTCCGCCAGTTCTCGATGATGTCGTCGGTGACCTCGAAGATCTCCGTCGGGTAGCCCATCGCGAAGACGATCGTCAGCTCCGTGGTGAGGATGGAGCCGAAGTCCAGCTCGACGGGCTTCTTGTGGACCGCGACGATGCCAAGCACCGCGCCGGACTTCGCGACACCGGCCACGGTCTGCGGCACCACCGGGGCGCCGGCCGCATCGAGGAAGATGTCGGTACCGGAGCGGACGCCGCGCACCATCATGGTGGCGCCGTCCCCGTGGAGTTCGACCAGGCGGGCGGCGACGTCCTCCTCGGCCGAGTTGATCACTGCGTCGGCCCCGACCTCCAGGGCCTTCTTCAGGCGCGAGGGAATGATGTCGACCACCACGATGTGCGAGGCGCCCCGGCGGCGGTAGCCCAGGACAGCGCCGAGCCCGATCGGGCCGGCGCCGAAGATCACCACTTTGTCGCCGGGCTTGGGGTCGGTGCGGTTCACGGCGTGGTAAGCCACGGCCATCGGCTCGTTGAGCGCCGCCACCTCCCACGGAATCTCCTCGGGAATGACCCGCAGCTGTCGGCCCGGCACCGCGTCCCGCACCAGCACGTACTCGGACAGCCCGCCCTGGGCGCCGCCGCTGCCCAGCAGCCCGTCCGTGAAGGCCATGGTGTCGATGACCACGTGGTCGCCGACGGTGAAGCCCTCCACTTCGGCACCGACTTCAGCGACTTCCGCGGCCGGTTCATGTCCGAGCGGGGTGGCACCTTGGCGCGGCGGGATGCCGCCCATGTGGCTGTACATCGCGTCGGAGCCGCAGATGCCGCAGGCCTTCATCTTCAGCAGCACATCATGTGGGCCGGCAACAGGGCGGTCCACCTCCACCCATTCATTGGTACCCGGGCCGGTGACGTGGACGGATTTCATCGTGTTCTCCCCATCTCTTTTCACGGCTAGACCGCGGACCAGCCGCCGTCGGAGGGCAGGATGGCGCCGTTGATGTTCACCGCGTCGTCGGACAGCAGGAAGGTGATGGACGCGGCCAGGTCCTCGGCGGAGGCGATGCCGGGAATGTTCACGCGGGCCGGGGCCAGGCGGGCCTCGCCGTACTCGCTGGTCGCCCCGCCCATGGGGATGCCGGTGGCGACGCCGCCCGGAGCCACGGCGTTCACGCGTACGCCTTCGCGGGCATACATGAACGCGGTGCTGCGGGTGATGCCGACGACGGCGTGCTTGGAGGCGGTGTAGGCGACGCCGGAGGCGGAGCCGCGCAGGCCGGCCTCGGAGGTGACGTTCACGATCGAGCCCTTGCCGGCCTCGAGCATGCCCGGCAGCACGGCGCGGGTCAGGCGGACCAGGCCGTCCACGTTCACGGCGAAGATCTTCTGCCACATGGCGTCGGTGACCTCGTGCAGCGGGGAGAAGTCATCGTTGATGCCGGCCACGTTGGCCAGTGCATCGACCTGCCCGCCGGCGGCGGCGACAATGCGGTCGATGGCGGACAGATCGGTCAGGTCCGCCGCGACCGGAACGACGGCGTCGCCGAGTTCGTCGGCCATTTCCTTGATTTTGCCCTCGGCAATGTCGACGGCAATGACCCGTCCGCCCTCCCGGACGATGCGGGCCGCGGTGGCCCGGCCGATGCCGCCGCCGGCGCCGGTGACGATCACCGTCCTGCCGTCGAAGCGGCCCGGCACGGTCGGCAGTTCGGCTGCGGCGGTCTCCGGCACGACGCCGCCGTTGGCTGCTAGGACCAGCTCGTCCACGGCGGCCTGCGGGAACTTGCCCTGGCTGAGGTCCACCAGCTGCTGCAGCTTCAGGGTCAGCGCCGGGCCGAGCGTGGATTCGTCGCTGCCGGCCTGGGCAAGCAGGCCGCGGATGGCGGGGCCGCCCGCCGGGTGGTCGAGCCACTGCTGGACGGTGTTTTGGGCGGTGATGGGCTGGTTGGCCACGTGCCGGTCCTTTCGGTCGATGAGACGGCCGTGGTTGCGCGGCCGTTGCGCAGGCAACCCCGGGTTACACGTGTAAGTTGCCTGTATCGTCAGATTACCGGAGAAATCCGAGCAGCATAATCCCGTATTTTTGCGTTTTGGAGAGGGGCGGCACGTGGAGCGCAGGGTCACCTCGGCCGACGTCGCGCAGGCTGCCGGCGTCTCCCGCGCCACCGTCAGCTACGTGCTTAACGGCCGTTCCGGGCAGAGCATCTCGGCCGCCACCCGGGACCGGGTACTCGCCGCCGCCCGGACGCTGGGATACACGCCGTCGACGGCGGCCCGGACCCTGCGCCGCGGCCGCAGCGATGTGGTGCTGATGCTGCTGCCGCCCGAACCGCTGGGCCAGGCGCTGGCCATGGTGCTTGATGCCGCCAGTGAGGAGGTGGAGCGGCGCGGCCAGCGGCTGCTGGCACACCGGCTTCCGCCGCAGGGCGGCGCCGCCGCGCTGGTGCGGTCCCTGGCACCGGCCGCCCTGATCCTCACCACGCCCCTGGATCCCGCGGAACTGGCCGAACTGCGCGCCTTCGGCACCCCGGTGGCGAGCCTGCAGGACGAGCTGGAGGATCCGCTGTCCCCGGACCTGGGCATCGGTGCGGAGCAGGTCGCACATCTGGCCGGCGCCGGGCATGTCCGGCTGGGCCTGGCCCTGCCGGCCGCGGCGGGCTACGAATGGCGGGCAAAAGTCCGTCAGTCTGCGGTGGAGGACGCCTGCGCCCGGCTCGGGCTGCCGGCTCCTGCGGTCATCCGGATGGAGCTGGACAGTGTCCAGGCCGCGGCCGCCGTCGCGCAGTGGCGCCAGGGGACGGAGCCGGTCACCGCGGTCTGCGCGTTCGACGACGAATACGCCTTCGCGCTGCTCTCCGGACTTGCGGCCCGCGGTCTCGCCGCTCCCGACGACCTGGCCGTCATCGGCGCCGAGGACATCCCGCTCGCGGCGCTGGCGGTTCCGCCGCTGACCACCGTGCGGGTGGATGCCCGGCGCCTGGGCCGGCGGTTTGCCCAGCTCGCGGCTCCCGCCGCCGCCGAAGCCGCCGGCGCCCCGGACGGCCCGGATGCCGTCGGGCCCGGCGAGGCCCGGCTGCCGCCGGTCACCCTGGTGCGCCGGGCCTCGGCCTAGGCGGGGAGCCAGGAGGAACCGGCGCGGCGCGGAGCGCCGACGGCATCAGGCTCAGTCGGCCCCGTCCGCCAGCGCGTCGAGGGCCTCCGCCACCGGCGTGGCGCCGTTGTTGAATTCGATCGTCTTTCCGATGGTGGCCGGGCGGTCCAGCACCTCCGCGGCCACCAGGGCAACATCCTCCCGCGAGACCTGGCTGCCCTCGACGCCGGGGCCGGTTTCGATCTTTCCGGTGCCCGGATCCATGGTCAGCCCGCTGGGGCCGAGGATGGTCCAGTCCAGCCCGCTGCCGCGCAGGTGCTTGTCGGCCGCCGCCTTGGCCTCGGCGTAGGCGAAGAAACCGTTGTCCTCGGGCACGCCGTGATCGGGGCCGGCACCGAAGTAGGACACCATCACGTACCGCCGCACGCCCGCAGCCCGGGCGGCGTCCATGGAGCGGATCGCGGCGTCGCGGTCCACCGCATAGGTCCGTTCCGGGGAGCCTCCGCCGGCTCCCGCGGACCAGACCACTGCCTCCTGGCCGGCCAGCCTGCCGGCGATCTCCTCGGTGGAGAGGTGCTCGACGTCCGCGACGACCGCGGTGGCGCCGGTGGCTTCGACGTCGGCCGCGTGGTCGGGATTGCGGAACAGCGACGTGACCTGGTGGCCCCTCGCGGTGAGGTCCTTCGCCAGGTGCAGCGCGACCTTTCCGTGGCCGCCGATGATGGCTACGCGTGACATATGGGTCCTTTCCATCGGGAAAACCGGACGGGGGAACAGCGCCCCCATACGCAACAGTAAGCACACTTATGGTGCAGATGCACGTTCGCCGGACGCACCCGATTTCCGGCCCGGGAGCGGGCGTAATCTGGGAATGCAAGCACATGCACCACTGAAGGAGATGCCCCATGAAGGCGTGGCAGTTCACCGGAACC
The DNA here is from genome assembly GCA_900016675.1 of Arthrobacter saudimassiliensis. Taxonomy (GTDB): domain Bacteria; phylum Actinomycetota; class Actinomycetes; order Actinomycetales; family Micrococcaceae; genus Arthrobacter_B; species Arthrobacter_B saudimassiliensis. The sequence continues at coordinate 486,283 of LN483070.1, read as the reverse complement.
AACAAGCCGCTGGAACTCAACGAAGTGCCCGAGCCGCACGCCGGGCCGGGCCAGGTGGTCGTGGAGGTCAAGGCCGCAGGCGTCTGCCACTCTGACGTCACCGCCCTGGACGATCCGGGCTGGATGCCGCTGTTCTTCCAGCTTCCGCGGACCATGGGCCACGAGAACGCCGGTGTGATCACCGAGGTCGGCGAGGGCATGGAGCACTGGAAGGTCGGCGACCGGGTGGGCCTGGCGCCGGTGATGAGCGACGGGGACGCGCTCGGCTACGGCAAGTGGGACGGCGGCTTCGGGCCCAAGCTGCTCGCCACCGACGACAACCTGGTCAAGCTTCCCGATGAGGTCCCCTTCGACCTCGCCGCCATGGCCACCGACGCCGGTCTCACCGCCTACCACGCCATCATGGCCGTCGGCGGCGCGAAGAAGGGCATGAAGGTCGGCGTTATCGGCCTCGGCGGACTGGGCTACATCGGCGCCCGTGTCGCGGTGCTCTCCGGCGCGGAGGTCTACGGCGCCGAAATCAACCCCGCCACCCGCGGGCTGGCGGACGAGATCGGCCTGGCCGGCGTCGCCGAATCCATCACCGAGTTCAAGGACAAGGGCCTGGACCTGATCGTTGATTACGCCGGCTTCGGCACCACCACCTCGGCGGCCATCGAGACCCTTGCCGAATTCGGGACCCTGGTGCAGGTGGGCATGGGCCGGCTGGAGGCGACGATCAACACCTACCCGATCATCATCAACCAGCTCTCCATCAAGGGCTCCAAGTCCGGCACCAAGGAGGACCTGGAGGCACTGTACGAGCTGATGAAGTCCGGCCAGCTGAACCCGCCGATGAACATCATCACCCACGCGGAAATCCCCGAGGCGATCGACAAGCTCCGGGCAGGCGGCGTGATCGGCCGCTTCATCGCGAAGTACTGAACCCCGAAGTCCGCTGGCTCCCGGCGGCAGGCCCCCTTCCGCAACCGGGACCTGCCGCCGTGGGGCGTGCTCCCCGGCTCCCGGGCTGCGGGCCGTAGGCGGCACGCACGCCGGCCCGGTTCCGGACGAACGCAGTGCCATGTCCGAAAACCGCCGGAAGTCGGTGCCGAAAGGCGCTTTACTGGACGCATGACCATCAGCGAGGCCGCGGCACCCGATGCCGCCACCGCACCGAAGCGGCCCCGGATGCGCCGCTTTGAGGGTGCGGCCGGCGATCCGCTCTTCGCCGAGCGGTACCGCGCCATCGACGCGCGCGATGCCCGCTTCGACGGACAGTTCTTCACCGCCGTGGCCTCCACCGGCATCTACTGCCGCCCCTCCTGCCCGGCCCGCACACCGAAGCCGGAAAACGTCACCTTCTTCCTGACCTCCGCCGCGGCGCACGAAGCCGGGTACCGCGCGTGCAGGCGCTGCCTGCCCGAGGCCACGCCCGGCACCCCGGAGTGGAACCTCCGCAGCGACCTTGCCGGCCGGGCGATGCGGCTGATCAGCGACGGGGTGGTGGACCGGGAAGGCGTCGACGGCCTGGCGCTGCGGCTCGGCTATACCGCGCGGCACCTCCACCGGCTGCTGCTGGCCGAACTGGGCGCCGGGCCGCTGGCCCTGGCCCGCGCCCGCCGGGCCCAGTCCGCCCGGGCCCTGCTGGCCGCCAGCGACCTGCCGCTGGCCCAGGTCGCCTTCGCCGCCGGGTTCGGTTCGGTACGGCAGTTCAACGACACCATCCGCGAGGTCTTCGACAGCCGGCCCGGCGAGCTGCGCGCCCGGGCCCGGCGCCGCGCCGTAACCACCGGGACCGGCCACCCTGCTTCCGCCGCCCCGGCTGCCGCCCGGCAGGACATCGATGTGCCGGCCGAGGGTCCGGCATCTGCCGGACCCGGCCCGCATGCCGCCCGGCTGGACATCGACCTGCCGGTCCGGGCGCCCTACGACGCCCCGGGCATCTTCCGCTTCCTCGCGGCCCGCGCCGTCGCCGGCGTCGAACTGGCCGACCTCAGCGGCCCCAACCGGCTGCGCTACGCCCGCACCCTGGCGCTGCCGCACGGCCCGGCTGCCATCGACCTGACCGCCGCGCAGCACCCGAAGCGCGGCTGGCAGCTGACCGCCCGGCTGGAACTGGCCTCACTGGCCGACACCGCGCCGGCCGTCGCCCGCATCCGCCGCCTGCTGGACCTGGATGCGGACCCCGCCGCCGTCGACGCCGGCCTCACCGCCGATCCGGTCCTCGCCCCGCTCGTTGCCCGCACCCCCGGTATCCGGGTGCCCGGCGCCGTGGATCCGCATGAGCTGGTGATCCGGGCACTGCTCGGCCGGCAGATCTCCGTCGCCGCCGCCACCACCCACCTCACCCGGCTGGCCGCCCGGGCCGGCAGCCCGTACGCCGCCTCCGTTCCGGGCCTGGACCGGCTCTTCCCGTCTCCCGCGCAGATCCTCGCCGCCGTGCCCGCGCCGGAGGCCGGGGCTGCCCCGGACCCCGACCGCCCCCTGCGGCTGCCCGCCCGGGCCGTCGCCGCCGTCCTGTCCGCCGCCCGTGCCCTGGACTCCGGCGACCTGGCCGTGCACGTCGGGGCCGACGCCGGCCAGCTGCGCGCGGATCTGCTGGCCCGGCCCGGCATCGGGCCCTGGACCGCCGGCTACATCTGCATGCGGGTCCTCGGCGACCCGGACGCCTGGCTGCCCGGCGACGTCGCGCTCCTCGCCGGGGCCCGGGCTGCCGGACTGCTCGACGGCGGCCTGTCCGGGCCCGCGGCCCACCGGGCGCTGGCCGCACGCGCCGCGGCCTGGGCGCCGTGGCGCTCCTACGCGGCCATGCACCTGTGGCGGGCCGCCGCCGAACCCGTCTCCCCGCCCCGCTCCGGAAAGGACGACCAATGAACACGACGACCAGCCCGACAGCCCCCGCACCGCAGCCCGCAGCCGGAGCCGGGCCGACCGCGACGGAGGTGACGGGTCCGCCCGACGCCCTGCGGCCCGCCGTCGCGGTCTTCACCACCCTGGACACCCCGGACGGCCCGTTTTCCCTGCTGGCCACAGCCGACGGGGTCCTCGCCTCCGGGTGGACGGCGGACCGGGCGGCGCTGGCCGGCCTGGTGCATCCCGGCCTGCGTCCGGGGGAGGATGCCGTGGCGGTCCTGCCGGCGTCCGATCTGCGGCTGCGGGCGGACCGGCACCCCGATCCGCCGTCCGGCCCCGCGCCGGCCGCTGTCGACGCCGTCGCCGTTGCCGCGGCCGCCGCCGCGGCGGTGCACGCCTACTATGCGGGCGACCTGGCGGCTCCGGGCAGGATTCCGGTCCGCCAGCACTCCGGCCGGTTCCGCGTCCAGGCCTGGGACACCCTGCGCGGCGTGGGGCCCGGCGAACGCCTCACCTACGCCGCCTACGCCGCCCGGTCCGGACGGCCGACGGCGGTGCGCGCCGCCGCGGCGGCGTGCGCCCTGAACGCCGCCGCCCTCTTCGTGCCCTGCCACCGGATCCTGCGCACCGACGGGACACTGGGCGGATTCCGGTACGGGCTCGAACTCAAGCAACGCCTGCTGGGCCGGGAAGCGGGCCGGCCGGAAAACATGCTGTTCTGAGCCGTCCCCGCCGGGTCGGGCGGCAGCGGCGGCCGGGATGCGGGTTTCCCTTGCCTCCGGTGCGCCCGGTGGCTTGGGTTGGCCCATGGGCAAACTCATCTACTCCGTCGCGTCCTCCCTGGACGGCTACAACACCGATGCCGAAGGCCGGTTCGACTGGGCCTTTCCGGACGACAGCGTGGTCGCCGCCCTGAGCGAGGACCTCGCCACGGTGAAGACCTTCCTGTACGGCCGAAAGATGTACGAGACGATGGCGATCTGGGAAACCGACCCCTCCGCGGCGGACGATTCCCCGGAATCCGCCAACTTCGCCCGGCTCTGGCAGGACACCGAAAAGGTGGTCTTCTCCACCACCCTGGACGACGTCTGGACGACCCGGACCCGGCTGGAGCCCGCCTTCACCCTCGAGGCGCTGGAGCGGGCCCGCGCCGCGACGGACGGGGACCTGACCATTGAGGGCCCCACCCTGGCCGGCACCGCCCTGGCCCTGGGCGTGGTCGACGCGGTGGAGCTGCTGATCTGCCCGGCCGTGGTCGGCGGCGGCACTCGGGTGTTTCCCGACGGACTGCGGCTGGACCTGGATCTGGCGCGCGAACGCCGCTTCGACAACGGGATGGTGCAGGTGACCTACACCGTCCGCCGATAGGCGGAGGAGTCAGCCGTGCGGCCAGGCGGCCACCGCGGCCTCGACGGCCTCCCGGGTCCGCGCAGGGACCGGCTCCACCAGCTCGATCACCGGCTGCGGTGCGCCGCGGCCGGTGCGCTTCAGCCGCCAGGTGCCGACGGCGAGCCCGTCCACCAGCACGGCCGGGCGAAAGACGCCGTTGCCGCCGGGAACCAGCGCCTGGAGCATGCCCGGCCCCGCCACCAGGGAGCGGTCCGCGTAACCGAGAATCCACTCGTCGAAGCCCGGCACCAGGGTCACTGCGGCGGCGTCGGGCGCTGCTGGGGCCTCCGGCGGCGCCGGGTCCCCGATCATCCACGCCTTGGTGCCCTCCACCTGCACCTCCACCAGGTCCTCCACGTGCGCGGCCGCCCGGCGCAGCAGCGTCTTGGGCAGCTTGGTCCACCAGGCCAGGTCGTCGGCCGTCACCGGCCCGCGGGCCAGCACGAAGCCGCGCACCACCTCGGCCAGGGCGGCGTCGGGGTCCTCCGGCGGCGCACCGGAGGTGAGCGTGAGGTACTGCTCGGCACCCGTTTCGTCGAAGGCACCCCAATGCGCCAGCCCGGCCACCGACAGGTTCATCAGCAGGTGGTACCCGCGGCCGTCGGCCGTCGTGATGCCGGCGGCCTCCCACAGGTCCAGCACCTCCGCCCGGCGCAGCGGCTGGACGGCCAGCGCCTCCGCCAGCACCTCGCGGGCGTGCGCGACGACGGCGTCGGAGAGTCCCAGCTGTTCCCGGCGCCGTGCCGTGGCCCGGTGGATGCGCTCGCCGGTAAAGGACAGCAGCGCCCGCAGGTGCTCCGGGGTGGTGGCGAACAGGGTGCCGCGCATCGGCCAGGACCGCACCAGCTCCCCGGCGTCGAACGCGGCCCGGACAGCGTCCACGGTGGTGCCCGGCCGGGAGCGCACCGCGATGGCCCGCTGGACCGCGGGCAGGTCCTGGCCCTGGAGGGCGACGGCGCGGCGGACGACGTCGGCGGGAGCCAGCTCCGACCCATCCAGCAGGTGGGAGCGCAGGCGGAGCCAGCGGGCCTGCCCGGCGGTGAGGTTGACGCTCATCCGGTCACGGTAAGGCGGAGCAGGCCGCCGGGCAAGGGCCGCAGCGGCAGGCGGTCAGGCCTTCTGCCGGGCCCGGTACAGCTGGATCTGCCGGTAGCGGCGGCCCAGCGAATCCCGCCGCGGATGCGAGGCGGCGTCGGCCGGTTCCGCGGTGAGCTCGATGTGCTCCTTGCCGAACCGCCACAGCAGCAGGTCATCGAGCAGCCGGTCCGGCCCGGGGGAGTAGCGGTGGTCCAGGGCCTGCCGGACGGCGGTGATGGCGTCGGCCTGCAGCAGCCCGGCCAGGTCCATGGTGGTCTTCAGCCCGTGCGCGGCTAGCAGTTCGGCGGCCCAGCCCCAGTCGTCGTCGACCTTGCGGTTCACGTGCGGCAGCAGCGTCATCCACACGTGCCGGATCCGGTTCGGGGTCAGCGGAGCGCTGCCCTCGCCGTCCTCGTCCCAGAACCCGGTGACCGTCTCGTACCGCTCGTGCAGCTCGGCGAATTCCTTCTCGACCATCTCCAGCATGGCCGCGGTGGCGGTGAACTGCCGGTCGAAGTACGGGCTCCAGGCCCGCGGATCGCCGGCCTTGAACCGGATGTCGTGCTCAATCTCGGACCAGGCGTGCGCCAGCACGGTGCGGATCTGCACCTCGAACAGGTAGCTGCCGTTGGGCCGGTGCTCCGGCTCCAGCACCTTGTGGAAGGCCCGCACCGTCTCGTTCTGGATGGTGCGCAGGATCAGGTGGCGGCTGGAATAGCCGTAGGTGCCGGACTCAATGGAGCCGATGTCCTTCTCCCGGTCCCCGCGGCAGTCGAACTCGGAGCGCTGGCGCTTGATCAGCTGCGCGGCGGCGTCGACCTCGTGCGGCAGGGTCATGATCACCCGCACCCCCACCAGGTCGGTCAGGTTCCGCAGCGGATCGGGGAAGACCAGGGCGGGCAGCTCCTCCGGGTCGTCGGAGACCAGCATGCGGGAGGCCTTGTCCCGGAACGACTCCACCGACTTGGTGCGGGCGGTGATGAACAGCGGCCGCACCTCGGAAGCGGTGAGCACCTCCCGCAGCGCATGCTCCACCTCACGGGTGACGTCCTCCAGCGCCGGCCGCACCCGTGCGTACTCCTCGGTGCTCGCCGCCACGGCGGGCCGCAGCCGCTCATCCAGGCTCTCCCAGGCGCCCATGTCCTCCCCGTCTTTCCGGCGCGGCCCTTCGCCGGGCCGCTCCTCTCCAGCCTATGCCAGCCGGCCCCGCCGCAGCGGGGGCTGACACGATCCAGGATCGATGGACAAACGGCGGGCCGACAAGCGACGCTGGAGTGATGGTGGATGCAGACAGCAGCAGTGAGCGCGCGGGCACCGTCGAACTGGCGCCCGATCTGGCCGAACAGCTCAGCCGGCTGGCCAAGGCCCTGCAGAAGGACAGAGATCTCGGCGCGACATTGGAGACGGTGGTGGGCGCAGCGCTCGAGCTGATTCCCGGCGCCGCTGCCGGGTCCATCTCCGTTGTGGAACAGCGCAGGAACCTGCGCTCGGAGGCACCCTCCAGCGATCTGCCCGTCCGCTTCGACCGGATGCAGGGCGAGCTCGACGAAGGCCCCTGCCTGGACTCGGTCTGGGAAGAAAAAACCGTCCGGGTGAACGACTTCGGGCAGGAGTCGGAGCGCTGGCCCCGCCTGGCGCCCGCGGCGGTGGCAGCAGGGGTCCGGTCCATGCTCTGTTTCCAATTGTTCGTGGAGGGCGACAACCTGGGCGCCCTCAACATCATCGGCAGCGAGCCCGACGCCTTCGACCAGGAGTCCGAAGACATCGGACTGCTGATCGCGGCGCACGCCTCCGTCGCGTTCGCCGACGCCAAGCAGATCAGCCAACTGCAGCAGGCGATCGACACCAGGGACCTGATCGGCCAGGCCAAGGGCATCCTCATGGAGCGCTACCGGATCACGTCCCAGCAGGCCTTCCTGGTCCTGGCGACGGCGAGCAGGAACACCAACCGCAAACTCCGGGACGTCGCCGGGCATCTGGCCAGCACCGGAGAACTCCCCGGCGGGGCGGAGCGGACGCCCGGTTAAGGACAGCCTCGGGCCGCTTTGCTAGGTTGATGAGCGTGCTCACAGTTATCGGCGAAGCCCTCGTGGACGAAGTAGTCAGCGACACCGCTCCGCGCCGCTCCCACCCCGGCGGCAGTCCGCTGAACGTGGCGGTGGGCGCGGCCCGGCTGGGAAGGCCGGTGCAGTTCATCGGCCGCTGGGGCTCCGACGCCAACGGCGCGTTGATCGCCGAGCATCTGCGCGGCAACTCGGTCCTCACCCCCGGCCCGGCCGACGGGCTGCCCACCTCGGTGGCCACCGCCACCCTGGATCCCGCCGGCGGCGCCCGCTATACCTTTGACCTGCAGTGGCAGCTGCCGAACCTGGTGGCCGACCTGCCGCAGCTGCTGGAGGGCACCACCATGCTGCACACCGGCTCCATCGCGGCGATGCTGATGCCCGGCGCCCGGGACGTGGAACGCGCCGTCGAACGTGCCCACCCGCTGGCCACCATCACCTACGACCCGAATTGCCGGCCCTCGATCATCACCGACGTCTCCTACGCGCGGGACCAGGCGGAGAAGTTCGTCGCCCTCGCCGACGTCGTCAAGGCCTCCGACGAGGACCTGCGCTGGCTCTACCCCGACGTGCCCGTGGAGGAAAGCGCCCGGCGCTGGCTGGCCGCCGGCCCCGCGCTCGTCGTCGTCACCCGCGGTTCGCAGGGGCCCTGGGCGGTGACGGCCGCCGGGGAAGCCGAGGTCCCCGCGCCCACGGTCAGCGTCACGGACACGGTGGGCGCCGGGGATTCGTTCATGTCCGCGCTGCTGGTCGGGCTGATGGACCAGGAGCTCGACGGCGGCGCCCGCCGCTCCGAGCTGGCCCGGATCTCGCTCGCGGACCTGCGCCGGCTGCTGGAGTTCGCCGCCCGCGCAGCCGCCGTCACCGTCACCCGGGAAGGCGCCGACCCGCCCACCCGGGCCGACCTCGCCTGACACCGGCCCCGGAACCACCCGCAACCCACGCAAAGGAGAACCGCATGCAGAGCCACGACCCGTATGCCGCGCTGCCGAAGGCCGCGCAGTTCCAGGTGACCAGCGAGGACTTCCAGGACATGGACCAGCTGCCGCCGGCCCTGTACAGCGGGCAGATGGGCGTCCCGCACGGCGAGGACCGCTCCCCGCAGCTGAGCTGGTCCGGTGCGCCGGAAGGCACCCGCAGCTTCGCGGTGACCATGTTCGACCCGGACGCCCCCACCGGCAGTGGCTTCTGGCACTGGGCGGCGTTCAACCTGCCCGCCGACTGCACCTCGCTGCCCGCCGGGGCCGCCAACGACGGCGGGCTGCCCCCGGGTGCCGTCCAGCTCGCGAACGACGCCGGGTTCACCGGATTCACGGGCGCCGCCCCGCCCGCCGGCCACGGCCCGCACCGCTACATGGTGGTGGTGCACGCGGTGGACGTGGCGGAGCTGGACGTTCCCGCCGACGCGACGCCCGCATACCTCGGCTTCAACCTGTTCAGCCACACCCTCGGCCGGGCCCGGATCACCGGCATCGGCGAGATTCCCGAAGACTGATTCCCCCGCCGTCCCGCCCCGGCCGCGCCCGGGTCGGGACGGGGGAACCGCTGCGGCTAGGCTGGAAGCGGGGCGCCGGCACCGGCGCGAAGGAAAGGGAACACGATGCGGCTGGTGGCCAGCGACCTCGACGGCACAATCATCGGGCCGGATAACCGGATCAGCGACCGCACGGTCGCCGCCTTCCGCCGTGCAGCCGCCGCGGGCGTGCACATCGTGTTCGTCACCGGGCGGCCGCCGCGCTGGCTGGGCCCGCTGCGCCGGCAGATCGGCCATGAAGGAACCGTCATCTGCTCCAACGGAGCGGTGACCTACGACCTGCGCAACGACACCGTCCTGGACGCCCGGGCGGTGCCGCTGCCGGATGTCTTCGCCGCGGCGGACATCATCCGCGGCCTGTACCCCGCGGCCCGGTTCGCCGCGGAGAGCCTGCAGGGCTTCCACCTGGAACCGGGCTTCCTGGAGCACGCCACCGCAGAACGGCTGGGCGACATCCAGCCGGCCCCGCTGGCCGAAACCCTCGGCCGGGACACGCCCGTGGTCAAGTTCCTCACCAAGGTGGACGGGGTGTCTCCCGACGAGCTGCTGGCGAAGGTCCGCCCCGCCGTCGCGGGCCTGGTGTCCGCCACCCACTCCGCCCCGGGCATGCCGCTGCTGGAAATGGCCGCCCCCGGCCTGGACAAGGCGGTCACCCTCGCCGAATACGCCAAGGCGCTGGAGATCGACCGAGCCGACGTCGTCGCGTTCGGGGACATGCCCAACGACATTGAAATGCTCAGCTGGGCCGGCCGCGGCTACGCCATGGCCTCCGGCCACCCCGACGCCCTCGCGGCCGCCGACCGCAGCGCACCCGCCTTCGCCGAGGACGGCGTCGCGCAGGTGCTCGAACGGCTGCTGGACCGGGCGCAGGCCTAAGGGACACCCGGCCCCTGCACCGCGGGACGCCGGCGGCGGCGCAGGAACAGCTGGTGGGCGGTGATGATCACCGCCACCCACGCGGCACCCAGCGTCCACGCCACCAGCACATCGGTCAGCCAATGGTGGCCCAGGTACACCCGGGACAGTCCCATGCCCACCACGAACAGCGCCGCCCCGGCCACCGCGACGATCCGCACCGCCCGGGACCGGGAGTACAACAGCACCAGGTAGGCGAAGACCCCGGCCAGCACCATCGAGTTTAGCGAATGGCCGCTGGGAAACGACGCCGAGACCTCATACGGCGGCACGGCAAGCATCCGATCGGGCCGGGGGCGGCCCACCAGCGCCTTGCCCGTCACGGTCATCAGCAACGACCCCGCCGCGGCCACCGCCAGCAGCAGCAGCGGCGTCCAGCTCCGGAACCGCCACACCATGAGGACCGCCGCGGCGCCGGCCAGCAGCGGCATGCCCACGGTGCCGCCGATGTTCGTGAAGCCGGTGACCGCAGCGTCCAGCCCGGGGGAGCGCAGGCCCAGCGCGGCGTCGAGCACCGGCCGATCCAGGGCCGCCACGCCGTCCTCCTCGGTCACCGCGTCATACAGCTCCGCCGACGCCGCCGTCAGCACCAGCGCCGGAACCAGGCCCAGGGCGAGGATGAGCAGCAGCCCGGCATGGGCGCGCAGCCACGCCGCGAAGGAGGCAGACAGGGAACGCAGGGACGCGGGAACCGGAGGCATTCCACCAGTATGCCCGCCCGGTTTGGCTACAGTACGAGAGTGATCCCGGTACCCCCATACCTTCGCAACCCGCTCCGCGGCTCCGGCCCCGACGCGCCACGACAGGCCCCGATTGGCCTCTCGCACCGCGGCTTCTCCCGCAGCGGCGCCGAAAACACGCTGCCCGCGTTCCAGGCCGCCGTCGACCTTGGCTTCGGCTGGCTGGAAACGGATGTGCGCACCACCGCGGACGGCGTGCTGCTGGCCTTCCACGACGCCGACCTGGACCGGGTCAGCGGCAGCTCCGGGCCGGTGGGGAACCGCACCATGCGCGAGCTGGCGGACGTGAGGGTGGGCGGGCAACCCGTTCCCACCCTGGAGCAGCTGCTGGCCGCCTGGCCGCACATCCGGTTGAACGTGGACGTGAAGGACGCCGCCGGCGTCGCGCCGCTGGCCGACCTGATCCGCAGCCACCGTGCCGGAGACCGGGTGCTGGTCGCCTCCTTCTCGGACCGCCGGCGCCTGGCCGTGCTGCGCCGCCTGCGCCGCAGCGGCGCAGGCCCGGTCGCCAGCTCCGCAGGTTCGGCGTTCACCGCCCTCGCCGTGCTGCTCGCGCCCCTCGGCGGGGTGGGGCTGCTCGCCCGGCTCGGCCGCTTCCAGTGCCTGCAGGTGCCGCGCCGCTACGGCATCCTGCCCGTGGTGACCCCGGCCCTGATCCGGGGCTGCCACCGGGCCGGGGTCCAGGTGCACGTGTGGACAATCAACGAGCGCGAGCAGATGGAGCAGCTGCTGGACGCCGGCGTGGACGGGATCGTCTCCGACCGGGCCGACCTGCTGGCCGAAGTGCTTGCCGCCCGCGGGTGCTGGCCGCAGGGCTGAGGCCGCCGCTCCGGTGTCCGGGCCGGCTGGCACAATGGGGCGCATGCGCGTTCTGATTGCACCGGACAAATTCAAGGGCACCCTCTCCGCCGAGGAAGCCGCCGCCGCCATGGCGGAGGGCGTGCTCGCGGTCTACCCGGAGGCGCAGGTCACCGCCGTACCCGTGGCCGACGGCGGCGAAGGCACCCTCGAGGCGGCCCTCGCCGCCGGCGCGGTGCCGCACACGGCGCGGGTCCGCGGCCCCCTGGACACGGAGGTCACGGCGGTGTGGGCGCTGCGCGGCGACGGGACCGCGGTGATCGAGACCGCCCGGGCCAGCGGGCTGATGCTGGTGGAACCGACCGTGCAGACCGCGCTCGCGGCCACCAGCCACGGCTCCGGCGAACTGATCCGCGCCGCCCTCGACGCCGGCGCCCGCGAAATAGTGCTGGGCATCGGCGGCAGCGCCATGACCGACGGCGGCTCCGGCGCGCTGCGCGCCCTGGGCCTGCGCATCCTCGACGCCGACGGCGCGCCCGTGCCCGACGGCGGAGCCGGCCTCGCGCTGGCTGCCGCCGTCGACGCCGCGGGCCTGGATCCGCGGCTGGGACAGGTTCGGCTGCGTATCGCGGCCGACGTCACCCACGTCTTTGCCGCCCAGAAGGGCGCCGGCGCCGCCGCCCGGGACCTGCTCGACGACGCGCTGGGCAACTGGGCGCGGCTGCTGCTCGAGGCGACCGGGCACGACGTGGACGTGCCCGGAGCCGGCGCGGCCGGCGGCTTCCCGTCCGCCTTCCTGGCCTTCACCGACGCCACGCTGGAACCGGGCTTCGACCTGATCTCCGGGCTGACCGGACTGGCCGCCGCACTGGACTCCGCCGACCTGGTGCTCACGGGCGAAGGTTCCCTGGATGAACAGTCCACCTACGGCAAGGCCCCGCTCCAGGTGGCGCGGCGGGCGGCGGCCCGGGGCCTGCCCGTGGTGGCCGTCGCCGGGCGGATCACGCTGACCCCGCAGCAGCTGCAGGACTACGGCATCGTCGCGGCGGTCAGCTTGCTGGACCTGGTCCGGGAGCCGGCCGAAGCGATGGCCCAGGCCGCCCGGTGGCTGACCTGGGGCACCCGGCAGGCGCTCGAGGGCGCCTGAGCGGCCCCGGCGGGGGCGGGGTTACTCCATGGTGACGCCGCTGAGCTGGGCGACGACGGCCGGATCCCGGTGATCGAGGAACAGTGAGTGCCCCTGGTCAAGGTCGGCGATGGCCGCCATCTCCTGCGGGCTGAGGTCGAAGTCGAAGACCTGGAAGTTCTGCTCCATGCGGTCCCGGCGCACCGACTTGGGAATCACCACGATCTCCCGCTGGATCAGCCAGCGCAGCACGACCTGGGGGATGGACTTCCCGTGTGCCTCGGCCACCGCGCCCAGCGTCGGATCGGAGAACAGGTTGTTCTTGCCCTCCGCGAACGGGGCCCAGGACTCCTGCCGCACGCCCTGGCCGACCATCAGCTGGTTCTCCACCGCCCGCTGGTAGAACGGGTGGGTTTCGACCTGGTTCACCGCGGGCACGACGCTGTTGTGGAGAATCAGGTCCATCAGCCGGTCGGAGCCGAAGTTGGACACGCCGATGGCCCGGGCCGTCCCCTCGGCGTTGAGCTGCTCCATGACCCGCCACTCGCCGTACACATCGCCGAACGGCTGGTGGATCAGGTAGAGGTCGACATAGTCCATGTCGAGTTTCTGCAGGGAGGTCTCGAACGCCTGCCTCGTGGTGGACCCGTTGTCCTGGATCCAGAGCTTGGTGGTGATGAACAGGTCGCCGCGCGGGATGCCGCTGGCCCGGACCGCCCGGCCCACGGCGTCCTCATTGCGGTAGGCCGCGGCGGTGTCCAGGGAGCGGTACCCGACCTCGAGGGCATGGGTCACCGCCTCTTCCGTGGCCTCCGGCGGAACCTGGTACACGCCAAAGCCGAGGATCGGCATTTCGACGCCGTTGTTCAGGGTGACGGTCTGCATCGGATGTCCTTTCGGTGGTCCCCGGCCGACGGTACTCCCGCTTACCGGGCGGCGGCAGGGGCGGCCGTTCTTTCCGGTCCGGCACCTGCGGATCAGGGGGTGGTGAGGCCCAGCCTCCCGCCCAGCCAGTCCAGGTTGTCCACGACCCCGGCCCGCCACACCTGCCACGAATGCCCGCCCGGCAGCTCCTGCAGCTGCATATGGGCGCCCGCGGCCCGTGCGGCGTCGTACACCCGGCGTCCCGCCGGGGCATAGAAGCCGTCCCCGGCTCCGATGACCACGATTCCGGCGCTGCCGGCAAGGTCCCGGCTTCGGAGCAGCTCCAGCGGCTCCTGCCGGGCCAGGGCAGCCGCATCCCCGTTGAAGTACTCCTCGAGCAGCTCCTGCCGCCGCCCGGACGGCACCATGGGCCCGGCGGCTCCTGCCACGTCGATGAAGGTGGGGTAGGCCTGGGGGAAGCCCGCGGCCAGCTGCAGGGCGCAGGTACCCCCGTAGGAGTAGCCGGCCACCGCCCACTGCCGGGGCCCGCCCAGTCCGGAGGCCAGGTTTTCCCGCACCCAGCGAGGGAGGTCGACGGCGAGGTAGGTTGCCGCGCTTCCGACGTCGGAGTCCAGGCACAGCGGCCAGCGGCGGGCCCCGCCGCCGGAGAGGTCCGGTGCCACGACGACCGGGGCCAGCCCCCGGTGCCGGGCCGCGAACTCGTCCAGTGCCTCGGAGATCCGGCCGCTGACGAACCAGTCCGACGGCCCGCCCGGCTGGCCGTGCAGCAGGACCAGGACCGGCAGGTCGACCGCCGGCGGGTCGGCCAGATAGGCGGGCGGCAGCCAGATCCAGGCGGAATCGGAGCGGTAGCCGGACCCGGACTCTCCGATGGGGGCTTCAAAGACCCGGCCCCGGGCCGGCATGTCCGCGGGCGGCTGCCACGTGGCGTCGGTGGTCGGCGGTCCGGGTGCGGTCGGCGGGGCACGGCGCGGCAGCTCCTCCGCGTCCGGGCGGGGAGGATCCAGCAGCGAATCCACGGTGGGGTACTGCCCGTAGGCGTAGTTGGCGCCGGACATGACGGCGAGCAGCACCACGGCGGCGGCGGGCGCCGCGGCCGCCCGTGCGACGCGGCCCGAAGCCGCCCGGAACAGCGGGAGCACCAGCAGCACCGCCCATATGCCGGCAAAGGCATATGCATACAGCCAGCGTGGAAAGGAGGCGTTCCACCAGAAGAGCAGATGTTCGGCGAGCAGGTGCAGCAGCCCGGTCAGGACAAGGGCGGCCAGGGCGGTGAGAGCAGCCGAGCGCGGACTCCGGCGTACCACGGTGCCCGCGAGCCAGGCCAGGGCCAGGGCACCGAGGAGCAACACGGCCACGGGCACGGGCCCGGAGGCCAAGGGCAGGCCCGTCACCGGGAACTGCCGATGATCCTGCGGGCCAGGGTGAGGCCCTGTCCCACGGAGACGTGCGGCAGGTAGGCCCGGGCCAGGGCGTTGGCGATGGCGGGCAGCGCGGCGGGATCCGGATAGCTCATGTACAGGGGTTCATAGCGTGGCTGGAACTTCGCCTTGAATGCGAGCAGGGAACGGAAGCCGTAGACAGGCTCCAGGGTGGAGCCCAGCCGGTCCAGCACCCGGTCCAGCACCGGAGGGGAACCGGTCTGCTGGCCGGGCGGGGCTTCGGCCCGGGCGAGCGGCGCGCCGGAGAGGCTGAGGAAGCCGACGCCCTCGTCCTTCAGGGACAGGGCCGCCGAGGCGATGAGGAAGTCCATCGTCCCCGGAAACCCGCTGTCCCGGCGGCGCATGAAATCCAGCGTCCAGCCGCGGACCTGCCCGTCGCGGTAGACGGGCAGCCAGGACGTCACGCCGTGCACCGTGCGGTTGCCGTCGACGGCCAGCAGCACCCGGACCTCGGGATCGTCCACCTCTTCCAGGCCGCCGAGGGTAAACCCCATTTCCGGCATTCCCTTGTCCGCCACCCACTCCTCGGAGATGGCCCGAAGCTGGTCCAGTACGGCCGGTGGGGCCTGCCGATATGTGGTCCATTCGGCGTGGATGCCCAGTTTGCGGGCCTTGTTGAGGGCGGTGCGGGCATCCTGGAACTTCCTGCCCCGGAACTCCAGGTGCTCCAGGTCCAGGACCGGTTCCTCGGCCACCTCCAGGCTGAAGCAGCCGTCGGCGGCGGCGATGGCCCGCACCCTCTCGCCCACGGAGTAGAAGCAGGGCTGCAGGCCGTTCTCCATGCACCAGGCGGCGAACTGCCGTACGGTTCCAGCCAGTTCGTCCGCCGGCCCGACCGGTTCCCCCACCGTCAGGGCCACTCCGAAGTCCAGCCGATAGGCGACATAGGAGCGGCCGCCGCCCGAGAACCAGTACCGGTTTCCCGACCACAGGGTCATCCATGCCAGCGTGCTTCCGCCATGGGTTTTCAGCAGGGTGCGGGCGCGCTGCCGGTCCTGCTCCGTTTCGCCGCCGGGCGGGCGGAGGAAGGTGAGCAGGAGCAGGACACAGACGATCAGCCAGAAGAGCAGCCCGACCCCCTCGTACAGTATGGCGGCCGGAAGGGTCAGCGGCAGCAGGACGTTGGCGCTGCTCAGTTCCACCAGTGGAATGAAGCAGGCCGGCAGATCCGCGAGCAGCCTGGCGGGGGTGGCCTCGGGCGTGAAGCCCGTGCGGAAGAGCAGCCCGCCGCCCAGGTACAGGGCGGCCAGGATGAGGGCGGAGGCGGCAACGGCCAGGCTGAACCGGCGGTAGGTGCCCGGCGGCGCCGATACCGTGAACAGGCGCCCGGTCAGCGCCAGCAGCAGCAGGACAGCCAGCGGCACCAGCATCGGCAGCACCGCGGCGAGCGGGTTGGCGGATCCGATGCCGTACGGGTCCTGGTCGGGGACCGGTGCCCCCAGATAGCCGGCCAGCCGGACGGCGGCGGTGGCTGTCATCGCCGCCTGGAGCACCAGCGCCGCCGTCCACGCGAACCGGCGGCCCCGGCGTAGCCCGTCGCAGAGCACCAGCAGCAGGATCTGCGGCAGCACCACCAGGAAGAAACCGGCCGGTCCGGCCCGCAGTTCGAAGCGTGCGGCATTGCATTCGGTCTGCCGCCCGGGATCGGCGCACAGCTGCTCCAGCGCCTGGGGGTTGAGGGCCTGGATGTCGGTGTAGAGGTAGCGCAGCACTGCGAGCGGTCCGGCGGCCTCCACGCTGAGCGCGGCCAGGACCGGCCCTGCCGCGGTGGCCGCCACGGCAATGGCGACGAGCACCCGGGCCTCCCTGCGGGAGGAGACCAGGCGGGCGGCCGGGTGTGGACGGCGGCCGAACAGCAGGGGCCCGACGGCGGCTCCGCTGACCGCGGCGGCCAGGACGACGATGGTCTGGAAGGAACCGGAATAGAGGACCAGCAGCACCAGCAGCGTGAACAGGAAGAGCCGCAGCCGCCGCCGCCACAGGGTGCCGGTTCCGGCCGACCCGGCGGCGGCAACGCCGCAGAGCAGCGCCGCCGGCCCCACGAAGGACTCGAGCGCCAGCTCCCGGCCCCAGTCGGGGAAGACCGCGCCCGCCAGCAGGGCGAAACCGATGCCTGCCAACACCCCGACCAGGTGGGTGAGGGCCCCGGCGGCCAGCAGCCGCCGGGATCCCAGCAGCCGTTCGGCCGGGAGTCCGATGGCCAGGGCCAGCAGCGTGCCGGCGATGTAGCCGGCCGCGCTGCCGGCCCAGAGGCCGGAGAGCAGCACGGCGGGCCAATGCTGCGGCAGGGACTGCGGGGTGACGCTGACCCACTGCAGCAGCGGCGGTTCGGGGCCCGCGGCCAGCGAGGAGGTCGCCAGTGCCAGCGCCCAGAGCACGGCCACGAACGTGAACGTGACGGGAGCGGTGCGCAGCAGGTCCCCGGCCCGCTTTCCCAGACGCTGCAGCCGGTGCCCTGCGGCTCCCGCTGCCGGGGCCGAGACCGTTGCCATGCGGCCACCTCCAGTGACGTGGCGGCGCGGAGCTCCGGGCTCCGCACGGTGCCAGCCAGTCTAGGCGCGGCGGGGGCCTCAGCCCAGCTTGCTCGGCCTGGCGCCGGTATCCTCCTGCGGATCTTCGGGGTCGGTGCCGCGCCAGCGGGCGATGGCCGCCATGCCGTGGTAGATGATCAGCGTCGCCGCGGTGCCCAGGGCAATGCCCTCGAACTGCAGCCCGCCCACCGTCCACGTGAAGTTGGCGATGCCGATGATCAGGGCCACGCCCGCCACGGACAGGTTGATCGGATTGGAAAAGTTCACCCGGTTGTCCACCCAGATGCGCACGCCGAGGATGCCGATCATGCCGTAGAGCACGACGGCGAAGCCGCCCAGCAGGGCGCCGGGAACGGTGGCGATCAGCGCGCCGAACTTGGGAAACAGGCTGAGCAGGACGGCGATGATGCCGGCCACCCAGTACGCCGCCGTGGAGTACACGCGGGAGGCGGCCATCACGCCGATGTTCTCCGCATAGGTAGTGGTGGCCGAGCCGCCGCCGGCTCCGGCCAGCATGGTGGCCACGCCGTCGGCCATCAGCGCCCGCCCGGCGTACGGGTCCAGGTCCCGGTTGGTCATGGTGGCCACCGACTTCACGTGGCCGATGTTCTCGGCGACCAGGACGAACACCACGGGCACGAACAGTCCGATGACGGACCAGTGGAAGGTGGGCGTCTGGAACTCGGGCAGCCCGAACCAGGCGGCCTCGGAGATGGCGGAGAAGTCCACCTCGCCCTGCGCCACGGCGGCTGCATAGCCGGCCAGCACCCCGACCAGGATGGACAGCCGGCCCAGGATGCCGCGGAACAGGACCGTGCACAGCAGCACGACCACCACGGTGATCAGGCCGGTGAGCGGCCCCTTCTCAAAGTTGTCGCGGGCCGACGGCGCGAGGTTGAGCCCGATCAGGGCCACGATGGTGCCGGTCACGACCGGCGGCATCAGCACCTGGATCCACCGGGCTCCGGCCCTCTGGACGGCCAGGCCGACCAGGAAGAGGGCGGCGCCGGCCATGATGATGCCGCCGAGGGCCCCGGCCATGCCGTAGCTGCCCTGGGCGGCGGCGATCGGGGCGATGAACGCGAAGCTGGAGCCCAGGTAGCTGGGCACCTTCCCCGCGGTGATGACCAGGAACAGCAGCGTGCCGATGCCGGAGAACAGCAGCGTCGTCGACGGGGGGAAACCGGTGAGCAGCGGCACCAGGAAGGTGGCGCCGAACATGGCGACCACGTGCTGGGCGCCGATGCTGAAGGTCAGCGGCCAGCTGAGGCGCTCCTCGGGGGCGACGATCTCGCCCGGCTTCACCGTCCGGCCGTCGCCGTGAACCTGCCAAGCCGTGCCGAATCTGCTCAAGGAAGTGCCTTCCGGGAAGGGTGGGGAATGATCAACGCCGACCGGACGGCCGCGCCCGGGATGCTACGTTGCATACCGTCAGCAGTTTAAGCCTTTTGTCGGGTCCGGCCCCCTTGTTTACGGCCGCCCGGAGAGCAGGAGCAGGATGAGCATCTCCGCCGCAGGACGCACCGTCCTCATCACCGGCGCCGCCATGGGCATGGGGCGCCTGTACGCCGAACGGGCCGTACGGGAGGGCGCGGCCGCCGTCGTCCTCTGGGACCGCGACGAAAAGGCGCTGCAGGAGGCCGCGGAGCAGCTGCGTGCCCTGGGCACCGCCGCCGTCCATCCCTACGCGGTGGACGTGGCCGACCGGGAGGAAGCGGCGGCCGCCGCGGCCGAGGTCCTTGCGGAGGCCGGTGCGCCGGACATCCTGATCAACAACGCCGGTATCGTGCGCGGAAAGTACTTCTGGGAACACGCGCCCGAGGCGGACATCGACGCGACGATGAAGGTCAACATCCTGGCCCCCATGCACATCACCCGGGCCTTCCTGCCGCACATGATCGACCGGCGCACCCCGGCGCGGATCCTCAACGTCGCCAGCGCCTCCGGCACCCTGTCCGTGCCCAAGATGAGCGTCTACACCGCCTCCAAGTGGGCCATGATCGGCTGGAGCGACTCCCTGCGGCTGGAACTGGCCGAAGCCGGGCACGGCCACATCCAGGTCACCACGCTGATTCCCAGCTACATCAAGACCGGCATGTTCGAAGGCGCCCGCGGGCCGCTGCTCACCCCGCTGATGGAGCCGCAGTACGTGGTGGACAAGGCCTGGACCGCCATGCTGGCCGGGAAGGCCCGCGTCCAGCTGCCCTGGACGGTCTTCCTCTCCGGTGCCCTGCGCGGACTGCTGCCGCAGCCGGCCTGGGACGTCGTGGCCGGAAAGGTCTTCAAGGTCTATCAGTCGATGGACCACTTCACCGGCCGGCCCGCCGCCGCGGGCACCGCCGATACCCGCAGGGCGGCCCGGTGAGCCCCGCCGTGCGCGCCGGCGTGCCGGAGGCCGTCGCCGCCGTCCGGGCCGCGTACGACGACGGGCGCACCCGCCCGCTGGACTGGCGCCGCCGGCAGCTGCAGGGCCTGGTCCGGATGGTCACCGAGCGGGAGGAGGACTTCAACGCCGCGCTGAAGCAGGACCTCGGCAAGAACCCCCTGGAGGGCTACCTCACCGAGCTGTCCATCACCCGGGCCGAGGCGGAGCACGCCCTGAAGAACCTCACCGCCTGGGCCCGCCCCCGCCGGGTTCCGGTGCCGCTGGGGCTGCAGCCGGCCGCCGCGAAGACCGAGCCGCAGCCGCTGGGCGTGGCCCTGATCATCGGGCCGTGGAACTATCCGGTGCAGCTGATCCTCGCGCCGCTGGTCGGGGCGCTCGCCGCCGGCAACGCCGCGGTGCTCAAGCCGAGCGAAATGGCCCCGGCCTCCTCCGCCGCGCTCGCGCGCCTGGTGCCGCAGTACCTGGACCCGGACGCCGTCGCCGTGGTCGAAGGCGGCGCGGATACCAGCAGCGCCCTGCTGAAGGAGCGCTTCGACACGATCTTCTTCACCGGCGGCGAGCGGGTGGGCCGGATCGTGCTGCAGGCCGCGGCGGAGCATCTGACCCCGGTGACGCTGGAACTGGGCGGCAAGTCGCCCGCCGTCGTGCTGGACGGGCAGATGCCGGCGGTCGCCCGGCGGCTGATGTACGGAAAGCTGCTGAATGCCGGGCAGACCTGCGTCGCCCCGGACTACGTGCTGGTCACCGAGGACGCCGCTCCGGAGCTGGAGAAGCAGCTGGCGAAGGCGGCCCGCAGCCTGTTCGGCGCCGATGCCTCGCGCAGCCCGGACTACGGGCGGATCGTCAACGAGGACCACTTTGACCGGCTGGTGGGCCTCATGGAGGGCGGCACGGTGCTCGCCGGGGGCCGGCACGACCGCGCCGAGCGGTACATCGAGCCGACCGTGCTCACTGGCGTCGACCCGTCCGCGCCGGTCATGCAGGAGGAGATCTTCGGCCCGGTCCTGCCCGTGCTGCGGGTGGCGGACCTCGACGAGGCCATGGCGTTCATCAACGCCCGGCCCACCCCGCTGTCCGCGTATCTGTACAGCAACTCGGCCGCGGCGCGCGCCCGGTTCGAGCAGGGGGTGCGGGCAGGCAGCATCAGCCACAACGCCAGCACGGTGCACCTGGCCGTCCCGGAGCTGCCCTTCGGCGGCGCCGGAGCCAGCGGCACCGGCGCCTACCACGGCCGCCGTTCCTTCGAGACCTTCAGCCAGCTGCGCCCCGTCTTCACCAAGAACACCCTGGTGGACACCCTGCGCGTGGCGTACCCGCCCTACAGCGGGCTCAAGAAGCGGCTGCTGCGCCGGCTGCTCTGAGGCCGGCAGGACGGATCCGAACCGGACGACGGCGGCCCGGCCCCCGAAGGGAGCCGGGCCGCCCGGGTCAGGTTCAGGGTCAGGAAATGACCGAGTCGACGATCGCCTTCGCCTCGGACTGCACGGCCTTGAGGTGCTCGATGCCCTTGAAGGACTCGGCGTAGATCTTGTACACGTCCTCGGTGCCCGAGGGCCGGGCTGCGAACCAGGCGTTCTCGGTGGTCACCTTGAGCCCGCCGATCGGGGCGCCGTTTCCGGGTGCCTCGGTCAGCCGGGCGGTGATCTCCTCCCCGGCCAGGGTGGTGGCGGTGACGTCGGAGGGCGACAGCTTGGCCAGGGCCGCCTTCTGCTCCCGGGTGGCCGCCGCATCGACCCGTTCGTACACCGGATCGCCGAAGCGGTCGGTCAGTTCCCGGTAGTGCTGCGAGGGGGTCCGGCCCGTTACCGCGGTGATCTCCGAGGCGAGCAGGGCCAGCAGGATGCCGTCTTTGTCGGTGCTCCACGGGCGGGCGTCCTTGCGCAGGAAGGAGGCGCCGGCGGATTCCTCGCCGCCGAAGCCCACCTCGCCGGACAGCAGCCCGGGCACGAACCACTTGAAGCCCACCGGCACCTCGAGCAGGGTCCGGCCCAGGTCGGCCGTGACCCGGTCGATGATCGAGGAGGACACCATCGTCTTGCCCACCATGGCGTCGGCGGACCAGCCGGGGCGGTTCGCGTAGAGGTAGCGGATGGCGGCGGCCAGGTAGTGGTTGGGATTCATCAGCCCGGCGTCGGGAGTGACGATGCCGTGCCGGTCGGCGTCGGCGTCGTTGCCGGTGGCGATGTCATAGCTGCCCGCGCGGGAGATCAGCGACGCCATCGCGTTGGCGGAGGAGGGGTCCATGCGGATCTTCCCGTCCCAGTCCAGGGTCATGAAGCCCCACTGCGGATCCACCTCGGGGTTGACCACGTCCAGGTTCAGCCCGTACTTCTCGCCGATCGCGGCCCAATAGTCCACGGACGCGCCGCCCAGCGGATCGGCGCCGATGTGCAGGCCGGAGGCGGCGACGGCGTCGAGGTCCAGGGCCGAGCCGAGATCGTCCACGTAGGCGGCCAGGAAATCGTAGGTGCCCACCGAATCGGCCAGCCGGGCCTCGCCCAGCGGAATCCGCTTCACGCCGCGCAGGCCGTCCTCGAGCAGCTCGTTGGCGCGCCCGGCGATCCAGTTGGTGATGTCGGAGCCGGCGGGGCCGCCCGACGGCGGGTTGTACTTGAACCCGCCGTCCGAGGGCGGGTTGTGCGAGGGCGTGATGATGATGCCGTCGGCCTGGTCGGTGCGGTCGGCGTTGTGCACCAGGATCGCGTGGCTCAGGGCCGGCGTCGGCACGAACCGGTTGCGCGCATCGATCAGCACCTCGACGCCGTTGCCGGCCAGGACCTCAAGGGCGGTGTTCTGCGCCGGCTCGGACAGGGCGTGGGTGTCCCGGCCCATGAACAGCGGGCCGGTGATGCCCGCACCCGCCCGGTACTCGACGATCGCCTGCGTGATGGCGGCAATGTGGCGCTCGTTGAAGGAGCCGTTCATTGAGGTTCCCCGGTGCCCCGACGTGCCGAACGCCACCCGCTGCGCCGGGTCGGCGAGGTCGGGCACGACGTCGTAGTAGGCGTCCAGCAGGGCGCTGACATCGATGAGGTCTGAGGACTGGGCCGGGGTTCCTGCGCGATTAGACATGTTCCCAAGCATGCCAAAGAAAAGCGGCGGACGGCAGGTGGGCCGTTTCCGGCCCACCCGCCGCCCGCCGGCGGCAAGTGGTCGAGCAGCTACTGCAGCAGCGTGCGGTCGTCCAGCCCGCCCTTGATCTTCTCGAACTCGTGCAGCAGGTCAGGCACGGTCATGCCGGCCTTCTGCGACGCGTCCAGGTCCAGGATGATCCGCCCCTCGTGCATCATGATCAGGCGGTTGCCCAGGTCCAGGGCCTGCTGCATGTTGTGCGTGACCATCAGGGTGGTGAGCCGGTGCCGTGCCACGATCTCGCCGGTCAGCCGGGAGACCAGTGCCGCGCGCTGCGGATCCAGGGCCGCGGTGTGCTCGTCCAGCAACAGGATCTTCGGCTCGCTGAACGTGGCCATCAGCAGGGACAGGGCCTGCCGCTGGCCGCCCGAGAGCAGCCCCACCTTGGCCTTGAGCCGCTTTTCCAGGCCCAGCTCCAGGGAGGTGAGCTCCTCGCAGAAGATCTCCCGCTTCTTGGCCGAAACCCCGAAGCCCAGCCCGCGGCGCTTGCCGCGCTCCCAGGCGATGGACATGTTCTGCTCAATGGTCATCTGCGGCGAGGTGCCCGCCATCGGATCCTGGAAGACCCGGCCGATGAAGCGGGCCCGCTGGAAGTCCTGCAGCCGGGTGACGTCCTGGCCGTCGATCCGCACGCTGCCGGCGTCCGGACGGAGCTTGCCGGACACCATGTTCAGCAGCGTGGACTTGCCGGCGCCGTTGCTGCCGATCACGGTGATGAAGTCGCCGGCCGCCAGGTCCAGGGAAATCCCGTCCAGCGCCACCCGCTCGTTCACCGTGCCGGCGAAGAAGGTCTTCTTGATGTTCTCGATCTTCAGCATGTGCTAAGCCCCTTCCTAGCTCGCCACGGTCACGTTGGATTTGCGCACCGAGCGCAGCGCCGGAAGCTTCCGGAACAGTTTCCACTGCGGCAGCACCAGGGCCAGGACCACGAGGATCGCGGAGATCAGCTTCATGTCGGAGGGGTTGAAGCCCACCTGCAGGGCCAGCGCGATGACGATGCGGTAGATGATCGAGCCAAGGATCACCGCCAGCGTGGAGATGATGATGACCCGGCTGCCGAAGATCGCCTGACCGATGATCACCGAGGCCAGGCCGACCAGGATCAGGCCGATGCCCATGCCGATGTCCGCGAAGCCCTGGTACTGGGCGATGAAGGCGCCGCAGAGGGCGACGAACCCGTTGGACAGGGCGAGCCCGAGGATCTTCATCGAGTCGGTGCTGACCCCGAAGCTGCGGATCATTTCCTCGTTGTCGCCCGTGGCCTGCATGGCCAGGCCGAGGTCGGTGTGCAGGAACCAGTCCAGGAAGAGCTTCACCAGCAGGGCAATCAGCGCGAAGATCGCGATCGACACCGCGCCGCCCAGCCAGCCGTTCTCCCGCAGCGGGGTGATCAGGGTTTCCTCGCGCAGCAGGGGCAGGTTCGCCTTGCCCATGATGCGCAGGTTGATCGAATACAGCGCGATCATGGTCAGGATGCCGGCCAGGAGGCCGTTGATCTTGCCCTTGGTATGGAGCAGGCCGGTGATGCAGCCGGCCACGAGGCCGGCGCCGAAGGCCGCGGCCGTGGCTGCCAGGGGCGGAGCCCCGTTGATGATCATGATGGCCGCCACGGCCGCACCCGTCGTGAAGCTGCCGTCCACTGTCAGGTCCGGGAAATCCAGGATGCGGAAGGTGAGATAGACGCCCAGGGCCATCACCGCATAGATGAGCCCCAGTTCAACTGCTGTGATCATGGAAGATCCGTTTCCTTTGGTGCGTTCGGCAGGTAGCTGTTACTCGATGACCTTGTCGGCCTTGTCGAGCATCTCCTGCGACAGTTCGACGCCCAGGCGCTCGGCGGCGGACTTGTTGATGATGAGCTGGATCTCCTCCAGGGTCTCCACCGGCATCTCGGCCGGGTCGGCGCCGTCCTCGAGGACCTTCAGCGCCATGAGGCCGGTCTGGTAGCCCAGGGACTCGTAGTCG
This sequence comes from Arthrobacter saudimassiliensis, assembly GCA_900016675.1. Taxonomy (GTDB): domain Bacteria; phylum Actinomycetota; class Actinomycetes; order Actinomycetales; family Micrococcaceae; genus Arthrobacter_B; species Arthrobacter_B saudimassiliensis. The sequence continues at coordinate 461,465 of LN483070.1, read as the reverse complement.
AGGCCGTAGGTGGCCACGCCGCCGTTCTCCACGGAGTCACCTTCGCCGACGACGACGGGAAGCTGCTTCGCCTCGGCGATCTGGATCACGGTCTGCAGGGCGGACACGACGTTGTTGTCGGTGGGGATGTAGAGCGCGTCGACGTCCAGGGACTCGGTGGCCTGCTGCACTTCGGCGGAGTTGCTGACCGTGGCCAGCTTGACCTCGAGGCCGAGTTCCTTGGCGGCCTCCTCGGCGAGCTCGACCTGGACCTCGGAGTTGACCTCGCCGGAGCTGTAGACGATGCCGACGCTCTTGGCGTCCGGATCCAGTTCCTTGATCAGGCCCAGCTGCTCGGCAACCGGGTTCAGGTCGGAGGTGCCGGTGACGTTGGCGCCGGGCGCGTCCCAGGAGCTCACCAGGCCGGCGACCTCGGGCTCGGTGACCGCGGTGAACAGGACCGGAATGTCGGGGATCGCCTGCGCGGCGGCCTGGGCGGCCGGCGTCGCGATGGCCAGGACCAGGTCCTTGCCGTCGGCGGCGAAGGTGGAGGCGATGGTGGTGGCGGTCGCCTGGTCGGCCTGGGCGTTCTGCACGTCCAGTTCGAGGTTCTCACCCTCGGTGTAGCCGTTTTCCTCCAGGGCGCGGACGAAGCCCTCGCGGGCGGCGTCGAGGGAGGGGTGCTCCACCAGCTGGGAAATGCCGATGCTGATGCTCTCCGGGCCGCCTTCGCCGCTGCCCTCGGCCGCCGTGTCGCCGCCGCAGGCGGTCGCCGTCAGCGCAACCCCCAGAAGCAGTGCCCCCAGTGCTCCAGTCCTCTTGTTCATGTGTGCCCTTTCAGCGCGGCCGTGCGCGCGGTGCTGCGGCGCACGGAAGACCCGTTGTGGTGGCCGGTGCATCCTGGCCGAGCGGATCCGGCGGGACCACTTTGTCCTCGCCGCTTCCGGGAGCCTTCGGACCGGTCTACCGATAGTAGCTGTGAGCGCAGTCACATTGTCTAACAGGTCGGCTCATGAATGGACAATTCAACATTCATCGCCGGGCTGGCGGAACGATTCGTCGCACCGGAACCGTGCGGGCGGACGTGCTGTCCAAAGCCGGCAGCAGGTTCGGGACGTAATAAAACGGGGGAAACACGAAGGGTGCGGCACCCCTGTCGGGATGCCGCACCCTGTGCGTGCTGATCAGGCGGAGCGGTCCGGCGAACCGGCCGCACCGGCGCCGTCCTCCTCGGCGTTGGAGCCTTCGCTGATGCTTGCGTGTACATCGGTCCGCTGGTCGGCGTGGCCCTGGTCCCCTGTGGGGGTGGGGCCGTCGTCCGCGCCGCCCCGGATGAGGTTCTCCGCCGCGTTGCCGATCGGGTTGTCGGTGCTGTCGTCGCCCATGGGCTGCCTCCTCGCATCTGGTGGCCGGGCCGGGAAGCATCCGGCCCGGAGTGCGAAGAGTTTATCAGCAGGCTTATGGCCCGGGGGTTACTGGACGCCCTTCATCTGGCGCCGGATGGCGGGAGAGGCGGCCGCCAGCGCCACGCCGAGCACGATCGCGGTGACGCCGCTGAAGGCGAAGTAGCTGACCTCGGTCTCCGTGCTGTAGAAGCCGGCCAGCCAGCCGGCCAGGGTGGTGCCCAGCGACACGGAGAGGAAGAACAGCGCCACCATCTGGGTGCGGAACGCCTCGGGAGCCAGCTTGGTCGCCACCGACAGGCCGATCGGGGACAGGAACAGCTCCGCGAGGGTGAACAGCAGCAGGATGAACGCCAGGCCCAGCAGCGGGGTGCTGGCGGGGCCGCCGCCGGAGAAGGGAATGAAGGCCAGGAAGGCCACGCCCATCAGGGCCAGCCCCACGGCGAACTTCAGGGGGGAGGAGGGCTGGCGGGAGCCGAGCTTCTTCCACAGGGCGGCCAGCACGCCGGCGAAGATGATGATGAACACCGGGTTGATGGACTGCACCCAGCTCGGGGGCATCTCCCAGCCGAACAGGGTCCGGTCCAGCTGCGTGTCGGCGTACAGGGCCACCACGGTGAACTGCTGCTGGAACAGGGCCCAGAAGGCGGCGCTGGCGATGAACAGCGGCATGAAGGAGTAGACCCGGCTCCGCTCCTCGGCGCCCACCTTGCGGCTGCGCAGGATCACCACGAAGTAGCTCACGGACGCGACGACGGCGGCGGCGGCCATCACGGGGGCAAGGTTCTCGGCGGTCACCAGGCCGGTGATGAAGGCCAGGGCGATGACGACGACGGCGGCCGCTCCGATGCCGGCCATCTTCGGGTACTGCCGGCGCGGCAGCGGGTTGGCCACGGCGTGCGCGGATTCCGGCAGGCGGTGCCGGGTCAGGGCGTACTGGACCAGGCCGATCGCCATGCCGGCGGCGGCCAGGCCGAAGCCGAAGTGGAAGCCCCAGGTGTCCCAGGCCAGCCCGGTGAGCAGCGGCCCGGCCAGGCCGCCGATGTTGATGCCCATGTAGAAGATGGAGAACCCGGCGTCGCGGCGGGTGTCCTGGGTGCTGTAGAGCGTGCCCACCAGCGAGGTGGCATTGGCCTTGAGCCCGCCGGAACCGAAGGCGACGAGCACCAGGCCCACGGCCAGCCCGGCGATGCCGGGCAGCGCGGCCAGGGAGATGTGGCCGAGCATGATCAGGACCGCGGAGTAAAAGAGCACCTTCTCGCTGCCCAGTACCCGGTCGGCCAGCCAGCCGCCGAGGATGGTGGAGAGGTAGACCGCGCCGCCGTACGCGCCCACGAGGCCGGTGGCGGTCGCCTGGTCGATGCCCAGGCCGCCGTCCGCGGCGGAGTAGTACATGTAGTACAGCAGGATGCCCTGCATGCCGTAGAAGGAGAACCGTTCCCACAGCTCGACGCTGAAGAGGTTGGCCAGCATGCGGGGGTGGCCAAGGAAGGTCTTGTTATCCGCCGTGGGGCGCGTTGGCGTTGCGGTCATCCGTCCATGGTCGCACCGGGATTATGTCCGCTTTCGGCCCCGTGTGCCGGTGATGCCCGGCGTGGCGCGCCCACCGACACACTGCAGGTGAGAAATCTCATAGCGAAACTAGGCCGAAAACGGCGCCGGCGGGCCTCCGATGTAGTTTCCGGCGGCCTCCAGCTGCGCGGCCACCGCCAGCAGCGAGGCCTCCGCTCCGGGGCGGCCGATCAGCTGCACGCCCATCGGCAGCCCGGCGGCCGTCCGGTGCACCGGCAGGCTGACGGCCGGCAGCCCGCACACGTTCACCAGCGATGTGAAGGGGGAGTATAGGCACTGGCGCGCGTAATCCTCGTCGGCGTCGGTTCCGTACCAGCCGATCGGCCGCGGCTCCATGGCCAGGGTCGGGGTCAGGATCATGTCCCAGTCGCTGAAGGCCCGGATCGTGTCCTCCTCGAAGCGGCGGAGGACGTCGACGGCGTCGGCCAGGTCCGCCGCCGAGCGCTGCAGGTCCCGCCGGCGCATGACGGCGGTCAGGGGGGTCAGGTCCTCCTCGCGGCCGGGGCCGAGCGGCAGGTTGGCCAGGGCAGCGGTCCAGACCAGGCCGAAGGCGTCGGGGTACCGGGCGTCATATCGGAGGGCCGCTTCGTCGACCGTGTGTCCGGCTGCGCGGAGCGCCGCCTCACCGGCCGCCAGCGCGTCCAGGGCCTCATCCTCCAGCCGGATGTCCAGCCGGGAGGCGAACGGCGACGCGGTGCTTACCCCGATCCGGTACCGGCCCTCGGCGCGCAGGGCCGCGGAGAGATACGGCCCGTGGTTCGGGGCCGTGGCGGGGCCGTCCAGCTGGGGGTCCGGCGGCGCCGCGGTCGCCCGGTGCAGCGGTTCATCGATCAGCGCATCGAGCATCAGCGCGGCGTCCGCGGCCGTCCGGGCCAGCGGCCCGGCGACGACGAACTGGCCCAGGTCGGACTGGCCGGATCCGGACGGTACCCTGCCGCGGGAGGGCTTGAGACCGATGATGCCGGTGGCCGCGGCCGGAATGCGGATCGAGCCGCCGCCGTCGGTTCCCGGCGCGAACGGCAGCAGTCCGGCCGCCACGGCGGCGGCGCTGCCGCCGGAGGAGCCGCCCGGACTGCGGTCCGTGGCGTACGGGTTGCGGGCCGGCGGGCCCACCAGGTTTTCGCTGTAGCTGCTCAGCCCGAACTCGGGGACCTGGGTCTTGCCGAGGCTGAGGGCTCCGGCGCGCCGCAGCACGGCCGGCAGCGGGGCGTCGGCCTTCGGCACCCACGCATCCACCGCGGCGCTGCCCATGGTGGTCGGCACGCCGGCGACGTCGGTCAGGTCCTTGTGGGCCAGCGGCAGGCCGTGCAGGGGCGGCAGGTCGCCGCCGGCGGCGCGCCGGGCGTCGGCCGCGCGCGCCGCGTCCAGCGCCGCCTCCGGGGTCACGCGCAGGAACGCGCCGAGCAGGGGGTTCAGGTCTGCGATGCGGGCCAGGAAATGCTCGGCCGTCTCGACGGCGCCCACCCGGCCGGCGGCGAGTTCGTCGCGGAGCTGGAGGGCGGTCAGGCGGTGGAGTTCAGCCATGGCGGCCTTTCTGTGCCTGCGGCGGTGAAAGCCGGAGCGGGCGGGGCGCGTCACCGTTGTTCCTGCCCGCCCCCGGCCGCTATAGGCTGGATGCCGGGAACAGACCGCGGGCCGGCAGGCCTGCGCCCGCACCGACCTGAGGACAGGTGACATGGAAAACGTATCAGTCGAATCCCTGACCGGCGACGCCGTCGTCCTGGACGTCCGCGAGGACTACGAATGGGCCGCCGGACACGCCGAAGGCGCCCTGCACATTCCCCTCGACCAGCTGCCCGACCGGCTGGGCGAGCTGGACCCGGACACCGACGTCGCGGTGATCTGCCGGACCGGCGGCCGCAGCGCCCGCGCCACGCAGTGGCTGGAGGCCAACGGATACTCGGCCGTGAACGTCACCGGCGGCATGGGTGCCTGGCTGGAAGCCGGCAAGCCGATGGTGTCGGAGAACGGCCAGGAGCCCACCGTCGTATGAGCGCGGTTCCGGCGCCCGCTCCCGTCTATACGTTCCTGGGCCCCGAGGGGACGTTTACGGAAGCGGCGCTGCTGCAGGTGCCGGGGGCGGGGCAGGCGCGCCGGATTCCGGCCACCAGCGTCACGGCCGCCCTGGAGCTGGTGCGCAGCGGCGGGGCCGACGCCGCGGTCGTGCCGATAGAAAACTCCGTGGAGGGCGGCGTCAGCGCCACCCTCGATGCGATCTCCGCCGGCAGCAGCCTGCGGATCCTGCGCGAGATCCTGGTGCCGATCACCTTCGTGCTCTCCGTCCGGCCGGGACTGGAACTGGCCGACATCCGCTCCGTGTCCACGCATTCGCACGCCTGGGCGCAGTGCCGCAGCTGGGCCGCCGCCCATATTCCTGAGGCGGAATACGTACCGGCGTCCTCCACCGCGGCCGCCGCCGTGGGCCTCGCGGGGGAGCGGCCGGGCTACGACGCGGCGATCTCCGCCCCGTTCGTCGCCGAAAAGCTGGGCCTGGACGTCCTGGCCAAGGACATCGGCGACGTCGCCGACGCGGTCACCCGATTCGTCCTGATCAGCCGCCCGGGCGACCTGCCCGAGCCCACCGGGGCGGACAAGACCACGCTGGTGGTGCCGCTGCCGGATGACCACCCCGGCGCGCTGATGGAGATGCTCGGGCACTTCTCCACCCGGGGAGTGAACCTCAGCCGGATCGAATCGCGGCCCACCGGGCAGTACCTGGGGGATTACTTCTTCAGCATCGACGCCGACGGGCACATCCTGGACGCCAGGATGGCCGCGGCGCTCAAGGGCCTGCACCGGATCAGTCCGGGCCTGCGGTTCCTCGGTTCCTATCCCCGGGCCGACGGCCGGGAGCACACCGTGGCCCGGCACAACCGCAACGAGGCCTTCGAAGCGGCCGACGCCTGGTTTGAAGGCCTCGTCCGCGGGGAAGAACAGGGGTAGGACACGGCGGGCCCCGGCCCGGGCGAGGAGAGGCACGCATGCGACTGCGCCGAAGCAACTGTGAGCGGCCCGGCCTGACGCGCCGTCGGCACGGACGGGGCTTTTCGTACAGCGACGCCCGCGGACAGAAGGTCACGGACCGGCAGACCCTGGAGCGCATCCGCTCCCTGGCCATTCCGCCGGCCTGGCAGGACGTGTGGATCAGCCCCTACCCCAACGGCCACATCCAGGCCACCGGCACCGACGCCGCCGGACGGCGCCAGTACCTCTACCACCCGCACTGGCGGGAAATGAAGGACCGGGAAAAGTTCGACCGGGCGCTGGCCTTTGCGCAGGCCCTGCCCGCGGCGCGCCGGCTGATCACCAAGCACCTGCGCGACGACGGCGTCGGCCCGGCGCGCGCCTACGCTGCGGCGCTGCGGATCATCGACGCCGGAGCCCTGCGCGTGGGCGGAACGCGCTATGCCGAGGCGAACGGCTCCTACGGCACCACCACCCTCCGGGTGGAGCACGTCAGCGTGGACGGCGACGAGGTCCGGTTCGACTTTCCGGGCAAGAGCGGCCAGGAATGGCACACCTCCATCACCGACCCCGACCTGGTGGCCGCGCTGGCCCCCATGCTGGAGCGCCCCGGGGCCGATACCGCCCTGGCCTATGTCGGGGCCGACGGCGCCTGGCACAGCACCGACGGCGCGTCGCTGAACGCCTTCCTCAAGGAGATCGTGGGGCAGGACTTCACGGCGAAGGACTTCCGCACCTGGCAGGCGACGGTGGTCGCCGCCATGCACCTGGCCCGGGCCTTCGGGGAGGCGACCACCAAGCGGGCGCGGCAGCAGGCCGTGGCGGCAACGGCGCGCAGCGTCGCCGAGCACCTGGGCAACACTCCCGCCGTCGCCCGCAAGTCGTACATCGATCCCCGGGTGGTGGACCGGTTCTTCGACGGCGAAGTGATCCCGGTGACCGGCTATTCCGGATCGGAAACCGCCGTCCGGCTGATGCTCACGGACTAGCCCGGCGCCCCGGAACCGCACCGCCCCGAACGGGCCGGGCTTTTCCCGCCGGCCAATCATAAGTATGCTGATGACAGTCGACCGAAAGGAAGTTCCGACCATGAGCGAATATCCCGAGAACCAGGAACAGCTGCGCGACCCCAGCCCCAGCGGCCAGGCGCAGAACGACGACAACCTGCGCGGCGACGTCGGCGACCAGGGCAACGACATCCGCTTCGCCGAGGAGGAGGCGCTCATCCGCGAGCAGGCCTCCAAGCCGTCCATGAACACCAACGTGCCCGCCACCGACCAGGGCACCTACGCGGCGGCCGAGGGTGAGTACACCGACGCCGACGGCGCCAAGGGTGCCCCTTCCCGGGACTCCGGGGAGGAGAAGGGCGGCTACACCGACTCCGAGGGCACCGGGAACTAGCTCTCCCGCCTTCACGTGCACGGGCCGGAATCCGCTACGGGTTCCGGCCCGTTCCGTGTGCCGGCAGCGACTCCACCCGCACGCCGAGGGCCAGCGGCTCCACCCAGGCGCTCACCGTGGTCGCCTCGCCGGTCACGTCCCCGTCCAGCTGGGTGGCCGTGGGGTCCTCCACGCTCACCGTGACCCGCCGCGAACCCAGGTATTCGATGACCGGGATGTCGCGCCGGTAACCCGTCACCGCCTTGCCGGCCACCCAGGCCCAGCCGAGCATGCTCCGCGGGCTGACCACCACCACGTCCAGCCGCCCGTCGTCCAGACGGGCATCGGGAATGAACTCAATGCCCGCCGGCATCCGCCCGGTGTTGGCGAACAGCACCGTGCGGGCCTTGCGGGCCTGCCCCGCGCCGCCGTCGAGCGAAACCGACATCCGGGTCCGGCGCTGCGGGCGCATCAGCAGGCGCAGCCCCGCCTCGCTGTACGCCAGCCAGCCCACCCACCGCTTCAGGTCGTCACGGGTCGCGGCAATGACCTCCGCATCCACGCCGATCCCGCCCATCACCAGGAAGACGTCCCGGTGCCGGGCGCCGGTCACCGCGTTCTCCAGTTCCACCCGGCCCACATCGATGTGCCGGGTGGCACCGTGCAGGGCCACCGCCACCGCGGCCTCGGGCCGGCCCACCGGCAGGTCCAGCGCCCGGGCCAGCAGGTTCCCGGTGCCCAGCGGCACCAGCCCCAGCGGCGTGCCGCTGCCGGCCAGCGCCCGGGCCACCTCGCGGACGGTGCCGTCGCCGCCGGCGGCGAGCACGACGTCGGCCCCGGCGGCCAGCGCGCGGCGGGCCTGCCCGTAACCCGGATCCTCGACGGCGGTCTCCAGCACCAGGGGCTCCGGCCAGCCGGCCCCGCGGCAGGCCCGCCGGACCAGTTCCACCGCCTCATCGGCGCCCAGCTTCACGGGATTGCGCACCATCGCCACCTGCACCGCCGGCCCGGCGGGCCGCGGTCCGGGCGCCGGCGGAACGGCCCGGGAACGGCGGCGCAGCACGAGGACAACGGCCAGGACAACGGCCAGGATGACGCCGACCAGGACGGCGGCCGCGGCCGGCACGGCCGGCAGGGGCAGGGAGGAGGAGTCAACGGGCATGGTGATGTCCAGAATAGCCACCGCGCAGGCGGCGCCCGCGGCGCGGGCATCGGGCGCCGGTTCGGTAGTCTTGACACGTGATCGATGTAAACGAGCTCCGCGACAACCCCGAAAAGTTCCGCGCCTCCCAGCGCGCCCGGCTGGCGGACGAGAGCCTGGTCGACGCCATCATCGCCGCCGACACCGCGCGCCGCGAGGCCCGGACCCGGTACGAGAACCTGCGCGCCGAACAGAACGCCTTCGGCAAGCGCGTCGCCGCCGCCAAGGGCGAGGAGAAGCAGGCACTGCTCGCCGAAGTGAAGGAACTTGCCGCCTCGGTCAAGGCCGCCGGCGCCGCCGCCGACTCGCTGCAGGCCGAGCAGGAGCAGCTGGTCCGCCGCATGGCCAACGTCGTCCAGGACGGCGTGCCCGCCGGCGGCGAGGACGACTACGTGGTGCTCAAGACCGTCGGCACCCCCCGCGACTTCGAGGCCGAAGGCTTCACCCCCCGCGACCACCTGGAGATCGGCGAGCTGCTCGGCGCCATCGACATGGAACGCGGCGCCAAGGTTTCCGGCGCCCGGTTCTACTTCCTCAAGGGCGTGGGCGCCCGCCTGGAGCTGGCGCTGCTGCAGATGGCCATGGACCAGGCCGTCGCCAACGGCTTCACACCGATGATCACCCCCACCCTCGTCCGCCCGGAAACCATGCAGGGCACCGGGTTCGACGTCGCGCACGACGCCGAGATCTACCGGCTGGCCGAAGACGACCTCTACCTGGTCGGCACCTCCGAGGTGCCGCTGGCCGGCTACCACGCCGACGAGATCATGGACCTCTCCGACGGGCCGGTCCGCTACGCCGGCTGGTCCTCCTGCTACCGGCGGGAGGCCGGTTCCCACGGCAAGGACACCCGCGGCATCATCCGGGTGCACCAGTTCAACAAGGTCGAGATGTTCAGCTACGCCCGGATCGAAGACGCCGAGGCCGAGCACCGCCGGTTCCTGGACTGGGAGGAGCAGATGCTGGCCAAGGTGGAGCTGCCCTACCGGGTCATCGACACCGCCGCCGGGGACCTCGGCACCTCCGCCGCCCGCAAGTTCGACTGCGAGGCCTGGGTGCCCACGCAGGGCCGGTACCGGGAGCTGACCTCCACCTCCAACTGCACCACCTACCAGGCCCGCCGGCTGAACATCCGTGAACGCCAGGGCGGCGACGCCAAGGGCACCCGCGCCGTCGCGACCCTCAACGGCACCCTGGCCACCACCCGCTGGATCGTCGCGATCCTGGAGCAGCACCAGAACCCCGACGGGTCCGTCACCGTGCCCGCCGCGCTGCGCCCCTACCTGGGCGGCATGGAAGTGCTGCCGGTCCTCTGACCGTCCTCCGGGTGAACGGCCGGGTTCCGAAGAACACCGGACGTTCACCCGGGGTGTGGCCTCTGTCCTATCGGGGTTTTCCCAAGTCTGCTTATATGAGTCGATGACATCTCTCACTGCCGCTGGCATCGAAGACCAGCTGAACCAGGACACCCGCAAACTGATCGCCCTCGACGTCGACGGCACCCTCGTGGACCACGACGGACGCATGTCCGAGGCCGTCCGCGAGGCGGCCGAACTGGCCCGCCGGTCCGGGCACGAGCTCGTCGTCTCCACCGGCCGCTCCTACGGGGCGGCGCTGCCGATCGTGGAGCGCCTCGGCATCGACAAGGGGTACTGCGTCTGCTCCAACGGCGCCGTCACCCTGCGCATCGATGCTTCCTCGCCGGAACGCTGGTCCGTGGTGGACCGCGTGGTCTTCGACCCGCAGCCGGCCCTCGACGCGCTGCGCCGCGAGCTGCCGACGGCGAAGTTCGCCCTGGAGGACGCCGACGGCCGCTTCCTCTCCAGCGAACGGTTCCAGGACGCGAGTTTCGGCGCCGAAGCCGAAGCCGTGGATTTCGAGCACATGCGCCGCGCCAAGGCGGTCCGCGTGGTGGTGTTCAGCACCGACAGCACCGCCGAGGAGTTCGGTGAGGCGGTGGGCGCCATCGGCCTGCACGGCGTCACCTACTCCGTGGGCTGGACCGCGTGGCTGGACATTGCCGCGGCCGGCGTCTCCAAGGCCAGCGCCCTGGAGCAGGTCCGCCGACGGCTCGACATCGACCCCGCCGACACCGTCGCCCTGGGCGACGGACGCAACGACATCGAAATGCTCGGCTGGGCCGCGCGGGGCGTGGCCATGGGCGGTTCGCCGCCCGAGGTCCTCGAGGCCGCCGACGAGGTCACCGGAACGGTGCACGAAGACGGGGCGGCAGCCGTGCTGCGCAGCCTCGTGCCGGCCAACCTGGGCCGGGGCTAGCTAGCCCAGCCCGGCCGGGACCGCGGCCGGCAGGCACAGCTGCAGCAGCCGTGCGGCGGCCGGCCGTGCGGCCTGCTCCTCCTGCCACTGGGACCGGATGACGGCCCGGCTCACCGCCTGGGCGGAGATGCCCAGCTCCTGGGCGGCGTACTTCTGCTGCCCGCGGGCGCCCGGTACCAGCAGGTCGAGCACACGCCACTCCGCGGCGCTGCGCGAGGCGACGATGCCGGCCAGCAGGCACAGCACCGCCTCGGCATGCGCCGCCGCCTCCGGGTCCGGTGCGAGGACGGCCACCGGCTGCCGGTCCCCAGCCTTGCGGGCGGCCCGCTCGACGGCCAGCCGGGAAAAGCCCAGGCCCGGGCCCGAAGCCGCAGCCAGCCCGTCGGGCAGCGGCGGCTCCAGGGCGCCGACGCCGATGCCGATGTTCCAGCGGCGCTGGCGGACGGCCGTCAGCACCGCCTCGACGGCGGAAGCCGGATCCGCCGCCACGCCCTGGGCCTCGTCGCCCACGGATCGCTGGAAGGGCACGGCGGCCGGTATCGGCCGCAGCGAGTGCAGCAGTTCGGGAACCAGGTCGCCGGAGCGCCGGCTGTCCCGCTGATTGATGGTCAGCACCAGATGCATGCGATCAGCATGCCAGAGCCGCCGCGCCGGGCCGGATGACACTCCGGCGCAACACAAAACGGTGCGGCCGCCCCTGCAGGGACGGCCGCACCGTTGTCGTGCAGGAAGCGAAGGGTCAGTTGTTCTCGGTGTCGGCGTCGACGTCGCGGCCCTGGGGCTCGTCTTCCTCGCTGGCTTCGCCAAGGGCCTCGAAGCGCTTCAGCGACGCCTCGACCTCGGCCTCGGCGGCTTCGCGGCCGGCCCAGTCGGCGGCCTCGACCCACTTGCCCGGCTCCAGGTCCTTGTACTTGGTGAAGAAGTGCTTGATCTCGTCCAGCAGGTAGTCCGACACGTCGGAGATGTCCTGGATGTGGTCGAAGCGCGGGTCGACCGGCACGCACAGCACCTTCGCGTCTCCGCCGCCGTCGTCGACCATGTTGAAGACGCCGATCGGGCGGGACTCGACCAGCACGCCCGGCACCAGGTCCCAGTCCTGCAGCATGACCAGGGCGTCCAGCGGATCGCCGTCCTCGCCCAGGGTGTTCTCGAAGTAGCCGTAGTGGGTGGGGTAGGCCATGGAGGTGAACAGCACGCGGTCCAGGCGCAGGCGGTGGGTCTCGTGGTCGATCTCGTACTTGACGCGGGACCCCTTCGGGATCTCGATGGTTACGTCGAGCTTCATTGCGTCTCCTAGGAAGTGCCGGGCCCCGCCGGGCCGCGGAAAAGGGTGCGGACAGTGCTGCCAACGCGCACGGGCGGCCATGAACGGGACGGCCGCCGCGCCGGTTTAGTCTTAAAGATATATGTCCCGGGGCCCTCCCTGCGGACGGGGCACCGGAAACCGTGCCGAAACCCGGCACCACCGCGCAGGCGCGGACGGAGCATGACGGGCAGGAACCACGGAAGGCAGCGGCAGGAACACATGGGGCGGCGGTTTGGATCGGTGCTGCTGTTCTGCGCCTTCGCCGCGCTCCTCGTTCCGCTGGCCTTCCACGCCGGTCCTCCGCTGGCCAAGGCCCTGGCCGGCGCCCCCGAGCGTGCCGCCGCGGTTCCAGCCCACCAGCGCCCCGCCTCCGGCGTCGGACCGGCCGACGGCGTCACCCCCGCCTCCGGGCCCGCGCCCGACCAGGCGGAGCTCGCCGCCCTGCTGGATCCGCTGCTGACGCTGCAGGGTCCCGGAACGCTCACCGCCAGCGTCATCGACACCGCCACCGGCACCGAACTGTACGGCCGCGGCGCCGACGCCCCGGCCACCCCGGCGTCGAACCTGAAGCTCCTCACCGCGGCCGCCGCGGTCAGCACGCTGGGCGCCGACACCCGCCTGCGGACCACCGCCTGGCTGGACCCGGCCTCCGGGACCGTCGTCCTGCGCGGCGGCGGCGACGTGATGCTCGGGGCGGGACGCTCGGCCGAGGACCAGGCGGCCGAGGACCAGGCGGATGGGGACCAGGCGGATGACCCGCCCGGCAGCGGGCAGGACGGCGCGGAGGAGGACACCGCCGTCGGCCGCGCCGGCCTGGCCACCCTCGCCGCCGCCACGGCCGCCGCGCTGGCCGAGGAACTGCCCGGCGGCACGGTGACCGTCAAGGTGGACGACACCCTCTTCACCGGCCCCGACCTGAGCCCCGCGTGGGCCGAGGGCGATGTGGAGGCCGGGGAAATCGCCCCCGTGCACGCCCTGGCCCTCACCTCGGGGTGGGCCGCCCCCGGCGTGCGGTCCGCCGACCCGGCGCTCGACGCCGGTGCCGCGTTCCGGGACGCCCTGGCCGCCGCGGCCGACGGCTTCAGCGTGGAGCCGGGGCTGTCCCGCGGCACCGCCGGCCAGGGGGCCCGGGAAGTGGCCGCCGTCGAATCCGCGACCATCGCCGAACAGGTCCGTCAGATGCTGCTCGATTCGGACAACTACGCCGCCGAGGCGCTGGGCCGGCTCACCGCCGACGCCGCCGGCCGCCCGGCGACCAACGACGGGGCGCGGACCGCGGTGCTCGAGGCCGTGGACCGGCTGGGCCTGGACACCACCGGCATGGTGCTCGGTGACGTCAGCGGGCTCGGCGAGGGCACCAGGGTCAGCGCCGGGCAGCTGTCCCGGTTGGTGGCGCTGCTGCTGACCGCGCCCGACGACGGGCTGCGCGGCGTCGCCCGCAGCCTTCCGGTGGCCGGACTCACCGGCACGCTGGAAAACCGCTACGGCGACGGCAGCGCCGGAGCGGGCGTGGTCCGCGCCAAGACCGGCACCCTGTTCGCGGTGACCTCGCTGGGCGGCTACGTCACCACCGCGGACGGGCGGCTGATGGCCTTCGCCTTCATCGCCGACGGGCTGGATTCGAACCTGGGGGAGGCCCGGGCCGTGGTCGACGCCGCGGCCGCCACGCTCGCCGCCTGCGGCTGCAGCTGACGGTGCCCGGCCGGCGGCACGGGTGTTTGCCCGGTCCGGGTGCTCCCCGGACGGCGCCTGTGGTCGAATGGAGCAATGGAGCAGAACCTGCCGTCCGCACCGTCCACCCCCGAACTGGTCAACTGGGACCTGGCCGCCGGCACCGCAGCGGTCATGGCCCCGGCAGGCCCCCGGCTGACAGCGCGCGAGGTCCGCGAAGCCGTCGCCGACCTGCGCCGCCGGGCCGATGAATCCGTGCCCCATGTCCACCGCATCACCGGCCTGGAGGCCGCCCGCGACCTGCGCGACTCACAGGTGCTCGTGGTGGACCGGGCCTCCTGGGCCAAGGCCAACTCCCGCAGCTTCGCCACCCTGCTCACCCCCGCCCTCGACCGGCTCGCCGCGACCCGGCCCGAGCAGCTGCGCCGCGCGAACACCGAGCTGGCCGCCACGCTCACCGGCGCCCAGCTCGGCGCCGTCCTCGCCTTCCTCGCCAGCAAGGTCCTCGGCCAGTACGACCCGTTCGCCGCCGGCACCGCCGGTACCGGCGGGAGGCTGCTGCTGGTGGCCCCGAACATCGTCGAGGTGGAGCGGGAGCTGAACGTCGAACCGGCCGACTTCCGGCTCTGGGTGTGCCTGCACGAGCAGACCCACCGGGTGCAGTTCGCCGCCGCGCCCTGGCTGCGCGGTCACATGATCGAGCAGATCGGCGCCCTCACCGGCGGGCTCATGGAGCACGCCGAAACGCTCTCCGACCGGCTCGGACAGGCGGTCCGCTCCCTGGGCCGCGGTGTCGCCGCCGGGGCCGACGACGTCGCGAAGGCCGACGGCGGCGACCGCCCCCGCGACGTGCTCTCGCTGCTGCAGGATCCCGGGGACAAGGAACGGCTCTCGCACCTGACCGCGGTCATGAGCCTGCTGGAAGGCCACGCGAACGTGGTGATGGACGCCGTCGACGCCTCCATCGTGCCCAGCGTGAAGACCATCCGCCGCCGCTTCAACGCCCGCGGCGCCTCCCACGGCCGCGTCGAAAAGCTGCTGCGCCAAGTGCTCGGCCTCGACGCCAAGATGCGCCAGTACCGCGACGGCGCCCGGTTCGTGCGCGCCGTCGTCGACGAGGTGGGCATGGACGGCTTCAACCGGGTCTGGGAGCGGGCCGGGAACCTGCCCACGGAAACCGAGCTGCACGAGCCGGGCCTCTGGATCGCCCGCGTGGGTTCCTGAGGAATGCCCGCTCCGAGCTCCGGCGGCCGGCCCCGGCGGCTGCCGCCCCTGATGGGCCGTGCCCGGAACCTGGTGCGCGCCGCACTGGCCGACGCCGACGTCCCGCCGGGTCCGGCCGACGCCAATGACGGCCCGGCCCCGCTGGTGCTGGTCGCCTGCAGCGGCGGCCCGGATTCGCTGGCGCTGGCCGCCGCGGCAGCCTTCTTCCAGCGCCGCGGCGACTACAGGGTGGGCGCGGTCGTCGTGGACCACGGCCTGCAGCCGGGCAGCGGAGAGGCCGCGGCCCAGGCGGCGGCCCAGCTGCGCGGCCTGGGCCTGGATCCGGTGCTGGTAAGCGCGGTGCAGGTCGCCGGCAGCGGCGAGGGGCCCGAAGCGGCGGCGCGCACGGCCCGCTACGGTGCGCTCGAGGCCGCCGCCGAGGACCTGGGCGCCGCCGCCGTCCTGCTGGGCCACACCCTGGATGACCAGGCCGAGCAGGTGCTCCTCGGCCTGGCCCGCGGCTCGGGCACCCGGTCCCTGGCCGGGATGCCGGAGCGCCGCGGCCGCTACCTGCGCCCCTTCCTGCCGCTGCGCCGCGCCGAGACCCTCGAACTGTGCTCGATCGCCGGGCTGGAGCCCTGGCACGATCCGACGAACCTGGATCCGGCCTTCGCCCGGTCCCGCGTGCGCGCCGTCGTGCTGCCGTTCCTGGAGGAGCAGCTCGGCCCCGGCATCGCCGAGGCGCTGTACCGGTCCGCGCGGATCCTGGGCCAGGACGCGGCGCACCTGGACGCCGAGGCGGCCGAGGCCTTCGCCCGGCTGCGCTCCGACCTGCCCGCCGACGCCGGGGCGCCGGCCGCGGTGCTGCTGCCCGAAGACGCCCTGCGCGCACTGGACCCGGCGCTGCGCCAGCGTGTGCTGGCCCTCGCGGCGGTCGCCGCCGGCGGGGCCGGCCCCAGTTTCGAACGCCTCCTGGCGGCGGAGTCGCTGCTGCGCAGGACCGGTTCGGCGGGGCCGGTGCAGCTGGGTGGCAAGGTCGAGGTGTACCGGCAGGTGCGCGGACGGCCGGTTGCCCACGGGAAGCCAAGCTGTGGCAATCTTGTGTTTAGGAAAAGCCGCAGCACCCCACCGCCAGCTGCCAACTCGTAACCGGGAGATCTTCGTGGATTCACACGACGTCCAGTCAGACCTTAAGCACGTTCTCTACACCAAAGAGCAGATCCAGACGCGGATCGAGGAGCTGGCGGCCGAGATCGACCGGGATTACGCCGGCCGCGACGTCCTGCTCGTGGGCGTGCTGAAGGGCGCCGTCATGGTCATGGCCGACCTGTCCCGCGCCCTGCACAGCCACATCACCATGGACTGGATGGCCGTGTCCTCCTACGGCTCCGGCACCCAGTCCTCCGGCGTCGTGCGCATCATCAAGGACCTCGAGACGGACCTGATGGGCAAGCACGTGCTGATCGTCGAAGACATCATCGACTCCGGCCTGACCCTGTCCTGGCTGCGCACCAACCTTGAGTCCCGCGGCCCGGCCAGCGTGGAGATCTGCACCCTGCTGCGCAAGCCCGACGCCGCCAAGGTCGACATCGACGTGAAGTACGTCGGCTATGAGATTCCCAACGAGTTCGTGGTCGGCTACGGCCTCGACTTCGCCGAGAAGTACCGCAACCTGGACTTCATCGGCACCCTCGCTCCGCACGTCTACGAGTAGCCCGACCGCCGCGTCCCTGCGGTCGGCATCACAGGCGGAGCAGGGCCGCCGGGGGAACTAAAAGCACCGGCAATCCGTGTTCCTTGGGGATGATGCACCACCGAACAAGATACTTTTGCGCATTCGCATGCGTTGCTGATCAGGAGGGACGGGGCCTCGGCCCTGACGACGAATGAAATCTAAGAGCTTCTTCAAGGGACCGGTCATCTGGATCGCGCTGGCGCTGGCCGCTCTCTTGATCATTCTCCCCGCCCTGTCCTCCGGCAGCGGGGCCAGCCAGGTCGACACCAAGGTCGGCCTTGAGCTGCTCGAGGACAACAAGGTCGAGCAGGCGAAGATCTACGACGGCGACCAGCGCGTCGACCTGCTGCTGAAGGAGCCCTACGAGGACAAGGGCGAGAACGTCCAGTTCTACTTCAGCTCGGCCCGCGCCGAGGACGTGGTGAAGGCGATCGACGACGCCGCGGTGGAGGGCTTCACCGACCAGCCGGTCCAGAGCAACTGGTTCACGAGCTTCCTGGGCCTGTTCCTGCCGCTGATCATCATCGGCCTCATCTTCTGGTTCCTGCTCTCCCGGATGCAGGGCGGCGGATCCAAGGTCATGCAGTTCGGCAAGTCCAAGGCCAAGCTGACCAGCAAGGACATGCCGCAGGTGACGTTCGCCGACGTGGCCGGCGCCGACGAGGCCGTGGAGGAGCTCCACGAAATCAAGGAGTTCCTGCAGGAGCCGGGCAAGTTCCAGTCCGTGGGCGCCAAGATTCCCAAGGGCGTGCTGCTCTACGGTCCTCCCGGCACCGGCAAGACCCTGCTCGCGCGTGCCGTGGCCGGCGAGGCCGGCGTGCCGTTCTACTCCATCTCCGGCTCCGACTTCGTGGAAATGTTCGTCGGCGTGGGCGCCTCCCGCGTCCGCGACCTGTTCGAGCAGGCGAAGAACAATTCCCCGGCCATCATCTTCGTCGACGAGATCGACGCCGTCGGCCGCCACCGCGGCGCCGGCGTGGGCGGCGGCAACGACGAGCGCGAGCAGACGCTGAACCAGCTGCTGGTCGAGATGGACGGCTTCGACAACACCACCAACGTCATCCTCATCGCCGCCACCAACCGGCCCGACGTGCTCGACCCGGCGCTGCTGCGCCCGGGCCGCTTCGACCGGCAGATCGGCGTGGAGGCCCCCGACATGCAGGGCCGGCTGCGGATCCTGCAGGTGCACGCCAAGGGCAAGCCGATGGCGCCCGGCGTCGACCTGGAGACCGTGGCCAAGAAGACCCCCGGCTTCACCGGCGCCGACCTGGCCAACGTGCTCAACGAGGCCGCCCTGCTCACTGCCCGCTCCAACGCGCAGCTGATCGACGACCGCGCCCTCGACGAGGCGATCGACCGGGTCATCGCCGGCCCGCAGAAGCGCAGCCGCGTGATGAAGGAACTCGAGCGCAAGATCACCGCCTACCACGAGGGCGGCCACGCCCTGGTCGCCGCGGCGCTGCGCAACACCGACCCGGTCACCAAGGTCACCATCCTGCCCCGCGGCCGGGCCCTCGGCTACACCATGGTGATGCCGGCCGACGACAAGTACTCGGTGACCCGCAACGAGCTGCTGGACCAGCTGGCCTACGCCATGGGCGGCCGGGTGGCCGAGGAGATCGTCTTCCACGACCCCTCCACCGGCGCCTCCAACGACATCGAGAAGGCCACCTCCACCGCCCGCAAGATGGTCACCCAGTACGGCATGAGCGAGCGGATCGGCTCCGTCAAGCTCGGCTCCGGCGGCGGCGAGCCGTTCCTGGGCCGGGACATGGGCCAGGAACGCAACTACTCCGACCAGGTTGCCTACGTCGTGGACGAGGAGGTGCGCCGGCTGATGGACAACGCCCACGACGAGGCGTACCAGATCCTCACCGAGAACCGGGACGTCCTGGACCGGCTGGCGCTGGAGCTGCTGGAACGCGAGACCCTGAACCAGGCCGAGATCGCCGAGATCTTCCGCGACGTGCGCAAGCGCGACGTCCGCGAGATCTGGCTGTCCAAGCCGACCCGACCGGTCCACGAGCTGCCCCCGGTGGTCTCCCCGCGGGAACGCGAACAGGCCCGGGCGGCCGGTGAGCCGGATCCGGCGACCGTGGCCCCGCAGGACCAGATCGCCGACGCGGACATCCCCCGGGACTTCGACGTCGACGCCGACGGGCTGCCGGAGCCGGAGGGCTCACGCGGATCGCGGGCGGGCTTCGACACCCCGGACGACACACGGAAGCCGTAGCGCCCAGGCGGGCCGGGACCGACAGGTCCCGGCCCGCCTGCCGTCTGCGGCATGCGCGGTAGGATCAAGCAGTGACGGATTTCGACGACGAACTGGCGGCCATGGACCTGGCGGCCTCCGATGCGATTGACCAGCCCCGGATTGAGCGGGCGGTGCGGGAGATCCTCCTGGCCATCGGCGAGGACCCCGACCGCGACGGGCTCCAGGACACCCCCAAGCGGGTGGCGAGGGCCTACGCCGAGGTGTTCGCCGGGCTGCACGAAAGCCCCGAGGACCTGCTCGCCACCACCTTCGACCTCGACCACGAGGAAATGGTGCTGGTCAAGGACATCCCCTTCTACTCCACCTGCGAGCACCACCTGGTGCCCTTCCACGGCACCGCCCACATCGGCTACATCCCCTCCCACGAGGGCAAGGTCACCGGGCTGAGCAAGCTCGCCCGGCTGGTGGAGCTCTACGCCCGCCGCCCGCAGGTCCAGGAGCGCCTCACCACCCAGATCGTCGACGCACTGGTGGAGAACCTGCAGCCGCGCGGGGCGATCGTCGTCATCGAATGCGAACACCTGTGCATGTCCATGCGCGGGGTCCGCAAGCCCGGAGCACGCACCGTGACCTCCGCCGTGCGCGGCCAGCTGCGGGAAACCGCCACCCGCGCCGAAGCCATGTCCCTGATCCTCGGACGATAGGACCCACGCATGGATTCCCTTGCCGCCGCCCCCGGAACCGGCCCGTCCACCTCGCCGCTGCCCGTGCTGCGCCGCAGCAGCGCCGATGAACGCTTCC
Source organism: Arthrobacter saudimassiliensis (assembly GCA_900016675.1). Classification (GTDB taxonomy): domain Bacteria; phylum Actinomycetota; class Actinomycetes; order Actinomycetales; family Micrococcaceae; genus Arthrobacter_B; species Arthrobacter_B saudimassiliensis. The sequence continues at coordinate 441,758 of LN483070.1, read as the reverse complement.
GCCGCCTGCCCGCCGGACGGACCCTGGTGATGGGGATCCTCAACGTCACGCCGGACTCCTTCAGCGACGGCGGCCGCTTCGCCACGGTGGACGACGCCGTCGCCGCCGGGCTGGACCTCGTCCGCGCCGGCGCCGACATCGTCGACGTGGGCGGTGAATCCACCCGTCCCGACGCCGAACGGATCAGCCCTGCCCAGGAGCAGCGGCGGGTGCTTCCGGTGATCACCGCCCTGGCCGCCGCCGGGGTGACGGTCAGCGTCGACACCATGAACGTCGAGACCGCCGAGAAGGCCCTGGCCGCCGGAGCGGTGCTGATCAACGACGTCTCCGGCGCGGCCATGGCCGAGGGCATGCCCGAGCTGGTGGCCCGCACCGGCGCCCACTACGTCCTGATGCACAGCCGCGGTCCGGTGCGCCGGCAGGACCCCCGGGCCGTCTACGAGGACGCCCCGGCCGAGGTGCTCGACGAACTGCGCGCGCTGCGCCGGCGCCTGCTCGACGCCGGGGTGGCCGAGGAAAAGATCATCCTGGACCCGGGCCTCGGCTTCTCCAAGACCGCCGACCACGACTGGGCCCTGCTGCATGCCCTGGACCGGTTCACCGCCGAGGGCCATCGGGTGCTCGTCGGCGCCTCGCGGAAGCGGTTCCTCGGCACCCTGCCCGGCACGGACGGCCCGGCCGTCCCCGCGCAGGAGCGCGACGCCGCCACCACGGCCGTCTCCGCGCTGTCGGCCGCGGCCGGCGCCTGGTGCGTGCGGGTGCACGACGTCGCCTCCAGCGCCGCCGCCGTCCGGGTCGCCGCCGCCTGGCGGGAGGGCGGACAGTGAGCCCGGCAGCGGCTCCGGCCGGCCCGCCGCGGGACAGCATCCGCCTCGGCGGGATCAGCGCCACGGGCTACCACGGCGTCTTCGACGAGGAACGCCGCGCCGGCCAGACCTTCATCGCCGACCTGGTGCTCTTCACCGACCTGCGCGCCGCCGCGGCCACCGACGACCTGACGCTGACGGCACACTACGGCGAGATCGCCGAAGCGGTCAGCGCCGAACTCAGCGGCGAACCGGTGAACCTGATCGAGACCCTGGCCGAGCGCATCGCGGCCGCCGTGCTGGGGGGATTCCCCACGATCGACGCCGTCCAGGTCACCGTGCACAAACCCCAGGCACCGATCACGGTTCCCTTCGGGGACGTCGCCGTCACCATCCACCGGGAGCGCCCATGAATTCCTCCAACGACGCCGTCCGCGCCGTCCTGGCGCTGGGCAGCAACCTCGGCGAATCCCGCGACACCCTGTCCGCCGCCGTCGCGGACCTGGCCGACCATCCGGGCGTGAGCCTGGCCGCGGTCTCCCCGGTGGCGCGCACCCACCCGGTGGGCGGCCCTCCTGACCAGCCCGACTACCTGAACCTGGTCATCGCCGTGGACACCACCCTGGCACCGCACGAGCTGCTGGCGCATTGCCAGCAGGTCGAACAGCGCCACCACCGCGAACGCATCGTGCGCTGGGGACCGCGGACCCTCGACGTCGACATCATCACCTACGGGGACCTGCGGCTCCAGGGCCCCGACCTGACCATTCCGCATCCGCGGGCCTCGTCCCGCGCCTTCGTCCTGCAGCCCTGGGCGTGGATGGACCCGGAGGCCATGCTGGAGGGTGAGCCGGTCGCCGAGCTCGCCGCCCGGGCCGAGGACCTCCCGGGCCTGGAGATCTACGAGGGAGACTGATGCGGTGAGGACCATTCGGTACCGCCGGCTGGCGCTCATCTGCGTCCTGGCCGGCCTCGCGGGCTGGGCCGGGTCCATGCTCGCCGAGCGCTGGTCCCTGCCCGTGCCGGCCCTGAGCCTCACCGGGCTGCTGACCGTCCTCGCCGTCGTCGTGCTGGTGCTGGTGCTGGGCCTGCGGGTCCGCCGCTGGCGCATCAGCGGCGGGAAGACCAGCCTGGACCCGATCGCCGCCGCGCGCACCCTGGTGCTGGCGCAGGCCTCCGCCTACGCCGGGGTCCTGCTGCTGGGCTGGCACGTGGGCGTCTTCCTGGACCAGCTGCCGCTGTGGCAGCTGCGGCCCGGGCACGCCCCCACCTGGTCCGCCCTGGCGATGACCGCCGGCGGCGCGGTGCTGACCGCGGCCGGGCTGCTGGTGGAGAACTTCTGCAGGATTCCGCCCGACGACGGGCCCGAGGGCACCAACGGCACTGATCCCGACACTCCGGACGGCGAGGGCGAATATGCGTGACGCAGCGATTGATCCACCCGGGCTCGCCTGGCAGCGGGTCAGCCCGCGCTACCTGCGGCTGCGGATCATCGGCTGGGCCGCGGAGACCGTGTTCCTGCTGGCCGCCGCCGCCGTCCCGCTGGTGCTTACCCTCACCGGCGTCTGGAACCTGGCCCCCTGGGCGGCCTGGGGCATCCCCGCCCTGCTGCTGGTGCTGTGCCTGTGGCGCGCCGTGCTGCTGCCCCGGCAGGTCCGGGCCATCGGCTTCGCCGAGCGGGACGAGGACCTTTTGATCCGCCGCGGCATCTTCTTCCAGCGCGTGCTCGTGGTGCCCTACGGCCGGATGCAGTACGTCGACGTGTCCGTAGGCCCGCTGGAGCGGGCCCTGGGGCTGTGCACGCTGAAGCTGCACACCGCTTCCCCCGGCACGGATGCGCAGATCCCGGGACTGCCGGCCGACGAGGGCGCACGGCTGCGCGAGCACCTCTCGGCGCGCGGCGAAGCGCAGCTGGCGGGACTGTGACCGGCGACGACGCCGCGGCCGCCCCCGGGACGCGCCCGGACGGGCAGCTGCCCGCCCCCGGGGCCGACGCCGAGGAGACCTGGCACCGGGTCCATCCCGTGTCTCCGCTGGTCCGGGGCTGGATCGCCCTGGTGGCGATCCTCTACTTTGCCGGACGGGAACGCGCCGAGGCCTTCTTCGAACACGGCGACCTCGGCCTGGACGATTTCCCGCTCCTGCAGGTCCTGCTGGCCCTCGCCGGGGTGCTGCTCATCATCGCCGTCGCGTTCTACCTCTCCTGGCGCTTCACCCGCTACCAGCTGACCCGGGAGCACGTGCGCGTGCACTCCGGAGTGGTGTTCCGCCAGCAGCGGCAGGCCCGCCTGGACCGGGTCCAGGCCATCGACGTCATCCAGCCGCTGCTGGCCCGCGTGTTCGGGCTCGCCGAGCTGCGCTTCGAGGTGGCCGACTCCGGCGAATCCGCCGTCCGGCTCGCCTACCTGAAGCTCGACGACGCGCAAAAACTCCGTGCAGCCATCCTCGCCCGCGCCTCCGGAGCCGCCGCGGGGACCGACGCCGACACCGAAGAGGCGCCGGAGCTGCCCGTCGTCGCGCTGCGGCCGGGCCGGGTGATCGCCTCGACCCTGCTCTCCGGCACCACGGTCTTCCTCGTGATCTTCGGGCTCGGCGGCACCGCGATCCTGGGCTTTGCCACCCGCGAACCGCTCAGCCTCGCGGTGCTGGTGCCGATCCTGGCCGGAACCGTCGGATCCTACTGGTCCCAGTTCAGCAGCGGATTCAACTTCCGCGCCGCCGCCTCCCCGGACGGGCTGCGCATCCGCTCCGGCCTGCTGGACACCCGGGCCCAGACGGTTCCGCCCGGCCGCATCCAGGCGATCTCCATCGTCCAGCCCATGCTGTGGCGGTTCCCCGGCTGGTACCGCATCACGGTCAACGTGGCAGGCTACAGCGGCGGCGACGCCGACGGCCGCACCCGCCTGCTGCCCGCCGGCACCCGCGACGAGGTCTTCCGGGTCCTGGCGCTGGCCCTGCCCGACCCCGGCACCGCGGAACCGATCGAGGTGTTCTCCGCCGGCATGGACGGCAGCGGCGACGCCTGGGGCTACACCACCACCCCGCGCCGCGGGCGCTGGCTCGCTCCGCTGGCCTGGCGCCGCAACGGATACGCGGCAACCGGCACGGCCCTGCTGGCACGCAGCGGCCGGCTGCGCCGCCAGCTGGACATCGTCCCGCACGCCCGCACCCAGTCCATGGCCCTGCACCAGGGGCCGCTGAACCGCCGCTTCGCCCTGGCCGACCTGAGGCTGCACTCCACCGCCGGGCCGGTCAGCCCCCGGATCCTCCAGCTGGACGCCGGCACCGCCCGTGCCCTCTTCGTCGAGCAGGCCGGCCGGGCCCGGGAAGCCCGGCGGCGGGACCGCACCGAACGCTGGCGCGAGGCCGAGGCCCGCACCTCCGGGCCCGCACCCGCGGACCGGCACCAACCCGCACCCGAGGAGCTGCCCGATGAGCACCGCTGATCCTTCCACGCCGCAGGGGCGACGGGCCGGACGGCTCGGCGTCGGCGTGATCGGCGCCGGCAAGGTGGGCGCCGTGCTCGGCGCCGCCCTGCGCGCCGCCGAACACGCCGTCGTCGGCGTCTCCGCCGTCTCCGAAGCCAGCCGGGAGCGGGCCGAGAACCTGCTCCCCGGAGTCCCCGTGCTGGAGATCCCGGACATCGTGGAGCGGTCCGAGCTGGTCCTGCTGGCGGTGCCCGACGACGCCCTGCCGGACCTGGTCGCCGGGCTCGCGGCCACCGGGTCCTGGCAGCCGGGGCAGCTGGTGGCCCACACCTCCGGCCGGTTCGGCACATCGGTCCTGGACCCGGCCCGGCAGCGCGGAGCCATTCCGCTGGCCCTGCACCCGGCCATGACGTTCACCGGACTCAGCCTGGACCTGACCCGACTGGCGGACAGCAGCTTCGGCGTGACCGCCCCCGCCGCGGTGCTGCCGATCGCCCAGGCCCTGGTGGTGGAGATGGGCGCCGAACCGGTGGTCATCGACGAGGCCGACCGGCCCGCCTACCATGCTGCCCTCGCGCATGCCTCCAACCACCTGGTGACGATCGCCGCCCAGTCCACCCAGCTGCTGCGCAGCCTCGGAGTGGAGAAGCCGGACCAGCTGCTCGGCCCGCTGATGCGCGCCTCGCTCGAAAACGCCCTGGCCTCGGGCGAAACCGCGCTGACCGGACCGGTGGCCCGCGGTGACGCCGGCACCGTCCGTGCCCACGCGGACGTCCTGGCCGGGCAGCCCGAAGACCTGCGGGAGGCCTATGAGGCGCTCTCCCGCGCCACCGCCCGCCGCGCCGTCGAGCGCGGCCTGCTGAGCCCCGCCCAGGGCGAAGCGATCCTGAAAGCACTGCCGCACGACCAAGAAGGTACGAGTTGAACACTCCCGGCGTGGCCCGCACGGCCGCCGAACTGCAGGACACCATCGCACGGCTGCTTGCCGGCACCGGAAAGGAACGCCCCGCGCTCGGGCTGGTGCCCACCATGGGCGCACTGCACCACGGCCACGCGGCGCTGGCCCGGGCCGCCCGGGCCGAGAACGACGTGGTGGTGGCATCGATCTTCGTCAACCCGCTGCAGTTCGACGACCCGGCCGACCTGGCCCGCTATCCCCGCACCCTCGAAGCGGACCTGGCGCTGCTCGGCGAGGCCGGCGTCGACGCCGTCTTCGCGCCCGACGTTGAGGAGATGTACCCGGGCGGGGAACCACTGATCCGGGTCAGCTCCGGGGAGCTCGGCACCCGCTACGAAGGCGCCTCCCGCCCCGGCCACTTCGACGGCGTGCTGACCGTGGTGTCCAAGCTGCTGCACATCGCCCAGCCGCCGGTGCCCGCCGGGTACCGCGCCTACTTCGGACAGAAGGACGCCCAGCAGCTGGTGCTGATCCGCCGGATGGTGCAGGACCTGAACTGGCCGGTCCAGGTCCGGGGAGTGCCGATCGTCCGGGGCGCCGACGGGCTCGCCGAATCCAGCCGCAACGCCTTCCTCGCCCCCGGGGAACGGGAAGCCGCCCTGGCCCTGGCCGGCACGCTGGCGGACCTGCGCGACCGCGCCGCCGCCGGCAGGCCCCTTGACCTTCCGGCCGCCCGGGCCCGCCTCGCAGCCGCGGAGGGCGTGCAGCTGGACTATCTCGACGTCGTCGACCCGGCCACGCTGGCCGCCGTGCCCGCCGGCCCCGGGGAACCGCTGGCCGCCAACGCCCTGGCGCTGGTCGCGGCACGCGTCGGCGCGGTGCGCCTGATCGACAACATGGAGCTGATCCCGGCCTGACCGGCCGGGAACGCGCCAATGAGGACAGACTGGGTAGACTTAATTCCCGTGACCACTGAAGATTCCCCCGTGTCCCCGCAGCTCGACGCCGACTACTCCGAGCAGATGCGCATCCGTGCCGAAAAGCGCGCCCGGCTGCTGGCATCGGGCCGGGAAGCCTACCCGGTGAGCGTGCCGCGCACGCACTCGCTCGCCGAGGTGCGGGAGAAGCACGGCCACCTGCAGGCTGATGAAGCCAGCGGCGAGAAGGTCGGCGTCACCGGCCGGGTGGTCTTCATCCGGAACACCGGCAAGCTCTGCTTCGCCACCCTGCAGGAAGGCAGCGGCACGCGGCTGCAGGTCATGCTCAGCCTTGCGGAGGTGGGGGAGGAATCCCTGGCCGAGTGGAAGTCCCTCGTGGACCTCGGCGACCACGTCTTCGTGCACGGCGAAGTCATCTCCTCACGCCGCGGCGAGCTGTCCGTCATGGCCGATCAGTGGACCATGGCGGCCAAGGCGCTGCGGCCGCTGCCCGTGCTGCACGCCGATCTCAACGAGGAAACCCGCGTCCGCCAGCGGTATGTGGATCTGATGGTGCGCGAAGAAGCGCGCGAAATGGTCTACAAGCGCGCCGCGGTTATCCGCGCCGTCCGGGACACCCTGCACGGGCACGGATATGTGGAAGTCGAAACGCCCATGCTGCAGCTGGTGCACGGCGGCGCCGCGGCCCGGCCCTTTGAAACCCACCTGAATGCCTTTGACCAGAAGATGACCCTGCGCATCGCCACCGAGCTTTTCCTGAAGCGGGCGGTCGTGGGCGGCATCGAGCGGGTTTACGAACTTGGCCGCATCTTCCGCAACGAGGGCGTGGACTCCACCCACAGCCCGGAATTTACCACCCTCGAATCGTACGAAGCCTACGCGGACCAGTTCGTGATGGCCGACCGCATTCGTGAAATCATCCTCAATGCCGCCGACGCCGTCGGCAGCCGGGTGATCGAAACACCGGCCGGAACCATCGACCTGAACGGTGAATGGCGCTGGCTGGCCGTCTACCCCGGCCTTTCCGAGGCCGTGGGCCGGGAAATCACCCCGGACACGGATGCGGCCACGCTCCGCGCCGTCGCGGAGGAGCACGGCGTGAAGGTGGACCCGGCCTGGGACGCCGAAAAGCTCGTTATCGAGCTGTTCGGGGAAATTGTCGAGCCCACGCTGATCCAGCCGACGTTTGTCTACGACTACCCGCCGTCCGCCCAGCCCCTGGCCCGCCAGCACCGCGACGACCCGCGGCTGATCGAGGCCTGGGACCTGATCATCGGCGGAATGGAGCGCGGCACCGCCTTCTCCGAGCTGATCGACCCGGTCATCCAGCGCCAGCGCCTGACCGAGCAGTCCCTCCGCGCGGCCGGCGGCGACCCTGAGGCGATGGCCCTGGATGAGGACTTCCTGCGGGCCCTCGAGTACGGCGCGCCGCCCATGGGCGGCATCGGCCTGGGAATCGATCGGCTCGTGATGCTTTTCACAAATGCGGGAATCAGGGAGACGATTTTGTTCCCCCTGCTTAAGCCGGAAATGGGATAACCGTGGAATATGTCGAAGTTCTGCTGCCGTCGGTGGCCGTGGGCGTGCTCTTCTTTTTCGCCATGAAGGCGCTGCTCAATGCGGACCGGTCCGAGCGAAAGGCCCAGGCTGAGGCGGATGCCGAAGCCCGGACGGAAGGTCCGGAAGACGGGGAAAGCAAATCCGATAAAACGGCCGGATAGCTTTGACGGCCTAAGGCTAATGCGCCATAATCGTAAGTGGTCTCAAATATTTTTCCCCCGCTGTTTGACTGCTTAGGAGCCTGACGTGGCGCAAAAGGTAAAAATCATTCTGGTCGACGACCTCGACGCCGGAAGTGCGGACGAGACCGTCCGTTTCGGCCTCGACGGCACACAGTACGAGATTGACCTTTCAAAAGACAATGCGAAGAACCTGCGGGATGCGCTGAAGCCGTATGTCGATGCGGGACGCAAGGTCGGGACGCGCAGCAGCGGGGGGCGCCAGCGCAGCACCGGATCCGGCAGCCGCAGCAATGAAGCCGCACAGATCCGGGAATGGGCCCGCAACAACGGCTACACCGTTTCCGAACGCGGTCGGGTGAACAGCGAGATCATCGAGGCTTACCGCGCAGCCCAGGGGTAGCGCGGAACGTTCGCCACGGGCGGGAGGGCTCTCACGCCCGTGGCGAACAAGCTCCAAAAGCCGACGCGGCACACGTAGCATCGAAATACGCGTTAGCTAGGAGTGTGCCTCATGTTTGAAAGATTTACCGACCGTGCCCGTCGCGTTGTCGTGCTTGCCCAAGAAGAGGCACGCATGCTCAACCACAACTACATCGGCACCGAGCACATCCTGCTTGGGCTCATTCATGAGGGCGAAGGGGTTGCCGCCAAGGCCCTCGAGTCGCTGAGCATCTCCCTCGGTGCCGTCCGTGAGCAGGTGCAGGAGATCATCGGCCAGGGCCAGCAGGCCCCGTCCGGCCACATCCCCTTCACCCCCCGCGCCAAGAAGGTGCTGGAGCTCTCGCTGCGGGAAGCACTGCAGCTCGGCCACAACTACATCGGCACCGAGCACATCCTGCTCGGCCTGATCCGCGAGGGCGAAGGCGTCGCCGCCCAGGTCCTGGTGAAGCTGGGCGCGGACCTGAACCGCGTGCGGCAGCAGGTCATCCAGCTGCTCTCCGGCTACCAGGGCAAGGAGCCGGTCTCCACCGGCGGCCAGCAGCAGGAGGGACAGCCCGCCGGTTCGGTGGTGCTCGACCAGTTCGGCCGCAACCTCACCCAGGCCGCGCGTGAAGGCAAGCTTGATCCGGTGATCGGCCGCGAACACGAGATGGAACGCGTCATGCAGGTCCTCTCGCGCCGCACCAAGAACAACCCCGTGCTGATCGGTGAGCCCGGCGTCGGCAAGACCGCCGTGGTCGAGGGCCTGGCCCAGGCCATCATCCGCGGCGATGTCCCCGAGACCCTTCGCGACAAGCAGCTGTACACCCTGGACCTCGGGTCCCTGGTGGCCGGCTCCCGCTACCGCGGCGACTTCGAGGAACGCCTGAAGAAGGTCCTCAAGGAAATCCGCACGCGCGGCGACATCATCCTGTTCATCGACGAGATCCACACCCTCGTCGGCGCCGGCGCCGCCGAAGGCGCCATCGATGCGGCCTCGATCCTGAAGCCGATGCTGGCCCGCGGCGAGCTGCAGACCATCGGCGCGACCACGCTGGACGAGTACCGCAAGCACATCGAGAAGGACGCCGCGCTGGAGCGCCGCTTCCAGCCGATCCAGGTCAAGGAGCCGTCGGTGGCGCACGCCATCGAAATCCTCAAGGGCCTGCGCGACCGCTACGAGGCGCACCACCGGGTGTCCATCACCGACGCGGCGCTGTCCTCGGCGGCAACGCTCGCCGAGCGCTACATCAGCGACCGCTTCCTGCCGGACAAGGCGATCGACCTGATCGACGAGGCCGGTGCCCGTCTGCGCATCCGCCGGATGACCGCTCCGCCGGAGCTGAAGGAGATCGACGACCGCATCTCCGAGCTGAAGATGGAGAAGGAATCGGCCATCGACGCCCAGGACTTCGAGGTGGCGGCGGCGCTGCGGGACAAGGAGCAGAAGCTCCAGGACCAGCGCGCCGAAAAGGAGCGCCAGTGGAAGTCCGGCGGCCTCGACGACATCGCCGAGGTCGATGAGGAGCTGATCGCCGAGGTCCTGGCCAACTCCACCGGCATCCCCGTGGTGAAGCTGAACGAAGAGGAATCCACGCGGCTGCTCCGCATGGAGGAAGAGCTGCACAAGCGGGTCATCGGCCAGGACGAGGCCATCAAGTCGATCTCGCAGGCCATGCGGCGCACCCGTGCCGGCCTGAAGGATCCGAAGCGTCCGGGCGGCTCGTTCATCTTCGCCGGCCCCACCGGCGTCGGCAAGACCGAGCTGGCCAAGGCCCTCGCCGAATTCCTGTTCGGCGACGAGGATGCCCTGATCACCCTGGACATGTCCGAGTACTCCGAGAAGCACACGGTCTCGCGGCTGTTCGGTGCTCCTCCCGGATACGTCGGCTACGAAGAGGGCGGCCAGCTCACCGAGAAGGTCCGCCGCCGTCCGTTCTCCGTGGTGCTGTTCGACGAGGTGGAGAAGGCCCACGCGGACCTGTTCAACTCGCTGCTGCAGATCCTCGAGGACGGCCGCCTGACCGACAGCCAGGGCCGGGTGGTGGACTTCAAGAACACCATCATCATCATGACCACCAACCTTGGTACGAAGGACATCTCCAAGGGCGTCATGACCGGCTTCCAGTCCGGCACCGACACCAAGACCGGGTACGACCGGATGCGGGCCCGGGTCACGGAGGAGCTGCGCCAGCACTTCCGCCCCGAGTTCCTCAACCGCGTCGATGACACGGTGGTCTTCCCGCAGCTGACGCAGGAGGAGATCGTCCAGATCGTCGACCTGTTCCTCGAGCGGCTGGGCAAGCGCCTGGCGGAGAAGGGCATGAGCATCGAGCTCACTCCCGCCGCCAAGGTCCTGCTCGCCACCCGCGGCTACGACCCCGCGATGGGTGCACGGCCGCTGCGCCGCACCATCCAGCGCGAGATCGAGGACCAGCTGTCCGAGAAGATCCTGTTCGGCGAGCTCAAGCCCGGCGAACTGGTCTCCGTGGACGTCGAGGGCGAGGGCGACGAGGCGAAGTTCACCTTCATCGGCCGCGGCACCCCGAAGGCCCTGGAAGAGGCGCCGCCGGCCATCGAGGCCGGAGTTCCGGGCGACTGATTCCAGCCGCCGAGAGGCACACACGGCAAGGACCCGGCGGGCAGCAGCCCGCCGGGTCCTTCCATGTTTCGGGCCGGAATTTGCGGTCCGCCGTGCCGGCGGTCCTAGACTGAACCGGTGACTTCCGCACCGCCCCTGACCATCCGCCGGGCCCGAACCTCCGATGTTCCCGGCATCCGGGCGCTCGTCGCCCCGCTGGCGGAGGAGCGCATCCTGGTCGCGAAGGAGGCGGTGGCCTACTACGAGGCCCTCCAGGAGTTCCGGGTGGCCGAGGACGCCGCGGGGCGCATCGTGGGCTGCGGCGCCCTGCACGTGATGTGGGAGGACCTGGGCGAGGTGCGCACCCTGGCCACGGATCCCGCGGTCCGGGGACTCGGCGTCGGGCACCGGCTGCTGGAGCAGCTGCTTGACGACGCCGCCGAGCTCGGCGTCAGCCGGGTCTTCTGCCTGACCTTCGAGGTCGGCTTCTTCCGCCGCCACGGCTTCGAGGTGATGGCCGACCAGCGCGCCGTCGACCCCGAGGTGTACTCCGAACTGCTGCGCTCCCACGACGAGGGCGTGGCCGAATTCCTGGACCTGGCCCGGGTCAAGCCCAACACCCTGGGCAACACCAGGATGATCCGGCAGCTGACCGATCGCATCTGAGCTCGGGAGCCCCGGCCGAACCTCCGGTGGCGCCGCCCTCCGTTCCACGATATGGTAAGGGTACTTAGCATCATTCGACGGAAGGAGTCCACCATGGGCGCAGACGACAAGATGCAGAACAAGGCCGAGGACCTCGGCGGCAAGGTCAAGGAAGGCCTGGGCAAGGCCACCGGCAACGAGCAGATGGAAGCCGAAGGCCACGGCGACCAGGCCAAGTCCAGCCTCAAGGACGCCGGCGAGAACATCAAGGACGCCTTCAAGGGCAAGTAGCCCCGGCCGGCGGACGCGCAGCACCAGGCGTCCGCGCCGGAGCGGCATACGCAGTATCGGCGGCGGGAAGGAAAGCTCCTTCCCGCCGCCGCTGTCGTCCGTGCACCGCATCAACCCTGTTGCCGCACCGCCCGGGCGGAGTAGGGTGGGGCGCAAATGTGCGGGCGGTGTTCCCCGGCCCGTGCCCGGCAGGAGGAGTCCGCCCGTGAAGAAGCTCATCAATGATCCCCGGGAGGTCGTCGCAGACTCCCTGCGGGGTTTCGGCCTCGCCCATCACGACCTGGTGAAGGTGCACACCGACCCGGACTACGTGGTCCGCCGCGATGCGCCGGTCCGGGGAAAGGTCGCCCTGGTCTCCGGCGGCGGCAGCGGCCACGAACCGCTGCACTCGGGCTACGTGGGCCGCGGCATGCTGGACGGCGCGGTTCCCGGGGCCGTGTTCACCTCGCCGACCCCGGACCAGATCCTCCCGGCCATCCAGCACACGGACGCCGGAGCCGGGGTGCTGCTGATCGTCAAGAACTACACCGGCGACATCCTGAACTTCGAAACCGCGGCCGAACTCGCCGTCGCCGAGGGGCTGGAGATCCGCACGGTGGTGGTGAACGACGACGTCGCCGTCGAGGACTCCACCTACACGGCCGGCCGGCGCGGAGTCGCCGGAACGGTGCTCGTGGAGCGGATCGCCGGTGCCGCCGCCGAACGCGGCGACGACCTCGACGCCGTCACCGCCATCGCCGAGCGGGTGAACGCCGGCGTCCGGTCCATGGGAGTCGCCCTGACGGCGTGCACCGTGCCGCACGCCGGAGAGCCCAGCTTCACCCTGGCCGAGGACGAAATCGAACTGGGCGTGGGCATCCACGGGGAACCCGGCCGGCGCCGAATGCCGATGGACACCGCCGACGCCATCGCCGACCAGCTCATCACCCCCGTGCTGGGCGACCTTGGCGCGGCGGAGGGCTCGCGGGTGCTGCTGTTCGTCAACGGCATGGGCGGCACGCCGCTGAGCGAGCTCTACATCCTCTACGCCCACGCCGCCCAGGTACTCCAGGACCGCGGACTGCACATTGAACGCTCGCTGGTGGGCAACTACATCACCGCCCTGGAGATGCAGGGCGCCTCGATCACCGTGCTGGTGCTCGACGACGACATGATCGATCTGTGGGACTCGCCGGTGCACACGCCGGCCCTGCGGTGGGGTGCCTGAGATGGCCGCCGACGCCGCCTGGGCGGTGCAGTGGATGCGCGACAGCGCCGAGGTCCTGGCCGCGAACCGGCAGCGGCTGATCGACCTGGACCGGGAAATCGGCGACGCCGACCACGGCGAGAACATGGACCGCGGGTTCCGCGCCGTCGTCGAGAAGCTCGATGCCGCCCCGGAGCCGCCGGCCGCGCCCTCCGATGTGCTGAAGACGGCGGCCATGACCCTCATGTCCAAGGTGGGCGGCGCGGCCGGCCCGCTCTACGGGACCGCGTTCCTGCGCGCGGCCACCTCCACCGGCGGCAAGGCCGAGCTCGGCGGAACCGACGTCGCCGACATGGTGGAGGCCGCGCTGGGCGGCCTGACGTCGCGGGGCAAGGCCGAGCCCGGCGACAAGACCATGGTCGACGCGTGGACCCCGGCGGCCGAGGCGGCCCGCCGCACGGCAGAGCACGGCGCAGACGCGGCGGAAACGCTGGCCGCGGCCGCCGCAGCGGCCGAGGAGGGCCTGGCCGCCACGGAGCCGCTGACCGCCCGCAAGGGCCGCGCCAGCTACCTCGGCGAACGCAGCGCCGGGCACCTGGACCCGGGCGCCGCCTCCACCGCCCTGATCCTCCGGGCAGCCGCCCGCGCGGCGGGGGCGCCGGAATGACGGTGGGCCTGGTGATCGTCTCGCACAGTGCCCGGCTGGCCCAGGGCGTGCGCGAGCTGGCGGCCCAGATGGCCGCCGACGTGCCCATTGCGGCCGCCGGCGGTACCGACGACGACGGCATCGGCACCAGCCTGGAGAAGATCCTTGCCGGAATCGCCGAGGTGGATACCGGCGACGGCGCGGTGCTGCTCACCGACCTCGGCTCTGCGGTGATGACCGCCGAGTCGGCCCTGGAGTTCCTGGACCCGGAGCAGCAGGAGCGGGTGAAGATGGCGGACGCGCCGCTCGTGGAGGGCGCCGTCGCGGCCGCCGTCGCGGCCCAGGGCGGGCGTCCGGTGGACGAGGTGGTGGCCGACGCCGAGGCGGCCGGGGGAGCAGGCGGCCCGGCCGCGGCGCCGGCGGCGGACGGACGCGCCCGCGACGACACCGATCCCGACGACGGCGCCGTGCACCGCGGGGCGTGGACGCTGGTGAACCCCATGGGGCTGCACGCCCGGCCGGCCGCCGCAGTGGCCCAGGCCATGGCGGACCTGGATGCCGACATCACGATCAACGGCGTGGACGGCAAGAGCGTGATGATGCTGATGACGCTGGGCCTGCGCCAGGGGCAGACGCTGGAGGTCGAAGCCACCGGACCCGATGCCGAACGGGCGGTGGAAATCCTCGGCGTCGAGGTCCGCAACGGTTTCGGCGAGATCTAGCCCGCCGAGCCAACTCAGTCAGCCCGGCAGGCGGATTCCGGCCGGCTGCTCCTCCGCGAGCCGGTCCGCGAGCAGTCCGGCCAGCGCCCGCTCCATCTGTTCGGCCGGGGCCTGGAGCCCGTGCAGCCGGGCCAGCGGCGCGAGCTCCGTGTCCGCATCGGGCTCGACCAGGTCCACCGGGCCCTGCAACAGCAGGCCGCGTGGAACCGGCCCGGACGCGGCGCGCAGCACCGCCATCATCGCGCCGCGCACCTGACGGTCGGTGCCGGCCCACGCCTGGCCGCGCGGCACGTAATCCGGCTCCGGGCGGCCGGCCGCCACCCAGGCGCATTCGGCCAGCACCGGGCACTCGTCGCAGCGCGGCGAGCGGGCCGTGCAGATCAGGGCGCCCAGCTCCATCACGGCGGCGTTCCACCGCACCGATTCCGCCCGTCCGGCGGGCAGCAGCTCCTCGGCCAGGCGCATCTCGGCTGTGGTCAGCGACCGTGCCGGCAGCGCCCGGCCGGAGACCGCCCGGGCGTGCACCCGGCGGATGTTCGTGTCCACCACGGTTTCCCGCCGGCCCCAGGCGAACGCCGCCACCGCGGCGGCGGTGTACTCCCCGACGCCGGGCAGCTCCAGCAGCTGCTCCCGGTTGTCCGGGACGCTGCCGCCGTGGTCCGCGGCAATGGCCCGGGCGGCGGCATGCAGCCGCAGGGCGCGCCGCGGGTACCCCAGCCGCCCCCAGGCCCGGACGGCCTCTCCGGACGGTTCCGCGGCGAGGTCCGCGGGTGCGGGCCAGCGCCGCAGCCATTCCTCCCAGACCGGCAGCACCCGCACCACCGGCGTCTGCTGGAGCATCACCTCGCTGACCAGCACGCCCCAGGCGGTGCACTCCGGCTTCCGCCAGGGCAGGTCGCGGGCGGCGCGCCCGAACCATGCCGGAATCAGCCGATGCAGCTGCTGAACCGTCGAACCGGTCTCCACCGTGGTGCCTCCTCCTGCCGACCCCCTACTTTACTGCCGTGCCCTCCCGCGCTCCCGCGCCGTGCATCCGGTCCGGGGTCCGCGGGTGCGGCCGAACGTGATTCCGCCCGCTACCGGCGCGCCCCGCCGCCCTTTGCCGCCCGGGCTCCCTAGCCTTTAAGCCATGGCAGGAAACCCGGACCCCAGGCGCAGCGGCACAGTCGGGCGGTCCGCCCCCGGCGGGCCGAAGCGGCAGAGCCCGGCCGTGTACCGGCGTCGCCGGCTGGCCGTCCTGCTGGCCCTGCTGCTGCTGGCCGGCATCGTCTTCGGCGGCATTGCCCTGGTGCGTGCCCTGACCTCCGGCGGGGACGCCGCGACGGCCGGGTCCGCGCCCTCCGCCGCGCCCCCGGCGTCGCCCGCACCTGCCGGGGCAACGACGGCGGGAGCGGAGCCGGAGGGCGCGGAGCCGCAGCAGACGGGTGCGCCCGACGGCGCCGGGGACGGGGAGCCGGAGCGCAACGAGTGCCCCGCCGGGGTGGTTCGGGTGGAGGCAGGCACCGACTCGCCGGTCTACGCGGCCGGGACGAGCCCGCTGCTGACGCTCAGCGTGACCAACACCGGCTCCGAGCCCTGCGACATCAACGTGGGGACCAACCGGATGGAATTCCTGGTCACCAGCGGCTCGGACCGCATCTTCTCATCGGTGGACTGCCAGGAGCCCGGAAAGGACCTGTGGAAGGCCTTCGAACCCGGGGCGACCGAGTCGGCGGTGCTGCCCTGGGACCGGGTGCGGTCGGCCCCCGGCTGCGCGCCCGTGCCGGGCAACCCGGCCCCGGGCACCTATGTCTTCACCGCGTCCCTGGGGGCGCTGACCAGCGAACAGGCAGTGTTCCAGCTCGAGTAGCTACATGAAGCGGTCGAGCAGGCTGGTTTCGGCGATCCGGGACAGCCCTTCCCGCACGGTGCGGGCCCGCTGTTCACCGATGCCCTCGACCTGCATGAGGTCTTCGATGTTGGCGGCCATCAGGTTCTGCAGCCCGCCGAAATGCTCCACCAGCCGGTTGGAGACGGCGGGGGGAACGGACTTGATGTTGCCCAGCAGCCGGTAGCCGCGCGGCTGGACCACTGCCTCCAACGAGTCCTGCCCGGGCTGGAAGCCCACCACGGCGGCGATCTTGCCGAGGTCCACCATGTCCGAGGGGCTCAGCCGCTGCAGCGTGGCGACCTGCTCGTCGACGGCGAGCTCGCCGTCGGCCAGATGCATGTAGTCCCGGATGATCATGTCGCTGCCCGGGCCCAGGCCGGCCGTGAGCTCCTCGAGCTGGAGGGACAGCAGCCGGCCGTCCACGCCAAGCTCCAGCACGTACTGGGCGATCTCCTCGGAGATCCGGCGCACCATTTCCTGGCGCTGCAGGGTGACCGCGACGTCGCGGACGGTCACCATCGCCTCGATCTCCAGCGCGGACAGCGAGTTCGTCACCTGGTCCAGCCGTGACCGGTAGCGTTCCAGCGTGGCCAGCGCCTGGTTGGCCCGTGCCGCCACCGGCTCGGAGCCTTCCAGCACGTGGCGCAGCCCGCCGACGTAGAGCTGGATGATCTGCATGGACTGGCTGACCGAGATGACCGGAAAGCCGGTCTGGATGGCCACGCGCTCCGCGGTGCGGTGCCGGGTGCCGGACTCGTGCGTTTCGATCGTGTGGTCGGGGACCAGCTGCACCGCGGCCCGCAGGATGCTCCGGGCCTCCTTGTCGCAGACGATGGCGCCGTCCATCTTGGCCAGTTCCCGCAGCCGGGTGGGGGAGAAGTCGATGCCGATGTCGAACCCGCCGGAGCAGATCGAGTCCACGGTCCGGTCGAAGCCGAGCACGATGAGCGCGCCGGTGCGGCCGCGCAGGATGCGCTCCAGCCCGTCGCGCAGGTCGGTGCCGGGCGCGACCCGCGCCAGGGTGGCCCGGAGTGCGTCCTCGGGCGTGCGTGCCATGTTTAGATCCTTCCGGCCCTGGGCCCGAGGGCGGTTTCGGGCACAGTTATGCTCAGACGTTCCCATCCTAGTGGGCGCGCGGAGCGTCCCGAGGCCGGAAAAGGTCACATGACGGCTGCGGTTTCGGCCGCCGTCCGCGTAGTTTCAGCCTAGAACAGCAGTTCGAGGGCCTCGCCGAGGGTGCCGACCTCCCGCACCTTGAACCCCGCCGGCACCTGGCCCGGGCCGTTCGGGGAGGCCGGGACCACGGCGTGGGTGAAGCCGAGCCGCTCGGCCTCGTTGATCCGGCGGCCGATCCCGGGCACCGGTCGGACCTCGCCGGCCAGGCCCACCTCGCCGAAGGCGATGAGCCGGGCCGGCAGCGGCTTGTCCATCTTCGCCGACGCCATGGCCAGGGCCACCGCCAGGTCGGTGGCCGGCTCGGTCAGCCGGACCCCGCCCACCGTCGCCACGTAGCTGTCGTCCTTGGCGAGGTTCATGGACGCCCGCTGCTGCAGGACCGCCAGCAGCATGGCCACCCGCGCCGAGTCCAGGCCGCTGGTCGCCCGGCGGGCCTGCGCGTTGCCGGTCTCGGCGAGCAGGGCCTGCACCTCGGCCACCAGCGGACGCCGCCCCTCGAGGGTCACAGTGATGCAGGTGCCGGAGACCGGGTCCTTGGTCCGGGAGACGAACAGGCCGCTGGGATCCGCCAGCCCCTCGATGCCGTCTTCGGTGAGGTCGAAGCAGCCCACCTCGTCGGTGGGCCCGTACCGGTTCTTCACCGCCCGGACCAGGCGCAGCCGGGAGTGCCGGTCGCCGTCGAACTGGCAGACCACGTCCACCAGGTGCTCGAGCAGGCGCGGCCCGGCAATGGAGCCGTCCTTGGTGACGTGCCCGACCAGCAGGGTGGTCATGTTCCGGGTCTTGGCGGCGTTGATCAGCGACGCGGCGACCTCGCGGACCTGGCTCACCCCGCCGGCGCTGCCGTCGACCGCGGTGCTGCTGAGCGTCTGCACCGAGTCCACCACCAGCAGGGACGGCTCCACCTGCTCCACCTGCCCGAGGGCCTGGGCCAGGTCGGTCTCCGCGGAAAGGTACAGGGCGCTGCTGACCGCGTTGATCCGCTCGGCCCGCAGCTTCACCTGGGCGGCGGATTCCTCGCCGGTCACGTACAGGACCTTCCGGCCCTGGCCGGCCACGCGGGCGGCGACGTCGAGCAGCAGCGTGGACTTGCCCACCCCGGGCTCGCCGGCGAGCAGGATCACGGCCCCGGGCACCAGTCCGCCGCCGAGCACCCGGTCCAGCTCGCCCACGCCCGTGGGCTGGTAGGCGGCGGTGGCGGCGTCGACCTCGCCGATCGGCAGGGCGGGCCGGGCCACGGTGGCCGCGGCGGTGGTGCGGGCGACGGTCTCGACGGCTTCCTCGACGGTGCCCCAGGCCTGGCACTCGCCGCAGCGTCCCACCCATTTGGCCGTGGTCCAGCCGCATTCGGTGCAGCGGTAGTTGGCGGCGGCGCGGGAACGGGTCTTGGTGGCCATGGCAAAAGGCTATCCCGCAGCACCGACAGTGCCGGCCGGTCAGACCTCCGCCAGGTAGGAGACCGCCTCGTCGTGGGAAAGGCCGGTGGACTCCAGCAGGTCCACGAGCATGGGGCGGAAGAGCATGATCAGGGCGTCGCCCTGCGGATTGGTCACGTCCATGGCGCGCGGTTCCAGGCGCATCCCGACGGCGGCCAGCGCGTTCCGGGCGTGGCGGAGCAGGCGCTCGCGGGTGTCGGTGGACTCGTGCCCGCCCAGCGCCCGGGCCAGGATGTCCACCGCCTCGGCGGTGTCCTGCAGCACCTCGGAGACATTCTCGATCGCGTCGTCGCTGAGGGAGGCGTGGTTGATCACCGACGCCGCGCGCCGGGCCAGGACCCGGCTGTTGCGGACCGCCAGGTCCAGATAGCTGATCGAGCCGCGCAGGTCCCCCAGTTCGGCCAGGTGGCGGCGGTAGGCAGGGGAGAGGCGCGCGATCTCCCTGGCGTCGCGGACGCTGCGCTCAAGCAGGTCCAGCTGGGGCTGCGTGTTGCGGGCCCGCACGAGGGCGTGCCAGGCGGCTGTGGAGTCGCTGCGCGCCACGGCTTCGCCGGTCTGCCGCAGCACGGCCGAGAGCTCCTGCAGCAGCTCCCGCACGGCGGTCCGGGGCTCCCGCCGCGGGTCACGGGGGGCCAGCATCGTGACCAGCAGCGCGAACAGGCCGCCGACGACGGCATCCACGCTTCGGGTGAACGCTCCCCCCTCCGGGGCGGGCAGGAGCACCACCAGCAGCGACTGCAGGCCCAGCTGGGTGGTGAAGATGACGCCGCGGTCCAGGAAGCGGGCGAGCATCACCGACACGAACAACACGATGGCGGCCTGCCACAGGCCCGGGCCAAGCAGGGTCAGCAGCAGCTCGCCCACGGTGATGCCCAGGGTGCAGCCGATGCCGACCTCCAGCACCCGCCGGGTGCGCGGTTCGCGCGAGAAGCCCAGGGAGACCAGGGCCGCCGTGGCGGCGAACAGGGGGCCTTCGTGGCCGAGCACGTATTCCGCGAAGGCGTAGGCGCCGACCGCGCAGACCGTCATCTGCAGGGCGGGGACTAGCGAGTTCCGGCTGCGCCGCAGCCCCACCTTGAAGCGGTTGCGCAGGAATCCCCGGCTTCGGGACAGGCGCTCGCGGGCTGGCATGGGTCCAAGTCTATGCGGCGGGCAACCGTACACGGGGGTTCCTCCGCTCTGTGACGGCCTGGGGCTCCGGGCCCGCGCCGGCCACCGAAACTTCCCCGGCCGCTCGCCGGCAGTTCACCTGCCGTTCACCTTCGGGGTGCAGGCTCGTTCGTGGGGAATCCCTCCCCGGAAACAAAGGGTCCACCGGCGCCGGACCGGCCACATGGCATCCATCCCCTGGAAGGGACAGAAGTGAAAGCAATGCGTTTCGGCCGTACCGCGGCCGTCCTCTCGGTGGCCGCATTCGGTTTGGCGGCGTGCGGCAGCGACAGCGCCGCCCCGGCGGCGGGCAACACCGCCGCCGACAGCACCAGCACCATCACGGGCACCCTCTCCGGTGCCGGCGCATCGTCGCAGGACTCGGCCATGCAGGCCTGGATCGCCGGGTTCGCAGCGGCCCACCCCGGGGCGTCCGTGCAGTACTCGCCGGACGGCTCCGGCGCCGGACGGGACGCGCTGCTGGCCGGCGGCGTGCAGTTCGCCGGATCCGACGCCTACCTTGACGATGAAGAGGCCGCCGCCGCCCTTGAGGCCTGCGGGCCCGACGGCGCCCTGCATGTCCCCGCCTACATTTCCCCGATCGCAGTGGCCTTCAACCTGCCCGGCATCGAGACCCTGAACCTGGACGCGGCCACCCTCGCCTCCATCTTCCGCGGCGGCATCACCGCCTGGAACGATCCGGCCATCGCCGCCCACAACGAGGGCGTCGACCTTCCGGACACCCCGATCACCGTGGTGCACCGCGCCGACGACTCGGGAACCACCACCAACTTCACCGAATACCTGGCCGCCGCCGCCGGCGACGTCTGGACCGATGAGCCCGACGGCGAGTGGCCCGAGGCGCTCGACGGCTTCGAAAACGGGCAGGGCACCAGCGGCGTCGTCTCCGCCGCGTCCGGCACCGAGGGTGCAATCACCTACGCCGACGCGTCCGCCGTCGGCGGGCTGGGCACGGTCGCCCTGGAGGTCGGCGGGGAATACGTCGGCTACAGCGCCGACGCCGCCGCCAAGGCCGTGGAGGCCTCCTCCCCGGTCGAGGGGGAGAACCGGCCCGAGGCCGACATGGCGATGCAGCTGGACCGGACCACCACCGAGGCCGGCGCCTACCCGCTGGTCCTGGTCTCCTACCACGTCTTCTGCACCAGCTACGAGAACCAGGAGGCCGCGGACCTCGTGAAGGCCTTCGGGCACTACGTGGTCAGCGAGGAGGGCCAGTCGGCGGCGGCCGACGCGGCGGGCAACGCTCCGCTCTCCGAGAACCTCCGCGAACAGGCGGAGGCGGCCATCGATTCCATCCAGGCCGCGTCCTAGCGGATTCCGCCACAGCCGCAGGCCTCCCCCGATCCGGTCCGCCGGAGCGGGGGAGGCCTGCGGCGGGACCGGCCGCCCCCCGACTTCGGTAAGGTAAAAGTGGCCACCGGCGAAGTCCCGAACACCAGATCCCGTTACGTTCGCCGACAAGTTTTGTTGAAGGGTATTTCAGTGACCAGCAAGTCCCTCAAGGGCGCCAATGACAGCGCCGGCCGGGCCGGAGACAGAGTCTTCTCCGGGGCCACCCTCTTCGCCGGCTGCCTGATCCTCCTGGTCCTCTTTGCCGTCGCGGTCTTCCTGCTCTGGCAGGCGCTGCCGACGTTCGGCGCACCGGGTGAGGACATCACCGGCGGGCGCGGGTTCCTCAGCTACATCCTGCCGCTGGTGGTGGGCACCGTCATCGCGGCGTTCATCGCCCTGGTGATCGCCACCCCGGTGGGCCTGGGCGTCGCCCTGTTCATCAGCCACTACGCGCCGCGGCGCCTTTCCCAGGGGCTGGGCTACCTGGTGGACCTGCTCGCGGCGATTCCGTCGGTGGTCTACGGCGCCTGGGGCATGCTGGTGCTCGCCCCCGCACTGGTCGGACCGTACAACTGGCTCGCCGAGAACGCGGGCTGGATCCCGCTGTTCGCCGGCCCGGCGAGCCAGACCGGCAAGACCATGCTGACCGCGGGAATCGTCCTGTCCGTCATGGTGCTGCCGATCATCACCTCGCTGTCCCGCGAAATCTTCCTGCAGACCCCCAAGCTGCATGAGGAGGCCGCCCTGGCGATGGGTGCCACCCGCTGGGAGATGATCCGGATGGCGGTCTTCCCCTTCGCCCGCCCCGGCATCATCAGCGCCGTCATGCTCGGCCTCGGCCGCGCGCTGGGCGAGACGATGGCCGTCGCCCTGGTCCTGTCCTCCGGCGGCCTCATCGCCAGCCTGATCCGGCCGGGCAACCAGACCATCGCCGCCGAGATCGCCCTGAACTTCCCCGAAGCCTACGGCCTGCGCCTCTCCGAGCTGATCGCCGCCGGCCTGGTGCTCTTCCTGATCACCCTCGCGGTGAACATGATCGCCCGCTGGATCATTGCCCGCCACAAAGAATTCTCCGGAGCCAACTGATGAGCCAGACCGTCCTGAACCGACCGGCCGCGCTGCTGTCCAAGAACCGGCTGCCGGGCTACGCCGTCTGGGTGGTGCTCGGCGCCGCGGTCGTGCTGGGGGCGGCCCTGTCCGCCCTGATCGGCTTCAGCATCGCGTCCTTCGCGATCATCGCCGCCGTCCTGTTCGTGCTCGGCGCCACCGCGGTGACCGGGATGGTCGAAGGCCGGCGCAAGGCCGTCGACCGCCTCGCCACCTACCTGATCTACGGGGCCTTCATCGTCGCCCTGGTCCCGCTGGTTTCGGTGATCTGGACGGTGCTGGCCCGCGGCCTGCCCGGCCTGTCCCCGGACTTCCTGCTCACCTCGATGGGCGGCATGACCGGGTCGGTGGACAACAACACCGTGGAAACCGGCGGCCCCGTCCTCGGCGGTGCCTACCACGCCATCGTCGGCACCCTCCAGATCACCTTCTGGGCCACCCTGATCTCCGTGCCGGTGGGCCTGCTCGCAGCGGTCTACCTGGTCGAATACAGCAGCGGCGGGCCCCTGTCCCGGGCCATCACCTTCTTCGTGGACGTGATGACCGGCATCCCCTCGATCGTGGCCGGCCTGTTCGCCGCCGCGTTCTTCGGCCTGATCCTCGGGCCCGGCGCGCGCATGGGCATCGTGGCCGCCGTCGCGCTGTCCGTGCTGATGATCCCGGTGGTCGTCCGCTCCACCGAGGAGATGCTCAAGATCGTCCCGAACGAGCTGCGCGAGGCCTCCTACGCCCTGGGCGTGCGCAAATGGCGCACCATCCTGAAGGTGGTCATCCCGACGGCGATCTCCGGCATCGCCTCCGGCGTCACCCTCGCGATTGCCCGCATCATCGGCGAGACCGCGCCCCTGCTGGTCACCGCCGGCTTCGTCAACACCATCAACTTCAACGCCTTCTCCGGCTGGATGACCACGCTGCCGACCTTCATCTACCGGCAGCTGATGAGCCCCACCTCGCCGACCAACACCGACCCCAGCACCCAGCGGGCCTGGGCTGCGGCGCTGCTGCTGATCCTCACGGTGATGCTGCTGAACCTCGCCGCCCGCCTGATCGCGCGCATTTTCGCCCCGAAGGCCGGGCGCTAGGCGCCGGGACCTGCAGAGAAAAGGAACCACAGTGTCCAAGCGAATCGATGTCAAGGACCTCAACGTCTACTACGGCGACTTCCTGGCCGTGGAGGACGTGAACATCAACATCGAGGCCCGGTCCGTCACCGCCTTCATCGGCCCCTCCGGCTGCGGAAAGTCCACCTTCCTGCGCACCCTGAACCGGATGCACGAGGTGCTTCCCGGCGCCCGCGTCGAGGGCGAGGTGCTGCTGGACGGAGAGAACCTCTACGGCCCCGGCGTGGACCCGGTCACCGTCCGCACGCACGTGGGCATGGTGTTCCAGCGGCCCAACCCGTTCCCCACCATGTCCATCCGCGACAACGTGCTGGCCGGCGTCAAGCTGAACAACAAGCGGATCTCCCGGTCCGACGCCGATGACCTGGTGGAGAAGTCGCTGCAGGGCGCCAACCTGTGGCGGGAGGTCAAGGACCGGCTCGACAAGCCCGGCTCGGGCCTGTCCGGCGGCCAGCAGCAGCGCCTGTGCATTGCCCGCGCCATCGCCGTCTCGCCGGAGGTGATCCTCATGGACGAGCCCTGCTCGGCCCTGGATCCGATCTCCACCCTCGCCATCGAGGACCTCATCGAGGAGCTCAAGAGCGACTACACGGTGGTCATCGTCACGCACAACATGCAGCAGGCCGCCCGCGTTTCGGACAAGACGGCGTTCTTCAACATCGCCGGCACCGGCAAGCCCGGCAAGCTGATCGAATACGACGACACCGCCACCATCTTCAGCACCCCGTCGCAGAAGGCCACCGAGGACTACGTCTCCGGCCGCTTCGGATAGGCGTCGGGGCGTTCCTCAGCCCAGCAGGGGGGACAGGGCGAGGAACAGGATGCCGCCCAGCACCGCCGCCGCCGGTGCGGTGGCCAGCCAGGTCGCCAGGATCTCGCGGAGCACGGACCGGCGCAGGGTGGAAAACCGCTGGTTGACGCCGGCGCCCACGATCGCGCTGGCCATCAGCTGCGTGCTGGACAGCGGCATGTGCAGCCACAGCCCGCCGAGGAACAGCATGCTCGAGCTGACCGCCTGCGCGCTCATGCCGCGCAGCGGATCCACCCGGACCAGGTTGTAGCCCAGCGTGTGGGTCAGCCGCCAGGAACCGAACAGGGTGCCGGCGGCCAGCGCGGTGCCGGCGAAGATCTGCACCCAGAGCGGAATGGACGCCGTGTCGGCGGTGCCCGCGGCGGCCAGGGCCAGCACGATCACGGCCATGGTCCGCTGCCCGTCCTGCAGCCCGTGGCCCAGGGCGAAGGCCGAGGTGAACACCGACTGCGCCATCCGGTTGCCGGCGTCGCCCCGGCGCGGGGAGCTGTAACGCATCAGCCAGCTGGCGGGAAAGACCAGCAGGTAGGCCAGGACGAAGGCAATCAGCGGGGACAGCAGCAGGGGAAGGGCGATCTGCTCCCAGATCACCCGGGCGGAACCGGCGATGTTCTCGCCTCCGACCAGGGTGGCCGCCGCTCCCGAGCCCACGATGCCGCCGACGAGGGCATGGGTCGAGGAGGAGGGAATCCGCCGCCACCAGGTCCACAGCCCCCAGCCGCAGGCCGCCAGCAGGCCGGCCAGCAGGATGCCGAGCCCGCCGGCACCGGCCGGCAGCTCCACGAACCGGACCGTCAGCGCGACGGCGAGGGCGGTGCTGAGCAGGCTGCCCGCCAGATTGAACCCGGCGGCGAGGCCGGCTGCGATCCGCGGGGTCAGGGCCCGGGTGCGCACCGACGTGGCCACGGAGTTGGAGACGTCATGGAAGCCGTTGATGAAGGCGTACGCCCCGGCGATGAGCACGGTGGCGCCCAGCAGGACGGTGGTCACCTACGATTCACGCACCAGCACGCCGCCGACGTACGTGGCGGTGGAGCGCAGCCCGGAGACCACCGAGGCCAGCTGGTCGGCCAGGTCGCGGTGGCGGGCGTACGCCGCGGGCTTGAGGTCCTGCAGCATTTCGGCCACCCACATGCGGTGCGTGCGCTCGGCCCGCTTGGTCAGGCGCAGCATCTCGATCCAGTACTCCTCCAGGTCCTGCAGCGACGCCAGGCGCCGCATGGCGGCCACGGTCAGCTCGGACTGGCGGTTGATCACCTCCAGCACCTCGGCGGCGCGGCGGGAGAGCTTGGCGGGACGGTACAGGCCGATGATCTCCGCCGCCCCGTCGAGGCGTTCGACGGCGGTGAGCAGCAGCAGGGACAGCTCGTACAGGTCCTCGCGGGGGAGGGGATTGATGAAGCTGGTGCGCATCTGCGTCATCAGGGCGAAGTGCAGGTCGGTGGCTTCGGCTTCGATCCGATGCATGTCTTCGACCAGCCGGTCGAACCCGTCGGGGTCCGCTCCCAGCATTTCGGCCAGGACGGCCGTGCCGTCCAGCAGCTGCCCGGCGGTCCGGGACAGCAGGTCCAGGCCGGCTGTGTCCTGGGGAAACAGGCGGAGCTTCACGACGCCGGACGCGGCTCGGTGATCATCACATCCAGAAGAATATCGGATGCGTTGGACGGGGCGGCCACTGCCGGCCCCGGGCAGAGTGATGGTGCCGAACCGGGAGCGCCTCTCGGCGGAAGGCCGCTCGTAGCGGCTAAAGGTTGAAGCCCGGGGGTTCCACGGTCCGACACCAGTTTCAGTCTTCTACTCGCCGTGGGTGATGTCAACACGGATGCCGGGCCCGGTGGCGGGTCTCACAGCAGCGCCGTTCAGTCCAGCTCTCCGCGCCGCCAGGCGCGGGCGGATGCCTCGAGGTCCTCGGCCGTACGGACCAACTGCCGGGCGTTGCGCGTCAGCGCGGTGGCGCGGCCGCTGTGGGCTGCCTCGGCGTCGTCGGCGTGGTGGGTCTGTCCGAGGGCCACCACCCGGCAGAACGCGGCAAACCGTTCCAGCGCCACGTCGAAGTCACCCTGGAAGGCGCCCGAAAGGATGGTGTCGGCCATGCCGCGCACCTCGGTGGCGCCGAGCGGTTCGGCCACGCCGGCGACCACCTTGGACACCTGCGCGACGTCCTTGCCTGCGGCGTAGTACGCGGCCACCCGCTCAGGATCCTGCTGGACGGCGGCGCGGAGCGCATACAGGCGCCACAGGGCCCCGGGAAGGGACCGGGCCGGGCTTTCGGCCCACAGCTCTGCGATGGACTCCAGGCCCTGGCGGTCGGCCAGTTCGACCAGGCGCCGGGTGATCTCCGGGTCGTCGGTGCGGCGGCCGTGGTGGACCAGCGCCTGGGCGGCCAGGTGCGCGGCCTCGGAGACCCGGGCCGGATCGGCGCCTCCGGCGAAGTTCGCAAAGTCCTGCGGGGTGAAGGGCTTGGGCTTGTGATGGCGGGGAGGTTGGGATGAGGACTCGCTCATGCTTCGAGAATACTCCCGCGGGCGGCGCCGGATCGAGGCGGATCAACGGTCCGCGGGCCGGCCCCGCGGACGACGTCGGCCGGCGGGTTTTCCCGCGCCGGGTTCCGGTGGGATAAAGTGAAAACGCTGATTCGTGCCGGCCCTTCGGAGCCGGCGTCCGGATCGGTGGCGGGCCTTTAGCTCAGTTGGTAGAGCAGCGGACTTTTAATCCGCGGGTCGTGGGTTCGATCCCCACAGGGCCTACCCTCGGGTGCCCCGGAGCAAGCCGCTCCGGGGCACCTTCCGCTTTTCGCGCGGCGGCGCCGCTCAGCCCTCCAGGTCAGCGGGGGTATCCGCGCAGCCGGTTCCGGCACTTCGGGTGCGGGACGTGGGCGCCTTCGCGCTGGACTCCGTTTCGAAGTTCAGGAGCTTGTGCCGGCCGTCGCAGAACGGCTTGATGGCTGATCCGCCGCAGCGGCACAGGGCCACCGTTTCACGGTCCCGCGGCACCGGCTCCCCCTCGGGCGTGACGATTTCGAAATTGCCCCGCACCAGCAGCGGTCCATTGGGGTAGGCAACGATCGAGGCGGCGGCGCCGTCGGCCTGGTCGTCCCGGCTCATGCGGGCACCCCTTCAGCCAGGGCAGCGGCGTCGAGCGCGGCGGCGGCGGTTCCGGGGCTGCCGTCCGCCGGGTCGGATGAGCGGTCCGGCCGGTACAGCGCGGAGCGGCCCTGCTTCCACGCCTGAAGCTGTTCCCCGCCGGCCAGCGCATCCAGGGCCAGCACCGTGCAGGCGCCGAAGACGACGTCGGGCAGCAGCTCGGGCTCGGCCTCCACCAGCCCGCCGGCGAGGTCGCGGGCGGCGATCTGTTCGTGCACGGCGTCGGCCTCGACATGCTCATCGAAATAGTGCACGACGGCGCCGTCGAACCCGTGCCGGCGGAACCCGCGGGCGTAGAAGGAGTTCGGAATCGACGAGGTCATTTCGAAGGCGGCCAGGTGCCCGGCCACCGCGCCGCGCAGCCGGCGGTTCAGCCCGAACAGGCTCATGGTGTTGTTGGCGGCCAGCACCAGGGCCGGGGCCCGGTCCAGGTATCCGCCGTACGTGCTGTCCAGGCCCAGTCCTTCCATGGTCACGGCGAACAGGTGCGAGTGCATCTGGTCCGCCCGGCCGCCGCCGTATTCATCCGCCTGGATCTCCACCAGGGCTGCCTTGGCCCGGCCCACCGGAAGGCGCGGGATCGCCCAGCTGTGCGGATCGGCCTCGCGCAGCTGGTAGATGGAGCGCAGCATCAAAAATTCGCGGAGCTGGTCCAGGGTGGCCTTCTGGCCGATGAAGCGGGACACCGAAGGCCCGTCGTCCTCGGCGGCCAGGGCAAAGAGCAGCTCGGAGACCGCGGCCGCCGTGGGCTCGGGGAGGTCCGGAAGGGTCACCGTGGCGCGCAGGGCGGTCTCGAAGGCCGTTTCCAGGACGCGGCGCAGCCGGATCAGCTCCGGATGCCACTCGGCGTCGGCCGGCACGCCGGGCAGTCCGCCGTAGTACAGCTCGTAAAGGCAGTAGAGGCTCAGCTGCAGGTCGTTGTCCCGGAGCACATCGGTGCCCTCTTCGATCCGGCGCTCGGCCAGGGCGGGCAGATCCGCGGTGCGGTCCTCGGAGGCAGTGTCCAGGGTTCCCAGGGCATCCAGCAGGGCGGCGCTCAGCGGTCCGCGGGCCTGCGGCATGGGCATCGTCATCGTTCATCCTCAGCTCCGGCGCTGCCGGGGTCGCGGCGGTGGCCCGTGGCGGCACCGCTGGGAACAATCAGCATACTTGGTTCGGCCCGGCGCGCGGGCAGGATCCGGGCACGTTGCCAAGCGGCGCCGAACAGCATCAAATGGAGGCAGGCCGGAGCGCAGGTACGCCCCGGCCGGGGGCGCCGGAGGAAAGGAAGCCAGGCGATGACAGGCCCGGGAGAGTGGCTGCAGTTCATTGCCGCCCTGGCACTGATGGGTGGGGCGGCGGGCGGCACGGCCTGGCTTGTCGAGGCCTCGCTTCGACGCACGGGCGACGATGAGGCCGAAGATGCCGAACGTCTTTTCTGGGTGGGGCTCACCGGCGCCCTGGCCATGGTGCTGGGTGCGGTGTGGGCGGTCCTGGTCCTGCCGCAGCTCGCCCCGCTGGCCGGTGCGGTGCTGCTGGCTTCGTCCGGCGGGGCCGTGTGGTGGACGCAGCGGCGGCGGCGCGCGCTGTTGGCGCAGCGGCGTCGGCGGCTGCAGCGGCGGCGGCTGGACTCCCTCGTTGAACGGCACGAGGCGGTGCTGGAGCAGTGGCGCAGCTACGAGCTGGATCCCTTCAAAGCCCTGGAGCGGCCGGGCCTCACCGACGTCTCCCAGCCGCTGACCAGCTCCCTGATCCGCGCCATGCGGGAGGCGGAGGGGGCCAGGTCCCGGGCACTGCAGGAGGCCTCCGACCAGCCCTCGTACGCCCGCGCCGTCGAGGCGCTGGAAACGGCGTGGCGGCGCCTGGACGGCGACGCCGGGCCCGGGTGACCGGCGTCGGGCTATGGCCAAAACCGCCCGCCGGTGGCAGGCTCTGTCCATGGAACACACGCGGGCGGACGTGCAGGTGCGGCGCAATGATGAGCTGGATCGCTACGAGCTGCGGGTCGACGGCGAGCTGGCCGGCATCGCGGACTTCGTCCAGGAGGGCGGCGCGGTCGCGCTGACCCACACGGTCGTGGAACCGCGCTTTCGGCACCAGGGCTGGTCTTCGCAGCTGGCGCAGTATGCGGTGGAGGACATCGCCGGGCAGGGCCGCAGGATCAAGCCGTACTGCTCGTACATGGCGCGGTACCTCGAGAAGCATCCGGCGTACAGCCACCTGGTCTCCTGGCCGCAGGAACCCTGAGGGCCCCGGCGCCGGCGGGGAACCGCGGCGTTAAGTGGAGCTGGCTCCCCGCTCTGCATATGGGGGGAACGCAGAAGGGGGAGCCAGTGCCACAACTATACTGGGTCCCGTGGGGATAAATCCAATCAGGGGGCGGGGCAGGCCATGTCCGTGAGCGCGAAGGCATTCACCGCCTGGCGCCAGCTGGCCGCTCCCGGGGAATCCACGGCCGACCTCTGCCGGCTGGCCGGCATCAAACGCTCCACCCTCGCCCAGCAGCTGGTCCGGGGGAAGGTCTCGGAGTCGACGGTGGTCCGGGTGGCGCGTGCCTGCGACCTGGAGCCGGTCCAGGCGCTGTCCTACTTTGAGGAGTACTCCGGATTGGCGGCGGGCGTACGCCCGCCGCTCGACGCCGAGCTGATCAGCCAGGTCAACTACGTGAGCATCCTGAAGGTGCTGGTGGCCCGCAGCGAGGGCGAGGACCGCATGCCGGAGCTCTCCGCCTATCCGCATCCCTATTCCGTCCGCGCCTGGTTTGACGCCGTGGACCCCGGCGACCTGCGCCAGCGGCTTGCGGCCGCGACCGGTGTGGCACCGCAGAATCTGTCCGCGCAGCTGCAGGCGGGCCGGCTCAGCCCGGAGCTGGCCGTCGCCGCCGGACGGCTGGCCGGCGTGTCGCTGGCCAGCGGGCTGGTCGTCACCGGAGTGCTCACCCCCGACGAGGCCGGGTGGCCGCTGCAGGGCCGGGAGCAGGCACTGTTCCGGCTCAGCGCGTCCGAACTGGTCCTGCTGGCGCGGGACCGGCTGGAGGTCCTGGGCAAGGCGCTGAGGAAAATGGAACACGACGAAAACCGCAAACAGACCCTGTTGGAGAATCTCGGATGAATGCCGCCACGGCAATGCAGTGGGCCGCTTTGGTGATAACGGCCGTGGGATTCGTGGTGCGGGTCCCGGCCGCGGTGCGCGGACGGAGCCGGGCAATGACCGTGTGCCTGCTGCTGCTGACCGTAGCCATGGCCCTGAGCCTGCCTGTTTTCTATGAACCGGTGGACGCCTTCCTCGGAGGCGGCAATGTGGCAAATCTGCTGCTGAGATTCTGCCTCTATGTCATTTTCCTGATTTTGGGCTCCCGGATGTCGGTCGCCTTCGATGCGCCCCGGGCCGGACGGCTCGTCGTCGGCCCCATCGGATGGTGGGTCTTCGGCGTCGTCGGGGCGCTGACGGTCCTGACCTTCGTGCTGAGCGACCTGCCGGAGACCCGGACCGGGCTGGTGGGGTATGACTATCAGTTCAGCGTGGAGCTTTACGCCACGCTGGGGCGCCTTTACCCCGGGTACGTGGCCGCCTGCGTGGCGGCGGCTGCGGCGGCGACGGCGGCCCGCCCCGGCTATCCGGTCCTGGCGAGGGTCGCCGCCGGGCTCATCGCCCTCGGGCTGCTGAAAGTGGTCCTTTTCGTGCTGCTCCGGCTGACGCCCGTGGAGCTCGGGGACCTGAATTTCTACCTGCCGTTCTGTGCGGTGATAGCGGTCACCCTGGGGCTCATGGTGATCCAGGGCGTGCACTGGCGGCAGCAGCGGGACCGGCGGAACCTGCTGGCTTCCATTAACGCCGCGCGGCCGCAAACATAACACTTTCGAAACGGCGTTCACATTAACATGATCGTGTGCCAGAATAATGAATATGTAACGTCCGCTGCCTGTGGGGGGTCAGCGTGAAGTTACAGCCGGAGCCAGCGGCCTAACCGCCGCTGGCTTCGCCATGTCCGGCGCTTTTGCGGATTCCCTCCGGCTTTCCCGCGGACACATTCTGCCGCCGGTGGGCGGTTACTCCGCGTCGAGGTCCGTCTCCAGGACCTTGACCAGTTCATCCAGGGCCGTCTCCGCCCCATCTCCCTCAGCCCGCAGCACCACCACGTCTCCGTGGGAGGCGCCCAGGCTCATCAGGGCCAGCATGCTGGCCGCGTCCATCGCCTCCTCCGCCGGTTCGCCGTCCATCCCGATGGTGACATCCACCGGCTGGGCCGCCGCAGCCTCGGCGAAGATGGAGGCCGGGCGGGCATGCAGCCCCACCCGGCTGGCAATGGTCGCTTTTCGTTCCGCCATGTTCTGCCTTCCTTTCCATGGACCGCGGCCCCGGCGGGGTGCGGAGTACAACGGGCAACGGATGCCCCGCTAGAGGCCGAGCTGTTCCAGCACCGGAAGCCGGGAGCGGACCAGCGTCCTGGCCTCGGTGGCGGTGGCCGCAGCGAGCGCCCGCGCCGCCAGCTCACGGGCCTCCTCAATGGTCACGGACGCCAGGACGGCCCCTACCGTGGCCAGCGCCCGGGGCGTCATGGACAGCGTGGTGACGCCCATGCCGGCCAGCACCACCGCCAGCGCCGGATCGGCGGCGGCTTCTCCGCAGACTCCGACCGGACGGCCGGCCCCGCCGTCGCCGGAGGCCTGGCCCGCCCGCCGCCCGCCGTCGACGGTCCGGGAGATCAGCTGCAGGACGGCGGGCTGCCAGGGGTCGTTGAGGGCGGCAAGGGTACCGAGCTGGCGATCCGCCGCCATCGTGTACTGCGTGAGGTCGTTGGTGCCCAGGGACGCGAACCGCACCCGGCGCAGGATGGCCTCCGACATCACCGCCGCGGCCGGGACCTCGATCATCACTCCGGGCACCGCCAGGCCTGCGGCCGTGCACATGACGGCGAAATCGGCGGCCTCCTCGGCGGTCGAGATCATCGGCGCCATCACCCAGACATCCGCTCCGTGGGCCCCGGCGGCCTCCGCTATGGCCTCCAGCTGGCGTTCAAGCACCCCCGGGAACGCGCGGTCGGTACGGAACCCGCGCACGCCCAGGGCGGGGTTCGGCTCACTGGTGTCCGTCAGGAACGGCAGCGGCTTGTCCGCACCGGCGTCCAGGGTGCGGACCACGACCTTGCGGCCCGGGAACGCCGCGAAGACCGAGCCGTAGGCCTGCACCTGCTCCTCATGGGAGGGCTCGGTGTCCCGGCCCAGGAAACAGAACTCGGTGCGCAGCAGCCCGACCCCCTCCGCTCCGGCGGCCGCGGCCTTCTCGGCGTCCTTGCCCGAGCCGACGTTGGCCAGCAGCGGGACCCGGTAGCCGTCCGACGTCGCGCCGGTTCCGTTGAAGGGCGGCAGTGACACCCTCGCTGCGTACTTCTGCGCGGCCTCCCGCTCGGCCACCCCCGGATTGACCACCACGGTGCCGGCTGTGCCGTCGAGGAAGACCTCGGCGCCGTCGGCGATGGAATCGGCGCTCAGCGCACCCACCACCGCGGGCAGGCCGAGCGACCGGGCCAGGATGGCGGTGTGGGACTGTGGACCGCCTCCGCTGGTCACCAGGCCGATGATCTTCTTCGGGTCCAGGGTGGCCGTGTCGGCCGGGGCCAGTTCCTCCGCGGTGAGGATGAACGGCACCTCCGAGTCCGGAATGCCCGGGGCGGGCAGGCCGTCGAGCCGGGCGACGATCCGTGCCCGGACGTCGAGCACGTCCTGGGTGCGCTCGGCCATGTAGCCGCCCAGGCCCTGCAGCATGGCCGCGACCTCCATGCCGGCTTCCCAGATGGCCCGCTCGGCGCTTGTTCCCTGGTTGATGTGCTTGCCGGCCGCCTTGAGCAGCATCGGGTCGGTGGCCATCATGGCCGTCGCTTCGAGGACGGCCTTCGAATCGCCGGAGGCGGTGGCCGCCCGGTGCCGCAGGTCCTGCTGCACGGCTTCGGCGGCGTCGCGCAGGCGTTCCTTCTCGCCGTCGACCGTGCTGTCCGGACCGAAACGCGCGTCGGCGGCCGGCTCCGGCACCGGCGGCGGCATCCGCCGGGAGGGGCCGAGGACCCGGCCGGCGCTGACGCCGATTCCCTTGATGGTGCGCATATGTCAGCCTTCCTGTGGTTATGGAGAGCCTAGGCGGTTGTGGCCGCGGGTGAGGGCTGCCTGCTGCGGTCCCGGTTGCCGATCTGCATCAGGCCCACAAGGACAAGGGCGGTAACGACCATCCCGGCGAGGATGGCCACGATGAACATCAGGAGGTTGCCGATCGCGAAGAACACGAAGATCCCGCCGTGCGGGGCCTGGCTCGTCACGCCGGAGGCCATGCAGATGGCTCCGGTCACCGCTCCGCCAAGCATCGAGGCGGGGATCACGCGGAACGGGTCCGCGGCGGCAAACGGAATGGCGCCCTCGGAAATGAAGGCGGCACCCAGCAGCCAGGCTGCCTTGCCGTTTTCCCGCAGGGCCAGCGAGAACCGGTTCTTGGCCAGCACGGTCGAGGCCAGGGCCATGCCCAGCGGAGGCACCATGCCGGCGGCCATCACCGCGGCCATGATCTCCCAGGGCGCCTGGTTCTCGAAGCTTCCGGTGCCCAGACCGGCGACGGCGAAGGCGTAGGCCACCTTGTTGATCGGCCCGCCGAGGTCCGAACCCATCATCAGGCCCAGGATCAGCCCCAGGACGATGGCCGCGGCGCCGCTCAGTCCGCTGAGGGCATCGTTCAGCCACAACGTGAGGGCGGCAATGGGCCCGCCGAGGACCAGGATCATGAGCCCGGAGGCGACGAGGGAGGCCAGGAGCGGGATGATGACCACGGGCATCAGCCCGCGTAGCCAGTTGGGAACGGTCCAGCTGCCGATCCAGCGGGCCACGTAGCCGGCCAGCAGGCCGCCGATGATGCCGCCGATGAAGCCTGCGTCCATGAACAGGGCCACGGCGCCCGCGGTAAAGCCCGGCGCAATGCCCGGCCGGTCCGCCAGCGCGTATGCGATGTAACCGGCCAGCGCAGGCACCAGGAACCCTATCGACAGGTTGCCGATCTTGTAGAACACGGCACCGAGATACACCAGCAGTCCGTCCGGCGGCGGGTTGAACAGGGTGTAGTCACCCAGGATCAGATCCGCGTTGAGCTCGTCGTTCGTGCTCAGGGCGATCTCATAGCCGCCCAGCAGGAAGCCCAGGGCGATCAGCAGGCCGCCGCCCGCCACGAAGGGAATCATGTAGCTGACGCCGGTGAGCAGGGCCCGCTTCAGCTGGCCGCCGAAGCTCTCTCCCGCCGCAGACTCCGGCTGGCCGGAGCTGTCGCCGCCGTCGCCGGACACCCGGCGGGCGTTGGGGTTCCGGGCGGCGGCGAGGGCTTCGTCGATCATCACGCCGGGCTCGTCGATGCCCCGTTTCACCGGTCCGTCCACCACCGGTTTGCCGGCGAACCGCCCCTTGTCCCGGACGTCGACGTCGGTCGCGAAGATGACTGCGTCAGCGTCCCGGATGACAGCCGGATCCAGGGGAGTGGAGCCGGCGGACCCCTGGGTCTCCACCTGCAGGTCGACGCCCTGTTCCGCGGCGGCCGCAGCCAGCGCATCGGCTGCCATATAGGTGTGCGCGATGCCGGTGGGGCAGGCGGTGACGGCGACCAGGCGGGCCGGCCTGGAGCCGGTTCCTCCCGTGTCCGCGGCGGCCCCGGCAACGGTGCCGGCACCCGCCGCGTGGGCGCCGGTGGCACCGGCTGCACCGGCGCTCGCCGTGCCCGCGGCCGAGGCGGCGTTGGCCGTCGATCCCGCGGCGTCCGTGGTTCCGGCCGCGGCAGCGGAAGGCGCCGTCGAGCCGGCGTCGGCGGCCGAACCCGCGCCTGCCGTGGCGCTGCCGGCTGCT
The DNA here is from genome assembly GCA_900016675.1 of Arthrobacter saudimassiliensis. Classification (GTDB taxonomy): domain Bacteria; phylum Actinomycetota; class Actinomycetes; order Actinomycetales; family Micrococcaceae; genus Arthrobacter_B; species Arthrobacter_B saudimassiliensis. The sequence goes on along the minus strand of LN483070.1, from coordinate 406,442 downwards.
GCGCTGCCGGTACTGGCACCGGCACCGGCACCGGCACCGGAACCGGCGCCGCCTGAGGCCGGGCCGAGGCCGAGGGCGCCGTCGACCAGTTCGACCACCTGCTCGGGGCTGGATGCGGCGCGAAGGGAGGCCGTGAAGTCCTTGCGGACCAGGGAACGGGCCAGTTTGGCCAGCAGCTGCAGGTGCTCCTGGTCCGCGCCCTCGGGTGCGGCGATGAAGAACACGATGTCGGCCGGACCGTCCTTGGCGCCCCAGTCCACCGGGGGGTCCAGCCGCGCCATGGCGAGGGAGGCATGCGTGACCGCGGCCGAACGGCAGTGCGGGATGGCGATGCCGCCGGGGACGCCGGTGGCGGTCTTCTGCTCCCGGGCCATGGCGTCGGCGTACAGCTGGTCGAAGTCGGCGGCCCGGCCGTCCGCAACCACCTGTTCGGCCAGGTGCCGGATGACCTCGGCACGGTCCGTGCCCAGGCTGCGGTCCAGGGTCACCAGCTGTGGGGTGATGAGATCAGACATCAGTCCTCCTCCTGCCCTGTTCCGGCCGGCGCGGGGGTGGCCGGCAGCGGAGCGGGGACGATGGCCGAGACGGTGACCGCCTCGGGCGTGGTGTCGGCCACGGCCGGCAGGGCCGTGCCGGGCAGGGCAGCTGCCGCCGCGCCGTGGGCCACGGCCTGGCGCAGGCAGTCCTGCGGGGACGCCCCGGCTACTGCAGCCAGAAGGTATCCGGCGAGGGAGGAATCGCCCGCGCCCACCGTTGACCGCGGCACGATCGGCGGATGCACTCCCATCCAGCAGCCTTCCGTGGTGACCAGGAGCGCTCCCTTGCCGCCGAGCGTCGCCAGGACGGCTTTCGCGCCCTGCCGGATGAGCACCCGGGCGGCGGCGGCGGCCAGCGCCGGGTCCTCCTCCAGTTCCTCCCCCGTGGCGACGGCCGAAGCCTCCGCCAGCTCCTCCGCGTTGGGTTTGACCAGGTCGGGGGCGGCGTGGTGCAGCAGTGCCCCAAGCAGCGGGGGGCCCGAGGAGTCGACGGCGACCGCCGGTGCCTGGGCGCCCAGGGCCTCCCGCAGGGCATGGATGGCGAGGGCGTAGAAGTCGGCGGGCAGCCCCGGGGGCAGGGACCCGGCGAGCACCGCCCATCGGGCCGGCCCGTCGGCCGTGCGGCAGGAACGGACCAGCAGGGCCAGCAGCTGCTCCTGCGCGGCGGCGGTGAAGACCGGACCCGGTTCGTTGATCTTGGTGGTGGTGCCGTCCGGCTCCGTCAGCGTGATGTTGGACCGCAGCGCGGAGGAAATGGGCAGGGTGGCGTAGGGGACGCCGGTGCCGGCGAGGGCGGTGATGAGCGGATCGGCATCGGCCCCGGGCAGGACGGCCAGGGCCCGGGCGCCGGAAGCCGTCAAGGCGCGGCACACATTGACGCCCTTGCCGCCCGGCTCCTCCGAGACGGCGTCGGCGCGCTGCACCGCTCCGCGAAGCAGCGGCCCGGGAAGGGCAACGGTGCGGTCCAGGCTGGGGTTGGCGGTCAGGGTGACGATCATGCGGCCACCGCCGTCGGTATGGCGTGCCGCCTTGGTCCGACTCTCATGCGCACCCGCAATCTGTGGCTTCAGCCACGGTATGTGCGTCTTAGCGACTCTAGGTTTCCCCCGTGGCTAATGCAATGGGACGGCGCGTGGGGCCCTTGCCGGGCCCCTGATGGGGCGGCGCTAGGCTGGAGAAATGGAATCCGTTCTGTGGTCCGCCCCCGAGGCGCGGCGCGCCGGCAGCCACCTGCTGGTCATGCTGCACGGCTACGGCTCCACCGAGGAACGGATGCGGGACCTGTTCGCGGCGCTGCCCGACGGCGTAACGGGCGCCGCGCTGCGCGGCCCCTTCCCTGTGGGCAGCGACTACGGGTGGTTCCTGCTGGATCCCCTGCTGCAGTCCGATACCGGCGAGGTGATCGAGGCGGGCACCGTGCTGCTGTCGAGGATCGACCGGCTGCGCCGCGAGGGCGGCTTCACCGGGGTGAGCCTGCTCGGCTTCTCCCAGGGCATGGCCATGGCCGTGACCATCCTGCGGCTGCGCCCCCGGGCCTTCACCGCCGTCGTCGGGCTCTCCGGCTTCGTCGCGGAGAACGAGCTGCTGGCGATGGCCGAGCCGCTGCCGGAGCCGGTGCCGTTCTTCTGGGGACGGGACCGGCGGGACTGGATGATCCATGAGGACGCAGTGGCGCACACGGCTGAGTGGCTGGAGGCGAACACCGCCCTGACCATGCGCACCTACCCCGGAATGGGGCACCGGATCGGGGCCGAGGAGGTGCGCGACGTCGGCGTTTTCCTGCGCCGGTATCTCGCCTAGCCGGAGCGGCAATCAGGCCCTTTGGGCCGCCCCGGGATTCCCTTCCGGAAACCCTTGACTTGCAACCTAAGCATGCTTATGAATAGTGTTGGGGGCAGCAGAGACCTACAGGTCAGCTGGAAAGTCACTACTCGTACCACGCAAGGAGTATTCATCATGGGAATCATTGGTTGGATCGTCCTCGGACTGCTTGCCGGCCTGATCGCCAAGGCCATCCTCCCGGGTCGCCAGGGCGGTGGCCTCATCATCACGATGGTGCTCGGTGTCGTCGGCGCCCTGCTGGGCGGCTTCATTGGCAGCGCACTCTTCGGTGCAGGCCTGGAGGACTTCTTCTCCATCCAGACCTGGCTGCTGGCCATCCTGGGCTCCATTATCGTGCTGCTCATCTACGGTTTCCTGACCAAGAACCGGGCACGCGCCTAGTTTCAGGTCCGCTCCGACAGGAGCACCCCGACGGGGCGGTCCAGCGGAAACACTTTCCGCCGGGCCGCCCCTGACGTGTTTCACGTACCCTCTTCACAGGGCCGCCGCGGCGGCCGCTGACGGAAAGGAAGCCCCACCGACATGGCCAGGAACTCCCACCGCGCCTTCCGCCTCGCCGGGCGCAGCGTGTTCGAAAAGGACGGTTCGCCCAAGCCCGCCGTGGTGCGGGGCATCGAAAAGGCAGTGGAGGTGCAGCGGCCCCTGGTCCTGGCGAACATCCGGCGGCTCCAGCGCAAGCACCCCGAGGCCTCCGCCGCCGAGCTCGTGGGCATCCTCGAGAAGCACTATCTGGCCGCCGTGACCGGCACGGGCGCCGCGGTCGGCGCGACCGCCGTCGTGCCCGCGGTCGGAACGGTGGCAGCCCTGGGGCTCTCCGCTGCGGCCACGGTGGGCTTCCTGGAAGCCACGGCGCTGTTTGCCCAGTCGGTGGCGGAGATCCACGGCATCCGCCTGGCCGACCCCGAGCGTGCCCGCACCATGGTCATGGCCATCATGCTGGGCGAAGAGGGCACCTCCCTCATGCAGCAGCTGGCCTCCGGACGGGGCGGCTCCCCATGGGCCGGAACGATCGGCGGCATGCCCTCCGGCGTCATGGGCAACATCGGCGCCACCATCCGCCGCCGGTTCATGCGCAAGGTCGTGGCCCGGCAGGGCACCGCCATGCTGGGACGGGCGCTGCCGCTGGGCGTGGGCGCCGTCGTCGGCGGCGCCGGCAACCTGGCGATGGGACGCGCCGTCATCGCCTCCACCCGGCGGGCATTCGGCCCGGCCCCGGAGACGCTCGACGGCGAACTGGCCGCCGACCTGCGGGCCCTGCCGGACGGGCCGGCAGCCTGACCCTCCGGCCCCGGCCGGGCTTGGCCGTCCCGGCGGGGGGCGGCCGGGAAGAACCGGGGACTCAGCCGAAGATGGCGTGCGCGACCGTGAAGATCAGCAGGCCGGCCAGCGACCCGACCACGGTGCCGTTGATGCGGATGTACTGCAGGTCCCGGCCGACCTGGAGTTCGATCTTCTCCGAGGTCTCGACGGCGTCCCAGCGCTCCACGGTCTCGGTGATCACGCCGGCGATGTCGCTGCGGTAGGTGTTCACCAGGTACGACGCCGCATCCGCGACGTACCGGTTGACCTTCCCGGCCAGCTCGGGCTCGTCGACCAGCCGCTGGCCGAACTCCCGCACCGCCGCCTTGAAGTTCGTGGTCAGTTCGCTGTCCGGATCTTCGACGGCGGTGACCAGGGCGCCCTTGACCGTGGTCCAGGTGCGGGTCACCAGGTCCCGGACGCGCGGGTCGTCCAGCACCTGCTCCTTGACGGAGTCCGCCCGGGCCATCACCTCCGGATCGGTCTGCAGGTCCTTGGCCACCCCGGTCAGGTAGCCGTCCAGGGCCCGGCGCAGCTGGTGGTCGGGGTCCTGCTGGACCGCCACCAGGAACCGGTCCAGTTCCAGCTGCACCCGCTCGGCCACGAGGTCGTCCACGAAGGCCGGCACCCACGCCGGCGACCGCTCGGCCACCAGGCGGGGCAGCACTCCCGGGTTCTTCCGGGTCCAGTCCACGACGCTGTCCACCACCAGGTCCACCAGCCGGTGATGGTGGCCCTGCTCGAAGACCTGTTCCAGCATCCGCCCGGCCGGCGGACCCCACTGCGGGTCCACCACGTGGCGGCGGAAGATCGACTCGATCACATCCCGCACGGCGTCGTCGTCGAGCACCCGCAGGATGCCGCGGATCGCAGCCGACCCCTCGGCCGCCACCCGCTCCGCGCCCTCCGGGCGGGCGAGCCACGCTCCGGCCTTCTCGGCCACCCCCACCGAGGCGAGTTTGGAGCGCACGACCTCCTCGGACAGGAAGTTCTCCTCCACGAACTGGCCAAGCGAGGCGCCGATCTGGTCCTTCCGGCGCGGAATGATGGCCGTGTGCGGGATCTTCAGCCCCATGGGATGGCGGAACAGGGCGGTGACCGCGAACCAGTCGGCGAGGGCGCCGACCATGCCGCCCTCCGCGGCGGCCCGGACGTACTGCAGCCAGGGCCAGCGCTCCTGGAAGGCGAAGGCGAACACGAAGATCACGGCCAGGACGCCCAGCAGGCCGGTGGCCAGCAGCTTCATCCGGCGCAGGGCCTCGGCCCGCTGCTCCTCGGTCACGGCTGCGACTGCCATCCGGTGCTCCTTTGTTCCTGGCGGCCGGGCGCCCGGGAGGATCAGCCCGGGTCCGGGATCCGGCTCCCCAGTGTAGTCCCCGGCCCTTGGCGCCGCCGCTGCGGATCGGTGCGCCTGCCCTGACAGCGGGCCCGGGCCTCGCCTAGGGTTGGAGGAGCGGGCCCGTCGCGGGCCGGCGGAACGGGAGGACCCTTGGACCAGCTGATCTTCGCCCACCGGGGCGCCAGCGGCCGGTACGCCGAGCACACCAGGGCGGCCTTCCTGCAGGCGCTGGCCGACGGCGCCGACGGCGTGGAGTGCGACGTCCGGCTCAGCCGGGACGAGCAGCCGGTGTGCATCCATGACGACACCCTCGACCGCACCTCCGACGGCACCGGCGACGTCTGGGACTACACGGTCCAGGAGCTGCGGGCCTTCGACTTCTCCTCCTGGAAGGGTGCGGCGGTCCCGGTGGAGTACGGGGCGCCGTCGGAGCAGTTCATGACGCTGGCGGACGTGCTGGACCTGCTGGCGGAGGACGGACGGGATATCCGGCTGGCCATCGAGCTCAAGCACCCCAGTCCGTCGGGCCTGCTGCTGGAGGAGAAGGTCCTTGAGCTGCTGCTGGCGCGGGGCTTCGACCCCGCCGCTTCCCGGCTCGGCGCGGTGCAGGTGAGCTTCATGAGCTTCAGCCCCGATTCCTGCCGCCGCATGCTGGAGCTGGTGCCGCCGTCGGCGGTCTGCCAGCTGGTGGCCGACGTCGAGCCGGAGCAGGTGCGCGAGCGCGTCGCCGCCGGCCCGCTGGGAATGGCGGCCCTGGTGCACCTGCTGCGGATGGCCGTGAACGAGGGCGAGGCGCTGCTGGACAGCGGCGCGGCGGGCGTGGCCGGGCCCGGGGTGGAGTACGTCCGCGACCATCAGGAGCGGATCCGCAGCTGGATCGAAGCCGGGCTGGTACAGCGGGTCTGGACCGTGGACTCCGCCGATGACCTGGCCTTCCTGCAGGACCTGGGCGTCCAGGAGATCACCACCAACCATCCGGCCGAAATGCTGGCCCTGCTGGGCCGGGGCGTGTCGGCCGTCCGGGCGGAGCGGGCCGGAACCGAGGGTTAGGCTGGGCCCGTGCCCGACACGGGCGTGGACGAGACGCCCGGAGGCATCAGGGATGAACGGCAGGACGCTTTCCGCCGCAGCGATGGCTGCACTGCTCTCGGTGAGCGCGGTGAACCATTTCCGCAATCCGCGGTTCTACAACCAGGTGGTGCCGCGCAGCATCTGCACCGATACGCAGGGCCGCTTCGGCGTGCTGACCCGCCGGCAGTGGGTCCATCTGAGCGGGGGGCTTGAGTTTGCCGCCGCGGCGGCGCTGCTGCTGCCGGCCACGCGCAGGGCCGCAGCGACGGCGACCGCCGCCATGTACGTCGGATTCATCGCCGGGCATATCAGCGCACTGGAGCGGGCGTTCTCGCCCCGCGGCAGCCGACAGGCCCGGATCATCCACTCGCTGCGCCTGCCGCTGCAGCTTCCGCTGATCCGCTGGGCGTGGAGCCTGCGCCGCTGATGGCCACGCGAGTGCTGCTGCTGGCCGACACGCACCTGCCGCGCCGCGCGAAGGTGCTGCCGGAGGAGGTGTGGACCGCGGTGGAGGCCGCGGACCTGGTCATCCATGCCGGGGACTGGGTCAGCGTCGACCTGCTCGACGAGCTCGAGGCCCGTTCCCGGTCGCTGCTCGGCTGCTGGGGAAACAACGACGGACCCGACCTGCGGGCCCGGCTGCCCGAGACGGCCCGCACCGTCGTCGAGGACGTACGGATCGCCGTCGTGCATGAAACCGGAGCGGCCAAGGGCCGCGAGGCCCGGATGGAGCGTGCCTTCCCCGGGACGGACCTCTTGGTCTTCGGACACAGCCATATCCCCTGGGACACCACCGCGCCCGGGGGCCTGCGCCTGCTCAATCCCGGCTCGCCCACCGACCGCCGCCGCCAGCCGTTCTGCACCTACATGGAGCTGCAGATCGACGGCGGGACGGTGCGGGCGGACCTGCGGCGGCTTCCGCCGCGCAGGTCCGCCCGCCTGCGGACTAGACGCCCGCGGTCTCCCGCTGCGGGGCGGCAGCGGCCGACGCCGGCACGCCGGCCTTGGCGCGGCTGCGCAGCGACGCGATCGCCAGGCCGCCGAGCACCATGGGCACGATGAACAGGAAGTACAGGTTGCCCGGCTTCCAGCCGCCGTCCATGAGGGCGCCGGCGACGATCGGGGAGATGATGGCGCCGATCCGGCCCATGCCGGTGATGAAGCCGATCGCCGTGGCCCGCACGTCGGAGGAGTAGTAGACCGGACCGATCGAGAACATGCCGGCGATGCCTGCGTTGACCAGGAAGCCGAGCAGTGCCGCAGCCGGCAGCGCGGTCGCGGTGGAGGCCGTGGAGACGGCGTACAGGGCGAAGCCGCCTGCGGCGAGGATGAAGAACGCCACCAGGACCCACTTGAGGTTCCAGCGGGCGGCGATGAGGCCGAACACGATGGAGCCGAAGATCGCGCCGAGGCTGAACAGGGTGCCGGCCGTGATGCCGTCCTGCGCGGAGTGGCCGGTTTCGGTGATCAGCTTCGGGGTCCACGAGTTGGCGAAGTAGAAGGAGGCCATGAGCATCAGGAAGGCCACGGAGAGGAACAGCGTGGTTGCGGCGTAGCGGCTGGAGAACAGCGCCTTCCAGCGGGCGCCGGTGGTCACGGCGGTGCCTGCCGGTGCGTGCGGCACCTCGCTGACGGCGGGCTGGTCCAGCCGGGCGAGGATGCGGTTCATCTTGTCCAGGGCGCCGGCCGGGCGCTTGACCATGAGGTAATCCAGCGATTCGGGCAGCACCTTGAGGATGAACGGGATCATGGCCAGGGTGATCAGGCCGCCGAAGATGAACGCGGCGTGCCAGCTGAACTGGGCGATCAGCACGCCGGCGATGATGCCGCCGAGTGCGCCGCCGATGGGCTGGCCGGCGCTGTAGAGGCTGATGGCGGTGGAACGGCGCTTGGCCGAGGAGTACTCGGAGACGTAGACGTTCAGGCTGGCCTGCATGGTGCCGATGGCCAGGCCCGTGATGAAGCGCAGCACGAACAGGACCTGGTAGCTGGGCGCGAACGCCGAGGCGAGCATGCCGGCGGAGATCACCAGGGCGCAGATCAGGATGGTCTTCTGGCGGCCGATGACGTCGGCCACCTGGGCCAGCAGGATGGAGCCGACCGCCATGCCGAAGAGGGCGGCGGAGAGCAGCAGGCCCAGCTCGGAGCCGCTGAGGTTCCAGTGCTCGCTGATCGCGTTGGCGCTGAAGGCCATCACCAGCACGTCAAAGCCGTCGATCATGTTCAGGGCGACGCAGATGGCGACGATGCCGACCTGCATGCGCTTCATGGGAGCCGCTTCGAGGCGTTCCTTGATTTCCATGGGCATACCTAACTCATAGGGTGCGGCGGCGGTGCCGCCCCCGGGTCACTGTGTTCGCATACTGAACAACAGTTCGAAAAATGAACTTTTCGAGAGTACGCCTGGATGGCTGTGAGAGCAATTACAGCTATGAAATCGGTTACACGTCAGGTTCACACATGCAGAAGGGCCCGCACCTCCGGAGGGGAAGTGCGGGCCCCGCAGGGGAATCCGGGATCAGGCGGAGGGGTTGAGGACCACCTTGATGCAGCCGTCTTCCTTCTTCTGGAACTTCTCGTAGAGGGCCGGTGCCTCGTCCAGGCCGGCGCGGTGGGTGGTCATGTCCATGACGCCCAGCGGGTCCGCGGAGTCCTCGACCAGCGGCAGAAGATCATCCACCCAGCGCTTGACGTTGGCCTGGCCCATCCGCAGGTTCAGCTGCTTGTCGAACATGTTCATCAGCGGCATCGGGCTGGCCATGCCGCCGTAGACGCCGGAGAGCGAGACGGTGCCGCCGCGGCGGACGGCGTCGATGGCCCCGTGCAGGGCCGAGAGCCGGTCGGTGCCGGCGGTCTCCATCGCCTTCTGCGCGAGCTTGTCCGGCAGCAGCCCCACCGCGTGCTGGGCTGCGGCGCCGACATGCGAGCCGTGCGCCTCCATGCCTACGGCGTCGACCACCGAGTCCGGCCCGCGGCCGTCGGTGAGGTCCCGGAGTTCCTCGGCAACGTCCTTGTGCAGGTCCAGCACCTCGGCGCCGTGGCGTGCGGCCATCTCGCGGCGTTCCGCCACCGGGTCGACGGCGAGCACGCGGTAGCCGAGGTGGCGGCCGATCCGGGCGCTGAACTGGCCCACGGGGCCCAGGCCGTAGACCGCGAGCGTGCCGCCGGCGGGGACATCGGCGTAGGCCACGGCCTGCCAGGCGGTGGGCAGGATGTCGGAGAGGAAGAGATAGCGGTCGTCCGGCAGTTCCTGCCCGACGACGATCGGACCGTAGTCGGCGTGCGGCACCCGCAGGTACTCGGCCTGGCCGCCGGGTACGGAGCCGTAGAGCTCGGAGTAGCCGAAGAGCGGGGCGCCGGAGCCCTTCTCCCGGACCTGCGTGGTTTCGCACTGGGTCTGCAGGCCCTGGCGGCACATGAAGCAGTGGCCGCAGGCGATCTGGAAGGGGATGACCACCCGGTCGCCGGGCTTCAGGTTGGTCACCGCGGCGCCGACCTCCTCGACGATGCCCATCGGTTCATGGCCCAGGATGTCACCGGACTTCATGTACGGGCCCAGGACTTCGTAGAGGTGCAGGTCCGAGCCGCAGATGGCCGTGGAGGTGACCCGGATGATGGCGTCGGTGGGCTCCTGGATCACCGGATCCGGGACCTGCTCGACGCCGATCTTGCGCTTGCCCTGCCAGGTAACTGCCTTCATCTGTTGCCTCCTGTGGGGTTCATGGATTGGACCTTGGACCCCATCCTGCCAAATAGTAAGGGTGCTGACAAATAACGCCGAGGCAACTCGCGCTACCGTGGCAGGGTGAGTGCAGGGATGACGCCGGCGGTGCGGATCGGAATGGCCATCGCCGTAGGCACCGGCCTCTACGGCGTTTCCTTCGGAGCGCTCGCGGTGGCCGCGGGCCTTTCCTTCTGGCAGGCGGTGGCACTGAGCGCGCTGCTGTTCAGCGGCGGATCCCAGTTCGCTTTCGTGGGCGTCCTGGCCGGCGGAGGCAGCGGAGCCGCTGCCCTGGGGGCCTCGGCCCTGCTGGGCGTGCGCAACAGCATCTACGGCATGCAGCTGAACGCCCTGCTGCGGCCGCCGCGGTCCAGGCGGGCCCTTGCCGCACACGTGACGATCGACGAGTCGACGGCAGTGGCCGGCGGGCAGACGGATCCTCAGGAGCAGCGGCGCGGGTTCTGGACGGCCGGGCTGGGCATCTTCATCCTCTGGAACCTCTTCACGGCGGTGGGCGCCCTGGCCGGGGAGGCCATGGGCGACCCCCGCGCCTGGGGCCTGGACGGTGCCGCCGTCGCGGCGTTCCTGGCCCTGCTCTGGCCCCGCCTGAAGAGCGGCGACGCCGTGGCTGTCGCGGTCGCCGCCGCAGCGGCGACGATCCTGACCGTGCCGCTGATCCCTCCGGGCCTGCCGATCCTCGTGGCCGGGGCGGTGGCGGTGGGAGCCCAGCTGCTGCTCGGGCGCGGTTCCGACGATGCGTCCCCGGCCCCGGAAGGAGAGACCCGATGAGCCTGTGGCTCTGGATCCTGGCCGCCTGCGCGGTCGGTTACCTGACCAAGCTGGCCGGTTACCTCGTGCCGGTGCGCTGGCTGGAGAGGCCGTGGGTAACCCGCACCGCGGGAGCGCTGACCATCGGCCTGCTGGCCGGCCTCACGGCCATGAACGCCGCCGCCAGCGGCCAGGAGGTGGTGCTGGACGCGCGGCTTGCCGCACTCGCCGCCGCCGCCGTCGCGCTGGCGCTGCGCGCACCGTTCCTGGCGGTGGTCGTGGCGGGCGCAGCGGCTGCGGCCCTGGCCCGGCTGGCGGGCGCGGCCTGAACCTGACCCGCTTGGCCGGCCGAATCGGCCCGGCGGGCTAGCCGAACCCGGAGACCGGCCGCGGACCGCTCTGCGGCCGTTCCTGCGGGGTCCGCAGGACGGAGGAGTCATGCAGCAGGAAGGCCCGGGCGAAGGCTTCCTCATTGCTCAGCGGACGCCGCTCCGGCGTAGCGGGCGCAGCGGCGGTCCCGGCGGCGGTCGCAGGGCCCGGAGCAGGGCCCGGCACGACGGCGGACGCCGGGTCGCCGCGTTCCAGCAGGCCGCGCGGAGCGCAGACCGGCAGCGCGTCCGGGACCTCCACGGACGCCGGGATGCCGGCCGGCCCGCCGAACGGCGCGCCACCGGCGATCCGGGAGGCGGTGAGGTCCAGCAGGGCGCGCAGTGCCTCGCCGTCGATGTGCTGGGCCCGAAGCAGGTTCACGGCCATGACGGCGCCCAGGGTGGCGGTATGCCGCAGGATGTTCACGAGTGAGGGATAGGTCTCGGGGGTGAGGCAGCCGCGGACTTCAATCGCGGCGCTTGCCTTGGCTGTATCGACCCGGACCAGGACACGCAGGCTGTGTTCCATGACGGACTCCGCTGGCGCGTAGACGACAGGCCGCTGCTTGACCTTGCCTGTCGAGGCTAACAGCGCGGCCGTGCCCCTGTCAGTGCCTGGGCGGCAGTTGTGGATCCGTTGCCCGAAGTCCTGCGGATTGCCTAGCCGGCCCCTTCACCGGACCGGCCGTCAGCCTGGGCAGCAGCTTGTCCGCTGCCCCGCTCATCGGCCCCTTCGCCGGCCCGGCCGACCAGCTCGGCGGTGGCCAGCGCGATCGCCTCCTCCTCGTCGGTGGGCACCACGAGGACCGGAATGGCCGACCCGGAAGTGCTGATTACCGCCGGCTCCGATCCGGCGGCCCGGTTCGCGGCGTCGTCCAGCGTGATCCCCAGCGGGCCCAGGAGCCGGACGGTCCGTTCCCGGAACGCGGGGGAGCGCTCGCCGATGCCGGCGGTGAAGACCACCGCCCGGGCCCCGCCGACGGCAACGTGGTAGCCGCCGATGTACTTCGCCAGCCGGTAGGCGGCGAGATCCAGGGCCAGGGCGGCCCGTTCGCTGCCCTCCCCGGCGGCGGCCTCGATGTTGCGCATGTCCGATTCGCCTGAGAGGGCGAGCAGCCCGGATTCGCGGTTCAGCAGATCGTCCAGCTGCTCTGCGTCCCACCCGCGCCGCTGCAGGAAGATGAGCACGGACGGATCGATGTCTCCGCTGCGGGTGCCCATCACCAGCCCCGCCAGCGGCGTGAACCCCATGGAGGTGTCGATGCTGCGGCCGTGCCGGATGGCGGTGACGGAGGCGCCGTTGCCCAGATGGGCGATCACGGCGTTGAACTCCTCCACCGGAATGCCCAGCAGCCCGGCGGCCTTGCCGGTCACGTAGCCGTAGCTGGTGCCGTGGAAGCCGTAGCGGCGGATGCCGTGCCGGCGGTACAGGTCGTCCGGGACGGCGTAGCGCCACGCGGTTTCCGGAAGCGTGCGGTGGAACGCGGTGTCGAACACCGCGACCTGGGGCATCCTGGGCCACCGTTTCTCCACCGCGCGGATTCCCATCGCGCTTGCCGGGTTGTGCAGGGGGGCCAGCGGGCTGAGCCGCTCGATGGCACGGGTGATCTCGTTGTCGATCAGTACCGGACCGCTGAAGCGCTCGCCTCCGTGCACCACCCGGTGCCCGACGGCGTCGATCTGCTGCCCGTGCAGGGCCGGTTCCAGCTCACGGCGCAGCACGTCGAAGGCGGCCGCGTGGTCCGGGACCTGCTCGCTGCCGATCCGTTCCACGTTGCCCTTGGCCAGCAGGTCATGGGTCTCGGTGTCCCGAAGCTGATACTTCAGGGAGGAGGAGCCGGAATTGATCACCAGGACCAGCATCAGTTCTCCTCCTGCGCCTGTACGGCGGTGATGGCCACGGTGTTGACGATGTCCTCCACGGTGCACCCGCGGGACAGGTCGTTGACCGGCTTGCGCAGCCCCTGCAGGACCGGTCCCACGGCCACGGCCCCGGCGGACTGCTGCACTGCCTTGTAGGTGTTGTTGCCCGTGTTCAGGTCCGGGAAGATGAACACCGTCGCCTGCCCCGCCACCGAGGAGCCCGGCGCCTTGGAGGCGGCGACCGACGCGTCCACGGCGGCGTCGTACTGGATGGGGCCCTCCACCGGAAGGTCCGGTCGCAGCCGGCGGACCAGCTCCGTGGCCCGGCGGACCTTCTCCACCGACTCGCCGTGGCCCGAGGCTCCGGTGGAATAGGAGAGCATGGCCACCCGCGGACTCACGCCGAACTGTTCCGCGGTGCGGGCGGAGGCGACGGCGATGTCGGCCAGCTGCTCGGCGTCGGGGTCCAGGTTCACCGCGCAGTCTCCGTAGACCAGCACCCGGTCCTGCAGCAGCATCAGGAAGACGGAGGACACGATGTCCACGCCCTCCCGGGTGCGGATGAACTCCAGGGCCGGCCGGATCGTGTTGGCCGTCGTGTGGGCCGCACCCGAGACCATGCCGTCCACCCGGCCCAGCTGCACCATCATGGTGCCGAAATATGCTCCCTGGAGCATGCGTTCCTGCGCGTCCTCCAGGCTCACGCCCTTCTTGGCCCGGAGCTGCACGTACTCGCGGGCGAACTCGTCCCGGAGGCCGCTGGTGGCCGGGTTGATGATGGCGGTCCCGGACAGGTCGATGCCTTCGCTGGCGGCCAGCTCGCGCACCTGGCTCTCGGGGCCGAGCAGCGTCAGCGCGCACACGTCGCGGCGGTGCAGGATCTCCGCGGCGCGCAGGATCCGCACGTCCAGGCCCTCCGGCAGCACGATGTGCCGGCGCCGGGCACGGGCCCGGACGATCAGCTCGTTCAGGAAGCGCAGCGGGGTGGTCTTTTCCGGGCGCGGCAGCGCCAACCGTTCCAAAAGCTCGGCCTCGTCCACGGACCGGGTCCAGGCGCCCAGGGCCGCCGCCACCTTGCGCCGCTGGCCGGAGGAGATCTCCCCGCGGACCTGGCTGACCCGGCGGGCGGTGGCGTAGGTGTCCTGCTCCACGGTGAAGACGGGGAAGGGGGCCTGCGCCAGCAGGGACAGCATGTGCGGATCGATCTCCAGCCCGCCGGTAAGGAACATGGAGCTGGGCACGGGGAATTCGGGGGAGAAGGAGGAAGCCAGCGCCCCGACCATGATGTCGGAACGGTCGGCCGGGGCGATCACCAGGTTCCCGTCGCGCAGCTGGCCGAGGAAGTGCCCCACCGTCATCGCGCCGACCTTCGCACCGCTCACGTCGCGTTCCATGGACGCGCTGCCGGCCACGTGGCGGGCCTGGAGCGCCTTGGCGACTTCGGAAACCGACGGCTGCGAGATGATGTCCAGCTCCGGAATGACGTAGACCGGCCGCCCGGAGGCTCCGGGCCGGATGCCGGTGCGGATCTCCTCGACCTCGTCGTCGGCGGCCCGGTTGACCATCATGGCCAGCAGGTCGCACCGCGCCGCCGCGAGCTGGCGGCGGGCGACGTCGACGGCGTCCACCGTCTCCTCCACGCTCGCGTCCCGGGCGTTCACGACGGCGAGGACGACGGCGCCGAGGTTGTTGGCGAGCCGTGCGTTGAGGTCGAATTCGAGGGCGACGTCGTGGCCGCTGAGGTCGGTGCCCTCGATGATCACCACGTCGGTCTCCGCGGCGATTTCGTTGTAGACCGCCATGCAGCGCGCATCGACCTCGCCGCGTTCGCCGGCCACCAGCAGGGACCGCAGCTGCCGGCGGGTGAGCCCGCCGCGGCACTGCCTGGGGTCGAGGTCGAAGCGGCGCTGCATCAGCCGGACCATCGGGTCCTCCGCCGGTTCGCTGCCCTCCACGATGGGGCGGAAGAAGCCGATGCGGTCCGCGTGCCGGTGCAGCGTATCCGCCAGCCCCAGGCTGATCAGCGACTTGCCGGAAGCGGGGGTCATGGCACTGATATAGATTCCGCGGGCCATGGGCGTTCCCTCCGTAGCGGCAAGTCCGGACGCCGGCCGGAGCCGGAGTCCTCCCATAGTGGCAAACCGGGCCGGGCTTGTCAGCAGGTGCGCCGCCGACGCCAAAGGTCCGGGGCACGTCAGTGGCAGAGGCCACAGGGTCGGCTAAGCTTGAACGCACGCCTCCCGCAGGGGACGGCCGGCCAACGATCCCAAGCGCCAACCGAGGACGAGCGTGAACCTGTTCCGAACCAAGCCCATCGAGAATTCGCTGGCCGACGCCGACGAACCCGGACGCCGCCTGAAGCGGACGCTGACCACGTGGGACCTGATGATCATGGGCGTCGCCGTCGCCGTGGGCGCCGGGATCTTCTCCGTCGGCGCCCGTGCGGCCGGACAGTTCGCCGGACCGGCGGTCACGGTGTCCTTCCTCCTGGCCGCGATCACCTGTGCGCTGGCCATCATGTGTTACGCCGAGTTCGCCACTGCGATTCCGGTGGCCGGCTCCGCCTACGTCTTCACCTACGCCACGATGGGCGAGCTGGCGGCGTGGATCATCGGCTGGAACCTCATCCTGGAGCTGTTCACCGCCGCTGCCGTGATCGCCAAGTACTGGGGCATCTACCTCAGCGAGGTCTTCGGGCTGATCGGCTGGAACATTCCGGCGACCATCGACCTGGGCGCGCTGACGCTGACCTGGGGGCCGTTCCTGATCGTCGCCGTGTTCACCTTCCTGCTCGTGATGGGCACCAAGCTCTCCGCCCGGGTCGGCAACGTCTTCACCATCATCAAGGTGGGCGTCGTGCTGTTCGTGATCGTGGCCGGGTTCTTCTACGTCAAGGCGGAGAACTACGCCCCGTTCATCCCCGACTCGGTGCCCACGTCCACCGACACCAGCTCGGGCGTGCTGCAGCAGTCGCTGTTCTCCTTCCTCACCGGTGCCGCCCCCGCCCAGTACGGCCTGTTCGGCGTCTTCGCCGGCGCCGCGATCGTGTTCTTCGCGTTCATCGGGTTCGACGTCGTCGCCACCTCCGCGGAGGAGGTCAAGGACCCGGGCAAGACCCTCCCGCGCGGCATCTTCGCCGGCCTGGCCGCCGTGACCCTGCTGTACATCGGCGTCTCGCTGGCGCTGACCGGCATGGTGCCCTACACGGCGCTGGCCGAGGCCGAGGATCCGAACCTGGCCACCGCCTTCGCGCTGGTCGGCAACACCGGTGCCGCGTCCGTCATCGCCGTCGGGTCCCTGATCGGCCTGACCACGGTGATCATGGTGCTGCTGCTCGGCCTGGCCCGGGTGGTGCTGGCCATGTCCCGGGACGGCCTGCTGCCCCGGGGCCTGTCCCGCACCTCCGACAAGCACGCCACCCCGGCCCGGCTGCAGATCCTGCTCGGCGTCCTGGTGGCCCTGACCGCGGGCTTCACCCAGGTGGACGTGCTGGAGGAAATGATCAACATCGGCACGCTGTCCGCGTTCGTGGTGGTGAGCCTGGGCGTGCTGGTGCTGCGGAGGAAGCGCCCGGACCTGAAGCCGGCGTTCCGGGTGCCTTTCGGGCCGGTGCTCCCGGTGCTGTCCGCCGTGCTCTGCCTGTACCTGATGACCAACCTGGCCGTGGAGACCTGGATCTACTTCGCCTTCTGGCTCGTGGCCGGATTCGTCCTCTACTTCGCCTACGGCCAGCGCCATTCCCGGCTCAACGAGAAGTTCGCCTCGACGCGCGGTGCGCACGAGGCCGGGCCCACCACGGAAGGATAGGAATGCTCGTCGCGTTTTCCGTTGCCCCGTCCGGAACCGGTCCGCTCAGCCCCTCGGGCGGCGGGGACGACGCCTCGGTGCACGACGCCGTGGCCGCCGCCGTCCGGATTGTCCGGGAGTCCGGGCTGCCCAACCGCACCGACGCCATGTTCACCACCGTCGAGGGCAGCTGGGAGGAGTGCATGGACGTCGTCCGCAGGGCCACCGAAGCCGTCGGGCAATACGGCAGCCGGGTGTCCCTGGTGCTGAAGGCCGACATCCGCCCCGGCCACGACGGCGAGCTGACCGGCAAGATCGAACGGCTCGAGGCGGCGCTGGACCGCCAGTAACGCCCCTCGCCGCAGGCGCGGGCAGAAACGCGGGCAGCCGCAGGCAGACGCGACGGCAGACGCGCGGGCGGGCGGTGCGGATCAGAAGGAGCATGCCTAGACTGCGGGCATGAATTTCACGGTCCGCCCTGCGGTGCCCGCCGATGCCGCCTCGATCATCCGCGTCCGCCACCAGGGCTGGCAGGAGACCTACGGGCACCTGCTGGCCCCGGAGTTCCTCGCCTCCATGGCGGCCGACATCGAACCCCGTGCCCGCCGGGTTGCCGGGCGCATCGCGGCGACCACCGCCGAGGGACGCACCGCGGACTGGGTCGCCTTCGATGACCGGAACCGGATGATCGGCTTCGCAGCAGCGGGACCGGCGCGCCCCGAACACCCCATGAGCGCCCCCGGACAGCGGGCGCACGATCCGGAGGAGCCGCTCCCTGAGGAGGAGCTGTACGCCCTCTACCTGCTGGCGCGGGCGCAGGGCGGCGGCGCCGGACAGGTTCTGCTGGACGAGGCGCTCGGCGGACGTCCGGCCGTGCTGTGGGTGCTGGAGGACAATCCCCGGGCCCGCGCCTTCTATGCACGCAACGGCTTCCGGCCCGACGGCGCCGCACTGGCGCAGGGGCCCGAGTGGCAGGGCGCGCGGCAGATCCGGATGGTGCGCCGCTGAGCTCCGCCCCGGTCGGTTCCCGCGGAACCGAAGCCCAACGCTGGCCTACGCTGGAACCATGAGCTTTCCCCTGCCGATCCGCCGTGCCGGCAGCTTTGACGCCCTCCGCCCCTGCTGCTCCATCGCCGCCGCCGCAGCGGGAGGCCGCTGATGGGCCGGCAGCGCACGGGGCGGTCCGGACGGCAGGAACCGGCTGCGGAGCCGCAGTCCGGCCCGGTCGCCGGAACCTATGAGATCGACACCGGAACCTGCGAGCTGGTCCCGGACCGGTTCAACACCAACGGCTGGGTCCTGATGATCAACGGCGTGCACAGTTCGCACATCGACCTGTCCGCCCCGAAGCTGCTCGAGTTCGAGTACATGCGCTGGATCGCGGCCCTGGTGGAGTCGGAGTGGCCTCCGGAGACCCGGCTGCGCGCCCTGCACCTGGGCGGCGGAGCCTGCTCGCTGGCCCGGGCCTTCGCCGCCACCTATCCGAAGGCGCGGCAGGTCGTCGTCGAGCTGGACGGACGGCTGGCGGAGCTGGTGCGCGGCTGGTTCGACCTGCCGCGGGCCCCGCTGCTGCGGCTGCGGGTGGGGGAGGCCCGCGAGGTGACGGAATCCCTCACGGACAACACGCGGGATGTGATCATCCGGGACGTGTTTGCCGGGGATCGGACGCCGGTGCCGCTGACCACCGCGGAGTTCACGGCGCAGGCCTCCCGCGTCCTCGACGTCGGCGGCGTGTACGTGGTGAACTGCGGGGACGGCCCGCAGCTGCGGACCGCGCGGCGGGAGGCGGCGACGATCGGCGCGGCATTCCGGTACACGGCGGCGATCGCGGATCCGGCCATGCTCAAGGGCCGGCGGCGCGGCAACATCATCCTGGCCGGCAGCGACCGGCCGTTCGCGCTCAGCCCGGGGCTGCCCCGCACCCTGCTGGGCGGCGGAGTGCCGGCGCAGCTGTGGGACGACGCGCAGGTGCGGCGGTTCGCGGCAGGCGCCGCCGTGCTGCGCGACGCCGAAACGGCGCCACACAGCAGCAGCGGGGACGACGGCTAGGCGAGCAGCTCGGTGATCGCGCCGGCGGAGAAGAACACCACGAAGGCGGCGGCGACGACCCACATCAGCGGGTGGATCTCCCGTGCCCGGCCCTGCGCGGTGCGGATCACGACGAAGGCGATGAAGCCCGCACCCAGGCCGTTGGCGATGGAGTAGGTGAACGGCATGACCGTGATCGTCAGGAACGCCGGAATCGCCAGCCCGATGTCGCCCCACTCGATCTTCGAGACCTGCGTGAACATCAGGTAGCCGACGACGACGAGGGCCGGAGCGACCGCTTCGAACGGCACCAGGTAGATCAGCGGGGTCAGGAACATCGCCGCGATGAACAGCAGGCCGGTGACCACCGAGGCCAGGCCGGTCCGGGCGCCCTCGCCGATGCCGGTGCCGGACTCCACGAAGATCTGGTTGGAGGAGACGCCGGAGCCGCCGCCGGCCACCGCGCCCGCGGCGTCGACCAGCAGCACGCGCTCCACGTTCGGGATGTTGCCGTCCTTGTCAATGGATCCGGCCTCGGTGGCCAGGCCCACCATGGTGCCCATCGCGTCGAAGAAGATGCTCAGCAGGATCACGAACGCCAGCAGCGAGGCCGCGACGCCGCCGAGGGTCTGGAACGCCCCGAACACGTTGGCCTGGCCGATCAGGGACAGGTCCGGCCAGGTCCAGTCGGGCAGGCTCGGGGTGACCAGCGACCAGCCGGTCGCCACGCCTGCACCCTGCGCCCCCGGGTGGAACAGGGACTCGAGGGCCAGGGACAGCGCGGTCGCGGCGATGATGCCGATGAGGATGGCGCCGCGGACCTTGCGGGACATCAGCACGATGGTCAGCAGCAGGCCGAAGAGGAAGACCACGGTCGGCCAGCCGATCAGGTCGCCGTTGATGCCCAGCTGCACCGGCACGGTGGAGTTCGCGGCGTCGGGCATCCGGCGCACGAAGCCTGCGTTCACCAGGCCCACGATGGTGACGAACAGGCCGATGCCCACCACGATCGCCATCTTCAGGCTGGCCGGGACCGCCCGGAAAACGGCGGTGCGGAAGCCGGTGAGGACCAGGATCACCATGGCCAGGCCGGCGACGACCACCAGGCCCATCACGTCGGGCCAGGTCAGCCCGTCATTCGCGGCGACCGTCACGGCCACGAAGGCGTTGACGCCGAGACCGGTGGCGATGGCGAAGGGGTGCTTGGCCCAGACGCCCATGATGATGGTCAGCACGCCGGCCACGAGGGCGGTGGCGGCGGCAATGGCCGGGCCGGGCATGGTGTTGCCCATCGAGTCCTCGCCGCCGAGGATCAGCGGATTCAGGACCACGATGTAGCTCATGGCGAAGAAGGTGGCCAGGCCGCCGCGGATCTCGGTGGAGACCGAGGAGCCCCGCTTGGATATCTCGAAGTATCGGTCCAGTTTGGAACCCTGTTTGAGCATGGTGCTTCCTCTTGGCATTCGTCAGGTGGGGGCGCGGCGGGACACTTCGCCTTTTCGATCTTAAACCCGCCGCGCTGCCTGACCCTGCAGAATGACGCCTCGCGGCAGTTCGCCCGCCGGTTAGGCTGGCCGGGTGAGTAACAAAGCGTCCAGCACCTATGTCCCCGCCCTTTCGCCCGCCCGGCCGTGGGCGGCGCTTCTGATGCTCCTGGGGGCGGTGCTGTTCGCCGGCCTTGCCGGGGCGCCGGCTGCACAGGCCCACGACAAACTCACCGGCAGCACCCCGGCGGAGGGCGACGTCCTGGCCGAGGCCCCCGCCCGGGTGGAGCTGACCTTCAGCAACAACCCCGCGGCCATCGGCTCGGAGGTGCGCGTCACCGGTCCCGACGGTGCCGACTGGGCCGACGGCGACGTCGAGGTGCTGAACAATGTGGCCACCCAGCGGCTGCGGCCAAATATGCCTGAAGGGGAATATGCCGTTCAGTGGCGCGTGGTTTCCTCCGACGCCCACCCGATCGAGGGCGATTTCGGCTTCACCGTGGGCGCCGGGGCCACGCCGGCCCCCGGCGACGGAACCGGCGGCGACGGCGGGGCAGATGAGGGCGGGGCAGATGAGGGAACTGCCGATGACGGCGTGGCCGATGACGGTGTTGCCGACGACGCCGCGGCCGAGGAGGCCCCGGATGCCGGGGCCGGTGTCTGGATCCTTGTCGTTGTCGGCGTGGCCGTGGCGGCAGGCCTCGTGGCCGTCGCGCTGCTGGTCCGCAGCCGGGTCCGCGGACCGGGCGGCAGCTGAGCGGCGTCCGGCCGCGGCGGGCGTCCGGCGGCGGCGGGCCTCCGGCGGCGACCTTCGCCGGGTGCATTCCGGCTTTGTAACAGTCCCGGAACCGGCCTCGGGTTCGGGAGTACGCTGAAGATGCAGGCCGCGCAGCGCGGACCGGACCCGATGGCGGGAGGCAGGAACAATGGGCCAGGAACGCTGGGAAGACCATGCCGGTGAACTCGAACCGGCCGGCATCGTGGTGGGGGTCGACGGCTCCGACCAGAGCATCTGCGCCCTGGTGTGGGCCGCCCGGGAGGCGCAGCGCCGGCGGACGCCGCTGCACATCGTGACGGCTTACACGATTCCGATCTTTGCCGCCTCCTCCATGGATGCCGGCTACACCACCTTCGATGACGAAGTGGTCCGTGAGGGTGCGCAGAAGGTGCTCGACGCCGCGGTCGAGCGGGTCTCCTCCTACGGCATCGAAGTGGTGCCGCGGCTGGAGACCGGCGACGCCTCCGCCGTGCTGCTGGAGCTCTCGGAGGAGGCGGAGCTGATGGTCGTGGGCTCCCGCGGACGCGGGGGGTTCGTCGGCCGGCTGCTGGGCTCGGTGTCCAGCGCCCTGCCCGCGCACGCCAAGTGCCCCACCGTCGTGATCCCGCTCCGGACGGCGGGACGGCTGCAGGACTGCGGCGTCGCCGCCCCTCCCGGTTCCACCGACCCGCGGGACGTTGAGCAGGTGGTGCTGGTCGGCGTCGACGGTTCCGAGCAGGGGCGCGCGGCGTCCCTGGCCGCGGCGGAGGAAGCCCGGCGGATGGGACTGCCCCTGCACATCCTCTGCGCGCTCGCGCCGCTGAGCGGCTCGCTGGCCTGGGTGCCCGCCCCCATGGACGTGGAGGCGCTGCATGCCGACATCAACGCGTCGCTGCGGGCGGGACGCGCGTGGCTGAAGAGCCACTTCCCGGACGTGGAGATGACCGTCGAGCTGGTCGACGGCGTGCCCTCCGAGGTGCTGATCCAGCGCTCCGGCGCTGTCGAGCTGATGGTGCTGGGCACCCGGGGGCGCGGCGGCTTCGCGGGAATGCTGCTGGGCTCCACCAGCCAGAACGTGCTCCACCACGCCCGCGGCCCGGTGCTGATCGTGCCCGACCGGCATGACCCGCGGCTGGAGGACCGGGCCACGTTCGGCTCCATGATGGACGAGTAGGAGCGGGGCGGAGCTTCTGCCCCGCGAGGCCGGCCGCGTCTAGGCGTGCTGGTGGCCTTCGTGGCTGGCGTGCCGGACCGGTTCGATCTGGAAGGTGCTGTGCTCGGTGTCGAAGTGGCTGCTCAGGCAGCCGGTGAGGCGGTCCAGCACCCGGTCCAGCCCGTCGGCGTGCATCAGGTCCTCGTCGACCACCACGTGCGCGGAGAAGACCGGCATGCCGGAGGTCATGGTCCAGATGTGGATGTCGTGCGCGTCGACCACGCCGGGCACCCGCATGATGTGCTCCCGGATGGTTTCCACCTCCACGCCCTGCGGGGTCGCCTGCAGCAGCACGTCGATGACCTCCTTCAGCAGCGACCAGGCGCGCGGCAGGATCATCAGCGCGATCACGATCGAGGCCCATGAGTCGGCGGCCTGCCAGCCGGTGAGCATGATGACGACGGCGGCCACCACCACCGCGGCCGAGCCCAGCAGGTCTCCGAGCACCTCCAGGTAGGCGCCGCGGACGTTCAGGCTCTCCCGCCGGCCGGAGTGCAGGATTATCAGGGAGGCCAGGTTCGCCAGTCCGCCCACGATTGCGGCGGCGAGCATCAGCCCCGTGCCTACTTCGGGTTCCGAGCCCAGCCGGCGAACCGCTTCGATGAAGACCACCACGGCGATGACGATCAGGATGACCGAGTTCGCCAGCGCCGCGAGGACCTCCGCCCGCTGGTAGCCGTAGGTGCGCCGGGTGTTGGCCGGCCGGGCGGCGATCCAGGAGGCGAGCAGGGCGATCGAGACGCCGGCGGCGTCGGACAGCATGTGCCCGGCGTCGGCCAGCAGCGCCAGCGAGCCGGAGAGCAGCGCCCCGGCGACCTGGATCAACACCACGGAGAGGGTGATGACGAAGACCGCCAGCAGGCGGCGGCGATGCCGTCCGGTGGCTGTTCCGGCCGCCGGCAGGCCGTGGCTGTGTCCGTGGTGAGCACCCATGGCTTAAGGCTAGCTAGGCCCAGCCAAGTTCATGAAGCCGGGCGTCGTCGATGCCGAAGTGGTGCGCGACCTCGTGGATGACGGTGATCCGGATTTCGTCCACGAGCTCCTCGCGGCTCTCGCAGAGCCGCTGCAGCGGCCCGCGGAAGATGATGATCCGGTCCGGCAGGGAGCCGGCGTCCCACCAGCCGTCCCGCTCGGTCAGCGGGGTGCCTTCGTAGAGGCCGAGCAGTTCCGTGTCCGGGTCCTCATGCGGGCCCGGGACGTACTCGTCTTCGATGAAGACTGCGACGTTGTCCATGGCCTGCGCGAGGTCCGGCGGGATGGAGTCCAGGGCGTCGGTGACGGCCGCCTCGAAGGCGTCTTCGTCCAGTTCAATGGGCACGTCTCCACTCTAAGTCGGGGAGGATGGGAAGTGTCGGGACGTGGTCTGCGGACCGATTTTGGAATTCGCGAAAGTTGCCTCTATAGTTTTAGAGTCCACAACGGAGCGAAACGAACGGGTGCGAGCCCGGTCCGGATCGTCCAGTGTGTTCGGGCCCCCATCGTCTAGCGGCCTAGGACACCGCCCTTTCACGGCGGCGGCACGGGTTCGAATCCCGTTGGGGGTACAGCGAGTGGTAATCACACCGGAGAAAGTCTGGTAGAGTTGATACTCGTGAAAAGCAAGGCCCTGTAGCGCAGTTGGTTAGCGCGCCGCCCTGTCACGGCGGAGGTCGCGGGTTCAAGTCCCGTCAGGGTCGCTCGGTTTTCCGAAGCGATTTGGAAGATCTCGGTGATCATCGTTGATGATGCCAAGGCTCTGTAGCTCAGTTGGTAGAGCGTTCGACTGAAAATCGAAAGGTCACCGGATCGACGCCGGTCGGAGCCACCAGCTAGGAACCCCGGACCCCATGGGTCCGGGGTTTTTCTTTGTCCCCGCTGCCCCGCCCGGGTGCGTTCCACCTCTTTTCCCCGCCGCCTCCGTGGGGAATCATGTGGAGGCAAGCGAAGGGGAGGTCAATGATGACGGCCGAAGAGCAGTATGAGTGGGAGAACGCGCGCCCGCATACCAGCGAGGACCTGAGCGAAGCCCAATGCTGGTCGCTGCTGCGGGACCGGAGCACCGGACGCGTGGCGTTCCTCGACGACGGACGGGTCATGGTCTTTCCCGTCAACTACGTCGTGCACGGGAACGCGGTCTATTTCCGCACGGCGGAGAACGGCTTCCTGGGCGCAGAGGGGGAGGTGCCGCGCAACGCCTCGTTCCAGATCGACGGGTACAACAGCGACCAGATGGCCGGATGGTCCGTCCTCGTGAGCGGACAGGCGGGCCGGGTCGCCGACGAACTGCTCCTGACCCAGCTGTGGGGACGCCGGATGGCCGAGCCGTGGGGCGGCGGGCGCCGTGACGTCTTTGTCGGGATCGACCCCCGGACCATAAGCGGTCGGCGCGTCGGTCGGCGCTGACCGTCCTGCCCGGCGGTGTTCCCCGGTGGTCTTGCCGGTGGCCGTTGCCTGGTGGTCTTGGCAGTGGCTTGCCCGGTCAGCCTGCCCAACCGCCCTGCCCAGCGTGGGCCGCAGCGGCTAGGCTGGCCGTATGGACCAGCCAAGCACCCCCAGCGTCCCTGATCCCCATGCCGGTCGGCAGCCTGGCCCTGCAGCCAGCCAGCCGGAGGTCACCGGCGCGCAGCCCGCCCGCGGGCAGGAGATGGCCGGCCAGGACATGACCGGCCGGCCACAGGGCCGGTCGGGTCCCTCCGCCGCCGGAACCCCGGGAAGCGGAACCGGCGTGCCCGTTGAAGTGGCCGCGCCCGCCGGTGCTACGCCGGCCCCCGCTCCGCCCATCCATGTCGTGCTAGACATCAGCCCGGATGACATCGGCGGCAGGACGGTGATCGGCGAGCAGGCCGTCGCGCGGGTGGCCGGGGTCGCCGCCCGGTCGGTGGACGGGGTCTACGCCCTCGGGTCCGGTGCTTCACGGGCGCTGGGCGCGGTCCGGGAAGCGGTGGGCGGCTCGGGCGGAACGCAGGGCGTTT
Source organism: Arthrobacter saudimassiliensis (assembly GCA_900016675.1). Classification (GTDB taxonomy): domain Bacteria; phylum Actinomycetota; class Actinomycetes; order Actinomycetales; family Micrococcaceae; genus Arthrobacter_B; species Arthrobacter_B saudimassiliensis. The sequence goes on along the minus strand of LN483070.1, from coordinate 381,416 downwards.
CCGCCGAGGTCGGGGAAACGGAGGCGGCGATCGACGTCACCCTCGTAGCGGTGTACGGGGTCTCCCTGCTCCGGGTCGCCGACGAGGTGCGCGCGGCGGTCTATGCCGCCGTCGAGCAGGTCGCCGGCCTGAGCGTCGTGGAAGTCAACGTCACGGTGGCGGACGTGCACCTGCCGGACACGATGGAATCCCGGCCCGAACGCGCCGCAGGGGCGACCGCCGTCGAGCAGGACGGGTAGCGCGATGCCGTCCGGAACGGGCCCGGGGGATAGATTGGCAGGAGCGCATGTGGCCCGAAACGAAGCGGAAGTGAGGCGGCGAACCATGAGCCCGACGATTGTGGGAATGCTGACCGGCGCCGTGCTGGCCTTCACGGCCCTGGTGTTCGACTTCCGGGGTTTCCTGCTGATGGCCCTCTTCCTGGCCGTCGGTGCCCTGCTCGGCCGTGCCGCCGAAGGGAAGGTCGACTTCCGCGTGGTCCGGGACGCGCTGACCGGACGGCGCTCCTCGTCATGACCGCCGTGGCTCCACCGCGGGCCGCCGTGACCCTGCCGCCCCTGGCCGGCCACACCCGCATCAGCACCCAGGCATTGTCGAGCACGGCGGCGGCTGCCGCCGCTGAGTTCTTTGGAGTGGCTCCGCAGCTGATCCGGGTGGCCTGGGCCGACGACCGGGGCCTGCTGGCGTTGTCGATCTCCCTGCCCATTCCCGTCCAGCCGCTGCAGAAGGTGGCCCGACGTCCGGACCTCGCCGGGCCCGGAGAGACGGTTCTGGAGCGGGCACGCGCCGCGAAGCCTGTCCTGCGGAGCCGGGTCACGGAGCTCACCGGGTCGATTGTCTCCCGGGTGGATATCCGCATCACCGGGGTCAGGGTGCAGGAAGGAGCGCGGGTCCGATGACCGAGGCGCGTCACGCTTCCGCTGATCACTCCGGTCCCGGCGCCTCCGCCAATCATTCCGCTTCCGGGCCCTCCGCTGAAAACGGGGCCGCGGCAGCGCCCGGAGGTGCAGCCGGCTCAGGGACCTCCACCCATGTGCGGGACAGCGCCAACGTCCGTGCCGGTGCCGCGCGCCGAACGGCCGCTGCAGCTGAAGGGCCGGCTCTGGATGCGCGGACCTCGGCGCTGACGGCCCGCATCGTCCGCCGGGAGACGCACTCGCCGCGAACGGCGGCGTCGATCGTTGCCGCTGTCCTGGGACTGCTGTTCTGCCTGTACGTGCTGCTTGAAGCGATGCTCCAGGCGCTGGGACAGGACGAGTGGCTCCTGGACCCGCCCGCCATCGGGCAGTGGCTGGCCGACCTGCCGTCGGCCGACCCGCTGGTCGTGGGCCTGGTGGGAGTGATCGCCGTGATCCTGGGGCTCTGGTTCCTGCTGCAGGGCCTGCTGCCGGGGCATCGGGCCCGCTATGCCCTGCCCAACCCGCGTGCCGCCGTCGTCGTCGATGCGGAGGTGCTGGCGGCGTCGTTGGCGAGACGCGCCCGAATCACGGCCGGGGTCAGCCAGGAGCAGGTCCTCGTGACGGTCGGGCGGGGGACCGTTGAGGTCTCCATCCGTCCGACGTCGGGCATTCCCGTGGACGCCGGAGCAATCCGGCAGGCTGTGGAGGACGAACTGCTGCTGACGAACCTGGACCCCCAGCCGCAGGTCACGGTGCAGGTGGCCACGATCGGGGCGATCGGGCAATGACGGAACGACGGCTGAGCACGGAGCGGCACAGGCGAACGGGACCGCCCGCAGGAACGGGACGGCCCCCAGGAAGCAGCCAGCATCCGGGCGCGACCCGGCACCCGGGAAGCGGCCAGCATGCGGGCGCGGGACGGCACCGGCGGACGGGGCTGCCGATGAGGAGGAAAGCGTGAACCAGACTCCGCGGGCGCTGAATCGGACGCTGCTGGCACTGCTGGGCCTCCTGCTGCTAGCGGCCGGAGCGGTGCTGGTGCTGATCAGCACGTCGGGTGCCGCGGCGCAGACCTGGCGTCGCGCGGTCGAAGGTGGGCTGTCCGGCCTGGATAGCGTTTTCGCCGGGACGAGCATGCCGGGCGAGGGGCCAAGCTGGCTCTGGGCGCTGCTGGTGCTGCTGATGCTGGGCGCCATCGTGCTGCTGGTGGTCTGGATGTCGCTGCAGGGCCGCGGCCGCACAGGCACCCTCGCCTCTGTGTACAGCGTGGACGACGGCGCCCCGGGCCGGGTGAGCATCAGCGGTGCTGTGGCCGAGCAGGCGCTGCGTGAGGCGCTGCTGCAGGACCCGGACATCGTCGGTGCAGCGGTCAGCACGTGGACCATGCCGGGCGGGGGGACCGCCCTCAAGGTGCGCATCCAACCCCGGCAGGGCGCTGCGCCGCACCTGGTGGCCGCCGACGCCACCCACCTCGTGGAGGCCCTGGACCTCACGTTGGGCGGCAGCCGGCAACCCGTGCTGATCAGCATTGAGGCGGGGTCGCGCTTCCGGCTCGGACGCGAGGACCGCGTCCGCTGACACCGCTGAGGGCTGACACCGCTGAGTGCTGACCGCTGAGTGCTGAGCGCTGAGTGTTGAGTGGTGTGTGTTGAGTGCTGAGCGCACAGCGCCGAGTGCCAGCGTGTTGGCGCACCCCCGGAAGCGCCCCGGCTGGGTCGGTGCCGTTCAGAAGGGGCAGTCTGCCATCGGATCTCCGTTCGCCGGTTCCTTATCCACCGCCGGCTTGTCGTCGATTCCCGGCCAGGCTCTTCCCCGGGCAGGGACCGCATCCACGGATGCTTTCGAAGGGCGAAGCTGGGGGCTGGTGTCGTAGGTGCGTCCGGCGGGACTGGTCCACCTGATGGTGCCGCCGCCTGTCTGGGTCGCCCGCCAGTACCCCAGGGTCTTGAGGCGGTGGTGGCTCCGGCACAGATGGGCCAGGTTGGCCTCTTCGGTCGGCCCTCCCTCGGCCCAGGGGCGGGTGTGGTCGATCTCCGAGCTCCTGGCCGAACGGCTGCAGCCGGGGAAGCGACAGGTGCCGTCCCTGGCCTGCAGCCACCGCTTGAGTTCGGCGGATACTTTTCGGCGTCGGCCGACTCCGGCGACAGCGCCCGACCGGTCAAGCGTGAGTCCGGTGATTCCTGCTGCTTCCGCAACAAGCCGGCGGGCTGCCTGAGCGCTGATGGGGCCGTACCCGTTCAGCTCGGCCGGGTTCTCGTCCAGCCCGCGCAGGGTATCGGCGTGGATCAGGACCATCACCTCGGTTCGGAGACCGCTGCCTGCCACCGGATCCGGCCCGCCGCCCGTGGCCGGCCTCCGCGCCGTCGCCAGCGTGCCAGCCGTGGCCGGCCCGCCGCCCGTGGCCGGCTCGCCGGCCATATCCGATCTGCCCGGCACGCCGGAGGCGGCTGTGCCCGAAGCGTGGGCAGGCGCCCCCGGGGCATGGACCGGAATACCCGACAGCAGCGAGACCAGAATGTCCGCCCGGAGCTGGTTCAGGAGGCGGGGGTCCCCGGCCTGCTGTTCTCCGCGGGCCGCGACCGTCAGTGCATCGAAGATTCCCGTGCCCTGGTCCGCCGGAAGATAGGCGGAGAGCATGCACATGCCGTATGGGGCAGGATCGAGGAAGACACCTCTCTTGGCCAGCCGTTCCTGATGGCGCTGCTCGGCGGTACACGGGTCGGCTTCCTCCCGCAGCCGTCTGGCCAGGCGACGAAGCTGGGCGACCGTCTTTTCCTCGGCAGCAGGAATCAGCCTGGCTTCCAGTTCCTGGGCGACCGGTGACTCCAGTCCATCGGTGAACTCGGTTATGACCTGGGCATGCCGGAAGCTGAACCGGCCCTTTTCGAGTGCCTGGAGCGTGGCGGTGCATCGCACGTGGAAGGCTTCGGCGTCGCGGACCAGGGCAAGCGCAGTCACCTCGGGGACACGGAGCAGCGCGCCGATCTCCGCGGCGCAGAGCCGTTCCGCGGTCAGTCGGCGGCTGGCTTCATCCAGCTGGCTGCGGCGTGCCGGGGCCTCACCCTCGGGGACAGGGCGGCCGCGACGGATAGATCCGAGCAGGCTGCAGGAGGTTCGGTACACCAGATGCATCTGCTGGGCTGAAGCCCAGGCTTCCAGCCGGGCCAGGTCGGCGAGGCCGGCCAGGGACTGGTCCAGCGTAACGGTGGAAGCATCTGCGGCCACTATTCCCGCAACGCCGGTGCAGGCCGCAGCGGGCCAGGGAAGCTCACGGAGATCGGGAGCAGGCCAGGAGCCGGGGACGCCGCCGCGTCCGAGCGCCCCAGGGCCATCGGGAGGGGATTCGGGAGGCTTTTCCATGGCTCAATTCCATGCCCCGCCTCTGACACTTTCGGCCCGTTCCGGGGACTGTCCACACAAGTGGTTTAGGCCCGAAACCAGGTATCCGACCGGCAGCGCCTAAGACGCCCGCGCGAGCTGCCGGATGGGGATCCACCGCCCGGCCAGCCGCCGGTAGGCCGCCGCGGCGCCGGTCATGTCGCCGTCGGCCAGCGCCTCGATGCCCATCCGCACATCGGACGGCGAGTCGTCCGGGAACACCAGGTCCGCCACCGGGCCATAGTCCAATTCGACGACGGCGCGCGGCGAGAACACCTCCAGCCAGGTCGCCAGTTCGGTCAGCTCGTCGAGCAGGTCCAGCTCCGGGGCCGCCAGGGCCAGCGCCGCGGCGGCCTGCCGGGCGCGGTGCACGGCCTGCTGGATGGGTGCGCTCATCCGCACCGTCAGCACCCGGCCGTCGTCCTCCACCACTTCGGTGTGGTCGTCCTCGTGCAGCAGCACGAACCAGCCGAAAGGCACGCCCCACGTGGCGGACCGGGTGTGCAGCTTCGCGAGGGAATCCGCGAACCGGTCCGGGTCCATGCGGTCGGCGTGCGCCTGCCGCGCCACCTCCGGGACCAGCACGTCCACCAGCGGCCCCCGGATCGTCTCGCCCAGGGACTCCGCCGCCAGCGAGGTGCGCACCGCCAGCTGGTTGGGGCAGTACAGCCGCTGCGGGACGCCGTCGGGCCCGGGATGGTTCAGCACCCGCACCAGGTCGGTGCCGCCATGGGGGAAGGGATCGGACACGGTGCGCACCAGCCGACGCATCGTCGAGGTGCGTTCCAGGTCCTCGGTCTCGTGCCGGGCACGGGAACGCTGCTCGAGGATGGCCAGCTGCTGGTCGTCGTCGAACGCGTCAAGCGGCTCGTAGACCCGCAGGTGCGAGACGTACGGAAACGTGCGGATCGCGGCTGCGGGCTGCGGGCCGGCCATCGGCTAGTCCAGCTCCACGATCACCGGCGCGTGGTCGGAGGCGCCCTTGCCCTTGCGCTCCTCGCGGTCGATCATCGCGCCGGTCACCGATTCGGCCAGCGCGGGGGAGCCCAGCACGAAGTCAATGCGCATGCCTTCCCGCTTCGGGAAGCGCAGCTGGGTGTAGTCCCAGTAGGTGTAGACGCCCGGACCGGGGGTGTAGGGGCGGACGACGTCGGTGAACCCGGCATCGAGGAAGGCCTGGAACGCGGCACGCTCCGGCTCGGTGATGTGAGTGGCGTTCTGGGCGCGGAACCAGTCGATGTCCCAGACGTCCTCGTCCTGCGGGGCGATGTTCCAGTCGCCCATCAGCGCGAGCTTCAGCTTCGGATCGGCGGCCACCCAGGCGGACGCCTCCTCCTTGAGGACCTTCAGCCACTCCAGCTTGTACGGCATGTGCGGGTCACCCACGGCGCGGCCGTTGGGCACGTACAGGCTCCACACCCGCACGCCGCCGCAGGTCGCGCCGATGGCCCGGGCCTCCGCTGCCGTGGTCGCCTCGGTCTTGCCGAAGTGCGGCTGGTTGGGGAAGGTGCGCTCGACGTCGTCCAGCCCCACCCGGGAGGCGATCGCGACGCCGTTCCACTGGCTGAGCCCGAAGTGCGCCACTTCGTAGCCGTTGTTTTCGAACAGCTCCCAGGGGAAGTTCTCGTCCTTCGCCTTGGTTTCCTGGATGGCCAGCACGTCGACGTCGGAGCGGCGAAGCCACGCCTCCACCCGGTCGGCACGGGCACGGATCGAGTTCACATTCCAGGTAGCAATCTTCACCCTTGCTACGTTACCGAATTCGGCCGGGCACTCCTACGGCGCCTGCGCCCGGCCGAATCCGTGTTGCCGCCAGGGGCGGGCGGTTCAGGCCTGCTTCCACCAGGTGTCGGTGATGATGACCGGGGTGGTGCGCTTGTGCCGGGTCATCAGGAACCGCTTTTCGATCGCGGCTGCGGCCTCTTCGGGCACCTCGCGGCCCTCGACGTAGTCGTCGATCTGGTCGTAGCTGATGCCCAGTTCGGTCTCGTCGGTCTGGCCGGGGTTCTCGTCGAGCAGGTCCGCCGTCGGCGCCTTCGACACCAGGCGCTCGGGCGCGCCGAGCTCGGCGAGCAGCTGCCGGTTCTGCCGCTTGTCCAGGCCGAAGAGCGGCAGGATGTCCGCCCCGCCGTCGCCGTACTTGGTGAAGAAACCGGTGACGGACTCCGCGCCGTGGTCGGTGCCGACGACGAGCAGGTTGCGTTCGCCGGCCACCGCGTACTGGGCGGTCATGCGCACCCGGGCCTTGATGTTGCCCTTGTTGAAGTCGCTGATCTTCCCGCCGGCCATCTCGCGGTAGGCGTCCTCGAAGCCGTCCACCGCCGGACCGACGTTGTAGACCCAGGAGACGTCCGGGCCGATGAACTCCAGCGCCGCCTGGGCGTCCTCCTCATCGTGCTGGACCCGGTACGGCAGGCGCAGCGCCACGAACTCCGCCTCGTGCCCCGCCTCCCGCAGCTCCTCGGCGGCCAGCTGGGCCAGCTTGCCGGCCAGCGTCGAATCCAGCCCGCCGCTGATGCCCAGCACAAAGCCCTTGGTGTGCGAGGCGAGCAGGTATTCCTTCAGGAACTCCACCCGGCGGCGAACCTCCGCGGCGGCGTCGATCTCGGGGCTGACGCCCATTTCAGCTGTGATTTCGGCTTGTAGTTCGCGCATGTGGCCACCTTATCCAACAGGCCTGCCGCTGCCGAGCAGTATTTCCGCGGCACGGGCGGCGGGCAGCGGGCGGCGGGCAGCGGGCCACAGGCGGCGGGGGAGGGAGGACGACGACGGCGGGGCAGTCACACAGGCGGCCCCGCCCGATCCGCCCGGTCCGCCGCGGCTAGGATTGAAGCATGACGACGCCGAGCCGTACCGCCACCCGCGCCCGCCTGCTGGAACTGATCGGGGACCTTGCCGTGGTCCGCGGAAAGGTGACCCTGTCCAGCGGTGCGGAGGCCGACTATTACATCGACCTGCGCCGGGTCACCCTGCACCATGAAGCCTCGGCCCTGGTCGGCGAGGCCATGCTCGAAATGCTCGACGACGCCGGCATCGACTTCGCCGCCGCCGGGGGGCTGACCATGGGCGCGGATCCGGTGGGCACCGCCGTCATGCACGCCGCGCACCGCTCCGGACGGGCCGTGGACGCGTTCGTGGTCCGCAAGGCGCAGAAGTCCTACGGCATGGGCCGCCAGGTGGAGGGCCCCGACGTCGCCGGCCGTCCCGTGGTGGTCCTGGAGGACACCTCCACCACCGGCGGATCGGCGCTGACCGCCGTCGAGGGCGTGCGGAACGCCGGCGGCGACGTGCGCGCGGTGGCGGTCATCGTGGACCGGGACACCGGCGCCAAGGAACGCATCGAAGCCGAAGCGGGCGTGCCGTACCTGGCCCTGTTCGGCAAGGACGACCTCGGGCTCGACTAGCCCGCAGCCGCCAACGCACCCTCCCGCCGGACGGCGGCCCGGCACGGGGAAGCCATGACCCACGACCCAGCCGAGTACCTGCGCCGGGCCGCTGACCTGAAGCGGTTCTCCCGGCGGCAGTTCCTTGCGGGCTCGGTGCTGGGCGCGGCCCTGGCCGCCGACCTCGGCGTCACCCGGCTCATCCAGCGCCAGCGGGACGAGATGGAGATCCTGCGGGTGCGCGACGACGCCGCGGAGCGCCGCTTCCCCGCCGCCGGCTGGTTCCTCTTCCCCGGCTACAAGACCAGCTGGGAGGAAGCGGTCTGGATCGTCAATTCGCTGCGCCCGGCCCTGGCCGCCCGGGGACGGATGGCCGCCGTCGGCTACTCCAACCGCGGCCTGGACCCGGCGGAAATCACTGCCGCGGTGTACCGGTACATCCGCAACCACCAGCTGCGCCGCGTCTACTTCTACGGGCACAGCTTCGGCGGGATGCTGGCCGTGCAGGTGGCCGCGGCCCTGCGCGAGCGCGGCGTGGCCGTGGAGTTCATCCTGCTGGACTCCTCCCCGTGCACCCGGCAGGACGTGCTGGACCGGCGCATGTTCGAGGGCGTGGTCTTCCTGTACGACGCCGGCTACCGGATTCCGAGCGTGCTGCGCGGCGGCTACGAGCTGGGCGAGCGGATCGTGAACCGGAACGAGCGCTCCTGGCATACCGTGCTGGACCAGACCCTCGAGCAGCTGTCGCCGCTCGCGCCCTCCAGCGTGCTGATCCAGTCGGAGTCGTCGTACATCTACCACTTCGATCCGCTGCGGTTCAACGGCGGGCTGGGCGAGACCCGGATGGCGTTCATCGGCAACCCCGACGACGAGACCGTGGACTACGCGGCGGCGCGCAACCGCTGGAAGGACCTGTTTCCGCAGAACCTGGTCAGCAACGACCTCGTCACCGAGGGCGCCCGGCCCGCGCACGCCAGCCCGCAGTGGAACCCGAGGATCTATCAGCGCACGGTCTCGGAGGTGCTGCGCCGGTTCTCCCCGGCGCCGCTGGGCGGCGGCCGGAAGGTTGTGTACTAGATCGTCGGGATCAGGTCCGCCACCGAGTCCACGATCTGCGAGGGCCGGAACGAGTAGGCGTTCACGTCCTCGCGCTGCGTGATCCCGGTCAGCACCAGGACCGTGCGCAGGCCCGCCTCGATGCCGGCGATGATGTCGGTGTCCATCCGGTCACCGATCATCGCGGTGGATTCCGAATGCGCGTCGATCTTCTTCATCGCCGAGCGGAACATCATCGGGTTCGGCTTGCCGATGACGTACGGCTCGCGCTTCGTGGCGGCGGTGATCAGGGCGGCGATGGCGCCGGTGGCCGGCAGCGGCCCCTCCGCGGACGGGCCGGTGACGTCGGGGTTCGTGGAGATGAAGCGGGCGCCGTCCAGGATCAGCCGGATGGCCTTGGTGATGGTGCCGAACGAATAGGTGCGGGTCTCGCCGAGCACCACGTAGTCGGGGTTGGTGTCGGTGAGGATCAGCCCGGCCTCATGCAGCGCCGTCGTCAGCCCCGCCTCGCCGACCACGAAGGCCCGCCCGGGAGTGGGGGAGCCGGCCAGCTGGTCCTTCAGGAACTCCGCCGTGGCCAGCGCCGACGTCCACAGGTTCTCCTCCGGCACCTCCAGCCCGCTGGCCCGCAGCCGGGCCGCGAGGTCCCGCGGCGTGTAGATGGAGTTGTTGGTCAGGACCAGGAACCGCTTGGAGGTCGCCACCCAGCGTTCAATGAGTTCCGCGGCGCCCGGAATCGGATGATTCTCGTGGACCAGGACGCCGTCCATGTCCGTCAGCCAGCATTCGATGCCTTCGTTTTCGCCCATGTCCGACCCTTTCCTCGACAGGTGTTGGCCTTCACAGCGGCGCGCTGCGCCGGTGCTTCACAGCTTAGGCTGGAACGGTGACCGAACGTGCACCTGCCCCCCAGCCTGCGGCTTCCGCAACCGAACCTGTCGAGCCCGCGGAGCCCGACGCCGGCGCCTCCGCCGCGCCGTCCGCACCGGTCGGGGTGGGACCGTGGGAGGGGCCCTGGCCCGAAGGGGACCACTGGGACCCGGACCTGCTGGCCGGCGGCGACAGCCGCAACGTGGCCGATCAGTACCGGTACTGGAAGCATGAGGCGATCGTCGCCGAAATCGACACCCGCCGGCACCCGTTCCACGTCGCCATCGAAAACTGGCAGCACGACTTCAACATCGGCACCGTGGTCCGCACCGCCAACGCCTTCCTGGCCAAGGAGGTGCACATCATCGGACGACGCCGGTGGAACCGGCGCGGGGCGATGGTCACCGACCGCTACCAGCACGTGCGCCACCACCCCAGCGTGGAGGACTTCACCGCCTGGGCCCGCAGCGAGGGCCTGACCGTGATCGGCATCGACAACTTCCCCGATTCGGTGCCGCTGGAAACCTACGAGCTGCCCGAAAACTGCGTCCTGGTGTTCGGCCAGGAGGGTCCCGGGCTCAGCCCCGAGGTGCACGCGGCGGCCGAGGCCACGCTGTCGATCGCGCAGTTCGGCTCCACCCGCTCCATCAACGCCGGGTCCGCGGCCGCCGTCGCCATGCACGCCTGGGTCCGCCGCCACGTGTTCGGGCAAAAGACCGGCGGCTGAGCGCAGCACTCCCTGCTGTGCGGAGGTCACATGTGGCTAGGATGGGAGGAGTTGTTCAGGGCACATGCCCGCCGGATACCGACCTTCAATGAGGAGTCAGCATGCCTATTGCAACCCCTGAGATCTATGCCGAGATGATCGACAAGGCCAAGGCCGGCGGTTTCGCCTACCCGGCCGTGAACGTCACCTCCTCGCAGACCCTCAACGCCGCGCTGCAGGGCTTCGCCGACGCCGGATCCGACGGCATCGTGCAGGTCTCCACCGGCGGCGCCGCCTACTGGTCCGGTGCCGGGATCAAGAACATGGTCACCGGATCGCTGGCCTTTGCCGCCTACGCGAAGGAAGTGGCCAAGAGCTACAACGTGAACATCGCGCTGCACACCGACCACTGCCCCAAGGACAAGCTGGACGACTTCGTGCTGCCGCTGCTGGCCGCCTCCGAGGAGGCCGTCAAGCGCGGCCAGGATCCGCTGTTCAACTCGCACATGTGGGACGGCTCCGCCGAAACCCTGGAGGAGAACCTGCGCATCGCGAAGGACCTGCTGGCCCGCACCGCGGCCGCAAAGATGATCCTCGAGGTGGAGATCGGCACCGTCGGCGGTGAAGAGGACGGCGTGGAGAACGCCATCAACGAGAAGCTCTACACCACCGAGCAAGACGCCATGGCCACCATCGAGGCCCTGGGCGACGGCAGCGAGGGCCGCTACATCACCGCGCTGACCTTCGGCAACGTGCACGGCGTCTACAAGCCGGGCGGCGTGAAGCTGCGCCCCGAAATCCTCAAGGACATCCAGGACGCCGTCGGGCAGCGGATCGGCAAGGAACGCCCGTTCGACCTGGTCTTCCACGGCGGCTCCGGCTCCTCCGCGCAGGAGATCGCCGACGCCGTGTCCTACGGCGTGATCAAGATGAACATCGACACCGACACCCAGTACGCCTACACCCGCCCGGTCGCGGACCACATGTTCCGCAACTACGACGGCGTCCTGAAGGTCGACGGCGAGGTCGGCAACAAGAAGCAGTACGACCCGCGCGTCTGGGGCGCCTCCGCCGAGAAGGGCATGGCTGCCCGCGTGGTTGAGGCCGCCGAGCGCCTCGGTTCCGCCGGAAAGGCCGTCTAGGGATGTCTGACGCCTTCCGCACCAACCTGCTCGGCCCCGAGCCCACCTACCTGCCCGAGGAGCCCGAGGTCGTCGCCCGCCTGGCCGCCGGCGACGAGCCGGTGGACCTGGCCGCCCAGCACCCCACCTCCTCCCAGGTCTGGGCCGCCCTGGCGGACGAGGCCTTTGAAGAGGGACGCAACGTGGAGTCCTACGCCTATGCGCGCGTGGGCTACCACCGGGGACTGGATGCCCTGCGCCGTGCCGGGTGGCGCGGCGCCGGACCGATCCCCTGGGAGCACGTGCCCAACCGCGGGTTCCTGCGCTCGCTGTACGCCCTCGGCCGGGCCGCCGGCGCGATCGGCGAGGCCGACGAGGTGGAGCGTATCCGCACCTTCCTCAACGAATCCGATCCGCAGGCCAAGGCCGCGATCGAGAACGGCGAAGGCTAGGCCTTCAGGCACACGCAAGGGGGCCGCCGGGCAACAGCCCGGCGGCCCCCTTGTGCGTTCCCGGTGCAGGGCCCGCCCGCCCGAAGCGCCCGGCATTCCCTTTCATCTCCCGGAAATAGGTGTACGGCGGGTCCGGCAGGCGGGGTGTTGTTGTTTTGAGCCCTCGTGCGGCAGCGGATTTATCCCGAACAGGGATACAGGTGGATTTGATTGTCCGGCAGCGCTGTCTGCCACGTCGTTATATGGTGCGGGGTTTTCTTATGTTCACCAAAAGTTGTGGCTATTGATCATCGGCCATTCAATGCCACGTGCGGGAATTTCTCTTTTGTTCACTTGATGTTTGCTTTCCTGTTGCGGGGGACTCCGCTAAAGCTGCAGGGTGCGCTCCCGCTCGACCGCCCAGTGGCGTGCCTGGATTCCTGCGGCGGCCTCCGCATGCGGGCCGAGCCCCATGCGGCCGGCGGTCTCGTGGATCTGGTGCAGGGTCAGGTGCTGGGCGCAGCGGCTGACTCCGGACTTGTCCGCCCGGTAGAGGTAACGGTCGATGGCCCGCTGCCACCGGCGTCGCCAGTTGTAGACCGACCGCTCCGATGCCGCCGCCAGCATCACCGCGTGGTCCTGGTTCAGCTGGGAGGCGATGTTGCGGTGGAAGATCCGGCTGGCGTGCCCGCTGGTCGGCGCCACCCGCCGCAGTGCCGCATCCAGGTGGGTGTCCCAGAAGAAGTCCCAGGACACCCTGCGCCGGTCCGGCCAGGCGGTGGACCGCGGGCCGCGCATCATGGCTTCCGCCGCATCGAACATCAGCAGTGCCAGCAGGGCGCGCCGGGTGGCGGGGGTCGTGAACCGCCCCACGGCCCACAGCGAGAGGTCCGACGAGAGTTCGAAGACCTCCTCGGCCAGGGCCAGCCCGTCGGGCCCGCCGAGCCTGAAGAGCAGGGCCGCTTCATCCCCGGAGGACTCGACGGCAACGGTTCCGGGGGTGCCCTGGTACGTCTTGACCGCCGTCTCCGGCCGCCCGAGCTCGGCGTCGGTCTGCTCCAGCAGGGCGGCGAGGAAACTGGTAAGCCGGCGGCCGGAGTCCCGGGTACCCGCGAACTGGGTTTCCAGGACCACCCCCTGGCGCTGGGGGCGTCGGGAAAAATGCCAGCAGTGGGACTGCCACTGCCGCGCCTGGGCTGCCAGGGGAGTCAGCAGCAGCGAGCAGGCGCGGTCCGCCTCCGTATCCCCCGGGACGCGGGTCGTGATGACGGTGCGCGTCACCTCTCCACCATCGGAGATCCTTCCACCGCGGACTTGTGCGTGCGTTGTCAGGCTCATGTCGCTCCTTGCAAGGGGTGAGTGTGGCTGGGGTGCAATGAGGTAGCGGACGGCTCAGGCTTGTATATTCCAGATTGCGATCGCCTAGCAAGGGTCATAGGTCCTGAACGGTGCAGTTTCGGTCGAATCGACCAAAAAAACAGCGCACACTACTCATGCTGTTGGGTCGCTGCTACTCTTGTCGGTTCCCCGGCCTGCGGGGCCGGGCCCGGATTGCACCGGCCCGGGCCGGGAAAATAGTGAAGGTAAACGCGGTTACTGACATCGGTGTAATTATTTCCTGCCCGGCGGATTCGTCTTTCCTGCGGTAATTCGCCTGATTTTGGCCGGAGCGCTGGCGATGGGCCGGGCCACCCTCCTACGGTGGCCAGCGAAGCGTCGGCCGCGGGCACTCCTTTCCCTCCTGATCGGCCTCCGGCCGGCGCCTTCATCTCCTGACGGGTTCAGCTCCCGGGCTCAGCTCCGGCGGGTCCGGCGTCGGGCCCGGTCCGGTCAGCCGGCGCTGGAGGTGGCCAGCGTGGCATAGACGACGTAGTTGTCGCGGAACTCGCCGCTGTTCCGGTCAAAGCCGTCACAGGTGATCAGCCGCAGCTCGGGGCCGTCAGTATTGCCGTAGACGGCTGCGGTGGGAAACTCGTCCTTCGCATACTGTTCCGCGCGCTGCACCGTAAAGACCGCCGTGCTTCCGTCCTCCCGGAGCACTTCCACGGCGTCACCGGCCTGCAGCCGGCGCAGGTCCGCGAAGACGCCCGGGCCGCCGCCGACGGCGTTCACATGGCCCAGCAGGACCGCCGGCCCCGTTTCACCCGGCGTCGGCGAATGGAGGTACCAGCCGGCCGGTGAGCCTGGATCCCCGGGCGGCACCTCCAGCGTGCGTTCCGCCGTCAGGCCGAGCCGCAGCAGGTCGCTGCGGACACCGAGCGTGGGCAGGTTCAGCGACACGGGAGCCGACTCCGGCAGCGGGGAGGGCAGGGCAGGGGTGTGCGGGGCAGGCGCGGAAGGCGCGGCAGGCTCAGCAGCCACCGGGGGCGGTGCCTGCTGTCCGCCGTCATTTACCGCCCCTGCACCCGCCGAGGGGGCGTAGGTGGTGGCGCCCGCCGTCCGGGTTCCGCTGACAGCCTCCGGCCCCGCACATCCGGCGAGGAGCAGGAAGGCAGCCGCTGCAGCCGCCGAAAGGCGGCCGCAGCGGCTGATGGCTCTGTTCATGGTCCGTTTTCGCCGGGCCTCAACCCTGCAGGGCGCGGTGTCGGCGGACGGCATACGTTCCGCCCGCCGCAGCGGCCAGGACCAGTCCTCCGCCGAGGGCGATGACCCCGGCGCCGGCCTGCTGCGGTTCCTCCGTGATGCCGGTGCCGGCCCCGCCGGTGGGAACCTGGCCGACCTGCTGGTGCGTCCACGCGCCGCTTCCGTCCATCATCCAGCTCCCGCCGCTGTTTGAGCCGCCGGTGGCCGGAGCGGGAGTCCACGTGGCCATTGGCTTGGAGGAGTCTTCACATCCAATGCCGTCCATGTCCTCGTCCAGATGCGTTCCGTACCGGGGATGATCGGTCGGGATGTTGTAGACGCCTTCGGCAGCCGCCTCGGAGCAATTGGTGTAAGGCGTCTTGGGTGGCTCCGGCGGCTGGGTTGGCTGGCCGCCGGATGCAAGTGCCGGAGCGGCCGACAGAACGGTAAAGCCGGCAGCTGCCGCCAGGGATAGGCCTGCAATGCGCTTGTTCATGGTGTCCCTCTTCTCTTGGGGGGTGTGGAGGGTGCCCGGCGGAGCCGGACGGACAGAACAGTAGCCACGGAGTGAGGTGGGCTGGACTTGTCAAGAGTGTTTTTGAATCAGTTGCACCCCAAATAATCCGCCTTCGGCGGGTGCGGAGGGTTCAGCCCCGGCTCGTTCAGCCCCTGGGGTTCAGCTCCGGCGAGTCCGGCGGCGGACCCGCGGGTCGTCCAGGATGGTGGTGGTGACGGCCAGGATCTGGGGGCGGGCCGGAACCGAGGAAAACCCGAAGCGGACCGGCGGACGCACCGGAGCCAGGCCCCCAAGGTCCTGGCCGTTCCACGAACATCGGGCGGACGTGATGGCGCGGATGGAGCGGACCCCGTAGACCTCCAGTCTGCCGCCGGAACGGCCGGCGGTCCGCACGCCGCGGACGAACAGCCCGGCCAGCGGGCTGATCAGCCGCAGCCAGGTGGGGGAGACGGCCACCGCCGGCGGCACCAGTTCCAGCATCCGGCCGAGCAGCGTCACCTGCCCCAGTTCGGCGCGCAGTTCAAGGGGTCCGCCGGCCACGCTCAGCACGCCGTCGTCCAGCCGGCCGCTGAGCGGCACGACGTCCACGGCGTCAAAGGAGTAGGTGGCGGACACGTACTCGGCCACGGCGTCGCTCGGCGCCAGCAGGAGCCGGGAACCGAAGGGGTTCTCCACCATCACATCCGTGAAGGGGCCCAGCGGGGATTCAGGCCAGTGGCCGACCACCAGGCGGGTGCCCGAGGCGGTGCCCACCCCGGCGATGTAGCCGCGGAAACGGTCCATGCGTTCCACCGTACGTCCAGGCGTATGATCGGCGGCACGCCCCACGGAGCGCTGAAAACCCGGATCGGCTAAACTTGACAGGTAAGAGCCCCGCACCACCGCTCCGACCCGTTCGGAACGGAACGTGCAGGGCGTTCTCATGCACGGCAGCGGTAATGCGCCAGGGCGGCGCAGCTGGCTCCGTATCGAAGTGGGGGAGGATCCCATGCCAGCAATCGTGATCGTCGGAGCCCAGTGGGGCGACGAAGGCAAAGGTAAGGCCACCGACCTGCTCGGCGGCCGCGTCGACTACGTCGTCAAGCCCAACGGCGGCAACAACGCCGGCCACACCGTCGTCGTCGGCGGTGAAAAGTACGAGCTCAAGCTGCTGCCCGCCGGCATCCTCAGCCCCAACGCGATCCCCGTGATCGGCAACGGCTGCGTGGTGAACCTCGAGGCCCTGTTCGCCGAAATCGACGGCCTCGAAGCCCGGGGCGCCGACACCTCCAAGCTGCGCATCTCCGCCAACGCCCACCTGGTCGCCCCGTTCCACCAGGTGATGGACAAGGTCACCGAACGCTTCCTCGGCAAGCGCGCCATCGGCACCACCGGCCGCGGCATCGGCCCGGCCTACATGGACAAGGTCGCCCGGCTGGGCATCCGCGTGCAGGACATCTTCGACGAGTCGATCCTTCGCCAGAAGGTTGAAGGCTCCCTGAAGCAGAAGAACCAGCTGCTGGTGAAGGTCTACAACCGGCGCGACGTCGACATCGAGGACACGGTCCAGTACTTCCTGGCCTACGCCGACCGGCTGCGCCCGATGGTCATCGACTCCACGTACGAGCTGAACAAGGCGCTCGACGAGGACAAGGTCATCCTCATGGAGGGCGGCCAGGCAACCTTCCTCGACGTCGACCACGGCACCTACCCGTTCGTCACCTCCTCCAACCCGACGGCGGGCGGCGCGTCCGTGGGTTCCGGCATCGGCCCGACCCGCATCACCCGCTCCGTGGGCATCATCAAGGCCTACACCACCCGCGTGGGAGCTGGTCCCTTCCCCACCGAACTGTTCGACGACATGGGCCTGTACCTGCAGAAGACCGGCGGCGAGTTCGGCGTGAACACCGGCCGGCCGCGCCGCTGCGGCTGGTACGACGCCGTGCTGGCCCGCCACGCCTCCCGCGTCAACGGCTTCACCGACTACTTCGTGACCAAGCTCGACGTGCTGACCGGCATCGAGAAGATCCCGGTCTGCGTGGCCTACGACGTCGACGGCGTGCGGTTCGACGAGATGCCGATGACGCAGACCGACTTCCATCACGCGAAGCCGATCTTCGAGTACTTCGACGGCTGGACCGAGGACATCACCGGCGCCAAGACGCTGGACGACCTGCCCGAGAACGCCCGCAACTACGTGCTGGCTCTCGAGAAGATGTCCGGCACCCGGTTCTCCGCCATCGGCGTCGGCCCGGACCGCGACCAGACCATCGTGGTCCGCGACCTGATCAGCGAGTAAAGCTCCACCACGGGCAAAGGCCCCGCAGCCCTATCGGCTGCGGGGCCTTTCCATGTCCGGAAGCGGGTGCTGGCCTCCGACGGCCGCCGGGCTAGGCGAGCCGGTGCGGGGCCCGGCCGTCCTCCAGGGCGGCCTGCTCGGCCGAGCGCTGGAGGATGCAGAACTCGTTGCCCTCCGGGTCGGCCAGCACCACCCAGGTCACGTCGGGTCCCTGCCCGACGTCGGCGTGGACCGCGCCCAGGGCCAGCAGCCGGTCCACTTCCTCCTGCTGGGTGCTGCCGCCGGAGGACCGCAGGTCCAGGTGCAACCGGTTCTTCACCGTCTTCTCCTCCGGCACCGGAATGATGTCGATGTCCGGGCCGGCGGCTCCGTCGGCCGGAACCAGGGACACCACGCCGTCCTCGTCCGTCTCCGCGATCCGGTAGCCCAGGGCCTGCGTCCAGAATTCCGCCAGCCGGGGCGGGTTGACGGCGTCGAGGGCGATCGAGGAAATGGCACTGGGCATGCGGGGCTCCTGACTGGGCGGGAAAAGTGTTGCCCGAAGCTAACAGCGCGGCAGACACGCCGTCAACGCCGTGCCGGTGCGCCCCCCGGGGCGCGTGCAGGCGGAGCGGCGGCGAGGCGGGAGGGTGCGGCGGGGAGGACGGCGTCAGCCCGCACCCGAGCGCAGCCGACGCCGGATCAACAGCGACGCCACGATGCAGGCCACCGACGCGGCGGAGGCCAGCACGTACAGCGTGACGGTGCCCGGCGGTGGCTGCAGCGAGGGCGTGTTCGCCCAGAAGATGAAGCAGAACCCACAGCCAACCAAGCCGATCACCATCAGTGCGATGCCCAGGAAGGTCAGTCCCTTCATCGGCCCAGTATGCGCCGCGCCCCGAGGCGGCCGGCAGGGCGGACAGCCGGTTTCGATGCCTCAGGAGGGAGGTTCGTATCCGGGTGGAGACGCCCGGCCCGGGATCAGGCCAGGCGCAGGGTAGTCAGGCAGGTCGGGCTGTCGGTGGAGGTGCTGAAGTCCTGGACCGCGGTGCCCTGCGCGGAGCTGACCTCGAGGGTTCCCGTGATGTCCTTGGGCAGCCAGAAACCGACGAACCCGTTGTCATAGGTGGTGACCGCCTCATCGACCAGCACGTCGCCGGCGTCGTCCGTGATCCGCACCTGCAGCGGCTCGTTCACGAGTTCGCCCTGGCAGCCGGAGAGGCTGTGGTGGAAGCAGTCATGAGTCGTGGTGGAGAAGGGCGCGACGGCCAGGTAGAACTCGTCCAGCGGCAGGACGGCATCGCCGTCCTCATCGGTCAGCGTCACCTCGTCATAGGTGACCGACGCGGCCAGGCCGGAAGCGCGGTCCTCATTGGTGCGGTCCAGCTGCTCGACGACCTGGCGGGCGTCGGTTCCCTCCAGGCCGTGGTTGCCGAGCACCGTGTCGGCGCCGTCTCCGGATGAGCAGGCGGTGGCCGCCAGCAGGGCGGCGGCGGAAAAGGCCAAACGAAGCGCACGCATGGAGCCAGCGTAGCCAAGGTCCCGGCACAGGACTGAATCGTGTGCGGCCGGGACCAAAGCCCGACTAGGATTTTCGGCATGGGGGGAATCAGTGAAGAACTCGTCGCCAGCCTGCAGCGCGCCGTCGCGGCCAGCCCGCAGGACATCGCCTTAAGGCTGCACCTGGCGGAGCTGCTGCTCAACGCCAACCGGGCCCTGGAAGCGCTGGGCGAGGTGAACGCGGCGCTCACGGCAGAGCCCGGCAACATCGCCGCGCTGGCCCTGCTCAGCCGCACCGCGGCGGCTCTCAACCCCGCCGCGCCCACCGCCGGACCCGCCACGGCCGGACCCACCACGGCCGTAACGACCGCCGCGCCGGCTGCGTCCCCTGAACCCGGCGAACCCGCAGCGGAGTGCGACGACCCGCTTCCGGCAGATCCGGCCCTGGCCGACGGGACTCCGGCGGCAGACCCGCTTCCGGCAGATCCGGCCTTGGCCGACGGGGCTCCGGCGGCAGGCCCGCTTCCGGGGGAGGACGGGCAGCCCGCTGGGGACCCCGGACGAGCCGCCGGTTTCGACTGGGACCGCGCCGAAGCCGACCTCGGCGCCGACGTGCCGCCCCCGTTCCTCGAGGCCGAGCTGAGGATTGGCGACCCCGGCCCCGGCCCCGGCGCCGACGCCGTGCCGCCCCTGGAGCCCGCGGGCCCGCCCGTGACGCTGGCCGACGTCGGCGGCCTCGAAGCGGTGAAGAAGCGGCTCAACGAGTCCTTCCTGCAGCCGATGCGGCACGCCGAGGTGGCCCGCGCCTTCGGAAAGTCGCTGCGCGGCGGCCTGCTGCTCTACGGGCCGCCGGGCTGCGGCAAGACCTTCCTGGCCCGGGCCGTGGCCGGAGAACTGGGCGCCTCCTTCGTCAACGTCACCATGACCGACGTGCTCGATTCCTTTGTGGGCGGTACCGAAAAGAACCTGCACGAGGTCTTCATGGAGGCCCGACGGCGGGCGCCGGCCGTGCTCTTCCTGGACGAGGTGGACGCCCTGGGGCTGCGCCGCAGCAGCCTCAGCGGCGGATCGGCCTGGCTGCGGCAGATGGTCAACCAGCTGCTGCTCGAAATGGACTCGACGGCCGGGAACAACGACGGACTCTACGTTCTCGCCGCCACCAATCACCCCTGGGACCTGGATGACGCGCTGCTGCGCCCCGGCCGGCTGGACCGGATGGTGCTGGTCACCCCGCCGGACCCCGCGGCCCGCGACGCCATCCTGCGCTACCACCTGGCCAACCGGCCCATCGCGGGCATCGACGTCCCCGCCATCGTGCACCGCACCGACGGCTTCTCCGGCGCGGACCTGGAGCATATCTGCGTCACCGCGGCGGAGAAGGCGATGACCGAATCCATCAGCGGCGGCGAGCTGCGCCCGATCAGCATGGAGCACATCAACGCCGCCCTGGCCGAGGTCTCCGCCTCCACCCGCTCCTGGCTGGACCAGTCGCGCAACGTCGTTCGCTTCGCCAACCGGGACGGACGCTACAACGACCTGGCCGACTACCTGCGCTCGCGGAAGCTGCTGTGAGCGCCGACCTCACCCGGGACGCGCTGCGGGCCCGCGTCGAGGTGCTGGCCGCCACCGGACGCAGCGCCGAAGCGGCCACCCTGCTCGAGGAGCAGGCGCCAGTTCACCTTGATGAGTCCTGGCTGTACACGGACCTGGCCCAGCAGTACCTGCGCCTGGACCGCCCCGGCGACGCCGAGCGGGCCGCCCGGCAGGCGCTGGCGCTGGAACCCGGCGGGCGTGACGCGCTGCTCCTGCTCGCCCTGGCCCTGAAGGGCAGCGAACGCTTCGCCGATGCGCAGGAGGCGGCAGCGGAGGCGGTCGCGCTGTATCCCGACGACGACGTCGCGCACCGCATTGCGGCCGCCATCCTCATCGTGTCCGGCACCGAGGAGGAGGCCGCCGAAGGCTGGCGGCACATCCGGCACGCCCTGAAGCTGAATCCGCACGACCCCGACCACTACGTCGTGGCCGTCTACGCGAACCTGGCCGTCGGGGGACCCGTCTCCCTGGGACGGCGCTACCTGGAGGACGGGCTGGCCCTGGATCCCGGCCATCGGGGCCTGATCCTCGCCGGCGCGGCGCTGGGGGACGCACCCACCGGCCCGGACCGCGTGGAGCTGTTCGCCTCGCTGCTGGCCGTCAATCCGCTGGACGATGACGCGCACCGGTCCCTGCGCTCCGAGTTCTTCCAGCGGCTGATCAGCCTGGCCTTCATTCCGTGGCTGCAGGTGCTGTTCTTCGGGCTGCTGGCCAGCTCCCTCGGCGGTGGCGGCGTCAGCCCGACCGTGGCGCTGGTCCTGCTGGGCCTGCTCCTCGCCGTGGGATTCGTGCAGCGGCTGCGGCAGGCGCGCCGGCTGGCTCTCGGACAGGCCGGAAGCCTGCTCCAAGGCAACCTGCGCGTGGCCGGCGGCGCCGCAGCCGGCCTGGCCGGCCTGGGGATCCTGGCGGTCCTGCCGCACGTGGTCGAGCCCGGCCCGCAGGTCAGCGCCGCGGCGGCGCTGGGCCTGTCCGTCGTCCTGTTCCTCGTGGCCGCCGTACGCGCGGCCACGCACCTCAGGCGCTTCCCGCCGGGCTACGCCCGGGACCTGTTCGGACGGAACCGGCGGGCCTGGGCGGGAGTCGGGACAGCCCTGGCGGCCTTCGCGCTCGCCACCGCGGGCACGCTGTGGACGGCGGCCGACGGCGGTGCGGGCCCCGGACTGTTCCTGCTGATGGCGACGGCGCTCCCGTCCGCCGCCGCGGTCCACCTGCTGGAGGGTGCGGAGCGGGGATCGGTGCCCCGCCGCGGCAGCCCCGGTTTCGCCGACTACCGGAAGTGGCGCGTGGGCATATATGCCCGGCCGGTCTGGTACCTCCTTGGCGGTGCAGTCCTGGCGCTGCTGCCAATGCTGACGCAGCTGCGGGACCTTTCGCCGCTGGAGGGCGCCGCCGCGGTCACCGCGGGCGTCCTGCTCCTTGCCCGCGGCCTCCACACCCTCTTTCTCCTGCTGGCCTCGGCACCGGCGCCGGACGCCCGGCGCGGGGTACGGGAACGCCTGGCGGTCCGGGCCGGCCGGCGGGTCCTCATTTCGGGAGACAGCTTCATCAACTTCGCCCTGGTGTGTCCGCTGGTGATGGTGATGATCGGGGCCGTCGTGCTGATGGGCGGCACCGGCGGCGGGGACTGGCTGGACGGCCTGGGCCGGCTGCCCGCTCCGGACTTCCTGCCCGGCGGTTCCGAGCCGCCGGTGCCGGACATCACGCCGGTCCCGGTGCCGGAACCGACGCTGCTCCTGCCGCAGGACCTGCCCACCGGCCGGGGCTGATCAGCCTTCTCCGGGGCGGCTACCAGCGGTTCCGGGCCTCCTCGATCCAGCCCTGCAGCCCCTCCAGCCGATGCCAGGCGCCGTCCGGGGTCCGGGCCCGGCCGGACCAGGAGCCGAACGCCTGCCAGGTCTGCGAGGCGACGACGAGGGCATTGGTACGTGCATGGCGGCGGTGGAACGGGGTGAGCACCGCGTCCAGCCAGGGCCCGCGCACATGCCAGGGGGACAGCGGCGCCGAGAGGTCGTAGCTGAAGTCCAGCTCGCCGTCGTAATGGTGCAGCCGGCCGTCCACGATCAGGGCGTTCTCCGTGGAGCCCGTGCCGGCGGTCCAGCCGCCGCCGATCTGCAGGCCCAGCTGCGTGCCGTCCACCTCGCCGAAACCCACCCCCCAGTTCCAGCGCTTCGCGTACGGCCAGCGGCCGCGCCCGCGGTCCAGTACCGCGAAGGCGCCGGGGCCGACGTCGTACCGCCGTCCCTCCACCGTGACCGTCCCGGAGACGGCGCGGGCGACATCCTTGAGCGTGTACTGGAACCGGGTCCGGGACCAGGGCACGACGACGCCGAGGCTGTCGCCGCCGGCCGGCGCGTGCAGCTGGACCTGGACCCGGTCCGACTCGGCAATCAGGCGGGTGCCGCCGCCGTCATCCCGGAAACCCAGGCGGAGGCCTCCGGCGGCGGCGCGGGCCTCCAGCGGCGGCAGGGAGTCCGGGAGCCGGAGGTCCGCTCCCGAGGGCAGCAGCTTCAGGGGATCGACGCTGATCTCCCGGCCGGTGGAACGCTCGTAGACATACAGCTGCAGCACCGCCGCGTAGTCGAGCCCGGAGATGGTCATTCCGAGGACCAGGTCACCGGTCATCACGCCCCAGTACTCCCAGCGCTTGGTCCGCCAGCCGTGGCGCGGCCCGGCGGGCAGGGACGTCAGGTGCAGCGGACGGCGGGTGAATCCCACCGCGGCCGGATTGAGCGTCCCCCGGGGCAGGGCCAGATTCTGCGGGCCCGTGATTTCCTTCATGGGCGCCAGTGTAGGGCAGGGCGCCTGCCGGTCCGCGGCCGCGCCGGGGAGGCAGACGCCTGCGGCGACGGGAGGGCGACGGGAAGGGTGGCAGGAAGGTTGAGAAAAAATATGCACCTGAATGAAACTTTTCGCGGACACCGTACGATTACCACTGTGCAACGGCCGCGCCGAGGCCTATCCCCCCAACGGGCATCGGTGCGGCCGTTGCTTATGCGCCGGGAGCGGCGGGCGGTTAGGATTTGCTTGATTCCTCTCCTTCGACCCAAAGGCGCCTTCCGTGGACACTTCCCTGACCGAGCACACGCTCGGACAGGCGCGTTCCCGGGATCCTGAAGCGATGCGCCGGGTGTACGACGCGGTGGCGCCCGGAGTGCTGGCCTATCTCACGGCCAAGGGCTGCGACGATCCGGAAGCACTGACCCAGGACGTGCTCCTGACCTTGTTTACCAAGCTGCCGGAGCTCCGGGGCGGCACCCAGGGGCTGCGGACCTTCGCGTATTCCGTGGCCCATGCCCGGATGGTCGATGACATCCGCCGCCGCCAGCGGCAGCCCGTGCCCGCGCCGTACGATCCGGATGCCGACCGCAGGAGCACGGCCTCCGCGGAGGACACCCTGATGGGGGCCGCGGCAGTGGCGGCGCTGCTGGAAGGGCTGCCGGACCCCCAGCGTGAGGTTCTCCTGCTGCGGGTCCTGGCGGATCAGTCGGTGGAGGAGACGGCAAGGATCATGGGCCGCACCAGCGGCTCGGTCAAGACACTGCAGCGCCGGGCGCTGCTGGCACTGAGGGAACAGCTGACCCGGAAGGAGGCGGTGGAATGAGCGGCAACGAAGCCCGTAACGACCTTCGCCGCCTGCTGGCCGAAAGCGGTGTGGACCCGTCCCCGGAACTGCTCGAGGCACTGCACCGGCTGCAGGATGCCGGTACCGGGCAGGCGCCGGAACCGCAGGGTGTGCTCGCCGAGCTGCTGGACCGCCGGACCCGGCTGCGCTCCGTTGACGGGCCGAAGGGTTCGCGCCAGGGCAGTCCGCGGCGCGGTTTCCTGCTCACCGCTGCCCTGATCGGAGCCATGGCCGCCGGGACCTCGGGCGTCGCGGCGACCCTCCGGGACCATCAGGTCACCGCCGACGTCGCGGACACCGCCTCCCAGCTTGCGCCCATGGAACAGGTCCCCGGGGCGGAACAGGCCGAGGAACCGGACACCGGGACCTCCGCGGCAGGCCCTGCAGCGTCCGCCCCCGCCTCCGAAGATTCCGCCGCCGGCTCCACCTCCGTGGAGCAGGCAGAGGAGTCCGCGTCCCAGCCGGCCCCGGCTGCCGCGGACCCGGCACCGGCACAGCCGGCGCCGGCAGCGCCCGAGACAAGCGGCCCGGCGCCCGCACCTGCCGCCGGTGCCACGGGCCACGGCACTCCCGGCCAGGGCACACCCGGCCCCGGAGGGTCGGCCCGGCCGGATGGTGCAGGCCAGGGCGCAGGCGGCCGGCCGGCACAGCCCGGCAGCGGCAGCCCGCACGGCCCGGACCGGACTCCGGGCGCCGGGCAGCGCCCGGGCCACGCCGTGGACCGGGGCAGCGCGGGCCGCCCCGGCAGCTCCTGGGCAGACCCGGGGGCGGCGAAGGGGCCCCGGAGCCTCCAGGAGAACCGCGGCGGCGCCCGCCCCTCGGAGGCCGGGCCGCCGGAACACCCCGCCGTCTACGGCGGCCGGAGCGGCTTGGGCCGCTGAGCCCGGGGCTCCGCCCGCCGGGTCAGGCGGTGAGCTGCCGCTTCGAGGAGATCACTCCGGTGTTGAAGCCGGCCAGGTTCAGGCCGCCGTGGAACCGGGCATGCTCAATCTTCACGCACCGGTCCATCACCACGTCCATGCCGGCGGCCTCGGCGTCCCGCGCCACCTCCTCGTGCCAGGAGCCCAGCTGCAGCCACAGGGCCTTGGCGCCCACGGCCTTCGCCTCGGCGAGCACGGTGGGCAGGTCGTCATGGCGGCGGAACACGTCGACGATGTCCGGCACCTCGGGCAGATCCGCCAGGGACGGATAGACCGGCCGGCCCAGGATCTCCTTCGCCACCGGGTTCACGAAGTACACCCGGTAGGGCGATGAGGACAGCAGGTAGGTCGCCACGAAGTAGGACGCCCGGGAGGGCTTGTCCGAGGCGCCGACAATGGCGATGGACTTCGCCCGGCGCAGCAGCGCCAGGCGTTCCGGGGCGCTCGGCCCGGTCCAGGTGCGTTCCGTGGTTGCGGTGTTCTCAGACATGGGCGGACTCCTGGGTCTCGGCGGCGGGCAGGGAGCAGGACGCCGCGGCGGCGGGCGCATCGGCTGCCGCGGAGGCGGCGGAAGCAGCACCTGCGGCGGCGGCCAGCGCCTGGTCGAGGTCCCAGAGGATGTCCTCCAGGTCCTCCAGCCCCACGGAGATCCGGACCAGGTCCTCGGGCACGCCGGCGGCGGCCAGCTGCTCGGGGGACAGCTGCTGGTGGGTGGTGGATCCGGGATGGATCACCAGGGTGCGGGCGTCGCCGACGTTGGCCAGGTGCGAGGCCAGCTGCAGCGATTCGATGAACACCTGCCCGGCCGCCCGGCCGCCCTTCACGCCGAAGCTGAAGACCGAGCCGGGGCCCTTGGGCAGGTACTTCTTCGCCCGCTCGTAATGCGGGTGGGATTCCAGGCCGGCGTAGGACACCCACGCCACCCGGTCGTCGGCCTCCAGCCACCCGGCCACCGCGCGGGCGTTGGCCAGGTGCTCGTCCATCCGCGGGGCGAGGGTCTCCACGCCCTGCAGCAGCGAGAACGCGGACTGCGCGGAGAGCGTGGGCCCGATGTCGCGCAGCTGCTCCGAGCGCAGCTTGGTCAGGAACCCGTACTCACCGAAGTTGCCCCACCAGGAAATGTTGCCGTAGGAGGGCACCGGCTCGGTCATCGCCGGGAACTTGCCGTTGCCCCAGTTGAACCGCCCGGATTCGACGACGACGCCGCCCAGGGTGGTGCCATGCCCGCCCAGGAACTTGGTGGCGGAGTGGATCACGATGTCCGCGCCGTGCTCGAAGGGCCGCACCAGGTACGGGGTGGACAGGGTGGCGTCCAGGATCAGCGGCACCCCGGCGTCGTGCGCCACCTTCGCGAGGGCCTCAATGTCGGTGACCTCGCCGGAGGGGTTGGCCACCACCTCGGCGTACACGGCCTTGGTGTTCTCCCGGATCGCCGCGGCGTAGTCGGCCGGATCGGTGCCGGGCACGAAGGTGGTCTCGATCCCGAACCGGCGCAGGGTCACGTCCAGCTGCGTCACCGTGCCGCCGTACAGCTGGGAGGCCGCCACGATGTGGTCCCCGGAGGAGCAGAGCGCGGCGAAGGTGACGAACTCGGCGGACATGCCCGACGCCGTCGCGACCGCCCCGATGCCGCCCTCCAGGGCGGCGATGCGCTCCTCGAACGCGGCGACCGTGGGGTTGCCGATCCGCGAGTAGATGTTGCCGTACTTCTGCAGCGAGAAGAGGTTCGCGGCGTCGTCGGTGTCCTTGAACACGAACGAGGTGGACTGGTAGATGGGCACGGCGCGGGCGCCGTGCACCGCATCCGGGGTGCCGCCGGCGTGCAGGGCGCGCGTGCGGAAACCAAATTGGCGGTCACTCATGGCTGAGTGCTCCTTCCTGAAGGGACTGGACGGCTGCGGGCGGGGCAGGCGTTGCAACTTGCTCCGGTGCGGCCAAGAATGGGGGACGGGGCCGGGCCGGCCAGGGCCGCAGCCCCTGCGGACGGACCACGGACGAGGGGAACCGGCAATGGACGAGTACGTGATCGTGATTGAGACCGGATACCGCCGGGCCGCCGCCACGCACACCATCACCTTCACCGATCCGATGCCGCAGGCGGAGGCCACCGCGCTGCTGCTTGAACTGATGGAGGGCGGGCACGAGGAGCTGCTGCCGCCCCGGGCCGACACGATGGTGCTGGAGGTCTCGCCCACGGAGTTCCTGCGGGTGCAGGAACTCGTCGGCGGCTCCGTGGTGATGGACCGGGTGACCCTGGCGCGCCGGCATTAGGCCGCCGTCCCGCCGGACCGCCGCGATGCGCAGATCCGCGCGATCGCCGGGATGCACGGCTCGTTCTGCAGGCTCGTGGTGTCGCCGAGCGTGCTGCCTTCGAACAGCTGCGTGAGCAGCCGGCGCATGATCTTCCCGGAACGGGTCTTCGGCACGTCCGGCACGGGCACGACGGCGGCGGGCTTGGCGATCGGGCCGATCAGCTTCGCGACGTGGGCGCGCAGCACCGCGGTGGCGTTCTCCGGTTCGGCGTCCTCGGACAGCACCACGAACGCGACGACCGCATGCCCGGTGAGCGGATCCGCGGCCGGGCAGACGCCGGCCTCGATCACCCAGGGATGGGAGACCAGTGCGGACTCGATCTCGATGGTGGACAGCCGGTGCCCGGACACGTTCAGCACGTCGTCCACCCGGCCGAGGATCCAGGTGTCGCCGTCGTCGTCGTACTTCGCGCCGTCGCCGGCCAGGAACCAGCCCTGCTCGGCGTAGGCGCGCCAGTAGGAGTCCAGGTAGCGCTGCGGGTTGCCCCAGACGGTGCGGGCCATGGCGGGGCCGATCCGGTCCACCACGATGAAGCCCTGGGTGTTCGCCGGGACGGTGGCGCCGGCCTCGTCGACGATCCGGGTGGAGACCCCGGGCAGGGCGCGGGTGGCGCAGCCGGGCTTGAAGTCCGCGTCCGTGGGGCGGGGGGAGAGGATGGTGGCCCCGGTTTCGGACTGCCACCAGGTGTCCACCATGGGCACCTCGCCGCGGCCCAGGTTCTGCCGCAGCCAGCGCCACGCCTCCGGGTTCACGGCCTCGCCCACGGTGCCCAGCAGCCGGATCGAGGACAGGTCCCAGGTGGCCGGGACGCCGTCGGGGAAGGCGCCCATCAGGGACCGGACCAGGGTGGGCGCGGTGTAGTAGCTGGTGACCTTGTAGCGTTCGATGATCTCGAAGTGCCGGCCCGGGTGCGGCACCGCCGGGGTGCCCTCGTAGATCACCTGGGTGACGCCGTTGGACAGCGGCCCGTAGATCTCATAGGTGTGGGCGGTGACCCAGGCCAGGTCCGCGGTGCACCAGTGCACATCCGCGTCCCGTTGCGCGGGGTCGGGGTGCGAGAACAGGTACTCGTGGCTCCAGGAGGCCTGGGTGAGGTAGCCGCCCATGGTGTGCACCAGGCCCTTGGGCTTTCCCGTGGTGCCGGAGGTATACATGATGAACAGCGGGGTCTCGGCGTCGAACGCTTCCGGCTCGTGGACGTCGGAGGCGGTGTCCACGGTCTCGTGCCACCACAGATCCCGGCCCGCGGTCCAGGCGATGTCCGAGCCGGTGCGGCGCACCACGAGGACGTGCTCAATGGCGTTGTCGCCGGAGACGGCCTCGTCGGCATTGGCCTTGACCGGGACGGCGGCGCCGCGGCGGAACTGCCCGTCGGTGGTGACCAGCAGCTTCGCGCCGGTGTCCTCCACCCGGAACTTCAGCGCCTCGGCGGAGAAGCCGCCGAAGACCAGGGAATGCACGGCCCCGATCCGGGCGCAGGCCAGGGTGATGACGATGGTCTCCACGATGACCGGCAGGTAGATGACCACCCGGTCCCCGCGGCCGATGCCCAGGGACAGCAGCGCGTTGGCGGCCCTGGACACCTCCCGCTGCAGGTCGGCGTAGGTGACGGTGCGCCGGTCGCCGGGCTCGCCTTCGAAGTGCAGGGCCACCCTGTCCCCGCGCCCGGCGGCCACGTGCCGGTCCACGCAGTTCACCGCCACGTTCAGGGTGCCGCCGGCGAACCATTCGATCCTCGGCACGGTGTACTCGGCGTCGGCCGTCGGGACCTCCGGCCCGGAGAGCCGGCGCGGCCGGTCAAAGGTGTGGGCGGTGTGCCAGGGCGTCTCCCACTGCAGCCGGCGGGCGGCGTCCTCCCAGAACGCGATCCGCTCCGCCTCGGAGGCGAAGCCGCCGAAGCCGCCGACGGCGCCGTCGCGCCCGGCTGCAGGCAGGCCCGTTTCGATGTCGGTGGGGTTCAGGCCCATCGCCGCACCGCCCACCGCTCGACGATGCCCAGCAGCGCATCGGTGGCCTTGCCGATCACGGCCAGCAGCACGATGGCCAGCAGCAGCCGGTCGGTGCGGCCGTTGTTCTGCGAATCGGTCAGCAGGAAGCCCAGCCCCATCGAGGAGGCGATCAGCTCCGCGGCCACCAGGAACAGCCAGGCCTGGGCCAGGGCCAGCCGCAGGCCGGAGAAGACCGAGGGCACGACGGCGGGCAGCTGGACGGTGCGCAGCAGCCGCAGGCCGTTCAGGCCGAAGGCGCGGGCGGCCTCCACCAGCTTCGCGTCCACGTGCCGCAGGGCCAGCGAGACGGTGGTGAACACCGGAAAGAACGCGCCGATGGCGATCAGGGTGATCTTCGAGTCCTCGCCGATCTTCATCCACAGGATCAGCAGCGGCACCCAGGCCAGCGACGGCACCGCCCGCAGCGCGCCGATCGCCGGGCCGAGCAGCACGTCCGCCAGCCGGGACAGGCCCAGCAGGGCGCCGAGCACCAGGCCGAGGGCGGCGCCGATCGCGAAGCCGATCAGGACCCGCTGGGTGGAGATCGCCACGTGCAGGCCCAGCTCGCCGCGGGAGATGAGGTCCGAAGCGGCGGCGGCGACCGCCGTCGGGGAGGGCAGCTGCACCGGGCTGAACAGCCCGGCGGCGGTGACTGCCTGCCAGGCCGCGAGGATCAGGGCCGGCACCAGCAGGCCCAGGCCCAGCCGGGTCCAGCGGTTGCCGAGGACGCCGGCACCGGGAGCGCGGCGGGCGACGGCGGGCTGCGCCGAGGCGTTCCGGCCGTCCGCTGTTCCGGCCGCCGAAACCGGTGCCGTGCTGCCGCCGGTCAGGTAGGGGTTGCCGATCTGTGCCATCAGGAGTCCTTGACCGCGGCCGGATCGGCCTTCTGCACGAAGGAGTCATCGAGCAGGGTGGCAATGGCGTCGTCGATGGCGGCCTGGTCCGCGACGTCGCCGGTCTCCACGAAGCTCGGGCCGACCTTCTCCAGGACGGTGCGCTGCGCCTCGCCGGGGGCGGGGTCGACGTCGAGGTTGCTGCGTTCGAGGATCACGGTGCGGGCCACCTCCAGGTCCAGGCCGGCGATGTCGGCCAGGATCTGCGCGGTTTCCTCCGGGTTCTCGACCGCCCAGGCGCGGGCCTTCTCGTACGCGTTCACGACGGCCTGGGCCACCTCGGGCTGTTCCTCGAGGAAGGACTCGGTGGCGTTCAGGAACCCGTAGGTGTTGAAGTCCAGGTTGCGGTAGAACAGTTCGGCGCCGGCCTGTTCGGCGCCGGCCATGATCGGATCCAGCCCGGACCAGGCGTCCACGGATCCGTTCTCGAGGGCGGCGCGCCCGTCCGCGTGCTGCAGGTTCTGCACGGTGACGTCGGAGGTTTCCAGCCCGGCCTCCTCCAGCGCCTGGACCAGGAAGAAGTACGGGTCGGTGCCCTTGGTCGCCGCCACGGATTTGCCCTTCAGGTCCGCCACCGAGGTGATCTCCGAGTCCGGGCCCACCAGCAGGGCCGCCCATTCGGGCTGCGAGTAGATGCTGATGGTCTTGATCGGGGAGCCGTTGGAGCGGGCCAGCAGGGCGGCGGAGCCGGCGGTGGAGCCGACGTCGATCGCCCCGGCGCGCAGCGCCTCGTTGGCCTTGTTGGAGCCGGCGGACTGCACCCAGTTCACCTCGATGCCGTCCTCGGCCAGGGTTTCCTCCAGCCAGCCCTGGTCCTTGATGACCAGGGACAGCGGGTTGTAAGTGGCGAAGTCGATGTTCAGGGTGCCGCCGTCGCCGGTACCCGCGGCGGCGGGATCGGCGGCGTCCTCACCGGCCACGCAGCCGGTCAGGGCCAGGGAAGCGGCGGCGGCCGCAGCGGCCAGCAGGGTGATGGGGCGGCGGAGGGAACGGCTGTTCATGGAAGTCCTTTGCTGGGAACGTGCTGAAGCTGGGGTCGGGACACGGAGGTCCCGGAGCCGGCGTCGGGAGGACGGCGGCGGGGGAAGGAAAAGGGGAAGCGGGAGGGAGCGGGCGGCGTCGGGGGCTAGCGGCGTTCGACGCCGAGGCTTTCGAGCAGCTCGACGCGCATTCGGGCCAGCTCGGCCGAGGCGCGGTCCCTCGGGCGCTCGCCGGGCACGTCGATGACCCGGGTGATGGTGGCGCCGGGCGCCTCGCCGTCGCGGCCCAGGACGATGATCCGGTCCGCCAGCTGGAGTGCCTCGTCGACGTCGTGGGTCACAAGGAGCACGGTGGCGGGGGTCGCCCGGTGGATGTCGAGCAAAAGGTCCTGCATCTTCAGCCGGGTCAGCGCGTCCAGGGCGCCGAACGGCTCGTCGAGCAGCAGGACGCCGGGGGTGCGGGCCAGCGCCCGGGCCAGGGAGGCCCGCTGGGCCATGCCGCCGGAGACCGCCGTCGGGCGGTGCTTGGCGAACCGGCCGAGCTCCACCAGCTCCAGCAGTTCGGCGACCTTGGCCTTGCCGGCGCTGGCGCTGATGCCGCGGGGCAGGCCCATGGCGATGTTCGCCTGCAGGGTCTGCCACGGCAGCAGCCGCGGTTCCTGGAAGGCGACGGCGCAGCGTTCGTCGATGCCGGAGACCGGGGTGCCGTCGATCAGGACGGAGCCGCGGGTGGGGTGGTCCAGGCCGGCGGCGGCGCGCAGCAGGGTGGACTTGCCGCAGCCGGAGGCGCCGAGGATGGCCAGCACCTCACCGGCGCGGACCTCGAAGTCGACGTCGCGAAGCACGGTGTGGGCCTGCGGCCCGGAGCCGAAGGTCCGTTCCAGCGCGCTGAAGGTGACGGGAAGGGCGGAGCCGCGCCGGGTCTCGGCGGCGGCAGGGGACTGGGATGCCAGCACAGGTGTCATAGATTTCTCCATCGATCCTGGCAGTAGCACCCTACGGAGATCGCCCTGGGCCCGCGGTGCGGGCCTCCTGCGGCGGTCTCCTCGTTATCGCCGCGCCTCAAGGAGGAAGCACGGCGACCAGGGTTGCTGCGGCGTCACGGAGCCAGGTCTCTCAGCCGCTCGGGATGGTCAAGAGACCACTAAACGCCCCCGCCCCGGGATCCGGCAAGTCCGGCCGTAACATTTCCTGCGCCTGCCGGCCCGGTGCCGGACGCCGTTCCGGGCCGGACGGCGGGCGGCCGACGTCGGGCGTTACGGCCCGTGACCCGGCACGTTTGCCAGCCGGGCCGGCAGGGCCCACGATGGGACGCGTACCCATCCGGAGCGGCCGAGAGACCTGGCTCGTCGACGC
This sequence comes from Arthrobacter saudimassiliensis, assembly GCA_900016675.1. Classification (GTDB taxonomy): domain Bacteria; phylum Actinomycetota; class Actinomycetes; order Actinomycetales; family Micrococcaceae; genus Arthrobacter_B; species Arthrobacter_B saudimassiliensis. Next base: position 349,071 of record LN483070.1, on the reverse strand, counting down.
CGCAGCAACCCCCTGTTCCGCAGGGACGGTGCTACTGCCAGGACCGATGGAGGAAAACCATGCCTGCTTCCGCGCGCCGCCAGATCCGTTTCAACGCCTTCGACATGAACTGCGTGGGCCACCAGTCCCCGGGCCTGTGGCGGCATCCGCAGGACCGGTCCGCCCGCTACACCGACCTGGACTACTGGACGGACCTGGCGCAGACCCTGGAGAAGGGCCTGTTCGACGGCCTGTTCATCGCCGACGTGCTGGGCACCTACGACGTGTACGGCGCCTCCAACGAGGCGACCCTGCGCCAGGGCACCCAGGTGCCGGTCAACGATCCGCTGCTGACCGTCTCGGCCATGGCGCACGTGACCGAACACCTGGGCTTCGGCGTCACCGCCGGCACCGCCTACGAGCACCCGTACCCCTTCGCCCGCCGGCTGGCGACGCTGGACCACCTGACCCGCGGCCGGGTGGGCTGGAACGTCGTCACCGGCTACCTGCCGTCGGCGGCGCGGAACATGGGCCAGGAGGACCAGCTCGAACACGACGAGCGCTACAACCACGCCGACGAATACCTCGAGGTGGTCTACAAGCTGCTCGAAGGGTCCTGGGAGGACGACGCCGTCGTCCGCGATCCGGAAACCGGGGTGTTCACCGACCCGGCGAAGGTCCATCCGATCCGGCACGAGGGCAAATACTTCACGGTGCCGGGCATCGCCATCACCGAACCCTCGCCGCAGCGCACCCCGGTGATCTACCAGGCCGGGGCCTCGCCGCGCGGCGTCGCGTTCGCCGCCGAGAACGCCGAGGCGGTGTTCGTCAGCGCGCACAGCAAGGCGAAGCTCAAGGCCACGGTGCAGCGGATCCGCGATGCGGTGGAGGCCGCCGGCCGGGGCCGGTACGACGTGAAGATTTACACGCTGCTGACCGTGATCACCGACGCCACCGCGGAGGCCGCAGCCGCCAAGCACGAGGAGTACCAGCGCTACGCCAGCACCGAGGGGGCGCTGGCCCTGCTGTCCGGATGGATGGGCATCGACCTGTCCGAATTCGACCTGGACGCGCCGATCGGTGACGTGCAGTCCAACGCGATCCAGTCCGCCGTCGCGAACTTCCAGACCGGCGACGACGGCGCGGCGCCGTGGACGGTGCGCGACATCGCCGCCGCGGCCGGCATCGGCGGGCTCGGCCCGCGCCTGGTCGGCTCCGGCGCGGAGGTGGCCGAGGAGCTGATCCGCTGGGTGGAGGACACCGATGTGGACGGGTTCAACCTGGCCTACGCGATCACGCCGGGCACGTTCGAGGACATTGTCGAATTCGTGGTCCCGGAGCTGCAGAAGCGCGGCGCGTACCGGACCGCGTATGAGCCGGGCACGCTCCGGCACAAGCTCTTCGGCGCGGGGGACAAGCTGCCGGCGACCCACCGCGGCGCCCGGTTCCGGCTGGCCGAGGTCGCCCGCTGATCAGAGCGTCGAGGCCACGAAAACCTGGGACGGCCCGGTGAAGGTCGCCGTCGCGGGTTCGCCGACGTAGAGGACCTTCGCTTCGGGTTCCAGGTCCGCGGCGGCCTCGTCAACGGTGACTCCGGCGGGCGCCGTCGCCGCCAGCAGGACGCTGAACGGTCCTACCCGCACCTGCTTGGGATCCTCGGCCACGACCACCCTCCGCAGGTCCAGGCCGCCGCTCCAGAGCGGGATGCGCTGCTCGCCGTCGGCGACGTCGGGCACGGGCAGGGGGGAAGGGTTCGGCTGTCCGCCGCCGGTCAGCTGCTGGAGTTCGCAGAGGTCCACGTACTCCTTGGTCAGGCCGGCCTTCAGCGCGTTCTCCGAGGTGCCCATCACCAGCACGGCCTGGCCGGAGAGATAGGTGTGCAGGCATCCCGGAGGAATCACGGCGGCGTGGCCGGGATCGAGCCGGATCAGCTGCATGCAGACGGCCAGCAGGATGCCGCGGTCCCCGGGGAAGAGCTGCTGCAGCCGGCGCACCACGGCCGCCGCCTCCGCGGCCGGCCCGTCAAGCCCCCGGGCCCGCTCCACGGCGTCGGCGGTTTCCCGCAGCGCGGCCGCCAGTTCGCCCGGCGACATGCGGAGCACGGAGTGGACGGCCGTCTCGTGGCGGAAGCGGAGGTAGGAATGCAGCCAAGGCAGCTCCAGGCCATCGGCGATGGCCCGGAGCTCCTCCGTGGGTCGCTCCCCGGCCAGCACCTGCAGGGGCGTGAGGGCCACGGCGACCTCACACTTCGGCTCGCGGTCCTTGTAGTTGCGGTTTCCGGCACCCAGCGGCACGCCGCGGGCCTGTTCCCGCACGAACCCCGCGAGGGCTTGCTCCCAATGCGGGTGCAGCATGATCGGCAGCGGAACCTCGGCATCCAGGACCCAGAGGCGGAAGGGAAACGGCGAGCCGGACTCGGTCACCGGGTGCGGCAACGCATCGGCTTGCTCCGGAGTGAACCGGGCCAGCGTTTGCCGGTACGTTTCCGGGTTCCAGTCGATGAGCAGGCTGCGGGGAGAAGGGGAAGGTCGGGGAGCGGTACTCCGGACCGTGAGGGTGCGGAATCAGTACGCACGGAGGTCACTTACATCACCAGGATGGGACAGGCACGACACTATTGGAGAACGGAAGTGTGCGACATCCACACAACCATTCCTTCCAGATTACGCCTCCGGCGGCGTGCCTGTCCCGGCCCCTCCGAGTGCCGTCCGCTACACCCCCGCGCGACGTTTCACCGCCGCCTCCACCGCCGCGACCAACGCGTACAGCAGGATCGAGGCGAGCGTCACCGCCACCACCGCCGCCCACACGTAGTCGTAGCGGGCCCGCGACACCGCCGACACGATCCCGTAGCCGATGCCCTGCCCGGTGGCCAGCCATTCGGCCAGCAGCGCCCCGGTCAGCGCGCCGGGAATGGAGACGCGCAGCGCCGTGAAGAACGCCGGCGCCGACGAGGGCAGGGCGACCCTGCGGAACGCGTCCCAGCGGCTGCCGCCGTAGACCTGGATGACCTCCAGCATCACCGGGGACGCGGAACGGAGCCCGACGACGATGGTCACCAGGGCGGGGAAGAACACCACGATGCCGCCCATCGCCGCCACCGTGACCTGCCCGCGGCCGAAGATCAGGATGATCATCGGCGCCAGCGCCACCAGCGGCACCGACCGCAGCAGCATGGCCAGCGGCATCAGCGCCTGCTCCACCCCGCGGAACAGGGTAAACAGCGTCGCCGTCAGCAGGGCGGCGGCCATGCCGGCCGCGAACCCCATGCCCGCGTCCAGCAGGGTGTGCCCCAGCTCGGCCAGCACCAGCGCCTGGTTCGCGCCGGCGTCGGCGTCCAGGACCAGGTAGCTGAACACGTCCGCCGGGCCCTTGCCGATGTAGGCGGAGACGTTAAAGATCTCCAGCAGCGCGATCCAGAGCGTCGCGACCACCGCCAGCGATGCAGCCAGGCCGAGCACCAGCCGCCCCGTGGCGCGCAGGGCCCCGGTCACAGCGCACCTGCCTTGGTGCCGGCGGCCCACGGTGCCGCCCAGCGCGAGACCAGGCCCAACAGCCCGTACGCGGCGCCGGCCAGGGCGGTGCAGGCCAGGGCCACGCCCCAGACCCGGGCGGTTTCCAGGGTCTGCTGCGCGTTCACCATGGCCGGGCCCAGGCCGCGGTCAACGCCGCCGACGTATTCGCCGAGGATGGCCCCCAGCAGCGCGGCCGGCGCGGCGATCTTCAGCGCCGCCAGCACAGCCGGCAGCGCGGCGATGATCCGCACCTTCACCAGCTGGTGGATGCGCCGGCCGCCGAAGACCGTCACCACATCCAGGCTGGCGCGGTCCGCGGCCTTCAGCCCGGCCAGCGCGCTGACCATGGTGGTGAAGAAGACGGACAGGGCGGCCAGGGCGACGGCGGTGCCGGAGGCCTCGCCGGTGCGCGGCGGTCCCAGCACGATGAAGATCACCGGCCCGACGGCGACCACCGGCAGGCAGTAGCTGACCACGGCCAGCTGGGTGGCCAGGCGTTCAAGCTGCGGCACCAGCAGCACCAGGAACGCCAGGCCCAGCGCGAGCGCATTGCCCCACAGGTATCCGGCGCCGGCCTCGGCCAATGTCACCGAGGCGTTGCGCTGGTAGAAGCCCCACCCGTCGGCCGCCAGCTGGCGCAGCACGGCCCACGGCGTCGGAATGGCGCCGGGGCCGCCGTCGGGCGGTGCGCCGACGGCACGCAGGAACGTGGCCGCCCCGATCCACCAGAGGGCCAGCACTCCGACGGCGCCCGCGGCGCCGACGGTCCAGGGCGGAAGCTGCCGGCGGTTCACGGCGCCTCCGCGGCACCCGTGCCGCCGAACAGCAGCTCGGACGCGTAGTCGTGCAGGGCATGGAACTCGGGGGTGCGCATCATCTCCGGCGTCCGCGGCCGGGGCAGGTCCACCGTGATGACTTCCTTGATCCGGCCCGGCCGCGGGCTCATGACGGCCACCGTGTCGGAGAGGAAGATCGCCTCGGAGATGCCGTGGGTGACCATCAGGGTGGTCGCCGGTTTCTCGGTCCAGATGCGCAGCAGTTCCAGGTTCAGGCGCTGCCGGGTCATGTCATCGAGGGCACCGAAGGGCTCGTCCAGCAGCAGCACCGAGGGTTTGAGGATCAGCGCCCGGGCAATCGAGACGCGCTGGCGCATGCCGCCGGAGAGCTGCGCGGGGCGGGCCTTCTCGAAGCCGGTCAGGCCGACCAGGCCAATCAGTTCCCGGATGTACGCGTCGTCGGCGGGCATCCCGGCGACCTCCAGCGGCAGCCGGATGTTCGCGTACACGCTGCGCCAGGGCAGCAGGGCGGAGTCCTGGAACGCGATGCCGAGCTCGTGGCCGCGGCGCAGCTCCTCCGGGGTCTTGCCGTCCACGAGGACGCCGCCGGCGGAGGGCGTCTCGAGCCCGGCCAGGATCCGCAGGATGGTGGACTTGCCGCACCCCGACGGCCCGAGCAGCGACAGGAACGAGCCGCGGGCGGTGCCCAGGTTCGCGTCGTCGAGGGCGGTGACGGTGCGCCGGCCGGTACCGAAGGTCTTGCTCAGGCCGCGCAGGCTGATGCCGGTGCCGGACGGCGGCAGCGGGCCGGAGCCGCCGGCCGCCCCGGATGCGGGGGCGGACGGCGGGGCAGCCGGCTCGGGCGGAGCGGTTTTGAGGGGCGTGCGCTGCGGCATTACTTCAGCTCCGGGTTTTCCTCGAGGACCTCGGCCAGCAGGCTCATGTCGAAGACCTGCTCGGCGGTGAGGTCGAAGCCGGCCAGCTTGAGGATGTCGATATTCTGCTGCATGAGCTCCTCGGAGACGGTGAACAGGCCGTTGGCCTCGGTCTCCTCGGTGACCACCAGCTTGGTGTTCTGCTCCTCGGCCTGCCGGATCTCCTTGGCCATGTCCAGGTTCAGATCCGCGCCGTATTCCTCCACCGCGAGCCTCGCGGATTCCTCGGCGTCGTCCACGGCGTCCTTCCAGCCGCGCAGGCTGGCTTCCAGGAACGCCTTGAGCTCCTCGCGCCGGGTCTCGATCGCCTCGTCGGTGGTCACGAAGCTCTCCGCGATGAACGGCAGCCCGTGGTCGGCGAAGGGCAGCAGCGTGGGCGGCTGCCCGGCCAGCTCCAGGGTCAGCGCCTCATTGGTGAGGTAGCCAAAGAAGCCGTCCACCTCGCCGTTGACCAGCGGCTGCGGGTCGTACTGCACCGGCACCTTCTCCACGGAGGCGGCGTCGATGCCGTTGACCTCCAGCAGCGCGTCGAAGAGGGTCTCGTTGACGCCGGCCTGCACGCCGATCTTCCTGCCCACCAGGTCCTCGGGAGCGGCGATGGCGGCGTCGAGGGAGATGATCGCGAACGGGTTCTTCTGATAGGTGGTGCCGATGATCTTCAGCGGCGCGTCCTCCTCCACGATCACCGGCGCGACGCCGACCGGGCTGGAGGTGCCGACCAGGGCACCGCCGGAAAGGACCATGGCCTCGGTGGAGGTGCCGCTCGGGCCGCCGGCAATGAGGTTCACCTCGGAGAAACCGGCTTCCTCGTAGTACCCGTTGGCATCGGCGAAGTACAGGCCGGCGAACTCGGCGTTCTTGATCCAGGACAGGTTCACGTCCACGGTGCCGTAGTCCGCGCCCTCGGTTCCGGCGTCGGCGTCGGAGCCGCCGCAGGCGGTGACCAGCAGCAGGCTGGAGGCGGCGGCCACGCCCAGAAGGACGCGGGCGGCTTTCATACGCGACGGGCGCGGGGTGAGGGTCATGGGTACCAGGGCTTTCGGTGGAAGGAACAGGGCAGCCCGAGCCTAGGAACGGCATGTTTCCGCTGCCGCGACGCGGCGTTACGCGCCGGTAAAGCCGGTGTTAACGCTGCGTGCACGGCACGGCCCGCGCACCCTGCGGGCGGGCGTGGGGGAGGCACGGGGCACAATGGCAGCGTGAGCCCTCCGTTCAGCGACGCCCGCCTCGTCCGCCGCATCCAGTCCGCCCGCGACGCCGCCTGGGACCGGTCCGCCTGGCCGGCGACGGTGCCCGCCGTCGCCCACGTGCTGGACGCCGGGCTGGAGCTGGGTCCGGGCGTCACCTTCCTGGTGGGGGAGAACGGCACCGGCAAGTCCACCCTGGTGGAGGCCGTTGCGGCCGCGTACGGGCTGGGGCCCGAGGGCGGCACGGTACATTCGGCGCACTCGACCTTCCGCTCGGAATCCGCGCTCGCGGACCTGCTGACCCTGGTGCAGCGGCCCGGCGTGCCGCGCTGGGGCTTCTTCCTGCGCGCCGAGACCATGCACGGCTACTACACCTTCCAGCACGAGTCGGGCGGGCCGGACTTCCACTCCATGAGCCACGGCGAATCCTTCCTGGCCGTGATCGAGTCCTACATGGGCCGCACCGGCTTCTACTGCCTCGACGAACCCGAAGCCGCCCTGTCCTTCAACTCCACGCTGGCGCTGATGGGGGTGCTCGGCGAACTGGCCGACGCCGGCAGCCAGGTGCTCTGCGCCACCCATTCACCGGTGCTGGCGTCCCTGCCCGGTGCCGTGATCTACGAAACCTCCGACGACGGGATCCGCCGCGCCGAGTGGGAGGAGCTGGATCTGGTCATCAACTGGCGCTCCTACCTCAATGCTCCCGAGCGGTACCTGCGGCACCTGTTCTCCTGAGGGCGGACCGCCCGCCGGATACCTAGGGGGGTATACTGGCAGCTACTCCAGCAGCCGTTCGAAGGAAGCCCCATGGAACTGAATCCCGCCGAGATGGGTCCGGTCATCAACCGCCTCAAGCGTGCCCAGGGCCAGCTGGCCGCCGTCACCCGCATGCTCGAGGAGGGCCGGGACTGCAAGGATGTGGTCACGCAGCTTTCCGCCGTCTCCAAGGCCGTGGACCGGGCGGGTTTCGCCATCATCGCCAGCGGCCTGGAGCAGTGCTACGCCGCCGGCGGCGAGGATATGGACCGCAAGGAGCTGGAGAAGCTCTTCCTGTCCCTGGCCTGATCCGGCGCCCGGCAAGACCGCCCGCCCGGCCCTGCCTGCCGATGCGGCGCCGGCTGGCCCCGGGCATTTTAGATACCCCCGGGGGTATATGGGAGGATGGGAGCGCCGCCGGCAATCGGCGGCACCGCGATTGAATCCCATCACCGGAAAGCAAGGAAGAACCATGTGCCGAGCAACCACCTGCCGCTCCTGCGGCAAGACCACCTGGGCCGGCTGCGGCAACCACGTCGCCGCCGTGAAGGCGTCGGTACCCAAGGGCCAGTGGTGCACCTGCAGCACCGCCGCCAAGACCGCCTCCACCTCCGGCGGCAGCTGGCTGTCCCGCCTGTTCGGGCGCTGAGCATCGCGCGGCCGGGCCGCCGGAGCTCCCGCCGGCCCGGCCTCCGCGCCCCTTCCGGGCGTCACGGCCCCCGGCGGCGCCTTCCGGTGCCCCGCTTCCAGGCAGGATGTGACCTTCCTCAGTTATTTTGAATTACTCAGAATAAGTCCGGTAGGCTGAAGACACGCCCGCAGCGCAGACGGCGAACCACCCGTCGATGATCCGCCGCACACCGCGGCGGCCCCGGGGATCCGGCTCGCCCGAGTCGGAGGCGCCAAGCCTTTTGCACGCCGCCGTCGGCCCAGACGGTGATGCCGTGCTGCCGTCTTCAAGGAGCACCGTTGACTTTCACCACCACCCGCACCGATACCGCCCCCGCCGTCTTCGAGGAGGCCGTCACCGCGCAGCCGGCGCCCGCCGCTGCTCCGGCCCGCCGTGCCTTCCCGCTGGGCGGTAGCTACACCGCCCGCTTCGACCGGAGCCGTCGGCCGGGCGCAGTCTCGGGCGGCAACTACACCGGCGGCCGCCGCGCCGCCGCCGTCGCCGGCTATGTCACCGGTGCCCGCTGCCCGCAGACCGCGGGCAGCTACACCGGAACCTACGACGCCGGGCACTAAGGCGCCGCCCCGGCCTCAGCCGGCCCGGGCCGCGTCCCGGGCCGCGATCAGGCCAAACACCAGCCCCTGGCCGATGGTGGCGCCTGCCCCGGGATAACTGCGGCCAAAAGCGTTGGCGGCGGTATTGCCGATCGCCCAGAGGCCCTGGAACGGTGTCCCGTCCTGCCGCAGCACACGTCCCCGGGCGTCCGCACGCAGGCCTCCGCAGGTGCCCAGATCGGACAGCACCACCTTGACCGCATACAGGGCGCCGTCCTCGTTGAGCGGTCGCAGGTTCGGATTCGGATGCTGTGTCGGGTCTCCGTAGTAGCGGTCGTACGCGCTGGCTCCGCGCCGGAAGTCGGGGTCCACTCCTGCCGCGGCAAGGTCATTGAACCGCTGGGCCTGCTCGACGAAAACATCGGCCGGAACGCCCATGCCCTGAGCCAATTGACCGAAGCTGTCGGCCCGAACGGCCACTCCGGCGTCGTACCACTGCTTGGGCAGGGGCATCCGGGGAAACAGGGACCCTGCCAGCAGATAGCTGTTGCGGTACTCCTGGTCGAACACCATCCACATCTCACCGACGGGATCGCCGGCCCGTTCACGTCCCAGCACCCCCTGGCCGAAGGACATGTAGTCCTGGGCCTCGTTGGTGAACCGCCTGCCGGAGGCATCGACCATGAAGGACCCGGGCAGCGAACGTTCCGCGAGCATCACCTGCGGCGGCTGCCCGGATACCGGGGCCACTGCGGGAAACCACCACGCCTGGTCCAAAAGGTCCGTGTCCGCGCCGATCTCCACTGCGGCCTTGATGGCATCGCCCGCATTCCCCTCGGCCCCGAGGCTCCAGTCCTCGAGGTGCGGGGACTGGTGCCTGCGCCGCATGGCCAGATCATGGTCGAACCCGCCGGCGGCCAGGATCACGCCCCGCCGCGCCGTGACCGTGGCTTCACGCCCGCCCTGGCGGACGACGGCGCCGGTGACGCGGTCCCCGTCCGTCACCAGCCGCTCCAGGGCGGTTTCGGTCCAGACGGGAACGCCGGCACGCAGGACGCCCGCATAGAGGCCGGCCGCCAGGGCCTGCCCGCCGGCCACGTAGTTGCGCCCGAGCAGCTTGCCGCCGATGCCCTGCGCGGCGCGGAACGCCGCCATGGGCAGGCCGCGCCAGGGAACTTTCGCAATGAGGTTGAGCCACCGGTAGTCCGCTCCCGTCACCGGCATCGGCATCGGGGCCTCCATGGTGCCCGGTCGCAGCCTCGCGCGCTCACCGCCCAGGCTGTTGGCATCAAAGGGGCGGCACTCGCAGCTGCGGCCCATGGCGCTGCCGCCGGGCAGCTCCGGGTGGTAGTCGGAATACTCACGCGCCCAGGAAAAACGCATGGGGGTGGCCCGCTCCAGCAGCTCCACGGTCTGCGGGCCGTGATCCAGGAAGGCCTGCCACCGGTCCTTCGGCGCCGTATCCGCCACCACGGCGTCGAGATATTCGGCCGCCCGCTCGGCGGAGTCCCGGGCGCCGCTGCTGCGGAGCACGGGGTTGGCCGGAATCCAGAACGCGCCGCCGGAGCGGGCCGTGGACCCGCCCACATACTGCGTCTTCTCGATGATCAGGGCCGTCAGGCCCTGCTCCGCTGCGGCCAAGGCTGCCGCCATTCCGGTGCCGGAGCCGATGATCAGAACATCCACCTCGGCGTCCCGGGCCTCGGTGCGGGGGCGAACGGCGGCGGAAGGGGAGGAACGTGGCATAGCAGTCTCCTTTGACGTACTCACCGGGCCGCGGGGGCCGGGCGGAAGCGGCCTTGCTTCCGTATCCGCGGCGGACAGCCGGACGGATAGAGGCACTGTACCGGGTGCCGGGCCGGCCGTGGCGGAGGTGCCCGCGGCGGCTCAGGCCGGCGCGAACACCAGCGCCGCGGTCTCCTCGAGCACTGCGCGCACGGCGGCAAGCGCCGGCGCGGCGGCCCCGGACTGGCGGACGGAGGTGAAGATGGTCCGCCGCGGATCACCCGGCAGGTCCAGCAGGAGGCAGGGCGCGGTGCCCCCGGCCCACAACAGATCCGGCATGAAGCTCACCGCGTTGCCGGAGGCGATCAGGCGGGTCTGCGCCTGCAGATCCGCCGTCTCAAAGCGCACGTCGGGTTCGAACCCGGCCTGCCGGCAGATCTGCTCGGCCCAGTGCCGGGACGCCGTGCCGCGCGGTTCCATCACCCAGGCTGCCCCTTCAACGGCCTCCCGCAGGTCCTGCAGCGAACTGATCGGCTGCGGCGTCCAAGCCGGCGGAACCGCAAGCCGGATGGCGTCGGTGGTCAGTGACCGCCGGTCCAGTTCCGGGTGGTGCGCGGCCGCGTGCCCCGGATACTGCTCGGCCACCACCAGGTCGAATTCCCGCTGCCAGGTCTCCCGCAGCGCCGTCTCCGGTTCCCGCTGGATCATTTCCACCCGCACCGAAGGGTGACGCTGCGCCATGGCGGCGAGGGTGCCGGGCATCAGGGCCAGGGCCGCGGACTGGAAGACGGCCACCCGGACCGTGCCGGCCACCTCGGTCAGCGACGACGACAGGTCAGACTCGGCGCGTTCCAGAATGCGCAGCAGCTCCTCGGTGTGCTCCACCAGGATCTCGGCCTGCGGGGTGAGCTGGACGAGGCGACCCGCGCGGCGCAGCAGGGGCACCCCCGCCTCCTTCTCCAGCAGGGCCAGCTGCTGGGACACCGACGACGGGCTGAGCCGCACGACCTCGGCCACCGCGGCCAGCGTGCCGTGCAGTTTCAGCTCACGCAGCAGGCGGAGCCGCCGGACATCCAACACCTCTGGCACCCTTCAGGAAAACCAACGGATAAACCTCGGAAAAGATCACTTTATCTAATGCCCCGGAAGGCGCATAGTGGGCTGGTAACGGGTACCGCCGTTCCCCATGAACCAGTATCGGAGCGTCGCCATGACCACTCTCCCCACCCCTCCGGGCCCCGGCACCACCGTGTCCGCCCCGGGCGGCGGCAGCCGCACCCCGGCCCCACCCGCCACGCAGGACGGTGCACTGCCCACCCACCTTGCCGATCAGGCCGCCGCACTGGTGCGCCGCTGGCTCACCGAGGCCGCCGGCTACCCCGTGGACCGGTCCGCCGCCCAGCTCGCCGGTGTCCTGCGGGATCCGGGCGGACTGGACTTCACCGTCGGCTTCGTGGACGGCGTGATCCGCCCCGAAGACAAGGCCGTGGCCGCCCGCAACCTGCGCCGCCTGGCCCCGCAGGTGCCCGCATTCCTGCCCTGGTACCTGCGCGCCGCCGTCCGCACCGGCGGCGCCGTCGCCCCGGTGCTGCCCGGCGTCGTGATCCCCGCCGCCCGGGCCGCGCTGCGGCGCATGGTCGGGCACCTGATCGTGGACGCCACCGACCGCAGGCTCGGCCGCTCCATCGCGAAGATCCGCCGCGAAGGCATCCGCCTGAACGTGAACCTGCTCGGCGAGGCGGTCCTCGGCACCCGCGAGGCCGGCCGCCGGCTCGAAGGCACACACCGGCTGCTGGCCCGCGAGGACGTCGACTACGTCTCCATCAAGGTCTCCTCCACCGTCGCCCCGCACTCGCCGTGGGCCTTCGACGAGGCCGCCGCCGACGTCGTCGCGCACCTGGCCCCGCTCTACGAGCAGGCCGCCGCCGCAGCCACCCCCAAGTTCATCAACCTGGACATGGAGGAATACAAGGACCTGGACCTCACCGTGGAGGTCTTCACCCGCATCCTCGACCAGCCCCGGTTTCGGAACCTCGAAGCCGGCATCGTGCTGCAGGCCTACCTGCCCGACGCCCTGGCCGCCATGATCCGGCTGCAGGAATGGGCCGCCGCCCGCCGTGCCTCCGGCGGGGCACCGATCAAGGTGCGCGTGGTCAAGGGCGCCAACCTGCCGATGGAGCAGGTGGAGGCCGAGCTGCACGCCTGGCCGCTGGCCACCTGGGGCAGCAAGGCCGACACCGACACCAACTACAAGCGGGTGCTGAACTACGCCCTGCGCCCCGAGCACACCGCCAATGTGCGGATCGGCGTCGCCGGGCACAACCTGTTCGACATCGCCTGGGCCTGGCTGCTCGCCGGCGAACGCGGTGTCCGGGACGGCATCGAGTTCGAGATGCTGCTCGGCATGGCCACCGGCCAGGCCGAGGCGGTGCGCCGCGACGTCGGAGGGCTGCTGCTGTACACCCCGGTGGTCCGCCCGCAGGAGTTCGACGTCGCCATCGCCTACCTGATCCGGCGGCTGGAGGAAGGCGCCAGCTCCGAGAACTTCATGTCCGCGGTGTTCGAGCTGGCCGCCAACGAGGAGCTGTTCGAGCGGGAGAAGCAGCGCTTCCTCACCTCCCTGGCCGCCCTCGATGCCGAGGTGCCCGAGCCCGCCCGCCGGCAGGACCGCACGCGCCCGGAGGCTCCGGCGCCCCGCGACCGGTTCGACAACACGCCGGACACCGACCCCGCCGTCGCCGCCAACCGCGCCTGGGGCGGGCAGATCCTGGCCCGCGTGCCGGGCAGCGAGGCAGGGGCGGCCACCATCGCCGCGGCCGCCGTCGACACCGGGGAACAGCTGCAGGCCGGCATCGCCGCGGCCCTGGCCGCCGGGGCCGGCTGGGGCGCCCTGACCGGAGCGCGGCGCGCCGAGGTGCTGCACACCGCCGGTGACGCGCTGGCCGCCCGGCGCGCCGAGCTGCTGGAGGTCATGGCCGCCGAAACCGGCAAGACCCTCGACCAGGCGGATCCGGAGGTGAGCGAGGCGATCGACTTCGCGCACTACTACGCCGAGCAGGCCCGCGCACTGGACACCGTGGACGGCGCCGCGTTCGTGCCGGCCCGGCTCACCGTGGTCACCCCGCCGTGGAACTTCCCGGTCGCCATCCCGGCCGGGTCCACGCTCGCCGCGCTGGCCGCGGGTTCCGCCGTCGTGCTCAAGCCCGCAGGGCCCGCCCGCCGCTGCGGCGCCGTGCTCGCCGAGGCACTGTGGGAGGCGCTCGACGCCGCCGGCGTGTCCCGGGACCTGCTCGCCCTGATGGACGTGGACGAAGGCACCCTGGGCCGGCAGCTGATCGAACACCCGGCCGTGGACCGGCTGATCCTCACCGGCGCCTACGAAACCGCCGAGCTGTTCCGCTCCTTCCGCCCGGACCTGCCGCTGCTGGCCGAAACGTCGGGCAAGAACGCGCTGATCGTCACGCCCAGCGCGGACTTCGACCTGGCGGCCAAGGACCTGGCCTACTCCGCGTTCGGGCACGCCGGGCAGAAGTGCTCCGCCGCGTCGCTGGTGATCCTGGTCGGTTCCACCGCCCGCTCGCGCCGCTTCCATGACCAGCTGGTGGACGCCGTGTCCTCGCTGACCGTGGACTGGCCGGCCAACCCCGCCGCCCAGATGGGCCCGATCATCGAACCGGCCGAGGGCAAGCTGCTGCGCGGGCTCACCGAGCTGGGCGAGGGCGAGAACTGGGTGCTGCAGCCGCGGCAGCTCGATGACAGCGGACGGCTCTGGAGCCCGGGCATCCGCGCCGGCGTGCGCCGCGGCTCCGAGTTCCACACCACCGAGTACTTCGGCCCGGTGCTGGGCATCATGACCGCCGACACCCTGGAAGAGGCCGTAGCACTGCAGAACGAGGTGGACTACGGGCTCACCGCCGGCCTGCATTCGCTGGACCCGGCGGAGATCGGCTACTGGCTGGAGCACGCCCAGGCCGGCAACCTGTACGTGAACCGGCACATCACCGGTGCGATCGTGCAGCGCCAGCCGTTCGGCGGCTGGAAGAAATCCGCCGTCGGCCCCGGCACCAAGGCCGGCGGACCGAACTACCTCATCGGGCTGGCCGACTGGCGGCGTGCCGAATACCGGGGCGCCGCTGGCGTTGCGTCTGAGGCCGCCGATCGTGGTTACGGCCGTGATGCCGGTTCGGGTGCCCGCCCGGATCTGCAGCTGGAGGTCCTCACCGAAGCGGCCGCCGAGCTCGCCGGCGCCGATGCGGCAGGGTTCCTGTCCCGGTCGCTGGACAGCGACGCCGCCGCCTGGAACCGGGAGTTCGGGCAGGCCCGCGACGTCACCGGCCTGGCCGCCGAGCGCAACGTCTTCCGCTACCTGCCCGTGCCGGTCACGGTCCGGCTGGCCGACGGGGCGCCCGTCGCCGACCTTCTGCGGGTACTCGCGGCCGGGCTGCGGGCCGGCGCGCCGCTGACCGTTTCCGCCGCCGCCCCGCTGCCGGCACCGGTGCGGTCCCTGCTTGGGGAGGCCGGCGCCGAGCTGCGGACGGAGGACGACGCCGCGTGGCTGGCCTTCGCGGGCAACCTGGCCGGCGGCCGGATCCGGCTGATCGGCGGGAACCGGGCGGAGACCATCGCCGCCACCGGCGGGCGTCCCGACGTCGCGGTCTATGCCGGGGAGGTCACCGAGGCCGGGCGGGTGGAGATGCTGCCGTTCCTGCACGAGCAGGCCGTCAGCATCACGGCACACCGCTTCGGCACGCCCAACCACCTCACCGACCACCTGATCTGAGGTAGGCGCGCGCCAGCGGCGGGTCCGGAGGCCATCCGGGCCCGCCGTTCGGCCAGGCCTCCCGCCATCTGAGCGGTTCCCCCTCGACTTGTCTGGGCTCCCCTCCACCTGTTCGGTTTCCCCTCCACTTGCCTGGGTTTCCCTCCACTTCGCCCGCTCCCTCCGCTTTGAGCCGGAGGAAGCGGACAAACCGGAGGGGTGCGTCGCGAAGCGGAGGGAAACGCCGGGGTGCGTCGCGAAGCGGAGGGAAACGCCGAGGTGCCCGATCCCCGACAGAGGCATGTCCCGGCCGGTGCGGACACGCCGGGCGCGAACACCCCGAACAGGCCGCGTGGTACGTTGCCGCACACCAAGGTGAAGGGGAGCGGCATGCGGCGTCGTGAAGATGAACAGCTGTGGGCCTTGGTGCACGCCGAGCGGGCGGCGCTGGCCGAGGATCTCGCCGGGCTGAGCCCGGAGCAGTGGCGGGAACCGTCGTTGTGCGCCGGGTGGTCGGTGGAGGACGTCGTCGCGCACCTCGTCGCCGCCGCCAGCCTGACCCGCTGGCAGTGGCTGCGCAGCATGGCGGGGGCGCGGCTCCGCCCGGACCTGCATAACCAGCGCCGGCTTGAGGAGTTCCGCGGCGCGGACCCGGCCGGCACGCTCGCCCGGTTTCGGGCGGTTCTCGGAAGCACGACGGCGCCCTCCGGCCACACTCCTGCATATCTGGGCGAAGTCCTGGTCCACGCCCAAGACATCCGCCGGCCCCTGGGGCTCCCCCGGACTCCGTCGATTGATGCCCTGACCCCGGTGGCGAGGTTCTTCTCCTTCCGCAACTTCGCCGTGGACAGCAGGACGGCTGCGGCCGGCCTGCGGCTGCAGGCCGACGACGGGCCCTTCCGGTCGGGTGCCGGCCCGCTGGTGTCGGGACCCACCCTGGCCCTGGTCATGGCGATGGCAGGCCGCCGCGCCTACCTCGAGGACCTGGACGGGCCGGGACTGCCGGTCCTGTCCGGCCGAATTCCCGGAAGCCATTGACCCTCAAACCGGCCGCTTCCTACCCTTCGAGTGCAGCCAACCGCGCCGCCGGGCTCGCCGGTGCAAGGACAGGAGCACTCCATGGACACTTCGGCCACCGCTTCCGGACGCGCCCTTTCCGCCGACGGCGTGCCCATTGCCTGGCAGCGCCGGGGCAGCGGACCGCCGCTGGTGATCGTGGATCCCGTGCTGATGGATCGCACCACGTCCGTGGCCGCGACCCTCGCCGATCTGCTGGCGAAACACCACACCGTCTACACCTACGACCGGCGCGGCAAGGGCGAGAGCGGTGACGGCGAGGAGTACACGCCCAACTCAGAGGTCGACGATCTGCTTGCCGTGATCCAGGTGGCCGGGGGTTCGGCGGCCCTCTACGGTTTCTCCTCCGGCGCGCTGCTCGCGCTGCGCACCGCGGCTCAGTCCGCCGTCGTCAGCCGGGTGGTGGCACTGGAACCGCCGCTGGATTCCGAGGCCGGCGGCGGTGAACGGCTGCGCCAGCAGCTGCAGGCACTGATCGACGCCGGGCAGCGGGCGGAGGCGGTGCGCCTGTTCCAGCGCTCCATCGGCGTGCCGGAGCACACCGCGGCGGGCATGGACGTCTCGGCGTTCGAAGACGCCGCCCACACCATCGCCTACGACCTGGTGCTCACCGAAACCACCGAGCTGGAAGGGCTTGCCGGCATCAAGGTGCCGGTGCTGGTCCTGGTCAGCGCCGGCAGCGACACACGGATGCAGCAGTGGGCGCGGGACGCCGTCGACGCAATCAGCGACGCGGAACTGCGGGTCCTCGACGGGGACTGGCACGGCGTGGGCGACGAGCCGCTCGCGGCCGCCATCGAGGAGTTCCTGGACTGAACCCGGCCGAACCTCAGGCCAGGCGCACAGCTGCCGGAGACGGTCCCGCCTGCGGCAGCGCGTCCACGGCGAGCTTGCCGCCGAAACCGATGAGGACCAGGCCGGTCACCCGGTCCACGGCGGCCAGCGCCCGCGGGTTGCCCAGCCAGCGCTTGGCGTAGCCACCGCCCACGATCAGCAGCGTGAACCAGATCAGGGTCAATGCGCCGTGGACGCCTGCGAGCAGGACGCCCATCAGCAGCGGTGAGACGCCCGCAGGCAGGAACTGCGGGATGGTCGCGATGTAGAAGACGCCCACCTTCGGGTTGAGCAGGTTTGTGGCGGCGCCGATCAGCAACCCGCGCCAGGCCGAGCCCTCCGCCGGCGCCGGTGCGTCGGCCGATGGCGCCGGGGCCGGCCGGAACGAGGTCCGGATGAGGTTCCCCCCGAGCCACAGCATGTAGCCGGCGCCTGCAACGGTGAGCAGCCGGTACGCGAGCTCCGAGGCCGCGAGCAGGGCGGAGACACCGACGGCGGCGGCGATGCCCCAGATGAAGGACCCCGTAATGACGCCCAGGGCGGTCGCCCAGGCGTAGGTGCGGGAACGGGAGAGCGAGGAGCGCAGGACCAGGGCAGTGTCCAGCCCCGGGATCAGGGTCAGCAGCCCGGCCACCACGGCGAAGGCCAGTACGGCGTCAAGAATCGTCACAGGACAAGTGTAGGAAGGTCCGGCCGCCCGGGCGGTATCGCCCGGCCGGCGGGCCGCAAGGGCCGGTGCTGCCGGCCCGGGCACTTACGCCGGCGCGGTGAAGAAGACCTCGGTCCAGGCGCCGTGATCGATGTCGAGGTCTGGACGGCGCTCCAGCCCCGCAGCCAGGGCGGTCTTCTGCGAGCCGAGGTTGTCCGCCGTGGTGCGTGCCACCACGGGCAGCTCGGGCAGGTGCAGCCGGGCCTGCCGGACCGCCGCCACGGCGCCCTCGGTGGCGTAGCCGCGGCCCCAGGCGGACGGGTCGTACCGGTAGTACAGGTTCAGCGCCGGCTGCCCGGCGACGTCGAGCAGCCGTACCCCGGTGAACCCGATGATCTCCTCGGGCTGCCCGGCCAGGGTCACCGCCCAGTAGCCGAACCCTTCGGCCCGCCAGTGGCGCAGAAACGCCCGGAAGGTCCGATCCGCGGCGGCTTCGGTGACCGCACCGGGATTGTGGGCGTTGGTGCGCGGATCGGCGTGCAGACGCACCGCCGCGGTGCGGTCGGTTTCCTCGGGCCGCCGCAGCAGCAGCCGCCCGGTTTCCAGCGGCGTCCAAAAGGTGGGGTCCTGCTTCCAGCTCATGGGGGCAGCCTAGCCGGGGGCACCCCCATTCCGGCTTCGCCCTGGGTCGTCCGAAGCAGTCCTCAGCGATCGGACCGGCAGTCACCGGCCATCCGGAGGGCCGCCGCAACCAGCTCCGCACTGTCGGAGGCCGGCGTTCCGTCCGGCAGAACCAAGGTGTCCTCCAGCCCGATCCGGACGTCGAGGCCCCGGCGCCGGGCAAATTGGAGCACCGGCCAGGCCGTGGCGCCTTCCCCGTGCAGCAGCACCGGCAGCTCCGACAGGCCCAGCGCTTCCAGCAGCTGCTTCGCCGAGGCGACGCCGGCGTCGTCGGGGGTAGAGCCGGGACGGTCATGACCGGTAGGGGGCTGCTCATCCTGGACCTCGAGCAGCACCCGCAGGCAACGGTCCTGCAGCGCGGAGCGCAGCCAGGCGGCGACAGCGGGCGGCGTCCACAGCCCGGCTTCGACGCCGATCCCACGTCCGAGCAGTGCCGCGGCCACCTCCTCAGCGCCGTCCTCGTGCCAGTTCACCGACGCGAAGTCCGGGAGCACCGTCCAGCTGCTGATCATCCGCACCCGGGTGCCGGGATCCGGTTCCGCCCACGCGCCGGTGGTGACGCCAACGGGCAGCCCCGGTGCCAGGGCACGGACGGCGGTGACCGCCGCGGCATGCAGCAGCGGGTCGAAGGTGTCCCGGCCTGCAGCGTCCTTGACGTGCAGGTGTACGGCTTCGGCGCCCGCGGCTGCGGCCGCCGCTGCAGCCTCGGCGAGCTGCTCGGCCGTGACCGGCAGGGCCGGATGCTCATCGGGCAGCCGGGACCCGTTCAGGCAGGCCTTGAGCATGGCTCCTCCTCGGGAAATCGCAGGCAGCACCCGGGACTACCGACGCGCCGGTCCGTCTGGTCCGTGCCCGGACAGTGTGCACGACGGCGGGACGCGACGTGAAACGACACGCTCCAGTAGACGCCGCCAACGCGATCAATCCGGGTTCGGCTCCGGGACGCACTTCAGTCCTTCACTGTGGCATCTGCCGGCACGAACAACGGGAACAGCGCCCCTACCGCACCGAGGGCAGGGACGCCGCTGATCAGCTGAGGCGGGTCAAGCGTCAGGCTGCCCCCAAGCAGCAGAATCCAGACAAAGGTCATCCCCGCGGCGAACCCGATTCTGGTCCTGCTGCGGGTCAGGACCAGCCGCCGCCCTCGGGGTGCGGGGCCGGTGAGCAGCCACAGACCGAGGCAGGCGCCCACACCTGCGCAACCGATCGCAGCCCAGGCCATCATGCGGTCGGGGCCCGTCGTCGTATACGGGACGTTCACGGCGATCGAGACCGCCCCCATCGCCACGGCCACCGCCCCCGCGCTGATCCGAGCCGGCCCCGTTCGCCTGTCCACTGTGTCGTTCACATCGTCCCCCGTTCCAGGCGCATTGTGCCCTGTCTCCGCCCATGCCGCCCGCGAAACGGCTCGGCTAGGCTGGGCGGATCACGGAACCCGTGCGACCAACCGATTCAACCGAGGCAAGGAGACCCCATGGCTCACGTGAACGACCCCGAAACCGTTGAAAGGCTGCTCACCACCAAGGGCCGCTGGGCCGTCGTCGGGCTGTCCAACAACCCGATGCGCACCGCCGTCGGGGTCTCGCGGTTCGTCCGCGACCAGCTCGGCATGGAGATCGTCCCGGTGAACCTCAAAGGCGAGGACTTCGACGGCGAAAAGGGCTACCGCACCCTGGCGGACGTTCCGGGGCAGATCGACGTTGTGGACTGCTTCGTCAACTCGTCCAAGGTCGGCACGGTGGTGGATCAGGCCATCGCCGTCGGGGCGAAGGCGGTCTGGCTGCAGCTGGGCGTGATCGATGAAGCCGCCGCGCAGCGCGCCGCCGACGCCGGCCTCGACGTCGTCATGGATACCTGCCCGGTGATCGAGGCGCCGCGGATCGGGCGGTAAAGGACGGCCGGAGGACGGCGGGAGGACGACGGCCCGCCGTGGCCGGGGCCGCTGACTAGGATGGACCAAACCGGCGGGCCCGTCCGCCGGAGCACGTTGCAGTCTGACCAGGAGGCAAACATGAGCGAAGCGCACGGCAACCCCCCGATCGACGAGGCCCGCGAAAACCTGGCCGGCAGCAAAGCGGAATTCGATGACGCCGTGACCCACAAGCTGGTCCAGGACGCCGAGGAAGCGCGCCGGCAGCAGGCGCGGGAGGAAGCGGAGAAGCGCGGCGACGACGCGGCCGACGACCAGGCGGACGACGAGGCGGAGGACAAGGCCGACGCGGCCACCGGCGCCGGAACCGACAACTCCGCGCCTCCGGCAACCGACCCCGAGGACTCCGGCGAGGCCCGGGAGGACCAGCCCGCGCTCGAAGAGGACGAGGACAGCCCGGCGCAGGAGGGCAAGGCCTCCTCCTAGGCCAAGGTGGACGGGACTGTTCCGGCCCGCACGGGCCGGAACAGTCCTTGTGACCGGCGCCATATGGCGGAATGTGTCGTCCCCCGATGGGCGCCCCTTGCGGAAACCGGCAGGTCCGGGCAAGTATGGGTCCCGTTAACCATCCCGAGCGGCTGAGAGACCTGGCTCGCTGACGCCGCAGCAACCCCTTCACCGGCCGGTGAAGCACGGTGCTAATGCCAGGACCGATGGAGAAGGCAGCAGACTGCACCGCCTTTCCCGGCCCTGCCCCGGCGCTGCCCTGCGCCCGGGCCCGGTTCCGGCTGTGCACGCACGCATACCTTCCTTCGGGCACAACGCCTAGGAGGAGCACATGAGCGAGACCTATCCGCCCCCCGCCGCAGCCGGAGGCAGCACCATCCGGCTGGAAAACGTGGGCACCACCTTCACCGTGGCCGGCGGCAGCTTTACCGCCGTCGACGACGTCAGCCTCACCATTCCCGGCGGCAGCATCCAGGGGATCATCGGTTTCTCCGGAGCCGGGAAGTCCACGCTGCTGCGCAACATCAACCTGCTGGAACGCCCGACGTCGGGCCGCGTCTGGGTGGACGGCGAGGACCTGACCGCGCTGGACGACCGGGCGCTGCGCCGCCGCCGGCACGGGATCGGCATGATCTTCCAGCACTTCAACCTGCTGAACAACCTGACCGCGGCGCAGAACGTGGAGCTGTCGCTGAAGTTCGCCGGCGTCCCGGGGCCGGAACGGCGCCGCCGCGCCGCGGAGGCGCTCGACGTCGTCGACCTCGCCGACAAGGCCGGCACCTATCCGGCCAAGCTCTCCGGCGGGCAGAAGCAGCGCGTCGCGATCGCCCGGGCGCTGGCCACCAACCCGAAGGTGCTGCTCTGCGACGAGCCGACCTCCGCCGTCGACCCCCGCACCACCGCCTCCGTGCTGCAGTACCTGACCGATGTGAACCGGGAGTTCGGGATCACCGTGGTCCTGGTGACCCATGAAATGAACGTGGTCAAGGCGATCGCGGACAACGTGGCGGTGATGGAGTCCGGCCGCGTCGTCGAGCAGTTCGACCTCACCGAACTGGCCCGGCCCGGCTTCGCCCCGGCGACGGCGATCGGCCGGTACCTGGTCTCCGACGACGTCGAGCTGGACCGGCCCAAGGTCCGCGCCGCCGCTCCCGCAGCCGCCCAGGCGGTGGCCGGTGTTTGAGCGCATCCTCGAAGTCTGGCCGGAACTGCTCGCCGCCCTCGGCGAGACCGGCACCATGCTGCTGGTCTCCATTCCGCTCGCCGTCCTGCTCGGCACGCCGCTGGGGGTGCTGCTCTACGCGATCGGCCCCAACGGGCTGGGGCACAAACCCAAGCTGCACCGGATCCTGGACTCGGCCGTGAACCTGGTCAGGTCCTTTCCGTTCCTGATCCTGCTCATCGCGATCATCCCGTTCACCCGGCTGATTGTCGGAACCACCATCGGCACCGCCGCGGTGATCGTGCCGCTGACCATCAACGCCATCCCGTACTTCGCCCGCTTCGCCGAGCAGAACATCACCCAGCTCGGCGGCGGCGTGGTCGAGGCGGCGCGTTCCATGGGCGCCACCCGCGGCCAGATCGTCAAAGACGTCCTGCTGGTGGAGGCGAAGCCGGCGCTGATCGGCTCCATCACGATCATGACGGTCAGCTTCATCTCCTACTCGGCCATGGCCGGGCTGGTGGGCGGCGGCGGGATCGGCGACTTCGCCATCCGCTACGGGTACTACCGCTACGAGACCGGCCTGATGGTCACCGCCATCGTGCTGATGATCGTGCTGGTCCAGGCCGTCCAGCTGACCGGGTCCCTGCTGGCCCGCCGCGCGGACAAACGCCTCTAGATCCGGGGCCCGAACCCGGGCCCGCCGCCTTCCGGGAGCATCCCGGCGGCGGCGCCTGACGCAGCAACCCGACGGCGCCGCCCCGGGGCCCGCCCCGCCTTCCGCCTGCCCTTCCCGCACCTTTTCGAAGAGGACACCCTTGTACTTCAACGCACCGCACTTCAACACACCCAAAAACAGCTCCGCCGTGCCCGGCACCAGCCGCCGCACCCTGCTCAAATACCTCGCCGCCGCCGGAGCCGCAGCGGCGTCGGCCACCGCCCTCGCCTCCTGCGGCCTGGGCGGCGCCTCGGCCGGGAACAGCCGCACCATCCGGCTGATCTCCTCCCAGGTGAAGGTCTACGAGGAGCCGGTGACGATCGCCGCCCGGCTGCTCAAGGACGCCGGCTGGGACCTGCAGACCACCTTCGTCAACGACATCAACCAGCCCAACATCGCCGTGGCGAACGGCGAGGCGGACGCCAACTGCTTCCAGCACATGGCCTACCTGGCGCAGTTCAACCGGGACCAGGGGCTGGACCTGGTGCCGCTGTTCTACATCCGCAACTCCCCGGCGGTGCTCTACTCCTACAAGCACAAAGCGGTCACCGACCTGCCCGACGGCGCCACCGTCAGCATCCCGGTGGACACCGCCAACAACGGCCGCGCCCTGTTCATGCTCCGCGCCCACGGGCTGCTGGACCTGGCCGACGGCGTCACCGTGGTCACCGCCTCGCAGCAGGACATCACCGCCAACCCGCGGAACCTGAAGTTCGTGGAGGTGGACCAGCTCTCGCTCAGCCAGACCCTCGAAGACGTGGACGCCGGGTTCATGTTCCAGTCCACCGCCGTGGACGCCGGCATCCACGAAAAGGCCACCGTCATCGCGGAGGAACAGGAGGACGACGAGATCCCGTACCGCTCCATCTTCGCCGGCACCCGGGAGTTCGCCGGCTCCGAGGCCGCCGATGCGCTCCGCACCGCCGTCCAGAGCGACGAGGTCCGGGAATTCTTCGCCGGCTACCAGGACGGCTTCTTCCAGCTGCCCTGGGACGAAGACCCGCTGCCTGCCTTCGACGCCCTGGCCGCTTCCGTCACCGCATCCTGACCCTGCCTGCCCGAAAGGACCCCATGAGCACCCCCAGTTCCCGCTTTCCGCAGGGCCGTCCCCGGCTGCTGCTGAACGCGTTTTTGATGAACACGCCCAGCCACATCCGCGGCGGGCAGTGGCGCCACCCCGACGCGCAGCAGCACCGGTACAACGAGCTCGCCTTCTGGACCGGGCTGGCCCGGCAGCTGGAGGAGGCAAAGTTCGACGCCCTGTTCTTCGCCGACGTCGCCGGCCTGTACGGAGACCACGACGGCGGCTGGGCCTCGCATGTGCGCCGCGGCCTGCAGGTGCCGGCCAACGACCCGCTGATCCTGCTCGCCGCCCTCGCCGGCGCCACCGAACACATCGGGCTGGCCGCGACGTCGTCGGTGGTGCAGTCCCACCCGTTCCAGTTCGCGCGGCAGATCTCCACCCTGGACCACCTGAGCGGCGGCAGGATCGGCTGGAACATCGTCACCTCGGTGCTGGAGAACACGCACCGCAACTTCGGCGGCGACGGCCTGGCCGCGCACGCGGACCGGTATGACTGGGCGGACGAATACGTCGAGGCCGCCTACAAGCTCTGGGAAGGCTCCTGGGACGACGGCGCGGTGCTCGCCGACAAGGCGGCCGGCGTGTATGCCGATCCGGAGAAGGTGCACAAGATCCATCACCGCGGCCCGCGGTACTCGATCGAGGGCCCGCATCTGGTTGCCCCGTCGCCGCAGCGCACCCCCTTCCTGTTCCAGGCCGGCAGTTCCGGACGCGGGCAGCGCTTCGCCGCCGCCAACGCGGAGGCGACGTTCATCTTCGCGCCCAACCCGGAGCACGCGGCGACCGTGGCCGCCGGCGTGCGCCTGCATGCCGCCGACGCCGGGCGGCTGCCCGAGGACATCCTGGTGTTCACCGGCCTGTCCTTCGTGGTGGGCGGCACCGAGGAGGAGGCGCGGCGGAAGAAGCAGGACCTGGACGCCTACCTGGACCTGGACGCGGTCATCGCGCACATCGGCGGCGGGCTCGGCGTCGACTTCGGGGGGCTTCCCCTCGACACGCCCATCGGGGACATCGAAACCGAGGGCGGCCGCGGCGTGCTGGAGGCCATCATCGCCTCCACACCGGGCCGTAACCCCACCCTGGCCGACGTCGCCCGGTACCGCACCGAGGCGCAGCAGATCGTCGGCACCCCGGAACAGATCGCCGACCAGCTCGAACGCTGGCAGGACGCCGGCGTGGACGGCATCAACATCATCAATTCCCTCCTGCCCGGCTCCTACACCGACTTCATTGACGGTGTCCTGCCGGAACTGCGCCGCCGCGGCCTCGCCCAGACCGGGTACGCCGAAGGCACGCTGCGGGAGAAGGTCTTCGGACGCAGCGCCCACTATCCCGGTGCGCATCTGAACGACCGGCACCCCGCCGCCCGTTGGCGCGGTGCCTTCCAGGGTTCCTCCGCGGCCGCCGACACCCGGCGCGCCGCGGAGGGCCCCGCCCCAACCCCTGCCCCTGCCCTTGCTCCCGTTCCCGCTTCCGCCGACTCCCAGGACTGATTCCCATGCCCCATATCCCACGGCCCTTCCTGCAGCGGCGGGACTTCCTGCGCTTCAGCCTCATCGGCGCCGGTGCCGCCGCGCTGGCCGCCGCCACCGGCTGCGGGCTCGGCTCCGCATCCGCCGACGAAAAGCGCATCCGCCTGATCGTCACCGAATCCGCGCCCTACCAGGAGCCCACCAAGATCGCGGCGCAACTGCTCGCGGAGCAGGGGTGGACGCTGGAGGCCACCTACGTGACGGACATCGTGCAGCCCAACCTTGCCGTGGCCAACGGCGAATTCGACGCGAACTTCTTCCAGCACGGCGCCTACCTGCAGCAGTTCAACGTCGACAAGGACCTGGACCTCGAGCCGTTGTTCTATGTCTACGGCTCACCCGGAGGCATCTGGTCCGAGAAGCATCCCTCGCTGCAGGAACTGCCGGAGGGAGCACGGATCGCGCTGCCGGTGGACCCGGCGAACAACGGCCGCGCCCTGGTGCTGCTGCGCGACGCCGGGCTGATCGACCTGGAACCGGGCGTCGGCGTCATCAAGGTCTCCCAGGAGACCATCACCGCGAACCCCCGGAAGCTGCAGTTCGTGGAAGTGGACCAGCAGTCGCTGTCCAAGACCCTGCCCGACGTCGACGCCGGGTTCCTCTTCGTCCGCCTCGCCGCGGAGATCGGACTCACCCGGGAGCAGGCCCTCGCCTTCGAGGCGGACGCGAACCAGCTGCCGTTCCGCTGCGTCGTCGCGGGTACCGCCGACTTCGCGGCCACGGAGAAGGCGCGGGTGCTGCAGGAGGCCTATCAGTCAGAGGAGGTCCGGGAATGGTTCGCCGGGTACATGGGCGGGGCGCTGCCCACGCCCTGGGACACGGACCCGCTGGACGAACTGAACCAGTGGTGGCAGGCATGAGCGCCGTCGGTACGGGCGCGCCCGCCGCCCGTCCGGCCGTCGGCGCCGAAGCCCGGTACCAGGCGCTCGCCGCCCGTTTCCGGCCGCTCTTCGCCCGGATCGCCGACGGCGCGCCGGACCGGGAGCGTACCCGCACCCTGCCCTTCGAGCAGGTGCGCTGGCTGCGGGAGGCCGGGTTCGGCACCCTGCGCCTGCCGCCGGAGCACGGCGGGCACGGCGCCAGCCACGGGGAGCTCTTTCGGCTGCTGGTGGAGCTGGCGGAGGCGGACTCCAACGTCGCGCATCTGCTGCGCTCGCACTTCGCCTTCGTGGAGACCATCGGCCGGGGGGACGCGGAGTTCCAGGCCCGCTGGTATCCCCGGATCGCCGCCGGGCAGATCTTCGGCAACGCCGCCACGGAACGCACCGGCAACGCGCTGGGCACCACCAACACCAAGCTCCGGCGCGGCCCGCAGGGCTGGATCCTCACCGGCGAGAAGTACTACACCACCGGCAGCATCTTCGCCGACTGGATCACCGTCATGGCCACCACCGACGGCGTGGACGGGCGGCAGTACGCCGTCGTGCCCGCCGCCGCGGACGGGGTGGAAATCGCCGATGACTGGGACGGCTTCGGCCAGCAGCACACCGGCACCGGCACCGCGTACTTCCGGGACGTGCGGGTCCCGGATGAGGACGTGATCCCCCGCGGCGCGGCCCGCACCACCCTGGAGGCGGCCTTCTTCCAGCTGGTGCTGCTCGCCGTGCTGGCCGGCATCGGCCGCGCCGCCGTCCGTGACGCCGCCGCCCTGGTGAGGGGT
Organism: Arthrobacter saudimassiliensis; assembly: GCA_900016675.1. Lineage (GTDB taxonomy): Bacteria > Actinomycetota > Actinomycetes > Actinomycetales > Micrococcaceae > Arthrobacter_B > Arthrobacter_B saudimassiliensis. Next base: position 322,441 of record LN483070.1, on the reverse strand, counting down.
CGGAAGCGGACCTTCAACACCGGCAGCGGGGCCCTGTTCCGGGACGACCCGCTGATCCAGCAGCTGGTGGGTACCCTGTCCGCGAAGGCCGCCGCCGCGGAGGCGGTTGTGCTTGCGGCGGCGGCCGAGCTGGATGCCGCAGTGGATCCGGAGCTTGGGCTGGCCCCCGACCAGGCCTACCTGCGCGCCGAACTTGCCGTGGACCGGGCGCAGGTGACCGTGCCCGCTCTGGTGCTCGACGTCGCCCAGGGGCTTTTCGACGTGACCGGAGCCTCCGCGGTGTCCCGCGGCAAGGCCCTGGACCGGCACTGGCGCAACGCCAGGACCGTGGCCACGCATAACCCGGCGGTGTTCAAGGCCCGCGGCATCGGGGACTGGGAAATCAACGGGACCGTGCCGGAAGGCCTCGGCAGCATCGGCGACGCACCGGGCAAGCCCTAGGGGCCGGGCGGTTACAGCCGCTGGAACAGGACGCGGATCATCCCGATGTAGAGCCCATAGGCGATCAGGCCGAACCCGACGGCGGCCAGCAGCGCGGCGCCGAACGGCTGGTCCCGCAGCGTGCGCAGGGCGGCGTCGAGGCTGACCGGCTGGGCGGGGTCCGCCGCCACCGCGGCGGTGAGGGTGAGCAGGCCGATGATGCCGAGGGAGATCCCCTTGGCCAGGTAGCCGAGCAGCCCGACCAGCTCCATCGCCCGCTCCAGCCCGGCATGGCGCAGCCGGACCAGCTGGCGGCGGAACCTCCGGCTCAAACCGACCCAGAGGAACCACAGTCCGCCGCCCAGCACGCCGGCGCCGACGCCGGCCAGGACCAGCTGCCCGCCGGGAACCGCCAGCAGCCGGGCGGTCCACCCGGAAGACCCGTCGGCGTGCCCGGTGCCCAGCAGGAAGGACGCGAAGATCGCGCCGACGGCGGCGTACACCACGACCTGGCCGGCGTCGGACACGCGGTCCCTGACCAGCTGCCAGCCGCTCATCGTGTCGCCGGCCACCACCAGGCGGGCCAGCTGGAACAGGGCCATCGCCGCACAGCCGGCCGCGCCCGCGGCGATGAGCAGCGTGCCCCCGGGCCCCTCGGCAAGCTCGGACACCGCTCCGGAGGTGCTGGCGACGCCGGCGCCGCCGCCGGCGATGCGCAGCGCGATGAACCCGACCAGCACGTGGGTGAGGCCGCTGGCCACGTAGCCGAACCTGGCGACCAGCTCGAAGCCGGGGGAGCGGGCGGCCCTGGCGGCGGCCCGGTCGGCCCGGCCCGCGGCGGCGGAATCCCTTCGGGCCACCGGCACCCCCCTTTCGGCGTATGGCTGCCCCCGGCGCCGGTCTGGCGGGGCGCCCGGCGGCGGCGCTAGGGTCGGGTCATGCTGCCGATCCAACTGCGCGGGCTGTGCCTGGACCTGCCCGGAGCGTTCGAGGACTTTCCCTTCGGTCCGGAGTCCTCCGTGTTCAAGGTACGGGCCGGGGCGGGCCGGGCCAAGATGTTCGCCCTCTGTGCCCTTGACGCAAGCCCGCTCATGGTCTCGCTGAAGTGTGAACCCGAGCTGGCGGTGCAGCTGCGGGCCGCGCATCCGGAAATCACCGGGGCCTGGCACATGAACAAGACCCACTGGAACCAGCTGGACCTCACCGGCTCGCTCGAGGACCGGCTGGTGCAGGACATGATCGAGGATTCCTACGACCTGGTGGTCGCCTCGCTGCCGCGCCGCGACCAGGAAATGCTGCGCTGGCGCGGCCTGGCCGGCGGCTGAGCGGCCCCGCCGGAGGCCCGGCCCGGCTACAGCTTGGCGAACCGGGCCTTGATGATGCCCACGTACAGGCCGTAACAGATCAGTCCCAGGCCCACGCCGGCCAGCAGCCACGGCCCCAGGGGCTGCTCGCGCAGACTGCTCAGCGCGCCGTCGAGCCCGCTGGACTGCTCCGGATCGGCCTGCAGGGCGGCGACGAACACCAGGACGCCGACCGCCGCCAGGGAAACGCCCTTGGCGATGTAGCCGACCGTGCCGGTCACCGTCACCACCCGGGGCCACGGTTCCCCGGGCAGGGGGCCGAGGTCGCGCCGGAAGCGGCCGGCGGCACCCTTGTACGCGAAGTAGCCGCCGACCACGGCAATTCCGATGCCGACGGCGGCCAGCAGCCACTGGCCGGCCGGCACCGACAAGAGCCGGGCGGACCAGGTGGAGGAGGACTCGCTGCTGTCGCTGCCGCCGGACAGTGCAAAGGATGCGAACGTGGTGCCCAGCACGGCATAGACCACGGCCGGGCCGCCGATCTTCGCGATCTCCTTCCACCGGTCCGTGCCGTCCTCGCGCCGGCCGGCGAAGAATGCGCTGCAGGCCAGGTACAGGGCCAGCAGGTAGCAGCCGAGGAAGCAGAACCAGAGCAGGAAGGCGCCCGCCGGCTGCTCGCCAAGCAGGGCCACCGCGCCGCTCGGGTCCGCGTTCTCCGACTTCGAGCCGCCAAAGGCCAGCTGCAGGGCGAGGAAGCCGATGACCACGTGGATCAGCCCGGTTGCCACCAGCCCGGCCCGGGCCAGCCGCTCGAAGGTCTTCGACTCGGCGGCCTGCTCCGCGGCGCCGGCCATCTCCCGGCCGGCGCGTTTGCCCATCTGGTTCATCCGGTGCTCCTCATCAGCTCGCTGGCAGTGCCCCTGCAGTGTCTGCGCGAAACACAGCAGGCTTCCTTCCATCATCGCATCGGGACGGAGAACGCCCCGGCGGCTACTCTCGGTCCATGAGCGCCATGCAGTCCGAACCGCACCCCGATGCTGCCGGGCCCACCTTCCGGCCCTGGCCGCAGCCCCTGGAAGGGGGCTGGCCCGCCGGGTACCGGGTCGTGGTGCGGCGCCGGGCCCTGCCCGCCCCCGATCCCGGGGCTGCGTTCCTGCACCTGGCCGAGGCCATCCTGGGGTGGGACCTGCACCGTGGTTCCGGGCTCAGGGTTCGCGCGGACGGTCCGCGGGCGGTGCCCGGCGCCGAGGTCGCCGTCGGAGTCGGGCTGGGGCCCGTGCGCTGGTACGCCCCCTGCCGGGTGCTGTGGAGCACCGAGCCGGTGCTGGACGCCGCGGGCCAGCCGGTGGGCGGCCAGCGTGCCGGTTTCGGGTACGAGGCGCTGCCGGGCCATCCGGAGTCGGGCCAGGAGGGCTTCTACGCCGAGCTGACCGAAGCGGGGCAGGTGTCCTTCGCGGTGGCCGCCTACAGCCGTCCGGCGACCCGGGTGCTGCGGCTGGGCCGGCCGGCCGTAGAAGCCGTGCAGGAACTGATCACCCGCCGCTATTTCGCGTCTGCGGCCCGGCTGGCCGGGGGCAACTGACCAGCCCGAAGCTCATACCCCGCTGTCCCGGCCGGGGCGGGAGCCGGGCGGAAACCCGCGGACCGCAGCAGGGCCCGTGAGGCGACGTTGGCGGTGTCCGCGTACGCGTTGATGATGTCGATACCCGGCGCTGCCAGCGCCTCCCGGACCAGGGCCGCCACGGCTTCGCCGGCGAAGCCGCGGCCGCGGCGTGACGGGGCCACGCAGAACCGCAGTTCCACCGCACCGGCGGCGGGAAGCCCGGCGAATCCCGCGGAGCCGATGACCTGCCCGCTGCGCCGCTCGCGCAGCAGCCGATAGCCCGGGCCCGGCCCGGCCGCGAGCCCTTCCCGGAACACGGTCAGCGCCGCGTCGAGGTCCATCGGCTGCGGAAAATCGGGGGCCCAGTCCGGCCGGCGGACCCCGTCGATCAGGGCGGCGACGTCGGCCTCGGACAACGCGGGGAGGTCCAGGCGGGCGGTGGAGAGGATCCCCGCACCGGCGGCGTCGGAAGTCAGGCTGGTCACCCGCCTATTCTGGCTCCCGGTCCGGGCCGGGCGGGGCCGGGACGCGCGCTTTCACGTCCGGCGTAAAGCCGCCGCCCCGGGCCGGGTCGGTGCGGGGTGCGCCGGCGACGCGCCGGCGGCGGAGACGCAAAACGGCTCCTTTCCCGATAAACGCCGGGAAAGGAGCCGTATTCGGCAGGGCCGGAAGGGTCAGCCGAAGTGCTTCGGCAGGGTCGCCTCGTGCGCCTCGCGCAGCTCATCCAGCGGCAGGGCGAAGTGCCCCTGCACATCCAGGGCGTCGATCTCGGTGTCGACCACGCCGATCCGCAGGTGCGCGTAGCCGCGGGCGGTGCACATGTCCTTGAAACGCACCTCCTCGCTGCGCGGCACGGCGACGACGGCGCGGCCCTGGGACTCGGAGAACAGGGCGGTGCCGAGGTCGATGCCGTCCCGCTCGCACATCTCGTCCAGGCCGATCCGGGCGCCCACGTTGAAGCGCAGCGCCATCTCGGACAGGGCCGCGGCGAGCCCGCCCTCGGAGACGTCATGGGCGGCGTCGATCATCCCGTCGCGGGAGGCGTTGATCAGCAGCTCACCGAGCAGCTTCTCCTGCGCCAGGTCCACCTTCGGCGGGCGGCCCCCCAGGTGGCCGCGCAGGTTGGCCCACTCCGAGCCGTCCAGTTCGGTGCCCGTGGTGCCCAGCAGGTAGATGGCCTGCCCGTCCTCGCGCCAACCCGACGGCGTGCGGCGGGCGACGTCGTCGAACACGCCCAGCACGCCCACCACCGGGGTGGGGTGGATCGCCACGCCGCCGGTCTGGTTGTACAGGGAGACGTTGCCGCCGGTGACCGGGATGCCGAGTTCGCGGCAGCCGTCGGCCAGGCCGCGGACGGCCTCGGCGAACTGCCACATGACCTCAGGGTCCTCGGGGGAGCCGAAGTTGAGGCAGTCGGTGACCGCCAGCGGCCGGGCGCCGGTGGTGGCGACGTTGCGGTAGGACTCCGCCAGGGCCAGCCGGGCGCCCTCGTAGGGGTCCAGGTAGGCGTAGCGGCCGTTGGCGTCGGTGGAGATCGCCACGCCCAGGCCGGTGGTCTCGTCCACGCGGATCACGCCGGCGTCGTCCGGCATGGCCAGGGCGGTGTTGCCCTGCACGTAGCGGTCGTACTGGTCGGTGATCCAACGCTTGGAGCACAGGTTGGGGGAGGCCATCAGCTCCAGCACGCCGGCGCGCAGCGCATCGCTGCCGGTGGGGGCCTCGCCGAAGGACTGCGCCTGCACGGTATCCAGCCACTCAGGGCGGGCGTACGGGCGGTTGTAGACCGGGCCCTCGTGGGCGACGGTGCGCGGGTCGACGTCGACGATGGTCTCGCCGTCCCAGTCGATGATCAGCCGGCCGGTGTCGGTGACTTCACCCAGCCAGGAGTATTCGACGTTCCACTTGTCCATGATCGCCTCGAACGCCTCGACGTTCTCCGGGGTGACCACGGCCATCATGCGTTCCTGCGACTCGGACATCAGGATTTCGCCCGGAGTCAGGGACGGATCGCGCAGCAGGACCTTGGTCAGCTCCACGTGCATGCCGCCGTCGCCGTTGGAGGCCAGCTCGGAGGTGGCGCAGGAGATGCCGGCGGCACCGAGGTCCTGGATGCCTTCGACCACGGAGGCCTTGAACAGCTCCAGGCAGCACTCGATGAGCACCTTTTCGGCGAACGGGTCGCCGACCTGCACGGCGGGGCGCTTGGACGGCTTCGCGTCGTCGAAGGACTCGGAGGCCAGCACGGAGGCGCCGCCGATGCCGTCGCCGCCGGTGCGGGCGCCGAAGAGCACCACCTTGTTGCCCACGCCGGAGGCGTTGGCCAGGCGGATGTCCTCGTGCCGCATCACGCCCACGGCCAGGGCGTTGACCAGCGGGTTGCCCTGGTAGACGGAGTCGAAGACGGTCTCGCCGCCGATGTTCGGCAGGCCCAGCGAGTTGCCGTAGCCGCCGATGCCGGAGACGATGCCGTGCACCAGCCGGGCGGTGTCCGGGTGGTCGATCGCGCCGAAACGCAGCGGATCCATCACCGCGACCGGGCGGGCGCCCATGGAGATGATGTCGCGGACAATGCCGCCGACGCCGGTCGCGGCGCCCTGGTAGGGCTCCACGAAGGAGGGGTGGTTGTGGGACTCGACCTTGAAGGTCACCGCCCAGCCGTCGCCGATGTCGACGACGCCGGCGTTCTCGCCGATGCCCACCAGCAGGTGCTTCTTCATCTCGTCGGTGACCTTCTCACCGAACTGCTTCAGGTGCACCTTGGAGGATTTGTAGGAGCAGTGCTCGGACCACATCACCGAGTACATCGCCAGCTCGGCGGCGGTGGGACGGCGGCCGAGGATCTCGACGACGCGGTTGAACTCGTCTTCCTTCAGGCCCAGCTCGGCCCAGGGCAGCTCGGTGTCCGGAGTTTCGGCGGCGTGCTCGACGGTGTCGATGCGGAACTTCTTCTGCCCGACGCCCAGGTTTTCAGAAACGGTCATTTACTTGCCTTCGACGAGCTTGGAGAGGACGGAGGAGAAGACGCCGAGCCCGTCGGTGCCGCCGCGCAGGGGCACGGTTCCGGAGGCGGAGGAGTCGGGCCCGAAGCCGAGCTCGACGGCGTGCTCGGGGTGCGGCATCAGGCCGACGACATTCCCGGCGGCGTTGGTGATGCCGGCGATCCCGCGGCGCGAGCCGTTGGGGTTCTCGCCGTCGTAGCGGAACACCACCCGGCCCTCGCCCTCCAGCTCATCCAGCGTCTTTTCGTCGGCCACGTACTGGCCGTCCTGGTTCTTCAGCGGGATGACCATGCCTGCGCCCTGCTCATAGGCGGTGGTCCAGGCGGTGGTGTTGTTTTCCACGCGCAGCAGCTGATCGGCGCAGGAGAAGCGCAGGTGGTCGTTCTTGATCATCGAACCGGGCAAAAGGTGCGCCTCGGTGAGGATCTGGAAGCCGTTGCAGATGCCCAGCACCGGCATGCCGCCGGCCGCGGCGTCCACCACCTTTTCCATCAGCGGCGCGAAACGGGAGATGGCCCCGGCGCGCAGGTAGTCGCCGTAGGAGAACCCGCCGGGAACGATGACGGCGTCGACGTCGTGCAGATTGGCCTCGGCGTGCCACAGCCCGACGGCGGTGCCGCCGGCGAGCGTGACGGCACGGGCGGCGTCGCGGTCATCGAGGGTGCCGGGGAAGGTGATGACGCCGATGCGCACCGAGCGCAGGGCGGCGTCGTCGGGGGCGACGGAGAAGTCGCCGATCAGTGGGGTGCTCACTCAGGCCTCCGGGAGAACTTCGACGCGGGTGACGTCTTCGATCACAGGGTTGGAGAGCAGGGTCGCGGCCGCCGTGCGGGCCTGGTCAAGGATTTCGGGGGTGACGTCGCCGTCCACCGTGAGCTCGAAGCGCTTGCCCTGGCGGACCGAGGTGAAACCGGTCAGCCCGAGGCGGGGCAGCGCGCCGGCGATGGCTTTGCCCTGCGGGTCGAGGATTTCGGGCTTGGGCATGACGTCGACAACGATCCGGGGCATCCGGGCAGCTCCTGTAGGAAGGTATGGGTGTCCGCGGATGGTGCCGTCTCACGCTGATTCAGCGCTCCGCGAGCTTGCCCCTACATTCTAGCCAGCTTTGGTCCGGCGCCCCGCCGTGTTGCGGAGCGGTTCGCGCGGGGCGGAGCGGGACGCCGTGGCGGCCGTCTCCGACGGCCCTCCTCAGCGGCCGCATTCGGTGCCGTGGACGCAAAAGGCCGGACCGCGGCGTCGCGGTCCGGCCTTTTGCGTGATCCGGCTCAGGCGGGCAGCTCAATCTGGAAGCCGCAGCCGCACCGCAGCACGGTGACTTCCATGCGCACGTTGTCCAGCGCGGCGGCCTCCGATGGAGAGGCGGCCGCTGGCGCGGCCGCAAACTCCTCGGTGCTCAGCGGGGCAAAGATGGACAGGGTGCGGGCGTCCTTCGGCTTCATCGGCTCCCCGCAGTGCATGTAGACCATCTCCTCGGCGGCGGGGGCCTCGGCCAGGCGGCGGGCCCAGAGCGGGGAGTGGCGGATGGGGTGGCCGTAGAAGCGGTCGCACTCCGAGCAGGTGTAGCTGATCTCGAGGAACTCCGCGGAGTCCTCGGTGGTCGCAGGCTCGACGGATTCGATGATCAGGTATTCGTCGGTCCCGCAGTTGTCGCACCAAGGCACGTAGGTCTCCGGCGCGGGGGCGCCGGCGGACGTGCCTTCGGGCGTTGCCTCGATCGACATTTGTTCCTCCAGTTCAGGTCCGGACGGTAAACCGCTGCGTCCAGAACAGGTGGTAAGTAGCCTTACTCATACTAGCGCATGCTAAGGGTGCTTGCTAAGTATATCGGCTGTCTAGCTACTTTTGGCAATCCTGAGCTTTGGGAGCGCGGACTGGAGCGCGCGTGTCGCCGAACCGGGCGACGGCGGGCAGGCCGCCGGGCTAGAGCGTTCCCTCCGCCGGGCCCAGCAGGCCGGTCAGCTGCTCCCAGCGGGAGATCTGGCAGCCGTCGGTCAGCGAGAAGGCTGACTCCACCGGCTCCCCGTCGACGCTGCCGGTGACCACGGCCCGCTGCATGCCGGCGATCTGCTGGGTGCAGGAGACCGCGCCCCCGGCGGCCTGGTCCGTGAAAGGCGCCGCGCCCTGCTCGGCCAGCTGCGTGCAGGCCGTGGCGGGGTCCGGCACTCCCTCGGCCTGCAGCGGCTCCGCGCCCGCGCAGATGAGCTGATAGGTGTCCGTGACGGTTCCGCCGTCGGCGCTGAACTCGACGGTAAGGTCCGCGGTCGCCGTCGGGCCGGGCTGCCCGGGGGGCAGGGTGGCGGCCGGTGCGGATGATGCCGTCGCCGGGGCCGTCGCGGAGGGGGGCGGCGTGGAGGGCGATGTGCCGGTGGAGGATGCGCTGGGGGCGGGTGAGGCGGAGTCGGCGTCACCGGTGTCGCCGCTCCCGCAGCCGGCCAGGGCCAGGACGGTCAGGGCGGCTGCGGCCAGGGCACGCGGGCTGTTCATGGCTGAGACCTCCGATATCTGTCGGTGCCGTCAGCCTAGCGCAGCGTCGGACCGTCAAAACGGCGGAGCCGGCGGAGGAAAAGGTCCTCCGCCGGCTCCGCCGCCCGGTTCGGTGTCAGTGCTGCTTGGGCACCTTGATGAACGGTGCGAGCACCAGGCCGACGGTGGCCAGCACGGCGCCGACGATGAACGCGACGTGCGCGCCGTCGAACAGCGATGCCGCCAGGTCGGAGCCGGCCTCCATCCGGTGGTCGGCGACCAGGGACAGTGCGGTGACAAAGATGGTGGTGCCGACGGCGCCGCCCAGCTGCTGCCCGGTGTTGAAGATCGCCGAGCCGTGGCCGTAGAGGCGGGGTTCCACGGAGGACATCGCCGAGGACAGCAGGCCGGTCATCAGCAGGGCCAGGCCGATGCTGAAGACGATGTGGTTGACCATGAACATCCACAGCTCGGTCTCGGGGGTCACGGTGACGTACAGCCACTGGCCCAGCGCCAGCATCGCGGCGCCGGGGATCAGCACGGGGCGCGGGCCGAAGCGGTCGAAGATCCGGCCGAAGATCGGCGCGACCACCGCCTGCGAAAGCCCGCCCGGCAGCAGCATCAGCCCGATGCTGAGCGAACTGATCCCGCCGCCGTTCTGCAGGATGATCGGCACGATCATCACGGTGCCCAGCAGCGTGCCCATCGCGATCATGATCATCACGACGCTGAAGGTGAAGGTCCGGTTCGTGAAGGGCGTGAGGTTCAGCAGCTCACGGCCGGTGCGGGTGAGGCAGACCTGCCGGACGATGAACAGCACCAGGCCGACGACGCCGATCACGGCGCTGGCGGCGGTCAGGGCGACGTTGTCCGCCGCGTGCTCGAGGCTGGAAATGGCGTAGACCAGGAAGCCGAAGGCGACGGCGGAAAGCAGCACGGACAGCACGTCCACCGGAAGCTTCCGGGTGGCCGAGGGAATGCGGATGAAGACCAGCCCCAGCGCCAGGATGATCAGCGCCAGCGGTGCCATCATCACGAAGATCCAGTGCCAGCTGAGGGAGTTCACGATCGCCCCGGACACGGTCGGGCCGATGGCCGGGCCCACGGAGATGACGATGGAGTTCAGGCCCATGATGGCGCCGCGTTTGCGCACCGGTACCAGTGACAGCGTGGTGGTCATCAGCAGGGGCAGCACGATGGCGGTGCCCACGGCCTGGATGATGCGGGCGATCAGCAGGAAGGGAAAGCCCGGGGCGAAGATGGCAATCAGCGTGCCGACCAGGAAGGCCGAGAGCGCGAAGGCGAACAGGGCACGGGTGGTGAAGCGCTGCAGCAGGAACCCCGTGGTGGGGATGACCACGGACATGGTCAGCAGGAAGCCGGTGGTCAGCCACTGGCCGGCGGCTGCGGACACGTCGAAGTCCGCCATGATGGAGGGCAGCGCGACGGTCAGGACCGTCTCATTCAGGATCATGAGGAACGCGGCCAGGGCCAGGGCTCCGATGATGCCGGTGAGCTGCTTGGTGGTGACGATGGGTGCCGCGTGCTGCGCGCGCGGGGCGTCCGATGTGATGTCGGAGGTCTGGGAACTCAAAAACTGCCTCTTCCTGGCTAGACTGGAACTGGAAGATTCTGGCACACTCTGCCACTTTTCATAAGCCAAAGTGGCAGGGTGTGACACAAAACAATGGCCGCCGTCGTCGGTACGGAGGCCGCCGCAGGGGCAGGGAGCAGGCCGGGCGTGGGAGTGCGGGAAGACCGGAAAGCCGCGACGCGGCAGCAGATCCAGCGGGCCACCCTGGACCTGATCGAGGACCAGGGCCTGGAGGCCGTCACGGTGGGCCGGATCGCCGAGCGGGCAGGGATCTCCGAGCGGACCTTCTTCCGCTATTTCGGGTCCAAGGAGGCGGCCGCCGTCCCCGGCCAGGCGGACCTGACCGCCGCACTGGTCGGCGCGGAGCTTCCCCCCGGGCCGCCCGGGCGCATCCTGCAGGAACTCACCTCCGTCAGCCGGGCCCGGTTCGCGGCGGAGGTCGAGCACTACGAGTTCCGGCGGATCTCCCGCGTGCTGCTGCAGGAACCGAAGCTGCTGCAGGTGGTGACCCGGCAGGAGCTGGACCTGGTGGAGGCACTCAGTGCCTCGCTGGTGGAGCGGGGCCTGCTGTCCCCGCTGCGGGCCCTGCTGGTCGCGGAGATGGTCGCCTGTACCTGGCGGGTGGCGTGGCAGTGCTTCGCGCGGGAAGAGGCCGCCGGCCGTCCGGCGGATCCGTTGGACCTGTTTGAGGCCGCCGTCGCCGATCTGGCGGAAATCGCAGCCGGAGCGGGGCCGGCAGGCCGGCAGCCGCAGAGCTGACTACGCCTGCGCCGGCGCCGCCTCGACGTCGGCGAGCAGCGCCAGGACCCGGGCACGCAGCCGCTGGGACTCCTCGGCGAAGCCCTTCTGCGCGGCGGCGTACGCCGCGCGCCCGGCCGGGGTCTCCACGGGGATGGGCTCGTACCCCCAGTCCCGCAGGTCGTAGGGGGAGGCGCGCATGTCCATCTCGCGGATCCGCCAGGCCAGTTCGAAGCAGTCCATCACCAGGTCGCTCGGCAGCAGCGGCACCAGCTTGTAGGCCCACTTGTAGAGGTCCATGTTCGCGTGCAGGCATCCGGGCTGTTCGAGGTCGCGCTGCGTCTCGCGGGTGGGCTGCAGCTCGTTCAACGGCACGGCCTGCGGGGCGTAGAACCGGAAGGCATCGAAGTGGGTGCAGCGGATGCGGCTTTCCTCCACCAGGCGGTCGGTGCCCTCGGCGCCCAGGCGCAGGCCCAGGTACTCGTGGCGGACGCCGTTGAGGTCCGACTGGTAGGCCATCGCCCACTCATGCAAACCGAAGCAGCCCAGGGTCGGCCGGCGGGCTGCGGTGCGTGAGAGCAGCATGGCGGTGAAGGCCATGGCCTCGCCGCGGGCGGCGCGGAAGGCCGGCACGTCCACGGTTACCGCCGGGGTGCCGGGCGCGAGCCCCGCACCGTCCTTCTCCCCGGCAGTCAGGGCGCGGTGGAACTTCCAGTCCGCCCGCTCCCGCGCGGCGTCGCCGGTGAGCACGACGCCGGCCCCCGGGTGCCAGCGCTGCAGCTGGCCGGGCTTGAAGCTGTAGTAGGTGAAGAGGAAGTCCTCCACCGGATGCTTCCTGCCCGCCGACCGGCGGGCCAGGAACCCCTCCACGTAGGGGCGCACGCGCTCGCCGTGCGCCTGCGCCCGGGGCAGCCACTGCTGCTCGGCGAGGACGACGGGCGGTGCGGAGGTGTTCACGGCATCCATTATCCCGCCCGCGCGGCCGCGTCGCGTCCGACGCAGGCAGGCCCGGCCTCCGTGGTGCGGGGGCCGGGCCTGCCTGGTTGATGTGCGCCCGATGCGGGCCGTGCGGCGCGTCCTAGCGGACCGGTGCCGGCCGGCGTTCCTCGGTGCTGTCGTCGGGGTCGCCGCCGTTCCGGGCCCCGCCGTCGTCGTCCGGTTTCGCGACAACCGCGCTTTCGCCGGTCTCGGGGGTCCAGCCGTCGGCGTACTCGCCGGATTCGTAGTCGTAGTCCACGGGCTTGCCCTCCTCATCGGTGCGCTGGTACCAGTCGGTCACCGTGGCGTCGTGGGAATCGAACTCGGCTCCCGCCCCCTGACCGTCGGGTGCCTTTTCCACGGTGAGCGCGAAATTGTCGCCGTGCTCGTCGATGCCGGTGCGGACGGCGTTCTCCAGGGCGGTGACCGCATACTCGCGGCGGATGATCAGCGGGTCAGTGTGCAGGTCCCGGGTGAGGGCGACCATCATCAGCAGCAGGATCACGGCGAACGGCAGCGCGGACACGATGATCAGGTTCTGCAGCCCCTCCAGCGCGACATTGCCGCCGATGAGCAGCATCACCACGGCGATGCCCATCATGGCCAGGCCCCAGAAGACGGTGACCCGTTTGTCCGGGTCCGGCTTGCCGCGCTGGGACAGGCTGCCCATCACCAGCGACGCCGAGTCGGCGGAGGTGATGAAGAAGACGGCGATGCAGAACATGCCCAGGAACGGAGTGATGGTGCTGAGCGGCAGTCCGTCCAGGACCTGGAAGAAGAGGTCCTGCGGTGAGGCCTCGGCCGAGATGTCCATGCCCTGCATGCGCATCCAGATGGCGGTGCCGCCGAAGATGCCGAAGGCGAGGATGGTGACGAGGGTAGGCACCACGAGGACGTACTGCACGTACTCGCGCAGCGTGCGGCCGCGCGAGATGCGGGCCAGGAAGGTGCCGACGAACGGGGACCACGAGATCCACCAGGCCCAGTAGAAGACCGTCCAGGCCTCGGAGAAGTCGGCGGAGTCCTGGCCCCAGGAGGGGCCCTTGCTCATCATGTGCATCAGGTCCGAGAGGTACTCGGTGACCGAGGCGGGAATGAGGTTCAGCAGGAACAGTGTGGGGCCGGTGAGGAACACGAAGGCCACCAGGACCAGGGCCATGGACATGTTGATGTTGGACAGCCAGCGGATGCCGCGGCCGATGCCGGAGACGGCGGAGGTGATGAACGCGGCGGTGAGGATGGCGATGATGCCGATCAGGGCCGCGTTGGGCAGCCGGCCGATGCCGCTGACGATCTCCACGCCCCGGCCGATCTGCAGGGCGCCGATGCCCAGCGATGCAGCGGTGCCGAAGAGGGTGGCGACGATCGCGAACATGTCGATCATCCGTCCGGCGACGCCCTCGCTCCGGTTCTTGCCGAGCAGCGGGGCGAAGATGGAGCTCATCAGCGGCACCCGGCCCCGGCGGTAGGAGCCGTACGCCACTGCTGCGCCGACCAGGGCGTAGATGGCCCAGGCGTTCAGGCCCCAGTGGAAGTAGGACTGTGCCATTGCCTTGTGGAGGGCCTCCGCGGTTTCCGGTTCCGCCTCCCCCGGGGACGGGGACATGAAATAGCTCAGCGGCTCATAGGGCCCGAAGAAGAACAGGCCGATGCCGACTCCGGCGGAGAACATCATGGCGATCCAGGAGAACTTTGAATACTCCGGTTTTTCGCCGTCCACGCCCAGCGGGATTTTTCCGTACCGGCTGAAGCCGATGAACAGCATGAAGACCACCAGCACGGCCACGAGGGTGCTGAACAGCCAGCCCGCGTTCTCCACTACCCAGCCCAGGGCGACGTCGGAGACGGATTTCAGGGACTCGGTGGACAGCAGGCCCCACGCCACGAAGGCCAGGATCAGGGCGGCCGCGACGCCGAAGACGAGGCGGTCGGTGCCGTAGCGCACGCGCTGGTCGTCGACGGCGATGCCGGGAACCAGGCCGGGGTGAATGTTGTGGGGGTAGTCCAGTTCCCGCTTCAGGGCCCGCTTCGCGCGCTGGCCGACGGTCGGTTTCGCCTGGGACCCTGACCCCGGAGCCGACGGCGGCAGGCCGGCGTCGGGCCCGTCGGCCCCGGCCGGACGGGGGGCGGAGGGGTGCTTGGGTGTTGGACGTGATGCCACGTGGTTCTTCTCCTCGGGGGCGTGTGCTGACGCCCTAGGGGTTCATTTCTCGGGACCCGTAGGAGAATAGTGCGGTTTCGGAGCATTTTTTGCCGATTCTGAAAGAAAGCGGCCTTCCATATATCACACGGCAATTGTTACCGTCTCGTAGCCAATGACGGCCTGTTCGTGAAGCCGGTAGGCCCGGCGGGGCGCCCGGCGGGCAGAAGGGGCGGCGGCCGGCCGGTCAGGCGCCGGCGGCGGTTCCCGGCCCGGCCGGCGCGCCCTGCTCGCCGCTCTGAGCGGCGTCGATCAGCCGGCGCATGCTCCGGTTCAGCTCCTCCACTTCCGCACGCTCCAGGCCGAGCCGCTGCATCATGGTTCCGGGCACGTCGAGGGCACGTGCGCGCAGGGCGCGGCCCTTTGCCGTCAGCTCGACGGCGAGGGCCCGGTCGTTGCCCGGGGCGCGGTTGCGGCTGAGCAGCCCGGCGGTTTCCAGCCGCTTCAGCATGGGGGACAGCGTGGCCGGCTCCATGAGCAGCGTGTCGCTCAGGTCGCGGACCGTGCGCGGGCTCTGCTCCCACAGGGCAAGGAGCACGAGGTACTGCGGGTGGGTCACGCCGAGGTCCTCCAGGACCGGGCGGTAGGCACCCACAATGGTGCGGGAGGCCACGGAGAGCGCGAAGCACAGCTGCCGCTCCAGCAGCAGGTCCTCCTCGCGGGCGTCGGCGGAGGCGGGCGCCGTCGCGGCGTCGTGCTCGGTCATGCGTGCCTTTCCTTGGATGACTGCCTCCACCGTATCCGCGCGCCGCAGCGGGCAACACATCGTTAGTGGGCTAACAGTTAGCGTACTATGGAAGGCAGCTGTGACGGCTGCAGCGCAACTCAACGGGAGGTAGGACAGTGGCGGAAAAGGACAAGGCCCCCAAGGAGTCCCTGACATCCCGGTTCATGCGGACCACCGGCAAGGCGCGGATGATCTTCGGCCCGGCGGCCACCACCCCGCTGGACACTCCGATGACCGATGAGCGCCGGCGCCAGCTCGAGGAAGCGCAGGCGCGGGACGCCGAGCTGTGGGAGACGGTCAAGCGTCCCGACGGCAGCAGCTACATCCTGCCCCGGAAGAAGTAGGCACCTCCCCGGCGTACGGCCCGGGCAACGCGAAAGGGCCGCACCCGGCGTGACGACGCCGGGTGCGGCCCTTTTCGTGTTTGCTTGGTGGGCCGGACGCTCTAGCGGCCGGTGCCGCCGTAGACGGTGGCCTCGGCCTCGCCGTCGAGCCCGAAGGCGCCGTGGACGGCGCGCACCGCGGTGTCGAGCAGCTTGGCGTCGGTCACCACCGAGATGCGGATCTCGGAGGTGGAGATCATGTCGATGTTCACCCCGGCCTCGTGCAGGGCCTGGAAGAAGCGGTAGGAGACACCGGGGTTGGAGCGCATGCCGGCACCGATCAGCGACAGCTTGCCGATCTGCTCGTTGTAGTCGATGCTGTCGAAGCCGACCTGCGCCTTCGCTGCGTTGAGCGCGTCGATGGCCTCCTTGCCGTCAATGATCGGCAGCGTGAAGGAGATGTCCGTCTTGCCCGAGCCCTGGGTGGACACGTTCTGGACGATCATGTCGATGTTGGAGTTGGCGCCGGCCACGATGCCGAAGATCTCGGCCGCCTTGCCGGGGATGTCGGGAACGCCGACGACGGTCACCTTCGCTTCGGAGCGGTCGTGGGCGACACCGGAGATGATGGGCTGTTCCAAGGGTTCTCCCTCTTGAATCGTGATCTTGTCGTCGGGGTCGGGCAGCACCCAGGTGCCTTCGTGCTGGCTGAAGGAGGAGCGCACGTGCAGCGGCACGCCGAAGCGGCGGGCGTACTCCACGCAGCGCAGGTGCAGGATCTTGGCGCCGGAGGCGGCCATTTCCAGCATTTCGGCGCTGGAGATCCGGTCGATCTTCTGCGCGTTCGGGGCCACCCGCGGATCCGCGGTGTAGACGCCGTCGACGTCGGTGTAGATCTCGCAGACGTCGGCGGCCAGCTCGGCGGCGAGGGCGACGGCGGTGGTGTCGGATCCGCCGCGGCCGAGGGTGGTGATGTCGTTGCTTTCCCGGCTCATCCCCTGGAAACCGGCGACGATGGCGATCTCGCCCTTGTCGATGGCGGTGCGGATGCGGTGCGGGGAGACGTCGATGATGCGCGCCTTGCCGTGGAAGGCGTCGGTGATCATGCCGGCCTGGGAACCGGTGAAGGATTCGGCGCTGGCGCCGAGCTCGGTGATGGCCATCGCCAGCAGGGCCATGGAGATACGCTCGCCGGAGCTGAGCAGCATGTCCATTTCGCGGGCGGGGGCGGCGGCGGTGAGCTGTCCGGCGAGGTCCAGCAGGTCATCGGTGGTGTCGCCCATGGCGGAGACGACCACGACCACCTGGTTGCCGGCGGACTGGGTCTCCACGACCCGCTTGGCCACGCGCTTGATGCCCTCGGCGTCCGATACGGAGGAACCGCCAAATTTCTGCACTATCAGGCTCATGCGCACGCTCTCTGGATGGGGTCGGGAAGCGGGTGCCTGCCCGGGCCGTACGGGCTCCGGGCCGGAAGGAAAGGGAGCCGGCACCGGGCGCCGGACCGCTCAAAAGTCTATCGGCCCGGCCTGTGCGCCCCTAACCGCCGGGCAACACTGGCTTAACGTGCCGGCCCGGCGGATGGCTCCCGGGGGATCAGGTCAGGCTGCGGCGGCCTTCGAAGGCACGCCCGAGGGTGATCTCGTCGGCGTATTCCAGGTCGCCGCCCACCGGCAGGCCGGAGGCGAGCCGGGTGACGCGGATGCCGAGGGTCTTCAGCATGCGGACCAGGTAGGTGGCCGTTGCCTCGCCTTCCAGGTTCGGGTCGGTGGCGATGATGATCTCGTTGATCTGTTCGTCCGAGAGCCGGTTGAGCAGTTCGCGGATGCGCAGCTGCTCGGGGCCGATGCCGGCGATCGGGTTAATCGCGCCGCCGAGCACGTGGTACCGGCCGCGGAAGGACCGGGTGCGCTCCACCGCCATGACGTCCTTGGACTCTTCGACCACACAGATGACGGTCGGATCGCGGCGGACGTCCCGGCAGATGCTGCAGGTTTCCTGCTCGGTCACGTTGCCGCACACGGAGCAGAACTTGACCTTGTCCTTCACCGAGGCGATGGCGGAGGAGAGCCGGCGCATGTCCTCCGCGTCGGCCTCCAGGATGTGGAACGCGATGCGCTGGGCCGACTTGGGGCCGACGCCGGGCAGGCGTCCCAGCTCGTCGATCAGTTCCTGAACGGCACCTTCGTACACGTGACCTCTTCTGCGTTGGGGTGGGGGTCGGCTGCACCGGGGCAGCCGGCGAATGGTCAGCTTCCGTCGATGCTGCGTTCCTCGATCAGCCGGCCGCCCAGAATGCGTTCGATGGCTTTCCGTCCGACCAGGCCGGAGTCTTCAAGGGCCAGGTCGTCGGCGCTGGGAACGTCTTCCGGGTAGCTCAAGTCTACGTTGCCGCCCAGCGGACGGGCCTGCTGGGGGGCGCTCGTTCGCGCCTGGGATAACAGCTGCTGGTAGCGGCTCATGGGCCGGCCGTTGGGCCTGCCGCCACCTTCGGCCGCACCGTTCGCAGGAGCAGGAGCAGGAGCAGGAGCGGCGGGCGCCGGAGGCACGGGGGAGGACGGCGCCGTCGGGCCGCCGCTCCAGTTGACGGCAGGCTGCGCGGCGCCCGCCGACGGCGCCCCGGCGGCGGGCCGCCCGGACCCGGCCGGTGCCTGTCCCGGAGCGGATCGGGAGGCCCCGGGAGCTGCAGGTCCACCAGGGCCTGGGGAGGACGGAGCGGAGCCGGGCCCGGTGCTGTGCGGGGAGGAAGCGGGCGTGCTCTGGTGGGTACCGGTGCCGCGTCCTGGTGCTGCCGTGTCCGGCCGGGTGCCGGCGGGCGCACTGCCGGCGCCGCCGGAAACGCCGGGCCGGGTCCGGCTCAGCGGCTCGCCGGCCCAGTTGGTCGTGTGCCATGCATCGTCCGGGCCCTGGTTCTCCAGATCGGGCACCTCGGTGGTGGCCCACGCCTGGCTTTCGGGCATGTCGTCGTAGGGATCCGAGGGCTCCGGCTGCCAGTCTGCCGGCAGGGGAGCTCCGCGGCGCGCCGGGCCGCGCCCGCCGAAGGCCTGCTCCGGTGCCCGTCCGGCACCTGACGGGGTCTGCGCGGACGGAGCCTTTGACCCCGGGGTCTGCGCCAACGGAGCCTGCGCAGGCGGAACCTGCGACGACGGGCTCTGCGCCGACGGAGCCGGTGCGGCGGAAGCCGGTCGCGCGGGCCCGGCTGCATCGGCAGCCTGGGCGGCAGGCCTGGTACCGGTTTCGGAACGCTGGGGCGCCCGGTGCTCAGGGGAGCGGTGTTCGGGTGCCTGCTGCTCGGGGGAGCGGTGTTCCGGGGCAGCGGCTACCGCCCCGCGGCGTGCGGGGGCCGCCGGCGCAGCGCCGCCGGGAGCGCCGTGGGCGGCGGCACCGTCCCGGCCCGGTGCACCTTCGCGGGCGGCTGCCGGAGCACCGGCAGCGGAACCGGGGGCGGAAGCGGGCCTGCCCTCCGGCGCGGGGGCATCGGTGCCGGCCGTCCGGCCCGGGGTGTCGGGCGCCGCTGAGGAGTCCGTGGTGGAAACGCTGCCGGACGCGGCAGCAACGGGGGCAGCCGAAGCCATGCCTGAAGCGGGGGTGGTGCGCTGGGCTGGCGCCGGCGCTGGCCGGCTACCGGCTTTTGGGCCGGACTCACCCGTTCCGTCGTGCATGGGGTTGATCTGGCAGTCAATGCCCAGCACCTGGTTGATGGCCTGGCGCAGGTTCTCCAGATGGTCCGGCCGGTTGAACCCCATGGCTGCGCCCGGGTTGGCGAAGGCCAGGTGCAGCACCTTGCCGTCGAAGGCCCGCGGACTGGCGTTCTTGCTGACGTTGAGCCAGGTGGCGCGGCGGATGCTGCTCAGCGCTTCCATGATCTCCGGCCAGGCCCTGCGGATCATCTCCACCTGGCCGCCGTCTCCCGCCGGACCCGCCGGTGCTGCCGGTGCAGGGTCCGGAGCCGGTGCCTGCCCGGCGGCCGGCGCGCCGGCGGCTGGTTGTGCGGCCGCGGCCGGCTGGGCGGCGGGCCGTGCGGAGGCAGAAGCACCGGGCCGCGTCTGTGCGGGCTGTCCGTCTGACGCTTCCCCGGCGGAGGCGTGCGGGCGTGCCGGCTCAGCGGCCGAACCGCCGGCGTGGGGCCAGGCATCCGCCGCGGCGGTGCGCGGAGAAGCCTGTTCAGCAGCGGCGGCGCCGGCATGCGGCCAGCTGTCCGCGGAAGGTGCGGAGGCAGTGGACGAGGCGCGGCCGTCGTTGCCGGCGGAAGACCCGGCGGCGGCCTGCGAGCCGCCCGTGGCCGTCGAGCCCGGACCGCGGCCCGGGGTGGATGCTGCTGCCGGCGGGCTGGCCCAGGTGCCGCCCCAGTCGGCCGTGTTGTCGGTGCCGGAACCGGGCTGGTCCTCGGCCGTGGCAGCCGCTTCGGGGGCGGCGTCGGGCATGGAGGAGATAACGGACGCTGCGGGCGGAGCGGCGGCGGCCGCAGCCGGCTGGTCCGGTACCGGCGAGGCCGCGGCGGCAGCGCGCCCGGCGGCCAGGGAGCCGTCACCGGCGTAGCTGAGGCGGCGTTCGATCCGGTCCACCCGGGCGGCGACGCCGCGTTCGGTGTGCTCGGAGGCCGGCAGCAGGATGCGCGCGCAGAGCAGCTCCAGGTGCAGCCTGGGCGAGGTGGCCCCCGTCATTTCGGTCAGCGCCGTATTGGTGATGTCCGCGGCCCGGGAGAGCTCCGCGGAGCCCATCTGGCTGGCCTGGGCCTGCATCCGGTTGATCTGGTCCGTCGGCATGCCGCGGAGCACGGCGGCGGCGCTGTCCGGCATCGCGTTGACGATGATCAGGTCGCGGAAGCGCTCCAGCAGGTCTTCGACAAAGCGCCGCGGATCCTGGCCGGTCTGGATCACGCGGTCGACGGCGCGGAACACGGTGGCTGCGTCGGCGGCCGCGAAGGCGTCGACGACGTCGTCGAGCAGGGACACGTGCGTGTAGCCGAGCAGGGACACGGCCAGCTCATAGTCCAGGCCGTCGGGGCCGGCACCGGCCATCAGCTGGTCCAGCACGGAAAGGGTGTCACGGACGGAACCGCCGCCGGCGCGGATCACCAGCGAGAGCACGCCAGGGGCCACCGGCACGTCCTCCTCCGCGCAGAGCCGCTCGAGGTAAGCCAGCAGGGGCTCCGGGGGCACCAGGCGGAAGGGATAGTGGTGCGTGCGCGAGCGGATGGTCCCGATGACCTTGTCCGGCTCGGTGGTGGCGAAGATGAACTTGATGTGTTCCGGCGGCTCTTCGACGATCTTCAGCAGGGCGTTGAAGCCGGCGGAGGTCACCATGTGGGCCTCATCGATGATGAAGATCTTGTACCGGTCCCGGACGGGGGCGAAGGTGGCACGTTCGCGCAGGTCCCGGGCATCGTCCACACCGCCGTGGCTGGCGGCGTCGATCTCGATGACGTCGAGGCTGCCGGCGCCGTTGCGGGCCAGCTCGACGCAGCTTTCGCAGCGGCCGCACGGAGTGGGGGTGGGGCCCTCGGCACAGTTCAGGCAGCGGGCGAGGATGCGGGCGGAGGTGGTCTTGCCGCAGCCGCGCGGCCCGGAGAACAGATAGGCGTGGTTGACGCGGTTCTTCTGCAGGGCCGCCATCAGCGGCTCAGTGACATGCTCCTGACCGATCACGTCCGCGAAGGTTTCCGGACGGTAGCGGCGGTAAAGGGCTGTACTCACACCTAGACCCTATCGGTTGGCACTGACGGTTTTTCAGGCGGCGGCAGCGGCGCCGTCGGCCCGTGGACCCTCACGACATTAAAAGACCCCTCATGCACCTGCCAGAGCCCGCTTACCCTTGCTACCTTCCGGTCCTGGGGGAGTTCACAGGATGACACCACATGAGGGGCCGCAAACCAGTCTACCCGATCTTTCGGGTGGTCCCTGCGGGCTGTGCGCTGCCCCTCGCCGGGCCGCAGCGCAGCGGCCCGGGCTCCCGGGCTCCCCGGGCTCCCCGGGGGCACGGGCAGGCCCCGTCACCGCAAACACCCCGTCTATCGCGCACACGCGCGCGAGGGCTGCCCGGTCCCGGCGTAAGGAAACTGCAGGAGCGGGGAACCCTCGGGTCCCTCCAGGGCAGCAGCAGTGCATCTCCCGGAAGAGCAATCTCCCATGAGGGCAATGGACGGGCCGGAAAGGAGCGGGGCAGGTGCCGGGGTGTAAGAACGATCCGTAAGAGCGATGCATGTGCCGGCATCGGCACGCGGGGCACCGTTCCCAGGTCCCTGCGCCGGCTTCAACCGGGCGGGGGAATGCCCGCGGGGAAGTGCCTGACACGGCCGTCAAAGAGCGTGTCGCAGGCCACGTCCGGACGATTTGCGCGGGTGCCGGAGGGCGTGTAATGTTTTGGAAGTCGCCGCGGCCGGGACGCTGGAAAAGCGCCCGAAGCATGGCGGCCAACCCCACCAAATTTCTTCGGTTCCAACGCTGCGCGCTGTGTGCGCCGGCCGGAAGGGCCGGGATTTCTGCTGGGTTCGGATGGGCGGTTTGACCGTAATTCGTAAGGTTCCTGAGGAATCCGCCGAATTGCAAAAACCGGCCGGATGAAATAAGCTGAAGAAACACCACGGCGGTGCGAAAGGGTTACGGCGGTCACAGCGTGGGGGAAACGCCCGGTCCCATTCCGAACCCGGAAGCTAAGACCCACAGCGCCGATGGTACTGCACCCGGGAGGGTGTGGGAGAGTAGGTCACCGCCGGACAACCATTAACAGGGAGGGCCCCGCAACGACGCGGGGCCCTCACCCATTTAACACACCCGGTAACGGTAAGCAGAGGCCCGTGGTCAGCGGCGGCTCCAACCGGGGGTAAGATGGAAACGCATCACGCCGCAGGATCGCGTCAGCCGATCAGGCTGTCACGGGCCGGCGGACTGTGACCCAGGATTTCCGGCGAAAGCACGGACACAGGGTTACGGCGGTCATAGCGTGGGGGAAACGCCCGGTCCCATTCCGAACCCGGAAGCTAAGACCCACAGCGCCGATGGTACTGCACCCGGGAGGGTGTGGGAGAGTAGGTCACCGCCGGACATCTTTTGAATCAGGTCAGGCCCCGCAGCGCTGCGGGGCCTGACCTGTTTAAGCCCCCTCCCCGTGAGTGCCGGCTGCGAACTGGCCCTTGACCGGTTCCCTGGGCGCCGGTCCCTCAGGGTGGGACTGCGGCGCGCAGGTACCCGCCCCACTTGGTAGCGTGCTCGGACACGCGCTGACCGGAGGAGCCGCATTGCCCGCTGAACTGGCCTTTTTCTCGTTCGTCGAACTTACGGATGAGTCGCAGCATGGTCCGTACAACCGATGGCACCAGCTGGACCACCGCCCCGAGAACCTGGCTCTCCCAGGCGTGGCCTGGGGAGACCGCTGGGCCCGGACACGCACGCCCGAGGGCCGCGCTGGGCACGCCGCGGGCCCCTTCGCCGGCACGGACTACGTCGCCATGTATTGGTTCCGTTCACCGGTCGAGGAGAGCGTCGCGGAGTGGGACCGGCTCGGGGAAGCGTCGTATCAGTGGGGCCGGGGCCCGATCATTCCCGGTGTCCAGCGGCCGCTCCTGGGTTTCTTTCGCCCGGTGAAGGGATATTCGTCCCCCCGGGCCTTGGTCAGCCCCGATGTTCTTCCCTACCGCCCCAACCGCGGCCTTCACCTCACGCTGACCCGCTACGAGGAGCCGCACGCCCCCCAGGTGCACAGCCGGTTCGCATGGGAGGACCGGGAGCTGATCCCCGGCCTCCTGGCCACGGAGGGAGTGGCGGGGGCCTGGACGTTCTCCTTCAGCCACCTCCAGCAGCACAGCTCGCTGCCCTTTGACGGCTCCGAAGACCGGCAGCCAGGCAGCCTGCGGATCCGCCTGCTGTATCTGGACGAGGAGGTCCAGGAAACCGGGCGGCGGATTCAGGCTGTCGAAGATGCACTCGGCGCCGCGGAAGGCGCGCCGGGGGAGCCCGGGGAAGTGCTCTTCTCCTCCACCCTGCGCACCATCGTCCCCTGGCAGGACTGGTGAGCGGCCTGGAGGAGCGCCTGCGGGCGCTCGAAGACCGCGCCTGCATCCTCGACCTGATTGCCGGGTACGGCCCCCTGGCCGACTCGGGGAACGGGGCCGGGATCGGCGCGCTCTGGGCCGAGGGCGGCTCCTACTCCTTCGAGATGGCCGGCGAGACGACCACGCTCCGCGGAGCGGAGATCGGCGGCCTGGTGGAGCTTGAATCGCATCGGGAACTCATGGCAGCCGGCTGCGCGCATTTCCTCAGTGCCCCATCAGTGAGGATCGACGGCGACACGGCCACCGCGGTGAACCACTCGGTCGTGCTCGTCCACCGGGACGGAATCTGGGTCGCCGAACGTGTGAGCGCCAACCACTGGACCCTCACGCGGACCGACGACGGATGGCGCGTCGCGAACCGGACCAACGCCCTGCTGACCGGGGACGAATCGGCGCGGGATCTGCTTGCCCGCTGATCTCCCCGGCGCAGCGGCTCCCCGCCCGCCTACGAACTGACGGGCTGGAAGCGGGCCATGGGGGTTTCACCGGCCGCGGCGAGCTGTGCCAGGGTGCGACGGCGCGGCATCAGGGCGCTGCCGAAGCGCACGTCCCAATGTCCGGCCTCGTCGGCGTCGAGCTCGCGGCGGGCATGCTGGACCCAATTCGGGTTGTCCAGCATCTCCCGCCCCAGGAGCACAAGGTCCGCGTCGCCGGCCGCCACGAGAGCGCTGGCCTGCTCAGGGTCCAGGATGAAACCGACGCAGGCGACGAGCGCGCCGGAGCGCCGCTTGAGCTCGCGGGCGAAATCGGCGTGGAACGCAAAGCCCCGGCGCACGCGGGTGTCCGTGGACCGGTCGGCGCTGATGCCGCCGGAGGAGGTGTCGACGACGTCGACGCCTGCCGCGGCAGCCCGGCGGGCAAACTCGACGAGGTCATCGAACTCCATCCCGCCCTCGGCCACGCCGTCCACGGCTGAGAGCCGGTAGGACAGGATCACGTCCTCAGGAAGCACGGCGCGCACCGCCGCGATGACCTCAAGCGGGTAGCGCATGCGGCGCTCCGTGTCGCCGCCGAAGCGGTCGGTGCGGGTGTTGGAGACCGGCGACAGGAAGGAATGCAGCAGGTAGCCGTGGGCGCCGTGCAGCTCGATGAAGCGGAATCCGGCGGCCACGGCGCGTTCGGCTGCGGCGACCCACTGAGTGACCGTTCCCGCGACCTCGTCGGCGGTGAGTTCATGGGGCACCGGCCAGCCGGGGCCGGCGGGCAGGGCCGAAGGGGCGACGACAGGCCAGGGGGCCAGCCCGGCGTCGGCGTCGGAGGCATCCAGCGGAGCGCCGGCCCGCCAGGGCTCACGCACCGAGGCCTTTCGGCCCGCGTGGCCCAGCTGGATGCCCGGCACCGCGCCCTGTGCGCTGAGGAATGCCGCGAGGCGGCGCATTCCCGGCAGCTGTTCGTCCTTCCACAGGCCCAGGTCGTGATGTGAGATGCGTCCGCGCTCCTCGACGGCCGTCGCCTCGACGATCACCAGACCGGCCCCGCCGAGGGCAAAGCGGCCCAGATGAGCCAGGTGGAAGTCGTCCACCATGCCGTCCGAGGCCGAGTACATGCACATGGGGGAGACGCCCGCACGGTCCCGAAGCGTCACTCCGCGGATGGTCAGCGGCGTGAAAAGAGCCGGCACGGTCGCGGATTCCGGAGCTGCGTTCTCGATCATGCGTCGACAATACCAAGCAATAGTTTGGTAGCGTGCACGAAACGTAACCGGATGAACTGGAGGTGGCGCGCATGGCGTCTGCTGAGACCGAAATCCTGGCCGAGTTCCGCAACGGCGTGGCCTGGCTGCGAATCAACGGGCCGGACCGGCTCAATGCACTGTCCACCGCCGCGCTGCGCGCCCTGGCGGACGGTCTCGACGCCGCACGCGACGCGGATGCCGTCGTCCTCACCGGAACGGGGCGCGCGTTCTGCACCGGGGCCGATCTCGGCACGGACGTGACCGCTGAGACCGTTGATGCCGCAGGTGCGCTGGTGAACCTGATTGCGGAGGTGCCGGTGCCGGTCGTGGCGGCGGTCAACGGCCCGGCCGCCGGGGTGGGAGCGTCCATCGCGCTGGCCTGCGACCTGGTGCTGGCCGCCGAATCCGCGTTCTTCCTGCTGCCCTTCCTGCCGCTCGGGCTGGTTCCCGACGGCGGTGCCACCCACAGCGTGCTCGCCGGCGCCGGCCGGGCCCGCGCCGCGCGAATGGCCTTCGGCGGGGAGCGGATCCCCGCGGCCCTGGCCGCCGAGTGGGGGCTGGTGGGCGAGGTGGTGCCCGACGCCGACCTGCCGGGACGGGTGGACCAGCTGCTCGACCGCCTGGCCTCCGCGCCCCGGACGGCGGTGCGGGAGACGAAGAGGCTGCTGCGCGAGGCGGAGGCGCCCGCCCTCCGGGCTGCCGCGCAGCGGGAGCTGGATGTGCAGTCCGAGCTGCTCGCCGGTCCCGAGTATGCGCTGGCGCGGGAGGGCTTCCTGAACAAGAAACCGGTGGACTTCCGTGCTGCCCGTGCCGGCAGGGTGCCCTAGCCGCACGCGGGCTGCCGGGGCCCGCCGGTCCTCAGGCGTCGTTGCCCGTGCCGTCCAGGCAGCGGAGCAGTATCTCCGGGATGCGGATAGGCCGCTGATCGGGTGAGACCGTCACCAGCCAGTTCGACGCCGTCGCGACGAGGGTCCGATCGGCAGGGCGCCACATTTCGAAGTCGAAGCGGACCGACGATGTGCCGATGTCACCGACCCTGAGCTCGATGGTGATTTCATCGAACAGTCGTGCGGCGGCGAGGTAATCGCAATGCGTCGCGCGTGAGACGGTCCACCAGCCGAACCGTTCCAGCAGGGTGTCCTGGCGTAGTCCGTTGAGGAACAGCCACTCGGTCTGCAGTGCTTCCATCCGTGGAAACCAGGTGGCGTAGTAGAGGATGCCGGCCGGATCCGTGTCGGCGTAGCTCAGGCGCTGGGTGTGCCGGTGCAGCACGGGCCGTCGGGTTTCGCCGCTCGGTTCTGCGGTCTGCTGGGATGCCATTTCTTGCCCCTCATCGTCAGGGTGGCCGCGGCGGCCTGACCCGCCCGGACCGGATTCGCAGGCCATCGTACACAAACAATTGTTTGGTTTGTTGAGGAGGCAAGTTTTGACCAGTTCAGCAGATCTGCTCCACTTTGCGCCGCGGTCGGGAGGGCATCGAGAAAGCCCCCCCGCACATCAGGAGACAACCTAGCATTTGTTTGGTAGGTTGCTTTCATACTGTTGCGATGAGGACGGGAAACTCATGTCGATCACCATTGACCTCACAGGGCGCGTCGTCCTGGTCACCGGCGGTGCCCGGGGCGTGGGCGCCGGCGTCGTCGATGCCTTCCTCGCGGCCGGCGCCACGGTGGAGACCTGCGGCCGCACCGAACCGGCATCCGATGCATCCGCCCCTGCCGAGGAGGCGGCGGCGGTCCGGTTCAGCCGGCTGGACGTGCGCGACGACGAACAGGTGCGCGCCTGGATCGACGACGTCGCCGCCCGCCGCGGCCGGATCGACGTCGTCGTCAACAACGCCGGCGGCTCCCCGTTCGGGCCCTTCGAGGAGGGGTCGGCCCGGTACCAGCGGGCCGTGACGGAACTGAATTTCCTCTCCGCCGCCCACGTGGCCCGGGCCGTGCATCCGGTCATGATGGCCCAGGAGCAGGGCGGCTCGATCATCAACATCACCTCGATCAGCGCCCGCCGGCCCAGCCCGGGCACCGCCGTCTACGGAGCGGCCAAGGCGGCGCTGGAATCGCTGACCGGCAGCCTGGCCGTGGAGTGGGCGCCGCGCATCCGGGTGAACGCCGTCAGCTGCGGGCTGGTCGCCACCGACGGCGCAGCCGATCACTACGGCGACGCGGACAGCTACGCCCGGGTGGCGGCCACCATTCCCCGCGGCCGGCTGGCCGCCCCGGCGGAGATCGGCTCGGCCTGCGTGATGCTCGCCTCCGACCTGGCCGGCCACATCACCGGAGCCGTCCTCGACGTCGACGGCGGCGGGGAATGGCCGGCCTTCCTCGCGCACACTCCCAACGCACAGACCCTGCGACCATCCACAGCCAAAGGAGCACAGTCATGACCGAGGCGGTTATCGTTTCCGCAGTCCGTTCACCCATCGGACGCGCCCACAAGGGGTCGCTGCGCGAAATGCGCGCGGACGACCTCGCCGCCCAGATGGTCCGCGCGGCCCTGGAGGCGGTGCCGGCCCTGGACCCGCACTCGGTCGAGGACCTGATGATGGGTTGCGCGCAGCCGGCCGGCGAACAGGGCTACAACATTGCCCGGATCGTGGCCATGCAGCTGGGCCTGGACACCGTGCCCGGCACCACCGTGCACCGCTACTGCTCCTCCTCGCTGCAGACCGCCCGGATGGCGCTGCATGCCATCAAGGCCGGCGAGGGCGACGTCTTCATCTCCGCCGGCGTCGAAACCGTCTCCCGCTTCGGCCTGGGCAAGTCCGACGGCCTGCCGGACACCAAGAACCCCGCCTGGTTCGCGCCCATGGAGCGCACGAAGCAGCTGGCCAAGGACCCGGATGCGCGCTGGAGCGACCCCCGGGACAACGGGGAGCTGCCCGACATCTACATCGCCATGGGTGACACCGCCGAGAACGTCGCGCAGGTCCGCGGCGTCTCCCGCGCCGCGCAGGACGAGTGGGCCGTGCTGAGCCAGAACCGTGCCGAGGCCGCTGCGGCCCGCGGCTTCTGGACCACCGACATCACGCCCGTCGTGCTGCCGGACGGAACCGTGGTGTCCGCGGACGACGGCCCGCGCGCCGGCGTCACGCTGGAGAAGCTCTCGACGCTGCAGCCGGTCTTCCGTGAACACGGCACCGTCACCGCCGCCAACTGCTGCCCGCTGAACGACGGCGCGGCCGCCCTGGTGATCATGAGCGACACCCGCGCCGCCGAGCTCGGACTGACGCCGCTGGCCCGCATCGTGGCCACCGGCGTCTCCGCCATGACCCCGGAGCTGATGGGCCTCGGCCCGGTCGGCGCCGTCCGCAACGCGCTGGCCAACGCGAAGATGTCCATCTCCGACATGGACATCATGGAGCTCAACGAGGCCTTCGCCGCCCAGGTCCTGCCCTCCATCGAGGACATCGGCATGGACCCGGAGAAGGTCAACGTCAACGGCGGCGCCATCGCCCTGGGCCACCCCTTCGGCATGACCGGCGCGCGGATGGCCACCACCGCGATCCACGCCCTGCAGGAGCGTGACGAGCAGTTCGCCGTCGAGACCATGTGCGTCGCCGGCGGCCAGGGCATGGCCATGATCCTCGAACGGCTGAGCTGACCCGGTCCCGCCAACCGCGGGACGCAGAGGCGGAACACCGAAGGCGGGACGCCGAGGCGGGACACGGAACAGACACAGCAGAAGGGGCCGGAGGGAGCTGATGCTTCCTCGGGCCCCTTCAGCGTGCCGGCGCCGGCCTGCCGGCCTAGGCGGGCCGGCCAGCCGCCTAGGCCGGTTCCACCCGGCGCAGCTCGGTCTTGAGCACCTTGCCGGTGCCGTTGCGCGGGAAGTCCTCCACGATCACGAACTCCCGCGGCAGCTTGTAGTTCGCCAGCCGTGCCCGGCAGAAGTCCCGCAGATCCTCCGCCGTCGGCACCGGATCGGCGTCGTGCAGCAGCGCCACGTAGGCCCGGCCCACCGAGCCCATCCGCTCGTCCGGGACGCCGACGACGGCGGACTCGTTCACCGCCGGATGCTGGCGCAGCACGTTTTCGATCTCGGCGGGATACACGTTGAAGCCGCCCACGATGAACATGTCCTTGAGCCGGTCGGTGATCTTCAGGCAGCCGTGCTCGTCCAGCCGGCCGATGTCTCCGGTGTGGAACCAGCCGTCGGCGTCGATCGCGGCGGCGGTGGCCTCCGGGTCCTCGAAGTAGCCGAGCATGACGTTGTCGCCGCGCAGCAGGACCTCGCCGTCCTCGCCGACGGGCCGGTCCGTGCCGTTGGCGTCCACGACGCGGATTTCGATGCCGTCCACCGCGGGGCCGGTGGTCTGCTTGGCGTGTTCCAGCTCCTCGCCCGGGCGGGACAGCGTGGCCACCACGCACTCGGTCAGCCCGTAGGCCTGCGCCACCCTGCGGAAGCCCAGCACCTGGACCATGTCCATGAAGAGCGTCTCCGGGGCGGTCGCGGCACCGGCAATGGCGAAGCGCAGCGACGAGGTGTCATAGTCGGCCAGCTGGGGATGGTTCAGCAGCGACGTGAAGATCGTCGGCACCCCGGGCAGCACCGTGATCCGGGCCGACTGGATCAGTTCCAGCAGCGCGGTCGCGTCGAAGGTCTCCACCGGGTAGATCGTGGCCCCGGCCACCAGGCAGGCGATCATGCCGGCCTTGTAGCCGAACCCGTGGAAGAACGGGTTCACCACCGCGTACCGGTCCTCGGGGGCCAGGTCCGCGCCGGCGGACCAGGCCCGCGCCACGCCGAGGGTCTGCCGGTGGGCGCTCATCACGCCCTTGGGCAGGCCGGTGGTGCCCGAGGTGTACACGATGTCGCAGACGTCATCCGGGGTGACCGCGGCGACCGCGGCGGCGTACGCGGCGTCGTCGGCCGCCGTTCCCGATGCCAGCAGCGACGCCCAGCACAGCTCGCCGGCGGTGTCCGCGGCGCTGTCCAGGTCGACCACCAGGCCGAGCGAGGGCAGCCCCGAGACCGGTCCGTCCGACGGGCCGGCATCCGCCGCGGCGGCGCGCAGCGCCTGCAGCGGCCGCCGGCCCAGGAAGCCGCCCGCCACCACCAGCACCGAGGCCCGGGACCGGCCCAGGATCACCGACGCCTCGTGGCCGGTGAAGCGGGTGTTCAGGGGCACGACGGCGGCGCCGATCGCCTGCGCACCGAGCATGGCGAGGATGAACTCAAGCCGGTTCGGCGACCACACGGCCACCCGGTCGCCCCGCCGCACCCCGTGCGCCAGGTAGCCGCGCGACACCTCGGCCACCCGCCCGCCCAGGTCACGGTAGGAGACGACGGTGTCTCCGTCCACGACGGCGGGATGGTCGCCGAGCCGCGCCATCTGCGTCAGCAGCTCGGGTAGGGTCTGGGCGTCCGAGAGGTGCATCAGGGGTGGATCCTTTCAGGGCGGAAGGTGGAACAGCGGGCGGGCCGTGGCGCGGCGGGCGCGGCCGGGGCGGCGGATGCGGGATAATCGAGCATACGCTTGGGCAACTGAAACCGGAGGAGAGCGAATGGCAACGAGCAGGAAAACGGAGCGCGCCGCAGGCGCCGAGCAGGGCTCCGGGCGCCGCGAGCAGCTGCTGGCCATCGCGGCCCGGCTGATCGCCACGCGCGGGTACTCGGCGACCACGGTGCGGGACATCGCCGACGAAGCCGGCATCCTCTCGGGCAGCCTCTACCACCACTTCTCCTCCAAGGAGACGATCCTCGACGAGGTCCTGCGGACCTTCATGGTCGGCCTGCGTGAGCGCTGCGAGGAAATCGCCGAAAAGGGCGGCGGAGCGCTGCACATGTTCGACGAGCTGGTCCGCACCGCGTTCCGGACCATCGAGCAGCAGCCCGACGCCGTCGGCATCTACCAGAACGAGGCCGCGTTCCTGGCCAAGCTGCCCGGCTTCGAATTCGTCGCCCAGGAGGGCGCGAAGATCGAGGCGATCTGGCAGAACGTGATCCAGGACGGCCAGCGCGAGGGCGTGTTCCGCGCGGACCTGGACTCCGCGATGACCTACCGCTTCATCCGCGACGGCATGTGGTCCTCGGTGCGCTGGTTCCGCCCCGGCGGCCGGCACTCGGCTGAAAGCGCCGGCCGCCACTTCCTCGAACTGATCCATTCCGGTCTCCTGCAGGACTGATCGGCGGGTGCCGGTCAGTCCGGCACTTCGCGGGTCCTGGCCCCGCGCGGATCCAGCTCCTCGCGGATGAGGCGCAGTTCCTCCTCCGTGGGGACGCGGGTGGCCGGGGCGCCGTCGACGTCGAGGGCGAAGCCGGTGTTCTCGGCCACCGCCGCCGGGTCCACGCCCGGGTGGATGGAGAGCACCGTGACGGCGCCGTCGTCGTCGTAGCCGAGCACGGCCAGGTTGGTCACGATCACGCCCAGGTGGTGGTGGCGCAGCGCGGGTCCCGCGGCGCGGGCCCGGTCATTGCCGACGCCGGAGACCATGTCCACGGCCTCGACGAAGAGCCGGGGGCTGTGCCGGGCCACCCAGTAGTCCACCCGGTGGTTGGCGGTGTTCCCCGGCGCCCCGCGGACGCCGATGAGCTGGCGGGTGGGCTTGTTCCAGTCTCCGATGAGGGAGATGTTCTGGTTGCCGAAGCGGTCGATCTGGCTGGCGCCCATCATGCTCTGCCGACGGCCGGAGGCGACGATGTCGAAAATGCGGCGGAACGGCGCCCAGCCCTCGATGACCCCACCGGCGGCCGCGGTTTTGCCCAGGGGCGGCGGCTCGCTCATCATGAACGCCTCGCCGTCGCTGAGGACCAGGTCCGGGGAGTGCGTGAGCTTGGCCAGCCGCGCGCCGATGGTGGGAATGATCCCGACGGCGTGGGCCAGGATCTCGCCGGACTCCCGGTAGGTGTCCGAGCAGGCGGCAACGCAGATTTCGGCCAGGGTGACGTCGGCGGCCATCACTTCACCTCCTGGGCGGCGTGGAAGCGGTCCACGGCCTCGAGATAGCCGGCCTCGTCCCCGTCGAGGAACTCGGAGGCAAAGGCGCGCCAGGTGTCCGGGTCCTTCGCGGACGCGGCGTAGTGCTTCTGGAAGCGCTCGTCCCGCCCGTAGTCCGGCTCGCAGGTAGTGAAGTGCGCGCCCCGCGGGGTCTCGATGACGCCGGTGACGTACATGCGGCTGAGCATCAGCGTGTGGAACGAGCCCTGGTTGAGCAGGTCCCGGGTCTCCACGATCCGCTCCGTGCTGACGAAGGTGCGCTTGGCGGCCATCGCGAACAGGTCGTCGAAGTACGGATCCGGGCCCAGGAACTGGGCGTTGCCGCCGCTGTCGGCCCGGTTGGCGTGGATGAAGGCCACGTCCAGCGGAATCGCGGGCACGGCCACGTACTCGTCGTCGGAGTACGGCGAGGCGATGGTCTTCAGGTGCGGGTTCGCGGCCAGCACGTCCGACCCGAGGCCGGCGACGGTGGGCAGGAAGGACAGGCGCGACGCCGCGGCGCGCAGCCCGGTGACGAACATGCCCTCGTCGTATTCGTTGATTTCGAGTTCGCCGCGCTCGCGGGCGGCCGTGAACAGCGGATCCAGCGGAATGCTGTCCAGGGACACGAACCCGTAGATCAGCTTGCGGACCTTGCCCGCAGCGACGAGCAGGCCGACGTCGGGCCCGCCGAAGGCGACGACGGTCAGGTCCTTGACGTCGCTGCGCAGCAGTTCGCGGACGGCGGCCATCGGCTTGCGCCGGGATCCCCACCCTCCGATGCCGATGGTCATTCCGGACTCGATGGACGCTATGGCGTCCGAGAGCCCGATCTTCTTGTTGGGCATGCGTGCTCCTTTGCAATGTCTCCCGGCAGTACTACCAATAAACCTAGCGCTTGTTAGGGCGCTAGGCTAGCATGGGCCCGAATCCCACTGTTTCCGGGTCGGACGGGGCCCGGAGGGACAAGGCAAAGGAGCCAGACATTGAGCCCAACACACACAGTCGTCACCGGCGGAGCCAGCGGCATCGGAGCCGCCGTCGTCGAGGCGCTCCTGGCCCGCGGGGAACAGGTGACGATCTTCGACCTGCAGCCCCCGCTGGGCGAAACCCTGCCCGCCGGCGTCGGTTTCATCAAGGTGGACGCCTCGGATGAGGACGCGGTCCGGGATGCGGTGGCGCAGGCCGAGGCGGAACAGGGCACCGTGACCGGCGTGGTGATCTGCCACGGCAACCGCGGCCTGTTCGTGCCGGCGATGGAAGCCGACCTGCAGCATGCCCGCAAGGTCTTCGACATCCACGTGCTGGGGGCGCTGGCCGTCAGCCGGGAAGTGGTCCGGCGGCTGGAGGGCCGGCCGGCCTCGATCGTCACGGTCTCCTCGGCCACGGCCTTCGGCGGCTGGGAAAAGCAGGCGGACTACGGCGTCGCCAAGGCCGCCGTGCGGCAGCTGACCCAGAACCTGGCGGTCGAGTGGGCTTCCCTGGGGGTCCGGGTCAACGCCGTGGCTCCGGGCAACACGCTCACGCCCATGGTCCAGGCGGTGATCGACAGCGGCAGCTACGACACCGCCGCAGTGGAGAAGCGCACGCCGATGGGCCGGTTTGCCCAGCCGGAGGAGATCGCCACGGCCATCCTCTTCCTGCTGCTCGACGCCACCTTCGTCACCGGGCAGTGCCTAGCCGTCGACGGCGGCTGGACGGCTGTCGGGGAGTGACCGCCGCGGCCCCGCTCGTCGACCTCACCGGAAAGGTCGTGCTCGTGACCGGTGCCGCCGGCGGGCAGGGCCGCGCCCACGCCGCCCTGCTCTCCCGGCTGGGCGCCCGGCTGATGCTCACCGACGTCGACGCCGCCGGCGCGGCCGCGCTCGCCGCGTCGCTCGGCACCGGAGCGGCGGGACGGGGCCATGACGTGGCCTCGGCGGAGGACTGGGCGCGCGTCGTCGAGGGGACGCTGGCCGAGTTCGGGCGGCTGGATGTGCTGGTCAACAACGCGGGCTGGGCCCCGGTGGCCCCGCTGGGAGAGACGGATGAACGGACCCTGCGCCGGGTCATCGACATCAACCTCGTCGGGCCGGTGCTGGGGATGCAGGCGGTGCTGCCCGCGATGCGGGACGCCGGAGGGTCCATCATCAACATCTCCTCGACGGCAGGCCTGGCAGGGTACGCGCAGCGCGTGGCCTACTCCTCCTCCAAGTGGGGGCTGCGCGGCGCGAGCCGCTCCGCCGCCCGGGAACTGGGAGAGTACGGCATCCGCGTGAACACCATCTGCCCCGGCGCCGTCGATACCCCGATGATCAGTGAGGAGACCCGGGCCGGCGTCGGCTTCATTGCCGGGATTCCGGTGCCGCGGGCGGGCCGGCCGGAGGAGATCTCCAATATGGTGGCCTTCCTGGCCAGCGACGCGGCCGCCTACTGCACCGGACAGGACTTCGTGGTGGACGGCGGAGCCACCGCCTGACGCTGTGTGGACTGCGGTTCCACTGCCCTGCCAACGCCGCCGCCTGCCCTGCCTTGATCGGCAGGACAGGCGGCGGCGCTGCGTTGCCCGGTGCGCAGGCTCAGGCCGGAACCAGGCCCAGCATGGACTGGAGCCGGCGGCGGTGCTCCCGGGCCGGCCCGAAGAGTTCTCCCGTGGCGTGGGCCCGCTTGAACACCAGCTGAGCGTCATGTTCCCAGGTGATGGCAATGCCGCCGTGCAGCTGCACGGTCTCCGAGGCCACCTTCTCCAGCGCGTCCGAGCACCAGGCCTTGGCCATCGCCGCCCGCTCCGGCAGGTCGGCCGCGCCGGTGCCGGCGGACCAGGCGGCGGCCCAGGCCGCCGTGCGGGCCGTCTCCACCTGCACGAGCATGTCGGCCATCCGGTGCTTCAGGGCCTGGAAGGAGCCGATCGGGCGGCCGAACTGCACCCGCTGCCCGGCGTATTCCACCGTCATGTCGAGCCCGCGCTGGGCGGTGCCCACCTGCAGGCAGCTGACAGCCACCAGGGCGATGTCCCGGATCTCCTCCAGCGCGGCGCGGGCGTCCAGCACCAGCGGGCGGGCGGCGACCTTGCGGAACGTCAGCGTGGCCACCCGCAGCGTCGTATCCATCGCCGGGGTCTCCGCCGGTTCGACGGCCCCGGTGTCGAGCACCTCGAACAGGCCGACGCCGGCAGGTGTGGAGGCGACGGCCAGGATGGTGTCCGCGCCGGCCCCGTCGAGCACCAGGGTGGCGGTGCCGTCCAGGGTCCACCCGGAACCTTCGACGGCGGTCAGGCCGGATCCGTCGGTGCGCCAGCGGCCCTGTTCGTCGGCCCAGGCCAGGGTGGCGATGGTGGAGCCTTCGGCGATGCCCGGCAGCAGCCGCTCCCGGTCCGCCTCGTCGTCGGCGTGCAGTACCGCGGCGGCGCCGAGCACGGCGGAGGCGAGCAGCGGCGTCGGAGCGAGCGAGTAGCCCAGAGCCTCCAGGACCAGCCCGGTCTCGAACCAGGTGAAGCCGGCGCCGCCGTACTCCTCCGGGATGGCCAGCGACGCGGCGCCGATCTCTTCGGCCAGGACACGCCACAGGTCCGCGTCGTAGCCGGTCTCGGAGGCTGCGGCGTCGCGCACCGCGGCGGAGGTCGCATGGCGGTCCAAGACCGCCCGGAGCATCTTGACGAGTTCGTTCTGCTCTTCGGTCAGGGAGAAGTCCATGGTGTCCTCAGCGGGTGGAAGGAAGGAGGAGGGAGGCCAGCCGGTCCCGGTGCTGCCGCGGGGTGCCCCAGGCGCCGGCCAGGGCGCGGACCCGGGTGAACCAGAGGCCCAGGTCGTGCTCCTCGGTGTAGCCGATGGCGCCGTGGACCTGCAGGCCGACCCGGGCGGCGAGGTCCGCCGCGTCGGTGGCCGCGACCTTGGCCGCCGAGACGCTGCGCGGGCCGTCGGGCCCGCCCAGGTCGAGGGCGGCGTTGAAGATCAGCGGCCGGGCGAAGGTCAGGGCAATCCGGACATTGGCCAGCTGGTGCTTCAGGGCCTGGTACTCGCCCACCGGCCGGCCGAACTGTTCGCGGATCTTCGCGTAGGACACGGCCTCCGCCAGCAGCCGCTCGCCGGCGCCGAGCTGGACGGCGGCACAGGCCAGCGCGGCCCGGTCCACCGCCAGCGCCCGGACGGCCGGGTCGAGGTCCGCTGCCGGGCCCGCCGCCGTCAGCGGGCTGAGGGTGCGGGTGCGGTCCAGGGACGTGACGCCGGGACCGGCCGCGGCGGGGGCGATGGATGCCGTGTCCACCAGGAAGCTCCGGTCGGCAGCGGCCGCGTCGAGGGCGTAGGGCGCGGCGCCGGGGACAGCGGCCGTGGCGATGATCGAGCCGTCGAGCAGGCCGGCGCGCACCTCGGCGTCGACCAGGTCCGGCAGCAGCGCCGCCGATTCGACGTAGGGCCCGGGGACGGCGTGGTAGCCCAGCCGTTCGAACGCGACGGCGAGGTCCACCGCGGTGCCGCCCAGGCCGCCGTCGTCCTCGGCCACGCAGAGCCCGAACAGGCCGAGTTCGGCCAGCTGGGCCCACAGGGCGCGCCCGAGTGCCGGATCGCCGTCGGCCCAGGTCCGGGCGATCTTGGTGCCGCCCGCGCTCTCGACGATTTCGTCGATGGCCTCGGCCAGCGAATGCTGCTCTTCACTGAGCACGAATTTCATGGCTTCCTCCTGGCATCGCCGCCGCGGGGGAGACCGAGCAGCCGTTCTGCGATGATGTTGCGCTGGATTTCATTGGTGCCGGCATAGATGGGCCCGGCCACGGCGAACAGGTAGTCCTCCGCCCAGCGGCCGTCGCCGGCGGCGGGGGCGCCGCGCAGCTCCGCGTCCGGGCCGAGCAGGGACAGCGCCGTTTCGTGCAGGGCGATGTCCAGCTCGGACCAGAACACCTTGTTGACGCTGCCTTCGGCGCCGATGTCGCCGCCGTCCTGCATGGTGCCCACCGTGCCCCAGGTGTAGAGCCGGTAGGCCTCCGCCTTGATCCAGGCGTCGACGACGGCGTCGCGGGCGGCCGGATCCGGGTCCGGCAGGGTGCCCCAGAGGTTCATCAGCCGGTCGGCGGCCGCGCAGAAGCGGCCGGGGGAGCGCAGCGACAGGCCGCGCTCGTTGCCGGCCGTGCTCATGGCCACCCGCCAGCCGTCGCCCGGGGCGCCCAGGACGTCGGCGTCGGGCACGAAGACGTCGTCGAAGAACAGCTCGGCGAAGCCGGTGGATCCGTCCAGCTGGGTGATGGGCCGGATGCTCAGGCCCGGGGCGTCCATCGGAAAGAGGAAGTAGGTCAGCCCGCGGTGCCGCTGCGCCTCCGGATCCGTGCGGAACAGGCCGAACCCGCGGTCCGCCCACACCGCCCGCGAGCTCCAGGTCTTCTGGCCGCTCAGCAGCCAGCCTCCGCGCTCGTCGTCGCGCCTGGCGGTGCTGCGGATGGCGGCCAGGTCGCTGCCCGCCCCGGGCTCCGACCAGGCCTGCGCCCAGATCAGCGAGCCGTCGGTCATGTCCTTCAGGTAGCGCCGGCGCTGGTCGTCGGTGCCGTGCTCAAAGAGGATGGGCGCCAGCAGCGAGATGCCGTTCTGGGCCACCCGGGTGGGCGCCCCGGCGCGGTAGTACTCCTCCTCGAACAGGACCCACTCGATCAGGCCCGCGCCCCGGCCGCCGAACTCCTCGGGCCAGGACACCACCGACCAGCCGCCGCGGGCCAGCTCGGCCTCCCACTCGCGGTGCGCGGCGAAGCCCTCGGCGGTGTCCATGGACGGCAGCGGCTGCGCCGGCACATGGGCGGCCAGCCAGGCCCGCGCCTCGGCGGCGAAGGCCTGCTGCTCCCCGGTCAGGTCAAGGTTCATCGCGTCGCCGTTCATGACTGCACCGCCGCGTTCCGCATGCTCTTTACTCCCATTCCGGCCAGCGAGTCGACGCCGACCTCCGCGTTGTGCGCGTGGGCCGCGTGGTGCAGCCCGAAGACCGAGTCCATGCCGGCGCGCATGCCCTGCAGGTCCTCGGCCTGGTTGACGGCCTTCTTGGCCAGGGCCAGCCCCAGCCGGGGCATCGCGCTGATCCGCTCGGCCATCGCCATCACGGTGTCCTCCAGCTCGGCGGCCGGAACCACGTGGTTGACCATGCCCAGCTCGCGGGCGCGGCCGGCGGTGAAGCGGTCGCCGGTGAAGAGGAACTCCTTGGCCGCGCGCGGGTTCATCACCCACGGGTGGGCGAAGTACTCCACGCCCGGGATGCCCATGCGCACCACGGGATCGGAGAAGAACGCGTCGTCGGCGGCGACGATGAAGTCGCAGGACCAGGCCAGCATCAGGCCGCCGGCAATGCAGGCGCCCTGCACCATGGCGATCATGGGCTTGGGGATCTCCCGCCAGCGCCGGCACATGCCCAGGTAGACCTCGGATTCGCGGGCGAACCGGGAGTCCACGCCCTCGGTACCGACGTGGTCCCACCAGATCACCGCCCGGCGTTCGAAGCTCTGATCGGCGTCCCGCTCGGGGGAGCCGATGTCGTGGCCGGCCGAGAAGTGCTTTCCGTTGCCCGCGAGCACGATCACCTTGACGGCGTCGTCGTTGACGGCGCGGGTGAACGCGGCATCCAGGGCGTAGGTGACCTTCGAATTCTGCGCGTTGCGGTACTGCGGGCGGTTGAGGCGGACGACGGCGACGGAGCCGCGCACCTCGTATGTCACCACCCCGCCGGCTTCGTCGTTCTGCATCGTGGTTCCTCTCTGGGATGCTTCAACCAACACTTACCAAACAAGTGCTTGGTTTGCTAGCATAGGCGACGCTCGACTTATTGACCAGTGGCGGCGGCCGAGGAAAGGTGTTCCGTGGACCTGAACTATTCAGCAGAAGACGAGGAGTTCCGCCGGGAGATACGCAGCTGGCTGGAAGCGAACCTCGTCGGCAGGTTCGCGCAGCTGCGCGGCCTGGGCGGCTCCGGCCGGGAGCACGAGGCCTTCGAGGAACGCCTGGAATGGAACCGGCACCTCGCCGCGCACGGCTGGAGCTGCGTCGGCTGGCCCAAGGAGCACGGCGGCCGCGGCCTGAGCCTGCTGCAGCAGGTGATCTTCCATGAGGAGTACGCCCGGGCCGACGCCCCGGCACGGGTCAACCACCTGGGCGAGGAACTGCTCGGCCCCACGCTCATCGCCTTCGGCACCCCGGAGCAGCAGGCCCGGTTCCTGCCGAAGATCGTGGCGGTGGAGGAACTGTGGTGCCAGGGCTATTCCGAGCCGGGGGCCGGCTCCGACCTGGCCTCGGTGTCCACCAAGGCGCGGCTCGAGGACGGGCAGTGGGTCATCGACGGGCAGAAGGTCTGGACCTCCCTGGCCCACCACGCCGACTGGTGCTTCGTCATCGCCCGGACCGGCACCGGCGACCGCCCGCACCACGGGCTGTCCTACCTGCTGGTGCCGATGGACCAGCCGGGCGTGCAGATCCGCCCGATCCTGCAGCTGACCGGCACCTCCGAGTTCAACGAGGTCTTCTTCGACGGCGCGCGCACCGACGCCGACCTGGTGGTCGGCGAGCCCGGCGCCGGCTGGGCCGTGGCCATGGGCACGCTCGGCTTCGAACGCGGCGTCTCCACCCTCGCCCAGCAGATCGCCTTCCAGCGCGAGCTCGACGCCGTCGTCGACCTCGCCCGGGACAATGGCGCGCTCGAGGATCCGCTGATCCGGGACCGGATCGTCTCCGCCCACATGGGCCTGCAGATGCTGCGGCTGCACGGACTGCGCACGCTCAGCGGCGAGCAGGGCATCGAAGCCTCGATCACCAAGCTGCTGTGGGCGCCCTGGCACCGGTCCCTGGGCGAGCTGGCCATGGCCGTGGCCGGCAGCGCCGGGCTGACCGTCGCCGAGGCGCCCTACGGGCTGAGCCCCCTGCAGTCCCTCTTCCTGTTCAGCCGCGCGGACACGCTCTACGGCGGCTCGGACGAAATCCAGCGAAACGTCATCGCCGAGCGCGTGCTCGGCCTGCCCAAGGAGGCCCGCGCATGATTCCCACCCGCACCGCCCAGCCCGCTCCGGACTACGTTCCGGCCCACAACCTGCTCGCCGGCCGGCGCGTGGTGGTCACCGCCGCCGCCGGGGCCGGCACCCCCGCCGGCGCCGCCCGGCGGGCCCTGGAGGAGGGCGCGCAGCTGGTGGTCCTCGGCGACACGCACGCGGGCCGGCTGGAGGCCGCCGTTGCCGAGCTCGGCGCCGAATTCGGGACCG
Source organism: Arthrobacter saudimassiliensis (assembly GCA_900016675.1). Classification (GTDB taxonomy): domain Bacteria; phylum Actinomycetota; class Actinomycetes; order Actinomycetales; family Micrococcaceae; genus Arthrobacter_B; species Arthrobacter_B saudimassiliensis. The sequence goes on along the minus strand of LN483070.1, from coordinate 282,254 downwards.
ACCGGGTCCGGGCCGCGGTCTGCGACGTCACCGTCGACGAGCAGGTCGAGGCCCTCCTGGACCTCGCCGAGGACGCCGGCGGCGTCGACGTCATGATCAACAACGCCGGCCTGGGCGGCACCGCCTCCATCCTGGAGATGACCGACGAGCAGTGGGACAAGGTCCTCGGCGTGACGCTGACCGGCACCTTCCGCAGCGTGCGCGCCGCAGGCCGGCGCATGGTCCGCAACGGCGTGCAGGGCGGTGTGATCATCAACAACGCCTCGGTGATCGGCTGGCGCGCCCAGGAGGGCCAGGCCCACTACGCCGCCGCGAAGGCCGGCGTCATGGCCCTGACCCGCTCGGCCGCCCTGGACCTGGCCCACGCCGGCATCCGGGTCAACGCCGTGTCCCCGAGCCTGGCCATGCATCCGTTCCTGGCCAAGGTCACCTCCGAGGAGCTGCTCGAGCAGCTGACCTCGCGGGAGGCGTTCGGCCGCGCCGCCGAACCGTGGGAGATCGCCAACGTGATGGTCTTCCTCGCCAGCGGCTACTCGTCCTACATGACGGGCGAAGTCGTGTCCGTCAGCAGCCAGCAGGCCTAAGGAGCCACCATGACCACCGCCTACATTGTCGACGCCGTCCGCACCCCCGGCGGGCGCCGCAACGGTTCCCTGGCCGGCATCCATTCCGCCGACCTCGGCGCCCACGTGATCTCCGCGCTGATGGAGCGCACCGGCGTCGATCCGGCCGCGGTCGACGACGTGATCTTCGGCTGCACCGACACCATCGGCCCCCAGGCCGGGGACATCGCCCGCACCGCCTGGCTGGTCGCCGGGCTGCCGGACCACGTTCCCGGCGTCACGATCGACCGGCAGTGCGGCTCCAGCCAGCAGGCCGTGCACTTCGCGGCGCAGGGCGTCATGTCCGGCACCGCGGACCTGATCGTGGCCGGCGGCGTGCAGAACATGTCCGCCGTTCCCATCTCCGCGGCCATGGTCGTGGGCACGCAGTACGGCTTCACGACGCCGTTCGCCGAGTCCCCGGGATGGGTGCGCCGCTACGGAAACCAGGAGGTCTCGCAGTTCCGCTCCGCGGAGATGATCGCCGAGAAGTGGAACATCAGCCGGGAACGGATGGAGGAGTTCGCGCTGCGCAGCCATGAGCGCGCCATCCGGGCCACCGACGAGGGCCGCTTCGCCCGGGAGATCGTGCCGCTGGCCGGGCTGAGCCAGGATGAAGGCCCGCGCCGCGGCACCTCGCTGGAGAAGATGGCGGCGCTGGAACCGCTGACCGGGGGCGGGCGCATCACCGCCGCCGTCGCCTCGCAGATCACCGACGCCGCCAGCGCCCTGCTGGTCGCCTCCGAGGCCGCCGTGGCGACGCACGGGCTCACGCCCCGGGCCCGGATCCACCACCTCTCGGTGCGCGCGGACGATCCGGTCTGGATGCTCACCGGACCCATCCGGGCGACGGCGCATGCGCTGGAGAAGGCCGGGATGGACGTGGACGACATCGACCTGTTCGAGTGCAACGAGGCGTTCGCCTCCGTGGTCCTGGCCTGGGCCATGGAGCTGGGCGTCGACCTGGAGAAGGTCAACGTCAACGGCGGCGGGATCGCGCTCGGCCATCCGATCGGCGCCACCGGCACCCGCATCATGGCCACGCTGCTCAACGAGCTGGAACGGACCGGCGGCCGCTACGGCCTGCAGGTGATGTGCGAGGGCGGCGGCCAGGCCAACGTCACCATCATCGAACGGCTGTAGCGCGCGGCAGCGCAGGGAAAAGGGGGCCGCCGCAGCGACATGGCTGCGGCGGCCCCCTTTGCGTTCTCCGCGGGGACGGGGTCAGGCGGCCTGGCCGGCCCGCACCGTGCCGGCGGCAGCCCGGAGCCGCTCCGCCGCCTCGGCCACGATCCGGTCCACGAGCTCGGCGCAGCTGGGCAGGTCGTCGATCACGCCGACCACCTGTCCGGAGGCGAGCATGCCGGCGCTGGTGTCGCCGTCGACCAGTCCCGCCTTGAGCAGCATGGGAGTGTTGGCGGCGAGCATCATCTGATTCCAGCTGCGCCCCGAGCTGCGCTTCATGGCCACCCCGTCCCGGAGCAGCCCGGCCCAGGACTGCCCCGACATCTCCTTGAACCGCAGGGTCCGGCGCAGGGTGGGCAGCATCCGGCGCAGCCGCCCGGACTCCTCCAGCGAGGCGACGAATTCGGTGCGCAGTAGCCGGTGCGGCATGCCGTCGGCCTTGGCGGTGACCACCGTGCCGTCCAGCCCGAAGCCGAGGTAGCGCTGCTTGATCTCCTCCGGCACCGCGCTGTCCCGGGTGAGCAGGAACCGGGTGCCCATGCCGATGCCGACGGCGCCGTAGGCCAGCGCGGCGGCCAGCCCGCGCCCGTCGTAGAAGCCTCCGGCCGCGATGACCGGAAGGTCCACGGCGGAAACCACGCTGGGCAGCAGGATCGACGTCGGGGTGGCGCCGGTGTGTCCGCCGCCTTCCCCGCCCTGGATCATGACGGCGTCGGCGCCCCAGGAGGCGACCTTCTGCGCGTGCCGGACGGAGCCGATGGAGGGGATCACCACCGCGCCGTGCTCCTTGAGCCGGGCGATGAGCTCCGGCCGCGGCGCCAGGGCGAACGAGGCCACCTTGACCCCGTACTTCACCAGCAGGTCGACCCGGGCGCCGGCGTCGGCGGCGTCGGCCCGCAGGTTCACCCCGAAGGGCCGGTCGGTGCGGCTCTTCACCTCCACGATCGCCGCCTCCAGCTGGGGCAGGGTCATGGTTGCCGAGGCGAGGATGCCCAGGGCGCCGGCCTCGGCGGTGGCGCTGACCAGCCGCGGTCCGGCCACCCAGCCCATGCCGGTCTGGACGATCGGATGCTCGACGCCGGTCAGTTCCGTCAGCGGGGTGGAAATGCGGGCGGGGGTGCTCATGCCGGTACCTCGTCTTCTCTGCGCTTCTGTGGATCCAGGACGTCCCGGATGAGCCGCAGCTCGGTGTCGTCGGGAAGCCGGGTGGTGTGGACGGGGCCGCCGAAGTGCAGCGGAAACCCGGTGGCGGCCTGCATGTCGCCGGCGTCGACGCCGGGATGGACCGAGACCACGGCGAGGGTGCCGCCGGGGCCGCTGAAATCGAAGACGCCCAGGTTGGTCACCACCCGGTGCAGGTCGTGGAACCGGGCGGCCGAGGGGCCGGCTTCGCGGGCGCGGTCGGTGCCGACGCCGGTCACGAAGTCCACGTGCTCCACCATGGTGCGCGGGCTGTGCCGGGCGATCCAGTAGCTGGTCCGGTGGTTGACCGTGTTGGTGGCGGCGGCCCGGGTGCCCAGCAGCTGGCGGCGCGGCCGGTCGTGGCTGCCGATCACCGACAGGTTCTGGTTGCCGGTGCGGTCCAGCTGCGCCGCGCCCATCACCACGTGGCGCCGGCCGGCGGCGATCAGCTCGAACAGTTCGCGGTACGGCAGGTAGCCCGCGGTGACGGCGGACGCCCCGCCTAGGGGCGGGACGTCGCCGAAGATCGTGGACTCTCCGTCGCTGAGCATCAGTCCGGGTGCGTGCGTGAGGGCGGCCAGCCGGGCGCCGAGCGTGGGCACGATCCCGGCGGGGCTGGCCAGGATGTCCGTCTCGCCGCGGAACAGGTCGCTGCACGCCGTGACCGCAACTTCGGCCCGGGACGGCGCGCTCATCGCCCGGCTCCCACGGCGGCGAGGTAGCCGGCGTCGTCCACGTCGAGGAACCGGGCGCGGAACCGCTGCCAGTCCTCGGCCGAGGCGGCGCTGCGCGCGTATTCGCGCTGGAAGGATTCGTCCCGTCCGTAGTCCGGCAGGCAGGAGGTGAAGTGCGCCCCGAGCGGCGCTTCGACCACCGCATCGACCATGGTCCGGTTCAGCAGCAGCGTGGAGGGGTGCGCGTTGCGGGTGAGTTCGCCGGTGGGCACCACGGCCTCCGCGCTGACGACGGTGTGCTCCGCCGCCCGCGCGAAGAGGTCGTCGAAGTACGGGTCCGGGCCCAGGCACTGGGCGTTGCCCAGCGCGTCGGCGCGGTTCAGGTGCAGCAGGGCGACGTCGAGGGGCACGGCGGGCATGGCCACCAGCACCTCGCCGTCGGCGTAGGGGGAGGCCACGGTGCGGATCCAGGGGTTGGCGGCGAGCGTGTCCGCCCCGAGCCCGGAGCGGGTGGCCTCAAAGGGCAGCCGCCGCCCGGCGGCGCGCAGCCCGGCGACCAGCATGGCCTCGTCCAGCTCCACGGCCTCGACGGCGCCGGCCTGCCGCGCCGCGGCGAAGTGCGGTTCCACGGCGATGCTGTCCAGCGTCACGAACCCGAACACCACCCGCCGCACCTGGCCGGTGGCGCAGAGGACGCCGACGTCGGGCCCGCCGAAGCTCACCACGGTCAGGTCCCGGACGCCGGAGCGCACGAGCGCGCGCACCAGCGCCATGGGCTTGCGGCGCGATCCCCAGCCGCCGATGCCGATGGTCATCCCGTCGCGGAACCGGGCGGCCACCGCATCCAGGGCGGTGACTTTTCCGCTCATGGGGCGGAGGAGGCGCCGGTGGCGACGAAATCGTCGCGGAGGTCGTCGGCGACGCCGGCCAGGTTGAGCTCGAAGGTGAAGCCCTGCTCAAACCGGTAGCTCTTCACGACGTCGACGGGGTCGATGCCGTTCAGGGCCTCCTTCGCCGCCCGGATCACCCGGGGATCCTTGGCGGCGACCTCGTCCGCGAAGGCGAACGCGGCGTCGTCGAGCCGGTCGGCGGGAACCACCTCCGCCACGCTGCCCAGCTCCGCCAGGCGGGCGGCGCTGATGGTGCGGCTGGTGTAGTAGAGCGTCCGCAGCAGGTGGGCGGGCACCAGCCGGGACAGGTGCGTGGCCGCGCCCAGGGCGCCGCGGTCCACCTCGGGCACCCCGAAGTAGGCGTCCTCGGAGGCGATGATCGTGTCCGCGCTGCCGGCCAGGCCGACGCCGCCGCCCAGGCAGAACCCGTTCACGGCGGCGACCACCGGGACCGGGCATTCGTAGATGGAGCGGAACGCCTCGTAGCAGCCGCGGTTCGCGCCGAGGATGGCGGTGAAGCCTTCGGTGGCCTGCATTTCCTTGATGTCGACGCCGGCGTTGAAGCCGCGTCCCTCGGCGCGCAGCACCACCACGCGGGTGTCGGCGTCGGCGCCCGCTTCGTTGAGCGCCTCGCTGACCGCGAACCAGCCGGCCACGGGCAGCGCGTTGACCGGCGGGTAGTCCATGGTGACCACACGGACGCCGTTGGAATGCATCTTCGATCTGATTGGCATAGCAGTACCCTACCTAACGTTTGCTTGATACCCTAACATTTGCTTGGTAGACGCTACACTGGCCGACCAGGGCAGTGAACCCTAAGGAGAGAATCGACATGACCGGCATCTGTAAGGGACGAGTTGCCATCGTGACGGGCGCCGGCCGCGGCCTGGGCCGCGAGCACGCGCTGGAGCTGGCGCGGCAGGGCGCGAAGGTCGTCGTGAACGACCTGGGGACCTCCCTCGACGGCATCGTCGAGGCTTCCGGGCCGGCCCACGACGTCGTCGACCTGATCCGCTCGATGGGCGGGGAAGCGGTGGCCAACGGTGCCGACGTCGCCGACTTCGAGCAGGCCCGCGGCCTGGTCCGGCAGGCCGTCGACACCTTCGGGGGCCTCGACATCCTGGTGAACAACGCCGGGTTCGTGCGGGACCGGATGCTGGTCAACACCTCCGAGGAGGAGTGGGACGCCGTGATCCGGGTGCACCTGAAGGGGCACTTCGCCCCGCTGCGCCACGCCGCCGAGTACTGGCGGGCCGAGGCCAAGGCCGGGCGGACCCCGGACGCCCGGGTCATCAACACCTCCTCCGGCGCCGGGCTGCAGGGCAGCGTGGGGCAGGCGAGCTACTCCGCGGCGAAGGCCGGCATTGCCGGGCTCACCCTGGTCGCCGCCCACGAGCTGGCCCGCTACGGGGTCACCGTGAACGCCATCGCCCCCTCCGCCCGCACCCGCATGACCGAAGGCGCCTTCGCCGAGGCGATGGCCGCCCCCGAAAGCGGGTTCGACGCCATGGATCCGGCCAACGTCTCGCCCGTCGTCGCCTGGCTGGCGAGCCCGGGCTCCCGGGAGGTCACCGGCCGGGTCATTGAAATCGAAGGCGGACGCATCTGCATCGAGGAGGGCTGGAACCACGGCCCCGCGCAGGACGCCGGCCGCCGCTGGGAGGCCGCCGCCGTCGGCGAGGCGGTCACGGCGCTGCTGCAGAAGGCCGCCGCTCCCGAACCGGTGTACGGCGCATGAGCGGCGCAGCCGCCCCCGGCATCGGGGCCGTGCCCGGGACCGGTGCCGGCACCGCCGGCGACTGGGCCGGACGCAGCCTCGGCGACCGCACGGCGGGCTACACCGAAACCGAGGCGATCCTCTACGCGCTCGCGGTCGGCGCCTCCGCGCAGGACCTGGACCTGGTCTTCGAGGACCGGCTGCGGGTGCTGCCCTCCTTCGGCCTGACCCTGGCCCAATGGGCCCCGGACGTGCTGGCCGGGCAGGGCGCCTTCGACAACCGCGCCGTACACGGCTCGCAGCAGCTCACCGTCCACCGGCCGCTGCCCCGCTCCGGGGAAGTGACCATGAGCGCCCGGGTGGGCGAGGTCTGGGACAAGGGGTCCGCCGCCGTCTTCAACGTCATCGTCGAAAGCGACTTCTTCGCCGCGACCTGGCGGATCTTCGCCCCCGGCTGCGGCGGCTTCGGCGGAGACCGCGGCCCCTCCGCTCCCGCGGCGCCGGACACGGAGCCCGCCGCCGTCGGAAGCATCGCCACCCAGCCCAACCAGGCGGCGTTGTACCGGCTGCTGGGGGACCGGCACCACATCCACATCGACCCGCAGGCTGCCCGGCGGATCGGCCAGGACCGGCCCATCCTGCACGGCCTGGCCTCGCTGGCCGCGGTCACGCTGCCGCTGGCCGGGCTCGCCGGCGCTCATCCGGCCGATCTCCGCGAGTTCTCCGGACGGTTTTCGGGCGTGGTGTTCCCGGGCGACGAAATCGCCGTCCGGTGCTGGACGGACGGACGGTTCGACGCCGCCGTGGCGGACCGCCCGGTCATCACCGACGGACTGATAGCTTTCGCGTAACCCGCACGGTTGCGCCCCGAACTTCGACGATGAAAGAGGGAAATCGATGAAAATAGTTGTTCTCATGAAGGAAGTCCCGGATACCTACGGGGAGCGCACGCTGAACCTGGAAACCGGGCTCCTGGAGCGCGCCGCCGGAGACCCGGTCCTGGACGAAATCACCGAACGGGCCCTCGAGGTGGCGCTGACCCACCGCAGCGCCGACCCGGACACCGAGGTGGTCCTGCTCGCCGCCGGGCCGGACGGCACCATGCCGGCCACCCTGCGCAAGGGCCTGGCCATGGGCGCCGACCGCGCCGTGCACATCTGCGACCCGGCCATGCTCGGCGCCGACACCACCCTCACCGCCGAGGTGCTGGCGGCGGCCATCCGCAGCATCGGCTTCGACCTGGTGATCGCCGGCAACATCTCCACCGACGGCGGCGCGGGCGTGCTGCCCTCCATGCTGGCCGAACTGCTGGGAGTCCCCGGCATCACCTACCTCAGCGCGGTCGAACTCACCGCGGAGACGGTCGCCGGCACCCGAAACCTGGAAACCGAAAGCACCCAGGTGCAGGCGCCCCTGCCCGCCGTCATCTCGATCACCGAAGCCCTGCCGGACGCCCGCTTCCCCAACTTCAAGGGCATCATGGCCGCGAAGAAGAAGCCCTTCGACACCCTCACCCTGGCGGACCTCGGCCTCACCGTCGACGACGAGGCGAACCGCTCCATCATCCTCTCCGTGGCGCAGCGCCCGGCCCGCGCCGCCGGCATCCGCATCGAAGACGAGGGCGACGCCGGCCGACAGATCGCCGACTTCCTCGCCGAGAACCAACTCATCAAAGGACACTGACCATGCCCGCATACCCCGAAAACGCGACCCTCGTGCTCGTCGACCTCTCGCCGTCGGGCACACTGCGCTCCAGCGCCGCCGAACTGATCGGCGCCGCCTCCGCCATCGGCACGCCGGTGGCCCTCGCGGTGGCCGCGCCCGGCAGCGCCGACCGGCTCGGCAAGGAACTGGCGGACCTCGGCGCCGCGCACGTGATGATCGCCGAGACCGACCAGGCCGGCACCGCCGTCGTGGCCCCCGTGGTGGACGCGCTGACCGCCGCCGCCGCGGCCCTGGCGCCCGAAGCGGTGCTGGTGCCCAACTCGATCCAGGGCCGCGACGCCGCCGCACGCTTCGCCGTGCGCACCGGCGCCGCGCTGGCCGCCGACGCCGTCGGCGTCTCCCGGGACGAGGAAGGCGTGGTGGCGCACCACTCCGTCTACGGCGGGGCGTATCTGACGGACTCCGCCGCAGCCAACGGCACGCTGGTCATCACGCTGCGCCAGGGCTCCTCCAGCCTCCGCGCCGACGCGCAGGAACCCTCGGTCGAGGTGCTCGCCGCACCGGCCTCCGGCGCTCCCGACGCAACGATCACCCGCTGCGAGGAGACCGGCACGGTGTCCACGCGGCCCGAGCTGCGCGGCGCCTCCGTGGTCGTCTCCGGCGGCCGCGGCCTGGGCTCCGGCGAGAACTTCGCCCTGGTGGAGAGCCTCGCCGACGCGCTCGGCGGGGCGGTGGGCGCCTCCCGCGCCGCCGTCGACGCCGGGTACGTGGCGCAGGCGATGCAGGTGGGACAGACCGGCGTCACCGTGGCACCGGACCTCTACATTGCCCTGGGCATCTCCGGCGCCATCCAGCACCGGGCCGGCATGCAGACGGCCAAGACCATCGTCGCGGTGAACAAGGACCCCGACGCGCCGATCTTCGACATCGCCGACTTCGGCGTGGTGGGGGACCTGTTCACCGTGGTCCCGCAGCTGGTGGCCGCCATCGAAGAGAAGCGGGGCTAGTGCGATGGTGAGGAAGGGACTGCCGCGGACCGCCGGGCAGGCAGCCGTGGCGACACCGAAACAGGCCGCGGCGGCACCGAACGCAGCGGCGGCGAATGCGGCTGAAACGGGCGCAGCAGCTCCGGAGCAGAGGCCGACGGCGGCCGCAGCGGCTGCGACTGCTGCGGCTACTGCGACGGCGGCGGCAGAGCCCGCAGCCGCCCCGGCCCGCTCCGGCCGGCGGCAAGGGCTGCCCCGGACAGCGGGCGCGCCCGGCCCCGGACCGGACGCCGCAACAGCGGCAGCCGCCGGAGAGCCCGGCGGCGCCGCGGCCAACCCCGCCCCTTCCTCGCCGTCCGCTTCCTCCTCACCGTCCGCCCCGACCGCAGCGGCAACCACCGGGCGGCGCCGGGGGCTGCCCCGGCCGGCCGCCGCGGGGGAGGCCCCGGCGGCTCCCACGGCCGACGCGGCTGCCGGCGCGCCTACGAATACGCCCGCCAATACTCCCGACGGTGCATCCGCCAAGGCACCCACCAATGCGTCCACCAACGCACCCACCGGCCGGCGCCAGGGGATGCCCCGCCCGGCCGCGGCCCCTGCGCCCGCTGCCGCGGCAGCCGCAACCCCGGTTTCCGCGGCCGGAGCGGCCCCAGCCGCCGGCGCAGCCTCCACTGGCCCGACGTCGGCCGCCCCGGCGAAGCCGGCTTCCGCCCCCGCCAAGCCGGAACGGAGCCGGCTGCGGCAGGCCGCCCTGCTCGCCGTCGTCCTGCTGGTGCTCAGCGCCGCCGCGGTGCTGGCCGCCCGATGGCTGGTCACGCTGGGGCCGGTCCAGGAGTTCCTCGCCCGTTACCCGGGGGAAAGCGAGCTGCCGCACGGAGCCCCCGTCGGGATTCCGGCGTGGCTGGGCTGGCAGCACTTCTTCAACGTGTTCCTGATGGTCCTGATCATCCGCTCCGGCTGGCAGGTCCGCACCCAGCGCCGCCCGCCGGCGCAGTGGACCCCCAAGTGGGGAAAGAACCCGAAGAAGATCAGCCTCACCCTGTGGCTGCACCAGTCGCTGGACATCCTCTGGCTGGTCAACGGTGCGGTCTTCGTGGTGCTGCTCGCCGTGACCGGGCAGTGGATGCGGGTGGTGCCGACCAGCTGGGACGTGTTCCCGAATGCGGCCTCCGCCGCCCTGCAGTACCTTTCCCTGGACTGGCCGACGGAAAACGGCTGGGTGAACTACAACTCCCTGCAGGTGCTGGCGTACTTCGTCACCATCTTTGTGGCCGCACCCCTGGCGGCGATCACCGGCTACCGCATGTCCGGCATGTGGCCGGCCAAGGCGGACCGGCTGAACCGCATCTACCCGGTGGAGGTGGCCCGGGCCATCCACCTCCCGGTGATGCTGTACTTCGTGGCGTTCATCATCGTGCACGTCGCGCTGGTGCTGTCCACCGGCGCCCTGAAGAACCTGAACCACATGTACGCCGGCCAGGACGCGGTGAACTGGACGGGCTTCTGGATCATGTTCGCCTCCCTGCTGGTGATCGCCGGCGGCTGGTTCGCCGCCCGCCCGTTCGTGCTCGCCCCGATCGCCTCGCTGTTCGGCAAAGTCGGCCGCTGACGTCGGTCGCTGACGGTGGCAGGGATCCCGGCCGCCTGATCCCGCTTTGCTCCCGCCCGGGTGTCCCGGACGGGAGTAAAGCGGGAACAATGGCGGAGTGGACGGCAGCCGGAACCGGATTTTCCGGGAGGAGTTCAGCTCCGGAGACAGCCTGGACCGCACCGCTTCCTTCAGCGATGCGATCTTCGCCGTTGCCATGACCCTGCTGGCCGTCGGCATCGACGTTCCCCGGGTGCCGGCGGCCGAGCTGCCCGGCGCGGTGGCGGACCAGCTGCCCCAGTTCGGCGCCTACGCGCTGTCGTTCGTGGTGACGGGCGCGTACTGGCTCAGCCACCACCGGATGATCCGTGTGCTGAGCGGTTACACCCCTGCATTCCAACGGCTGAATCTCCTGCTGCTGCTCTTCGTGGCCCTGATCGGCTACGCAACGGACATGCTGGTGTTCCACGGCGACCAGTTCCTCGGGCTGGCCATCTACGCCGGAACCGTGGCGCTCATCGGCGGCGTGGACGCCCTGATGTGGCTCTATTGCAAGCGCCGGCACCTGTTCAAGCCGCAGTACGACGAGCGGCTGCTGGGCACCGCATGGCAGCACGCCGCCGTCGCGCCCCTGGTCTTTCTGCTCTCGGTGCCGATTGCGCTGGCCAGCCCGACCGCCGCACAGTTGTCCTGGCTTGCGATTCCCGCGGTCAACATCGTGCTGGGCCTTTTGGGCAGCCGGCAGCTGCAGACCTGAGGGCCGGCACCCGACCCGATCAGGGCCGATTCGGCAATCCGGGCGTTGTCCGGTAGTCTTGTATCTGCTCTTGACGAGCAAGCTTGGAGGATTCGCCTAGCGGCCTATGGCGCACGCCTGGAACGCGTGTTGGGTTAACGCCCTCGGGGGTTCAAATCCCCCATCCTCCGCCGATGAGATGATCATCAAAGCAGAAGACCCCGGTCCCTTGGGCCGGGGTCTTCTGCTTTTCCGCTGTCAGCCGCCGGCATCAGCTCCGGGCCGGGTGCAGCGCCGCCCGCGTGGCCACGGCGACGGAGCCCAGGCCCAGGGCCGCCGTCGCGCCGGCCAGCGCCAGGTAGGCCCACGGCACCACCGTGGGCAGCGGCGCCCCGGAGACGCTGTAAGCGATGCCCATCAGCGGCGGGACGGCCAGCACGGTGCCCACCGCGACGGCCACCGTCACGACCAGGGCCGCCTCCCCTCCGGTCATCCGGCGCAGCTGGGCATCCGAGGCGCCCAGGCTGCGCAGCAGCAGCATCTCCGGCCGGCGCCGGGCGGTGGCCATGACCAGGGTGTTGACCACTGAGACGGCCAGGTAGCCGAGCAGCACCAGCATGGCGATCACGGACACCCAGGACTCGGCGTTCCGTTCCGCGGCACCTGCCGCCGCCAGGCCGTCCCGGTCCAGCAGCGTCAGCCCCAGTCCGGCCACGGCCGCCTCGAGCTCCGCAGGATCGGTGCCCGGTACGGCGCTGACCAGCAGATGGTCGTTCAAGCCCGTGGTGGTGTGGGCGCGCAGGGTGTCGTTGGCCACCGCGACGTCCCCGAAGCCCAGGCCCCGCTCATAGGTCGCGACGACGACGGCGGTCGCCGGCGTGCCGTCCCCGAACCGGAAGCCGAACTCCCCGCCCGGGGCGACGCCGGCGGCCTGGGCCAGGTCGACGCTGAGCGCCACGGTGCCGGGCTCGGCCAGCCGGTCCAGGGAGCCTTCGCGAACCTGCAGGTCCAGCGTCCCGTCCAGCTCCGCCGGGTCCAGCCCCTGCACGGCGTAGGGCGTGACGCCGTCCTCCATGCCGAGGAAGCGGGTGTCGGCCAGGACCGCGGACCGGGCCACGGCGGTCGCGGACTGCACCCCGGGCAGGGCGGCCACCCGCTCCGCGGTGTCGGCGGACAGCCCCGACGCCGGCGCGCTGACCAGGTAGGCGGCCACCGTTCCGTCCCGGGCCTGCCGCTCGGCCTCCGCCTCCACGGTGGTGGGCGTGAAGAACTGCACCGAGCCCAGGGCCACGGCCAGCGCGAGCGGAACGATGCCGGCGGCCAGCCGCCGCGGGAAGGCGCCGGCGTTGGCTTCGGCCAGCACCAGCGACGCCGAGGCGCTGCGGCCCAGCAGCGGCCGCAGCAGCGTCAGCACCGCGGTGACCAGCCACGGCCCGAGGACCGCCGTGCCGATCACCAGCAGGAGGATGCTGGAGGCGGCCGCCGCCAGCCCGCCGTCGCCGGGCACCGCCACCGGGACGACGGCGGCGAGCAGGCCCGCGGCCAGCAGGGCCAGGCCGGTGTTCACCCGGCCGCGGCCGAGCCGTGCGGACTCGGTCTGGGACTCCCGCAGCGCGGCGGTCGGCGGGGTGCGGACGGTGCCGCGGGCGGCGACGAACGAGGCGCCCACGGCCGCGGCCACGCTGATCAGCACCGCAGCGAGCGCCGGGAGCGGGCCGTAGGCCAGCCGGAAGGAGTCCGGGATGACGCCGGCGTCGGCGAACTGCCCGCCCAGCAGCGCGGCCAGCCCGAACCCGGGGGCGGCGCCCAGGACGGCGGCCGCCGCCGAGACCAGCAGCACCTCGCGGACCACCAGCCCCAGCGACTGCCCGGTGCCCGCCCCCACGGCCCGCAGCATGGCGAACTCGCGGCGGCGGCCCAGCACCGACAGGGACAGCGTTCCGGCGGTCACGAACACGGCGGTCATCACCGCCACGCCGGCCAGCGAGCCGCTCAGCAGCAGCAGGCCGGAGCGGGCCGCTGCCCCGCCCAGGTTCTCCACGTCCCCGCGGGCGTCGCCGGTGTAGGTGACGACGCCGTCCACCCGGGATTCGATGTCCTCCGCCAGCTGGTCCGGGCTGATGCCGGGGGCGGCGAGCACGCCGACGGTGGCCACGGAGCCGCCGTGCGGCCACAGGGCCTGCGCCCCGGCCGGGCTGAGGAAGACGGCCGGGCTGGCGGCCGACGACGCGGCGTCGGCGGTCTTCGCGCCGTCGTCGGCCGCCAGGACGCCGGAGACCGTGTACTCGGTGCGCTCCCCGCCGTGGGCCAGCACCAGCCGGCTGCCCGGTTCCGCGCCGAAGGAGGGGTCCACGGCCACGTCGGTGGCGGCCTGCGGGGCCCGTCCGTCGGCCAGCTCGTAGGAGCCCAGGGCGGCGCTGTCCCAGCCGGCGGCCGTGACGGCGGCGCCGTCGGCGGTGGCCAGCGGAATCTCGACGCCGCCCACGGCCCGGTCCACGCCGGGCACCGCGGCGATCTGCTCCACCGCCGCGGCCGGCAGCAGGACCCGCTCAGGCAGGGCGACGTCCATGTCCTCCACGACCGGGACCGCCTGCGGGGCGCCCACGACGACGTCGGCGCCCTGCAGGCGCTGGGGACCGACGCCGCCGCGGAGCCCGGATTCAATCAGCACGCCCATCGCCGTGATCAGCGCGGAGCAGAGGAACACGGCGACGAAGACGCCGGCGAACCCGCCGCGGTGGTGGCGGACGGAGGCTTTGGCAAGGGTCCACATATCAGCGCTCTCCCAGGTCGGCCATGCGGGCGGTGATGTCACGGGGGGAGGCATCGGTCATGCTGCCGTCCAGCCGCCCGTCGGCGAGGAACAGGACGGTGTCCGCGTGCCGGGCGGCCACCGGGTCGTGGGTCACCATGATCACGGTCTGGCCCAGGGCGGAGACCGTGTGGCGCAGCAGCCCCAGCACCTGCTGCGCGGTGGCCGAGTCCAGGGCGCCGGTCGGCTCGTCCGCGAACACGGCCGCCGGGCGGGTGATCAGGGCCCGGGCGATCGCGGCCCGCTGCTGCTGGCCGCCGGAGAGCTCCTGCGGCTTCCGGTGGCCCAGCCCGCCCAGCCCGACCGCCTCCAGCACGTAGTCCAGCCAGGCCTGGTCCGGGCCGCGGCCGGCCAGCAGCAGCGGCAGCGTCACGTTCCGCGCCACGCTCAGCTGGGGCAGCAGGTTGTAGGACTGGAAGACGAAGCCCACGTGGTCCCGCCGGAACCGGGTCAGGGCCTTGGGCCGCAGCTGGGAGATTTCGGTGCCGCCCAGCAGCACCCGGCCGGTATCGGGGGTGTCCAGGCCCGCGGCGCTCTGCAGCAGCGTGCTCTTGCCCGAGCCCGAGGGGCCCATGACCGCGGTGAACGTCCCGGCCGGAAGGGCCAGGGACACGTCCCGGAGCGCGTGGACCCGGGAACTGCCGGACCGGTAACTCTTGGAAACGCCCTGCAGCGCAAGCGCCGCAGGGGCGGAAAACTCAGCGGCATCGGTGTACATGATGTGTCCTATCGGAAGGGGATCGGCTTCCCTCTCGACGCTATTGAGCGCCGCGCGGCGATCCCATACCGCCAGCCGGCCGGTTTGGGGTAGAGCCAGCTATACCGACAGCCGCCGGGCGGTCCGGCATAATTCTGGAAATGACCTCCCCGAGCCGCGCAGGCCTCGCCTCCCGCACCCGGGACCTGCTGTTCCTGCTGCGCGAAGGCGCCTGGTCGCTGGCCTCGTGGGCGGTGCTGGTGGCCGGGATCGCGCTGCTGCCGTTCGTGGCGCTGGGCGTGGGCCTCTACGCGGTGCCCGGACTGCTGACCGCGGTGAACCTGCTCGCCGTCCGCGCCCAGCACCGCTCGGCCGGATTCGCCCACGCGGTGATGCCCTTTGACCGGCGCCGGCTGGCCGGCCGGCAGTCCTTCAGCGAGCTGGCCGCCCTGGTCACCGCCCCGGACACCAAACGGGACCTGTCCTGGCTGCTGTTCCACTGCGCCGTCGGGCTGCTGGCCGGAGCGCTGGCGCTGGCGCTGCCCGCCGGGGCCGTGCTCTATCTGCTGCTGGCCCCGTGGTGGCAGCTGTTCCCGGCGGACGCGCCGCTGGAAATGACGGTCACCGTCACCAGCTGGCCGGACGCCTTCCTGGCCATGCTGCTCGGCGTGCTGTACGCCGTGCTGGCCTGGCTGCTGCTGCCCTGGATGGCGCGGCGGCTGAGCGAGGGAACGCTGGGCATCCTCTCGCCGCGCCGCTACGCGGAGCTCTCCCGCCGGATCCAGGAGCTGTCCTCCGCCCGGGCCAGCGCGCTCGCCGCGCACTCGGCCGAGCTGCGCCGGATTGAGCGCGAACTGCACGACGGCGCGCAGAACCGGCTGGTCGGCGTCGTCATGATGCTCGGGCTGGCGCAGCGGGCAGCGGAAACCGATCCGGCGGCGGCGGTTCCGTTCCTGGGCCGGGCGCAGGACGCGGCGTCGGAGGCGCTGGCCGGGCTGCGCGCGGCGGTGCACGACATCTATCCGCCGGTGCTGGACGAACTCGGCCTGGGCGGAGCGGCGTCGGCGCTGACCAGCCGGTCACCGATACCCTGCACCCTGGACACGGCCGGCCTGGAGCGGGCCCCGGCGGCGGTGGAATCGGCGGCCTACTTCGTGCTCGCCGAGGCGCTGACCAACGCGGCCAAGCATTCGCAGGCGGCACGGATCGATGTGGCCCTGCGGACCGAATCGGGCGGGCGGGAGGAGACCCTGGTGATTGAAGTGGACGACGACGGGCGCGGCGGAGCGCGGGTGCCGGACCCGGCCGACGGCGACGGCGCGGGCGGCGGGTCCGGGACCGGCCTGGCCGGGATCGCCCGGCGGGCGGCCGCGTTCGGCGGCAGGCTGCGGCTCACCAGCCCGGCCGGCGGGCCGACCAGACTGAGGGTGGAGCTGCCATGCGCCTTCTGATCGCCGAAGACGACGCCCTGCTGCGCGCCGGGCTGGAACTGCTGCTGCGCGGAGAAGGGTTTGACGTCGTCGGGTCCTGGGACAACGCCGAGGACCTGCTGGCCGCCTTCGAACCCGGCGGCGCCGACGGCGCGGTGCTGGACGTGCGGATGCCGCCCACCTTCACCAACGAAGGCCTGCGCGCGGCCCTGGAACTGCGCGAACGGGTGCCGGAGTTTCCGGTCCTCGTGCTGTCCGCCTATGTGGAGGACCGGTACGCCAGCCGGCTGCTGGCCTCCGGCGCGCAGGGGGTGGGCTACCTGCTGAAGGAGCGCGTGGGCAACGTCGGCGAGTTCGTGGACGGGCTGCGCCGGGTGCTCGCCGGCGGCACCGTGATGGACCCGGAGGTCATCGCCCAGCTGTTCAGCCGCCGCAGCACCCAGGACCCGATCCGGTCCCTGACGCCGCGCGAGTTCGAAGTGCTCGGGCTGGTGGCCGAAGGCCTGGGCAACGCGGCCATCGCCGAGGCCATTTCCGTGTCCGAAACGGCAGTCAGCAAGCACATCGGCAACATCTTCGCCAAGCTCGGGCTCGCGCCGTCGGACAGCGGGCACCGCCGGGTCCTGGCCACCCTCGCCTACCTGCGCTCCTAGGTACTCCAGGGGCTTGTGGGCCTGCCGGCCCGGTGACAAGGTGGGTGCCACGCATCCGCCCGGCCCGCCCCTCGGCGCGCCCGCGGACGGAACTCCCGGACCCCGGCGCAGGCAGGAGGCCGCACGTGGCGAAGACCGACGCGAGGATCGCCCTGATCACCGGCGCCTCCCGGGGCATCGGCCGCCGGGTGGCGGAGCGGCTGGCCGCCCAGGGCGCGCAGGTCGTCGTCGGGTACCGCCGCAGCGCCGGGCTGGCGGACGACGTCGTCCGTGAGCTCAAGCGCCTGGGCGGCGGCGGGATCGCGGTACAGGCCGACGTGGAGAACCCCGAGGAGCTGCAGCTGCTGTTCGACGCCGCGGCGGACCAATACGGGCGGCTCGACTGGTTCGTGAACAACGCCGCGGCCGCCGCGTTCCGCCAGGTCGCCGAGCTGAAGCCCCACCACCTGGACCGGGCGTACGCGGTGAACGTGCGGCCGTTCGTGCTCGGCGCCCAGGAGGCGGTGAAGCTGATGGACCGCGGCGGGCGGATCGTGGCGCTGACCAGCTACGGCAGCATCCGGGCCTTCCCCGCCTACGCGGCGCTGGGCTCCTACAAGGCGGCCATCGAGTCCTTCGTCCGGTACATGGCGGTGGAATTCGCCGCCTACGGGGTGAACGTCAACGCCGTCAACGGCGGGCTGATCAAATCCGACTCCCTGGACTACTTCTACGGTACGCAGGGCATGGCGCCCCTGGCGGACGTGCTCGCCCGGATTCCCAAGCAGCGGGCCGGCACCGTGGACGAGGTCGCCGCCGCCGTGACGTTCCTGCTCTCCCCGGAGGCGGAGTACATCACCGGGCAGGCCCTGGTGGTCGACGGCGGCCTGTCCGTCACGGCGCCGCCGTTTTACGCCGACACCTCGCCGCCGGTGGCCCTGCCGAAACGGCCCCGCCGCCCCTGAAACCCGAAACCCCCGCCGTCCCGGCCCGGAGAAAGGACCCACCATGCCGTACGACCCGTCCCGGTTCCGGGACTATTTCGACAGCGCCTTCACCTACGCCGCCGGCTTCCAGCGCAACGTGCGCCGCTACGGCACGCGGCCCGCCGTCGTCGACCCCGCCGGCGGCCGGGAGCTGACCTACGCGCAGCTGGGGCAGGAGGTGGACCGCACCGCCGCCGCCCTGGCAGAGCGCGGCGTCGGGCGCGGCGACACGGTGCTCTACCAGCTCTTCAACGGGCTGGAGTTCGCGCTGCTGTACCTGGCCACGCACCGGCTGGGCGCCGTGTCCGTGCCGATCAACTTCCGGCTGGCCCCCGCGGAGACCGCGCACATCCTGCACGACAGCCATCCGGCGCTGTTCGTGTTCGACGCCGAATGCGCGCCGTCCGCCCTCCGCGCCCTGGAACTCGCGGACGTCGAGCCGGCGCTGCTGGTGGTCGGGCCCGAGCACACGCACGTGCCCGGCGTCGAGCGGTTCGCCGACGCCGTGGCGGCCGCCGATCCGGCCGCCGCGCCGGTGCCGGCGGACTTCAGCACCTTCGAGGAAGCCACCCGGCTCTACACCTCCGGTACCACCGGCATGCCCAAGGGTGTGGCCCTGCCGTCGGTGGTGGAGGTGCTCAGCGCGCACGACGTGATCATGCACTTTCCGCTGACCAGCCAGGACCGGACCCTGAACATGACCCCGTGGTTCCACCGCGGCGGGCTGCACTCCGGCGGGCCCACCCCGGCGTTCTACGCCGCGGCCTCGGTGGTGCCGCTGCGCAGCTTCGCGCCCGGCACCGTGCTGGACTGGGTCGGCGAGCACGGGCTGACGTTCCTGATCGGCGCGCCCACCACCCTGGAGATGATCGCGGTGGAGCAGGAGAAGCAGCCGCGGGACCTGTCCACCCTGAACGGCATCGTGACCATGGGCGCCCCGCTGGACCGGGCCTCGGCGCTGCGCTACCAGCAGCTGCTGACCCCGCGGATCTTCAACGGCTACGGCACCACCGAGGCGTTCTGGAACACCTTCCTGCGTCCCGAGGACCTGCCCGAGTACGCGGGAACCGCCGGCCGGGCGTGCACTGACGACGACGTGGCGGTGGTGAAAGTGTTCGAGGACCGGCGGGCCCGGCCGGACGAGCTGGCGGCGCAGGACGGCGTGGAGGCCGGCGAGGTGATCATGCGCTCGCCGAAGTCGGGGTACAGCTACGTGAACCTGCCGCATGTGGAGGAGGAGAAGTTCCACGACGGGTGGCTGTATCCCGGGGACATGGCAACCTGGGACGAGCAGGGCTTCGTCACCATCCTGGGCCGGAAGGACGACATGATCATTTCCGGCGGCGAGAACATCCACCCGGTCCAGGTCGAAGAGGTCCTGGCCGAGCATCCCGGGGTGGCGAGCGCCGTCGTCGTCGGGGTGCCGGACGAGCACTGGGGACAGCGGGTGGTGGCGTACGTGGTGCGGGCCGCCGGGTCGGACTCCGGGTCGGGCGCCGGGGCCGACGCGGACGCGCTGGAGGCGTTCTGCCTGGCCCACGACGGGCTGGCCGACTTCAAGCGGCCGCGCGCCTACCGGTTCGTGGCGGACCTGCCGCTCACGGCCACGGGCAAGAAGATGCATTTCCGGATCGCCGAGCAGGCCGTCCTCGATGCAGCGGAGGGGCTGCTGCAGGCGCCGCTGCCCGCCCGGTCCGCCGGCTCCGCGGCGGATGCCGCCGCTCTGGGCGGGGAGCGCCGGGATGGCTGAGCCCGCGGACCGCGGCGGGGACCCGGACCACGGCCGGGTGGTGATCACCGGCATCGGCGCGCTGACCCCGCTGGGCACCACCTGGCCGGCCACCTGGGCGGGGCTGGTGGCCGGGCGCAGCGGCATCGACACGATCAGCGCCTTCGACGCCGCCGACTTTCCCACCCGGATCGCCGGCGAGGTGCGCGGCTTCGATCCGGCGGCCGTGTTGCCGGTCAAGCGGATCAACCGTTCCTCCCGTGCCTCCCAGCTGGCCGTGGCCGCGGCGCGGGAGGCGGTGGCCGACGCCGGGCTCGGGCCCTCGCTGGAGGAGGCCGGCGCCGCGGTGGTCGTGAACTGCGCCGTGGCGGGCTATCCGGAAATCCAGGACGCCACCGAGACGTTCGCCCGGGACGGGCTGCGGCCGATCAGCCCCAGCTTCGTCGCCTCGTCGCTGACCAACATGCCCGCCTGCGAGGTCGCCATCGAGCTCGGCGTGCACGGGCCGGTCAACGCCAGCGCCCTGGCCTGCGCCTCCGGCACGCACGCCCTGCTGGAGGCCCGCCGGACGCTGCTGGCCGGCGACGCCGACGTCGTCGTCGCCGGCGGGACGGACGCGGCGATCACCCCGGTGATGTTCGCCGGGCTGACCGCCATGCGCGGGCTCTCCCGCCGCAACGACGCGCCGCAGGAGGCGTCCCGGCCCTTCGACGCGGACCGGGACGGGTTCGTGTTTGCCGAGGGCGCGGTGATCTGCGTGCTGGAGCGCCTCTCCGCGGCCCGAGCGCGGGGTGCCCGCGTATACGCGGAGGTGCTCGGCGGGGCGATGACCTCCGACGGGTTCCACATCGTGGCCCCGGAACCGAATGGCCGCTGGGCGGCCGAGGCCATTCGGCTGGCCCTGGACCGCTCCCGGCTGGATCCGGCGGACGTGCAGCTGGTCTGCGCGCACGGCACCTCCACCAAGGCCAATGACCGCACCGAGACGATGGCGCTGCGGCAGGTGTTCGGCGCCGCGGCCGACAAGCTGGCGGTGACCGCGCCGAAGTCCATGACCGGGCACCTGATCGGCGCCGCCGGTACCCTGGCCTCCGCGCTGTGCGCGATGGCGCTGAGCGGGGGCGTCGTGCCGCCGACCATCAACTACGGCACGCCGGATCCGGAGTGCGACCTGGACTACGTGCCGAATGAGGCCCGCGAGCTGCGGGCCTCATATGCCGTCACCAACGCGTTCGGGTTCGGCGGGCAGAACTGCGTGCTGGTGTTCGGCGCGGTGTAGGGGACGGTCGGGCCTACCGGCCGAGGGCTTCGTCCAGCGGTTCCTGGATCTCGCTGTAGGCACCGGACTCGAGCTGCAGCGCCTCGCCGTCCAGGTAGAGGGTGGGGGTGCCGCGGACCTCGAGCTCCTGGGCGTCCTGCAGGTCCCGGGCCACCCGGTCCCTGATGGCGTCCGAGGCGTAGTCGGCGCGGTACCGGTCCATGTCCAGGCCGATCTCCTCGGCGTAGCCGGCGAAGATGTCGTCCACGTTGTCTGCGGTCTTCCAGTCCTGCTGGTGCTCGAAGACGGCGGCGGCCATCTGCTCCATGGCGCCCTGCTCGGCGGCGGCCTCCACGGCGCGGGCGGACGGCTCGGCATTCTTATGCTTGGGCAGCGGGTAGTTCCGCACGACGATGCGCACCGAGTCGCCGTAGTCGTCCCTGGCCTGCTGGATCAGCTCATCCATCATGGCGCAGTAGGGGCACTGGTAGTCGGTGAACAGCACCAGGGTGGCCTGCGGATCCGCCGGGTCGGTAAGGGTCCGGGCGTCGGTGGGAACCAGCTGGTCGGCCTGCTCCGCCGGCACCGTGGTCGCCGCGGTGGCGCTGGTCGAGGCCTCCGGGGAGGGCGAGTCGGGGGTGGTCCCGCAGGACACCACGCCGCCGCCTGCCAGCAGGCCCGCGATGAGAAGTGAGGTTGCAACCCTGCGCATGGTTCCTTTCCAGAGTCGTGGGATGCCGTGAGGCCGTGGAAGGCCTTACTGATGGGGAGGGGCCGGGAGGGAAAGGGTGGCCGGATCATGCCGGCGGGCACTGCGCTCCCCATCATTTCGATCGTTGCACCGGCGGCCGGGGTGCTGGTACCCCGCCGATCGGCACCGGCCTATATCGTTCTGATATGGGTGAGCGGTGGCCGGACCTTCAGGTGCTGGAGCTGTTCGTTGCCGTGGTGGAGGAAGGCAGCGTGGGGGCCGGTGCGCGGCGGGTAGGCATGGCGCAGCCGAACGCCAGCCGCGCGCTCGCCGAGCTGGAGGCACAGCAGGGCGCGGCCCTGCTGGTGCGCAGCCCGCGCGGGTCGGCGCCCACCGCCCGGGGACGGCAGCTCGGGGACGCGGCCCGGGAGCTGCTGGACGCGGCCCGCCGGTTCACCGCCGTGCAGGGCGGCGCCGCCGCCTCCGGGGTGCAGGAGCTGACGGTCGGCGCCAGCGACACGGTTGCCGAGACGCTGCTGCCCGGCTGGCTGGCCGAACTGAAACGCCGCCTGCCGGAGGCCAGGGTGCAGGTGCAGGTGCTGAACTCGGCCCAGGTGCTCGACGAGGTCCAGCGCGGCGGGCTGCAGCTGGGGTTCGTGGAAACCCCGACGGTCCCGGTCCGATTGAACGCCCTGGTGGTCGCCGAGGATGAGCTGGTGGTGGTCGTGGCGCCCAGCCACGAGTGGGCGGAGCGCGCCGGGCGGCTCAGCGTCCAGGAGCTCGCGGCCACGCCGCTGGTGGTGCGTGAACCGGGCTCGGGCACCGGCCAGGCGCTGCGGGACGCGCTCGCCGGCTACGACGTCGCCGAGCCGGTGCAGGTGCTGGGCAGCAACGCGGCGGTCCGGGTGGCGGTGGAGGCCGGTGCCGGTCCGGCCGCGCTCAGCGCACTGGCGGTGCGGAACCAGCTGGCCGCCGGCGAGCTGCTGCAGGTTCCGGTGGACGGGCTGGACGCCGGGCGGCCGCTGACCGCGGTGTGGGCGGGCCCCCGCCGGCTGACCGGGGCCGCCGCGGAGCTGGTGTCCGTGGCGGCCGCCGGGCGCCTGGACGGCTAGGGCAGGTTCTGCAGCCGGGCGATGCGTTCCCGGGCGGAGCGTTCGCTGGGACCCTGGGCGCCGAGGCCCAGCCGGATCACGCCCAGCACCGCCTTGACCGGCAGCCGCATGGGAATCGGCACCGGCCCCAGCTGCGGGGCGCGCAGTCCGAGCAGCCGCCGGTGCGCGGGAGTCAGGGTGGAGACCGCCCCGGCGAACAGCACCCGGTAGCCCAGCCGCTGGGAGGCCGGCAGCGGCGGGTTGCGGAGGAACCCCAGCACCTCGTCCAGATACGCGCTGTGGTACAGCTCGCCGTCGAACGCCGCCATCTGGGCGCGCAGCTGCGCCTCGCTGCGCGGCGGATCGGGAATGCCCATCAGCTCCCCGGCCACGGCCCACTCGTCCACGTACCGGTCGGCGCCGCCGGGGATCGGGCCGCCGAAGGCCAGATGCGAGGTGAGGAACGCGTCGGTGAACGCCAGATGCACCCAGCGGCCGATCTCCGGATCGTTGGCGGCGTAGGTGCGCGGCGCGCCGTCGGCGTCGACGTAGCGGCCCTGCACCCGGTCATGCAGCCGGCGCACCCACTGCGAGCCGTTGCGGGCGGCTGCGGTGTCGCCGTAGGTGACGGTGAAGATCCAGCGGATGGTGCCGGCCAGCCGGCCCAGCGGGTCCTCCTGATAGTTGGAGTAATCGTGCACTCCGGCCAGGGCGCCCGGATGCAGGGCCTGCAGCAGCAGCGCGCGGATGCCGGCGACGATGGGCGTCATGGAGCCGTGCACCGCCCAGACGGCGGAGTCGGGGCCGAAGTGGCCGACGTCATCGCCCTTGGCCAGGTCCAGCTCCCACTGCTGCTCGGTGGGGCTGTTGTTGCTGAAGGTGCCGATCAGCTGCCGGCGCCAGGACTGCCAGGCCTGCCGTACACGGTTCATGGTGCTCCTGCCGCGAGGTTTCTCCCAGTGTCCTCCGGCCGGAACCCCGAAGGCCAGTTCGGGCCGAATCAGCGGCCCGGCGGGCGGCTCTGCGGCTGGCAGGCGGCGATCACCCACACGGCGGGCAGCAGCGGAAGGAACGCCAGCGGCAGCTGGTTCGCCGGGTCCTCCCACAGGACCAGCCGACCCAGCGCGGCCGCCCAGACGGTCAGGGCGGCCGCTGCGCCCCATGCGGTGCCGGCCGGCAGCCGGCGGCCCAGCAGCTGCCCGTTGAGCAGATAGGCGGAGCCGACGGCGGAGGGGCCGACGGCGGCGGCGCCGGCCACCGCCCGACTCTGCGGCGCGAGCGGCGAGTGGACGCCGAAGACCACCAGCAGGCAAAGCAGGCCCAGGGCGCCGACCGTCCAGGCGCCGACGACGCGGCGCGGGCAGCGGTTCGCGGTTTCCATAGGCCCGGACCCTAGCAACGGACCCGGGCCAACACGCCGCCTCGGAATGCTCGAAACCGGCCGGTAACTACGCGAAAACGTGCAGCAAACCCCTCAGCGGAGCAGGATATTTACCGGCACCGAACCGCCGGACCGCTGCAGCGCGCCGGAGCGGTTGGTCGCGTCGTCGCGCAGGATCTCGGTGACCGAGCCCAGGAACCGGGACAGGTCCACCTTGTCCTCCGGGGCGGCCAGCAGCAGCTGGAACCCGAACTCATGCAGCGCGTTGATCGACGCCTCGGCGAAGGAAAGCGAGGACTTCACGAACGCCTCGTCCATCATCACCGTGCCGTAGGTGCTGAACCCCTGGGACACGATGCCCAGCTGGTAGGCCAGCGCCGAGGCCATGATGAACGCGGTGAACCGCTGGCCCTCGCCGCCGGACATCAGGGAGGCCTGCAGGTTGGTGTACGCCCCGCCGTCGGGCAGCCGGTGCGTGCAGGTGATGGTGACGTGCGCGCGCACGTCCAGCACCTCGGCGCGCCAGCGCTTCTCCTCGGGGTCCTTCAGCCGCTCCACCAGCGCCTCCAGGCCGGCGTACCGGGCGTCCATGTCCGCCTTGTCCTGCCGGCGGCCCATCAGCGGCAGCGCGTTCTTCAGGTCCTGCCGGAACTTGTGCGCGGCGTCCGGAATGCTGTCCTTCACCTCGATCTCCAGGTGGCTGCCGGCGTGGTACTCCACCCGGCGCAGCACCGAGTTCAGCGGCAGCAGCCGCGAGGAGATGCTGCGCCGCTCCTCGTCCAGCAGCTGCAGCAGGTCGCTGAAGCGTTCGTAGGTGCGGTTGTTGAAGTACTCGCGGAACTCGGCCTCGCGCTGCGGCAGGCCCTCGGTGACGATGTCCTCGTACCGGTCCGCGTACGCCTCGGCGGCGTCCACCGAGGTGCCGAAGTCCGAGCCCCACTTCTCGGTGTAGGTCTCGAAGATCCGCTCCAGCCGGTTCTTCGATTCCAGCAGCGCCTTCTCCTGCGCGGCGGCGCCGGTGAGCAGCTTACGTTCGACGGCGGCCGCGGCCGCGGTGACGGCGTCGGCGTCGCGGGCCTCCCCGTAGGGGGCGAACAGCTCCTCCAGCGCGGCGCGCAGCTCCTCGTCCAGGGCCTCGGTGCCGCGGGCGGCGAACACGTCGCGACGGCCGACGGCGGCGTCCAGCTGGGCCTGCAGGCGGGCCAGCTCGCCCTTGAGCGTGCCGACCTTCTCGACGGCGGCGGTGTGGTCCAGCTCCGCGGTCTCCAGCTCGAAGCGGATCTGCTCCAGGTCCGCGTTCGCGTCCCGGGCGGTGTCCAGCCGCTCCGCGGCGGCGGCCAGCTCGGCGCGGAACGCGTCCGCGGAGAGTTCCTCCCAGGTGCGGGCGTCCTCGGCGACCCGGGACGCGGCGGCCAGCCGGGCGGCGACGGCGTCCTGGGCGCGGGCCTGCTCGCGGGAGACCGTGTCCGCCTCCTCGAAGGAGCGCTGCAGCGCCTCGAGCTCGGCCTCCAGGGCGGCGACCTTGTCCTTGTTGTCGAAGCCGAGCACCTGGTCGCCGGGATCGGTGTGCCGGTCGTCCTTCTCGGTGGTGCTGGCGTTGCGCTTGACCGCGCCGCCGCGGGTGACGCCGCGGTCGACGTCGGCCAGCCCGGCCGGATCGGCGACGCACACGTAGTCGTAGTGGGCGGTGATCTTGCGGCGTACCCAGTCGCCCATGGCCCCGGGGGCGGTGAGCAGCTTGGTGACCAGGTGGTCCTCGTCCGGATCGGTGCGCCCGTCCACGGGGACGGAGACGTCGATGCAGCGGATGAAGCCGCGCAGGTTAGTCTCGCTCAGGAACTTCGTGACGGCGGCCATGTGCTCGCCGGGCACCAGCAGGGACACGGCCAGGGAGCGCAGGGCGCGTTCGGCGGCCGGGCGCCAGGCGGCGTGTTCCGGGGCCAGGTCGATCAGCTCGCCCGCGAAGGGCATCTCCTCGGCCGGGATGCCGGTGCCGGCGCTGATCCGGGCGCGCAGGTCCAGGCTGTCCTGGCGGATGTTGCTGCGCCGGCGGCGGAAGGACGCGATCTCCTCCTCGAGCCGGCGGATCCGGCCCTTGGCGGCCCACGCCTCGCCGTGCGCGTCGCTGCTGCGCTCGCGGGCGGCGGCCAGCTCGGCGGCGAGGGAGCGCACCTGGTCGGCGGCCCGGCGTCGGGCGGTCTGAAGGCCGGCGGGGGAGAAGTCGGCGTCCAGCCCGGCGGCGTCCAGGTCTGCACGGGCGGCGGTCTCCACCGCTTCGCGGGCGGCCAGCTGGGCCTGCGCGGCGGCCAGTTCGCGTTCCAGGGTGGCGACGGCGCCGCCGCCCTCGGAGGCGTAGCGGGCGCGGAGCGCGTCCATGGCGTCCTTGAGTTCGCCGCGGCGGGTTTCGGCGTCGGCCAGGGCGGTGCGGGCGGCGTCGGTCTCAGCGGTGAGCCGGGCGACCTCGCGTTCCTGTCCAGCGAGGGCGAGGCTGCGGCGGTAGGCGGGCAGGCCGCGGTCCAGCAGGGCGCGGGAGCGTTCCAGCTCGGCGCGGGCGGTGAGGTAGCGGGCGTGCAGGCCGGGGACCTCGGCGAGGTGGTCGCGCTGCCGGCGGGCACGTTCGAGCTGGCGGCGGATGCTGCGCAGGTGGCTGAAGTCCTCCACCGCCTCCTCGGCGGCAGTGAGGGTCTTGGGGGTTTCCAGCACGTTGGCGCGGAAGAAGTCGTTGACGGTGCCGCCCAGACCGCGGCCGGTCTGCAGGATGCGCAGCAGGTTGAACGCCTTCTCGTCCTCCACGCCCAGGGCGTGCCGGTAGCGCTCGGCGAACAGCTTGTGCGAGTCGAAGACCTGCGCGCCGGGCAGCAGCGCCTCCAGGCTGCCCTTGGTGAACCGTCCGCGCATGCCGGTCTCGATGGCGGCGACGTCCAGCGGGCGGTTGTGCAGCAGGTAAAACCGGCCCACGTGCTGTTCGGTGCCGTGCTCGGGCAGGTCCATCAGCACGGAGAGGCTGGTGACCTGGCCTAGGCCGTTGTCGAAGGTCAGGCACGCGGCGGACCAGGTGGCGCCGGGGCGCTGGTAGGCGGTGCCGGTGACCGGATCCGTGCCGGGGGCGGCGTCGGCGCTGCCGGGCGCGGAAGCGGGGGCCGACGTCGGCTGGGTGCCCAGCCGGCCGCGCATGTAGCTGAACGCGGTGCGGCGTTCCTCGGCGGTGGTGCCGCCGTTGTTCTGTGCGGCCTCGTTCATTTTGGGCCGGGCGTCCATGACCTGCAGGATCGCGTCAAAGACGGTGGACTTGCCGACGCCGGAGTCACCGGTGAGCAGCGTGCCGGCGCGGTCCACGTGGATGGTGTGCGCGCCGTCGAAGGTGCCCCAGTTGACGATCTGCACCGAGGCGAGGCGGTTCTGGCCGGGGTTGATCAGGTCCCCCATGGGCAGGGTGGTTTCGATGCTCATGCCTGCTCCTCCACGGCGGTATCGAGCTCGGTGAGGTCCAGCGCCGGGGTGCCGGCGGCGTCGGGCTCCGTCATCTCCGGGCCGGGCGCCGCGGCTGCGGTGCCGTCGGCCGCGGCGGGCGCGCCGTCGTCGTCGGGCTCGGTGAGGGACTGCATGAAGGCGATGATGTCTCCGATGTGCTCGTAGGGCAGGGCGAGCGGCAGGGCGGGGGAGATCACCCAGGTGTCCTCCAGCTCGGTGGGCAGCAGCAGGCGGCGTTCGGAGGCCAGCTTGCGGATGGCGGCGTCGGTGAGGTCCTCCACGCCCTTGGCGTCCTGCTGGCCCGGGTCCACGTACTGTTCGAGGATTTCGACCATGTCGCGGCGGGCGATCACGGCGTCGTTGCCGGTGCCGGCGTGGCGGTCCAGCAGCAGGCGCATGCGCAGCAGCAGCAGGGTTTCCTCGCGGGTCATTTCGCGCTGGCGCTGCAGCACCTGGGTGTGCGGCTCGGCCATGTCCACCGGGCGGAGCAGGGCGACCTTGCGGTCCTCGTCGATGACCAGCTGCAGGAACAGTTCGCTGAGCCGGGCGCGCAGCTGCTCCTGGTTGTCCACCACGGTGTTGTAGACGTTGTCGGAGGAGGTCGCGTCCAGGTAGGGGCCGCGCAGCAGCCGGACCAGGGCCTGGCGCAGCTTCAGCGGCAGGGTGCCGGTGTCGCCGGGGAACAGCTCCGGGCCGTCCACGAGGACGTCGCGGGCCGGGGCGGGGGCGTCGGAGTCCGTGTCATCGGCGTCGACGTCGTCCGTGTCGGCGGCCTCGGCGAAGTCGGTGCCGTCCTCGAGTTCAACCTCGACGGCGGGCCCATCCGGGGCCGTGTTCAGGTCAGTGCCGTCGTCGGGCAGGTCCTGCGCGGTGGGGGCGGGGGTGGGCTCACTCATGGTCTGGGTCTTTCGCGACGGTGACGGCGGGCAGCACGGCGGTGCGCTCGGTGCCGTCGATCTGGATGAAGGAGACGGATTCGGACCGCACGCCGGCCCCGGAGGCTGCGGGGGCGCCGTCGGCCGCGGAGCCGGGAACGGTGCCGGCCGCGGCCGCCTGGGCGAGCAGGGCGCGGATGCTGTTCAGGTGCCGGTGTTCGGCGGGTAGTTCGGCGAAGACTTCGGCCACGGTGGCGCGGCCGCGGCGGGCGGCCGCCTTGCGGACGGCGGCGCCTAGCACCTTGCGGTCCGCGCGCGGGGTGCGGGCGGCGCGGTGGATGTCGGTTTCGGTGAAGCTGGGCGGCTCCGGCAGCCGGCCGGGGGCGCGGTGGTCGGCCGGGTCGAACAGGCGCACCATGCCCAGGGACTCGAAGGCGGAGCCGTACAGCTTCGGTGCAGGCACGACGGCGGCGCGGCGGCGGCCGCGCGGTGCCTTGTGGATGGCGGTTTCGGCGGCGCGGATGAGCTGGCGCAGCTGCACGGATTCGCGGTATTCGTCGCTCTGCACGTAGGTGTGCATGGATTCGGAGAGCCGGCCGTAGATGCGGTGGATTTCCGCGGCCTGGGCGCGCATGTCGCTGATCAATCGGTAGAGGGCCTGCCGGTCTTCGGGGCTCATCCGGTCCGCGAAGTCGCGTTCGAGGACTTCGCTGATGGCCTGCCGGAAGCGGGCCTGCTGGTCGGCGTCGTTCAGGAACGCGGTGAAGCCCTCGTAGGTGCGGCCCTCGCTGGTGCTGCGCAGCTTCCGGTCGGCTTCGAGGATTTCACCCATGGTCAGGCCCTTGGCGGCGTTGGATTCCACCATTTCCTGGCGCAGGGCGTGCAGCATTTTCTCCAGGCCGTCGCGCATGCGCTTGAAGTCGGCGGGCAGGGAGGCGGCGAGGTCGAGGATGTCGCCGGCGGCTTCGAGCGCGGCGTCGGCGTCCATGGGCGGGGGAGCGTCGCCGGCTTCCAGGGCGGCGATCATTTCCTCGCGCCGGGCGATTTCCTCGCGGAGCACGGCGATGCGCGCTTCAGGGTCCGGGTTGGATTCCTGGGCGAGGTTCTCGACCCGGGAGAGCAGGGTGGCCAGGCGGGAGCTGTTCAGCGAGGTCTTGTCGCTGGTGAACCCGTCGAGGTAGGAGAGGAAGCGGACGGAGGATTCGGTGAGTTCGTAGACGAACCGGCCGTCGGCGCGGGGACGGGCCAGGAAGCGGCGGGCCACCCAGTCGTCGGCGTAGTTCTTGCCGGTCCAGTCCTCGCGCAGGGCGACGCCTTCGCGGCGCAGGGCGGCGAGGAACGTGTCGGTCATGTCGTGGAAGTCCTCCAGCGGCACCCGGGGCCGGGTACGGGGGAAGGCTTCACGGAAGAGCGCCAGCACCCAGGGGTTCGCGGAGGTGAGCCGCCAGCCTGGCGCGGCCTGCAGGCGCTGCAGTTCCGCCCGGTGCGCCAGGGCGTTTTCGGTGAAGGACATGCTGCACTTTCCGCCCGTGCTGTGGGGAAAACGGGCCTTCCCGATTCTAGCTGGGCCTTTCCGCAGCCAGGCGCACGGGCAGGCGGCGGAGACCCAAGCGAGTGGGTGCCGGATAGGGATGCACGGTGGCAACGGCACACGTGATGCAGCCTGTCCGTAGTGCCTGTCCCTAGGGCGGCCCTTGAGAGTGACGGATCCTCCTGAGAATCAATCTGACCATGGCAATCAAACGTCTCTGCGAACACGTCAGTAACCTCAGATTCGTCGTAGGTTCTCGTGTCGACAGGTCCATCGAGAAGCCCTTGAAGGGAGCAAGCGGGAGGAGCAGCAAGGATCGAAGACCGTGACAACCATGTCGAAGCAGCCGCTGCAGCGAGTGATGTTGTTTGCCCGTCGGATAGCAGGTGTGAGCTGTATGGGTTGCCGCACACCTGATACATGAACTCTTGCGGCGCAATCGCAGCACCAAACCGGCCCTTGAATCAGGGGCACGCCTTAAGAATTGGCGCAGAGGCTTGCATGGCTCTCCAAGCTGGGTGACTGTGACAGGCAATTAGGAGCTTTTCGGAAAACGTACCTTACAGAGTCGCACCCGAAAGAACCTCGTAGGTCGCCTTCAAGAATTGCTGCGTGCACCTCGCTAGCGCCAAGGGATCTGCACACGAATGCACTTTGTGAAAGTCCAGCAGGTCCTGCGACTGGGCCAACCACTAAGAGAATTCTTTGGCCGTCGAACCTGCGGGTTGTATCGGTGAATGGAGCGTGAAGAGGGGAAGTGGACTGAATTACTCCCAGTATCCTCTCGCCGGTTTGGTCGACAGCATGAAGAACTAGTGCTTCTGACGCAGCCCAGCCGTCCACTACTTTCGCAGCAAAGTTGAGTTGACCCATCGTCAGCTCTCTCGCTCGGTCTTGGGCGTATTGCACGTCCCGCAGGACAGCAGCCATCCTGGTCATGGCGTAAGTATGTCTCTACTCGGGCTATTTGTCATGGAAGAGGCCGCTGAGTGCGGCAGCTACGGCTGGAACCTGCTTCGTTGTGGTGGCTATCGTCCCTGCAGCGGCATCCAAGTCGGCCTTGCTGGTTCCGTAAGCGGCCCCGCACTCCTTGCCGGTACGGACGGAGGTTTGCTCGACTAGGGAGCGGGCGCTCGCTATCACTGCGCCTTCGGCCAAGAGACGAAGCCTCGGACCCTCCTGATTGCTTGGACGTGTGGGTCGATCGGCTCGACGTATCACGACCGTATCCGGTGCAAGAGTCCGGATGCGCCCACGGAGCGCATCGCTTAGTTCCTTCAGCTGCGTAGCGAGGTCCTCGTTTGAACTGGGGACCTCAAACTCGTCCCGCACCGCGATGCTGCCCGCGGTAGGGGCACCGTCCTCCGTGCTGGCTTCTAGGAGGACAGCCCGTAACGTGGGTCGTTTAGCAGTGACCTCAATAGAGAGACCGAGCGATCGCATAGCCTAGTACCTTACTCTTGATGGGTGAGTGACATTACAGCCTTGCCAGTAGGGGCCGTCCTGGATAATAGGTATGAGGTCCTATCTTCCCTCGGGAGGGGTGCGTTTGGCGCCGTCTATCAGGTTAACGATCACAATACCGGCCAGGTCAGTGCCCTGAAAATTCTCGACCCCAATAGAGTGCAGCACGACGAAGTCTGGCGCGAGGCTCATATCTTGGCTGGGCTGGCTGGGGAATATATCCTCCCAGTCCGCAACGCCAGCCACGTGGTCGGGGTTCCTTACATCGTGACGGAGGTCGCCGAGTGCGGTTCTGTAGCTACGCGTATAAAACCCGGCGTTGGAGTTCCCGTAGAACAGGCAATCCGTTGGGGGCGCCACGCTTGCAGGGGGGTGGCACGCCTTCATGACTTGCGTCTTGTCCACAACGACCTCAAGCCGGACAACCTGTTCTTGAATGCAAGGTTGGATGCGCTCGTCGGCGACTTTGGTCTTGCAGCCATGATGGATGCCGAGGGAAAGGCTGCATTCGGGGGAACCCCCTTGACCATGGCCCCAGAAGTTGCTGCTGTCGGGACAGAGGACAGGTCGACATGGGCTTCAGCATCCCCTGCCAGCATGCGATCTGACATTTATAGTCTAGGGGCGACGCTCTTCTGGATGTTGGCAGGCGAGCCGCCCTATTCTCCCGAGGGAGGGCCACTCGCGACGATGATGGCTGTAGCGACGACCGACCCTAGGAATCTTAAGATTCTAGCGCCCCACGTTCCCGCAGGACTTCTAAGGATTGTTCGAAAGGCCATGCATCGCGACCCGGCCCAGCGTTATACAAGCGCTGCGGAAATGGATGCTGCGCTGGGGCGTTTTTCGTTTAGCTCACGTATCTGGAACCGATTCACGCCTCATTCAGGCCACTTGATGTGTTTTGAGGGTATAAGAGGCAATTCTCGAATAAGTGTCTGCGCCGCAGTTGTGGATACGACGGGCGTAGAGTCGTTCGAGATTCAGGTTCGTCACGTGATATCGGGCCGGAGGGCGCAGCAGCCCTGGGCAAGATGCAGCAGGCAAGCTGTAGCCTCCGAGGTCAGGAAGGCCATCGAGTCCAGCAGCTAACTCAGGTCGGGATGGCAGTTTGTTGGAACTTCCTGGCTGTTGTACATGCCCTTACTCTTTCGAGCAAGGGCATGAGGATGGGAGCCGCTGACTCGCTAGGTGTACTGGGCCATCAGGTTGGTAGCAGTCGGCTGATGGGTGGTTCGCCTCCGAGTGCGCTGTGGCGTCGTTCATTGTTGTAGTGCTTGAGCCATGGTGCAAGGGCGGCTGCGCGCTCGTCGTTGGTCGTGGAAACCTGTCGGTAGGCCCACTCGGTGGTCAGGGTGCGGTTCAGACGTTCGACCTTGCCGTTTTGCCAGGGGCAGTGTGGCTTGATGAACTTCTGCGTGATTCCGTGCGTGGCGCAAGGCTCTCGCAGTGAGTAGCGGTAGGCCCAGGCGTTGTCGGTCATCAATCGCTCGATCCGGGTGATGCCATGCGCTGCGAAGTAGGCGATCGCCCGTTCCAGGAACCCGGCGCAGGTGTGTCCTTTCTCGTCGGGCAGGATCTCGCTGTAGGCGAGCCGGGAGTGGTCATCGATGAGGGAATGGACGTAGTCGTAGCCGACTTTGAGCTGCTGCGGGCGCTGCTGGAGCCCATCTGCCGGCCGTGGGCTTTCCATCCTCCGCCGTCGGGGATCTTGCTGAGCTTCTTGACGTCCATGTGCACCAGTTCCCCGGGCCGTTCGCGTTCGTAGCGCACGGCGGTGGCCTTCGATGCGCGGATCACCTCTCCGGTGATCGGATCGCAATCACGCAGGTAGGCAACGTCGTGGCGGCGCAGTGTCCGGGAAACCGTGCGGGCCGGCACGCCCAGCATCGCGCCGATCACCTCGGGGCCGGCGCGGTGCTCGGCGCGTGCGGTGAGGATCTGCTGCTCAACCTCGGCGCTGGTGCGGGTGGGCGTCCTGTGCGGCCGCGATGACCGGGTGGCCAGGCGCGCTTCACCCTCAGCTGCTTAACGGTCGATCCAGGTTTTCACGCATTTGCGGGAGACGCCCATAGCCGCAGCGATGTGCGCCTGTTTCCAGCCGTCCTGATGGCGTCTCACGATCAGCAGACGACCATAAACAGTCAAACGGGGAGTACTGTGAGACACGAGAATCTCCGGGTTGGAGTGGGTCTTTGACAAGCCACATCCCACCCGGAGGTTCTCTTACGTTTCAACCAGCCACGCCGCTACCAACGTCCTGGCTGGGTACAACTAGGCGCGAAGCTGCTGTAGTTTCTAGCCTTGGGTGGTATTGGCAAGCGCATCCATTGGCGTCTCGCGGTGCGGTTCTCGGGCACAGTGGCCAGGTTCCCCCTCAGCCGGATGACTATCATCATGGCCCCAATGCCCTACTGAGAATCCCGTCAGCTCAGGCGCACCCGCTCGTCGAGGTTCACGACGGAACTTTGGGCACCAGCGGGCGCGCGGGCAGTGGCCTCAGCGTCACTTTAGTGTGGGCACTATTTGGCTCGAGATATCTTCACTACGTCTTGGCGGCATCCCTCCAACTGCTGGGCGAATGCGGTAATCGACACCTGTCGCCAAGCCGTTATTTATCGCTTAGATGTTCCAACTTCCTTCACGCCAAGGAGAATGTCGGACACCCTCCCGCTTTCAGCGAATTCCATTGTGTAACCCAAATCGAGGCTACTGATGGGCGGGACCTCATTGTCATTAAGCCACTCGTTATCTTCTTTACTCATTGCCTGCCTTCATTTTCCGGTAGTTATGTGTATGTCTAAAATGATTGCTGCGCGGGTCGCAATGGATAACGCCAGCAGAGCAAAGCCAATGCGGACAAGCCAGCTTCTATAAGCCAATGACTTCACTCGGTAATTGTAAGTCCGCAGCTGCTCGTCAGCATACATCAACTCCGCGTCGGTGCTTGGACGCTTCAGGACCTCGAGCCGAAGCCTTTCTAAAGGGGGATACACGTCTCTTCGAGGGAAAAGCGTCGCAACTCCCGCTATTGCGGCCGCCAACATAAGCAGGACTGTGAGCGTCATCCATCCATTGACAGATGGCGCCGACAATAGAGTTGCGCTCAGAGTGGCCGCCGCGATTAGGACTCCTGCCCTAGCGTTAACTTGTTCGGACCGCTTAGTCACCGATTCAAGGCGGCTGTCCACGATCTGGCGGTATAGGTGAATTTGGGGCCCACGTTCCAGCGCCTTCCGTGGTGGGTCGCTGGTATCGGTAATACCCGAAGGGTGTGTTGGAGCCGGTTGGTCGAGCGAGGGGATGGTCACCACAATAATTTATCTTGCAGGAACCGGCATTGACGTCAGACGCGCCAGCTAAACCGCAGCGGGCCCGGGTGCTGATGCCGTCGTTGTTGGTCGACTTTGCAGAGCAACTCCTCTGATCCCGTACTGCCCCTGCCGACCCCTCACTATGGAAGCCAGTAGAACGACAGCTAGAGTGCCGCGGGGTGCAGCCGATCGGCGCCGGGAAGCGCTTCATCGAGGGCAGCCGTTACAACGAGTGGCCAGTTACACTCCGCAATCCCGCCGCCTAGACTGGCGTCCCGCCCGAACGCCGAACAGAGGAGCAGCATGCCCACCATCGCCGAGACCGTCGTCCGCAACCTCGCCGCCAATGGCATCCAGCGGATCTGGGGCGTCCCCGGCGATTCGCTGAACGCGGTGACCGAGGCCATTCGCGGGGAGAAGGGCATCGAGTGGATGCTTACCCGGCACGAGGAGGAAGCCGCGTTCGCCGCCGCCGGGGAGGCGGCGCTGACCGGCGAACTCGCCGTGTGCGCCGGCAGCTGCGGGCCCGGCAACATGCACCTCATCAACGGACTCTACGACGCGCACCGCAGCCGCGTTCCCGTGCTCGCGATCGCCTCGCACATCCCGAGCGACGAGATCGGCAGCCAGTACTTCCAGGAGACCCGGCCCACCGAATTGTTCCGCGACTGCACGGTCTTCTGCGAAATGGTCCTGAGCGCCGACCAGATGCCGCGGCTGCTGGAGATCGCCATGCGCACCGCCATCGAAAAGCGGGGTGTCGCCGTCCTCATAATGGCCGGCGACACCGCACTCGAAGACGCCAAGGACGAGCGCCTCTTCACCGTCCGCCGCACCGACCCGGTCATCGTGCCCTCGGCGGCGGAACTGCAGGAGGCCGCCGCCACGCTGAACGCCTGCGGGAACGTCACCATCCTGGCGGGCGCCGGCGTGGAAGGGGCCCGCGAGGAAGTCCTCGCCCTCGCCGACGCACTCGGCGCGCCGATCGTGCACGCCCTGCGCGGCAAGGAATTCATCGAGCACGACAACCCATTCGACGTCGGCATGACCGGGCTCCTGGGCTTCGCGTCCGGCTACCGGGCCATGGAGGACTGCGACGCGCTGCTCATGCTCGGCACCGACTTCCCGTACCAGCAGTTCTATCCGGAGAAGGCAAAGATCCTGCAGATCGATATCCGCGGCGAGCAACTCGGCCGCCGGGTGCCGCTCACCCAGGGCATGGTCGGCGGCCTACGCGAGACGGCGGCGGCCCTGCTGCCGCTGCTCAAGCGAAAGCAGCAGCGCACCCACCTCGAGAAGTCGCTGGACCACTACCACCGCACCCGCAAGCAGCTCGATGACCTGGAGAAACAGGGCCCGGGCACCATCCATCCGCAGCACCTCACCCACCTGATCGATGAGCTCGCCGACGACGACGCGGTCTTCCTGCCCGACGTCGGCACCCCGGTCATCTGGGCGTGCCGGCACCTGCATATCGGTCCGCGACGGCGGCTGATCGGCTCCTTCTGGCACGGCACCATGGCGGCCGCCACCCCGCTCGGCCTCGGTGCACAGGCCGTGGACCGGAACCGGCAGGTGGTGGTCCTCGCCGGCGACGGCGGCCTGGCGATGATGCTGGGCGAGCTGCTGACGGCGGTGCAGCACCGGCTGCCGATCAAGATCGTGGTGTTCGACAATGCGGCGCTCAGCTTTGTCGAGGTGGAGATGAAGGCCGCAGGCCTCGTCAATTTCGGCACCGGGCTGCAGAACCCGGATTTCGGCAAGGTCGCGCAGGCGGTGGGCATGCACGGTGAAAGCGTGACCCGTCCGGAGGACCTCGAGGGCGCCCTGCGCCGGGCGTTCGAGTACGACGGCCCGGCGCTGGTGTCAGTGGCCGTGGAGCGGCAGGAACTTTCCATGCCGCCGAAGATCGAGGCGAAGCAGGCCACGGGCTTCGCGGTCTACGCGCTGCGCACCGTACTCGCCGGCAACGGACGCGAACTCATCGACCTGGCCAAAGCCAACGCGCGCCAGCTGCTCTAAGGCCAGAGACCGCCCAGCACAAACCATCGGTGTCGTCATAGCTGCCTGTATCGTCACAGTCCTCTGCTGGACCTGAGAGGAATGCCCCTTGAACCCTCAAGCGGCGAAAGGGCAATACAAAGTGTGAGCACAGGAACGGCGAAATCATTCGCCTCGCTCGGGACAACCCCCTTCGGGGAGTTGTACGACAGACAAGGCTCAGCTCTTTACCGATATGCCGCGCGCCGTGCCCGTGGCTTCGCCGCCGATGATGTCATCGCCAAAACGCTCCTCATCGCCTGGGAACGGCTGGAGAGCTACGACTTGAATCATGGCGACGCCGGCCCCTGGCTCTTCGGCATTGACACCAACCTGCTCCGCCGGCACCACCGGTCCGAGGCGGGGATGATGAAAGCCGCCGCCCGGTCCGCCGCACGAGACTCCGTGGCCGACGAGTCGGAGCGCATCAACGCACAAACGGACGCCGTCGTCGCCACCGGCTTCATCGAACTGGCGCTGAACAGAATGCCCGCGATCGACCGGGACATCCTGCTGCTGTATGCGTGGGGAGACCTGACCTACGAGAGCATGGCCACAGCCATGGACGTGCCCGTGACGGGCGTCCGGCGCTTTACTGAACCCGGGCAAGGGTCGCCTGACCTCTGCCTATTGATGAGTGAGGACGCTGGGCTGGGAAGGTCGCCGGCGAAAGCAATTACGGACTTTTGGTCCGTGTAACATGCAGACGCGCCGGACCGATGGTGTTGCATCAAGAGGGATGCGAAAAGGTAGAGGGGGTGTGGCTACTTGCCACCTGCAGGCTTGCCGGGCAAGGGCAGCATAGACTGCTGAAGCTCTCTCTACCTTAGCGAAAGACCTACACAGAACGACATGGACAATTACGCAGATTTCCTGCAACGGCTCGACGCTGCCGCCGCAAGCCTGGAAGAGCGTCGCGAAGTGCTCGACAGCGCTCGCAAAGTGGTCGCCGCGGCGCTAGAGGACAACGAGAGCGGCTACCGGCAGTGGAGCGATCGACTAAGCACGGTGGAAACGATTCTGATCAGCAAAACTGCTACAGATAAGAATGGCCTCCAAGAACTGCGTGGAGTGGCCACCAAAATGCAGTCAATGTTCCGAACCAGAAGCGAGCGTATCGGCGCACGCTTGGCCTCCGTCGACTCGCGGATCGCCGAGCTCGACGGTCCCCTCCATGAGCTCAACCTCGGCAAAGTGCGGCTCACGACGTCGCGCAGGGTAGCCGAAGAGCGCGAAAAACTTGGCCTGGCCATGCAGAACCTAGCCGGAACCACAGAGGGTGTCGACGGGGTGGTGCCGGACGAGGGGCTGCTGCAAGATTTGAAGAAAGCCCGTGAGGCCGTGGTCCTTGCTGAAGCGCTCCTCGAAGTGAAGGAAGGCTAAGGATGGTTTCCAGCACCGCAGATGTCTATCGCATCACTGGGTTCGGCGCTCATGAATACACGGGCCGGCCGTTCAAAGAGTCCGGCAGCATGTTCATCGGCTCAGGATTCATGACTTTCCTATTGTGTCTACTCCTGATGATTTTCATCCCGCCTATGCGGGACTTTACAGTCGTTATCGTTGTGTGCACTGTGATGGCCTTCATCGGTATGGTCGCTCACATCGTGGGAAACATGCAGCGCGACAACAGGAACCTGGAAAAATTGACGCAACGGACCAACGCGTTCCTTGCGGAGGCAACCGGCGACCCACGCTCCCGCCTTACCTCGGGCACGCTAGAGTCCATGATTGTGGACAAGCGATGTCTGCTGTCCCTCCAGATCAACGGAGTGCCCGGGCTGGAGGTCAAAGTGGCGCATGAAAGTGAAGGCGCGGCTAGTATCGTTGCCCTTCTCACGCCGCCGGAATACGGGCTTGAGAGTTTCGACGTGCTCCTGGCAGCTGAAATGAGCAAGGCGCAGTAGCACGTCGAAGGGCAACTTGAGGGAACCGAAGCATGTCTAAAGACCGCAGGCCCCAATGTCCCCGCCCCGCTGCTAGGGGAGTCAGCCGCGGGTCCCGGGTGGGGTCCAGGCATAATGCCGGGCAGCCGTTGATGCCGGCACCTGCACATCGGCCCGCGACGGCGGCTGCCTCGGCGGCCAGGCAGTGGACCGAAACCGGCAGGTGGTGGTCCTCGCCGGCGACGGCGGCCTGGCGATAATGCTCGGCGAGCTGCTGACGGCGGTGCAGCACAAGCTGCCGATCAAGATCGTGGTGTTCGACAATGCGGCGCTCAGCTTTGTCGAAGTGGAGATGAAGGCCGCAGGCCTCGTCAACTTCGGCACCGGGCTGCAGAACCCGGACTTCGGCAAGGTCGCGCAGGCGGTGGGCATGCAGGGCGAAAGCGTGACCCGTCCCGAGGACCTCGAGAGCGCCCTGCGCCGTGCGTTCGAGTACGACGGCCCGGCGCTGGTGTCAGTCGCGGTGGAGCGTCAGGAACTCTCCATGCCGCCTAAGATCGAGGCGAAGCAGGCCACGGGCTTCGCGGTCTACGCGCTGCGCACCGTACTCGCCGGCAACGGACGCGAACCCATCGACCTGGCCAAAGCCAACGCGCTCCAGCTGCTCTAAGGCCAGAGACCGCACAGCAAAAACGGCTGCCGCGGCGACCATGGGTCAGAGCGATTGCGCCTCACCTCCCGGCCCGGCAGGCGGAGGCTATACGGGTGGCGGTTAGCCTTTGGCGTGCTGGGCTCGCCGGGATACTCGTTCGACCGCGGAGACCAGGTCTCCCAGTCCGGGGCTCTCGATCGGAAAGTGGCCGCACTCACGCAGCATCACCAAATCCGCCGGAGCGGCGATTCGACTGAGCCAACGGGTGCTGATTTCCACCGGGGTCCAGGCATCCCTGGCAGGATGGGCCAGAGTTACCGGGGTCTGCATTTGCTCCGGCGGAACATGGCGGTACGTCATGAATGAGGTGAGGAATCCAAGCGGAACTTTCGTCCCGCCTCCACGCAGGTCCGCGGCGCACAGCCTCGACAGGCCGGGGTCGCGGCTCATTTTCGACAGCGCGGCCACCCAGGACATTGGGATGAACCGTCCCGCGAATCTATTGGGCAGGATTCGTGCCAGCAACCCACCGAGAATGCCGAGCCGGCCGAAGCGTGTGATGACAGCCCGAGCGTGCCGGTCCCGCGGGTCGATCAGGCTGGTCGCCACCACTGCAACGGGACGGCCAGTGCGTGCAGCGACCTCATAGGCGAGCATTCCGCCGATGCTCGCGCCCAACAGCAACAGGGGACGGCCGTCGTCGTCGGAGAGGACGAAATCGCAAAGCAGCGCCACCCAGTCCTGATACCGGACAGCGGCAGGGTCCGGTGAGACCGTCCGGCCGTAGAGCGGCATGTCGACGGCCGCCAGCTCGACCTGATCGTCCGGCAGGAGTGAG
The DNA here is from genome assembly GCA_900016675.1 of Arthrobacter saudimassiliensis. Taxonomy (GTDB): domain Bacteria; phylum Actinomycetota; class Actinomycetes; order Actinomycetales; family Micrococcaceae; genus Arthrobacter_B; species Arthrobacter_B saudimassiliensis. The sequence goes on along the minus strand of LN483070.1, from coordinate 242,251 downwards.
GCAATCGGCCAGAGAGCCGCGCTGTGTCCTCCGGCTCCGTGGACGAGCAGCACCCGCACGGGCGCACTCGGGTTTTCGCGGCGGAGCACATGTACTTTATGTCCGTTCCAGTTCCACCACGTGCTTGTTGGTTCTTCATCGACCCTGGATCGCCAGGAAGCGGGCAGGAAGTCCGCGTAGTCAGCCACGCTCGGATAGGTCACGCTGACACACTATGGCCCGGCACCCCGATGAGCGCAAAAGGACCGATACTTCGTGAGTTCGTGGGCAAGGAGCTTCCGAGAGCGCTGGCAGCTCAGTCCGTTCACGATCAGGTCGGGTCCATACTCGAGCTCCCTCCGGTAGTCGTAGCCGGGCTTCATGAGGTGAGCAGATCGTCCTGGTTGAGGCCTATGCCGGCCTTCCCTCCGGAACGATGGAGTCGTGGCGGTCGGTGCGGACCTCGGTGGTGGACTCCGCGCCGTGACCCGCGGCGTCGGGGCCCGCTCCCCGGACGTGGTTTCCCCGGAGCGCGACACCCCACGCCATCAGCCCGACCGCCCAGAACACGCCGATGCTGGAGGCCATCAGCCACGGGGCGGGAAGCTGCGAGTCCAGGTCGGAAGCTCCCAAGAGGAAGCCGATCGACTTGGGTGACAGCAGGAAGATGGCCAGTCCGGAGGCCAGCAGCCCGGTGCCCCACCGCCGGAGGGCGGTGCCCTGCCGGGTGAAGTCCCTGAGATTGCGGGCCAGGACGGCCAGGAACAAGGCCACCCACACCCAGTGGTGGGACCAGGAGACCGGGGAGATGAGCAACATCAGCAGCGCGGTCGCCGCGACGCCGGTCAGGGCCTCTCCGCGCGCGGCGGCCCGGCGGATGATGAAAGCCGCCACCGCCACGGCCAGCAGGGAAAGCGCCAGCCACGGCAGCCTCACGGGGAAGTCCGCCCCGGCAAAGTGCAGGATCGCGCCCGTGATGTTCAGGTTGTCCACGTAGCCGGCGCCGCCGATCCGCGAGGTGTCCGGCAGCAGCTCCAGCCAGTAGGTCCGCGACTCCGCCGGAAGCAGCAGGAAGCCGAGCCCGACGCTCATCAGGAAGCCGGCCGCCATGTTCCGCAGTCCGCGCCAGTCGCCGCGGACCAGGAAATACCAGCCAAAGACCAACGGCGTGAGCTTGATCCCCGCGGCCAACCCGGTCAGCAGCCCCGTGGGCCACCCGGCCCGTTTGGTGAGGAAGTCCGCCATGATCAGGCCGAAGAGCAGGATGTTGATCTGCCCGAAAGCCATCGTCTCCCGCCACGGACCGAGCAACGTCACCAGCCCGACACCGGCCAGAGCCAGCGCCCGCAGCCGCGGCTGCGTCAGCACGGCGGCGACGGAGGACTGCCGGAAGATGTGCCGCACTCCGAGCACCGCCGTCGCCGCCGCGATCCCCAGGGACAGCAGGGTGAAGACCAGCAGCCCGCCGTCGGGCCCCAGCGGAGCCAGCAGCGCGAACACCAGCGCGGCGAACGGCGGATAGGTGAACAGCAGGCTGCTGCCCTCGCGGTAGACCAGTTCCTTGGTGTACAGCTCCCCGCGACCGTCGAGGACACTCTGGCCGCCGCTCAGATAGACCCGGAAATCCAAACCCTCCACCGGGGAAATGAGGAACGCCAGGGCGATCATCGCCGCCCCGGCCAACAGCGCGCCCAGGGACAGGGCGGTCGAGCGGAACGGAGAGCCAGGGCGGGGGCCCGGCACAGGGTGCAGTGAAGTGGAGAGCATGTCCTTCACTCAAGCCTTTCGGGTGTTGCCAGCCCGTATGGGGTTTTCGATACGCGGGCGATACGCGCCGGCCGCCTGCGGTCGGCCGGGAGGCAAGCAGGCGGCGCAGGAGAGACGCGAGCGGCGGCCGCCGCCCCGTTTGAAGGAGCGACGGCGGCCATCTGCGCGGCAGCTAGCTGGCTGCCTGGAGTGCCTTCCGCCCGGGCAGGATCAGGGCGCTGAGCACGGCGCCCCCGGCCAGGACGCCCGCGCCCACCCAGGTGGCGGCCTGCAGGCCGGCGGCGGTGGCCTCGACGCCGGCGAGGTCGGACCCCCGGGTCACCCCGGTGGCCAGCCCTATCAGGACGGCCAGGCCGAGGGCCGTGCCCACCTGCTGGATGGTGGACATCAGGGCGGACGCCACGCCCTGCTGCTCTGCCGGGACGCCGGTTCCCGCCGCCGCGAAGAGGGTGGCGAAGCCCATGGCCTGCCCGACGCCGAGCAGCACGGTCCAGGCGACCACCACCGCCAGCGGGGCGTCCGCATTCAGGGATGAGGCCAGCCCGGCGTTGCCGGCGGCGGCCACCACCAGGCCCAGGACCAGGGCCCCGCGGATGCCCAGTCGGTTCAGCGCGGTCCGGGCGAGGCCGGAGGCCAGCAGGCCGGCGATGCCCCAGGGCAGGAAGGCGAGCCCGGTCACCAGCGCCGAGGCGCCGAGCACATCCTGGGCAAAGAGGGTGAAGACGTAGTAGCTGGTGCCGATGGACCCCATGAACAGCACCATCGCCACCAGGCCGCCGGCGAGGGTGCGCCGCCGGAACAGCGAGAGGTGCAGCAGCGGGTGTGCGGCGCGCTTCTCCCGCAGCACGAAGGCGGCCAGGAGGATGACGCCGGCTGCCGCAGCGGTGAGGGCGGCGGCGTCGGCGCCGCGGTTGGGCAGCTCGGCGAGGGCAAAGACCACGGCCGCGACGCCGACGGCGGCGAAGAGTCCGCCCGGCAGATCGACCGGACGCCGTCTGGCGGTGACTTCAGTGTCGCGGGGAACGGCGGCCCAGGCGCCGCCCAGGCCAAGCAGGGCCAGCGGCACCAGCAGCAGGAACACGGCCCGCCAATCGAAGAACGCCATCAGCACGCCGCCGAGCGCGGAGCCCAGCGCCAGCCCCACAGCGCCGGCCGAAGACCAGATGGCCAGCGCCCGGAAGCGGGCCGGACCTTCCTCAAAGGAGACCGCGATGGCGGCCAGCACGGACGGCGAGAGCAGGGCTCCGCCCACGCCCTGCAGCACCCGGCCGATCAGCAGCAGGGCGGCCTGCGGCGCCAGGGCCGCGGCGAGCGACCCGGCGGCGAAGATGATCAGCCCGAGCAGGACGAACCTGCGCCGGCCGAACACATCGCCGAGCCGCCCGCCGAAGAGCAGCAGGCCGCCGAACGCCAGGGCGTAGCTGCTGACCACCCACTGCAGGGTGGCCGGGGACATGCCCAGCTCGGAGCCCATGTCCGGCAGCGCCACGAGCACGATGTTGTAGTCCAGGGCGAGCAGGAACTGGGCAAAGGCCAGCACCGGTAACAGCAGCGGATGCCGCCGGGTGAGAAGTTGCTGGGACATGGGACAACCTTTCGATTAGAGAGTGGTAGATCACTCACTAGATGGGTGAAAAAACTGCGGGATGGACGGGTGGCGTGAGCAGGGGCGGGCCCGGGGCAAGGGCCCGGCGTGGGCGGTCAGCGGCCGGGCGGGCCCGGGCCGGCGCGGGTCAGGAAGGCAGCAGGTGCGCCAGGGTGTCGTCGGAGGCGTCAGGCGTGATGCCTGCTGCCTTCAGCGTGTTGGCGTACTGCGACCAGGCGAAGTAGGAGCGGATGTCCGCCTCGCTCAGGCCGCGGCCCGCGAGGTGGCGTGCCTGGTCCCGGTAGCAGCGGCGCACCGCGGCCCCGATGGGCTCGATGCTGGACGCCGCGGCGGCATGCAGCAGGACCATCGCGGCGTCATGGTCGAGCGGGGCGCCGTGGTTCGCGGACAGCAGCGCCGCCAGCTCGCCGCCCGGGGCTGCTCCGTCCAGTGCCCGGGCGGCGTCCTGCTCCAGCCGCCGGTGCACCTCGCCGATGACCGCGACGAACAGCTCCTCCTTGTTCGCAAAGAGCCGGTACAGGTAGGCCTGGGAGATGCCCGCCGCGCGGGCCACCTCCGTGGTGTTGGTGCCCCAGTACCCGCCCCGGGCGAAGGCGTGGGTGGCGGCCGCGAGGACGTCACTTCGACGGGCCTCGGCGGTGGACAGCGTGCGCTGGGAAACCATGTGAGTAAGCTATCACTCATAGATGGTTGGTCGTCAAGGCGGGCTACGGCTCACCATCCGGCAGGATGCATCCTCGGGTCCGACGCCGGGTCCGCATACATGGCCGGGCAGCCCTGCGTGGCCGCCTCGGGGCGTAGCTCGAAGTGCCAGGGCTCATTGGCATAGGTCTGGCAAAGGCCGTAGGCGGACCCGTACACGGCGAGCCAGTCGATGGCGGTGTACGGGCCGACGTCGACCGCGTCACCGTGCACATGTGCCGAGGTTTCGGCGGTGGCCACCCAGCGCGATGCCTCCTGTTCCGAGCCGTACCGGATGACGGCGTCGTCGAGCAGACGCTCCTGATACTCCGGAGAGCGCCAGCCGCTGGTGACCACGACGCCGACGCCGGCGGCCGCGGCGTCCGTGGCTGCCGTCCGCAGCGCACCCAGCAGGGCCGGGTCGAGGTTGGTGACCGTCGGATATGTGTCGTCGAAAACCGGGACGCCTTCAGCGGTGACGCCGTGATCCGCCGGGTCAGCGGCAGGCCCGGCCAGGTGCTGTCCAGAGGCACCACCCGCGTGCGGCGTCCAATCAACGAAGGTGAGCACGTAGGCGGTCAGGAAAGCCAGGCACAGCGCGACGATGGAAACGAGCAGCACCCGGCGGGTGCGGCGGTCCCTGGTTCTGAGCGAGGCGAAGTAGGCCATGCCTCAACGCAAGGCGAACGCCGGTTGCCGTGGCGTATGCGCTTTTTGATACGCGGACGATATTGCTTCTCTCGTAGGATCGGGCCTATGCGTGTGCTGATCGTCGAGGACGAGCCCCTGCTGGCCGAAGCCGTCCGCGACGGCCTGCGGCTGGAAGCCATTGCCGCCGACATCGCCGGCGACGGCAACGCGGCCCTGGAACTGCTCGCCTTCAACTCCTACGACGCAGCGATCCTGGACCGTGACATTCCCGGCCCTTCCGGGGATGAGATCGCCCGCCGGATCGTCGGCTCCGGCAGCGGCCTGCCGATCCTGATGCTCACCGCCGCCGACCGGATCGATGACAAGGCCTCCGGCTTCGAACTCGGCGCCGACGACTACCTCACCAAGCCGTTCGAATTCCGTGAACTCGTCCTGCGGCTGCGGGCCCTGCACCGGCGACGGCCCCAGGCCCGGCCTCCGGTCAGCGAAATCGCCGGGCTGCGGGTGGATCCGTTCCGGAGGGAAGTGTTCCGCGACGGGCGGTACGTCGCCCTCACCCGCAAACAGTTCGCCGTGCTGGAAATCCTCGTGGCAGCCAACGGCGGAGTGGTCAGCGCCGAGGAGCTGCTGGCCCAGGCATGGGACGAGAACGCGGACCCGTTCACCAACGCCGTGCGCATCACCGTCTCCGCGCTGCGCAAGCGGCTGGGGGAGCCGTGGATCATCGCCACCGTGCCCGGCGTCGGCTACCGGATCGACGCCGAGCCGCCCCCCGGCACGGAACCGGCACCGGACGCGGAGCAGGCCGATGTCGGCGGGAGGGCGGGCGGGCGTGCCTAGGCGCAGGCGCGGGCTGAGCATTCGGGCCAAGCTCGCCCTCAGCTACGCCGGGTTCCTCATGGTCACAAGCGGCATGGTCCTCGCCGTCGTCTGGCTCTTCCTGCTGCGCTACGTGCCCGAACAGGCGGCGATTCCGCCGATGGACAACCCCAACCTCAGTCCGGTCTTCATCCCCGGGCGGGACGACCTCTGGGAGGCCTTCGCCCCGCGGGCGGCGTGGGCGCTGGGGTTCCTGCTCATCCTGGGGCTGGGCGGCGGCTGGCTGCTCGCCGGGCGGATGCTGGCGCCGCTCACCCAGATCCGGGCCGCTACCCAGACCGCCATGGGCGGCTCGCTGTCTCACCGGATCCGGCTGCCCGGGCCCCGGGACGAGTTCCGGGATCTCGCGGACAGCTTCGACGAGATGTTAGAACGGCTCGAAGCGCATGTGGCCGAACAGCAGCGGTTCGCGGCCAACGCCTCGCATGAGCTGCGCACCCCGCTGGCGATCTCGCAGACGCTGCTGGAAGTGGCCCGCAACGATCCGCAGCTGGATCCGGTCCAGCTCATCGACCGGCTGCATGCCGTCAACGTGCGCGCCATCGACCTCACCGAGGCGCTGCTGATGCTCAGCCGGGCGGACCGCAGGACCTTCGCCAGCGAACCGGTGGACCTGTCCCTGCTCGTGGACGAAGCCGTCGAAACCCTGCTGCCGCTGGCCGAGAAGCGCCGGATCACCTTCTACACCTCGGGGGACGTGGCCCGCGTCATGGGCTCACGTGCGCTGCTGCTGCAGATGGTGACGAACCTGCTGCACAACGCTGTCGTGCACAACCTCCCGGACGACGGCGGCATCTGGGTGACCACCCGGGCGCACCGCCGCGGGGTGGAGCTGAGCGTCGAGAACAGCGGCGAGCCGCTGCCGGACGAGCTGGTCGCCACGCTCACCGAACCCTTCCGCCGCGGCACCGACCGGGTGCGTTCCGAGCAGGCCGGCGTGGGCCTCGGCCTGACCATTGTCAGGAGCATCGTCCAGGCCCATGACGGCGCCCTGCGCTTGGCACCGCGGCCCGACGGCGGCCTCCGCATCTCCGTTCAACTGCCTTCCGGCCAGGCGGGCTCGGTGGTCCGGAACTAGGGTCCTAGAACAGCGGCCAGGGCACCGCGGGCATGCCGCCGGTCGGCCCCGGGAACCGGCCCGTCCGGCGCAGCCGGGTGCAGCGGGCAGCCAGGGCGGCGAGTTCCTCACCGGTGAGCAGCTCGGCCAACTGGTCGCCCAGCTTCCCCTGCAGGGCGCCGGCCAGCCGGTCGATTCCGTCGAGTTCCTCGGCGCTCAGCTCCTCGCCGATCCAGCCCCACAGCACGGTGCGCAGCTTGTGCTCGCCGTGGAACGTGAGCCCGTGGTCCACGCCGTACCGGTGCCCGCCGGGCATGGGCAGGACGTGATCGCCCTTGCGGTCGGCGTTGTTGACCAGGACGTCGAACACCGCCATCCGGCGCAGCGCCGGGGTGTCTTCATGAATCAGGGCGACGATCCGGCCGCGCTCGTCCTGCCCCTCCAGGACCTGCTTCCAGCCGGTGTCCGGCACGTCGTCCGCCGCCACCAGGTCCACCGCGGCCTGCTCCGGGTCGGTCTCCTGCCAGAGCTGCACCATGCCTTCCCCGAACGGACCGTCCCGGAGCCAGGTGCGCGGCACAATGTTCCAGCCCAGGGCCTCCGAAACCAGATAGGCGGCCACCTCCCGGTGCGCCAGGCAGCCGTCGGGAAAATCCCACAGCGGCTGCTCGCCCGCGATCGGCTTGTAGACCACGGCGGCGTCGCCGATGCCGCCCAGGAAGGTGGCGTTCGACGCCGTCGTGAGCCGGCCGGTGAGCGTGAGCTCCGCGGTGACCAGGTCCGGGGCCGGCATCAGGGCTCGGGCAGGGTGCAGGTATGCCCGTCGGGGTCCATGGGCTGGCCGCAGATCACGCAGATCGGCCGCCCGGCGCCCACCACTTCCCGGGTGCGCTTCGCGAACGCCCGGGCAGTGCCCACCGGCATCCGCACCAGCAGCATCTCCGGAACGTCGGGCTCCTCGCCCTCCCCGAGCGTGCCGTCCTCGGCCGCGCCGTCGTCGTCCTCATCCTCCTCGGGCAGGGGGTAGGCCTCGATGACGATCTGCGCCGTCGTCGGGTCCCAGCCCAGGCTCATGACGCCGGTGCGGAACTGTTCCTCCACCGTCTCGAGGTCGTCGTTGTCGACCAGCTCCAGGGGAGTGTTCGCCGGAACGCTGAAGGGATTGCCGTCGACGGTCATCAGCTGGTCGAGGATCTCGTCGATCCCCTCGGCGAGCTGGGCCGACTGCTGCTTCTCCAGGACGACGCTGATCAGCCGCTTGCCGTCGCGCGCCTGCAGGTAGAACGTGCGCTGCCCCGGGACGCCGACGGTCCCGATGACGACGCGGTCAGGCCAGTCGAACTCATGAACGGTCGTAGGCATAGGACTACTTTAGGCTCATCGGGCCGGCGGCGCTGCGTGTCCCGCGCCGCCGCCCACCGGAGCGTCCTGAGCCGCGGCGCTGGCCGCCAGCCAGGACAGGTCGCCGGCGTCGGTGTTGGTCGCGTGGACGGTGGGCCGGTGGGCGCCGTAGGTCACCACCGATACGGAGGCGGGCCCGACGGCGATGCGCTGGAACAGGTCCAGGTGCATGCCGAGCGCGTCGGCCAGGACGGACTTGATGATGTCGCCGTGGCTGACCGCCACCCACACCGCTCCCGGCCCGTGCTCGGCCTCGAACGCCGCATCATGCCGGCGGATGGCCGCCACCGAGCGGGCCTGCATCGCGGGCATGGACTCGCCGCCGGGGAAGACGACGGCGGAGGGCTGGGCCTGCACGGTGCGCCACAGTTCCTCCTGCGCGAGCTCCTCGAGGGTGCGGCCCTGCCAGGAGCCGTAGTCGCACTCGGTGATGTCCTCCTCGACCGGTGTGTGCGGGGTGCCGGACTGGCGGTCCAGGATGATCTGCGCGGTCTGCCGGCAGCGCTCCAGGGGGCTGGAGACCACCCCGACGACGGGCACCGCGGCGAGCCGGTCCGCGGTGGCGGCGGCCTGGTCCCGGCCCACCTGGTCGAGTTCGACGCCGGGGGTGCGGCCGGCCAGCAGCCCGGAGGCGTTCGCGGTGGTGCGGCCGTGCCGCACGAGGATCACTGTTGCCATTGCCCCAGCCTAGCGGCGGGTGCGAAGCCGGCCGACGGCGGGGCGGGCCGGTGGGGCGGCTGCCGCCTGGGGCAAGCGCCGTGCAGCTCATCTGCCGGGCGCATCTGCCCAGGCGTGCCGTCATCGGGCCGTGACGGAGTTTGTGCCCTCGGTTTCGATCACGGGGTCCCCGGAGGTGTAGGAGACGCTGTTGTTCTCTCCTTCGACGTCGATGTCACCGGTCTGCTCGACGCTGACGGAGTTCGCGGTGCCGTCCACGTCGATCTCGGGCACGTTTTTCAGGTTGGCACTGTTGTTGCTGCCCTCCACGTCGAGGCTTTCCGCGTCCTCGCCGCTGGCCGTGTTGTCGTCGCCGTGGAGGTCGATGTCTTCACACTCACCGGTCGTCCGCACGCTCACGCCGTTGGTTTCGACGTCGATGTCTCCGCCGCCGGAGCAGGTAATGCTGACGCTGGTATTCGCTTCGGTGATTCGGTGTTCCTGATCGCGGCTGAGGGTGATCGCCGTACCGGAGGTGCTGGGTGCCGCGGAGGTGCCTGAGGCTGTGGGGGAGGCCGCTGCCGTGCTCTCCGGCGTTCCGGCGCTGCTTGATGAGGAGGTTTCCTCCGGCGACGGCGCCGGGTCGGCGGTGCATCCGGTGATGAGCGCCAGGCCCGCGACGGCGGTAAGCAGGGGTGCGGTGACGCGGGAAGTGCGAAACATGCGGTTCTCCTCAGCTAGGCGGTGCTGGGTAATGTGACCTGCCCCGAGGAAACCTGCAGCTACTCGAGCTCGTCCGGGGCTCTTCCGCTTGCCTGTTTATTGTCCAGCGTCTCGAGCGGGACGGCCACGGGTTGCTGTAGAACGCCGGGGCTGGTCCCCGATCATGTTGGAGGGTCGACCCGCCGGTCCCGGCGGACAGGGGAGGGCCGGCGAGCATTTACGATCTGTTTCATGTACCTGCGTGCTGCCACCCAGGCAGATTTTCCGTTTCTTGTCGACATCCTTCTCCAGGCCTTCAACTGGTCGGACGATCGCGCGTTCTCAAGGAACCAGATACTCGATATGCCTGAAATCAACCACTATGTGATGGGGTGGAAACGGGAATCAGATTTCGGAACCATCGCCGCCACGGAGGATGGACAGCCTTATGGCGCGGTCTGGGCACGTCTGCTCAGTGCAGACGATCCCGGGTACGGTTTTGTGTCCGATGAGATCCCCGAGCTGACGATGGGGGTGCTGCCAGGACATCGGGGGAGCGGCGCAGGCACAGCACTCATGATCGCCGTAGCTGATCAGGCCAAAGAGCTGGGGTTCGAAGCGCTGAGCCTAAGCGTGGAGGACCACAACCCGGCCTCGCGGCTGTACAGGCGGGCGGGATATAGGAAAGTCGATCGAAATGGTGATTCTGACACGATGCTGCTGCGACTGATGTGAAGGTTCGATCGCAACGGGGTGCTGAGGAAAAACTTCACCGAAGTGCTTGCGCAGGGGCGGTAATCGGACTCCAATAGCGCAATGACAAAGGATTCCGGCACCACCGCATCCAATACGCACACCGGGCTGAAGCGGGCAGTCGGCGCGCCGCTGCTGTTCGCGTTCATCGTGGGCGACACCCTCGGTGCCGGCATCTACACCCTGGTGGGCACCATGGCCGCCGACGTCGGGGGTGCGATCTGGATACCCCTGCTGATCGCCCTGGTCGTCGCGCTGCTCACCGCCGCGACCTACGCGGAGCTGATCACCAAGTACCCGCACGCCGGTGGTGCCGCCCGCTACGCCGACCGGGCCTTCGGCATTCCCTACGTGTCCTTCCTGGTCGGCTTCCTGATGATGGCCTCGGGCATCACCACGGCTGCCGCCCTCGCGAACGCCTTCGCGGGCGATTACCTGACCGCGATCATCGATGTGCCCGCCGCCCCGGCAGCGGTCGCGTTCATTATCCTGCTGACCCTGATCAACCTTCGCGGTGTCCGGGAGTCCCTCACCGCAAACCTCATAGCGTCCGTCATCGAGGTCAGCGGCCTCGTCATCGTCATTGTCGTCGCCGCGATGGTATTCGCCGCCGGCAACGGGGACCCGTCCCGGCTCCTGGAATTCGCGCCGGACGTACCGCCCCTCCAGGGCGCCTTCGCCGCGTCGATCGTCGCCTTTTTCTCTTTCCTCGGCTTCGAAGCGGCCGCCAACATGGCGGAGGAGGTCCGCAACCCCTCCAAGGCATACCCCCGAGCCCTGTTCGGGGCCATCTGCACGGCCGGGGTGGTGTATCTCCTCATCGCTGTCGGTGCGGTCATCGTCATGCCCCCGGCCGACCTGGCGCAGTCCACCGGACCGCTGCTCGACGTCGTCGCCGCCAGCGGCGTCGGCATCCCGCCCGGGCTGTTCAGCATCATCGCCCTGATCGCCATCTCCAACGGGGCCCTGCTGTTCATGGTCATGGCCAGCCGGGTCGGCTACGGACTGGCGGAAGCGGAACTGCTGCCCCGCGCCTTCGGCCGGGTGCTGACGGGCCGCCGAACCCCCTGGGTCTCCATTGTCGTTATCGCCGGATTGACGATCATCCTGACCCTCACCGGAAACGTGGCCTCGCTGGCCGAAACCACCGTGCTGCTCCTGCTGCTGGTGTTCCTTTCCGCCAATGTCAGCGTCCTCGTGCTCAAAAAGGACAAGGTCGACCACGACCATTTCACCGCGCCGCGATTCATGCCGATCCTCGCGATCATTGCGAGCATCGCCCTCCTCACCCAGCAATCCGCGACCATCTGGCTCAGCGCCGCGGTCTACATCGCAATCGGATCCCTGCTGTTCCTCGCCGCCCGGGCGCGTCGCAAACGGGAGGAGCGTGTGAGCGCCGCCGGCTGACTCCCGGCGTCGACGCTGCACGGGACGAGGCGGTTTTCGGGCCCTTCTCAACCTGCGCCGGGCATGCCACGATAGCCGGCACGACACAGGGGGGATCCAACGATGCTGAAGAACCGTGGTGCCGCGAACCTCGGCGCACTCATCCTGCTCATCGGAGCCGGCACTGCCTGCACCGCGGACGCGCCGTCCACCGAAGATCTGCCCTCGTACAACTCATTGGAAGCCGCCCGGCAGGCCGTGTCCGGGCAGCTCGACTGCCAGGAGGATCCTCCTCCGCCCACCGAGGTGATGGGCAGCAACGGGCAGCTGCCCGCCGAGTCCGTGAAATGCACCCGGACCGTGGAGATCTTCTATTTTGAATCGCCGGAGGCACGGGACGAGGCCTACACCTTGATGAGCAACGCCGCGGGATCCGAGGGATCGGTTTACTTTGCGGAGGGCAGGAACTGGTTTGTCGTCGACTACTCCGAGGTCGGCGTCGGCGGCGGGGACCCCGAACCCCTGGACCTATCGGCGCTGTCCGAACCTCTGGGAACCCGGTTCACCGAGGTCAAATGAGGCGGGCGGCTGAACCCGATAGCCCGCCTCCCGAAGCGCCCGAAGAGACCGGTCCAGGGACTCGCCGCGCAGGAGCAGCAGGTCGCTGTCGAACGTCGAGAGGACGAACACGGGCAGGCCCGCCGCCGCGATCACCGACGTCAGGCCGGCCACCACCCCGGTCAGCTCGAACGGAATCGGGCCGTCGACATACAGGCACCGCCACCCCGGGTCCTCCGCGTCCGCAGCGGGGCAGGCGCCCTCCTCCGCCACCACGGAGAGCTCCCGCGGGGTGCGGGTGACGGACCACAGGCCCGTGAACGCCGGCAGCTCCGTCACTGCACGGGACGGCTCGAACCGGAAAATGCTCAGACGCTCCGGCAGCAGGGCGAGGCTGAGCACCGGGCTGGAAATGAATGTTTCTGTCATGGCTACACCGCTTCGGTGCCGCGGAAGGCGCTCCTGGACGGCGCCACGTGAATCGCCCGGCCAGTATGGCAGACCGACGACGCCTGCCCCGGACCGGTCCGCCGGTCTGGGGAATAGACCACACCCGGAAGTCCTTGCAGTCCCCTATGAAAGCAATCGTCTACTCCGAGTCCGGAGCGTCCTCTGTCCTCTCCCTCGCCGAGCGTGAGGTTGCCGAACCCGGTCCCGGCGAAGTGCGGGTCCGCATCACCGTCTCCGGGGTGAACCCCACCGACTGGAAGGCCCGCGCCGCGGGCGTGCCCTTCCCCGAAGTCGTGCCGAACCAGGACGGCGCCGGCATCATAGACGCGGTGGGCGACGGCGTGACCGGCCTGCAGCCCGGGGACCGGGTCTGGATCTACCTCGCCGCCCACGGCCGCCCCACCGGCACAGCCCAGGAATTCGCCGTCCTGCCCGCCGAGCGCGCCGTCCCGCTGCCCGAGGGCATCGGCTTCGACGTCGCGGCCAGCCTCGGCGTGCCGGCCATGACCGCGCACCGCGCCCTCACCGTGCACGAGTCCGGACCCGCCCGGCTGGCCCCGGGTGCGCTCGCGGACCGGACCGTCCTCGTCCAGGGCGGCGCCGGAGCCGTCGGCCACGCCGCGATCCAGCTCGCCGCCTGGGCCGGCGCCACCGTCATCGCCACGGTCAGCAGCGACGCGAAGGCCGAACTGGCCCGCGCCGCCGGCGCCCACCACATCGTCCGCTACCCCGACGACGCCGAAGCCGACCGCATCCGCGAGATCGCACCCGACGGCGTCGACCACATTGTGGAGGTGTCCCCGGCGCAGAACGCGGCGCTGGACGTGGAGGTGGCCGCGAACCACGCCAGCATCGCCTACTACGCGAACAACAACGGCGAGGAAATCACGGTGCCGATCGTGGCCAGCTTCGCGAAGAACATCCGCTGGCAGGGCGTGCTGGTCTACACCGAGGGTGAGCCCGCCCATCAGGCCGCGGTCAAGGACATCACCGAGGCGCTGCGCGACGGCGCCCTGCCGGTGGGGGAGGCCGCCGGCCTGCCGCTGACCTGGTTCGAGCTGGCGGACACCGCCGCGGCGCACGACGCCGTGGAGGACGGCGCCACCGGCAAGGTGCTGATCCGGGTGGCCGCAGAGGACTAGCCGCCGGCCGGCCCGGGCGCCGGGCCGGCCCCGCCTCACCACCCGCCGCGGGTGGGCGTGTGTCCCTTCCGCGCGTCGTCGGGCATGGTCATTTCCGCCCGCAGGCCCAGCAGGCGGATCGGCCGGCCCGGCTCGATCGCCGCGGCGAGGTCCAGCGCCCGCGCGAGGACCTCGCCGCCGTCGGCGGTCTCCGGGATCTTCCGCGCGTGGGTCTTCGTGGTGAACGGCGCGTACCGGACCTTGAGGGTCAGCCCGATCACCGGCCGGCCCTCGGCCGCCACGTCCTTCAGCACGTCGGCCGTCAGCTGCCGCACGGCGTCGAGCACCTGCTCCGGTTCGGTGAGGTTCTGCTGGAACGTCGTCTCGCGGCTGTGCCCGCGCGCCACCCAGGGCGTGTCGTCCACCTCGGCCGTGCCGTCGCCGCGGCCCAGCTGGGCGTACCAGGGGCCCATCTTGGGGCCGAACTCCGGCACCAGCGCCTGCGGATCGGCGGCGGCCAGCTCGGCCACGGTGCTGATGCCCAGCTTGGCCAGCCGGGCGGAGATCCTGTTGCCCACGCCCCACAGTTCCTTGGTGGGCCGGGCGCCCATCACGTCCAGCCAGTTCCGGGCGGTGAGCCGGAAAATCCCGGCGGGCTTGCCGAAGTCGGTGGCATTCTTGGCCCGGATCAGGGTGTCGCCGATGCCCACGCTGCAGTGCAGCCGGGCGGCCTCCAGCACCGCGGCCTGCAGGTCCTTGGCATAGGCCTCCGGGTCCTCCGTCTCCACGCCGACGAACGCCTCGTCCCAGCCCAGGACCTGCACGACGGCGCCCGGCCGGGCCTTCAGGGTGCCCATCACCGTATCCGACGCCGCCAGGTACGCCTCGGCATCCACGGGCAGGAACACGGCGTCGGGCACTTTCCGGGCCGCCACCCGCAGCGGCATGCCGGAGCCGACGCCGAACGCCCGGGCCTCGTAGGAGGCGGTGGAGACCACGGCCCGCTCAGTGGGATCGCCCCGGCCGCCGACAATCACCGGCCGCCCGGCCAGCTCGGGCCGGCGGAGGATCTCGACGGCGGCGATGAACTGGTCGAGGTCGACATGGAGCACCCACGGTTGTCCGCTCACGCGACCAGTGTGCCGCACACCGGCGATGATGCACAGCGCTCCTGCCGCAGGCCGCCGGGGGCGGAGAGGACGGAAGCCGGGCCGCCCGATGCGGGCGGCCCGGCTTCCGTTGTGCTGAGTTCTATTTCTGCTCGTCGTCCTTGTTGCCGGTGACGGTGTCCTTGACCTTGTCCTTGGCCTGGTCCACCTGCTCCGGGTGGTCCTTGGCCGCGTCCTTGGCCTTGTCCGCCATTCCGCCCAGATCCGCCATGGGGCTTCCGCCTTCCGTCCTGTGGGGGCCGGGCCCGCCGGCAGGCGGCCCCGGTCTGACCTTCCCATCGTCCATCACTGCGGCGGACTTGTGACCGGGGAAGCGCTACCTGATCCTGCCGGGCTACTCGGTGACGTCGTCGGAGGCCCAGGCCTGCGTGTAGAACTGGGCGGAGCGGGAGTCCAGCAGCTCGGCGTAGGCCTCCGGATCCATGGCCTGCGCCGAGCCGGCCGGAACCTCCGGGGCGAAGGCGGACACGCCCAGCCCCGCCTGCCGTCCCTCGAGGGTCAGGCCGGCGGCCTCCAGGAGGGTGGGGTACATGCTCAGCTGGTCGACGCCGTCGCGCAGCGTGCTGCCCTGGTCCTGGCCGGGAATCCAGATGCGGTTGAAGATCGTGCGGTTCGGATGGTGGTCCAGCTGCTCGTGGAACGCGTCACCGGCGCTCATGTGCTTGAGGTGGTCGCCCATGATCACCACGGCGGTGTCCTCGAGGTAGCCCTGCGCCTCCATGTGCTCGACGAAGCCGGCGACCTGCGCCAGCGAGCAGTGGAACGCGGAGGTGACCCGGTTCTCGGTGTCCACCTCGCAGTAGTCGTAAATGTGCACCGGCTCGTGGGTGTCCAGGGTCAGCACGGACAGGTTGAACGGATTGCCGGTGCGCTCGGCCTCGGCGTGCAGCTCGTCGACCTTGTCCCGGGCGTTGGCCATGAGCCGTTCGTCGCTCAGGCCCCAGTCCGGGCGGAAGCTGTCAGCCGGTTCGCCGGCGGCGCGCCAGTCGTTCAGGCCCTTCACCTCGGAGTAGCCGTGGCTGGACAGGAAGGTGTCCTTCGCGGCGAAGGAGGAGCTGGCGCCGCCCAGGAACACGTTGGTGTAGCCGTGCCCGGCCAGCACGTCGCCCAGGCAGGTGGTGCCGCCCATGTAGGTGTCGACGCCGCCGACGCCGCGGCCGCCGTCGCCACCCGCGCTCTTCAACGGCACCCCGCACTGCGTGGAGACCAGGCCGGCCATGGTCCAGCCGCCGCCGGCGTACTGCTGGAAGTTCTCCACGCTCTGCCAGCCCTCGGCGGCCGGGGTGGCCTCCTTCAGCGGCAGGAACGCGTCCTTTTCGAACAGCTCGTCATCGGCGAGGGTCCCCTCGCCGGATTCGAGGTAGATCAGCACCAGGTTCCGGGCGCCGTCGGCGCTGGTGACCACCGGCTCGGCGTAGTAGTCGCCGACGTCGTACTTGGAGTTGCCGGACTTGATGTAGTCCGCCATGTTCACGGTGGTGGCGAAGGCGGTGGTGCTGCCCACGACGAGCGCGGATACCGCGACCGTGGAGACGGCCCGGGTGATCCACTTGGTGCGCGGCGACGGGCCCTCGCCCGCGAGGCGGCGCCGGCGGCGGCGGTGCTGCCAGAAGGCGATCGCCAGGGTGACGAGCAGCGGCGCCACGCCGATGCCCAGGACGCCCTTCCAGACCAGGTCTCCGCCGCCGCCGTCCGCCTCCACCGAGACCAGGTTCAGCAGCATCTGCCCCACGGAGATCTCGCCGAAGTAGAAGCGGATGCCGACGGCGGCCACCAGCAGCGCAAGGGACAGCCAGATCAGGACGTAGACCAGGACATGTCCCAGAATGACGCCGCTCCGCCGGGCCATCTGCAGAAGCCGACCGGACATTGGCAATACCTCACGTTCCGGGGCCCGCGTTGGCCGGGCACCCTTGACATCCACCCCGTTTTTGGGTCCGTAGAAGAGTAATACCGATACGTTACCCGTTCAACCTGCGTTCACCGCCCGGTAACCCGCCCGGCGGGGCCCGGCCGAACGCAATGCGGCGGCGTGTCCGGCCGGTCCGTGCCGTACCCCTACCAGGGCAGGGGGCCGCCCTCATCCGAGAACGTTCCGGCGGTGCCGGCCGCCCCCTGCGTGGCGAGCCGGACGATCGTCCCGGCACTGACCTCCACGGGCCGGCCGCCGTCCATCTCCGCGGTCATGTCGGTGGCGGTGAAGCCCGGTTCCACCGCATTGAACCTGATGTCGGGGTGCGCTTTGGCGTACTGCAGGGTCAGCATGTTGGCCGCGGCCTTGGACGCCGCGTACAGCGGCGCCGTGGTCAGCCCGGACTCCGGCCGCTCCGGCGTGGTGACGGCCCAGAAGGAGCCCATGCTGCTCGTGACGTTGACGACGACCGGCTGCGATGACCGCTGCAGCCAGGGCAGCGCGGCTTCGGTCACGCGGACGATTCCCACGGCGTTGGTGTCGAACGACCAGAGCGCGGTCGGGCCGTCGACGGTGCCGTTGGCCATGACGCCGGCGTTGTTCACCAGCACGTCGAGCGCCCCTTCCGCGCGGCCGATCGTCTCCAGCGCCGCGGCGACCGACGCGTCATCGGTCACGTCGAGCTGGACGAAGAAGCCGCCCAGCTCCGCCGCGGCCTTCGCGCCGCGCTCCGGGTCGCGCGCGCCGATATAGACGGTGTGGCCCTGGGCCAGGAGCTGCCGGGCGGTTTCGAAGCCGATGCCTTTGTTGGCTCCGGTGATCAGGGTGACGGTCATGATGCTGCCTTTCGGATGGTCGGTGGCGGGGGTGCCTGCCGTCCCCGACGGTAGGAGCGTCCGGCCGGCCCCAGCCAGAGCCCCCCTGAACCGGGGGTGTGACAGGGCCACCGCAACCTGTCCGGGACCGTCGTAGGGTAGGCGCATGACTGAGACGACCAACGCGCTGGGCGCCTTCCTGCGGGCCCGGCGTGAGCTCGTGACCCCGGAGCAGGCGGGAATTCCAGGCGGCGGTGCGCGGCGGGTCCCCGGGCTGCGGCGGGAGGAGGTGGCCATGCTGGCGGGCATCAGCGCCGACTACTACCTGCGGCTGGAGCGCGGCCGGGACCGTAATCCCTCCCTGCAGGTCCTCGAGGCGCTGGCCCGGGTGCTCCGGCTCGACCAGGACCACCTGGCCCACCTGATGACCCTGGTCTGCGAGGCGCCCCGGCAGCGCCGGCGCCGCGCCCGGGCCGAGGTGCCGCCGCCGGGCGCCCTGAACCTGCTCGGCTCCCTGGCCCAGCCGGCCGTCATCGAGGGCCGCTACTTCGACATCCTGGCCGCCAACCCGCTCGCCTCGGCGCTCTCGCCGCGGCTCGCCGTCGGCGGCAACCAGCTGCGGGACCTGTTCCTGGACCCGGCGGAACAGGACCTGTATCCGGACTGGCAGGCCGCCGCCGAATGCCTGGTCGCCAATCTGCGGCACTCGGTGGGCAAGGACGTCGACGATCCCCGGTTCATCGAGCTCACCGGCGAGCTGTCCCTGGCCAGCCCGCGGTTCGTCCAGCTCTGGGCCCGGCACGAGGTGCGCAGCCAGTACGGCGGCCGGCTGCGGCTGAACCATCCGCTGGTCGGCGCGCTGACCTTGAACCGGGAACGGCTCGACATCGGCGGCGCGGACGGACTGAAGCTGGTGGTGTTCCATCCGGACCAGGGCTCCGTGGACGCCGATAAGCTCGCCCTGCTCGCCTCCGCCGCGCTGCCGGCCGCTGTCGGCCGACGGCCGGGGGACGAGGCGCCGGCCGGGAGCCCGCGCGGCACCGGGACGGCCAGCGAGACGACAGGGAGTACGGGCGCCGGCTGAGTAGGCTTGCCTCATGCGCAAGGAAACCCTCTGGGAAGCGAAGAAGAAGCAGAATCCGGGACACTCGGCCTGGTACATCCAGCGGTTCGAGCAGATGCGCGAGCAGGGCGCGGACCTGCACGGCGAGGCGCGGATGATCGATGCGATGGTCCCGCGCGGCGCGCGGATCCTCGACGCCGGGGCCGGGCCCGGCCGGGTGGG
Source organism: Arthrobacter saudimassiliensis (assembly GCA_900016675.1). Lineage (GTDB taxonomy): Bacteria > Actinomycetota > Actinomycetes > Actinomycetales > Micrococcaceae > Arthrobacter_B > Arthrobacter_B saudimassiliensis. Next base: position 223,422 of record LN483070.1, on the reverse strand, counting down.
CGGGGAGCTGGCGCGGCGGGGTCACGCCGTCGTCGGCGTTGACGTCGACCCGGAGCTCATCGACGCCGCCCGGAAGGACCACCCCCAGGCCACCTGGCTGGTGGGGGACCTGGCGGAGCTGGACCTGCCCGCCGAGGGCATCCGCGAACCGTTTGACGTGATCGTCTGCGCCGGCAACGTCATGACGTTCCTGGCTCCCGGCACCGCCGGCGAGGTGCTGGCCCGGATGCGCTCGCACCTGGCGCCGGAGGGCCGCGTGGTGATCGGCTTCGGTGCCGGCCGCGGCTACGACTTCGGGCAGTTCTTTGCCGACGCCGAGGCCGCGGGACTGCGCGTGGACCTGCAGCTGTCCACCTGGGACCTGCGCCCGCTCACGCCGGAGTCAGGGTTCCTGGTGGCGGTGCTCTCCCGGGGCTGATTCGCCGGCCGGGCTGCCGGGGCTCAGCGGCGCCGGCTGCGGGGCGGGCCCGCCGGGCGCCGCCTGCGGGGCGGGTCCGTTGTTTTCATCCTTCAGCTGCCTCACCTCGGACTTGAAGATCCGCAGCGACTGGCCGACGCTGCGGGCCAGCCCCGGCAGCTTCGGGGCGCCGAACAGCAGGACGGCCAGGACGATGACGATGATGATCTGCCAGCCTTCAAGCCTCATGGCCGTATACCTTTCGTAGCGGCACCGGAGCCGGCGCCGGGGGAATCGGGGGTCGGCGCGGGGCGGCGCGCCGGTGGGTGCAGGGCCCGGAGCAGGGCCCGGTCCCGGTCGGCCAGGCACTGCCGGCCGAGCCGGGAGTGCGGGCGGTTCAACTCGAACCCGTGATACGCGCCGGGGTACACGTGCAGCTCCGTCGGCACGCCGGCCTGCAGCAGCCGGGCCGCGAAGCTGATGTCCTCGTCACGGAAGAGGTCCAGCTCGCCCGTCTGGATCAGGGTCGGCGGCAGGCCGGCCAGGTCCGCGGCCAGCGCGGGCACGGCGTACGACGACGGCGGGCCGGACGTGCCGTCCGCATCGCCCGGCCATCCGGCGCCGAGGTAGCAGCCCCAGGCGAACTCGCTGTGCGCGCGGTTCCAGGTGGGAATGTCGGTGAACTCCCGGGCCGAGGGAGAAGCGTGCGAGGCGTCGAGCATCGGATACATCAGATACGAGAAGGCGATCGCCGGCCCGCCCTCGTCCCGGGTTAGCAGGGTGAGCGCGGCGGCGAGTCCGGCACCGGCGCTCGAGCCGGCCACCGCCACCCGCGCCGGGTCCACGTCCAGCTCCGAGGCCGAGGCCACGAGCCACCGGAGCCCGGCGGCCACATCCTCCAGCGGGGCCGGAAACGGGTGCTCCGGCGCCAGCCGGTACTCCACGGCTACCACCACGGCAGCCACCCGGGCGCACAGCGCCGCACAGTAGCCGGTATCCAGGTCCACGCTCCCGGCGATCATCCCGCCGCCGTGGATCCAGTAGACGGCGAGGTGCGGTCCCGGGCCCGGGGGCGTGAAGACCCGCAGCCGCAGGTCCCCGGCCCCCGGGGCGGCGGCCCCGGGACCGGCCGTCCGGACGTCGCGCACGGTGACGCCGTCGGCCGCCGCGGCGGCAACCGGCGCTTCGGCGCTGTCCCGGAACGCCGCGAGGCCCGCTGTGGACGTGGGCGGGGGATAGGCCCGCGAGTACGCCAGCCCGGGCAGCAGCTCCGGATCCACCCGCTCCTCAAAGGTCCTCATGCGCCCAGCGCCTCCGCGAACCAGCCGGTGATGGTGGCCGGGTGGGTGATGGCGGTGCCGACGACGACGGCGAACGCCCCGGCGTCGAGCGCGGCCCGGCCCTGCGCCGGGGTGTGGATGCGGCCCTCCGCGAGAACCGGGACGCCCAGCTCGAGGCCGGCCAGTTCGTGCAGCAGCTCCAGGTCCGGCCCCTCGGTCTTCGGGCGTTCGCCGGTGTAGCCGGCGAGGGTGGTGCCGATCAGGTCCGCGCCGGCGTCGACGGCGGCCAGGGCGTCCGCGGCGGAGCCGCAGTCGGCCATCACCAGGGCGGGGGAGTTTCCGTGCACGCCGGCGACGGTCTGCTTCAGCGTGAGCCCGTCCGGCCGGTCCCGGCGGGTGCCGTCGAGGGCGACGATGTGCGCGCCGGCGCCTGCACAGGCCAGGGCGTGGTGCAGCGTGGGGGTGATGAACACGCCGTCGTGCCCGTCCTTCCACAGCCCGATGACGGGCACCTCGACGGCGGAGCGGACGGCCAGGATGTCGCCCAGGCCCTGTACCCGGACCCCTGCGGCGCCGCCGATGACGGCGGACTGCGCCACCTGGGCGGTGGTGCGCGGATCGCGCATCGGCTCGCCCGGGTAGGCCTGGCAGGAGACGATCAGGGCGGAGCGCAGGGACTGGAGGTCAAGCATGGGATCCTTCCGGAACGGGCAGCAGGGCCAGGGCACGGCGGGCGGCGCCGCGGATGGCGGCGGTTTCGCCCAGCTGCGCGGGAACAATGGGCAGCCCGGCGAGCGGGCGGAGCAGCTCGGCCCGGGCGGCGGCCTCCATCGGGGTCCACCAGAGCGGTCCGGCGAAGGCCAGCCCGCCGCCGACGACGACCACGGCCGGGTCCAGGATGTTCGCCAGGCCGCCGATCGCGGAGCCGGCCGCGACGGCGCCCCGGCGGATCGCCTCCGCGGCCGCCGGATCGCCGTCGGCCGCCAGCCGGTACACGCCGCGGGTATCCACCGGCCCGTCCGTGGCGGCGCCGTCCGCCGTCGCGCCGGCCGAGGCGCCGCGCAGCCGGGAGTACAGGCCGAAGATCGCCGGTCCGGAGGCAATCGCCTCCACATGTCCGGCGCCGCCGCAGCTGCACGGCAGCGGCACCCCGGCCTCCCAAGCGAAGGGTGAGGCGAAGTGGCCCACGTGCCCGGCCGTGAAGGTGGAGCCCTCCAGGCACTTTCCCTGCAGCACGTACCCGCCGCCCACTCCGGTGCCCATGCCGACGAACAGGACGCCGGGCATCCCGGCGCCGGTGCCGAGCCAGCTTTCCCCCACGGCGTGGGCATGCACATCGTTCAGCGCGACGGCGGGCAGCCCGGTCCGCGCGGTCAGCTCGGCGGTGAGCCGGGTGCCGGCCCAGCCGGGGATCGCGTCGGTGGCGGAGACGACGACGCCGCGCCCGGAATCGATCACGCCGGCCGAGCCGATGCCCAGCGCCACGACGGGGAGGCCGCGGCGGGCCGCGTCCTCCTGCAGGGCCCGGACCAGCTCCGCGGCGGCGGCCAGGACCGCCCCGGCGCCGTCCCGTGCCGGCGTCGGCACCGTGCGGGAGAGCACCACGCCGCCCTCGCCGTCGACGACGCCGGCGGCGGTCTTGGTGCCGCCCAGGTCCAGTCCGATGACGTACGGCATGGAACTCAGAGCAGCCCGGACCGCTCGAGGATGGCGCGGATGGCCGCGGTCTCGGCCTCGTCCAGCGGGGCCATGGGCGCGGACATCACGTTGGTCTCGATGACGCCGAGCAGCATCAGGGCCGTCTTGAAGGCGCCCAGCCCCGCCGCGCCGGGGGAGACCCGGCCCGGCGTCGGCGCGTAGACAATGTCGAACAGGCCGGCCAGGCGGTCCTGCATCCGGGCGGCCTCCGCGTAGTCCCCGTTGCGGGCGGCGGCGTAGAGGGCCGCGTACCCGGCCGGATCCACGTTGCCGAGTCCGGGCACGACGCCGTGGGCGCCGCCGAGCAGCGCGCCGTCGACGACCACCTCGTGGCCGGTGAACACGGCAAAATCGGGCAGGTCCCGGGTGGCCAGCAGCAGCTGGCGGAAGGACACGTCGTCGCCGGAGGAGTCCTTGACGCCGGCGAGCACGCCGTCGCGGGCGAGCGTGGCCAGCAGGGGCAGCGGAAGCTTGTAGTGCGTGCGGACCGGCACGTCGTAGGCGAACAGCGGCACATCGAACGCCGCGTGCAGGGCCCGGAAATGGTCCTCCGTCTCGGCCACGTCGGAGATGGCGTAGAACTGCGAGGTGGCGACGATCGCGTCGGCGCCCAAGCCGATCAGCCGGCGGCCCTCCTCGATCACCCGCGGGGTGGTCTGCTCGCTGGCGCCGGCGATCAGCGGCACCTCGCCGGCGTTGACCGATGCGATGGTGCGCATCACCGTGTCGCGCTCGCCGGTGGTCAGGTAGGGGACCTCGCCGGAGGAGCCCAGCACGAACAGGCCGGTCACGCCGCCGTCGAGCAGGTATTTGGTCAGCTTCTCCAGCGAGGCCGTGTCGATCGCGCCGTCGGCGGTGCGGGGCGTGACGACGGGCGGAATGACGCCGTGGAAGCGGGGCTGTGGTGCGTGTGACAAAAGGTCTCCAGTGCTTGAGGGTGGTGCTGGTAAAGGGCGCCGGTCAGGCGTGCAGCAGGCTCGGCGCGGCGCCGAGCAGGCTTTTGGTGTAGTCGTTGGCGGGGGCGTCGAAGATCTGCTGCGCGGGGCCTTCCTCGACGATCCGGCCGAAGTACATGACGCAGATGCGGTCCGAGACGTAGCGGACGGTCTGGATATCGTGCGAGATGAAGACCATGCCCAGGCCCAGGTCCCGCTTCAGGTCCGCGAGCAGGTTCAGGACCTGCGCCCGCACCGAGACATCCAGGGCCGACGTCGGCTCATCGGCCACGATCACGGACGGGTCCAGGCACAGCGCCCGGGCGATGGCCACCCGCTGCCGCTGGCCGCCGGAGACCTGGTGCGGGGTGACCTCCGCGGCGGACTGCGGCAGCCCGACCAGGTTCAGCAGCTCCTTCACCTTGGCGTCCCGGGTCTGCTGGGTGCCGATGCCGTGGACCCGCAGCGGGTCGGTGAGGATGTCGTGGATGGTCATCCGCGGATTCAGCGCGGTGGCCGGGTCCTGGAACACGACTCCGACGGTGCGGCCGAAGGTCTTCTTCGAGTCGGAGGCCCGGGTGGAGACCTTCCGGCCGTGGAACAGCACCTCGCCGGCCGTCGGCTCCTGCAGCCCGACGAGCACGGAGGCGAGCGTGGACTTGCCGCAGCCGGACTCGCCCACGATGCCCACGGTCTCGCCGCGCCGGACCGCGAAGTCCACGCCGTCGACCGCCTTGACGATGTTCGGCCGGAACAGGGACCCGGAGCGGGCACGGTGGTGGACCCGGACGCCCTTCAGCTCCAGGACGGGGGCGGTGGAGCTCTCGGTGCGGTTCATGCCTGCTGCCTGCCTGTCGTGCCGGTTTCAACGAGGGTGCCGGTGCCGGCGTCGGGGGCGGGCTCGTGGCTGGCCCACCAGTGGTCCTTGTCGCCGATCTGGACAAACCGGAGCACCTGGTGTGGGTCGGCGTCGGGGCGCAGCGAGCGCTCGGCGAACCGGTCCCCGGGGGCGAAGTCCCGGGGCGAGGGCACGGTGCCCTGGATCTGGTGCAGCCGCTCGGCGCCGGCCTCGATGGAGAGCACCGCCCCGAGCAGGCCGCGGGTGTACTCGTGCCGCGGGGTGGCCAGCAGCTCGGGCACGTCGGCGGTTTCCACCACCTGCCCGGCGTACATCACCGTCACCCGGTGGGCCAGCGAGGCGACCAGGGCGAGGTCGTGGCTGACGAAGACCATGGCGAAGCCCAGCTGTTCACGCAGGTCGTTGAGCAGGTCCACCACCTGCTTCTGCACGGTGACGTCCAGGGCGGTGGTCGGCTCGTCCGCGACCACGATCTTCGGCGACCGGGACAGGGCCATGGCGATCAGCACCCGCTGCCGCTGCCCGCCGGACAGCTCGTGCGGGTAGCTCTTGAGCGTGCGCTCCGGATCGAGCTTCACCATCTCCAGCAGCTCGCGCGGGCTCTTGCGCCCGTTGCGGCGGGTGAGCTGGAGCATCTGGTCCTTGATCAGCATGGACGGGTTCAGCGAGCTGAGCGCGTCCTGATAGACCATGGCGATCTGCTCGCCGCGCAGGCCCTTGTAGAGCCGGTCCCGTTCCTTCGGGTTGTTGGTCAGCAGCTCCCGGCCGTGGAACCGGATGGAGCCGGTGAGCTGCGCGGTGGGCGGCAGCAGGCCCATGATCGCCAGCGAGGTGATCGACTTGCCGCAGCCGGACTCGCCGACCAGGCCCATGGTTTCGCCCTCGCGGACGGTGAAGCTGACCCGGTCCACGATCGCGGTGTCGCCGTAGCGGTCCGGGAAGCGGATGGACAGGTCCTTCACCTCCAGGATCACCGGGGCGTCCGCGGCCACCGGCGGCAGCCGGTCGGTGCGGCGGGCCTCGGCGGCGGCGAGCAGCTTCAGCTCCGCGGCCAGGGCCTCCAGCGAACCCGGCCGCTCGACGTTGGCGCCGGCGTCGGAGGCCGGGGTGCCCGGCACGGCGCGCGCGGCGTCGTCGGCTCCCGGCACCGCGGCCGGTCCGTCGGCTGCGGCGGTGCCGGCCAGCGGCGAGCCCGCCGGGTCGAGCACGGACGGCTGCGCGGCGGTGGCGGCGGCGGGAGCCGCATCCGCCGCCCGGCGCGCCTTCCGGCGTCGCCCGCCGCCGGGGTTCACCATCGCGTCGGTCAGCCCTTCGGCCAGGACGTTCAGGGCCAGGACGGTGAGCAGGATGGTGATGCCGCCGAAGGTGGTGGGCCACCAGGCGCCGCTGAAGACGACGTTGCGTCCGTCCGCCATGACGTTGCCCCAGGAGGCGGCGGGTTGTTGGACGCCGGCGCCGAGGAAGGACAGCGAGGCCTCGAGGATGATCGCATCGGCCACCATCACGGTGGCGAACACCAGCACCGGGGCGGCGCAGTTGCGGGCGATGTGGCGCAGCAGGATGTAGGTGCGGCCGGCGCCGATGACCCGCTCCGCACGGACGTAGTCCTCGCCGTACTGGGCCAGGACGTTGGCGCGCACCACGCGGGCCAGCTGGGGCGTGTAGACGATCGCGATGGCGAGGATCAGCACCGGCACCGTGGAACCGAACAGGTTCAGCGAGTGGTCCCGCAGCGCGAAGAGCAGCGCCGCGGCCAGGGCGATGCCGGGGAAGGCCATCATAATGTCGAGGATCCGCATGACCGTTTCGCTGACGGCCTTGCGGGAGGTGGCGGCGACGGCGCCGAGGACGGCGCCGAAGACCAGGGCCAGGGCGACGGCGCCGAGGCCGATGGAGATCGACACCCGGGCGCCGTAGAGCATCCGCGAGAAGACGTCGTAGCTGGAGCCGTCGGTGCCGAACAGGTGCCCGCCGCCCGGCGGCAGCACCGGGGCGGTGGATTCGTTTTCGCCGTAGGGGGCCAGCAGCGGGCCGAAGACGGCCACGAGCACGATGAAGCCGAGGAATCCCAGCGCCAGTTTCGAGCTGAACCGCAGGGCGGTGAAGCGGGCTCCGCTGTTGCTGAGCCGTTCGGCCAGTCCGTTGCGCATGGGTTACACCGTCCGGATTCGGGGATTGATGAGCAGGTAGAGCAGGTCGACGACGATGTTCACCAGCACGAAGGCGACCGCGATGGTGAGCACCGCGCCCTGCACGAGGTTGGTGTCCGACGTCGTCAGGCCGACGACGATCAGGTCGCCCATGCCGTTAAGGCTGAAGATCTTTTCGATGACGACGGCGCCGCCGAGCAGGTAGCCGACGCGCAGGCCGAGCACGGTCACCGGGGTGACCAGGGCGTTGCGCAGCACGTTGCGGGCGACGACGGTGCGGTAGGGCACGCCGTTGCCGATGGCGGTGCGCACGTAGTCGCGGTCCAGCTCCTCGACCATGGAGGTGCGCACCACGCGGATCAGGGACGCCGAGACCGGGATGCCCAGCGCCAGGGCCGGCAGCGCCATGGAGTAGAGCCAGCCCACGAAGCCGTACTGGTCCGCCCAGGCCAGGCCGCCGGTGGGGAAGATGGAGCCCTCCGGCAGGGCGAACCACTGGATGAGCAGGATGGCCAGCCAGAAGGAGGGGGTGGCGATCGCGGCGATCGAGAAGACACGGATCGCCTGGTCCGGCCAGCGGTCCCGGTACAGCGCGGCCAGGATGCCGAGCGTGAGCGAGAGGACCACCGCCAGCAGGATGCCGAGGAAGGTCAGCTGCAGGGTGACCGGGAAGGCGGTGGCGATCTTGGCCGCCACCGATTCCTCCGGCGGGTTGGTGGTGCCGAAGTCCAGCCGCAGGACCCCGCCGAGGTAGCGGAGGAACTGCACCACCAGGGGATCGTTCAGGCCGCGTTCCTCCCGCCAGGCCTCCTTGGCCTCCTCGCTGGCGTTCTCGCCGAGGACGGCGGTGGCCCGGTCGGCCGGCACCACCGAGAGCACGATGAAGACCATGATGGTCACGCCGAGCAGCATGACCGGCAGCACCGCGAGCCGGCGGCCCAGCAGGCGAACAAACGTTGTCACTGACGAACTCCAATACAGGGGTAGTGCCGGCGGGGCGCCGGGGAAGGGCGCCCCGCCGTGGGGGTCTCGCTACTTGCGGCCGACCCCGATGAAGGACACGCCGGTGGTGGGCAGCGGCTGGAAGCCGTCCAGGGCGTTGGCGTCCCAGGCGGTGGGCAGCTTGCGGTGGAACAGCGGGTACAGCGGGGCTTCCTCCGCGACGATGTCCACCACCTCGGCGTGGATCTTCTTCGCCTCCGCCTCGTCCACCTGCACGGCCGCATCCAGCTTCTGCTGCACGGCGGCGTACTCGGGGGTGCCGCTCCAGCCGGCGCGGGCGTCCATCCAGGTGGCGCCGCGGTAGAACCAGCTGAGCAGGATGTCGCCGTCGTTGCCGAAGACGGACGGATCGCCGGGGGCGCAGAGCACGTCGAAGTTCTTGCCGCCGACCTTCTCCGGCGCGTACACGGCGGCGGACTGCAGGATTTCGAGCGTGGTGCTGACCCCGATCGCGTCCCAGTACTCCTTGATCAGCGGCACGACGCGGGTCACCCAGCCGGTGTCCGTGGAGGTCAGGGTGATCGACAGGTTCTCCATGCCGGCCTCGGCCAGCAGGGACTTGGCCTTCGCGGCGTCGAACCCGTAGGTGGTGCCGGCCTTGCTGTAGGAGGGGTGGCCCTCCTGGAAGTACGACGTCGCGGCGGCGGCGTTGCCGAGCAGCGCCTTCTGGATGACCGCCTCGGTGTCGATGGCGTAGTGCAGGGCCTGGCGGACCCGCTTGTCGGTGAACTTGGCGCAGTTGAACATCAGGAACAGCAGGCCGAAGGACTGCACCGACTCGACCTCCACCTTGGAGGCGAGCTGATCCACGTCCAGGTACGGCACGTCCTCGATGGCCTGCGCTCGGGAGGGCACCGAGGCGACGCGGGCCGCAGGGTCGGCCAGCAGCAGCCAGGTCATGTCGGCGACGCGGGCCGGGTACTTGCCGTTGTAGCCGTCGAACTTCTTGAAGACGATGCGGTCTTCCTTGACCGCGGACACCAGGCTGTACGGGCCGCTGCCGACCGGGGCGAGGTCGAAGGCCGCCGGGTCGGCGCTGACCACGGCCTCCGGGACGATCTTGATGACGGAGATCCGGGCGCTGAAGCCGGGGAAGGGGTACTTGAGCTTGAACTGGACGGTCGAGTCGTCCTTGGCCGAGACGGAGTCGATGAAGGGGATGAAGCCGGCGAACAGCGACTTGTTCGCCGGGTCGAGGACCCGCTGGAAGGAGAACACGACGTCGGCGGTGGTGACCGGCTCGCCGTTGTGGAACGTCGCGCCGTCGCGCAGCTGCACCTCGTACGTGGTGTCGTCGACCTTGACCGGCTCGGCCTTGGCCAGGGCGAGGTACGGCTCACGGGTGGCCGGGTGCAGCTCGGTCAGGCCTTCGAAGATGTGCAGGTTGGCCGCCTGCGGGGTGGCGCCGGTGGCCAGCATCGGATCGAAGCCCGTGGAGAGCTGATACGAGATGCCCGCCTCGATCGACCCGGTGCCTTCCGCGGCCGCGGTGCCGCCGGCAGTGGACGGGCTGCCGCCCGGGCTGCAGGCGGAGAGGGTGCCCGCAAAGGCCGCTGCGACGCCCATGACGCCCGCAAGCTGGAGAAAACTGCGGCGGCTGGAGTCCTTCACCAGCCCGCTGGGTTCTAACGAGTTGTTCATCATGGCCTCACCATCCCTGTCACTTATCGGACGTAGGATGTCCGACGCTGTCCCGGAAACTGTAAGGTTCGTCACAGCAGCACGTCAAGCAGTGTTTTTTTGCAGCCGGACGAAGGTCTGGCGCATGAGATAGGACATCCTATAACCTGTGGTGCCAGACGGGCTTTCCCGTCGGCCACCATCCGTCCCCGGGAGGACCAATGCACCGGACCGAGTCACTGCCCCCTGCGCGGTTCAGTGCCCAGAACCGCTCGCGTGCCCTGCAGGCGGGCATCATGGACCTGATCCTGGAGCGGGACCTCAAGCCGGGGGACGCGCTGCCCACCGAGACGGAGCTGACCGCCGCGCTGGGGATCGGCCGGAACACCCTGCGCGAAGCCCTCAAGGTGCTGCAGGCGCTGGGCGTGGTGGAGATCCGGCACGGGTTCGGCATGTTCGTGGCCCCGGCCAACTTCGACGCCCTCGCCGACGGACTCACGTTCCGCGGCCGGCTCTCGCTGCGCCACGAAGGCAAGGAGGCGCTGCAGCTGGTGGACGTCCGGCAGGCCCTGGAATCCGGCCTGATCGGCGAGGCCATGGACCTCTCCTCGGATGAACACCTCGCCGAAATTGAGGCCACGGTCGAGCAGATGGAGGCCCTGGCGGAGCGGGGCGAGTCGTTCACCGAGGTGGACGAACGGTTCCACTACCAGCTCTTCGAACCGCTGGGGAACGAACTGCTCTCGAACCTCATGTCGGTCTTCTGGAAGGTATACCGGAAGATCCACATCGAACTCGGCGGCGACCCGCTGATCAACCTGCGGGAGACCGCGGCCGTCCACCGCGGCATCTTCGAAGCCGTCCGAAGCGGGGACAAGGAACTCGCCTCGGAACGGCTCCGGCGGCACTTCGACGGCATCCGCAAGGAGCTCGACAAGCTGCGGGACGCCGGATGAGGGCCGACGCCGGGCCCGCCGCCGCCGCCGTGCTGCGGCTGGAGGGCCGCGACGTCGGCACCGCCGCGGCGGACCTGCTCCACACCGTCATTGCGTCCACGCCCCGGCCGGTCATCGGCGTCGCCACCGGCGGCTCGCCGTCGCCCCTGTACCGGGAACTGGCGGCGCGGGGCGGCGACTACCGGGCGGTGACCTGGTTTGCCCTGGATGAGTACCTGGGGCTGCCGGCGGGCCATCCGCAGAGCTATGCCGAGGTGCTCCGCCGGGAACTCATCGACCCGCTGGGCCTGGATCCGCGGACCGTCCATCTGCCCGATCCGCACTCCGCGGATCCGCATGACGCCGCCGCCCGCTACGAGCAGCGCATCGCGGACGCCGGGGGAGTGGACCTGCAGATCCTCGGCATTGGCCGCAACGGGCACCTCGCCTTCAACGAACCCGGCGCGGCCCTGGACTCGCGCACCCGGGTGGAGACGCTGACCGAGGACACGCGGCAGGCCAACCGGCGCTTCTTCCCGACCCTGGAGGAGGTCCCGACCCGGTGCATCACGCAGGGCCTGGGCACCATCCTGTCCGCACGCCGGCTGCTGCTGCTGGCGCAGGGCGCCGCGAAGGCCGAGGCCCTGCACCGGGCGCTGACCGGCCCGGTCAGCGCCGACTGCCCGGCCTCGGTCCTGCAGCTGCACGGGGACGTCACCGTCCTGGCCGACGCCGAAGCAGCCGCGCTGCTGCCCTGACCGATTCCATCCGGGCCGGCGGCCCGGCACCGACCTGCCGCCGGCGGAAGAGAGAGCAATGATCCAGCACCAGGCCCGCCCGGAGCAGGCCCGCACCGTCCTGCGCGGCCGCGCGGTCACCGAAACGGAAGTCCTCGAGGACGCCGTCGTCGTCGTGGACGGCCCGGAGCTCGCCTACGCGGGCCCCGCCGCCGGTTATGCGCCGGCCCCGGCGGACGAGACGGTGGACCTCGCGCCGGACCAGGTGCTGGTGCCGGGGCTGGTGGACCTCCACTGCCACGGAGGCTACGGCGTCGACTTCTCCGGGGCGGACGCCGCGGAGGCCCGGCGGGGCATTGATGCCATCCACGCCGCCGGAACCACCACGCTGCTGGCCAGCGTCGTCACCTCGCCGCCGGAAACCCTGCACCGCCAGCTGGAGATGCTGGCCGGGCTGGCCGGCGAGGGGCTGATCGCCGGGATGCACCTGGAAGGGCCGTTCCTCTCGGAGGCGCGCTGCGGGGCGCAGGATCCGCGCTGGCTGCTGGCCCCGGACGAGGAGCTCGCCGCGGCGCTGATCGGCAGCGCCCGCGGGTTCCTCCGGACAATGACCTACGCCCCGGAACTGCCCGGCGCCGACGGGCTGGTCCGCCTGCTGGCCCGCCGCGGCGTCGTTCCGTCCCTGGGCCATACCGCCGCCGTCCCGGAGTCCGCCGCGGAGTCGCTGGCCCTGGCGGGGCGGGAGCTCGCCGGGGCGGGAGGTCCCGTTTCCGCTGCCCGGCCGACCGTCACCCATCTGTTCAACGGCATGGATCCGCTGCACCACCGATCACCGGGCGCCGTCTCGGCCTGCCTTCGCGCGGCCCGGGCGGGAACCGCCGCCGTCGAGCTCATTGCCGACAACGTGCACCTGGACCCGCAGCTGGTGGCCGCGATGTTCGAGCTGCTGGGAGCACAGAACATCCTGCTGGTCACCGATGCGATGGCCGCCGCGGGGCTGGACGACGGCGACTACCGGCTCGGGCCGGCGGAAGTCACGGTGCGGGAGGGAACCGCCCGCGTGGCCGCGACGGGAGCGATCGCCGGCGGCACGGCCGGCATGCTGGATCTGGTCCGCAACGCCGTGGGCGCCGGCGTCGGCCTTGCGGACGCCGTGGCGTCGGCGACCGTGGTGCCGGCACGGGTGCTGGGCCGGGAGAAGGAGATCGGCAGCCTCGTGGCCGGGGGACATGCCGACCTGCTGGTGCTCGGCCCCGGGCTGGAGCTGCAGCGTGTCATGCGGCGGGGGCAGTGGATCCGTTAACAGCCGCTTGACCTGAAGTGCGCTTGAGCTTGTTCAGTGAGGACATCACCCGCATGGACAAGGAGCAGGCATGGCACATCAGGACCGGCAGGAGAAGAAGAAGCGCCGAGGCCGGCGCGCGCCGACGGACGGGACACGGCGGCTGCCGCCGACCCCCAGCGTCTGGGAGGAGTTCCTGCCGGAAAGCCGGCACCTGCTGTTCCCTCCCCGGTAGGCGCACCCGCCCTGCACTGTGCCCCTACCGCACCAACGCGACGGCGCCGCCCGGCTGAAAAGCCGGACGGCGCCGTCGCGCTGTCGAAAAAAGCCCGCCGCTACTTCTTGGCCAGCAGGTGCGGGTGGTGCAGCTCGGCGACCTGCGGGTGCGCCCGCAGCCAGCCCTTCAGCACGTTGGCGCCGTAGGAGGCCAGCATCGGGTTCTCCGGGTCGTCGGAGATGCCGCGGGACTGCTCGGCCAGGGCCGGGGGCAGCTGGACCGGGTCGATGACCGAATCCAGGCGCGGGGACCAGAAGAACGGGATCGCGTACCGGTCCACGCCCGGGGCCGGCGCCAGCACGCGGTGGATGGTGGCGGACAGGTAGCCCTGCGTGGCGACCTCGAGCATCTCGCCGAGGTTGACCACCAGGGCGCCCGGAATCGGCTCCACCGGAATCCAGGTGTCGGTGCCGTGCGGGCGCACTTCGAGGCCGCCGACCTCGTCCTGCAGCAGCAGGGTCACGAAGCCGTAGTCGGCGTGCGAACCCACGCCCTGGGTGCCCGCCTCCTGCACGACGCCGCCGACGTAGTGGATCAGCTTGGCCATCCAGGCCGGGGTGCCCTCGAACGGCTCGGTGAAGTGGTCTTCGGGCAGCTCGAGCGAGACGGCGATGGCGCTGAGCAGCTCCGCGCCCACCCGGCTCATCTCCTCGGCCCAGGCCATGGACGCCTCGCGCAGCTCCGGCAGCTTGGTATCCGGGAACAGGTTCGGGCCCTGGACCAGCCAGTACGGCTGGTCCGCGGGGTACTCGGCCACCGGCTCGCGCTCCGGGCCGAAGTCCACCTGCTCGCGGGCGTCGGGGCGGCCCTGGGTGATTTCGGTGCCGAGGCGGGTGTAGCCGCGGAAGTGCGGCGAGCGGCGGTTGTCCAGCTCCAGGCGGTCCTCCAGCGGCAGGTCGAAGAACCGCTTGGTGACCTCGAACAGCGGCTCCACCATCTGCTCGGCGGGGCCGTAGCCGACCAGCTGGAAGAAGCCGATGCGGTGCGTGGCCTCACGCAGCTGGTCAATGAATTCCGGGTTGAACGTGCCGTCGGGACGGCGGGCGGTGCTCAGATCAAGGACAGGGATCGACTGGGGAATCGCGCTCATTCCGGCAACGTATCACCGGGCGAAATCAACTATGAAGCGAATGTTACGAATTGCTGTGCCGCCCGGTTTCGGCCGTCTCCAGTGCCTCCGGCGCCGCGCCCAGCGGGCCCAGACCGGCGTCGTCGGCCGCCTCCCCGGACGCGACGGCGGCCCACCGGGCGATGAACACCGCGCCGGCGTCGTCGTGCACCAGCTCCGCGGCGGTGAGCACCGGATACGGCACCGCGGGCACCCCGTCCGCCGGGCGCACATCCACGTGCGCGACGTCGAAGCCCCGGGCGTGCAGCTCATCGGCCATCGCGTAGTCGGTCCGGGAATCGCCGATGGTGCGCCACACCGCCGGCGCCGGCTCCCCGGCCTGCTCCAGCAGCTCCAGCACCCGGCGCACGCCGAGGTCCTTGCCGGCCTCCACCGCCTCGATGTCGGTGGAGATGATGGTCGGATCCACCCGGTAGGGCACCGAACCGTCGACGGCGGGCAGCACCTGCCCGAGCCGGCGGATGCCCAGGCCGCGGCGGGCGGCGAGGCCGAGGACGGCGAGTTCGAAGTCCTCCTGCACGGCCATGTAGTCGGCGTTGGCCACGTCCACCCGCTGCTCGACGGAGAGCATCGCGAGCTTGGTCTCGTCGAAGAACATCCGGTCCGCGAACCGCTCCGCCACCAGCGCCCGCACGTCGGCGGCGAACTCGCCGGGCAGCCGGTGCCCGGGATCGACCTGCGGCTGGTCCGGGCCGTCGCCGGTGAAGGTGAACCACACTCCGCCCTTCTCGCACACCGCGAGCACCCGCACGTCCGCCGGCAGTCCGGCGGCGATCATGGGGTTCATCACCTGGTCCACGATGAAGTCCACCGACCGCCCCGTGTTGAAGGCCACCGGCCAGCCGGCGACGGCCAGGCGGACCAGGTTTTCGATGATCTCCGGCCGCACGGTCCGGGATTCGGGGCTGGCCACCGGCCCGTCGACGTCGAGCAGCAGGCCCCAGGTGTTCGCGGAAGTCATGCCTCCAGTATTCCCGGTTTCCGCCGGGACCTGCGCCGGGACCTGCGCCGGGACCGCGACGGGCGGGCCCGGCGGATGGCGCGGGGGACGGCGCGGGCCGTGTCCGCTGGGTCTGCGGGCGGTTCGTCTCGTACTCTTGATTGGTGATCTTCAAAGCTGTTGGCGATGGCCGCCCCTACCCCGAGCACGGATACGAGACGCCCAAGGACTGGGCGTCCGTTGCCCCGCGGCAGGTCCGGCTCGATGAGCTGGTGACCACGAAGTCCACCCTGGATCTCGGGGCCCTGCTGGCCGAGGACTCCACCTTCTTCGGCGACCTGTTCCCGCACGTGGTGCAGTGGAAGGGCACCATGTATCTCGAGGACGGGCTGCACCGCGCCGTGCGCACCGCGCTGCACCAGCGCACCATCCTGCACGCCCGCGTGCTGGTGCTCGACGAGTAGGGCACGCACCGCTTAAACGCCGGAGGGCCGTGCAGGTGCACGGCCCTCCGGCGTTTAAGCTCCCGGTAGCTCCCGCTCAGCAGCCGTCCGGACCGCAGGCGGGTCCGTCGGTGCCGGGGGCGACCATCTGCAGCGGGTTGGCGTCCTGCCAGGCCTTCTCCAGCGCGCTGGCGAAAACCTCCGCCGGCTGCGCTCCGGAAATCCCGTAGCGGCGGTCGATGACGAAGAACGGCACCCCGGTCACGCCCAGCGCCCGGGCCTCGGCAATGTCCTGCCGCACGTCGTCGGCGTAGTCGTCGCCGGCCAGCGCCGCCCGCACCCGGCCGGCGTCCAGCCCGGCGTCGACGGCGATCGCGGCCAGCACCTCGACATCGCCGATGTTGCGGCCCTGCTCGAAGTGGGCCGAGAGCAGCGCCTCCTTGACGGCGTCGGCCGCCGCGGGGCCGCCCAGCTCCCGGGCGGCGTGGATCAGCCGGTGCGCGGTGAAGCTGTTGGCCACCACGAGGTTCTCGAAGTCGTAGGCCAGGCCCTCGCCGCGGGCCTGCTCGGCCACATGGGCGAGCATGCCGGACATCTGCTGCGGGTCCATGCCCTTGCGCTCGGAGAGGTACTGCAGCTCGGTGCCGTCGTAGTGCTCGGGCAGCGACGGGTCCAGCTGGTAGCTGCGCCACTGGACCTGGACCTCGTCCTTGTGGGCGAAGCCCTCCAGCGCCGTCTCGAAGCGGCGCTTGCCGATGAAGCACCAGGGGCAGGCGATGTCGGACCAGATCTCGATTCTCATGCCGGAAAGAACCTCCGCCGGGCCCGAATCATTCCGCCGCGGAGCGGGCCGGAGCGGAAGCGGGCGCCGCGCCGTCGTCGGCTCCGGTTTCATCGGCGAGCTCCGCGCGGAGCCGCCCGTCCCCGCGCACCCAGAGGCGGTAGGCGACGAAGAGCAGCGCGATCCAGGCCGCGCCCACGATCAGGGCCACCCGGGTGCCGGGCATGACGCCGAGCAGCACTACGATGAAGACCATGAACGCCAGCGCCGCGTAGGAGGCCACCGGCCAGAACGGCACGCCGAACTCGGAGGCGGGCAGGCCGCGGCGCTTGATGTCCCGCTTCATGGCGATGTGCGAGAGCAGGATCATCACCCACACCCACACGGTGGCGAAGGTGGCGATCGAGGCGATGATGGTGAACAGCTCCTCCGGCAGCAGTGCGTTGAGCACGACGCCGACCAGCAGCACCACCGCCATGACGGAGACCGTCAGCCACGGCACCCCGTGCCGGGACACCCGGGCGAAGGCGGCCGGGGCCTGGCCCTGCCGGGCGAGCCCGTACATCATGCGGCCGGCGCCGAAGGTGTCGGCGTTGATGGCGGACAGGGCTGCGGTGATGACCACCGCGTTGAGGATGTGCGCGGCGGCGGGAATGCCCAGCGAATCGAAGATCTGCACAAACGGGCTGGTGGAGCCGTCGATGTCCTGCCAGGGGAAGATCATCATCAGCACGGACAGCGCACCGACGTAGAAGATCAGGATGCGCAGCGGCACCGTGTTCACGGCCGCCGGGATGGCCTTCTTCGGCTCCGCGGCCTCACCGGCGGTGATGCCGATGGTCTCGATGCCGCCGAAGGCGAACATCACGATGGAGAAGGAGGCGAGCAGGCCCCAGAACCCGTTGGCGAAGAAGCCGCCCGAGCTGAGCATGGTGTCCAGGCCCGGGTTGGCGCCCTCATCCAGTCCGAAGCCGAACAGGATGATCGCCGCGCCGCCGAGGATCATGGCGATGATGGCGCTGACCTTGATGATCGACAGCCAGAACTCGGTCTCGCCGAACACCTTCACCCGCATCAGGTTCAGCGCGCCGATCAGCAGCACGACGGCGAGGATCCAGATCCAGCGCGGCACGTCCGGGAACCAGAAGCCCATGTAGATGCCGAAGGCGGTGACGTCGGCGATGGCGACGATCGCCATTTCGAAGGCGAAGGTCCAGCCGGTGATGAACCCGGCGAACGGGCCGAGGTAGCGGCTGGCGTACTGGCCGAAGGAGCCGGAGACGGGATGCCGGACCGCCATTTCACCCAGGGCCCGCATGACCAGGAAGACGGCGGCGCCGCCGATCATGTACGCGAGCAGGACGGCGGGGCCGGCGGACTGGATGGCGGAGGCGGACCCGTAGAACAGGCCGGTGCCGATGGCCGAACCGAGCGCCATAAAGCGGATGTGCCGGACGTTCAGCCCGCGGGCCAGTGCCTGGGCGAAGGAGGACTTCAAGAAAAACGCACCTTGGAGATCGGGGAAGGGCTGCTGAAGAAGCGGCCAATCCATGGTACGCCCGCGCGGCGGGGCGGGCTGTTCGGTGCCTCACCTGCCCTGCCGCGCCGGCAGCCGTCCCGCCCGCGGTGTCGCCCCGTCGATGCAGCCCGCTACGGTTCGGCGAGCTCCAGCAGGTGCGCCCGGGCGGCGGCCAGCTCGTCGGCGGTGAGGTAGGGGCTGCCCGCGGAGGCGGCCAGCCCCTCGGCCGCGTGCTGCACGACGATGCTCCGGGCCGGATCGATTCCGTCGGCGGCAAAGGCCTCCCGCCAGGATTTGGCGTCGCGTTCCATGAACTCTCCGATGCCGGGCAGCCTGCCGACGGCGGCAGTCAGCCCGGTGGGCGCGAAGACCTGGGCCACGGTGTCACCGCCGTCGGTCAGGGCCCGCACGTACGCGCGCAGCAGCTTGCCGGCCCGGTTCTCGGCGAGGTCCACGTGGGCGCGGACTTCGGTCCACAGCCGTTCGGCGGCGTCTTCGACGAGGGCGAGCAGCAGGGCGTCCCGGCCGGGGAAGTGGTGCAGCAGCCCGCTCTTGGAGATCCCGGCGGCGGCGGCGACGTCGGCGAGGGACACCCCGCCGCCCTGCTCGGCGACCAGCCGGGAGGCGGCGTCGAGGATGCCGCGCCGCGTGCGCTCCTTGTCCCGCCCGCCGTCCCGCCCGCCGGTCGGCTCAGTGCCCGACATGCTGCTGCTCCTGCGTTTCGGTGGGGGAGGGGATGACCCGCCAGGCAATCACGGCGGCGAGCACCAGGATCCCGGCGGCGACATAGCTGGTCAGCTGCATGGCGCCGGTGAAGGCATGCTGTGCCTGCTCGATCAGCGCGGGGTCCGTGAGCCGGCTGCTGGCGGCGGCCAGGGAATCCTGCAGCGCCGCGCCGTCGGCCGCGCCGAGGTCGGTGGGCGGGGTGAGGTTGGCGCGGTAGAGCGCGGTCTGCAGCGAGCCCAGCACCGCGATGCCCAGCGCCACGCCCAGCTCATAGCCGGTTTCGGAGATCGACGCCGCGGCGCCGGCACGTTCCCTGGGTGCGGCCGCGACGATCGCGTCCGTGGACAGGGCCATCGCCACCCCCACGCCCAGGCCGAGCACGGCCAGCGCCAGCCCGATGCCCCAGTAGGTGGGCAGCCCCTCGGCCAGGCCCAGCGCGGCCAGCCCCAGGGCGGCGGTGCCCAGTCCGGCGCCGATGGACCGCCCGCGGCCCAGCCGCGTCAGCAGGAACCCGATGAACGCAATGACCAGGATGGAGGTCACCGTCACCGGCATTTCGGCCAGCCCGGCCATCAGCGGCCCGTAGCCGCGCACCAGCTGCAGGTACTGGGAGAAGAAGAACAGCAGGCCGCTGAAGGCGAAGATCGCGAGGGTGTTGGCGACCACCGCACCGGTGAACGCCGGAATGCGGAACAGATCGATGTCCACCAGGGGATGCGGCAGGCGGCGCTGCCGCCGGACGAACACGACGCCGGCCAGCACGCCGGCCGCGGCGGTGGCCGGGACGGTCCAGTCCAGCCCGGTGCCGACGGCGTGCTTCACCGCGTAGACCACCGGCACGATGGCCAGCACCGACAGGAGCGCGGAGAGCAGGTCCACCCGCCCCGAATGCGGGTTGCGGGACTCAGGCAACAGGATCAGCCCGGCCACCAGGACCACGAGCATGATCGGCACGTTGATCAGGAACACCGAGCCCCACCAGAACCGTTCCAGCAGCGCCCCGCCGACCAGCGGACCCAGCGCGGCGCCGCCGGTTGCCCCGGCGGACCAGACGGCGATGGCGCGGGTGCGCTGCACCGGGTCCTCGAACATGTCCCGCACGATCGACAGGGTGGAGGGCATGATCGTGGCGCCGGCGACGCCGAGCAGCGCCCGGGCGGCGATCAGCAGTTCCGCGGAGGGGGAGTAGGCGGCGATCAGCGAGGCGATGCCGAAGGCCGTGCTGCCGATGATCAGCAGTTTCTTGCGGCCCACCCGGTCCGCGAGGTTGCCCATGGGAATCAGCAGGCCGGCCAGCACGAAGGAGTAGATGTCTCCGATCCACAGCAGCTGCGTGGCGGTCGGTGAGATCTCGGCGGTCAGTGCGGGAACGGCCAGGTAGAGGACGGTGGCGTCCACCGCGAGCAGGACGACGGCGAGCATGAGGACGCAGAGCGCCAGCCATTCGCGGCGGCCGGCCTGGCGGTAGGCGGGAGGGGAGGAAACCATGCCTCCACGCTACGGACCATTTGGTCGGTTAAGCAAACCAAACGGACGGCAGGATGCGGATGGGGCCCGACGCCGCTGCCGGCGTCGGGCCCCATCCGTTCCGTCTGCTCCTATGCGGCGGCCAGCTCGCCCTGGGATTCGTGCAGGAACCGGGCGTAGGCCGGAACCGTGAGGAACGTCGGGAAGTGCTCGCCGCAGGCGACCTCCTCGAACAGCTCACGGGCGTCCTCGAAACGGTCGCCGTCGAAGCGCTGCAGGTTGGCGAACTCCTCCTCGAGCAGTTCCTCCACCCAGTGGCGGGTGATGATCTCGCCCTCGTCGGTCACGGCCGAGCAGTGGATCCACTGCCAGATCTGCGAGCGGGAGATCTCGGCGGTGGCGGCGTCCTCCATCAGGTTGTTGATCGCCGCCGCGCCGTTGCCGCGCAGCCAGGATTCGATGTAGCGGATGCCGACCTCGATGTTCGAGCGCACGCCCTGCTCGGTGATGACGCCCTGCGTGGCCGCCACGTTCAGCAGCGCCTTGTCATCGGGCACCACGTCCTCGCGCAGCCGGTCCACCTGGTTCGGCCTGTCCCCGAGCACGGAGTCGAACACCTCGCGGGCCACCGGCACCAGGTCCGGGTGCGCCACCCAGGAGCCGTCGAAGCCGTCGTTCGCCTCGCGGGTCTTGTCCGCGCGCACCTTCTCCATGGCGACGTCGTTGGCCGCGGCGTCCTTCCGGTTCGGGATGAAGGCGGCCATGCCGCCGATGGCGTGCGCGCCGCGGCGGTGGCAGGCCCGGACCAGCTGCTCAGTGTAGGAACGCATGAACGGAGCCGTCATGGTCACCATGTTCCGGTCCGGCAGCACGAACCGCGGGCCGCGGGTGCGGAAGTTCTTGATCACCGAGAAGATGTAGTCCCAGCGCCCGGCGTTCAGGCCGGCGGCGTGGTCGCGCAGCTCGTAGAGGATCTCCTCCATCTCGAACGCCGCCGTAATGGTCTCGATCAGCACCGTGGCGCGGATGGTGCCCTGCGGGATGCCCAGCAGGTCCTGCGCCAGGATGAAGATGTCGTTCCACAGCCGCGCCTCGAGGTGGCTCTCGATCTTCGGCAGGTAGAAGTACGGGCCCCGGCCTTCGGCGATCAGCCGGTGCGCGTTGTGGAAGAAGTACAGGCCGAAGTCGACGATGCCGCCGGCGATCGGGGTGTTGTCCACCAGCATGTGCTTTTCCGGCAGGTGCCAGCCGCGGGGCCGGACCACGATGGTCGGCAGGTCGGTCAGCTGCCCGCCGGAGAGCTTGTACTCCTTGCCTTCGGGCGAGGTGAAGTCGATCCGGCGTTCGAGGGCATCGCGCAGGTTCAGCTGGCCGTTGACGACGTTGGTCCAGGACGGGGTGGAGGAATCCTCCATGTCCGCCAGCCACACCTTGGCGCCGGAGTTCAGGGCGTTGATGGTCATCTTGCGGTCCACCGGCCCGGTGATCTCCACCCGGCGGTCCTCCAGCCCCGGCGCCACCGGAGCCACCCGCCACGTGGGGTCCTCGCGAATGTCGCGGGTTTCGGGCAGGAAGGCCGGATCGGCGCCGTTGGAGATCTTCTGCCGGCGGGCCTGCCGCTGCTGAAGGAGTTCCTGCCGGCGGGCGGCGGTGGCCCGATGCAGTGCCTTGACGAAGTCCAGCGCCTGCGGCGTCAGGATCTCCTCCTGGCGCCGGACGGGCGGCGCGGTGAGGGAAATTCCGTTCAGGGTGATCGGGTCGTTCATGATGGTTCTCCTTCAGAAGTGCACAACGGGGGTTCCTGCCGGCGCCGGCAAGGGCAGGCGGCGCCGGCAGGAAGATGGGGTTAGTGGAACTGGGCGGTCTCGGTGGACCCGGCCAGCGCCAGGGTGCTGCCCTCGGGGTTCAGGGCAGTGGAGATGGCGTCGAAGTAGCCGGTGCCGACTTCGCGCTGGTGGCGGGTGGCGGTGTAGCCGCGGCCCTCCGCGCCGAATTCCTTTTCCTGCAGCTCCACGTAGGCGCTCATGCCGGTGCGGGCGTAGCCGTGCGCCAGGTCGAACATCGAGTAGTTCAGGGCGTGGAAGCCGGCCAGGGTGATGAACTGGAACTTGAAGCCCATGGCGCCGAGCTCGCGCTGGAACTTGGCGATGGTGTCGTCGTCCAGGTGCTTCTTCCAGTTGAAGGACGGCGAGCAGTTGTAAGCAAGCATCTGGTCCGGGAACTCGGAGCGGACGGCTTCGGCGAACTTGCGGGCCATCTCCAGGTCCGGGGTACCGGTCTCCATCCAGATCAGGTCCGAGTACGGCGCGTAGGCCTTGGCCCGGGCGATGCAGGGCTCGATGCCGTTGCGGACCTTGTAGAAGCCTTCCGCGGTCCGCTCGCCGGTGATGAACTCGGCGTCGCGCTCGTCGACGTCGGAGGTGATCAGGGTGGCCGCCTCGGCGTCGGTGCGGGCGATCACCACGGTGGGCGTGCCGGCGACGTCGGCCGCGAGGCGGGCGGCGTTCAGGGTGCGGATGTGCTGGCCGGTGGGGATCAGCACCTTGCCGCCGAGGTGGCCGCACTTCTTCTCCGAGGCGAGCTGGTCCTCCCAGTGCACGCCGGAGGCACCGGCCTGGATCATGGCCTTCATCAGCTCGTAGGCATTCAGCGGGCCGCCGAAACCGGCCTCGGCGTCGGCCACGATCGGCACCAGGTAGTCGTCGACGGACTGGATGCCTTCGGCGAACTCGATCTGGTCGGCACGCAGCAGCGCGTTGTTGATCCGGCGGACGACGGTGGGCACCGAGTTAGCCGGGTACAGGGACTGGTCCGGGTAGGTGTGGCCGGAGTTGTTCGCATCCGCGGCGACCTGCCAGCCGGAGAGGTAGATGGCCTTCAGCCCGGCCTTGACCTGCTGGACGGCCTGGTTGCCGGTCAGCGCGCCGAGGGCGTTGGTGTAGCCTTCATCGCCGGCGTTCCGCAGCTGGTCCCAGAGCTTCTCCGCGCCGCGGCGGGCCAGGGTGTGCTCCTCCTGGATGCGGCCGCGCAGCTTGACGACGTCCTCGGCGGTGTAGTCACGCTCGATGCCTTCCCAGCGCGGGTCGGTGGCCCATTCCTGGGCCAGCTGCTCGGCGGCGGTGCTCGTCTCCTGCGTCATTTCCAACATCTCCTTGGATCTTTGTCCCGGCCCTTCCGGCCGGGTTTCCCTTGCTGTGGGAACCACTTTTCGCCAAAAACAACCCCTCTTCCAGAGGTTTTCTCTGGAAAAAAATGCAGTTCTTCGCGTACCGTGAAAATGTGATCAGTTCAACATGGAACCGACCCGCCCCGGAGGCCCCCGGGCCCGACGAGCGGATGGACGGCATCGCCCTGGGGCGCCGACTGCGGCACCTGCGCAAGTCCAAGGGCCTGACCCTCGAGGAGCTGGGCGCCGCCGTCGGCACCGTCCCCTCGCAGCTGTCGCTGATCGAAAACGGCAAGCGCGAGCCGAAGCTGGGCATGCTGCAGTCCCTGGCCAAGGCGCTGGGCGTGACGATCGACGCGCTGCTGGGGGAAGCCGAGCCGCCCAGCCGGCGCGCCGCCCTGGAGATCGAGCTGGAGCGCGCCCAGCGCGGCCCGCTCTACGAGTCCCTGGGCCTGCCCAAGGTCCGGATCAGCTCACGGCTGCCGATGGACGTGCTGGAGTCCCTGGTCGGACTGCAGGCCGAGCTGGAGCGCCGGCTGAACGAGCAGATCGCCACCCCGGAGGAGGCCCGCCGGGCCAACACCGAGCTGCGCATGATGATGCGCGAGCGGAACAACTACTTTCCGGAGTACGAGCGGGCGGCACAGGAGGTGCTGGACTCGGTGGGGCACACCGCCGGGCCGCTGTCCCAGCACGTCATCGCCGACATCGCCGCGCACCTGGGCTTCTCGCTGCACCACGTGAACGACCTGCCGCACTCCACCCGCTCGGTCACCGACCTCAAGAACAAACGGATCTACCTGACCCAGTCCCAGCAGTCGGACCATGATCCGCGCTCGGTGCTGCTGCAGGCCCTGGGCCACTACGTGCTGCAGCACGAGACGCCGCAGAGCTACGGGGAGTTCCTCAGCCAGCGGGTGGCCACCAACTATTTCGCCGCCGCGCTGCTGCTGCCGGAAAAGGCCACCGTCGAGTTCCTGCAGCGGGCCAAAGCGGCCAAGGAAATCGCCGTCGAGGACATCCGCGACGCGTTCGCCGTCTCCTACGAGACCGCCGCGCACCGGTTCACCAACCTCGCCACCGAGCACCTGGGCATTCCCACGCACTTCCAGAAGGTGCACAAGAGCGGCATCGTCTACAAGGCGTATGAGAACGACGGCGTGACCTTCCCGGCGGACCATACCGGCGCCATCGAGGGCCAGCCGATCTGCCGGTACTGGACGTCGCGGGAGGTGTTCAACGTGCCGGACCAGTTCAGCGCCTTCAACCAGTACACGGACACGCCGGCCGGCACGTACTGGTGCACCGCCCGCACCGAGCGCAGCTCCGCCGGGCTGTTCTCGTTGAGCATCGGCGTCCCGTACGCGCACGTGAAGTGGTTCCGCGGCCGGGAGACCCAGGAGCGGTCCAAGTCGACCTGCCCGGATCCCAGCTGCTGCCGGGTGCCCCCGCAGCAGCTCGCCGCCGAGTGGTCCGGCAACGCCTGGCCCAGCGCCCGCGCCCACTCGCACCTGCTGGCGGCGCTGCCGCCCGGCGCATTCCCCGGCGTCGACGAGACCGAGGTCTATTCCTTCCTGCAGGCCCATTCGGAGCGGTAGGTCGGTAATAGACACACTGTCGGTAGGGAGATCAAGGCTGAAAGATAACCCTTGGCAGCGAAGGCCGCTGGAAAGGACAACGCTACTGCCTCGAGAGGTGCTATTAAGGCTGCGGTGATCTTCCCCGGCGGCACAGAGCGCGGAAAAGGCGCCAAGGTTCGGGACCCAGGTCGATCCACGGGATGAGGTGAGTCCAGGAAGATAAAAGTTCGTTCGATTGCGCAGCTACTCTGGTGAGCGGCAAGCGTGCTGTAGCCGAAGAGCGCCATTGGCGGCGCTCCATTAAGGACATGGGGGAAAATTGGCTTCTCAACAAATGTATGCACTCGTAGACGCTTTCGAGCGGGACGTTAGATCGCATCTTTATCGGTTCATCATTCCCGTGGAGGAGGACGAAGCAAAGGTATTCGGGAACTCCCTTGTCGACTTGAAAAAGCGGCGCGATGACGACCCTATGGGCAGCGAGAATGAACTCGTGGAGTACCTTGATCTTAGGGTCGCATACGACCTTTTGAATAGACATCGCCGACATCTTCCAGCCATTTTGGCTTTGGAGACTCGTGAACTTACCGCGGAACTGGATGTAATCCTGCCAATCAGGCATAGGGTCATGCACAGTAGGCCACTGGCACCGGGTGACTTCGATCGAATGCGGTCATCACTAGTGAAGTTTGATCGACAGTACTGGCGCAGTACTGCAAAGGTCTTAGACAATATTGAGGCGGACCACGGATGGCACCCTGAGAACGCATTCGAAGCGCTTGAGGATAAGATTCGACACAATCTGCCTCATTCAGACTATGACGAAACTGGACTTGTAGGCCGGGACGATGAAGTCAAACGCATCTGTGCCGCTCTCAAACGTCGGCGGGATCCGGTTATAACACTGTGTGGCGAAGGTGGCATCGGGAAAACAGCTCTCGCGGTGGAAGTGGCCTATCAACTTCTCGACGATCCGGAGGAGCCCTTCGATCTCATTCTCTGGGCATCACTGAAGAGCGAACGGCTGACCGGAACTGGCGTACTGGAAATTAAGAACAACGCTTCGGATCTTGTTGGTGTCGCGCAGGCTCTAGGCGAGGGGGCGCGGTCGGACTTCTCCGGGGGAGTTCAGCAGCTAGCCACAGTCATCGATGGATTTAAACCCCTAATTATTATAGACAACCTCGAAACAATAAACGGGGAAGACTTTCTTGAGCTCTACGAAGGACTTCCTGATGATGCGTCATTTCTAATAACCAGCCGGGAGGGGATAGGGCAAGTTGAGCGCCGTATCGACGTCAAGCCCCTTGGGGAGTCGGATGCGCTGTATCTTCTAAACCAACTGGTTAGATACAGAAATGTGCCATCCCTGAGGCGTGTTTCTGGAGATTCCCGTAAGGTGATAGTCTCCAAGCTCAGGTGCTCTCCATTGGCTATTCGTTGGTTTATTCTCGCAACTGAAGCTGGGCACGACCCCCTGAACTCTATCAGGCATCAGGATGAGCTCTTGAACTACTGTGTTAGGTCGGTTTATGAAAACCTAAGCCCCGCTGCTACTGAGATGTTTATTGCTATGGATGCACTACGTCGTCCCGTCACGCAGGACGACCTTGTAGTTTTACTTGGAAAAGCGGTCTCGGAGGTTGGGTCCGCGGTTCGGGAACTTATCAGAGGCTCTCTCGTTCGGTCCTGGCTGACCGGCGACACCGCCATGGCAACCATGATCGCGCTCACAGAGACGGCACGTCAGTTCACAGCAACTGTTGTCCCTCGGGACCATCCGGTTAGGACGAAGGTTCAGGAAAATGAGACTGTGTTTCTGCGCGAAGAAGAGCGCAGATCGGTTGAAGCTGGACGCCGTTCGCTAGGGCCGAATGTTGTTCGCGTGCGCTATGAGACAGATGCTCCGAGCGCACAATTGCTGCGACGAGCTTTGAGCGCTTCTAGGTCTAAGGATTACGAAGTCGCGTTCACCCTAATCGACGAGGCTAAGACTCTCAACCCGGAATTCTGGGAGGTTCATAGGGTTGAAGCATTTGTGCACTCTGCGAATGGAAATAAGCTGGCTGCGAGGGAGTCATATTTAAACTCCTACGATTTGGCTGAAACGGAGGAGCATAAAGCGGTAGTTGCATACTACTACGCTGGCCACATGGCCCGCGCCATGAGGGAGCCTGAGTTGGCTGTGCCTTATGCGACTGAAGCTCACAGGGTGCTACGGTTGCCGGACACGGGGTATAATCTGGGCGCCTCGTTGGTCTGGCAAGAAAAATTTGACGAAGGCATCGAATATCTTGAGACGGCTCTAGTTGACGCCGAAGGCCGCCTGAGGCTGATCGTACTCACCGCTTTATCTGACGCCTATTGTAGGCGGGCTGAAGTCGCGCTAACTGAAGCTAGGAATCCTATACAGGCTGCATACGACGCAATAGCGGCATTTGAGCTAGCATCCGATGAGTTGAATAGAGGGGCGTCGGACCGGAGGTTGCGCGATACAGCGACTGAGGCGTCTATCTCCGCTATGCGCTACCTTTTTCAATGTGCGGGGTATGGGGAGAGTGTCGATTCTACACCGGATTTTTTTGACAAATTGACGACTCGGCTTGTCCAATTGCGGCCCTCCGATAAATGGCCCTCGCTGCTTGAAGTCATCAAGCGCCATGCAAGTGCTCACGCGGATTCGTATCCTCTGGCTCGCCTAATCAAAGCGGCGGGAGATGTTGCTGACGGGGTGACTATCGATGAGACAAAGCGATTGCACGGTACTATCTATTCACTACTGGGGTCATACGGATTTATAACATGTCCAATTCTGAGTGAGAGGGTCTACTTTCACAAGTCTGGTCTAGCCGCTGGTCTGTTTTATTCCCGGTTGAATGTGGGGGTGCCGGTTGCATTCAGCCTCACCACTCAGGACGACCGCACTCGAGCGGTTGAGGTTGAACTAGAGCCTTCCCTATAGGACCTCACCCTCCGTTCGCCCTCTAGGATTCCGTCGCCCGTTTCTGGGAGATATGAATGGGCCCCGATACATGGCGGTAGGCGCAGCTTGTAAGGTTGGTTTTCCGGCGGCTAGACCGGGGTCTAGCCCTACAGGAGCAATAGAAGCGGCAGCTGCCGGCAGTGGACACAGCGAAGCGGCCGTCTCCCAGAAGGGAGACGGCCGCCGCTGTGCTGTGCTCAGCGTCAGGCTACCGGCTGCACTTCACCGCCCCGAAGGGAGCCGTGAACTCGGCCTTCTCGGCTTTGCCGCCGCCGGTCCACTTGTAGTCGGCGGTCACTTTGCCGGCCGCGGTGGTCAGCTTACGGGTCTTGATCACCTCGGTGCGGGTCTCGCCCGGCTGCAGCTTCTGCACCTTGGCGTTGCCGTACGGGGTGTTCAGGGTGATGTCCGCGCGGCGGTCGCCCGGGTTGGTCACCGTCACCTTGATCTCCGACTTGAACGCGTTGCAGACCGCGACGGCGCTCACCGGGTTCACCACCGGGGCAGGCACCGAGATCGGCAGGATCTCGGCACGGCCACCCAGGCCCGCGGCCCCGGAGAGGTCCCCGGTGCCGTTGTGCAGGTGCAGGAACAGCGCCTTGGCGTCGGTGACCTCGGTCCCGCGGTTGACGGTGAGCTTGCCGCCGTCGACGTCGGCGAACAGCCCGGCCTCCGGCGTCGCGCCGCTGAACCACAGCGCCGGGCTGGAGGCGTCGAACCCGATCCACGCGGTCTCGTCCACCGGCACGTTCCCGCCGTTCTCGTCGCTGTTGTACGGGCTGAGCGTGGTCACCCGGTACTGGATCGGCAGCGACTCGGCGGCCGGATCCAGGCCCAGCGCCTCCACGGCCACCGGCAGCGTCACCACGTTGGTGTCGAAGGTGTTGGTGTCCGTGTCGCCCAGCACGCCGTTGGCGCCGTACTGGTCCACCAGCTCGCCGCTGCCGTCCGGGTTGATCCGGTAGGTGGAGACCAGGACCACGTCCAGGTCCGCGGCCCGCGAGGTGAAGACCTGGTAGTCGCCCACGCCGTCGGCGTTGACGTCGATCTCCACGTTGATCTCGTTGGATCCGCCGAGGATCGGCCAGTTGTCCCAGGTGCTGACGCCGAAGTGGAGCATGGCATCGCGCTCGTCGGCGCCGGCGGCCCGCAGCGCGGGCAGGGTGGAGGATGCACCCACCGCCTGCAGGTCCATGGCGCGCAGCGACTCCATGTTCACCTTCTCCAGGCGCGGGCTTTCCGCGCCCAGGACCAGCGGGGCCACCAGCGAGAGGTAGCGGGAGGATCCCTCGCCCTGCTGCAGGTCACGGCCGCGGAGCACGACGTCGGCCGCGCCCGCCTCGGCGTCGGCGAACTGGACGCCGGTGCCGGCGCTCATCGCCGCGGTCGGCTTCGGTGCGGAGTAGACCGGCACGCGCAGGGTCGGCACGCCGTCGGCGGCCAGCTGCACGCGGCCGGAGACATCGGCCAGGAACTGCCGGGCCAGGCCCAGCTGCTCGGTTTCGGCGCCCGGGTCGATGGTCTTGGCCAGGGCGGCCGGGTCGGCGATGTCCAGGGTCACCTCGACGGTGGCCTTGCCGTTGGCCGGCACATCCACCCGCGGGCTGGTGCTGACGCTGACGCCCGGCATGGTGGAGGACTCCAGGTAGGAGACCGTGTAGCGGCGCGGGGTGTCGGACTTGTTCTCCACGGTGATGCTGCGGGTCAGCCGCAGCGCCTCGTCGCCCAGTTCCAGCACGCCGAAGTTCACGCTGGTCAGCGCCGGATCGTCCGTCGCGTAGGCCAGCACCTTGTTGTTCAGCGCATCGAGGGCGTCCACCCGGCCCGAGCCCACCCGGTTCGGGGCCAGTACGCTGCCCTCGGCCGAGAACAGATCGTGCGTGGCGGTGTTCATGATCGCGGTCTTGACCTCGTACGGGTTGTAGTCCGTGGCCGCGTACATCAGCGCGGCCAGGCCGGCGACGTGCGGCGCGGCCATCGAGGTGCCGGAGCTGGTCGAGGCGCCGTCACCGGAGCCGACCGACACGGAGCCGATCGAGGAGCCGGGAGCGGCGACGTCGGGCTTCACCACGCCGTTGGATCCGTGCAGGCCGCGCGAGGAGAAGGAGCTGATGGTGTCCTGAGACTCCGACGGGCCGGTGGCGGTCGCCATGTACTGCGGCGCCAGGCGCAGCTCCAGGGTGCCGGCGACGGCGGCGGGCCGCAGCCGGTCCGAGGAGTCGCGGTTCAGCTGGATGCCGGGGATGGCCGCGTTGCCGCCGATGCCGGCGTCGAACACCGACCGCGGGGAGTCCAGGACGACGCCGGTGGCGCCGGCCGCCTGCGCGTTGTTGAAGCGCACGCCGGAGCCGCAGGGGAACTGTCCGTTTTCCTCCCACTGGATCCACACCCACTTGCCGGCCAGCGAACCGGCCGGGAAGGCCTCGCAGCCGAACCGGTTGTTCGCCGGCGCCATGACCACGTTGCCTGTGAGGCGTTCCTCGGTGACGGCCGGGTCGGAGTAGTTGAAGTTGGAGCTGTACTGGCCCGACGCCGTGCCCTCCACCTCGGCGGGGGCGAGCACATCTGCGCGGTCCAGGGTCACCTGGGAGCCGATGCTGCTGGCCACCGCCAGCGAGGAACGGGCGTTGCCGGGCGAGCCGCCGACGTCGTACACGTCGCCGGAGTTGCCGGCCGAGGTGACGGAGAGGATGCCCAGCTCGGTGAGCTTGTCCACGATGGCGTTCTCCGGATCGTCGTACGGGGCGTACTCCGAGCCGAGGGACATGTTCACCACCTGGGCGCGGTCGGAGAAGTCGCCGTCACCGTTGGGATCCAGGACGTAGTCCAGGGCCTGGCCGACGACGGCGGAGGAACCGGCGCAGCCGAAGACGCGGATCCCGACCAGCTTGGCCTCGGGCGCCGAGCCGGGGCCGATGCGCATCCCGTTGACCTCTTCGGCGGTGAGCTTGGTGTAGTCGCCGCGGAAGGTGCTGCCGTCGTCGTTGGTGCCGTAGCCGGCGGCGGTGCCGGCCACGTGCGAGCCGTGCCCGCCGCAGTCCAGCGGGTTCAGGTCCGGCTTCGGCACCGGCTGGTAGGTGGGGGAGGAAGGATCGGCGTTGTAGTCATCGCCCACCAGGTCGTAGCCGCCGATGAACTTCTCCGGATCGAGCAGGCCGGAGTCGGCCGCCGGAATCGTCTCGGAGGCCTGCGCGGCCTGGTAGGCCTCCACCGTGCCGGGGCCGCCGAAGGAGGAGTGCGTGTAGTCGATACCGGTGTCCAGCACCGCAATGGTGATGCCCTCGCCGGTCTCGCTGCGCTGCACCCAGCTGTCCAGGGCGCGGGTGTCGATGTCCGCGCCCTTGTTGTCCACGGTCTTGGGCACGATGCGGGTGATGCTCGCGACGTCGTCACGGCCGGCGAGGGCCTTGATGGCCTCGGCGTCGCCGCGGACCGCGACGCCGGGCAGCGTGTTGGTGGTGGTGTACAGGGCTTCGGCGGAGGCCTCGGCCGCGGCGGACTGCGCCTGGGCCTCGATGGTGGAGCGGATCTGGCGGACCCGTTCGCGCTTGTTGACCGGCTTTTCCCGGCCCTCCTTGACCGCCTCGGGCTGGGTCTGCCCGAACGCGCCGTCGCCCTTGAACTGCACGTAGGCGGACACCTCGCCGTTGAGGTCCCGCAGGCTGGGCGAGACCTTCAGGGCCTCGAAATCCTGAACCTGGATGCCCTGGGCCGGGGCTTCCCCGCCGTCCGTTTCCTGCGCCTGCGCCGGCAGGCCGAGGCCTGCGGTGAGGGCGACGCCGGCCAGGGTGGCAACCACCCCTGCGCCGGCCCGATGCTTCGAGAGTCTCATCCTGCTCCTTGAACGTTCCGCCGCGCGTCACCGGACAGACGCTTGCGAGACGTTCAAGACCGGCTGCTGGCACGCTGCGACAGCTTTCCGAAGTGCCCCCAACCCCCGAGCGGGGTGCCAGCATGCACCTACGGCCCCCAATAGTCCTGCAGCCGTAGCCACACCATAGGGGCAGCCGCAGCCGGAGCTGAGAGTAACCCTCGAAGAAGTTGGGGATTGGCTCAAAAGCTGCGCAATATCGTTCCCCACCCTTGACGCCCGTGAATGACTGCCCTAGGCGGGCAGTGAAGGTGGCCAAAAACGGCTGCGGGGCCGGTGCCGTCCGGCACCGGCCCCGCAGGGGAAGGTCGGTCAGAGGGCCGGGCCGCGGCCGGCGCCGCCCTGCCACAGGGCGTCGAACGGGGCGTTGGAGGACACCCGGTTGCGGATGCCCTCGGTGACGAACGCCTTGGCGGTCTTCGCCGCCTCCAGCGGCGAGGCGCCCTTGGCCAGCTCGGCGGTGATCGCCGCGGCGAGCGTGCAGCCGGCGCCGCTGACCGCGACGTCGCCGATCTTGGGTGCGCGCAGCACCTCGAGGGTCTCGCCGTCGTAGAAGACGTCGACGGCGTCGTCGCCTTCCAGCCGGACCCCGCCCTTGGCCAGGACGACGGCACCGCTGGCCTCGTGGATGCGCTTCGCCGCCTCCTTGAGGTCCTCGACGGTGGTGATGTCCTCCATGCCGGAGAGCGAGATGGACTCGAAGTGGTTGGGGGTCACGAACGTGGCCAGGGGCAGGATCTGCGCCTTGAGCGCCTGGTCGGTGTCCAGGGCGGCGCCGGGCTCCTGGCCCTTGCAGATCAGCACCGGGTCGAGCACGATGTTGGCCCACTCCTGGCTCTGCAGCGACTTGGCGACCGTGTCGATGGTGGCCGGGGTGCCGAGCATGCCGATCTTGACCGTGTCCAGGTCATAGGCGGTCTGGATCGCCTCGAGCTGGTTGCTGATGACCTGCGGCTCGACCGGAACGAAGCGGTGGTTCCAGCTGTCCTTCGGATCGAACGCAACGATGCAGGTCAGGGCGGTGATGCCGTAGACGCCGAGCTCCTGGAAGGTCTTCAGGTCCGCCTGCGCGCCGGCGCCGCCGGTGGCCTCGGATCCTGCGATGGTGAGCGTTACGGCCGGTGCCGCGGCCGGGTGTGTGTTAGCAGACATGGGTCTATCTTCCACCCGCAGCGGCGGCTGGTGCCACCGCTTCAGCCGACTGTGACCAGCCGCCAGACGGCGGCCCGGCCGAGCGCCGCGGAGACGCCCACCGCGAGCCCCATCAGCAGCGGCACGAACACCGAGCGCACCGCGAGGGCCACCGCCAGCCAGGTCAGCAGCGCCGGCACCGCGAAGAAGGCCAGCACGTGCAGCCACTGGCTGGCCACCGGCCGCAGCGCCAGGCCCAGGGCGATGCCCACCGGCACCGCCGTCGGCAGGCCGAGGCCGGCGGCGTAGAACGCGGCAATCACCGCGATCCAGGCGTAGCCCCAGAAGTCCGGGCTGGTGCCCCACCCCACGGCGGCGGTGGCGATGGCGGCCAGCACCAGGGCGGCCACACCGTAGCCGACGGCGAACGCGGTGGGCCCGAACCGGACCCGGTTCCCGGGTGCGGCGAGCCGGCGTCCCGGCAGCCGCAGCGCGGGGCGGAGGAGGCCGCCGTCGTCCGTCTGCTCCATCATCCGCGCGCCTCCTTGGGCACCTGGGGCCGGCCTTGATGCGGGTGCTGGGCCCGGGACCGGTGGCACCACAGTAGGCGCTGCGGCCCCCGGACGGGAGGGCAATCCACAGCAGCCCGCTCCCGGGCATGGCAGAATGGACGCGGCCGCATCGGAAGGCGGATGCCACCGGCGGCGGCCGCCCGGGGCAGCGGGCACAGTGCTAATACAGCCGGCTTAGGCCAGGCGAACCACTACCGAAAACGGACCCATGCGTACAGACACCCCCACCGAGGTACTTTCCGTCCCCGCCTTCGCCAGCCGGCGCGGCTCCCACTACGACATCCTGCTCACGGTGATGTGCGTGGTGATCGTGCTGTCGAACATCGGCGCGAGCAAGGGGGTGGTCATCGGCCCGATCTTCGGCGACTTCAGCATCATCACCGACGGCGGCTTCTTCCTCTTCCCGCTGGCCTACATCCTCGGCGACGTGATCAGCGAGGTGTACGGGTTCAAGGCCGCCCGCCGCGCCATCTACACCGGCTTCGCGATGTCCCTGCTGGCGGTGCTCAGCTTCGCGGTGCTGATTGCCCTGCCGGGCTTTGACGACGCCGGCGGCGTCGCGAAGCAGGCGGCGCTGGAGCAGGCGCTGGGCCCGGTCTGGCAGATCGTCGTCGCCAGCCTGCTCGGCTTCCTGGTCGGGCAGCTGCTGAACTCCTACGTGCTGGTGCGGATGAAGCGCCGCTTCCAGGAACGCGCCCTGATCGGCCGGCTGATGGCCTCCACCGGGGTGGGCGAATTCGCCGACACGCTGATCTTCTGCGCGGTCGCCGCGCCGGTGATCGGCATCAGCGACGCCGCCGGGTTCCTGAACTACGTGATCTTCGGGTTCCTGTACAAGACCGGCGTCGAGTTCCTCTTCATTCCGGTGACCGGCGTCGTCATCCGGCTGCTGAAGAAGCATGAGCCGAGCTACGGGACGCCGGCCGCCGACGGCGCGGCCACCGCCCGCATCCCGGCCGAACCCGGCCGCGCGCCGACGGCGGGCGCCACCGAGCGGATCGACCGGATCCGGGACTAGCCGCAGTCCCGGCGGTGCCGGCGGGAACGCCTAGGCGTCCTTCGCACCGCCGTAGTACCTGCCCAGCACCTCGGCCTTGAGCTCGAAGAACGTGCCGTCCTCGATGGCGCGGCGGGCGTCGTCGACCAGGTTCACCGTGAAGTGCTCGTTGTGGATTGAGACCAGGGTGGCCGAGAGCATCTCCTTGGCCTTGAACAGGTGGTGCAGGTACGCCTTGGTGTAGTGCGTGCAGGTGTAGCAGGGGCAGCCCTCGACCAGCGGCGAGAAGTCCTTCTTGTACCGGGCCTTGAGCAGGTTGATCCGCCCGTACGGGGTGTAGAACGCGCTGGTGCGCGCCACCCGGGTGGGGGAGACGCAGTCGAAGGTGTCGGCGCCGTTCTCGATGGCAGTGAACAGATCATCCGGCTCGGAGATGCCCAGCAGGTGCCGCGGCTTGTCCTCCGGCAGCTCTTCGGTGCACCAGCGGATGATGGTGCCCAGGTTCTCCTTCTCCAGGGCCCCGCCCAGGCCGAACCCGTCAAAGTCCATGGCGCCCAGGTCCCGGGCGGCCTTGCGCCGCAGGTCCTCGTACTGCGCGCCCTGCAGCACCCCGAACAGCGCCTGGTACGGCTTGTCCGCGCGCTCCTCGGTGAGCCGCCGGTGCTCCTCGAGGCAGCGGATGGCCCACAGCCGGGTGCGCTCCAGCGAACGCTCCTGGTAGCCGCGGGAGTTCATCAGCGTGGTCAGCTCATCGAACGCGAACATGATGTCCGCGCCCAGCTGGTGCTGGACCTGCATGCTGATCTCCGGGGTGAACCGGTGCCTGTCGCCGTTGATGTGGGACTTGAACCAGACGCCGTCGTCGTCGACGTGCGCGAGGCGCTCCTTGCCGGGGGCGACGTCGTCGTCCGCCCCCGTGGCGTGGGTGCTGCCGTCGGCGTTCATGTTGATGACCTTCTTGAACCCCGCGCCCAGGCTCATCACCTGGAAGCCGCCGGAGTCGGTGAAGGTGGGGCCGGGCCAGTTCATGAACTTCCCGAGCCCGCCCGCGGCGTCGAGCACGTCGGCGCCCGGCTGCAGGTAGAGGTGGTAGGCGTTGGCCAGCAGCGCCTGCGCGCCCAGCTCGGCCATCGCCTCGGGCAGCACGGCCTTGACCGTGGCCTGGGTGCCGACGCCGATGAACGCCGGCGTGCGGATCTCGCCGTGCGGGGTGGAGATCACGCCCGTTCGCCCCTGGAACTCACCGCCGTTGGCCGCAGTCTGCTCTTCAGTGGGCTGCGCCGTCTCGCGCAGCCGCTTGCCAAGGGTGAAGGAAAAGGAAGATGAGGAGGACACCCTCCCATTTTGCCTTACCGGCTGCGCGCCGCCGCCGGGACGACGGCGGGCGGGCGCAGGGCAGCAGGGCCGACGGCGGGCCCCGGCGTCGACCGCGGGAGCCGCTGGGAGGTGCGCCACAAAAGTTCGGGCCCGCCAAACCGCGGGAGTAGCGTGGACAGGCGGCGCCGTCGCCGCCACCCACCACCCCTTTTCCCGGGTGGACCCTGCCCCGGATCCGAAAGGTACCGCCGTCCCGTTGAAGCATCTGCGAGATCTGTTCGCCCTGGCCCCGGCCCACAATGACCACCACGTGGCGCTGCGCTGCGGGGTGGGCGTCGGCGTGCCGTTGCTGCTGCTGCTGGTGCTGGGCCGGGTGGACCTGGCGATCTTCGCGACCTTCGGCGCCTTCACCGGCATCTACGGGCGCAACGAGCCGCACCGGGCACGCCTGGGCCACCAGCTGCGGGCCGGGGCGCTGATGCTGCTGGTGGTCACCGCCGCGGTGGCCTCCGCCCGGCTGCATCCCGACGCGTGGGACATCGTGGCCGGAACCTCGCTGGTGGCCGGGCTGGCGAGCCTGGCCGCAG
Organism: Arthrobacter saudimassiliensis; assembly: GCA_900016675.1. GTDB lineage: Bacteria > Actinomycetota > Actinomycetes > Actinomycetales > Micrococcaceae > Arthrobacter_B > Arthrobacter_B saudimassiliensis. Next base: position 187,041 of record LN483070.1, on the reverse strand, counting down.
GCCTGTGGCGGCTGCGCCCGGCCGGTTCCCTGTTCCACATCTTCGCCTACGGCGCGATCGCCTCCATGCCCGCGCATCCGCCGGCCTGGCAGGCGCTGCTCACGGCGGTCTGCACGGTGGTCTTCGCCCTGATGCTGGGACAGCTCGGGATGCTCAGCCGCCGGCACCGCACCGGCTGGCAGCGGCCCGCCCGGCCTCGCTTCTCACCGGCCCAGCGGCGGGCCCTTGCCGCCGACGCCGGCCTGCACCTGCTCGCAGCCGCCGTCGCCGGATGCATCGCCACCGCGCTCGGCATCGGCCACAACTACTGGGCGATGGTCGCCGCGACCGTGCCGCTGGTGGGCCAGACCGTGCGCAGCAGGATGTTCCGGGGAGTGCAGCGGGTGCTGGGCACGTTCGCCGGCCTGCTGGTCACCGCACTGATCCTGTGGCCGGGGCTGGAGCCCTGGCAGATGGCCGTGGTGATCGCCCTGCTGCAGTTCGCCGCAGAGATGTTCGTGCTGCGCCAGTACGCCCTGGCGCAGGTGTTCGTCACCCCGCTGGCGCTGGTCAGCACCGAGCTGGCACGCCCCTCGGATCCCGCGGTGCTGCTGCAGGACCGGGCCGTGGAGACGGTGATCGGCGCCGCCGTCGGCATGGCCGTGGTGCTCGCACTGCACTGGCGCGCCACGGTGCTGCGCCGGCGCGGGCAGGCGGCCGGGGCGGAGCAGGCGGCAGGGGCGGAGCCGGAGGCCGGGCAGGGTTCCGCCGCACCCCGCGGGGTTGCTGCCCGGGCCTGAGCGGCGGCCGGATCCCTCCGTTTTGTCCGAAATGGCTCCAGTTTGTGCGGATCCTCCGCTTCAAACTGGAGGGATCCGGACAAACTGGAGGGGTTGTACCCAAAGCGGAGCACGGGCCGGGTTTCCCGAGCGGACCACGGCGCAGTCACCGCGGCCCGGAGCGGGCACCACGAAGGCCTCCGGTCCGGCCGGGTGTGTACCCGGGCCGGACCGAAGGCCTTGGCGTGGAGAGCTCTTCCGCGGCGGTCAGCCGCCGGAGTAAGTCGGGTTAGAGCGCCGCGTCCTGCCGGGCGGCTTCCGGAGCCCGGCCGTAACGCTCGGCCTCGATGTCCTCCAGTGTCTTGCCGCGGGTGTTCGGGGCCCAGAGCACGCCGATGAGCATGGCGGCGACGAGCGCGCCGATCATGATCATGCCGACGAACGGCACGCCCTGCTCGGCAAGCAGCGTGGGGAACCAGTAGCTGAGCAGGCCGACCACGATGCGGGCGACGAAGAACAGCACGCCCTGGGCGCTGGCCCGGAGGCGGGTCGGGAACATTTCCGCGGCCCACAGGGCATAGAAGGCCTGGGCACCGATACCGGCGGAAACGCCCCAGAGCGCGGCGAACAGGATCAGCACCGGCATGGTCACGTGCGCGAACACCAGCAGCAGCCAGGCGATGATGCCCAGCGCGGCGCCGATGCCGTAGAGCAGGCGGCGGTCCACCCGGTCTCCGTACTTCATGAAGCCGAAGTAGGTGGCGGCCACGGTGAGGGTCCAGAGCAGCACCTGCAGCAGGTTCTGCTGGGTGGCGGATTCGACGCCGGCGGTCTCGTAGACCCGCGGCATGAAGATGCCCATCTGCCCGGCGACCAGGTTCCACAGCGCGTACACGCCGGTCAGGAACAGCAGTGCCTTCACGTTGGTGGCGCTGGTCAGCAGCTCGCGGTAGTTGCGGCGCTTCACGCCGCCGGCCTCGGCGGTGCGGCGCTCGGCGTCGGACTTCTTCCAGGTGGCCGATTCGGAGAGGCCGCGGCGGATCCACCAGGTGATGAAGGCGACGACGAACAGGTGGGCGAAGATGATGCGGCTGCCGGTCAGGCCCAGCGGCACGACGAGCGTGGCGAACAGGAACACCAGCGCCGGGCCCAGGGACCAGGCCAGCTGGGCGGTGCCCACGTGCTTGGCCCGCTGCTCGGCCGGCGCCTCTTCGGCAATGTAGGTCCAGGCGACCGGGACGCCGGCGCCGACGGCGATGCCGGTGAGGATGACGCCGACGATCAGCATCCACGGGGCCACGGCGAAGATGACCAGCAGGGTGCCGAGCATGTAGAGGATCAGGTCATACGTGTAGATGAACTTGCGCCCGTACCGGTCGCCCAGCGGACCGCCGATGAGCGCGCCGATCGCGGCGCCGAAGGCGTTGGCGCTCAGGGCGGCGACCAGGCCGACCAGCAGGTTGCTGAACCCGAAGTACTCCTGCCAGAGGGTCAGGCTGGTGGCCAGGGCGATGATCGAGCCGGCCTCGATGTAGTTGGACATGGACACGGCGATGGTGGCTTTCCATCCGCCGAGCTTCGTGGTGCTGCTCATGGCGAGCCTTTCTGCAACGGTGAAGAAGGTGCTGTGAAGCGGGCACGGGTGTGCCCCGAAGAAGACAGGGTCAGGCGAGGTGGAAGTACTGCGTCAGCGTCTGCGCCGAAGTGCCTTCGACGAAGTACTGCGCCATTTCGGCCTGCCAGCGGGTGTTGACCGGGTGCGCGTCCATCCGCTCCTGGGTGGCGGCGGCGTCGTCGGCCTCGTAGTAACCCACCACCAGGCCGTCCTCGGCGCGCAGGAACAGCGAGTAGTTCCGCCACCCGGTCTCGAGGAGCGCCTCGAGCATCTCCGGCCAGACCCGCTGGTGGACCTCGACGTACTCGGCGAGCCGCTCCGGGCGGACGTGGAGCAGGAAGCACCGGCGGGTGCGCGTGGTCTCCGCGGGAAGCCGGACCAGCTCCTGCAGGTCAGCCGTGGATGGGGAACGGCCCATTCATCACTCCTTCGTAATGTGGCGGGTCCAAAAGGACCTTCGCACCTGTGGCGGCAGCCGGCCGCCCGGCCTGGACGTGCCGGAGGCGACAAGTCCCTGTGAGAGGGCTCTCATGTGCTGCCGGACTCATAGTATCCAAAACTTGAGACGTTTCAAGACGGAGTTTCCGTTGATGCTGGTGTGACACAAGGGGAGGCGTTTGACCTGGCTCACGGTTCGGGCTTAGTTTGGTGAAACGATTCAATGCGGTGTCCCTGCGTTCCTGCGGCGCCGCCCGCCGGCTATCCACAGAGAAGTGATGCACATGCCTGAATTCGACGACATCGCCCCCCAGCTGGCCGCGCAGGCCATCGAGCTTCCGTCCTGGGCGTTCGGCAACTCCGGGACCCGCTTCAAGGTGTTCTCCACGCCGGGCACGCCGCGCACCGTGGAGGAGAAGATCGCCGACGCCGCCCAGGTCCACCGGTTCACCGGGCTGGCCCCGAAGGTGGCGCTGCACATTCCGTGGGACAAGGTCGAGGACTACGCCGCGCTGGCCCGCTACGCCGCCGACCAGGGCGTGGAGCTGGGCACCATCAACTCCAACACGTTCCAGGACGAGGAGTACAAGTTCGGTTCGCTGACCCACAGCGACCCGGGCGTGCGCCGCAAGGCGATCGACCACCACCTCGAGTGCCTGCGCATCATGGACGTCACCGGCTCCCGGGACCTGAAGATCTGGCTGGCCGACGGCACCAACTACGCCGGACAGCAGGACATGCGCGGACGCCAGGACCGGCTCGCCGAGTCGCTCGCGGAGATCTACGCGCAGCTGGGCGAGGAGCAGCGCCTGGTGCTGGAGTACAAGTTCTTCGAGCCGGCGTTCTACCACACGGACGTGCCCGACTGGGGCACGGCGTACACCCAGGTCGCCGCCCTCGGCGACAAGGCCAAGGTCTGCCTGGACACCGGCCACCACGCCCCGGGCACCAACATCGAGTTCATCGTCATGCAGCTGCTGCGCCTGGGCAAGCTCGGTTCCTTCGACTTCAACTCCCGCAACTACGCCGACGACGACCTGATCGTCGGTGCCGCCGATCCGTTCCAGCTCTTCCGCATCATGGTCGAGGTGGTTCGCGGCGGCGGCCTGGACCCGCAGGCCGGCGTCGCGTTCATGCTCGACCAGTGCCACAACATCGAGGACAAGATCCCCGGCCAGATCCGCTCGGTGCTCAACGTCCAGGAAATGACTGCCCGCGCCCTGCTGGTCGACGCCGGGGCCCTGGCCGCCGCGCAGGCCGCCGGCGACGTGCTCGGCGCCCATCAGGTGCTGATGGATGCCTTCTACACCGATGTCCGCCCGCAGCTGGCCGCCTGGCGTGAATCCCGGGGCCTGCCCGCCGATCCCATGGCCGCCTACGCCGCCTCGGGCTACCAGCAGCGCATCGCCGAGGAGCGCGTCGGCGGCACCCAGGCCTCCTGGGGCTCCTGAGCCCGTCCGGCCCCGCCGCCCGGGACGGCTCCGTCCCGGGCGGCGGCGCCCGCCCACCCGCTTCGCCCTCCCTTCGAATTCGTCCACTCCACGAGGAGACCCTTCGCATGAACGCCCCCGCCAGCACCCCGACCGCCGGGCAGACCGTCGTCGCCGACCTGATCGCCCGCTCCAACCGGCTCGGCTCGGACCCGAAGAACACCAACTACGCCGGCGGCAACACCTCCGCCAAGGGCACCGGGGCCGACCCGGTGACCGGCGAGGACGTTGAACTGCTCTGGGTGAAGGGCTCCGGCGGCGACCTGGGCACCCTCACCGAGAAGGGCCTGGCCGTGCTGCGCCTGGATCGCGTGCGGGCGCTGAAGAACGTCTACCGCGGCGTCGAGCACGAAGACGAGATGGTCGCCGCGTTCGACTACTGCCTGCACGGCAAGGGCGGCGCCGCGCCGTCGATCGACACCGCCATGCACGGGCTGGTCGACGCCGCGCACGTGGACCACCTGCACCCGGACTCCGGCATCGCCATCGCCACCGCTGCCGACGGCGAGGAGCTGACGGCGAAGATCTTCGGCGACAAGGTCGTCTGGGTACCCTGGCGCCGCCCCGGCTTCCAGCTGGGCCTGGACATCGCCGCGATCAAGGAAGCCAACCCCGCTGCGATCGGCACCATCCTCGGCGGGCACGGCATCACCGCCTGGGGCGCCACCAGCGACGAGGCCGAGGCCAACTCGCGGTGGATCATCGAGACCGCCGAGGCCTACATCGCCGAGCGCTCCAAGGCCGAGCCGTTCGGACCCGCGCTGCCCGGCTACGGCGCCCTGCCGGAAGCCGAACGCCGCGCCAAGGCCGCCGCGCTGGCCCCGGTGATCCGCGGCCTGGCCTCGCACGACCGCCCGCAGGTGGGCCACTTCATGGACGACCCGCGGATCCTGGACTTCCTCGCCGCCGCCGAGCACCCGCGGCTGGCCGCCCTGGGCACCTCCTGCCCGGACCACTTCCTGCGCACCAAGGTCAAGCCGTTGGTCCTGGACCTGCCCGCCGACGCCTCCATCGAGGACAGCGTGGCCCGGCTGAAGGAACTGCACGAGGCCTACCGGGCCGACTACCAGGCCTACTACGAGCGCCACGCCGACGCCGATTCGCCCGCCATGCGCGGCGCCGACCCGGCGATCGTGCTGGTGCCCGGCGTCGGCATGTTCTCCTGGGGCAAGGACAAGCAGACCGCCCGGGTGGCCGGCGAGTTCTACCTCAACGCCATCAACGTGATGCGCGGCGCCGAAGGCATCTCCAGCTACGCGCCAATCGACGAGGCGGAGAAGTTCCGCATCGAATACTGGGCGCTGGAGGAGGCCAAGCTGGCCCGCATGCCCAAGCCGCGCAGCCACGCCACCCGCATCGCCCTGGTGACCGGCGCGGCGTCGGGCATCGGCAAGGCCATCGCCACCCGCCTGGCCGCCGAGGGCGCCTGCGTGGTCATCGCGGACCTGAATCTGGAGGCCGCCGAGCAGGTGGCCGCCGACCTGGGCGGCTCCGACGTCGCCATCGGCGTCCGTGCCGACGTCACCGACGCCGCGCAGGTCGCCGCTGCGGTCGACGCCGCGGTGCTGGCCTTCGGCGGCATCGACCTGGTGGTCAACAACGCCGGGCTGTCCATCTCCAAGCCGCTGCTGGAAACCAGCGAGAAGGACTGGGACCTGCAGCACGACGTGATGGCCAAGGGCTCCTTCCTGGTCTCCCAGGCCGCCGCCAAGGCCATGATCGCGCAGGAGATGGGCGGGGACATCCTCTACATCTCCTCCAAGAACTCCGTCTTCGCCGGCCCGAACAACATCGCCTACTCCGCGGTCAAGGCCGACCAGGCCCACCAGGTGCGCCTGCTGGCCGCCGAATTGGGCGAGCACGGCATCAAGGTCAACGGCATCAACCCCGACGGCGTGGTCCGCGGCTCCGGCATCTTCGCCGGCGGCTGGGGTGCCAAGCGCGCCGCGGTGTACGGCGTCCCGGAAGAGGAGCTGGGCAAGTTCTACGCCCAGCGCACCCTGCTCAAGCGCGAGGTGCTGCCGGAGAACGTCGCCAACGCGGCCGCCGTGCTGACCAGCTCCGACCTCTCCCACACCACCGGCCTGCACATCCCGGTCGACGCCGGCGTCGCCGCCGCGTTCCTGCGCTGAGCGGCGCGCGGGCAAGAGGGAAGGACAGAGCATGAGCACATTGGCAGCGGTGGCGGCCGTCGACCTGGGGGCGACCAGCGGCCGCGTCATCCTGGGCAGCGTGGCCGGCGGGCGGATCCACATGCGGCACGTGGCCCGCTTCCCCAATCAGCCGGTGCGGCTGCACGAGGGCAACGGGCCGGGCCTGCACTGGAACATCACCGAGCTCTACCGGTCTCTGAGCGCCGGGCTGGCCCAGGCGCTGCGGGAGGAACCGGACGTCCGGTCCATCGGCGTCGATTCCTGGGCGGTGGACTACGGCCTGCTGCGCGGCGGGAAGCTGCTGGGGGTTCCGTACCACTACCGCGATGAGCGGACCGCCGCGGGCGTGCAGGCCGTGCACGCCGCGGTGGCCCCCCAGGAGCTGTACGCCCGCAGCGGGCTGCAGCACCTGCCGTTCAACACGGTGTTCCAGCTGGCCGTGGACCGGCAGCGCGGCGATCTGGCCGCCGCGGACCGGGCCCTGCTGATCCCGGACCTGGTGGCCTACTGGCTCACCGGCGCCCAGGTCACCGAGGAGACCAACGCCGCCACCACCGGGCTGCTGGATGCGCGCACCCGGCAGTGGGACGCCGACCTGATGGCCCGGCTGGGACTGCCCGCGGACCTGTTCGCGCCGCTGGTCGCGCCGGGCGCCGAAATCGGCGGGCTGCTTCCGGCGGTGGCCGCCGAACTGGGCGCACCCGCCGGACTGCCGGTGACCGCCGTCGGCTCCCACGACACCGCCTCCGCAGTCGTCGCCGTCCCGTTTGCGGACCAGGACGCCGCATTCATCTCCTCCGGCACCTGGTCGCTGGTGGGCGTGGAGCTGCCCTCGCCGGTGCTCACGCCGGAAAGCCAGGCCGCGAACTTCACCAACGAAGGCGGCGTGGACGGGCGGATCCGGTACCTGAAGAACGTCTCCGGGCTGTGGCTGCTGTCCGAGTCCATCCGGACCTGGGACGGGCCCGGCGCCACCGACGCCCAGCGCACCAGCAACCTGGCCGAGCTGATCAGCCAGGCCGCCGCCGTCAGGGAGCCGATGCCGGTCTTCGACGTGACGGACGAGCGGTTCACCCCGCCCGGGGACATGCCGGCGCGCATCGCCGAATGGTGCACCGAGCGCGGCATCCGGCCGCCGCAGACCCGGGCCGAGGTGGTCCGCTCCATCCTGGAGTCCCTGGCCGCCGCCTACGCGGACGTCCTGGACCAGATCGAGCGGCTCACCGGGCGGAGCCTCCGCACGGTCCACGTGGTCGGCGGCGGCTCGCAGAACAATCTGCTCTGCCAGCTCACCGCCGACCGGACCGGCCGCACCGTCTACGCCGGGCCGGTGGAGGCCACCGCGATCGGCAACGTGCTGGTCCAGGCCCGCGCCGCCGGGCTGGTCAGCGGCGGGCTGGAGGAGCTGCGCCGGCTGGTCGCGCGCACGTTCGAGCCGATCCGCTACGAACCGCGGGTCCGGTCCGGCCTGTCATGATCACGCGCTCCCCGGCCGCCGGAAGGACATGCTGCTTACAATAAGAGCCCGTTCCGGCGGCCCGGCGCCCGCACCTGCCTGCCAGCCGCGGCGCCCCAGGAGCGGTGACCCGTTCGGACGAGAGTGAAGAGAGCATGGCCAGATTCCCGGTGAGCATCAAGGACGTCGCCCGGGAAGCGCAGGTGTCGATCGGAACGGTCTCCAATGTGATCAACCGGCCCGAGGTGGTCTCCGAAGACCGGCGCCGCCGGGTCCAGAAGGCCATCGAGGAACTGGGCTATGTGCGCAACGACGTCGCCCGGCAGCTGAAGGCGGGCCGCTCCCGCACCATCGGCCTGGTCGTGCAGGACACCGGAAACCCGTTCTACAACGAGATCGCCCGCGGAGCCGAGGCGGCCGCCGACGCCCACGGGCAGGCCGTCATCGTCGGCAACTCCGGGCTGTCCCGCAGCCGCGAGCAGGTTTACCTGGACCTGTTCGAGGAACAGCGGGTGCGCGGGGTACTCATTACCCCGCAGTCCCCGGAACGGCGGCGGATCGAGCGGCTGCGCTCCCGCGGCACGCCGGTGGTGCTGGTCGATGAGCAGGCGCCGGCCTCCCAGTACTGCTCCCTGGCCGTCGACGACGTCGAGGGCGGCCGGATGGCCGTGGCGCACCTGCTCGAGGGCGGGGCCCGGAAGGTCACGTTCGTGGGCGGGCCCGCGTGCCTGCACCAGGTGGCGGACCGCGAAGCCGGAGCCCGGGCGGCCGTCGACGCCGTTCCCGGCGCGTCGCTGGACGTGGTGGGCACGGAGTCCCTGACCGTGCTGGAGGGCCGCCGTGTCGGCGAGGAGCTGCTGGGACGGCCGGCGGCTGAGCGCCCGGACGCGGTCTTCGCGGCCAACGACCTGCTCGCCATCGGACTGCTGCAGGCCTTCGTGTTCGACCACCGCATCCGGGTGCCCCGGGACATCGCCCTGATCGGCTACGACGACATCGACTTCGCGCCCTCGGCCATCGTGCCCCTGTCCTCCATCCGGCAGCCGGCGCGGCTGATCGGACGCACCGCCGTCGAACTGCTGGAGGATGAGCTGGCCGAGGACCACCACCACCGGCACGTCAGCTTCCAGCCGGAACTGGTGGTCCGGGAGTCGACCCGGGCGCCGGGGTAGTACCGGAACCGGGCCCAGCCCGGCTGCTGCCCGCGGGCTGGCCTAGGCGGGCTGCCCGTCGCGGCCGAGGGCCCGGACGGCGGCGAGCTCGGCGTCGATGCGCCGTTCCAGCTCGCCGGCGGACAGGGTCTGCGAGCCGCCGTGGGCGCGCAGATAGAGCAGGGTGTCCAGGCGCAGCACCCGCCATTCCCGCTCCGCGGCCTGGTCTCCGGCGTCGGCGGCGCGGTGGATTTCGCGGTCGTACAGGTTCGGCTGGTTGAGCTGGCGCTGCAGCAGTTCGGCGGCGAGCTTGGCCTTGAGCGGATCGGTTTCGGAGTCGTCCGCGGCCCGCACCGCCCGGGCGAAGGCCGCCGAGGCCTCGGGGTCGCCCTGCTCGCGGGTGATGTGCGAGGCGAGGGCCAGGGTGCCCTGGATCCAGTGCCAGCGCCCGAAGTTGCCGTCGAAGGGCAGCCCGGTCAGCAGGGTGCTGACCTGCAGCGCGTGCCGGGCGTCGGCAAGGTCCACGTACAGCAGGTGCGCCAGGTCCCGGACGTCCTGCAGCTGGCTGCCGGACTTCACATTGAACCCGCGGCCCAACCGGGCCGTGATCTCGCGGACGGCGGGTTCGTCGGGATGGGCCTGGGCGGCGGCGTCGAGGACGGCGGTGAAGCTCTCCTCCTCGGTGGGCACCGACCGGACAGCGGCCGACGGCGGTCCCTCCGGAGCCGGCGCCTGGACCCGGACGGTGGAGCCGTACGCCATCCGGACGGTCCGGTTGTCCTCCAGCAGGGCCACCGCAAGGGCGGGAACGCCGAAGTCGTCGGTTTCAATGCTCAGCGACTCCACCGGGGCGGTGCCACCGTCGGCGAGAACCAGGCCCTGGCCCGGGCGGAGGTGCTCCGCATTCACCCGGAAGGCATACGTCTCCGGCTGGTTCTCTGGCATCGCTGGTTCCTTCTCCCTCGGACGGTTCCCCCAGTATATAAACGTGCGGTAACGGCGCCGCTCAGCGCCCCCACCCGGCGGAGGCCAGGGCCTGCCGGAGCAGGTCGCCGCGGCCGCCGGAGAATTCGTTGTACACCTCGGGGCGCAGCGCCTCTTCGGGCGTCAGCCAGGACAGCTCCAAGGCGTCCTGGCGGGGATTGCACTCACCCGTCACCGGAATCACGTAACACAGCGCGACGGCGTGCTGGCGTTCGTCGGTCAGCCCGGTCTGGGAGGGGGCGGGGAAATACTCGGCCACGGTGAACGGGGTCAGGCAGGGCGGCAGCTGCGGCAGCGCCATGGGCCCCAGGTCCTTTTCCAGGTGGCGCAGCAGCGCGGCGCGGATGGTCTCGCGGTACATGACCCGGCCCGAGACGAAGGAGCGCACGATCTGCCCGTCGTTGGTTCCCTGCAGCAGCAGGCCCACCTCGGTCACATACCCCAGCGGGTCGCACCGCACCGGCACGGCCTCCACATAGACCATGGGCAGCCGCTGCCGGGCTTCGTGGAGATCCTCCTCCGAGAGCCAGCCGGGATAAGGGTCTGGGGTACGAACGCTCATAGCAGTGTTCTACCGCAAAGCCCCGCCGGGAGTCATTCGGCACGCGGCGCTTCTGCCCGTGGCTGAACCCGGCGGGGGAGGCGGGATGCGGGCGGGGCGGCGGAGGAACAGGTGCCGTCCCTTGCCCCGCCGCGGGCGAGCGGGGACGCTGGTGGCAGGTCCGGTGCCGGCGCCCACCTGCGTCCGGCGGCCCCCGAGGAGGAACCATGTGCCGTCTCTTTGGAATGCACACCGGCGCGCCGGCTAAAGCCACGTTCTGGCTGCTGACCGCTCCGGACAGCCTGGCGCAGCAGAGCCGCCGGGAAGCGGACGGGTTCGGCATCGGGCTCTTCGATGCCCAGGGCCAGCCCAGGGTGGACAAGGCGCCGATCGCCGCCTACGAGGACGTGCAGTACGCAGCGGAGGCCCGCACGCTGGAGGGCACCCCGTTCGTGGCGCACATCCGGTACGCCAGCACCGGAGGAGACACCCTGGTCAACACGCATCCGTTCCTGCAGGACAACCGGCTGCTGGCCCACAACGGGGTGGTGGAGGACCTGGGGCTGCTGGAGGACCGGCTGCGGCAGCTGGGCGTCATGGACCTGGTCCGGGGCCAGACGGATTCGGAGCGGGTCTTTGCCCTGATCACCGGGGAAGCGCGGCGCAACGGAGGCGACCTGGGCGCGGCGATCAGCGCGGCCCTGACGTGGGTGGCGGAGAACCTGCGCCTGTACGCGGTGAACCTCATCATCGCCACCGACGGCGAACTGTGGGCGGTGCGCTATCCGGACACGCATGCGCTGTACGTGCTGCAGGTGGCCGGCGAAGAGCCGCACAAGGGCCAGCACTCGGTACGGATCAGCGTGGAAAGCGAGGACCTGGCCCGCAACCGGCGCCCCGCCGTCGTGATCGCCACCGAAAAGATGGACGACAACCCCAACTGGCGGCTGATGGACTCCGGCGAGGTGCTCCGCGTGCACAGCGGCCTGGACATGGAGCGCAGCTTTCCACTGCCGCCGCAGCCGAGCCATCCGCTGACCCTGGCGGACCTGGATGAACACGCCGCCCAGTCACAGCAGCCGCTCAAGGCCTCCGGCTGATTCCTCCGCCCGCCGCCCGGGCGGCGGCCTCAAACACGAGCCACGCCTGCAGCTGCGTGGAGAGCCCGACGGCGGTTCCCGGCGGTTGCTCCGCGTCGGTGTCCCGGCCGGCGTGCCGGGCGAACACCGGCCGCCCGTCGAGGCTGCCCCGTCCCGCCCACAGGGCGTCCGCGGTGGCGTGGAGCAGATCGGCGGCCGCGGTCCGCGGGCCGTCCGGCAGCCGCGGGTCCACGGCAGCGGCGGCCAGGTAACGGGCCAGGATGCCGGTGAAGAGGCCCCCGTCGCCGCCGTCGTGGCTGCGCAGCACGCCGTCCGGGCCGGCCAGGTTCACGGCCACGGCCTCCACCAGATCGGCGGCCGCGGCGAGGTTCGCGGATCCGCCCAGCTCCAGCAGCGCCCCGAGCACCGGCCCCTGGTTGTAGCTGTAGACCGCGCGGTCCAGGGCGGGCTCCGTTCCGCGTATCCGGATCCCGTCCAGGAACAGGCCGGACTTCGGATCCTGCAGCGTGCCCCGCAGCCAGTCCACCAGCTCCTGCGCCCGGCGGCGCTCGCCGAGGCGGGCGAAGTGCAGGGCGGCCGGGCCGGTGGCCGCGGTGTTCTTGTAGTTGCGGTCCCGGTTCCACCAGAGCCCGCCGCCGAGCTCCGGCGTGTGGGCCGACACCAGTGCGGCGGTCAGCTGCCGAGGCGTTCCGGCGCCCCCGCCGAGCGCGCCCAGCCGGTGGGTGGCCAGGGCCAGCCAGGCCATGTCGTCATAAAAGCTGTTGGTCCAGCGCAGGCCGTTGCGGACGGCGATGCCGCGCGCCAGCCGCCGGGACATCCGCAGCGCGGCGGCCGCTTCACGGGCCCGCCCCGCGGCCTGCAGCCGCTCGGCCCGGTCCAGCAGCGCCTCCAGGTAGTGGGCCTGCCACCAGTAGTGCCAGGGCCCGGCCGGGACCAGGCGCCGGAGCCCGGCCGCCGGCGGCGCGGGAGCCTGCACCCGGGCCAGGTGGGTGCCCGGCAGGCCGAGCGCCCGGCCGCCAAAGGTACGCACGACGGCGTCGGCCGCCGCCTCCGCCCGGGCGGCGGGAGCGGCATCGGCATCGGGTACGGCTGCGGGATCCACCATGGCCCCAGCCTAACCAGCCGCCGCAGGACAGGCCGCGGAACGTCATGGAGGAGCAGCCGGGCCGGCGCTGCTGCGCCTGTGGCGCGGACCACAGTAGGCTCGGAGTCCAGGCAACCATCTGCAGGAGGAATCAGTGGACATTTCCGGTACATCGGCCCTCGTCACCGGCGGCGCGTCAGGACTGGGCCGGGCCACGGCCCGCAGGCTCTACGACGCCGGCGCGAACGTCATCCTGGTGGACCTGCCCTCGTCCGGAGGGCTGGCCTACGCAGCGGAACTGGGCGACAACGCGCACTTCGTGCCCGGTGACGTGACCGATCCGGAGCAGGTGCAGTCGGCGGTGGAGGCGGCCATGGCGGCCGGGCCGCTGCGGATCGCCGTGAACTGCGCAGGCATCGCCACCCCGGGCAAGGTGCTCGGCAAGGACGGAGTGCTGCCCCTGGCGGACTTCGCCCGGGTCATCAACGTGAACCTGATCGGCACCTTCAACGTCATCCGGCTGGCCGCGGCCGCCATGGCGGAGACCGAACCGGTCGAAGCCCAGGACACCGCGGAGCGCGGCGTCATCATCAACACCGCGTCGGTGGCGGCGTTCGACGGGCAGATCGGCCAGCCCGCCTATGCGGCGTCCAAGGGCGGGGTGGCGGCCATGACGCTGCCGATCGCCCGCGAACTGGCCCGGCACCTGATCCGGGTGGTGACCATTGCCCCCGGCATCTTCGAGACGCCGATGATGGCCGGGCTGCCGCAGGCCGCCCAGGACTCGCTCGCGGCCCAGGTTCCGCACCCCTCGCGGCTCGGACGGCCCGGGGAGTACGCGCAGCTGGTGGAGCACATCGTGGCGAACCAGATGCTCAACGGCGAAACCATCCGCCTGGACGGCGCCATCCGGATGGGCCCGCGCTGATCTGAGGGGCATACGGGCGAACCGCCGCCGGAGCCGGCCGGCTCCCGCGGCGGTTCCGTCCCGTGCCTCGGGCTCCGGCCGGCGGCGTCGTCAGGCGGCGGGGCGGTACCGGGCGAGCGGGTTGGCCAGCCGGCCGGAGAACTGCAGGCCGCCGGAGGGATCGGAGATGTCCAGCATCTGCTGGTTGTCCCGCAGCTGCAGCCGGTTCAGGCAGGAGCGCGCGAAGTCGGCCGCAAACAGGTCGTGCGCGGCGAACCGTTCCGCCAGCTCCGGGTGCTCCCGCTGGTACTCCAGGACGACGTCGGCCACCGCGCTCCAGAATCCGTCGGCGTCCAGCAGCCCTTCCTCGGCCAGGATCGCGGCGAGGAAGCGCAGGAAGCAGTCGAACACGTCGGTGAAGAGGGAGAGCACCTTCTCCTCCTCCGGGATCTCGATCCGGATGCGGCGGGCCGCCTCGGGCAGCGGCACCGCGTCGCCCATCACGATGACTTCCTCGCCGATGTCCTTCATGAACACCCGCTCCGGGACGCCGTTGCGCAGCGCCAGGATCACGTTCTCGCCGTGCGGCATGAAGGCGAGGTCGTAGGCGTAGAAGCAGTGCAGCAGCGGCACGAGGTAGGCGCGCAGGTAGCTGCCCAGCCAGCGCCGGGCGGGCAGCCCGGAGCGGCGGATCAGGGCGGCGGCCAGCGGCTGCCCGTCCCGGTCCACGTGCAGCAGCGACGCCATGGTCGCCAGCTGCTCGCCGTCGCGCAGCCGCGGCAGCGGGCTCTCCCGCCACAGCGCGGCGAGCATCTTGCGGTACGCCGAGCCCTTCGGGGCCGCGGCCTGCAGGTGCCGGTTCGTGTAGCCGACGGCGGCCACCTCGCGCAGCACCTCGAAGCCGGTGTCGCGCAGCACCGCGTCTCCGGCGGCGAGGTCGGCCACCCACTGGTTGATCGCCGGCGTCGAGCGCATGTACTCGGAGGACAGCCCGCGCATGAAGCCCATGTTCACCACGGACAGCGCGGTCTTCACATAGCAGGCGGCGGGGCGGTCCCGGTTGAAGAAGGTGCGGATGGACTGCTGCGCCTGGTAGCTGTCCGGGCCGGTGCCCAGCGGCACGAGGTGGCCCTCGGCAATGTCGGCCGCGAACGTGACCGTGAGCTTGTGCTCCCACTGCCACGGGTGCACCGGGATCAGCAGATATGCCTGCGGGTCCAGGCCCCGGGCCGCCAGCCGGGACTCGAAGTGCGCCAGCAGCTCCGGGCCGAGCTCCGCGGCCAGATGGCGGCGGTAGGTCAGCGTGTCCACCGCGTTGAACTCGGTGCGGTCCGCCCGCCCGGCGATCCAGGCCAGGTGCACCGGGGCGCCGGCCTCGGGCGCGTAGGCCAGGAAGTCGCCGCGGCCGAACCCGTGCCGGCCGTTGTTCGCCACGAAGCAGGGGTGGCCTTCGCTCATGGCCTGCTCCACGGCCTGGAAGTCGGCGGCCGGGTCGGTGCCTCCGGTGATCCCGGCGGCCAGCTCGGCGCTGCCGGGCCGGTCCGGGGACTGCTTGAAGGCGTGCGAGGCGAGGGTGGCGCTGAGCTCCTCCAGGTACACCGGCAGCATCTTGTTCCGGATGCCCAGCGTGGCGGCGAACTCCGTGATGAAGTCCAGCGCGTCCGGCGGCACGTCCTGCCCGCCGCGGATCCGCCGGATGCTGCCGGCGTCGACGCTCCAATGCTCCAGGTCCAGGATCCGGGCCCGGAAGCGGTATTCGACCGCGCCGTCGTCGGACACCAGCCGGTAGCCGCGGAGGCCGCCGGCTCCGCCCGACGACGGGCCGGTGCCCTCGCCGTCGGGAACCGGGGTGAGGATCCGCTCGTGCGAAAACTCGGCGATCGCCTTGCGCACCAGGTGCCGGTTCGCGGCCGCCCAGCGCCGAGCGTCCAGATGGTCGGGGGAGGGCAGCGGTCCGGGCGTGCCGGTGGGTCAGGCTCATGCGGAAACTCCTTGGAGCGCGGCGGTGAACTGCGCGCGGGTGCAGAAACTCAGGCGGGCGGTCTTCTCCGGCAGGCGGATGTCGCCGGCCGGGCGGAAACCGTACCGCTCGTTGAGGGCGTGGATTTTGGTGTTGCGGACGTCCGGTTCCACCACGATGCGTTCCACCGCGGGGTCCGCGAAGAGGAACTGCATCACTGCGGCGAACACGGCGGAGGTGTAGCCGGGGCGCGGGGTGTCCGGCGGCCCGACCAGCAGGTGCATGCCGCGGTCTCCGGGGGCGACGTCGTAGTGGGCGGCGAGAGGCGAGGCGGCGGGCGCGTAGCTTTCCATCAGGAAGGCCGGTTCCCCGTCCTCCAGGCCCAGGAACGCGTCATGGTCCGGGTTGGCGGCGATGCCCGCGTACTCGGCCTCGACGTCGGCCGGTGAGGCCTCCTGCATCATCCAGTAGCGGGCGTAGGGCCGGGTGACCCAGGAATGCAGCAGCGCCGCGTCGGCGGGCGGGTCCACGGGCCGGAACTCGAACCTCATGCGCCCGCTCCGATCCGTGCCTCCGGCGTGCCCGCCGCCCCGCCGGTGCGGGGCCTCCCGGGCCCGCCCGCACCGGGGGCCGGGGCGCCGAATTCCTGGAACGTGGTGCTCTCCTCCACCGGGTAGTACTCGAAGCCGAGGATCTCGCGCAGGATGGTCGAGTTCCGGTACGCGGCCATGCCCAGGTCGGGGGTGACGAAGCCGTGGGTGTGCAGCTCGGCGTTCTGCACGAACAGTTCGCCCGGCTCCACGCCGATCCCGTAGCTGCGCGAGACGTCGAACCGTCCGGCGGCGTCGCGCCGGATCCGGTGGCTGATGCCGGCCAGGAACTCCGGTTCCCGGTAGGCGTAGCCGGTGGCCAGCACCACGGCCTCGCTGTCCAGGGCGAAGCCGCTGCCCTGCTCGCCGTGCCGCAGCCGCAGCCGGTGGATGCCGGCGTCGGGGTCCCAGACGGCGGATTCCAGTTCGACGCCGGTCAGCAGCCGGGTGCGCGGCGGGCCGGTGACGCTTTGTTCGTAGAGCGTGTCGTAGATCTGGTTGATCAGGTCGGAGTCGATGCCCTTGTAGAGGTTCTTCTGCTCGGCGACCAGGGCGTCGCGGGTGGCCTGCGGCAGGGCGTGGAAGTAGTCCACGTAGTCCGGGCTGGTCATCTCCAGGGTCAGCTTGGTGTACTCCAGCGGGAAGAACCGGCCCGAGCGGGTCACCCAGTTCAGCTCGGCGTCCGGGGCGCGGTTCTGCAGCAGGTCCAGGTACACCTCGGCGGCGCTCTGCCCGCTGCCGACGACGGTCACCGACCCGGCGGTGAGCAGTTCCGGGCGGCGGGCGAGGTAGTCGGCGTTGTGCAGGGCGGTGCCGCCGGCCTGCGGAAGGTGCCGGGCGCCGTCGGGCAGCCAGGGGGCGGTGCCGGTGCCGAGGACCAGCCGGCGGGCCCGGTAGGTTTCGGTGCCCCGCGGACCTTCGGCGGTGACCGTGTAGAGGCCTCCGCCGTGGCTGACGGCGGTGACGCGGGTGCCGAACCGGACGCCGGGCAGCTGTTCGGCGACCCAGCGGCAGTAGGCGTTGAACTCGGCGCGCAGCGGATAGAAGTTCTCGCGGATGTAGAACCGGTAGATCCGCCCGGTCTCCTTGAGGAAGTTCAGGAACGAATAGCGCGAGGTCGGGTCCGCGAGGGTGACCAGGTCGGCGAGGAACGGCACCTGCAGGTGGGCCGAGGGCAGCATCATGCCCGGATGCCAGTCGAAGCCGGGCCGCTCGTCCAGGAACACGGCGTCCAGATCCGCGATCGGTTCGCTCAGCGCGGCCAGGCCCAGGTTTAAGGGCCCGACGCCGATCCCGAGCAGGTCGTGCACCCGGCCCGGCTGTGCGCCGCGGTCCGGTGCGGAGGCTGTCTCCGGCGCGGCGGTGGGGGGAAGCGAGGAGTTCATGCGGCGCCTCCGTTCGGGCGGGTGCCGAGGCTGCGGACGCGGTCCAGGATGGCCCGGATGTCGTCCACCGTGGCTTCGGCGTTGAGCAGGGTGAGCTTCAGCCAGTGCCGGCCGTCCACCCGGGTTCCGGCCACCATGGCCGTGCCCTCGGCGGCCAGCGCCCGGCGGATCCGCAGCGCGGCGGCGTCGGCGGCGTCTTCGCTGCCGCCGGGCGGCCGGAAGCGGAACACGACGGTGCTCAGCTGCACGGGAGCGGCCAGCTCGAAGTCCGGCTCGGCCTCGACCAGTGTCCCCGCGGTTTCGGCGAGGTTGACGGCGGCGTCCAGCAGCTCCCCGATGCCGTCCGGTCCCAGCGTGCGCAGGGTGAGCCAGAGTTTCAGCGCGTCGAAGCGGCGGGTGGTCTGGATGCTCTTGTCGACCTGGTTGGGGATCTCTTCGGCGGCGGCGCTCGCGGGGTTGAGGTAGTCGGCGTAGTAGGTGACGTGCCCCAGGGACGCGGCGCTGCGTACCAGCAGGGCGCTGGAGGAGACGGGCTGGAAGAAGGTCTTGTGGTAATCGACGGTCACCGAGTCCGCCGCTTCGATGCCGGCCAGCCGGCTGCGGTGGCGGCGGCTGGTCATCAGCCCGCCGCCGTACGCGGCGTCCACGTGCAGCCAGGCCCCGTGGCGCGCGGCGGCGTCGGCGCAGGCCGCCAGCGGATCGATGCTGCCGAAATCGGTGGTGCCGGCGGTGGCGACCACGGCCATCGGGGTCTCGCCCCGCGCCGCGCTCGCGGCCAGGGCCTGTTCCAGCGCGGCCGGGTCCATCCGGCGCTGCCGATCGGTGGGAACGGTGATGACGGCGTCGTACCCCAGACCGAGCAGGGCGGCGGACTTCTGGACGCTGAAGTGGCTGGCCTCGGAAGCGAAGATCCGCAGCCGGCCCAGCAGCTCCGGCAGCCGGTCCCGGTCCCGGCCCGGTTCGCGGCGCAGCCCGGCGACGGCGTGGTTGCGGGCGATCAGCAGGCCCTGCAGGTTGGAGGTGCTGCCGCCGCTGGTGAACACCCCGTCCGCATCCGGGCCCAGGCCGAGCCGGTCCGCGGTCCACCGGATCAGCCGCCGCTCCATCAGGGTGGCCCCGGCGGACTGGTCCCAGGTGTCCAGCGAGGAGTTCACGGCGGAGAGCACCGCCTCGCCGACCAGCGCCGGAATCACCACCGGGCAGTTCAGATGCGCGGCGTAGCGGGGGTGGTGGAACCAGACGGCGTCGCGCAGGTAGAGCTCATCCATCTCCTCCAGCACCGCGTCGGCGTCCGGCAGCGGCCTGTCCAGGTCCACGGCATCCACCGCCGGGGCCAGCTCCGCCGGGCGGATGCCCGTGAAGGGCCGCTCCGCGGCGGCGACCCGGGCGGCAGTGCGCGCGACGGCGGCGGTGACCTCGCTGCGGTAACGCTCCGCCGTGCGGCCGGTGAGCAGCTGGTCTGCCGCGGCGGCGCTGCCGGGTGCGTGGTCTGCGGCGGCGCCGCCGGGAGCGTGGTCGGCGGCGGCCGGCCCGGCGGCGGCCGGATCGTCGGAAAGGGCCGGACGCGGCATGGGCGACGGGCGTCGATCCGCCTCGAGGGCCGGTTCGGGTTTCTGCAACAGCGTCACGAGGGACCCCTGTTCTGTATGTTGCGTTCTCATAACGAAGGCAACCCTTACTTAGGTCATCCTTTACGGCAAACTTTTGTGACGTAATCCCTCTGACCTGCGGAAATATTCGATCAATTCGGTCCTCGGCTCTTCCCCTCCGGAGCGGCCGGGGCATAATGACGCGCGAGTGCGGCAGGCGTTCCGGGGCCGGCTCCGCCCGCCGGGGCGGACAGGTGCCATCCGATCCAACTGGTGCCGGACGGTAAGGATCAGTAGGCTTACTATCAGGCCGCCGGTTCACCGGCGGCAGTCTTCGACGGAAAGGCAGAGCATGAGCGAGCAGAGCATTCCCGATCCCGAGCTGGGCGAGAACCCGGTCCTGGCCAACGACGTTGCCGACGTCGCGACTCCGGACGAGCTGACCGTGGTCTCCGAAGAGGACCTGCTGGAGGAAAGCGAACTGACCGACGCCGAGGACCTCAGCTACCCCGGAGCGGCCGAGGACAACCCGGAGAACTGGCAGGACGATCCGCTGATCAAGGAGGAGCCGCTGCTGAACGAGCCCGGCGCCGAGTCCGACCAGACCCTCCGCGACGACACCGCCGAGGAGCGCTTCTACGAGGGCGACAGCCAGATCCCGCCGGGCACGCCCACGATCGGCGAAGCCGCGGATGACGTCGACTTTGACGATCCCACGGTGGCGGACGAGGACGATGCCAGCGATGATCCCCTCAACCGCGGCGGTGACTCCCTGGCCGAGTTCGACGCCGAGGACACCGAACGCGACATCTGATCCCACCCTGCTTCGGAGGCAGCCGTGAAAGCAGTGTCCTACTCCGCCTACGGCGGCCCCGAGCAGCTGACCTACGGTGACCGGCCCGAGCCCAAGCTCGGGCCGGACTCCGTCCTGGTGCGCGTGCAGGCCAGCTCGGTCAACCCGGTGGACTGGAAGCTGCTCGCCGGCGACCTCGACGGGACCATGTACGTGGACTTCCCCGCCATCATCGGCTGGGACCTGGCCGGCGTCGTCGTCCGCCCCGGCCCGGCGGCGCCGGAGTTCGCCGCCGGTGACGAAGTGATCGGCTACCTGCGCATGGACACCGTCGGGCGCGGAACCTTCGCCGAGCTGGTCGACGCACCGGTGCGCGCCCTGGCCCGCAAGCCCCGGAACCTCACCTGGGCGGAGGCCGGCAGCCTGCCGCTGGCCGGGCTGGCCGCCTACCAGTGCCTGAAGACGGTGGCCGCCGGCGAGGAGGACACCGTGCTGATGCTCAACGGCTCCGGCGGCGTGGGCACCCTCGGAATCCAGATTGCCCGGGCGTTCGGTGCGCGGGTGATCGCCACCTCCGGCGAACGCCACCATGACCTGCTGCGCAGCCTGGGCGCCGAACCGGTGGCCTACGGAGAGGGCCTGGCCGACCGCGTGTCCGCCGTGGCGCCGGAGGGGATCGACGCGCTGGTGGACTTCGGCGGCGGACAGGACTGGCTCTCCGCCCAGGCCCTGCTGCAGGACCCGGACCGCCTGGCCTCCCTGGTGGATCCCGCCGTGAACGGGCGCGGCGGGCAGTACGTCTATGTCCGCCCCGACGGCCTGGAGCTGCAGATCCTCTGTGACCTGGCCGAGGCCGGGCTGCTGCGGCCCGTGCTGGCGGCCGAATACCCGCTGGAGCGCGCCGCCGAGGCGGTGCGGCTGAGCATTCAGGGGCACACCGCCGGCAAGATCGCCGTCACTGTCCCCTGACCGCCCGTGGCCTAGGGTGGTCGGGTGCCTTCCTTCCGTGCCCAGCTTGAGATCCTCGCCCTGCATCCGGGACAGCGGCCCGAAGCGGTGATGGACACCGCCGTCGCCGTCCTGGGCAGCCTGCACCTGGTGGAAGCGAACCAGCTGGACATCGCAGCCGGCATCCCGCGGATCACCCTGCGCTTCCTCGTGGACCCGGCCGACTGGGAGGCGGAGAGCCGGCAGGCCACCCGGGCGGCGCTGTCGATGCGGCACGCAGTGACGGAGGTGGCCGACGTCGGCCGGCTGCGGATCCTGCGCCGCCGGCGCGGGCGGTGGGAGCCGGTCTAGGCGTGCCGGTGCTGCCGCCGGCTCAGGCGGGAAACGCCGAGAGGTCCAGCGCGCTGCGGTACTCGACCTCGCGCCGGGTCAGCGGATCGGTGAAGCGGATGGAGCGGGCCAGCAGCTGCAGCGGATTCGCGTAGTCGTCCGGAGCCTCATCCAGCAGGTCCGGATAGAACCGGTCATTCAGGATGCCGATGCCCAGCGAGGCCATGTGCACCCGCAGCTGGTGCGTCTTGCCGGTGTGCGGCAGCAGCCGGTACCGGCCCAGCCCGGCGCGCTGCTCCAGCAGCTCGATCCGGGTCTCGGCGTTCGGCTCGCCCTCGACCTCCCGGGCCAGCAGATACGTGCGCGACTTCTCCATCCGCGAGCGCAGCGTCAGCGGCAGCTCCAGGTCGCCGCGGACGGGGGCGATGGCTTCGTATTCCTTCTCCACTCGCCGCTTCTCGAACAGCACCTGGTACTTGCCCCGGGTGGCCGGGTTCACGGCGAAGAGCAGGACGCCGGCGGTCATCCGGTCCAGCCGGTGGATCGGCACCAGGTCCGGCAGGTCCAGCTGCACCCGCAGCCGAACCAGGGCGGACTCCGCCACGTACATGCCGCCCGGCGTGGTCGGCAGGAAGTGCGGCTTGTCCACCACCAGCAGGTCCTCGTCGCGGTGCAGGATGTTCAGCTCCACGGGCAGGCGGGTTTCGGCGGGCAGTTCCCGGTAGTACCAGATGAAGGTGTGCTCGTGCAGGGGAGTGGTGCGGTCCAGCGGAACGCCGCCCAGCCCGACGACCTCGCCGCGGTCGAAGCGTTCGACGATGCCGTCGGGATCCACGTGGCCGAAACGGTCCAGGACGTACTCCATGGCGGTGGCCCAGGGGCCCTCGGCGGGCAGGCGCAGGCGGGTGGCGTTGACCCCGTTGCGGACGGGCAGCGGGGATTGCATCACGGTTCAAGGATAGCTGCGGGCGGGGTTGCATCCGGCGCGGAGGCGGCTCCTGCAGCAGGGCGGAAGCGGGCGGGGCGGCGGCGGTACTCTGGAACCGGTGTTCGACGTACGGCCCCGGCGCTGCCGCCCCGGCCCCGGCACCCTCAACCAGATGTGAACGGAACCGCCTTGCCCTCTCCTGCCCCGAACCCGACACCGGCCCTGCAGTCTGCCCCGGCCCGCCGGACCGTCCTCGGCACCCTGCGCTCACCGCGCCTGCTGAAGACGGAGGTCCTGGCCGGGCTCGTCGTCGCGCTGGCGCTCATCCCGGAGGCCATCGCCTTCTCGGTGATCGCCGGCGTCGACCCGCGGATGGGGCTGTTCGCCTCCTTCACCATGGCGGTGACCATCGCCGTCGTCGGCGGCCGGCCCGCGATGATCTCCGCCGCCACCGGCGCCGTCGCCCTGGTCATCGCCCCGGTGGTCGCCCAACACGGCGTCGAGTACCTCATCCCCACCGTCATCCTGGCCGGGATCATCCAGATCCTGCTGGCCGCCGTCGGCGTCGCGAAGCTGATGCGCTTCATTCCCCGTTCCGTGATGGTCGGCTTCGTCAACGCCCTGGCCATCCTGGTGTTCTCCTCCCAGCTGCCCGAACTGATCGGCGTGCCCTGGCTGGTCTATCCGGTGGTCGCCGCCGGGCTGCTGATCGTGTTCCTGCTGCCGCGGCTGACGACGGCGGTGCCCGCCCCGCTGGTCGCGATCGTGGTGCTGACCGTCGCCGCCGTCCTGGCCGGGTGGAACCTGCCGACCGTGGGGGACAAGGGCGAGCTGCCGGACTCGCTGCCCGCCCTGATGTTCCCGGACGTGCCGCTGACCCTCGAGACGCTGCAGATCATCGCCCCCTACGCACTGGCCATGGCGTTCGTGGGCCTGCTCGAATCGCTGCTGACCGCCAAGCTGGTGGACGACATCACCGACACCCGCTCCTCGAAGCCGCGGGAGGCCGCCGGGCAGGGCATCGCGAACATCGTCACCGGGTTCTTCGGCGGCATGGGCGGCTGCGCCGTCGTCGGCCAGACCATGATGAATGTCAAGGCCTCCGGAGCCCGCACCCGCATCTCCACCTTCCTGGCCGGCGTGTTCCTGCTCATCCTCGTGGTGGTGCTCGGCGACGTCGTTGCCCTGATTCCGATGGCCGCGCTGGTGGCCGTCATGATCTTCGTGGCATACGCGGCGTTCGACTGGCACAGCATCCGCCCCGACACCCTGAAGCGGATGCCCAAGTCGGAGACCGCCGTCATGGTGACCACCGTGGTCGTCACCGTGGCCAGCCACAACCTGGCCATCGGCGTCGGGGTGGGGGTGCTGGCCGCCATGGTGCTGTTCGCGCGCCGGGTGGCGCACTTCGTCACCGTGCGGCGGACCGTGGCCGACGACGGCGCCTCGGTCACCTATGCGGTCACCGGTGAGCTGTTCTTCGCCTCCTCGAACGACCTGTATACGCAGTTCGAGTACGCGGCGGATCCGGTGCAGGTGCGCATCGACCTGAGCGGCTCGCACGTCTGGGACGCCTCCACCGTGGCGGCGTTGGACTCGATTACCGAGAAGTACCGCACTCGCGGCAAGACCGTGACGATTACCGGGCTGAACGCGGCCAGCGCCGCCCTGCAGGAGCGGATGGGCGGCCGGCTGCCCTAGCTGCAGGAGCGCCGGGGTGCGGCGCCTGCATGACACAGTGTGACGGAAACCATTCGTCAATTAGGGCATAAAAACATGCGCTAATCGGTTCGGGTGTGCTCTGATGATTAGGTCATCCTTCCTTAGGGAAGCCTAACTTCGTGCCCGATAGGATCTCCGTTGCCTGTCTCCCGACCCCCACAGCGCATCTCCCGCCGCAGCCTGCTCGGCGGCGCCGGCCTCGGCCTGGCCGCCCTCGCCCTGGGCGCCTGCTCCTCCCGCGAGACCGTCGGCGCCGGAGCCGCCGCCGCCGGTTCCGGCAGTTTTATCGTCACCGACATGCGCGGCGTGCAGATCAGCTTCGACGCCCCCGTGCAGCGGATCGCCACCACCGTCATTCCCTCGCCGTCCATGCTGGCCGCCGTCGACGGCGGCTACGACAAGATCGTCGGCATCAACGAATCCACCCTGCAGGCCAACCAGCAGGGCCTGTTCGGCGAGATGTTCCCCGAGTCGAAGACGACCACCACCATCTCCCCGTCCAGCTTCACCCCCAACATCGAGACCATCACCGCACTGGAGCCCGACGTCGTGTTCCAGTGGGCGGACCAGGGCGACGGGCTGGTCGAGCCGCTGGAGAACGCCGGGTTCAAGACCGTCTGCCTGCTTTACGGCACGCAGGACTACCTCGAGACGTGGGTCTCCCTGTTCTCCACCATCCTCGGCAAGCCCGAGCGCGGCAGCGAGATCGTCGACTGGATGCACGCCGACATCGCCCGGCTGCAGGAGGAGCTCGACGGCGTCACTCCCGTCCGTGTGGTCCACCTGGGCCAGTCCGGCGACGGCTACTCCGCCTCCAACAAGAGCTCCTACATGCACTACTGGATGGAGCTGGCCGGCGGGCGGAACATGGCCGCGGACAACCTCTCCGCCGAAAACGTGGTCAGCGCCGAACAGCTCATCGAGTGGGATCCCGAGATCATCACCCTGGGCGGGTTCGATGCCCGGACTCCCGCCGAGGTCTACGCCGATGCCTCCCTGGCCTCCGTCTCCGCGGTGAAGAACCGCCGGGTCTACAAGGCGCCGCTGGGTGGCTACCGGTGGGAGGTGCCCTGCGCCGAATCGCCGCTGATGTGGCAGTGGGCCGCCGAGCTGTACCACCCCGAGCGCACCGGGCACACGCTGCGCGCGGCCATGAAGGAGAAGATCCGCTACCTCTACGGCTACGACGTCTCCGAGAAGCAGATCGACGCCGCGCTGCGCCTGGACATGAACGCCGCCAGCGTTGGCTACGACGTCTTCCGCGGCTGAGGTGCGCGTGCTGACCACCGGCCAGGACGCCGATCCGGTGACTGAAACACCCGCCGGCCGGCAGCGGAGCCACCGGCTGCCGATCCTGCTCTGCGTGCTGATCCTGCTCGCGGTGGCGCTGGTGTCCATGGCGGCTGGCCGGTACTGGGTGCCGCCGAACGAAATCCTGCGCATCCTGGCCAACGAGGCCACCGCCGTGTTCGGC
Source organism: Arthrobacter saudimassiliensis (assembly GCA_900016675.1). Classification (GTDB taxonomy): domain Bacteria; phylum Actinomycetota; class Actinomycetes; order Actinomycetales; family Micrococcaceae; genus Arthrobacter_B; species Arthrobacter_B saudimassiliensis. The sequence continues at coordinate 161,645 of LN483070.1, read as the reverse complement.
GGCGAGGGCCTGGTCCGCCGCACCTGGACCGACCAGGAAGCCACCGTGGTGCTGGACGTCCGGCTGCCGCGCGTGCTGCTGGCCTTCCTGGTCGGCGGGGCGCTGTCCCTCGGCGGCGCGTGCCTGCAGGCGCTGTTCCGCAATCCGCTGGTCAGCCCGGACATCATCGGCGTCACCGCCGGCGCCTCCTTCGGCGGGGTGCTGGTGCTGACCCTGGGCCTGTCCGGCGGCTGGATGGTGGGCGGCGCGTTCGGGTTCGGGCTGGCCGCCCTCGCGGTGGTGCTGGCGCTGGGGCGCATGGGCGGACGCAGCAACCCGACGCTCATGATCGTCCTTGGCGGCATCGTGGTCGCCGCGTTCTTCAACGCCCTGGTCTCGTTCATGACCTACCTGGCCGACCCGTACTCGGAGCTGCCGTCGATCGTGCACTGGCTGCTCGGCTCCATCGCGGCCGCCGGCTATGACAAGGTCCTCACCGCCCTGGTGCCGGTGGTGATCGGCGCGGCCGTGGTGCTCGCCCTGCGCTGGCGGCTGAACGTGCTCTCCCTGGGCGACGACGACGCCGCCGCCCTGGGCGTGAACCCGCACCGCTCCCGGGTGGTGCTGCTGTGCGCGGTGGCGCTGATGACCGCCGGCACCGTGGCCGTGGCCGGCGCCGTCGGCTGGGTGGGCCTGGTGGTGCCGCACCTGGCCCGGCTCTGGGTGGGCCCGGACCACCGGGTGCTGCTGCCGGCGTCCGCGCTGCTCGGCGGCGCGTACCTGATGCTGATCGACACGCTCAGCCGCTCCCTGTCCAGCAGCGAACTGCCGCTGGGCATCCTCACCGCCATCATCGGCGCCCCGGTGTTCGTGGCCCTGCTGGCACGATCCCAGAAGAAAGGCGAGATGTCATGACCGCTGTTTCCGCAACGGATCCGGCCGCCGTCGCTGGCCCGCCGGCTCCCGCTTCGGGCGCGGACCGGCGCCGCCTCCGCAGGCCGGGGACGACGCCGCGGCCGCTCGGCGCACCCGCCCGGCCCGCGCCGTCGTCCGCCGACGGACCGCTGATGCGGGTCAGCGGCCTGGGGCACCGCTACTCGCGGCTGCGGCCCTGGCTGTTCCGCGGGCTGGAATTCGAGCTGCAGCGCGGCGAAATCCTCTCCATCCTCGGCCCCAACGCCCGGGGCAAGACCACGCTGCTCAAATGCCTGTCCGGGCTGCTGGCCCCGCGTGAAGGCACGGTCGAGTGCGCGCCGGGCATCGGCTACGTGCCGCAGGACCACGGGGCCGGCCCGGCCTTCACGGTCGCCGAGATGGTGCTGATGGGCCGCACCCGGCACCTGCGCCCCTATCAGAGCCCGCGCCGCGAGGACCACGACGCCGCCGACGCCGCGATGCAGCGGGTGGGCGTGGCCGACTGGGCGCACCGGGACTACTCCGAGCTCTCCGGCGGGCAGCGCCAGCTGGTGCTGATCGCCCGGGCGGTGGCCTCCGGCTGCGAACTGCTCATCCTGGATGAACCGGCCTCGGCCCTGGACCTGCACAACCAGTCCCGGGTGCTCGGCGTGCTCGCCGGCCTGGCCGCGGACGGCATGGGCATCATCATGACCACGCACCATCCCGACCACGCGCTGCACGTGTCCCGCAACGCCCTGCTGTTCGTGGGCAGCGACGACACCCGCTGGGGGCCCACCGAGGACCTGCTCACCGGCCCGGCCCTCTCCGAGGTGTACGGGCTGCCCATCTGCACCCCGACCGTCGGCACCGTCTCAGGGGACCGCGTCATCGCGGTGCCGGACTTCGGCCCGTCCTGCCGGGCCTGCCCGGTGCCCGAGGCCGTCGGCGCCCCGGTGCCGGCCGACGCACTGCCCCTGCACGTCTCACCCCGAAAGGACCACCCGTGATTATCCGCCTGATCGGCGGCACGCCGATGCGCGGCCAGAACGACCCCACGTGGCGCGGCGCCATCGAGGACGTCGACGCCTACGACCTGGACGACGACGCCGCCCGCACCCGCATCCTCTCCGCCTCCGGGCTGATCGTCGGCGGCGGCGTCGACCACCTGCTGCTGGGCCGGCACCGCAGTGAACTGAGCAGTTTCGTGCGCCGCGGCGGACGGGTCCTGGTCAACGGGCAGGTGGTGCGGCCATTCCTCGACGGGCTGGCCGTGTGGCGGAAGCTGGAGTTCGGCGGCGCGCAGGACGTGCGCCCGCATTCCGTGACTCCTCATCCGGTGTGGGACGGAGTGGACTACCAGGACCTGCACTACCGCACCGGCGTGCCCGGAGTGCACAGCTACGAGCGGCTGGAGGAGATCGGCGTCGCCGGGTTCTACGGCCGCGGCTACCACCTGGACCTGCCCGACGGCGCCGCCGTGGTCACCGGGATCGGCCCGTACCGGCTGCCGCTGGACTATGTGTACCCGCTGGGCGCCGGCGAGGTGCTGGTGCACGGCGGCAACGACCTGGAGAGCTTCAGCGACGAGAAGTACACGATCGGACGGATCGGCCCGAACCTCGTGGACTGGCTGGCAGGCGGAACCGGCGGTCTGGGCCCGGCCTTGCCGGCGTCGGGTATCGAAACCCCGTCCGTCGAAGCCCCGTCCGTCGGCGCGGGCCGGCCGGCCGCCGCCGCGCCCCGGGAAGACCGGGACGCGCCGCGGATCGGGCTGCTGCACTGCGGCACCTTCACCGCGCTGCGCACCCTGGCCGATCCCGCCCTGGCGCCGTACCGGATCGAGTCGGTGTACCTGCCCGAGGCGGATCCGGCCGTGCTGGCCGGCCTGGACGCCGTCATCGTGGGGGACCGGCTGCACCAGGGGCAGCTGGCCCGGTTCGCCCCCGCCCTCCGGGAGGCGCTGCAGGACCCGGCGAAGACCGTCGTCGTGCTCGGGGAGAACAAGGTCGAGGACTGGCTGCCCGGCGTTGGCTACACCTTCCGGCCGACCGTGTTCTGGACCTGGCGCACCGGGGAGGACAACGGCACCCGGCTCCGGCTGCCCGAGGACCCGATGTGGCAGTTCCTCACCCCGCGGGCGGTGGCCTGGCACCACCACGGCGTGCTGCACCCGCGCCCGGGTGCCCGGCAGCTGGTGGTCATGGAGGAGGACGGCGCGGAGCTCGGCGCGCTGCTGTACGTGGACGAGGTGAACCAGCCCGCCCGGCTGCTGGTGACCACCATGGACCCCGTCTACCACCACGGCTCCGGGTTCATGCCCGGCGCCTCGCAGCTGCTCTACTCACTGCTGCGCTGGGTTACCGCCACACACCGGCCGGCGCGGGTTTCGGTGCCGGTTCCCGCCTAGGGGGTCCGGCGTCGTCGGGCCGGTTCCGGGCGCCGCTGCCGGTTCGGGTAGCCGCTGCCGCCGCGCTGTGGCAGCGGCGACCCAAGGTGGCAGCGGAAGCGGCCAAGGCCCGACGGCGCGGGGCAGCTAGAGGGTCAGCCCCATCCCGAGGGACTCCGGCGCCGTCTCGGTGAACCCGTGCCGGGCATAGAGGCGGCGGCCCGGGGCGTCGGCCATCAGGGTCACCCAGGCTCCGGCGGGTGCTTCGCGGCGGATGGTGTCCAGCAGATGGGTCAGCACCCGGTCGCCCAGGCCCCGACGCTGGTGGCCGGGCAGCACGGCCATGTCCACCACGTGGAAGTACCAGCCGCCGTCGCCGATCACCCGGCCCATCGCGACCGGCTCGCCGGTCGCCTCGTCCACGATGTGGCAGGCGGCCCATCCGCCGGGCAGGCCGGCCTCGGCCTGTTCGCGCTTTTTCGGGGACAGGCCCGACTCGGCCCGCAGGCGCAGGTACGCGTCCACGGGCGGAGGGTCGGGAACAAGGCGGTAGGAAGTCGGGGCTGAGGTGCTCACGCTTCCGATTCTTTCACCACCGGGGATTCCTCCCGCAGACCGCGGCGGGCCGCCCGCCGCACGTAGAGCGTCACACCCCAGTCCAGGACGTTGACCGCCAGGATCACCGGGGCGCCGTAGATGATCGCGATGAAGGACACCACGGCGATGGTGCCCAGCAGCCCGAACATCGCGGTCTCGTCGGGGCCGAGCGGGATGTCCGGCATGCCCAGCAGCAGCGCGACATAGATCAGCACCATGGCCAGGACCAGCAGGCACACGATGGCGTTGAGCACCAGCCGCACCCGGTGAAGGCCGCGCGCCAGCACCTCGGCGCGCAGGCTGGACCCGGCGGGGGCCGGGACGGGAACGGGGGTCATAGAGACATTGTGCCGTGTTCCCGGCCCTGCCCGGTCACCCGAGCAGCAGCTTCGCCGCCAGGGCGAGCATCACGACGCCGATCAGCAGGTCCAGCACCTGCCAGGTGCGCGGGCGGTCCAGCGCCCCGGACAGGGCCCGGGCACCGTAGCCAAGCCCGGAAAACCACAGGATGCTGCCCGCCACGGCCCCGGCGGCGAAGATCCAGCGCGCGTCCGGACCGTGCTGGTTGGCGATGCTGCCCAGCAGGACCACCGTGTCCAGATACACGTGCGGATTCAGGAAGGTCAGGGCCAGGGTGGTCGTGATGACCGAGCCGCGGGAGCGCGGCTCCTGCGCGGTGAGGGCGGAGGGCTTCAGCGCGGAGATCAGCGACCGGATCCCGAACCAGGCCAGGTACGCCGCACCGCCCCAGCGCAGGAGGTCGAGAGCCCAGGGAGCCGCCGCGACCAGCGCGCCGATGCCGGCCGTGCCGGCCAGGATCAGCACCGCGTCGCTCACCGCGCAGAGCACGACGACGGCGCCGATATGCTCGCGACGGATACCCTGGCGCAGCACAAAGGCATTCTGGGCTCCGATGGCGACGATAAGGCCCAAACCGGTCAGCAGGCCGGTACTCCAGATACTCCACATGCCTTCGACGCTAGGGCCGCCAAGCCCTGCACACAAACGAATGATTTGCGGGATGCATTAGATTTCCTTCATGAACTTCGAGCACCTGCGCGCCCTGGCCGCCGTCGTCGACGAAGGCACCTTCGAAGCCGCTGCGGACCTGCTGCGTATCAGCCCCTCCGCGGTCAGCCAGCGCATCAAGGCCCTGGAAAAGGCGGCGGGACAAGTGGTGGTGCGACGGGCGGTGCCCTGCACACCCACCGAGGCCGGCGGGGCGCTGCTGCGCATGGCGCGGCAGGTGCAGCTGCTGGAAGCCGAAGCACGGGACGCCTTGGGCGCAGGCTCGGCCCGGACCGCCACTCCGCTTGCGGTCAACGCCGATTCGCTGTCCACCTGGTTCCTCCCGGTGCTGCAGGAAGCCGCCGGATGGGCCGGCACCACCCTGGACCTGCATGTGGAGGACCAGGATCACAGCACCCGGCTGCTGCGGCAGGGCGACGTGCTCGCAGCAGTCACGGCGGATTCGCGGCCGGTCAACGGCTGCCGGGCGGTACGGCTGGGGGCCATGCGCTATGTCCCCGCCGCCGCGCCGGACCTTCGCGACCGGTACACAGCAGGCGGCATCGTTGACTGGGACGCCATGCCCATGGTGCAGTTCAACAGCAAGGACGACCTGCAGCGGCGGTTCCTGGCCTCCCGCGATGTGGGCAGGCGTCCGCCGACGCATATGGTGCCCTCCTCCGAGGCGTTTGTCGCCGCGGTGCGCGCGGGGCTGGGCTGGGGCATGGTGCCGGAGCTGCAGGTCGGCTCCGACGTCGACGACGGCCGCCTGGTGCTGCTGGATCCGCGCGCCCATTCCGACGTCGTCCTGTACTGGCAGTCCTGGGCCCTGCAGTCCGAGCGGCTGGAGCGGCTGACCCAGGCTGTTCGGCGGGCGGCGCGGGTACTGCGCGGCAACGGGCCGGAGGCCTCCTGATGAACGAGGCGGTACGGAACGCCTACGCTGCACGGGCGATCGAGTACACCGAGGTCCTCGGGAGCATGGGCGCGGTCCATGCCGAGGACCGCCGGCTGGTGGCGGACTGGGCGTCGCGAGTGAAGGGGCCGATCGTGGATGCGGGCTGCGGTCCCGGCCACTGGACACATTTCCTTGCTGACCTGGGCGCCGACGTCGCAGGCGTGGACCAGGTGCCCGAGTTCATCGAGCAGGCCCGGATGCGGTTTCCCGGGATCCGGTTCCACGAGGGCAGCCTCGAGGCGCTCCCCGTGGAGGACGCGTCGGTGGGCGGCGTCCTCGCCTGGTATTCACTCATCCACTACGGTCCCGGCGCCCTCCATATACCGCTGAGGGAATGCGCCCGGGTGCTGAAACCCGGCGGATTGCTCCTGACGGGGTTCTTCGCCGGTCCCAGGGTGGAACCGTTCGACCATGCCGTCTTCACCGCCTTCCGCTGGCCCGTGCAGGAGCTGGCGGCGGAGCTGAGCCGTGCCGGATTCGAGCTGGTCGAGACGCATCAGCGCACGGACGCCGGGCATCGCCCGCACGGCGCCATCCTCGCCCGGCGGAAGCGCTCGAGAATTCCGGCGGCCGATCCGGCGGAGGACGGCGGATCCGTTGGCTCCTGACACAACTGTGGGGATGCCGGACAGGTAGGGGTCATGAGCCGAACGACAGATGATGCGGAGCGGGAGCGCAGATACCGGGAGTTGTACTCCGCCATGTATGCGGACCTGCTGCGCTTCGTGCAGCGCCGGACGGCGCCCGGACAGGCCGAGGACGTGGTCGCCGAGGCGCTGCTGGTTGTCTGGCGCCGCTTCGACGATGCGCCCGATGAGGACGGAGACGCCCGTGCCTGGACCTTCGGCATCGCCCGCAACATCCTGCTGAACGCACAGCGCGGAGAGCGGCGCCGGGTGGCACTGGGCGTGCGGATCGCTGACACAGCCGCCACCGCAGCGGAGGCGGAAGATGACCTGACAGCGACCCGCATCGACCTCGCGCGGGCCTGGAACCGGCTGTCCGAGGTCCATCAGGAGGCTCTCGGGCTGGCGGTCTTCGAGCAGCTGGCAGCTCCGCAGGCAGCGGCCGTGCTCGGCATTTCTCCGGTCGCCTTCCGGCTGCGGCTCAGTCGTGCCCGCCGCGCGCTCCGGCTGCTTTTGGACCACTTGCCCCAGCCCGCCGGTTTCCCCGCCGGCACCGGAAGGAACCCGTCATGACCTCCGACGCACAGCTCGACACCCTGCTGCGCACCCTGGACCCGGCTGATCCCGCCGCCACCGCCGATTCGGTGCGGGCGCGAACCGACCTGCAGCGGATCTTGGCAGATCATCAGGCACGCCGGCCCGGCGGCACGGGCATCTCGACGTCGGCGCGGCCGATCGCGACGTGGGCGCAGCGGAAACGGGTCATCCGCCGCAGTGCCGCGGTTCTCGGGGCGGTCGCGGCCGTGACCGTCGGCATTCTCGCCCTACCGATGCTGCAGGACGCTGATCCGGCCTACGCGAGCTGGACGCCCGAGCCGGCCGGAATGAGCGCCGCCGAGCGGGAGAAGGCGGGCGCGCGGTGTCGGGCGGACTCCTTGGACACCGGCGACGGGACGTACCGCGCCCAGCTGGAATCCGCCGACGTCGCCGTGGCGGAACGCCGGGGAGTCTGGACCACGGTGGTCCTTACCGGCGGGGCGGGATTCTCGGCCGTGTGCATCACGGACGGACAGCCGGGTCTCCTCGGATTCGGCAGCGGTGGACGGATCGGCGCCATCGGGACGCTGCGCGAATCCGATCGTCCCGGCCCGCGGGACCTGCGTCCCATCACCCTGGGCACGGGCACGATGAGCCCGGGCAGCGTGTCGGTGGCGGCCGGCCCGGCCGGGACGGATATCGCCGCCGTCGTTTACGACAGTCCGGTTCACGGAGCCGTGGAGGCGACGGTCAACGACGGCCAGTTCGCCCTGTGGATGCCCGGGGATGAACTGCGGAACGCGTCCAGCGAGGGCATGCCGGTCCAAGTGACCTACCGGGACGGAACCGTTGAGAGGCAGGTGCTCCGGTTTTGAGTCGGCGGCCAGGCCGTCACCTTGGACTGGGAACCGGCTGTGCAGGACGGCTTCGCGTTCCGTGCGGTGCGGGCACGACCAGCCACCAGGCCAGCACCGCCACCGGCAGGAGAACCCCAAGACCGGTGAACAGCTCCAGCGCGGCAGGGCCCTGCTCCAGCACCACGCCGGTGAACGTCAGCGTGATGGTCACCGAGGAGAACAGGAACACCGGCACCATCACGGCGGCCAGACCGTAGCCGACGGCGCGCGCCCTGCCGGTCCGACGTCGGGCCGAGACATAGACCACCGGCAGAAGCAGCGCCGCCCACACCCAGTGGTGAAACCAGGAGATCGGAGAGATCGCCAGCATCACGACGGCGTTCGCGCAGATGGCCGCGAGCCTGTCACCGGCCTCGTCCGCGTGCCGGATCGCCAGGTAGCCCAGCACGATGACGGCCAGCGCCGCCGCCAGCCACAACGGCCGCTGCAGCGCCCCGCCGGCACCCAGATGCGCGACCAGCGAATTCAGCGACACGTTGTACATGTTGGTGGTGTCGCCGACCCGCTCCGCGTCGAACAGTGCATCGGTCCAGAACGCAGCGGCCTGCTGCGGGGCAGCGGCGAAACCTGCGGCGATCGTGGCGGCGAAGGTGAGGCCCATGACGAGGATGGACCGCCAGTCCCGCCGGGCCAGGAAGATCAGCCCGAACGCCAGCGGTGTGAGCTTCAGCCCGGCCGCCAGGCCGATCAGCACGCCGCGCGGCACGCGGGTGGCCGGGCGCAGCAGGTCGGCGAGCACCAGCAGCATCAGCATCGGGTTCACCTGCCCGAAGCCGAGCCCTTCCCGCCACGGCCCGAGGATGCCGATTGCCAGCACAGCGGCGACGACGGCGCCCCCGCGGCCGGTAGGCGTCTCCAAGGCGGCGGCGAGCCGGTGCGGCAGGGCGTCGGCGTTGCGGCGCAGGTATCCGACCACGACGGCGGCCACCGCCACCAGGCAGATGAGTGACGCTCCGGTGACCAAGGCCAGCCCGGCGGCTTCGGGCAGGAACGCGAACGGCACGAAGATCAGCGCCGCGAAGGGCGGGTAGGTGAACGGCAGGCCGCGGGTGTCGGTTTCGATCAGGCTCGGGTCATAGAGCCGGTGGCCGTTCAGCCCGAGCAGGGCGAGCACGCCCTCGCGGTAGACCCGGAAGTCCAGGCCGTGGATCTGCGCGGCGAAGACCACCAGCGCGAGGGCAGCGGGAAGTCCCAGCGCCAGCCAGGCCCGGGCGGCGCGGGGCAGGGCGAACTTGGACAGGGGCGGGGACGGCATGGGCTCCAGTCTACGGAGCGGCACGCCGCGTCACGGGACGGGGAGCCGGTCCCGGGCCGATGCCACAGGTCAGGCGCGCAGCGGCTGGCAGTGCGGGCAGTAGTAGAGGTCCCGCAGCGACAGCTCGTCGTCGCCCAGCAGCTCGTGGGCGACCTTGGTGCCGCAGCGCAGGCAGCCGCGCTTTTCCCGGTTGTACACCCAGAGCTGGTCCCGGCCCATGGCACCGGTGGTGATCCGCCGCGACCGGTTCTTGTTCGCCTCCAGCAGCCGCTTGGACAGCTCCACGATCCGCGGCAGGTCCGGCACCTGCCCGACCGGGGTGAGCGGATGCACGCCGGCCAGGAAGCACAGTTCGCACCGGTAGACGTTGCCCAGCCCGGCCATGATCCGCTGGTCCAGCAGGGCCAGCCCGATCGGCCGCTCCGGTTCGGCGCGGAGCCGGCGCAGCGCCTCGTCGGCGTCCCAGTCCGCGCCCAGCAGGTCGGGGCCGAGGTAGCCGACGGCGTCGGCCTCCTCCCGGCGCGGCAGCACCCGCAGGAATCCGAGCTCGAAGCCGACCGCCTGCACGTCGCCGGCCTCCAGCACGCAGCGGGCCTTGAACGCCGGACGCCGCCACTTTTCGCCCGTCCGGTAGACGTGCCAGAGGCCCTCCATCTTCAGATGGGAGTGCAGGATCCAGCCGTCCTCACCGCCGACGCGGATCAGCAGGTGCTTGCCGCGGGACACCACGTCGTCGACCGTCTGCCCGGTGAAGTCGGTGGTGGCGAACTTCGGCACCCGGATGTCGCAGCGGGTCAGGGTGCGCCCGGCCAGGGCGGTGTTCAGGTCCCTGGCCGCCCGCCAGACGGTATCTCCCTCAGGCACGGTAGCGCAGCCCCCTCGGCGTGGTGTAGAAACCGGCGGCGGTCAGCGCCTGCGCCACCGGGGTGTCCAGGATGTCGGCACCGTTGACCTTTTCCACCGCCATCTTCTCGGCGGCCCCGCGGCGGATGATGCCGACCAGCGCCTGCGCGCAGAGCTCCAGCTCCGACGGATCCTCGGTGAAGGTCAGCAGGGTCTTGCCGCCGCGCTCCACATAGAGGGCCAGCGCGCCGTCGAGCAGCACCACCAGCGCCCCGGCCTTGCGGCCGGGCCGGTGCCCGGAATCGGTGGCCGGCCAGGGCAGCGCCGCACCGTACGGGTTCGCCGGGTCGGTGGCGGCCAAGGCGACGGCCTTCGGCTCGGTGCGGTGCAGGTCGGCGTCGTGGGAGAAGGACCGCAGCCGGTCCACCGTGGCCGGAACGGCGAACTGCGCGGCGCCCAGCTGCTCGATGAAGTAGCCGCGCCGGCACCGGCCCTGTTCCTCCAGCCGCGCGAGGACCTTGTAGAGCAGCGCGAACCCGCCGGGGGTGCCCTCGCTGGCAACAGACCCGCGGGTCACCACCCCGTACCGATCCAGCAGCAGCTCGGCGGTGGCGTGCGCGTGCAGGGTGGTGTCGGTCTCCGGGGCGGGCAGCACGCTCCAGCGGCCCGCGGCCAGGGCGGGGGAGGTGCGGGCGGCGGCCGGTCCCTGGCCGTTCATGGCCAGGCGCATGGAGCTGCCGGTCAGGGACTTTCCGGGGGCACGGCCCAGCCGGTTCAGCCGGGCGGTGCGGGCGCGCGGCGGTGCCGACCGCTGCTTGTGGGCGGTCTTGCCGCCGGCGAGCAGCGACCGGACCGGGGTGAAGGTGTCGTTGCTGATCCGCCCGGCCCAGGCCAGGTCCCAGAGCGCGGTGACGACGTCGGCGTCGGGCACGGACTGTCCCGCCGCGGCGAGGGCCTCGCCGAGCTGGCGGAAGAAGTACGCGCCGCCTCCGGAGAGGACGTCCAGCAGCTGCTGCTGCAGGTCCGACGGCGTGAAGTCCGGATCGGAGGACAGTGTCAGGGGCGCGTTTTCGGCCAGGTGCAGGCTGATCCAGCCGTCGTTGCCCGGAAGGGAGCCGCTGCCGGACCACAGGATCTCGCCGGTGGCGGTCAGCTCGTCGAGCATGGCCGGCGCGTAGTCGCGGATCCGGGTGCCCAGGATCAGTGGCTCCCAGGCCGAGGCCGGAATCGGCACTCCGGAGAGCTGGTCCACCACCGTCACCACGCCGTCGAGGCCGCGCAGGTTGGAGCCGACGTTCTGCCAGGCGGGCAGGAACCGGCCGTAGGTGGCCGGGTCCACCGGCTCCACCTCGCTGCGCAGCGCCGCCAGGGAGCGCCGCCGCAGCCGGCGCAGCACCTCGACGTCGCACCATTCGGTGCCCTGCGCCGGAACGGTGACGACGGCGCTGCCGCCGTCGGTGCCCTCGGCCGGGGACAGCAGCTGCGCTTCGGCGGGCCGGAACTCGCCTTCCACCACGCGGCCTTCGTCGGCCAGCCGCTGCAGGGTGGCGGTGACGACGGCGACGCCGAGCCCCAGCCGGGCGGCGGCCTCGGCGGCGGTGAACGGGCCGTGGGTGCGGGCATAGCGGCCGATCAGGTCGCCCAGCGGGTCGGCGACCGGTTCGATGAAGGCCAGCGGCACGCCCATCGGCAGCGGCACGCCGAGCGCGTCGCGGAGCCGGGCGGCGTCTTCGATGGCCGCGTAGCGGGTCCTGCCGGCCACGCCGACCTTCAGCGCCCGGTTGGCGCGGACCAGCTGATCGAGCAGCTCCTCGGCGTAACCGGCGTCGGCCTGCGCGCTGTCCGCAGCCTCTTCCGCCGGTTCCGCCGGCTGCAGCCGGGCGGCGGTCTCGGCCACGGACAGTGGGCCGAGCAGCCGCAGCAGGTCCGCCACGCCCTCCAGTCCACGGGCGCGCCGGTCCTCGGCCAGGCGCTGCAGCTCGCGTTCGGTCTGGGCGATGATGCCGGCGTCGAGCAGTTCGCGCAGCTCGGCCCGGCCCAGCAGTTCGTTCAGCAGGGTCGGATCCAGCGACAGGGCCGCGGCGCGGCGCTCGGCCAGCGGGGAATCGCCTTCGTACAGGAACGCGCCGACGTAGCCGAAGAGCAGCGAGCGGGCGAACGGGGAGGGCTGCTGCGTGGTCGTCTCCACCAGGCGCAGCTCACGGCGTTCAATGGCCGCGGCGAGGTCCTTCAGCGCGGGCAGGTCGTAGACGTCCTGCAGGCACTCCCGCACGGTCTCCAGGATGATGGGGAACGTCGGGTACTTCCGGGCCACGTCCAGCAGCTGCGCCGAACGCTGCCGCTGCTGCCACAGCGGAGTGCGCTTGCCGGGGTTCTGCCGCGGCAGCAGCAGGGCGCGGGCGGCGCACTCGCGGAACCGGGAGGCGAACAGCGCGGAGCCGCCCACCTCGGCGGTGACGATGCCCTCCAGCTCCTCCGGATCGAACAGGAACAGCTCGGCGCCGGGCGGTTCGTCCTCCATCAGCGGCACCCGCAGCACGATCCCGTCGTCGGAGGCCATCGCCGAGCCGTCGAGCCCGTACCGCTGGTGCAGCCGGGCCCCGACCGCCAGCGCCCAGGGCGCGTGTACGGGCATGCCGAACGGACTGTGCAGCACGATCCGCCAGTCGCCCAGCTCGTCGTGGAAACGCTCCACCACCAGGGTCCGGTCAGTGGGCACCACACCGGTGGCCTGCTCCTGCTCGCGCAGATAGGTCAGCAGGTTGCCGACCGCCCACTCATCCAGCCCGACGGCGGCGAGCCGCTCCCGGGCCGAATCCTCCGCCGCGCCGGACAATTCACGGACGAAGCCGCCCAGGGCGCGGCCCAGTTCCACCGGCCGGCCCTGCGAATCGCCGCGCCAGAACGGCAGCTTGCCGGGCTGGCCGAACGCGGGGGAGACCAGCACCCGGTCATGGGTGATGTCCTCGATCCGCCAGCTGGTCGCCCCGAGCGCGAACACGTCGCCCACCCGGGACTCGTAGACCATCTCCTCGTCGAGCTCGCCCACCCGGCGGCTGTTCTTGCCCTCCGAATCGCCAACCAGATAGACCCCGAACAGTCCGCGGTCCGGGATCGTGCCGCCGCTGGTGACCGCCAGCCGCTGGGAGCCGGGCCGGCCGGTGATGGTGCCGGCCTCGCGGTCCCAGATGATCCGCGGACGCAGCTCGGCGAACTCATCGGACGGGTAGCGGCCGGCGAGCAGGTCCAGCACGGCGTCGTAGGCCGAGCGCGGCAGGGCGGCGAACGGGGCGGCGCGGCGGACGACGTCGAACCACTCCTCCACGTCAATCGCGCCCAGGGCGGTGGCGGCGACGGTCTGCTGGGCGAGGATGTCCAGCGGGTTCGCCGGAATGGCCAGCGGCTCGATCTGCCCGGCGAGCATCCGTTCCGTGGTGACGGCGGTGTTCAGCAGGTCCCCGCGGTGCTTGGGGAACAGCACGCCCTGTGAGGTTTCGCCCACCTGGTGCCCGGCCCGGCCCACGCGCTGCAGGCCGCTGGCCACCGAGGGCGGGGATTCGACCTGGATGACCAGGTCCACCGCGCCCATGTCGATGCCCAGCTCCAGGGAACTGGTGGCCACCACGCAGCGCAGCCGGCCGGATTTCAGGTCGTCTTCGATCATGGCCCGCTGGTCCTTGGAGACCGAGCCGTGATGGGCGCGGGCCAGCAGCGGGCCCTCATCATCCTCGGCGGCGACGTCGGCCGGCGGCCGGGCACGGACGCTGACCCCGGCCTGGGCCATCAGCTGCGCCGGCGGGCGCGCGGTCGGCAGCGCGGCGGAGCGCCCCAGACCGGCGTCGGACCCGGCGGCCCCGTTCCCGCCGTTGCCGTCTGCGCCGTCCAGACCGGCGGCCAGCTGCTCGGCGGTCAGCTGCGCCATCTCCAGCCGCAGCGCGTGGATCTCGTTCAGCCGCGCGGTGAGCCGCTCGGCCAGCCGCCGGGAGTTGGCGAACACGATGGTGGAGCGGTTGGCCTCGATCAGGTCGACGATCCGTTCCTCGACGTGCGGCCAAATGCTCGCCTGCGGCGCGTACCCGCCGTCGAGCGTGTCGTCGGTGGCCGGCGCTCCCGCCAGGTCGGACATGTCCTCCACCGGCACGGTGACGGTGATGTCCCAGGACTTGGCCGCCGCGGGGGCCACCACCTGCACGGGGGCGTTGCCGCCCAGGAACCGGGCCACGGTCTCGTGCGGCTCGACGGTGGCGGAGAGCCCGATGCGCTGCACCGGCTTCTCCAGCATCGCGTCGAGCCGCGCCAGGGTCAGCGCCAGGTGCGCGCCGCGCTTGGTGCCGGCGACGGCGTGCACTTCATCCACAATGACGGTGTCGACGTCGGCGAGGGTTTCCCGGGCCCGGGAGGTGAGCATCAGGAACAGGGACTCGGGCGTGGTGATCAGGATGTCCGGCGGCCGGGTCAGCAGCGCCCGCCGCTCCGCCTGCGGGGTGTCGCCCGAGCGCACGCCCACCGTGATGGACGGGGCGGGCAGGCCCAGGCGCTTGGCGGTCTGGGTGATGCCGATCAGCGGGGAGCGCAGGTTCCGCTCCACATCGACGCCGAGGGCCTTCAGCGGGGATATGTAGAGCACCTTGGTGCCGCGCTTGGGTTCGGCGGCTTTTCCGCGCCGGGAGCCGCCCCTATCGCCTGCCGTGCGGGCGGATGCCGGGAGGTCGACGTCGAGCTCGCCCTGCCCGGGAGCGGCCGGGGAGGCGCCGGTGCCGCCGGCCGCGGCGTCCTTGATGAAACTGTCCAGGGCCCACAGGAACGCGGCGAGGGTCTTGCCGGAGCCGGTGGGGGCAATGACCAGGGCGTTGGAGCCGTTGGAGATGGCGTCCCAGGCGCCCTCCTGGGCGGCGGTCGGCGCGGTGAAGGCACCCTCGAACCACTCCCGCGTGGCGGGGGTGAATTTCTGCAGGACCGAGGCAGCCGGACTCATGCCCCCATTGTTCCGCACCCCGGTGACAATTCCGGCTCCTTCCGCCGCCTTCGGCTCAGGGCGTACGACGCCGCCGGGCCGAACCCGCCGGCGTCCTGCGGTTACCTGCCGGCGCCGGTCAGCGCTGCTGCAGCACCCCGACGGAGAGCAGCTCGATCTCCTCGTTGCCGCAGCCGAGGGAGGGGTGCTCCACCCGCAGCGAGGCGGTGTCGTCCGGCGGGTACACCAGCAGGGCGGCGGTGTCCGCGGCGGCGCACTCGTCGCCGTAGTTCTGCGCCCGGGTCTCGCGCAGCTCCGCCGCTGCCTGCCGGCCCGGCTCAAGGACCAGGGGCACGGCCTCACCCTCGGCCCGGGCCGCCGGTGCTCCGACCTGGCTGCCGGCCGCGTCCACATAGGAGACGCCGGGGTAGCCGCCGGTGGCGCAGGCGGTGGAGGAGTCGTTCGTCAGCACCAGGGTGCGGTACACGCTGCCTGCCGCGCCGCCGCCGGGCTGGGTTTCCACCGCGGCGGAGAGCAGGTCCGCGGTGCAGCGGGGCATGGCTGCGGCGGTGTCACCGCCCGGGGACGTCGCGGAGGGGGCGGGCGCGGTGGCGGCGGCCGAGCCTTCAGCGGAGGGGGAAGCCGTGCCCGAGGCGGCCGTCGAAGCCTCAGCGTCCGGGCTGTCGCCGCCGCTGCCGCCGCAGGCGGACAGCGCCAGCAGGGCAGCCAGGGCCAGGAGTGGAACAGCTGTGGAGCGAGTGGTGCGCGATGTCATACCTGTCACAGTCGTCCGTTGCGGGCTCCGCGTCAATTCGCGTCGGCACCGGTTTCGGTGCACGACGGCGGGCCGGCCGGCGGGCGGGCCCGGCGTCGGTTCCGGCCCGCCGTCAGCAGGCCGGAACCGGCGGCAGCGTGCCGAACTCCGGCAACTCGCAGGGCTCAGCGGGCCGCCCGGCGGCGGTTGGCCAGGCTGAGCGCCAGCCCGGCGAGGCCTGCTACGAGGCCGGCGGCCCCGGCGCCCAGGCCGATCCAGCCGGCGGTCTCCGCCCGCTCGATCTCGTCGTCGTCGTCATGCGCGGCGGCGGCGGAGGAGCCATGTCCGTGGTCGTCGTCGTCATCATCCGCTTCGGAGACCACCAGCGACGGCGCCGGGTAGTCCAGCTCGGAGGCGTCGCGGCCCTCGGCCGGAACCTCGGCCCAGTCGCTCTCGCCCTCGGCGCAGCTTTGCAGCACGGGGAACGCCAGCGTGGAGCCCTCCGCGTCCGGCAGGGTGACATCCAGCATGAGGACGTCGCGCACGCCGTCGGCCACCGGTTCCTTGGCGGTGAAGACCACCTGCGCGGTGCGCTCGGTGACCGAGGAACCGTTGGGCAGGGTGCGCGGCTCGGCCAGCTCCTCGGTGACCTTTTCGATGTCCCAGCCGGGGTGGGCGGTGGGCACCGCGTCGGTCAGCTCATCGGGCAGCGTGACCGTGACCTTGGTGGTCGGCGAACCCGAGCAGCCGTGCGAAAAGTCGAACGCGAGCCGGGACGAGGAGCCGGCGGCGGTGGAGTCGGGGGAGACGTGGACGTGCGCCGACGCCGGGCCCAAGCCCAGGGCCAGGAGGCCGGCGGTGCCGGCGGCGGCGAGCAGGGGGGTGCGGAACTTGTGCATGGTTTCGACTCTACCGGCGGGCACGGACCCGCCCCGAACCTACTCGTGGTGGTAGGGCCGGCCGGCCGCGATCTCCTGCGCCCGGTACACCTGCTCGGCGAGGATCAGCCGCACCAGCTGATGCGGGAACACCAGCGGGGACAGCGACCAGACGAAGTCCGCGCGGTCATGGACGGACTGGTCGACGCCGTACGCGCCGCCGATCACCAGGGTGACGTTCCGGGAGTTGTCCAGCGGCCGGCGCAGGGTCTGCGCGAGCTGGGGGGAGGTGATCGCCTTGCCCCGCTCGTCGAGCAGGACCACGTAGTCGGAGCCCGTCTTGGCGAGCAGCCGCTCCGATTCCTCCCGGCGGGCGGCGTCGCCCTCCCGCGCGGAGTGGGGGATCGGCACCCAGGTGAGGTCGAAGGGCTTCTTCAGCCGCTTTTCGTAGCGGCGGATGCCGTCCACCACCCAGTCCTCGTGCTTGCGGCCGACCATCAATACGCGCAGTGCCATGCCCTTATTCAATACCGGAGGGCGGCGCGGCCGGAAACGCGCCCGCAGCGGCTAGACTCCACGCCCATACGCTGTTCGAACCCGGGAGGAAGCATGGCCGAGCACAAACGAGCACTGGTCCTGGGCGGAGGCGGGGTGGCCGGCATCGCCTGGGAACTGGGCGTCCTGCATGGACTCACCGCAGCCGGGATCGACCTGGGCGCCGCGGACCTGGTGGTCGGTACCTCCGCCGGCTCCGTCGTCGGCGCCGCGCTGCGCTTTGGCCAGGCCGACGCCGCCTATCAGGCGCAGATCGCCGAGGGCACGCCGCCGGCACAGTACCGGGAGCCCACGGCGTTCAGCGGAGAGGCCTTCCTGAACGCCCTTGCCGCCGCCGGAGCCCAGGGCGGAGGCGAGCAGGCGGCCCGGGCCAGGATCGGTGAACTGGCGCTGGGTGCCGCAACGCAGCTGTCCGAAGAGCAGTGGGTGGCGCAGATTTCGGCGCTCGTGCCGGCTGCCAGGTGGCCGGAGCGCCCCTTGGCGGTCACCACGGTGGACGCCGGAACCGGGGAGTTCCGGGTCTTCGGGGCCGACGACGGCGTGTCCCTGCAGCGCGCCGTCGCCGCCAGCTGCGCCGTGCCCACGGTCTGGCCCCCGGTGGAAATGGACGGGAACCGGTACATGGACGGCGGCATCCGCTCCGGCACGAACGCCGACGTCGCCGAGGGCTATGACGCAGTCCTGGTGCTCTCCTGCGGGCTGGAGGCGCCGAGCAGCCCCTTTGGGCCCTCGCTCCCGCAGGCGCTGGAGAAACTGGGCCGGCACAGCCGTGTCGTGCTCATCGAGGCGGATGCCGCAGCGCTGCAGGCCTTCGGCAGCAACATGCTGCTGCAGTCCACCCGCCGTCCCTCAGCCGAGGCGGGCCGGCGGCAGGCGGAGCAGCGGCTGGCCGACGTGCGGGAGCTGTGGGACAGCTGAGGGCCGGCACAGCGGAAGGCTCGGGCGCGGTGGAAGGTCAGCGGCCGTCGTCGCCGACCTTGCCCTGCAGGTCCCGGTCCAGGTCCGCCCCGGGTTCGACCACGATGCCGTCTTCGCGCTGAGGCACCTGGGATCCCTGTTCCTCCGCTTCGCGTTTCTGGATCACGTTGAGAAGTTCCTCCAGCTCATCGCTCATGGCCGCAAGGCGGGCACTGCTGGTCTCCTGGGCGAGCCCCAGCACGAGCTGGGTCTGGCGGGCGCGAAGCTGTTCAAGGGTGGGATGTGTTTCGTTGGTGGCCATGATTCATCCTACAAAGGCCGGTCATCGTTCGTGCTGTCGTTATCGGACGGTTCCCCGGCGTCGCTCAGCCTGGGCGGTGGAGGGAGCAGATCCTGACTGTAGGCCGCGCGTGCCCGGGGCGGCAGTTCGTCGATCATCTCGTTGGCCGCATGAGCCAGAATGTCCCGCTGAAGGACCGGCAGGGAGTAGGAGTTGTTCAGGTAGGCCTCGACCTCATACTCACCGGCCTGCCCGCCCAGGCTGAAGTAGCGCATCCACAGCGCGTCGAGGGTCAGCCCGGCCTGCCGGACCGCTTCCCGCAGCCGGCGGCGCTGCTCCGCCTCCACCTCGTCATCAAACGGCATGGCCGCCTGCATCAGCCTCCGGCACCGTTTCCTCGACAACGGCCCTCGCGGTCTCGTACATGGTGCCCTCATTCCTGCGGGCGAGCTGCAGCAGTAGTCCCATGGCACTATCTTCGCTGACTCCCATGCGCTCCATGAGAATCCCCCGCGCAATGTTGACCGAATCCCTGCTGTGCAGCGCGGCCCGCAGGTCTGCGCTGCTCCGGTTCGGCGAGTCGGCCGGCTGGAGGTGCGCCGCGAGCGTGGCTGCCGGCGCGGCAATCACGGACAGCAGCCGGCGGGTTCCGTCACCGAAGCGGTCAGGATCCGCTGCGTAGGCGTTGACCGCCCCCAGGGAGCGGCCGCCATGGACCAGCGGGACGCTGAGGGAGGACCGGATGTTGTGCCCGGCGGCCCGGGCGCCCCACGCCTGCCAGCGGCTCTCCCTGCGGGTGTCCTGCACCAGGACGGGTTCCGCCGCGAGCGCGCTGTGCAGGCAGGGTCCCTCGGAAAGCTCGTACTGCGCGGCGTCCGCTTCTTCCGCCAGGCGGTTGGTGGACCCGACAGTGGCCGGTGTTCCGGAGCCCAACAGGGTGATGCTGATGCCCAGGACCGGATGGAGCACCTCCTGGGCGGCAGCGGTCAGCTGCCCAAGGGACTCCTGCACTGTCCGCTCGGTCAGGAGCAGGCCCTGGAACCGGGAAAAGGCCCCCGGAGCGAGGTCAAGGGAAAGATCGTCGGACAAGGCTTATCCAGTCTGTGGCAGGGAGGTTGGTGCATGTGAAGGGTCTTGCGGTGACCCGGAGGCACGGGCCGGCGGCCCGGGGGCACGGGCGGCAAACTCCTCCATCAGCAGGAGAAAGTGATCAAGGGACGCCGGCGGGGGGTGCTCCTGGTCAAGGTCCCGATAAACGACGTCAGTGAGCTGGTGCAGCTGGTCGCCGCTGACCTCGGATAGTGTTCCCGGCCAGTCTCCCGCCCCGGGGCGGCCGGTTCCGCCCGTTGCGGCGCTCATCGGGATGCGCCCGCCTGCTCGGCTTCCAGGGGGCAGTCCGGCAGCACGCGCGGTCGCAGGACTCCTACCCGCGTGGGCACGGGGACGCCGCCTTCAACGATGGAGCGGGGGTCGATCCGCTGGAGATAGTCGGCGGCGGCGGGTTCGATATGCTTCGCGCGCCGCAGATCGATCAGGACCTCCTCGCATTCCGCCAGGAGGAGGGTGCGGGCGAGAACGGAGGTCACGGACGGGCACCCCTCAACCGTCACGCACCCCTCGACTTCGAGGACTGCGGAGGATGGGTCCAGGTCCATCCGGACCAGTATGCGCAGCGTGTGCTTCATGGAGTTCTCCGTGCATGACGAAACCATGGCGCACTGCTGGGCCTTGTCAGTAAGACTAGCCGCCCCGCAGAGCGGACGGCAAATCCGTGGGGGAGCTGCCGCTAGGCGTGGAAGTGTGTGGCGGGTTCGCCGCCGTTGATCTTCGCCACCATCCGGGCAGCGATATCGCGCAGCTTCTCGTTCCGCCGGCTCGAGGCGGTGCGCAGGATATGGAACGCCTCGGCCTGCGTGCACTGGTTCTGGCCCATGATGATGCCGATCGCCAGGTCGATGGCGGTGCGGGATGCCATGGCGGAGCGCATGTCGGAAGCCTGGGCCTGCAGCGTGTGGATCCTGGCGTACAGCCGCACTGCACCGACCGCCTGGTGGATGGCTGCGTCCAGCTGTTCCGGGCCGTGTTCGGGCTGCAGCGGCTGCGCAAACAGGAGGGTGAGGCAGGCCCGTCCCTGCTGGGTTTCGAGCTGCACCGGTGAGGAGGCGACGGCGCGGATTCCGGCGTTGCGGGCGGCCGCGGTGAACTCGGGCCACCGGGTCTCGGTCTCCAGGTCCGGCACCCAGACGGCCTTCCCGGCGGTGAGGGCGTCCGTGGCCGGCCCCTCGGCCACCCGGTGCTGCAGGTCCTCGAGCGACCGGAGGGCTGCGTCACTTCCGCAGGTCAGCAGCCTGCGTCCCGAGTGCAGGCTGACCGTGCAGCCCGTCAGCTGCTGAGGCAGCGCTCGGGCCATTTCATGCGCGAGGCCTCGGGTCATCTCGTCGAGGGAGCGGGCCCCGCAGACCAGCTCGTTAAGCGTGGTGGCCAACGGGGCGTTGGCCGGCGCCCGGTCTATCAACATTGGGGCGTTCTCCTCCTAGCGGTTCAGGGGGACCCAGGTCCGACGGCTGGGTTTCTACGTTACTCGAATGGGGGTTGCCGGAGCGGCGGGGGCGGGGTGGAGCAGAATACTAAGGTTGCTTATAAGACCAATAATCAGCTAGCTTCTTAACTCAGCCCGGGGCGGTCGATGGCCGCCCCGCAGGGCAGGAGAATTCAACCCGGAGGTGAATGAATGTTCTTCCACAAGCAGGAACTCCAGTTCAAGGCAACGCCGGACAAGCCTGACGCAGTGTATGCCCGCAAGCTGCAGGAGGTGCTGGGCGGGCAGTACGGTGAGATCACCGTCGCGATGCAGTACGGTTTCCAGTCCTGGAATTCCCACCTTCCCGGCAAATACCGGGACCTGCTCTACGGCATTGCCGCGGAGGAGATGGGCCACGTCGAAATGCTGGCCATCATGATCGCCCAGCTGCTGGAGAAGGCTCCCCTGGGGATCACCGAAGACGCCGTCCAGTCCGATCCGACCGTCGCCGCCGTCGTGGGCGGGATGGACGTACAGCAGGCAGTTGTTGCCGGTGCCGGCGCCCGTCCCGTGGACTCCAACGGCAACCCGTGGCAGGGCAGCTACATCACCGCCAGCGGCAACCTGCTGGCGGACTTCACCGCCAACGCGAACGCCGAAATGCAGGGCCGGCTCCAGGTGGCACGGCTTTACCACATGACCGACGACAAGGGCGTCCGGGACATGCTGTCCTTCCTGCTGGCCCGTGACACCATGCACCAGAACCAGTGGACGGCCGCTGCCCGCGAGCTGCAGGAAGAGGGCTACGAGCTGCTGCCGGTGCCGAGCAACTTCCCGATCAAGAAGGAAGAGCGCGAAGTGTCCTACCAGTACCTGAACTTCTCCAACGGCCCCGCCGCGGCCGAGGGCAGCTGGGCCTCCGGCCCCACCCCGGACGGCAAGGGCGAGTTCAGCTACCACGACGGGCCGACCACCACGGCTCCGATGCCGGATGTCACCCGTCCGGACGCCCGCTACTACGGCACCACGGATATCCCCAATACCGTGGAAAAGATCGCCGGTACGGTTCAGGACAAGCTGAACAAGGAGTAACACGGTGACTGAGCTGCCCGGGCGTTTCCCCCAGCGTCCGGGCAGCTCCCCTTTAACCCCCGGTGATCGCCTAACCCCCGGTGATCGCCGCGGTCATGACGGTTGATCAGCCCCGGGTCGGATCCCGGTGAACTCCGCCACCGGCTTCCCACGGGAAACGCCGACGTCGCCCTTTTCGCTTCCTGCCGAGGCCGCTAGGCTGTGCCGGACCGGGTGAAGGGGGATCACGTGATCGGCAGGGCGAAGCAGGGCCGGACGCCGCCCGGCGGCACGGAGGATATGGCCGTCCGCCTTCGGCTGGCCCAGGGCTCGCTGCGCCTGGCCCGCGAGGAGCTGAACGGCCGGATCGAGGCCGCCGCCGCGATGGCTGAACACTGCCGCGCCACCGCGGAAGCCTACGGGCACCGGAGCCGGGCGCTGCAGGAAGCCATGCGGAACGGCCTGCCCTCGGATAACGCCCAGGCCCTGCAGGAGACGGCAGAGCGGATGAGCCGCCAGGCCCGGGCGGTGCAGACGGAAGCGGAACGGCGGCTGCAGTCCCTGTACGAACACCGCAGCCGCCTGGATGAAGCCCTGGACAAGCTGGGACACTCCGCCGCACGCCTGGAGCTGGCCGAGCGTGAAGCCGCCGGGCGGGACAAGCTTCGTGCACTCGGCCACGGCGGGACCGGGCTGGGCACCATATCCGGCGGCGGCGCCGTCCTGGACGAGGAGCTGCGTGAGGCCCAACGGCTGGCCCACCAGGCGAAGGCGCTGGCCGAACTGCGGCAGGACCGCCTGTGAGCGCCGTCGACCCCCGCACCCCGGCGTTCGCCCCGATGACGTTCCGCGCCCCCTTCGAGGCGCCGCGACGGTTTCCCCAGCGAATCGGTCGCAAGCCGTTCTGGGCGTTGATCGTCGCCGTGCTGATCCTGCTGGGCAACGGCGGGCCCGGCATCGCGCTGCTGCTGATCGCCGCGGCCGCCACGGCCGCTCTGTGGTGGTTCCTGCGCCGGCAGGCGGAGGCGGCTGCCGGCGCGCTCACCGGCCACCTGCGCTCCCTCTACCCCGACGCGCCCGAGGTGGACCGGACCGGACTGCTGGAGCTGCTGGACCGCGGCCGCCTCCTCCGTGCCGCCGACGACGGCACGGAGATCGCCCTGCGGCTCACCGGCTCCGCGGCCTCCGACGGTCGGCGCCCCCGCATCATGGCCCGGTACCGGCCCGCCGGCTTCGGGCTGCCGGAGTTCGACGACGCCCTGCGCACCCTGGGCAGCGACCCGCAGGTCGCGCGGGCCATCGAGCTGCTGCGAAAGCAGCCCCGGGCCTGACCCGGGGCGGCCCCGGGCTTGGCGCCGAAAGCTGCTGTGCCCTGACACAGGCCTGCCGGACCCAGACGGTAGCCTCGGATGCATGGCCGATATCCCGCTCCCCGCCGTCCAGCCGGAGCTGCGCACCGCAACGGTTCGCGGCCCGGAGGTGCGGCGGCTGAACCGGGCCGGCACGGCCCTTCGCCGGATCCGGTGGGCGATGCTGCTGCTCTGGGGCCTGCTGCTGCCCCTGCTGCCCATGCTGCTCCTCGAGTCGCTGCTTCCAGGGGCGGTGATGGAGGTGGTCGGGTACCTGCTGGTGATCTGCCTGCTGGGGCCGTTCGGGCTGTGGCCTGTGGAACACGCCCTGGAACGGCGCGCGTTCCGGGCCCGCATGAAGGTCTTCCCGCAGGTGGAAAAGGCCCTGGCCGCCCTCCGGGCCGGATGGGGCATCGAGTGGGTGGTGGGCGGCGGGCGCGGCTCCCGCGAGAGGCTGATCTCCCGGGGGACCTGGAAACAGAAATACGAATGGGCCCTCGACTACAGCGGCGACCAGCTGACCATCACCGAGCTTGCCCCGCACGAGCATGACAACGACGACGACGATGAGGACGGGCAGCAGGACTGACGATGGATGCGAACCACCAACCGATCCTCCGGTCCACGGTAATGACCGATCCGGCGGCCGGACAGCTGTGGCGGGCCCGCCGGGTCGGCGGGCTGGTACGGGCAGCGGAACCCGTGCTGTTCGGGCTGCCGGTGCTCGGCCTGGCCCTGAGCGTCTACGGCCATCGGCTCGGCTTTCCCGGGCACCTCACGGGCCCGCTCTGGGCCGGCATCGCGGCGGTGATCGCCGTCACCATGGCGGTGTCGCACTGGGGAGACAAACGGGAACAGAAGGCGCGAACCCAGCTCTACCTGCGGCTGCGGAGCGCGGTGGCGGATTTCGGCGACGAGCTGATCGAATGGCAGCTGAGCCGGCGGGGTCCGGAATGGCTCATCTCCACCGCGCGCCGCAGCACCGGGCGCTGGGCCCTGACCTATGGGCCGGCGGAGCTGACGCTGGCGGAGGTCCCGGACCCGGACGACGTGCCCTGCGAAGACCGCTGAGCCGGAGATGCCTTACTCGCCTGCAGCCTCACGGGAGGTGATGCCGAAGCGGGTGGACTGCAGCTCCGTGAAGTTCCCGACGCTCGCCCGCACCGTGCACTCCGGGGAGATCTGGAGCGCAGTGACGGTCAGGCCGGTGCCGTCCACCGCCAGCGCCCCTCCGCAGCCGTCCGCGAAGCGCACGCCCTGCTCGCCGCCGGCGATTGCGGTCAGGGTTCCGGACGGCGCTCCCGTTGCGGGGCTGATGTAGAGCGGGTTCAGTTCGTCGGCGCCGCCGGCCCACACCGGTACCAGGGTGATCTTCAGCGGGCTCGGCGTCACCACCCGGGCCGGGGTGCGCACCTCCACGTCCATCAGGCGCTGGACGGGGTAGGCGGTGCCAACTACGGCGGGATCCTGTACGGCCGCCGTCGTGGCCTCGTCGCCGGCGCGCAGCCAGGCGTCGAGGGCCTGCTGATCGGCGGGGGCCGCGGTGACCGTCGCGGTCACCTGGGCAGAGCCGCCCGCCGGGATCTGCAGGCCGGACACGCTCCAGCCGCACTCGACGTCGACGCCGGTGAGGGAACCCTGGTTGCGCTTCACCGAGGCGCCCTCCCAGGTGACGGCGGGGCAGGCATCGCCCTCGGCCAGCCCCGGAACCACCTCCAGGAAGTCGCCGGACAGCGGAGCCTTCTGGGCGGAGTACGCCACCGTCAGCCGGATCTGCCCGGACTCCGGTTCGAAGGACGCGCTGCGGGAGATCGTCAGCCCGGTGGGAAGGGCCTGGCCCTGCAGCTGGGAGGACAGCTGCTGGTCCGCAGCCGCGCTGTCCCCGCCGGGATCAGCGGGGGAGAGCACCAGGAACCCCACCACCATCGCCACGAGCAGGACGACGGCGGTGCCGGCCAGCAGCAGGGCCTTGCGGGTGCGCCAGAACGGGACGGCCTCCTGCTCCTCGGCCGCGGCGCGCGCCTCGGATCGGGGCCGTTCCTCCCGGCGCGGCATCGGCCGGGCGATCGTGGCGCTTCCCGCCTCCCCGAGCGAGGGAAGCTCGACCGGCTCGCCGGTCAGGGCGGGGGCGGCGAAGGCCGTGAGGTCGTCATCGGTGTACGCGCCGCGCACCACCGTGGCCGGGCGTTCAACCTCGTCGAATTCCTCGGGGGCGTCCCCGCGCTCCAGCGGGGCGTGGTCAGCGAGGCGGGCCGCCAGGCGGCGGAGCTTCGCCCCGGCCTCGGCGGCGGCGGGCCTGCCCGCGGGATCCTTGGACAGCAGCCGGTCAAGGGTCTCCCACAGCTCATCGTCCACCGGAAGCCGGGGCGGACGGGAGGAAACGTGCCGGTAGGCGATGGTGAAGTCGGTTCCCGGACCGGCGAAGGGCGTCCGGCCGGCCAGCAGCTCGTACAGCAGCACCCCGGTGGAGTAGACGTCGCCGGCGGGCCCGGACCGGCCCTGCGTGATGAGCTCGGGCGGCATGTACTGGGGCGTGCCGATGAGCCCGGTGGTCTGCCGGATCCGTTCCCCCACCACGTCGGCGATGCCGAAGTCGGAGACCCGCACATCCTCCGGGCCGCAGTCGGGCCAGCGGCGGGCCAGCAGCACGTTGTCGGGCTTGATGTCGCGGTGGGTCACGCCGCGGGAGTGGGCGAAGGCCAGCGCGTCGAAGATTTCGGCCGCCATGGCCAGGGCGGCGGCGGGGCGCAGCGGCCCGGCCTCCTTGAGGGCGTCGCGCAGCGAGCCGCCCTCGATGTAGTCCATGACGATCGCCAGCCGGGAGCCCTCGACCACCATGTCCCGCACCGGGACGATGCGGGGGTCCTGCAGGCCCAGCAGCACGGACCGCTCGCGCACGAAGCGTTCCACCAGCGAGGGGTCGTCGGCGTGTTCGGGGCGCAGCACCTTGGCGGCCAGCGTGCCGCCGTCGGCGGTGGTGACGGTCCAGACCTCGCCGACGGCGCCCGAGCCCACCCGCTCACCGAACCGGTAGGACGCGCCGAGCGCCTGGCCCGTCTGTGCGAACTGCATACCGTCTTCTCCAACGCTGTCGAGTGAAACTTCCGTGGCCGGCCGGCCGGCTCCTATTCTTCCCTGCCGCTGCGATTATGCCCCGCAGATTACCGCCGGGCGCGGATCACCCGGCCGGGCTGATGGATTGGATGAGGGCCAGCTGGCCGCCCACGCTGATGTAGCCGCGCCCCGTGGTCAGGGCCACCGGTGCCCGGCGGGGGAGCATGGCGCCGAGCAGTTCCCCGTCGTAGTCCACGTCCGGCTGCAGCAGCACGCCCAGGCGGGACTTGCGCAGCGTCTTGGTCCAGTGGCTGTAGAGCCCGCGCAGGTCGGCGGCCCGGCCGGCGGCGATGACGCACAGCCCCGGCTGCCCGGAGGAGACCACGCCGGCGATGGACTGGTCGGAGTCCTCGAACCGCTCGGCGTCGTCGATCAGCAGGAAGACGGGCCCGCGTTCGAGCCGCAGCGAGGCGAGCAGGGCGGGGACCTCATCGGTTCCCACCGCCACCCGGTCCAGCGCGGCGAGGGCCAGGGGCGAACGGCGGTCGCAGATGCCCCAGACCTGGGCGGGCCCCTGCGGCGTGGGGGCGCGGTGCAGGGCGGCCGCCAGGGCCAGCAGCAGGGTCGACTTTCCGGAGCGGGCCGGGCCGGCGATGAGGGCATGCTCGCCCTCGTAAATCTCCAGGAACGCGGGGGCGAAGTCGGCCTCCCGCAGCCCGACCGGAACCAGCCACGGTTCGCCGGCCAGCTGCGGTTCCGCGCCGAGCTCCGGCAGGGTGAGCTGGGCCGGCAGCAGCCGGATCGCCGGCGCCTTGCCGGGGACCTCGGCCCAGCCCTGCCGGACCTGGTCCACGGCGGCGGCCAGCCCGGCGGCGGGGGTCGCCACGTGCATCTGCAGCGCGTTGCGCGGGTCCACGCAGCGGCCGGGCAGGGCCGCGGGGATCTGCTTGCCGCGGATGCCCAGGGAGGAATAGTCGTAGGCGTCGGCCAACCGGAAGAGCCACCGCTGCAGGGTCACTTCGTTCATCGCCGTGGGGATCGCCTTGGCGCGGGTGGTGGATACCGCGAAGGACAGGCCCAGCGCCGGGCCGTCGGCATAGGCCCGGAACAGCAGGTCCATCAGCTGCTGCCCCTCGAAGTCCTGGAACTCGTCCCGCAGCGACGCGAGCCCGTCCAGCAGCACGACGGCGCGGCGGTGGTTGCCGGGCTGGGCGCGGCGGCTTTCCAGCTCGGTGTGCAGGTAGCGCAGGAAGCGGGCCTGCTGTTCCTTCGCCCCGGCGCCGGTGCCCACGTAGGCCACGGTGTGCGGCAGCCGTTCCAGCGGTTCGAGGCCGCGGGAGCCCATGTCCAGGATCAGCAGGTCCAGGTCCGCGGGGTCGTATTCGCGGGCGAGGGTCAGCGCGATGGAGGCCAGCGTCGTCGTCGTGCCGGAACCGGCGACGCCCATGAGCATCAGGTTGCCCTCGGCCATGTCCCAGCCCGCGGGGGACTGGCGCTGCAGTTCCGGTTCGTCGCGGAGGGTGACCAGGACGGTGGAGCCTGCGACGCCGCCCACCACGGGAAGCGGCGACGCCGGCTCGGCGGCGGGTTCGGCGGCGCCGGTGGAATCGGTGTCCCCGGGTGCGGCGTCGAAACCGTCCAGCTCCACGCGTTCGCCCAGCGCCTCCGGCCAGACCTGCCGCGGCGGCGCGTAGCCGGCGTCGGCGTTGGCCGCCACCACGGCGTCGATCAGCAGGTCCAGGTCGTTCTCGTCCGACGCGGCGGAGGGCGGCGGCGCGGCGGCCGGCGCGGGAACGCCGAACTGCAGGATTTCCCGGACCTCGACGGCGGGTCCGCTGCCCTGCTGGGCCTGCCCGGTGACGAGGGCGGTCTGCACGGGGGTGATGTCGTCTTGGCCGAGCTTCACGTAGGCCCGGCCCATCTGCGCCCGGCCGATCGCCGAGGCGGCCGGTACACCGATGACGTTGTTGGAGTCTTCGCGGCTCTGCACGCGCAGCGCGACGCGCAGGTTGGTGTTGGCCAGGATGTCGTCGTTCACCACGCCGGCCGGGCGCTGGGTGGCGAGGATCATGTGCACGCCCAGGGTGCGGCCGACGGCGCCCACGCTGACCAGCGCGGTCAGCACGTCCGGGAAGTCCTTGGCCAGCATGGCGAACTCGTCGATCACCAGCAGCAGCCGGGGCATGGGCTCAGCCGGGTTGGTGGCGAGGTAGGCGTTCAGGTTGTCGATGCCCTCGCCGGCTTCGGCAAAGACCCGCTGGCGGCGCTCCATTTCCGCCTCCAGCGCCTGCAGCGCCCGGTCCGCCAGTTGCTCGTCCAGGTTGGAGATGGTGCCGATGGTGTGGGGGAGGCGCTCGCAGGCCTTGAACGCGGCGCCGCCCTTGAAGTCGATGAGGATGAAGTTCAGCCGGGTCGGGTCGTTGCGGGCCGCCAGGCCGGCCACCAGGGAACGCAGGAACTCGGACTTGCCGGAGCCGGTGGTGCCGCCGACCAGCCCGTGCGGCCCGTCCTTGACCAGGTCCAGGGTCAGGTCCCCGTTCTCTCCGGTGCCGATCGGCGTGGAGATGCCGGTGGGTGCCTGCCACAGCCGGCGGATGGCCGCGGCGTCCGGCCGGTCGTAGCCGAGGAGGGTGGGCAGCCGCACGAGCGAGGGAAGCGAGGCTCCGGGCACGCTCAGCTCCGGGTCGTCGAAGTGGGCCAGGTGCATGGCGCAGCGCAGGGCGTCTTCGCGGGCCAGCCCGGCGAGGATGACGTCGTCCACACGGGTGAGGTCTTCGGGCTGCTCCACCGTGGCGGCGGCGTCCTCGCCCACCCGGATGATCGTGGTGCAGGAGGCGGGCAGCTGTTCCTCGGAGGTGGCGATGACGATGCCCGCCACCCGGGATTCCTGCCGCTGCCGGGAGCTTGAGCCGGCGTCGGTGCGGCCCATGCCGAGCAGGGCGCGGGCCGGGGCGTCCCGGCCTTCGGTGAGCACCTCGGAGTCCAGCACCACGAGCAGGGCCGGAGTGGGCAGTTCCTGCACCGTGTCCTTCAGCGCCCGCAGCATGGACAGGCTTGTTTCCCGGTGCGCTGACATCCAGCGCTGCCCGGTGCTGCTGCCGGCCTGGCGGGTGTGCGGCAGCCAGGACGCCCACTCCCACTCGTCGGCGCGCCCCGGGTCGCAGAACACGCCGACCGTCAGGTCCGCCGGGCCGACGTGGACGGCGGCCTGGGCGAGCAGCGAGCGGGCGAGGGCCAGGGCGCCTTCACGCGGCCCCACCATGCCCACCACCCCGGCGTTGGTGAGGTCCACGAGGACCGGCGCGGCGAGCAGCCGGGCGGCGGCGAGGGTGTCCTTCACTTCCTGGTCCAGCCGCGGGCCGGCCGCCCGGTCCACCTCGGGCTTCCAGGGGACGTCGCCGGTGCCGGCGTGCAGGGCCAGGAAGTCGTCGGAGTCCGCGCGGCGCTGCCAGAGCGACGTCGCGGGCAGCGCGCCCCGGCGGATGACGGTGGCCGGATCGGGGATCATCTGGTGGCGGCGCGCCGTCTCGGTTTCGGCGGCGGTTCGGATCTGCTGCTCGAACTCGTCGAGCGCACCGGAGAAGCGCTCGTCCTCCTCCTGCAGCCCCTTGGTGTGGCGGCGCTTCTGTTCGAACCACATTCCCACCGCCATGACCGGGCTGAGCATCGCGAACATGGCGAAGCGGAGGTCCCGCAGGATCATCACCATCGCCACCGCCATCACCAGGGGGGCCAGCACGGTGATGTAGCTGAACTTGTTGGCCGGGGGCACGTCCTTGCGGCTGGGCGGGACCAGGGGCTCGCCGGCGGGGGCCTTGCCGGGGCGGGGCGGGCGGTTGAACGGGGCCGTCGCCGCGGGGGTGAGGTTGTGCAGGCTGCCCGGTGCCGGGGCCGGTGCCTCGTCGAGGGACCGGCGGACCAGGAGCACGGTCCCGCCGGCGGTGATGGTGGCGGTGTCGGTGATCAGCACGCCGTCGTCCCCCGCCGGGGCGCCGTTGACCAGGGTGCCGTTGGTGGAGCCGCTGTCCAGCACCCGCAGCCCGTCCTCCTCCCGGCGCAGCCGGCAGTGCTCCCAGGAAGCGCTTTCGGTGGGAAGGGTGAGGTCGGCGTGGGGTGAGCGGCCGATGAGCATTTCCCGGCCGCGGGGAACCTCCGCCACGGTCCCGGCCTGCTGGCCGCCGGCGAGCGTGACGCTCCAGTCGCGGATCCGCTTCGGCGCGGGCCAAGGGGCACGGGCGATCCTGCTGCCTTCGAGCAGGACCAGCTCGGAAACCGGGGTGGACCCACGCACTTCGGCTTCGTCCACGAACACGGCCTCGTCCGCCGCCAGGCGCCGCCCGCCGGCCGCTTCCACCAGATCCGAGAGCGTGGTGGCTTCGGCGGCCCGGGCCACCTCGCACTCGAAGCGGGCCTCGTCGAGCTCGATCAGCAGGCGCACCGGGTTTCCTTCCGTGATGAAGCAGGGACCGGCCCGCCAGGGGCGGGCCGGTCAACGGGTCAAGGAGCGTCCGTCGCCGCTATCCAGACGAGCCGCGGTGCGGCCGCATCTGCCGGACGAAGGCCGAGATCCTGGGCTGAAGCATAAACCGGGACGGCGGCCGCGGTGAGCGCGTCGGGCCGGGTGAAGTCCAGGGCGGGCCCGGCCAGGCCTTCGCCGGGGCCGAGCGCCAGCGTGCGCAGGGCCTCGCCGACCTCGGCCGGGTCGCCGCTGCCGGCCAGCGCCGCGGCGCGCACGAGGGCGACGACGGCGTCGTGGCT
This sequence comes from Arthrobacter saudimassiliensis, assembly GCA_900016675.1. GTDB lineage: Bacteria > Actinomycetota > Actinomycetes > Actinomycetales > Micrococcaceae > Arthrobacter_B > Arthrobacter_B saudimassiliensis. The sequence goes on along the minus strand of LN483070.1, from coordinate 130,550 downwards.
GGCGGCGTCCGCGGCCCAGGCTTCCGCCGAGAACGGGCCGTCACCGGCCAGGTTCCGGACCTCCGGGTTGCCGGCGGCCAGCCGGACGGCCGAGAGGAACGCGGACATGCCGCGCCCCTGGGCATCCTGCTGCAGGGCGACGGCGTCCCCGCCCGCGGGAGCCAGGGTCACCAGCTGCCCGGAGACGGTGCCGTCCAGCTTCGCCAGGGCGGCGGTGAAGTCCGGGGTGGCGGCGCCGTCGGGAAGGATCATCGGTGCGGAGACGTCGCGGGCCTGCAGCGCCTGGACCAGGCGGGCCAGCCGCTGCGGCGTCGCGGCGGAGACCACCACGGCGTCCGCGGGGTCGGCCACCATCATGACGGCGGCGTCGGCCGGGGCATCCGGTGCCGCGGGCAGCGGCTGGTTGCCGGTGCGTACGGCGGCTTCCTGGGCGAGGGCGGTCACGTCCTCGAACTCGGCGAGGTTCAGGGTCTGCGCGAACTGGACCGACGGCGGGACCTGGCCCTCGTCGCCGACGAACAGGATCCGCTCCTTGCCTGCGAGGGCGGTGAGCAGGGCCTGCTCGGTGGAGGCGGCGGAGGCGCGCGTGCTCCATGTGGCGGGGCCGGGCTCCGTCGCGGAGGCGTACGGCAGGATGGCCGGCAGGCCGAGTTCCTCGGCGGTCTTGGCCGCCGCCCGGGCCTGGGGCCCGGTGCCGGCCACGATGATGCCGGAGACGCCCTGGCTGGCCAGGTCGCGGACGGCTTCGCGCGCGCCGTCCTCCGTGCCGCGGTCGTTGCGGGTTTCGAGGGTGACGGGGGCGCCGCCCTGGCTGAAGCGCTGGGCGGCCACCACGGCCCCCTGCGCCGCCCGGTTGTACTCCGAGCCGGGTTCCCCGGACTGCCCGAACGTCAGGACGACGCCGAGCGAGAGGTCCTCGGGAGCGCCGTCGGCCTGGAGCGACACGGGAACCGTTGCCGCCACGGGGTCCGGCCGCGGGGCCTCCTCGGGACGGTTCAGGAAGACCAAGGCGGCCACGGCGGCGACGATGACGGCCGCCGCGACTGCGACCAGCGTGGTGATGCGTGCCCGGGAGCTCATTCGCCGCCGCCGATCGTCAGGGTGTACAGCGTCTGCGACGTCGCACCGGCCGGTACCTCAAAGGCGAACGCGGGCAGCTCGTCGACGGCCGTGAGCGAGGCCTTGAACTGCGCCTGCCGCAGCAGCAGGCCGTTGACGTTCTGGGACCGGATGTTGGCGTACCCTTCGGCGTTCTGCGAAGCCAGGGCCAGCTGGTAGTCAGCGGTTTCGGCCTTCGCGGCGTTGGTGGTCATGGAGCCGAGCAGGCCGGATCCGTTCACGGAGCGGTCGCCCAGGTCCAGCATCACCTTGTTGAGGCTGGAGGACAGCAGGGCGCTGGCGCCTTCGACGTCGCGGGTGGAGCCGGAGGTACCGGCCGCGATCCGCTCCAGGGAGCGTTGCGTGCTTTCCGCCAGCGCGCCGGCGAGGGCGCCGCTCTGCTCCTCAAGGTCCTTCCGCTGCTCGTCGACCGTGCCCTTGGCGTCGGTGACGACGCCGTCGGAGGTGGTCTTCAGGCCCGAGATGGACTGGTTGAAGGCGTCGACGACCTGGCCGCTGCTGTTGTCGCCGATCTCCGCGACCTGGCGGATCTGCTGGTTGACGACCTCGTCCACCGCTTCCTCCGCCTGATCGGATGTCTCTGCGATCTCCTTGTAGAGCGTCTCCACCAGCTCCGTCTGGTCCTTCTGCAGCTGGGCCAGGGTGACGGTCACGGTGTTGGAGGAGGTGACCGCCTCCTCGAGGGCCGTCTTCAGCTCCTCCAGGGCGGTCCGGCTGCCCTGGACGTCATCCTTCGCGGCTGCGTCCAGCAGCGCCACCGCGTCCCGGACGTCGTCCAGAGTGATGTTCTCAATGCCGCTGATCTCGGTCTCGAGGTCCTCAAACGCCTGGGTGATGACCGCATCCGGGTCGGTGGTGTCCATCGCTGCGAGTACGGCGTCCCAGCTGGCAGCCTGGGCCTCCAAGCGGGCGCTTAGTGGCTCATCGAACCCCGGCGGCGGGGTCAGCGGCGCGGTCGGGTTGCCCTCTGCGTCCTTTTCGGCGCAGGGGTCAGCGGTCAGGTAGGAGCGGAGCTCTTCGGCGTCCTCGACGGAAAGCCGCCCCTTACCCGGCTCTTCGCCCTCGGCCACATCGCAAAGTTCAGCAGCCAGCTCGCTGATCTGTTCGGCCATGGAAGGGGCCAAGAACGGACCGCCCACGATTTCCTGTCGCGCAGCCCCGGCCACTTCCTCGACGCCGAGCAGCTGCTGGCGCAGGCCGTCGATGCTGTCCCGGGCCTCCCGGGCGGCAGTACGGGTGCTGGCTACCGAAGCTTCAAGCGACTCGGTGACAGTCGTGATCGAGTCTTCGACGCCCTTGAGCGCCGTTTCGTAGTCCTGGTCGGGGTCGGCGTCGAGGATGGCCGTGACCTCTGCCAGCAGATCGTTCAGCGCATCGTTGGTTACCTGGTGGCCGGCTGCGGCACGCTCAAGCTGCAGCCCTTCCAGGCCGTCCACGAGAACCTGGCCCTGGGCCAGCAGATCCAGCATGGTGCCGGTCAGGATGACTCCCGAGGCGGAGATCGAACAGGCCAGGGAAGGCGTGGGCTTCTTGACGCCCTGCTCCACCTGATCGGCCAGTTCCTGGGCACACGCCTCCAGGGTGGGCTTCTCCGGGCCGATCGCCGCCTGGAGTTCGGCGGCCACCAGGTCGCGGCAGCCCGCGCTGACCTTCGCGTACGCGTCCAGCTGGGAGGCCATGGTGAGGACGCTGCCGTAGACGGTTCCGGCCTGTTCGGGCTTGTCCACCTCGGCGGCGCAGCCGTTGCCGTCAATCTGCGCGGTGGGAATCGTGGCCGAGGTGTCACCCAGCATGGAGTCGACGGCGGCCACCGTCTGCTGCAGCTGGGACAGGGCCGTGGATTCGGTCGCCTCCGTGGCGGCCTGCAGGTCGGCGCCGAGGACCTGCAGCTGCTCCTTCAGGGCGGACATGGTTGTCGCCAGTGACTCGGAGTTCTCGCGCAGCTCGGCGGCGGTCTGGACGCCGAGCGTCTGGGAGGTGACCTCCAGGTTGCGCCGCACCTCGGTGATCATGGACCCGGCGCGGGTGAGCACGGTGTTGACGTCGGAGACCAGCGAGATGGTGCGCTGCTGCAGCTCCATTTCGGAGCCAGCGCCGGTGGAGAAGGCGCTGGAGACCACGCCCTCCGCGCTCAGGTCGGTGGTGAGGCCCGGCTGGACCGCGAGGTCGAAGGACGGGACCTGGAAGTCCTCGACGTCGGCCACCAGGCGCAGGGTGGTGCTGGCGCCGGTGCGCGGCGGAGCGAGCACGGCGGCCCACTGCACGACGGCGGCGCCTTCCTCCGTGCGGCTCAGGACGCCATTGGTGCCGGCCGCGCCGTCGGCGGTTCCGGGGGTAATGTCATCGGCCTGAACGCCCTCGAGCTTGGTCGAGGCGGCCACCGTCAGCGGCGCGCCGACAAGGGCGGTTTCGGAGCGGGCCTGCCCGGCGGCGTCGTACTGGATGACCTGCGGCTTGACCGTCAGGTTTTCCAGGGTCACGTTGATTTCCACCGGGCCGGTGTGGCCGGCAAGATCGTTGAGGTCGGTGCCGGATTTCTCGCCGGCGCGGTACTGCAGGCTCACCCGCACGGGCAGTTCACCCACGACGTCCGCCGTGTCGTACACCGTGTCCTCGGCGGATGAGGCGCCGTCGGCCGCCACCGAGATGGTGGTTCCCTCGATGGTCTCGACGCCGGCCGCGGGGGAGAGGTCCACCCTGACGTTCTGGAAGACCTTGACGGGATTGGATACCGGTTCCGGCTCCGGGTCCTGGGTGCACGACGTCGTCGCGATCAGTCCCGCGGCGACGAGCACGGCGGCCAGCCGCCGTCCCCATGGCGTGCCCCGTTCCGGATTTGTGCAGCGGCTGATAAGCGTTCCTGGCATGAGCGTCCCCCTCGCGTCCGATGCCCTGAGCATCATAGGGATCATAGGGGGTGGGTGGGCGAATGGACGAATCTTTCCTGATCGGTTTTGGCGCTGAAGATGACGCCCGACGTATCCACAGTTGCTTTTTGCGACTGTTGGCTTTACCCGCACCAGTTGGTAAGGTGCCTTTCGTTCGGTCGCCGACCGTCCGTGTTCGGCGGATTAGTCGTAACCAATAGATGGGGGATTCTTATGTCGCGCGTGTTGTCTACTGAGCAGGCCAAGACTGCAATTAACCAGGTGCAGTCGATCATCAACGGCGGTTTCACGGATCAGATCTCGGCGCTGGACGCGCAGGGCAAGATCCTTTCCGATCCGAACGTGTGGGACGGCCCGCTGGCGGCACAGTTCCGCGGCTCGACCTGGCCCGAGACCAAGGCCGCCCTGGATAAGGCCCGTGAGGAGCTGGAGCAGCTCCGCGGCCAGCTGCAGCAGATCTCGCAGAACATCTTCTCCGCGGGCGGCGGCGCCTAAGCCTGCGCATTTCCCGGTGCAGGGCCGGGCTGCCGTGCCGTCTCGGCGTCTGCGGCCGCCCGGCCGCCTGCATCTTCCTGTACCGGCTGCTTTAGCAGTCAGGCATACTGACCTTCGGCCCGCGGCCGCAGGTCCTTTCACACCGCGCCCGTTTAACGCTTTTCGTTGAGCGGGCCCGGTGCTGTTCATCTTCTTTCCGGACGGCCGTCCAGCAGCCGCCCGTTTCCTGTCTGCAGTTCTTAGATCAGTTTTCAGTGGGGGGCACTGATTATGAGCGAAGCCATTGGCGATTATGTTGTGACACCGTTGCTGCCGGAGGATCCGGATGGCCGGTATACCTACGGTGTGGCTGCGGATATGAAGTCCGCTTTCGAGTCGGCGGCGACCCGGGTCGAAGAGGCTTCCAGGACACGGCAGGCGTACGTGTCAGCGGCGCGGGAGGACTTTACCGGCGCATTCTCTGAGATCTTCCAGGCCAACGGAACCACGGCAACGCAGGATGCGACGGCGCTCGCCGATGCGCTGCGGCTGGTCGGCGAGTATGTCCGGAGGATGAGCGAGGCCGGCCGCGAGGAGGACGAGCGGCGTGAGAAGGCCAATGAGTGGGTTCGGTGGCGGGACAGCCGCAACTGGCTGGAAGAGCACATCTTGGACCCCCTGTCGAACAACGATCGTCCCCGGCCGAATATGAGTCCGGGGCAGGCACCGAACTTTGACGCCGTCGCCGCGGCCCTGGGGTCCCGGCGCACACCTGAGCCCGGCACCGGCGGTGGCGGAGGTGGCGGAGGTACGTCGTCGGCGCGGCCGTCAAACCTTCGGACCTTCGCGGCCAACTCGCGGGCATTGGATTCCAGCCTGGCAACGACGCCGGGAACCCTCCGAAGCCATCTGCAGTCTTTTGCAGCGCAGTGCTACTGGGGCCACATCAACGCCTCGGGGGTGGTCCGGGCGTATGACGACTATCTGCAGGCGAATGAGGACGACGCACTGTGGGCGGTGACGGTGGCGGATGCCTTTGCAGCTGCCGGTGGTGAGGGGAATGTGTCGACGGTGTCCGATGCGGCGTTGGCGGAGGCGCTGGCCGCGGCGGGGGTGAGCGCGACCCGGACGGCGCTGGAGATTGATCCGCCGACGGCGTGGGGCGCGAAGCCGACGACCGGGTATGCGAATGATCCGGTGAACACGGCCACGGGCAACTTCATCGAGCCGGAAACCGACCTGGGTTTCGCCGGGGTCGCGTCGAACCTGGTGCTCTCCCGGATGTATAACTCGCTGGCCGTGACGGGCCAGGACGCCGATGAAGTTTCGGCGGCGCCGGGGGTGTTTGGTCCGGGCTGGTCCTCGGTGCTGGATCAGCACCTGGTGTTCAGTGACGAGGGTTGCCGGTGGGTGATGGCCGACGGTCGGGCGGTGGACTTCCCCCGCGAGGGTGACGGTTGGGGCCGGGCGGTGGAGGAGAACTACTGGCTCTCCCGCGAACCGGCCGACACGCCCTCCCTGGCGGAACTGGCGTCGGTTCCTGCCGGGACCGGCCACCTCATGGTGGTCCGGGACAACAAGGGGTCCTGGTGGGCCTACACCCTCACCGGTGCCTGGCTGGGCACCGGCTCCGGGCCCGGCCGCACCGTCTCGGTGCAGCGCGAGCAGGCCGCCGAGGGCATGGGTGTGGTGTCGCGGTTGTGGCATGTGCGGGGCCGGTTCCTGGACGTGGAGTATGTGGGCGGCCGGGTGGCCGTGGTGCGGGCTTCGGACGGTCGTCGGGTGGAGTACGGGTATGACGACGCCGGCCGGCTGACCGAGGTCACGTCGGCGGCGGGGACCCGCCGGTACCGGATCAACGAGGCGGGCCTGGTCGACGCCGTGTACTCCGCCGCCGGGGTACTGGAAGCGGAAAACACGTACGACGCGTCCGGCCGGGTCGTTTTGCAGGTGACCCAGCATGGGCGGCGGACCCGGTTCGCGTACCTGCCCGGCCGGGTGACCGTGGTCTCGGACGAGGACGGCACCCGCTCGAACTCGTGGATCGCTGACGCCCGGGGCCGGCTGGTCGGGGTCCGGGACTCGCATGATGAACGCCAGTCCATGGCCTACGACAAGTACGGGAACCTGGTCTCCTTCACCGAACGCGACGGGTCGGTCACCGTGCACGCCTACGACGAGCGGGGCCGCCGAACCCGCACGGTGACCCCGGAGGGCGCGGACTTCACCTACGGGTGGGACGAGCAGGACCGGCTCACCACCCTGGTCACCGACACCGGGTCGGTCATCACCTACGACTACGCCGATGAGATCACCCGCGACCCGTCCGTCATCACCGACGCGTTGGGCGGGCGGACCGAACTGGTGTGGGAGGCCGGCCTGCTGGTGCAGGTCACCGACCCGGCCGGGGTCACCATCGGCTTCACCTACGACCAGTTTGGTGACCTGATCGCCACCACCAGCGCGGCCGGGGACACCGCGGTCATCGTCCGCGACCAGGCCGGCCGGCCGGTGGAAGCGACCACCCCCTCCGGCGCCCTCACCCGCTACACCTATACCCCGGCCGGGCAGCTGTCCCGGCGCCAGGACCCGGACGGGGCGGTCTGGTCCTTCGAGCACGATCCCGCGGGCCGGCTCACCGCCGTGATTGCCCCGGACGGGGGCCGCACCACACTCGAGTACGCGGGCAACGGGGAACTGGTGCGCACCATTGATCCGCTGGGCCGGGCCGTGGAGCGGGTGTTTGATGACCTGGGCAACGTGTCCGCGGCGGTCCTGCCCGACGGCGCCCGCTGGGGCTTCACCCACGACTCCCTGTCCCGGCTGACCCGGATCACCGACCCGGCTGGGAACGACTGGATGCGTGAGTACGACACGGTCGGGAACCTGACCGCGGTCATCGACCCGACCGGGGTCCGCGCCGACGCCGCCACGGACCGGAAGACCGGCACCGCCACCCTGGCCGACGCGTTCGCGTCCATCACCTACACGTTCGATGAGTACGGGCGGCCCACCCGGGTCCAGTCCGAGGACGGCACCGCCGAACTGGTGACTTACGATGCCGCCGGGAACCCGGTCGAGCTGCTGGACGGGGAAGGCGGGCTCACCGTCCTGGCCCGGGATGTTGCGGGCAGGATCACCTCGATCACCTCCCCCACGGGGGCGGTCACCCGGTACGAATACGACAACTGCGGCCGGCCCTGGAGGACGATCGACCCGTTGGGGGCGGTGACTGAACTGGCCTACGACGCGGACCAGCGCGTCATCGCCCGCACCCTGCCGACCGGGGAAACCGAGACGTTTACCTATGACGGGGCCGGGCGGCTGACCGGCCGCCGGACCCCGGGCCAGGGAGTGGCCCGGTACGGGTATGACAAGGTCGGCCGGCTGACCTTCGCCCAGGACACCTGGTACGGCACCCGCCGCTTCAAATACAACACCGCCGGGGAACTCATCGAAACGATCAACGGGGTCGGCGGGCGGACCCGGTTCGAGTACGACCCCCGCGGCCGGCTGGTGAAGATCACCGACCCGCTGGGCGGGGCCACCACCCGCACCTACACCGACACCGACCAGGTCTCCTCCGTCACCGACCCGCTGGGCCGGGTCACCACCGCCACCTATGATCCCGCCGGCCGGCAGCTGTCCCAGACCGATCCGGACGGCAACACCACCACCTGGACCTACGACACCGCCGGCCAAGAAACCTCCACCGCCTACAACGGGCGGCTCCTGGCCGAAATCCGGCGGGACAAACTCAACCGGCGCATCGTGATCGCGGACTCCACCGGCACCGACGGGCTCGTCATCGAGCACGAACTCGGATTCAACCGGCGCGGCCAACTCACCTCCCGCACCCGCGGCACCGGGACCCAAACGTGGGCGTATGACGCGGACGGGCACCGGACCGCCTACACCGACCCCACCGGAACCACCACCACCTACACCCGCAACCCTGCAGGCCGGCTCACCCAGGTGACCAACCCCCGCCTCGGTGAGGCGACCTTCACCTACGACGCCTCCGGCCGGCTGACCAACGCCACCGCCGGCAACCTGGTCCAAACCTGGGCCTACCGGCACGGGTACCTGGCCGAACACACCCGCACCACCACCGGATCCGGCACGGACATCACCCTCATCGGCAGGGACGACGACGGCCGGATCACCGGCCTCACCCGCGCCGGAACCACCACCCGCTACGCCTACGACAACGCCGGGCAACTCGTCGCCGCCGCCACCACCGGCGACGGGGAGCCCGATGCTGCGGCAGCGGTGCGGGCGGCGGTCACGGAGTGGGAGTATGACGCCGGCGGACGTCTGGTCCGCGAGTACACCCCGGCCGGAACCCGCGCGTACGAGTACGACGCGGCCGGTGAGCTGACAGCCGTGACCGAACCTGACGGCGCCCGGACCGAGTATGTATATGACGGTCTGGGCCGGCGGACCCGGCTCATCCGACCCGACGGGTCCTGGACCGAGTACGCCTGGGGGCCGACCGGTTACCTGCAGGAGACCGTGGATCGCACCCCGGACGGCGCCGACACCGCCCGGCATCGGCTGCGGGTCGATGCCCTGGGCGAGCTGGCCGGCGTCGACGGCTGCGACCTGTGGTGGGACACCGCCAACCCCATCCCCACCCTCGCTGGCATCGCCGACCAGCAGGTGATGCACCTGCCCGGCGGCATCACCGGGATCGGCGGCACTTGGACTGCACCGGGCTGGCGGGCTGCCCGCCCCACCGATACCGCCGACCCTTGGGCTGTCCTCGGTACGCCCGTGGTCCCTGCCCCCGGAGGAGCGCTGATTGGTGAGACGCCGGGGGCCGGAGACGGTACCGGGGCAGATGCCGGTCTCGGGTCCGTCCCGGGCCTCCTGCCGGCCGGTATCCGTTTGACCGCCGGCGGCGGGCTCGACGTCGCCGGACTGGAATGGCTCGGCAAGCGGGCCTACGACCCCGCCGTCCGCGGCTTCCTTTCCACGGACCCGCTCGCACCGGTCCTTGGGGCAGGCTGGGACGGCAACCCCTACGCTTACGCTGGCAACAACCCGCTTCACGCCACGGACCCCACCGGGCTCAAGCCCCTCACCGACGCGGACCTCAGAGTCCTCGATGAGCAGGACCGAGGATTCCTTCACGGCGTGGGCGACTGGCTCAGTGAATACGGCGAATACGTGGCTGGCGGGGCCATGATTGTAGCTGGCGGGCTCCTCATCGCCTCAGGAGTCGGCGGTCCGGCCGGGGCGGTGCTCATAGCGGCGGGGGCCGATACCATCATCCAGAAGGCCACCACCGGTGAAGTCAACTGGGGCCAGGTCGCTGTTACCGGCGCAGTAGGCCTTGTGGCCGGCCCGATCGCCGGAAAGGTTGGCGGCATGATCACCTCCGGACTGGGGCGTCTGGGTGCGACTCAGGCCATTTCGTCCGGTGCAACACGCGCGGCCGGCGCAGCCTCGTCGATCATTTCTCGCTTTAGTCCTCGCGCGGGAGCCGCGGTTGCGCGCGTGCCTGCTGCCCAGATCGCTAATCAGGCCGCCGGTGACGGCATTACGGGAGCTGTCATCAGTACAGGGCACTATCTGGGCACCGAGGAGGACCGCAGCATCATGGGGGCACTAGGCGCTGCCGCGAATGGTGCTGTCAGCAATGTGCTCAATGCACCGACCCAGCATGTTTTTGGTCGTTCGAGCACTGGGCTGGAAAGGACGCTACGACACGCTGTTTCGTCCGGCAGCTCCGTCACGGGAGGCTTTGTCGAAGGAGCGGTCACCGGTGAGGGATACTCCCCAGGTGCGTTGGTTTTGGACGCCGCAGGAGGAGCAGTGGTTTCTGATCTTGGCACACCGATGGGCCGACGTGCTGGCCCCACCTATACTGAACTCAATGCAGACGTGATTGTTGAAAGCGGCAAGCACGTGATCGAGGAGAACTTCCTGAATGACTAGAGAAAAAGTTGTCTCCGACAGGCTAACCGGAGCATCGAGTGATTCTCTCACAGAGCGTGACCTTGTGCTTGGCAAAAGAGCGATAAGGATCATGACCATCTTGGGGACTCTTGCGTTCGTGGTGTGCATCGGGATTGCCATCTATGTCTTTCAGAACGTCCCGATGGAAACGCGACTGCCGTATACCGGCAGGTTTGGACGCAACGGTATTCCGATGCCTCTGGCTATATCCGCCGTGCCGTTCGCGCTGGTCGTTATGCTTCGTCCCAGCTGGGGCCGCAGGGCGCACCATATGGGCAAGAAGAAACGTGTCGCCTATTATGTTCTGTTATCTGCAATTCTTATCGGGGCGGTGTACGGACAGCGGGTGATGGCCGAAACGTTGATGATCGAGGCCGGAGTCCTTTCGGGATAAGTCACCGGGGAGAGGTGGTATGGCATGCTGGCTGGCCTGGTGGTGACGACGGTTGTCTCGGTGGTGGGCTTCGGCCTGATCCTGCTGGTGCTGTACGCGGCGAAGGCCTGGCAGCTGCGCCGGCTGACAGTCTCCGGTGCCCGGATTCAGACGCGTTCGGCAGGTATAGGGGCGGTGGCCCTGCTGATGGGGACTATGTGGGCATGCATGTGCGGTGCACTGGCTCTGGCTGTTCATATCGATATCGCGGGTTTCCTGGGGGCAATAGGTGTCGTCGTTGTTATTTCGGCGCTGCGTCCTCTCTTTGCCAAGGGCGGGCCCCCCTTCGTGATCGCGATAAGTGGCAGCGGTCAGGCTGATATAGGTGAGGCGGCAGGAACCCGGAGAAGTAGCGGAGCTGACGGCGCGAGGGCTGCTGGGCGCCGTCAGGACGTAGAAGTTCATGCTGAGCACCGTGAAGCCCTGGCTCGGGGTGAGGAGCGTGTCCTTCGCCAGACTGTTGCGGGAACGCTGCACAGCTACCGGCCGGATGAGCACGTCCCGGCTGCCGATGACCCGTACAACCTGGTGTCCCTTGGTCCGGGTCTTTTCATTGCAGCCATCTACTTGGGATTTGCCGTTCTTAGCCTTGTGATCTTTTTTACGGGGAATGCCGGCGACTTCCCGGAGTGGTTGTTGCCTGTGGGTGCCGTGGCCTTTATCTACTTCGGGCGCCCGGCGTTTGTGTTTTGCCGAGATGAGTACCGCGCGTCCAGAATCCGAAAAACGAGGGGCGTGCCCCAGCCCGGCCGCGGAAAGGGGCCCCGAGCTGCATCGTCCTCGGACCCCGAGAACGACCGTGGGGCAGGCTGACCAGGACGGCACGGGGTAACGCGCGAGCAGTGCCGTGGAGAAACCGAGTAAGGTGCCCGGGGTGCCCCAAGTGCACGGCGTGGCGAGAAACTCAGCTTGGGGGCCATATTGGTTCAGTCGGGTGCTGGCAAGCTCGTGGTGAGTGAAGGACCAGATTCCAACGCTACCGCGGCGTACTGGTAAGGGTGGAATGAATCGTGCAGCCGGAAGACTTGATTCAGGTGCTGAAGAGTGACTTGGATAAACCACAGCAGGATCGTGAGACAGGGGCTTCAGACGTCTCCTTGAAATCAGTGATAAGTCTGCTGCAGGAAGGAGGGGGACCGGCGAATAACGACCACGCAGCACAGGCGCTGGATGCTTACAATTCGGCCGCGCACCTAATCAGTGACTCATGGTCATACAGCTCCGTGTTAGGAGCTGAAGTGCTCGCATTCGTCATGGCTGCAAGGCGCTCACTGACCAGCTGAATCACCTCCGCCGGGCGGTAAACTTGGGCCGGCAGCGTTGACACATCTCCCCGGTGCCTCCGACCTTGGCGGCACCACCACTCCCGGATGGGGCACGCACGCGCAAGCTGCCTAAGGTGGTGCGCAGATGGACACTATCGTGGGAAGTGTGGAATTCATTGTTTAAGAGGCGGCGGTTTCGTGGTAGTGCAAAAAAGGGAATCCGATGAAAGTCCGGTGAAGCCGCCGGCGGATCTAACTAAGCAGGACTTGGCTCTCGGGATGAGAGCGAGCAAGCGTATCGACATCATGTGCCTGGTCGGGCTTGTGATCGTTTTGGTCCTAGGTGTGGGTGTGTTCGTGGCCGTCCCCTAGGAAACAAGGTTGCCCTACAGTGGCAGGCTTGGGCGGAACGGAATACCTATGCCTATTGCTTTGGCTGTAGCACCTTTCCTGTTATTCATGTTTTGGCGCTCAGGCAAAAAAAACGCCCACTATATGGGCAAAGGTGAAAGGGTGAGTCTATATATTCTTGGGAGCGTTATTGTTGCTGCAGCCGTGTTCTTCCAGTGCAGATTCGCTCTGGCTCTCCTGACCGAGGGTGGCGCGCTTCCCGGCTGAGCGTCCCCCGCACTCAGAGCTGCCGAAACCGGTTCCGGCGCCGGGCCCGATGATCGCTGCTGACATAGGTGATCGCATACTCGCGGCGTGTCTGCCCAGTGCGTCGGACCCTGGTGCGAATAGACGCGGAGAGAAGGTAGAGCAGCATGGCCGAATCTCGCGGGGTCAGCGTCAGATCTCGGAGCGGGACCTCTGGCAGGCCGCAGGGCAGGGCATCGTCGAGGGAAACGAAGGCCCGACGGTCGGATTGCATCGGGCGCACTGACCGAAAGTCCGTAGAACTTCGTGGAGTAGGAGAATTGTGGCTGGGTCGGATAGGGAAGGAAATCGTCCCCCTCGGGAGAATACGAAGAAACCCGGGGGAACGAAGCGACGTGACCGGTGGTTCTTCTGGGTCATGACATCGGCAGCTTTGGCGGTGCCGATCGCCATTTTTGTCATCCCGAGCTACAACAAAAATAACCCGGCAGAGATCGAGTGCACCGTCACTAGTGCTGAGGGCGGCCTCGAATCCGCCAGTGCCCGTGGGGCAGTCTCGTGGTGGAGCGTCACGATCCATACGTCCGACTGCGGCACCCTGTCTATGTCTTCCGGGATCACCGAGGCCAATCGCGACTCCGTGGCAGCGTCGCTGGAGCCAGGAGAGAAATATGTGTTTTCCATTGGCTCCCTGACCAAAGCGGCCTTGGGCGCATACCGAATGCTGGGTGTCCAGCCCGAGGTGTATGCCTTTGAGTCCGCAGCCTGAAGCAACTCGCGCCGACGATGGTGCGGCCAAAGAGCTGACCGAGCAAGATCTCCTGCTGGGGAAGAAAACAGTCAGAATTATGAAAATAGTCATCTTGGCTGCCGTCTTTGTCTGCGCGGCTCTGACAGTAGTCGTCTTCTTGAGCGTTCCTTGGACCACACGCTTGCCCTACAGCGGACAGTTCGGCAGGAACGGGATTCCGATGCCGATTGCGATGCTTGTCGCTTTTGTGCCTTTGCTAGGACTATGGAGGTCGACGAAGAAACCAGATGCGCATCATCTGGGCAAAGGGGCGCGTGTCAGAGTGCCGATCTTCGGAACGGCGCTGATCCTGGTGTTCGTCTGGGCTCAGTGGACCATGGCACACGGACTTCTGGTTGAGGGCGGTGCCCTTCCGGAGTAACAGCCCCCAAGTGGTTGAACGAATCGCCGCGGCAGTTGAACAGGGAGAAGGCGAGCTTTGCACCGGTACCGAAGGGAGCCGGTCTTCGGAGATATGGCAATGAGGAGCTGATTGCCGCCCAGATGTCCGATCGAGTTCTCTGGCAGGCTTGGGGGCTAGGGTCTGTTGCCGACTCCGAATGACCAACGGTCGGCGTTCACCGTGCTCTGGCAGCGCCAGATGGTGTGTGCGGATTTCCTAGCTTAGGTGTAGCTCTCACGGTGGTTGTGCCGGCCACAGACCCCCCTATGAGGGCGCCGCTGCGCCGCAGCCGCTCGGAGGATCGGGACCCGATCCGTGGCAGAATGCCCATGGGTCCATTTCTGGAGGTGGAAATCAGGTGTATATCGATGGAGTCGTTCCAGAGACCTGGGTGGCCAAGTGATCGGCCGATCCCCGGCGGCGACGGTTGAGCGCTTTTTCCAGTCCCACATACGCGCCTGGCTGATTCTCCCGGACGGCTGGTACGGTCGGCCGTTCGATTCCGTGTTCAGCCTTGTTCTCAGCAGTCAGGACAACAATGGGCTGTTGGTCGAGATCGAGGGGGGCAGGGAACTCACCTTCACCGGCGGCAGTATTGCTGCTGTCAAAACCCGATTTGAGAAGTATCAGGCGCTGAAAATCGAAGGTTTCGACCACGTTGTGTGGGACCCGCATGAGGGGGTTTCACAAAAGACGGAGTACAGCTCCGGTCAGGTCACCTTCGCCTCGCCTGGACCTTTGCGCAGATTTCGCTGAGAGAAGGTAGGGGCCAGCCCTGCCGGGGCAGGTCAAAGATCCGGAAGGGCGGTCGTGTTCATCAAAGGTAACGCGTATCTCCGGATGGTCGAAGCCCCGGAACGCAAGGGAGTGTTTGCCAAGGGGTGTTACGTCTACGAAGTCATGACTGCTCTGGACTCGGTACAAGTGGTCACGGCCGGGCAGCTGGCGGACAATCTGGGCGTGGACCCATCTGGCCCATGGGTCGACCTGCAGGAGTGCCAGCGAGCGGCAAAACATCTCTTCCGGGACGGCAACAGCACGGATTGGGTGGAATATCCGACTGCGATTGTCGTCTCTGATGCCTCCTTGCGGAGCAGGTGAGTACATGCGTCGCCGCAGGCCGGAGGGAATCAAACATATGTTATTCGCCCCTACCGTGGGTATACACCGCGCGATGAAACGTCGTCGCAACACATTTTGACCAAGAGAGAGATTGGCCGTTCCTTCCGGCAGTTCGAGCCACCCTACCAAGCCGAGGCGGCAGGTGATTAAGAACCGACTGGTGGCTTTTGGGATTATGGCCGCTGTTCTCGTGGTGGGCGGGAGTGTCGTGGCCGGACCCGCACTGGTATTGGCCTATGACGAGAGGAATCGTGTGTCGATCCAATGCACGGTGACTGATGCTGTGGCAGGGGAAGGGTCTGCGAGTGCCAGGGGCTCTGCTTCCTGGGCGAGAGTGCTGATCAGCACTTCGGATTGCGGCACATTGTCGTTGACGTCCGGCATTACGAGCACCAATCGTGATGCGGTGGCGGCGGAATAAACCCAAGCGGCAGGCGATTATGAACCGACTGGTGGCTTTTGGGATTTGGCCGCTGTTCTCCTGGCGGGCGGGTTGTCGCGGCCGGACCTGAACGTCCAAGGGAAGATAAGCCCACACGGCTCGACGGGGAAAGTGGTGCCATAGTGGCAGAGCTCGGGACTCCTCGGGGCAGGCATGCCGCGCCGACATTCACGGAGATACATGCCGATACCATTGTCGAGTCCGGGGGATCGATAATTGAGGGGAACTTCCAAAGTGATGACTGAGCAGCCCGAGCCTGGCCCCCGCAGTAAGCCGAATCTCAGCGAGCGGGATCTGGTGTTGGGGAAGCGCGTTATCAGGTTCATGACCGTCGGGTGCCTTGCCGCCCTTGTGGTGAACCTTGCGATAGCGGTTTACGTGTTTCAAAGCGTTCCACTGGATACAAGGCTGCCTTACAGTGGTCGGTTCGGGCGGAACGGGATTCCGATGCCGATTGCCATGGGCGTCTTCGTGGTTTTTCTCGCCCTCTTTGCTCGACCCTACGGCTCGAAGGCGCACCATATGGGCAAGCGGGCCCGCGTGATTCTCTATATCTTGGCCGTGGCCATAATGGTGGTGGCTGTGTGGGCTCAGTGGGAGCTGGCGAAAGCGATCCTCGTCGAAGGCGGGGCCAGGGGGTAAGTTTGCCGACTTTCGGCATGGCAGATGAGGAGGGGCGTTTTGGACGGTGGGAAGCGAATTATGAGGAAGCAGCGCGTGCAGGGTGAGGACGCAGGAGTGTATGTCCAGCACCGGGAGGCGTTGGAGCGTGGTGAGACCCGGCACCTGTTCAGGACCGCAGCGGGGGACCTGCACAGCTATGCGCCCGAAGAACTCGGATTCCCGCCCGAGGGAGCGCCGCACCGTAACCGCCCCACAACGTGGCGCATGGGTCTTTTGATCGTTTCCTTCCATGCGGCTGCTATCATTTTCGGCCTGCTGGTGTTTCTGCTCCCCATGCGAGACGGGGAGACGCTGAACTGGTGGCTGCTGGCGTTCGTTGTGGTCGCCTTTGCCAGTACCGGTTACACGACGTTCCGTTATACGCGGGAGCATTATCGAGCGGAGAAGCTGCGCAAGGAGCGGGGAGTCCCGACACCCGCCCGCAGCGCCGAAGTGATGGTGCACGACTCGTGACGCCGTTGCGATAACGGAGGCGATGAGTTGAGGAATGATGAACCCCCGCTGAAGCTGCCCGAACATGACCTCGAGCTGGGGGCCAAAGCAAATAGGGTCCTCCAGATGATGTGTGTGGTGGTTTTCATCGCCTGCCTGGGGATCGCTGTTTTTGTGTTCTCCACAGTTCCCCTGGACACGAGGCTTTCCTACAGCGGCAGGTTCGGCCGGAACGGGATTCCGATGCCTTTTGCCATGGCGGTGGTTCCGCTGGTCGTGTTCTTCACCTGGCGGGCCACGCGGAAGCCGGATGCACATCACATGGGTAAGGGCGACCGGATGATCGCCTATTGGATCGGTGTCCCCATGGTTCTCGCATTCTTGTACGGTCACTGGATATTGGCTGAATCCATGCTCGTAGATGTCGGAGTGCTGGCGGGTTAGTTTCGACCATGCGTGGAGGTTGGGTTCGCCCTCCTCGCGAACCGCGAATTTTTGTATCGTTCTGTCTGGGCACTGGATCGGGCCGTCGTGAAGGGGTGGGACATGGCAGCTGCCGTGGTGGTCATGAGTTTTGTTGCTTTGGTTGCGTTCGGCATAGCGATGGCGGTGATTTACCTGCTGAAGGTCCGCCAGCTGCGAAGAGACCGGATACCAGGCGCCAAGATCCGGATGAGCGGCAGGGGCATCCTGTCGCTTGTGCTGCTGGTTTCCATCATCTGGGCGTGCACGTGCGGGGCCCTGGCCCTTGGCGTGTATGCGGATGTGCGCAGTTACTGGGCCGGGCTGGCCATTGTTTTAGTGGTGGCGGTGCTCCGCCCGATTTACCTGGCCAAAGGCGGTTCCCCTTTTGTTGTCACCCAGGCTGAGCGCGTCCCGGAGCCCCTGGAACCGCCGGTGAGCTGACCCCGAATAGTGGCCCGGACGTGGCTTATCCGCACGGGTCCTGGGACGAATAGGACTTGGGGGTCCACCAGTTACCTAGGGAAAGCGGTAGGAACGTAGACGAGGAGACCTCTCGGTGATTAGCCAGAATACTGGTCCCGACGATGGTGCGGCCAAAGAGCTGACCGAGCAAGATCTCGTGCTGGGGAAGAAAACAGTCAGAACTATGAAAATAGTCTACTTGGCTGCCATCTTTGTCTGCGCGGCTCTGACAGTAGTCGTCTTCTTGAGCGTTCCTTGGACCACACGCTTGCCATACAGCGGACAGTTCGGCAGGAACGGGATACCAATGCCGATTGCGATGCTTGTCGCTTTTGTGCCCCTCGGTGGTCTGTGGAGGTCAACCAGGAAACCGGATGCACACCGGATGAGAAGAAGCTCCCGAGTTACGGCGTATATCGTCGGAACGGCGCTGATCTTGGTGTTCGTCTGGGCTCAGTGGACCATGGCACACGGACTTCTGGTTGAGGGCGGTGCCCTTCCGGGGTAACAGCCCCAAGTGGTTGAACGAATCGCCGCGGCAGTTGAACAGGGAGGAGGCGAGCTTTGCACCGGTACCGAAGGGAGCCGGTCTTCGGAGATATGGCAATGAGGAGCTGATCGCCGCCCAGATGTCCGATCGAGTTCTCTGGCAGGCTTGGGGGCTAGGGTCTGTTGCCGACTCCGAATGGCCAACGGTCGGCGTTCACCGTGCTCTGGCAGCGCCAGATGGTGTGTGCGGATTTCCTAGCCTAGGTGTAGCTCTCACGGTGGTTGTGCCGGCCACAGACCCCCGGTAACAGCCCTCACCGCCCACTCAGCACGCGTCCAGGAACCCTTGGCTGCGTAACGGAAATACAACCACGAAACTGTCTCAGAAACTTGACGTGCGCAGTCGGCCGGCTGACCTTCGCCCAGGACACCTGGTACGGCACCCGCCGCTTCAAGTACAACCAAGCTGGTGAACTCGTCGAAACCGTCAACGGGGTCGGCGGGCGGACCCGGTTCGACTACGATCCCCGCGGCCGGCTGGTGAAGATCACCGACCCGCTCGGCGGGGTGACCACCCGCACCTACACCGACACGGACCAGGTCACCTCCGTCACCGACCCGCTGGGCCGGGTCACCACCGCGACCTATGATCCGGCGGGCCGGCAGCTGTCCCAGACCGATCCGGACGGCAACACCACCACCTGGACCTACAACAACGCCGGCCAGGAACAAAGCACCGCGTTCAACGGACGCGTCCTGGCGGAGATCCGCCGGGACACACTCAACCGACGGATCGTCATCAGCGATTCCACCGGAACCGACGGGCTGGTCATCGAGCACGAGCTCGGATTCAACCGGTGCGGACAGCTGACCTCCCGCACCCGCGGCAGCCAGGGCATGACCTGGGAGTATGACGCGGATGGGCACCGCACCGCCTACACCGACCCCACCGGGGCCACCACCACCTATCAGCGCGACCCCGCAGGGCGGATCACCAAGGTGACCAACCCGCGCCTGGGCGAGGCCACCTTAGCCTACGACGCCGCCGGCCGGATCACCGCCGCTACCGCCGGTGCCCTGGTACAGGAGTGGACCTACCGCCACGGACCTCTGGCCGAGCATACCCGCACGGCGGCCGCCGCCGGTGCCGGCCGCACCGGAGCGGACAGCACGCTGATCGGCCGGGACGAGGAGGGCCGGATCACCGGCCTGACCCGGAACAGCACCGTCACCCGATATGCCTATGACGGGGCGGGGCAGCTGGTCGCCGCCGTCACCGGACAGGCCGAGACCGACGCCGCGGCAGCGGTACGGGCCGCAGTCTCCGAATGGGAGTACGACGCCGGCGGACGGCTGGTGCGCGAACACACGCCCGCCGGCGCCCGTGACTACGAGTACGACGCGGCCGGTGAGCTGACAGCCGTGACCGAACCTGACGGCGCCCGGACCGAGTATGTATATGACGGGCTCGACCGCCGAACCCGGCTCATCCGACCCGACGGGTCCTGGACCGAATACTCCTGGGGGCCGACCGGCTATCTGCAGGAAACCGTGGATCGCACCCCCGACGGCGCTGACACCGTCCGCCATCGGCTGCGGGTCGACGCGCTGGGCGAGCTGGCCGCCGTGGACGGCTGCGCCTTGTCGTGGGATACCGCCAACCCAATCCCCACCCTCGCCGGCATCGCGGACGGGCAGGTGGTGCACCTGCCCGGCGGGATCACCGGCGTCGGGCACACCTGGGCCGCTCCGGGGTGGCGGGCTGTCCGTCCCACGGACGCCGCTGACCCGTGGGCCGCCGTCGGCACTCCTGTGGTCCCGGTCCCCGGCGCGGCGGTGGCGGGCGATTTGCCGGGCAGCGGAGACGGAACCGGGGTGGAGGCCGGGCTGGGCCCGATCGGGGGGCCCCTGCCGCCCGGGGTGGCATTGACCGCCGGCGGCGGGCTCGACGTCGCCGGGCTGGAATGGCTCGGCGCCAGAGCTTATGACCCCGCTACCCGCGGGTTCCTTGCCGTTGACCCGCTCGCCCCCGTTCTCGGGGCGGGGTGGGACGGGAACCCGTACGCCTACGCCGGCAACAACCCGCTCAGTGCCACGGACCCCACCGGCCTGCGCCCGATGACGGACGCGGAGCTCCAGGCCTGCGACGCCGAGAGCGGCGGTGCCCTCGCGGCCGCCGGGAACTGGGTCAAGGACAACTGGGAGTACATCGCCGGTGGGGCCATGGCCATTGCGGGCGGTGTCCTTATTGCGACTGGCGTCGGGGGGCCGGTTGGCATGATGCTGGTGGCCGCCGGAGCCGACACGATCATCCAAAAAGCCACGACCGGCGAGGGGTGCGGGCCTTGGGATTCGGAAGGGCAGCGGGGGTGGGTGCGGGCACGGGGCTGGTGCCGATTCCCGGCACAGGCAGAGGGCGGCTCGGCGAGCTTGCACCCAACCCATACGCAGGTGTGCGCGACGCTTCATATTTGCAGCAGATCGGCGTCCCGCGGCAGTTCAGGCAGGAAGCCCTGCAGTCATTCGAGCCTGACACAATCTCTCTCAACGTCGCGGGAGCACAGGAGTACGGCCTTCGCTTCTACGGAGGCGGCTCGGAAGCGGTAGGGCGCTACGTCACTCCCAACCTCCCGGCGACGAGGAGTGATCTGGCACTGCCCTCAGTCAATACGATGGAGAATCTGGCTCAGTTTCGAATACCGGAAGGGACGACGTATATATCGGGACGCGTCGGCCCGAACTTCGGTTACCCCGGCGGGGGCATACAGCATTACGTCCCCGACCCGAATGTGCTAGTAAGGATGGAATGACTCGCGTGCAACCGGACAACTTGATTCAGGCGCTGAAGAGCGACCTTGACAAGCCACTTCAGGATCGTGAGACAGGGGCTTCAGACGTTTCCTTGAAATCAGTGATAGGTCTGCTGGTGGAAGGAGGCGAACTGGCGAATAGCGACCATGCGGAACAGGCGTTGGATGCTTACAATTCGGCCGCGCACCTCATTAGTGACTCATGGTCATACAGCTCTGTGTTGGGTGCTGAAGTGCTCGCATCCGTGAAGGCTGCAAGGCTCTCGCTGAATCGCTGAATCATTCCCAGCCGTGAGGTGATACGTAGGCCGACGCCCGACCAGCTGTCTCCCGGCGATGGCCGAGCCCCGGATCGTAAGGGGCCGCATCCGCTCGGAGGATCGGGACCCTATCCGTGGCAGAATGCCCATGGATCCATTTCTGGAGGTGGAAATCAGGTGTATATCGACGGAGTCGTTCCAGAGACCTGGGTGGCCAAGTGATCGGCCGATCCCCGGCGGCGACGGTTGAACGCTTTTTCCAGTCCCACATACGCGCCTGGCTGATTCTCCCGGACGGCTGGTACGGTCGGCCGTTCGATTCCGTGTTCAGCCTTGTTCTCAGCACCCAGGACAACCATGGGCTGTTTGTCGAGATCGAGGGGGCCAGGGAACTCACCTTCACCGGCGGCAGTATTGCTGCTGTCAAAACCCGATTTGAGAAGTATCAGGCGCTGAAAATCGAAGGTTTCGACCACGTCGTGTGGGACCCGCATGATGGGGTTTCACAAAAGACGGAGTACAGCTCCGGCCAGGTCACCTTCGCCTCGCCTGGACCTTTGCGCAGCTTTCGCTGAGAGAAGGTAGGGGCCAGCCCTGCCGGGGCAGGTCAAAGATCCGGAAGGGCGGTCGTGTTCATCAAAGGTAACGCGTATCTCCGGATGGTCGAAGCCCCGGAACGCAAGGGACTGTTTGCCAAGGGGTGTTACGTCTACGAAGTCATGACTGCTCTGGACTCGGTACAAGTGGTCACGGCCGAGCAGCTGGCGGACAATCTGGGCGTGGACCCATCTGGCCCATGGGTCTACCTGCAGGAGCGCCAGCGAGCGGCAAAACATCTCTTCCGGGACGGCAACAGCACGGATTGGTGGAACATCCGACTGCGATTGTCGTCTCTGATGCCTCCTTGCGGAGCAGGTGAGTACATGCGTCGCCGCAGGCCGGAGGGAATCAAGCACTTTATTCGCCCCTACCGTGGGTATACACAGCGCGCGATGAAACGTCGTCGCAACACATTTTGACCAGGAGAGAGAATGGACGTTCCTTCCGGCAGTTTGAGCCACCCTACCAAGCCGAGGCGGCAGGTGTTTCAGAATCGACTGGTGGCTTTTGGGATTATGGCCGCTGTTCTCGTGGTGGGCGGGGGTGGCGCCGCCGGACCCGCACTGGTATTGGCCTATGACGAGAGAAATCGTGTGTCGATCCAATGCACGGTGACTAATGCAGTGGCAGGGGAAGGGTCTGCGAGTGCCAGGGGCTCTGCTTCCTGGGCGAGAGTGCTGATCAGCACTTCGGATTGCGGCACATTGTCGTTGACGTCCGGCATTACGAGCACCAATCGTGATGCGGTGGCGGCGGAATTGGACGAAGGGGGTCTCTTCTCCTTTGAAGTCGGCCAGTCGACCGAGTCCATTGCCTGGACCTATGACCTGTTCGACATCTTACCCCGGGCGTACTCCTACGAGCGGATTGGCTGACGGGCCCATAGCAGCGGCAGCCATTCAAAGACGGTGTGCTTTCGGGCATAAGCAGAAGGCTCCGGCCCCCGCGTGGGGGCCGGAGCCTTCTCAGTTGGCGGTGACGGTGGGATTTGAACCCACGTTGGCTTTTACACCAAACAACATTTCGAGTGTTGCACCTTCGGCCGCTCGGACACGTCACCAACGCGTCAACCTTACCGGTCCGGTGCCCCAGACCCAAAACGCGGCCGCCGGGGGAGACCTACATCTCGACGACGTCGTTCCTGCCGACGTCGGGCTGGCCGCCGGTGACGGCGCTCTTGGCGAGCTTGAACACCGAGGCGACCTTGGGCTCGTCGTTGGCCCAGTACTCGGCGGTATGCGAATCCACCTTGAGCAGGGCGACCGTCGGGTCCTCCCGGCCCTTCTCGAACCAGGCCGCCGCGGACGCCTTCCACAGTTCATCGATCCGGCCCTGGTCCTTGGTGAGCGACGCCGCGCCGCTGATCGAGAGGAACCCCTTCGAATCCTGGATCGCCACGTTCACGTTGGGATTCGCGCGGATCTCATCCGCCTTGTGGGACGGGTCCTGGGTGAAGAACCACAGGTTGCCGTCGGAATCCGCCTCCTGCAGCTCCAGCGGCCGGCTGACCAGATGCCCCTCCAGGTCCATGGTGGTCAGGTGGGCGATCTTCGCCTTCTCCAGGATCTCGACCACAAAGTCCATGCCGGTCTTGTCCGATGCCATGCGTTGTCCTCCTTCTGGTGGAAACCACGAATACCATCAGCCTACTGATTGTTAGTCGTTCGAGGAAACCCCGCCGCGCCGCTCGGCGAAAAACCGGGTCAGCAGGGCAGCCGCCTCGTCCCTGCGCACTTCGGGAAAGACCTCCACCCAGTGATTCAGTCGCGGCTCGCGCAGGATGTCGAACACCGAGCCCGAGGCGCCGGCCTTCTCGTCCCACGCCCCGAACACCACGCGCGGCACCCGCGCCAGGACAATGGCCCCGGCGCACATCGCACACGGCTCCAGCGTCACGACCAGGGTGCAGTCATCCAGCCGCCACCTGCCCAGCCGGGCCGCGGCGTCGCGAATCGCCACCACTTCGGCGTGGGCGGTCGGATCACCGCTGGCCTCGCGCTCGTTCCGTCCGGTGCCCAGCACCTCCCCCTCCGGCCCGACGACGACGGCGCCGATGGGTACGTCACCGGTGGCCAAGGCACTACGGGCCTCGGCCAGGGCGAGATCCATCCACTGTCGGTGGCGGTGCGGCAGCTGCTCCATGTGTCCATCGTCTCGCAGTTCCGGCGCCCTGCCTTTAACCGCACCGCGGGACCGGCCCGCCCGCCCGTGGGCCCGGGCAGGCGATGGTAGTTTGGACGTATGCGCGTACTCGTAGTGGACCACCCCCTGGTCGCCCACAAGCTGACCGTCCTGCGGGATAAGGACACCTCCTCGCCGGTCTTCCGGCAGCTGACCGAGGAACTGGTGACCCTGCTGGCCTACGAGGCGACGCGGCACGTCCGGACCGAGCCGATGCAGATCGAAACGCCGGTCACCCCGGCCGTCGGCACCGGCCTGATGAAGCCGACCCCGCTGGTGGTGCCGATCCTGCGCGCCGGCCTTGGCATGCTCGAGGGCATGGTCCGCCTGGTCCCCACCGCCGAGGTGGGTTTCCTGGGCATGGCCCGCAACGAGGAGACCCTCGAGGCGATCACCTACGCCGAGCGCCTTCCGGACGACCTCACCGGCCGTCAGGTCTTCGTGCTCGATCCGATGCTCGCCACCGGAGGCACGCTGCGCGAGGCCATCAAGTTCCTCTTCAAGCGCGGCGCCGCCGACGTCACCTGCATCTGCCTCCTGGCGGCCCCGGAAGGCCTGAAGGTCCTCGAAGAGGAGCTCGCGGACGCCGACGTCACCATCGTGCTCGCCTCCATCGATGAGCGGCTGAACGAGAAGGCCTACATCGTCCCCGGGCTGGGCGACGCCGGCGACCGGCTCTACGGCGTCGCGCACTAGGCGCGACCCGGGCGCAGGGTACCCCTACGGCGTCCCAGAGGGCTGCCCGGCGCCCGATGGCGTGTCCAGTATGTGGACGCGCGGATTCGGCTTGACGAACCGCCTGAGCTAAGCATCCTTAGCAAAAACCCCTGCCCGGCGGGGCCCCCAGGGCGCCGGTCGGCGGCCCCTTTTTCACCGTCCCACACCCGGAATCCGCTGGATAGCGGGACCTTGAGTATCGAGTACACGGGCTCAGGCGGGTTGACGGCCGTTCCCCGTGATTACGGGGTTCTCTCAGTGATATGACTCACAAACGACCCTTTTCTGTCCACTATGTGAGACGGCAACCATATTGTTACTTGCGCTCCGGGCTTTGTTACATGCAATAATCCGTAAAGTGAACAACACCACGACAGCATGTGTTCCGGCTTTCCGTCCCGGCCTATCCGCCGAGCTGGGTGCCTGCTGTTGTCGAATGCACGCCTAGGACCCACCCCCCTCCCAGGCAAACATCACTCAAGGCCCAACGCCGGGCATCTATCGCCATCTCGACCGGGCACACCCCCTGCATTCGAGCCGTGATGACGGCAATTCACCATTGAGGTTCCACATGTCAGTAGCATCCGGGTACGTCCACATCTCCCTCCGCAATCCCCAGGGCCGCGCCGCCGGCCCGCTGCGGCAGCAGCCTGCCGGGTTCCCCCGGCCCTACGCTCCCGCGTACGGCGCTCCCTCCTTCGGTCAGCCTGCCTACCCCGGGGCGGGGCCGGACCTGCAGGCCAACAGGTTCTCCGGAGCCGCCCGTCCGGAAGGACAGCCGATGACCGCCCCAACCCCCGTTGTTGCCCCGCAGGGCGTGCCCGGCCCTCAGCCGGTGGCCGCCGACACCGTGGCGCGGGGGTTTGTCATTTATGTGGGCCTGGATGAAGAGAGCGCAGCAGCCGCCGGCACCAGCCTCACCAAGCTGGCGCAGGAGCTGCGGACCTACGCCCAGACGCTGGTTCCCAACGCGCAGAGCCACGCCGCCGTCGCCCTTGCTCCGGCTGCGGCGCCGGGCACCGACCTCGAAGTCGTGCGCCAGGCCCTCGGCGATCCCACCGTCAGCCGCCGGGCACGGGTCGAGCCGCCGGTCCCCGCTCCGCCGACGCCGGCTGCCCAGCGGCCCTCCGGCGTGCTGATCGACCTGTCCCGCCGCGAAGTGCACCTGGACGGCGAAACGCTGAACCTGACCTTCAAGGAATTCGAGCTGCTCAACTACCTGGTGGAGAACGGCAGCCGCACGGTCGGCCGTGAGGAGCTGCTCAGCGGGCTGTGGCGCAACGCCGAGGAAGTCCCCAACGAGCGCACCATCGATGTGCACATCCGCCGGCTGCGTTCCAAGCTGGGCCGGCTGGCCAACACGGTGCGCACCGTCCGCGGACAGGGGTACCGGTTCTACGAGCATCCTGAAGTGGTCGTCTGGGCCGCTCCGGAATACAGCATCTAGCCGGTGGCCGCCGGGGCAGCTGCGGCTGCCCCGGCGCGCCCTCCCGATGCAGGCTGTCCGTCCGGCGCCGATAGACTGGCCGAATGGACGGCCAAACCAAGACGCTGATGCTGCTGCGCCATGCGAAGGCGGACTGGCCGCTGGGCGTGGACGATTTTGAGCGTCCGCTCTCCGGCCGCGGACACCGGGATGCACCGACGGCCGGCACCTGGATGGTCGACAACGGGCACGTTCCGCACTACATCCTATGCTCCTCGGCGCTGCGCACCCGGCAGACCTGCACCTGGGTGTGCCGGGAACTGGGTGATAAAGCCCCCACCCCGCGCCTGGAAGACCGGCTGTACGACGCCGACGCGGCGACCGTCCTCGCCGTGATCAACCACGTTCCGGAGACCGTGCGGACGTTGCTGGTGGTGGCGCACATGCCCGCCGTCCAGGAGGTCGCCATGCGGCTCGCGTCCGTGGACTCCGACGAGGAGCCGGTCATGGAGCTGGCCACGCACTACCCGACGGCGGCGCTGACGGTGCTGCGGACCGACCGCCCGTGGGCGGAACTGGACGGCCGGGACGCCCGGGTCACCGGCTTCGTGATCCCGCCCGGCCGCTGACGGGCACGGCTGTCCGCCTTCCAGGCGGCGCCGCCTAAAGGCCGTATTTCTCCAGCAGCCGCAGCCACACCTCGCTGACCGTAGGGTAGGCGGGCACCGCGTGCCACAGCCGGTCCAGGGGCACCTGCCCCACCACGGCGATGGTCGCCGCATGCAGCAGTTCCGACACGCCGGGGCCGGCGAAGCACATGCCGAGGACCACGTGTCGGTCCTCATCCACCACCATCGAAGCCCAGCCGGAGTAATCCCGGCGCAGCAGGGCCGCGCCGGCGACGTCGATGTCCAGGGCCGTCTCGGACGCGTTGAAGCCGGCGGCGCGCGCGGCCGGCAGATCGAGGCCCACCTGGGCCACCTCGGGATCGGTGAAAACCACCTGCGGCACCGCCCGCTCATCCGCGGTGGCCGCCTCGGCGCTCCAGTCCGACGGCCGGCCCTGCAGCTTTCCGCGGGCCCGGGCCGCGATCGCGGAGCCGGCGGCCCGCGCCTCGTACTTGCCCTGATGGGTCAGCAGCACCTTGCCGGCGGCGTCGCCGACGGCGTACAGCCAGTCCGTTCCGGCCGCGAGGCCGGACGGATCGGTGACCAGGACCCCGTGCCGGGGATCAGCCAGTTTCGGATCAGCGGGCAGCGCCCCGTCCTCAATCAGCTTCTCCAGGCCCAGCCCGGCGAGTGCAGGGGTCCGTCCCGTGGCCACCAGCAGCTTCTCGGCGACGACCGTGTCGCCGTCGTC
Organism: Arthrobacter saudimassiliensis; assembly: GCA_900016675.1. Classification (GTDB taxonomy): domain Bacteria; phylum Actinomycetota; class Actinomycetes; order Actinomycetales; family Micrococcaceae; genus Arthrobacter_B; species Arthrobacter_B saudimassiliensis. The sequence continues at coordinate 103,168 of LN483070.1, read as the reverse complement.
CAGCGACAAACTGATCCCGTCGCCGGTTTCCCGCACCCCGGTGGGTGAACAGTGCAGGCGCAGGTCGACGCCGTCGGCCTCCAGCGAAGCCTTGACCAGCGCGCGTGCCGGTTCCGGAAAGGAGCCGAGGACATCGTGCCGGGCAAGGAGGGTGACCCGGGCACCGAGCCGGGCCCAGGCCTGGGCCAGCTCGGTGCCGGCCACGCCGCCTCCCACCACGGCCAGGCTCTGCGGCACCTCCTGTGCGGAGGTGGCCTCCCGGGTGGTCCAGTAATCGACGGTGTCCAGTCCCGGTATCGGGGGAGGGGTGGGATACGAGCCGGTCGCCAGCACCACGGCGAAGCGGGCATGCAGGTGCACCACCTCGCCGTCCCCCGTTCGGACCTGCACGTCGCGGGGCGCCGTCAGCGTTCCGGTGCCGCGGATGAGGCGGATTCCGGCGTCGCGCACCCAGTCCGCCTGGGAGGCGTCGTCCCAGTTGGAGGTAAAGGCGTTCCGCCGGGCCAGGACCTCCCGGGCGTCAAGGTCTCCGGTGACGGCTTCGGCAGCGCCGGGCAGGCTGCGTGCTGCGGCCAGCGCGGTGCCGGGATGCAGGAGGGCCTTGGACGGCATGCACGCCCAGTAGGAGCACTCCCCGCCGATCAGGGAATTCTCCACGAGGACGGTGTCGAGCCCGGCGGCCGCCGTGCGTCCGGCGACGTTCTCGCCTACGGCCCCGCCGCCGATCACCACGACGTCGACCCTGCTCCCGCTGCTGCTGTTGTCGGCTGTCATGTCTCCGACCCTGCCAGCCGGGTGAAGGGCGGCACAAGGGCGGGAAGCGGCCTGATAACCAAAAACCCCGCCTGACTGGTCAAAACCAGTTCAGACGGGGTCTGTATGGTGCGCGCGAAGGGATTCGAACCCCCAACCTTCTGATCCGTAGTCAGATGCTCTATCCGTTGAGCTACGCACGCATTCGGAATATTCTTCAATTTTCCGTTCCGGCGTCCGGTCTGTCAAAAACTTCCCGGGCCGCTCGGCCTTCATCAACTATACGGGGTTTCGGAACAAACACCTAATCGAGGGAGTGTGACCTGCAAGACTAGACCGGTCTATATGACCTTTGTCACACGGGCAGGCGGGAGGGGGTGGGGAAACCCCGGAAATTCAAGGGACGTGGAGGAGGTCACGGGGCATTCGTATCACCTTTGTCTCAGCCGTCACAGGGCGGACAACTAGCATCGGAACACACCACTGACCCAACGAAGGGAAGAGTCATGGGCGATGACGCGCGTCAGCTAGTTCTCGATGAGGACGGCAAGAACGCTGCTCCGGCCGCGCCGGAGCAGACCACAGAGGGAGCCGCTGCTCCCACCACCCACCGTGCCCTGCTGGACTGGGTACGGGAAGTCGCCGAGCTGACGCAGCCTGACCGCGTGTACTGGGTCAACGGATCCGCTGAGGAAAACAAGGCGCTGACAGACGAGCTGGTCGAGTCCGGCACGCTGATCCGCCTGAACCAGGAGAAGTTCCCCAACTCCTTCGCGGCCTTCTCCGATCCCAAGGACGTGGCCCGCGTCGAGGAGCAGACCTTCATCTGCTCCGAAAAGGAAGAGGACGCAGGTTTCACCAACAACTGGATGGAACCGGCGAAGATGCGGGAGAAGCTCAACGGGCTGTTCTCCGGCTCCATGCGCGGGCGCACCATGTACGTCATTCCGTTCGTCATGGGCCACCTCGAGGCCGACGATCCCAAGTTCGGCGTGGAGATCACCGACAGCGCCTACGTCGTCGCGTCCATGCGCATCATGGCCCGCATCGGCACCGACGTGCTGCGCAAGATGGAGGAGCTGGACGCGTTCTTCGTCCCCGCCCTGCACTCCGTCGGCGCGCCGCTGGCCGAGGGCGAGCAGGACGTGCCCTGGCCCTGCAGCGACGAGAAGTGGATCGTGCACTTCCCCGAGGACCGCTCCATCTGGTCCTACGGCTCCGGCTACGGCGGCAACGCCCTGCTCGGCAAGAAGTGCTACGCCCTGCGCATCGCCTCCGTCATGGCGCGTGACGAGGGCTGGCTGGCCGAGCACATGCTCATCCTGAAGCTCACCAGCCCCGAGCAGAAGAACTACTACATCTCGGCGGCCTTCCCGTCCGCCTGCGGCAAGACCAACCTGGCCCTGCTCGACCCGACGGTCGACGGCTGGAAGGCCGAGACGCTGGGCGATGACATCACCTGGATGCGTTTCGGCAAGGACGGGGAACTGCGGGCGGTCAACCCGGAGGCGGGCCTGTTCGGCGTCGCCCCCGGCACCGGCTGGAGCACCAACCCCAATGCCATGCGCGCCATCGCCAAGGGCAACTCCATCTTCACCAACGTGGCCCTCACCGACGACGGCGGCGTCTGGTGGGAGGGCATGACCGACGAGGTGCCGGCACACCTGACGGACTGGCGCGGCAACGAGTGGACGCCCGACGCCGGCCACCCGGCCGCGCACCCGAACTCGCGGTTCTGCACCCCGATCGACCAGATCGACATGCTGGCGGAGGAGTACCACTCCCCGAACGGGGTGCCGATCTCGGCCATCCTGTTCGGCGGGCGGCGCAAGACCACGGTTCCGCTGGTGACCCAGGCGCGCGACTGGGCCAGCGGCATCTTCATGGGCTCCACGCTCTCCTCCGAGACCACCGCGGCGGCAGCCGGCCAGGTCGGCGTCGTGCGCCGCGACCCGATGGCGATGCTGCCCTTCATCGGCTACGACGCCGGCGACTACCTGCGCCACTGGATCGAGCTCAGCAGCAAGGCCAACCAGGAGAAGCTGCCGAAGATCTTCCTGGTCAACTGGTTCCGCCGCACCGCTGACGGCGGCTTCGCCTGGCCCGGCTTCGGCGACAACTCCCGCGTCCTGAAGTGGGTCGTGGAGCGCCTGGAAGGCAAGGCCGACGCCGTCGAAACTCCGATCGGCTACGTGCCGACCTCAGATGCGCTGGACCTGACCGGCCTGGACATGACCCCGGCCGACGTCGAGGTGGCCGTCCGGGTCGATCCGGAGGAATGGGGCGCCGAACTCGCCGGCATCGAGGAGTGGTACGCCCAGTTCGGCGAATCGCTGCCCGAGCAGCTGAAGGACCGGCTGGCCGAACTGCGCGAGCGCTTCGCCGCCGCAGCCTAGCCCCGCCCGGCGCAACAGCTGAAAAGGCCCGGCCTTTCCCCTCGGGGAAGGCCGGGCCTTTTCAGCGGTCGGTCAGTCCTCGGCCCAGATCCGGGGATCGCCGGACTCCCACTGCGGGTCGGCGAAGGTCCACTCGCCGTCCAGCTCGGAGTAAGGCTGGACCGCGCCGATGCAGACCCCGGCGGAGTGCTCGGTGACCACATGGATGCCATCGGTCTGCTCCTCGGGCAGGTGCACGTCGGAGAAAACGGCGACGGCGCGGTACTGGTCGCGCTGCTCCAGCAGGACGGTGTACAGGTCACCGATCATCGCGTCGGCGTCGAGCTCCTCGTCGCTGTCCTCGGGGGAGACCGCGATCATCCGCAGCTCGCCGTCCTCCTTCTGCACGGCCAGGGCCGCGGGCAGGAACGCCCCCACAGCCTCCAGCTGCTCCTGGGCTACCCCCAGGGCGGTGCCCACCAGGGCATTGAGGTCCTCCTGGACCTGGTCGTCTTCCACCTCGCCGTTCAGCTCGGGATCGGCCATTCTCAGCTCCTTACCAGTTTGAGGACACGGTCGCGGACCTGCTCCATGGTGGGCAGGTCCTCCGCCTCCGCGTTCAGCCGCAGGAACGGCTCCGTGTTGGAGGGGCGCAGGTTGAACCACCACTTTCCGTCATCGGAAGTGAAAGTCAACCCGTCGGTGGCGTCGGTGCTCACGCCCTCGCGTTCAAATTCGCCGCGCACCCGGGCCACGGCAGCGGGAACGTCCTCCACCACCGAGTTGATCTCCCCGGAGGCGAAGTACGGCTCGTATTCGCGGGCCAGGTCCGACAGCGCCCGGGGCTGCTCGCCCAGGGCGGCCAGCACATGCATGGCCGCCAGCATGCCGGTGTCGGCGTTGTAGAAATCGCGGAAGTAGTAATGGGCCGAGTGCTCGCCGCCGAAGATCGCCTGCTCGCTGGCCATCACGGCCTTGATGAAGGAGTGGCCCACGCGGGTGCTCACCGCCCGGCCGCCCTCACGCTCGACCAGCTCGGGCACGGCGCGGGAGGTGATGCAGTTGTGGATGACCACCGGGGTCTGTTCGCCGGCGGCCCGGGCCCGGCCGATCTCGCGGCGGGCCACCAGGGCGGTGATCGCCGAGGGGCTGACCGGCTCGCCCTTTTCGTCGATGACGAAGCAGCGGTCAGCGTCGCCGTCGAACGCCAGCCCGATGTCGGCGCCGTGCGCGACGACGGCGGCCTGCAGGTCCCGCAGGTTTTCCGGCTCCAGCGGGTTGGCCGGGTGGTTGGGGAAGGAACCGTCGAGTTCGAAGTACAGCGGGACGATCTCCAGCGGCAGCGCAGGCAGGATGGTGTCGCCCAGGACCGCGGGAGTGGTCATGCCGGCCATGCCGTTGCCGGCGTCCACCACGACCTTCAGCGGCCGGATGCCGGACAGGTCGACCAGGCTGCGCAGGTAGCCCGCGTAGTCGGCCAGGATGTCCCGGACGCTGATCGTGCCGCGCACGGCGGCGGCGGGAATGCTGCCCTCGGCCAGGTAGTGCTCGGCGCGGGCCTGGATGTCCTTGAGGCCGGAATCGGCGGAAATCGGCACGGCACCGGCGCGGGCCATCTTGATGCCGTTGTACTGGGCCGGATTGTGGCTGGCGGTGAAGGTCACGCCGGGCATGTCCATCACGCCGCAGGCGTAGTACAGCTCATCGGTGGAGATCAGGTCCAGGAGCAGGACGTTCGCGCCGCGGGCGGTGGCGCCGTCGGCGAAATCCTTGATGAACTCCGGGGAGGAGGGGCGCATGTCCCCGCCCACCAGGACGGTCTGTCCCTGAAGGCCCAGCACGTCCACGAAGGCCGCGCCGACGGCCCGGACGCTGTCCGGGGTGATGGTCTCGCCCACCACGCCGCGCACGTCGTAGGCCTTGAAGGATGCCGAGAGGTCGATTGCACTGTTCACCTGATGCAGTCTATAGGCCCGGTTCCGTGCCGCGCCCTGCACGGCGGTCCGCGCCCGCCGGGCCGGGCAGGCACCTGTACGCCGGCGGCCGCCGTCCACAGCCGGACCGGGGGCGGGACGAAACTGTCAGGCGGGGCTGGAATAGTGGATGGCATGGACACCGCCGAGGACACTGCAGGAAACGATCGCGCCGGAGCCGGCGCCGCCCCGAACCCGGCCGCCGGCGGCCCGCAGCTGCGGGCGGAGGCCGTCGCCCGGCTGCGGGCGCTGGTCGGCAACGACTCCGCCGACTTCCACCCCGGCCAGTACGAGGCCATTGAGGCGCTGGTCCAGGGAGGCCGCCGGGCGCTGGTGGTGCAGCGCACGGGCTGGGGCAAGTCCGCCGTCTACTTCGTGGCCAGCCTGCTGCTGCGGGCCCGCGGGGCGGGCCCGACCCTGATTGTCTCCCCGTTGCTGGCCCTGATGCGGGACCAGGTGGCCGCCGCCGAACGGGCCGGGGTGCGGGCAGCGGCGATCAACTCCGCCAACCAGCTCGAATGGCAGGACATCTCCGCCCGGCTGGCCGCCGACGACGTCGACGTCCTGCTGGTCTCCCCGGAGCGGCTGAACAACCCGGCCTTCCGCGAGCAGCACCTGCCCGAGCTGATCGCCCGGTCCGGGCTGCTGGTGATCGACGAGGCGCACTGCATCTCCGACTGGGGCCACGACTTCCGGCCGGACTACCGCCGCATCCGCAGCCTGATTGAGCAGCTGCCCGGGACGGTGCCGGTGCTGGCCACCACCGCCACGGCCAACTCCCGCGTGGTGGCGGACGTCGAGGAGCAGCTGGCCGCCGGCGGCGAAGACGTCTACACCATCCGCGGTGCCCTGGCCCGGGATTCGCTGCGGCTGGGCGTGCTCCGGCTGCCCAATCCGCGGGCCCGGCTGGCCTGGCTGCTGACCCACCTGGAGGACCTGCCGGGCAGCGGCATCATCTACACGCTCACCGTCTCCGCCGCCGAAGACACCGCCCGGCTGCTGCAGAAGGCCGGGCACCGGGTGCTCTCCTACACCGGCCGCACCGACCCGGCCGAGCGGGAGGCCGCAGAAGCTGCGCTGAAGGCCAATGAGGTCAAGGCCCTGGTCGCCACCAGCGCGCTGGGCATGGGATTCGACAAACCGGACCTGGGCTTCGTGGTGCATCTGGGCGCGCCGTCGTCGCCCGTGGCCTATTACCAGCAGGTCGGCCGCGCCGGCCGCGGCACCCCGAACGCCGACGTCCTGCTGCTGCCCGGAGCCGAGGACAAGGACATCTGGGAGTACTTCGCCACCGCGTCCATGCCCGCCGAACAGCCGGCCAACGCGGTGCTGGCGGAGCTGGCCGGCGGGGCCGTCCTGTCCACCGCCGCCCTGGAGACCCGGGTGGACCTGAAGCGCTCGCCGCTGGAGCTGCTGCTGAAGGTGCTCGCCGTGGACGGCGCGGTCGAGAAGGTGGGCGGAGGCTGGCAGCCCACCGGGCGTCCCTGGCACTACGACCGGGAACGCTATGAGCGGATCTCCGCGGCCCGGGTCCGTGAGCAGCAGGCCATGCTGGACTACGAAACCACCGCCGGCTGCCGGATGGAGTTCCTCTCCCGCCAGCTCGATGATCCGGCGGCGGCGCCGTGCGGGCGCTGCGACAACTGTGCCGGCGCGTGGTTCTCCGACACCGTGGCCGACGACGCGCGGCAGGACGCCGCGCAGGCACTGCAGAAGGTGGGGGTGGAGATCGACCCGCGCGGCATGTATCCCACCGGCATGGACCGGCTCGGCATTGCAGCCAAGGGCAAGATCAAGCCCGACGCCGCGGTGCAGCCCGGCCGTGCCCTGGCCCGGCTCACCGACCTCGGCTGGGGCGGCCGGCTGCGGGAGCTGTTCGCGCCCGGCGCCCCGGACACCGAGGTGGACCGGGCCCTGGTGCAGGGCTGCGTCCAGGTGCTGGCGCAGTGGGGCTGGGCCGAGCGCCCCGTCGCCGTCGTGAGCATCCCGTCCCGGTCCCGGCCGGCGCTGGTCGGCTCGCTGGCCCGGGGCATCTCGGAGCTTGGCCGGCTGCCGTACCTCGGCGAGCTGCAGGCCGTGAACGGCGGGCCGCAGGGGTCATCCGGCGGCAACAGCGCCTTCCGGCTGGCCGCGGTGTGGGAGCGGTTCGCGGTGCCCGAGGGCGGGGCGGAGTGGTTCGCCGCCAACCCGGGGCCGGTGCTGCTCGTGGACGACTTCGCGGACAGCCGGTGGACCCTCACCGAAGCCGGGCGGGTGCTGCGGCAGGCCGGAGCCTCCGCCGTGCTGCCGTTCGTCCTGGCGCTGAAGGCCTAGAGCCGGCCGGCCTCGGCTGCGGCCGGCCGTTACGGCTCCGCCGGGTAGGACAGGTCCAGGTCCCAGCGGGCGGCTTCCCCGGCGTCCAGCTGCCAGACGTACTCGTTCTTCAGCTTGCGTCCGTCGTCGATGAACGGCCCCGTCCGGTAGGGGTAGAAGGCCACGGTGGGCAGGGTCGATGCCGGGGCGGTGAGGATGGCGTTGTTGAAGTCTCCGTTCATCCGGCGCAGCTCGGCGAGAACGTGCGGGCGGTACCGTTCGACGTCCAGGGTGCCGGCGTCGCCGGCCTGCCGGGTCAGCTGCAGCGCAATGTGCAGCTGACGGTTCCCGGCGGCGTCCTCGTAGCTGATCAGCCGGTGGTTCTCGACGGCGTCGAGCAGGTCCGGCTCGTTGTAGATGACGTCCCGCAGCGCGTCGGGGGCGACGACGGCGCCGTTGAAGTCCACCGACAGGTCGGACCGGCCGTAGTGGAACAGCAGCGGCAGGTCCAGCAGCTGTTCGCGCAGGACATCGTGGAGGCCGTACTCCCGCAGGATCGGCACCAGCTCCCGCACCCGCATCACGTGTCCGCGGTCGTGGATGTTGTAGCGGATGCGCGGGTTGATGTTCTCCCGGCGCACGATCGTGACCAGCAGCTCACCGGCGTCGTTGGTCTCGATCAGGTAGCCGTACGGATTGAACTGGAAGATCATCGGCAGCACGCCGTACTCCTCCTGTTTGGTGATGCGCGCAGCCAGCTCGGGGTTCTGCGCCACGGCCTGACGGACGGCGACGGAGAAGTCCGTTTCAATCGCCAGGTTGATCTCCAGGTCGGAGGCGCCGTAGGAGCCGAAGACGCCGTGCGTGTAGCGCTTGATGTGGGCACGCATGTTCTCGCTGATGCCCTCGCCGCCGAAGGCCGCGACGATGTCGTAGTCCTCCCAGGGCAGCCGGGGATCCTCGAACAGCGCCTTCAGGAACGGCGGGTAGCTCAGGATGATGTACGTGTAGCCGGTGCCGAACTCCCGCATCGTCTGGATGATCTTGTCCCGGTCGGGGCCGATCGATTTGATCATGGTGACGTCCGTCAGCGACGACGTGACGTTCATGCCGGTCGCCCACGCACCGAGGGAGAAGGCGTTGAGCACAAAAGGCTGCTTGTCGAGGTCGGCGGCCGTGCGGGCAAAGCCAAGCTGCAGCAGCTGCCGGGTGGCCTCCCGCTCATCCGGGCCGCGGACCCAGCTGGTGGGCACGCCGGAGCTGCCCGAGGACTCGTCCACCACCACGCCACGCCTCGGCAGCCGCCCGCCGATGCAGCGCTCCGCGGTGCTCCAGGGCCGGATGTAGCTGTCCTTGTCCATTTCCGGAATCCGGGCGAACTCGTCGCAGATCCTGCCCTTCCCGGGCAGCCGGCCCGGGAAGTCCTGCTTTTCCAGGAACTGGCGGTAGGCGGGCACCTTTCGGGCGGCGAGTTCAAAGGTGCGCCAGGCGCGCCACCGGCCCATGGTCCACCGGAAGGATTCGATGCCGGGAAGCAGGAGCAGCTTGTGGGTGGCCACCCGGGGCATGAACAGCCGGACGAACCGTTCCTGGACGGTGACGAAGGCGAAGATCAGCAACTTTTTCACGGCTGCGGCTCCTTGAGCGAAGGGACGATCATGGCTGAGGCCGGGCGGCGGTGCGCCCTGGGCGGAGCTGCGCTGTGGCCGAAGCGGAAGAGCATCCACGCCATCCGCCCCGCGGTCTCCTCGGCTCCGACGGCCGCGGCGAACTCGGCGTGGGAATGGGGATTCGTGATGACCGTGCCGAAGGGATGCAGGTAGATGTTGCGGCGGGTGAACCCGAGCCACACCTGCATGAAGGCGCGACCGGCCTCCAGATAGTCGGCGGGTCCGCTGAAGGGGCCCTCGAGCCAGCCCAGCTGGCGCACTCCACGCATGGTGTTCAGGTAGATCCTGCGGATGAGCGCGCCGATGAGCGGCGCCTCCCACAGGCCCCGGTGCTGCATGGCGAACCGCAGGACCGGCCCCGGCATCAGCATGGTTTCCGCGCTCAGCCCGTCTCCGCGCCGAGCGGCTTCGGCGCGGGAGAACCGGAGCCAGGTGAGGATTTCCCGGTGGACGGCGTCATTGCGCAGGTCGTCGAACAAGGTCGCCTGGTTGACGTGTACCAGCGTACGGACGAGCGTCGGATCGCTGGAGCTGCGGAACTCATGGCCGTGCCGCCGTGCCGTGGCCTCGGCCTCGACAACTGCCGCGGGATCCACCAGCGTGTTGTCATAGGGACGGCGCGAGGTCTGCCGTCCGAGGAAGGCCCGATGGACGGCCAGGTCTTCGTCGGTGGGGGTGCGGGGCACCAGGGTGACTTCGCCGATGAGGTGCAGCCGGTCCGCAGATGAGAAGTCCATCTCGCTGAGGTGAAGCTCTTCCCGGAGCGCGTAGCCGCGGGCCAGGGCACAGACCTTCAGCGACTCCAGGAAGACACCCGCGCAGACATGGGCAAAGGGGATTCCGTACGATTCCGCGGGCAGCCCCAGATCAAGGTCGTAGTAGACGGCGGCCTGCGTCGGGGAGCGCAGCTCCACCTTGATCGGCTGCGAGTTGTGCGGTGACGGATATCGGTGGGCGTCCTCAATGATGGCCCCCCATGCATCGAATGCGAACATGCCAACACCATAATGTGATCTGCCCCATGTCCGCGGATGGCATGCGCACGGGCCGCTGCGTGCCGCGTGGGCGGTGCCGCAGCGGAACTACCGGCCGCGGTAGACCGGGGCCCGCCGCCCGGCAAAGGCTTCTGCGGCCTCAGCAAAGTCCGCACTGGGCAGGAAGGCGCTGTTCCACACCTGCACATAGTCCAGTCCGGCCTGCACCTGCGGGCCGATCCGCTGGTTCATCACGTGCTTGACGCCCTGCACCACCAGCGGCGGATTGGCGGCGACCGCTGCGGCCAGCTCCCGGCCCCGGGCGAGGACGTCCTCGGCGGTTTCGGTGACCAGGCCGAGGCTGAGCGCCCGGGCGGCGTCGACATCCTCTCCGGTGAGGGCCAGATGGCGGGTCGGTCCCTCGCCGATGATGGCGGGAAGGCGCTGGAGCGAACCCAGGTCGGCCACGATGGCCACCTTGACCTCCCTGATGCTGAACCTCGCGGCCGGCGAGGCGATGCGGATATCCGCGGCGGCGATGACATCGACCCCGCCGCCGATGCACCAGCCGTCCACCGCCGCGATCACCGGTTTGGCGCACCGCGCCACCGAAGTGACGGCGTCCTGCAGGGCCGCGATCCGCCGCCGGAACTCCTCGCGCTGCCGGGCATCCGGCGGGCCGGGGCGCAGGGCAGGGGCGAAGACCGGGGCCATGGCCGCTAGGTCGAGGCCGTAGCTGAAGTTGCCGCCGGAGCCGTGGATGAGCACCGCGTGGATGTCGTCGTCGGCGCTGATCCGGTCGAAGACCAGCGGCAGTTCGGTCCAGAAGTCCGGTCCCATGGCGTTGCCCGGTCCGGGGCCGAGCAGCTGCACCTCGGCCACGCCCGCAGCTACGCAGACCCGCAGGGCACGCAGTGCTTCCCCGTCCTGGCGCAGAAGGAAGGCATCGGGTTCGACGGCGGGACCCTGGCCGGCGGGCGGGGGAGGCAACGAGGACATGGGAGCTCCTGGGTCGTTCCGCGGCGGCTAAGCGGCAGCGGAGAAGCGGCAGGGGACGGACCGGCGCCCCGTGGCGGAACGCCCGGCGGATACCGGATGTGGGACAGCTTACCCACCGCCCGAGGGGACAAGGGCTGCTTCCCACGTGGCGTCTTGCCCCGGTTCTCGGGCTGCCGGGCGGACCGTAACCAAACTGTGGCGGGGCGATCGCCCTCCGAAGGGCCCCAGGGGCGCCTGCCTCGGTCAACCGCTACTAGGATCGAAGTATGGAGTTTGTCGTGATCGTCCTCTTTGTTGCTGCGATCCTGCTTGTGAATTTCCTGATGGATCGGGCGCGGAAGAAGCGGCACGAGTCGCCGGCCGCGGACGCCCGCCCGGAGCCGGGCCGGCAGGGGGCAGGCCAGGCCCAGAAGCCGAAACTGCCGGCCGGCGCGTCGGCGCAGACCGCCCGTGAAGCCGCCCGGCTGCTGGAGCCCGAGCAGCACCGGCAGGTATATGCCGCCATCGCCCAGGGACAGGCCGTCAAAGCCGTCAAGCTCTACGCCCAGTTCACCGGCTCCGGGCTCCGCGCCGCCAGCGTGGCGGTCACCAGCCTCGCTGCCCATCCCCAGCCGCAGAACCGGTCGGACCAGCCCCCTGTGTCCTCGACGGACGGCGCCGCCGGCGCTGGAACCGGCGCGGCTGCCCCGGCAGCCAAGGCCGATGCTCCCGCCGCGGAGCCCGCGCCGGCTGACCGGCCGGCCGCACCGGAGGCGCCCCGCGCGGGGACAGCAGGCAAGCCGGACACCGACGCAGGACAGGAGCCGACCAAGCCACAGCCGGGAGCCCCGCTTCCGGACGACGCCGAGATCAGCCGATGGGCGCAGAACCTCCGCCCGGAGGACTTCTAGGCCCTCACCGGCCTCATCTGCATAGGTGGCTTAAACGGCGCGGGCACGGTAGCGTCGCCGTATCAGGCGCTGCCGCATCGGCAGCCACCACTTGGATAACTGTGGGCCGGCTTCTCACCCCGGTGTATTTCTTATCCTGCAATCGTCAGGAACCCCGTTTGACCCAAACCCCATTTTCGCCCGTCCCTGCGCCCGTACCTGCGCACGGCTCCGTCCGGCCCGGATCGGCGTACCCCTTGATCCTCCAGAGCCTCGACTACACCGTGGATCTCCGGCCGGTGGGAGGGCATGGGGGCTGTGCCGGTGACGGCCTCGCCGAACAGGCCGTTCCGACGGCCGTCCTGCCCGCCGAGGTGCACCTGGAGGCAGTTGCCATAGCCGAAGCGGCAGTCGAGTCGGCGGAGTGGGAACTTGACCGTGCCCGGCACGATCGGGAGCAGGCGCTGCTTGCCGCCAGGGCGGCCGGCGCGCTCGGCCACGAAGACACGATCAACTAGGTTCCCGGCCCGCTGCCGGACGCAGCCGCCGGACATGAAGGAAGGCCCCCGGTTTCCCGGGGGCCTTCCTTTGTCTGGCGGAGACGGGGGGATTTGAACCCCCGGCGGGCTTTAGGCCCGCACTTCATTAGCAGTGAAGCCCATTCGGCCGCTCTGGCACGTCTCCAGTTGCCGCCGGCGCACGTTGCCAGCCTGTCCAGCCTACCCGCAGATCGGGCTGAAGGCCAAAACGCCGCTACCGGCCTTCCGCCAGGCCGCCGGTGAGGGCCTCCCACAGGAATTCGTAGGACATGGCGTGCATGCGTGCCGCCTGCCGGTTGTCGGCCGCGCCGGCGTGGCCGCCTTCCAGCGCTTCATGGAACCACACCCGGTCCACGCCGAGGGCTTCCATGCGGGCAGCCATCTTGCGGGCCTGCACCGGACCCACCCGGTCATCGCTGGTGGCGGTCCAGATAAGCGTGGGCGGATAGTCGGTGCCGGGCTTGACCAGGTGGTACGGGGAGAACGTGCGGATGAACTCCCACTGTTCCGGATCGTCCGGATCTCCGTACTCCGCGATCCACGAATACCCGGCGGAAAGCTTCGTGTAGCGGCGCATGTCCAGCAGCGGCACCCCGCAGGAGACGGCGCCGAACAGGTGGGGGTACGTCGTCAGCATATTGCCCACCAGCAGGCCTCCGTTGCTGCGCCCGGTGCAGCCCAGATGCTCCCTGGAGGTCACCTTCCGGCGGATCAGGTCCTCGGCCACGGCCGCGAAGTCCTCGTAGGCCCGGTGCCGGTTGGCCTGCAGGGCGGCCCGGTGCCAGTCCGGCCCGTATTCGCCGCCGCCGCGGATGTTCGCGAGCACGTACACGCCGCGCCGTTCGACGCCGTCGGGGCCGGTGGTGCGCCGCTCCAGCCACCCGCGGCCCACCACGCCGCTGTACGCGGGCGTCAGGGAGGCCTCGAATCCGCCGTAGCCGTTGAGCAGGGTGGGGTTGCCGCCGTCGAGCACCAGGCTGCGGGGCGCGACCTGGAAGTAGGGAACCCGGGTGCCGTCGGCGGAGTCCGCGAAGTGCTGTTCCACGGTGTAGTCGGCGGTGTCGAAGTAGGCGGGGGAGGTGCGGATGGTCTCCGGGCCGGCGGCGTCGGCGCCCAGGGTGCCGCGGGAAAGGGTGGACGGGGTCAGGAACCCGGTGCTGACGAGCCAGTAGTCATTGCCGGCGGCCTCGTCCTCATCGTCGACGGCGTAGGCGTCCACGCTGTGCAGCGGCGGGCAGGCCTCCAGCGGCCGGGCGCGCCACCCGTCGGCCGGATCGACGACGAGAATCTCGCTGCTGACATTGCGCAGCAGGTTCAGCAGCAGGAAGTCCCGGGTCCAGCTCCAGGACTGCAGCGAGGTCTCCGGGTCCGGGCGGAACAGCACCTGCAGGTTGCGGTCCCCGGCCAAGAAGGCGTCAAGGTCGGCGGCGAGCAGGGAGCCGGCCGGATACACGGTGCCGTTGGCCTCCCAATCGGTGCGCGGGCGCATCACCAGCCACTGCCGGTGCAGGTCCACGGTGACGTCCTCGGGCACCTCGATCCTGGTCCAGTCCCCGTCCCGGCGCAGGTAGCTGCGGCTGCGGTAGAAGTCGATGATGTCCACGGCGAGGTCCCGTTCGAAGCCGGGGGTCTGGTCCCGCGCCACGTACGCCATCATGTGGTCCGCCGGGACCTCGAACTCCAGTTCCGCAGCGTCCAGCGCCTGTCCGCGGCGCAGCAGCCGGGCGGTGCGCGGGTAGGAGGACGTGGTCATCGAGCCGGGGCCGAAGTCGGTGCCCACGTGCAGGGCGTCCGGTCCGGCCCAGCTGACCTGGCTCTTGGCTGTGGGGATGTCGAAGCCGCCGGGTACGAAGCCGAGGTCCTCGACGTCGAACTCCCGGTACCGGGAGGCGTCGCCGCCGTCGGGGGAGAGGACCACCAGGGCCCGGCGGTACGGGCCGCCGTCGGCCGGGTGCAGGAACCGGGCGCCGCCCCACACCCATTCGGTGCCTTCGCTGCGGCTGAGCTCATCCACGTCCAGCAGCAGCTGCCACTGCGGGTTTCCGGCGCGGTAGCTGTCCCAGTCGGTGCGGCGCCAGAGCCCGCGGGGATGCTCGCCGTCGCGCCAGAAGTTGTAGTACCAGTCCCCGCGCTTGGCGACCATGGGAATCCGGTCGCTGGCATCGAGGACCTCGAGCAGGCGCTGTTCGGTCTGCTCGAACCCGGTGCGGGAGAGCAGCTGTTCCGTCCGCTCGTTCCGGCTGCGGACCCAGTCGAGCTGGCGGTCGCCGTGGATGTCCTCCAGCCAGAGGAACTCGTCCTCGGCGGGCTGGTCTGCTGCGGGGCCGGTCGCTGTTTTCATGTGCCCATCCTAGGGGCGGGCCCGGGTGCTCCGGACGAGCCTGCGTTCGCGCCGCCGGCGGCGGACGACGCGGTGGCGGCGGATACCCTAGGAGCATGGAGAACACGCAGATCACCCGGATTGCCGTCGTCGGCGCCGGGCCGCGGGGACTCTCCGTGGTGGACCGCCTGCTCTCCCGGCGCCGGATGCTGCCCGAGGCGGCGCGGCCCGCCCTGCGGATAGTCCTGGTGGACCCTTACGACCCCGGGCCCGGCCATGTCTGGCGGACGGACCAGTCCCGGCTGTTCCTGATGAACACGCCCGCCTTGTTTCCCACCGTGGTGCCGGCTGGGCCCACCGCAGCGGAGTTGCCGCCGTCGCCGGCCGGGCTGTCCTTTGACGGGTGGCGGGAGCTGATGCGCTCCGCCCCCGGCCCGCAGCTCAGCGACGCGGACCGGACCGAGCTCGCCGGGCTGGGTTCCGCCGATTTCCCCAGCCGCGCCCTGTACGGGCGCTACCTGCAGTGGACCTGGCACCGGCTGCTCGACGCCGGGCGGGCGGACGGCGTCGACCTGCGCCACGAACGTGCCGAGGCGCTGCACCTGCAGCGGCGGGGCACCGGGTTCACCGTGGAGCTGTCCGGCGGCGGGCAGCTGGACGCCGACGTCGTCGTGCTTGCCCTGGGGCACGTGCCGGCGGATCTGAGCGCGGAGCAGGAACGGCTGCGGGCCGCAGCCCAGCGGCACGGACTGGACTACTTTCCGCCCGCGGTTCCGGGCGACGTCGACTTCTCCCGGCTGCCCGAAGGGGAACCGGTGCTGGTGCGCGGCCTCGGCCTGAACTTCTTCGACCTGATGGTGCAGGTCACCGAGGGCCGCGGAGGGCGTTTCCTGTCCACCGGGGACGGCCCGGGCCGTGCCCTGCGCTACGAGGCCTCCGGGCGGGAACCGCTGCTGCTGGCCGCTTCGCGCCGCGGCACGCCCTACCGGGCCAAGGCGCTGCTGGACAGCTACATTCCCCGCAGCGTCCGGCTGCGGTACCTGAACCGGGAGGCGGCGTCGCGGCTGACCCGGCGCGGCCTGAACCCGGGCTTCGACCACGACCTCTGGCCGCTGCTGCACCGGGACGCGGTCTGGGCCTACTACGGCACGCTGGCCCGGGTCCGGCCCGGGGTCCTGCGCGGCGGCGCCGAGGACTTCCTCGCCGAGCTGCAGGCCGCGCTGGATGTTCCCGGCCCCGCCTGGGACGCCGCCAAGGAGGACGTGCTCAGCCGGTACGTGCCGGACGCGCACCGCACCAACCTTGAGGCCCTTGCCCAGCCGCTGGGCCGCCGGCCCTACGCCGGTGCCGAGGAGCTCGACGCCGCGGTCCTGGCCTATCTCGAGGACGACGCCGCCGGCTCGGCTGCCGGGGAGGACGACCCGCTGAAGATGGCGATCGGCGCGTTCAACGCCGGCCGCAGTGTCCTGAAGGAAGTGGTGGCCGACGGCGGCCTGGCCGAGGAATCCTGGCTCGCCGAGCTGCGCGGCTGGTTCGAGCCGCTGGTCGAAGGCCTGGCCAGCGGGCCCCCGCCGCAGCGGATCGAGCAGCTGGCCGCGCTGACCCGCGCCGGGCTGGTGCACTTCGTCGGCCCGGATCCGCGCTTCGACGTCGACGAGGCCGCCGGGCTGTTCACCGCGGCGTCGCCCTGGGTCGGTACCCGGCACACCGCCCGGGTGCTGCTGGAGGCGATGATGCCGCCCAACCGGGTCGAGCGGACCGGCAGCCCGCTGCTGGGCTCGCTGCTGCGGGACGGGCTGGCCCGGCCCAAGGTGATGATGTCCGCCACCGGCACCCCGGTGCTGACCCCCGGCCTTGATGTCACGCCGCCGCCGTACCGGCCTGTGGGTGTCAGCGGCGAACCGCAGCAGAACCTGTACGTGCTGGGCCTGCAGCTGTCCTCGGTGCAGTGGGGCACCGCGATCGCTGCGGAGGCCGGGGCGCCGGCGGCCGCCGGATCACGCACCCTGCGCGACGCCGACGACATCGCCGCCGCGCTGCTGGCCGGTGCCGACGGCGGACAGGCGCAGCAGGAAGCCGGTGCCGCCGGCCGGCACGGGGCCACGTCGCTGAGCGTTTCCTGACGGCCGGTCCACGCATCCTGGCCTGAACGTACGACGGCGGCCCGCTCCCTTCGGGGGAACGGGCCGCCGTCGTCACGTGCTGCCGTGTGGTGCCGGTGGCTAGATCGGGTACTCGCGCGGAGTGCGCTGGACCGTGATGGTGTGGTCGGTGGTGAATTCCTCCAGCGCCCACTCGCCGTTGAAGCGGCCGAGCCCGGAGTTCTTCTCGCCGCCGAACGCGATGTGCGACTCGTCCTGGACGGTGATGTCGTTGACGTGGGTCATGCCGGCGCGCATGCGCTTGGCGAACTCGACGCCGCGGTCCAGGTCGGAGGTGAACACGGCGCTGGAGAGGCCGAGGTCGGTGTCGTTGGCCAGGGCCAGGGCGTGCTCGGCGTCGTCGGCGCGCTGGATGCCGGCGATGGGGCCGAAGATCTCCTCCCGGGCCAGCTCCATGTCGTTGGTGACATCGGCGAACACGTACGGGGAAAGGACCTGCCCGTCCACGGAGCCCTCGACGACCAGCCGGGCGCCTTCCTCCTGCGCGAGGCGGATCTTCTCCTGCAGGCCTTCAAGCTGGCCGGCGTTGATGATCGGGCCCACCACGTTCTGCGGATCGGTCGGGTCGCCGGCCTTGATCCCGCGCACATGGGCAGCGAACTTCTCGACGAACTCGTCGTAGACCGGGGCCTCGACGATGATCCGGTTGATCGCCATGCAGATCTGGCCCTGGTGCAGGAACTTGCCCATCGCCGCGGCCCGGACGGCCTGGTCGACGTCGGCATCGGCGAGCACCACGAACGGGCCGTTGCCGCCCAGTTCCAGGGCCACGTGCTTGAGCGTGGCACCGCTGGCGGCCAGGGCGCCGACGTTCTTGCCCACCGGAGTGGAGCCGGTGAAGGAGATCAGCTTCGGCACCGGGTGCTCCACGAATGCGTCGCCGATCTCCGAGCCGGAGCCGACGACGACGCTCAGCACGCCGGCGGGCAGGCCGGCCTCCTCGAACACCTTGGCCAGGATCAGGCCGCCGGTGACCGGGGTGTCGCTGGCCGGCTTCAGGACGACGGCGTTGCCGAGGGCCAGCGCCGGCGCCACCGAACGCTCGGAAAGGTGCAGCGGGAAGTTCCAGGGGCTGATCACCCCGACGACGCCGAGCGGGCCGCGGTACACGCGGGCTTCCTTGCCGGGAACGTCGGAGTCGAGGATGCGACCGCTGACGCGGTGCGGGAAGGTGGCCGACTCGCGGGTGATCGCGATGGCGGAGTCCACCTCGATGTTCGACTTCAGCACCGTGGAACCGGACTCGGCGGCCAGCCAGGCGATGATCTCGTCCCGGCGCTCGTCGAGGATCTGCGCGGCACGTTCGATGACCTTGCGGCGGGCGGCCGGCGGCTGCGCCGCCCACTGCTTCTGCGCCTCGGCGGCGGCGGTGTACGCCTCGTGGAGGTCCTCGCGGGAGGCCTGGCGCATGGTGAGCAGGTCCTGCCCGGTGAAGGGGTTGGTATCGGTGAGGACCTTCTCCGAGCGGCCTTCACGCCACTGTCCGCCGATGAACTGCTCAGCGGGGATCCAGCCGGTCTCTGCCGGGTTGGTCGATGCGACCTGGGTTGTCATGAGCCATCTCCTTGTGGGGTTGGGTAACGGCCTGTGGTCGTGTCAACCCGCGGGGCGGGCGCGGCATTCCCACTGAACTCATCCCCCCGGTGAGCAGGGAGGCGGGGTGCGCCTCCAGGCCTGGTATCTATTCTGCCAGCGCGGATGCGACGCGGATCATGCCGGCCAGTTCCGGCGCATGGGTCGCAGGCCACCAGTGGCCGGCGTCGACCGCCGTGAAGCGGGCCAGCGGCGCGAAGTCCGTGACGCCCTGGTTGAGCCGGGGCGAGAGGAACGGATCCCGCAGCGGAACCACCACATGCACCGGAACCTGGACGGGTACGTCCCGCACGATGTCGTCCGGAGCGCCGGCCCGGTTCGCCCGGTACAGGGCCAGCCCGCGCTGAGGGTTGCGGCGGGCAGGGCGGCCGGACAACCGCTCGTACAGCCGTGCCCCGGCCGCCGAGAAGAGCAGCTCCGGCAGTACCGGGACCTGGAAGCCGGCGGCGTAGGAGCTGCGCAGGGCCTGCTGGAGGGCCTCGGGCCAACGCCGGGGGCTGCGCAGCCGACGCGCAAACCAGCGCCGAAAGTGCAGCAGGTCCGGGCCCGAGATGCTGGTGTAGTCCAGCAGCCTGTCGGCGGCGCGCGGGTCCCGGGCCGCGGCCCAGCCCTGGATGGATCCCCAGTCGTGGCCGACCAGGTGCACCGGACCGGCGGCAGCGGCGTCCAGGACGGCGTAGAGGTCCTCCACGAGCAGCGGCAGCCGGAACGCGGCCAGCCCGGTCCCGGTGGTCCGGGAGCCCCCGGCGTTGCGCGTGTCGTAGGCGATGACGTGGTGATCCGCGGCCAGGTCGCGGATCACCGGGCCCCACAGGGCGTGGTCGTCCGGATACCCGTGCACCAGCAGCACCTCGGGCACGCCGGGCCCCGGCTCGGGGCCGTACTCGAAGACCGCCAGGTCGGCACCGGGGCCGGCCACGCGCCGTCGTCGCTCGCTGGGATGCAGCGGAACGTGTGGATCCAGGGACGCGGGATCAGTCATGGCGCGCCTTTCGTCCGATGAGGCGGGGGAAGCCGGCCGCGGGCAGCAGCCGCCGGGCGGTTCCGGTGAGATAGTCGCGCAGCTGGGCGGTGTCCGGCAGCAGCGCGCGTTTGTTGACGGGAACCGCCCGCAGCGTCTTCTCCCGCGGCAGGGCCGACGCCGGAGCGTGCGGCAGCGGCGTCTCCTGCCGGACCTGGTGCGGCACCGCGGCGGAGGGGCGGACGTCGAAGTCGAAGATCGCCGTCGGGATGTAGACGGTGGCGCAGGCGTTGGGGAAGTCCACCACCCCGGACAGCCGCCCCTCGACCGGTGCCGCGCCCAGCAGCAAATAGGCCTGCTCGGGGGTGTAGCCGAAGCTGGTCAGGTAGTCGATGGCGTGCAGGCAGGCCTGCTGGTAGGCCAGCCGGGCATCCAGGTACTTCTGCCGGCCGCGCCCGGTGACGGAGATGCCGGAGAAGGAAATCCACTCCTCGTAGCGCGGCTCCGGGTCCCCGGGCAGGAAGGCGGGGGAGTCCTCGAGGTGGTAGGTGCGCATCCCGGAGGGGATGACGTCGACGTGCAGGTCGATCCAGCCGCCCATCTCGATGGCCCCGCAGAGCGTGACTTCGCCGTCGCCCTGGCAGTAGTGCAGGTCTCCGACCGAGAGCATGCCCCCGTCCACGTACACCGGATAGAAGATGCGGGTGCCGCGGGTGAGGTTCTTGATGTCCTGGTTGCCGCCGTTTTCCCGCGGCGGTGCGGTCTGCGCGGCGGTGACGGATACCGCGGCCGCCCGCTCACGCGGCGTCCCGCCGAGCAGCGCCCCCTCGGCCAGCGGCGGCAGCGCCAGCGGCGGCACCCGCAGCGGGTTCCGGGCGGCGAGCGCCGCCTCCCGCCGGTTCCAGCGGCGCAGCAGCTGTTCCGAGGGCGCGGTGCCCATGACGCCGGGATGGATCTTCGACTGCAGCCGCACCTCGGGAATGTGGCGGGAGACGGCCGCTCCGTCCTGAAAGTCCCAGACGGCCTTGTAGGCGTCGGGGAACCGCTCGGTGAGCAGGCCGCCGCCGTTGGTGCGGGGAAAAATGCCGGTGTAGCCCCAGCCCTCGCCCGCCAGCCTGCCCGGCGCGCCGATCGGGCCGACGTCGACAATGTCCACCACCAGCAGGTCCCCGGGTTTGGCGCCGGCGATCTCGAAGGGGCCGCTGAGCTGGTGCCCGGTGTGGAACGGGGCGGTGAGCACGTCGTCGGCGGAGTCGTCGTTGCGGATGTGCCCGTCGAACCACTCCCGGCAGTCGACCCGGAACGTTTCGCCGGGCCGGACCGTGGTCACCGGGGGAATGCCCGGATGCCACCGGTTGTGGCCGGGCCGGTCCTGGTCCCGGAACGGTTTGGAGTTGTCGAGGGGAAACAGGGTTTCGGGCATCGGCTGCTCCTCCTACTCCCGGGTGACCCGGATCGTGTTCAGTTCCGGATCCGCCGGATCCGGCAGCACCATGCCCGCTTCAACGCCGGAGAGCAGGTACTCGATGACCCGCCCGTTGATCCGCTCGCCGGGCAGGACGGCGGGAATGCCCGGCGGATACGGGGTAATCTGCTCGGCTGCGATCCGCCCCTCGGCTTCCCGGGCCGGCACCACCTCAACCGGCCCGAAGAACGCATCACGGGGCAGGCGCACGGTCTCCATCTCCAGGTCCGAGGAGTCTGGCAGCAGCACCTGGGAGGGCTCGGGCAGTTCCGGGGCCGCCTGGACCAGGGCGGAAAGCGCCTCGAGCAGCCGGTCGGCGGTCTCCTGGCTGTCGGACTGCGAGAAGGTGGCCTCGATGCGGCGGTGGTCGTTGAGTCCGACGTCGATCCGCCGCTCGGCCCGCAGCCAGTCCGCAGCCTGATAACCGCTGATGCCCAGCTGCTTGACGTCGATCAGCACATGCAGCGGATCGAAGTCGTGGGAGGCCTCCTCCCGGATCAGCTCATCGTGCAGCACATGCAGCCCGGGCAGGTCGTTGATCCGTGCCCGGACAGCCTCCACCAACTTCAGGGCGGCGTCGAGTTCCTCCTCGCCGGACTGCACCATGTGGCGCCGCCAGCCGTCCAGGCCTGCGTACATGAGCACATTGGTGCTGGTGGTGGCCAGCAGATCGGCGCATTGCTTCAGCCGTACCGGGTCCACCAGGGAGCCCTGCAGGTGATACACCGAACCCTGCTCAAAGCCCAGGCCCAGCTTGTGCACGCTGACCACGCAGATGTCGGCGCCGGCATTCATGGCCCAGGTGGGCAGGTCCTTGTGGAACGGAAGATGGGCGCCCCAGGCCTCATCGACGATCAGCGGCTTGCCGCGCCGATGGCAGATCTCGGCAATCGCCTCGATGTCCGCGCAGGTGCCGTAGGGGGTGGGGCTGACGATCAGGCAGGCCGCGGCGTCGGGATGGCGCTGCCACATCTGCTCCACGGTCTCAGGCGACGGAGGATGGGCGATGTGCAGCTCGTTGTCCCACTGCGGGCGGATCCATCGCGGCTGCAGCCCGGAGAGGATCAGCCCGGCCGTGACCGACTTGTGCGCGTCGCGGCCGATCAGGATCTCCCCGGTGCCCCGGGTCACGGCCAGGATCGCCGCCTTGACCGACAGCGAGCTGCCGCAGGTGGAGAAGAACGTTTGCTCGGCGCCGACCGCATCGGCCATCAGGTCCTGCGCCTGCTGCAGATAACCGTTGGAGGAAGACCTGTCGTCCAGGCCGGCACTGGCGAGGACGTCGTTGCGGAACGGATCTGCGCCCAGCACGTCCAGGGTGCGCTTGTCGACGCCGCGTCCCTGCCGGTGGCCGGGGGGAGTGAAACCGTATCGGTCGAGCCGGTGGTAGTCCTCCAGCGCGTCGAGGATCGGAGCTTCGTTCTGGTCCACGTGCCTTCCCTTCCAGTCCCGTGAAAACCCGCAACAGGTTTTATAAGTGTGCTTACGATAGGCATAGACCGCCGGTGGGATACAACCCCGTGGGGCCCGCCGCCGCGGCGATGCTAAGCTTGCTTCTGAGTTCAGAAGGCAGCTCGTCACCGTGGACAGTCAGGCCCTTTCATGAACATCTATCCTCCGCAGCCTCCCCCGGTTCGAACCTTCGGGGTCGAAGAGGAACTGCTGCTCGTCCATTCGGGCACGTTCGAGCCCATGCCCGTGGCCGAGGAGGCCGTCGAGGCCGCCGGCGCCGCGGCAGGCCTCGACAGCATCGGCTTCGACGTCACTCTTGAAGTGCAGCAGGAGCAGATTGAAATCGCCGGGCCGCCCCAGACCGATCTGGCCGGCCAGCTCGCCTCAATCCGTACCGGCCGCAGGCTCGCTGACGAGGCCGCGGCCAAGGTGGGGGCCCGGGT
Organism: Arthrobacter saudimassiliensis; assembly: GCA_900016675.1. Taxonomy (GTDB): domain Bacteria; phylum Actinomycetota; class Actinomycetes; order Actinomycetales; family Micrococcaceae; genus Arthrobacter_B; species Arthrobacter_B saudimassiliensis. The sequence goes on along the minus strand of LN483070.1, from coordinate 80,328 downwards.
GGCCGCCGTCGGAACCTGCCCTCCGCCGCTGCTGCCGAACCTGGTGCCGCTGCCCCGGTACCGGCGGATGCAGGAGCGGTTCGGATTGACCCTGCAGGAACAGCTGACATGCGGCTACCACGTGCACGTGGGGATCTCATCGGCGGAGGAAGGCGTTGCCGCACTGAACCGGATGCGCCCGTGGCTGCCCGTCCTGCTCGCGCTCAGCGGCAACTCTCCGTTCTGGAACGGCCGCGATTCCGGTTACAGCAGCTTCCGCTACCAGGCCTGGAGCCGGTGGCCCACCGCGGGGCCGCCGCCGCTGTCCGCCACCGTCGCCGACTATGAACGCCACGTGGCGGCGCTGCTGGCCTCCGAGGTGCCGTTGGACGAAGGGATGGTCTACTTCGACGCCCGGCTCTCCCGGCACGTGCCCACGCTGGAGGTGCGCATCACCGACGTATGCATGGACGCCGCGCATGCAGCAGGGATCGCGGCACTGGTCCGTGCCTTGGTCGAAACCGCCGTACGGAGCTGGCGGGCAGGCGGCCAGCCGTCGGATGTCAGCGCCGCGGAGCTGCGGACCTGGTCCTGGCAGGCCAGCCGAGCCGGCGTCGGCGGGTACCTGATCAGCCCCGTCACCGCCCGCCCGGCGCCGGCCGGAGACGTGGTGGCCCAGCTGCTGGAGCTGGTCCGCCCGGTCCTCGCCGAATGGCAGGAGGACGCCGCGGTCGAAGCGATCATGGCCGGGATCCTGCGCGAGGGCACAGGCTCCATGCGGCAACGGGAGGCGTTCAGCCGGCGCTGCGAGTTCGCCGACGTCCTGGCCGAAGCCGTGCAGCTCACCCATGCCGGAGCGGCCGCAGAGCTGCTGCTGCCCGACGCCTCCTAGCGGAGCAGGCCGGCCCGGGGCAGGGGTCATCAGGGGTGCATGGACGCCGGGGCAGGCGCCGGTTCCTTGCCAAGGAGACCGGACAACCGGGCCAGGAGCGCCGCCTCGGCCAGGATGCCCTGCCGCAGGTCCGTCAGGTCCAGCGACTCGTCCGCTCCGTGCGCCCGGGTGTCCGGGTCCTCCGCGCCGGTAATCAGCACGGACAGGGCCGGGTTCCGCCCGGCGAGGAGGGACGCGGCCGGGATCGAGCCGCCGACCCCCATCAGGACCGGTTCCACTCCCCAAGCCGACCGCATCGCCTCCACCGCAGCCTCGACGGCGGGATCCGCAGGGTCCACGGCGAACGGGCGGCTGCCGGTGCCGGGGGTGAAGACCGTTTCCGCACCGAACGGGGCGTGCCTCGCCACGTGCCGCTGCATGGCGGCCATGGCGTCGTCCGGTTCGGTGCCCGGGGGGATCCGAAGACTGAATTTGACCCGGACCGAAGGCAGGAGGGTATTGGCCGCCGCATCGACCGCCGGCACATCCATTCCGGTCAGGGCCAGGGCGGGACGGCTCCACAGCCTCCCGGTGAGGCTGCCGCCCCCGGCGAGCCGGACGCCGTCGGGAAGGCCGGCGTCGGCGCGGAACATGTCCTCATCGAGGTCGACGGCGGGCTCGTCCCCGTGCTCAAGACCTGCAACGGTGAGGTTGCCGGCCTCATCATGGAACGTGGCGACAAGGCGGCCCATCAGGGTCAGCGCGTCGAGTACGGGACCGCCATAGGTGCCCGAGTGCAGGCCGTGCTCCAGGGCCCGCAGCTCAATGGTGCCGTCGACGAGGCCGCGCAGCGAGGTGGTCAGTGCGGGAACGCCCACCCGCCAGTTCCCCGAATCGGCGACGATCGCGACGTCGGCGGCCTCCAGATCCGTATGCCTGTCCAGCAGGGCAGGCAGGCTGGGAGAACCGATTTCCTCTTCGCCTTCGACCAGGACCGTGATGCCGAGCCCGGCCGCCGGCCCGGTCAGGTCCAGCAGGGCGCGGCAGGCCGCCGCGTGCAGGATGATTCCGGCCTTGTCGTCGGCCACGCCGCGCCCGTAGAGGCGCCCGTTCCGTTCCGTTGCCCTGAACGGCGGGCTGGCCCACGCCCCCGGATCTCCGGAAGGCTGGACGTCGTGATGGGCGTACAGAAGGACCGTGGGGAATCCAGGTGCGGCGGGCCGCCGCGCAAGGACCGCCGGAGCGCCGGGCGCTCCATCCGGCCGCGGCGCCCGATCGACGGCGACATCCCGAAAACCCGCGGAGCGCAGCAGCTCGGCAGTGAGCTCCGCGCTTCGCTCCAGGGCCGCCGGATCTGCTCCCGGCCAGGCCAGCCCGGGTATCGCGACGAGGCGTGCGAGCGCTTCGACGGCAGCGGGAAAGCCATCCGCCACCAGTCCGTCCAGGCGGGAGAGCGCATGCCGGGTTGCCGTCATGCGCACCACCCTAACGGAACCACGGTGGACCCTCCCTCCTGCCCCGGGCTACCCTGCCGGGACTGATTACCGGGAGGATGCCATGAGGTTTGCCAAGACCATCCTGTATGTCGAGGACGCGGAACAGTCGGTGCGGTTCATGGAGCGCGCCTTCGGGCTCACCGCCCGGGTGGCCATGGGCGCCGATTACGGCGAACTGGATGCCGGGGACACCGCGCTCGCCTTCGCCTCCTACAGCACGGGGGAGCGGCACCTGCCGGACGGCCTGGCAGCCGGCCCCTCGGCCGCGATGTCCTGCGAGGTGGCGCTGACGGTGGACGACGTGCCGGCGGCCTTCCGGCAGGCGGTCGCCGCCGGGGCGACACCGCTGCAGGAACCGGAGGAGATGCCCTGGGGGCAGGTGGTCTCCCACCTGCGCTGCCCGGACGGCACCTTCGTGGACCTGAGCAGCCCGGCGGCTTCCTAAGGCGGGACGGTCAGCCCGCCAGGGAGTACGACAGCTCCACGCCTCCCGGTCCGCCGTCGGCGCCCATGAAGGTGACCTGGCGGAGCCGGCCGGGGTCGATGTCCTCGCGCGCTTCCACCGCCTCGAGCAGGGCGGCCAGGGCCGGGTGCGGCCCGGCCGGGTCCTCGGCGCCGTCGGCAGCGGCATCCACGCCCGCGGGAGGCCAACGCAGGAACAGCTCATCGCGGTCGGGAAGCGTGCCGGGAGCGAGGAGGGCCCCGGTGCCGGCCAGCTCCGACCCGCCCGCCCAGTTGCTGCCCTCCGGTTCCCGGGCCACGGGCCAGCAGCAGGTGAGGAACCGGTCGGCGCCCGGCCGGCCGGCCCGGCCCGGCCCGCCGAACGAGAGCCAGAAGGGGCCGGTGGGCGGGTTGTCCTCGGCGTCAAGCCGCTCCCACAGTTCGGTGAGCACGCCGCCGACCGCCTCGTCCAGGATGTCGGGGTCCTCGTCCGATTCCGGAACGCGGAGGACGGCGGCGGCGTAGGGCTGCGCGGCGGCACGGCGCCGTTCCACCGGCAGCGGCGTCGTGAGGCGTTCATACAGGGTCCGGGCTGCTGCAGCTGCCGCGTCCTGGCTGCGCCGCTCGGCCTGGATGTCCGCCAGCCGGCGCGCGAGAAGCCCGGTGAAGGCCTCACGTACGTCGTTGCCGGCAAGTTCGCCCAGCGGAACGCCGACGTCGCGCAGCGCCTTCAGCAGCAGCCCTTCGCGCAGCTGGGCGGCGGCATAGCGGCGGTAGCCGGACTGCGGGTCCACCTCGGCCGGCTTCAGGATGCCGCGTTCGTCGTAGAGGTGAAGTGCCTTGACGGTGAGGCCGGTGGCCTGGGCGAACTCTCCCACACCCATCATCTGTCTGTTCCTCCTGCTGGTTCCGCCGGCATGGCTGCCGCTGATGTCGATACTGCGGCCTCCCCCTGCGGGAGGGTCAAACGACGCCCTTAACCTGACGGTGCCGCCGGAAGCGGGGCTTCCGGCGGCACCGTCGTCACTGCCTGAAACTACCGGCCGCTGACGCAGACCAGATAGCGGGCGTAGTCAATGGCGTAGCGGAGCCAGCCGATCACGTCCCACCAGTGCCGCGGCTTGGACGGGGCCAGGCAGACCGGTCCGGGCTGTTCGGCCTGTTCCACGGTCACCGGCAGGCTCACCGTGGTGCCCGACGGGTCGGCCGTCAGGACCAGGGTCCCCGCACCGGCCGCCGTCGCCGCCGGCAGGGTGAGCGTGACGGCGGCGCTGCCGGCCGTGACCGGCGTGCTGCCCAGCGCCCTGGTGGTTCCCGCGGCGTCGACGAAGCTGGCCGCCAGCGAGGTGTTGGCCGGGCTGCCGAGCGAGGTCAGGTCGAGCCGGCCCACCGAGAAGGTGCTGGATGCACCGGCGGTGAGCGCCGTCGGGGCGCCCTGGACCTGCACGCCCTGGCGCGCGAAGTCCGGGGAGACCGGGCTGTTGGCCTGCAGGTAGCTGATCCACGCGTCCCGGTCGATCAGCCCGGTGTCGCGGACGTCGGTTCCCTCGCGGAAGACGGTGAAGTTGTCCCCGCCCTGGGCCAGGAAGCTGAACGTGCCGATCCGGTAGGAGCGGCCGGTGTCCAGCGGCTCGCCGTTGACGGTGACCGTCTGGATGCGGGAACCGGCCGGCTGGTCCGGATCGAAGGTGTAGGTCACGTTGTCGGACAGGCCCAGGGCCAGGAAGGGCCGGGAGCTGCCTTCGGGCTGCCACTGCTGCTCCAGCATCGTCTTGACCTGGGCCCCGGTGAGCGTGGTGGTCCAGAGGTTGTTGACGAACGGGAGCACCGCGTTGGCCTCGGCATAGGTGATGACGCCGTCCTCGCCGTAGTAGAGCTCGGCGCGCAGCCCGCCGGGGTTGGTGACGCCGATCTCGGCGCCGCCGCGCTCCGGTGCGGCCAGCGAGGCCAGCAGCGAGTCGGCCACCAGGTTGCCCAGGGTGGACTCGGCGCTGCGGTCGTCGCGGTTGCCGCCGTTGAAGGCGGTGGTGATGTCGGCGGTCACCGAGCCGATCGGCTGGTTGCCCACCTCGGCCGCGTAGGCCAGGGCGGCGTCGACGATGCGCTGGACTTCGGCCACCGCCGGGTAGGCGGCGACCAGTTCCGCGGCCGGTGCGGTGGTCCGTGCCACGTTGCCCGCGGTGTAGGAGAGGACCTCGTCGGTCTCTTCGTTGTACTCGAGGCGGATCTGCCCGATGAACTCACCGTAGGAGCCGGTCTGGACAACCGGGCGGGTCCTGCCGTCCTCACCGGGCACCGGGGCGTCCCACGCGTACTGCTTGTGCGTGTGGCCGGTGTAGATCGCGTCGACGAGCGCGCTGGTCCCGGTGACGATCCCGGCGAAGGCGCCGCCGCCGGCGACCTCCTCCTCCAGGGTGGCGCCGTCGGGCGTGCCCGCGCCGGCACCCTCGTGGTACTCGGCGATGATGACGTCGGCCAGGCCGTCGGCGGCCAGCTGCTCCGCCACCCGGTTGACTGCCTCCACCGGATCTCCGAACTCCAGGTCGGCGATGCCGCCGGGGCTGACCAGGGCTCCGGTCTCCTCCGTGACGGCACCGATCACGGCGACGTCGACGCCGTTGACGTCCAGGATCGCGTACTCGGGCAGGGCCGGGGTGTCCGTGCCCTTCCGGTACACGTTCGCGCCGAGGTAGCTGAAGTCCGACGCCGGCACGACCCGGTCGGCCAGGTCGGCGAAGCCGCCGTCGAACTCATGGTTGCCCACTGCCGAGGCACGCAGTCCGAGCGCGTTCAGCACGTCGAGGGTCGGCTGGTCCTGCTGCACCGAGGAGGCGAACAGGGACGCGCCGATGTTGTCGCCGGCCGAGAGGAACAGCGAGCTGCCCTCGGGCGCCGCGGCCTTGAGCTGTTCGACCGTGCCCGCAAAGTTCACGGTGTTCGCGTCGATCCGGCCGTGGAAATCGTTGATGTTCAGCAGGTTCAGCTCGGTGGTCTCCGCCTCGGCCGGGCTCAGGTCCAGGCCGACGAGGATCGGATCGTGGTCGGAGGACCGGTAGGGATCCGGGGCGTGGAAATCGGTGACGTTGTAGTTGTACCGGCTGTACTCCAGCGCGAGCGGCTCCACCGAGTTGATGTTCCAGATGTCGGTGCCGGTCACGTCCTCGGCGGCCGCGGGGGACGCCAGCACATGGTCCAGGGATCCGACCAGGCCGCTGAAGGCGTAGGAGTGCTTGCCGGTGCCCTTGCCGAGGTTGACGTAGCCTGCCTCGGCGAACACCTGCATCGGATCTTCGGCGGCGTAGGAGTTGAAGTCACCCAGCAGGAAGACCCGCTCGGTGCCGGCGTCGGCCGCCACCGAGTCGGCGAAGGCCGCGACGGCACGCGCCTGCCGCACCCGGTCGGCGTTCCAGCCGCCCTGCCCGGTGTCGGCGTTCTCGCCCGAGTCCGGAGCCGAGCCCTTGGACTTGAAGTGGTTCGCGATCGCCACGAAGCTCTCGCTGTCCGCCCCGCCGGCGGGCTTGAAGGCCTGGGCCAGCGGCTCGCGGGCGTTGGAGAACACGGATTCGTCGTTGAGGATGACGGACTCGCCCACGGGCTCGGCGGCGGCCGTGCGGTAGATGAAGGCCGTGCGGATGACGTCCTCATCGTCCGGCAGGTCCGCCGGTGAACGGACGTAGTCCCAGGTCCCGGGGGCGGCCTCGTTCAGTGCCGCCGTGAGGTGGGCGAGTGCCGCATCGCGGTCCTTGCCGAGCGCGGCGGAGTTTTCGATCTCCATCAGCCCGACGACGTCGGCCCCGAGCGCGTTGATCGCGGACACGATCTTGGCCTGCTGGCGTTCAAGGCTGGCCTCGTTCGCCGCGCCGCGCGCATCGCAGCCGCCGCGGACGGTCACCGGGGTGCCGGCGCGGTCGTTGTAGTAGGTGCAGCCGGAGAGCTGGTCTCCGGTGGTGCTGAAGTAGTTGAGCACGTTGAACGAGGCGAGCTTCAGGTTCCCGCCCACGCTCTGCGGCGCCGCGGTGCGGGTGTCCTCGAACACCGCCGGCTGCACGGCCGCGGCGTTGGCGGGCGTGAGCTCGGTCAGCGGCTGGAACTTCCAGGCGCTGTTGCGGTAGTCCAGGATCACGCTCGTGGTGAAGGTGGCGGCCGCGCCGATGCGCAGCGGATCCTCCGTCGTCAGGTAGGGCAGCGGCTTGCCCTGGTTGGCGGCGGACAGGAAGTTGGTGGAGGCCCCGTCGTCGAGCTTGACGGCCTTCGCCGCGTTGTCGGCGACCACGGCGGCGTGCTCGGGCGATCCGACGGGCGCGACGGCGGTGGGCTGGACCAGCGGGTCGGTTCCGGCTGCGAGCCCGATCTCCGCGTACTGGTTCAGCGTGTAGTTGTCGGTGACGGTGAACTCGCCCTGCGGCGCCAGCAGCATGCCTTCGAGGGCTTCGCGCTGGGCTTCTTCAGCCGGCCAGGTGACGGCGGCCGGCTTGACCTCGGGGGCGGGCTCGGCGAGCTTGCTCATGCCGCCGGCGGCGACGGTGAGCTGGGTCAGCCCGTAGTACTCGCCGACGGTGCCGCTCACCTGAACGTAGTCGCCGACGGCGACCTGCCCCGCCGTGGCGGCGGAGAAGATGAACAGGCCGTGCGAGGCGGCATGGTCCGGGCCCAGGTCGCCCCCGGTGCCCGGTGTCTGGATGTAGTACCCGTTAAAGCCGCCGGTCGGGTACACGGCGGTGACCTTGCCCCGGGTGGTGGCCTGGGCGCCGACCAGGGGGCTGGCCTCGCCGGTGCCCTGGATGTCGGCGATGGCGACGATGTCGGCCGGCTCGGTCGGCGTGGGCGTGGGGGTGGGCGTGGGTTCCGGCTCCGGTTCAGGCTCGGCGCCGGCGCCGGCGGTGTTGGTCGGTGTCACCGTGCTGCTCAGGGTGAAGTCGGCGGCGTTGTTGTCCGTGTCCACGGCGCCGGTGCGGTTCAGCGACCTCGGGTCGGAGTTGCCGGAGGGCACGCCGGCGGCCGCTGTCTCGAAGGTGTTGGAGGTGCCGTAGCCCAGCAGGTCCACCACGCCGGGCTGGCTGGTCACCGAGCCGGTGGGCAGCGGATTCACCGCCGTGGGCTGGCTGGCAAGCACGAGCGTTCCGGCGCTGCCCGAGAAACTGGCACCGATGGTCGCGTCGGCGGCCGGCAGCGGGACGCCGTTGGAGCCGTTGCTCGCACCCTGGACCAGGTAGTAGCCGCCGGGCTCGATGCTGCCGGACAGCCGGGCGACGCCGGTGGGGGCCGCCGTCGTGCCCGCCGCCCGGTACTGCAGCGACCAGCCGTCAAGGCTGACCGGAGCGTCGGTGGGGTTGTGCAGCTCGACGAACTTGTGGGTGAACGGAGCGTTGGCGCTGCCGCCGCTCAGATACGCCTCATTGATGATGACGCCGTCCGCCGGCTCGGCCGCGGCGGCCGGCACCGCCGTCAGCGGCGCGGCGAGCAGGCCCGCCGACAGGGCGGTGCCCAGGACAGCCTTCCAGGATGAAGGTCTCATGCCTCATGCTCCTCAGCGGTCCCCGGACCGCGGTTGCGTTGCCGCGGTGTGCGGCAGGATACGAGTGGTGTTGCAAAGGGAATAGTACGGATAGTAGGTGACACTCGTTACACGCAGATGTCCGGCGGGGGAACGGAGGGCGGCAGCGGGGCCGCTTTCGGGCGTGGGATACTGGCCGCAGGCGGCCGGGGCGGCCGTTTGCGGCCGTGCCGGCAGGAGCGCGGCCGGCAACCCGGGAGCGGTGGAGAGGCAGTGCGCACAACAGCAGGACAGGCCGGCAGCCGGCACGAGGTCCGTTCCCACCGCCTAGCCGACGGGCGGCAGGCGCTGTTCTTCAGCGATCCCGGCCACCCTCCCGTTGACCACATTGACGACCCCCGGGCGCTGGATCCGCGGGCGGGCGGCGGGCAGCTGCGCTTTGACCGGCTCACGGGCGAGTGGGTGGCCGTCGCCGCGCACCGCCAGGCCCGCACGTACCTGCCCCCGGCGGACCAGTGCCCGCTCTGCCCCTCCCGCGACGGCCGGCGGAGCGAGATCCCGGCACCGGACTACGACGTCGTGGTGTTCGAGAACCGCTTCCCCTCGCTCGGCCCGGATCTGGGGCAGCTGCCCGAACCGGCGGACGACGACGCCGGCCGGGGCCTGTGGGGCGTTCCGGCTCCCGCCGTCGGGCGCTGCGAAGTGGTGGTCTTTACCCCCGACCACCACGGGTCCTTCGCCCGGCTGGGCCCGGAGCGGGCCCGGACCGTGGTGGAGGCCTGGGCGCAGCGCACCGCGGCCCTTTCGGCGCTGCCGGGCATCCGCCATGTGTTTCCGTTCGAAAACCGGGGGCAGGAGATCGGGGTGACCCTGCATCACCCGCATGGACAGATCTACGCCTATCCGTATCCCGCCCCGTATGCGGCGCGCCTGGCGGAGCGGTCGCGGCGGCACCTGGCGGCCGCCGGACGGCCGCTGATGGGCGAGCTGCTGCGCAGCGAAAGCGAAGCCGGCGACCGGATGGTTCTGCAGGGCGAGCACTTCTCCGCCTACGTTCCCTACGCCGCCCGCTGGCCGCTGGAGGTCCACCTGGTGCCGCACCGGCAGGTGCCGGACCTGGCCGCCCTGTCGGCAGCCGAGCGGGACGAGCTCGCGGTCCTCTACCCGGACCTGCTCGCCCGGCTGGACCGGCTGTATCCGACCCCGACCCCGTACATCGCGGCCTGGCACCAGGCCCCGGTCAACGACGCGGACCGCGAAGCCGGCTGGCTGCACCTGCAGCTGACCAGCCCGCGCCGCGCCGAGGACAAGCTGAAGTACCTCGCCGGGTCCGAAGCCGCGATGGGCGCCTTCATCAACGACGTACCCGCAGAGAAGGCCGCGGCGCGCCTGCGGGAGGCTGCCCGATGACGGCCTCCCACCCCGCGGCCGACGCCGGAGACCTCCGCCGCTCCCGTCTGGCCGGCGCCTTTACCGAGGAATACGGAACCGCCCCCGACGGCGCCTGGCGCGCGCCGGGGCGGGTGAACCTGATCGGCGAGCACACCGACTACAACGACGGCTTCGTGCTGCCCTTCGCCATCGACCGCTCGGTGCTGGCCGCGGTGCGGCTGCGCGCCGACGGCGGGCCGGTGCGGCTCGCCTCCACCTACGGCGCCTCCGGCCTCTCGCGCAGCAGCTTCGATCTCGCCGCGCTGGCCCCGGGCACTGTTTCCGGATGGGGCGCCTACCCGGCCGGCGTGGTGCACGCCCTGCAGGCCGCCGGCCACCAGGTGCCCGGCTTCGACCTGCTGCTGGACTCCACCGTCCCCGTCGGCGCCGGGCTGTCCTCCTCGCACGCCGTGGAGGTGGCGGTCGCCGTCGCGCTGAACGAGCTGCTGGGCCTGGGCCTGTCCGCACCCGAACTTGCCCGGCTCACCCAGCGGGCGGAGAACGACTTCGTGGGCGCCCCCACCGGCATCATGGACCAGTCCGCCTCGCTGATGGGCAGCCGCGGCCGCGCACTCTTCCTCGACTGCCGGACCCTGTCCGCGCAGAGCGTTCCGCTGCCGCTCGCGGAGCAGGGCCTGACGGTCCTGGTCATCGACACCCGGGTCGCACACTCGCATGCTGACGGCGGCTACGGGGCCCGCCGGGCTTCCTGCGAAGCAGCAGCGGCGGCCTTCGGGGTGCCGTCGCTGCGGCGGCTGCCCGCGGACGCGGACCTGTCCCGGCTGGACCCCACCACCCGGGCTCGCGTGCAGCACGTCCTGGCCGAGAACGAGCGCGTCCTGGCGGCCGTCCGGGTCCTGCAGGAGGGGCGGATCCGCGACGTCGGCCCCCTGCTTACCGACAGCCACCGGTCCCTGCGCGACCTGTACGAGGTGTCGTGCCCGGAGCTGGATGCCGCCGTCGACGCCGCGCTCGCCGGCGGCGCCCTCGGCGCCCGGATGACCGGCGGTGGATTCGGCGGCTCCGCCATCGCCCTGCTCGAGGAGGAGGCGGTGGACGTGGTTGCGGCCGCGGTGCAGGCTGAGTTCGCCGCCCACGGCTTCGCGGCGCCTGCGCTGTTCTCCGTGCTGCCCGCAGACGGCGCCGGCCGGGCCTGAACTGCCCGCTCATCCGCTCCGGCCCGGGGGAGGGGCACCGGTCAGAGATCGATCAGCAGGGATCCGCTGAAGGCCTGGGGGCTCTTCACATAACAGAGGATCCTCCGGTCCCCGTAGCCCCACGATTCGGGGGAGGGGACCATCATGTGCTGTTTCAGGCCGGGCACGGCGGCAGCGAGGCCGGGATCCAGCACGTCATTCTCGGCCGTGCACAGCGCGTCGGAGAGCCATTGGAGTTTGCCGACCCCCGGATACGGACCGGCGTCCTCGATACTGGCCACGGCATAGACCTGGCCGGTGTGCCTGGTGCTGCAGGGGAGCCGGTGGACGGTGCCGTCGCCGTCACCGGGCTTCCCTTCGACGGAGCTGCCCGGTGCCGGGGGGAACGCAAAACAGTCGCCCTGTACGAGCTTGAAGGCCGTAACCGTCTTCGGTTCCGGTTCCTCCCGGCCGGGGTCCGCAGCCGCGGCCTCCTGCTCCCGGGCAGCGCCAGGGCCGGCTTCACGGGCGGGCTCCGCGGGTGGAGCCGGCGACGCAGCCGGCCGTACCTGAGCCCCGGGCCCGGGAGGAATCACCGCGCAGCCGGCAGTCAGGAGGCCCACGGCGAGGAAAAGGAGCGCGGGATGGGACGGTTTCAGCGCTGGCACAACAGGACGGTCCACGGCAGTCTCCTCGACGGTTTCGACGGGTCCGCCCGGCGGCGGTCGGCTGTCGCGGAGCCTGCGCGAGGAGGGGAAAGCCGGCAAGGGTGCCGGTATCACCTGTGGGCAAAGCACGAGGGGCCCCGGCCGAAGCCGGGGCGCCGTCGTGCTGTGAAAGCGCCGGCGATCAGTTCAGGGCGCCGCGCAGCGAACCTGTGGTCGTCGCACCGGAGGAGGTGGTCAGGTAGCAGAGGATCTCGCGGTCACCGCCGAAATTCCAGGACTCGGGTGTGGGAGTCATGTAGGCGATGGAGATATCGGACAGATCCGGGGCGGTGGGCGATTCGAAGTTTTCCCCGATGTAGCCGGTGAGTTCGTTGGCGCAGAACTCCTCACCGGCAGCCGTGACGGCCTCTTCGCCCGGGTAGGCACCCGGGTCCATGTCATAGGCGGCGAAAACCTCGGCGGTGTGCGGCTGGTCGCACGGAACGAGGTCGACGTCGCCAATTTCCTCTCCGGTCGTTTCATCCAGAATGCAGTCACCGACGTTGAGTTCGGTGGAGTGCACGACCTCCGGGTCAACGGCTTCGGCGGTCTCCCCGGCCTCGTCGTCCTCGACGGCGGCGGGCTTGGCGGAAGCAGCTGCGGCAGTCTCCGGGGCCGAAGCCTCCTCGTCACCGGTGCCGGGAGCGACGGCGCAGCTGGGCAGCAGCCCGGCCAGCATTGCGGTAAGAATCAGGTTCCGTGCCCGGGCGGTACGGGATGCGGACGGATTCATTTAAATTCTCCTCAGGAAGTGGTTCGCTTTAGTGGCCGGTACCCCCAACTATGGGCCTCAAACCACCCGAATACCCTACCGGAATATTTCCGCAGTTCCCTTATGTTGCATGCCGGGTAAACGGCGGTCCGCAATTCTATGCATTTGAATGAATGTCTGCCGGCTGCGGCATTAAACGAAACGGCGCCCCCGCGCTGAGGCGGGGGCGCCGTCGTGCCTGGCGGAAGGTAAGGGATTCGAACCCTTGAGACGGGGTTACCGCCCACTGGTTTTCAAGACCAGCTCCATCGGCCGCTCGGACAACCTTCCCCACTAGTAGTCTGGCAGATAGCCACGGCCGGCCAAAATCTATCAGCGCCCGAGGAGAAGCATGAAAGCCATCGGAATCACCGCCCCCGGAGGACCCGGAAACCTGCAGCTCACGGAGGCGGCCGATCCGGTTCCCGGGCCGGGTGAAGTGGTCATCGAGGTGGCGGCGGCCGGACTGAACCGGGCCGATGTCCTCCAGCGGCAGGGCAACTACCCGGTGCCCCCGGGAGCCAGCCCCTACCCCGGCCTGGAGGTCTCCGGACGCATCGGTGCGCTGGGGGAGGGAGTGTCCCAGCTGCAGGTCGGACAGGAGGTCGTCGCCCTGCTGGCCGGCGGCGGGTACGCCGAGAAGGTCGCCGTCCCGGCGGGGCAGGTGCTGCCGGTCCCGGAGGGCCTTGACCTGGTGACCGCGGCGGCCCTGCCGGAGACGGCTGCCACGGTATATTCCAACCTCTTCATGGAGGCGGACGTGCAGCCCGGAGACTTCGTGCTGATTCACGGCGCCGCCGGCGGCATCGGCACCATGGCCATCCAGATGGTGGCCGCCTTCGGCGCCGTGCCCATGGTGACCGCCGGTTCCGCCGAGAAACTCGCCCTGGCCGCGGAGCTGGGCGCCGAAACGCTGATCAACTACCGCGACGAGGACTTTGTGGAAGCGGTCCGGGAAGCCACGGGCGGCCACGGGGCCGATGCGATCCTCGACGTCGTCGGCGCCAAGTACCTGCAGCGGAACCTCGACGCCCTGGCCATCGGCGGGCGCCTCGTGGTCATCGGGCTGCAGGGCGGCACCCGCGCCGAGCTGGACCTCAACGCCCTGATGCGCAAGCGGGCCGGGATCATCGGCACCACCCTGCGCTCGCGGCCGGTCGAGGAGAAGAGCGCCATCATGGCCGCCCTGCGGCGCAGCGTCTGGCCGCTGGTGGAGGCGGGGCAGGTCCGGGCCCTGGTGGACCGGACGTTCCCCCTCGCGGAGGCGGCCGCCGCGCACGAGTACTTCGACTCGGGCGAGCACAAGGGCAAGATCCTCCTCACCACGTAGCGCCCGACGCCCCGGGTGTCGCGGTGCCCGACGTCGGCGGACCGCCTCGACGCCGACCCGGCGCGCGACGCGGCACCCGCCTATGCCGTGCGTCACATTCCCGATGCTAGCGTCTGATGGGCAGGGGCTGTCCCTGCCCATCACCGCGGCCTCCACTGGGCCGCAGGACGCATACCAAAGGGGAAAACATGAGCGCGAAGCAACGGCGCCGCGACGGTGCAGCCGCCGGCGACGCCGCCGTCCTGGAACAGGACCCGAACCTGCCCCCGGTGGCCGTCGACCCCGAGGCCGAGGCCGCCGCAAAACGCTGGACACCGGGAAAGATCGCCCTCTGGACGGGCATCGCCCTGCTCGGCGGGCTGAGCTGGACCATGCTGGCGATCGTCCGCGGCGAGACGGTCAACGCCATCTGGTTCGTTTTTGCCGCCGTCTGCACCTACCTCATCGGCTACCGCTTTTACTCCAAGCTGATCGAGCGCAAGCTCCTGAAGCCCGATGACCGCCGGGCCACGCCCGCCGAGTACAACGCCGACGGCAAGGACTTCGCAGCCACCGACCGCCGCGTCCTCTACGGCCACCACTTCGCCGCCATCGCCGGCGCCGGACCGTTGGTCGGGCCCGTCCTCGCCGCCCAGATGGGGTACCTGCCGGGCACCATCTGGATCATCGTCGGCGTGGTCCTCGCCGGCGCCGTCCAGGACTACCTCGTCATGTTCTTCTCGATGCGCCGCGGCGGCAGGTCCCTGGGCCAGATGGCCCGCGAGGAGCTCGGCGTCATCGGCGGCACCGCCGCTCTGCTGGCCACCCTGGCCATCATGATCATCATCGTCGCCATCCTGGCGTTGGTCGTCGTCAACGCACTGGGCGAAAGCCCGTGGGGCGTGTTCTCGGTGGCGATGACCATCCCGATCGCCCTGTTCATGGGCATCTACCTGCGCTACCTGCGACCGGGCAAGGTCACCGAGGTCTCCGTCCTCGGGTTCGTGCTGCTGATGGCCGCCATCATCGGCGGCGGCTGGATCGCCGAGTCCCCGCTCGCCGAGTTCTTCACCCTCGAGCGCACCACCATCGCCTGGGGCATCATCATCTACGGCTTCATCGCCGCCGTCCTGCCCGTCTGGCTGCTGCTGGCTCCGCGGGACTACCTCTCCACGTTCATGAAGATCGGCACCATCGTCATGCTGGCCGTGGCCATCATCGTGGTCCGGCCGGAGATCGCCGTGCCCGCGGTGAGCGAGTTCGCCTCCCGCGACGACGGGCCGGTGGTCGCCGGGCCGCTCTTCCCGTTCCTGTTCGTCACCATCGCCTGCGGCGCCCTGTCGGGCTTCCACGCCCTGATCTCCTCGGGCACGACGCCGAAGATGATCGAGAAGGAGCGCCAGACCCGGTTCATCGGCTACGGCGGCATGCTCATGGAGTCCTTCGTGGCGATCATGGCGCTGGTCGCCGCCATCTCGATCGACCGCGGCATCTACTTCGCCATGAACTCCTCCGCCGCGGCCACGGGCGGCACTGTGGAGGGCGCCGTCGCCTTCGTGAACTCGCTGGGCCTGGCCGGGGTGAACCTGACACCGGACATGCTCACCTCCCTGGCCTCCGACGTCGGCGAAGAGTCGGTGGTCTCGCGCACCGGCGGCGCGCCCACGCTCGCCGTCGGCCTGGCCCACATCATGCAGAGCTTCATCGGCGGCCCGGCCATGATGGCCTTCTGGTACCACTTCGCGATCATGTTCGAGGCGCTGTTCATCCTCACCGCGGTCGACGCCGGCACCCGGGTCGCCCGGTTCATGCTGCAGGATTCGATCGGCAACTTCGTGCCGAGGTTCCGGGACACCGGCTGGCGGGCGGGAGCCTGGATCTGCACGGCGGTCATGGTGGCGGGCTGGGGATCGATCCTGATCCTGGGCGTCACCGACCCGCTGGGCGGCATCAACACCTTCTTCCCGCTCTTCGGCATCGCCAACCAGCTGCTCGCGGCCATCGCGCTGGCGGTCTGCCTGGCGATCCTGGCGAAGAAGAACGCCTTCAAGTGGCTCTGGATCGTGGGCCTGCCGCTGGGCTTCGCCGCGGTGGTGACCATCACCGCGTCGATGTACAAGATCTTCTCGCCGGTGCCGGCGGTGGGGTACTGGGCGCAGCACAACGCGTTCAAGGCGGCGCTGGAGCGGGGCGAGACGAGCTTCGGCACCGCCAAGAGCGTGGAGGCGATGGAGGCGGTGGTCCGCAACACCTTCGTCCAGGGCACCCTGTCCATCGTGTTCGTGACGCTGGCGATCATCGTAATCATCACCGCCATCCTGGCCAGCATCCGCTCCTACCGGTCCGGCGGGGCGCCCAGCGCGGAAACACCGCCGGTGTCCTCCCGGATGTTCGCTCCGGCAGGATTCTTCGCCACCCCCATGGAGAAGGAGATCATGGCCCAGTGGGGCACGCTGCCCGAGGAACAGCGCCGGACGGCGGGAGCCGGACACTGATGGCCGGCACCACCGCTCCGCCGGGGCTCCTGGACGGACTGCGCGGCTTGGTGCGGTTCTTCCGCGACGTCATGGGTGAGGACGCCTATCGCAAATACCGGGCGCATCACGCCGCCACCGGCTGCGCAGCGGCTCCCATGAGCGAGCGGGAGTTCTGGAAGGACCGGTTCGACCGGCAGGACGCGAACCCCGGCGGACGCTGCTGCTGACCGGCAGCAGGCAGGCGAAGGGCGGCACCCCGCACCGGGGTGCCGCCCTTCGGCGTTCGTCACCCGGCCTTGACACCGGCCCTGCCGCGGCTGCTTACCTTGACGGATGGGAATCTTCCGCAAAGACGACAATGAGCTGCCCTCCGACGAGCACCTGCTTGACGACACCAGCGTCCCCCACGAAGACCTCGGCGGGGAGGACGACCACCTCGCCCAGGACATCAACCGCCCCGAGGAGGACCAGGTGGCCGGCCCGGAGTTCGACGACCGGCACTACACCGCCGGCCAGCTGAACGCCGGGCAGCAGGTCGCCGGGCTCAGCCCGGACGGAGAGTATGCGCGCAACCGCGAAGAAGAGCTCGAAAACTGACCGCGGCATCCCGGCCGCTGCCCCCTGCATGAGAGCATTAAGCCATGACTGACCAGACCGAATCCGCCTCGTCCACCGGGCCGGTTCCCGCCGACGCCGCGGCTGACGCGCCCCGGGAACCGACGTCGGTCACCCAAGCGGGGGAGACGGACGGGTCCGAGGGCACCCACGCGAGCGGCTCCGTGCCTCAGGAGGCCGACGCGGCCGCGGTCCAGGGCGCCGGCTCCCACGACGGCGGCCCGGCCAGGCTCAAGGATTTGGTCGACGAGCCCGCCAAGGTCATGCGGATCGGCACCATGATCAAGCAGCTGCTGGAAGAGGTCCGGAACGCTCCGCTGGACGACGCCGCCCGGAACCGGCTGGCGGAGATCCACGAGCGCTCCCTCACCGAGCTCAAGGACGGGCTGGCCCCTGAGCTGGTCAGCGAACTGCAGCGCATCAACCTGCCCTTCCTCGACGACACGGTCCCCACCGACGCCGAACTGCGGATCGCCCAGGCCCAGCTGGTCGGCTGGCTGGAAGGCCTCTTCCGCGGCATCCAGACCGCCATCGCCGCGCAGCAGACAGCCAACCAGCAGCTCGCCTCCCGCCTGCAGCTGCGCCAGCTGCCGCCGGGCACCGTGCTGGCCCCCGGCGTCGTGGTCGGCGAGGACGGTGAACCGCGCCGCGCCGGCGGACCCGGGCAGCAGCCCCGCGCCGGGCGCAGCGCCGAGCCCCAGTCCGGCCCCGGCCAGTACCTGTAGCCGTGGCACTGTTTGCAGCCGCCCGCAAGGGGCGGAAGGACGACGTCGAACTTGGCCGGGGAGTGTGGCGGCGCGCCCACGACCGCTTCACCCGGGGCCTGGACCGGTACCACCAGATGCTCGAAGGGGTGGAGGACGACGCCCTGTACAACGAGCTGGCGCTGGTGGCCAACACCCTCTCGGACCTGCTGCCCCGGGTCCGGCAGGCGTGCGCCCAGGCGCAGAAACTGCACCCCAGCGACGGGCAGGACATCCCGGGGGCGCTGATCAGCGTGCACCGGGCCCTGTCCCGCAGCGGCAACTCGCTGGCCGCGACCGCCGAGGCGGCCGCCATGTCCCGGCTGGAAGGGGAGCGGTGGGGCATCGCGTCCGCAGGACTGGAGAACGTGCGGCGCCGGGCGGAGCTGGTCGTCCGGGACGTCGACGAGGCCGAAGCGCTGCTCGCCGCCGCGTCCTGACCCGGCCGGAGCGGGCGGCCGTTCGCGGGGAGCAAACACGAGGCGGCACGGTCACGGCCGGGCAGCGGCTGCTGCAAGGATGGGTCCCATGACTACATCACCTTTCGTGACCCTCAACGACGGCAACACCATCCCCCAGCTCGGCTACGGCGTGTGGCGGGTGGAGGACAAGGTCGCCGAGGAGGTCGTCGGCAAGGCCTTCGAGGTCGGCTACCGGCACATCGACACCGCCCGCATCTACGGCAACGAGGAGGGCGTGGGCCGGGCCATCGCCGCGTCCGGCCTGGACCGCGACGAGCTGTTCATCACCACCAAGGTCTGGAACGCCGACCAGGGCTACGAGTCCACCATCGCCGCCTTCGAGGCGTCCATGGAGCGCCTGGGCCTGGAAACCCTGGACCTGTACCTGATCCACTGGCTGCAGCCGAAGCAGGGCAAGTACGTCGACACCTGGAAGGCGCTCATCGAGCTGCAGAAGCGCGGCCGGGTGAAGTCCATCGGCGTCTGCAACTTCACCAAGGAAGCCCTGCAGGAGCTGATCGACGAAACCGGCGTCACCCCGGTGCTGAACCAGGTGGAAACCCACCCGTACTTCAACCAGGCGGACCTGCGGGCCTTCGAAGCGGAGCACAACATCCTGCACGAGTCCTGGTCCCCGCTCGGCTCCGGTGAAGGCCTGCTCGAGGACCCGCAGCTGAAGGAGATCGCCGCCAAGTACGACGGCGCGACCCCCGCGCAGGTCGTCCTCGCCTGGCACCTGGCGCTGGGGAACATCGTGATCCCCAAGTCGGTGACTGAGTCCCGCATCGCCGAAAACTGGAAGGCGCTGGACCTGACCCTTTCCGACGAGGACGTCCAGGCCATCACCGCGATGGACAAGGGCCCGGAGGGCCGTATCGCCGCCGACCCGGCGGTCTCCGACTTCCAGTAGGCGGACCGCCGCACGACCCGGCGGCCGCGAATATATGTGACAGGGCCCCTGCTCCGGAAGGAGCAGGGGCCCTGTCACATGTGCCGTGCCCGCGCGGGCGGGGACCGGTCAGGCTGCGGCGAAGTCCTCGAGGGACGCCCGCAGCGGCCAGTCCTGGCCTTCGAGGATGAGCTGGGCGCACTGCCCCGTGGAGGAGTTCAGCACGATCGGCGCCAGCAGGTTCACGGTGGTGCCGGACACTGCCGGATTGGCGACCACCAGCACCCACGCCTCCGAGGGCTCCCGCAGGCCCAGCATGCGCTGCTGGTCGTGGGAGATCCGCGGCGCGTAGCCGGGCAGGTACGCGGCGGCGTCGAGCAGGAACAGCCGCGAGACGCCGCTGCCCGGCTCCCGGGGCACGAGCGAGAACAGCCCGACGGCGCCGTCGACCTCCTCCAGCAGATAGTGCACCTGCGGCTCCAGGCCCGGCGGGGGCGTGACGAAGGTCAGCGGCTGGCTCATCGCAGGAAGTCCATCAGGGTCGGCTGGAGCACCCGGGCCGTGACGGCCAGGGCGGACTGGTAGGCCACCTCCTGCAGCTTCAGGTCCATGATCACCTTCGCGGTGTCGAGGTCCTCGATGCCCGAGCGCCGGGTCTCCAGCGCCACGGCCTGCTCCATGTTCTGCTCCTCGGCGGTCAGCGTGCGGGCGTGGCGGACGCCGACTTCGGTGTGGACGGTCAGGACCGTGTTGATGCGGGCGTCGAGGTCGGCGGAGAGGGCGGAGCCGGTGCCGTTGCCGCGCAGGTCCGCCGCCAGGTCATCGAGCAGCTTGAAGACCGAGGAATTCCCCTCGCCGAAGACCGAGGTGCCGTCCACGTCCACACGGACGCTGGTGTGCACGTCGATGCGGCGCTCGACCGGGCCGTGCTTGCCGGCGTCGGTGGCCCCGGTGTACGCGTACGAGTCGGCAGTGAAGGCATGGCCGGCGTCGGAGTTGCCGGCGAAGACGGTGCGGCCCAGATACGCGGTGTTGGCCTGGCCCAGGAGGTCCTGCTTCAGGCCCTCGATCTCCGTGGCAATGGCGCCGCGGTCGGCCGCGCTCAGGGCCGCGCCGCCGGCGCTCACCGCGAGGTCCTTGACCCGGCGCAGGATGTCGGTGGTGTTCGCCAGCGCCTGGTCCACGGTCATCAGCCAGCCGCCGGCCTCGGAGATGTTCGCCTTGTACTGTGCGTTGGCGCGGATCTCCGCGCGGACCTTCATGGCGTCGGCGGTGCCGGTGGGGTTGTCTGACGGCCGGGTGATGGCTGCCGAGGTGGTGGCCTGCTCCTGCAGCTTGGCCAGGCGCGAGATGTTCGCCTGCAGGTTCGCCTGGGCGCTGCGCGCCATCGTGGCGTTGGTGGTGCGGGTGATCACGGGCCTTACCTTCCGACGATTCCGGTGCGGTTGATCAGGGTGTCCAGCATTTCGTCGATGGCGGTCATGACCCGGGCCGCGCCCTGATAGGCGTGCTGGTAGGCCAGCAGATTGACGTTTTCCTCGTCCAGGTCCACGGAGGCGTTCGCCAGCTGCGCGTCCTGGGCGCCGACGGCGGCCACCGAGGCCAGATTGGCCTGCTGCAGTTCGGTGCGGGTGGCGGCGCCGGTGGAGGTGACGAACGACGCCCAGAGCTTGTCCGCGCTGTCCAGTTTGGAGATCGCGTCGGCCACCGACGTGTCCAGGGCGCCCTTGCCTGCTGCGCCGGCGGCGATGCCGGAGGCGTCGTTGGGCACCACGGCGAGCGAGCGGGCGGCATCGGCGGGGTCGTAGCTGAAGAAGGCGAGGCCGGTGCGCCCGTCGGTAGTGTGGCCGGTTCGGTGCAGGGCGTTGACCGAGTCGGCGAGCCCGCGGGCGACGGTGTTGTAGGACTCGGCGGCCGCGGCCAGTCCGCCGCCGGCGCGGGCGGAGGCCAGCATGGAGACCGCTCCGCCCATTTCCCCGCCCACGGCGGCGCGTGCATCCAAACCGTCGCCGCGGTGGGACCAGGTCACCACGGGACCGGTGCCGGCGCCCATGGTGCGGTCACCGGACACCTCGAGGCGGCGGGCGGAATCTCCGGACACCAGCGCGTTGCCGTCCACGAGGACGTCCACCATGCCGTCGCGGGATTCGCGGACGGTGGCGCCGGACAGGGCGGACAGCGTGGTGATGGCGGCGCTGCGCTGGTCCATCAGCTCGTTGGCGTTGCCGCCGGCAGCCAGGGTGGAGCGGATCTGCGCGTTCAGGTCGGCCACCTGCCCGGCGGCTGCGTTCAGCTCACTCGTCATGTCCTGCAGGTCTGCGTGCAGGGAGTTCCACTGGGCGGCCACGTCGTCGTACCCGGTGCGGAGCTTGACCGCCAGTTCCTGGGCCTGGTCGATGACGACGGCGGCGGAGGTGTTGTCGCCGGGCTTGCTGACGACGCCCTGCCAGGCGGCGGAGAATTCCTGCAGCGAGGCGGAGAGGCCGTTCTTCCCCGGCTCCTTCAGGCCCTGCTCCAGCGCGGCAAAGGCATTGGCGCGGACCGCCGTGAAGCCCGCCACCGCTGCGGTGGAGCGGACCCTGGTATCCAGCTGCAGGCTGCCCAGGCGGGCGATGCCGTCCACCCCGACGCCCTGTCCCACCGAGACACCGGAGGAGAAACGGCCGACCTGGGCCAGCGCGGGGGCTGCCGAGGTCGACACCCGCTGCCGGGTGTAGCCGGGAGTGTTCACGTTGGCGACGTTCTGGCCCACGACGTCCAAACCCCGACGCGCCGCGACGAGTCCGGAGTAGGCCGAGTTGAGGCCGCTGAAGGTGCTCATGAAGGAAGGGGTCCTTTGCTGCTGATCAGATCTGCTGGTCGACGAAGCGCGCGCCGGTGCTACCGACGGCGGTGGCGCCGTTGGCCGTATAGGTTGCGCCCCCGGACGAGGTGCCGGCGAGGGTTTCCTGCGCTGACCGGGCCGCGGCGCGCAGGAACTGCTCATTCATGTCGCGCAGTTCACGGATTTTCGATGTGAGTTCCGTCATGGCCTGCAGGTGGGCGGTGAAGATCTCCGCCCACGGGCCGGCAGGGGCGGCATCGGCAAGCTCACGCAGGGTTGCATCTTCACTGACGTGCCATTCGCGGGCCAGCGCGGCAACGGTGACGGTTCGGCTCAGTTCCGCGGCGCGCAGGCGCTCCAGCACCTGCTCCACCTCGCGGGTGGCGTGCTGCAGCCACCGGCTCCGGCCGGATGTCAGCAGCAGTTGTTCCTCTTCGAGCTTGAAGACGAGGAGTTCCAGCAGTTCGCGCTCTTCCCATAGAAGTGCGGACAACCTCTGGGCAACCATGCCTCGCTCACCTCCCGTTTTCGTGTCGGCAAGCGCTTCCGGTATGAACGTTTTTGCCTTGCCATCCACTATCGGCCTTCCCACCCCCAATGTTAGTGGTATCTTTTGCGTGTTGCTTCGGAGCGGCGAAGTATAGTAAGGGTCCTTAGGATTCTGCAAAGGAAGGTCTCAGCTTCCTGTCGCTCCCGGTGCAATAAGTCGTGCTGGGGGACGAGGCGTGGGGGTCCGTTAATTGAATCGTATTGAGCGCAACCAACTGGTTGTCGAAAATCTGCCGCTGGTTGGTTACCTCGTCTCGGAGGTGTGCGCCAAGGCCACTCATCTGTGCCGTGACGATCTCGCGTCGGTCGGTGCCATCGCGCTGATCACCTCCGCCGATTCCTTCAACCCGGATCTGGGTGTTCCGTTCGGTGCTTATGCCCGGCGCCGCATTGTCGGTGCCTTCGCCGATGAGATGCGGGCCAGTGACTGGGCCACCCGTTCCGCCCGCCGCCGCATCAAGGAGACCCTGGCCGTCCGCGAGACGCTTACGGGTGCGCTCGGCCGGACGCCGAGCGTCGACGAGATCGCCGCCGCCATGGGCGTGGACCGCGGCGTCGCGGAGGACGCCCTCGCCGACGCCGCCCGCACCGTGTCCAGCCTGGACGAAGGCGGGATCGACTTCATCGCCTCCGCCCTGCCGTCCCCCGAGGGTTCGGCCCTCGCCGCGGAGGGCGCGGGCTACCTGAAGGCCGCCGTGGAGGCGCTGCCGGAAAAGATGCGGTACATCGTGGAGCAGGTCTACTTCCACGAGCGCTCCGTCAAGGACCTGGCCGCCGAGCTGGGCGCCACCCACTCCGCCGTCTCCCAGCAGCGCGCCGAGGCGGTGCGCCTGCTCCGTGACGGCCTGGCCGCGCACTACGCCGACGACGACAACGCCGCACCCGAGGTCACCTCCCGGGTATCCCCGGCGCGCCGGGCAGCCTACCTCGCCTCCATGGCCGAGCGGAGCATCGGCGGCCTGACGCGGCATGCGGCCGTCGCCGGCGGCGGCTACGGATCGCTGAACCCCGCCTCCTGACACCGGAGATCCGGGGGATCACAACCCCGCGGAATTTTCTTCGACGGATTCCTAACAGTCGCCGGGTCAGCGCCGATAACACTCGGTGGAGGCCCATGGACGGGCCCCGCAAGTACCCGAATCACGGAGGAAAATCCCATGGGTTTCACTATCGCCACCAACACCTCATCGCTGAACGCGATGCGCAACCTCAACCTGAACCAGACCAACCAGGCCAAGGCCGTGGAGCGTCTGTCCAGCGGTTTCCGCATCAACCGTGCTGCTGACGATGCCGCCGGCCTGTCGATCTCCGAAGGCCTGAAGAACCAGGTCTCCGGCCTGCAGGTCGCCGGCCGCAACGCCCAGGACGGCATCAGCCTCATCCAGACCGCTGAAGGCGCCCTGACCGAGGTCCACAACCTGCTGAACCGCATGCGTGACCTGGCGGTCCAGTCGGCCAACGACACGAACAACACCAAGTCCCGCGAAGCCATTCAGTCCGAGGTCACCGCCCTCACCAGCGAGCTGGACCGTATCGTTGAGAAGACCAACTTCAATGGCATTAAGCTGCTTGACAACACCAACAATGCAGCCGACCCTGAGGCCGTTCCGGATGACCACAAGGCAACCGTGAGCATTCAGGTGGGCGCCGCCGCTGAGGACACGATCACGGTCAACCTCGCCGACGTCAAGGCGACCATGACCGCCCTGAAGGGCGACGGTGCAACCGCTCTGTCTGTGTCCACCGAGGACGGCGCCCAGAAGGCCATTGCAGCTCTGGACACCGCAATCGCCACCACTTCCACCCAGCGCGCGACCCTTGGTGCGCAGCAGAACCGCCTCGAGTCCACCGCACGCTCCATCGCGGTGTCCGTGGAGAACCTCTCCGCCGCCAACTCGCGCATCCGGGACACCGACATGGCTGCTGAGATGGCTTCGTTCACCAAGTCGCAGATCCTCTCGCAGGCCGCCACCGCCATGCTGGCGCAGGCCAACCAGATGAACTCCGGCGTGATGCAGCTCCTGCAGTAATACGCTCCACGTAGTACCGGCAGGTGAAAAGCTCCGGCGGCGGGAAAACTGAATTGGACCTCACACTTCCGCCGCCGGGGCATCCGCCCGGCCTGAACACCGCAGCACCCGAACACCCCGATTTCCCCGGCACCTTCCAGGAGAGCACCGTATGGCACTCGGCATTGACGGCCTGATCAGCGGCATCGACACCACCGCCATGATCAAGCAGCTCATGGAAATCGAGGCCCGCCCCCAGGTCCAGCTCAAGGACCGGGCCGCCGGCACCCGCACCATGGTCAGCGCCCTGCAGGGCCTGAACACCCGGATCGCCGCCCTTGCCGAGAAGGCCGCCGGCACGGCCAAGCCCGCCGGCACCGACCTCTACACCGCCGCCGTCAGCTCCGACAAGGCCTCCGCCACCGTCACCACCGGCGCCGCCGCCGGATCCCTGGACTTCCAGGTCGCCCAGACCGCCCGCGCCCAGGTCTCCCTTTCCGCCGCGCTGTCCGCCTGGCCCGACGGAGCCGCGCTCTCCATTTCAGCAGCCGGCGACATCACCACCATCGACACCGCGAACAAGTCCCTCGACGAAGTGGTCAGCGAAGTCAACAAGGCCAACCTCGGCGTCGCCGCGGTCAAGATCGCCGCCGGCTCCGTGGACGGCGTCCAGCAGTTCCGGATCCAGTTCACCGCCACCAAGACCGGCACCGAAGGGGCCTTCGAATCGAGCCTGGACGGCACCCCGCTGCAGGAACTGCACGCTGCGAGGGACGCCCGGATCACCCTGTGGGCCGGCACGCCCGCCGCGCAGGACCTCACCTCCTCCACCAACACCTTCACGGGGCTGATGCCCGGCGTCGACCTCACCCTGGCCGCCGACGCCCCGGCCGGCACCACCGCCACCCTGGCTGTGAGCCGGGACGATGCGGCGATCAGCAAGGTTGCCCAGGACCTGGTCGCGTCGCTGGCCGAGGCCTTCGACTACATCAACCGCAACAGCGCCGTCACCGTCACCACCACCAACGGCACCAGCGGCGCCACCGGCGGCCTGTTCACCGGCGACTCCGGCGTCCGGGACATCAAGCGTCTCCTGATGGACGCGGCCACCGGCCCGCTGGACGGGGTCTCGCCGTCCGCCATCGGCATCGAACTGACCAAGTACGGGACCGTCGAGTTCAACGCGGAGAAGTTCGCCGAGGCCCTGGCCGCCGACCCGGCCAAGACGCAGGACATGCTGCGCGCCGTCGCGGACCGCGTGGCCGGTGCCGGCACCACGGCCTCCGACAAGTACGACGGGCTGCTCACCAAGCGGATCCAGGGCCAGGAATCCACGCTGCGGGAACTGACCACCCAGATCGAAGACTGGGACCGGCGCCTGGCCTCCCGGGAATCCACCCTCAAGCTCGTCTGGACCAACTTGGAGGTCAAGCTCAGCCAGCTGCAGAGCCAGCAGGACTGGCTCACCGGCCAGCTGGCCGCGCTGAACACCTCCGGCAGCAAGAAATGACCGTCGTGAACTACGGAATGCAGGCCAAGCGGGCCGAATACCTTCGGCAGTCGGTGCTCTCGGCGTCGCCGGCCCGGCTGCTGACCATGCTCTACGACCGGCTGCTGCTGGACCTGGGCCGCGCCGAGGTCGCCCAGCAGGCGGGGGAGTGGATCACCGCTTCGGAGAACCTCGTGCACGCCCAGGCGATCATTGCCGAGCTCAGCAGCACCCTGAAGACGGACGCCTGGGACGGCGCCGACAACCTGCAGGCCCTCTACGCCTTCGCGCTCAGCACCATGGTGGAAGCCAACATCACCCGCAGCCCCGCCCTGACCCGGCAGTGCATCGAGGTGCTCGAACCGCTGCGCCAGGCCTGGCATGAAGCCTCCGCCCAGCAGCCCGCTGCCGGAGCGGCGACGACGAGCGGCGGCACCCTCGGTGTCGGCTGAACCCATGCCGGCCGACGGCGGGGCAGCCTCCGATCCGGACGAGCTCGCCCGCTGGGACGCCGTGCTGACCCAGCTCGAAGACAACCTCGAGGCCTCCCTGGACGGCAGCACCCTCGCCGAGCAGGCCGAGGCGGTGGCCCGCGGCTGGCAGCCGCCCCTGGACCTTGGCCCCCTCCCGCCCGAGCTGGCGGCCCGCGCCGTCCGCCTGGCCCAGGCCCAGCAGCGTGCCCTGAAGCATCTGCGCCGCGAAGCGCGCGTGGTGCGCAAGCAGGCCGAACTGCTGCGCACCGCCGCGCCCACCCAGCGCGCCGTATACCTCGACGTCGCCGGCTGACCGGCCGGCACAACCACGGACCGGGCCGCGCCCCGTTCGATGGTCAGCAGGCTGACTAACGAATACCTGCCCGGAAGTCAAAAAATACCTGCTTCAGCTGCTTACCTACTCGGTTCTCGGGCCGATAACCACGGACGAGCATGGATCGCTCGCTGAACAGGCCACGGATTGGCCGCTTTGTCCCTCTGTGAGAAGCGGGTTGGTTTCTGCTGTGTTCGATTCCGTGTCGT
The DNA here is from genome assembly GCA_900016675.1 of Arthrobacter saudimassiliensis. GTDB lineage: Bacteria > Actinomycetota > Actinomycetes > Actinomycetales > Micrococcaceae > Arthrobacter_B > Arthrobacter_B saudimassiliensis. The sequence goes on along the minus strand of LN483070.1, from coordinate 53,641 downwards.
CCCTGGCACTTCAAAGTGCCCTCAACGGGCTTTCCGCCCGTCAGCGCGCCATTGCGAACAACATCGCCAACGTGAACACGCCCGGCTACCGCGCCCAGCGCGTGAGCTTCGAGGCCGAGCTGGCCAAGTCGGTACGCGCCGGCGACGGCGTCGTGGCACCCACGACGGAACGCTCCCTGGAGCCCACCCGCCTCGACGGCAGCAACGTGAACCTGGACACCGAAACCCTCTCCAACATCGACACCGTGCTGCGCTTCCAGTTCGCCTCGCAGGCCGTTGGTGGAGAAGCCAACTCCCTGCGCACCGCCCTAAGGATGCAGTCATGACCTTCGACGCGATCGGCATCGCCGCCACCGGCCTGACCACCCACCGCAAGTGGCTGGACGCGGTCTCCGACAACCTGGCCAACCAGAACAACGCCTCCGCCACCGACGGCACCGCCTTCCAGGCGCGCTACATCGTCGCCCGCGAGGGCGAGGGAACCAGCGGCGTCTACGTCTCCGGTGTCGAGTACGGCGATCCGGAGGGCCGCATGGTCCACGAACCCAACCATCCGCTGGCGGATGAGGACGGCTACGTGCGCTACCCCGACATCGACATGTCGGAGCAGATGGGCGCCCTCATCATGGCGCAGCGGGGCTACGAAGCCAACGCCGCCGTCGTCGACCGCGCCAAGGCCACCTACGAAGCAGCCCTGCAGATCGGACGCTCCTGATGCCCGTTCCCGCCCTTCCCGCCGTCTCCGGCGTCATGCCCACCGGGTACCTCCAGGACACGTCCGCCCCGGCCCCCGTCACCGACGGCAGCGCCTTCGCCGCCTCCCTCACCGGAGCGGTGGATAATCTCTCGCAGCTGCAGACCGACTCCAAGGCCCTGGCCGTCCAGGCCGTCACCGGCGACCTGGACGACATCCACAACGCCTCGATCGCCTCCGCCCGCACCCAGATGACCCTCGAACTGGTCGCGGCGGTGCGCAACAAGGGCGTTGAGGCCTTCAACGAGATCATGAGGATGCAGGCCTGATGGCATCGCGCATGGGTTCACTGACCACCCGGCTGGGCGAGACCGTCAAGGGCTTCTCCGTCGCGCAGAAGACCATCGCCCTGATCGGCGTGGCCGCCGTGGTGCTCGGAGCGGTCGCCCTGGGCAGCTGGCTTTCCCGGCCCGCCTACACGCCGCTGTTCTCCGGGCTGCAGGCCTCGGACGCGAACTCGATTGTCGAGCAGCTGCAGGCCGACGGCGTGCCCTACGAGATCGTCGGCGGCGGCGGCACCATCCTCGTCCCCGAAGAGAACGTCTACGACCAGCGGCTCAAGGCCGCCGGCGCGGGCCTGCCCTCCGCCTCCTCCGGCGGCTATTCGCTGCTGGACGACATGGGCGTGACCTCCTCGGAGTTCCAGCAGAACGTCACCTACAAGCGCGCCCTCGAGGGCGAACTGGCCAGCACCATCGGCGCCCTTAACGGCGTCCGCACCGCCAGCGTGCAGCTGGCCCTGCCGGAGGACACCGTCTTCGTGTCCGAGAAGCGGGACCCGACGGCCAGCGTCTTCGTGGAAACCGAGAACGGCGTGAACCTCAGCTCCGACCAGGTCCAGGCGATCGTGCACCTGACCAGCGCCTCCATCGACGGCATGCCGGCCGAGAACGTGGCCGTGATCGACGCCGGCGGCAACGTCCTGTCCGCCGTCGGCGTGGGTGCCAGCGGCACCGGCAACCAGCAGGCCTCCGAATACGAACAGCGCGTCGTCGCCTCCGTCCAGGCCATGCTCGACCAGGTGGTCGGGCCCGGGAACGCCACCGTCGCCGTCGCCGCGGACATGAGCTACGAATCCGCGAACCGGGTCGAGGAAACCTTCACCTCCCCGGAGAACACGCCCGCGCTGAACGAGTCCACCACCACCGAGGAATACGCCGGCGGCAACGGCGGCACGGCGGCCGGCGTGCTGGGCCCGGACAACATCGCGGTGCCCGGCGGCGGGAACGAGGACGGCAGCTACACCTCCGAATCCAGCACCCGCAACAACGCCGTCAACAAGGTCACCGAGACCCGGGAGATCCCGGCCGGCGCCCTGGCCCGGCAGACCGTCTCGGTGGCCCTGAACGCCGCCGCCGGCGCGGACCTGAACGTCGCTGACGTCCGTGCGCTGGTGTCTTCGGCCGCCGGCATCAACATCGAGCGCGGCGACCAGCTCACCGTGGAAATGCTCAACTTCAACGACGCCGGCGCGCAGGCGGCGCAGGAGGCGCTGGCCGCGGCCGAAGCCGCCGAAGAGGCGGCCCAGCGCGCCGAACTGCTGCGCACCGGCATCCTCGCCGCCGGCATCGTGCTGGCCGTCATCCTCGCCCTGGTCGCCTACGCCATGCGTTCCCGCCGGCAGAACCGCCAGGCCGTCGACCTCGGCGAACTGCCCGAACTGGATCCGCTGGCCCCGGCCACCAACCTGGCGCTCATGGGCAGCAACCCGCCCTCCACCACGGCCATCGAACCGCCCGTGGACACCGCCGCCCTGCGGGCCCTCACGCCCCCGGACACCGACATCGAACGCAAGCGGGCCGAGCTCGACGCGCTGGCCGCGCAGGACCCGGTCCGCACCGCGGACTACCTGCGCAACCTCATGGATGAGACCCGGGTATGAGCGAGACACCCGGAACCACCCTGGTCGAGGCGCCGGCCCGGAACGACGACGCCGCCCCGAAGCTGACCGGCACGCAGAAGGCCGCGCTGGTGCTCATGCAGATGGAAACCGCACGCGCCGCCACGGTGATGCAGCAGCTGACCGAGGCCGAGGCGCAGGAGATCGCCGCCGAAATCGTGCGGATGCGCCGCGTGGACGCCTCCCTGGCCGAATCCGCCGTCAACGAGTTCTACGAAATGACGGTCGAGGGCCGGCTCCGGGCGCACGGCGGCCGCGACGTCGCGATGGGCCTGCTCGAAGCCTCCTTCGGCGCCGAACGGGCCAGCGGCGTCATGGACCGGCTCGCCTCCTCCATGGCCGGCAAGTCCTTCGAGTTCCTCGAACGCGCCGAACCGGCGCAGGTCGTGTCGCTGCTGGAAGGCGAACTGCCGCAGACCATCGCCCTGGTCCTGGCGCACATGCGCCCGCAGCGCGCCTCCGCCGTCCTCGGCGGGTTCACCGAGCGGATCCGGACCGACATTGCGCAGTGCATCGCCACCATGTCGCGGGCCACGCCGGAAGCCGTCCGGATCGTGGCCGAAACGCTCAAGGTCCGCGCGACCGCCGGCGGCGCCGCCCGGGACACCGCCGACGCCGTCGGCGGCATCCAGCCGCTGGTGGACATCATCAACCGGGCCGACGCCGCCACCGAGCGGGCGCTGCTGGAATCCCTCGAGGAACGGGACCCCGAGCTGGCGGAGGAAGTCCGCTCGCGCATGCTCACCTTCGCCGACCTGGTCAAGCTGGAGCGCCGCGACGTCCAGCTGGTGCTCCGCGGCATCGACGTCAGCACCCTGGCGCTGGCCATGAAGGGTGCCCCGGAAGCGGTGCTGGAAGCCATCCGGACCAACGTGTCCGAGCGCAACCGGCTCATGCTCGAGGACGAGGTGGCCAACTCCGGGCCGGCCCGCCTGTCGCAGGTCGAGGAGGCCCGCGCCACGATCGTGCGGGTGATCCGCGAGATGGAGGCCCAGGGGGCCATCACCATCCGCCACGCCGACGAGGACGAATATGTCTACTGACGCCGTCTTCACCCGCTTGGACTACCCGTCGCTGCACCGCGACGAGGACACCGCGCAGGCCCGCGACCGGGCCCGCGCGGCCGGACACGCCGCCGGCTACGCCACCGGACTGCGCGCCGCCGAGGACGAGACCCGGAGGCTGCGCGCCCGCCTGCAGGCCGAGCACGAGGCCGCCCAGGCCCAGCTGCGCGAGGACTTCGGGCTGGCGGCCGCCGCGCTGGCACAGGCCGCGGAGCGCGTGCGGTCCCTGGCCGTGCCGCAGGCCCGGCAGCTGCAGGAAGCCGCCGCCGTCGCCGCCCTCGAACTGGCCGAAGCCGTGCTGGGCCGTGAGCTGGAGGCCTCCGACGCCTCCGCGCAGGCGGCCCTGCTGCGCGCCCTGGACACCGCCGAACCCGAGCTCATCCAGAGCGTACGCATGCACCCGCGGGACCTGGAACTGCTCGGCGCGGCGGCCGAGGGCGCCGGGGTGCGCCTGGTGCCCGACGCCGGCCTCTCCCGCGGCGACGCGGTCGCGGAGTTCCCCGACGGCTACCTCGATGCCACCCTCGGCAGCGCACTGGCCCGCGCCCGCCGCGCACTGCTGGGAGACGGAGCATGAGCGCCGGCGCCGCGCTGTCCCGGCGCGAACGCCGACGCAGCGAAACCGCCGCGCCCGGCCCCGTCCGCCCCTCCGTCGACTGGCGGCCCGGCGGCCAGGCCTTCGCCGCCGCGCTGCGGGCCGCGGCCCCGGAACGGGTGGGCCGGGTCTCCTCCGTGCTGGGCCTGGGCGTCGAGGTCACCGGCCTGGACTGCGGCGTCGGCGAACTGGTCCGGATCGGATCCCCCGATACCGGGGTGGACGCCGAGGTCATGGCCGCCTCCCGCGGCTCCGTCAGCTGCATGCCGTTCGGCCGGCTCACCGGCATCACCGCCGGCACGCCCGTCCATGCGTACGGCTCCAGCCTGCTGGTGCCCACCGGGCAGGGCCTGTTTGGCAGGGTGCTGGACGGATTGGGCCGTCCCATTGACGGCAAGGGCCCGCTCACGGCCGCGGCCCGGGTGCCGCTGGACAACGACACGCCCCCGGCTATGCAGCGCCAGCGCATCACCGAGCCCCTGCAGCTCGGCGTGCGGGTACTGGACACCCTCACCACCGTAGGCCGCGGCCAGCGCATGGGCCTGTTCGCCGGCTCCGGCGTGGGCAAGTCCTCCCTGCTGTCGATGATCGCCCGCGGCACCGACGCGCAGGTCTCCGTGATCGCGCTGGTGGGCGAGCGCGGGCGTGAAGTACGTGAGTTCCTCGAGGACGACCTCGGGCCGGAGGGCCTGGCCCGCTCCATCGTGGTGGTATCCACCTCCGATGAACCGGCCCTGATGCGCCTGCGGGCGGCCTTCACCGCCACCCGCATCGCCGAGTCCTTCCGCGACGCGGGCGCTGACGTCGTGCTGATGATGGACTCCCTGACCCGGGTGGCGATGGCCCAGCGGGAAATCGGCCTGTCCGTCGGCGAACCGCCGGCAACGCGCGGCTACCCGCCGTCGACCTTCTCGCTGCTCGCCCAGCTGCTCGAGCGCGCCGGCACCGGAGCAGCGGGCTCGGTGACCGGGCTGTACACGGTCCTGGTCGACGGCGACGACCACAACGAACCGATCGCCGACGCCGCCCGCTCCATCCTGGACGGGCACGTCGTCCTGGACCGCCGGCTCTCGATTGCGGGGCACTTCCCCTCGGTGGACGCCCTCGGCTCCATTTCCCGGGTCGCCTCACGGGTGAACCCGCCGGAACGGACCCGCGCCGCCGCGGCCCTGCGCCGCGTGCTCGCCGCCCGCCGCGGAGCCCAGGACCTGATCGACGTCGGCGCCTACCAGCGCGGATCGAACCGGATGGTGGACGCCGCGGTGGACCACGAAAACGACATCAATGCCTTCCTGCAGCAGGGCATGGATGAACAGACTCCGGCCGACACGGCCTGGACCATGCTGCAGCAACTGACACGGACCCTGGGGGAGGAGTAAGCAATGGCACGTCAATTCCCGCTGGCCGGGCTGCTGCGCGTGCGCCGGCTGCAGGAGGAACAGGCAGCCGGCGGCCTCGCCGCGGCCAACCGCCGGCTCCGCGACGCCGACGACGCGCGCACCGAAGCGTACGCCGCGCTGCACGACCTTCCCGCCGACGCCGTCGACCGGGCCACCCTGACGGCCATCGCCGCGGCACGGGCCTCGGCCCGCAGCATGCTGGCCGAGCTGGGCGCCGTGGAGGAGGCCCGGCGGGCCGAAGCCGACGCCGCCCAGGCACAGTACCGGGCCGCGCGCGAACGCGCCGCCGTCCTGGGCAAGCTGGAGGACCGGCACGCCGGCCTGGCCGCAGCGGAGGAGCTGCGCGCCGAGCAGGTGGTGCTGGACGAACTGGCCGGCTCCCGGCACAACCGAGCGGAGGGCTGACCAATGTCCATGCCAGAGGCCCTGGGCCGCATCCAGGAAATCCGCAGCACCCTCGACCAGCTCACCTCGACGGCACCGGCCACCCAGGCCGCGCCGTCGACGTCGTCCGCATCCGCCGCGTCCTCCGCGGAGTTCGCCGCCGCCCTGGGCGCGCTTTCCGGCAGCACACCCGCCGCCGGAGCGTCCGCCGTTGGCGGGTCCGCCGCAGGCGGGGCAGCGCCGGGACAGGTGCTTGACGCCGTGCAGAAGTACCTCGGTCTGCCCTACATCTGGGGCGGCAACGACCCGTCCGTGGGCCTGGACTGCTCGTCCTTCGTGCAGAACGTCTTCAAGGACCTGGGCTACTCGCTGCCGCGCGTGACCTGGGACCAGATGAACGTCGGCACCAAGGTCGATTCCATGGCCCAGGCGCAGCCCGGCGACCTGCTTTTCAGCCACGACGGCGGGCACGTCGCCATTTACCTGGGCGGCGGCAAGGCCGTGGACGCGCCCCAGCCGGGACAGACCATCCAGATCCGCGACGCCTGGGAGAACGACGGCAACCTGACCACCATCCGCCGCGTGCTGCCCGCTGCCGATACCGCGGCCGGGGCCCCGGCGGTCACTGATCTGGTGGCCTCGGCGCGGATGGCCCAGGCGGCCCTGCTCGGAGCCGGCGCATGAGCCTGAACGCGGCGGCGCCGCTTCCCCTGGCCGGAACGGCCGCCCGCCCCCGTGCCGCCGGCGCCTCCGCCGACACCGGGGACAGTGCGCTGTTCGGCGCGGCGCTGGCCGCCGAGATCGCGGGCACGGCCGGAACCGACGCCGGTTCCGCCCGGAACGCCGGCGCCGACACCAGCTCCGCTCCCGCGACTGACGCAGATCCGGCCGCCGCGGCCCTCCCGGCGGCGGTGCCCGCCGCCGACGCTGCCCGGCAGCCGGCGGAGGACCTCCGTCCCATGGCCTTCACGCTCACCACGGAGGCCGGACCGACCGACGGCGTCGCACCGGGGACAGGCCCCGCGTCGGAGGAACCGACCGGAGACACCGCTCCTTTCGCGAGCCCTGCGCCGAAGGAGCCGGCCGACGCCGGCCTCCGCAGCGCCGCCGCAGGTCCGGGCCCGACGTCGACCGCCGCTGTCGGCCCGGTCCCGGCCGCAGACGGCGGGCCCGCCGCCGGGGCACCCGTTCCCGGGGGCCCCGTCGCGGACCGCATCCACCTCGACGTGGCCCCCGGTTCCAGGCCGGCCGCGGCCCTGGAACTGCGCATCACCGACCGCATCCGGCTCGACCTGGCCTCCTCTTCAGCGCCTGCCGGAAGCGCGGAGGACGCACTGCCGACGTCGGCGCTGCCTGCCGCTGCCCAGGCCGAGGACGGTCCGGCCGCCCCCGCTGCGCCCGCGACCCTCATTCCGGCGGCCACGGTCCGGGCGGCCGCTGCGTCCGCGGCGCCCGTCCCGGATACTGCCGTCCCGTCGACCGCCGCGCCTTCGGCCGTGGCTGCCGGCACCGTGGCTGCCGGGGCGGCCGCCGGGCCTGCAGCTGCCACCGGTGCGGCGCCATCCGTCCAGGGCCTTCCGGACGCCGCTGCCGCCCAGCCCGCTGAGCCGGCAGTTCCGCTGCCGCCGGCCGCAGCTGCGGCGCCGCCAAGCAACGCTCCAACGCCGTCCGTGCAGGCGCCGGCTGCCCCGGCCGCCGCGCAGGTGCACGCCCAGCCGCCGCTGCAGCAGCAGATCAGCCAGCCGGTCATCCGCCTCGCCCAAGCCGCACCCGGAGAGCACACGCTCATCCTGAAGGTCGCCCCGGAGAACCTGGGGCCGGTGACGGTGCGGGCGCAGGTGGGGCCGGAGGGGCTGCGGATCGAGCTGTTCGCTCCCAACGAGGCCGGCCGGGAAGCGGTCCGTGCGATTCTGGGCGAGCTTCGCCGTGACCTCGCAGGCACCGGACAAGCCGCGTCCCTCACCCTGTCCCAGCAGGACCGGCCGCCGGGCCAGCCCGGCCAGGACCAGCAGCCCGAAACCCGAGGCTGGGCGGGCGACGGCGACGGGCGGCGGGCCTTCGAGGCCCGCGGCGGTACGGCAGCCGCCGGTGCCGCCCAGGATCCCCGCCCCGCCCCTGCCCCCATTCCCCAGCTGCCGGGCCGCGCCGGCATCGACGTCCTGGCCTGAGAAGGAGAACCCCCATGCCCGTTGAAGCAGTCAACGCAGCCACCCCGCTGCCGACGCAGCCCGCCCGCGCACCCAAGCAGGTGATGGACAGCGAGGTCTTCATGCACCTGCTGGTCACCCAGCTGCGCAACCAGGACCCCAGCTCCCCGATGGACACCAACCAGATGATCTCCCAGACCACGCAGCTGGCCATGATGGAGCAGCTCACCACCATGGCCGGGCTGGACGAGGAGAACTTCTCGCTGCAGATGCGCACCTCCGCCGCCGCCCTGATCGACCAGCAAATCAGCTACCTCAACGCCGACGGCGTCGAAGTCACCGGCACCGCCCGGTCCGTCTCCTTCGCCGGGGCCGTACCCACCGTCAACGTCGACGGCGTCGACGTTCCGCTCGATGCCGTCACCGGCATCAACAAGGACACCACCCAGGACGCAGACGCGTCCGCCACCGCCTGACCCACTTCAGCCACCAGAAAGGCCCCCGCCATGCTTCGCTCCCTGTACTCGGGCATCTCCGGGCTCCGCTCCCACCAGACCATGCTCGACGTGACCGGCAACAACATCGCCAACGTCAACACCACCGGCTTCAAGTCCAACGCCGTCGTCTTCCAGGACACGCTGTCCCAGATGACCCAGGGCGGGGCCGCGCCCGCCGCCAACGCCGGCGGCCGCAACCCCGCGCAGGTGGGCCTGGGCGTGCAGGTTGCCGGCATCACCACGAACTTCACTCAGGGTTCCTCCCAGGCCACCGGCCGCGGAACCGACCTGATGATCTCCGGCGAGGGCTTCTTCGTCACCCGCCAGGGCAACCAGAACCTGTACACCCGCGCCGGCGCGTTCGACGTCGACGCCGCCGGCCGCCTCGTCACCACCGACGGCAGCATCCTCCAGGGCTGGAGCGCGACCAACGGCGTCGTGAACCAGGGCGCGGCCATCGGCGACATCGTGCTGCCCGACGGCGCGGTCTCCCCGGCCCAGCCCACCACCACCGCGTCGCTGGGCGGCAACATGCCGTCCGAAACCCCCGTCGGCGGCACGTTGACGCGTGACATCAAGGCCTACGACGCCCAGGGCCGGGAGACCAACGTGCCGGTCACCTTCACCCGTACCACCACCGGCTGGACCGCCTCGGGCGGTACCGGCGGAACCCCCGTGAACCTGACCCTGAACGCCAACGGCACCCTCGAGGGCACCAAGACGCTGACGGCAGCCGTCGCCGGCGGGGTCAGCGTCACCGTGGACCTGTCCGCCGTCACCGGCTACGCCGGGGTGAACAACATGGCCGTCACCGCCTCCAACGGCGCGCCGGCCGGCACCATCGAGTCCTTCGCGCTGTCGCCGGACGGCACCGTAATGGGCAGCTTCAGCAACGGCGACAAGATCGCCCTCGGCCGCATCGTGCTCGCCAGCTTCACCAACCCCGCCGGCCTCGAGAAGGCAGGCAACTCCTCCTACACCGCCTCGGCCAACTCGGGCGAGGCCGTGATCGGCGCGCCGGGAGAAGCCGGCGTCGGCGGCCTCGTGTCCGGTGCCCTGGAAATGTCCAACGTGGACCTGTCCCAGGAGTTCACCAACCTGATCGTCGCCCAGCGCGGATTCCAGGCCAACGCCCGCATCATCACCACCTCCGACGAGGTGCTGCAGGAGCTGACCAACCTCAAGCGCTGATCCGCAGCACACATCAGCGGGGTCCGGCCGGGTGCCGGGCCCCGCTGCCGCTTAACGGCCTAACGAAAGCCGGGCCGGAGCCGAAAGTAGGAACGGAGGCCCGCGAGGGGCCTTCCTCCACACGGGACGGACCCATGATTGTTCTTACGCGGTTGAACGACGCACAGTTCGCGATCAACCCTGACCTCATCGAGCGGATCCAGGCGAACCCGGACACCACGCTGGTCATGGTCGACGGGGCCAAGTACATCGTCACCGAATCCATGGACGACGTCATCGCCAAGATCGCCGAGTGGCGCTCACGGATCATCCTCATGGCGCAGGACGTGCCGCCCGTCGTCCACCGGCCGGGCCCCGAACTCGGCCTGGTGCCGCCGGTCGGCTCCGCCACCGACCCGGCCCCCAACGCCCCCGTCCGTCCCGTGCCCCTTCGCCCGAGGAACAAGTAATGGATCCAGCAACAATCGTCGGCCTGGTCCTGGCCTTCGGCGCCCTGTACGCCATGATCTTCCTGGAGGGCGCGCACGTCAGCTCCATCCTGCTGCCGGCGCCGATGATCCTGGTGCTGGTCGGCACCATCGCCGTCGGCGTCGCGGGCGTGACGCTCAAAGACGCCCTGCACTCCTTCAAGTCCCTGCCGCGCGCCTTCATGGGCCGCACCCCCAAGCCCCAGGAGACCATCGACAACGTCGTCTCGCTCGCCGAAAAGGCCCGCAGCGAAGGCCTGCTGTCCCTGGAACAGGACGCCGGGGAAACCCAGGACCCGTTCCTGCGCACCGCGCTGCAGAACATCGCCGACGGCACCGACGCCGAAGAGCTGCGCACCCTCCTTGAGGACGAAATCGCCAGCAAGGCCAATTCCGACAAGGTGGCCAGCAAATTCTTCAACACGCTGGGCGGCTACGCCCCCACCGTGGGCATCATCGGCACCGTGGTGTCCCTGACCCACGTGCTGGAGAACCTCTCCCAGCCGGACGAACTCGGCCACATGATCGCCGCGGCCTTCGTCGCCACCCTGTGGGGCCTGCTCTCGGCCAACTTCATCTGGCTGCCGCTCGGCAACCGGCTCAAGCGGCTCAGCGACCTGGAACTTGAGCAGATGAACCTGCTCATGGAAGGCATCCTCTCGGTCCAGGCGGGCAGCCAGCCGCGCCTGCTCAACGAAAGGCTGCGCGCCATGGTCCCGGCCCACGCGCTGTCCGCCGACAGCGAGCAGCAGGCCGCGTGAGCCCGCGGCGCCGGCACCGCCCGGAGGAAGAGGAAGAGCACCCGGACGAACGGTGGATGGCGTCCTACATGGACATGGTCACCGTGCTGATGTGCATGTTCATCGTGCTGTACGCGATGTCCACGGTCGACCAGGAAAAGTTCGCTCAGTTGAAGTCCTCCCTGGCCACCGGCTTCGGGCAGGTCGAGACCGCGACGGTGGACACCGCCGTCGGCGTCGTGGTGCCGCCGGAAATGGTCGACGACACCGAGACCCTCGAACCGGACGCGGTGGAGGCCGCCGCGAAGGAGATCGAAGAGCTCACCGAGCTCAAGGAACGCATCGAGACGGGCCTCGAGGACCGCGGCATGGCCAGCCACGTCCGCTTCGAAATCGATGAGCGGGGCCTGACCATCCGCCTGGTCAGCTCCGAAATGTTCTTCGAACCGGACCGGGCCGCCCTGACCGCCGACGCGGTGTCCGTCCTGGACACCATCGGCCCGATCCTCGCGCCGACCGACTACCGGGTCTCGGTCGAAGGGCACACCGCCCAGGTCCGCCAGCTCACGGACGAGGCCCTGGACTGGGAGCTCTCCTCCTCCCGGGCCGTGAACGTGCTGCGGTATCTGTCCGAGCCCGGCGGCGTGGACTACACCCGGCTGCAGGCCGTGGGGCTCGGCGAATCCCGGCCGCTGACCGGCGGGACGACCGCGGAGGAACTGGCCATGAACCGCCGGGTGGACATCATCGTGCTCTCCGGCGAAAGCGAGCAGGTGCGCCAGCTGATTCCCGGGCTGCTGGAGGAACAGCAGGCGGAAAGCGGCTAAGGCACGCTGCTGCTAACGCGGCCGGGCCGGGTGCCGATAGTGGCGCCCGTGACGGTCCACCAGCACGACTCTCCCGCAGCGCGCCCGAAAACGGGTGCCGATGCAGTGGAGCTTTACGATTTCAGCAGGCCCACCACCCTCGCCCGCGACCATGCGCGGGTCCTGGAGATGGCCTTTGACACGTTCGCCCGGCAATGGGGCACCCAGCTCACCGCGAAGGTGAGGGTGCTGTCCCAGGTGACAAGCCAGCAGGTGCAGACGCTCAGCTACGACGAGTATGCCTCCAGCCTGCCGGACAACACCGGCATGGTGCTCTTCGACATCCCCAACGTATCCGCCAAGGCGGTGATCCAGTTCCCGATGGCGGCAGCGCTGTCGTGGGTGGGCCACATGCTGGGCGGCACCGGGAACATGGTCCTGCCCGAGCGCAAGTTCACGCACATCGAACAGGCGCTGCTCGGGCGGATCATGGACGATGCCCTCGAGGACCTGCATTACTCGCTGGGCAGCCTCCTGGCCGCGCCCATGACGGCGGCCTCGATCCAGTACAACTCGCAGTTCGCCCAGGCCGCCGCTTCCGGCGACCCCATGCTGGTGGCGACCTTCGAGATGGTGGTGGGGGAGACGACGGCGCCCGCGTCGGTGGCGATTCCGGCCGAGGCCGTGCTCCCGCAGCTGGGACCGGTGGTGCCGTCCTCATCCGAGGCGACCCCGGCCGAGCTGATCCAGGGGCACCTTGCCACGACCCCGGTGGACGTCTCGCTGCAGATGGAACCGATCCGGGTCAAGCCCGGCATGGTCCTGAACCTGGCCGAGGGCGACGTCCTGCGGCTCCTGCACCCGGGACACCGTCCGCTCAATGTCACCGTCGACGGGCACATCGTGGCCCAGGCAGCCGTAGGAGCCAGCGGATCCCGCCTGGCCGGCGTCATCGTAAGCACCGAGGAGAACCACTAAATGAGCACCACCCAGGCCATGCACAGCGAAGCCGCGTCCTCCCTCGTGCAGCTGCTGCCCACCCAGTTCCCGCTCGAGGCCGTGCCGGCCTCCGGCGCCGTCATCCCGGCCGAGGCGCTGCAGGAGGCCGTCACGGCGTCCTACGTCGGCTCCGCGTCCGTTGACGTGGCCCTTGTCCTGCCCGCTTCGGAGCCGGTCTCCACCCTCGCCGGCACCGACTCGGCGCTGGTCTCCACCGCCGACGTCCTGCGCCCGGCCATCGAAGCCGCCGTCGGGACCCTGGGCCCGGGCGTCCTGGGCGACACCCGCGTGGAGGACGCCGCGGCCCTGTTCGCGCACCCCTCCACCTCCGTCTATGAGCTGCGCGCCGCCGCCGGCGGGACCGCCGGCTGGTTTGCCATCCGCAGCCGCGAGGACGCCGCAGCTCCGGCCGCGGCCCCGGCGGAGACCTCCGTGGTCGGCAAGCTGGGCCGGATCAGCAACGTCGAAATGGCGCTGACCGTGGAGATCGGCCGCACCCGGATGGCCGTCCGCGACGTGCTGAACCTCGAACCGGGCCGGGTCATCGAGCTGGACCGCTCCGCCGGAGCCCCGGCCGACATCCTGCTCAACGGCCGCCTGATCGCCAACGGCGAGATCGTGGTCCTGGACCAGGACTACGCCGTGCGCATCACCAAGATCCTCGACGTCGCCGAAGGGCTCGCGTAACCATGGAGACCGGCTTACTGGGACTTCGGGTCCTGGTGTCGCTGGGCGTTGTCCTTGCGCTGCTGTGGTGGCTCTCCCGCCGGGTTGCCGCCCGTACCGGCGGCACCGGGGACACCGCCCCCGTCCGTGTCCTCAGCCGCCAGGCCATCAGCCCCAAGGCCTCCGTTGTGGTGGTCGAGGCCGAAGGGCAGCGGTTCATGCTCGGCGTGACCGAAGCCTCCGTCAACGTCCTCAACGCGACCCCGCTGGACAACCTGGACGCCGCCGACGCGGACGGTTCGAAGGTTGGCGACGGCGGGTTCGCCGCGTCGCTGGCCGCCGCGGGCGGCACGGCCGACGCGCTGCCCAGCCGCCGGGACCTGCGCCGGACCGAACCGGGGGAGGGCGCGTCCATGCTGGCCGGATCCATCCTCTCCCCGCAGACCTGGCGGCAGTCGGCCGCGGCGCTGCGCGGACGGCAGCGGTGACCGGGGCGCACAGCCGCGCCCGGGCGCTGCGCGCCGCCGCTGCGGCCGCGGTCCTGCTGCTGGTGCTGCTCGCGGCGCAGCTGGCCGGCGCGGCCGCCGGGCACGCGGTGACCCTCGATCCGACGCCGCCGGCTCCTCCGACGGACCCGGCGGATCCCGACGCCGGGCAGGGCGGGCTCTCGATCGACATCTTCGGCGCCGACGGCGGGCCGTCGACCACCGTCACCGCGCTGGTCGGCATCACCCTGCTCTCGGTGGCCCCCGCGCTGCTGCTGATGCTCACCAGCTTCACCAAGATCTTCGTGGTGCTGGCGATCACCCGCAACGCGCTCTCGCTGCCCAGCATTCCGCCCAACCAGGTCCTCGCGGGCCTGGCCCTGTTCCTGTCGCTGTTCATCATGGCCCCGGTGGTGGGGGAGATCAACACGATCGCCGTCCAGCCCTACCTCAACGGCGAGACCACGTTCGACGGCGCCCTCAACGCCGGCGCGGGCCCGCTGCAGCAGTTCATGCTCGCCCACACCCGCGACGAGGACATTGCCCTGATGACCCGCGCCGCGGACCGGCCCAACCCGGAGTCCCCGCAGGACGTTCCGCTGACCACGCTGATCCCGGCGTTCATGATTTCGGAACTGCGCTCAGCGTTCATCATCGGCTTCGTCATCTTTATCCCGTTCCTGGTCATCGACCTGGTCGTCTCGGCCGCGCTGATGTCGATGGGCATGATGATGCTGCCGCCGGTCATGATCTCCCTGCCGTTCAAGATCCTGCTCTTCGTGCTGGTGGACGGCTGGTCGCTGATCATCACCTCCCTGATCAACAGCTACCAGGTTGCCGGGGGCGGCTGATGGATACCAACGCCGTCCTCGACATCGGGCTGCAGGGCCTGTGGGTGGCAGCCAAGCTGTCCGCTCCGGTGCTGCTCACCGCCCTGGCCATCGGCTTCGCCGTCTCCCTGGTGCAGTCCATCACCCAGATCCAGGAGGTCACGCTCTCCTTCGTGCCCAAGGCGGTGGGCGTGGCGATCGCCCTGCTGGTCTGCGGGCACTGGATGATCTCCGAAATGGTGGCCTTCACCCAGGAGCTCTTCGCCAGGATCCCCTCCCTGCTCGGCGGGGGCTGATGTGTCCATCACCCTGGACCAGGCCTGGATCGAAGCGGTGATGCTGGCCTCCGTGCGGATGGTGGCCTTCCTGGTCATCGCCCCGCCCTTCTCCTACAACGCCTTCCCGATCCGGGTGAAGGCGATGCTCGGCATCGGCCTGGCACTTGCGGTCGCCCCGGCCGCCGCCGACGGCTACGAGCTGCAGGGCACCGCCGACTACTTCACGGCGCTGGTGCTGGAAATCCTGGTCGGGGGGCTGCTCGGCTTCCTCGTCATGGTCGTCTTCGCCGCGATCCAGTCCGCCGGGTACCTGATCGACCTCTTCGGCGGCTTCTCCCTGGCCCAGGCCTTCGACCCGCAGTCCATGGTCAACGGCGCCCAGTTCACCCGCCTGTTCCAGCTCACCGCGCTGGCCCTGCTGTTCGCCTCCGACGGCTACCAGCTGGTCATCGCCGGCCTCGTGCGCAGCTTCACCGCCCTGCCGCTCGGCGGCGGCGTGGACCTGGCCGAACCGGCCCAGGCGCTCATCGCCGCGGCCTCGCAGATGTTCCTCGCCGCCGTGCAGATCGCCGGGCCGCTGCTGGTGGTGCTGTTCCTGGCCGACGCCGGACTGGGCCTGCTCACCAGGGTCGCGCCGCAGCTGAACGCCTTTGCCCTCGGCTTCCCGCTGAAGATCCTGCTCACCCTGACCCTGGCCTCCGTGGTGTTCCTGGCCCTGCCCCGCATCGTGTCCGCCCTCGCGCAGGACGCCTTCGAAGCCGTAACGGGGGTGGGTGGCTGATGGCCGAACAGGACTCCGGCGAGCGGAGCGAGCAGGCGACCCCGAAACGGATGAAGGAGGTCCGGTCCAAGGGCCAGCTGTCCAGGTCCCAGGACCTGACCGCATGGATCGGTGTCGGCGCGGCCGCGCTGATGCTCCCGGGCACCCTGGACCGCGGGGCGCAGGCCGGCACCGAGAGCCTGTTCCGGGCCGCGGAGATCGCCGCGTCCCCGGACCCGGAGGCGGCGCTGCGGATTTTCGGGGACAGCCTGTCGGCCATGATCGGCGTCCTCGGACCGCTGCTGGCCGTGGTCGCCGTCGCCGTCCTGGCCGCGGCGGCCCTGCAGGGCGGCATCCACTTCAAGAAGTTCAAGGGCGAGTACCAGCAGTTCGACCTGGTCAAGGGCGTCAAACGCACCTTCGGCGGGCAGGCCCTGTGGCAGGGGGCGAAGGCGCTGCTGAAGACCGCGGCCCTGGGCCTGGTGCTGTACATGGTCGTGCAGGGACTGATGCCGGTGCTGATGACCGCCGGCGGCCTGCCGGTCTCGGCGCTGCTCGACGCCGCCGGCGGCGGGGTCGCGTCGCTGCTGCAGGCCGCCGTCGCGGCCGGACTGATCCTCGCCGCGGCCGACATCCTCGTGGTGATGCGGCGCAACCGCAAGAAGACCCGGATGACGAAGAAGGAAGTCCGGGACGAAAACAAGAACAGCGAAGGCGACCCGCTGATCCGCTCCCAGCGGCGGGCCCGGCAGCTGGCCGTCAGCCGCAACCGGATGATCGCCGCCGTCGGCGACGCCGACGTCGTCGTGGTCAACCCCACGCACGTCGCCGTCGCGCTGAAGTACGAAGCCGGCCGCTCCGCTCCGCGGGTCACGGCCAAGGGCGCCGGCGTCATCGCCGCCCGCATCCGCGAGGAGGCGGAGAAGCACCGGGTGCCCATGGTCCGGGACGTGCCGCTGGCCCGGACCCTGCACTCGGCCTGCGAGGTGGGACAGGAGATTCCGCCCGACCTGTACAACGCCGTCGCCCGCCTGTTGGCCTTCGTCATGGCGCTGAAGCGCCGCGGCGCGGCAGCCGGCGTCCACACCATGGCACCCGCCCCGGGCCTGCCGCCCGTCCTGTCCGAACCCCGACATAAGGCAGCATCGTGAAGAACCGCAACCTGCTCAAGCTCGCCGTCCCGGTGGGCGTCATCGGCATCATCCTGCTCCTGGTGGTCCCGGTCCCGGCGGCCCTGCTGGACGTGCTGATCATCATCAACATCCTGCTGGCCCTGGTGATCCTGCTGACGACGATGTTCGCCCGCAAGCCGCTGGACTTCTCGGTGTTTCCCTCGCTGCTGCTGGTCGCCACGCTGTTCCGGCTCGGCCTGAACGTGGCCTCCACCCGGCTGGTCCTCGGCGACGGCTACGCCGGGCAGGTCATCGAGGCGTTCGGCCACGTGGCGGTGGGCGGTTCCCTGATCATCGGCGCGGTCATCTTCCTGATCCTGGTCGTCATCCAGTTCGTCGTCGTGACCAAGGGCGCCGAACGCGTGGCCGAGGTCGGCGCCCGGTTCACCCTTGACGCCATGCCCGGCAAGCAGATGGCCATCGACGCCGACCTCAACGCCGGGCTGATCAGCGACTCCGAGGCCCGGGAGCGGCGCGCCGAGGTGTCGGCGGAGGCGGACTTCTACGGTGCCATGGACGGCGCGTCCAAGTTCGTCAAGGGCGACGCGATCGCCGGGCTGATCATCATCATCATCAACGTGGTCGGCGGCATCGCGATCGGGATGCTGCAGCGCGGCATGTCCGTCGGCGAGGCGGTGAACACCTACAGCCTCCTGACCATCGGCGACGGGCTCGTCACCCAGATTCCCGCCCTGCTGATGGCCGTGTCGACCGGCATGATCGTCACCCGCTCCAACGCCGAGGCCGACATGGGCTCGACGGCGGGGGACCAGCTCAGCCAGTCCCGCAACGCCCTGATGATCGCCGGCGCGGCCGCGCTGGTCATGGCCCTGATCCCCGGCATGCCCAAGCTGCCCTTCATCGTGGTGGGCGGGCTGCTGATCTTTGCCTCGCAGCGGGTCAAGGCCCGCGACCAGGCCGTCGAGGAGGAACGGCGCGCGGCGGAGGCCGGGACGGCGGCCCCTTCGGGGGACACCACGGAGGACCTGATCGAGCAGATGCGGGTGCACGCGCTGGAGATCCTCCTGGCCCCGGACCTCGTGGACGTGGTGACCGGGGGACCGGACGACCTGCTGGCCAGGGTGAAGGCGCTGCGGCGGAAGATTGCCCTGGAACTGGGCGTGGTGGTGCCGCCCGTGCGCACCCGCGACTCGGTGGAGCTGCCGCCGTCGACCTACGTCATCCGCATCGCCGGGGTCGAAGCCGGGCGCGGCGAGGCCCCGCAGGGCAAGGTCCTGGCCCTGGGCGACTTCCTCGAGTCCCTGCCGGGCACCGCCACGGTGGAACCGGTCTTTGGGCTGGCCGGCAAGTGGGTGCCCGGAGAGATGCGCCATGCGGCGGAAATGGCCGGGGCCACGGTGATCGACCGGGTCTCCGTCGTGGTCACCCACCTGTCCGCCGTGATCACGGCCAACGCCGCCCGGCTGCTCTCCCGCGAGGATGTCCGGGTGCTGACCGAAGGGGTCAAGCAGGTCAACCCGTCGGCCGTGGAGGAACTGGTGCCGGGCGTGCTGTCGCTGGCCGAGGTGCAGCGGGTGCTGCAGGGCCTGCTGGCCGAGCGGGTGGCCATCAACGACCTGCCGCGCATCTACGAGTCCCTGCTGCTGCGCGCGAAGGTGTCCACGGATCCCGAAGGGCTCATCGAGGCCGCCCGCCAGGCGCTCGGCCCGGCCCTGGCCGCCCCGCACCTGGACGGCACGGTGCTGCGCGTCATCATGCTGGATCCCGCCCTCGAGCAGTCGATGCTGGAGGCGCTGCGTCCCTCCGAGCAGGGCAACCAGATCCTGATGGACCCGAACCGGATGGAGGCGGTGGTGCGGAATCTGTTGGCTACAGTGGCCACAGCGGAAAACACCGGTTCCAGTGCCGTCCTGGTCTGCGCGCCGGCGCTCCGTCCGGCGGTGCGCCGCCTGGTCGCCGCCCAGGCCCAGGGGCTTCCGGTGCTGTCCTACCAGGAGGCGACTGCAGGAAACGTGAACATCGAGACAGTGGGAGTGGTTCGTGGAACCGAGACGATTTCAGCTTGAGGGGCCGTCCCTTGATGCGCTGAAAAAGAAGGTCTTCGACGAGCATGGCCCCCGCGCCCGGATCATCGCGGCGGAGAAGGTCAGCGTCGGCGGCATCGGCGGTTTCCTTGCACGCCACCACTATGAGGTGACGGTGGAGCTGCCGCCCCGCGGGCGGCGGGCCGCGGATGTTCCCCCGGACGGATACCCGGCCTCGGGGACTGCCCGGCCGGGCGGGGCGGGCATCAGCGAACTGCTGGCCCGGGCCGAAGCGGCCGAAGGCACCCCCCGCCGTAGCGCTCCGGCCGAGGAACGCAGCGGGGTCAGCGTCTCGACGGACAGCCACGCCTTCGCGGACCTGATGGACCGGCTTACCCACAGCACCGGCGCCGATCCGGTGCCCGTGGTGCCTCCGCCCGTCGCCGCGGTCCCGCTCCCGGCGGCGGACCGCGCCGCCCTGCCGCTGCCGCCGGTGCCGCTGGCGGGCGCCGGCGACCTGGTGCTCGTCGTCGGGCTGGGCGCCGATCCGCTGGCGGTCTGTGAGTCGATGGCCACCGCTGCGGGAGCAGGTGCGGCGGCGATCCGCAGCGCCGGGGCCCTGGAGGACACCTCCTATGGGCGGGCCGCCGACCGCAGGAGCGCCGCGACGGCGCGCGCGGCCGGCGTGCTGGCGGACCATGCGATCTACCTGGCCTACGGGCTGGGCCGCGGTGAGGAGCTCTCCCGGCACGCGACGCTGATCGGCGCGCTCGCCCCGGACCAGGTCTGGGCGGCGGTGGACGCCGGCCGGAAGGCGGAGGACACCGCGGCCTGGGTCGCGGCCGTCCGCCGCACCGCCGAGGTGACGGCGGTGGCCGTGGAGGGGCTGGCGGCGACCGCCACTCCGCACACGGTGAACGGCCTGGGACTGCCCATCGGATGGGTGGACGGCGGGCCGTCCTCCTCGGTCATGCTGTGAGGCGGTAGAGTGATCCAATGCTGGTGCTGACACGCAAATCCGGAGAGCAGGTCATGATCGGTGACGACATCGTCGTCACGATCCTCGAGACCCGCGGCGACGGCATCCGGATCGGCATCGATGCTCCCCGCGGCGTGAAGATCCAGCGCAGCGAGGTGGTTCGTGCGGTGGAGGAAGCGAACGTCGCCGCCGCCGAAGCCGGCCCCGACGCCGAGGAGCGCATGAAGGCGTTCCTGGCTGCGGCCCGCCCCGTAACCCGCAGGCCCGACGCCGAGTAGCCCCAAGCGCCGGCCAACACCCGCCCGCCCGGCTCCGTAGCCCCCAAGACGACGAAAAGCCCCGCTGCGTCCACAGGACGCGGCGGGGCTTTCCGCTTGGTGCCGGCCTTAGCCCGCGGCGCCCGTACGCTGCTTACGGCCTGAAGGGAACAGCCGAAGCAACGTGAAGCGCTCCCGAGCCGGGGCCACCGGCCGTCCGCCCGCAACCCGGTGGACCGGCTGCTTCGGCTGGACGGAGCCGAAGTATTCTGCCAGGAGCCGCCGTTCGTGGTTGCTGCAGCGAAGGCCGGGGTAACGGTAGCTGCGGATGATCCACCGTGACCCGAGCTCTCCGGGACGGGTGTCGTCCGCCCAGTTGGGAACCAGCCGCCTGCCGCATTCACTGCACGGGGCAGGAGTGTAGGAATCGCGCTGCACCTCGGTGTAGCGCTTGATCATCAAACCGTTGCCGGCTGCTTCTGCACTCACTGTCTCAGTCCCCCTGCTGTTGCTGCGTACTCGTGCCTGTGGCGGCTGAGACGACGATATCGGCGGCGGGTCAAGGAAAGTGCAGGGCGGGCGCACGGCTGGCCCAGCTTTAGCTCAAGGAAGGCTCAAGACGGGGGGTGAGGAAGGCCCGCGCCGCAACGCAAAAGGCCCCGGACCCAAAGGGTCCGGGGCCTGCCCGGGGCCTCCTGCCGGAATCGAACCGGCGACCTTCTCATTACGAGTGAGACGCTCTACCAACTGAGCTAAGGAGGCCTGCATCATCCGGCACGGGCCGGAATCCACAAGGGACAACTCTATACGGAGCCGGGCGGGGCGGTCAAAAGGAGCCCGGCGGTTACCGGCAGACCATGCCGTCCTCGGGCACCGTGCCGTCGATGAAGTAGTCGTCCACGGCGTCGGCAATGCAGTCGCTGCCGCGGCCGTAGGCGGTGTGCCCCTCGCCTTCCCATGTCAGCAGCACCCCGGAGTCCAGCTGCTCCGCCAACGCCACCGACCACTCATACGGCGTGGCGGGGTCGCCGGTGGTCCCGACCACGAGGATCGGCGCGGCGCCCTCCGCGTTGATTTCATGCGGCGTGCCGACGGGTTCGTGGGGCCAGGCCGCGCAGGTCAGCCCGCCGTAGCCGAGGTAGCTGCCCAGGGTCGGCGAGGCCTTCTCCAGTTCGCGGGCGTCCTCGCGCATCTGCTCAGGATCCGTCTCCATCGGATAGTCCAGGCAGTTGATGGCGTTGAAGGCGACCGTGCTGTTGGTTTCGTAGCTGCCGTCCTCGTTGCGGTCGGCGCTGAGGTCGGAGAGGTAGAGCATCAGGTCGGGGTTGCCGTCCAGGGCATCGGACAGGGCCTGGGTCAGCACCGGCCAGTTGGCGTCATTGTAGAGCGGAAGGATGAAGCCGCTGACGAACATGGAAGCCGTGACCGTCCGTCCATCGCCGGCCGTCAGCGGGCTGGCCTCGATTTTCGCGAACAGGTCCGCGAGCGTCTGGACGCCGTCGTCGACGTCGCCCGGCAGCGGGCAGCCGCTGCCCGTCTGGCAGTCCGCAACATAGGTGCGGATGGCCTGCTCGAAACCGGCGGCCTGCCCGAGGGTGATCTCCTCGTTGGAGGCGGCGGGATCCAGGCCGGCGTCCAGCACCAGCCGGCCGACGCGCTCGGGGAAGAGCTCGGCGTAGGTGGCGCCGAGGAACGTTCCGTAGGAGAAGCCCAGGTAATTCAGCTCCGGGTCGCCGGCCAGCGCGCGGAGGATGTCCATGTCGCGGGCGGCGGAGCCGGTGTCCACGTGCCCGAGCAGGGCGCCGGTGTTCTCGGCGCACTTGGCGGCGAGCTCGGCGGCGCTGGCCTGCGCGGCGGCCAGGCCCTCTTCCGTATCCGGATCGAAGGACTCGGCGCGCGCCTCGTCCATTTCCTCGTCCGTGAGGCATTCGATGGGGGTGGAACGCCCGACGCCGCGGGGATCGAAGCCGAGGATGTTGTACTCGCCCCGCAGCCGGTCCGTGGTGACCTGCTCGAGGGTCTCCTCCACCGTGGTGTATCCGCTTCCGCCGGGGCCGCCGGGATTGATGAGGATGGTGCCGCGGGGAGAGCCGTCCGCTTCGGCCATGATGACGCTCAGGTCGATGCGTTCGCCGTCCGGCTCGTCGTAGCTCAGCGGCACCTCCACCGTGGCGCAGCGGAACTCGCCGCAGTCGGTCCAGTCGACGTCCTGCGTGTAGTAGTCCCGCAGCTCGTCCGGCACGTCTCCCACTGCGGCGGGATCGCCCGGCCGGGGTGCGTTCCCCGGGCTGCCGGCGGGGGCGACGGCGCAGCCCGCGGAGGCCAGCAGCGCGACGGCGAGGGCAGCGCCGGCGGCCCTGCGTCGGAAACGGGGGTAGAAGGTCATGCGCGGTTCCTCCGGCGGTCGGGTCGGGTCTGGATGCCTGTCAGAGCAGGCTCAGCGCCATGGCCTCGATGGCCAGCAGCGGTTGGACGTTGGTGGTGACCAGGCGGCGCCGGACGGCGTTGATCTCCTCCATGCGGGCGAGCGTCTGCTCGGGCGAGCCCTTGCCGGCGAACTCCTCCAGTTCGGCTCGCAGACCGGCGTTGACCAGGTCGGTGCCGCCGGCGTCGAGCTGGAGCAGCAGCACGTCGCGGTAGAAGGACAGCAGGTCGGTGAGGGCCCGGTCAAAGTAGTCGTTCTTCGACCGCTTGGCCCGCCTCGCCTGGTCCTCCTCAAGGCGCTTGACCTGGCTGCGCAGCGCCGCCGGGACCGTCCCGCCGGGCTCGACGCCGAGGGAGGACAGGAGCGCGTCGCGTTCGGCGGCGTCGCGCTCCTCGAAGGAGGCCTGCGCCTCCGCCTCCGCCAGCGCCACCAGGTCCGCGGCGGCCTTCATGGCCCCGGGGACGCTGCGCAGCGACAGCGGCAGCCGGACAATCCGGTCGCGGCGCTCGCGGGCCCCGCTGTCCGTGGCCAGCCGTTTGGCGATGCCGATGTGGGACTGGGCGGCGCGGGCCGCCTGCCGCGCGAGTTCCGGATCGATGCCGTCACGGCGCACCAGCAGATCGGCGACGTCGTCCGCCGGGGGCAGGCGCAGGCCCACGGCCCGGCAGCGGGACCGGATGGTCACCAGCACGTCGCCGGGGCTGGGCGCGCACAGCAGCCAGACGGTTCGGGGAGGCGGTTCCTCGATGGCCTTGAGCAGCACGTTGGTGCTGCGCTCCTGCATGCGGTCGGCATCCTCGACGATGATGACCCGCCAGCGCCCCGTGGACGGGCGGTCCTGGGCCCGCCGCACCAGGTCGCGGGCCTCGTCGATGCTGATGGTCACCTTCTCGGTGGTCACGGAGGTGACGTCGGCGTGTGAGCCGGCCAGCGCCGTCCGGCAGGCGCGGCAGCTGCCGCAGCCCCGGGCGGCGGGGTCCTGCTGCTCACACAGCAGGGCGGCGGCAAAGGCGCGCGCCGCGTTGGAGCGCCCCGAGCCGGGCGGGCCAGTGAACAGCCAGGCATGGTTCGGCCGCTCCTGCGCCGCCGCCCGACGCAGCTGCTCGACCACCGGGGCCTGGCCCTGCAGATCGTCCCAGACGCTCATGCCGGCAGCTCCGCGACCCGGGCCGCGATCCGCCGGGCCAGGTCCTGCTGCGGCAGGGCGGCATCGAGCACCAGGTACCGGGCGGGCTCGCGCCCGGCCAGCTCCAGGAAGGCCTGCCGGATACTGCGGTGGAACTCGTCGGGCTCGGACTCCAGGCGGTCCTCGGCAGCCTGGCCGGAGGTGCGCCGCGTGCGGCCGGTGCGGGGATCAACGTCGAGCAGGATGGTCAGGTCCGGCAGCAGCCCGTCGGTGCCCCACTCGTTGAGCCGGCGGACGACGTCGGTGCCGAGGCTGCGTCCGGCGCCCTGGTAGGCCACCGAGCTGTCAATGAACCGGTCGCAGATCACCACCTCTCCGCGCGCCAGGGCGGGGGCGATCACCTGCTGGACGTGGGCGGCCCGCGACGCGGCGAACAGCAGCGCCTCGGTGCGCGCGTCGATGTCGCCCTGGCCGTGCTCCAGCACGAGCGAACGGAGTTTCTCGCCGATCGGGGTGCCGCCCGGCTCGCGGGTGCGCAGAACGACGCGGTCCTGCGCCTGCAGCGCGGCGGCAAGCAGGCCGGCCTGCGTGGACTTCCCGGCGCCGTCGCCGCCTTCGAAGGCAATGAAGAGTCCGCGGGCGGAAGGTCTGGAAGTGCTCACCCGCCTAGCCTACCCAGTTCCCCTGACAGCGGGCTGGGGCCGCCTCGGCCGTGTGGGCGCGCCGGCCGCGTCGCGAGACGCGACCGATATACAGGCCGGCTGCCCGGCCCCTAGCGTTGGATGGGCAGGCCGCCCCAACGCCTCCCGGCCCCACCCGGAAAGGAGCCCGCCCATGAGTGCCGCCCCGCACCAGCCCTCGGATGTGCAGTACGTCCGCAAGCACCCGGAAGTCATCCGTTTCCCGCTGATGGAGGAACCGTTCATCGGCTTCCTGCTGGCCTTCCTCGCCGGCCTGCTCAACGCGTGGACCTTCGGGCACGCCGGCACCTTTGCCACGGTCCAGTCGGGGAACGTGGTCTCCAGTGGCTATTACCTGGTGGACGGAGACTGGGAACGGTTCACGCCGGCGATCGTGTCGGTGGTCTGCTTTGGCGTCGGGTCGGCGCTGTCCGGGATCCTGATGACCGCTTTCCTGCGCAGCGGCCGGTCCTTCACCCCGGCCATGCTGTTTGCGATCTTCGGCCTGCTCGTTCTCCTGACCCTCCTGGCGGCCCTGACGGACACGGATCCGCGCTGGATCGCCTTCGCCGTCAGCTTCGTGGCCGGCGGTGTGGGCAACGCGTTCCACAAGAACCACGGGATGCTCTACGGGGCCGTCGCCGTGACCTTCGTGGTGCAGATGGCCTTCAACTTCCTCATGCAGTCGGCCCTGTCCAAAAAGGGCATCAACGGGGAGCCGAACCTGTTCTGGTCCGGCGTGTTCTTCCTCGTCCTGCTTGGCTTCTGCGCCGGCGGGGGCCTCGGCTACCTGGCAGACCGATGGTTCGACGGCGCGTCCATGGCCTTCGCAGCTCTGCTCGCCCTGGTGCTGGCCATCGTCGCGCTGACCCGCCCGCGGGACCCCGATCCGACCCCGGGCGGCAGCTTCGTCTAGCGGATCCCTCCCGCGCCGGGCAGCGCGTAACACGCCGCATTGCTTCGCTCCGCCGGCACCGGCGGCGGGACGCGGGCCCCGCCGGCCGATACGCTGGGCCCATGAGCACCGAGACCACATTCCCGCACGGCGTCCTGTCTCCGGAGACGGTGGTGGTCGCGGCGGGCCGGCCGGCCGCCGGACAGGACGCGGCGGTGAATCCGCCGATCGTGCTGACCTCCACCTACCGCGGCACCGGGCCCGCCGACCCCGCGGACCGGGTCTACGGCCGCTACTCCAACCCCACCTGGGATCCCTTCGAGGAGGCCCTGGCCCGGCTGGAATCCGCGCAGGAGCCCGCGCTCGTCTTTTCCTCCGGCCTGGCCGCGATCGCCGCCGCGCTGTCCCTCGTGCCCGCCGGCGGGGTGCTGGTCATGCCCCGGCACAGCTACGCCGGGTCGCTGGCGCTGGCCGCCGAACAGGCCGAAGCCGGCCGCTTCACGCTGCGTACGGTCGACATCGCCGACACCCCCGCCGCCGTGGCGGCGCTCGAAGGCGCGGACCTGCTCTGGATCGAGAGTCCCACCAACCCCATGCTCGAGGTGGCGGAGATCCGTGTTCTCGCCGACGCCGCGCATGCCGCCGGAGCGCTGGTGGTCGCGGACAACACCTTCGCCACCCCGCTGGTGACCCGCCCGCTGGAGCTGGGCGCCGACGTCGTCGTCCACTCCGTGACCAAGTACCTGTCCGGGCATTCCGACGTCGTGCTGGGGGCCGCCGTCACCTCGGACGAGGCGCTGCGGGCCCGGCTGGCCGCCCACCGCACCCTGCACGGCGCCGTCGCCGGCCCCTTCGAGGTGTGGCTGGCGCTGCGGGGCCTGCGGACGCTGGCACTGCGCATGCAGCGCTCGCAGGAGAACGCCGGCGAGCTGGCCCGCCGGCTGGCCGCACACCCCGCCGTGGCTGCGGTGCGGTATCCGGGCCTGCCGGAGGACCCCGGGCACGACCGGGCCGCGGCGCAGATGGACGGGTTCGGCGCCATCGTCTGCATCGAGGTCGCCGCCGGCGCCGCCGCGGCGGAGAAGGTCACGGAGGCCGTCTCGCTGTGGGTGCCGGCGACGTCGCTGGGCGGCGTGGAATCGCTCATCGAACGCCGCCGCCGCCAGCCGGGAGAGCCGAAAACGGTTCCGGAGAACCTGCTGCGCCTCTCCGTGGGCATCGAGCACGTGGAGGATCTCTGGGCCGACCTTGAGCAGGCGCTGGCACGGTAGGCTGATCCCTGTGGAACTCGTTCTCATCTTCCAGGGCCTGCTGTACCGAGCGCTGGCCTTCGTGGCCCTGGGCATCGAGCTCTGGGCGTTCATTGACTGCGTCCGCCGCCGGCCGTCCGACTTCGAGCGCGCCTTCAAGCGCACCAAGACCTTCTGGACCGCGCTGACGGCCGGCGCCGCGGCGGTCGGCGTGCTGGGCGCACTGAGCGGAGGCGTCGGGCTGCTCCTGTTCCAGCTGGCCGCCGTGATCGCGGCCTGCGTCTACCTCGCGGACGTCCGCCCCGCCCTGAACGAGCCGCGCCGGGGTTCCGGGCCGTACGGCCCCTGGTAACACCGGGCCCGACGGCCCGCTGACCGGGGCCGCCGCTGAAATCAGCGCGGTGCGACGGCGCTCCACGCCACGGTGATCTCGCCCAGCCGCCAGCGGGCGGGCCCCGTCAGCAGCGGCCAGCCCTGCGCGTGCAGGGCACGGCACATGCCCAGCCACCGCTGCCGGCTCCCATACGCGGCGAGCGGCGCGCTGGCCAGCCAGGCCTGGTCCATGGCCTGCAGGAACGCATGCACCCGCTCGCCGGGCACGTTGCGGTGGATCAACGCCTTCGGGAGCCGTTCGGCGACGTCGGACGGGCGTTCGAACGCGGAGAACCGCAGCGAGATGCTCAGCGACAGGGGCCCGTCCGGGCCGATCTCGGCCCAGGTGGCCCGCCGGCCGATCTCGTCGCAGGTGCCGTCCACGAAGATGCCGCCCGGCGCGAGGCGGGACCGCACCAGGTCCCAGTGCGCGGCGTACTCGCTTTCGTCGTATTGGCGCAGCACGTTGAAGGCCCGCACCATCACCGGCCGCCGGCCGTCCAGCGGCAGCTCGAAACCGCCCTGGCGGAAGCTCAGCCCCGCGCGCTCCAACGGCTTGGCGGTCCGCACCCGTTCCGGATCGATCTCGATCCCCACCACGTCCACGTCCGCGCGGACGGCGCCCAGCCGGGCATGCAGTTCGACGGCGGTGGCGGGGGAGGCCCCGTAGCCCAGGTCCACGATCAGCGGGTCTGCCGCGCGGCGCAGCCGCCACCCGTGCGGGCCGGCCAGCCAGCGGTCCACCCGTCGCAGCCGGTTGGGGTTGGTGGTCCCCCTGGTGAGGCTTCCGACGGGTCTGGGCGGTTTTGGCACGGATCAATTTTAGTGGCGTTCCGGGAGTGCTCCGTTCACGGGCCAAGGTTACGGATCCGCCTCCCGGCGGCCATGTGGGCTCAGTTACGATGCTGATATGACCTACAAACTGATCCTTCTGCGCCACGGCCAGAGCGAGTGGAATGAAAAGAACCTGTTCACCGGCTGGGTGGACGTGGATCTGACGGACCTGGGCCGGGCCGAGGCCCTCCGCGGCGGCGAGCTGCTGGTGGAGGCGGATCTGCTGCCGGACGTCGTCCACACCTCGCGGCTCAAGCGCGCCATCAACACCGCCAACCTGGCGCTGGGCGCGGCGGACCGGATCTGGATCGACGTCAAGCGCAGCTGGCGGCTCAACGAGCGCCACTACGGCGCGCTTCAGGGCAAGGACAAGGCCCAGACCCTGGCCGAGTACGGCGAAGAGCAGTTCATGGAGTGGCGCCGCTCCTACGACACCCCGCCGCCGCCGCTGCCGGACGACAGCGACTTCTCCCAGGCCCACGATCCGCGCTACGCGGACCTGGACGAGGTGCCGCGCACCGAGTGCCTCAAGGACGTGCTCGAGCGTTTCCTGCCGTACTGGGAGAACGAGATCACGCAGGACATCCGTGCCGGCAAGACGGTGCTGATCGCAGCGCACGGCAACTCGCTGCGCGCCCTGGTCAAGCACCTGGACGGCATCAGCGACACCGACATCGCCGCGCTGAACATCCCCACCGGAATCCCGCTGGTGTACGAACTGGACGAGAACCTGGTGCCGGTCAAGGCCGGCGGCACCTACCTCGATCCCGAGGCCGCCGCCGCGTCCATCCAGGCGGTCGCCAACCAGGGCCGCAAGTAGCATCAGGCCCTGCCGAACGGCGAAGGGGGAGGACACCGTCCGGTGTCCTCCCCCTTCGCCGTTCCGGGCAGCCTGCCCGGGAGCGCTGCTAGGCGCCGCTCTCGGCGGTAGCCTGCCACTCACCTGTCACGAGGTAGTTGACCTTGCGGGTCACCGAGACGCCGTGGTCCGCAAACCGCTCGAAGTAGCGGCTGGCGAGGGTGATGTCGACGGTGCTGACCGCCGAGACATTCCAGTCGGCGGAGGCGACCGCCTTGAACACGCCGGCGTGCAGTTCATTGATGCGGGTGTTCGCCGCGTAGATTTCCTTGCTCAGTTCCAGGTTGCGTGTGTCGAGCAGCTCCGAGAGCAGCTCGGCGATCCGGATGTCCAGGCGGGCCATCTCCCGGAAGGTGCCGGCAAGATTGTCGGGCACCACGTTGGCGGGGTAGCGCAGCCGGGTGAGCTGGGCGATGTGCCGGGCGAGGTCGCCCATCCGCTCCAGCGAGGCGCTCATGCGCAGCGAACCGACGATCATGCGCAGGTCGCTGGCCACCGGCCCCTGCAGGGCGAGCACGTCGATGGCCCGCTCGTCGAGGTCGTTCTGCAGGAAGTCGATCCTCGCGTCGGCGGCGATCACTTCCTGGGCCAGCTCGGTATCAGCCTCCTCGAACGCCATGACAGCCTTCTGCATGGCTTCCGCAACCAGCTGCGAGATCTGGGTCAGCTCCTCGCCGATCTGGTGGAGTTCGGCCTGAAATACCTTCCGCACTTGCTGCGTCCTTTCGGTGGGGCTATCCGCTCGCGGCCGGGCCGCAGGCCGCGTTCCGGGCCTATGGGCAGGATCGCAGCTGCAGGTGAACCGCGGGGTCTCTCAAGATGAACGTTAGTTTAACGTTTGGTCCGATGCCACCGCGCACCGGTCCGGGACCCGGCGGCGCAGCCTAAGCTGGAAGCGTGAATCCTGTCTTGCTGGGCCTGATCGCGGGCATCCTTGGCCTGGCCGTCGGCGTTTTTGGCATGCTCGGCTACATCGCCAGCGAGCGACGGCGCCGGGACCTGGCCGACGTGCCGGAACCGACGCTCCCGGAGGGCGCGGCCGAGGTGCTGTCCGTCGTCGGCCGCGGGTACATCGTGGTGGACGCCATCGACGGCGTGGTCCGCGCCAGCCCCGGCGCGTATGCCTTTGGACTGGTGCGCGGGCATACGGTGACCAACCCCGACCTGCTGGAGCTGACCGGGCTGGTCCGCCGGGACGGGGTAATCGAGGAACGCCGCCTGGAGCTGGCCCGCGGCACGGTGCCGGGCCACGGCGACACCATCCTGCAGGTCCGCGTGGCGCTGCTGGGCGAGGAGTACGTGCTGATCCTGGTGGAGGACCGCACCGCGGCGGTCCGCACCGAGGAGGTCCGGAACGACTTCGTGGCCAACGTCTCGCACGAGCTGAAGACGCCGGTCGGCGCGGTCTCCCTGCTGGCCGAGGCGTTGGCCGATGCCGCCGGCGACGAGGAGGCGGTCCGCCGGTTCGCCGGAAAGCTGGGGCGCGAGTCCCGGCGGCTGAGCGCCCTCGTGCAGGACATTATCCAGCTGTCCAGGCTGCAGGGTGCCGACGTGGTGGACCGCGCGGAACCGGTGGACGTGAACCGGCTGGTCGCGGATGCGATCGAGGCGAACCGGCTCTCGGCCGAGCTCAAGGGCATCACCGTGGTGGCGGGCGGCGCCGTGTCCGGCAAGGTCTACGCCGATGCGCCGATGCTGACGACGGCCTTCCGCAACCTGATCGACAACGCCGTCCGGTACTCGCCGGAGGGCAGCCGGGTCGGGGTGGGCCTGCGCTCCCGGGACGGGCTGGCGCAGGTCACCGTCACCGACCAGGGGCCGGGAATCGCCCCGGAAGAGCAGGAACGGGTGTTCGAGCGGTTCTACCGCATCGATGAGGCACGTTCGCGGCACACCGGCGGAACCGGCCTGGGACTGAGCATCGTGAAGCATGTGGTGGCCAATCACGGCGGCGAGGTGAGCCTGTGGTCCCAGCCGGGGCAGGGGTCGACCTTCACCGTCCGGCTGCCTGAAATGGACGCCGAGGAAGAGCTCCCCGGCGGTGAGGGCGGCCCGCATACCGGCCGCCGGCAAGGAGTGGATGCTTGAGCAGGATCCTGATCGTGGAGGACGAGGAGTCCTTCAGCGACCCGCTGTCCTACCTCCTGGGGCGCGAAGGGTTCGACGTCACGGTGGTCGAGGACGGCCTCGAAGCCGTCGCCGAGTTCGACCGCAGCGGCGCGGACCTGGTGCTGCTGGACCTGATGCTGCCCGGGCTGTCGGGCACGGAGGTGTGCCGGCAGCTGAGGCTGCGCTCGGACGTCCCGGTGATCATGCTGACCGCCCGCGACGCCGAGGTCGACAAGGTGGTCGGCCTGGAGCTGGGGGCGGATGACTACGTCACCAAGCCGTATTCCTCACGGGAGCTGCTGGCCCGCATCCGTGCCGTGCTGCGCCGGCGCAGCGACGCCGCCGAGTTCCTGCCCGCCGCGGTGCAGGCCGGCCCGGTGCGGATGGACGTGGACCGCCACGTGGTGAGCATCGACGGCCAGCCCGTCCAGCTGCCGCTGAAGGAGTTCGAGCTGCTGGAGATGCTGCTGCGCAACGCCGGCCGGGTCCTGACCCGCGGCCAGCTGATTGAACGGGTGTGGGGCGCTGACTATGTCGGCGACACGAAGACGCTCGACGTGCACGTGAAGCGGCTGCGGGCCAAGATCGAGCCGGACCCGGGTTCCCCGCGGCACCTGGTTACCGTCCGCGGGCTGGGCTACAAGTTCGAGCCGTAGGTCAGGAGCCCCGCCGTCGGGCGGCCGCAGACTGACCTGGAACGGACGAAGGGCGCCGCCGGAAGTTCCGGCGGCGCCCTTTACGCGTTTGAAGGAGACTGCAGCTTTAGCCCTGGTCGGCCGTGCCGGTGTCGATCCCGGTCTGGTCGCCCGTCTCGGTGGGCTCCATGGTGGCGGTGCCCATGTCGGTCGGCTCGGTGGCCTCGGGGGTGGGGGAGGGCACGTACTCCGCGTACTCCTCGAGCGAGGCGTCGACCACCGGAATGTTCAGCTCGGTGCTTTCCGAGCCGATGTCGGCCTGGCCCTTGAGGCCGGTGCCGGGAAGGACCTCGACGGAGGCGACCATGACTTCGGCTTCGGGAGCGTCCTCGAACACGACCTTGCCGCCGGCCGGGATGGTCCAGGACAGGTCGGACTCGCCGACCTCGAGGTCCAGGGTCACCGTTTCGGTGCCGCCGTTGACCAGGGTGCCGAGCAGGCGTCCCGGATCGCCGTCGCCGTTGCTGGCAACCATGATGTTGCGCAGCTGCAGGTCGCCCAGGTTCTCGACGATGCCGTCGGAGGGGGAGTACGGCTGGGTGGTTGCCTGATCGTTCACGGCGCTGCAGCCGGACGCGGCCAGCATGGACAGCGCGACGACGCCGACGGCAGCGGCGCGCTGCGTGCGGCTCTTCAGTGTGAATCTCACAGCACAAACTCCTGGGGTGTTGCGGTCGAGGAGACCGGGGGCTTCCGTTTGCCCATAGCCTATCGGCTCGGCGCCGGAATCGTGGACTCCGGTGCGGCTTCTCCGGCGACGATGACGGCGCCGGGCGGCATCCGCGGGGCGCGGAGCTGCTGCGGAGGGGCGGCCCGCGGGGCGCTTCCGGCCGGGCGGAAACGGCCGGCACCGATCCGTTCCCGGGGCACCGGCAGAGGGGGGAAAACCGGTGCGGGAAGCGGAATAATACCTAGTAATCGCGGGAGGACCTACCTGACCTGCGGAAACTCTTCTCGGCGTGTCGCCTGCATGCTAGACTTGGTCGCGGGAAAGGGGAAAATCCACATGGTTTTTGAGGTTGGCGAAACAGTAGTTTACCCTCACCACGGTGCGGCGAAGATCGAAGAGATCAAGATGCGAACCATCAAGGGCGAAGAGAAAATGTATCTCAAGCTCAAGGTGGCCCAGGGTGATCTGACCATTGAAGTACCGGCTGAGAACGTCGACCTCGTAGGTGTGCGGGATGTCGTGGGCAAGGAAGGCCTTGAGCACGTTTTCGACGTCCTTCGCGCCGAGCTCACGGAGGAACCGACCAACTGGTCCCGGCGTTACAAGGCGAACCTGGAGAAGCTCGCTTCCGGTGACGTCGTCAAGGTTGCGGAGGTGGTTCGCGACCTTTGGCGCCGCGACCACGACCGCGGCCTGTCCGCAGGCGAGAAGCGGATGCTTGCCAAGGCCCGGCAGATCCTGATCTCCGAGCTGGCCCTGGCGGAAAAGACTGACGAAGACCACGCTGCGGCTGTCCTGGACGAAGTCCTGGCCAGCTAGGAGCACTGCACGCACGGAAGGCCGGTCCACTGCGGACCGGCCTTCCGTGCGTCCGGCGCAAGGCAGCCCGGCGGTAGGCTGGAAGGCGTGTCTTCCACAGCATCTGCCCAGCGCATCGGCGTGATCGTGGTTGCCGGCGGGTCCGGGCAGCGCCTCGGTTACGGCGTCCCCAAGGCCCGGGTGCCGGTGGCCGGCATCCCCATGCTTACCCGCGCCCTGGCCGGGGTACACGAATCGGGGATCGCCGACGCCGTCGCCGTCGCGGTTCCCGCCGGTGACACCGAGCTGCGCGGCATCTGCGCGGCAGCCGGCTTCGACGTGCCCGTCGCCGTGGTGGACGGCGGGGCGACGCGCTCGGAGTCCGTCCACGCCGCCCTGGCCGCCCTCCCGCAGGACCTCGACGCGGTCCTGGTGCACGACGCGGCCCGCGCGCTGACGCCGCCGCAGGTGTTCCATCGGGTCGCCGCAGCCCTGGCCGCCGGCGCCGCAGCGGTGATTCCGGCGGTTCCCGTGGTCGATACCGTCAAGCAGGCCGCACCGCCGGCCACCACGACCGGCGACGCCGACAGCGCCGACGGAACCCACAGCCTTGCCCCCGACCGGCTGGAGCGCGTTGCGGCGACTCCGGACCGCTCCCGCCTGCGTGCGGTCCAGACGCCGCAGGGCTTCGAGGCCGCGCTGCTGCGCCGCGCCCACGCGGATGCCGGGCCCGATCCGGAGGCGGCCACCGACGACGCGATGCTTGTTGAAGCGCTGGGCGCCGCCGTGCACCTGGTCCCCGGTGCGCAGGAGTCGCTGAAGATCACCACGCCGCTGGACCTGCTGCTCGCCGAGGCGCTGCTCGCCCGCGGCCTGTCCATGGCCGACAGGATGGCAGGCAGTCAGCCCGCCCCGTTCCCTTCCACCCCCGACCAGGAGTCCTGATGAGCACGCTGCCCCGAACCGGCGTGGGCGTCGATGTCCATGCCTTCGCTTCCGACGAGGC
Organism: Arthrobacter saudimassiliensis; assembly: GCA_900016675.1. Lineage (GTDB taxonomy): Bacteria > Actinomycetota > Actinomycetes > Actinomycetales > Micrococcaceae > Arthrobacter_B > Arthrobacter_B saudimassiliensis. Next base: position 19,566 of record LN483070.1, on the reverse strand, counting down.
GCCCCGCCCGCTCTGGGTTGCAGGCCTGCTCTGGGAAGGGGAACGCGGCCTGGCCGGGCATTCCGACGGCGACCCGGTGGCGCACGCCGCCGCCGACGCACTCTTCTCCGCCGCCGGGCTGGGGGACCTGGGCACCCACTTCGGCACCGACCGCCCGGAGTACGCCGGCGCCTCGGGTCTGCAGCTGCTGGGTGAAGCCGCCCGGATCGTCCGGGAGGCAGGCTTCGAGATCGGCAACATAGCGGTGCAGCTGATCGGAAACCGGCCGAAGTTCTCCCCGCGGCGGGCCGAAGCGGAAGCGGTGCTCGGCGAGGCGGCAGGCGCGCCGGTCAGCGTCTCCGCCACCACCACCGACGGGCTCGGGTTTCCCGGACGCGGGGAGGGCATCGCCGCCGTCGCCACCGCCCTGGTCGCCGCCCGCAACTGACGGCGGCCGGCCGGGCGGGCAGGCGGCCGCCTCCGTGTTCTACCAGCGGGCACCTCGGCGGTGAACGGCAGTTGCTAGCCTAGAGCGGTGAGCTTGAGATTCTATGACACGGCAACCGCGCAGGTCCGGGACTTTACCCCGCTGGTGGAGGGCAACGTCGGCCTCTACTACTGCGGCGCCACCGTGCAGGGGATGCCCCATGTGGGCCACATCCGCTCCGCCATCGCCTTTGACCAGTTGACCCGCTGGCTGCGCTTCCGCGGCTACCGGGTCACGGTGGTGCGCAACGTGACGGACATTGACGACAAGATCCTGGCCAAGTCCGCCGACTCCATGGGCGCCGCCGAGGCGCCCGGCGTCGTCCCGGATGAGCCGTGGTGGGCGCTGGCGTACCGCTTCGAGCAGGAATTCGCCAAGGCCTACGACGTCCTGGGCGTCCAGCGCCCCACCTATGAACCGCGCGCCACCGGCCACATCCCCGAGATGCACGCCCTCATCCAGCGGCTGATCGAGCGCGGCCACGCCTACCCGGCCCTGGACGGCTCGGGTGACGTGTACTTCGACGTCCGCTCCTGGGACAAGTACGGTTCCCTGACGCGCCAGAACATCGACGACATGCAGGCCGCGCCCGATGCCGATCCGCGCGGCAAGCGCGATCCCCGGGACTTCGCGCTGTGGAAGGGCCACAAGGAGGGCGAACCGGAGACGGCCGCCTGGGACAGCCCGTGGGGACGGGGCCGGCCCGGCTGGCACCTGGAGTGCTCGGCCATGGTCACCAAGTACCTCGGCGCTGAATTCGACATCCACGGCGGCGGGCTGGACCTGCGCTTCCCGCATCACGAGAACGAGATGGCCCAGTCCCAGGCCGCCGGGCACGGCTTCGCCAACTTTTGGATGCACAACGGCATGGTCACCTTCGAGGGCGAGAAGATGTCCAAGTCCATCGGCAACACCGTCAGCCCGGCGGACATGCTCGCGCAGGCGTCTCCGCGCGTGGTGCGGTACTACCTCGGCCAGGCCCACTACCGCTCCACGCTGGACTACCGGCCGACCTCCCTGCAGGAGGCGGCGGCCGCCGTCGAACGCATCGACGGGTTCATCGCCAAGGCCCGGGCCAAGGTCAGCGGCTCAGCCGACGTCGGGCAGGCGGAGGCGCAGTTCGTGCCTGCGGCCTTCGGGGAGGCGATGGACGATGACCTCAACGTCCCGCAGGCACTGGCCGTGCTGCACGAAACCGTGCGGGCCGGCAACACCGCCCTGGCGGCCGGCGATGCGGCGGGGACCGAGGCGGCCCTGAACGCCGTGCTCGCCATGACGGGGGTCCTGGGCCTCGACGACGCGGGCGCGGCCGGCGCGGCATCGGCAGGGCCGGAACGGGCCGCGCTCGACGCGCTGGTGCAGGCGCGCCTGCAGGAGCGGGCCGACGCCCGCAGCCGGCGGGACTGGGCCCGGGCGGACGCCATCCGCGACGCGCTCTCCGCCGCCGGGATCGCTGTCGAGGACACCGCCGACGGTGCCACCTGGAGCGTGGACGCCTCCTGAAAACCCGCGCGGAGGCAGGGCCCGCAGGGTCCTTCCCCGCCCTGCGTACCGGCCCCGGCCGGCCGCGCCCCGGCCGCCGGGCAGGCTGCGTAAACTGGAAGTACTGCTTTTTTCTCTACCTAAGGTGAATTCATGGCCAACAAGGGACGTCCCGGCGCTGTGCGCAAGAACAAAAAGGGACCCACCACGGGCACCGGCGGCCACGGCCGCAAGGCCCTGGAAGGCAAGGGACCCACCCCCAAGGCGGAGGATCGGCCGTACCACAAGGCCTACCGCGCCAAGCAGCTCTCGGAGCGCAGCGCTGCCAAGCATGCCGGCGGGCGCCAGGGCACCAACGTCCGCGGCAAGGTCGCGGAGGAGGTCGTCACCGGCCGCAACTCCGTCCTCGAGGCGCTGCGGGCCGAGATCCCCGCCAAGGCGCTCTACGTCGGCGTGCGCATCGACATGGACGACCGGGTCCGTGAGGCGCTGAAGATCGCCTCCGAGCGGGGACTGCCCGTGCTCGAGGCGCACAAGCCCGAGCTGGACCGGATGACCAACGAGGCCGTGCACCAGGGCCTCGTCCTGCAGATTCCGCCCTACGACTACGCCGACCCGATCGACCTGGCCGAGGCTGCGCTGACGGCCTGGAAGAAGGGCCACGTCGCCCACGCCCCGCTGTTCGTGGCGCTGGACGGGATCACCGACCCGCGCAACCTGGGCGCCATCATCCGTTCCACCTCGGCCTTCAGCGGCAGCGGCGTCGTCATCCCGGAGCGACGCTCCGTGGGTATGACCGCCTCGGCCTGGAAGACCAGCGCCGGCGCCGCGGTCCGCGTGCCGGTGGCCCGCGCCGGGAACCTGAACAACACCCTGAACACGTTCAAGAAGATGGGCATGTTCGTCCTGGGGCTGGACGGCGGCGGCGACGTTTCACTGCCGGACCTGACCCTGGCGAAGGAACCGATCTGCATCGTCGTCGGCTCCGAGGGCAAGGGCCTGTCCCGCCTGGTCCGCGAGAACTGCGACCAGATCGTGTCCATTCCCATCGACTCGGCCATGGAATCGCTGAACGCCTCGATGGCCGTGGGCATCACCCTGTACGAGGTGGCGCGGCAGCGCACGGCCTGACCGTGGGCGGCCGGCCACACTAGCGGCAAGAGGCAGCATGGCGGAACCAACGGTTGGCGTCCCGATCGGCGCGGACTACCCGCGCGGGTCCTCCCTGCCCTTTCCCCTGGGCGTGCGCAGCGGCCTGCCGCAGCTGCCCGACGGCGATACCAACGTCTCGGTGTTCGCGCCCGGGCTGGTGGCCGTCGACGTGTTCTGGGAAGCAGATGGCAGCTGGCACCGCCGGCACCTCACCGACGGGCACGCGGGCATCCACCACGCCCCGGTGCCCGGCCTGCGGTACGGCGCACGGTACGGGTTCTGGCCCCAGGGGCAGGACCTGCCGGGGGAGCCGGGCTCCTTCCAGCTGCTGCTCGACCCCTATGCCCGCGGTATCGAAACCGCGCCCGGCCCCGACGGCGGCCAGCTGCTGTTTTCAGTGCATACGTCCCCGAAGTTCGACTGGGGCGGCGCCCCCAGGCCGCACGTGCCGTGGCGCAGCAGCGTCATCTATGAAGCCCACGTCAAGGGCCTGACCATGCTGCATCCCGAGGTGCCCCCGGAACTGCGCGGAACCTATGCCGGGCTGGCCCACCCGGCGGTTACCGGGTACCTGCGGGACCTGGGCGTGACCGCCGTCGAGCTGCTGCCCATCCACTTCCACACCGATGAGCCGCATCTGCAGGACCTGGGGCTGAGCAACTACTGGGGATACAACACTGCCGCGTTCTTCGCACCGCACAGCGCATACGCCACCGAGATAGCCAGACGCCGGGGAGCGCAGGGTGTGCAGGACGAGGTCAAGGCCATGGTGCGGGACCTGCACCGGGCCGGCCTCGAGGTGATCCTGGACGTCGTCTTCAACCACACCGCGGAGGGCAGGCAGGGCTGGCCGGCCCTCAGCTTCCGCGGCCTGGGGGAGGGCACGTACTACCGCCACGACCACGAGGGGCGCTACCTCGACGTCACCGGCTGCGGCAACACCCTGGACTTCAGCGAGCCGCGGGTGGTGCAGCTGGCTTTGGACTCCCTGCGCTACTGGGTGAACGAGTACCACGTGGACGGTTTCCGGTTTGATCTGGCACCGGCCCTGGCCCGCGGAGCCGACCACCGGTACGACCGCCGGCACCCCTTCCTGGTCGCCTGCGCCGCCGACGAGACCCTCCAGTCGGTCAAGCTGATCTCCGAACCCTGGGACATCGGACCCGACGGCTGGCAGACCGGGAACTTCCCGCCCGGCTGGGCGGATTGGAACGACCGGTTCCGGGACAGCGTGCGCGATTTCTGGATCGCCGACCAGGGCACCCTGCATGCCGGCGGGCAGGGCGGGTCAGTGGCCCGCATCGCCGGGGCGCTGGCCGGCTCCGCCGACCTCTTCGCCGGTTCCGGCCGCACCCCGCTGGCGTCGCTGAACTTCGTCACCGCCCACGACGGCTTCACCCTGCGGGACCTGACCAGCTACAACGGCAAGCACAACGAGGCCAACGGCGAAGGCAACCGAGACGGCAGCGACCACAACCGGAGCTGGAACCACGGCGTCGAGGGTCCCACCGACGATCCGGATGTCCGGAGCCGGCGGCTGCAGACCGCACGCAACGTCATGGCCACCCTGGCCCTGTCCCTGGGCGTTCCGATGCTCACCGCCGGCGACGAATTCGGCCGCACCCAGCGTGGCAACAACAACGCCTACAGCCAGGACAACGAGATTTCGTGGGTGGACTGGAACCTGGACGAGGACGGCCGGGCCCTGCTCCGCGACACGCGCCGGCTGCTGCGCCTGCGCGAACAGTACCTGCGCACCCAGCCCTTCCACTTCCCTGCGGACAGCGGGTCCTCGCACCTGCTCTGGTTCGACGCCGACGGCCAGCCGATGGTGCCGGAAAAATGGGAAGACCCGGGCAATCGGGTGCTGCAGCTGGTCATCGCGGCGGCGAATGGGGAACTGGCCGGGCTCGTTGTCCTGAACGGGCACCTCGAGGACCGGCAGATCGTCCTGCCCGACGCGGCTGCGCTGCGGTCCTCCGGCGCGGACATCGGACCCGGCCGCCGCTATGAGCCGCTGTTCAGCACCGCTTCGTCGGTGGACCGGCGCGGCTCACGGATGGCCGGCGGCGACCGGGACCGGATTCCGGCGAACTCCCTGGCGGCCTACAAGCTCAGCGGCGGGCCCGCCGCCTAGTCCTGCCCGGCGCGCACCCGGTACACCAGCGCGTCCCGCACGTACCGGGCTCCGCCCTCGAACTCCCGGGTGTAGTTCGCGGCAAAACGCTCATCTGCGGCGTACATCTCGGCCAGACCGAGCAGCATCTGCGGGCCTGGCCGCCGGCCTCCGATCCCCGCCCCGATCCATTGCGCGTGCCGGGCTGCGACATCCTGGCTGTCCGCACTGTTCGGCGGCAGGCCACGGCGCTGCAGGTCGTCCCACGCGTCCTGCAGCGCGGCGTGCTCGGCGTGGAAACCCTCCTTCTGCCCGGCGTCGAGGGACCGCCACCAGCGGTCGGACTCCTTGTAGGCCTGCTCTCCCCAGCGTTCCACGACCTCGCCGCGGTAACGCGTGTGGTCGAATCCCTGGAACATTTCCTCCGCCATGATGTCCTTTCCGGTGCTGAGCGCGTCGAGGGTGGCACGGACGGCCCGGATCTGGTCCTGCAGCCGACGCCGTTCCGTGTTCAGCAGCTCCAGATGCTCGGCCAGCGCTGCGGCGTCGTCCTGCTGCCCGTCCAGGATGCTGCGGATGCGCGGCAGCCCCAGGCCCAGCCCGCGCAGCAGCAGGATCCGCTGCAGGCGCACGAGCTCACCGCGGCCGTAGCGCCGGTGTCCGTTGCCCGCTAAACGGGCCGGGGGCAGCAGGCCGACCGCGTGGTAGTGGCGAAGCGTGCGGGAGGTGACACCCGTCCTGCGGGCCACCTCCTGAATGGTCCAGTCCACTCCGGCCTCCTTCCACCGATCCAGCCTATGACTTGACGCCGCGTCAACATCAAGCCCCGGCGGGGCGGAGGCCCCGCTAGCTGAGGACCGGGATTCTGGGCACGTGCTGCTCCACGGCCACCCCGCCTTGGTCCAGCACCCGGCAGAGGCGCTTGACCGGCCGAAGAGTGACCATCGATTCGATGATCTCGATCCCGGGTACCCGTTCCTGGATGGATTGTTCGACATCCAGAGCATCGGCCGGGGACTGCATCCACATGATCACCAGGAAATTCGCCCGCCCGGTGAGCGAGGCCACGACTTGGGTGCGCTGGTCCTTGGCGAGGAGGGCCGCTGCGGCGTCGTGGTTCGCGGCGTCCAGCCGGGCCGCCCACTGGACGTTCACGGGCATGCCCGTCAACGGCTGGGAAAGGTCGCAGCGGATGTGAAACTGTCCGCTGGCCAGAACCTTCTGAAGGTAACGGCGTGCCGTGGCCGGGTGCAGCCCGGTCGCCCGGGCCACGTCGGCGGCAGTGGCCCGGCCGTCGCGCAGGAGGACCTCCGCCACCGGGAGGTGCTCCTCCTGCAGGACAGCGCCCTGCCCGGGCAGGGCCGGCTGCGGGGCGGCCAGCGCTGCGGCGCGGGCCAGCTGTCCCGGTGACAGGACGTCCAGCATCCATTGCCGGTTGCCCGTGTGGAGCCGGGTGCAGAGGCCAACCGTGGCGTGTCGGACACCCGGCGCTGACGTGATGCGCGCTTCCAGCAGCTGGGTAAGCGCAGCGAAGCTCTCGGCCGAGACGAGCAGGCTGAGGTCGGGGCCCCCGGAACAGACGTCAAGGGCGACGACTTGGGGGACGGCGGACAGTGCCCTGACCGCCTCATCCTGCCGTCCGGGCAGGCAGACGAGAGAGACAAAGGCCAGCCCCGGGGGAGTGGTGGAGACTTTCGGCTGGGCGGTCAGCCAGACGGTGCCCGATTCCCGCAACCGGTCCCATCGGGCCGCAAGGGTGGTGGGATGAGTGCCCAGGATGTCTCCCGCATCGCCCCAGCTGATCCGCGGCGCCACCTGCAGGACGTTGATCAGGGCAAGGTCCAGTTCGGACAGCTCAGGACCAGCGCTTCGCTCAGGCATCATTCCCTCCGGTTCGTCTGGCGACGATCCTACTCGTCGCCGCGCGCAGCACCGGACAGGAGGCCATGGAACATGGGGAAACCCGTAACAGGGCCCGGGATAAGGGAAATGCGGGGACCAGGAAGGGTCAGGCGTTGGCCACCAGGCCCAGTTCGGCCTTTGAGGCAAGCCCCGCGTGGTCGGGGAGCACCCGGACGGTATATCCGAACGGGCCGGCCTGCTCAATGGAGATCACGCCGGAGAACAGGTGCCGGCCCGAGCCGAGATCCTGGGCCTCCTCAAGTTCGAGCACCGAATGGTCCGCGATCTGGTCGTTCTCCAGCGCCCTGCCGTACACCACCTCGACGCTGACGTCGGAGGAACGCAGCGATCCGAGGTTGACGTAGGCCTGCACCGTCAGCTGATCACCGATCTGCGGTTCGTCGGTGATGCCGATCGAATCCACATGCTCCACGCTGACTCCGGACCAGCCGTCCCGGACCCGCACGATCCACGCCGCGAGCTCCCTGGCCGCCTGATGGTTGTCGGCGGCGACGGCGCGCCCGGAGGAGCAGGCCGGCCGGTAGAGCCGGTTCACGTAGTCCCTCAGCATCCGGTTCGCGGAAACGTTGGGCCCCAGTTCCGCCAGGGTGTGCTTGACCATCTCCAGCCATTCCCGCGGCGGGCCCTCCGGGCTGGGGTCGGACGGGCCGGCAGCACCGGCCGCCATGGGCGGGATACCCCCGTAAAACAGGCGGGTCACCTGGTTCTCCAGCAGGTCGTACAGTGCGGCGGCCTCAATGTCGTCGCGCTGGTCGGGGCTGTAGACCTCCCGGGTCTCGGGGCCGTCCGTCGGGTTGGCCGAGGGAATCGCCCATCCGTTGTCGCCGTCGTACATCTCATCCCACCAGCCGTCGAGCACCGAGAGGTTCAGGCCGCCGTTGATGGCCGCCTTCATGCCCGACGTGCCGGAGGCCTCCAGCGGGCGCAGCGGGTTGTTGAGCCACACGTCGCAGCCAGGGAACAGGGTCCGGGCCATCGCGATGTCGTAGTTCGGCAGGAACACGATCCTGTGCCGAATGGCCGGGTCGTCGGTGAACTGCACCAGGTCCTGGATCATCCGCTTGCCCTGCTCATCAGCCGGGTGGGACTTGCCGGCGATGACGATCTGGACGGGATGCGTGGGATGCAGCAGCAGCTTCTTCAGCCGCGCCGGGTCCCGCAGCATGAGGGTCAGCCGCTTGTACGTCGGCACGCGCCGGGCGAAGCCGATGGTCAGCACGTCCGGGTCCAGCACGGACTCGGTCCAGCCCAGTTCGGCGTCCGCGGCTCCGCGCTTGCGCCAGGCGGAGCGCACCCGGCGGCGCACGTCGTCAATCAGGTTCTGGCGCAGCCGTCGCCGCAGCGCCCACAGGTCGTCGTCGGAGATTTCATACGCCCGCCCCCAGTCACGGTCGTGCACGGCGGCCACGCCGAACTTCTCCGCGGCCAGGGCGGTCAGCTCGGGATCCACCCACGTCGGCACGTGGACACCGTTGGTCACCGAGGTGATGGGCACTTCAGAGGCGTCAAAGCCCGGCCACAGCCCTGCGAACATGCGCCGGGAGACCTCGCCGTGCAGCTTTGCCACGCCGTTCGCCCGCTGGGCCAGCCGAAGCCCCATGACCGCCATGTTGAATTTGGACGGATCCCCGCCGGCGTAGTTTTCGGCCCCGAGGGCGAGGATCTTGTCGGTGGGCACCGACTGGGCCAGGCCGGCAGCGAAGAAGTGGCGGATCTGCGCCTGCTCGAACCGGTCGATGCCGGCCGGCACCGGGGTGTGCGTGGTGAACACCGTGGAGGCCCGGGTGACGGTCAGCGCCTCATCCCAGCTCATGCCCGCATCCATCAGTTCGCGGATCCGTTCCACCCCAAGGAACCCGGCGTGGCCCTCATTGCTGTGGAAGACCTCGGGAGCCGGCGCGCCGGTAAGCCGCTGGAAGGTACGCAGCGCCTTCACCCCGCCCATGCCCAGCAGCAGCTCCTGCTGCAGACGGTGGTCGCCGCCGCCGCCGTACAGCCGGTCGGTGACCCCGCGCGCCGCGTCGTCGTTCCCGGAGACATCGGAGTCCAGGAGGAGCAGGGGCACGCGGCCGACGTCGGCCCGCCAGATCTGCGCCAGCAGCCGCCGTGAGTTCGGCAGCGGCAGGCTGATCCGGGCCGGGGTCCCGTCCTCCTCGCGCAGCAGCGTCAGGGGCAGCCCGTTCGGATCGAGCACCGGATAGGTCTCCTGCTGCCAGCCGTCACGCGAGAGCGACTGCTTGAAGTAGCCGGCCTGGTAGAGCAGCCCGACGCCGACCAGCGGAACCCCGAGATCCGAGGCGGACTTCAGGTGGTCACCGGCCAGGATGCCGAGGCCGCCCGAGTACTGGGGCAGCACGGCGCTGATGCCGTACTCGGGGGAGAAATAGGCGATGGAACGCGGAGCGTCCTCGCCGAGGGACTGGTACCAGCGCGGCGCCGTCAGGTAGCGGTCCAGGTCCTGGCCGAGCTCCTGGATCCGTCCGGCCAGCCCGGAATCGCGGGCCATCCGTTCCAGGCTCTCCCTGCTCAGGGACCCCAGGAACTTCAGCGGATCATGTCCGCTTGCCGCCCACGCCTGCGGGTCGAGGTCCCGGAACAGCTCCGCGGTGGGCCGGTGCCAGGACCAGCGCAGGTTGGCCGCCAGCTTCGAAAGCGGGGCGATGCTCGGCGGCAGGACAGTGCGTACGGTGAATCTGCGTATGGCCTTCACCCCGGAAAGGCTAGCGCACGGCGCGTCCGGCCAGGAGGGCGAAAGCGTTAACTGCGGGTAAATCCTGCCGATCCCGTCCGCATTCCCGCAGATCAGCGCCTAAGTGGCGAAAGTACGCTGGCTTAGCATTTCGGCGTGTTTGTCGCTAACGTCTTGTCTGTGACCGCTCATAGTGCCTCGCCAGCCAGTGAACAGACCGCCAGGGAACTCCGGTTCGGCCGGATTCCCGTGATGAATGTGTCCCCCGTGGTGGAGTGCGGCCGTTTTCCGGCCAAGGCCATCCCCGGGGAGGACCTGGTGGTCGGAGCCACCGTGTTCCGGGAAGGCCACGACCTGGTCGGAGCCAGCGTGGCCCTCTACGCCCCGGACGGCAGCCTGGCCGCCCGCACCCGGCTGAAGCCCAAGGGCATCGGCCTGGACCGGTGGGAAGGCCTGATGCGCCCCACCGGCGAAGGCGACTGGACCTTCGCCGTCGAAGGCTGGGCCGATGTCTACGGCACCTGGCACCACAACGCCGAGGTGAAGATCGCCGCCGGCGTCGACGTCGAGCTGATGCTGGCGGAAGGTGCGGTCATCTTCGAAGCCGCGGCAGCGGAGCGGACCCCGGAAGAGGCCCGCGTGCTGGCCCAGGCCGCCGCGGCGCTCGCCGACACGACGCTGCCGGTGGACCAGCGGTTTGCCGCAGCCGCCGCGCCCGCCGTCACCGAGGTGCTGGAACGCAACCCGATCCGCGACCTGGTGACCAGCTCGCCGCGGTTCCCGATCAAGGTCGAGCGGGAACGGGCCGGGCGCGGTTCCTGGTACGAGTTCTTCCCCCGCTCCGAGGGCGCCGTGCTGGACCCGGCCACCCGGGAATGGACCAGCGGCACCTTCCGTTCCGCCGCTCGCTCCCTGGACCGGGTGGCGGCAATGGGCTTCGACGTCATCTACCTGCCGCCCGTGCACCCGATCGGGACCACGCACCGCAAGGGGCCGAACAACACGCTCGTGGCAGGGGCGCAGGACCCGGGATCGCCGTGGGCGATCGGCGCGCCCGAGGGCGGACACGACGCGATCCACCCCGACCTGGGCACCTTCGAGGACTTCGACCACTTCGTGGCGCGGGCCCGGGAACTGGGCCTTGAAGTGGCGCTGGACCTTGCCCTGCAGGCGTCCCCGGACCACCCCTGGGTCACCGAGCATCCGGAGTGGTTCACCACGCGCGTCGACGGCACGATCGCCTACGCGGAGAATCCTCCCAAGAAGTACCAGGACATCTATCCGCTGAACTTCGACAACGACTACGAGGGCCTGTCCCGGGAAATCCTGCGGATCGTGCTGATGTGGATCAGCCACGGCGTGAAGATCTTCCGGGTGGACAACCCCCACACCAAGCCGCTGCGCTTCTGGGAGTGGCTGATCGGCACCGTCAACGAGCAGCACCCCGACGTCGTGTTCCTTGCCGAGGCCTTCACCCGGCCGCCGATGATGCACGCCCTCGGAATGGCGGGCTTCCAGCAGTCCTACACCTACTTCACCTGGCGGAACACCCGCGGCGAGCTCGAGGAGTACTTCAACGAGGTCTCGCATGAAAGCTCGGCGTTCTTCCGCCCCAACTTCTTCGTCAACACTCCGGATATCCTGACCGAGTTCCTGCAGTACGGCGGGCCGCCCGCCTTCAAGATCCGCGCGGTCCTGGCCGCCACGGCGAGCCCGCTGTGGGGCGTGTACGCCGGCTACGAGCTGTACGAGCACGTGGCCCGGCCGGGCGCCGAGGAATACATCGACAACGAGAAGTTCGAGTACAAGCAGCGCGACTTCGCGCTGGCGGAGGCCGAGGGCCGCAGCCTCGCGCCCTACCTCACCCGCCTGAACGAGATCCGGCGGCTGCATCCGGCGCTGGGGGACCTGCAGAACCTCACCGTGCAGTCCACCACGGACGAGGCGACCGTCGCATACTCGAAGCACAAGCAGACCCGCCCGGGCGACCCGACCAGCAAGGACACGCTGATCATCGTCGTCAACACGGACCCGCACAGTGCGCGCGAGTGCACCGTGACCCTGGACCTCGATTCCCTGCACCTGGATCCGGAGGACTTCAACGAAGACGGAACCTTCTGGGTGGACGACCTGATCAGCGGCAACAGCTGGAGGTGGGGACAATACAACTATGTGCGCCTTGACGCGCACTACGAACCCGCCCACATCCTGTCCGTACGGAGGAGCTCCTAGTGCCCAACCCGTTCCAGCTGCACGCACCGGGCCTGACCAACGATCCGAACTGGTACCGCAAGGCCGTCTTCTACGAAGTCCTCGTCCGCGGTTTCCGTGACTCCAACGGAGACGGAAACGGGGACTTCAGCGGACTGATATCCCAGCTGGACTATCTGCAGTGGCTCGGCGTGGACTGTCTCTGGCTGCCGCCGTTCTTCAAGTCACCGCTGCGCGACGGCGGCTACGACATTTCCGATTACTACGACGTGCTGGATGAGTTCGGCACCATCAGCGACTTCAAGCGGCTGGTGGCCGAGGCCCACGCCCGCGGCGTCCGGGTGATCATCGACCTGCCCCTGAACCACACCTCGGACAAGCACCCCTGGTTCGAGGAATCCCGCAACGACCCCGACGGGCCCTACGGCGACTTCTACGTCTGGTCCGACACCGACGAAAAGTACAAGGACGCCCGGATCATCTTCGTGGACACCGAGGAGTCCAACTGGGCGTTCGACCCCGTGCGCCGGCAGTTCTACTGGCACCGCTTCTTCAGCCACCAGCCCGACCTGAACTTTGAGAACCCCAAGGTCGTCGAGGCGGTGTTCGACGTCGTCCGCTTCTGGCTGGACCAGGGCATCGACGGATTCCGGGCGGACGCCATCCCGTACCTCTTCGAAGAGGACGGCACCAACTGCGAGAACCTGCCCGCCACGCACCGGTTCCTCAAGGACCTGCGGACCATGGTGGACGAAAACTACCCGGGCCGGGTCATCATCGCCGAGGCGAACCAGATGCCGCATGAAGTGGTGGAGTACTTCGGTGACGAGACCGGACCGGAATGCCACATGTGCTTCCACTTCCCGATCATGCCGCGGCTGTTCTACGCCCTCAGGGACCAGAAGGCCGCGCCGATCGTGCAGACCATGGAGGAAACCCCCGCGATCCCGACGGGCAGCCAGTGGGGCACCTTCCTGCGCAACCACGATGAGCTGACCCTTGAAATGGTCACCAACGAGGAACGGCAGGCGATGCTGGGCTGGTACGCCCCGGATCCCCGGATGCGGGCGAACATCGGCATCCGGCGGCGGCTGGCCCCGCTGCTGGACAACTCCAGGGCCGAGATCGAGCTGATCCACGCCCTGCTGCTGTCGCTGCCGGGAAGCCCGTTCCTGTACTACGGCGACGAGATCGGCATGGGCGACAACATCTGGCTGGAGGACCGGGATGCCTCCCGTACCCCCATGCAGTGGAACCCCGACCGCAACGCCGGGTTCTCCACCGCCGATCCCGGCAAGCTGTACCTGCCGGTGGTCCAGTCGCTGGTCTACCACTACAACCACGTCAACGTGGAGGCCCAGCTGGCCAGCTCGAGCTCGCTGCTGCAGTGGGTGCGGCAGATGATCATGGTGCGGCGGACCCACCCGGCGTTCGGGCTCGGCAGCTACCGGAACGTGCCCACCGACGCGGAGTCGGTGCTCGCCTTCCTGCGGGAGCTGCCCGAGGACAATCCCGAGGGTGAGCCCGGCGAGACGATGTTCTGCATCTTCAACCTCTCCCAGCACCCGGTGGCCACCACGGTCAACCTGCCGGAGTTCGCCGGCCGCGGCCTGCGGGACGCCTTTGGCGGCATGCCGTTCCCGGCGTTCGGGGAGGACGGCACGCTGACGATCACGCTGGGCAGCCACGACTTCTTCTGGCTGCGGCTGCGTTCGGCCAAGTCGAACATGGCCTCCCCGCATACCGAAGCAATTCCGCTGGTGACCGTATCGGAGGCCTCGAAGAAATGAGCCAGCTCACGCCCGCCCTGCCCGAACTTCTCACTGCCTGGCTGCCCAAGCAGCGGTGGTTCCCGGGCAGGGGGCGTGAGCTGACGCTCAGCCGCGTGGGCGGGGTGCGCCTGGAGGACCCATCGGGCGTCGCCGGCCTCGAAGTGCACCTGATCGCGCTGCAGTCCGCCGAGGGCACCGACGTGGTTTCGGTGCCGGTGACGGTCTACGGGGAGAGCGTCCCGGAGCTCCAGGAACACCTCATCGGCCGGGCCACCCATGCGACGCTGGGGGAGCGGTGGCTGTATGACGGCACCGCCGATCCGGTGCTGGTCACGGCCTGGCTGGAACTCATGCGGTCCAGGTCCGGCACGGCTGATGAGCGCACCAGCGGAGTGGCCGAGGCCGGCTTCTCGGACTGGCCGCCGTTCGTCAGTCCGCTGCCCACCAAGGTGCTGCGCGGTGAGCAGTCCAACACCTCGGTGGTGGTCGGCACCGAACGCGGGGAGCTGATCCTCAAGTTCTTCCGTGTCCTGGCCGCCGGGGAGAGCCCCGACGTGGTGGTCGGGGCCCGGCTTACCGAGATCGGTTCCCGCGACGTTCCGGAGACGCTCGGCTGGGTCACCGGCAGCTGGCAGGACCCGCACGGCGGGGGCTGGGTGTCCGGCCAGCTGGGCGTGCTGCGCGAGTTCATCCCCGGCAGCCGCGACGCCTGGCGGCTGGCCTCCGCCGCCGCCCTGGAGGGGCGGGACTTTACCGGCCAGGCCGAGGAGCTGGGCGCCGTCACCGGGCGGATCCACCGGCAGCTGGCGCGGGCCTTCGAGACGCACGCCCCCGACTCGGCGGAACGGCGGGCCTTCCTGCAGTCGCTGGCGGACCGGATCCGCTGGGCCTGGAGCGAGGCGGGCCCCGACGTCGGCGGCTACGACGCCGATGTCCAGGACCTGGTCCACCGGGTCGAGGCGCTGCAGTCGCTGCCCGACCTGCAGCGGATCCACGCCGATTACCATCTCGGCCAGGTCCTGTGGTCCGCGGACCGCGGCTGGACGGTGCTGGACTTCGAAGGAGAGCCGCTGCGCCCCGCCGCCGAGCGCAGCGTGCCCGACGCGCCGCTGCGCGACGTCGTGGGCATGCTCCGCTCGATCGACTACGCGGCCTCCGTCGCGGTGATGGCCGAGGAGGCCGGCGGCAGCACCGAGGAGCGCCGCAGGCGGGCCGCGCGCTGGGCGGAGGAAGCCAGCGACGCCTTCGTCCGCGGCTACGAGAAGGAAACCGGCACGCAGATCAACCGCCGCGACCCCCTCTACCTCGCGCTCCTGCTGGACAAGGCGCTGTATGAGGTGGTCTACGAAATCCGCAACAGGCCGCAGTGGCTGCAGGTGCCGGTGGCGGCCGTCCGCCGCATCCTCGATACGGAGCGGACTCTCAGCGGCAGGCAGCAGGCAGATGAACCAATAAGTCAGGAAGAGGGCACCGTGAACAAGGGCACCAAGGGTACGGAACCGGAACGGGAAACCGGCACGGCAACTCAACTGCCGGCGGTGCCCGACGACGCCGCGCTTGGCTCCCGGGGCGCGGATGAGGCGGCGCTGTCCGCGGCATCCGGCGACGGACCGGCGTCGGCCGCGGGTGCCGAAAGCCAGGCCGGCGACGGCGAGGGCGAGGCGCCCGGGGCGAACACCACCGACCCGCTGGCGGTCTCCGAAGACCTGCTGCAGGCCGTCTCCGAGGGCCGCTACCACCAGCCGCACGCGGTGCTGGGCGCGCACCTCGATGACCGCGGCAACGTGACCATCCGGACGCTGCGGCCGCTGGCCGAGACCGTCACCGCGATCACCCCGGAGGGGCGCGTTCCGCTGCGGCACGAGTGGAACGGCATCTGGGTGGGCACCGTGCCCGCCGCCAGCCCAGGCCACGTCCCCGACTACCGGATCGAGGCCGCATACCAGGGCGGCGGAACCCATCTCTTCGACGACCCCTACCGGTTCTTCCCCACCCTGGGCGAAATCGACCTGCACCTGATCGGGGAGGGCCGCCACGAGAAGCTTTGGACCGTCCTGGGAGCGAACCCGCACCACTACAAGTCCGTGCTCGGCGACATCGACGGCGTCAGCTTCGCGGTCTGGGCGCCGAACGCGCGGGCTGTCCGGGTGACCGGTGACTTCAACGGCTGGAACGGCGCCTTGAACGCCATGCGGTCGCTGGGCAGCTCCGGCGTCTGGGAACTGTTCATCCCCGGGGTGCCCGACGGCGCCCGCTACAAGTTCCAGATCCTCGGCGCCGACGGCGTCTGGCGGGAGAAGGCGGATCCCCTGGCCAAGGGCAGCGAGGTGCCGCCGCTGACGGCGTCCCGGGTGGTCGAGTCCGGCTACCGGTTCGGTGACTCGGACTGGATGGAGGCCCGCGCCCGCCGGGATCCGCACAACGCTCCGATGAGCGTGTACGAGGTGCACCTGGGGTCCTGGCGCCCGGGGCTCGACTACCGCCAGCTCGCGGAGCAGCTGGTGGAGTACGTGACGTGGCAGGGCTTCACCCATGTGGAGTTCATGCCGGTGGCCGAGCATCCCTTCGGCGGCTCCTGGGGTTACCAGGTCACCTCCTACTTCGCTCCCACGTCCCGCTTCGGGCATCCGGACGATTTCCGCTACCTGGTGGACAAGCTGCACCAGGCCGGCATCGGCGTCCTGCTGGACTGGGTTCCCGGGCACTTCCCCAAGGATGAATGGGCGCTGGCGAAGTTCGACGGACAGCCGCTCTATGAAAGCGCGGATCCGATGCGCGGGGAGCAGCCGGACTGGGGCACCCTGATCTTCGATTACGGCCGCCGCGAGGTGCGCAACTTCCTGGTTGCCAACGCGGTGTACTGGCTGGAGGAGTTCCACATCGACGGCCTGCGGGTGGATGCCGTGGCCTCCATGCTCTACCTCGACTACTCCCGCCCGGAGGGGCAGTGGCGGCCGAACGAATTCGGCGGCCGGGAAAACCTCGAAGCCATCTCGTTCCTGCAGGAGGTCAACGCCACCGTCTACCGGCGGGTACCGGGCATCGTGATGATCGCCGAGGAATCGACGGCGTTCCCCGGGGTCACCCGGCCGACCAATACCGGCGGGCTCGGGTTCGGTCTGAAGTGGAACATGGGCTGGATGCACGACACCCTGCAGTACATGTCGGAGGATCCGATCAACCGGGTCTACCACCACGCCAAGCTCACCTTCTCGCTGGTGTACGCGTACACCGAGAACTTCCTGCTGCCGATCAGCCATGACGAGGTGGTCCACGGCAAGGGTTCGCTGCTGCGCAAGATGCCGGGAGACCGGTGGCAGCAGCTGGCGAACCTGCGCGCGTATCTCGCCTTCCAGTGGGCGCACCCGGGCAAGCAGCTGATCTTCATGGGCACCGAGTTCGGCCAGGAGGCCGAATGGTCGGAGCAGTACGGCCTGGACTGGTACCTGGCCGATACGCCCCAGCACCGGGGCGTGCAGCTGCTGGTCCGCCAGCTCAACGGGATCTACCGCGAAACCCCGGCCCTGTATGCCCGCGACAACGAGCCGGCCGGCTTCCAGTGGATCGAGGAGAACGACGGCGCGCGCAACGCCCTGTCCTTCATCCGCTGGGACACGCAGGGCAACCCGCTGGTGTGCATCGCGAACTTCGCCGGCGCCCCGCACGAGAACTTCCGGCTCGGCCTGCCCTGGGCCGGGGAATGGGATGAAGTGCTGAACACCGACGCCGCGGAGTTCGGCGGCTCCGGTGTCGGGAACATGGGAGTCGTGACCGCGGAGGAGGGGCCCTGCAACGGCCAGCCCGCCCACGCGACGCTCACCGTTCCGCCCCTCGGAGTCCTGTACCTGGCGCCGCCGAAGGCAGGCACCGCCGAGTCCGAACGGCCGGCAGCCGAAGCCGCGGAGTAGGACGAACTGCTGCCGGCCCGGCAGGCGGTGGTTTCCCACCGCCCCAAAACCGTGCTATCGTTGATTCCCGCGCCGAACGAGCGAATCGCTTGAACCGGAGAGCAGCCGCCCACCGCACCGACGGAGGGCCGGAAGCCCGGGTTGACGAAGAGCCGGAAGGTGTGTAGGCTAGAAAAGTTGCTCCGGAGCGAGGCAGCCGAGAAGTTCCCCAGGGAACAAGCGGCTGGTGGTGCCGGGAGCGCCTGTTGTTTGAGAACTCAATAGTGTGCCAAGTTTATTGATACCAATATTTTGATTGGTTATTTGGCCGGTTGGCCGCACCCCCGTGCGGTGACCGGTCGTTTAGCTGGTTTCGAATTTAGGCAGCATTGCGGGCTGGTTTTCCCCGGTTCGCGGTGTTGTGTCTGTAGTTTTTTACGGAGAGTTTGATCCTGGCTCAGGATGAACGCTGGCGGCGTGCTTAACACATGCAAGTCGAACGATGAAGCCCAGCTTGCTGGGTGGATTAGTGGCGAACGGGTGAGTAACACGTGAGTAACCTGCCCTTGACTCTGGGATAAGCCTGGGAAACCGGGTCTAATACCGGATACGACCATCTGGCGCATGTCATGGTGGTGGAAAGCTTTAGCGGTTTTGGATGGACTCGCGGCCTATCAGCTTGTTGGCGGGGTAACGGCCCACCAAGGCGACGACGGGTAGCCGGCCTGAGAGGGTGACCGGCCACACTGGGACTGAGACACGGCCCAGACTCCTACGGGAGGCAGCAGTGGGGAATATTGCACAATGGGCGAAAGCCTGATGCAGCGACGCCGCGTGAGGGATGACGGCCTTCGGGTTGTAAACCTCTTTCAGCAGGGAAGAAGCGCAAGTGACGGTACCTGCAGAAGAAGTGCCGGCTAACTACGTGCCAGCAGCCGCGGTAATACGTAGGGCACAAGCGTTATCCGGAATTATTGGGCGTAAAGAGCTCGTAGGCGGTTTGTCGCGTCTGCTGTGAAAGCCCGGGGCTCAACCCCGGGTCTGCAGTGGGTACGGGCAGACTGGAGTGCAGTAGGGGAGACTGGAATTCCTGGTGTAGCGGTGGAATGCGCAGATATCAGGAGGAACACCGATGGCGAAGGCAGGTCTCTGGGCTGTAACTGACGCTGAGGAGCGAAAGCATGGGGAGCGAACAGGATTAGATACCCTGGTAGTCCATGCCGTAAACGTTGGGCACTAGGTGTGGGGGACATTCCACGTTTTCCGCGCCGTAGCTAACGCATTAAGTGCCCCGCCTGGGGAGTACGGCCGCAAGGCTAAAACTCAAAGGAATTGACGGGGGCCCGCACAAGCGGCGGAGCATGCGGATTAATTCGATGCAACGCGAAGAACCTTACCAAGGCTTGACATGGACCGGTAACGCCTGGAAACAGGTGCCCCACTTTGTGGCCGGTTCACAGGTGGTGCATGGTTGTCGTCAGCTCGTGTCGTGAGATGTTGGGTTAAGTCCCGCAACGAGCGCAACCCTCGTTCTATGTTGCCAGCGGTTCGGCCGGGGACTCATAGGAGACTGCCGGGGTCAACTCGGAGGAAGGTGGGGACGACGTCAAATCATCATGCCCCTTATGTCTTGGGCTTCACGCATGCTACAATGGCCGGTACAAAGGGTTGCGATACTGTGAGGTGGAGCCAATCCCAAAAAGCCGGTCTCAGTTCGGATTGAGGTCTGCAACTCGACCTCATGAAGTTGGAGTCGCTAGTAATCGCAGATCAGCAACGCTGCGGTGAATACGTTCCCGGGCCTTGTACACACCGCCCGTCAAGTCACGAAAGTTGGTAACACCCGAAGCCGGTGGCCTAACCCCTTG